>NZ_PVEP01000001.1 GCF_002973535.1 Albidovulum denitrificans
CGATGCTGGCGCCGTGCGATGTTCTCCACCAGGCTCATCACCATGCAGTCCGCTTCCTCCGCCTCAATGACGACTGCCGGAATCTTCTCCTGCCCAAGCAGTCGAAAGGCTTCCAGCCGGCCCTCGCCGCAAACCAGGTCATAGCGCTCCGGGTCGTCAGGGTGTCTGCGAACGGTCACCGGTCGCTTGAGCCCGACGGCATCGATGTTTTCCACGATTTCCCTGTGCAGCCGCTTGTTGCGGGCACGTGGATTCAGAACCTCGATCCGATCGATCGGGATCATTCGAAGATGCTGGGGACGGGGCTGATCGGTCATGCTACCTCCCTGAGAGGTTTGCGCTCTGCGAGCGCGTAGAGCGGATCGAGGCTGTCAAAACGGTAACCGTCGAGGGCGAGGCCATTGTCCTCGGCAAGACGAAGTCTGCCGGCGCCAATGTCGAGGAGAGGGAAGAGGAAGTAGTCGAAAGGCTTCCGGTTGAGTTCGTCCATCCGGATAACTACGGAGATGTCCGGTACAAGCCCTGTATCGAACCGCACACGCCAGCGCAGCGAGCCGGCCTGGGTGCGGGTGCAGCGGACAATGAGCAACGACAGGGAAAACTCGCCATTGACGGTCACGAGATCGGTCGTCGCATCTCGCGTGGCGGCTCCGCCTGCAGCGGAGATCCCCCTCAGAACTTCATCGATGACTTCGGGATGGAGCCGGCGGAGTTCGCGGTTGATCTCGATGTAGCGATAGTCGCGCCGCGGCCGGAAACCGACGAGACGATAGGCCCTGAGAAGGCTGCCGAACCGATGGCTGTAGGCGCTGCTCGATGGGGTTTCGTCGGCCTCGTCGATAATGAGACCCGACAACGCGCCCTGATGTTCCAGCAGCGCTTGCAATGCAGCGAGCATCTCCGCGTCGGACATGCGGGCCGAGCGTGCCGCGATGATATTGTTGGCAGCTTCGTAGAGCATCGGATCGACGATTGCCGGAAAGCTGTTCGGCGCTCGGATCCATGTCTCGGGGTCGTTGCGGACACGCTTCTTCTTGAGCTTGAAAGACACCCGGTTCCAGACATTGGTGCCGATGTACTTCTCGTTGATCAGCAACTGATGGACGGAACCCCGCGTCCAGGGCCGACCGAGGTCCGTAAGGATGCCACGGTCATTCAGGCCCTCTGCGATCTGTGCTTCGTTTTGACCCCCTGAAACAAAGGCGCGGTAGATCTCGCGGACGATAGCGACTTCTTCCTCGGGTCCCGGCACGAGCACGACGCGATCGGTTTGAAGGCTCTTTTGTTCACCTTGGGTGAGCGTTGCCTTGGGAACCCCGTGCTGATCGATGAGTAGGCGACGTAAACCGAACCCGGCGGGACCACCCTGACGAAAGCCTTTTTCAATCAGGCGGCATTGCCCGGTGAAAACCTTACTCGACAGCTCTCGGCTGTATTCGCCAGCCATGGCACGCTTGAAGCCCTTGAACATCGTAGCCATAGGGCTGCCGTCGTTTTCAAATTGTTCGGCGCAATAGTGCACGTCGATCCCGGCGCGCCGGCAGATATATTCGTAATAGGCGCTCTCGTCGGCGTCCTGGAAACGGCCCCAACGGCTGATGTCGTAGACAAGGATGACGTCGAAATCCGCGCTGCCAGAAGTGACGGTCTCGATCAGCTGTTTCAGTGCGTCCCGGCCTTCAATCCGCAACCCGCTCTTTCCTTCATCGGCGTAAGTCCGGACGATCTCCATGCCGCGCCGTGCGGCATAGGTCTGGATTGCCGCCGCCTGGTTTTCAGTCGAATAGCGCTGGTGATCGGTAGACATGCGCACGTACTCGGCCGCCCGAACAAGGGACGGGCCATCGCGTGCTTTGTCTGGGAACTCGGGATTCACCACCGGGCTCGGCCTCCATTTGCGCCAGAAGAAAAACATCCAAGGCCGGTGCCGCAGAGGCCCGGGTAAGGTCGTTCGTCATTCTATGAGTCCCCTTCACCATACCAGATTCTGTCGCGCACGAGGCCGCTCAAATGACACCTAAAGTCTACATCGGCAGGATCGTGCTGCCGAGATCCAGTTCCCTGCTCGAAGAAGAAATTACTGTGTTCAGGTCAAAAAAGTTCCCTGTTCCTGTCAGCAGGGAAATTTCGAGTAAAGCATTGAACAGTCGTTGAGTTTTTCGTCGGCCCTGGCGTTGATTGCCAGAAAACAGCAGAAATTCGCTGTTAATTTCCCTGTTTGCAGGGAATTTTGCGGAGACGGGATAGCTCCAGACTGGCTCCTCCGCCACTTGCCCCGATTGCCCCCGAACATCGCCCGTGTGCCGCCGATCTGCGCGGGTTGGAAGTGGCCTTGCAGGCGTTCTGTGTTGCCAGAACCCGTGGCCAGCACGCCCGCGGGGAGCGGGCTGCAGTCTTGTCAGGTGTGGTGGTCCGGCGATGCCCGGCGGGGCGGGGCGGGCCTTGGGGCCGGGCAGGGGCGGCGGCCATGGGCAGGGTCAGCCTCGCGTCCGGGGTAGCCTTGCGTGACGGCGTTTCCGGGGTGGGGAAATCTCCCGTGTCCGGTTTGGCGACCGCTTTTCCGACTTGGGTTTTTCGGCCAGATTTTCTTTGAAAGTCTATACTTGTCAGATAGATGGATCGTCCTTTCCTGCGCGCGCATTTTTCCTTTACAAAAGATATAAAGTGATAACATTATTGACAATGTTCCGAGCGCGCCGGAGGAGGGTGGCCTGACCGGAACGGCCGCCGGGGGGCGGACTGCCTCAGAGGAGATCCATCATGGAAATGTCATCGCTTACGGCCCGTCAGCTTTTCGAGAACGCGAAGGCCAACCCGACGCGCAAGCGTTTCGGCTTCGGCAGGAAGCCCATGCTCATCAACATCGACCTGCAATGCGCCTATACCTCGGTCGGCGAATTCGTGTCGGCCTATGAGACCGATCCGAAGCAGCTCGACTACGTCAACACGCTGTCCGGGCTGGCGCGGGCGAAGGGGCTGCCGCTGACCTGGACCTATGTGGCCTATATGCAATCGGGCGAGGATTGCGGCGTCTGGGGGACGCGCACCGACACGCCGGACTCGCTTCAGAACATCAAGGTCGGCTCCCGCCGGGCGGAATTCGATCCGCGGCTGAAGATCGACCCGGTGAAGGACATCATCATCAACAAGCGCATGGCCTCGCCCTTTCATGAGACCAACCTGCAATCGCTGATGGTCTGGCATCAATGCGACACGGTGGTGCTGACGGGCGGCTCTACCTCGGGCTGCGTGCGCGCCTGCGTGGTCGATGCGATCTCGCGCGGCTACAGGGTGATCGTCCCCGAGGAATGCGTGGCCGACAAGCATGAAAGCCCGCATTTCGCCAATCTCTACGACATCTCGGTGAAATACGGCGATGTGATCCCGGTCAGCGAGGCGATCGCCTGGTACGAGGCCTATCAACCCGAGGGCAAGTGAGATGGACGCCGCCAACGAAATCCGTTCCGACCTTGGTCTTTACGACTATCTGCCCTGGCCGGGGCGCCCGAAGATCACCTGGCCCGGCGGCAAGAAGCTTGCCGTCTGGATCGCGCCGAATATCGAGTTCTACGAATACGACCCGCCGAACAACCCGACCCGGACGCCCTGGGGACGGCCGAACCCCGACGTGCTGCAATATTCACACCGCGACTACGGCAACCGGGTCGGCTGGCGGCGGATGATGGCGGCGATGGATCGTGCGGGGTTTCGCGGCTCGGTCTCTCTCAACGTGGCGCTCTGCGATCACCACCCCGAGATCATCAAGGCCTGCGCGGATCGCGGGTGGGAGTTCTTTTCCCACGGCATCTACAACACCCGCTATGTCTACAACATGACCGTGGAGCAGGAACGCGCGATCATCCGCGATGCCTTCGACACGGTGCGCAATCATACCGGGCAGGAACTGGCCGGCTGGCTGTCGCCTGCACTGTCGAACAACCTCTGGACCATGGACATCCTGGCCGAGGCGGGCATCCGGTACACCTGCGACATGTTCCACGACGATCAGCCGATGCCGGTGAAGGTGAAAAGCGGCAGGCTGATCTCGATGCCCTATTCGCTCGAGATGAACGATGTCATCGTCTATAATAGCCAGAAGGTCACGCCCCGCCATTATGGCGAGATCATCAAGCGCCAGTTCGACCAGCTTTACCGGGATTCGGACGAAAGCGGCATGGTGATGTGCATTCCGCTGCACCCCTATCTGGTCGGCCAGCCGCACCGCATCGACGCCTTTGCCGAGGCGATCGACTATATCGCCGGACATGACGGCGTGTGGCAGACCACCGGGCGCGAGATTGCCGAGGCCTATCACGAAAGCGGCGCCTATGACGCCATGACCGCGGCCATGGCCGCCCTGAAAGAGGGGACCCGCTGATGCCGCCGCTTCCCGAAAGCTATCTTGATTACCCGGCGCGTCATTATGGCATGGATCAGGACCGCTACGACTGGTCCGACATGTTCGCGCGCAAGCCGGTCGTCTGGCCGGACGGGGCGCGGGTGGCGCTGTCCATCGTCACCCACGTGCAGCATTTCCCGCTCGACATGCCGGCCAAGCCCTTCAAGGCCCCCGGCGCGCTGTCGATGCCCTACCCGGATTTCCGCTACTTCACCAATCGCGACTATGGCAACCGCGTCGGCATCTTCCGGGTGCTGAAGCTTTTGGCGGCCAAGGGGCTGCGGACGAGTTTCGCCATCAACGGCTGCATCGCCGAACGCTATCCGGCGCTGCTGCGCGCGGTGGTCGAGGGCGGTCATGAGGTGGTGGCGCATGGCCTTGACATGGGCAAGGTCCATCACTCCGGTCTGGGCGCCGCGGAGGAGGATGCCATCGTCGCCGAAGCGCTGCGGCTTCTGCGCGAGGGGTCGGGCCAGAAGGTCGCGGGCTGGCTCTCGCCCGGCCGTGCGCAAGGGTTCAGCACGCCAGAGATTCTGGTGAAGAACGGTGTGCAATGGTGTCTCGACTGGGCCAATGACGACCTGCCCTATGAGATGCGCACCGACAAAGGGCCGCTTCTGGCGATGCCGCTGGCCTATGAGACCGACGACCGCGTCGTTTCGAACGAATATTTCCAGTCGGAACCGGACTGGGTGCAGCAGGTCAAGGACCGCTTCGACGTCCTGTACCGCGAAAGCGGCGATTTCGGCGGCCGGGTGATGAGCGTGCCGCTGCACAGCTGGGTGTCCGGCATGCCCTATCGCGTCGAATACCTGCGCGAGGTGCTGGACTACATCCTTTGCCATTCCGGCGTCTGGGTAGCCCCGGCGGGCGAGATCGCCGAGGCGTTTCGCAAGCAGGCCTGACGCGCCCTTCATGCCGCGCGCCCGCAAGGGCGCGCGGCCCGTGCCAAGACGAGAGACAAGCACAGGAACACCCCGCATGGCGCAAGCGACCGCCCCCGCAGCACGAACCCTGTTCGGAAAGATCTGGGACGCGCATGAGATCCTGCGCCACCCCTCCGGCCAGTCGCTGCTTTATATCGACCGCGACATGATCCACGAGGGCAGCTTTCACGCCTTCGCGGACCTCAGGCGCCGGGGCCTGCATCCGCGTCGGCCAAAGCAGATCTTCGGCATTGCGGATCATTATGTGCCGACGCTTGGCCGCAGCGCGGATGCGGCCGCCAGCCCCGCCATCGCACGGATGATCCGCACCTTCGATGAGAACATGGAATGGGGCGATGTGCGCCATTTCGGGCTGGAAAGCCGCGAACAGGGCATCGTGCATGTGGTCGCGCCCGAACAGGGGATCACGCTGCCGGGCCTGACCATCGTCTGCTCTGACAGCCATACCTCAACCCAGGGCGCGCTTGGCGCCATCGCCTTTGGCATCGGCCAGTCGGAGAATGCGCATGTGCTGGCGACGCAGACGCTTTGGCAGATGCGCCCGAAGACGATGCGCGTGACCGTCGGGGGCGTCCTTGGCCAGGGTGTGACGGCGAAGGATGTCGTTCTTGCGCTGATTGCGAAGATCGGCGCGGCGGGGGCAGGGGGCCATGCCATCGAATATGCCGGCCCCGTGGTGCGCGCGATGTCGATCGAGGCGCGGCTGACGCTGTGCAACATGTCCATCGAGGCGGCGGCGCGGCTGGGCATGGTTGCGCCCGACGACACGACCTTCGACTATGTGAAGGGCAGGCCCTATGCGCCCGAGGCCGCCGAATGGGACCGCGCGCTGGCCGGGTGGCGGCAACTGCCCACCGATGAAGGCGCGCAGTTCGACCGCGAGGTGGTTCTGGACGGCACCGCCATCGCGCCGATGGTGACCTGGGGAACCAGCCCCGAGGATGCCGTGCCGATCACCGGCCGGGTCCCCGATCCGGCGGGCTTTGCCAGCGCCGAAAAGCGCAAGGCGGCGGCGAAGTCGCTGGACTACATGGACCTTGCCCCCGGCACCGCGCTGGACGGGCTGAAGATCGACCGCGTGTTCATCGGCTCCTGCACCAACAGCCGGATCGAGGATCTGCGCGCGGCGGCGGCGGTCCTGAAGGGGCGCAAGGCCACGGTCCCCGCCATCGTCGTTCCCGGCTCCACCCGCGTGCGTGAGCAGGCCGAGGCCGAAGGGCTGGCCAGGACCTTCCGCGAGGCCGGGTTCGAATGGCGCCATTCGGGCTGTTCGATGTGCGCGGCGATGAACGGCGATGTGGCCGCGCCGGGCGAACGCTGCGCCTCGACCTCGAACCGCAACTTCGTCGGCCGTCAGGGGCCGGGGGCGCGGACCCATCTCCTCAGCCCGGCAATGGCGGCGGCGGCGGCGATTGCGGGCCATCTGACCGATGTGCGTCGGCTGTGAAGGGAAAGATCGCATGAAAGCCTTCCTCCGCGAAACCTCTCCCGTCGTCGTGATCCCCGGCGTGAATTGCGACACCGACCAGATCATCCCCGCCCGCTTTCTCAAAGAGGACCGCGCGAAGGGCTATGACGGGTTTCTGTTCCACGACATCAGCCGCGACGCCGCGGGAAACCCCGATCCCGCCTTTCCGCTGAACCGCCCCGGCGCCGACAGGGCGACGATCCTGTTGGTCGAGGATAATTTCGGCTGCGGTTCCTCGCGTGAGGCGGCGGTCTATGCGCTGGTGGATCGCGGCATCCGCGCCGTGATCGGGCCAAGCTTCGGCGACATCTTCTTCAACAACGCGCTGAAGAACGGGCTGGTGCCGGTGCGCCTGCCCGTCGCGCGGTGCGAGGCGCTGGAGGACTATCTGGCGAAACACGACGGCGCCACCGTGACGGTGGATCTGGAGGCCGGGCAGCTGGTGCTGCCCGGCGCCCTGGGCCGCCACCCGATCGAGATCCCGTCCCTTGCGCGCGACTGCATCCTGCGTGGCCTCGACGAGATCGAGATGACCCTCACCTTCATGGAGCGCATCGAAAGCTTCGAGGCGGCGAGGATCGCAGACAACCCGTGGCTGGGCCGCTGATGGCGGGCCAGTCGCAACAGCAAAGACCAATGACTGCTTGAAACAGGGAGTAAAGCGAATGACCCATCACCTCAATCGTCGCAGCCTGCTGAAGGCTTCGGGCGCGCTGGCACTGGCCAGCGGGCTGGCGGCGCCGTCGATCCTGCGGGCGCAGGCCGCCACCGTGAAGGTCGGCATCCTCGAGCCGCTGACCGGCAACCTTGCCTATAACGGCACCCAATGCGTCGCCGGGGCCAAGTTCGCCGTCGAGGCGCTGAACGCCGCGGGCGGCATCAAGAGCATGGGCGGTGCCCAGATCGAGCTTGTCGTCGCCGATGCCCAAAGCCGCCCCGAGGTGGCCGCCGCCGCCGTCGATACGCTGGTCGAGGCCGGGGTCTGCGCCTTCACCGGCGCCACCGCTTCCTCGCTCGGTCTGGCCTCCACCCAGGCGGCTGCGAAATACAACCTTGCGCAGGTCGTCTCGATCGGCACCGCCGAGGCGATGGTGGAACGCGGTCTGCCGAACGTCTTCCGCTTCACCCCCGGCGTGAACAAATGCACCACGGTCGCGCTTGATAACCTGCGGCTCCTGAACGAGGGCGCGGGCAGCCCGGTCAAGACAGCCGCCATCGTGCATGAGGACGGCCCCTTCGGCTCTGGCATGGCCAAGATCCTGAACGAACGCCTGCCCGGCATCGGCATCGAGGTGGTCGAGACGATCCAGCACCCGACGCCGCAGCGGGATTTCAACAACATCGCGCTGCGCGTCAAGGCATCGAAAGCCGACATCCTGATCCCGTCGAACTACATCAACGAATACACGCTGATGGCCAAGGCGATCCGCCAGCAGCGGGTGGAACTGATGGCGATCTACTCGATCCTCGGCGGCGCCGCCTCGAACATCAAGTTCGTGCGCGAGAACAACGAGGTCGCGCAATATGTGATGGACTGCAACCACTGGTACGACCCGCAAAAGCCCGCCTCGGTCGCGCTGGCCGAAAACGTAGCGAAGGCCGGGCTGGACCTGACCTATGACGTGATGGTGGCCTATGCCTCGGTCCAGGTCATCGCCGACGCGCTTGAGCGGTCCGCCTCGGACGACCGCGAGAAGATGATCGAGGCGCTTGCCGCCTCGACCTTCGACGGTTCGATCATGCCCTACGGGCCGACCAAGTTCGTCAACGGCGACAACGTGAACTCGCAGCCGGTGAACACCCAGATCCGCGGCGAGAAGATCGAGCTGGTCTTCCCGAAGGAATACGCGACCGCCGAGGCCGTGTTCCCGATGCCCAAAGAGGGCTGACCCTTGCGGTCCCCGCCGATGGCAGAGTGCCATCGGCGGGGACCGTCCCCGGCCCGAGCCCGCAAGAGAGAGCCTTCGCTATGTCCAGTCTGATCCTGCCGGCCGTGCTGAGCGGCCTGACGATGGGCGCCATCTATGCGCTTGTCGCCTTGGGGCTGACGCTCATCTACGGCGTCCTCCACATCATCAACTTCGCCCATGGCAGCCTGCTCATGCTGGCGCTCTATGCCGTCTATTTCCTGCATTTCTATCTGGGGATAGACCCCTACATCGCCATTCCGATCGTGCTGCCGGTGTTCTTCGTGCTTGGCTATGCGCTGCAACGCGGCCTCATCGCGCCGATGAGCAGCGGGTCGGAAACCAATGTGCTGCTGGTCACGCTGGCGCTGTCGCTGGCGATCGACAACCTCGCGCTTTATTTCTGGACGTCGAACACCCGCACCATCGACATCCCCTATGCCTATGACACGGTCGAGTTTCTGGGCGCCTATCTGCCGCTTGGCCGGGTGATCGCCTTCTTCGCCGCGCTGGCGGTGGCGCCGGTGCTGTGGCTTTTCATGGAACACACGCGGCTTGGCGCCTCGATCAAGGCCGTCGCCATCGAAAAGCGCGGGGCAGAGATCGTGGGCATCGACGTGAACCACGCCTATGCGGTCTGCTTCGGCATCGGCACCGCCTGCGTGGCGCTGGCCGCCTGCCTGCTGCTGCCGACCTTCTATGTCACGCCGCAGGTCGGCTATACCTTCGTGCTGGTCGCCTTTACCACCGTCGTTCTGGGCGGCATGGGCAGCCTGCCGGGGGCGCTGGTCGCGGGGCTGCTTCTGGGGGTGATTGAATCGCTCTGCGGGCTGTTTCTTGGCGAAAGCCTCGGCCAGATCGGTATCTTCCTCGCCTTCATCCTGATCCTTCTGTTCAAGCCGTCCGGGCTTCTGGGGCGGGGGGTGAAGGCATGAAACCGACCTCAATGGGCCAGGCGGTCCTGATCGCCGCGGCGGTGCTTTATCTCGTCAGCGTCTTCTTCCTGTCCTCGCCGATCTGGATGGGCTTCTCGCTCAACGCGCTCATCATCGCGGTGGTGGCGCTGTCCTGGAACGTCACCGGCGGTTTCGGCGGGCTCTTTTCCTTCGGACATGCGGTGATGTACGGCACCGGCGCCTATGCCTCGGCCGTCCTTCAGGTCAATTACGGTGTCAACGCCTGGATCGGCCTTGTCGCGGGCATCGTCGCAGGCGCGGTGATGGGGGCCTTCATCGGCGCGATCACCTTCCGCTTCGGGCTGAAAGGGTCCTATTTCGCGCTCGTCACCCTGGCCTTCGCCGAGGTGATGCGGATCTGCGCCTCGTCCTTCGCCTTCACCGGCGGCGGGGCTGGGCTTCAGGTGAAGCTCGATCCGGGGATCTCCACGCTTCAGTTTCAGGATCGCACGGTCAGCTACACGCTGCTTTTGCTGGTCGTGGCGGCGGTGATGATCCTGACCGCGGTGATGAAGAATTCGCGTTTCGGCGCCTATCTGATCGCCATCCGCGAGAATGAGGACGCGGCGCGCGCGCTTGGCATCGACACCTATCGCATCAAGGTGATCGCGATGGCGATCTCGGGGGCCTTCGGCGGGCTTGCGGGCGTGCTTTACCTGCAAACCATGCTCTATATCGACAGCACCGTCGTCTATGGCAATGCGATCTCGGTCGAGGCGCTGATCGGGCCGCTGATCGGTGGCGCCGGCACCGTCTGGGGGCCGCTGGTCGGCACGCTCGGCCTGCATCTTCTGGGCGAGGGCGCCAAGCATCTGCTGTCCAACGCGCCGGGGCTGAACTTTGTCCTTTATGCCGTGGTTCTGATCTGCGCGCTGCGCTTCCTGCCGCAAGGCCTGATGGGGTTCGCGGCGCGCATCGGACCCTTCCGCAAGAAGGAGGAGGACGACGACAATGCTTGAGGTTCGCAACATCTCCAAAAGCTTCGGCGGCCTGAAGGCGGTCAGCGATGCCTCGCTGGACGTCCCCGAAGGGTCCATCGTGGCGCTGCTGGGGCCGAACGGCGCCGGCAAGACGACCTGCTTCACCATGATCGCGGGCTTCACGAAGCCCGACACCGGCACCGTGACCTTCCGCGGCGAGGACATCACCGGGCTGGCGCCGCACCAGATCTGCGCGCGCGGCATGATCCGTACCTTCCAGATCGTGCAGCCCTTCGCCGGGCTGACGGTCGAGGAAAACATCGCCGTCGGGGCCTATCTGCACCACCATGACCGGGCCGATGCGACGGCCCTCGCGCGCAAGGTGGGCAAGCAGCTTGGCATGGGCGGAATGCTTGACCGCCCCGCCGCCTCGCTGACCATCGCCGGGCGCAAGCGGCTTGAGCTTGCGCGGGCGCTGGCCACGGGGGCAAAGCTGCTGCTGCTGGATGAGGTGATGGCGGGGCTGATCCCGTCCGAGGTGACCGAGATCGTCGGCATCATCCGCCAGATCCGCGATGAGGGCCACACCATCCTGCTGATCGAACATGTGATGCAGGCGGTGATGAGCCTCGCCGAGACGGCCTATGTGCTGAATTACGGCGAGATGATTGCCCATGCCCCGCCGAAGGAACTGGTTCAGGACCCCGCCGTGATCGAGGCCTATCTGGGCCATGGCGCGGCGACCCGCTTGCAGGAGGGCGGCCATGCTTGAGATTTCCGGGATCAAGGCGGGCTACGGCTCCATGGCGGTGCTGCACGGCGTCGACATGCAGATCGGCGCGGGGGAGATCGTCGCGCTTCTGGGATCGAACGGCGTCGGCAAGACCACGCTGAACAACGTCATCTCGGGCTTTATCCGTCCGACGGCGGGCACGGTCACCTTCGACGGCCAGCAGATCAGCGGGTGCAGGTCGCGCGACATCGTGGCCATGGGCATCGCGCAGGTACCCGAGGGGCGCAAGATCTTTCCCAACCTGACGGTGGCGGAGAACCTCGAACTGGGCGCGTTCCGCCGTGCGGCCGGGCATCGAAAGCAGAACTTCGAACGGATCTGCGGCATCTTCCCGCGCCTGCGCGAACGGCTGGGCCAGCTGGCCGGGACGCTGTCGGGGGGCGAACAGCAGATGCTGGCGATCGGGCGCGGCCTGATGTCGGAGCCGAAGCTGCTGATCCTCGACGAACCCTCGCTGGGCCTCTCGCCGATCCTGGTGGAGGAGATGTTCGACCTGATCGGCCATATCAACGCCGATGGCATGTCGGTGCTGCTGGTGGAACAGAACGTGATGCAGTCGCTGAACGTCGCCAGCCGCGCCTATGTGCTGGAACAGGGACATATCGTCATGCAGGGCGACACCGCCGGCATGCTGAAGGACCCGCAACTGCGGCAGGTCTATCTGGGCCTCTGACGCTCCCCGCGCCGGGCCGCCCGACTGGCCCGGCCGTCAAACAGGAAACGGAGAATGAAATGTCCCTGACACGCACAGCCCGCCTGCGCAAAGCCCTTGGAGGCGAACGGGCGATCATGGCCCCCGGCGTCGTGGATGCGATGTATGCCCGCCTGGTGGCCGAGGCCGGGTTTGACGCTATGTACATGACCGGGGCCGGGACATCGGCCACGCGGCTCGGCTATCCCGATGTGGGCCTGCTGACGATGACCGAGATGGTGGACAACGCCACCCGCATCGCCGATGCCTCGGACGTGCCGCTGATCGCGGATGCCGATAACGGCTATGGCGGGCCGCTGAACGTGCGCCGCGCGATCCAGCAATACGAACGCGGCGGCATCGCGGCGGTGCATCTGGAAGACCAGGTGCTGCCCAAGCGCTGCGGCCATCTTGCGGGCAAGCAACTGATTTCCGCGGCCGATATGGTCGCCAAGGTGAAGGCGGCGGTGGATGCGCGGATCGACCCGGATTTCGTGGTCATCGCCCGCACCGATGCGCTGGCGCTTCACGGCCGCAACGCCGCCTTCGACCGTGCCGAGATGTATCGTGAGGCCGGGGCCGACGTGATCTTCGTCGAGAGCCCGCTGGCCGAGGACCTGCCCCATATCGCGCCGCGCTTCCCCGGCGTGCCGCTGCTTTACAACATGGCAACCTCTGGCAAGACCCCGTTCCTGACCCGGAGTGAGATCGAGAAGCTGGGCTTCAAGCTTATCATCTATCCCAACTGGCTCCTCCTGTCGGCCTGCGAGGCGGCGCGCAAGACGCTCGAGGTGATGAAAAACGAGGAATCCATCGCCTCGGTCGCGCCGCAGGTGATGAGCTTCAGGCAGTTCTTCGACACCGCCCGCATGGCCGAGGTGCAGGAACTTGAGGCCCGCTATGGCACGCCCGAGGAAAGCCGCACGGGATACTGAAAATAACGGGCGCGCGGCCCGACCCGCGTGCCTTTTCGTTGAAGGGGGATCGCAGATGGCCGTTCTGTCAGCCGAAGACGTGGAATTCGATTATGTGGTGCCGGTCGTGGTGGTCGGCGCCGGGGCCTGTGGCCTGACCGCCGCGCTGGCCGCGCATGACGCGGGCCAGGAGGTGATGATCCTTGAACGCGACGAAAGCCCGCGCGGCTCCACCTCGCTCTCCGCCGGTCTGATCCCGGCCGCGGGGACGATGCTGCAAAAGGCGGCGGGGATCGAGGACAGCGCCGATCTCTTCGCCGCCGATCTGGTCGCCAAGACCCATGATCACACGCCCCCCGACATGGCGATGGTCGCCGCGAAAACCTCCGGCCCGATGATCGACTGGCTGATCCGCGATCACGGGATCGAGCTGGAGCTTGTCACCGGCTTTCTCTATCCCGGCCATTCGCGGATGCGTATGCACGGCCCGAAAAGCCGCACCGGCGCCGATCTGGAACAGGCGCTGCTCTCGGCGGTGTCGGCGGGCGGGATCGACCTGATCTCCGGTGCCTCGGTCGAGGATCTGTATGCAGATGCCGACGGGCGGGTGACGGGCCTGCGCTTTCGCCGCCCCGACGGTGCGCTGGAAACGCTGGGCTGCGCCGCGCTGGTTCTGGCCTGCTGCGGTTTCGCGGGCGATGCCGCCATGGTGCGCGACTATATCCCCGAAATCGCCGATGCCGAATGTTGCGGGCATATGTCCAACACCGGCGACGCGGTGAAATGGGGTCTCGCGCTTGGCGCGACGGTGGCGGATATGGGCGCCTATCAGGGCCACGGCTCGGTCGCGCATCCCCATTCGCTTCCCTTGACCTGGGCGGCGATCACCCAGGGCGGGATACTGGTCAATACCGACGGCCACCGCTTTTCGAACGAGATGCGCGGCTATTCCGAACATGGTGCCGAGGTCGCGGCGCAGCCGGGTCATGTCGCCTGGGACATCTTCGACGCAAGGGCAGAGGAAGCCGCGCTCGGCTTTCACGACTATCGTGAGATCCGCAAGCTCGGCGCGGTGAAAAGCGCCGATACGGTGGAGGAACTGGCCGAGGTCACGGGCCTGCCCTTCGAGGCGCTGCAAGCCGAGCTTGACGCGATCGCCGCCGCCGCCGAAAGCGGCGCGCCGGACCGCTTCGGTCGCCGGTTTGCCCGCGATCTGCTGCTGCAAGCGCCCTGGCGCGCCGTCAAGGTGAACGGCGCGCTGTTTCACACGCAGGGCGGGCTGGTCATCGACCACGATGCCCGCGTGCTGGGCAAGGACGGGACGCCGCTGCCGAACCTGATGGCGGGCGGGGGCGCCGCGCGCGGCCTCTCGGGCGATTCCAACTACGGCTATCTGTCGGGCAACGGTCTTTTGTCGGCGACGGCCTTCGGGCGCCTTGCCGGGATCAGCGCCGCACGCATCGCGGCAGGGGCATGAAGACCGGCAGGGCCGGTGCAGGAAACGGAGGAAATGAATGAAGAAGGTCATGGTGATCGTTCCCTTCCCGATGGGGAAGGAGGACCTCGCGCGCCGTGAGGCGCAGATGAAGGCGGTCGATCTGGGGCCGGGGATCGCGTTCCACTATCGCCCCGTGCGGGTGGGGCCGAAGAACTATTCCAGCCAGCATGACATGGCGCTGGCGGACTTCTCGATCCTCGATGCCGGGCTCGATGCCGAGAAGGAGGGGTTCGACGCGGTCTGCATCGACACGATGTCCGACAGCGGCATGTCGATGCTGCGCTCGGTGCTGACGATCCCGGTCATCGCGCCGGGGCGGCACGCGATGCTGGTGGCGCAGATGCTGGGCGACAAGTTCTCTGTCCTGATGATGTGGGACCGCTGGAAGATGCTCTACACCAAGACGCTGGGAGAGCTGGGGATGGAACATAAATGCGCCTCCATGCGCTCCATCGGGGTGACGCCGGACAACAAGTCGCTCTTGTCGGGCAAGGAGGATGAGGTGTTTCCGCTTCTCCTGGCGGCGGCGCGGAAATGCATCGACGAGGATGGCGCGCAGGTCCTGATCCTTGGCTCCACCACCATGCACGAGGCGCATCAGTGGCTGGCCGAGCGGGTCGGCGTTCCGGTCATCAATCCCGGCCCGCTGACCTACAAGCTTGCCACCATCGCGCTGGACCTGAACCTGACCCATTCGAAAGAGACATGGCCCGCGCCGCTGGAGCCCAAGCATGACATGATCCGTGCCATCGGCGCCGCCGGGGCCGCATTTCTGGAGGGCCGCCAATGACCCGTATCCTGGTGATCGTTCCCTTCGCGCTGGATGCCGAAGGGGTAAGGAACCGCGAGGCGCAGTCGGGCTATGTGCCGCTGCCCGCCGATTGGCAATTGACCTATCGCCCGGTGACCTGCGGGCCGACCTCATTCATGTCGCCGCATGACTGGGGGCTGATGGACATGGCCATCTTCGAGGCCGGTTGCACCGCCCAGCAGGAAGGCTTCGACGCGGTCTGCATCGACACGATGTCCGACAGCGGCATGGTGATGCTGCGCTCGGTCCTCGATATTCCGGTGATCGGGGCGGGCAAGGCCTCCATGCTCTACGCGCTGACGCTGGGGGGGCGGTTTTCGGTGCTGGCGCAGTGGAAACCGGCGCTGCCGCGCTATCGCAAGGCGATCCGCGAATACGGGTTCGACCGGCAATGCGCCTCGGTCCGCAGCTTCGACCAGCCACCGGATTTCTCCAACCTCATCACCGGGAAAGAGGACAAGGTCTTTCCGAAGATGCGCGATGTGGCGATGCGCTGCATCGAGGAGGACGGGGCAGAGGTGATCTGCCTCGGTTCCACCACCATGCATCAAGCGGGGGAATATCTGGCCCAACATCTGCCGGTGCCGGTCGTCAATCCGGGGCCGCTGACCTACAAGCTGGTCGAGACCTTCCTGGCCCTCGGCCTTCGCCACGGGCGCGAGGCCTATCCCGCGCCGGTAGAGCCGCGTCTGGAGATGCTTGGCGCGATGATGAAGGCGGGCGCGGCCGCCGTCGCGAAGGGCTGACCCCCGTGGCCGGGGCCGCGGAAAGGCTGGCGCAGGCCGCCGCGCAGGGCGATTTCGCGGCGGCGCCCGCCCCGGTGCGGGCGGCGTATCGCGATTTCCTGCTCGACACCGTCGCGGTGATGGCGGCCGGCGCGGCGCATGGCACGCTGGCTCCGGTCCGCGCCGCGATCGTGGCCAGCGGCGGCGCGGGCCCGGCATCGGCCGCCGGATGCGCGCAGGGCGTTCCCGCCGGGATCGCCGCGCTGGTCAACGGCATGGCGATGACGGTCCTGCAACTTCAGGACGGCCACCGCCGCGCGCGCGGCCATCCGATGAGCCATGTCCTGCCCGCAGCGCTCGCCGTGGCAGAGGAAACCGGCGCCGACGCGCCCGCCTTCCTGAACGCGGTCATGGCGGGGTATGAGGTTTCGGCCCGCATCGGGGCGTCACTGGGCGGGATGCAGCCCCTGCTGCACGACACCGGCACCTTCGGCTCTATCGGCGCGGCGGTGGCGGCGGCGCATCTTTTTGCCCGCGACAGCGCTACCGGCACCCGCGCCCGGCTGATTGCGGATACCATCGGCAATGCCGCCGCCGTGGCGCTGTTTCCCTTCCGCGATACCTGCATGGAAGGCGCGGGCGCGCATCACCTGTTCGTTGGCCTTGGCACGCAGAACGGCGTGATGGCGGCGCGGGCTGCGCTGGCGGGGCTGACGCCATCGCCCGACACGCTGGAACGGTTCTTCGGCCCGAGGGCGGGGGAGGGCTTCGTGCCGGACCAGCTCTGCGACGGGATTGGCGCGGATGGCACCTGGTCGCGGCATGAGATCCTTTCGGCCTATCTGAAATGGCACCCGGTCTGCGCCCATCTTGGCCCGATGCTTGATTGTATCGAGGCGCTGCGGGCGCGCCACGGCGGGTTCGATCCTGCCCGGATCGCCGCTGTCCGGGTGGAGACCTACGCGACCGCGCTGGACTACGACGCGCCCGATCCGCGTTCGGACCTGGCGGCGCGGTTCAGCTTCCGCCATGCGGCGGCACTGGCGCTGTGCTTCGGGCCGCTGCGCCATGACGGATTTTCCCCCCGGCGTCTGGCCAGCGCGGCGGTGCGCGCGATGGCCGCGCGCGTCACGCTGGCCGTCGATCCCGGCCTCGACGCGCTTTATCCCGCCAGTCGGCCGGGGCGTGTCACGCTGGGCTTCACTGACGGGCAACAGGTCAGCGCCGAGGTGCGGGTGCCGAAGGGCGACGGTCCGAACCCGTTGCCGCGCGCGGATGTGAACCGCAAGGCCCGCACGCTGATAGGGGCGGCCTGGGCCGACCCCGCCCATTTCGACGGGATCGCCCGCCTGCTGGACCGGGTCGAGGCCACGCCGCCCGCCGACCTGCCGCAGGCACTGGGCCGCCTTCTGCGTTCCCCCTTCGCGCCTTCGTCCTGACCGCCTCTGAAAGGCCGCCTCTGAAAGGCCGTTTTGCGGTGCCGACTCGGAGGCTCGAAAAGCCGGGTATTGCCCGACCGCGGGTGGGCGTAGGGCGGGGGGGCGGCAGCGCTTTATGGTGAAGCCCACATCCAACGGCTGTTCGGGGCAAGACGGTGCAGGATCGCCCGCCCGGTGGGGCGGTCGGGCGATGCCCGGCGGCGCGGGACGCGCCTTGAGTCCGGGCAGAGGAACGACCGCGACAGGTCCAGTCCGGCCACTTCAGGGGTTGCGGGAATCGTCGAGCAGAAAATCCTTCCCCCGCTCGCGCTTCAACGAGACGCGGTATTCGTAGCGATCCGCGCAATAAAGGATCTCGGCAGCGTAGAACGGCACCATCTCGGCGTTGAAGAACAGCCGGTTCACCCGCATCAGCGCCGCCCCGATGGGGACTTTCAGGTGCTGCGCGGCATATTCGTCGGCCAGCGTCGCGGTCAGCGTCTGCTCCACCTGCTCCACCGTCGTGCCTTCGCGCTGGACGAGGTCGATCATGTTCGTCGTGGCCAGATCCTTGCGGGTCAGGCCCGCGCCGAAGGCGGGCAGGATATAGGCCATCGACAGCGAATAGGGCTTGCCGTCCAGTTCCCGGACCCTGGCAGAGCGGATCAGGTCCGCCGTCGGCGCAACCCCCATCTGCGCGCAGATCCTTGGCGGCGCCTCCCCCCGGTCGAGGCTGACGACCTTCAGCCGGGTGCCTTTGCCCACGGCATTGAGGTAACTGAACAGCCCGTTGATATTCGACACCACCGCGCGGTTGAACCGCGACTTCTGCGCATGGTCGGTGACGAAGGTGCCACGGCCGCGGGTGCGGGTCACCAGCCCCTCATCCGCCAGCATCTCCATCGCCTTGCGCACGGTGATGCGGCTGGTGGTGAAGCTTTCGGCCAGCTCCGCCTCGCTGGGGACCGGGACATCCAGCGGATAGTAATCGTTCACGATCCGCTCTCGCATGACCGCATAGATCCGGTGATAGAGGGGGGTGGGTGAACTCATCGCGATCATGCCGGGTGAAATTTCATAAGATGGCGGACCATGATCCTGCGCCCCTGTCAATGGCTTTCCACCAGCTCACGGCCGCTGGCCGCTGAGCGCAAGCTGCGCCGCGATCAGCGCTCGGTCGCGCGCCGCCTCCAACTCGTCGATGCCACGGCCCCGCGCTTCGGCGCCGACGCCCGAGATCAGCTTGTCCTGCGTCGCCCGGTCCAGCGCCGGGTTGCCCAGGTCCTGCCAGCGCCGTTCCTGGCTTGGCCCCAGATGCGACAGGTAATGGCCGATCCCGCCGCTGCCGCCGCCCAGATGATAGGCCATATGCGCCCCCACCACCGACCAGCGCAGGCCCGGCCCGTGAACCAGCGCCGCGTCGATATTCTCGACGCTGGCGATGCCTTCGGCGACCATGCTCACCGCCTCGCGCCAAAGCGCCGAGGACAGGCGGTTGGCGATATGGCCCACGGCCTCGCGTTGCAGAAAGACAGGGGTGCGGCCAAGGCCACGGTAAAAGGCCGCCGCCGTCTCCAGCCGGTCGGGATCGGGGCCGAAAAGTTCGACCAGAGGCATCAGATGCGGCGGGTTGAAGGGATGCGCGGTGATGAGGCGGGCGGGGTCGCCCATCGCGGCGCTCAACTCCGACCAGACGAGTGATGAGGTGCTTGAGGCGATCATGGCCCCGGCAGGGGCGGCGGCCTCGACCGCGGCATAGATCGCCCGCTTCAGCGGCACGTTTTCGGGCGCGTTTTCCTGTACCCAGACGGCCTTTTCGACCGCGTCCTCCAGGCTGGTCGTCAGGCGCAACTGCCCCGCGGCGGGCAGATCCGGCGCAAGCTCGGCGATCTGCCGCAGCGCCGTGGCGATCCGTTCGGGAACCGCGGGCCAGGCCGCTTTGGCCGGTTCCTGAAGGACGACATCGTATCCGTGGGCCATGAACAGCGCCGACCAGCTGGTCCCGATCAAGCCGCCGCCGATGACCGCAATCGTGTCGCCGCCCTGTGGAATATCCCCGGTCGCCATGTCCTGTCTACTCCTGCACCTGCCCGAGTGTCGCCCGCGCGGGGAGGGGCGTCAACGATATAATGTCATATATTTATGTATTTTGATAGCGCCGGTCACGCGGGCGAAAACCCTATGGCTTGACCAGCGTGTCGATGAAGCGCGCGAACAGCTCGCCCTGCGAACTGATCCCCAGCTTGGCATAGATGTTGCGCCGGTGAATGCGCACGGTTCCCGACGAAATGCCCAGCACCTGCCGGATCGCTTCTGCCGAATAGCCCTTGAGCGTATATTCCACGACCTCGCGTTCGCGCGGCGTCAGGATGCCTTCGCCGAAATGCTGAAAGCTGCGTTCGATGCGCCGGTCCGCGCGGGCGGCCTCCGGTCCGGCGGGCAGGTCGAACCGTTCCGCGAGATCGGCCCAGTGATTGCGCACAGCGGCCCGGACGATGGGCCAGGCAGTGCGAAGCGCGGCAAACTCCCTTGCGCTGAAGGCCTTGTCGGCCCGCATCAGCGACACGATGACCATCGCGCCGCGATCGAGGCCGACGAAGAAGCCGATTTCCTCGGCCAGGCCGGTCTGGACGTAATAGCTGCGGAAATACTCCCCCTGATAGAAGCGGTCCGGCGCAAGGTCGCGCATCCGGTACAGCCCCGGCGCGGTCGGGCGGGTCGCGGCAAGGTAGAAGGGGTCAAGAAGGTAAGGCCCCGCCTGATAGTCGGTCACGAAGACCGCCCGCTTGGCCTGCGGAAAGTCGTCGTAAAGGTCCAGCGGGCGCGCGGCGCCGCGATAACCGAAGATGACGGTGAAGTCATAAGGCGCTATCGTGCGCAGGAACTCCGCCAGCCGTCGCGGGAAATCGGGGCTTCCCTGCGCCGCGATCACCGCGCCGATGCGGTCGAACTTTGCCTCTATGCCCATCTTGCGTGTTTCTTTCGGGAACTATGCGGTTTGTGGTATATACAACGGATCGCTCCGTTTCTACGATTTCTGCAATTCCATGGCATATGCGCGGATAGAGAAGGCGTGACAGGAAACGACGATTCCCCCATCGCGGAACTGCGGGGCGCGACGAAACGCTTCGGCCCGGTCGTCGCGGCGCGGAACCTGAACCTGACCATCCGGCGGGGGGAGTTCCTGTCGTTCCTCGGCCCCTCCGGCTGTGGCAAGACGACGGCACTTCGGATGCTTGCCGGCTTCGAGACGCCAAGCGAGGGCGCGATCTTCCTTGACGGCCAGCAGGTGAACGACCTGCCCGCGCACCGGCGGCCGGTGAACATGGTCTTCCAGCACTATGCGCTTTTCCCGCATCTGACGGTGGCCGAAAATATCTCATACGGGCTGCGCCAGCGCCGCCCGAAGCCGCCCAAGGCAGATGTCGCGGCGGCGGTCGAACGTGCGCTGGAAACCGTCCGCCTGCCGGGTTTCGGCGCGCGGCGCATCTGGGAAATGTCAGGCGGCCAGCAGCAGCGGGTGGCGCTGGCCCGCGCCATCGTCAACGAACCGAAGCTGCTTTTGCTGGACGAACCGATGGCCGCGCTCGACAAGAAGCTGCGCCACGACATGCAGATCGAGTTGCAGACCCTGCAACGGCAACTGGGCATCACCTTCATCCTCGTCACCCATGATCAGGAAGAAGCCCTGTCGATGTCCGACCGCATCTGCATCATGCGCGACGGGCAGATCGTCCAGATGGGCAGCCCGCGCGACCTCTACGACCGGCCGAAGAACCGCTATGTCGCGGATTTCGTCGGCAAGTCCAATTTCTTCGACGGGACGGTCGAAAGCGTCGCGGGCGACAGCGCGAAGATGACCGGCCCCGGTGACGTGGCCTTCGTAGGCCACGCGGGTGAGGGTGTTGCCCCCGGTCAGGCGGCAATGGCCAGCGTCCGGCCCGAACAGATCAGCCTGTCGCGCGGCGCGGGCGGCGTTCCCGTCACCGTCGTCAATCGCATCTTCCTTGGCGAACACACCGAATATCTGGTTCGGAACCCCGATCTGGGCCAGTTCCTGATCCTTGCCTCGCGTCAGGCAGAGGCGGGCGAGGGCAATTTCGAACCGGGGGACACGGGATATGCGACCTGGCGCGATGGCGCGGCGCTGATCCTCAATAACGACTGAAAACCAACTGGGAGACTGATCATGACGGACCGGAAGGACTTCATCTCACGCGAAAAATTCATGGCCGAACTCTGGCGCTACAAGAACGGGTCGGTCACGCGGCGGCATTTCCTGGGCGTGACCGGGCTTGGCGCGGCGACGGCTGTTCTGGGCGCGGCGATGCCGGGGCTGCGCTCGGCGGCCTGGGCGCAGGGGAACATCGGCGACCGGGTGGTTCTGGCGACCTGGCCCAACTACCACGACCCGGAAAACTTCGACGCCTTCCGCGAGGCGACGGGCGCGGCGGTGGACATGAACGTCTTCGGATCGAACGAAGAGATGCTGGCCAAGTTGCAGGCGGGCGGCTCGGGCTGGGACGTCTTCGTGCCGACCAACTACACGATCACCACCTATGTCGATGAGGATCTGATCGAACCGCTCGACCTGTCGAAGATCCCGAACTACGACGCCGCGTCCTATAATCAGCGCTTCGCCGGTCCCGGCACGGTGGACGGAACCGTCTATGCGGTGCCGAAGAACTGGGGCACGACCGGCTTCGCGGTCAATACCGCGCAGCTTGGCGCCAACCCCAAACCGACCACCTGGAAGGAATTCTGGGACATGACCATGGCCGATTTCAGCGGCCGCACGATGGTCCATGACTATCAGCTGACGACCATCGGCAACGCGCTGAAATACTACGGTTATTCCTTCAACTCCATCGACCCCGCGGAACTGGCCGACGCCGAGAAGCTGCTCCTCGACGCCAAGCCGCATCTTTTCGCGATCTCGTCCGATTACCAGCCCTCGATGCGCTCGGGCGATGCCTGGATGACGATCTGCTGGACCGGCGACGGCAAGCAGATGAACCGCGACATGCCGGAAATCGAGTATGTGCTGGGCAAGGAGGGGGGCGAGCTTTGGTCGGACTTCTACGCCATCCCGAAGGGCGCGCCGCATATGGACGCGGCCTATGCGCTCATCAACTTCCTGCTCGACCCTGCGGTGAACGCGAAGGAATCGCTTTTCCATGGCTATCCGACGGCCGATGCCCGCGTCGATGCGCTGATGCCGCCCGAGGTTCTGAACGACCCGATCCTCTATCCGGCGGCCGACCTGCTCGACGCGCTGGAATTCGGCGCCGCCGTGACGCTGACCGACCCCAACCGCGCCGAGCTGATGGCGCGCTTCAAGTCGGCCTGACGGCATGAGTCCGAGGCTGAGGACAACCCTTCTGCTGGCGCCCGCGACGGTGTGGCTTCTGGCCATGCTCGTCCTGCCGCTTGTGGTCGTGGCGGTCTTCAGCTTTGGCGAACGCGCGGCGGCGGGGGGCTACTCCGCCGCCTTCAGCCTGGAAAACTTCGCCAATCTCGGCACCCGCTGGGCGGCGTTCAAGAACACGCTGATGCTGGCACCGGCAGGCACCGTCCTGTGCCTGCTGATCGCCTATCCGCTGGCCTATTTCCTTGCGGTCAGGGCCGATCCGAAATGGCGCACGCTGCTGCTGATCCTTGTCATCGTGCCATTCTGGACCTCGATCCTGATCCGCTCCTACGCCTGGATCTACCTGCTGGGCGGGCAGGGCGTCCCGAAACTTGTCGGCCTTTTGGGGTTTGGCAGCCCGCGCCTTGTCAACACGCCCTTCGCGGTGCTGATCGGCATTGTCTACGGCTATCTGCCGCTGATGGTCTTCCCGATCTTCGTCAGCCTCGAACGGCTCGACAAGCGGTTGCTTGAGGCGTCCGCCGACCTTGGCAGCCCGCCCTGGCGCAGCTTCCTGCAAGTCACGCTGCCCCTGTCGATGCCCGGCGTTGCCACCGGCTGCATGCTGGTCTTCATCCTTCTGATGGGGGAATTCCTGATCCCCGCCATGCTGGGCGGCGGCAAGGTCTTTTTCGTCGGCAATGCGCTGGTCGATCTCTTCCTGCAATCGCGCAACTGGCCCTTCGGGGCGGCGGTCGCGGTTGCGCTCGTCGTCATCATGCTCGTCACCGTCACCGCCTACATGCGCCTCACGCGCCGCTGGGCGGGGGGGCGCGACGATGTCTCGCTGATGTGAGGCCGGGATGAGGGTGTACGCGCTGGCCGTCTATCTCTTCCTCTACATCCCGATCGGGGTGATCGCGGTCTTTTCCTTCAACGCGGGCCGCTACGCCGCGCAGTTGCAGGGCTTTTCGACCCAGTGGTACGGCAAGGCGCTGGCCAATCCCTTCGTGATGGAGGCGTTGCAGACCAGCGCCACGGTCGCCGCGTCCTCGGCGCTGCTGGCCACCATCGCCGGAACGCTCGCGGCGCTGGCCCTTCAGGGCGTCGGCGGCAGGCCCCGGATGATCTTCGACGCGCTCCTTTACATCGCGGTCATGGTGCCGGGGATCGTCATCGGCATTTCCACCCTGATCGCGCTGGTGACGCTCTTTGACTGGCTCAACCCGATGATTGCGTCGCTTTGGCCGGTGGCCGGGACCGCGCCGCAACTGCACCTTGGCACCGGATCGCTGATCGCGGCGCACGGGCTGTTCGCGATGGCGCTTGTGGTCATCATCGTGCGGGCGCGGGTGGCGGGGATGGACCGCAGCCTGATCGAGGCCTCGGCCGACCTCGGCGCCACGCCCTTCGGAACGTTCCGGCAGGTGACGCTGCCGCAGATCGCGCCCGCGATCCTTGCGGGGTTCCTTCTGTCCTTCACCTTCAGCTTCGACGATTTCATCATCGCCTTCTTCGTCGCCGGGTCCGAGACGACGCTGCCGATCTACGTCTTCTCCTCCATCCGCCGCGGCGTCACGCCCGAGATCAACGCCATCGGCACCATGGTTCTGGCGGTGTCGCTGATGGTGCTGATCCTGGCCCAGACCATCCTGCGGCGGGGTGGTGTCAGGGCGCCGGAGGAGTAAGGGCCATGTTGCTGGAAAACCGCGTCGCATTCCTGACCGGGGCAGGGTCCGGCATCGGTCGGGCCGGGGCGCTGGCCCTTGCCCGGAACGGGGCGACGGTCATCGTCACCGACCTCGATCCCGGCCGCGCGGGCGCTGTCGCGGAAGAGATCGCAGCGGCAGGCGGGCGGGCCGAGGCCATGGGTCTTGACGTTACCGAGGACGCCGCGCTGGAAGGGGCGATCCACGATACCCATGACCGTTTCGGCAGGCTCGACATCCTGCATTCCCATGCCGGGATCCAGATTCCAGGCCGGCTTGAGGATGTCAGCACCAACGACATGGACGCCTCGTGGCGGCTGAACGTGCGCTCGCATTTCGTCGCGGCGCGCGCCGCCATGGCGGTGATGAAACCGCGCGGGGCGGGGTCGATCATCGTGACCTCATCGAACTCCGGGGTGCAGTACGACCGCGAGATGATCGCCTATTGCACGACGAAACACGCCGTCATCGCGATGGTGCGCCAGATCGCCGTGGACTATGCCCGCCACGGCGTGCGGTGCAACGCGCTTTGCCCCGGCTTTGTCGACACCGTCTTCAACGCGGGCTTCGAAAGCCAGATGGGCGGGCGCGCGGCGCTTGAGGGCTATGTGGCGCAAACCATTCCGATGCGCCGCTGGGGGACGCCCGAGGAAGTGGCGGAAAGCATCGTCTATCTCGCGTCGGACAGCTCGTCCTTCATGACCGGCCATGCGCTTGTGCTGGATGGCGCGGAATCGCTTTAAGGCGCCGACCGGCTCCGCCCCGCGGTGCCAGCAAGGGACCGGCGCGCCGCACAGCCAGCCGCTCTGGTTCATAGCATCTCGGGTTTGCACTGAATCAGAATTTGAATTTATTTCGTTTGAATTCTGATACTTACGATCTCAACACAAACCATAAACGCTTTAGTCCTGCGCTTCGGCCAGCTTCTGCCGCGCGATTTCCGAGGCTTCGTTGATGTGGCTGTGAACCGCCGCCGCGGCGGCATCGGGATCGTTCGCGGCGATCGCCTCGAAGATCCGCGTGATCCGGGCATAGCCGGAGCGGTGCCGGTCCGTCGTCGAAAGCGTCATGCCCCGCAGGCGGCTGATCCGGCCGTTCAGGCGGTTGACCACATCCCAGGAGATGTCATGCCCGGCCGCCTTGAAGATGAGATGGTAGAACTCGGTCGAGGCGGCCAGCAGATCGTGCGACGCGCCCCCCTCATAGGCCGCGCCGAGTGTTTCGAGCGCGGCGCGAAGCTCTTCCCTGATCTTGTCATCCGCGACCACGGCGCAGTCACGCGCCGCATCGGCCTCAAGAAGCATGCGGATCTTGTAGATCTGCCGCGCCTGAGGCCAGTCGAGCGGCGCCACGATCGGCCCCTTGTTGGCCAGAAACTCTACCAGCCCCTCGGCCTCCAGATAGCGGATGGTTTCGCGCACCACGGTCCGTGACACGCCCAGCTGATCGCACAGATTGCGCTCCACCAGGCGTTCGCCCGACTTGAAATACCCGCTCAGGATCGCGGCGCGCATCCGTTCGGTGACGATCTCGCGAAGGGTCTGCGGGGGCTGCTCGATCTTCAGGCTGGTTCCGGTCGGGAGGGGCATGGTGCTGTGCTGATCACTCTCTTGGGGTCGCTGGAGTACCGTAATACGGGATGCCCGGCACCGTCGCACTACATATCTTCGACAATCGCGATCTGCACCTCTGCCGCGCCCCGTCGCAAGGCGCGGGCGGCGCGGTACTGGTCTGAGGCGTAGCAGGCCTGCGCATCCTCGATGGACGGGAATTCGACGATGACATGGCGGGCAAAGGCGGCGCCCTCAAGCGCCACGGCCCGGCCGCCGCGCGCCAGAAAACGGCCCCCATGCGCCTCGAAAACACCGCGCGCCTGCGCCTGATAGGCGGCATAGGCCTGGGCGTCGGTCACGGTGACATGGGCAATCCAGTAAGCGGCCATTTCGTCCTCCTGGGCTGGGATTCCGACCCCCGCGCGCCCTGCGGGAGGACAGTTCGAAAGAGGCCTTATTGACATATGGTATGATGGTATACCAATACTCGGGAAATCAGCAAGGGATTCGAAAATGGACGCACTCATCCGCAAGACGCTGCTGCATGTCGAGACGACGCTTGTCGAAGGCGGGCGCGCGGCTCCGGTGCCGCTGAAGCTGATTGCGGCGGCGGCGGTGATACGGAACCCCTGGGCCGGCCGTGGTTTTGTCGAGGACCTGAAGCCGGAAATTCACGCCGTGGCCCCGGTCCTTGGCGAACTGCTTTCCGGGATGGTTCTTGAGGCTGCGGGCGGCGGCGACAAGGTCGAGGGCTATGGCAAATCGGCGGTCGTCGGCCTTGGCGGCGAGGTCGAACATGCCTCGGCGCTGATCCATACGCTGCGGTTCGGGAACCATTACCGCACGGCGGTGGGCGCCCGAAGCTATCTGTCCTTCTGCAACACCCGTGGCGGCGCCAATGCGCCGGTGATGATCCCCCTGATGGACAAGAATGACGCCGGGCGGCGCTCGCACTATCTCACCATCAACTTTGCCATCCCCGATGCGCCCGCGGATGACGAAATCGTCATTGCGCTTGGCGCGTCGATCGGGGGGCGGCCGCATCACCGTATCGGCGACCGTTATCAGGACCTGAAGGATCTGGGCCATGATGTCGAAAACCCTGCGGGCGTCTGACGGCAGCCGCATCGGCCTGATCGCGGCCTGTCCGGGCGCGCCGCTCGTGCTGCTGCACGGGGTCGGCATGTGCGCCGAGGCCTGGGCGCCGCAGATCGCCGCCTTCGCCGCGACCCGTCAGGTCATCGCGCTTGACCTGCCGGGGCATGGCAGGACCGATGCCCTGAAAGGCGCGCCGAGTCTGGCCGACTACGTTGCCTGGGCCGCGCGGGCGATTGCCGGGCTTGACCTTGGTCCGGTCGCTCTGGCCGGGCATTCGATGGGGGCGCTGATAGCGCTCGGCACCGCGATCGAACATCCGCATCTGGTGGAGCGGGTCGCCCTCCTGAACCCGGTTCACAAGCGCGGTCCCGCCGCGCGTGAGGCGGTGCTTTGCCGCGCGCGTGAGCTTGCCCAGGGCCGCAGCGATCCCGAGGCCCCGCTGGCCCGGTGGTTCGCCCCCCACGAGGCGCCCGAAGTGCGCGACCGGGTCGGCGGCTGGCTGCGCGCGGTGGATGCGGACGGCTATGCCGCGACCTATGCGGCCTTTGCCGAGGGCGACGCCGTCTATGCCGACCGCATCGGCGAGGTCCGTTGCCCGACGCTGGTCCTGACCGGCGAACACGACGCGAATTCCAGCCCGGACATGACCCGCGCAATCGCTGCCGGG
Organism: Albidovulum denitrificans; assembly: GCF_002973535.1. Lineage (GTDB taxonomy): Bacteria > Pseudomonadota > Alphaproteobacteria > Rhodobacterales > Rhodobacteraceae > Albidovulum > Albidovulum denitrificans. The sequence goes on from NZ_PVEP01000001.1 coordinate 27,825, forward strand.
ATCGGGAACGCCCGCGCGGTTGTCATTGCGGGTGCGCGCCACATGGTCTCGCTCACCGCGCCGGACCGGGTGAACACGGAACTCGCGCGCTGGCTCGGCCTGCCCGAGGGCGCGGTGGGAGGGGGAGGAACCGCATGAACCCTGAACCGACACGTCTGCTGCGCGACGCCTTCGGCTGTTTCATGACCGGCGTCACCGTGGTGACAACGATAGATGAAACGGGCGCCCCGCGTGGCTTCACGGCCAATTCCTTCTCCTCGGTGTCGCTTGACCCGCCCCTGTTGCTGATCTCGATCTCGAACCGTTCGGCCAACCTGTCGGCTTACACGTCGGGCCGGGGCTTTGCGGTGAACGTCCTGTCGGAAGGCCAAAAGGCAATCTCGAACGTCTTCGCCCGGCCGAGCGAGGATCGCTTCACCAGCGTCGACTGGCAGGCGGGTCCCTACGGGTCGCCCGTGATCGCGGGCGGCTCCGCCTGGTTCGATTGCAGTCTGGAGCGCGCGATCGAGGCGGGCGATCACACGATCCTGATCGGCAGGGTGGAGGATTTCGATGCCTCGACGGCGCCCGGCCTTGGCTATTGCCGTGGCGCCTATGTCACGCCCGCCGCCGCCGCCCTGTCGGCCGAACACGGGCCCCGCGTGGTGCTGGCGGCCATCGTGGAGCATGAGGGGCGGGTGCTGCTGCTTGACGACGGCGCGGGCGGGGTCAAGCTGCCTGAAATGCGCGTGGGGCAGGGCGGCGCGCGCGGCGCCTTCGACCGGCTGATCGCCGAAACCGGCACCGACGCCACGCCGGGCCTGGTCTACGCCATCTACGACGACACCGAGCGCGGGCTGCAATTCATCGTGCATCTGTGTCCCGCGGCGACCGACGCGCACAAGGCCGGGGCCTTCGTCGCCCTGACGGAAGCGGCGATGACAGACACGACCGACCCTGCGCAACAGGTCATGCTGCGCCGGTTCGCCGCCGAATACCGGCAGGGCAATTACGGACAATATGTCGGCTCGCATGTCGCGGGCGAAATCCGTCCGTTCGCGAAGGGATAAGAGGATGAAGTTTTCGCTGTTCATTCACATGGAGCGCACCGACCCCGCCGAGGATCAGCGCAAGCTTTACGACGAGATGATCGACCTGTGCAAAATCGCTGATGCGGGCGGGATGCACGCGATCTGGTCGGGGGAGCATCACGCGATGAACTTCACCATCGCGCCGAACCCGATGCTGACGCTGGTCGATCTGGCCCATCACACCAGGAACGTGCGCCTTGGCACCGGCACGGTGATGGCGCCGCTCTGGCATCCGCTGCGCCTTGCGGGCGAGGCGGCGATGACCGACCTGATGACCGGCGGGCGGCTTGAACTGGGCGTGGCGCGCGGCGCGTATATGTTTGAGTATGAGCGGATGCATCCGGGCCTTGACGCCTGGAACGCGGGCCAGATGATGCGGGAACTGATCCCCGCGGTCGAGGCGCTCTGGCAGGGCGACTACACCCATGACGGCCAGTTCTGGAAATTCCCGAAATCGACCTCGGCCCCGATGCCGGTGCAGGAGGGCGGGCCGCCGATCTGGGTCGCAGCCCGCGATCCGAACAGCCACGAATTCGCCGTCTCCCATGGCTACAACGTGCAGGTCACGCCGCTGCATCTGGGCGATGAGGAGGTGGAAAAGCTGATGGGCCATTTCAACGCCGCCTGCGAGAAATTCGCCAAGGTGCCGCGCCCGAAGATCATGCTGCTGCGCCACACCTATGTCGCCGCGGATGAGGCCGACGCCGAACGTGGCGCGGTCGAGGTGAACCGCTTCTACAACTATTTCGGCGCCTGGTTCAAAAATGAGCGCGACATCTCGATGGGCCTTATCAAGCCGCTGACCGAGGATGAGATCGCCGCCCATCCGTTCTACAGCCCCGCCGCCATGCGCGCGAACAACGTGATCGGCCCGGCCGCCGAGGTCATCGCGCGGCTGAAACGCTATGAGGAACTGGGCTATGACGAATATTCCTTCTGGATCGACACCGGGATGAGCTTCGCGCGCAAGAAAGCCTCGCTTGAAAGGTTCATCGCCGAGGTGATGCCCGCATTTGCATGAGGGGATGATGGAACGTTTCGATCTTTATATCGACGGCAGCTTCGACGCGGGGGCGGCGCGTTTCGCCTCGTTCGATCCCGCCACGGGCGCGCAATGGGCCGAGATCGCCGAGGCCCGCGAGGCCGAGGTGGACCGCGCCGTCGCCGCCGCCGGGCGCGCCTTTCGCGAAGGACCGTGGCCTGCGATGACGGCAACCGCGCGCGGCAAGCTTTTGATGAAGCTCTCCGATCTGGTACAGGCCGCGGCCCCCGACCTCGCCCGGCTTGAGACGCGCGACACCGGCAAGATCATCCGCGAAACCTCGGCCCAGATCGCCTATGTCGCGGATTACTATCGCTATTACGCGGGCCTTGCCGACAAGATCGAGGGCGCGCATCTGCCGATCGACAAGCCCGACATGGAGGTCTGGCTGCGGCGTGAGCCGATCGGCGTGGTGGCGGCGATCGTTCCCTGGAACAGCCAGTTGTTCCTCAGCGCGGTCAAGCTTGGCCCGGCCCTGGCGGCGGGCTGCACGGTGGTGCTGAAGGCGTCCGAGGACGGCCCGTCGCCGCTTCTGGCCTTCGCGAGGCTTGTCCATGAGGCAGGCTTCCCGCCCGGCGTCGTCAACGTGATAACCGGCTTCGGCCCGACCTGCGGGGCGCGGCTGACGACCCATCCCGGCGTCGATCACATCGCCTTCACCGGCGGCCCGGAAACCGCGCGCGCGGTCCTGCGCGGCTCGGCCGAAAACCTTGCCTCGACCTCGCTTGAGCTGGGCGGCAAGTCGCCCTTCATCGTCTTTGCCGATGCCGACCTCGACAGCGCGGTCAACGCCCAGATCGCGGGCATCTTCGCCGCGACCGGGCAAAGCTGTGTCGCAGGCTCGCGCCTGATCGTGCAGGACAGCGTGAAGGCCGGGATGCTGGCGACGCTGGCCGAACGCGCGGCGCGGATCGTGATCGGCGCGCCGGGCGACATGGCGACCGAGATGGGGCCGCTCTGCACCGCGCGCCAGCGCGACCGCCTGCATGGTATCGTGACCGCCTCGGTCGAGGCGGGGGCAAAGCTGATCTGCGGCGGCGTTCTGCCCGAGGGGCCAGGCACCTATTACCCGCCGACGGTCCTTGACTGCACCGGCCTGCCCGACGCGCCCTGCCTGCGGGAGGAACTGTTCGGCCCGGTCCTGTCGGTCATGGGTTTCACCGATGAGGCAGAGGCGCTCGGGATCGCGAACGACACGGCCTATGGTCTCGCCTCCGGCCTCTTCACCCGCGATCTGGCGCGGGCGCACCGGATGATCCGCGCGCTGCGCGCGGGTGTGGTCTGGGTCAACACCTATCGCGCGGTCTCGCCGATGGCGCCGTTTGGCGGCCACGGGCTTTCGGGCCACGGCCGCGAAGGCGGGCTTGCCGCCGCGCTTGACTATACGACGGTCAAGACCGTCTGGCTGCGCACCTCGGAGGACCCGATCCCCGACCCCTTCGTGATGCGCTGAGGTCTGGCCCGCACGACGACCAAGGACCCGCCGCGGATGGAACGGACTTGCCCCGATAGGCGCCTAACCCGGACGGTCCGACGGTGAAGGCGAACCTGCGCCCGCCGGGTCTGACCCTTGCCGCCGTCCTGACCCCTGATGTCCCTTCGCGCCCGCCGGAAACCGCGATCGCGACCCCGCCGCAAGATCGCTGCCGGGGTGGTTCGCATGGCCCCAGGAAGGCGCGGTCTTGCATTCCACGACGTTTGCGTTAAAAGAGGTATTATAAATACCACTTTTAAGGCGAACCGCCATGAACCTCACCTCCTTCACCGATTACGGGCTGCGGATGCTGATGCGCATGGCAAGCGCCCCCGATCAGGCCTTCTCCACCGCCGATCTTGCCGAGGAATTCCGTCTCTCCCGGAACCACCTGACCAAGATCATGCAGCGCCTCGCGCAGGGCGGCATCGTCGAGACCCGGCGCGGGGTGAATGGCGGGGCCATCCTGCGCCGCAGCCCGGCCGAGATCCGGCTTGGCGACGTGGTCCGGCTGCTTGAACAGGGCCAGACCCTTGCCGAGTGCTTCGGACCGGGCAAGGGGGCCTGCACGATCGAGGGCTGCTGCCGCCTGAAAGCCCGCCTGCGGCAGGCCGAAGCCCGGTTCATCGAGGATCTGAACAGATCGACCCTTCTGGATATCGCCCTGCCGGCGCGGGTGGCGGCATGACCGGGAAAGGCGGGGACAGATGACCGCAACGCTCACCTTGCCCGAACGCCGCATCGGGCTGTTCCTGTCGGTCCTGCTGGCCTTGATGGGGCTTTTCATGGCGGCGGCGGCGCGCCACGGGGTGATGTCGCTGCACGGGTTCATGGCGCTTGGTCTCGGTCTTGGGCTGGTCTTCCTCATCGGCGGGTCGCTTTATGACCCCGCGCCACCCCATCGGCGCCCGGACCGCTATTACGACGCGCCGACCCGTTTCGGGCTGACGCTGACATTGGTCTGGGCAATCATCGGCATGGGCGTCGGCGTCTGGGTCGCAGCACTGCTTTACTGGCCCGAGGCGACGCCACCCTGGCCCGCGACCAGCTTCGGCCGCCTGCGTCCCGTCCACACGACCGGCATCATTTTCGGCTTTGGCGGCAATGCGCTGATCGCGACCTCGTTCCACGTCCTGCAACGCACCTCGCGCGCCCGGCTTGCCGACAGCATCAGCCCCTGGGTCGTCGTCCTTGGCTACAACCTGTTCTGCGCCTGGGCCGTGACCGGCTATCTGATGGGCTCCACCCAGTCGAAGGAATATGCCGAGGCCGAATGGTATGCGGACCTCTGGCTTGTGGTGATCTGGGTCACCTATTTCACCCTCTACCTGCGGACCCTGGCACGGCGGAATGAGCCGCATATCTACGTCGCCAACTGGTACTATCTGGCCTTCATCCTTGTCGTGGCGATGCTGCATATCGTCAACAACCTCGCCCTGCCGGTGCGGCTGACCACGGCGGAAAGCTTCCCCGTCTGGTCGGGCGTGCAGGATGCGATGGTGCAATGGTGGTACGGCCATAACGCGGTGGCCTTCTTCCTGACCGCCGGGTTCCTCGGGATGCTCTATTACTTCCTGCCGGTCCGCTCCGGGCGGCCGATCTGGTCCTACCGGCTGTCGATCGTCAGCTTCTGGGGCATCACCTTCTTCTACATCTGGGTCGGCTCCCACCACCTGCACTACACCGCGCTGCCCTACTGGGCGCAGACGCTGGGCATGACCTTTTCGGTGATGTTGCTGGTGCCAAGCTGGGCCTCGGCGGGCAATGCCATCGCGACGCTGAACGGTGCCTGGCACAAGGTCCGCGACGACGCCACGCTGCGCTTCATGTTCGTGGCGGCGGTGTTTTACGGGCTGTCCACTTTCGAGGGGTCGTTCCTGGCCATCCGCCCCGTCAACTCGCTGAGCCACTATACCGACTGGACCGTGGGGCATGTGCATTCCGGCACGCTTGGCTGGGTGGCAATGATCATCTTCGGCGCGATCTACACGCTGGTCCCGCAGCTTGGCGGCAAGAGGCAGATGGCCTCGCCCCGGGCGATCGAATGGCACTTCTGGCTCGCCGTCACGGGGACGCTCATCTACGTCATCGCGATGTGGAACGCCGGGATCACGCAAGGTCTGATGTGGCGGGCCTATGACCGCAACGGCGCGCTCTCCTACAGCTTTGTCCAGTCGGTTCAGGCGATGGCCCCCTATTATCTCCTGCGCACCATCGGCGGGGCGCTGTTCCTGACGGGCGCGGTCCTGTGTGCCTGGAACTGTCGCGCGACGCTGCGCGGGGCGCGGGAAGGGGCGGCGGACCGTCCGCTTGTCCCGCAACCGGCGGAATAGGCCATGCTGAAGCTTCATTACAATCTGGAAAAGATCTCCATGGGGCTGGTGGCGGCGATCATCGTCGCGGCCTCCATCGGCGGATTGGTCGAGATCGCGCCGCTTTTCACCCTTGATGAGACCGTCGAACTTCCCGGCGACCTGCGCCCCAACACGCCATTGGAGCTTGCCGGGCGCGAGATTTACATGCGCGAGGGATGCTATGCCTGCCACAGCCAGATGGTGCGCAGCCTTGCCGATGAACTGGACCGCTACGGCCCATACTCGCTCGCCTCGGAAAGCGCCTATGACCACCCGATGCTCTGGGGATCGAAACGCACCGGACCGGACCTTGCAAGGCTGGGCGGAAAATACTCCGACGACTGGCATGTGGCGCATCTGATCGACCCGCGCAGCGTCGTTCCCGCCTCGATCATGCCATCCTATCCCTGGCTGACGCGCCCGCTTGATACCGCCTTGCTGCCCGATGCGCTGGCGACGCTGGCGCGGCTGGGGGTTCCCTATGACAAGGAGATGATCGCGGCGGCCGAGGCCGATGCGCTGGCCCAAAGCCGCCCCGGCACCGAGGCCGCCGACGGGTTTCAGGCCCGCTATGGCGCGCGCCCCGCCGTTCAGGCCTTCGACGGCGATCCATCGCGCCTGACGGAACTGGATGCGCTGATCGCCTACCTGCAATCGCTGGGGACGCTGACCGACGCGCCCTATCGTGCGCTGGCGGAGGGGGCGCCATGACACATGACAGCCTTGTCTACCTCTCGAAAACCGTCGGTCTGGTCTGGCTGGTGGGGTTCTTCGTGATCGTGATCCTGCGCGCCTACAGCCCGTCCCGGCGCAAGGCCCATGACGCCGCCGCTAGGTCGATCCTGCCGGAACCGGAGGATCGCGAATGACGGCGCCGCATCACAGGGAGGTCGACCCCGTCACCGGCCATGACACCACGGGACATGACTGGAACGGAATCAGGGAACTGAACACGCCGTTTCCAAGGCTGGTGATCTGGGCGCTGGTTCTGGCGTTCCTGTATTCCGTCATCGCCTGGGTTCTGCTGCCCGCCTGGCCGACGGGGCGCGACTACACCCGCGGGCTTCTCGGGCTGGATCAGCGGGCCGAGGCGGCAGAGGGCTTTCGCGCCCTTTCCGGGCGGCGTCAGGACTGGCTGTCGCGCTTCGGGGGCGCGGATTTCGCCGCCCTGACCGCGGACAAGGCGCTGATGGCAACCGCCATGCCCGCCGCCGCCCGGCTTTATGCCGACAATTGCGCGGCCTGTCATGGCACGCGCGGGCAGGGCGGGCCGGGGTTTCCGGTGCTTTCGGACGGCACATGGCTCTGGAGCGGCGATCCCGACGAAATCGCCACAACCATTCGCCACGGCATCAACGCCGATGACCCCGATACCCGCTATGCCGAAATGCCCGCCTTCGACTGGATCGAACGGCCCGACCGGATCGCCCTGTCCCGCTTCGTCGCGGACCTGCCCGGCGGCGCGGCCGATTTCGAAACACCCGCCGGGGGCCTTTTCACCGAGAATTGCGCCACCTGCCACGGCGATACCGGCGCCGGTGGCCTTTCGGTCGGCGCGCCGTCCCTGACCGACACCGCCACCCTTTACGGGCAGGACCCGGAAACGGTCATGGAAACGCTGCGGCACGGCCGCGCCGGCCTGATGCCCGCATGGTCCGGCCGCCTGTCCGGGGCCGAGATCAACCTGCTGGCCCTTTATGTCACGCAGCTTGGCCAGGGCAGCGGGGGGCGGCCATGACGGGGCGGACCGAAAGGCGGCTGGCGATTGCGGCGGCGCTGGTCCTGGGCGCGGTGGTCGTTCTGGCCAATGCACGGCTTCTGTCGGTCGCCGTGCGCTCGCAGCCCGAATGCCGGGAAGCCGCGGGCCTGCCCCCCGCCAGACCTGCCTGCTGAAAAGGAGCTTCGGATGCTGGAACCCCTGCCGACCCTTCGCAGCCCCGACCGGCCCGCCTCACCCTACGCAAAGGGGCTGCCCGCCACCGCGGCGCTGGACTGGCTGCGCGCCGGATGGCGGGACCTGCGGATGTCGCCCGGCTCCAGCCTGGCCTATGGATTGTTCCTGACCCTGGCCTCTTATGCCGTGCTGTGGCTGCTGAAGGCGGGCCATCTTCTCTACCTCGCGCTGCCCGCACTCTCGGGCTTTCTGATTATCGGGCCGTTCCTGGCTGTCGGGCTTTACGAGAAAAGCCGCAGGCAGGGGCAGGGCGGGCGGGTCTCTGTCAGCCGGATGCTCACCTTCCGCCCGGCCTCGGGGGGGCAACTGGCCTATGCGGGCTTGCTGCTTGGCCTGCTCGTCCTCTTCTGGCTCAGGGCGGCGGACCTGCTTTATGCGCTGTTTTTCGGACTTTTCCCATTCCCCGGCGCAGAGGAGGCGTTGACCAATGTGTTGACGACGCCCCGGGGATGGACGCTGATCGCGACGGGTACGCTGGTGGGCGGGCTGTTCGCAGCCTTTGCCTTCGCGATCAGCGTCTTTTCCATTCCGATGCTCGTCTCGCGCCGGACCGATGCGCTGACCGCGCTTGGCCTCAGCTTCGTGATGACGGTGCAGAACCTTCGCCCCATGTTGCTTTGGGGGGCGATCGTCGCCGCCGGGCTGGCGCTGTCGGTCGCAACCGGCCTTGTGGGTCTGATCCTTGTCTTTTCGGTTCTCGGCCATGGGACCTGGCATGCCTGGCAGACGGTGGGCGGGGGCGCAGGATGACCCTTCTTCTCCTCATACCCATCTCGCTCGCGCTTGGACTGCTGGGGCTTTGCGCCTTTCTCTGGGCGCTTCGCAATGGCCAGTTCGACGACCCCGACGGCGCCGCCTGGCGCGTCATTCCCCCATGTTATCCCCCTGAACCGAAAGGAAAGATCCATGACAAGCTGGCTCCCGTCGCTCAAGACCGCAACACCGGAGGAAGGCTATGACCTTGCCGTCAAGCTCGCGCGGGTCGCGGTCAAGCTGACGCAGCCCGATGCCGCTGTCCGCGACCGTCTGAGGCCGGACTATGCCGGGGATTCGGACGCCCTGATCGCCGTCAGCCAGGTGGTCGCAACCCATTTCGCCACCGTCGCCGCCGCGAACGACTACTGGCGGGCCAGGGCATGAGCGAGGTCGAGCGGGACGGGGATCAGTTCATCGTCGACGCAAAGCTGCTCGCGAAAGCCTTTGGCCTGTCGGACGCCGAAACGCGCGCCCGGATGCAGGGCGGCCAGATCGCCTCCGTGTGCGAGGCGGGCGAGGGCGAGGATGCCGGTCGTTGGCGGCTGACCTTCCGCCATCAGGGGCGCGCGCTGAGGATGATCGTCGATGCAGAGGGCAAGATATTGAGCAACGGCACAGCCCCGATCGGCCACCCCAACGCCGCGCGCCGGGCCACGACAAAGGGCAATCCCGGCTAGGCGAGGGGCGTCAGGGGCGTAGCTCAGGCGCAGGCTTTGAACGAACGCGCGCGCCCCTCACAGCTTGTCCAGGAGGTCGCGCAGGCGCTTTGCCTCCCGCTCCGTCAGGTTGTGCAGCGTCCGGGCAGAGATCTTGCGCGCCGTCTCTATCGCGGTGCGGGTCACGGCCTCGCCTTCGGGCGTCAGGGAAATCTCAAGCCTTCGGCGGTCGCTTTGCGACGGGTCGGCGCGGACATAGCCCTTGCGGAGCAGCCGCTCGATCACGCCCTTCGTCGTCGCCGCGTCCATCGCCACCTGTCGGCCAAGGTGATTCTGCGACAGCGGCCCGTCTTCGGTCAGCCGGGCGAGGACGGCGAACTGGCGCGGGGTCAGGTCGGGCATCTCATGCGCGAAAATCTCCAGATGCTTCTGGTTGGCCACGCGCAGCTTGAAGCCGATCTGCTCCTCAAGCCGGTATCCGTTCCCCTCGCTCACCCGGCGCCCTCTCCCTACGGTTTGCCAGTCTTTCCCGCAGCCTAGGACGGCGCGGCGCGGAAGGCAAAGCGCGAATGGCGCGGGTCGGGGGTGCGGTCTGTGTCACGCCGGGGTGAGGCCGCGAAAAATCGTTTGACAGCAAACGAATTTGGGGGCGCAATCGGGGGCAGGGATCGCAACCGGCCGGGACGGGGTATGGGAAGGCGCGCGACAGGGATGCAGGAGGGGGCGGAACGCGCGGTCGCGGGCCGCATCGCCGCTTCCGGCCGTCTGCGGCTGCGGCACGGGCCGATCGACGTCATTATCGACCTTTCCGGCGACCCTGGCGCGGTGGCGCGGGCCGAGGCGGCGTTGCGGCGTGGCTTCGCGGGGGTGCTGGACGGGCTGGTGGCCGAACTGCCGCTTCTTCGCGCGCCGGTCCAAAGCGACAGCGCCGCGCCCTTTGGCCCGGTCGCCCGCCGGATGATGGCGGCGGCGCGCCCCCATGCCGGGGTCTTCGTGACGCCGATGGCGGCGGTCGCGGGGGCGGTGGCCGATCATCTGCTTTCCATCGCGTTGAGTGCCGCGCCCCTGCGCCGCGCCCTTGTCAACGATGGCGGCGACATCGCGCTGTGGCTGGCCCCCGGTGAGGTCACGCGCCTTGCCGTGGCCGCGCCCGGCGGTCTGCCCGCGCGGATCACGCTTCGCGGCGGTGACGGCATCGGCGGTGTCGCGACAAGCGGCTGGTGCGGGCGCAGCCACTCGCTTGGCATCGCCGACGCGGTGACGGTGCTGGCTGATGATGCGGCCAGCGCCGATGTCGCGGCCACCCTGATCGCCAATGCCGTCGATCTGCCCGGCCACCCCGCCATCCGCCGCTGCCCGGCGCGCGAGCTTGCGCCTGACAGCGATCTCGGCGACCGTCCGGTGGTGGTCGATGTCGCGCCCCTGACGCAAACCGACCGCGACACCGCCCTTCAGGCCGGTCTGACCGTCGCCGAAACCATGCGCGCGCGCGGTCTGATCCGGGGCGCGTTTCTGCATCTTCAGGGCGCCTCGCGCACAGCCGCCCCCGTCGCGCTGCAAACCTCGCTGCACGCGCCCCCCCGACAGGAAGGAGACATGCCATGATAAAGGCCAATATCCGCAAGATCGTGACCGTGGTCGAAGAGGTGCTGACCGAGATGGGGCAACCCGTTTCGCCGCCCACCCGCCGCGCCGCCGCCATCGCGGTGATCGAGAACCCGCTGGCGGGCCGCTATCAGGCCGATCTGGAGGATCTGATGCAGATTGGCGAGGAGCTTGGCGGCCTTCTGGGCGAGAAATGCGTGGCCGCGCTCGGCATCAGCCCGGCAGAGGCGCAAAGCTACGGCAAGGCCGCGCTGGTGGGCGAGAATGGCGAACTGGAACACGCCGCCGCGATCCTGCACCCGCGTCTGGGCAAGCCCTTGCGTGCGGCGGTCGAAAAGGGCGCGGCGCTGGTGCCGTCGAACAAGAAGCGCGGGCCGATGGGGCATCCGCTGGACGTGCCGCTGGGCCACAAGGACGCGGCCTATGTGCGCTCCCATTTCGACGGGATGGAGGTGCGCGTGACCGATGCCCCCCGCGCCGATGAGATCCTTGTGGCGGTCGCCGTCACCGATAGCGGGCGTCCCCTGCCGCGCGTCGGCGGGCTGACCCATGAGGAGGCGGAAGGAAAGGACGGGCTGCGGTGAGCTTGTATCGCCCGCAAGCGCTGGATCGGGCCCTGGCCTTCCTCGGCGAAGGTCCGGCGGCGGTGGTCGCCGGGGGGACCGATGTCTTCCCCGCGCTGGGCCTGCGGCCCGCGCCCGCGCGGGTGCTGGACCTGTCGGCGGTTGAGGGCCTGCGCGGCATCGCGCGGGCGGGCGACGGCTGGCGGATCGGCGCGGCGACGACCTGGACCGATGTGGTGCGCGCCGACCTGCCGCCCCTTTTCGACGCGCTGAAACAGGCCGCCCGGCAGGTCGGATCGGTCCAGATCCAGAATACCGGCACCGTCGCGGGCAATATCTGCAACGCCTCGCCCGCCGCCGATGGCGTTCCCGTCCTGATCGCGATGGAGGCGGAGGTGGAGCTTGCCTCGCATCACGGCACCCGCCGGATGCCGCTTTGCGATTTCATCACCGGCCCGCGCAAAACGGACCTTCGGGAAGGGGAGATCGTGACGGCGCTGCACTTGCCGCACCGTGACGGCGCGCGGTCGGCCTTCGGCAAGCTTGGCAGCCGGACCTATCTGGTCATCTCCATCGTCTCCGCCGCCGTGATCCTGTGGACCGAGGGGCGCATTGTCAGCGGCGCGCGGGTCGCGGTCGGCGCGGCCTCTCCCGTGCCGATGCGGTTGCCCGATGTCGAGGCGGCGCTGGTGGGCCGCGCCCTGTCGGACCTGCCCGGCGCGGTGCTGGCGAACCATCTGGCGGCGCTGACCCCCATCGACGACGTGCGCGCGACGGCCGCCTACCGGCGCGAGGCGGCGCTGGTAATGATCCGCCGCGCGCTGGAAGGACTGGGCCAATGACGAAGATCGCCTTCACGCTGAACGGACAGCCCGCCGAGGCAGGGGTCGGGGGGCTGGAACGGCTCTCCACCACCCTGCGCCGCGATCTCGGCTGCACCGACGTCAAGATCGGCTGCGACGCGGGCGATTGTGGCGCCTGCACGGTGCTGATCGACGGCGAACCCGTCTGCGCCTGCATCACCCCCACCGCGCAGGCCGAAGGGCGGCGGGTGGAAACGCTGACGGGGCTGCACACGGGCGACCCGGTCATGACGCGGCTGACACGGGCCTTCGAACGCCATGGCGCCGCGCAATGCGGCATCTGCACGCCGGGGATGCTGGTTTCCGCCGCAGCACTGCTGCGCGCGGTGCCTGCGCCAGAGGAAGCGCAGGTGCGGGACGCGCTGGGTGGTGTCCTTTGCCGCTGCACCGGCTATCGCAAGATCATCGACGCGGTGCTGGACTGGCAGGGCAGGGACGCGCCGGAAGAGGGCCGCGTCGGCGGCAGGGTCCGCCGCGTCGACGGCGCCCGCAAGGTCGAGGGGCGCGAGGTCTTCGGCGACGATGCCGCGCCCGAGGATGCGGCCGTGCTGCGCGTCATCCGCTCCCCCCACCACCACGCGCGGTTCCGTTTCGGCGACCTTGATGCCTATGCCAAGGCCGAGGGGATCGACCTGATCCTGACCGCCGCCGACATTCCGGGCGAAAACGCCTTTGGCATCGTGCCGGGCTTCATCGACCAGCCGGTCTATGCCGACGGCACAGCCCGCTTTCGGGGGGAGGCCGTCGCGGCGGTCGTGGGCAACGCGGCCCTGATCGCCGCCCTGGACCTTTCCCGCTTCCCCGTGACCTGGGAGGAGAAGGCAGAGGCGCTGACGCCCGACGCCGCCCGCCTGACCGGCGATCTGCACGGGGGCCGCGCCGGAAACGTCATGTGCCGGGGCTTTGTCAGGAAGGGTGACGCCGGGGCGGCGCTGGCGCGGGCCGATGTGGTGGCCGAGGGGACCTGCGAGACGGGCTTTATCGAACACGCCTATATCGAGCCCGAGGCCGGGTTCGCCCGCTGGGTTGACGGCCGCGTCGAACTGACCGGCGGCACCCAGGCGCCGCAGATGAACCGCGAGGCGCTGATGGCGATCCTTGGCCTGCCGGAAAGCGCGATCCGTATCCTGCCGACGGCGGTGGGCGGGGGGTTCGGCTCGAAGCTCGACATCTCCTGGCAGCCCCATGTAGCACTCGCGGCGATGGGGCTGAAACGCCCGGTCCGGGTGCTTTACAGCCGCGCCGACAGCATGTCATCGACCACCAAGCGGCATCCAGCGCGGATGACGGTCAGGGCCGGGGCGACGAAGGACGGCAAGCTTTGCGGTTTCAGCTTTGAGGGGGTGTTCAACACCGGCGCCTATGCCTCATGGGGGCCGACGGTGGCGAACCGGGTGCCGGTCCATGCGGGCGGGCCTTACGCGCATGACGATTACATCGCGAAGTCCGAGGCCGTGCATACCCATTGCGTCCCCGCCGGCGCCTTCCGCGGCTTTGGCGTCCCGCAGGCCGCCATCGCGCAAGAGGCGGTCTTTGACGATCTGGCGCTGGCCCTGGGGATGGACCGGCTGGAGTTCCGCCTCCTGAACGCGCTCGACAACGGGATCCCGACCACCACGGGGCAGGTCTTCGACGGCGCGGTCGGCATCAAACCCTGCCTTGAGGCGCTGCTGCCCGCGTGGCATGAGGGTTTGGCAAAAGCGCGTGATTTCAATGCAAAAGGCGGCGTTCTTAAGAAAGGCGTTGGGGTCGCCTGCGGCTGGTACGGCTGCGGCAACACCTCGCTTCCCAACCCCTCCACCATCCGCGCCGGGATCACGGCGGACGGGCGGATCGTCCTTCATCAGGGCGCGATGGATATCGGTCAGGGCGCGAATACCGTCATCGCCCAGATATTCGCCGAAGCGCTTGGCGTGCCGCTGGAAAAGGTCGAACTTGTCGGCCCCGATACCGATGTGACACCCGATGCGGGCAAGACCTCCGCCTCACGCCAGACCTTCGTGTCGGGCAATGCGGCACGGCTGGCGGGACTTCAACTGCGATCTGAGCTTCTTCGCCTAACGAATTGTCAGGATGGAATAATCGGCTTTGACGATGGCCTGACCGTGGCGGCCGAGGGCGTGACCCATCGGGTGCCATTGGAGCCAACCGAAGGCTACGCGCTTGAGGCGGTCGACTCCTACGATCCGCCGACGCTGCCGCTGGACGAAAACGGTCAGGGCGTGCCATACGCCGTCTACGGCTATACCGCGCAGATGGCCGAGGTGACGGTCGATACGGACCTTGGCACCGTCACCGTCGACCGCATCCATGCCGCCCATGATGTCGGCCGCGCGATCAACCCGCTGCTGGTCGAGGGGCAGATCCATGGCGGTGTGGCCCAGGGCCTCGGCCTCGCGCTGATGGAGGAATATATCCCCGGCCGCACCGACAACCTGCATGACTACCTGATCCCCACCATCGGCGACGTGCCGCCCATCACCTCGCATATCGTCGAGGTGACGGACCCCCACGGCCCCTACGGCGCCAAGGGGCTGGGTGAACATGTGCTGATCCCCACCGCGCCCGCGATCCTGTCGGCGATCCGCCACGCAAGCGGCGCGCGCATCTCAAGGGTTCCGGCGACGCCGGACCGGGTTCTGGCGGCGATCCGCGCCGCGAAGGAGGGCTGACATGGTCCGTCAGACGGTCGAATCCCGCATGGAGGGCAAGATCCGCTGCGATGCCTGCCCGGTCATGTGCTACATCGCCGAAGGCCGCGCCGGGGCCTGCGACCGCTATGCGAATGAGGGCGGCGACCTCGTGCGCCTTGACCCGTTCACGGTCTTGCAGGCGGTGAAGGAAGAGGATGGCGCGGTGGTCCCCTTCCTTGACGGTGACGCGGGCGAATGGGACGGCGACATCCTGCGTTCTGAACGGCCCTTCATCACCGCCATCGGGGCCGGGACCACCTATCCCGACTACAAACCCGCGCCCTTCATCGTCGCGCAGGACCATGACGGGGTCGATATGGTGACGGTGGTGACCGAGGGCATCTTCTCCTACTGCGGGGCCAAGGTGAAGATCGACACCGACCGCTATCTGGGGCCAGAGGCCGCGCCGGTGCGGGTCGAGGGGGAGGCGATCGGCCATGTGATGACGGCCGAATACGGATCGCAGATGCTCTCGCTCGGCGGGGTCCACCACCTGACCGGCGGGTCGAAGAAGGAAGGCCGTGTCACCTGCGACGCGCTTCTCAGGCTTTGCAACCGTGAGGCGGTCACCGTCACCATCGACGGCGGCGCCGAGGTGGTGTTGCAGGCGGGCCGCCCGCCGGTCGTCAACGGGGTTGAGGAACACCTGATGCGGGTTGGCTGCGGGTCCGCCACCATCGGCATGTTCGCCAAGCAATGGCACGGGCTGGTGGATGAGGTCGTCGTGGTCGATGACCACATCACCGGGGTCCTGTCCGAACATCAGGCGGGCAAGCTGCTGGACGTGCCGCCGACCGGCATCAAGATCCTTGGCCACAAGTCCACGCCGGGGCGCTATTTCCGCGTCGCCGATCCCGGCACCGGCTGGGGCGGCACGAATATCGAGGACCCGCTGACCATCCTTGGCCCCTGGCGTGATCCGGCCTGGCCGGGCCTCAGGCTGCTGATGGTCTCAACCACCGGCGAACAGTGGGGGTATTACGAGCTTGACGAAAACCGCGTTCCGCTCCGGCGCGACCTGCCGGAGGCGCTGAAACTCTCGGTCGAACGGATCGCCGAGAATTGCGAGCCTTCGGTGACCTCCGTCCTCTTCATGGGCGGCGCGGGCGGCAGCCTGCGGGCAGGCGTGACGGAAAACCCGGTGCGGCTGACGCGCTCGGTCCGGCAGGCGGTGACCAATGTCACCTGCGGGGGCGCGGAGTGTTATGTCTGGCCCGGCGGCGGCATCACCTTCATGGCCGATGTGATGGACATGCCGACGAACGCCTTCGGCTATGTGCCGACCCCGGCGCTGGTCGCGCCCATCGAATTCACCCTGCGCCTGTCCGATTACGCGGCCCTTGGCGGGCATATGGAGCAGGTCCGCCGGGTGGAGGAGATCGAGGGCCAGATCGAACGGCGGATCCCGCGCGCGAAACGGTAGCGGGCGGCGCGCAGATTCCCCCGGAAAGTGATCGGGGGGGAGTTTTCCGGCCCGGCGCGGCGCCCTATGATGCGCCAAAACGGGCGGGAACCGATGCGGGCAGTCTTCCTTTTTCTTGCGCTTTGTCTGGCGACACTGCGCCCCCTCTGGGCCGATGAACTGTCCGCGCTGGCGCGGCTCGACCCGGCCGCTTCGCGGGTTGTCAACGCAGGCGATGGGATCGCGTTCGATCTGGCGATCAGCCAGGGGGTGCCATACCGCGCCTTTGTCCTTGCCGATCCGGCGCGGCTGGTGATGGATTTCGCCGAGGTCGATTTCACCGGCGCCACGGCGGCCGGGATCGACGAGGCCGCAGGGGTGACGGACCTTGGCTGGGGGCCGATCCGGCCCGGCTGGTCGCGTCTGGTCGCCACGCTTGACGCGCCCTATGCCATCACCAGCGCCGAGGAGCGGGTGGCCGACGATGGCAGCGCGGTGATCCGTGTCCGTCTGACCCCCGTCAACGCCACTGATTTCGCTGCCCGCACCGCGCTTGCCCCCGCCGTCGACCCGCGCTGGACCCTGCCCAGCCCCGCCATCGTGGATCAGCCGAAGCGCCGCCAGACCGGCGAGCGCCCGCTGATCGTGGTGCTGGACCCCGGCCATGGCGGCATCGACCCCGGCGCCGATGCGGGCGGCAAGGTTGAGGCCGAGGTGATGCTGACCTTCGCCCGCGAACTTGCCGACCGGCTGCGGCGCGCAGGCATCACCGTCGTGATGACGCGGGAGGAGGACGTCTTTGTCCCGCTTGAAACCCGGATCAGCATCGCCCGCGCCGCCGGGGCCGATGTCTTCCTGTCGCTGCATGCCGATGCGCTGGCCGAGGGCGAGGCGACGGGGGCCACGGTCTATGAACTGGCCGATCAGGCCACCGACCGGGCGTCCGAACGGCTGGCCGAGCGCCATGACCGCGCCGACCTGCTGGCGGGGATCGACCTGAGCGGGCAGGATGACCTGATCGCCTCAGTGATGATGGACATGGCGCGGACCGAAACCCAGCCCCGCGCGGCACGGCTGGCACGGGACCTGGTGAAGGAGATTCGCGCGCGGGGCGGCAAGATGCACCGCCACCCGATCCAGGGCGCGGCGTTTTCGGTGCTGAAATCGCCCGACATCCCCTCGCTTCTGCTTGAGGTCGGGTTCCTGTCCTCGGCCCGCGACCGGGCGCGGCTGGCCGATCCCGACTGGCGCGCGATGATGCAGGAGGCGATTCTGGCGGCGCTGCGGTCATGGGCCGTGGCGGACGCCGCCGAGGCGAAGCTGATCCGTCAGTGACCGCCCTCGCGTGGCGTCAGGTGTGAGGTGGCAAGGCTCGCCAGCACGCAGAAGGTGAAGAGGTACAGGCCCCAGCCCGTCTCAACCCGCCCGACGCCGACCCCCTTGGCCAGCACGATATAGATCGCGATGAGGAAGATGTCGGCCATCGCCAGCTTGCCGAGGATCCCCAGCGCAGGCAGCAGGCGCGGGGAGGCAAGGTCGAACTGCACCAGCGCCAGGCCGATGGTCTTGAGGTAAGGCGCGAAGATCGCGAGGAACGTCACCAGAAGCGCCAGCGCCACGTCCTTTTCCCAAAGCGCCTGAAGGCCCGAGACGACGGAAATCGCGTCGAGATCGAAGAAGGGCAGAAAGCCCGCGCGCAAAAGCGGCGCGAACCAGGAGACGGGGAAAAGGACCAGAAGGGCAAGGTTCGCAAGACGCAGCATGGCGGTGTGATAGGGCCTGCCGCGCCCGGCGCCAAGCCCGATCAGTATTGCACCCGCCGCCGTTTCGCCCGGCGGGTCAGGATCAGCAGAACCCAAAGCCAGAAACAGACCCAGCCCAGCAGCAGCATCGCCGCCTGAAGCCGGGTCCAGCCGGGATCGCTGCTAAGCAGGATCGCGCTGACCGAAAGAAGCACGAGGTTGAGGATAAAGGCCGCCGCGGAAAACCACATCGCCCCCAGCGCCCAACCCACGGGGCGCCCCTTGGCGCGCGCATATCTGTAGCGGCTGCGGCAGACCAGAAGGCTCAGAAGCGGCGGAACGCATCCGAAAGCCGCCAGAATGACGAGAGAGGGAAGGATCGTCTGTCCGAGCCCCATCGAGCATCTCCATCACCGTCCCCGCGAAAAAAACTAGGGGCGGTACAGGGCAAAGTCAATTTTTACGATAGCTTGGCGGCGAAACTTCGCGTGATCCGGGGGCGCGGCGCGGCGCGGCGCACTAGCGCACCGACTCGATCGGCCCTTCGGCGCGGCCGTGGATGAATTGCTGGACATAAGGGTCCGGCGTCGCGTCCAGTTCCGAAACCGGCCCGGTCCACTGGATGACCCCGCCATGCAGCATCGCCACCTTGTCGGCAATGGCGCGGACCGAGGTCATGTCATGGGTGATGGTCATGGCGGTCGCCCCCATTTCCACCACGATCTCGCGGATCAACTCATTGATGACGCCCGACATGATCGGGTCGAGGCCGGTGGTCGGCTCGTCGAAAAAGATGATCTCCGGCTCGGCGGCGATGGCGCGGGCAAGGCCCACGCGCTTTTGCATGCCCCCCGACAGTTCCGCCGGAAACAGGTCCGCGACGGCAGGTTTCAGACCGACGCGGCGCAGTTTCTCAACCGCGATCTCGCGCGCCTCGGCCTTGGGGCGCTTCTGCGCGCCGCGCAAGAGGCGGAAGGCGACGTTCTGCCAGACCGGCAGGCTGTCGAAAAGCGCGCCGCCCTGAAAGAGCATCCCGAACCGGGCAAGGAACGCATCGCGTGAGGCCCGTTCCGCCGCTTTGCCATCGACAAGGATCTGCCCGCTATCGGGCGTCACAAGGCCAAGGACGCATTTCAGCAGCACCGACTTGCCGGTGCCGGAGCCGCCGATGATCACCATGCTTTCGCCCTTGGGGATCGTCAGGTCGACCCCGTTCAGGACGGTGTTGGCGCCAAAGGCCTTGTGGACGTCACGTAGCTCGATCATGCCGAAAAGAACACCTCCGTCAGGAGGTAGTTCGCCGCCAGGATCAGGACCGATGCGGTGACGACGGCGGTCTTGGTGGCCTTGCCCACGCCCTGCGCGCCGCGGCCCGAATTCATGCCGAAATAGCAGCCCGCCAGCGCCACGATGAACCCGAAGGCCGCGCCCTTCCAGAGGCCCGAGGCGACATCCCAGAATTCGAGGAAGTCGCGGGTGTTCTTCAGATAGGTCGCGGCGTTGAAATCCAGCCGGGTGACGCCGACCAGATAGCCGCCCATGATCCCGATGCTGTCGCCCACCGCGACCAGCGCCGGAACCGCCAGCGTCGCCGCCAGAAGGCGCGGCGCGACAAGGTATTTCATCGGGTTCGTGGACAGCGTCGTCAGCGCGTCGATCTGTTCGGTGACCTTCATCGTGCCGATTTCCGCCGCGATGGAAGAGGCGACCCGCGCCGCGACCATCAGCCCGCCCAGAACCGGCCCAAGCTCTCGCGCCATGCCGATGGCGACGATGGAGGGGACGACGGATTCGGCCGAAAACCGCGCCCCGCCCGCGTAGATCTGCAAGGCCAGCGCGCCGCCGGTGAAGAGCGTGGTCAGACCCACGACAGGCAGGCTGTAATAGCCGATCTGCATCAGCGCGTTGAGGAATTCGCGCGGGTAGAAGGGCGGGCGGAAGATGTGGCTGATCCCGGTCAGCGCGAAAAGCGTGATCTGTCCGATGGCGGCGAGCGCGCCAAGGACCTGCCGTCCAAGGGCGGCAAGCGGTGAGGTCAGCGTCATGCCGCGCCTCCGCGATAGTGGCGGGCATAGCGATGGCCGAGCGCGGTCAGAACCTCATACCCGATGGTGCCCGCCATGGTGGCGAGCGCGTCGACGCCCTGATGCGGGCCGAGGATGTCGAGCGTCTCGGGCGTATCCGCAAGGTCCGTCACATCCACGCCCATCGAATCCATCGACACGCGGCCGACCAGCGGGCAGGGCGTGTCGCCGTGCCAGACCTGCGCCTTCCCCGTCATGGCGCGGATCAACCCGTCGGCATAGCCCGCGCCCAGCGTCGCGATGCGCGAAGGGCGCGACGCGGTCCAGGTGTTGCCGTAACCCACCGTCTCACCCGCCGGGATCTCGCGGATCTGGATCACCGGCAGCGACAGGCGCACGACCGGGGCGGCATCGGCAAAGGGCGCGCCGCCGTAAAGGCCGATGCCAGGGCGGGTGACGTCGAAATGATAGTCGGGGCCAAGCAGGATGCCGCCGGTGGCCGACAGCGACCGGGCAACCCCCGTGCCGTCCGTCATCGCCCGGAAGGCGGCCAGCTGGCGGGCGTTCATCTCATGCCCCGGCTCGTCCGCGCAGGCGAGGTGCGACATCAGAAGGCGCGGCCCGGCGGCCAGCGCCTCGGCCGAAATCGCCCGCCAGTCCGCCGCTTCCAGACCCAGCCGGTTCATGCCGCTGTCGAATTGCAGCCCGAAGGCGTGGCCGGGCAGGGCGGCCCGGTGCCGCGCCCATTGATCGGGCGAATTCAGCATAGGGATCAGGCCCGCATCGCCGATCACCCAGGCATCACCCGCCATATGCCCGGCGAAGACGAAGATCTCCGGCCCGGCGCCGAGGGCGCGGCGGATCGCGGCGCCCTCATGCGCCTCGGCCACGAAGAAGCGGCGCGCGCCCGCGGCGGCAAGGGCCGGGGCAACGGTGCCGGCCCCCAGACCGTAGCAATCCGCCTTGACCACCGCGCCCGCCTCCGCCGCGCCGGACAGCGCCGACAAGGCCCGCCAGTTGCGGGTGATCGCGTCGAGGTCGATGGAAAGAACCGCCTGTGCCATGGCGCATCTTTTCGCAGGCGTCGCGGCGGGGTGCAAGGGCCATGGCGGTGGCGGCAAGCGGGGTCAGAAGTCGCTGTCCATCCGCATCCGCCGCCACATCTTTTCGCCGATCTCGCAATCATAGGCGGCGGCAGCCTGCACCGGGATCACACGCTCCACCGGCGCCCCGGCAATCTCAAGCACCAGCTTGCGGGTGACGGCTTCGGCGAAATCCTCCCACCCGGTGACCGGCATGACGAACGCGCCCGGCCCGCCGATCACGCAAAGCTCATAATAGCGGTCAAGGTCGTCGATCCGCATGAAGCTGCCATCCTCCGTCATCAGGGGCAGCCCGTTGACGGTGATGCCCTGCGCCACGACCGCATCGCGCGCCGCCGTCACAAGACCGCCCTGATTGTTCGGCCCGTCGCCGGAAATGTCGATGACGCGCCGCATCCCCTCAAACCCGTTATCGTCGAAATACCCGGCCCCGAAGCGCAGCGCGGCGGTGATGGAGGTGCGGCTTTGGCGCGTGGTCCGGTCGGTTTCCAGCAGATCGGCAACCGCCAGCAGATCATCGCGGCTTTCGATCAGACGCCAGTCCTGAATGACCCGCCGCCGCGTCTCCCCCGCCCATTCGACGTAAGCAAGCGCCATCCGCCCCGTCAGCGCCCGCCCCAAGGCCGCCGCGACCGCATCGCTGCGCAGTGCCTCGACATAGCCCTGTCGTTGCAATTCCAGCTCCGACGCGGACATGGAGCGGGAAACATCGACCAGAAGCAGAAGCTCCAGATCGACCTCCTCGGCCTTCGCGGGCGCCGCCAGAAGCGCCAGAACGGGCAGGACATAGCGCATGGGCAAAGCGTCGCCCGAAGGCCGCTGCCTGTCCAATCACGAATGCGGGGGGCCTAGAAGTTGCCGTCGCCCTGCTGCCACGCCTTCACGAGGTTGCCGAAGCGGGTGAAACGCGCCTCGAAGCTCAGCTCCACGGTGCCGATCGGCCCGTGACGCTGCTTGCCGATGATGACCTCGGCCTTGCCATGGACCTGTTCCATGACCTCCTGCCACTTCGCCATCCCCTCAAGGTCATGATCGCCGGGCTTTTCGCGTTCCTTGTAGTATTCCTCGCGGAACACGAACATGACCACGTCGGCGTCCTGCTCGATCGAGCCGGATTCCCGCAGGTCCGACAGTTGCGGGCGCTTGTCGTCGCGGCTTTCGACCTGACGCGACAGCTGCGACAGCGCGATGACCGGGATGCTGAGTTCCTTTGCCAGGGCCTTGAGACCCATGGAAATCTCCGCAATCTCCTGCACCCGGTTGTCGCCCTTTCCGGTGCCGCGCAAAAGCTGAAGGTAGTCGACAAAGACGACGTCAAGCCCATGCGTCCGCTTCAGCCGCCGGCAGCGCGCCGCGACCTGGCTGATCGGCAGGGCGGGCGTGTCGTCGATATATAGCGGGCAGCTTTCCAGCGCCTTCGCGGCCTCGACGAAACGGCGGAATTCCCCTTCGGTCATGTCGCCGCGCCGGATCTGTTCAGAGGGCACCTCGGACGCCTCGGAAAGGATCCGCGCCGCCAGTTGCTCGGCCGACATTTCCAGCGAAAAGAACCCCACCGCGCCGCCATTCACCGCGCCCTCGCTGCCATCGGGGCGCTTGCCCTTCTTGTAGGCCTTGGCGATGTTGAAGGCGATGTTGGTGGCCAGCGACGTCTTCCCCATCGACGGCCGCCCGGCCAGGATCAGAAGGTCGGACGGATGCAAACCGCCCAGCTTCTTGTCCAGATCGACAAGGCCGGTCGATACCCCCGACAGCGCCCCTTCGCGCTGATAGGCGGCGAGGGCCGTCTGCACCGCCTCGGTCGTGGCCTTCAGGAACGACACGAAGCCCTTTTCCACCGTCCCCTGCTCGGCCAGCGTGTAAAGCCGCTGCTCGGCCTCGGTGATCTGGTCCTTGGGGTCGCTGTCGACCTCGATCCGCCGCGCCCGGTCGGAAATGTCACGGCCCAGCGACATCAACTCGCGCCGCACGGCAAGGTCATAGATCATCTGCGCATAATCGCGCGCCGCGAAGGCGGAGATCGCCGATCCGGCAAGACGGGCGAGGTAGGCCGGGCCGCCAAGCTCCTTCAGCCCCTCATCCTCTTCCAGATAGGCCTTCAGCGTGACCGGCGAGGCGAGCGCGTTCTTCTGGATCCGCGCCACCGCGATCTCGAAGATACGGGCATGGACCGGCTCGAAGAAATGCTCGGCCTTCACCAGCGCCGCGATACGGTCGTAGATGTCGTTATTCGTCAGAATGGCGCCGAGCAGCTGCTGTTCGGCCTCGATATTATGCGGAAGCGTGTCTTCCTCCGGCGCGTTCGACACCGCGCGGAGCGCCGCTACATCGTTCATCACTGTCCCCCGTTCTGAGCGAAGGGATATGCGCGATACCGGCCCGCCACGCAAATTGTATATTGCTGTGGATGATCGGTGGATAAGCCCCTGAAGCCCATATCCTGCGCTCGATGCGACCGCGATGTCAACATCTGGTCCGCCCGGCGCGCCTGCCTTGCGGCCATCCGCCGCCGATCCGGGCCTAGACCTTCTGCCGCGCCGCCTGCCAGGGGCGCGGATTGGTCAGGAAGGCCTCGACCTCGTCCAGCGTGTCCTTGTCGAAGGCGCCCGATTCGCGCGCCTCGGCCAGAACGTCCCACCAGGTGCAGAGGTAATGCAGCTTGACCCCATGCGCATCGAGCGTCGGAACCGTTTCCGGGAAGATGCCGTAATAGAAGATCACCGCCGTATGGCCGCAGCTTGCCCCGGTGTCGCGGATCGCATCGACGAAGGACAGCTTCGACCCGCCATCGGTCGTCAGATCCTCGACCAGAAGCACGCGCTGGCCTTCGCTCATCGCGCCCTCGATCCGGGCATTGCGGCCATAGCCCTTGGGCTTCTTGCGCACATAGGTCATCGGCAGCGCCAGCCGTTCGGCCACCATGGCGGCAAAGGGAATGCCCGCCGTCTCGCCGCCTGCGATGTTGTCGAAGGCCTCGAACCCCGCCTCGCGCATCACGGTGACGGCTAGGAAATCCATCAGCGTGGAACGGATGCGGGGGAAGGAGATCAGCTTGCGGCAGTCGATATAGGTCGGCGAGGGCAGGCCCGAGGCCAGCGTGAAAGGCTCGGCCGCGTTGAAATGCACCGCCTTGATCTCAAGCAACATCCGCGCGGTCAACCGGGCGATTTCCTCTTTCGGCGGGAAGGAGCTTGGGATCATCGTTCGGCCCTCATGCTTTCAGTGTGGTTCAAATACTCCCCGCGGAGCGTCCAGCCCTGGCCGGGGAAGCCTCCGGCGGGAGTATTTCGGCCACCGTGAAAGATCAACAGCTCACCGACCAGTGAACCGGGAAACCCGGATCGAAGACGGTGACGGTTCCGGCACCCGTGTCGATCTTCGCGGGGAAGCTTGCCGGGCGGTCGGTTTTTTCCAGCGTGATGCGGTCTTCGTTCGCGGGCAGGCCGTAGAAGGCGGCGCCGCTCAGCGAGGTGAAGGTCTCCAGCCGGTCCATCGCGCCCTCTTCCTCGAACACATGGGCGAGAAGCGCCATGGTGTTCGTTGCGGTGAAGCAGCCCGCGCAGCCGCAGGCATGTTCCTTCAGCGCATCGGGATGGGGGGCGCTGTCGGTGCCGAGGAAGAAGCGCGCGGCCCCGCTGGTGGCGGCGGCGCGCAGGGCAAGGCGGTGTTCCTCGCGCTTGGCGACGGGCAGGCAGTAGTAATGCGGCTTGATCCCCCCCGCGAGGATGTGGTTGCGGTTGATGATCAGGTGATGGGTGGTGATCGTGGCGGCAAGGTCGTCGCCTTGCGCGCTGGCATAGTCCACGCCGTCCTTCGTCGTGATATGTTCCATCACCACCCGCAGGCCCGGCGTCGCGCGGCGGATCGGGTCCAGCACGCGGTCGATGAACACCGCCTCGCGGTCGAAGATGTCGATGGCGCTGTCGGTCACCTCGCCATGAACGCAAAGCGGCAGGCCAATCTCCGCCATCGTCTCCAGCACGCCGCGCACCTTGTCGAAGTCGCGCACGCCGGAGGCGGAGTTGGTCGTGGCCCCGGCAGGGTAGAGCTTCACCGCCTTCACAAGGCCCGACGCATGGGCGACGGCGACATCGGCGGGGTCCGTCGCCTCGGTCAGGTAAAGCGTCATCAGCGGTTCGAACGCCATGCCTTCGGGCAGGGCGGCGAGGATGCGCTCGCGATAGGCGGCGGCGTCCCTGGCCGTCACCACCGGCGGCACGAGGTTCGGCATGATGATGGCGCGGGCGAAGTGGCGCGCGGTTTCCGGCAGCACGGCCTTCAGCATCGCGCCATCGCGCAGGTGCAGGTGCATGTCGTCGGGGCGGCGGAGCGTGATCTGGGTCATGGCGATGCCCTAGCGCGTTCGCGCCGCGCTTTCCATCGCGTTCCGCGCCGGTGTGCGAAGAATTTCGCCGGGCGGTCAGGGTCGTGCGGTTTCTTTCCGCAACGCGGCGCGGTGCTGCTAGGTTCGGGCATGTGCGACAGGAGGAATGATCCCATGACCCGATATGCCGGCGGCTGCCAATGTGGCGCGGTGCGCTACGAGGTGGAATGCAGTCTCGACCAGCCCATCACCTGCAACTGCTCGCGCTGTCAGAAGCTGGGCTCGGTCCTGGTCTTCGCGCCGCGCGACGGGTTCACGCTGCTGAGCGGCGAGGGAGAGCTGAGCGAATATCTCTTCAACACGCGCGCCATCCGCCATCTTTTCTGCAAGACCTGCGGGATCGAGAGCTTTTCATACGGTCAGATGCCCGACGGCACGCCGATGGTCGCAATCAACGCGAACTGCCTTGACGGGGTGGAGCCGCGGGAGTTGACGCCGCAGCATTATGACGGGCGGTCGGTCTAGCGCCGCGATCTCTGAAAGGTGTGGGGCGGGGACGGCCGTTTCGTGTTATCCTGAACGGATCGGGCGCCGCGTTGGACGGGTGATCCGTTCCCCATGCCGCGTGCGCCCTTTGCAAAGGAGGGCGCGAGATGACCCAAACGATTGGCAACCCGCTGTCCTGGGGCGCGCAGGCCCTGGGCCTTGCCGGGCATGACATTGCCGAGGTGGCGCAAGAGGTCCGCGGCAGGACCGCGGCGGATCCCCTCATCCGGCGCATCGACACCGAGGATCTGCGCGAGGCGCTGCGGCTGGGCCTGGCGGATTTCGCGGCGCTGAGGACGGATGTCATGGCGGCCTGCGTGATCTATCCGGTGATCGGCATGGCGCTGATCTGGGCGGCGTTCCACCAGAACGCGCTGCCCTTGGTCTTTCCGCTGATCTCGGGCTTCCTGCTGATCGCGCCCGCCGCCGCGATCGGGCTTTATGAGATGAGCCGGAGGCGCGAGGCGGGGCTGCCCGCAAGCTGGGGCGATGCCTTTGCGGTGCTGCGATCGCCCCGGATCGGGGCGATGCTGGTCCTGTCGGTGGGGCTTTTCGCGCTGTTCCTGACCTGGCTGGTCGTCGCGCATATGGTGTTCCTGCTGACCCTCGGCCCCGATCTTCCGGCCTCGGTCGCGGTGTTCCTGTCCGAGGTCTTCACGACCCCTGCCGGCTGGGCGATGATGCTGATCGGCATCGCGGTGGGCTTTGTCTTTGCCGCCGTGACGCTGGCCGCGACCGTGGTGACCTTCCCGATGCTCGTCGACCGGCCGGTGGGGCTGCCCCTGGCCATCGTGACCTCGCTGCGCGTCACGGGGCGCAATCCGAGCTTGGTGGCGGTCTGGGGCGCGGTGCTGGCCGGGTCGATGGTGCTGGGGTCGCTGCCCTTCCTTCTGGGCCTTGCGGTCGTGCTGCCGGTTCTGGGCCATGCAAGCTGGCATCTTTACCGCCGCGCGGTGGGCTTTGCGGGCGAGGTTCGGGCCTGAAATGCTATAGCCCTTGAAGCGGAGGGGGAACCGGGCCACATTCAAGGGATGAAGGGCCGGGTGATGATCGCGAAACCGTTTCTTGCTGTGCCGCTGCTTGCAGCGCTTTGGGCCTGTGCGCCCGCGCCGGGCTTTGTCTCGACGCCGGGGGTGCGTGACATCACGGCGGCCGAGGCCGCGCAATGCACCTATGTCAGCGATTTCCGGGTCAAGCCGCCGGTCTTCGGGCCGTTCGCGGCCAAGGGGGTCGATTATGCGCGCAATCAGGTCCGCGCGGATGCGCAGGATGCGGGCGCGAATGCGATCATCTTCGACGCCGCGCCCGGCGTCACGGTCTATGAGGTACATGCCGTTGCCTATCGCTGCTGACCGGCTTGCGGGCGCGCTGGCGTCGCTTTGGCTGTCGCTTGCGCCGGTCGCCGCCGTCGCGGCCGATTGCCCGGTGCCGGGCGATACCGGGGTCCGCGCCGAATATGCCGATGGCGGGGTGGTGGACTATCGCCTTCTGCCGGACGGCCAGGTGGAGGTCTTCGAACCCGCCGCCGGGGGCGCGGGCGAGGGGCTGGTCTTCACCAGCCTTTATGGGGTCTACGACCTGACCGTGGCGGCGCGGGACGCGGATGGCGGAACCGATCCCGACCGGACGCTTCGCTATGGATATGCCACCGACGACCACCCGCTCGCCCGGCCCGAAAGCGGCGCGGTCTGGGTCGGGACGGCGGTGACGCACTGGCCCGACGGGTCCGAGACCGCCGAGACCGCCGCCTATGTCTTCGGCCGCGAGGGGGAGCGGCAGCTATCGGGCTGCACCTATCGCACGATCCCGGTCAAGGTCACCTTCATGGACGATCGGGGCTGGGTGGCGCAGGACCTGCTCTATTTCATCGATTTCGGCCTGTCAGTCGCCACCGGGCGGCAGCACGTCACCGACCGCGCCCCGCGCTGGCGCGCGCTGGCCGGGCTGGTGCCGATCACGCCTTAAGCGTCAGTTCCCGCGCCGGACGAAGCGGCCGGCATCCTCGGCCGCCGCTTTCAGCGCCTTGGATTTGTTGACGGTTTCCTGCCATTCCGCCTCGGGGTCGCTGTCATAGACGACGCCGCCCCCGGCCTGGATGTAAAGCTTGCCGTCCTTCACCACCGCTGTCCTCAGCGCGATGCAGAAATCCATCTCGCCATTGGCGGCGAAATAGCCGACGCCGCCGCCATAGATGCCGCGCTTTTCGGGTTCCAGCTCGTCGATGATCTCCATCGCGCGGACCTTGGGCGCGCCAGAGACGGTGCCTGCGGGCAGACCGGCCAGAAGGGCCGACAGCGCATCCTCATCCTCGCGGATTTCCCCCACCACGTTCGAGACGATGTGCATGACGTGGGAATAGCGCTCGATGATGAACTTCTCGGTCGGGTGGACGGTGCCGATCCTGGCCACCCGCCCCACGTCGTTGCGCCCGAGGTCGAGCAGCATGAGGTGTTCGGCCAGTTCCTTCTTGTCGGCCAGCAGATCGGCCTCATAGGCGCGGTCTTCCTCCGGCGTCGCGCCGCGCGGGCGGGTGCCTGCGATGGGGCGGATCGTGACCTCGCCATCGCGCACCCGCACCAGAATCTCGGGGCTGGCGCCGACGATGTGGAAATCGCCGAAGTTGAAGAAGGTCAGGAAGGGCGAGGGGTTGGTGCGCCGGAGCGAGCGGTAGAGCGCGAAGGGCGGCAGGGCGAAATCGGCGGTCCAGCGCTGCGAGGGGACGACCTGAAAGATGTCGCCCGCGCGGATATAGTCCTTGGCCTTTTCCACGGCGGCCTTGTAGGCGTCATGGCTGAAGTTCGACCGCAATTCGCCCACCGTCGCCAGATCGCCCAGCGACCGGCTTTCACCGGCGGGTGCGCGTTCCAGATCGCGGACCGCGTCCATCACCCGCTCGGCGGCCTGCGCATAGGCGGCGCGTGCCGACAGGCCGGAATTGGCCCAGGCGGGGGAACAGACGGTGACCTCGCCCTTCACGCCATCGAGAACGGCGATGATGGTCGGGCGCATCAGCACCGCGTCGGGGGCGCCGATCGGGTCGGGGTTGACGTTCGGCAGGTGTTCGACCAGCCGGATCATGTCATAGCCGAGATAGCCGAAAAGCCCCGCCGCGATGGCCGGTATCCCTTCGGGCATGTCGATCCGGCTTTCGGCGATCAGCGCGCGCAGCGTGTCCAGCGGATGGCCCGACAACGGCTCGAAAGCATCGGCGTCGAACCGCGCCTGGCGGTTGATCCGGCTTGTCGTGCCGTGGCAATCCCAGATCACATCGGGCTTCATCCCGATGACGGAATAGCGCCCGCGCACCTCGCCCCCGGTGACCGATTCGAGCATGAAGCTCATCGGTTGGGCCTCGGCCAGTTTCAGCATCAGCGACACGGGCGTGTCGAGATCGGCGGCCAGCCGCGTATAGACAAGCTGGTTGCGCCCGGCGGCAAAGCCTGCCTCGAACTCCGCGAAGGTGGGGGTCAGAGCCATGGTCAGTTCAACTGCGCGTTGACGGCGGCGATGGCGTTCTGGTCCAGCTTGATGCCCGCGCGGGCCTCGACCGCCTCGGTGTAAAGCTGGAACATGTCCTGCGCGATGGATTGCGACATCTGGGTCGCCACCTGTCCGCGCAATTGCACCACCTCGGGCGCGGTCGGGTCGGCGGCGTTGACGGCGCGAAGCGCGATCAGGAAGACGCGGCCCTGCGCCTCCACGGCGGCGGTCGCGCCATCGGCCATGGTGAAGGCCCGCTGCACCACCTCGGGCGGGGTCCGGTCGATGAAACCGCCGCGCGCGAAATCGTCATAGCGCGTGACGACAAGGCCCGAGGCCTGAAGCGCCTCCGGGTCGGTCGAGGCTGCGGCGATGTCGTCGGCCATCTTCTTCAGCTCTGCCTGCGTCTGATCCCGCGTCCAGTCGGCGATCACCTGATCGCGGACCTCCTCCAGCGGGCGGACAGCGGGCGGGTCGATGCTGTCGAGGCGCAGCGCGAAGACGCCGCCATCGTCCAGCGGGACCAGTTGCGGAAAGTCCTCGGCCGTCGCGGCCTGCGCGGCATCGCGGAAGGCGGGGTAGGCGGCGATGCCCTCTTCGCTGGCCGTGTCGAAGGCCATGGTCGCCAGCTCCATGTCGGTTTCCTTGGCGACATCTTCCAGCGTCGCCCCGGTGGCGAGCAGGTCTTCGAGATGGTTGCTCTCATCCGCGATCATGCGCCGCGCCTGATCGAGAGAGGCCTCGGCCGCAAGTTCCTCGCGCGCCTCGTCGAAGGTCACGGTCTGGGCGTCGAGAATGCCGTTCATGGCGTAAAGCGCGGGGCCGAAATCGGTCTCGATCGGGCCGACGACGCCGGGCGCGGTCAGGGCAAAGACGGCATCGCCCGCAGCCCCCAGATCCTCTTTGCCCACATCGCCAAGGTCCACATCGGCAAGCTCCAGCCCGCGTTCCCTGGCAAGGCCCGAGAAGTCGATTTCCCCGGCATCGAAGCGTGCCTTGGCGGCTGTCGCCGTCGCCTCATCCGGGTAGACCAGCTTTTCCACCAGCCGCCGTTCGGGCGTCACATAGTCGTCGATCCGTGCCTGATAGGCCTGTTGCAGCGCCGCGTCGTCCAGCGTGACCTTGCCGACCACCATTTCGGGCGACAGCCAGACATAGGTGATGTTGCGCGTCTCGGGCTTGGTATAGGGGGCCGGGTGGGCCTCGAAATAGGTCTTGATCTCTGCCTCATCCGGGACCGCGACGGGCGCGGGCAGGTCCGAGGGCAAAAGCTCGGCCAGCGTGAAGCTGCGCGTTTCGGTCGCCCAGGCTGTGATCATGTCGTCAAGCATGGCGGGCGAGGCGGTCGCGCTGACGGCGGCGTCCTGAATCACGGTGCGGGCGGTTTCGTCGCGGATCTTCGCCTCGAACTCCGCCTCGCTCAGCCCTTCCTGTTGCAGGGCAAGCTTGTAGGCATCGCGGTCGAACTTGCCATCAAGGCCCTGAAAGGCCGGGAAGGTGACAAGCCGGTCGCGCACCGCCGCATCGCCGACGGAAACGCCAAGCCGCGCCGCTTCGCCTTCCAGCGCCGCCGAGGCCAGAAGCCGTGACAGCACATTGCGGTCAAGGCCAAGCTGCTGGGCGGTCTCGAAATTCACCGGCTGCTGAAGCTGGGCCGAGGCTGCCTGCATCTCGCGGCTGACGGCGCGGGCATAGTCGCGCATGGCAATCTCCCGGTCGCCGACGCTGCCGATGGCGGCGTTGGAGGCGCCGAAGTTGCGCGCCCCAAAGCCGCCGAGCCCGAGGATGAGCATCGCCATCAGGATCCAGATGATCGTGTTACCGCGCTTCTTGGCGCGCAGCGGGGTCGACATCGGCTTTGCCCTCCCAAGGGTCAGGTTTTCAGGGGTGTTTAGGTCAGGTCCGGGGGTTGGGCAAGGCCGCGCGCGGGTTCACGGCCGAAAGGCGGCCAGACGGTCGATCAATTCGGCGATTCCAGCGGTCCCGATATTGGCAAAGGCGATGCGCAATTCGCGCGCGCCTGCCGGGTCGTCCTTGGGCCGGAACATGGTGCCGGGCAGCAAAAGGACGCCCGCCTCGGCCACCAGACGGCGGGCAAGCTCGGGCGCGGGCAGGGGGAAGGGGTGTTCGGCATAGGCGAAGAACGCCCCGCAACCCATCAGCCGCCAGCCGGGGAGGTTGGCGAACCCCGCTTCCAGCGCGGCGCGGCGGGCAAGGATTTCGGCCCGCTCCCCCGCGACCCACTGGCCAAGGTTGCGCAGCCCCCAGAGCGCGCCGGTCTGGCCAAGCTGGTTGGGGCAGATGGCAACGGTGTCGAGGAATTTCTCCACCTCTGCCAGCCGCCTTGCATCGGCGATCATGGCGCCGACGCGGTGGCCGGTCAGGCGGAACGCCTTTGAGAAGGAATAAAGGTGGACCAGCACACCGCGCCAGTCGGGATCGGCGAACAGGTCATGCGGCGCGGCGCTGCGGCTGTCGAAATCGCGGTAGGTCTCGTCAAGGACCAGAGCAAGGCCCCGGCGCCGGGCAAGGTCATAGAAGGCGCGGACGGTGTCGGCCGGGTATTCGACGCCGCCGGGGTTGTTCGGTGTGACAAGGACGATGGCCTTGGTGCGCGGCGTGATCAGCATCTCTGCCGCCTCGGCGGACGGGATCAGGTCCGCGCCGCAGGGCAGCGGCACGGCGGCGATCCCCTGCATGTCGAGCCACATTTTATGGTTGAAATACCAAGGCGTTGGCAGGATGACCTCATCCCCCGTGGCAGCGATGGTGGCCATCGCCGCGCAGAAGGCCTGATTGCAGCCCTGCGTGACCGCGACCTCCCCGGCCGCGATACTTCCACCATAAGCGACCGACCACCTTGCCGCGATTTCCTCGCGCAGTGCGGGCAGGCCCAGAACCGGGCCGTAAAGATGGGCGGCGGGATCGTTCAGCGCCGCCTCGGCCAGGGCCTGCCGCAACCCTTCGGGCGGCGCCTCCATCGGGGCGGCTTGACTGACGTTGATAAGCGGACGATCCGGCGGAAAGACCACGCCTTCAAGCCAGCGCCGCGCCTCCATCACCGGGGGCGCCTCGGTCGCTTCCATCCGGGGGGCAAGGGGCAGGGTCATCGGGCGCTCCGTCGCAGGGATCGGGGCCTACTGTAGCGAGGGGCGCGCGCGGCGCAAGCGGGTCAGGCGGCTTTCGGCAGGCTCCGCCACTCGTGCCAGATCAGCCAGATCACGATCAGGTCGAACACCGTCAGCCCCGCCATCAGCAGCGACTGGGTCACCAGAAACTTCTGCACCTGCCAGACGATGAAGCCGCAAAGGACAAGGATCGACAGCGGATAGGCCCAGCGATAGCCCATGATCAGCGCCCCCACGGCGGCGAGTTTGATAAGCCCGTGGCCGATCAGATAGACCGCCCAGAAATGCTGCGTGCTGACGTTGTAGGCCATGGCCAGCGCCATGATCTTGCCGCTGAGCCAGTCGGCCGGGTCCTCCCCCAACTCCCCCGCCGTCATCCAGCGCGCGGCGGCGTGGACCCAATTGGCGCTGAGGAAGAAGAGGAAGACGCCGGTCAGCGTCTCGACCGTCGCGAAGACGGCCTTGGCGATGATGCCCAGTTCGAAGGCGTCGTGCAGAAACTCCGCCCAGCCGCGCCGCCGCATCGGCCGTCAGTCCGCGCCGCGATAGGGCTGGACGTATTGCAGCGCCATGTCCCAGGGGAAGAAGATCCAGGTGTCCTGGCTGACTTCGGTGACATAGGTGTTGACCATCGGCCGCCCGGAGGGTTTCGCGTAAACGGTGGCGAAATGCGCCTTGGGGTAAAGCTTGTGGACCAGTTCCAGCGTCTTGCCGGTATCGACGAGGTCGTCGATGACCAGAATCCCCTCACCATCGCCCATCAGATCGGCCTGCGGGCTTTTGGTGACCTTCGCCTCGCCCCGGCTTTGATGGGAATAGCTTTTCACGCTGATCGTATCGACGACGCGGATGTCCAGCTCGCGGCTGACGATCATCGCCGGGACCAGCCCGCCGCGCGTGATCGCGACGATGGCGCGCCAGTTGCCGTCATCCGGCCCGTGGCCATCCAGCCGCCAGGCCAGCGCCCGGCTGTCGCGATGGATCTGGTCCCAGGAGACGTGAAACCCCTTCTCATGCGGCAGCCGGTCATTCATGGCGTCATTCCTTGCCGTTGCGCCCCGTGACGACGTCGATATCCGGCGCGTCCACGGCCTTCATGCCCACGATGTGATAGCCGGCATCGACGTGATGGGTTTCCCCCGTCACGCCCGATCCCAGATCGGACAGCAGGTAAAGCGCCGATTTGCCGACCTCATCCTGATGGACGTTGCGGCGCAGCGGCGAATTCAGCTCATTCCACTTCAGGATATAGCGGAAATCCCCGATGCCGCTGGCGGCAAGCGTTTTGATCGGCCCGGCGGAGATCGCGTTGCAGCGGATGCCGTCTTTGCCGAGATCCTCGGCGATATAGCGCACCGAGGCCTCAAGCGCGGCCTTGGCCACGCCCATGACGTTGTAATGCGGCATGACCCGTTCGGCCCCGTAATAGGTCAGCGTCAGCAGCGACCCGCCATCGGGCATCATCGCGGCGGCCCGGCGGCAGACGGCGGTGAAGGAATAGACCGAGATGTCCATCGTCATGCGGAAATTCTCGGGCGAGGTTTCGACGTAACGGCCGCGCAGTTCGCCCTTGTCGGAAAAACCGATGGCATGGACCAGAAAGTCGATCTTGCCCCACGTTTCCTTCAGCGTCGCGAAAAGCGTGTCGAGCGAGCCTTCGTCGGCCACGTCGCATTCCACGATCAGCGTCGATCCGATCTCGGCCGCAAGCGGTTCGACGCGCTTTTTCAGCGCCTCACCCTGGTAGGAGAGCGCGATATCGGCCCCCTCGGCGGCCAGCGCCTTGGCGATGCCCCAGGCGATCGACTTGTCGTTCGCCAGTCCCATGATAAGGCCGCGCTTGCCCGCCATCAATTTGGTTGCCATATCTGTCCCCGCGTCCGATTTTCCCGAGTGCGGGAAGCATTAGGCGAAGTTCGGGGGAGCATCAAGTGGACCGCGCCCCTCCGGCACCGAGCGATTGGCGGGGAATCGGTTATCGCGACGGGATGGGTGGTCCGGGGTGCGCTCTATCGGGGCGTGTGCAAAAGTCAGGAGGGCCGTTCGTGGCCGAACGCACAGGGATTTTCGCCGGGGACGACCCGTTCAGCATCGCGCGGGCCTGGCTGACAGAGGCGGAAAAGACGGAAATCAACGATCCCAATGCCATCGCACTGGCGACAACTGACCTAAAGGGCATGCCGAATGCGCGCATGGTCCTGCTGAAAGAGATTGAGCAGGACGCTTTTCTCTTTTACACAAATTACGGGTCGGTGAAGGCGCGCGAGATCGAGGCGGCTGGCAAGGCAGCCTTTGTTATGCATTGGAAGAGTTTGCGTCGTCAGATCCGTGTGCGTGGGGTTACCAGTCGAGAAGACGGGAGCAAGGCGGATGCCTACTTCGCGTCTCGGTCGCTGCAAAGCAGGCTCGGAGCATGGGCGTCACGTCAATCCGAACCCCTGACGTCGCGTACCAGGTTGATTGCCGAGGTTGCCCGTGTCACCGGGACGCTTGGTCCGGCGCCGAAGCGCCCCCCCTTCTGGGGAGGGATTCGGCTCAGGCCGCTTGAGATGGAGTTCTGGGCTGACGGCGCGTTCAGATTGCACGACAGGTTCCGCTGGAGTCGCGAGACGCTGGAGGGGGACTGGTCGATCACACGGCTTAATCCGTGATGTATGAGTGTGCAGACTGTGGAACGGGGGCTCCACGAGATAGGGAATTGAACCACTGGCGGCGACGGTCCTGGCCGGACGCCCTGGCGGATGGGAATACGAGACTATGACGGATACACATCCGAACCAGCACGAGTTGATCGGTCGCGTGAAATGGTTCGATCCAGCCAAGGGCTTTGGGTTCATCGTCGCCGAGGAAGGCGGGGGTGACATCCTTCTGCACGCCAATGTGCTGCGCAATTTCGGGCAGGGATCGGTTGCCGACAATGCGCGCATTCGCGTGATCGTGCAGCAGACCCAGCGCGGCGCGCAGGCGGTCGAAGTGCTTGAGATCCTGCCACCCGACACCGAAGAGGCGGCCCCGATCGAGGATCTGGGCGACAGCGACGCGGCCACGATCGCGGCACTTCCGCTGGAACCGGCCCGCGTCAAGTGGTTCGACAAGGTCAAGGGCTTTGGTTTTGCAAACGTTTACGGCCGCCCCGAGGATGTCTTCATCCATATCGAGGTGCTGCGCCGGTCGGGCTTTGCCGATCTGCAACCCGGTGAGGCGGTGTGCCTGCGGGTGATCGAGGGCAAGCGCGGCCGCATGGCGGCGCAGGTGACCGCCTGGGACGCCGCCCTGCGGGACGGCAAGTGACAGGCGCCCGCGCGGCCCTTGCTGTCGTCGCCTGCCTTGGCGCGACGGCGGCCTTCGGTGCCTGTTCCGAGACGCAGGCCGAGTTCCGCTGGGACGGCGGGGCGGCGCGATTCGCGGTCGAGGTGGCGGACGATGTGGCGGAACGGGCCGAGGGGCTGATGTTTCGCGAAAAGCTGCCCGCGTCCTCGGGGATGCTCTTCGTCTACGACCATCCGCAGCCGGTGGCCTTCTGGATGAAGAACACGCTGATCCCGCTCGACATGATCTTTATCGGCGCGGACGGACGGGTGGGGCGGGTCCATGCCAAGGCGGTGCCGGGCGACCTGACACCGATTCCCGGCCCCGATGACACGCTGATGGTGCTTGAGATCGGCGGCGGCCTTGCCGCGCGGCTGGGTCTGGGCGAGGGGGCGGTCCTGCGCCACCCCGCGCTTGACCAATCCGGCGCGCTTTGGCCCTGCACGGCGCCTTAGCCCTTTCCCTGCGCCGCGTTCGCCGCTAAGGACATCGCTGATCGGGGCGTAGCGCAGCCTGGTAGCGCGACGGTTTTGGGTACCGTAGGTCGGAAGTTCGAATCTTCTCGCCCCGACCACTTCTTTTCAACGTTCGTAGAAAGCCGGGCCGGCGGACGACCGCGGGGGGCCGCCGCGCGGGGTGTGGGGACACGCTTTATGGTGCCGCCCTCATCCGACGTCTGTTCGGCACGCTGCGTTGCAAAAGCGGCCGCCCGTGCGGGCGGTCGGCCGCTGGCCCGGCGGGGCCAAGGCCCCTTGTTCCGGCCCGGTGAGGCACGCGCGACGCAGGGCCACGGCGCGGCGATCCGACCTTGCCGCATCACGCTTTATGCCAGCCAGCACCCTCCGACATCGGTGTTTCGCGGGACATCGGCCAAATCGCCGGGCCTGGGGGTGGCCCGGCGATGCGCGGCGGCGCGGGTCGAGGGCATCAGGCGGCCCACGTCCCGGACTCGATCCGGGACCCCCGCCACCGGAAGAAGAGGTCCCGGATCAGGTCCGGGACGCCAAGGCACGGGCCTTCTCGCCCTCCATCTCCACTGCCGTTGAAACGCCGCCACCCGCCCGGCGAGGCGCGGCGAAGGCACGGCAGGGGCATCAGGCGGCCCACGTCCCGGACTCGATCCGGGACCCCCGCCACTGGGCGAAGAGGTCCCGGATCAGGTCCGGGACGGCTCCCCGCTTCGCCTTCGGCATCGCGCGATGGCAGGTGTTGTTGCCATGCCACCCCCTCGCCGCGACCGGCCGTCGCGGCCCTTCCGGCTCCGCCAATTCACCCGGTCGCACAGGTTTTCGTGCCAACCTCCCGTAGACAAACGCTTTCCCCGCCCGGACAGCCGGACCGCGCCCTGATGGTGAATCACATCCCCCCGCGACGCCCCTGTGGACATGTCGGGGTCAACCCGAAAAGACCTCTCAAATGTGTGAAAAATCTGTTGACCTGCCCCCTCTGGATACGTCAGTTTGTATGGGCTGACGGAGACGCCACAACATTTAGTGGATGGTCCGGCGGCAACACAATCTCATTCAAAGGCCGCGCCCAAAGCGGCCCGGACGTGGCAGGCGCATCTGCCGCGGAGGTGACGTGTTGCCGCCTGATCCCATCGGCACCACGGCGGCAAGACGCCCCCAAAGGGTGCGCCGCGCAAAACTGGACAAGGATGGGGCAGATGAAGATCGAACGGAAATTCACCGAAGCCGGGCAGGACGCCTATGCGGGCATCGCCTTCGGGACCACCACGTCGGAGATCCGCAATCCCGATGGCAAGATCGTCTTCCGCAACGACAGCGTCGAGGTGCCGGAGGGCTGGAGCCAGGTCGCGTCCGACGTGCTGGCACAGAAGTATTTCCGCAAGGCCGGCGTTCCCGCGCGGCTGAAGAAGGTCAGGGAAAAGGGCGTCCCGGAATTCCTCTGGCGTTCCGTCGCCGATGACAAGGCGCTGGCCGATCTGCCCGCCGACGAACAGATCGTGGGCGAATCCTCGGCCAAGCAGGTCTTCGACCGTCTGGCGGGGGCCTGGGCCTATTGGGGCTGGAAAGGTGGCTATTTCACCACCGAGGCCGACGCACAGGCCTATTACGACGAAATGCGCTTCATGCTGGCCGAACAGATGGCCGCGCCGAACTCCCCCCAGTGGTTCAACACCGGCCTGCACTGGGCCTATGGCATCGACGGCCCCGGTCAGGGTCATTTCTATGTCGATCACACCACGGGCAAGCTGACCCGGTCGAACTCCGCCTACGAACACCCACAGCCCCATGCCTGCTTCATCCAGTCGGTCTCGGACGATCTGGTGAACGAAGGCGGCATCATGGACCTTTGGGTGCGTGAGGCGCGGTTGTTCAAATACGGCTCCGGCACAGGCACCAACTTCTCCTCGCTCCGGGGTGAGGGGGAGGCGCTGTCGGGCGGCGGCAAGTCCAGCGGATTGATGGGGTTCCTCAAGATCGGCGACCGCGCGGCGGGCGCGATCAAGTCGGGCGGCACCACGCGCCGCGCGGCGAAGATGGTGATCTGCGACATGGATCACCCCGATATCGAATCCTTCATCAACTGGAAGGTCATCGAGGAGCAGAAGGTCGCAAGCCTCGTCGCGGGCTCCAAGAGCCACGAAAAGCAGCTCAACGAGATCTTCGCGGCGATCCGTCAGTGGGACGGCTCCACCGAGGATGCGGTCGATCCGGCGAAGAACGAGGCGCTGAAAACCGCGATCCGGGGCGCCAAGAAGGCGATGATCCCGGAAACCTACGTCAAGCGCGTGCTGGATTACGCGAAACAAGGCTACGGGAGCATCGAATTCCCGACCTATGACACCGATTGGGACAGTGAAGCCTATGCGTCGGTCTCCGGCCAGAACTCGAACAACTCCGTCCGGGTGACCGACGCCTTCCTCAAGGCCGTGAAGGACGATGCCGACTGGGAACTGGTGCGCCGCACCGACGGCAAGATCGCCAAGACCGTCAAGGCGCGCGATCTGTGGGAACAGGTCGGCCACGCCGCCTGGGCCTGCGCCGATCCGGGCATCCAGTTCCACGACACCGTGAACGCCTGGCATACCTGCCCGGAAGACGGGCAGATCCGTGGCTCCAACCCCTGTTCGGAATACATGTTCCTTGACGACACGGCCTGCAACCTTGCGTCGATGAACCTGCTGACCTTCTACAAGAACGCCCAGTTCGATGCCGAAGGCTATGTCCACGCCACCCGGCTCTGGACCGTGACGCTGGAAATCTCGGTCCTGATGGCGCAGTTCCCGTCGAAGGAGATCGCGCAGCGATCCTATGACTACCGCACGCTGGGCCTTGGCTATGCCAATATCGGCGGCCTCTTGATGAACATGGGGCTGGGTTACGATTCGGACGAAGGCCGGGCGCTTTGCGGCGCGCTGACCGCCGTGATGACCGGCATTTCCTATGCCACCTCGGCCGAGATGGCCGGTGAACTGGGCGCCTTCCCCGGCTATGCCCGCAACGCCGGTCACATGCTGCGCGTCATCCGCAACCACCGCGCGGCTGCCCATGGGCAGACGGAGGGGTATGAGGATCTGGCGGTCAAGCCGGTGCCGCTCGATCACGCGAACTGCCCCGACCAGACCCTTGTTTCCCTTGCGAAATCCGCCTGGGATGAGGCGCTGGCCCTGGGCGAAAAGCACGGCTATCGCAACGCGCAGGCCACCGTCATCGCGCCGACCGGCACCATCGGTCTGGTGATGGATTGCGACACCACGGGGATCGAGCCGGACTTCGCGCTGGTGAAGTTCAAGAAGCTTGCGGGCGGCGGGTATTTCAAGATCATCAACCGCTCGGTTCCCGCCGCGCTGGAAACGCTGGGCTATGGCTCGGCGCAGATCGAGGAAATCATCGCCTATGCCGTCGGTCACGCCAGCCTTGGCAACTGTGCCGGGATCAACCACACCGCGCTGATCGGGCATGGTTTCGGTCAGGCGGAACTGGACAAGATCGAGGCGGCGCTGCCCTCGGCCTTCGACATCCGCTTTGTCTTCAACCAGTGGACGCTGGGGGAAAGCTTCTGCCGCGAAACCCTTGGTATCCCGGCCGAAAAGCTTGCCGACCCGACCTTCGACCTGCTGCGCCACCTGGGCTTCACACGGGCGCAGATCGAGGCCGCGAACGACCATGTCTGCGGGACGATGACGCTGGAAGGCGCGCCGCATCTGGACCCGAAGCACTACAACGTCTTCGACTGCGCCAATGCCTGCGGTCGCAAGGGCAAGCGGTTCCTGTCGGTCGACAGCCACATCACCATGATGGCGGCGGCGCAAAGCTTCATCTCGGGCGCGATCTCCAAGACGATCAACATGCCGAACAACGCCACCATCGAGGAGACGCTGGCGGCCTATGAGTTGTCCTGGAGCCTCGGCATCAAGGCCAACGCGCTTTACCGCGACGGGTCCAAGCTCAGCCAGCCGCTCGCGTCCGCGCTGGTCGAGGATGACGAGGAGGCGGAGGAGATCCTCGCCACCGGATCCGCGCAGGAAAAGGCCGCCGTTCTGGCCGAGAAGATCGTCGAGAAGATCGTCGTCAAGGAACTGGTCCGCAGCCACCGCGAAAAGCTTCCCGAACGCCGCAAGGGCTATACCCAGAAGGCGATGGTCGGCGGCCACAAGGTCTATCTGCGCACGGGCGAGTACAAGGACGGCACGCTGGGCGAGATCTTCATCGACATGCACAAGGAAGGCGCGGGCTTCCGGGCGATGATGAACAACTTCGCCATCGCTGTGAGCGTCGGCCTGCAATACGGTGTTCCGCTTGAGGAATTCGTCGATGCCTTCACCTTCACCAAGTTCGAGCCGGCCGGCATGGTGCA
Organism: Albidovulum denitrificans; assembly: GCF_002973535.1. GTDB lineage: Bacteria > Pseudomonadota > Alphaproteobacteria > Rhodobacterales > Rhodobacteraceae > Albidovulum > Albidovulum denitrificans. The sequence continues at coordinate 68,737 of NZ_PVEP01000001.1, forward strand.
GGGCAATGACTCGATCAAGCAGGCGACCTCGATCCTTGACTACATCTTCCGGGAACTGGCGGTTTCCTATCTCGACCGCACCGATCTGGCCCATGTGAAGCCGCAGGGCGCAAGCTTCGATGACCTCGGCGGCGGGTCGGATGAGGGGCAGTCGAATGTGTCCGAGCCCAGCGAACGGACGGCGTCGAAGTCGCTTGAGGTACTGAAACAGGTCGCCTCGACCGGCTACATGCGCAAGCGTCTGCCGCAGGAGTTGATCGTGCTTCAGGGCGGGATCGGGGCCACGGCGCTGGCGGGCGATCCGATCGCGGCGCTGAACACGCTGGTCCCGGCCACCGCGCAGGTCGCCGCCGCCAGCGGGGCCACGGCGCTGGCCAGCGGCACGGTGACGATGGATGCGCGGACCAAGGCGAAGATGCAGGGCTATGAGGGCGACCCCTGCGGCGAATGCGGCAACTACACGCTGGTGCGCAACGGTACCTGCATGAAGTGCAACACCTGCGGCGGCACGAGCGGGTGCAGCTGAGGGCGGCGTAACCCGCCGGGCTGAGAGTACGACGAAAACCCGGACCGTTGTGTCCGGGTTTTTTGCTGTGTTGGGGGGGCGGGTCGCCCCGCCCGGAACAAGGCGCGGCACGCGCCGCCGGGCAGCGCCCGACCGCACCACCGGGCGGGCGCTTTGGCACCGTCCCCGTGATGATCCGGCCTCAGACAAGGCCGCACCATAAACTGCCATCCCAAACCGTCGCGACGCCCACCCGCGGTCGGGCGCCGCCCGGCTTTCGATGGGGGCGCAGGGGGCGGGGGGCTCCACCGCCCCGGACCCGATCCGGGGCCTCCACTGGCCGGAAGAGGAGGTCCCGGAGCAAGTCCGGGACGCGGCCACTATCCCCCCTCGGATCGCCCCCCGATGTCGCAAACCGGCAAGACGGGCGGGGCGCGGCGGGGGAGGCTTCGCCCATGACAGAGCAAACAGACCCTCCCCGCCGCCGCGGCCGTGCCGAACGCAAGGCGGCGGCCCCGGCCCGTATCGTCAACTACCGCCATCTTCGCCACCCCTTCGCGCCGCAATCGGTGCTGTCCGCCGACGCGGTCGCCGCCATTCACGAGATGGCCCTGAAACTGCTCGAAGACCTCGGCCTCAAGGTCCTGCTGCCCGAGGCGCGGCAGATCTACGCGGCCGGTGGCGCGCGGGTCGATGAGGCGACCGAAATGGTCCGCATCGGGCGCGACATCGTGGCCGGGGCGCTGACCTCCGCCCCGGCCTCCATCCGCCTCAACGCCGCGAACCCCGACCGCGCGCTGAGCTATGAGGACGGCGCGCTGATCTTTTCGCCCGGCTCCGGCTGCCCCAACGCGACCGACCGTATCCGGGGCCGCCGTCCCGGATCGCTGGAAACCTATGAAGAGGTGCTGAAGCTGCATCAGAGCTTCGACGTGATCCACAAGGTCGGCCCTTCGGCCGAACCGCAGGACATTCCCGCCCATCTGCGCCATTACGCGATGATGCGGGGCCAGCTGACCCTGACCGACAAGCCGCTTTTCATCTATGCGCGCGGGCGCGGGCAGGTGGAGGACAGCTTTGCCTTGATCCGCCTTGCCATGGGGCTGTCGGAGGAGGAGTTCCGCAATCAGGTCTGGTCGACCACCGTCATCAACACCAACTCTCCGCGCCAGATCGACAAGCCGATGGCGCAAGGGATCATCGACTTTGCCCGCCATGGCCAGATGTCGATCATCACCCCTTTCTGCCTTGCGGGCGCCATGGCCCCGGTCACGGTCGAAGGCGCGCTGGTCCTGCAACATGCCGAATGCCTGGCGGGGATTACGCTGGCGCAACTCGCCCGTCCCGGCGCGCCGGTCAGCTATGGCGGGTTCTCCTCGAACGTCGACATGAAATCCGGCGCCCCCGCCTTCGGCACGCCGACCCATATCCGCATGGCCATCGCCACCGGGCAACTGGCGCGCCATGTCGGCCTGCCGTGGCGCTCGGCCGCCGGGTCGGCCTCGAACGCCGCCGACATGCAGGGGGCGGGGGAGAATCACATGGGGCTTTGGGCCAACCTCATGGCCAACGCGACGCTGGTCGTGCATTCGGCGGGCTGGCTCGAAGGCGGGCTGACCTTCGGCTATGAGAAGTTCATCAACGACGTCGAGGCATTGCAGATCATCGCCGAGATCTGCCAGCCGCTCGGCTCCACCCCCGACGATCTGGCCTGGGAGGCGCTGGCCGATGTCGCCCCCGGCGGCCATTTCTTCGCCACCCCGCACACGATGGAGCGATTTGACCGCGCCTTTTACGCGCCGCTGGTCGCGGACCTCACGAATCACGGCACCTGGGCGGCGGCAGGCGCGAAGGCGGCGGACGAACGCGCGACGGCAATCTGGCAGCGGGTGCTGGCGGAGTATGTGCCGCCCCCCAGTTCGCAGGAACGCGCCGACCGCATGGCCCGCTTCATCGCCGACCGCACCGCCGAAGGCGGGGCGCCGCCGCTTGACTGACCGTCACCGCCTGCGGGCGAGGTAATCGCGGGTAAAGGCCGCATAGCCCTCGGCCGTGACCCGCAGGTCATCCCGCATCAGCCGGTGCAGATCGGCCAGCTTGTGTGACGGAACGGTCGGAAAGACATGGTGTTCGACGTGATAGGGCATGTTCCACGCCAGGAACCGCACGATCCGGTTGGTGAAGGTGGTGCGCGTGTTCTCGAACATGTTCGCGACAAAGGGACAGTCGCCATGTTCGGCCAGAAGGTAAAGGCGCAGAAAGGGCTGGCCGAGGATCACCGGCACGATCCAGACCCAGAGGAGCAGCGGCGACCAGATCAGCGTCAGGCCCGCGAGCGTATATAGCACCAGCATCGCCCGCGCCTCACGCACCATCCGGGGCAGGGCGCGGTCGGACAGATAGCGCGCCCGTTCCCGCCCCGTGGCAAGGCGGAACAGCAGCGCCACCCCCTGTCCCCAGACCGGCAGCCCGCTGACATGGACGATCCATTGCGCCAGCGTCTCGGGCTTGGCGCTGTCAAGCTCCGGGTCCTCGCCGGGGATATTGGTGAAACGGTGATGGGCAAGGTGAAAGGCGCGGAACCATTCGAAGGGCAGCAGGATGAGGAACCCGCAAACCCGCCCGACCCAATCGTTCAGCGCGGGGGCGCGGAACGGCGTGCGATGCGTGCATTCATGTTCCAGCGTGAACAGGAAGATCAGCGCGATCCCCTGCACCGGCAACAGCGCCCACCAGAACGGAACCCGCGCCGCGATCGCCGCGCCAAGCCCCGCGATCAGCGCGACATGGCCCGCAAGATGGATCAGACCCGCGAGGTTGCTGGTCTCGGTCAGCGCCGCGCGGGTGGCCGGGGACAGGGCGGACAGGAAGGCCTTGTGATCTCTCATGCCCGCCAGTCTGGGCTGGCACGCGCGCGCGGGCAATGCCATTTGCGACGCACTCGGCCGTCGCCCGCGCCACGCTTGACTTTCCCCCCCGCCTGACCGATAAGCGCCCATCCCGGCGGGTCCCTGGCCCGGCCGGGATTGTCAATTTCAACGATCGCCCCCGGACGGGGGCGCGCTGTCCGAGGCGGGAAATCCCCGAAACGCCGGTTGAAACCGGGGCCACAGGGCGCGGCAGAGAAGAAGGAAAGACCCATGTTCGCGGTCCTCAAGACCGGTGGCAAGCAATACAAGGTTCAGGCGGGCGATGTGCTTCGCGTGGAACTGATCGCCGCCGCCGCTGGTGAAAAAGTCCAGTTCAACGAGATTCTGATGATCGGTGGCGACAAACCGGTCCTGGGTGAGCCGCTCGTCAAGGGCGCCGCCGTTCAGGCCGAGGTCATCGACGACATCAAGGCCGACAAGGTCATCACCTTCTGGAAGCGCCGCCGCAAGCATTCCTCGCAGCGCACCCGTGGCCACCGCCAGAAGCTGACCCTGCTGCGCGTCACCGACATCCTCGCCTCGGGCGCGGAAAAGTCGGGCGTGAAAGAGGCGATCGGCACCGCCGCCGCCCGCGTCGCCGCGCATAGCACCGCGACCGCCCCGGCCGAGAAGAAAGCCGAAAAGGCCGAGAAGAAGGCCGCACCGGCGAAAAAGCCCGCGGCCAAGGCCGCCCCGGCAAAGAAAGCTCCGGCCAAGACCGCCGAAGCCAAGACGAAGGAGTAACGACCCATGGCACATAAAAAAGCAGGCGGTTCGTCCCGCAACGGCCGCGACAGCGCGGGCCGTCGTCTCGGCGTGAAACTCTTCGGCGGGCAGGCTGCCCAGCCGGGCGCGATCATCGTGCGCCAGCGTGGCACCACCTGGTGGCCGGGCGAAGGCGTCGGCATGGGCCGTGACCACACGATCTTTGCGACGACCGAGGGCCGCGTGACCTTCCGCAAGGGTCTCAAGGGCCGCACCTTCATTTCGGTACTCCCGGTCGCGGAGGCAGCCGAGTAAGCCGAACCTTTACAATTCGATTGTAAGCGGGGACCGGCTGAAAGGCCGGTCCTCTTGCTTTTTCAGGGATGGAGATATCGGACCATGGGGTCCATCGCACAATCAGACGTGATCCGCATTTCGGCGGGTCCGGGCGTCAGGGGATTGATCCGGCCATCGTGCCGCCCCATTTCAGACGCAGGAGGAGCGTATGACGGCGGCGTCCAAAGGGGCCCCGGCGGACATGCAGTCAAGATTTCCCGATCCCCTGCCGGTAGGGCGGCAGCGGGCCGGGCCATGCGTTTCGGAGGAGGGAAGGCATGATACAGGAAGCCATTCTGGCCCAGCCGGTGATCGAGGCGGAGCGCTTCACGCTGCGCCCGCTGCGCCGCTCGGACGCGGGGCTGATGAGCCTTTATACCGCCGACAAGCGCCTTGCCGAAGGCACGCGCACGATCCCGCACCCCTTGCCCCCCGGCGCGACCGAGGCCTATATCGCCCGTTCGCTGACCGAAAAGCGGCCCGAGGATGTCTGGGTCATGGACGGCTCTGCCCATGGTCTGGCCGAGGTGCTGGGCGTGGTCAGCCTGTCGCATATGGAACGCGCGCAGAGCGAGATCAAATACTGGGTCGCGCCCGCCTTCTGGAACACCGGCCTTGCCTCCGAGGCGGTCGCGGCCATGGTCGCGGCCAACCCGCACAAGGCCCGCACGCTTTTCGCCGAGGTCTTTCAGGACAATACCGGCTCGGCCCGTGTGCTGACCAATTGCGGCTTCGACTATCTCGGCGATGCCGAGGCCTTTTCCGTCGCGCGCAACACCATGGTCCCGACCTGGACCTATGTGAAGAAGATCGCCTGAGGCGGCGGCCGGACCCCGGCCGCTCCCCTTTCTTTTCATTGTGGCGCAAATACTCCGGGGGTCGTCCATCGGTGCGCCATCGGTTCGAGAACCGATGGACGACGGGGCTGGCCCCCCGCGCTGTCCGGTGCCGCGTCGCCTCTCCCTTGCGAAAATCCGCGCCAGCGACTATCGCGGGGGCTTGGAGCATGTTGCACAAAAGTGGGAACCGGTTTTGTGCGCCTCGAACATGCTAAATCAAAGGATTGGAGCGTGTCGCGTGAATGGGAATGAACGCGACGGGCTCTAGCCAGGGAAAGCGCCGGACATGAAATTCCTCGACCTCGCCAAAGTCTACATCCGCTCGGGCGGCGGCGGTGCGGGCTGTGCCTCGTTCCGGCGTGAGAAGTTCATCGAATTCGGCGGCCCCGATGGCGGCGACGGCGGCAATGGCGGCTCGGTCTGGGTCGAGGCGGTTCAGGGGCTGAACACGCTGATCGACTTCCGCTACCAGCAGCATTTCTTCGCCAAGAACGGCCAGCCCGGCATGGGCAGCCAGCGCACCGGCAAGTCGGGCGACGATATCGTGCTAAAGGTCCCGGTCGGGACCGAGATCATCGACGAGGATGAGGAAACGCTGATCGCCGACCTGACCGAGGTGGGCCAAAGGGTTTGTCTCGCCGAAGGCGGCAATGGCGGCTGGGGCAACCTGCGCTTCAAATCCTCCACCAATCGCGCGCCGTCACGCGCCAATCCCGGCCAGCCGGGGGTGGAACGCACGATCTGGCTACGCCTGAAACTGATCGCGGATGCCGGGCTTCTGGGCCTGCCGAACGCGGGCAAATCGACCTTCCTTTCTGCCGTTTCGAACGCACGGCCGAAGATCGCCGATTATCCCTTTACCACGCTGGTCCCGAACCTCGGCGTCGTGGGCGTGGACGGGCGCGAATTCGTCATGGCCGACATTCCCGGCCTGATCGAGGGCGCAAGCGAGGGCAGGGGGCTGGGCGACATGTTCCTTGGTCATGTCGAACGCTGTTCGGTCCTGCTGCACCTTGTCGATGGCACGTCATCGACGATCGCCAAGGATTACAAGACCATCGTGGCAGAGCTTGAGGCCTATTCCGAGGCGCTGGCGGACAAGCCGCGCCTGACCGCGCTGAACAAGATCGACGCGCTGGACGCCAGGACACTCGCCTCGCGCAAGCGCAGCCTTGAAAAGGCCAGCGGCGGGCCGGTCCACCTGATCTCCGGCGTCGCAGGCACCGGGGTGCAGGAGCTTCTCCGCGCGCTTTACGCGATCATCGCGGGCGACCGGGCCGAGGCGGCCGAGGAAGAGGCGCGCGGCACATGGCATCCCTGACGGTGGCGCGCCCCGACCTCGGCGCGGCGCGGCGGCTGGTGGTCAAGATCGGCTCGGCCCTGCTGGTTAACGGCAAGGGGGGCTTGCGGGGCGACTGGCTGCGCGCACTGGCCGCCGATGTGGCGGGCGCCAAGGCGCGCGGCAGCGACGTGATCCTCGTCTCCTCCGGCTCCATCGCGCTGGGGCGGGGGGTGCTGGGCCTGCCGAAAGGCGCGCTGACGCTGGACCAGAGCCAGGCCGCGGCCTCGGTCGGCCAGATCCGGCTTGCGCGGGCCTATGAAGAGGCGCTGGCGCCCCATGGCCTGACCGCCGGGCAGGTCCTGGTGACGCTGGAAGATACCGAGGATCGTCGCCGCTACCTCAATTCCCGCGCGACGATGCAGACGCTTCTGGGCCTTGGCGTGGTGCCGATCGTGAACGAGAATGACACCGTCGCAACGGATGAGATCCGCTATGGCGACAACGACCGGCTGGCGGCGCAGATCGCGGTGACCGTGGGGGCGGATCAGTTGATCCTGCTCTCGGATGTGGACGGGTTCTATTCCGCCAACCCCAAGGAGGACCCGACCGCGCGCCGCTTCGACATTGTCGACCGGATCACGCCGGAGATCGAGGCGATGGCGGGCGATCCGGTCTCGGGCCTCTCCAAGGGCGGGATGAAGACCAAGCTGATGGCGGCCAAGACCGCCGTGTCCGGCGGCTGCGCGATGGCGATCATGGAAGGGTCGGTCGAACAGCCGCTGAGCGCGCTGATGGCGGGCGCGGCCTGCACCTGGTTCCTGCCGCAGGGCGACCCGCAGGTGGCGCGCAAGCGCTGGATCGCGGCGATGAAGCCGCGCGGGGAGCTGGCGCTGGATGCCGGTGCGGTGGCGGCGCTGACGCGGGGCAAGTCGCTTCTGCCCGCCGGGGTGAACGGGGTCACCGGCCAGTTCGGCCGCGGCGATGCGGTGGCGATCCTTGGCCCCGACGGGGCGGCACGGGGTGTGGGCCTGATCCGCTATACCGCCGATGAGGCGCGCGCGATCGCCGGGCGGCGGTCGGGTGACATCGAGGGCATTCTCGGCTATGCCGGGCGCGGGCCGATGGTGCATCGCGACGACATGGCGCTCTGACCGGACCGGCCTTGCGGCCGGGGCCTCCGGCGGGGAGTATTTGGACCACAATGAAAGGGGCCGGCGTGAAGGATCTTGACGATATTGCGGGCCTGATGCGGGCGATCGGGGAAAAGGCGCGCGCGGCGGCGGCCGAGCTGGGCTTTGCCCCTGCCGAGCGCAAGGAGGCCGCGCTTCTGGTGGCCGCCAAGGCGGTCTGGGCGCGGCGGGCGGAGATCATCGCCGCCAATGCCGAGGATCTGGCCTATGGAAGGGAAAAAGGGCTGAGCCCGGCGATGATGGACCGCCTGACACTGGATGAGGCGCGGCTGCGGGGCATCGTCGATGGCCTTCGCGCGGTGGCCGGGCAGGCCGATCCGGTGGGACAGGTCATCGCCGAATGGGACCGGCCCTCGGGCCTGCATATCCGCCGGGTGCGCACGCCCCTTGGCGTCATCGGCGTGATCTATGAAAGCCGCCCCAACGTGACCGCCGATGCCGGGGCGCTGTGCCTGAAATCGGGCAATGCGGTGATCCTGCGCGGCGGGTCGGAGAGTTTCCATTCCGCCCGCGCGATCCATGCCTGTCTGGTCGAAGGGCTCAGCGGCGCCGGGCTGCCCGAGGATGCGATCCAGCTTGTGCCGACCCGCGACCGTGCGGCGGTGAGCGAGATGCTGAAGGCGGTGGAGTTCATCGACGTGATCGTGCCGCGCGGCGGCAAGGGCCTTGTCGGACTGGTGCAGGCCGAGGCGCGCGTGCCGGTCTTTGCCCATCTCGAAGGGATCTGCCACGTCTATGCCGATGGCGATGCCGACCTTGAGAAGGCGCGCGCCGTGGTCCTGAACGCCAAGACCCGGCGGCCCGGTATCTGCGGCGCGGCCGAATGCCTGCTGATCGACCGTGCGTTTCTGGAGAAGCACGGGGCCGTGCTGATCGAGGATCTGGTGAAGGCCGGGGTCGAGGTGCGGGCCGAGGGGGTGCTCTCGGGCGTGCCGGGGACGGTCGCGGCGGCGCCGGAGGATTTCGGGCGTGAGTTCCTGGACATGATCATCGCGGCGAAGGTGGTCGAGGGCGTGGACGGCGCCATCGCCCATATCCGCCGCTACGGCTCGCAGCATACCGAGGCGATCCTGACCGAGAACGACGCCACCGCCGCACGATTCTTCGAACGGCTCGATTCGGCGATCCTGATGCGCAACGCCTCCACCCAGTTCGCCGACGGGGGGGAGTTCGGCATGGGCGCCGAGATCGGCATCGCGACCGGCAAGCTGCATGCACGCGGCCCGGTGGGCGCCGAGCAGTTGACAAGCTTCAAGTATCTCGTGACAGGCGACGGGACGGTGCGGGGTTAGACGCGGCCGCGGCGCCGGACGGGCTTTGCCCGGGGCGCCGCGACGCCCGAGGGGCTTTTATCGCGCGCTCAGTACCTTGGGGGATTTTTGGCTCCGGCGGTAGGGATCGAACCTACGACCAATTGATTAACAGTCAACTGCTCTACCGCTGAGCTACGCCGGAACACGGGGCGCGTATAGCAAGCGGTTTCGGGGGCGTCCAGTGGGGTGGTCAGAAAATTTTCGCGGCCTCCGCCAGGCGGAATTCGGTGGCCGGGGCGATGGGGCCGGGGTGGGTCACACGGCCCTGTTCCGTCAGGTCGATAAGATGGGCAAGCACGTTGCGTTCGGCGGCGGGTAGGAGCGCGGGCGGGGTCTCGACATAGATGCTCCGCGCCAGCGTCGCGGCATTGGCGGGGCCGGGGGCAAGGGTGGCCAGGATCTGCGCCTCGCGCATCTTGCGGTGGGCGCGAAGCTCCGCGATCCGTGCCGCCGGGTCATGGATTGCGTCGCCATGGCCGGGGTAGAAGCGCCGCGCCGGTTCCCCGACCAGCCGGTCGAGGCTGCGGAAATAGGCGCCCATGTCGCCGTCGGGCGGCGAGACGAGCGAGGAGGCCCAGCCCATGACGTGGTCGCCGGTAAAGATCACCGGCCCGCCGGGCAGGGTGGCCGCGAAGCTGAGGTGGTTGGCGAAATGCCCCGGCGTGTGGATCGCGCGAAGCGCCCAGTCGCCGCCCCGGACGGTGTCGCCCTCGGCCAGCGTCATGTCCGGTGCAAAGCCGGTATCGACGCCCTCGCCGCCGCACAGATGCCCCGCATCCGCCAGCGCCGCCATGGTGGCGGAACGTCCGGCCCCGGCCGCGCCAAAGGCCAGCACCGGGGCGCCGGTCCGGCCCGACAAGGCGCGCGACAGCGGCGAATGATCGAGATGGGCATGGGTCACAAGGATATGGCTGATCCGCTCCGCCGGCTGCAACGCGGCCAGAATCGCCGCCATGTGGCGCGCATCGTCAGGGCCGGGGTCGATCACGGCGACGGCGCCGGAGCCGACGATATAGGTATTCGTCCCGCGATAGGTCATGGGTGAGGGGTTGTCCGCCAGCACCATCCGCAGCCCGTCCTCAGGCCGTTGCACCTTGCCCGCCGCGCCCCCTGTGTCAGACCTGTCCATCTTGCGCTTCCGCTTGCCCCCTGCGGCGGCTAGTCTGCCGCCATGCTGTCCCGCTGGATCAAGAATGTCATGCCGCGCGGCCTTTACGGCCGGGCCGCGCTTATCCTGATCCTGCCTATCGTGACGATCCAGCTTGTCGTGTCCATAGCCTTCATCCAGCGCCATTTCGAGGATGTGACGCGGCAGATGACGGAAAACGTCGTGCAGGACGTGGCGCTGATCCTCGACCGGGTGAACCGCGCGCCCGACCTTGCGGCGGCAGAGGCGCAGGCGGCGGAATTCGCAGGCCCCTTGTCGCTTGCCGTGACGCTGCCCGCGCCCGTGGCCGAAGGCGACAGCCGGGTCTTTTACGACCTCAGCGGCCGGGTGGTGATCGCGACGCTGCGCGGCACCTTCCCGACGATCGGTGCCATCGACCTTTACGACCTGAAAACCGTGCGCATCACGCTTGGCACCGAATATGGACCCATGCAGGTGGAATTGCCGCGCAGGCGGGTTTCGGCCTCGAACCCGCATCAATTGCTGGTCCTGATGCTGGTCACGGGGCTTTTGATGACGACCATCGCGTTTATCTTCCTGCGCAACCAGATCCGGCCGATCCGGCGGCTGGCCGTGGCGGCGGAGGCCTTTGGCAAGGGCAGGGTGGTCGCCTACCGCCCGACCGGCGCGACCGAGGTGCGCGCGGCGGGGAACGCCTTCCTTGACATGCGGGCGCGGATCGAACGCCAGATCGAACAGCGCACGCTGCTTCTGTCGGGGGTCAGCCATGACCTGCGCACCCCGCTGACGCGGCTGAAGCTTGGCCTTTCCATGCTTGACCCCGATGAGGAGGTAGAGGCCTTGCGGCGTGACACGGCGGAGATGGAGGGGCTGCTTGACAGCTTCCTCAGCTTCGTGCGCGACGAGGCCCAGGATGAGGCGCCGGTGACGACCGATCCCGTGGCGCTGCTGCGCACGGTGGTTGAGGATGCGCGGCGCGGCGGGCAGAACGTGTCGCTGCATGCGGTCGAGGGGGCAGGCACGGCGCCCCTGCGGGAAATCGCGGTGCGCCGGGCGCTGGCGAACCTGATCGGCAATGCGGTGCGCTACGGCACGCGGGCCGAGGTTTCGGTCGCCATCAGCGATCGTGCGCTGCGCTTCTCGGTCGAGGATGACGGGCCGGGTATTCCCAAGGAGCGGCGGGAAGAGGCGATGCGCCCCTTCACCCGGCTCGACCGGGCGCGCAACCAAAACCTTGGCACCGGGGTCGGCCTTGGCCTGGCCATCACCGCCGACATCGCGCGCGGCCATGGCGGAACGCTGCGGCTGACCGAAAGTGAACGGCTGGGCGGCCTGCGCGCCGATCTGGTGCTGGCGCGCTGACGCCTCTGGCATTTCGGGTTTGCGCTGATTCAGAACTCGAACTTGTTTCGTTCGAACTCTGATACTTCCTGTCTTAGCGAAAACCCGAAACGCTTCAGGTCACGGCCATCCAGATGATGACCCCCCAAAGCGCCAGCGACAGCACGATCGCGGGCAATATCCACCAGCCCGGCGGAAAGGGCCGCTGATCTTCGAATTCATTCTCGCATTCCGGCGGCGGCAGAGGCTCACGCTCCTGCTTATACCAGCGGTCAAGCGCCTCGCTCCACAGCCCCTCGGCCGCTTGGGCGGCCTTGCGATCATTCCGGTGATCCACCATCTCAGTTTTCCCCAACTACCCGTCCCCAGCACTAGCGCGGAAGGTTTGAGGGAAGCTTAATGGCCGGACGATCCCCGGCCCGGCCCGCGCATGCGGCCTTTATTTCACCCCGCGGGCTTGGTACGAGCGCGCATCGCCCCAACAGGCAAGCGAACCGAATGGCCGATCACAACGACACTTCTTCCCGCGACGCCGCGCCCGCCCGCACCGGCAGACCGGCCGACAATCTGGTCTGGCGGCTGATGAAGGACGGCCTGCGCTCGCAGGGTTGGGTCTATGCCATCGGCATCGCCGCCATGGTCGCCGTCGCCGCCACCTCGGCGCTGACCGCCTGGGTGATGGAGGTGATCATCGACGCCCTGACCGACAGCGGCAACCGGGCGCGGGTCGCGGGGGTTGCGGTGCTGGTCATGGCGATCTTCGCGGGCAAGGGCATCGCGACCTATATCCAGACCGTCGCGATGGCGCGGGCCGGGAACCGCATCGTCGCGGCGAACCAGTCGCGGCTTTACCGCAAGCTGATCCAGCAGGGCGTGTCCTTCTTCACCGTCACCGACAGTTCCGACATCCTTCTGCGCGTGACCCAAAGCGCGCAGCGGGCGCGGGCGCTCATCGACCTATTGGTGACCTCGCTGGTGCGCGATCTTCTGACGCTCGTCGGGCTGATCGTGGTGATGGTCTATCAGCAGCCGGTGCTGTCGATGGTTTCCCTCATCGTCGGGCCACTGGCGATGATCGGCATCCGCGCGATCCTGAAGCGGGTGCGCGGCATCGTCGCCAAGGAACTGATGTCGCTGGGCGAAATCATGAAGGTGATGCAGGAAACCGCGAAGGGCATCCGCGTCATCAAGATCTTTTCCATGGAACCGACGATGACCGACCGGATGGAGGATGCCATCGTCGCGGTCGAACGTCGGTCGAACGCCGTGGTGCGGCTTCAGGCGATCACCAGCCCGCTGATGGAAACGCTGTCGGGCTTTGCCATCGCGCTTGTGGTCTGGGTCAGCGCCCTTGGCCTTTTCGGGGGGGAGCCGACATCGCCCGGTCAGCTCATGTCCTTCGTCACCGCGCTTCTGATGGCCTATGAACCGGCCAAGCGGCTGATGCGGATGCGCGTCGCGGTCGAAAGCAACCTGGTCGGCGTGCGCATGATGTATGAGCTGATGGACCAGGACGATACGCTGACCGAGGCGCCGCACGCCGTCGATCTGGTCCCCGGACCGGGCGCGGTGGAATTGCGCGATGTCAGCTTTTCCTATGGCGCGGGGCAGCCGGTCCTCAGCGATGTGTCGATCACCTTCCAGGCCGGTGTCACCACCGCGCTCGTCGGCCCCTCGGGCAGCGGCAAGTCGACGCTTCTGAACCTTGTCATGCGGCTTTACGATCCGACCGGGGGCGCGGTTCTGATCGACGGGCAGGATATCTCCGGTCTCACCTTCGACAGCCTGCGCCATCGCATGTCCTTCGTCGGGCAGGACACGTTCCTTTTCTCGGCCTCGGTGGGCGAGAACATCCGCGTCAGCCGCCCCGATGCCACGGATGAAGAGGTCTTCGCTGCCGCCCGCGCCGCCAACGCGCATGAGTTCATCCTGGCGCTGCCGCAGGGCTATGACACGCCGGTGGGCGAAAACGGCGCCTTCCTGTCGGGCGGGCAGCGCCAGCGGCTTTCCATCGCCCGCGCCATTCTGCGCCGGGGGGAGATCCTGCTTCTGGATGAGGCGACAAGCGCGCTCGACGCGACGTCCGAGGCGGCGGTGAAAGAGGCGCTGCGCCATCTGACCGCGGGCGTGACCTCAATCGTCATCGCCCACCGCCTGTCCACGATCCTCGAAGCCGACCGCATCGTCGTGCTGGATCAGGGCCGGATCGTCGAAACCGGGACGGCGGCGGAGCTGCTTCAGCAGGACGGCGTCTTCCGCGACCTTTTCGAAAAGCAGTTCGGCGGGACCGAGCTTCTGGGGATCGAGACCCCGCAGGGCTGATCCGCCCCACCTGACACCGCCGCCCCTTAAACGCCGCCGTCGAAGGGTTCGAAGCTTTTCGAACTCGACCGCCGCCAGCGCTTGAGATAGCCGAAGCGGTCGTCATCCTCACGCAAGAGGAACCCTTCGGGCATGTAGGGATAGACATCCTCGCCCGTGACCATGTCGCGGTCCTTTTCGCGCATCAGAAGGTGGTGGGGCAGGAAATCGCTGGGATGGGTCAGACCCGCCGCGCCGGTCATGTCGCCAAGCGCCTTCATCGTGTTCTTGTGGAAGTTGTAGACCCGTTCCGCCTTGTCCGGCACCACCAGCGCGCGGTAGCGGTCGGGGTCCTGCGTCGTGACCCCGGTCGGGCAGTGGTTGGTGTGGCAGGCCTGCGCCTGGATGCAGCCGATGGCGAACATGAAACCGCGCGCCGAATTGGCCCAGTCGGCGCCAAGGGCCAGCGCCTTGGCGATGTCGAAGGAATGGATCAGCTTGCCCGAGGCGCCGATCTTCACCCGGTCGCGCAAGCCCACGCCGCGCAGCGCGTTATGGGCGAAGGTCAGCCCCTCGACCAGCGGCATCCCCATGTGGTTGGCAAATTCCAGCGGCGCCGCCCCGGTGCCGCCTTCCTTGCCGTCCACGACGATGAAATCCGGCGTGATCCCGGTTTCCAGCATCGCGCGCAGGATGCACATGAATTCGCGCCGGTGGCCGATACAAAGCTTGAAGCCCACCGGCTTGCCCTTGGCCAGCTCCCGCATGTGCTGGATGAATTCCATCATCTCGATCGGGGTCGAGAAGGCGGAATGCGACGCGGGGGAGATGCAGTCCTTGCCCATCGGCACATCGCGCGCCTCGGCGATCTCGGGCGTGATCTTGGCGGCGGGCAGCATGCCGCCCTGACCGGGCTTGGCGCCCTGGCTCAGCTTCAGCTCCACCATCTTCACCTGATCCTCGGCGGCGACGGCGGCGAATTTGTCGGCGTTGAAGCTGCCGTCATGGTTGCGGCAGCCGAAATAGCCTGATCCCAGCTCGAACACGATGTCGCCGCCGCCCTCGCGGTGATAGCGGCTGATCCCGCCTTCGCCGCTGTCATGGTAGAAATTGCCCCGCTTCGCGCCCTTGTTCAGCGCCAGGATCGCATTGGCCGACAGCGCCCCGAAGCTCATCGCCGAGATGTTGTAGATCGAGGCGCTGTAGGGCTGGGTGCAATCCGGCCCGCCGATGGTCAGGCGAAAGTCGTTATCCTTGATCTTGCGCGGCCGGATCGAATGGGTCAGCCATTGGTAGCCGCTGTCATAGACCCGTTTCTTGGTGCCGAAGGGGCGCTTGTCCTCGACGTTCTTGGCGCGCTGGTAGACGATGGCGCGCGCCTCGCGCGAAAACGGCACCTCTTCCTCGTCGCCCTCGATCAGGTATTGGCGAATCTCCGGCCGGATCAGTTCGAAGAAATAGCGCACATGGCCAAGGACCGGATAGTTGCGCAGCACCGCATGATTGGTCTGCGCCATGTCGCGAAACCCGACAAGCGACAGAAAGACGAAAAGAATCGCGGGGATCAGCGTCCAGTCGGTCCAGAAGAGCGCCACCACCGAGACCAGCGCCAGAACGATGCAGATTATGAGCGGTGAGAACCGCAAATAGGCTGAATGCATGACTGTCTCCCTGTCGCGGCCGTTTCACGGCCCTTGATCGTGGTTTCCCCAGCTTCGCCCGAAATTCGGGCAGGCCGCAACCCGCCGCGACCATGCGCCCGAAATATAAACGCTTCGTGTCCGGCTTCGCCCTTGATTGGTAAGCATGCTTATATTATGTGGCGCTTATGAAAACGATCAAGACAAACACGCTCGGCTTTCTTCTCCACGACGCATCGCGCCTTCTGCGGCGGCGGTTCGAGGCGCGGGGGCAGCGGCACGGCCTGTCCTCCGCCCAGTGGCGGCTTCTGGTTCACCTGATCCGGGAAGAGACGGCCTCGCAGGCGCGGATCGCGGAACTGCTTGAGATTGAGCCGATCTCCGTCTCGCGCCTTGTTGACCGGATGGAGCAGGCAGGCTGGGTGGAACGCGGCAGCGACCCGACCGACCGCCGGGTGCGGCTTCTCCACCCGAGCCAGAAGGCGCTCGATGCCTTTGCCGAGGTTCGCGACATCGCGGGCGAGGTCTATGACTGCGCGCTTCACGGGCTGGACGCGGCGGAACGCGCGCTTCTGATGCGCGGGCTTGAGACGGTGGTGGCCAATCTGGGCCAGATGGAATTGGACGATGCCGCCGAGGCGGCGGCACGAAAAGGGGCGGCGGAATGAACGCGGTGACGAAGAAAAGCGATGTGACAAGTGGCGCCCAACCCGCCGACGCGGCCCCTGAGCCGAAGAAGAAACGCGCCCGCCGTTTCGCGCTGATGCTGGCGCTGCCGGTGATGCTGGCGCTTGGCGGCGGCTATGTCTGGTTCACCGGCGGGCGTTATGAGACGACGGAAAACGCCAACCTCCAGCAGGCGCGCGTCTCGATCAGCGCCGCGGTTTCGGGCCGCGTCACCGCTGTCATGGTCCATGACGACAGCGTCGTGAAGGCGGGCGATCCGCTGTTTCAGGTCGATCGCGAACCCTACCGGATCGCACTGGAACAGGCCAGTGCGGCGCTGGCGGCGGCGCGGCTGAACGTGCAGCAGATGCAGGCCGCCTATGCCAAGGCCGTGGCGCAGGACGACGCGGCGGCAAGCGACCTGAGCTATTATCAGACCGACTACGACCGCCAGAAGGCACTTTCGGACAAGGGCGTCATCACCGCCTCGGGCCTCGACGCCGCCGAACGCGCCCTTCTGAGCGCGCGTGAGGGCAAGGCGGCCGCCGATCAGGCGGTGCAGGCCGCGCTCGCTGCCCTTGGCGGCAAGGCCGACATCGACATCGAAACCCATCCCGCCGTCCTCGCCGCGCTGGCCGCGCGCGATCAGGCGGCCTATAACCTCGACCGGACGCTGGTGACCGCGCCCGCCGACGGGATCGTGGCACAGGCGGCCTCCTTCCGGGTCGGCGAATACGTCACCCCCGGCAGCGGCCTTTTCGCGCTGGTCGAGACCGGGGAAACCTGGGTCGACGCGAATTTCAAGGAAACCCAGCTTGGCCAGATGCAGGTCGGGCAGGCGACGACGGTCGAATTCGACACCTATCCCGGCCGCGACTTCAAGGCCCGTGTCACCGCCATCGGCGCCGGGACGGGGGCGGAGTTCTCGCTGATCCCGGCGCAGAACGCGACCGGCAACTGGGTGAAGGTCACGCAGCGCATCCCGGTCCGCATCACGCTTGACGCGGGCGAGGAACTTCCGCTTTTGCGCACGGGGATGAGCGCGAGCGTCACCGTCGATACCCAGTCCGAACCCGGCACCGCGATGGCCGGCACGGTCCCCGCCGCCGAATAGGACCGCCCGCCGATGTCCGCCGACCATCACGAGATCGACCACACCAAGATCCCGCACAAGGGCCTCATCACGATCTCGATCATGCTCGGGACCGTGATGCAGGTGCTGGACACCACCATCGCCAACGTCGCGCTGCCCTCGATGACGGGCGATCTTGGCGCCTCGCCCGACACGATCAACTGGGTGCTGACCTCCTATATCGTCGCGGCGGCGATCATGACGCCGCTGACCGGCTGGATTTCCGACCGCATCGGGCGGAAGGAATTTTTCCTGATCTCCATCGCGGGCTTCGTCGCCGCCTCTGTCGCCTGCGCAGGGGCGTGGAGCCTGTCGTCGATGGTCTTCTTCCGCCTCATGCAGGGCGTCTTCGGCGCCGCCATCGTGCCGCTGTCGCAGACCTTCCTTCTCGACATCAACCCGCGCGAACGGCACGGGCAGGCGATGGCGATGTGGGGCGCGGGGATCATGGTCGGCCCGATCATCGGCCCGACGCTGGGCGGCTGGCTGACCGAAAGCTTCAACTGGCGCTGGGTCTTCCTCATCAACCTGCCGGTGGGTATCCTCGCCCTTCTGGGCTGCATGGCCTATCTGCCGGGCCTGCCCAAACGCCGCCGCAGCTTCGATTTCTTCGGTTTCGCCATGCTCGCGCTTGGTATCGGGGCGCTGCAACTGATGCTGGACCGGGGCGGAGAGGTGGACTGGTTCGCCTCATGGGAGGTGTGGATCGAACTGGCCGTGGCGCTGTCGGGCTTCTGGGTCTTTGTCGTCCATATCCTGTCCTCGAAGGCCCCCTTCGTCGATCCGCGCATGTTCGCCGACCAGAACTTTGCCGCGGCCCTTGTCTTCATCTTCATCATCGGCGTGATCCTTCTGGCAAGCCTCGCGCTGCTGCCGCCGATGCTGGCGCATATCTTCGGCTATCCGACCATCACCACCGGCTTCGTCATGGCCCCGCGCGGGGTCGGGACGATGATTTCCATGATCGCCGTCGGGCGGCTGGTCCACCGGGTCGATGCGCGCATTCTGGTGATGACCGGCCTCAGCCTGACCTCGGTCTCGCTTTACATGATGATGGGCTTCACCCCCGACATGAACGAATGGCCGATCGTCTGGAGCGGGGTGGTCCAGGGCCTTGGCCTCGGCCTTGTCTTCGTGCCGCTGACCACGCTGGCCTATGCGACGCTTGAGCCGAAGTTCCGCGCCGACGCGGCGGCCTTCTTCAGCCTCGTGCGCAACATCGGGTCGTCCATCGGCATTTCCATCGTCTCGGCGCTTCTGGTCCATAACACGCAAGTCAACCATGCCGAGTTGTCGGCGGGGATGACGCCCTACAACCCGGTGCTGCGCCATGCCCTGCCGGGCGCGGTGATGGGCGATCCAACGTCCCTGTCCGCGCTTGACGGGCTGGTGACGAAACAGGCGCTGATGGTGGCCTATGTGGACGACTTCAAGTTCATGTTCATCGTCACGCTGATCGCGATGGGGCTGGCGCTGTTCCTGCGCCCGCCGGCAAAGAGGCCGACCGGGATCGACGCCGCCGCGATGGCGGAGTGATCAAAGCCGCTTGCCGGTTTCCGGCTCGAACAGGTGCAGCATGTCGCGGTTCGGGACGACATGGATCGGCCGGCCGGGATGCAGGTCCAGATGCCCTGGCACCCGCACCACAAGGCTGTCGGGCGCGACCGCCGTCAGCCGCCCATGCGCATAGGCATCCGCGCCCAGCGTTTCGACCGCGTGAACCACGACCGGGAAACTGCCCGCCATGCCGTCACGGCTGAGCGTGAAGTGTTCCGGCCGGATGCCCAGCAGCACCGTCTTGCCCGGCCCGACTGATGCGGGCAGCCGGTCCGGCAGCCCGATCTCCGGCCCGCCGTCAAGGATCACGCCATTGCCCGCCGCATTGATCCGCGCGGGCAGGATGTTCATCGCGGGCGACCCGATAAAGCCCGCGACGAAGGTGTTCGCGGGCCGGTCGTAGATCGCCATCGGCGTGTCGATCTGTTCGGCGACGCCCGCATTCATCACGATCAGCCGGTCGGCCAGTGTCATCGCCTCGACCTGATCATGCGTGACGTAAAGCGAGGTGATGCCGACGGTGCGCTGCAACTCCTTGATCTGAAGCCGCATCTGGACGCGCAGCTTGGCGTCGAGGTTCGACAGGGGTTCGTCGAACAGGAACGCCGCCGGATCGCGGACCAGCGCGCGGCCCATCGCCACCCGCTGCCGCTGTCCGCCCGACAGCGCGCGGGGCTTGCGGTCCAGATAGGGCAGAAGGTCCAGCATCTCTGCCGCGCGGCGCACTTTTTCGGCGCGCTCCGCCTTGGGCAGCCCCGCGATCTTCAGCCCATAGCCCATGTTGTCCGCGACCGTCATATGCGGGTAAAGCGCGTAGTTCTGGAACACCATGGCGATGTCACGCGCGCGCGGTTCCAGATCGTTCACGACCGTGCCGCCGATCTCGATCACGCCGCTGCTGATCGCCTCAAGCCCCGCCACCATGCGCAAAAGCGTGGACTTGCCGCAGCCCGACGGGCCGACGATCACCACGAATTCCCCGTCCTCCACGTCGATGGAGACGCCATGGATCACCTCGGTCTTGCCATAGCTCTTGCGGACATCTTTCAGCGATAGGGTGGCCATTACTTCTCGGTCTCCACAAGTCCCTTGACGAACCAGCGCTGCATCAGGACGACGATCAGCACCGGCGGCAGGATCGCCAGCACCGCCGTGACCATCACCAGATGCCAGGGCGTATCGGCATCGGCGAAGGAAATCATCTTCCGAAGCGCGATGACGATGGTGTTCATCTCATTCGAATTCGTGACCAGAAGCGGCCAAAGGTACTGCGTCCAGCCATAGATGAAGAGGATCACGAACAAGGCCGCGATATTGGTCGCCGAGAGCGGCAGCAGAATGTCGCGGAAGAACCGCCACGGCCCCGCACCATCGACCCGCGCGGCCTCCAGCAGCTCATTCGGGATGGTCATGAAGAACTGGCGAAACAGCAGCGTGGCGGTGGCCGAGGCGATCAGCGGCAGGATCAGCCCGGCATAGGTGTCGATCAGGTGAAGTTGCACCATGACCTTGTAGGTCGGCAGGATGCGCACCTCGACCGGCAGCATAAGCGTGATGAAGATCAGCCAGAACATCGCCATGCGCAGCGGAAAGCGGAAGAAGACGATGGCATAGGCGGAGGCCATGGAGATGATGATCTTGCCGACCGCGATCCCCAGCGCCACGATGGTGGTGTTCAGCAACAGCCGGTCCACGCTGACCCCGCCGATGCGCCCGATGCCGCCTGCCAGCGCCTCATGATAGTTCTGATAGGCCTCTGGTCCGGGGATCAGGGGCAGGGGCGGGCGCAGGATGGTTTGCAGCGAATGGGTCGATGCGACCGCGACATAGTAGATCGGAAAGGCCACCACGACCGCGCCGAGGATCAGGAACAGATGCGCCGCGATCCGCCCCGACCGCGATGCGCCGACCATGTCATGTTCAGCCATAATGCACCCTCCGTTCGATAAACCGGAACTGGAAGGCGGTCAGGCCGATGACGATCGCCATCAGGATCACCGATTGCGCGGCCGAGGAGCCAAGCTGAAGGTTCACGAAACCGTCGTTATAGACCTTGTAGACCAACGTTTCGGTCGCCTTGCCGGGGCCGCCGCCGGTCACCGCATGGATGATGCCGAAGGTATCAAAGAGGGCATAGACGCCGTTGACCACCAAGAGGAAAAAGCTCGTCGGTGCCAGAAGCGGGAAGACGATGGTCCAGAACCGCCGCCGACTGCCCGCCCCGTCGATGGCCGCCGCCTCGATCAGCGATTTCGGGATCGCCTGAAGGCCTGCCACGAAGAAGAGGAAATTGTAGCTGATCTGCTTCCAGCTTGCCGCCGCGATCACAAGCCCCATCGCCTGCTTGCCGTTCAGAAGCGGGTCCCAGTCGATGCCCATCTGCTTCAAGGGCCAGGCGAGCGAGCCGAAAGACGGGTTGAACATGAAAAGCCACAGCATCCCCGCGATGGCGGGCGCGACCGCATAGGGCCAGATCAGGACGGTGCGGTAAAACCCCTTGCCACGCACGACCTTTTCCGCCTGCACGGCAAGGAAAAGCGCCACCGCCATGGAGAAAAACGCGGTCAGGATCGAAAACACCACCGTCACCTGAATCGCGTTCAGATAGGCCGGATCGGCCAGAACCTTGCGGAAATTGGCAAGGCCCACGAAGGTGGTTTTCAGGCCAAAGGCATCCTCGCGCAGCGTCGATTGCCAAAGCGCCTGAACTGCGGGCCAGTAGAAGAAGACAAGCGAGATCAGAAGCTGCGGCGCGATCAGCAGCCAGGGCAGGACACGATGGGGGAAGGTGGCGCGGTTCATGTCAGGAAAGGCCGCGCCCGAACGGGGCCGGGCGCGGCCATGGACCTTACTGGCCCATCGCTTCCTTGATCGCGGCATTGCCGCGCGAGACGGCATTGTCCAGCGCCTCTTGCGCGCTCTGGTCGCCCGCCAGCATCTTCTCGAACTCCTCGTTCTCGATGTCGCGGATCTGCGGCAGGTTGATCAGGCGCACGCCCTTGGAATTGGCGGTCGGCGCCTTGCCCATCATCTGGGTGATCGGCGTTTCACGCCCCGGATTCTGGTCGTAGAATCCGCTGGCCTTGGTCGCCTCATAGGCCGCCATCGTCACCGGCAGATAGCCCGAGGTCTGGTGCAGGTATTCCTGCACATCGGTCTGCGAGATGTAGGAGAAGAAGGCGGCGATGCCCTTGTAGGTCTCGTCCGACTTGCCGCCCATGACCCAAAGGCTCGCGCCGCCGGGGATGGTGTTCTGCGGCGCGCCGGGCGCGTCGCTGTCATAGGGCAGCTGGCCGATGCCGTAATTCATGCCCGACTTGACGATATCGCCCAGACCGCCGGAGCTTTCCGTCATGATACCGCATTCGCCCGCCAGGAAGATCTGCTTGGCCTCGGACGTGCGGCCGCCATATTTGAACGTCCCGTCCTTGGCGAGATCGGCCATCGCCTGGAAATGGTTGACGTAAAGCGGCGCGTTGATCTGAAGCTCGGGCACGCCGCCCGGCGCGAGACCGTTTTCCTGCGTCGCATAGGCCGCATCGTTCCAGGCCGCGAAGTTTTCCAGGTGAATCCAGGTCAGCCAGGTGGAGGTATAGCCGCAAGGCGCGGCACCCGAGGCCTTGATGGTTTTCGCCATGTCCCAGACCTCGTTCCAGGTCTTGGGCGGCGTGTTCGGGTCAAGCCCGGCCTTCTCGAAGATGTCCTTGTTGATATAGGTGATGGGCGAGGACGAGTTGTAGGGGAAGGACAGCATCGTCCCGTCGGGCTTGGAATAATAGGCCACGATGCCGGGCAGGTATTGCGACTTGTCAAAGGTCATGCCCGCGTCTTGCAACACCTCGGCCACCGGCTTTACCGCGCCTTCGGCTGCCATCATCACGCCGGTGCCGACGTCGAAGACCTGAATGATGTCGGGCGCCTGCCCGGCGCGGAAGGCGGCGATGCCCGCGTTCAGCGTTTCGGGATAGGTGCCCTTGAAGGCCGGGACGACCTTGTAGTCGGACTGGCTGGCGTTGAAATCGTCGGCGATCTTCTGGACCACCTCGGCATTGGCGCCGGTCATGGCGTGCCACCAGCTGATCTCGGTCTGGGCAAAGGCGGGCAGGGCAAAGGCGCCCGCCGCGACGGCACCGGCGAAAAGGCTTGCATGTTTCATGGTCTGCTCCCTGTGTTCAGCATCCCCCGGAGGTTCCGGGGCCGCCGCCCTTCTAGCTGTCAAAACATGACAGCCCGATGACGCGCGGCCGGGAAACGCGGGCAGATGGATCGGCACGGGGACCTCTCCGCCCCCGGCACCGTCCGGTCAGGTTAGGGATTCCGGTGCGATGTGCAAGTGCGGGGATGCAAGTGTGGGGCGACACATCGTCATGCCATTCAACTGCGCCCCGGACATTGGCATCTTGCATCGGCGCCCCGAGGGTCGACTGTCACGCCCTGACCACAAAGCGGCCATCGGGGTCCGGCGCGGCGAGTGGCGGGTTTGAGGCCTTCGCAGTCATTCCCCCTTGCCCGGAACCAAGGCGCGTCCCGCGCCGCCGGGCATCGCCCGACCGCCCCACCGGGCGGGCGATACGGCACCGTCTTGCCCCGAACAGCCGTTGGATGTGGGCCTCACCATAAAGCGCTGCCGAACAACCCGCCCTACGCCCACCCGCGGCCGGGCGATGCCCGCCTTCCAACCGTCGGCAATACCCCCTCAGGGCAGGCGAATCTCGATCAGCCCCGCCCCCCCGGCGGCCTCGGCCCGCGCCAGCGCCCCGGCCAGATCGCCGGTACCCTCGATTGCCTCTGCCGCCATCCCGTAGGCCCGCGCCACCGCGACGAAATCGGGGGCAGAGGGGGTGACGCCCACCGGCGTGATGCCCTGATCGACCATATAGCCTTCGATCTCCCCATAACCCCGGTTGTTCCAGACGACGAAGATCACCCGCGCGGCTTCGTCCATGGCCGAGCCGATTTCCGACAGGCAGAACTGAAACCCGCCATCGCCAACAAGGCAGACCACCGGGCGCCCCTCGGGATCGGCCAGCGCCGCGCCGATGGCGGCAGGCGGCCCGTATCCCAGCGCGCCGAACCCGGTCGCGGCGTTGAACCATGCGCCGGGGCGGGGAATCTCGGCGTAAAGGTTCCCGGCATAGATGAGTTGGGTGGAATCGCCGACGATGGCGGCATCGGGAAGCGTCGCGGTGATGGTCCGCAGCACCTCAACCTCGCCCTGCATCTTCGCGCCAAGGCCCTGATAGGCCGCCTCGCGCGCCGCCTTTGCACGCTCAGCCCCGCCATCGGGCAGACGCGCCGGGCCGATCCGCCTGTACAGCGCCGCCAGCGCGCAGGCCGCATCGCCCACGATCACCGCCTCGGCCACCGCCCCGCGCGTGGCCTGCAAGGGACCGGCGTCGATGCGGACCAGCCGCGTCATCGCCGGGAATTCGCCATCCACATACATGTCGTAATCCGTCGGCCCGATCTGCGTGCCGACCGCGATCACCGCATCCGCCGCCCCGATCAATGCGCGCACCGCCCCAAGGCTGGGCGAGGCCGGAACCTCAAGCGGATGGCCCGCCATCAACCCGCGCCCGTTCGTGGTGGTCACCACCGGCGCGTCGAGATGGGCGGCCAGCGCGCGCAGCTCCGCATCCGCCCCCTTCGCACCACCCCCGGCCAGGATCACCGGCTGGCGCGCGGCGGCGATCAGCGCGGCCGCCCCGGTCAGCGCCTCCTCCGCTGGGACCGGCAGGCCGGGCAGTGGGGCGATCCGGTCGGGTGCCTCGATCCGTTCGGACATCACGTCGATGGGGATCTCGATATGCACCGGCCCCGGACGGCCCGTCAGCATGGCGGCATAGGCGCGGTCGAGGACGGCGGGCAGGTCGGCGCCGTTCAGAAGCGTATGGGTGTAAAGCGCGACGGTCCGCATCATCCCCGCCTGATCGGGCAGTTCGTGCAGATGCCCCCCCTCATGCCCCAGCGTCGCGCGCCGGTTCACGCCGGAAATGACCAGCATCGGCACCGAATCCGCGCGCGCCTGCGCCATGGCGGTGATCGCGTTGGTCAGGCCCGGCCCGGTGATGAGGAAACAGACCCCCGGCTTGCCCGAGACCCGCGCATAGCCATCGGCCATGAACCCTGCCGATTGTTCATGCCTTGGCGTGACATGGCGGATACCGGACGCGGCAAGGCCCCGGTAAAGCTCCACCGTATGCACGCCGGGAATGCCAAAGACGGTATCGACACCGCGCGCCTGCAAGAGATCGACAAGAACCTCGCCAACCGTTTTCATTCCACACCCTCCCTGATGCCCTGCTTTGCCGCGAACCGCGCGATGCGGGCGCAGGCCTCCGCCAATATCCCGTCCGGCACCGTCAGGCTGAGGCGGATGAACCCCTCCGCCTGCGCCCCGAAGGACGATCCCGGCATGGTGGCGACGTCCTCGGTTTCCAGCAACCGCTTGGCGAAGGCGTCCCCCGACAGCCCCGTCGCCCGCACGTCGATCAGCAGGAACATCCCCGCCTCGGGCGACAGCGGCTTCAACCGGGTTCCCTCCAGCGCCTTGCAGACCAGCGCCGCGCGCTGGGCATAGGCGGCGCGCATCGTCGCGGCGGTGGGGATATCGTGGGTCAGCGCATGGGCGGTCATGTCGGCGATGAAGGGCTGGCCACCGAAGAGCATGATCTCTGACACCGGCAGCACCTTTGCGCAGAACGCCACCGGCCCCACGGCCCAGCCCGACCGGAACCCCGGCGCCGCGTGGGATTTGGAGATCGACGAACAGACGACGGTCCTCTCGGCCAGATCGGCCCGGTCGAAGGGCGAGGCGAAGCTGCCCCGAAGGATCAGGTCCTCATACACCTCATCCGCCACGATCCACAGATCATGCTTGCGGCAGACCGCGCCGATTTCGTCAATCTCGTCGGCGCTCAGCACCGCGCCGGTGGGGTTGTGCGGCGTGTTCAGCAGCAGCACCTTCGTCGCCGGCGTGATCGCGGCCTCAAGATCCGCCGCTTGCAGGTGGAAACGGTGCCGGTCCCATGTCGGCACCGGCACGACCGTGGCCCCGGTTGCGCGCACGACGCCTTCATAGGTCGCGTAATAGGGATCGGGGATCAGGACCGCATCGCCGCCCTCGACCAGCCCCGCCATCACCGTGTAAAGCGCGGTCTGCGTGCCGGGGAAACAAAGGACCTGATCGGTGGTGATGGTCCGCCCCGTCCGGCGGCTGTATTTCGCGGCGATCGCGTCCAGCAGCGCCTCTTCCCCCTGACCGTTGGAATAGCGCGTCCGCCCGGCGCGCATCGCCTCGGTGCAGATGTCCAGCAGGGCGGGGTCGGGGGGGATATCCGGTTCCCCGATGGTCAGTTCGATGACGTCATGGCCCGCCGCCTTCCTGCGGCGCCCGGCGAAATGGACCTCCCACTTGCCAGAGCCAAGCCCCGCGAGGCGGTCGGTGATCGAGGCGAAAGTCATGCGTCTGTCTCCGGTTCGGTCAGGGTCAGTCCAAGGATGCGGCCGCCCGCGTCCAGCGCGAGGCGGGCGAGCGTGTCACCGTCAAAGAGGTCGGGCGCAAGGCAGCCCTCCAGCCACAGCCCGTCGATCAGCGCCGCGATCTGGCGAGCGTGGTCGGGAACGGCGGCGGTCGCGCGCCCTTCGGTCAGGAAGACCCGCGCGATCATCGGCTCCAGCAGCCCGCAAAAGCGCAGGTAGCCCGCCTTGTGGATCGCCGCCATCTCCGGGTCGGTCCGCACCGGCCCGATAAAGCCCGCCCAGGCCGACAGCTTGCGCCCGTCAAGGACCGGCGGGCGGCAGTTCGCGGCGATGAACCGGGCGAGCCGGTCGGCCGGGGGAACGTCCCCGGCGGCGTCCTCCGCCGTGCCGGTCATGTCGTCCATCAACGCCCGGTAGGCCGCCTGCACCAGCGCCTCCTTGCTGTCGAAATGATGCCGGATCAACCCGTTCGACACACCCGCCCGCGCCGCCACCTCACGCACCGTCGCCGCCGCCACGCCGCCATCTGCGACGCAGTCGATGGTCGCCCGGATCAGATCGGCGCGCCGCTCCTCCTCGGGCGCGCGCCGCCAGGCGCGGTCGGTATCGGGGGCGGAATCGGGCAAGGTCTCCTCCGGGTTGTGGGGTTATTATGCGGGTGCATAATTGTGGGCGCAAGGGGTCATCGGCAGTCCCCTGCCGTTTCGGTCGCAGCGGCCGCCAGGGCCAATCTTTGACTTCCAAAGCGCTTGCAGAAATGATAGCGGAAACATGAAGCGCGCCGGACAGCCGCTGCCCGCCTGTTACCGGGGCAGTCGGGATACGCACGATCCGGCCCCGGACGGAGCCATGACGTGAAAGACATATCCGCCCAACGGCCCGGCAAGGAGGCGTTTCGCGCCGATATCCTGCGCCATCTGACCTATACGCTTGGCAAGGATGCGGGCCATGCCTCGGATTACGACTGGCGCATGGCGCTGTCGTTTGCGATCCGCGACCGGATCGTGGGGCCGTGGTTCGCCTCCACCCGCCGCACCTGGGCCGAAAACCGCAAGCGGGTCTATTACCTGTCGATGGAATTCCTGATCGGCCGCATCCTTGAGGATGCCGCGATCAACCTCGGCCTGCGCGATCTTGCCGCCGAGGTGCTGGCCGATCTGGGGCAGGACTTCGCGACGCTGGCGGGGGAGGAGCCGGACGCGGCGCTGGGCAATGGCGGGCTGGGCCGTCTTGCCGCCTGCTACATGGAAAGCATGGCGACGGTGGGCTGCCCGTCCTACGGCTATGGCATCCGCTACGAACACGGGCTGTTCCGCCAGCGTTTCGAAGGCGGGCAACAGGTGGAGACGGCGGAGGACTGGCTGAAGACCCGCAACCCGTGGGAATTCGAACGGCCCGAAAGCGCCTATACGATCGGCTTCAAGGGTGAGGTCGCGGAAAAGGACGGCCGTGCGCTCTGGACGCCGGACGAAACCGTGATCGCCTCGGCCTATGACACGCCGGTGGTGGGCTGGCAGGGGCGTTGGGCCAATACGCTGCGGCTGTGGAGCGCGAAACCCACGCAGGCCTTCGATCTTGAGCGCTTCAACCGGGGCGACTACGCCGCGGCGGCAGAGCCGGAGACGCTGGCCCGCACCATCAGCCGGGTGCTTTACCCCGAGGATACGACCTATCAGGGCAAGGAACTGCGCCTGAAGCAGGAATTCTTCCTGACCTCCGCCGCGATCCAGGACATTCTGCGCCGCTATCTGGAAACGCATACCGACCTGACGGCGCTGCCGACCCATGTCGCGATCCAGATGAACGACACCCACCCGGCGCTGGCCGGGCCGGAACTGATCCGGCTTCTGACCGACGCCCACGGGATCGGGTTCGAAGAGGCGTTCGACATCGCGCAGGCCTGCCTTGGCTATACCAACCACACCCTTCTGCCCGAGGCGCTGGAACGCTGGTCCACCTGGCTGGTCGGCAACATCCTGCCGCGCCACATGCAGATCATCGAACGCATCGACAGCCTGCACCGCCGCCGCTTCCCCAACCGCCCCCATTACGTCGGCATCGTGAAGCATCATGAGGTGCGGATGGGCGAACTGGCCTTCATCTCCGCCCACCGGGTCAACGGCGTCTCCGCTCTGCATACCGAACTGGTCAAGGAACGGCTGTTCCCCGAACTGAACAAGCTCCACCCCGGCCGGATCGTGAATGAGACGAACGGCGTCACCCCGCGCCGCTGGCTGCGCATGGCGAACCCGGCGCTGTCGGGGCTGATCACCGAAACGATCGGGGAGGGGTGGGAAGATCACCTCGACCGGCTGACGGGGCTTGAGCCGCATGTGGAGGACAAGGGCTTTCGCGATGCCTTCGCCGGCGCCAAGCGCGCCAACAAGGTGGCGACGGCCAACTGGATCGCCCGGACAACCGGCATCAGCGTCAGCCCGGACGCGCTTTTCGACGTGCAGGTCAAGCGCCTGCACGAATACAAGCGCCAGTTGCTCAACATCCTCCAGACCGTCGCGCAATGGCATTTCATCCGTGAAAACCCGAACCTGCCGCATGTGCCGCGGGTGAAGATCTTCGGCGGCAAGGCCGCGCCCGGCTATGTCGTGGCCAAGGAAATCATTCACCTCATCAATGACGTGGCCGCCGTCATCAACAACGACCCCAGGACGGGCGACCTGCTGAAGGTGGTCTATCCAGCGAATTACAACGTCTCGATGGCCGAACACCTGATCCCGGCCGCCGACCTGTCGGAACAGATCTCCACCGCCGGGAAAGAGGCGTCGGGCACCGGCAATATGAAACTGTCGCTGAACGGCGCGCTGACCATCGGGACGCTGGACGGCGCCAATGTGGAGATCCGCGAAAAGGTCGGGGCGGAAAACTTCTTCCTCTTCGGCCTGACGGCGGATGAGGTTGAGGAACGGCGCAAGGACGTCGAACACGCCCGCCACGCGATCCTCGCGAACCAGCCCTTGCAGGATGTCCTTCAGATGATCGCCGAGGGCCGTTTCAGCCCCGGCCAGCGCGACCGTTATCACGGCATCGTCGACCGGATGTGGCATCACGACTATTTCCTCGTCGCCTCGGACTTCGGCGCCTACCATGCCGAACAGGGTGAGGTGGACCGCAGCTATCGCGAGGCGGACGACTGGACGCGGAAGGCCGCGCTGAACACCGCGCGGATGGGCTTTTTCTCATCCGACCGGGCGATCCGTGGTTACATGGAAGACATCTGGGGCGTCGACTCGGCTCTGTAGAGAGGAGAGGCTATGGCGAAGCGGACCAAGGCAGGGCTGGCGGATGCCGATGCGCGGGCGCTGGCCGAGGGGCGGCATGGCGACCCTTTCGCGGTGCTGGGTCCGCAGGGTGACGCCCTGCGCGTGATCCTGCCGCAGGTGGCGCGGCTCTGGCTGATGCAGGGCCGGGCAAAGCCGGTCGAGATGGCCCGCCACCCGGCGGCGGGTGAGGTCTTCGAAGCGCCCCTGAAGGCGGACAAACCCTATACGCTCAGGGCCAAGGCCGAGGATGGCACCGTCTGGGACTTTGACGATCCCTATCGGTTCGGCCCCGTTCTGGGCGAGATGGACGAATACCTGATCGGCGAGGGCAATCACCGCCGGTTGTGGACGAAGCTTGGCGCGCATCCGATGACGCATGAGGGGGCCGGGGGCGTGCATTTCGCCGTCTGGGCGCCGAATGCCGAACGGGTGTCGGTGGTCGGCGATTTCAACGCCTGGGATGGCCGCCGCCACCCGATGCGGCGGCGCGGCGCGACGGGGGTGTGGGAGATTTTCCTGCCCGGCGTGACCGAAGGCGCGGTCTACAAGTATGAGATACGCGGGCCGGGCGGTGCCGTCGGCCCGTTGAAAGCGGACCCGGTCGGCTTTGGATCGGAACACCCGCCGCGCACCGGATCGGTCGTGCGGCAGGCGGGCGGGCAGGGCTGGACCGATGGCGACTGGATGGCGACCCGCGCGCAGACCCATGCCACCGACGCGCCGATTTCGATCTACGAGGTCCATCTGGGAAGCTGGCGGCGGAGCGAGGGCGGCCAGCGCCCGCTCTCCTACCGCGAACTGGCGGTGGAGCTTGTCGAATACGCGCTCTGGATGGGGTTTACCCATATCGAATTGCTCCCCGTCTCGGAATTCCCCTTCGACGGGTCCTGGGGCTATCAGCCGGTCGGCATGTATGCGCCCACGATCCGTTTCGGCACACCAGAGGAATTCGCGGGCCTGATCGACGCGGCCCATGCCAAGGGCTTGGGCGTTCTCTTCGACTGGGTGCCGGGGCATTTCCCGACCGACCCGCACGGTCTTGGCCGCTTTGACGGCACCGCGCTTTACGAACATGCCGACCCGAAGGAAGGCTTCCACATCGACTGGAACACGCTGATCTACAATTACGGGCGGGCCGAGGTGTCGAACTACCTGATGGCCAATGCGCTTTACTGGCTTGAGGAATACCACCTCGACGGGCTGCGGGTGGATGCCGTGGCCTCGATGCTTTACCGCGACTATTCGCGCAAGGAAGGCGAGTGGGTGCCGAACATCCATGGCGGGCGCGAGAACCTTGAAGCGATCGCCTTCCTGCAAAAGGTCAATACGATCAGCTACGGCGAATGCCCCGGCATCATGACGGTGGCGGAGGAATCCACCTCCTTCCCCGGCGTGTCGCGGCCCGTCGATACCGGCGGGCTGGGGTTCGGCTACAAGTGGAACATGGGCTGGATGAACGACACGCTGACCTATATCCAGAAGGAACCCGTCCACCGCAAATACCACCACAACCAGATGACATTCGGCCTGGCTTATGCCTGGTCGGAAAACTTCATCCTGCCGATCAGCCATGACGAGGTGGTGCATGGCAAAGGCTCCATGCTGGGCAAGATGCCGGGCGACGCCTGGGAGAAGTTCGCCAACCTGCGCGCCTATTACGGGTTCATGTGGGCGCATCCGGGGAAAAAGCTTCTCTTCATGGGGCAGGAATTCGCGCAAGGGGCGGAGTGGAACCATAATCAGAGCCTTGACTGGCATCAGGCGGACGATCCCGCGCATCGGGGCGTGCAAACCCTGATCCGCGACCTGAACCTGCTTTACCGGCTGAATCCGGCGCTGCATGTCCGCGACGCCAGCCCCGAAGGCTTTGAGTGGCTTGAGGTGGACGACGCCGAAAATTCCGTCTTCGCCTTCATCCGCAAGGGCGCGCCGGACGACCCGATGATCGTCATCGCCGCGAATTTCACGCCCGTTGAGCGGCACGGCTACCGTGTCGGCTTTCCCGCGCCGGGGGTGTGGGAAGAGATCATGAATACCGATGCCTCGGTCTATGGCGGCGGCAACCGGGGCAACCTCGGCGCCGTCCTGACCGAACCGAAGGAATGGCACAGCCAGGCGCAGTCGGCATCCGTCGTGCTGCCGCCCCTGTCCGTGGTGATGTTCCGCCAGCCCTGACTGGCGCCGAGTGGGGGGAAAGGAATGCAGCCAAGACCGAACCAGCGCCTGTCATCGCAGGCCATGGCCTTTGTCCTTGCCGGGGGGCGCGGCTCGCGCCTGAAGGAACTGACCGACAAGCGCGCCAAACCGGCCGTCTATTTCGGCGGCAAGACGCGGATCATCGACTTCGCGCTGTCGAACGCGCTGAATTCCGGCATCCGCAAGATGGCCATCGCGACCCAGTACAAGGCGCATAGCCTCATCCGCCACATGCAGCGCGGCTGGGGCTTTTTCCGGGCCGAACGGAACGAATACCTCGACATCCTGCCCGCCTCGCAGCGCGTCGATGAAACGAAATGGTATCTCGGCACCGCCGATGCGGTGACGCAGAACATCGACATCGTCGACAGCTATGACGTGAAGTATGTGATCATCCTTGCCGGGGACCACATCTACAAGATGGATTACGAGATCATGCTGCGCCAGCATGCCGAGAGCGGCGCGGACGTGACCATCGGCTGCCTGACGGTGCCGCGCAAGGAGGCAAGCGCCTTCGGCGTCATGGACATCGACGCGACGGGCCGCGTCACCGCCTTTCTTGAAAAGCCGAAGGACCCGCCGGGGATGCCGGGCGATCCCGATAGCACGCTGGCCTCCATGGGGATCTATGTCTTCGACTGGGCCTTCCTGCGCGATCTGCTGATCCGCGATGCGGAGGATGCCAATTCCAGCCATGATTTCGGCCATGACCTGATCCCCGACATCGTCAGGAACGGCAAGGCCATGGCGCATCGCTTTTCCGAAAGCTGCGTGCGTTCGGGGCTTGAGGAAGAACCCTACTGGCGCGATGTCGGCACCATCGACGCCTTCTGGCAGGCCAATATCGACCTGACCGACTTCATCCCCAAGCTCGACCTTTACGACAACACCTGGCCGATCTGGACCTATGCGGAGATCGTCCCGCCCGCGAAGTTCATCCATGATGAGGACGGGCGGCGCGGCTCGGCCATATCCTCGCTCGTCTCGGGCGATTGCATCGTCTCGGGGTCCGAGGTGCGCAATTCGCTCCTGTTCACCGGGGTCCGGGCGCATTCCTGGTCCGCGCTCGAATATGCCGTCGTTCTGCCTTATGTGCAGGTCAACAGGAAGGCGGAGTTGAAAAACTGCGTCATCGACCGCGGCGTCATCATCCCCGAGGGGCTGGTGGTCGGCGAAGACCCGGCCGAGGACGCGAAGTGGTTCCGCCGGACGGAAGGCGGCGTGGTCCTTATCACGCAAGAGATGCTTGACCGGCGCGCGGCGGCGCTGGGCTAGGAGGGACGGACATGGCAGGCGCTGCGCGGGTTCTTTCGGTCGCGTCCGAGGCGGTGCCGCTGGTCAAGACCGGCGGGCTGGCCGATGTCGCGGGCGCCTTGCCCGCCGCGCTGGCCGGGCAGGGCTGGGACATGCGCGTGCTGCTGCCCGCCTATCGCGGTCTGGCCGACCGGCTGACGGGGCCGCAGACGATCTGGCGCGACGCGGACCTGTTCGGCGGCAAGGCGCGGGTGCTGAAGGGGACGCTCGGCGGGGTGATGTTCCTGCTGCTTGACGCCGCGCACCTTTTCGACCGCGCGGGCGGGCCATATTCCGACGCTGGCCGGGATCACCCCGACAATGCCGAACGCTTCGCGGCGCTCTCCTGGGCCGCGGCAGAGCTGGCGCGGGGGCAGGGGACGGATGGCTGGTCGCCCGCGATCCTGCATGCCCATGACTGGCAGGCGGGCCTTGCGCCCGCCTATCTGCGCTATGGGCCGGAGGTGCCGGTCAGGACGGTGATGACGGTCCATAACATCGCCTTTCAGGGCATCGCACCGGCCGACAAGCTGGCCGGTCTGCGCCTGCCGGGGTGGACCTACAGCGCCGACCGGGTGGAATATTTCGGCAACATCTCCACCCTCAAGGCGGGGCTGGTGACGGCGGACGCGATCACCACCGTGTCGCCCACCTATGCCGAAGAGCTGAGGCGCCCGGATTACGGGCTGGGCCTTGAAGGGGTGATCGCGTCCCGCGCCCGCGACCTGCACGGCATCCTGAACGGGGTGGACCTTGCGGTCTGGTCGCCGGAACGCGATCCGGCGATCATCCCATATTCCGCCAAGTCCCTGAAGGGAAAGGCGGAAAACCGCGCAGCACTGGCGGCGGAATTCGGTCTGAGCCCCGCCGACGGGCCGCTTGCCATCGTCGTCAGCCGCCTGACCGACCAGAAGGGGATCGACCTGCTGGCCGAGGTTCTGCCCGAGTTCATTTCGGCGGGCGGCAGCCTTGCCGTCCTTGGCGCGGGCGACCCGGCGCTTGAAGCCGCGATGCGGCAGGCGGCGGAGCGTTGGCCCGGCCGCGTCGGCGTTCGCATCGGCTATGATGAGGCGCTGGCGCACCGGATGTTCGGCGGCGGCGACGCGGTCTTGGTACCCTCGCGGTTCGAGCCCTGCGGGCTGACGCAGATGTACGGGCTGCGCTACGGCACGATCCCCGTGGTGGCGGCGACGGGGGGCCTGAACGACACCGTGATCGGCGCCACGCCCGCCAGCCTGTCGGCCAGGGCCGCGACCGGCGTCAGTTTCCATCCCGTCGACAAAACCGCCTTCGCGGGCGCATTACGTCAGGTTTCGCGGCTCTATGCCGACCGCTCCGGCTGGACCTCTTTGATGAAGCGCGCGATGAAGGCAGAGGTGGGATGGGAGGCGCCCGCCGCCCGCTATGCCGACCTTTACCGGAGCCTTCTGCCGTGAACGCAACCCGCCCGATGACGGCGCCCGACCGCCTCGCCCATCGCCGTATGCGCGCCGGGCGCGCCTGGCCCCTGGGCGCGACATTCGACGGGGCGGGGGTGAATTTCGCCGTCTTCTCGGCCAATGCGACAAAGATCGAGGTCTGCCTTTTCTCCGACGACGGCCGCAAGGAGCTTGCCCGCCTCGCCCTGCCTGAACGGGATGGCGACATCTGGCATGGCCATATCGAAGGGCTGATGCCCGGCGCGCGCTATGGTCTGCGCGCCCATGGGCCGTATGACCCCGCCAACGGCTACCGCTTCAACGCCAACAAGCTGCTTCTTGACCCCTATGCCCGCCAGATCGTCGGCCAGATCAAATGGTCCGACGCGCTGATGGGCTACCGTGTCGGCCACCCGGCGGCCGATCTGTCCTTCGACAGCCGCGACAGCGCCTTTGCCATGCCGCGCTGCGTTGTGGCCGATACCAGCTTCGACTGGGGCGGGGACCAGCCGCCCGAGGTGCCGGGCCGCGACAGCCTGATCTACGAGGCGCATGTGAAGGGGCTGACGGCACTGCACCCCGCCGTCGAACCCGGCCTGCGCGGCACCTTCATGGGGCTAAGCGCGGACCCCGTGATCGACCACCTTCTGAAGCTTGGCGTCACGGCGGTGGAACTGCTGCCGGTGCAGGCCTTCGTTGATGATCGTTTCCTTCAGGCGCGGGGCCTGCGCAACTACTGGGGTTACCAGACCATCGGCTTTTTCGCACCACAGCCGCGCTACATGCGTCAGGGCGCGATATGGGAGTTTCAGGCCATGGTGCGCCGCCTGCACCGGGCGGGGATCGAGGTCATCCTTGACGTGGTCTACAACCACTCCGGCGAGGGCGATGAATTTGGCCCGACGCTCAGCTTCCGGGGCCTCGACAACCGAAGCTATTACCGGCTGCCCCAGGACGCGCGGCACTATGTCAACGACACCGGCACCGGCAATACGCTGAACCTCGCCCATCCGATGGTGCTGCGGATGGTGATGGATTCGCTTCGCTATTGGGTGGAGGTGATGCATGTCGATGGCTTCCGCTTTGACCTTGCCAGCACGCTGACGCGGGGCGAAGGCGGGTTCGACCCCGGCAGCGCCTTCCTCGACACGATCCGGCAGGACCCGGTCCTGTCCCGCGTCAAGCTGATCGCGGAACCCTGGGACGTGGGCCTTGGCGGCTACCGGCTGGGCAGCTTTCCGCATCCGTTCCACGAATGGAACGACCTTTTCCGCGACGGGGTGCGAAAATTCTGGCGCGGGGACAAGGGGTTGGCGCCCGATCTTGCCAAACGCCTGCTGGGATCGGCCGAAAAGTTCGACCAGCAGGGCCGCCTTGCGACCACCTCGGTCAACTACGTCACCAGCCATGACGGCTTCACGCTGGCCGACCTCGTCTCCTACCTCGGCAAGCACAATGAGGCGAATGGCGAGGGCAATCGCGACGGGCATAACGACAACCACTCCGACAATTTCGGGGTGGAGGGGCCGACGCCGGATCCCGCCATCAACGCCGCCCGCGACCTGCGCCGCCGCAACCTTCTGGCGACGCTCTTTCTGTCGCAGGGCATGCCGATGCTTCTGGCGGGGGATGAGATCGGCAACAGCCAGGCGGGCAACAACAATGCCTATGCGCAGGACAACGAAACCGCCTGGATCGACTGGCCCGGCGCCGACGCGGCGATGCTGCGCTTCGTGCGCCGCCTCACGGCCCTGCGGCGCGCCAACCCCGTGCTGTCGCAGCGCCGCTTCCTGCACGGCCAGCAGCGTGACAGCGATCACCGCCCCGATCTGGAATGGCGCCGCCCGGACGGCGCCACGCCAGCGGCGGCGGACTGGAACAGCCCCGATTTTCAGGCCCTTGGCGTCGTGATCCGCGAAAATGCAGAAGGCCCGGACCTTGCGGGCGAAGGCACGGTCTTTGCCGTCTTCAACGCAGGCGCGGCGGGCAGCGTCACCCTGCCCGAGGGCGCATGGCTTTGCGCTCTGGACACCACGCGGCCCGAAGCCGCCGCGCATGAGGTGGGCGAAACCGCCCCCATGCCCGCGCAATCGGTTCTGGTCTTTACCCGCCCGACCCCGTCCGGCGGCGCCTGAAAGGAGTATCCCGGCAATGTCGAACAGAAGGTCCACCACGCCCATCGCGGGGCAGAAGCCCGGCACATCGGGCCTGCGCAAGAAAACCCGCGTCTTTGCCGAGCCGGGCTATCTGGAGAACTTCGTCCAGTCGATCTTCGACGCGATCGGCGGCGGCGCGGGCAAGACCTTTGTCCTTGGCGGCGACGGGCGCTATTTCGCGGACCGCGCGGCGCAGGTGATCTTGAAGATGGCGGCCGCCAACGGGGCCGCGCGGGTGATCGTCGGACAGGGCGCGGTCCTCTCAACTCCGGCCGCCAGCCATCTGATAAGGCTGAACAAAACCGATGGCGGTTTCATCATGTCGGCGAGCCACAACCCCGGCGGGCCGGAAGAGGATTTCGGGCTGAAGTTCAACGCCGCCAATGGCGGTCCGGCACCCGAAGCGCTGACGGCGGCGATGTACGACGCCTCGACCCGGATCGCCGAATACCGGATCGTCGAGGCCGCGGATGTGGACCTGTCCACCACCGCAGAGCGGGATCTGGCAGGGATGCGGGTGACGGTGGTCGACCCGGTTGCGGATTATGCCGCCCTTATGGAAACGCTTTTCGATTTCAATGCCCTGCGGGCGCTTTTTAAGGGCGGCTTCCGCATGCGCTTTGACGCGATGAATGCCGTGACCGGTCCCTATGCGCGCGAGATTCTGGAAAACCGGCTGGGGGCGGCGAAAGGGACCGTGGTCCACGCGACGCCCTTGCCGGATTTCGGCGGCATGCACCCGGACCCGAACCCGGTCTGGGCGCATGAGCTGATGGAGGAGATGTTCGGCGACACTGCGCCCGATTTCGGCGCCGCCTCGGACGGGGATGGCGACCGGAACATGGTCGTCGGGCGCGGCATCTATGTCTCCCCCTCCGACAGCCTTGCGGTGCTGGCGGCGAATGCCCATCTGGCGCCGGGCTACAAGGCCGGGCTGAAAGGCATCGCCCGGTCGATGCCGACCTCGGCCGCCGCCGACCGGGTGGCCGAAAAGCTGGGCGTCGCGGCCTATGAGACGCCGACCGGCTGGAAGTTCTTTGGCAACCTGCTGGACGCCGGGCGGGCGACGATCTGCGGTGAGGAAAGTTTCGGCACCGGATCGGACCATGTGCGCGAGAAGGACGGGCTTTGGGCCGTGCTGCTTTGGTTGAACATCCTCGCCGAACGCAAGGAAACCGTTCAGGAAATCCTGAACGCCCATTGGCGGGAATTCGGCCGGAACTATTACAGCCGCCATGATTACGAGGCGCTGCCGGTCGATGTGGCCGAACGGATCATGGCCGGGCTGCGCGACCGGTTGATGGCGCTGCCCGGTCGGGTGGTGCAGGGCATGACCGTCGCTGCGGCGGATGACTTTGCCTATGACGACCCGGTCGATGGATCGGTCTCAACCGGGCAGGGGCTGCGGGTCGGGTTCACCGATGGCTCCCGCCTCGTGCTGCGACTGTCCGGCACCGGGACCGAGGGCGCGACGCTGCGGCTTTATCTGGAGCGCTATGCGGCCGGGACGGAGGGTCTGGACGAAGATGTGCAGGCGGCGCTGGCGCCCGTGATCGCGGCGGCGGAGGAACTGGCGCAGATCCGCGGCATTTCGGGGCGCGACGGGCCGGACGTGCTCACCTGAGGCGAGGCCGGGGGGCGCTGCCCCCCGGACCCCCCGGAGTATTTCAGCCACGATGAAAGGGTAGATGGGAAAGGGTGAGGATGGGCGAGGAGTGGTGGCGCGGTGCGGTGACCTATCAGATCTATCCGCGCAGTTTTCAGGACGATGACGGCGACGGGGTGGGTGATCTGAAGGGGATTACCCGGCGGCTGGACCATGTCGCCGGGCTGGGTGTCGATGCGATCTGGCTGTCGCCGGTCTTCACCTCGCCTATGAAGGACATGGGCTATGACGTCGCGGATTATCGCGGCATCGACCCGGTCTTTGGCACGCTGGCGGATTTCGACGCGCTGCTGGCGCGGGCGCATGATCTTGGCCTGAAGGTGGTGATCGACCAGGTGTTGTCGCATTCCTCGGACCGCCATCCGTGCTTTGTCGACAGCCGGGCTGGCCGCACCGGGCGCCATGCCGACTGGTATGTCTGGGCCGATCCGAAGCCTGATGGATCGCCGCCGAACAACTGGCTGGCGATCTTCGGCGGCGGCGCCTGGACATGGGAGGCGCGGCGGCATCAGTATTATTTCCACAACTTCCTGGCCGAACAGCCGGATTTCAACTTTCACAACCCCGAGGTGCAGGAATTCCACCTCGCCAACATGCGGTTCTGGCTGGAGCGCGGGGTGGATGGGTTCCGGCTTGATACGCTGAACTACTATTTCCACGATGCGCTTCTGCGCGACGACGCGGCGGATTATCGGGTGAAGGCGCGGCCCGAGGCCAATCCCTATAACATGCAGTATCATCTCTTCTCGAAGAACCAGCCGGAGAACATTGGTTTCCTTGAGAAAATGCGGGCGCTGACCGATGACTTCGGCGCGAGGATGATGGTGGGTGAGGTGGGCGACAGCCATCATGCGATTGCGTTGATGGGGGACTATACATCCGGGCGCCGGGTGCATCAGTGCTATTCCTTCGAGATGCTGGGGCCGGAGTTTTCCGCCGCCCATTTCCGCCGCAAGATCGAGGGCTTCTTT
Source organism: Albidovulum denitrificans (assembly GCF_002973535.1). GTDB lineage: Bacteria > Pseudomonadota > Alphaproteobacteria > Rhodobacterales > Rhodobacteraceae > Albidovulum > Albidovulum denitrificans. The sequence goes on from NZ_PVEP01000001.1 coordinate 108,042, forward strand.
GCCGGTGCGCCGCAGGGCTGGCCGGCCTGGGCGTTCTCCAACCATGATGTGAACCGCCATGTGACCCGCTGGGCCGCGCATGGGATCAGCCGCGAGGCGCTGGCGAAGCAGGCGGCGGCGATGCTTCTGTCCTTTCAGGGGTCGATCTACCTTTATCAGGGGGAGGAGTTGGGGCAGACGGAGACGGTGCTGGACTTCGAGGAACTGACCGACCCGGCGGGCATCAACTTCTGGCCCGAAGAGCGGGGCCGCGACGGCTGCCGCACGCCCATGGTGTGGGAGGCGGCGGCGCCGAATGCGGGGTTTTCCGCTGCCAATCGCTGCTGGCTGCCGGTGAAGGCGCCGCAGGCCGCCGTGGCGGCCGATACCCAAGGACCGGGGTCGGTGATGGCGTTTTACCGCGAGATGATCGCGTTTCGGAAGGGCAATGCCGACCTGCGGACCGGCGGGACGGTCTTCTTCGACCTGCCCGAACCTGTGCTGGGCTTTAGACGCGGGGAGGGGACGCTGTGCCTGTTCAACCTGTCGCCCGCGCCGGTGAAGGTGCCGGTCACGGGCGGGCGGATGCTGCTGTCGCAGGCGGCGGAGGCGGGGGCCAGGGAGCTGTCCCTCGGCCCCAACGGTTTTGCGATCCTTGAGGGCGGCGCGGTCGGGTGATCACTCGCCGCGGGGGAAGCGCTTGAACTCCTCCAGCACGTTCAGGTCCATGTGGTTGCGCATGTAGCGCTCCGAGGCGGCGCGGAGCGGCTGGAAATCCCAGGGGAAGTAGTTGCCGTTGCGAAGCGCCTCATAGACCACCCAGCGGCGGGCCTGGCTTTGGCGCACCTCGGCGTCGTAGGCGCCAAGATCCCAGCGCGCATCGGCCATGGTGCGGAACTGCGCCAGCGTCCCGGCATGGGCCGGGTCGGAGGCGAGGTTGATGCGTTCGGAGGGGTCGGCGGCAAGGTCGAAAAGCTGTTCGGGATCAAGGGCGCAGCGGGTGTACTTGAAGTTATCCTGCCGCAGGCAGACCAGGGGCGCCCAGCTTCCCTCGGCGGCATATTCGATGGCGACGGGGCTTTGGCGGGGGGTGCCTTTCGCCAGCGGGACAAGGCTTTCGCCATCGGTCCAGTCCATGATCTCATCCATGGAAATCCCGGCAAGGTCACACAGCGTCGGCAGCACGTCGATGGAGGAGACAGGCGTTTCCTCAAGATGCGGGTCCAGCCCCGGCGCGGCGACCATCAAGGGCACGCGGGTGGAGCCTTCGAAGAAGTTCATCTTGAACCAGAGCCCACGTTCCCCCAGCATGTCGCCATGGTCGGAGACGAAGAGGATGATCGCCTCTTGGCGCGTCGCCTCAAGCACCGAAAGGATCTCTCCGATCTTGTCGTCGATGTAAGAGATATTGGCGAAATATCCGTGCCTTGCGCGACGAACCTGATCTTCGGTGATGTCGAACTGGCGCCAGTCGCAGCTGTCCATCAACCGCTTCGAATGCGGGTCCTGATCGTCATAGGGGATCGCCTCGCCCGCAGGCAGGAGATGGGCGCAATCCTCGTAAAGGTCCCAGTATTTGCGCCGCGCGACGTAGGGGTCATGCGGATGGGTGAAGCTGACCGTCAGGCACCAGGGCCGTTCTTCGGCGCCGCGCGACAGGTCGTAAAGCTTCTGCACCGCCTGATGGGCGACGTCGTCGTCATATTCAAGCTGGTTGGTGATCTCCGCCACGCCCGCGCCGGTGACGGAGCCAAGGTTGTGGTACCACCAGTCGATCCGCTCGCCCGGCTTGCGGTAATCCGGCGTCCAGCCGAAATCGGCGGGGTAGATGTCGGTCGTCAGGCGTTCCTCGAACCCGTGCAACTGATCGGGGCCGACGAAATGCATCTTGCCCGAAAGGGTCGTGGCATAGCCCGCCCGGCGCAGGTGGTGGGCATAGGTCGGGATGTCGGAACAGAATTCGGCCGCGTTGTCATAGACGCGGGTGCGGCGGGGCAGTTGCCCGGACATGAAGCTCGCCCGCCCCGGCGCGCAGAGGGGGGAGCCGGTATAGGCATTGGCAAACCGGACCGAGCGCGCGGCAAGCGCCTTCAGGTTCGGCGCGTGCAGCCAGTCGGCGGGGCCGTCGGGGAACAGCGTTCCATTCAACTGATCGACCATCAGGATCAGGATGTTCGGCTTCTTGGTCATGGCTTCCCCCGGATTGATTTTCTGCCCCTCTAACCTGCGCAAAAGCGCCGCGCCAGACCGGAGGATTGCGACGCTGTGTCCCGGCGATTGCGACATGATCGGTGCAGCCTCGCGACCAATCGGCTTGCGATCCGGCGGCTTTGCGGCCTTGATGCGGGAAAAGACCCGAGTCAGGGAGGGGACCGTGACCGATCTTCCGCGCGAAATTGTCGAAGACCCGGATATGGGGATCGTGCTGTCCGACGGCTGCCGCCTGTCGGCGCGGGTCTGGATGCCGAAGGATGCGGGCGCGCATCCGGTTCCGGCGGTGCTGGAATACATCCCCTACCGCAAGCGCGACGGCACGCTGCCGCGCGATGAGCTGATGCACCCGTATTTCGCCACTCACGGCTATGCCGCCGTGCGCGTCGACATGCGCGGCAATGGCGACAGCGACGGGCTGATGGCGGATGAGTACACACAGCAGGAGATGGACGACGCCGTCGAGGTCATCGCCTGGCTTGCGAAACAGTCCTGGTGTTCCGGCACGGTGGGGATGATGGGAAAAAGCTGGGGTGGCTTCAACTGCCTGCAAACGGCGGCACTGCGCCCGCCCGCGTTGAAGGCTGTAATCTCTGTCTGCTCCACCACCGACCGTTTCGCCGATGACATCCATTTCAAGGGCGGCTGCCTGTTGGGGGAGAATTTCGGCTGGGGCGCGGTGATGCTGGCCTATTCCTCGCGCCCGCCCGATCCGGCGCTGCGCGACGACTGGCGGGAGGAGTGGACGCGGCGGCTTGAGGCCGAGCCGTTCCTGGCGCCGGTCTGGGCCGCAAAGCAGGCGCGCGGGGCCTATTGGAAACATGGCTCGGTCGGCGAGGATTACGGCGCAATCCGCGCGGCGGTGATGTCGATCGGCGGCTGGGCCGACAATTACATGAACACGGTCGCGCATCTTGTTGAAAACATTCAGGCCCCGGTGAAAGGCATCGTCGGGCCATGGGTGCATCAATATCCCCATACCGCGGTGCCGGGGCCAAGGATCGGTTTCCTGCAAGAGGCGCTGCGCTGGTGGGACCGCTGGCTGAAGGATGCGCCGAACGGGGCGGAGGATGACCCCGCCTATCGCGCCTATATGATCCATTCCGAACCGCCCGATGCCTCGCCCGCGCACCGCAAGGGGCATTGGGTGGCCGAGGCCGACTGGCCGCCCTCGCGCGCGCGGCAGGAGGTCTGGGCGCTTGGGCCCGAGGGGCGGCTTGGCGGGCGGCAGGAGGCGCTGCATGAGGTGATCGCCACCCCGCAGCACCTTGGCCTGAACGCGGGTGAGTATTTCCCGATGGGTCTGAATGCCGAAATGCCGGGCGATCAGGCGGGCGATGACGCGCTGTCGGTATCCTTCGACAGCGCGCCCCTGGGTGGCGGGATGGACCTTCTGGGCGCGCCGGCCCTGCGTGTCACGCTGTCCTCTGACCGCCCCCGCGCGATGCTGGTCGCGCGGCTTTGCGACGTGGCGCCGGACGGGACGTCGGTGCGCATCTGCCACGGGATTCTGAACCTCTGCCACCGCGACAGCCGCGAACACCCCGCGCCCCTGCGGCCGGGGGAAGAGGTCACCGTCGACCTCGTCCTGGATCAATGCGCCTACCGGCTGGCCCCCGGCCACCGCCTGCGCATCGCGCTGTCGAACAGCTATTTCCCCTTTGTCTGGCCCTCGCCCGAGCCCGTGCGCCTGCACCTGACGGCGGGCGAGCTGCACCTGCCGGTGCATGAGGGCAGCCACGGCGACGAATGGACCTTTCCCGCGCCGGAAATGGCCGCCCCCTGGCGCCACCGCGTCCTGACCCCAGACCATGCCGCGCGGCGGATCGAGCAGGACCTGCTGACCGGCGAATGGCGGCTGATCGTGGAAGAGGTCGGGCCGGAATGCGAAAACCTCGATCATGGCCTCGTCACCCGCGAATCCTCGCATGAGACATGGGCGATCCATCCCGATGATCCGACCTCGGCCCGGTCGGAGATTCGCAGGCGGCAGGAATTGTCGCGCGGCGATTGGCGGGTGGAGACGGAGGTCACGGCGGTGATGCGCGGCGACGCCCAAGCCCTTTATTTCGAAGCCGAACTGATCGCGCGGGCCAACGGGGAAGAGGTCGCCCGCCGCCGCTGGGAGGATCGGGTTGCGCGTCAATTCGTGTGATTGACTCCGCAATCAAGAAAAAACGTTGCCGTCCACGCCAAAGCGACGTTATCAATAGGTAAAGACAAAAAGAAAATTCAGGGAGATCACCATGTCACAAGAACTCAAATACCTGCTCATGCAGGCCGCGAAGGGCCGCATCAGCCGCCGCACCTTCCTTGGCAAGGCCGCCGCCGCAGGTGTCACCGGCGCGATGGCCAACACGCTTCTGGCGCGCGCGGCGCGGGCCGAGGGGCCGAAGAAGGGCGGGATCATCCGCGCCGGGATGCAGGGCGGGGAAAGCACCAACTCTCTTGATCCCGCGCTCGCGGCCTCCGAGGCGCCGTTCATGACCAACATGACCTGGGGCGAGATGCTGGTGAACGTGACCCCGACGGGTGAACTCGATTACCGCATCGCGGAAGAGGCGTCTTCGTCCGCCGACGCGACCGAATGGACCTTCAAGATCCGCAAGGGCGTCGAATATCACGACGGCAGCACCGTGACGGCCGAGGACGTCGTCGCCACGCTGAAGCGCCACACCGATGAAAAGTCGCAATCCGGCGCGCTTGGCATCGTGCAGGGTATTTCGGACATGAAGGCCGAGGGCGACATGGTCAAGCTGACGCTCGCCAGCGCCAATGCCGACCTTCCCTATCTGATGGCGGATTATCACCTTGTCATCCAGCCGGGCGGCGGCGTCGACAAGCCCGACGCGGGCATCGGTGCCGGTGCCTACAAGGTCGAGGTGTTCGAACCGGGCGTGCGCGTGGGCTTTACCAAGCACGCCAACTATTTCGACAGCAACGCGGGCCACGCCGATCAGGTGGAGATCCTTGTCATCAATGACAACACCGCGCGGACGGCGGCGCTTCAATCCGGTCAGGTCCATATGATGAACCGGGTCGATCCGAAGATCGCGGCGCTGCTGAAGGGCGCCACCGGCGTTCGGATCGAGGCGGCTGCGGGCAAGGGCCACTACGTCTTCATCATGCGCTGCGATGAACCGCCGTTCGACAACAACGACATGCGGATGGCGCTGAAATACGCGATCAACCGCGAGGAGATGGTCGCGAAGATCCTCGGCGGGCTGGGCTCGGTCGGGAACGATTTCCCGATCAACTCCTCCTATCCGCTTTTCGACGACACGATCGAGCAGCGCGCCTACGATCCGGCCAAGGCCAAGGAATATTACGACAAGTCCGGCCATGACGGCAGCCCGATCATCCTGCGGACCGGCAACGCGGCCTTCCCCGGCGCGGTCGATGCGGCGAACCTCTTTGCCGCCTCGGCGCAGGCCGCGGGTATCCCGCTTGAGGTCAAGCTGGAACCCGATGACGGCTACTGGTCGAACGTCTGGAACGTCGCGCCCTTCTGCGCGTCCTATTGGGGTGGGCGTCCGGTGCAGGACCAGATGTATTCCACCGCCTATCTGTCCACGGCGGACTGGAACGATACGGCCTTCAAGAATGCGGCCTTCGACGAACTTCTCCTTGCGGCGCGCGGCGAACTCGATGAGGCCAAGCGCAAGGAGGAATATTCCAAGATGGCCCATATCCTGCGCGATGAGGGCGGTCTGATCCTGCCGATGTTCAACGACTGGGTCGAAGGCGTGCGGGACGAGATCGCGGGCTGGGTCAACGACCCGAACCAGGAGATGATGAACGGCCTCGCGCTGTCGCGCTGCTGGCTGGCCTGAGGAATACCGACGGCGGCGTCGGGGGGCAGGGGATGCCCCTCGGGGTCGCGTCGGGGGCGGAACAATCATACGGACGTGGAGAGGCACGGCCGGAACAGGGAGAGACAGAATGAAAGATCAGCTCGACCGCGTCATCGACGCTGCACGAAAGGGCAGGATGTCCCGGCGTGAGTTTCTGGGCCGCACGACGGCGATGGGGGTGTCCGCCGGTCTTGCCGTAGCACTTTACGGCAAGGTCGCCCGCGCGGATGAGGCGAAGAAGGGCGGCGTGATCCGCGCCGGGATCTATGGTGGCGAAAGCACCAACTCTCTCGATCCCGCGCTGGCCGCCTCGCCGGTGCCGGTCATCACCTGCTCCACCTGGGGGGAGATGCTGTGCGACGTGACCTCGGACGGCGGGCTGAACATGCGCCTCGCGGAAGAGGCGACATCCTCGCCCGACGCGAAGGTCTGGACCTTCAAGGTCCGGCAGGGGGTGGAGTTCCACAACGGCAAGACGGTGACCGCCGAGGACATCGTCGCGACGTTGAAGCGCCATACGGATGAAAAGTCGCAATCGGGTGCCTTGGGCATCGTGCAGGGCATTTCCGACATGAAGGCCGAGGGCGACAAGGTCGTGCTGACGCTGGCCTCGGCCAACAGTGACCTTCCCTACCTGCTGGCCGACTATCACCTTGCAATCCAGCCGGGTGGCGGCATGGACGACCCGACCGCCGGTATCGGCGCAGGCCCCTACAAGGTCGAAAGCTTCGAACCCGGCGTGCGCACGGTCTTTACCAAGCATGCCAACTATTTCGACGACACGGTCGGCCATGCCGATCAGGTCGAGATCCTCGTCATCAATGACAATACCGCGCGCACCGCGGCGCTTCAGTCCGGTCAGGTCCACATGATCAACCGGGTGGACCCGAAAATCTCCGAACTGCTGAAAGGCACGCCCTCGGTCACCGTGAAGCAGACGCCGGGGCGCGGGCATTTCGTCTTCGTCATGCATTGCGACACACCGCCCTTCGACAACAACGACATGCGGATGGCGCTGAAACTGGCGATCAAGCGTGGCGAACTGGTCGAGAAGGTGCTGGGCGGGCTTGGCTCGGCCGGGAACGACTTCCCGATCAACGCCGCCTATCCGCTCTTTGACGAGACGATCCCGCAGCGCGAATACGACGCCGCCAAGGCCAAGGAATATTACGACAAGACCGGCCATGACGGCAGCCCGATCATCCTGCGCGCGGCGCCGGGCGCCTTCCCCGGCGCGGTGGACGCGGCCAACCTCTTTGCCGCCTCGGCGCAGGCCGCCGGCATCCCGCTTCAGGTGAAGCTGGAACCCGATGACGGCTACTGGACCAACGTCTGGAACGTGGAACCCTTCTGCGCCTCTTACTGGGGCGGGCGCGCGGTGCAGGACCAGATGTACACCACGGCCTATCTCTCGACCGCCGACTGGAACGACACGAAGTTCAAGAACAAGGAATTCGATGAGCTTCTGATCGCCGCGCGCGGCGAACTGGACGAGGCCAAGAAGAAGGCCGACTATTCGCGCATGGCCAATATCCTGCGCGATGAAGGCGGCCTGATCCTGCCGATGTTCAACGACTTCGTCGAAGGCGTGCGCGACGAGATCGGCGGCTGGTACGACGATCCGAACGGTGAACTGATGAACGGCCGGGCGCTGTCGCGCTGCTGGCTGGGCTGAGGCCGGGGCGGTGCATCCGATCCTGAAACTGGTGATCCAGCGCCTTGCGCTGGGTCTCCTCCTCCTCCTCGCCATTTCGGCGGTGATCTTCCTGGGCGTCGAGGCGCTGCCGGGCGACACCGCGCAGGCGATCCTGGGGCAGTCGGCAACGCCGCAGGCGCTGGCCAACCTGCGTGAGCAGATGGGCCTGAACGACCCGGCGCTGACGCGGTATTTCCACTGGCTCGGCGGGGTTGTGACCGGCGATCTGGGCAAATCGCTGACCAATGGCACCGACATCGCCACGGCGATCGGCCAGCGGCTTGGCAATACGCTGTTCCTGGCCGGATGCGCCGCCGTGATCGCGGTGCCGCTGGCGCTGACGCTGGGCCTGATCGCGGCGCGCTATGCGGGCAAGTGGCCCGACAAGCTGATCTCTGCCGTCACGCTGACCACGATCAGCCTGCCGGAATTCGTCGCGGCCTATTTCGTCATCTACCTTCTGACCCAGGTCTTCCCGATCTTTCAGCCCGTCGCCATGGTCTTTCCCGGCATGGGCTTCTGGGCGAAGCTGAACGCCGTCGCGCTGCCGGTGATCGTGCTGGTGATGGTGGTGCTGGCCCATATGATGCGGATGACGCGGGCGGCGATCCTGAACGTCATGCAATCGGCCTATATCGAGACGGCCGAGCTGAAGGGCGTTCCGCCGATGCAGGTCATCTGGCGTCACGCCTTCCCCAACGCCATCGCGCCCATCGTGCAGGTGGTGGTGCTGAACCTCGCCTATCTGGTCGTGGGTGTCGTCGTGGTCGAGGTCGTCTTCGGCTATAACGCGCTTGGCCAGTATCTTGTCGATCACGTCACCAAACGCGACCTGCCTGTGGTGCAGGCCGTGGGGCTGGTCTTCGCCGCGGTCTATATCGGTCTGAACATCTTTGCCGATGTGGTCGCGATCATCGCCAACCCGCGTCTGAGGCACCCCAAATGAAGCTGACCCTTGCAGCCACCATCGGGATCTGCCTGACCGCCGCCTTCGTGCTGTCGGCGATCTTCGCCCCCTGGATCGCGCCCTATCCGCTGGATGCGGCAGTGGGCGGGGTCTGGGAACAACCCTCCGCGCAATACTGGCTGGGAACCGACACCATCGGGCGGGATATCCTGTCGCGCCTGATCTATGGCGGACGGATCACCATCTTCGTGGCGCTGGCCGCCTCGGTCCTGGCCTTTTCGCTCGGCTCCTTCTTCGGCTTCCTCGCCGCCGTGCGGGGCGGTATGGTCGACAGCATCCTCAGCCGGATCGTCGACCTGATGATGGCGATCCCCTCGCTGATCGTGGCGCTTGTCGTCCTGTCGGTGTTGCCGCTGAACCTGACGGTCCTGATCCTGGTGATGGGGGTGCTGGACAGCACCCGCGTCTTCCGCCTGTCGCGCGCGGTCGCGATGGACATCGCGGTGATGGACTATGTCGAGGCCGCGAAACTGCGGGGCGAAGGGCAGGCTTGGGTGATCTTCCGCGAGATCCTGCCAAACGCGCTGTCGCCGCTGGTCGCGGAATTCGGCCTGCGCTTCATCTTCGCGGTTCTCTTCATCTCCACGCTCTCCTTCCTTGGCCTTGGCGTTCAGCCGCCGCTGGCCGACTGGGGCGGCATGGTGAAGGAAAACAAGGACGGCCTGATCTACGGCCGCTCTGCCGCGCTGATGCCGGCCGCCGCCATCGCGGCGCTGGCGATCTCTGTCAATCTCGTCGCGGACTGGGTGCTGAGCCGCACGACCAGCCTGAAAGGGGGGCGTGGTGGCTGATCCTCTGCTCGACATCCGCAACCTCAAGATCGAGGCGACCGTCTATCCGCCGGGCGAGAAGCCGCAGGACATCACCATCGTCCACGGCGTCTCTGTCTCGGTCGAGAAGGGCAAGGTCCTTGGCCTGATCGGCGAAAGCGGCGCCGGGAAATCCACCATCGGCCTGTCTGCCATGGCCTATGGGCGCGGCGGGGTGCGCATCACCGGGGGCGAGGTCATGGTCAATGGCCGCGATATCCTCAAGATCGGCGCCGGGGGCCTGCGCAAGCTGCGCGGGCATGAGGTGACCTATGTCGCCCAATCCGCCGCCGCGTCCTTCAATCCGGCCAAGAAGCTGATGGAGCAGGTGATCGAAACCACCCTGCGCCACGGTCTTGCCAGCCGGGATGAGGCGGAAAAGCGCGCCGTGATGCTCTTTGGCAAGCTGGGCCTGCCGAACCCGGAAACCTTCGGCGACCGCTATCCCCACCAGGTCTCCGGCGGGCAGTTGCAGCGCGCGATGACCGCGATGGCGCTGTGTCCCAAGCCCGATCTGGTGATCTTCGACGAACCCACGACCGCGCTGGACGTCACGACGCAGATCGACGTGCTGGCCGCGATCAAGGAGGCGATCCAGGATACCGGGGTGGCCGCACTTTACATCACCCATGACCTTGCCGTCGTGGCGCAGGTCGCGGATCACATCATGGTGCTGCGCCATGGCAAGAAGGTGGAATACGGCGATACGCGCCAGATCATCGAGGCGCCGCGTCAGGATTATACCAGGGCGCTGGTCTCTGTCCGCTCTATCGAGCATGAGGAAAAGCAGCCCACCGCCGACCCGGTGCTACGGGTCGAAAACGTCACCGCCCGCTATCGCGGCACCGCGTTCGACGTGCTGAAGAACATCTCGGTCGAGCTGCATCCAGGCCAGACGCTGGCCGTGGTGGGCGAAAGCGGGTCGGGCAAGTCGACGCTGGCGCGCGCGATCACCGGGCTTTTGCCGCCCTCGCGCGGGCGGATCACCTTCGCCGGGCGCGAACTGTCGGCCGAGCAGACCGCACGTTCGCGCGACGACCTGCGCGAATTGCAGATGATCTATCAGATGGCCGACACGGCGATGAACCCGCGCCACACCGTCGGCACGATCATCGGCCGGCCGCTTGAGTTCTATTTCGGCCTGAAGGGCGAGGAAAAGCGCAAGCGCGTGCAGGAGCTTCTGGACGAGATCGAGATGGGCAAGGGCTTTCTCGACCGCTATCCGGCGGAACTGTCGGGCGGGCAGAAGCAGCGGGTCTGCATCGCGCGGTCGCTGGCGGCCAAGCCGAAGATGATCATCTGCGATGAGGTGACATCGGCGCTGGACCCCCTGGTCGCGGATGGCATCCTGAAGCTGCTCCTCGACCTCCAGAAGATCGAGAACGTGGCCTATCTCTTCATCACCCATGACCTGGCCACGGTCCGCGCCATCGCGGATTCCATCGCCGTGATGTATCGCGGCGAGGTGGTGCGCTATGGGCCGAAGTCCGACGTGCTGGCGCCGCCCTTCGACGCCTATACCGATCTGCTTCTGTCTTCCGTGCCGGAAATGAAACTCGGCTGGCTGGAAGAGGTGATCGCGGGGCGGCGGATGGAGAGTGCGGGCAACTGACGCCCGGGGCGCGATCTTTCGGGGCAAGGCATGGACGGGAAGCTGCTTCTCATCATTCTCGACGGTGTGCCGTGGCGCAACTGGCGGCGGCTCTTCGGCAATCTCGAAGGCTGGGTCGTCTCGGGCGAGGCGCAGTTGTGGCGGATGCGGTCGGTGCTGCCCTCCACCTCCGCCTCCTGCTATGCCTCGATCCATACCGGGGTGACGCCGCAGGTTCATGGCTGTACCGGCAATGCGAACGTCTTCCGCCTGTCGCAGCCCGACATCTTCTCGCAGGTGCGCGCGGCGGGTGGCGTGACCGGCGCGGTGGCGCATTCCTTCTGGTCGGAGTTCTTCAACCGCCACCCGTTCGATATGGTCCGCGACATCGAATATGACGAACCGGAAAGCGCCACCATCAACCATGGCCGGTTCCACACCATGTCGGGCTATGGTCATATCAACCAGATGACACCCTCGGACGTGGACCTTTTCGCCACGCTGACCTCGCTTTGCGGGCGCTTCGGGCTGAATTACGGGATGCTGCATACCTGCACGCTCGACAGCATGGGGCATCGTTTCTACCACGACTGCGAAGAGATGGATCACGCCTGTTTCGTGATGGACGAGATGCTGGCCCCCTTCATCCCGCGCTGGCGGAAGATGGGCTATGAGGTGATCGTGACCGCCGATCACGGACAGGATGCGCGCGGCCATCACGGCGGCACGGGCGAGGATCAGCAGGACTTCGCGCTTTACTATTTCGGTGACGGGCAGGGGCCGGAGAAGGGCGCGGTACTGGACCAGTTGCAGCTTGCGCCGACGATCCTGAAACGCCTTGGCGCGGCGGTGCCGGGGACGATGAAGGCGAAGCCGTTCCTTTAAAGCGTTTCGGGTTTTCGTTGAGAAAGCAAGTATCAGAATTTGAACGTAATAAGTTCGAATTCTGAGTCAGTGTAAACCCGAAATGCTATAGGTCCGGGGCGCCGGGGATTGCCCCCTTTCGCCGGGCCGCGTGTGGCCCGGCATGCGCCCGCCCGCCCCAAGGCGGGCGCATCCGCGCCCACCCGTGCGGGCGCATGCCTCGGTCTGGAGCGAGCCATGCAGGGAAATGCCGGCCTCAGGCCGCCGCTTCGGCCTCGGCCATCGCCTCGGCCGTGGCCTCAAGCACCAAGAGGATCGAGGCGTGGCGGTTCTTGTAGTCGCGCGCGGGTTCAAGCACGTCATAGCCGGTGAAGGGGGCCTGCGGCGGGGGGGCGCCCTCTTTCAGCATCGCGCGCAATTCGTCGCGCGCCCGCTCAACCTCGGCCCGCGTGCGGCCGATCATGTGGCCCCCGGCGATGGCGGCCGAGGCCTGACCCAGCGCGCAGGCCTTCACGTCCTGCCCGAAATCGTCGATCCGCCCCTCCGTCACCACGACATCGACCGTGACGGTCGAACCGCAAAGGGGGGAGCGTTTGCGGACCGTCGCGGTGGGGTGGTCCAGCCGCCGCGCATGGGGAATATCCGCCGCCAGCGCGAGGATGCGCTGCGAATAAAGCTTGATGAGATCGGTTTCGCCCATGGCTTTCCCCGCGCGGCCTTTCCCCCTAGATAGGACGCCTGAGCAGGAATGGAAAGGTGCCGCCATGGCCTTCGACCCTTCGACATTGGTCTATGACAGCCGGGGCCTGATCCCCGCCATCGCGCAGGATGCGGCCTCGGGTCAGGTTCTGATGATGGCCTGGATGAATGCCGAAGCCGTGGCCCGGACGCTGGAAACAGGCCGCGTGACCTATTGGTCGCGCTCGCGCGCGGCGTTCTGGGTGAAGGGGGAGTCCTCGGGCCATGTCCAGCGGTTGGTGGAGATGCGCGTCGATTGCGACCGCGACTGCCTGCTGGTCACGGTCGACCAGACCGGCCCCGCCTGCCACACCAACCGGCGGTCGTGTTTCTACACGGCTGTTCGGGGCGGCGAGGAGGTCGAGATATTGCGGCCCGAGGCATAAAGCGTTTCGGGTTTTCGTTGGGCAAGCAAGGATCAGAATTCGAACGAAATAAGGTCGAATTCTGAGTCAGGGTAAACCCGAAATGCTATAGGCGGCGGGAGCGCTCCGCGCGGGAGTATTTTTGCCACAATGAAAGCCCGGGGTCAGAGAAGACCCACCATGCGGCGGATGTCGGCGGGGCTGGCGCCCTCGGCGCGGTATTTCGCGATGGCGCGGGCGTCGTCACGTTTGGCGAGGCGCTTGCCGGCCTCGTCCCGGATCAGGCGGTGGTGGTGGTAGATCGGCGTCGGCAGGCCGAAGAGATGTTGCAGGATCACCTGAATGGGCGTGAAATCAAAAAGGTCCTCGCCCCGGATCACATGGGTGATGCCCTGATCCGCGTCGTCGAAGGCGGAGGCGAGAAAATAGGCGACGATGCCTTCGCCCTTTCGGCCCAGCACGATGTCGCCGATGGTGGTCCTCGCCGTGGCGGGATCGACGCGATGCGTCCCTGCATCGGCCGGGCCGGTTTCGGTGAAGGTGAGTGTGGCCGGGTCGAGGAGGGCAAGCGCCCTGCCAAGGTTCAGGCGCAGCGCGTCGCCGGGCTGGCGGTCGGCCATCGGGCGGGCGCGGCAGGTGCCGGGGTAGACGGCATGCGCGACACCTTCCTGCGGGGCGGCAAGGGCCGCGCGAATGTCGCCGCGGGTGCAGGCGCAGGGGTAGAGAAGGCCGCGGTCGGCCAGCGTTTCCAGCCGCGCGTTATAGCTCTCGATATGGTCGGACTGGCGGTGGACGGGGCCGTCCCATGTCAGGCCGAGCCAGGTGAGGTCTTCAACGATCAGCGCCGCCCATTCCGGTTTCGACCGTTCGAGATCGGTATCCTCCATCCGCAGCAGGAACGCCCCCCCGGCGGCGCGGGCCATGTCATGGGCGAGGATCGCGGAATAGGCGTGGCCAAGATGCAGCGGGCCGGTGGGCGAGGGCGCGAAACGGGTGCGCATCAGCTTTGCGTCGAGAGCCAGCCGGTGAAGGCGTCCTTGGCGCGGTCGGTATAGGCCTTGTAACGGTCCTTGCGGCCCTTGCGCCCGCCCTTGGCGTCGATGGGCGGGAAGAGGCCGAAATTCACGTTCATCGGCTGGAAGGTTTTCGCCTCTGCCCCGCCGGTGATGTGGGTGACAAGCGCGCCCATCGCGGTATCGGGCGGCGGCGGGGGCAGGTCGCGGCCAAGGATCGCCTGCGCGGCCATGCGGCCCGCCAGAAGCCCCATCGCGGCGCTTTCGACATAGCCCTCAACCCCGGTGATCTGGCCCGCGAAGCGGATATGGGGACGGGTGCGCAGCCGCATCCGGTCGTCAAGCAGGGTCGGCGCGTTGATGAAGGTGTTGCGGTGGATGCCGCCGAGGCGGGCGAAGCCTGCCTTTTCCAGACCGGGGATCAGGCGGAAGACATCGGTCTGGGCGCCGTATTTCATCTTGGTCTGGAAGCCGACGATGTTGAAGAGCGTGCCAAGCTTGTTGTCGCGGCGCAGCTGGACGACGGCATAGGGTTTCACGTCGGGACGGTGCGCGTTGGTCAGCCCCACGGGCTTCATCGGGCCGAAGCGCAGCGTGTCGCGGCCGCGCTCGGCCATCACCTCGATCGGCAGGCAGCCGTCGAAGTATTTCGCCGTCTCGCCGTCGCGGAATTCAGTCTTGTCGGCGGCGAGAAGCGCGTCGATGAAGGCCTCATACTGCGCCTTGTCCATCGGGCAGTTGAGATAGGCGGTGCGTTCCTCTTCCGTCTCGCCCTTGTCATAGCGCGACTGCATCCAGGCGACGGTCATATCCACGCTTTCGGCATAGACGATGGGCGCGATGGCGTCGAAGAAGGCGAGGGCCTCGGCCCCGGTTTCGGCCCGGATCGCCTCGGCCAGCGTGCCGGAGGTGAGGGGGCCGGTGGCGACGATCCAGTGACCACGCTCGGGCAGGGCGGTGATCTCGCCCGTTTCCACCTCGATCAGCGGATGGGCGCAGAGGTGGCGGGTGACGGCCTCGGAAAACGGATCGCGGTCGACGGCCAGCGCGCCACCGGCGGGCAGGCGGTGGCGGTCGGCCATGTCCATGACCAGACCGTCGGCCGCGCGCATTTCCCAGTGCAGCAGCCCCACGGCGTTCTGTTCGTCATCGTCCGAACGGAAGGAGTTCGAACACACCATCTCCGCCAGGTTGCCGGTGCGGTGGGCGAAGGTGGCGACCTTTGGCCGCATCTCGTGAATCGTCACGGGGACGCCAAGCTGGGCCGCCTGCCAGGCCGCCTCGGACCCGGCCATGCCGCCGCCGATGATGTGAAGTCGCGTGTCCATGGGCGCGGGTTTAGGCGGTTTGGCGGGAAAGAGGAAGGGGCGGCGCATGGCCGCCCCGGTGTCGCTGGCACCTATAGCATTTCGGGTTTGTACTGAATCAGAATTCGAACCTGTTTCGTTCGAATTCTGATACTTACTTTCTCAACGCAAACCCGAAACGCTTTAGCCGAAGGCGGGCGCCTTGCGGGTGAAAAGCGCATCGGCGGACCAGCCCCCGGCGCCATGGGCGGCGAGCAGCAGGAAGCCCCCGGCAAGGCCGAGGTTCTTCATGAAGGCGGTCATCTGCATCTGGTCGGCGGGGACGAAATGGAAAAGGAGCGCGGAGAGGAGGGAGAACCCCGCAAGCGCCAGCGCGGCCGGGCGGGTGAAGGCGCCGAGAAGGATCGCGAGCCCGCCGAGGAGTTCAAGCGCGATGGTGGGCCAGGCGAAGATGGCAGGCACGCCGCCCGAGGTCATGTAGGCGGTAAAGCCCGCCACGTCCTGAAGCTTGCCATAGCCCGCGACGATGAAAAGGATGCTGAGAAAGAGGCGCGCCAGAAGGGTGGCGATGGGGGGGAGGTGGGTCATCGGGATCTCCGTTTTCGGCGCCGGGTCTGGCGCGGCGGCGGAGGTAGCCGGGATGGGCGGGGCCATACAGGCCGATTTCCAAACAGGAGCTGTGCGGCGTTGCGCAGGGGGGGCGGTTGGCTGTGCGTTGATCGGTGCAGGCCGCGAGAGAGCCATGTTCGGCGCTGGTTGGAGTTGAGGCCAAGGGGACGGCGGTCACGAGAGTTTGATCCGGGACGGCAGGCGACCGTGGGCGCCGCCGGGACGGCTTCGGGAGGGGGTATGGTGCCGCCCCATCGAACCCCGGTCGGGGTCTTGCCACCGCGAAAGCAGCCGCCCATGGGGGCGGCTGGCTGCCGGCCCAACGGGGCCAGGGGGCCTTCATTCACGGCCGCTTCATTGCGGGTCGGTGAGGGGCGCGCAATGCAGGAGGGGATGGCGGCCGCGTCCCGGACGTGATCCGGGACCTCTATCTTCGGGGGCGGAGGTCCCGGATCAAGTCCGGGACGGCACCGCCTGCGCCATCGTGACGGCTGAGAGCCTCAGCTCAGAAATTCACGCTCATGTCGATGTCGCGAAGATAGTCGGCGTCGATCTCTTTCGGCGCGGACATCAGCGAACGCTCTTCCTGCGGGGCGTAGCGGAGGCTGATGAAGGCCGCGTGCAGCTTGTCGCCCAGGCCCATCAGGCCGGACACGAGCCAGGGTGCGGTCGCGGCGCCTTCGCCATGCGAAACGGTGAAATCGGATTGCGCCATCTTCAGTCTCCCCTTTGGTGGCCTGGTCCCGAACGTGCCGTCCGTGGTGGGGTCCGGTCCGTCCGCTCTTTCCAGCAGCCTTCACTGCATTCCTTTAGACACCGTTAAAGGATGGCGAAATTGGGGCGACAATCACACCTTTGGCGGGTAATTTCGTGAGAGTTTTAGACAGCGCTGTAATCGTTGGCCTTTTTTGGACCATCATTCAGCGGGCGCTTGGCCAAATTCCGCTGAAAAATCAATGGCCCGGCGTGTTTCCCCCGGAAATCGGAGAAAACGCCACCGCAACCATAGGTTGATTCGACAAAATCGCGCCGGGCCGATCACTCGGCCTCGGCCCCCTCATCTTCCCCCTGATCGGCGATCCGCGCGACCGAGACGACCTCTTCCCCCGCGGCGGTGTCAAAGACCCGCACCCCGCCGGCAGAGCGCGAGCGGAAGCTGATCCCCGCGACGGGGCAGCGGATCGACTGGCCGGTGGAGGTGGCCAGCATGATCTGATCGTCATGCGCGACCGGGAAGGAGGCGACCAGCGCGCCGCCGCGCATCGCCTTGTCCATGGCCATGACGCCCTGACCGCCGCGCCCGCGCACCGGATAGCCGTGCGAGGAGGAAATCTTGCCCGCGCCCTTGGCGGTGATGGTCAGGATCAGGTCCTCGGCCGCCGACATTTCGGCATAGCGGTCCTGCGACAGGGCGACATCGGCGGTGGCCTCTTCGTCCTCATCGCTTTCGGCGCCGTCGTCAAGCGCGCCTTCGACCGCGCGGCGCATCTTCAGATAGGCGGCGCGTTCGTCGGCCGTGGCCTCGAAATGGCGGATGACGGACATCGACACGACCGTATCGCCCGAAGCCAGCCGGACCCCGCGCACGCCGGTGGAATCGCGGCCCTTGAAGACGCGCACCTCGGTCGTCGGGAAGCGGATCGCGCGGCCAAGCGCGGTCACCAGCATCACGTCGTCATTTTCATCGCAGATGCGCGCATTCACAAGGCTGACCCCTTCGGGCAGCTTCATCGCGATCTTGCCGTTGCGCATGACATTGGTGAAATCCGACAGCGCGTTGCGCCGCACGTCGCCCTGCGAGGTGGCGAAGAAGATCTGAAGGTTCTCCCACTCCTCCTCCGGCACGTCCACGGGCATGATGGCGGCGATCGACACACCTTGCGGGATCGGCAGGATATTGATGATCGCCTTGCCCTTCGAGGTGCGCCCGCCAAGCGGCAGCCGCCAGGTCTTGAGCTTGTAGACCATGCCGTCGGTGGTGAAGAACAAAAGCTGCGTATGCGTGTTGGCGACGAAAAGCGTGGTGACGGTGTCGTCTTCCTTCAGCGAGCCGCCCGACAACCCCTTGCCGCCGCGCTTTTGCGAACGGAAGTCGGCCAGCGGCGTGCGCTTGATGTAACCGCCCTGGGTGATCGTGACGACCATGTCCTCACGCTCGATCAGGTCCTCGTCGTCCATGTCGCCGGCCCAGTCGACGATCTCGGTCCGGCGCGGCACGGCGAATTGCGCGCGCACCTCGCGCAGTTCGTCCGAGATGATCGCCATGATCCGTTCGCGCGAGGCGAGGATGGACAGGTAGTCCTTGATCTTCGCGGCAAGCTCCTGAAGCTCATCCGTGACTTCCTTGACGCCCATCGCGGTCAGGCGTTGCAGGCGCAGATCGAGGATCGCGCGGGCCTGCGTTTCGGACAGGTTATAGGTCCCGTCGTCGTTCATCTTGTGGGTGGGATCGTCGATCAGGCGGATATAATCGGCGATGTCGGCGGCGGGCCAGCGCCGCGCCATCAGCCGTTCGCGCGCCTCGGCCGGATCGGCAGAGGACCGGATGGTCGCCACCACCTCATCCACGTTCGACACCGCGACCGCCAGACCGCAGAGGATATGGCTGCGCTCGCGCGCCTTGCGCAGGTCAAAGGCCGTCCGCCGCGCCACCACTTCTTCGCGGAAGGTGATGAAATGGGTAAGGAAATCGCGCAAGGCGAGCGTTTCCGGCTTGCCGCCGTTCAGCGCCAGCATGTTGCAGCCGAACGAGGTCTGCATCGGCGTGAAGCGGAAAAGCTGGTTCAGCACCACATCGGGCGTCGCATCCCGCTTCAGCTCCACCACCACGCGGACGCCGACACGGTCGCTTTCGTCCTGCACATGGGCGATGCCCTCGATCTTCTTGTCGCGGACCATTTCCGCGATCTTCTCGATCATCGAGGCCTTGTTCACCTGATAGGGGATCTCATCGAGGATGATCGCCCAGCGGTCCTTGCGGATTTCCTCGATCCGGGTCTTGGCGCGCATGATGACGCTGCCACGCCCTTCAAGATAGGCTTTGCGCGCGCCGCCACGGCCAAGGATGATGCCGCCGGTGGGAAAATCGGGCGCCGGGATGATCTCCATCAGCGCCTCGGCCGACAGGTCCGGGTCCTCGATCAGCGCCAGCGTGCCGTCGATCACCTCACCCAGGTTATGCGGCGGGATGTTGGTCGCCATGCCCACCGCGATGCCGCCCGCGCCATTGACCAGCATGTTGGGGAAGCGCGCGGGCAGGACCGTCGGTTCGCGGTCCTTGCCGTCGTAGTTCAGCTGGAAATCGACCGTGTCCTTTTCGATATCGGCCAGAAGCGAGGCGGCGGGCTTGTCCATCCGCACCTCGGTATAGCGCATGGCGGCCGCGTTATCGCCGTCCATGGAGCCGAAGTTGCCCTGACCGTCCAGAAGCGGCAGCGACATGGAGAAATCCTGCGCCATCCTGACCAGCGCGTCATAGATCGCGGCGTCGCCATGGGGGTGGTATTTCCCCATCACATCGCCCACCGGACGGGCCGACTTGCGGTAGGGCTTGTCATGGCCGTTGCCGGTTTCGTGCATCGCGTAAAGGATGCGCCGGTGGACAGGCTTCAGCCCGTCGCGCAGATCCGGGATCGCGCGCGAGACGATGACGCTCATCGCATAGTCGAGATAGGCCGTCCGCATTTCCGATGCGATATCGACCGTGGGGCCGTCGTAAACGGGGCGCTGGGGCTTTTCCTCAGCGTTTTCAGGGGTTTCCGGGGTGTCTGTCACCGATGCTCGCCCTTGGATGTTGGGGCCGCTGACCGGCCCAGATATAGTTGCGCGCGACTATATCCCATGCCATCCCTTGGGTGCAATGCCAGGCGGGCGGCTTTCTTCCCGCGCCCCCTGCCATAATCATAACACTTTGTTTTCATTGCCCGAGGCCGCGACTCGGTTACCCTGATCCGCAGAAGGTGACGGAGGTTGACATGCGCACGGATCAGGGCGCGTCGGAAACCCGGCTCATGTTGCAGGGCTACGGGCTTACGACCGCCGAGCTTTACTACCGGATGCCGGATTACCGGCATGTCCTGAACAGCTTCATCTGGCAGGAGTATGACCTGGCCCCGGACTACCCCGAATTGTTCCGCTTCATCGAATTCTGGCAGGAAAAGATCGAAGGCCCCCTGCATTCGGTGCGCTTCTGCCACCGCAAGCTGATCGCGCCGGGCGAGTGGCGGAATGTCGTGGGCGAATTCCGGCTGCATTAGCCACGGTGGACGGCAGGCGGCGCTTCGGGTAGGAGGGCGGCCTTGTTCAACGGGTGCGATGGCATGGCGGAAGTGACGACAACGGCAGGGCAGACGGCGCTTCGCCACGCCGCACGGCTGTCTGTCGCGCCTATGATGGACTGGACCGACCGCCATTGCCGGGTGTTCCACCGCCAGATCAGCCAAAAGGCGCTGCTTTACACCGAAATGGTGACCGCCCCGGCGGTGATCCATGGCGACCGCGATAGGCTTCTGGGCTTTGACGCGGGCGAACATCCGGTGGCCCTGCAACTGGGCGGCTCGGACCCGGCGGACCTGGCGCGGGCGACGCGGATCGCGGCGGAGTATGGGTATGACGAGATCAACCTGAATGTCGGCTGCCCGTCGGACCGGGTGCAATCGGGCTGTTTCGGCGCCGTGCTGATGGAACGTCCGGCGCTGGTCGCCGATTGCGTCGCGGCGATGATCGCGGGTTCGCCGGTGGAGGTGACGGTGAAGTGCCGCATCGGGGTGGACGATCAGGTCCCGGAAGAGGTGCTGCCCGCCTTCCTGCAAACCGTCTCTGCCGCCGGTGTCCGCCGCTTTGCCATCCATGCGCGCAAGGCCTGGCTTCAGGGCCTCAGCCCGAAGGAGAACCGGGATGTTCCGCCGCTGGACTATCCGCTTGTCCACAGGATGAAGGCGGCGTTCCCGGATCTGCATATCTCCGTCAACGGCGGCATCGCGCGGCTGGATCAGGCGGTGGCGTTTCTGGAGAGCGGTCTTGACGGCGTGATGATCGGCCGCGCGGCCTATCATGAGCCTTATGAGGTTCTGGGCCGGGCTGACGCGGTGATCTTCGGCGGGCCCGAGGGACCGGACCGTTTCGAGGTGATCGACCGGATGCGGCCCTATATCGCCGCGCATCTGGCGGCGGGCGGGCGGCTGCATCAGATCACGCGCCACATGCTTGGCCTGTTCCACGGCCAGCCCGGCGCGCGCGGCTGGCGGCGCATCCTGTCGGAACGCGCCAACGCCCCCGGCGCGGGGCTTGAGGTCATCGACGCGGCGCTGGCCCCGGTGCGAGCCGAGGCGGCCTGACCGCCGCAAAGGACGGGCGGCGCATCAGGGCACGCCCGCCTGAAGCGTGTCGCGTTCAGTTGCGGTCACGCGATACGCTTCAACCCTTTGATGTCGCGTGTTCGAGAAGCACGAATACCGGTTCCCACCTTTCACCCAACAACG
The DNA here is from genome assembly GCF_002973535.1 of Albidovulum denitrificans. Lineage (GTDB taxonomy): Bacteria > Pseudomonadota > Alphaproteobacteria > Rhodobacterales > Rhodobacteraceae > Albidovulum > Albidovulum denitrificans. The sequence goes on from NZ_PVEP01000001.1 coordinate 129,525, forward strand.
CCTCTAGCGGAACCCAAGCAGGGGATCGGCGCAGATGGCCTTGGGCGTGACCTCGGTCGGGGCGTCACGCTTGCGGCGCAGGAAGGCGACCAAGGGTTCGAGGTTGTCGCCCCAGCTGGCGACGGCAGCGTCGAACCCGGCGCGGTCGTCCTTGAACACCTTTCGGCCCGTGGTCCCCCAGAAGGCTTCAAGATCGAGACCCTCGCCGGGATCGCCCGGAATGGCCATGAGGCTTGGCAAGGACAGGGTCAGAAAGAGGGCGAGCCTGTCTTTGGGCTGGACCGGATCGTAGGGATCGGTCGGTAGCGCCAGGAGCTTCTGTTCGAGATCGCCCAGGAACGCGATCGCGCTGAGCAGGGCGTGGCGACGTTTCTCGGACCCGCTTTGCGGCGGCGACTGGAGCATCGGCAGGATGCTGCGGACCTCACATCCCGCAAGGGCGTGTGCCGACTGGTCGTAGAGGATCGGGAGATAGCGCGCGGCGGTGAAGGCGGTCTCATCCCCGCGATAGAAGTCAAGCGTGCCCGCGCCAAGGTCGAGGGTGAATCCGGTTTCGGTCGGGCTAAGCTGCGCCCTGTTCAGCAAGGTGATGAGCGGGCTGGTGTAATAGGTGGCGGCAGATTGGCCGGTCGTCTCCTCAAGGTGGGGATCGACATGCGCAGTGTCGTCGAGGGTGATGTCGGTGAGCGTGACGAGGACGTCTTCAAGCGTGGCGCGCATGGTGGCGGCATGGGCCGAGGTGCGGCAATCGCCCTTTTCCTTGCAGGCCAGCACGTCAATCGGCATGGCGCTGGAAAAGGCGATGTCGAGCGTTTCGCCTTTGATATGCAGCGTGGCATAGCGCGGAAGCTGGTCATCGGGCTAGATATGGGTGCCAAGCATGAAATCGCCCTGCGGCAGCGGTTCGGCCATCAGCGGTGTGGCGGCGAGGAGGGCAACGGGGGTGAGGCCACGCAGAAACATCGGCTTTCCTTCGTTACGACGACGGCCCCCCCTGTAACGCGGAGGCCGGGGCGAAGAAAAGTCCCGCTGGCCGGAATTAGATGTGAGGATCTGGCGGGCTATAGCATTTCGGGTTTGGACTGAATCAGAATTCGAACTTATTTCGTTCGAATTCTGATACTTACCTTCTCATCGCAAACCCGAAACGCTTTAGGCAATCTCCGCGGGCAAGGGCCGCAGCAGCACCCAAAGCGCCAGCGCCAGCGCGGCCAGCGCGCAGGCGGCGATGGCCGCGACCATCGGCACCGCCGTGCCGTCGAAGAACGGTCCCGACAGCATCACCACCGCGCCGCCCGCCAGCATCTGAAGCGTCCCGCCCAGCGATGAGGCGAGGCCCGCAATCTCTCCATGCGGGTCAAGCGCCATCACCATCGTTGTCGGGATCACGAGGCCGAGACAGGCATTGCCCATGAAAAGCCCCGCGATCAGCAAGGGCAGCCCGCCGATCCCGGCCGCCACGACCGCCAGCGTCAGAAGGGCGAAGACCGCGAAACCCGCCGTCGCCCACAGAACGACGCGCCGCGCGCCGAAACGCTGGCCCAGCGTCGCGGCCATCTGGCTGGCGCTGAAGAACCCGATCGCATTGGCCGCGAAGGCCAGCGAGAATTGCGTCGGCGTCAGGCCGAATTGCCCGGTATAGACAAAGCTGGCGGAGGCGAGGAAGACGAAGAAGCTTGCCATGCCGAAGCCGCCGGTGAAGGTCAGGCCCATGAAGACGCGGTCGCCCAGCAGATGCCGCGCGCCGGAGAGAAGCCGCCCGGCGCTGACCGGGACGCGATCCTCGGGCCGCAAGGTCTCGGGCAAGAGAAACGCGATCATCAGAAGGCTGAGAAGGCCCGCGATGGCCAGCACGCCGAAAATCGCGCGCCAGTCGGCCACCGCGATCACTGCCGACCCGGCCAAGGGTGCCAGCATGGGTGAGACGGAGATCACCAGCATGATCGCCGCCATCATCCGCGTCGCCTCATGCCCCGTATGCATGTCGCGGATGATCGCGCGCGGCACCACCATCACCGCTGCCGCGCCAAGCGCCTGAACAAAGCGCCAGCCGATCAGCGCGCCGATGGAGGGCGCGAGGTAGCAGCCCGCCGTGCCGATCAGATAGATCGCGACGCCAAGGTAAAGCGGCGGTTTGCGCCCGGACTGGTCCGCCCATGGCCCATAGACCAGCTGCGCGATCCCGAAGGCGAGGAAATAGGCCGAAATCGTCGTCTGCACCCCGGCGACATCGGCATTCAGGCCCCGCGCGATCTGCGGCATCGCGGGCAGGTACATGTCGATGGAAAACGGCCCGATGCAGGACAAAAGCCCCAGCACCAGAGCCGAGCGGAAAAGCCCGTTCCTCATATCCTCATCCTGTGGTGAGTGGCCCCGAAGGGCGCATCCGTTCGCGGCGCGCAGGGTAGGCCGATGCCGGGCGGGGTCAAGGGGGCTTCCGGGGCGCCGGGCCTCCCGACCTCTCTGCCACTGGCAAAAGCGGCGCGGGCGGGGTAGCAAGCGGGAAAGCCTTGCCAGGACCGCCGCCATGCCAGCCTTCGCCGATCTTCTGCCGATGATCCTTCTCCTCCTTGCCATCGGCGCCTTTGCAGGCGTGATCGCGGGGCTTCTGGGGGTGGGGGGCGGCATCATCCTTGTGCCGGCCTTCTTCTACGCCTTTTCCGGCCTTGGCTACGGCGGGCCGGACCTGATGCAGGTCTGCCTTGCGACCTCTCTGGCGACCATCATCGTGACCTCGATGCGGTCCGTGCTGGCGCATAACCGCAAGGGCGCGGTGGACTGGTCGATCCTGAAGGGCTGGGGGCCGGGGATCGCCATCGGCGCGGTGCTGGGGGTTCTGGTCGTGGCACAGCTGCGCACGCCGGTGCTTCAGGCGATCTTCGGCTCGCTGGCATTGGTCGTGGCCTTCTACCTTGGCTTCGGGCGGGCCGAATGGCGGCTGGGCGCGGCGATGCCGGTGGGGATCGGGCGGGCGATCCTGTCGCCGGTCGTGGGGTTCCTGTCGGTCCTGATGGGGATCGGCGGCGGGTCCTTCGGCGTCCCGTTGATGAGCCTTTATGCCACCCCCATCCACCGCGCCGTCGCCACGGCGGCGGGCTTTGGCGTGATGATCGCCGTGCCTTCCGTCGCGGGCTTCCTGCTGACCCCGGTCACGGGCGCGCCGCCCTATACGGTGGGCGCGGTCAACCTGCCGTCCTTCGTCCTCATCATCGCCATGACGCTGATGACCGCGCCCTTGGGCGTGAAACTGGCCCATGCGATGGACCCCAAGCCCCTGCGGCGCATCTTTGCGGCCTTCCTCGCCGTGGTGGCGCTGAACATGCTGCGCAAGGCGCTGGGGTGGTGACGGGCTTTGCCGACCGCGGCTGGGCGCATTTCGGGGCCGAGCCCGCGGTGGCAGACTGGGCGGCGGCCGCGCTGGCCACGCTGAAGGGCAGGGCGCTGGAGGATTTGCGCCTGGGCGGCACCTGGGACGTGGGGCTTGAGGGGCTGGCGAATGACAAGACCGGCGCCGTGGGCGGGGTGCCGCTGCAAGGGGCCGCGATTGCCCTGGCGCGTAGGCTTTACGGCGATCTGCCCCTGCACCGCGCGCAGGTCTCCACCGTGCTGCCCGGCTATCCGCGCCCGTCAGAGGATGAAAGCCCCGCCGCCTTCGCCTATCGCCGCGACCGCGACTCGGCGCATGTCGACGGGTTGTTGCCCATCGGCCCCGACCGCCGAAGGCAGGTGCGCGAACCGCATGCCTATATCCTCGGCCTGCCGCTGACCGACTGTGATGCGGGCGCAAGCCCTCTGGTCCTGTGGGAGGGCAGCCACCGGATCATGGCCCGCGCCTTCGCCGGGGTTCTGGACAGCGTGGCCGAGGCGGACCGCCCGACAACGGACGTGACAGAGGCCTACCATGCCGCAAGGCGCGAGGTCTTCGCGACCTGCCCGCGTATCGTCGTCCCCAACCGCCCCGGCGAGGCGCTGCTGATCCACCGCCTGACGCTGCACGGCATCAGCCCGTGGGCCGAGGGCGCGAAGGCCCCCGAAGACGGCCGGATCGTCGCCTATTTCCGGCCGGTGCTGGGAAGCGTCGCGGCGTGGATGCGGCCCTGACCCCGTAGGGTGGGCTTTCAACCCGCCATGCCTGAACCCGCAGGACGGTCGGTTCCTTGATCCCTTCCATCACGCGCCCGCCGATGACAGCCGTGACCGCCCGGGGGCGCCCTTCGACAACGGACAGGATCGCCGCTGCCGACGCTTGCGCGCGCGGCGGCGAACCTCTAAACCTCAGCGACGCGCCCCTATAGCTCAGCTGGTAGAGCGTCTGATTTGTAATCAGAGGGTCGGGAGTTCGAGTCTCTCTGGGGGCACCATCACGCCATTGGAACCGAATTAGGGCCCTTTGGGTCCGGGGCTTGCGGACGGGTACGCCCTCCCTCCGACTCCACTTTACATACCGACCATAAGCGAAGCTTCTGGCACTACTAGGGACACGCCAGCGGAAGGAGGACGCAATTCGCTTTATGTCTGTTTCCAAAGCGGAAACAATGATGGAAAGCGGGTGGTGGACTGGGTCGGCGATAAGATGCCGTCAAGGGGGGCGGGTGTTCGCCGACCGCGATCGGGTGCCGGTCAGTTCAGCACTGAAAACCCTTGCTTTTCGAACGGATTTCGTGCCTCGGCCCCGAACAGCGCGTCGTAGAAAGCCCGGTCGGCGGGGTCGGTTGCATTGGAGAGAAGCGCGACCGGATAGATGATCGGCGGATGGCTGCCTTCGGGGAATGTTGCCGTTACGGTGACATTGTCGCTGGCCGCCGCATCGGTCGCATAGACGATGCCAAAGGGTGCCTCGCCGGTCGAAACCAGCGCCAGCGCGGCGCGGACATTGTCGGCCTGCGCGACCGAAGGGGCGACGCCCTCCCACAGTCCCAGCGCGCCCAGGGCGGCCTTGCCATATTGCCCCGCAGGCACCGCATCGACCAGCGCCATGGCAAGCTTGCCGCCGCCCAAGAGCCCGACAAGGTCGAGGTCCGGGCCGATGTCCACCGCCGCCGCCCCCTTGCCATGCGCGATCAGGACCAGCGTATTGCCCAGCAGGTCCGCCCGTGCGCCTTTCTGGATAAAAGCGGCCTTCTCCACCTCATCCATCCAGCCGGCATTGGCCGAAAGGTAAAGGTCGGCGGGCGCCCCGGCGACGATCTGGCGTGCAAGCTGGCCCGAGCCCGCATAGCTGATCGTCACGGTATTGCCGGTCTCCGCCCCCCACCGGGCCGCGAAATCGTCGAGGCCGTTTTTCAGCGAGGCGGCGGCGAAGACGACGACCTCTTCGGCATGAAGCGGCGCGGCGAGGGCGAGGGTCAGGGCAAAGGCAGAGGCGACGGGGCGTAGCATGGGGTCCTCATGGGATATGTTTTGTGAAACATATCCAGCCGCACGCCTTCGGTGCAAGCGTTATTTTCCGTCAGACATATCCGGCGGCACCCGCAACATCGCCTCCAGCGCCGCGATATCCTCACGCGCGGCGGCGCGGGCGGCCTCGACCACCCGGCGATAGCGGGTCAGCACCTCTTCCCCTGCGTCCGTCAGATGCGCGCCCCCGCCGCCCGGCCCGCCACGGGCGCTCTGGATCAGGGGCAGGGTGAAGGCGGCGTTCATCTCCTCCACCAACAGCCAGGCGCGCTTGTAGCTCATCCCCATGCCGCGCCCGGCGGCGGAGATCGACCCCGTCTCACGAATACGCTCCAGCAGCTCCGCCTTGCCGGGGCCAAGCATCGCGTCGTCGAAAAGAATGCGGAGTTTCAGTTCGGTCATCTTGTCCCCGGGGGCGGCATTGCCCCCATCTTCCCCGCAAGCCGCCGCGCTGGCAAGGACCGGGTCGGGCAGGGGAGGTGGTAGGCCCGGAGGGACTCGAACCCCCAACCAAGGCGTTATGAGCGCCCTGCTCTAACCAATTGAGCTACAGGCCCGGCCTGACGTTTCACTAAGCCGGGTCTCGGGCCGGGTCAACGCATTTACAAACGCGGCGCGGCGTGACCAACTGAACCCAGCGGGAGGGCGTGAGGTGCCGGGGTTTTGGCGGGTGACATCTGTTTACGGGCTGGCGGCGATCCTTTCGGAGGCGTTGCTTCTATTGGCAAGCGGCATCACGTTTCGATCCGGCACCGGGGTGTTTTATGCGATATGCCTGATCCTCTCGCTGCTCTGTCCCGCCCTTGTGGCGGGGCTAGGCTTTGGGCGACACAGCGGCCGGGCGCCGGTGTCGTCCGAGGCATGGCGATTTGGCGGATGGTTTGCTGCACTTCAGGGCGCCCTGACCGGTCTGCTGGTGTTGTTCATCGCGCAGGATTTTCTGGCAGAAGAACCCGACGGGGCGGTGATTCTGGCCGTCATTGTGGTCGTCTATACCCTCGCCGCGCTGCTGATATCGCGCTACGCCTTCCCCTTCGGCGCGCGGCAGGCCGTCCGGGCGCGGGGTCGGCGCTGATCGCGCGTTGCCCCCGGAGACGGATTCGGGTATCGCGGCGGCGATGGATTCCGGGGGATACCATGACGACGAAGAACGGACTGACCTATGCAGCGGCCGGGGTCGATATCGACGCAGGCAACGCGCTGGTCGAACGGATCAAGCCTGCCGCGAAACGCACCGCGCGGGCAGGGACCATGGCGGGGCTTGGCGGGTTCGGGGCGCTTTTCGACCTGAAGGCCGCGGGCTACACCGACCCGATCCTTGTCGCCGCGACCGATGGCGTGGGAACCAAGCTGCGCATCGCCATCGACACCGGGAACGTGGACACGATCGGCATCGACCTTGTCGCGATGTGCGTCAACGATCTGGTCTGCCAGGGGGCGGAGCCCTTGTTCTTCCTCGACTATTTCGCGACCGGCAAGCTTGACGTCGATCAGGCCACGCGGATCGTCGAGGGCATCGCCGAGGGCTGCGCGCAGTCGGGCTGCGCGCTGGTGGGGGGTGAGACGGCAGAGATGCCGGGCATGTATCACGGCGGCGATTTCGACCTTGCGGGCTTTGCCGTGGGTGCGATGGAACGCGGCGCGGACCTGCCTGCGGGCGTGCTAGCGGGCGACCGGCTGATCGGGCTTGCCTCGAACGGGGTGCATTCGAACGGCTATTCGCTGGTGCGCAAGGTGGTGGAGAAATCGGGGCTTGGCTGGGCTGCCGCCTCACCCTTCGGGGACGGCACGCTTGGCGCGGCCTTGCTGGCGCCGACGCGGCTTTACGTCAAGCAGGCGCTGGCGGCGGTGCGGGCGGGGGGCGTTCATGGCCTTGCCCATATCACCGGCGGCGGGTTGACGGAAAACCTGCCCCGCGTCCTTCCCGAAGGCCTGGGGGCCGAAATCGACCTGACCGCCTGGCGCCTGCCGCCGGTCTTCGCCTGGCTGAACGAGGTTGCCGGGATGGAGCAGGCGGAACTGTTGAAAACCTTCAACTGCGGCATCGGCCTGATCCTTGTCGTCGAGGCTGGGCGCGAGGCGGCGCTGTCGGCACTGCTGGCCGAGGCGGGCGAAACCGTGATCCCGCTGGGCAGCGTCACCGAAGGGCAGGGGGTGTCTTATCAAGGCACGCTCGCTTGAAGCGCGTCGCGATCCTGATTTCGGGCGGCGGGTCGAACATGGTGGCGCTGGCCGAAAGCATGGCGGGCGACCATCCCGCGCGGCCGGTTCTGGTCCTGTCGAACGACCCCGAGGCTGGCGGGCTGGCCAAGGCCGCCGCGATGGGGATCGCCACCGCCGCCGTCGATCATCGCCCCTTCGGCAAGGATCGCGCGGGGTTCGAGGCGGAGTTGCTGAAACCGCTGATGGAGGTGGCGCCCGACATCGTCTGCCTTGCGGGCTTCATGCGGGTGTTGACCCCCGGCTTCGTGAACCATTTCGCGGGCCGGATGCTGAACATCCACCCCTCGCTCCTGCCGAAATACCCCGGCCTGCACACCCATCAACGTGCCCTTGACGCGGGCGACGCCGAAGCCGGCTGCACGGTGCATGAGGTGACGCCGGTTCTTGATGACGGGCCGATTTTGGGACAGGCGCGGGTGCCGGTCAAAGCGGGCGACACGGCCGAGACGCTCGCCGCACGGGTGCTGGTGCAGGAACACAGGCTTTATCCCGCCGTCCTGCGCCGCTTTGCCGAAGGCGACCGCCGCCCCGTGCTTTTGTGACCCGGCGGGGACGGCGCGCAATTTTTCCGCGCCGCTGCCCTTCCAATGCCGCCATCGCTGCCCTATGAGGGCCGAACCCTGCGGGACGACCCCGCGCCGAACGGACCCTCAATGCGCACGATCACCACGACCGAAGACCTTGCCCGCTTTTGCGAAGCCGCCAAGTCCCAGCCCTACGTCACCGTCGACACCGAATTCCTGCGTGAACGGACGTATTATTCCAAGCTCTGCCTGATCCAGATGGCCCTTCCCGGCGAGACGGGCGAAGCGGTCCTGATCGACCCCTTGGCCAAGGACCTGTCTCTGGACCCGGTCTATGACCTCTTCCGCCATGAAGGCACGGTGAAGGTCTTCCACGCCGCCCGGCAGGATCTTGAGATCTTCTTTGTCGAGGGCAATGTCTTTCCCCGCCCGCTTTTCGACACGCAGGTCGCGGCGATGGTCTGCGGCTTTGGCGATCAGGTCGGCTATGAGACGCTTGTGCGCAAGATCGCGCGCCAGTCGCTCGACAAGACCTCGCGCTTCACCGACTGGTCGCGCCGCCCGCTGAGCGAGGCGCAGAAGACCTACGCGCTGGCCGATGTCACCCATCTGCGGGTGATCTATGAGTTTCTGGCCAAGGAGCTTGACCGCACCGGCCGCCAGAAATGGGTGGAGGAGGAGTTGGGCATCCTTCTGGACCCCGAAACCTATATCACCCGGCCGGATGAGGCGTGGAAGCGGGTCAAGACGCGCACCACATCGGGCAAGTTTCTGGCGCTGGTGCGCGAACTGGCGCGGTTCCGCGAGGATTACGCGCAAACCCGCAACGTGCCGCGCAGCCGTGTCTTCAAGGACGATGCGCTTCTTGAACTGGCCTCGACAAAGCCGTCCTCGGTCGAGGAACTGGGCCGCTCTCGCCTTCTTTTGCGCGAAGGGCGCAAGCCCGAGATCGCCGACGGCATCCTTGCCGCCGTGAAGGCCGGGCTTGCGGCCAGGCCCGAGGATCATCCGAAACCCGACACCTCACGCGATCAGATTCAGGTCGATTCGGCGCTGGCCGATCTTTTGCGGGTGCTGCTGAAGGCGAAATCCGAAGCCGAGGGCGTGGCGCAAAAGCTGATCGCGTCGTCGGCCGATCTGGACATGCTGGCGGCCGGGGGGCGGGATATTCCCGCGCTGAAAGGCTGGCGCGGCGAGGTTTTCGGCAAGGACGCGCTGCGGCTTTGCAAGGGCGAGATTGCGCTGTCCGCCAAGGGCGGCGCGGTGCGCGTGGTGCAGGTCTAGTCCCGGCTTAGCGGGCGACCGACCGGCTGTTTGTCGCCCCTTCCACCACGATCCGGCTGACGTCCTGAAGACGGATGTCCGACAGGAACACCGCCGCCGTCAGTTCCCGCGATTGCGGGGTGGAAACGCGGCGCGCCTCGGGCGGCTGGCTGACGACAAAGCGATAGGTCAGCGTGCCATTGTCGGCCACGCCGTCATTGACCGGCAGAAGGGCAGCTTCCCACCAGCCCTGCGTCGGCGGCAGGCCGGTCGCGTGGATGATCGCGCCGCCGGGCTGGCGGGCCACTTCAAGCGCCGTGACCTGCTGGACAAGGGGGCGGGGGTCGCCGGGAACGGCCTCGACCACCTGCACCTGTTCGCTTTTCGATTTTCCGAACCAGTTGAACGGGTTGAGCTTGCTGTCGCGGACCCGCGCACAGCCGGTAACGGCGATCGTGGCGACCAGCAGGGCGGCGATCGGTGTTCTCATTGTCTGTCCCCCGTTCATTCCCGTCTTGGGTAGCCCAATTGCGCCGCGCTGAAAAGAGGTCGCGGGGCTGGACCTTGGCCGCGTGCGGCATTACGTCCATCCCATCAACGGGAGAACGCGGATGGCCAGCGCCGCCTTTGAGGATATTGCCGAAACGTTCGAGTTTCTCGACGACTGGGAGGATCGCTATCGCCATGTGATCGAGCTTGGCAAGGCGATGCCGGGGCTGGACGACGCGGTGAAGGTGCCCGCGACCAAGGTCGACGGCTGCGCCAGCCAGGTCTGGTTCCTGCCGCGAATCGAAGGGCAGGGTCCGGGCGCGCGGTTTGACTTTGACGGCGACAGCGACGCGATGATCGTGCGCGGGCTGATCGCGATCCTGAAGGCGCTTTATTCCGGTCTCAGCGTCGACGAGGTGCTGCGCGTCGATGCGGCGGTCGAGATGGGGCGGCTGGGGCTGGACAAGCACCTGTCATCGCAACGCTCAAACGGGTTGAAGTCGATGATCGGGCGGATCAACGCGCTGGCAGGCGCCGCGAAGGGCTAAAGCCGCGCCAGCGCGGTTTTCAGATCGCCATAGCCGGTGAAGCGGCGGACATAGCGCAGGCCCAGCCGGTCGGCGCAGTCCTTCGCCTTGGCATCCAGCGCCGGATCGTCGGTCTGCGCCTGATAGACCAGCCGGTCGTAATTGCCAAAGAGCATGTCGCGCAGTTCCGGGTGCCGGTCGAGGCCCATCGGCTTCCACACGAAGGCATCGAACTGACGGACCAGAAAATCGGTCAGGTAAAAGGCGCCGATTTCGTCCTCGGCGTGTTCGGCGAAGCGATCATTGCCTTCAAAAAACGAATAACAATGCGGGCCTGCGATCATCTCGACGCCCAGTTCCTTGCACTTTTCGAACAACTGGCCGCCCGTGCCGCAATCGGCATAGACCACGAAGACGGCCGAGTAGTCGTCACGGTGCTTCCTGACCGTCTCTTCCACCGCCACCGTGATCCGGTCGGGCCAGAGGTGCAGGTTGGCGGGCAGGCAGGTCAGGTCCAGATGGGTCCAGCCATTCGCCGCCTTCAGGTCGATGATCTCGCGCGCCAGGGCACCGCAGGCGATCAGCAGGACGCGGCCGACCGCCTCGGGCGCCAGCCCGTCTTCGGTCAGGACCCGGTCGCTGGGCAGCGTCATGTCCGCCTCCAGGCCAGAAGCACACCCGCCGCCAGAAGCGGCACGATGGCCCAACCGCCCGCGACACCGGCGGGAAGCATCGCGGCCACGCCCACGCTCAGCGCGGCGGCGCCCATGACAAGGGCGAGGAGCATGAAAAAGCGGCGTGGCGGCATGGGCGACTCCTTTCCCCCAATCTGGGGCGTCGCGGTGGAATTGAAAAGACCCGCAGGGCAGGCCATTTGTCCGAGGTCAACGAAAACCCGGCGCGACGGATTTAGGCTATGCCCGCGTTCAATGACGGGACCGCCCGCGAAGGGCGGCAGATGAGGGACCGAAATGGCAGAAAGCGACGGCAAGGACCTTGAGGCGATGCTCGCCAGCGCGAAGCGCGGCCGGGGCGGGTGGCGTTGGGCGCTGATCGCCGTGGTCGCGGCGGCCCTTGCCGGGGGTGCCTTCCTGTATAGCCGCGCCGGGTCCTCGGGCGGCACGACCTATGTCACCGAACCTGCCACCAAGGGCGATCTTGTCGTCACCGTCACCGCGACCGGCACCGTGCAGCCGACGACCGAGGTTGCCGTTTCGTCCGAGCTGTCCGGCACGCTGGCGACGGTTGAGGCGGACTACAACGATGAGGTCAAAGTCGGGCAGGTCCTTGCCCGGCTCGATGACACGAAATTCCGCGCGCAGGTGTCGAACGCCGAGGCGGCCCTTGCCGCCGCCCGCGCGCAACTGGCGCAGGCCGAGGCGGGCGAGCGTGAGGCGACCGCGCTTTTCGACGCGCAGGCGGAACTGGAAAAGCGCGGCGTCGTCAGGCGGACCGATTTCATCAGCTATCAGGCAAGCAAGGACCGCGCCGCCGCCGCCGTCGATGCCGCCAAAGCCTCGCTGACCTTGGCCGAGGCGAACCTTGCGCTGGAACAGGACGATCTGGCGAAATCGGTGATCCGCTCACCCATCAACGGGGTTGTCCTCAGCCGCGACGTTTCGGCCGGGCAGATCGTCGCCGCCTCCCTCTCTGCCCCCACGCTTTTCACCCTGGCCGAGGATCTGCGCCAGATGCAGCTTCTGGTGGATATTGATGAGGCCGATATCGGCCAGGTGAAGGTCGGCGATACCGCGACATTCACCGTCGATGCCTATCCGGGGCGCAGCTTCCCCGCAACGATCACGCAGGTGCGGTTTTCGCCCGAGACGACCGACGACGTCGTGACCTACAAGGGCGTTCTGGCGGTCGATAACGCCGAGCTGCTCCTGCGCCCCGGCATGACCGCGACCGCGACCATCACGGTGGCGGAGGAGCAGGGCCGCTTGCTCGTCCCCAACGCCGCGCTTCGCTACGCCCCGCCGCAGGCGGTGGCCGAGGACAGCGGCGGCAGCGGGTTGATCGGCCTCATCATGCCGCGTCGGCGGGGCGAGCGTAGCGGCAATGCCACCGGCAAGGCCGTCTGGGTACTGCGCGGCGAGGTGCCGACCGAGGTCGCCGTCACCCCCGGCGCGACGGACGGGCGGCAGACCGTCATCACCGCCGGTGACCTCGCCGAAGGCGATCCGGTCATCACCGACCAGCGCAGCGCCGCACCATGACCGGCCCGCTGATCGAGCTGAAGGGGATCACCCGCCATTACGGCAGTGGCGAGGCGCTGGTGCGCGCGCTCGACGGGGTGGACCTTGCCATCGGCAAGGGCGAATTCGTGGCGATCATGGGCCCCTCAGGCTCGGGCAAGTCCACCGCGATGAACATCATCGGCTGCCTCGACCGGCCCACCGGCGGCAGCTACCGTTTCAACGGGGTTGAGGTCGGCACCCTCGATCAGGATCAGCGCGCCATCCTGCGGCGCCATTTCCTTGGCTTCGTCTTTCAGGGCTTCAACCTTCTGCCCCGCACCACCGCGCTTGAGAATGTCGAACTGCCGCTGATCTACAAGGGCCAGCCAAGGGCCGAACGCAGGGCGCGCGCCATGGATGCGCTGGCCCGTGTCGGCCTTCAGGGGCGTGAACATCACAGCCCGGCGGAGCTGTCCGGCGGCCAGCAGCAGCGCGTCGCCATCGCCCGCGCGCTGGCGAGCGAACCGATGGTGATCCTTGCCGATGAGCCGACCGGCAACCTCGACACCAAGCGCAGTGTCGAGATCATGGAGCTTCTGGTGCGGCTGAACCGCGACGCCGGGCTGACCATCGTCATGGTCACGCATGAAGAGGACATGGCCGCCTTCGCAAGCCGCCTTGTCGTCTTCACCGACGGCCGCGTGGTCCGCGACGAGGCGGTCGGGGAAAGGGTCGGCTGATGCTGTGGGAAACCGTTCGTCTGGCCCTGACCGCGATCCGGCGCAACGTCCTGCGGTCGTTCCTGACCGTCCTTGGCGTCGTGATCGGCGTCGCCGCCGTCATCGCCATGGTGACGGTCGGGCAGGGGTCCTCGCAACAGGTGGCGTCGAGCGTGGAATCGCTTGGCACCAATGTCCTGATCGTGCGTCCCGGCACGCAGATCATGGGGCCAGGGTCGCGCAACTCCGCGCCGCCCTTCAAGCTGGCCGATGTCACAGCGCTTGGGGACCTGCCCGCGCTGGAGGCCGTCGCGCCGGTCGTCACCACCTCGGAAACCGCGGTTTTCGGCAACATGAACCGCATGACCTCGGTCACCGGGACAACCGCGGCCTATCTTGACATCGGCGGGTGGGAACTGGCGCGGGGACGCCGCTTCACCTCGGTCGAGGATCGCACCGGCGCCAATGTCTGCATCATCGGCGAAACGGTGCGCACCGCACTTTTCGGCGCCACCGACCCGACGGGGGAGAAGATCCGGCTGAAGGCGATCTCCTGCGAGGTGATCGGCCTTCTGGTCGCCAAGGGCGCGGGCTCTTTCGGGCAGGATCAGGACGACATCGTCATCATGCCGGTCCGCACCGTCCAGCGCCGCCTTCTGGGCAGTCAGGATGTCTCGACGATCATGATGCAGGTGGCGCCGGGTGTGTCCTCGGACCGCGCCATCGGGGATATTCAGGCGCTGTTGCGCGAAAGGCGGCGGATTTCGCTGGGCGAGGATGACAATTTCGCCGTCATGGACATGAAGGAACTGGCCACGATGCTGAACTCGGTCAACGCGGTGCTGACCGGGCTTCTTTCCTCCGTCGCGGCGGTCAGCCTGCTGGTCGGCGGGATCGGGATCATGAACATCATGCTGGTCTCGGTCACCGAACGGACGCGGGAGATCGGCATCCGTCTGGCCGTCGGGGCCGAGGCGCGTCAGGTCCTGATGCAATTCCTGGTCGAGGCGGTGGTGCTGTCGGTCCTTGGCGGGGTGATCGGCATCGCGCTTGGCCTTGGCCTTGCCTATGTCGCGGCGCAATTCATGGCGATCCCCTTCACGCCCGGCCTCGGCACCATCCTTCTGGCCTTCGGCTTTTCGGCGGCGGTGGGGATGGTCTTCGGCTTCTTCCCGGCGCGGGCGGCGGCCCGGCTTGACCCGATCGAGGCGCTGCACCACCAATAGCAAAGAAAACGCCCCCCGGCCGGACCGGAGGGCGTTGAAAACATTGGTGGATTGATCCGGGGATCAGGCCATCTTGTTGTGCTTGCGCGCGATGAAGTCCTTGGCGGTCTGCACGGCGACGGCGGCGTCGCGGCAATAGGCGTCGGCACCGATGGCCTTGCCGAATTCCTCGTTCAGCGGCGCGCCACCGACCAGCACGATATAGTCGTCGCGCATGCCCTTTTCCTTCAGCGTGTCGATCACGACCTTCATGTAGGGCATCGTCGTGGTCAGGAGCGCCGACATGCCGAGGATATCGGCGCCTTCGGCTTCCAGCGTCTCAAGGTATTTCTCGACCGGGTTGTTGATGCCGATATCGACGACCTCAAAGCCCGCGCCTTCCATCATCATGCCGACAAGGTTCTTGCCGATGTCGTGGATGTCGCCCTTCACGGTGCCGATGACCATCTTGCCGACGCGCGGCGCGCCGGTTTCGGCCAGAAGCGGCTTCAGGATCGCCATGCCCGCCTTCATCGCGTTCGCGGCCAGAAGCACTTCCGGCACGAACAGGATGCCGTCGCGGAAGTCGGCGCCGACGATCGTCATGCCCGCGACAAGCGCCTTGGTCAGAACGTCATAGGGCGCCCAGCCACGGCCCAGAAGAATGTTGACGCCTTCCTCGATCTCTTCCTTGAGACCGTCGTAAAGGTCGTCATGCATCTGAAGGACAAGCTCTTCGTCGTCCAACTCGCTGAGAATGATTTCGTCGTCGGCCATTGCGTATCTCCTGGCGGTTCTGAACGTCTTAATGCGACCAATGCGCGCTTGTCACTTGGCAATTTGCGACATGGCCCGATGCTCCGGCGACGTCGGGGAAGGCGGGGCGCCATCGGGGCCGCGCAGGGGCTTGCAAAATGTTCTCTTTATGTTCCATTGTCGGCCATGCCCCTGCCGCCACCCGATCCCTTCCTGCGCCTCAAGGCGCGTGGCGCCGCCACCAACCCCTCCGGCCGGTTCGAGCCGCAGGAAAGGTCGGTCGCGCATGACGGCTGGGACATGGCTGAGGACGAAAGGCTGCTCAGGACCGAGGTCAGCGTCGAACGCCCGCGCAGCGTCATCAACCATGTCGCTTCGCCGGACCTGCCCTTCGACCGCACGATCAACCCCTATCGCGGCTGCGAACACGGCTGCACCTATTGCTTCGCCCGGCCGGGGCATTCCTATCTGGGCCTGTCGCCGGGCCTCGATTTCGAAACGAAGCTGATCGCGCGGCCCGACGCGCCGGCGGTGCTGGCGCGCGAACTGGCGCGCCCGAAATACCGGATGAACACCATCGCCATCGGCACCAATACCGATCCCTACCAGCCGATCGAGAAGACCTGGCGCGTGATGCGTGGCCTCCTGACGGTGCTGTCGGACTGGAACCACCCGGTCGGTATCGTCACCAAGGGCACGCTGATCGAACGCGACATCGACATCCTCGCCGACATGGCGCGCCGCAACCTCGTCCATGTCGGCGTCTCGGTCACGACGCTCGACCCCGCGCTTTCCCGCGCGATGGAGCCACGCGTGCCGCCCCCCGCCCGCCGCCTTGCCACGATCCGCCGCCTTGCCGACGCGGGCATCCCGGTGCGCGTCATGGTCTCGCCCGTTATCCCGGTCCTGACAGAGCCGGAGATTGAGGCGATCCTTGAGGCGGGCGCAAGGGCCGGGGCGGGGGCGGCCAGCTGGATCCTTCTGCGCCTGCCCTATGAGGTGGCGCCCTTGTTCCGCGACTGGCTGGCGCGGGCCTGTCCGGGGCAGGCGGCCCATATCCTGAACCGGCTGCGCGCGATGCGGGGCGGGGCCGATTACGACGCCGACTGGGGCAAGCGGATGCGGGGCGAGGGGCCGTTCGCGGAGCTGATCGCGCGCCGCTTCACGGTTGCCACCCGCCGCCTCGGCCTCGACCGGCCGCTGCCGCCGCTCGACCGCACACGATTCGCGCCGCCGCCGCGCCCCGGCGATCAGCTGTCGCTTTTCTGAGTGCCTATTTCATCTTGCCCGAGATACCTCGGGGGGGCCATCGCAGGGCGGCGGGGGCAGCGCCCCCTCCCGCGCCTTCAGCCGCGCCGACGCCCGCGCCGCTCGCGCGCCGGTCCCGCATCGTCGCCGGTCCCGTCATTGGCCGAGGAAAACCCGCCAAGCGTCCCGGCAATCTCGTCCAGCGTCGGGCGCGGGCCTTTCGGGCGGCTTTCCAGCGCCGCGCGCATCGCCTTCAGATGCTCGGGCATCGTGCCGCAGCAGCCGCCGATGATCGTCGCGCCGCAATCGCGCGCCATCACCGCATATTCGGCCATCAATTCCGGGGTGCCGTCATAATGGATATGCCCGTCATGGTATTTCGGGATGCCCGCATTGCCCTTGGCGATGATCGGCCGCTCCGGCCCCGCCGCGACAAAACCAAGCACCGTGCGCAGAAGATCGGCCGCGCCAACCCCGCAATTCGCGCCGAAGGCCAGGGGCGGCGTCGAAAGCTTGTCCACCATCGCCACCATCTGCGCCGAGGTCAGGCCCATCATCGTGCGCCCCGCGGTGTCGAAACTCATCGTGCCGCACCAGGGCATGCCGACCCTGGCGAAGGCTTCGGCGGCGGCCTGGAATTCCTCCTGCGCGCTGATCGTCTCGACCCAAAGAACATCGGCCCCGGCGTCTTTCACCGCCTCGGCCTGCTCGTGGAATATCTCCACCGCCAGCTCATGCGTCAGCGCGCCCATCGGTGCCATGATCTCCCCCGTCGGGCCGATGGAGGCGGCGACGACCACCGGGCGACCGGCCTTGTCGGCGATCTCGCGCCCCAGCGCGACGCCCGCCGCGTTGATCTCGCGCACCCGGCCTTGGGCGTTGTGCAGCTTCAACCGGCTCGCATTGCCGCCGAAGGTATTGGTCAGGAAAATGTCGCTCCCCGCCTCGACCGCGCCGCGATAAAGGGCGCGGATATTGTCGGGCTGGTCGATGTTCCACAGTTCCGGCGCCTCACCCGAGGCCAGCCCCATGTTGAACAGGTTCGTGCCGGTCGCGCCATCGGCCATCAGCCAGTCGCGTTCGCCAAGCAGGCGGGAGAGGAGGTCGCTCATGGAATTCCTTTCTGGAATAATTCGGCCGGTCCCGGCGTCGGCGCCAGCATAAGGGCTGCGCGGCACTGCGGCCAGAGCCGAGATGGGCGGGGCCTTTCAAGAAAACGGGGCGCGACCGTCAGGCCCGCCCCGAACAGATGTCACGTCCTTCGGGCGCGCGCGGGGGCCTCAGGCCTCGTCCATCAGCTGGCGCTTGGCCTCGGCCATCAGCTCGATCATCTTGGTGCGGATCGTCGTCTCATCGGCGTGGCTGCCAAGATCGCCCGCCAGCTTGCGGTAGACATCCTCATCCCCCGCTTCCTCGAAATCGGCGGCGACCACTTCCTTGGCATAGCTCGCGGCGGCATCGCCCGACTTGCCCATCAGCCCGGCGGCCCAGAGGCCCAGAAGCTTGTTGCGGCGCGCCTCGGCCTTGAACTTCATTTCCTCGTCATGGGCGAACTTGCTCTCAAAGGCGTTTTCGCGGTCGTCAAAGGTCGTCATTCCCGGCCTCGTCTGCATGGTTGCGTTGGTCCCCATATGCCCGCCCGCCCGCGCGCGCGCAAGCTCTGACAGGCAAGGAATTGGCCCAAGGCGCCCTCGAACCCGCGCTTTGGCCCGAAACAGCCGCCAATTCGGCCAAGTCGCGCCAAAATCGCCGGGGATACTGAAGGAAGCGTTAAGATGACGGGGTATGAGGCAGGCTATGGGTATTTTCACCGCGATCCGCGAAAAACCGACCGACAGGGTCGCGCGGGCCACATTAAGCTTGCCGCTCCTGATCGCGGCGGGCGAAGGCCGTCCGGCCGCGGCCGAACTGACCCGCGTCAGCAATATCTGCGCCTATTCGCCGGTCTTTCAGGCCATCGGCCCCGCGCGCACGCATGAGATCGCGCTCGACCTGCTCGACCAGCTTGAGGAAAAGGGCAAGGCGGCGCTTCTGGCCCGCGCCCGGCGCGCCCTACCGCCGAAACTGCGCGAAACGGCCCTTTGCCTTGCAATCCGCACCGCGCTCGCCGAAGGCACGCTGTCGGATGCCGACTATGCCACGATCAAGGCCATGGCGCAGGAGATGGAGATCCCCTCGGACACCGTCGCCCGCATGTTCGAGGTGATGGTGATGCTTCAGCGCGCCGCCGCCTGACCGCTTCCGCCCCGCGACCCCCGGTCTGATCCTTGCGGGATCACGCGCCTTGTCCTATAGGGGCGCCTGAGGCCCGGACGGGTCCGCAGAGGGAAGGGGCGTTCCATGGCACCGCGTCGCAAGAAGGTTTACGAGGGCAAGGCCAAGATTCTCTACGAAGGCCCCGAACCCGGCACCTTCGTGCAATATTTCAAGGACGACGCCACCGCCTTCAACGCGCAGAAGAAGGCGACGATCGAGGGCAAGGGCGTCCTGAACAATCGCCTCAGCGAATTCTTCATGCAGGGGCTGACCAATATCGGCATCCCCAACCACTTCATCCGCCGCATCAACATGCGCGAGCAGCTCATCCGGCAGGTTGAGATCATCCCGCTGGAAGTCATCGTGCGCAACTTCGCCGCAGGCTCCATCGCCAAGCGTCTGGGGATGGAGGAAGGCACGCCACTGCCGCGCCCGATCGTCGAATACAGCTACAAGAACGACGCGCTCGGCGATCCGATGGTCAGCGAGGAATACATCCTCGCCTTCGGCTGGGCCAACCAGCAGGACATGGACGACATCGTGCAGATCGCGCTTCGGGTGAACGACTTCCTGTCGGGCATCTTCTACGGCGTCGGCATCAAGCTGATCGACTTCAAGATCGAGATCGGCCGCATCTGGGAAGGCGATTTCATGCGCCTCATCGTTGCCGACGAGATCAGCCCGGATTCGTGCCGGCTCTGGGACATCAAGTCGGGCCAGAAGCTTGACAAGGATGTCTTCCGCCGCGACCTCGGCAGCCTGACGGACGCCTATTCCGAGGTCGCCCGCCGCCTTGGCGTCTTGCCGAACCAGGCGACGCATATGACCAAACCGACGCTGATCAACTGAAAGGCCGTGATGCGATGAAAGCCCGTGTCCATGTCATGCTGAAGGATGGCGTTCTCGACCCGCAGGGCGAGGCGGTGAAACACGCGCTCGGCACGCTCGGCTTCGCCGGGGTGGAAGGCGTGCGCCAGGGCAAGGTGATCGAGCTTGACCTCGCCGCCACCGACCGGGCCGCCGCCGAGGCCGAGGTGAAGGCGATGTGCGAAAAGCTGCTCGCCAATACCGTGATCGAGAAATACAGCGTCGAGATCGCCTGATGCGCGCCGCGGTCCTGACGGGCTACCGCGCGCCGCTTGATCTTACCACCGTTCCCGACCCGGACTGCCCCGCGGACGGCGTCGTCCTGAAGGTGCTGGCCTGCGGCGTCTGCCGGTCCGACTGGCATGCGTGGAGCGGGGCCGATCCCGATGTGGCGCTGCCCCATATCCCCGGCCACGAATTCTGCGGCGAGGTGCTGGCCGTGGGCGCCCGCGTCACCCGCTGGACGGCAGGCGACCGGGTCATCGCGCCCTTCATCCTCGCCTGCGGCCAATGCCCCGCCTGCGCCGCCGGTCACCAGACGACCTGCCCGACGCAGGTGATCCCCGGCTTCACCCATCCAGGCGCCTTCGCCGAACGGATCGCGGTGCCGCGCGCCGATCACAACCTGACCGCGCTGCCCGCGACGATGGACCCCGCGCTTGCCGCCGCCCTTGGCTGCCGCGTCACGACCGCCTGGCATGCGCTGACCGACCGCGCGGCGCTGAAACCCGGCGAATGGCTTGCCGTCTTCGGCTCCGGCGGCATCGGCCTGTCGGCGCTTCTCCTGGCCAAGGCCATCGGCGCGCGGGTGGTGATGGTCGATGTGGTCGACGAAAAGCTGGCCCATGCCAAGGCCCACGGCGCCGATGCCACCGTGAACGCCGCCAAAACCGACGCGCCCGAAGCGATCCGCGATCTGACCGGCGGCGGCGCCCATGTCGCGGTTGAGGCGCTGGGGATCGCCGAGACCACCGCCGCCGCGCTGAAATCGCTGAGGAAGCTTGGCCGCATGGTGCAGATCGGCATGCCTGCCGGGCCGCATGTGACCATGCCCCTGCCGATGGATGCGGTCTATTCCGGCCAGCTTGCCCTTTTCGGCACCCGCGGCATGCCCGCCTGGCGCTACCCGAGCCTTTTGAACCTGATCGAGGGGGGAAGGGTCGATCTCACCCCGCTGATCGCGCGGCGCGTGGCGCTTTCCGACGCCTCCGCCGAGCTTGCCGCCTTCGACCGCCCCGCGCCGCCGGGCATCGCCGTCATCACCGATTTCACGGCGTAACGGCTTCTTCGTTGCGCAAATACTCCGGGGGTCGTCCTTTGGGCGCCATTGGTTCAAGCCCAATGGACGACGGCCGGCCCCGGTCCTCCCCCCGCCTCAATGCGCGCCGCCAAAGGTCCCGGTCCTGACCCCGTAATCGACGGCGATCCCGTAATCGGGGTCATCGGCGCTATCGACCATCAACTGCCCGGCGCGGTTCAGAAGCCGGTGGCAATCCCGGCTCAGGTGGCGCAGGGTCAACACCTTGCCCAATGCCTCATACCGCGCCGCCAGCGTCTCGATCGCGGCCAGCGCGGATTGGTCGGCGACGCGGCTTTCGGCGAAATCGACGATGACGCGGGCGGGGTCCGCCTCGGGCGTGAACAGCTCGGCAAACCCGTCGGTGGAGCCGAAGAACAGCGGCCCCTCGATCCGGTAGACCTTGGCGCCGTCCTCGCCCGTCTCGATCCGCGCATGGATGCGCCTTGCGTTCTGCCAGGCATAGGCGAGGGCCGAGACGATGACCCCCGCGACCACCGCCGTCGCCAGATCGGTCGCGACCGTGATCGCGGTCACCAGCACGATCACCACCGCATCGACGCGCGGCACCTTGCGCAGCACGCGGAACGACTGCCAGGCGAAGGTGCCGATCACCACCATGAACATCACGCCCACCAGTGCTGCCAGCGGGATCTGCTCGATCAGGGGGGAGGCGAAGAGGATGAAGGACAAAAGGAATAGCGCCGCCGCGACGGCCGCCAGCCGTGTCCGCCCGCCGGAGGAGACGTTGATCATCGACTGCCCGATCATCGCACAGCCGCCCATGCCGCCGAAGAA
Source organism: Albidovulum denitrificans (assembly GCF_002973535.1). GTDB lineage: Bacteria > Pseudomonadota > Alphaproteobacteria > Rhodobacterales > Rhodobacteraceae > Albidovulum > Albidovulum denitrificans. The sequence goes on from NZ_PVEP01000001.1 coordinate 151,274, forward strand.
CCCGGTCACCGTATTCGCAACCCCCTGCGCCACGCATTCCTGACTGGCCCCGCCGCGCTTGCCGGTAATCTCGCCGACAAGGTTCAGCGTCAGTAGGCTCTCGATCAATCCGATCGCGGCCAGGATCACCGAATAGGGCAGGATGATCTTCAAGGTCTCGAAGCTCAGCGGAACGGAGGGGACATGAAAGACAGGCAATCCCCCCTTGATCGAGGCAAGATCGCCCACGCGCGGCACCTCGATCCCGAACCCGATCACCAGCGCCGCGATGATGCCGATCCCGGCCAGGGGCGCCGGGATGGCCCGCGTGATGCGCGGCATGACCCAGATGATCGCCATCGTGGCCGCAACCAGCGCCAGCATCGTGACCAGCGGCCAGCCGGTCATCCAGTGATGCCCGCCCGCGCCATCCGGCACCCGGAACTGCTCCAACTGCGCCAGGCCGATCACGATGGCCAGCCCGTTGACGAAGCCCAGCATCACCGGATGCGGCACCAGCCGGATGAACTTGCCCAGTTTCAGCACCCCCGCCGCGATCTGGATCAGCCCCATCAGCACCACGGTGGCAAAGAGGTATTCGACCCCGTGCGCCGCCACGAGGCTGACCATCACCACCGCCAGCGCCCCGGTCGCGCCGGAGATCATCCCCGGCCGCCCGCCGATCAGCGCGGTCACAAGCCCCACGATGAAGGCCGCGTAAAGCCCGATCAGCGGGTGAACGTCCGCGACAAAGGCGAAGGCGACCGCCTCTGGCACCAGCGCCAGCGCCACGGTCAGGCCCGACAGAAGTTCGGTCTTCACCTGGCTGGCCGAGGTCGGGAAGGCGGGCGCATGGGCGGGCGACACGGCAGCGGCAAAGGCCGCGAGCGCGGAGCGGGTCATTGGCAATCCTTGGGGCAGGGTCTGTTCGCAGGGCAGGCGTTTAGCGGCAGCGGGCGGGAAACGGAACCCTTCGGGGCGGAATTTTCCGGCCGGGGTATAAATTCCTCGGCCCAGCCGCTCTCGCATCTGGCACGCGGGCGCGCTTTGCGCTATGGGCCGGGGCAGCAAGCCCCCGCGCGATCAAAACGGAGCCTGAGCCCATGAAAGCTGCCGTCATCACCTTTCCCGGATCGAACTGCGACCGCGACCTTGCCGTCGCCTTCGACAAGGCGGGCGCCACCGTCACGCGGGTCTGGCACAAGGACGCGGGCCTGCCCGACGGCACCGACATCGTCGCCATTCCCGGCGGCTTTTCCTTTGGCGATTACCTGCGCTGCGGCGCCATCGCCGCGCAATCCCCCGTCGCCGCGGCGATCAAGGCCCATGCCGACCGGGGCGGCTATGTCCTTGGCATCTGCAACGGCTTTCAGGTCCTGACTGAAACCGGCCTGCTGCCGGGTGCGCTGATGCGCAATGCGGGGCTGAAATTCGTCTGCAAGACCGTGACCCTGACCGTTGCGACCCGCGACAGCGCCTATACGAACGGCTGGGCGAAGGGCGACCGGGTCCGCATCCCCGTCGCCCATCACGACGGCAACTATACCATCGACGCGGACGGGCTGGCCCGCCTGAAGGATGAGGACCGGATCGCCTTCACCTATGCCGAGAACCCCAATGGTTCCACCGCCGATATCGCGGGCGTCCTGTCGGCCAACCGCCGGGTTCTGGGGATGATGCCCCACCCGGAGCGCGTGATCGAGGATGCGCAGGGCGGCGCCGATGGCTCGGTGCTTTTCCGCTCGCTCATCTCGGCGATGGCGGCGGCCTGATCCACAATCACTTGTGACAGGCCCCGCACCGGCATAAAATCGCGCGGATGGCTGAGGATACGACCGACACCGACACCACCGCCCCGGCGGCGGAGGACGCGCCCGCGGGGCGTGGCCGGGCGTTTCTGGCGATCCGCAGCCCGTGGTGGATCAGGCTGATCATCCTGGCGTTCATCGCTGGCGCCGTGGCCGTCGTCTGGACCACCAACGCGCTTCTGACCGACCGTTTCACCGAAACCACGCGCAACCGCGCCGATGTGCGCCTTGCGCTTTTCACCGGCAACGTGATGAGCGAGTTGCAGCGCAACTCTGTCGTGCCGCTTCTTCTGGCGCGCGACCCGGCGCTGATCTCTTCGCTCAACAGCGGCGACTATTCCGCGACCTCGCAGCGCCTGATCTCGGCCCAGTCCGAAATCGGCGCGGCGACGATCATGCTTCTGGATGCCAGCGGCCGGATCGTGGCGGCGACGGACCGGACGCAACTGTCCTCAAGCCTTGCGCAGCGGCCCGCGTTTATCGAGGCCGTGCGGTCGAAAGACACCGTCTTTACCGCGACCGAGGGCAAGACCGGCGCCTATGACTTTACCTATTCCCGCGCGGTGCTGTCGGACAACAAGCTGGCGGGCGTGATCATCGTCGGCGCGGAACTGTCGAAGTTTGAGCGTGTGCTAAGTGGTATCGCCGATGCGGTCGCGATCCTCGACAGCGAGGGCAGGGTGATCCTGTCGACCGAACCCCGCTGGCGCGGCAAGATGCTGACCGAGGCGCTGTCGGCCGCGCCCGCCCCCACGGCGCTGGAACGCGCCTTGCAGGCGACCTCGGACTGGACCGCGCGGTCGCCCGACGCCTATGTCGGCGGCGAGGCGGTGATCCGCAACGAGGCGCGCATCCCGTTCCGGGGCTGGCGGCTGGTCAGCTTCACCACCTATGCCTCGATCCGCGACAAGGTGAACGCGGTGCTGGCGCTTGAGATCATGGGCTTCGCCGTCCTTCTGGCGCTGATCTTCTACCTCCTCTCCCGCCGCGCCCGGCGCCAGTCGGCCGTCTTCCGCAAGGAGTCGGCGGAACTGCGCCAGCTCAACATCCGCCTCCAGCGGGAAATCGCCGAGCGTGAGAAGGTGCAAAAGGACCTCGCCGTCGCCGAACAGACGCTGGCGCAGTCCTCCAAACTCGCCGCGTTGGGGGAAATGTCGGCCGCCGTCAGCCATGAACTGAACCAGCCGCTTGCCGCGATGAAGACCTATCTGGCGGGCGCGCGGCTTTTGCTGCAACGGCGCAGGCCGGAAGAGGCGCTGTCCTCGTTCCAGCGCATCGACGACCTGATTGAACGCATGGGCGCGATCACGCGGCAGTTGAAAAGCTATGCGCGCAAGGGCGGTGAGGCCTTCGAACCCATTGATTTCAGGGCGTGTTTGTCCTCGGCCCTGTCGATGATGGAACCCACGCTCAGGACCCGGTCGGTGCGTATCTCCCGCACGCTGCCCAAGGTGCCGGTGATGGTGCAGGCCGACAGGGTGCGGCTGGAACAGGTGATCATCAACCTGTTGCGCAACGCGCTCGACGCCACGAAAGAGGTCAATGACCCGACCATCGACATCCTCCTGTCGGCCGGTGAAACCGCGATGCTGACCGTGCGCGACAACGGCCACGGGATCACCGATCTCGATAATCTTTTTGAACCGTTCTACACGACCAAGAAGCCGGGCGAGGGGGTGGGCCTTGGCCTTGCCATCTCTTCCGGGATCGTGAAGGACTTTGGCGGACGTCTGACGGCGCGCAACGCGCCGGACGGGGGGGCTGTATTCGAAGTACAACTCCCCATATTGAACGCACGTTCGCAAGCAGCGGAATGAGGTGACCATGGCGCGATCCATGAAAGTGGCGATCGTCGACGACGAACAGGACATGCGGCAATCCATCAGCCAGTGGCTGGCGCTCTCCGGTTTCGATACCGAAACCTATGCCAGTGCCGAGGAAGCGCTGAAATCCATCGGCGCGGATTATCCCGGCGTCGTGGTCAGCGACATCAAGATGCCCGGCATGGACGGCATGGCCTTTCTCAAGCGGTTGATGAGCGTGGATGGCGGCCTGCCCGTCATCATGATCACCGGCCATGGCGATGTGCCGATGGCGGTCGAGGCGATGCGCGTCGGCGCCTTCGATTTCCTCGAAAAGCCCTTCAACCCCGACCGCATGACGGAACTTGCCAAACGCGCCAGCCAGACGCGGCGTATGACGCTGGACAACCGGGCGCTGCGCAAGGAACTGGCCGACGGATCGACGCTGATGAAAAAGCTCATCGGCAATTCCCCGGCGATGGAACGGCTGCGCGAGGATATCCTCGACCTCGGCCAGGCCGACGGTCACGTCCTGATCGACGGCGAGACGGGGACCGGCAAGACGCTGGTCGCCCATGCGCTTCATGCCGTAGGCCCCCGCGCCAGCAAGAAATTCGTCGTCGTCTCCTGCGCGGCCTTTGCCGAGGATATGCTGGGAACCCGCCTGTTCGGCCCGATGGAAGAGGGCGGGCAGGTGCCCCTGGTGGAAGAGGCGCGTGGCGGCACGCTGGTGCTTGAGGATGTGGAGGCGCTGAGCCATGCGCTTCAGGCCCGGCTTCTGACCTTCATCAACGATCAGGGGACGCCCGCCGAAACCCGCATCATCGCGATCTGCAACGATCACGAACAGGGCCACACGGTCGAGGACGCGTTGCGTCCCGACCTTTACTACCGCCTTGCCGCGCTGAAGATCACCCTTCCGCCGCTGCGCGCGCGGGGCGAGGATATCCTGACGCTCTTCACCCGTCTGGGCGAACAGTTCGCCGAGGAATACGGCTGTGACGCGCCGCAGGTCACGGCGCAGGAGGCGGCGCAGCTGTTGCAGGCGCCCTGGCCGGGCAATGTCCGCCAGCTTATCAACGTGGCCGAACGCGCGGTGCTGCAAAACCGCCGCGGTTCCGGCTCCATCGCTTCGCTTCTGATGGCGGAGAACGAAGAGGCCGGGCCGACGATCACGACCGAGGGCAAGCCGCTGAAGGACTATGTCGAAAGCTTCGAGAAGATGCTGATCGACAACACGATGCGGCGCCACAAGGGGTCGATCACGGCGGTGATGGACGAACTTTGCCTGCCGCGCCGGACCCTGAACGAGAAGATGGCGAAATACGGCCTTCAGCGCGCCGATTATCTCTGATCGCCCGACGGCCGTTAAAGAGGCCGCACCTTCAGCCGCGTGATGCGGTTGTCCTTGCGTTGCAGGATCTCGAACCGGAAGCCGTGGAAGGAAAAGACCTGGCCTTCGTTCGGGATCATCTGCGCCTCGTGGATGACGAGGCCGGCGACGGTGTTGGCCTCATCGTCGGGCAGGCTGTATTCCGTCGCGCGGTTGAAATCGCGGATCGTCATGCCGCCGTCGAGGATGAAATCGCCGCCTTCGCCGCGTTTCAGCGGGTGTTCCGCGTCGATGTCGAATTCATCGGTGATCTCGCCCACGATCTCCTCGATGATGTCCTCAAGCGTGATAAGGCCGCGCAGGTCGCCATATTCGTCAACCACAAGGGCGAAATGGGTGCGGCGTTTCAGGAATTCGCGCATCTGTTCGTCCAGAGGCGTGGTCTCGGGGACGAAATAGGGCTTCTTGGCCACGCTGAGAATGTCGAGGTCCGAGACGGAATCGAGCTTGCCGTCGCCGCTGCGCAGGAACCGTTCGGTGGCGCGCAAAAGGTCCTTGGCATGGATGATGCCGACGATGTTTTCCCGCTCCCCCCGGTACAGCGGCAGGCGGGTATGGGGGGAGGCCAGAACCTCGGACAAGACGCGGTCGGGCGGGGCGTCGGCGTCGATCATCGCGATCTTGCTGCGGTGGGTCATGATCTCTTCGACGGTGCGGTCCGACAGGTCGAGCGCGCCCAGAAGCCGGTCGCGGTCCTCTTTCTGCATCGTGCCTTCGGAATGGCCCAGCGACAGCGCGCCGACGATTTCCTCGCGCAGCGACAGGACATGGCTGTCGGGATCGGTGCGCACGCCGAACAGCATCAGCAGGCCGCGCACGAGAAGGCGCACCAGCGCCACGATCGGCGACAGCGCCGCGATCAGCCAGCCGATCGGGCGGGCGACGCGGGCGGCGGCGGTTTCGGGGGCGGTGATGGCATAGGTCTTTGGCAGCACCTCGGCGAAGATCAGGACCAGCGTCGTCATCACCAGCGTCGCGATGGCCACCCCGTTCGCCCCGAAAAGCCGCGACAGAAGCGCTGTGGCGAGAGAGGCGGACAGGATATTGGCGACGTTGTTGCCCAGCAGGATCGCCCCGATCAGCTTTTCGCCGTCCTCTGTCACCTTCAGCGCCCGCTCCGCCCCGCCGCTGCCCTTGTCGGCCTGTGCGCGCAGCTTGCCCCGCGATGCCGCCGTCAGCGCCGTCTCCGAGCCGGAGAAGAAGGCCGACAGCAGCAAAAGGCACAGGATCGCCGCGGTGGTGATCCAGAAGGTGGAATCGAGCATCTCAAGCCAGGACATGGCGGAAAATCCCTTGGGTTTCGTCCGTTATGGGGTGCGGTGGCCCAGGTCGCAAGTCAGCCGTCGTCACGCGCCAGCGGGTGATGCGTCAGAACAAGGGCCTTCAGCCGTTCATCAAGGACATGGGTATAGATCTCGGTCGTGGAGATATCGGCATGGCCCAGCATGGTCTGGATCGCGCGCAGATCGGCGCCGCCGGCCAGAAGGTGGGTGGCAAAGGCATGGCGCAGGACATGCGGCGTGACCTTGGCGGGGGATATCCCGGCGGCGATGGCGAGGTCTTTGAGAAGCCCGTGAAACGCCTGCCGCGTCATGTGGCCGGCGGCCCCGCGCGCGGGAAAAAGGTGCTTGCCCGGCGGCGCCTTGACCGTCTTGCGGGCCTCTTCCTCGGCCCTGTCGCGGATCGTCAGCCATGCCGCCAGCGCCTCGCGCGCCGGGGGCGACAGCGGCACCATGCGTTCCTTGCCACCCTTGCCCTTGACCAGCAGCATCCGCGGATCGCCCCGCGCCGCCGTGACCGGCAGGCCGACCAGCTCGCTCACCCGCATCCCGGTCGCGTAGAGCAGTTCCATCAGGCAGAGATTGCGCGCGCGTTCCACCGGATTGCGCCCGCTGTCGCGCGCGGCGGCCAGCAGCGCGTCGACCTCCGCCTCGCTCAGGATCTTCGGCAGGCGCTTTGCCTTGGCCGGACCGGCGACCTGAATCGCGGGGTTGTCGGCGCGCCAGCCCTCGTCATAGGCGAAACGGTAGAGCTGGCGGATGGCCGACAGGCGGCGGGCGCGGGTGGCGGGTGACAGCCCGTCGGCCTCGCAGGAGACGATGTAATCCTCGACATCGGCGCGGGCCGCATCGGTAAAGTCGCGCTTGCGCCCGCCCAGCCAGCCCGCGAAATCCTTCAGATCGCGGCCATAGGCCAGCAGCGTGTTGCGCGCCGCGCCCAGTTCGGCCGCCTGCGCCTCAAGAAAGGCCGAAATCCAGCGGTCCATCCCCACCCGGCTACCCCCGTCGTTCGAGGATAAGCAGTTCCAGCGCCGCGCGCCGTGCCGTCGTCTCCAGCCCGACCTCGCGCAGAAAGCGCAATCCGCCGGTGACGTCGCGCAGATCGCCGCGCGCCCCTTCGGTGACGTCGTCGATGGCCTTCAGGATACCTTCGCCCAGCCGGTCATCGTTCAGATAGCCGACATAATCGGGCCGCAGCGCCGCGCCGGACAGGAACGCCTTCTGCACTGCGACACCCATCTGGTCGCCCGGCGCCAGCCCGTCGCTGCGGCCCTTGGCGATGCCCGCCAGAAACGCCTCTTCGGGCGTGCGGGGCGTGTAGCGAAGCGCGGCGGCCTCGTAGTTTTCCGACAGAAGTCCGACGCGGAAGGCCAGCGCCTCGGCCGGGCCGGTCAAGCCCGCGCGGCCCAGACGGTCGGCGAACAATTCGGCAAAGGGGACCTCAAGCTCAACCGCCGACATCTGCGACCAGGCGGCATTGAGCGCGGTCGCGACCGCCTGCGTCTTGCCCGCCCGCAAGGCGGCGTCAAGCCGCTCTACCGCATCGACCCGTTCCCAGACCCCGCCCGAGGCGGAGGCCTCATTCTCTGTGTAAAGCCCGAAAAGCTGGTTCGCCGGGATCGCCCCGCTGCGCGACAGCCGCTCTGCCGCGTCCAGCCGCGTCTTCCACCCGGCGTTGGAGCGCAGATCGGCTTGCGCGAAGGCCACCGGCAAGGACAGCGTCGACATCGGCTGCCCGATCGCCTCCATCAGCCGGAAGACCAGCGGCGAGGGCCGCGTCGGCGGCGGCAGGTCCGGCTCCCCCTCGAACAGGTCGGGGTCGAGGAAATGTTCCAGAAGCCGCGCCATGTCGTTGTCGATATAGCCCAGCGTTTCGCCCGTGCGCAGCGACAGCGCCGCCGCGTTCCAGTCGCCGCCGCGCGCCAGGCAGAAGACGCGCGCCGGAAAGGTCGGCGCGACCTGCGGGGTTTCGCGCATCACCATGCAGGCGCGATCCTCCTGCCCGGTCAGAAGGGCGATGTCGAACCAGCGCCGGAACGGCTCTGCCTCGGGCGGGTTCACCTGTTCCAGCATCGACAGCGCCGGTTCCAGCGCGCCAAGGTCCAGAAGCTTGTCGATCCGCGCCATGAACAGCGCGCCATCGCCATCGGCATCGCGCGGCGGGTCAAGCTCGGCCAGCATCAGCCGGTAAAGCAGCGCCTGGATCGAGGGCAGCGTTTCCACCCGCTCGGCCCGGATCAGCCGGACGAGGTTGGCAGACGGCGTGCGCCCCCAAAGCCCCGTCGGCAGCCCGGTCGCGCGTTCCGGCAAAAGCCCGATCATGTCCAGCGTCTGCGCGTCAAGCGAGCGTGTGGTGATCGCCCCCGGCATCGGGTTTTTCGTCACCGGCGGCTCATCCACCGCCGCGCCACCCTTGGCCATCGCGGCGGGTGTGGCGACAGACCGCGACAGCCAGTCGATCGCCGACAGCGGCGCGGCGTCCGTCTCGGCCATCACCGGCAGCGCCGTCAGACAAAGTGCCGGTAAGAGTCCGCCCGCCCTAATCGTCCACATTCAGATCAACCGGCACTGTCACGTCACTACGCTCCGGGGTCATGTCGCCCAGGTAAGCATAGCCCACAAGCCCCACGAACGCGATGAGCGCGAGGAGGAGGAGAAACTTGAATATGCGCACCATCTTGTCCTGCCGTTTCTTGTCTTTGCCGGGTCCTGCCCGATCCCGGCTTTTGGCGCCTGCCTTCTCTAACCGGAAAGGCTGTTCGCGGAAACATATATATGGCAATTCCGGCGAATTCACGCCATTCAGGGCGGAAAGTTTCACCATTGGCAGGAGACTGCCGTCCCGGCGGCGGGCTGACCGCTTCCGGGCGGAAAGGGGCAGGTTGGGGCGCAGGCTGAAGAAAACGGTCGTGCTTGTGGGCATGATGGGGGCGGGCAAGACCGCCGTCGGCACTGCCATGGCGCGGCTTCTCTCGGTGCCTTTCGTCGATTCCGACGATGAGATCGAGCGCGCCGCCAACATGACCGTGGCCGAGATCTTTGCCCGCGATGGCGAGGCCTTCTTTCGCGCCCGCGAAAGCGAGGTGCTGACCCGGCTGCTCTCCGGTCCGCCCTGCATCCTGTCGACCGGCGGCGGCGCCTTTCTTGCGCCCGCCAACCGCGCGGTGATCGCGGATCAGGGCGTGGCGGTCTGGCTCAAGGCCGACCTGGAACTGCTCTGGAACCGGGTAAAACACAAGACGACCCGGCCGCTTCTGCGCACCGCCGATCCGAAGGCGACGCTGACGGCGCTTCTCGATCAGCGCGCCCCGGTCTATGCCGAGGCGGGCGTGGTGGTCGAGGCCGAGGCCGCCTATACGGTCGATCAGATGGCGGCCAAGGTGATCGCGGCATTGCAGGAACATGGCGAAGTGGGGGTGAGGTGACGATGCCGGGGATGGGTGAGACGGTCCATGTCGATCTGGGCGCGCGCAGCTATGACGTGCGCATCGGCACCGGGTTGATCGAGCGCGCGGGGCAGGCGATCGCGCCGCTTCTGAAGCGTCCCCGCGTCGCGGTTCTGACGGATGAGACCGTGGGCGCACTGCACCTTGACGCGCTCCGCGCTGGCCTTGGCGATGTCGCGATGACGGCGCTGGCCCTGCCCGCGGGGGAGGCGACGAAGGGCTGGGACCAGTTTTCCCGCGCCGTCGACTGGCTGCTGGCGGAAAAGGTCGAACGCCGCGATGTGGTGATTGCCTTCGGTGGCGGGGTGATCGGCGATCTTGCGGGCTTTGCCGCCGCCGTCCTGCGCCGGGGCGTGCGCTTCGTGCAGATCCCGACCTCGCTTCTGGCGCAGGTCGACAGTTCCGTCGGCGGCAAGACCGGCATCAACTCCACCCATGGCAAGAACCTGATCGGCGCCTTCCACCAGCCCGCGCTGGTGCTGGCCGACATCGGCGTCCTTGGCACGCTGACGCCCCGCGATTTCCTCTCGGGCTATGGCGAGGTGGTGAAATACGGGCTGCTGGGGGATGCCGCCTTCTTCGACTGGCTTGAGGGCAACGGCCCGGCGCTGGCCGCGGGCGATCTGGCGCTGCGCCAATACGCCGTCCGCCGCTCGGTCGAGATGAAGGCCCGCATCGTCGAACGCGATGAGACGGAAGAGGGCGACCGCGCGCTTTTGAACCTCGGCCACACCTTCTGTCACGCGCTCGAAACCGCGACCGGCTATTCCGGCCGGCTCTTGCATGGTGAGGGCGTGGCGATCGGCTGCGCGCTGGCGTTTGAGCTGAGCCAGCGCATGGGCCTTTGCAGTCAGGAAGAGCCAAGCCGCGTGCGCGCCCATCTCAAGGCGATGGGGATGAAGGCCGATCTGGCCGATATTCCTGGCGATCTGCCCGATGCCGATGGCCTGCTGGCGCTGATGGCGCAGGACAAGAAGGTGGTGGACGGCAAGCTGCGCTTCATCCTCGCGCGCGGCATCGGGGAGGCGTTCGTGGCCAGCGATGTGCCGGGGGATGTCGTGAAGCCTGTGCTGGAAGCGGCGCTGCGGGCGCGCTAGGTCGCCTCGCCACCGTATCACGCGGCGACAGGTCGCGGCGGCGCGGATCAGGCCGCTTCGGCGATCCGGTCGAACAGTTGACGTTCCGCCAGAATATCCTCGACGGGTTGAAACCTCGCCGCCGGGTCGGTTCGGGCCTGGGCCACGAAAGGCGCGCGCTCCTTCATCCCGGTCCGGGATCCGTATGACGCCATGTGCGTTTCGAAATCGTCGCGATATGCCATGTGCCGTCCGTCCACTTCCCTCGTGGCAGCAGGCCCCCGGTGATTCTGCGAAAGGGCAGGGCTCTGCTACAGATTGTGACCTGATTGTGGCACAGCCTAGGTGAACATCCGCGATATGGGCTGTTCATATTCGGTTCATCATTGCGGCAGGCCAGCCGCCGCCCGAGGACGCCAGGAACGTCCCCCTGCTTCTTCGTTGTCCAAATACTCCGGGGGGGATGCGGGGGGCTGGCCCCCCGCCGCTTCATAAGCGCCCCCGCCGCTTCAAAGGCTCTCCCTCAGAACGGGATCTCGTCATCCATGTCGGCGCGGCCCCCGCCGCCGCCCTGCTGGCCGCCACCCGAGCCGCCGCCATAGCCACCACCGGACCCGCCGCCATAACCGCCGCGGTCATCCTCGTAACCGCCGCCACCGCCGCCCGAACCGCCGCCATCGCGACCGTCGAGCATCACCAGCGTACCGTTGAACCCCTGAAGCACGACCTCGGTCGAATAGCGGTCCTGACCGCTCTGGTCCTGCCATTTGCGGGTCTGCAACTGGCCCTCGATATAGACCTTCGATCCCTTGCGCAGATATTGCTCGGCGACCTTCACCAGACCTTCCTGGAAGATGGCGACCGAATGCCACTCGGTCCGCTCCTTGCGCTCGCCCGTATTGCGGTCGCGCCAGGTTTCCGAGGTGGCGATGCGCAGGTTGCACACCTTGCCGCCATTCTGGAAGGACCGGACCTCGGGGTCGCGCCCGAGATTGCCGATCAGGATGACCTTGTTCACCGATCCTGCCATGAATCGTTCTCCCTTCGAATCTGTTCCGGTTTCTTAACCTTCCGGGGGTCTACAAGGAAGCTTCGTGGTAAATAACCCGTAAAGCGCGTAGCGGCCGGGCGGTTTCCCTTGCGTGGCGGCGCCCGGGGCGCGATGGTGGGAGATGGGTGAAGCGTTGCGGAAAGAGCGGGGTCGATGATGCAGCAGGGCGGACGGCTCAAGGGGGCCGTGATCATCGGCCTGATGCTGGTCCAGGCGGCCTGCGCGGCGTTTTTCGTCGTCGATGTCTGGTTCGACTATCTCGACGGCAGCTATGGTTCGGCCCTGTCGCGGCATCTGGTGGCCGAGACGCTGGCCAATGTCCTTCTTGTCGGCGCGATCGTGTTCGAGGCCGCCTATCTGCGCACCATCCTGCGCCAGCAGGCCCATACCGAACGTGTCCTGACCATCGCCTCGGGCGCGATGCGCGATGCGATGACGGCCTATTTCGACGACTGGGGCCTGACCCCGGCCGAGGCGGCGGTGGCCGAACTTGCGATCAAGGGCAAGAGCATATCGGACATCGCCGCCACGCGCGGATCGGCCGAAGGCACGATCAAGACCCAGCTCAACTCCGTCTACCGCAAGGCAGGCGTGAGCGGCCGCAGTCAGCTTGTCAGCATCCTGATCGAGGAACTGCTTGACGGCCAGATCGCCGCCGCCCCGCAACCGGCCCGCGCGGCGGGCTGACGCAGAGCGGCCGCGGGGCTGGTATCGGCGCGATTATCGGCTATAGTGCGGCCCGCGAAACGGCGGGCTGGGGGACGGATGCGCATTGCGCGGAACATCGCGGCGATCACGGTGATCCTGATGGTTTCGGGTCACGCTGCGCCTGTGCTGGCCGAAGGGCTGAGCCTGCCGAAGAAGACCCGCGCCGGTGTCACCTCGCGCCTTGACCAGTTCCGCCAGCAGACCCGCGTTCTCGACAGCCGCGCGGCCACGCAATACGCGGCCTCGGTCAAGCTGACGCCGCATGGCAAGGATGGCACCGCCGACACGGCGATCCCGACCTATACCGGGCGCTATCGCGGCGCTTATCTTGAGGTGGCGAAGGCCGCCGCGCGCAGACATGGCGTGCCGGAGGACCTGTTCGTCCGCCTCGTGCAGCAGGAAAGCGGCTGGAACCCGACGGCGGTGTCGCACAAGGGGGCCACCGGCCTTGCGCAACTGATGCCCGAAACCGCACGGCGGCTGGGCGTGGACATCGCCGACCCGCAGGACAACCTGAACGGCGGGGCGCGCTATCTGCGGATGATGTATGACCGCTTCGGCGACTGGAAGCTGGCGCTTGCCGCCTACAATGCCGGGCCGGAGGCGGTGAAGAAGCATGGCGGCGTGCCGCCCTATGCCGAAACCAAGGGCTATGTCCTCGCCATCCTTGGCAGTTGACCGCCGCTACCCGCGCCCCTCGGGCCTGTCCTCGCTGATCGTGTAGTCGCGCGGGATGCCCGCCGTTCCCCTGGCCCAGATCGTCGCCGCCGCGCGCGCCTGATGCGCGTCAAAGGCGTCGCGGTCGCGAAAGACCTCGCTGACGGCAAAGCGCACCGGGTCGGCTTGCGACCGGAACACCTCAAACTTCAGGCAGCCGGGCTCGGCCCGCGTCAGGCGGATATGTTCGGGCAAAAGTTCCGATACCCGGTCGGCCTCGTCGAGGCTGCGGCAGATCAGGAATCCGGTCAGGGTCAGGCGCGCCATCCCGTGACGATAGGGCAGGGCGCGGGCGCCGGAAAGCCCCCTTGAAAGGCCCCGCGCGGCCGTCCGCCTATGGCATTTCGGGTTTGCCCTGCATCGGAATTCGACTTTATTTCGTTCGAATTCAGATGCCTGGTTTCCAACGGAAACCCGAAACGCTTCAGTCCAGCGCCTCAAGGATCAGCGTGGGCTTTACCGCCGAAGGCGGCTGAAACGGGTTGCCGTGGATCAGCACGATCGCCGCCGTCGGCGCGGCGGCAAGGCCGAAAAGCACCATCGAGGTCAGCGCGGCCGAAGGGCTGTCGATATGGACCACGGCGATGGAGACCAGTGTCAGGAAGCCCAGAAACGCCATGGCGAGCCATTTCAGCGGGTTCACATGGGTCCGGCTCAGGCCGATGCGCGTGTCGCGGTTTTCGCGGATCGTGGTGATCTCCGCCAGCATCCGCTGCTGCACCACGGTGCCAAGCGCGGCCGGAATGCCGGGCGCGGCCGCCAGCGCCAGAAGCCGGTCGGCGGCCTTGCGCGCGGCCGGGTCGGTCGTGCATTGCGCCAGCGCGGGCCATTCGCCCGCCGAGGCCGCGACATAATCGCGGATCGCGCGCTGAAGCCCGGCGCCCTCTGCCCCCGTCAGGCCGGAGGCAAGGATATGAAGCCCCCGCACCGCGTCCGCCTCGCGCAGGATGGCGCTGCGGGCGCGGTCATGCGCGGTCCAGGTGTCGTTCGACAGGAAGGCCAGCGTCAGGCCGAACAGCACGCCGACGACGTTCAGGAACGGCCCGGTGACCGGACCGAGGCCCCGCAGCCAGCCCGCGAAAGGCGAAGCGGCGACGACCCAGTAGAGAATTCCCACCGCAATCAGCGTCCCGATCACCGCCACCGCCGCATAGGCGTAGTGGTCATAGGTGCTCCAGCCGTTCTCCTGCCGGTCGGTCATTCCATCTCGATCGTGCCGGGGGGCTTTGACGTCACGTCGTACATGACGCGGTTGACGCCCTTCACCTCATTGATGATCCGCGTGGCGGTTTCGCCGAGGAAGTCATGCGTGAAGGGGTAGTAATCCGCCGTCATGCCATCGACCGAGGTCACGGCGCGCAGGGAAAGCGCGTAGTCATAGGTCCGCCCGTCGCCCATCACGCCCACGGTCTTGACCGGCAGGATCGCCGCGAAGGCCTGCCAGATTTCGTCGTAAAGCCCATGCTTGCGGATCTGGTCGATATAGACCGCATCCGCCCGGCGCAGGATGTCGAGCTTTTCGGCGGTGATCTCACCGGGGCAGCGGATCGCAAGGCCGGGGCCGGGGAAGGGGTGGCGGCCGATGAAGCTTTGCGGCAGGCCAAGTTCCCGGCCAAGCGCGCGGACCTCGTCCTTGAACAGCTCGCGCAGCGGCTCGACCAGTTTCAGGCCCATCTTCTCGGGCAGGCCACCGACATTGTGGTGCGACTTGATGGTGACCGACGGCCCGCCAGAGAAGCTGACGCTTTCGATGACGTCGGGGTAGAGTGTGCCTTGGGCGAGGAACTCTGCCCCGTCGATCCCGGCCGCCTCACGCTGAAACACGTCGATGAAAAGCTTGCCGATGGTCTTGCGCTTGACCTCGGGGTCCGCGACCCCTTCGAGCGCGCCAAGGAACAGATCGCTTTCATCGGCATGGATCAGCGGAATATTGTAGTTGTCGCGGAACATCGCGACGACCTCATCCGCCTCGTTCAGCCGCATCAGGCCATGATCGACGAAGACGCAGGTCAGTTGATCGCCAATCGCCTCATGGATCAGGACGGCGGCGACGGAACTGTCGACCCCGCCCGACAACCCGCAGATCACCCGCTTGTCGCCGACCTGCGCGCGGATCTTCTCGATCGCGTCGTCCTTGTAGGAGGCCATCGTCCAGTCACCGGTGAACCCGGCAAGGCGCACGAAATTCTCGTAAAGCTTGGCACCCTTCGGGGTGTGATGCACCTCGGGGTGGAACTGGACGGCGAAAAAGTTGCGGTCCGTGTCGGCGGTGATGGCGAAAGGCGCGTTGGGCGAGGTGCCGTAGACCTGAAAGCCGGGGGCGAGTTTCGACACATGATCGCCGTGCGACATCCAGACCTGTTCGCGCCCCTCGGCAAACCAGCCGTCGAGAAGCGGCAGCCGGTCGTCCTTCGGCGTGACATAGGCGCGGCCGAATTCGGCGGTGCCATGGCCGCGTTCGACAGTACCGCCAAGGCAGTGCATCATCACCTGCTGGCCGTAACAGATGCCAAGGATCGGCACGCCAAGGTCGAAGACGCCGGCCGGCGGCATCGGCGCGCCGTCCGCAAAGACCGAGGCCGGACCGCCGGAGAAGATCACGGCCTTCGGCGCGAAATCCCTCAGAAAGGCCTCATCCACCCGGTTGAAGGGATGGATTTCGCAATAGACGTTCAGCTCACGCAACCGCCGCGCGATAAGCTGCGTGACCTGGCTGCCGAAGTCGATGATGAGAAGGCGTTGATGCGCATGTGTCATGGCGCTGGATTAGGGTTTTGGCCCGCGCTGCGCAAGCGGCTTTGGTGCCGGGCGGGGGCGCCGCCCCCGCACCCCCGAGGTATTTCGGGCAAGATGAAAGGGCGATCAGGCGGCGTTGGCCCCGGCGCGCAGCAGCATCCCGTAAAGGTCGCGGGGGTCGTCGGGGTCGGCGATCATGTCCAGCGGTTCGCTATAGGGGTGGGTTTTCAGGAGGTCGTGGACGTAGCGCAGCGCCGAGAAATCCTCGATCGCGAAGCCGACACTGTCGAAAAGCGTGATCTGGCGCGCGTCGCGGCGGCCCTTTGCGGCGCCGGTGAAGACCTGCCAAAGCTCGGTGACGGGGTGGTCGGGGGCAAGCTGCTGGATCTCGCCCTCGATCCGGGTCTGGGGCGGGTATTCGACGAAGATCGACGCGCGCATCAGGATGTCGCGGTGCAGTTCCGTCTTGCCGGGGCAATCGCCGCCGACCGCGTTGATATGGATGCCGGGGCCGACCATGTTGTCGGTCAGGATCGTGGCATATTGCTTGTCGGCGGTGCAGGTGGTGACGATCCCCGCGCCCTCCATCGCCTCTTCGGCGCTGCTGCATTGGGTGAGGGTCATACCGGACGCCTTTAGATTCCTTTCGCATTTCATAGTTGCGGCGGCGTCGATGTCGTAAAGCCGGAGATGGGTGACACCGCAGATCGCCTTGAAGGCCAGCGCCTGAAACTCCGCCTGCGCGCCATTGCCGATCAGCGCCATGGTGGTGGCGCCTGCGGGGGCCAGGTGCTTGGCGGCCAGAGCCGACATGGCGGCGGTGCGCAGCGCCGTCAGGATCGTCATCTCCGTCAGCAGCACCGGGTAGCCGGTATCGACCTCGGCCAGAAGGCCGAAGGCGGTGACGGTCTGAAGCCCGGCGCGGGTGTTCTTCGGATGGCCGTTGACGTATTTGAAGCCGTAAAGCTCCCCGTCCGAGGTGGGCATCAGTTCGATCACGCCAACGTCGGAATGGGAGGCGACGCGCGGGGTCTTGTCGAAGCTTTCCCAGCGACGGAAATCGGCCTCGATATAGCCGGCGATGGCGCGCATCATCTCTTCAGGTCCGATCTGAAGGACGAGGCGCATCATGTTGTCAACGCTGACGAAAGGGACGATATTCAGGGTCATCCGAAGCTCCGTGTCGGGCGGTCGAACACCTTGCGGCCCATCAGCGACCCGACGAGTTCGACCATGAGACGCGCGGTCCGCCCGCGTTCGTCAAGGAAGGGGTTGAGTTCGACGAGGTCGAGCGAGGTGACAAGCCCGCTTTCGTGCAGATGCTCCATCACCAGATGCGCCTCGCGAAAGGTGGTGCCGCCGGGGACGGTGGTGCCGACGGCAGGCGCGATGGCGGGGTCGAGGAAATCGACGTCGAGCGAGACATGGAGGAGGCCATTGGCGGCCCGCACCCCGTCGAGGAAGGCGCGCAGGGGGGCGACGATGCCCTGTTCGTCCAGCACCCGCATGTCGCAGATCGTCATGTCGCTTTCCAAAAGCCCCGCATGTTCCGCCGGATCGACCGAGCGGATGCCGTAAAGGCAGATGCGGTCAGCCGGGACCGGGGCCGGGAAGGGCGGGAAGGCGTCAAAGCCGGGGCGGCCCGCGATATAGGCCACCGGCGTGCCGTGCAGGTTGCCGGACTGCGTCGTCAGCGGCGTGTGGTAATCCGAATGCGCGTCGAGCCAGAGGACGAAAAGCGGCCGCCCCAAGGCCTTCGCATGGGCCGCGACACCGGCCACGGTGCCAAGCGACAGCGAATGGTCGCCGCCCATGAAGATCGGCAAGCCCTGCGCCATCGCCGCTTCCGCCCGCGCGGCCAGCGCGCGGGTCCAGGCGACGGTTTCGGCAAGGTGGTGGACGGCGGGGTTGGGGCAGGTGACCTCGGGCAGCGGGCCGGGGGTGACGTCGCCCCAGTCGTCGCTTTCCACCCCAAGCTCGGCCAGGCTGCGGGCAAGGCCCGCGACGCGGAAGGCGGCGGGACCCATCAGGCAGCCTTCGCGCTTCTGGCCGCTGTCGATGGGGGCGCCGATCAGAATCGGTTTGGGTCGCATTGGGGGAACTCCTGTCGCTTCGGTCAAAGAATGCTGTCGGAATGCGAAGGTTGTAAGCGCATCTTTTGTCGCTATGGTGAGGAGATTAAGCAAACCGAAGGGGCAAAGCGCCGAAATGGACAGTACCGACCAGAACCTGATTTCCGCGCTGCGCCGCGACGGGCGGGCCTCGCTCTCGGAACTTTCCGCCAGCCTCGGCCTGTCGCGGACGACGGTGCGGGCGCGGATGGACCGGCTGATCGCGGGCGGGGAGATTCAGGGTTTTACCGTCGTCACGCGCGGCGATGTGACGGCGATGCCGGTGCGCGGGCTGATGATGATCGGGATCGAGGGGCGCGGTGCGGAACGCATCATGGCGCGCATCACCGGCCTGCCGGAGGTGCTGGCGGTGCATTCCACCAATGGCCGCTGGGACCTGATCGCCGAGATCGGCGCGCGCACGCTTGAGGACTTCGACGCGGTCCTGTTCCGTATCCGCGGCTTCGACGGCGTCAGTTCCAGCGAAACCAGCCTGATGCTGACGACGCGCCGCGCCGGGCGGCGTTAGGCGCGCCGGGCGGCCGCGATCCAGATCGCGGCGAGGATCACCGACAGGATCGCGTTCCAGGTCGCCATCGACAGGCCCACGAAGCTCCACGCGATGTCGTCGCAGCGCACCAGCGGCGCGGTCATGATCTGGCCCAAGAGATCGCCGGTCGAGGAGCTTAGCGCATCGCCCGAGGTGCAGGTCGTCGGACCCTTCCACCAGCCCTGTTCGACCCCGGTATGATAAACGCCAAGCCCCCCGGTCGTCAGTGCCGCCAGCGCGCCCGCCCAAGGCAGCCAGCGCAGCCCGGTCAGGACCGCCAGCGCCCCGATCGCGATCACCGCGCCATGGGGCCAGCGCTGCCAGAGGCAGAGCTTGCAGGGCGGGTAGCCGAGCATCTGGAAGAAGAACGCGCCCAGCAGCATCGCGGCCGAGCCACCCACCGCCAGAAGGATTAGCCGATTGCGTGTCACAGGTATTTCACCAGGAAGAATCCGCCGATCAGGATGACCATGAACAGCGTGAACATAAGGCCAAGCCGCCTTTCGATGAAATCACGGATCGGTGCGCCGAATTGCCACAAAAGCCCGGCCACGACGAAGAAGCGCAGGCCGCGTGCGACGATGGAGGCGACGATGAAGACCGGCAGCGACAGCCCGGTCCAGCCCGACATGATGGTGATGACCTTGAAGGGGAAGGGCGTCACCCCCGCCACCAGCACCGCCCAGGCGCCGTATTCGTTGAACTTCTGGGCAAAGACCTCCCCCGCCTCGGCCTTGCCGTAGAAATCGAGGATCGGCTGGCCGACGGTGTCGAACAGGACCGCACCGATGAAATAGCCAAAGAGCCCGCCGAGGACCGAGGTCACCAGCGCCACGGTCGCGATCAGCCAGGCGCGCGAGGGCCGCGCGATGATCATCGGGATCATCAGGATGTCAGGCGGGATCGGAAAGAAGGAGCTTTCGATGAAAGAGATGATGCCAAGCGCCACAAGGGCATTCGGACTGTCGGCAAGCCTGAGCGTCCAGTCGTAAAGGGGTCGGATCATGGTGCCTGCCTTTGCAATTCGCGGCCCTTAAAGCGTTTCGGGTTTGCGTTGAGAAAGCAAGTATCAGAATTCGAACGAAATAAGGTCGAATTCTGAGTCAGTGTAAACCCGAAATGCTATAGGCCATGCGCATTTCCGCAGGTCAAGCGGAACACGCTTCCAACCGGTGGAGTTGTCGGGGTATCGTGCGATTGTTCAGCGGGAACAGGTCAATCCGGGGGTGGAGATGAGGTGGCAGGGCCGTCGTGGCAGCAGCAATATCGAGGATCGTCGCGGCATGAGCCGGGGCGCCGCCGTGGGTGGGGGCGGTCTGGGCCTTGTCGTCGTGGCGCTTCTGGTCTGGGCGCTTGGCGGCGATCCGATGGCGGTTCTCCAGCAGGGCGGCGGCCAGATCGGCACCTCGGGCGATGTAGAGATCACCGAGGCCGACCAGCAGGCGGCTGAGTTCGTGTCGGTCACGCTGGCCGATACCGAGGAGGTCTGGGGCAACATCTTCCAGAACCAGCTTGGCGGCGCCTATGCCCCGGTGACGCTGGTGCTTTACAAGCAGGTGACGCAATCGCCCTGCGGCAGCGCCTCGGGCGCGACGGGGCCGTTCTATTGCCCGGTCGACAAGAAGGTCTATCTGGACACCGATTTCTTCGTCACCCTGTCGCAACGGATGGGCGCGGGCGGCGATTTCGCGGCGGCCTATGTCGTGGCCCATGAGGTCGCCCATCATGTTCAGGATGAGCTTGGGATTCTCGGCAAGGTCAACAGCATTCGCCAGCGGTCGGGCGAGGCGGAGTCCAATGCGCTCTCAGTTCGGATCGAGTTGCAGGCCGATTGCCTTTCGGGGGTCTGGGCGCGCAACGCGGCGGAGACGTTCGGCTCCATCGAGCAGGGCGACATTGCCGAGGCGATGAACGCCGCCGCGCGGATCGGCGACGACACGCTTCAGCGCGAGGCGGGGCGGCGGCCGATGCCGGACAGCTTCACCCATGGCACCTCGGAACAACGCCAGCGCTGGTTCGCGACCGGCTACAAGGCGGGACAGATCGACGCCTGCGATACCTTCGGCGCGGCTGCGCTCTGAGGCGACGAAACCCCTTGTCAGGCTGATGGCGGACGGCTATTCCGCCCTCAGTGCCCGGGTGGCGGAATGGTAGACGCAGAGGTCTCAAACACCTCCGGTGCAAGCCGTGCGGGTTCGAGTCCCGCCCCGGGCACCACCTTGCTTCACAGCGACCGACAGCGGTGGCCCGCGTTGCCGCCGCGCACCGCTTGGGGCCGTTTGCCGCAAGGTCCGGCGCGGCTGTTGATTTATGCCAAAGCCCCGCGTACCCAGCCCTGAACACTCCGGGGGAGCCTGATTCATGGCCGAAAACGATCTAGAAGCCCGCCATCTTGAGACGCTCGACCGCGATCTTGGCCGCTTCTCGGCGCTGGAATCGGCGGCGAGCTATGCCGCCCGGCCGCTGGTCGCGCCGGGGATCGCGCTGGTCTTCATCGTGCTGGCGGGGCTTGGCGCGGCGCTTTTCTTCGGCCAGACCAACCATACGCTGATCGTGGTCGTGGCAGCCGCCTTCGGGGCCTATATGGCGCTGAACATCGGGGCGAATGATGTGGCGAACAACATGGGTCCGGCGGTGGGGGCGAATGCGCTGACCATGACCGGCGCCATCGTGATCGCCGCGATTTTCGAGACGGGCGGCGCGCTGATCGCCGGGGGCGACGTGGTCTCGACCATCTCCAAGGGGATCGTGACGCCCGACAGCATGGCCAATACGACGATCTTCGTCTGGGCGATGATGGCGGCGCTGCTGTCCTCGGCGCTTTGGGTGAACCTTGCCACATGGATCGGGGCGCCGGTCTCCACCACCCATTCGGTCGTCGGCGGCGTCATGGGGGCGGGCATCGCCTCGGCCGGCGTGGCGGCGGTCAACTGGCCGGTGATGGGGACGATCGCGGCAAGCTGGGTGATCTCACCGCTTCTGGGCGGGCTGATCGCGGCGGCGTTCCTGTGGTTCATCAAGTCTCGGATCATCTTTCAGGAGGACAAGATCGCGGCGGCGCGGAAATGGGTGCCGATGCTGGTTGGCATCATGGCCGGGGCCTTTGCCGCCTATCTGGCGCTGAAAGGGCTGAAGCATCTGGTCAAGATCTCCTTCGGGACGGCGCTGCTGATCGGCCTTGGCGCGGGGCTTCTGACCTGGGTCGCCATGATCCCCGTCATCCGCCGTCAGTCCGAGGGGCTGGAGAATCGCAACAAGTCGCTGAAGGTGCTGTTCGGGGTGCCGCTGGTGATCTCGGCGGCCCTGCTGAGCTTTGCCCATGGCGCCAATGACGTCGCCAACGCGGTCGGCCCGCTGGCCGCCATCGTGCAGGCGACGAAATCGGGCGGGCTGGCGGATGCGGTCTCCATCCCGCTTTGGGTCATGCTGATCGGGGCTTTCGGGATTTCCTTCGGGCTTTTCCTCTTCGGGCCAAAGCTGATCCGCATGGTCGGCAGCCAGATCACCAAGCTGAACCCGATGCGCGCCTATTGCGTGGCGCTGTCGGCGGCGATCACGGTGATCGTGGCAAGCTGGCTGGGCCTGCCGGTCAGCTCCACCCATATCGCCGTCGGTGCGGTCTTTGGCGTCGGCTTCTTCCGCGAATGGGATGCCGAGCGGCGGCTGAAGGCGGCGCGGGCGGAGATGCCCGATACCGCGCCCGTGGCGCCCGAGGAACGGCGGCGGCGCAAGCTTGTCCGGCGGTCGCATGTCCTGACCATCGCGGCGGCCTGGGTCATCACCGTGCCTGCGGCGGCGCTTCTGTCGGCGGCGATCTTCCTGACGATCCGCGCGGCGGCGGGGTAGGGCAGTCGGCCCCAAGCGTTGAGCCGGGGCGGCGAGGGGCGCGCAGCGCCGGGCCACGGCGCGGCGATCCGACCTTGCTGCATCGCGCTTTATGCCAGCCAGCACCCTCCGACATCGGTGTTCGGCGGGACATCGGCCAAATCGCCGGGCCTGGGGGTGGCCCGGCGATGCGCGGCGGCGCGGGGCGCCGCTGTTTCGCGCGAGTGAAGGCGCAGGGGTTTATGGCGGCACCGTCCCGGACTTGATCCGGGACCTCGGGCGCCCGAAGAAGAGGTCCCGGATCAAGTCCGGGATGCCGAAGCACGAGGCCCTCCCGCCCCGCCTCAGTCCAGCACGACCAGCGCGTGACGCTTGCGGCCCGCGGTCAGCTTCACCGGTTCGGCCAGTTCGCCAGCGCCGATCATCTGACCGGCATCCATGACCAGATCGTCGTTCAGCCGCGCGCCGCCCTCGGCGATCAGCCGTTTCGCGTCCTTGCCCGACTTTGACAGGCCCGAGCGCACGAAAAGCTGCGCCACGCTGATCCCGTCGGCGACATCGGCGGCCGAAAGCGTCAGCGTCGGCAGATCGTCGCCGACGCCGCCCTTCTCGAAGACCTCGCGCGCCGTCGCCTCGGCCGCCTCGGCCGTCGCGCGGCCATGGCAAAGGGCGGTGACCTCATTGGCCAGCACCACCTTGGCCTGATTGATCTCGGACCCTTGCAGCGCGCCCAGACGCTCGCACTCCGCAAGGTCAAGTTCGGTATAAAGCTTCAGGAACCGGCCCACATCGGCGTCGGTCGTATTGCGCCAGAACTGCCAGAACTCATAGGGCGACAGCATGTCTTCGTTCAGCCAGATCGCGCCCGACTGGCTCTTGCCCATCTTCTTGCCGTCCGAAGTGGTCAGAAGCGGCGAGGTCAGCCCATAGATCTCATGGTCCAGCACCCGGCGCGTCAGGTCGATGCCGTTGACGATATTGCCCCACTGATCCGACCCGCCCATCTGCAACAGGCAGCCATAGCGGCGGTTCAGCTCAAGGAAATCATAGGCCTGAAGGATCATGTAGTTGAATTCGAGGAAGGAGAGCGACTGCTCCCGGTCGAGCCGCGATTTCACGCTCTCGAAGCTCAGCATCCGGTTGACCGAGAAATGCCGCCCGATGTCGCGCAGGAAATCGAGGTAGTTCAACCCGTCAAGCCATTCGGCGTTGTTCAGCATCAGCGCGGGCGTTTCGGCCCCGTAATCGAGGTATTTGGCAAAGACCCGGCGGATGCCTTCGATATTGTCGTCGATCTGCGCGGGGGTCAGCAGCGGACGCTCCTCGGCGCGAAACGACGGATCGCCGACCTTGGTCGTGCCGCCGCCCATGAGCGTGATCGGCTGATGCCCGGTCTTCTGCAACCAGCGCAGCATCATGATCTGGATCAGCGAGCCCACATGCAGCGACTTCGCCGTCGCGTCAAAGCCGATATAGGCCGGCACCACGCCCTTGGCCAAAGCCTCATCCAGACCCTGATAATCGGTGCAGTCGGCCAGAAAGCCGCGTTCGATCATCACGCGCATGAAGTCGGATTTCGGGTGGTAGGTCATATCGGCCTCGTCCATTCTCAACGCGCCCGCTATACCGGCGGGAAGGTGCAAGGGGAAGGGCATGTTGAAACCGGGTGCGGTCTGGGCCTTGGGAACGATGTCGGGGACCTCTCTCGACGGGGTGGATGCGGCGCTTCTGAAGACCGATGGCGAGGCGATCCTTGCCTTCGGGGACAGCGCCTACCGGCCCTATGCCGCATCCGAACGCGCGGTGCTGCGTGCCGCGCTGGGGCATTGGCCGGGCGAGGCGGGCGTGGAAGAGGCGGCGGAGGTCGTGGAAACCGCCCATGCCGCGCTGATGGCATCCCTCGCCGCCAAGGCCGATCTGGCGGGGTTTCACGGCCAGACGCTGGCCCATGACCCGCGCGGGCGCGGCACCCATCAGGCGGGCGACGGTGCGGTTCTGGCCGAGATCCTGAACCTGCCGGTGGTCTGGGATTTCCGCTCGTCCGACGTGGAGCTGGGCGGGCAGGGCGCGCCGCTGGCCCCCTTCTACCACTTCGCCTGCGCGAAATGGATCGGCGCCACCGACCCGGTCGCCTTCCTCAACCTCGGCGGCGTCGGCAACCTGACATGGCTCGACCCCGCCATGCCCGCGCCCGAAAGCCCCGGCGCCTGCCTCGCCTTCGACACCGGCCCGGCGAACGCCCCCATCGACGACCTTCTGCGCGCCCGCATGGGGGCGGAGCGGGACGAAGGCGGCGCGCTGGCCCGGAGCGGCCGGGTGGAGGCGGCGATCCTCGACCGCCTGCAAGACCAGTCCTATTTCCGCAAGATGCCGCCCAAATCGCTCGACCGGCAGGATTTCCACTGGCTTCTGGAGGCGGTCGCGGACCTCTGCGACTCCGATGCCGCCGCGACCCTGACCGCCGCCGCCGCCACCTCGGTCGTGCTGGGGACCGAACATTTCCCCAAACCCGTCTCAAGGCTTCTGGTCACCGGCGGCGGGCGCCACAACCCGGTGATGATGGAGATGATCGCCGCAGGCATGGACTGCCCGGTGGACCCGGTGGAGGCGGTCGGCCTGGACGGCGACATGCTTGAGGCGCAGGCCTTCGCCCATCTCGCGGTGCGCGTCGCGCGCGGGCTGCCCACGTCCTGCCCCGGCACCACGGGCGTGGCGGCGGCGGTGGGCGGCGGGCGGATCAGCCGCCCCGCGCGCTGACCCGCGATGCCGCGCGGGCATTGCGCGCCTGCAACAGCATCGCGCCCGAATAGATCGCCAGCGCCGCCCAGATCAGCGGAAAGGCGATGGCCTGCGCCGGCCCGAAGGGCTCGTGAAAGACGAAGACGGCGGTCAGGAAGATCATCGTCGGCGCGATATATTGCATCACCGCGATGGTCGTCAGCTTCAACCCCTTGGCCCCGTTGGCGTAAAGCATCAGCGGTATGGCCGTGACCGCGCCGCAACCGATCAGGATCCATGTGTCGAACGGCACCCCTTGGGCGAAATGGCTTTCCCCCCGCGCCGACAGGTAGATCAGATAGCCAAGCGCGAAGGGTGTGAGCAGGATGACCTCAAGCGTGAATCCCTGATTGGGGCCGATGGGCAGCTGCTTCTTGAAAAAGGCGTAAAACCCCCAGGTCAGCGTCAGCCCGACCGCCACGACCGGGATGCTGCCGGTATCGACGGTCAGGATCACCACCGCGGCGGCGGCGAGCGCGATGGCCAGCCATTGCGCGCGGCTCACCTTTTCGCGCAGCAGCACCGCGCCGAGGAAGATCGAGAAAAGCGGGTTGATGTAATAGCCAAGGGCCGCGTCCAGCGCATGGCCCGCCCCGATGGCCCAGACATAGATGCCCCAGTTCATCGAGATGATCGCCGCCGTCAGCGCGGCCATCGCCAGCATCCGCGGCGTTTTCAGCGCATGGCGCAGGTCCGCGGTGCGCCCGGTCGCGATCAGCACCACCAGCGCGAAGGGCAGCGACCAGATCGCCCGGTGGGCGATCACCTCCACTGGCGGAATATGCGCCAACGCCTTCATGTAAAGCGGCAGGAACCCCCAGAGGAGATAGGCCGACATCGCGTAAAGAAAGCCCGAAAGGCTGTCCCCGGAGGGGGCGGTCGCGATGGGGCGGTCTGACATGGCGGGGTCCTTCTGCGCGACCTTCCCGTACCAGAAGCCGCGCGGGGCCTCCATCGCGCGATTGTCACCGCTACATTCGGGCGGGCCGCGGAACCTCACCGCCCCGGTATGTCGAAGCCCGCAGGCGCCAGATCGAACCCCTCGAAGCGGAAGCCGGGGGAGACGGTGCAACCGACCAGCGTCCAGTCGCCGGTGCTGCGTGCCGCCTGCCAGTGATGGGCGGGGACGATGATCTGTGGCGCGTCCCCGGACAATAAGTCTGGTCCAAGGCGATTGTCCTCGACCGGACCTATATCCGTTGCCGAAATCGACAAGATCAGGGGCGATCCGGCATAATAGTGCCAGATCTCGACCGCATCGACCCGGTGCCAATGGCTCCGCTCGCCCGCTTTCAGCAGGAAATAGATGCAGGTGCCGAAGGCGCGGGGGGCCTCGTTCCCCGCCCAGGTCTGCCTGTACCAGCCGCCTTCGGGATGCGGTTGAAGGCCCAAAGCGCGAATAATTTCACCAGCTTGCATGGCAATTCATCCTTTCCCCCGTCCGGGCGCGCCCCGGACCTCATCTCTTGAGATGGATCAATGCGCATCGCGGCGGCGGGGGTCAACATCGCGCAGACCCTGCCGAAGAAGGAATGGCCCATGCCCGAAAGCGCCCCGCAAACCGCCCTGATCCGCGAATCCTTCGACGAATTGCGCAGCCGCCTCGCGCCCGCTTCGGTCAATTTCTACAACGCGCTCTTTGCCCGCGCGCCGCATCTGCGCAAGCTGTTCCGCGACGATCTGGCGGGGCAGGGGATGCGCTTCATGTCGACGCTGGGCTATATCATCGAGAATATCAACCGGACCGACGAACTGACCGACCGGCTGTCGGAAATGGGCCGTATCCACGCCATCATGGGCATCCGCGCCGCCGATTTCGAACCGATGGGCGAGGCGCTGATGGACACATTCCGCGAAGAACTCGGCCCCCGTTTCACGCCCGAGGTCGAGGCGGCCTGGCGCGCGGCCTATGCCGACCTGTCGAACCGGATCATCGCGCTGGGGGAGATCTCCTGACAGGCAGGGGATGCTGACGCCGCGGGCGCGGCGCCAGCCGTCGTGGCTTACGATTTCAGGATCGAGCGCCCGGCATAGGCGGCGGTTTCGCCCAGCATTTCCTCGATGCGGATCAACTGGTTATACTTCGCCAGCCGGTCCGACCGCGCGAGCGAGCCGGTCTTGATCTGCCCGCAATTCGTGGCGACGGCGAGGTCGGCGATGGTCGCGTCCTCCGTCTCACCCGAACGGTGCGACATCACGGACGTATAGCGCGCCCGATCGGCCATGCGCACGGCATCCAGCGTCTCGGTCAGGGTGCCGATCTGGTTGACCTTCACCAGCAGCGAGTTGGCGCAACCCTGCTTGATCCCGTCCGCCAGACGCGCGGGGTTGGTGACGAAGAGGTCGTCGCCGACCAACTGGCACCGGGCGCCAAGCTTGTCGGTCAAAAGCTTCCAGCCCGCCCAGTCATCCTCGGCGCAGCCATCCTCGATCGAGATGATCGGATAGTCCTTCACCAGCGCGGCGAGGTAATCGACATTCTCTTCCGGCGACAGGGTTTTCCCTTCCCCGGAAAGGACATATTGGCCGTCCTTGAAGTACTCGGTCGAGGCGCAGTCAAGCGCCAGATAGATATCCTCACCCGGCTTGTACCCGGCCTTGCCGATGGCCTTCAGGATGAAATCCAGCGCGTCGCGGGTCGAGGACAGGTTGGGGGCAAAGCCGCCCTCATCGCCGACGCCGGTGGCCAGACCCGCCGCCGACAGTTCCTTTTTCAGCGTATGGAAGACCTCGGACCCCATGCGCACGGCCTCGCGGATGTTCTCCGCGCCGACGGGCATGATCATGAATTCCTGGATGTCGATCGGGTTGTCGGCATGTTCGCCGCCGTTGATGATGTTCATCATCGGGACCGGCAGCACATGGGCCGAGGTGCCGCCGACATAGCGGTAAAGCGGCTGGGTGGTGAAATCGGCGGCAGCCTTGGCGACGGCAAGGGAAATGCCGAGGATCGCGTTGGCGCCCAGACGGCCCTTGTTGGGCGTCCCGTCGATCTCGATCATCGTGCGGTCGATGGCGACCTGTTCGGTGGCGTCGAAGCCGACGATGTTTTCGGCCAGTTCGCCGTTCACCGCCGCGACCGCCTCAAGCACGCCCTTGCCCATGTAGCGCGCCTTGTCGCCGTCGCGCTTTTCCACCGCCTCATGCGCGCCGGTCGAGGCGCCCGAGGGGACGGCGGCGCGGCCCATGGAGCCGTCTTCAAGGATCACGTCCACCTCGACGGTGGGGTTGCCGCGGCTGTCGAGGATTTCGCGCGCGTGGATGTCGATGATTGTGCTCATGGGTGAAACCCTCTCCCGTGGAAATGTCGCGCCTTCCCTACACCAGCTTGGCGGAAATGGGAACGGTGGCGGTAGCGCTAACGGTGCGGTCGCGGCGAATTACGCCCCGGCAGCGGGGCGGCGGCGCAACCGGGCCTCGCGCGCCAGCGTGTAAAGGCCCGATCCGATGACGATCCCGGCGCCGATCAGGGTCCAGAGATCGACGCTTTCGTCAAAGACCGCGATGCCAAGGATCAGCGCGAAGATGATGCGCGAATAGCGAAACGGGGTGACGACGGCGACGTCGCCGATCCGCATCGCGGCGATGATCGCGTAATAGGCCGCAACGCCGACCACCGCCGTCATCGCCATCATGCCCAGGTTCCGGGCGCTGACCGGCTGCCAGCCGCCCTGAAACTGCAACAGGACCGCGCCGGCGGGCATGACGGCGAGAAAGCCGTAAAACGCCATCACCAGCGAGGCGACATGGGCCGGTGCCGTCCGCGTGGCAAGGTCGCGCGCGGCCAGAAGGACCACCGCCGCCACGGCGAGGAGCGAGGCGGGCTGAAACCCCTCCGCCCCCGGACGCACGATGATGAGGACCCCGGCGAGGCCCACCGCGATGGCGGTCCAGCGCCGCCAGCCGACCGGCGCGCCAAGGACGACCGCCGCCCCCAGCGTCACCACCAGCGGCGTCGCCTGAAGGATCGCCGAAGCGATGGACAGCGGCGCGAGGATGAAGGCGGAGACATAGCAGACGGTCCCCAGCATCTCGCTGGCATTGCGCACCACGACCGAGCGCTGAAAGATCGCCGGGCCGACAAGCGTCAGGCCCCGCGCCCATGCCATCGCGGCAAAGATCGTGGCCCCCATCAGGGAGAGCAGCACAAGGATCTGGCCCGAGGGCAGGCTGGCGGCGGTCAGCTTGATCAGCGTGTCCTCGACCGCGAACCCGGCCATCGAGGCCACCATAAGGGCGATGCCGCGCAGATTTTCCATGCGTGTCCTCAAGGAAAAGGGCGCGCCGGACGGCCGCCCATGGGCCAAGACCTAGAGGATTTGCGCGAGGTGGGGAAGGGCGGGGCCGGGTGATTCCCGATGCGGGCGGCCTTGCGGGCGGGGATTCGGTCGACCTACCTCTGCTAGGCGGGTGTCAAGGCATAAAACACCGCATATTGTGGCCTCACCTAGGCTGTCGCGGCGTTTATTTTGCCGATTTGCGGGCCGGAACGGCACAATCCGGGTGACGCGGCAGGGTGCTTTCGGCTACGATCCACGGCATCGGACACGGGGCGGGTGCGCTCGCCCCCGACGGCGCTCAGGCCACAGGCGAGAACACCGGGCGGTAAACACAGAGCCTGAGCGGCGAAACTTCAGATGGGGGCGAAAGCCCCCTTTTTCTTGCCCGCTTCGTCCCCAACGTCCCTCACGTCACAATCGGCGGAAAGCCGCGCCCACCCCTTGCAGGCGGCAGGCGAAGGGGCCACATATGGCGTGACGCCGGAGATCACCGCGCGTGTCCCTAGTGGAGTGGAATGTGACGATGAAACACCTTGTCCTTGCGCTTGGCGCGATCTCTGCCCTTGGCGTGGCCCCGGCCTTTGCCCAGACCGTGGTCAGCGACACCGACGGCAACGGCACCTATTCCTTCGAGGAGCTTCAGGCAGCCTATCCCGACCTCAAGCAAGGTACCTTCTCCGACATGGACGTGAACGGCGACGGTGAGATTGACGCGGATGAGCTTCAGGCCGCGCGCGAAAACGGTACCATCGGCGCCTGATCCCGGACGACCCCGACATTCGAACCCCGGTGCGTCCGCAAACGCGCCGGGGTTTTTCATGTCCGCCCGTCCGGGTCACCCGGGCCTTGCGCGCCTCAGACGCCGCGCGACAGGGCCGCGACGCCGGTGCGGGCCACGTCGATCAGGCCAAGCGGGCGCATCAGATCGGCGAAGGCGTCGATCTTCGAAGGCGTCCCGGTCATCTCGAAAACGAAGCTTTCCAGCGTGCTGTCCACCACATTGGCGCGGAAGATCTCGGCCAGACGCAGCGCCTCGATCCGCTTTTCGCCGGTCCCCGCGACCTTGAACAGCGCCAGCTCCCGTTCCACGCTGGCACCCTCGACCGTCAGGTCATGCACCTCATGGACCGGCACCAGCCGACCCAACTGCGCCTTGATCTGGTCGATGACCGAGGGCGTGCCGCGCGTTACGATGGTGATGCGCGAGCGGTGGCCCGCATGGTCGACCTCGGCCACCGTCAGGCTGTCGATATTGTAGCCCCGGCCCGAGAAAAGCCCGATCACGCGCGCCAGCACGCCCGCCTCGTTATCGACCAGGACGGCAAGGGTATGGGTCTCATTCGCCTGCGCATGGGGATCGCGCAGGTCATAGGCGGAGTGGCTGGTCGAGCCCTTCTTGATGTTCAGTGCGGACATTCTTGCCTCTTTCTCGGTCATGTGTCGCGTTTGGCCGGGGCCGGGCCTAGCCCTTTTCCGGGCAGGTCCAGTCGGTCACGGTGAAATAGCTTTCGGGGTAAAGCCGCGCCTCGGTGATCTTCAGGACATAGTCGTCGTTGAAGCGGTTGATATATTCCCAGACCACCTTGCCGGAAGCGTCGATCTGGAAGGCGCGGCCCGCCTCGAATTCGGTGATGAGGAAGCCGCCCGCCGGGACCGGGTCGATCTTGCCGCGAATGACGCTTAGCATCTCTTCGCCGGGGCGGTCGCCATAGACCCTTGTATAGCGGCCGGTGGCCGGATCGACCATGCCGACCTCGGTGACGAAGGGCGCCTTGGGGTCGAAACGGTCGTAGGTGTTCAGGCTGTTGCGATAGGTGTTGTTGTTGAACATCGCGATCTGCCCGTTGGGCAGGAATTCCGGGTCGTGCTGGCGCCGCCAGGGTCCGGTCTGGTGCCATTTCACCCGCCATGTGTCGGGGTCCACCACCGCCAGCATGTTGTATTTGCGGAAGGAAATCAGCAGATCGCCCGCCTTGAACATTGGGAAGGCGGGGGCAAGCGCGGGGGGCAGTTCCTCGATCTTGTTGACGTGGAGAAGATCGGAATGGCCCCCCTCTCCGGCCCAGAAGCTTTCGCCCGTCGCTGTCAGAACGGGTTCAAGACCGCTGTCATAGAGAAGCCGCATGATCGAATGTTCCTCGATCACCCGGCCGTCTTCCGAGACATGCTGGACCGTGTCGTCGGAAAACGCGCCCTTTGGCTGTTTCAGCGTGAAGGGCGGAAACTGGTCTTCCGGGGCGGGGCTTCCGGCGGCGAAGTAGCGCCGACCGGGGACCCAGAAACCGCCCTCGGCCGCGCGTTCGACGGAATGGTGGCCGGGGCGGTGCAGCGTCCAGATCGGGTCGCCGCAGCGCGAAATGCGCACCGTGCCGACATATTCGTAGTTGAACGTGACCGAGCCGTCCGGCTCGATCACCGCGCCGTGGATGTCGACATTGCGGTCGGTCTTCGGCGCGCGATTGCCGACATAGTCCAGATCGGTGATGTAACGGCTGAGCGGCACCGGCCAGTCGGCCACCACCGTGCCGTCGCGGCGCATCAGGCGGATGCCGGTCTGGCCGTCGAAGAAGCTGGTCAGAAGGACAAGTTCGCCATCCGCGCCGACCTGATTGACCGTCACCCCCGCGCCCGGCTTGCGCGAGGGGCGGATGAAGGTTTCCGGCAGGTCGGTATCCATCTGGCCCGGCAGTTCGCGCAGGACCTGCTTGAATTCCGACTTCACGGTCTGCACCGCCCGGTAGGCGAAGTTCTTGCGGTCGGCCGAATAGACGCCCGCCAGGAAGCTGGCCCCCACGACAAGCAGGGGGGCCGCAACCCAGAAGGCCCGGCGCGCGAAGGCATCTGATTTCGGCGCTTTCACAGTCCCGCTCCCTTTCGGTCTGGGCGTGACATGGCCCGTTACACCAGAACCGCGCCGCCCGCCTGAATCGCGCCCTCGGTCGAGGCGTCACCCAGAAGCATCTCGTTATGCGGTTTGCCCGACGGTATCATCGGGAAGCAGTTTTCATGCTTCTCGACCAGCACGTCGAGGATGTAAGGCCCGTCATAGTCGAGCATCGCCATGATCGCGTCGTCGAGGTCCTTGGGGCTGTCCACCTTGGCGCCCTTGCAGCCGAAGGCCTCGGCCAGTTTGGCAAAATCGGGCAGGCTTTCGGACCAGGAATGCGAATACCGCTCACCATGCAGCAATTGCTGCCACTGGCGCACCATGCCAAGGCGTTCGTTGTTCAGGATGAACTGCTTGACCGGCGCGCGGAACTGCACCGCGGTCCCCATTTCCTGCATGTTCATCAGCCAGGACGCCTCACCCGCGACGTTGATGACAAGGCTGTCGGGATGGGCGATCTGCACCCCGATAGAGGCGGGCAGGCCATAGCCCATGGTCCCAAGGCCGCCAGAGGTCATCCAGCGGTTCGGCGCCTCGAAGCCAAGGAACTGCGCCGCCCACATCTGGTGCTGGCCGACCTCGGTCGTGACATAGCGGTCGCGGTCCTTGGTCAGCGCCTCAAGCCGTTCCAGCGCGTATTGCGGCTTGATCGTCTTGTCGGACCCCTTGTAGGACAGGCAGTTCTTCAGCTTCCACTGTTCGATCTGCCCCCACCATTTCGCCAGCGCCTCCTTGTTGGTCTTGCGCCCGCGCGCCTTCCAGACCTTCAGAAGGTCTTCCAGCACATGGCCGACATCGCCGACGATGGGCAGGTCGACATGGATCACCTTGTTGATCGAGGACGGGTCGATATCGACATGGGCCTTCTTCGATTTCGGGCTGAAATCGGCGATCCGTCCGGTGATGCGGTCGTCGAAGCGCGCGCCGAGGTTGATCAGCAGGTCGCAGCCATGCATGGCCAGGTTGGCCTCATAAAGCCCGTGCATCCCCAGCATGCCGATCCAGTTCTTGCCCGATGCCGGATAGGCGCCCAGCCCCATCAGGGTGGAGGTGACCGGAAAGCCCGTCGCATCGGCCAGTTCGCGCAAAAGCTGGCTTGCCGCGGGGCCGGAATTGATGACCCCGCCGCCGGTATAAAGAACCGGCCGTTCCGCCCGCTCGATCATCGCGGCAAGGTCGGTGATGCCCTCGATATCGCCCTTCACCTTGGGCTGGTAATGGCTGACCTTCGCCTGTTTCGGCCCCTGATAGGTGCCGGTGGCGAATTGCACGTCCTTCGGGATGTCGATCAGCACCGGGCCGGGGCGGCCGTGGGTGGCGACATGGAAGGCCTGGTGAAGCGTCTCGGCCAGCTTGTCGGTGTCCTTGGCCAGCCAGTTATGCTTGGTGCAGGGGCGGGTGATGCCGACGGTGTCGGCCTCCTGAAAGCCATCCGTGCCGATCATGAAGGTCGGCACCTGTCCGGTCAGCACGACAAGGGGGATCGAATCCATCAGCGCGTCGGTCAGGCCGGTGACCGCATTGGTCGCGCCGGGGCCTGAGGTCACCAGAACGACGCCGGGCTTGCCGGTGGACCGGGCATAGCCCTCGGCCATGTGGACCGCGCCCTGTTCGTGGCGCACAAGGATGTGGCGAATGTCGTTTTGCTGGAAGATCTCGTCATAGATCGGTAGCACGGCGCCGCCGGGATACCCGAAGACCACCTCGACGCCCTGATCCTTGAGCGCCTGAACCACCATCTTCGCACCGGTCATCTGCCGCGACATCGTCTGAAGTCTCCATTCATTCCTGCTTCAGTAACAAAAAGCCCCGGACCTGATCCGGGGCGCATGGGAACCGTTATGGTCTACCGTCACCGGCCCATGCGCGTCTTTTCTACAAGTACGAGGATCGGAGCCATTGCCCGAGGGTCCTTTTGCTGCTGCGCAGCGGACATTAGGCAGGCTTTGAAGGGGCGTCAACCGGCAAAATCGGGAATAAAATGTCGCAGGGGTGGCGGTGGTGGCTATTTTAATTGCGTGAGGCGGTCATCCGACGAAAGCTTTGCGAATTTGGGTCAGGCCAGAAGCACCATGTAGGCGGCATAGCCCGCCAGCAGGACCGCGCCCCCCGCGCGCCCGACCTGGCCGGGGCGGATCGCGAACCACAGCATCGCCAGAATCGCCGCCACCGCCACCCCCATGTCGAGATGGGCAAAGCGCGGATCGACGGGGATCGGCTCAACAATCGCGGTGATGCCAAGGATGCCGAGGATGTTGAAGATGCAGGAACCGACGATATTGCCCACCGCGATCTCCGAATGCCCGCGCAGGGCCGCCATGGCCGAGGTCGCGAGTTCGGGCAGAGAGGTGCCGATGGCGACGATGCTGAGGCCGATCACCGCCTCGGAGACGCCGAAATCCCGCGCGATCTCGCTGGCGCTTTCGACCAGCAGCTTCGCCCCGATGATGAGGACGACCAGACCGCCAAGCGCGATCAGCGGGCTGAGGCCGAGCGCGGCCGACGGCACGTCAAGCGCCTCATGCTCCACCTCCTTGCCCGCGCGGATGCTGACGGCGAGATAGATCAGAAGTGCGGCCACCAGCCCGATCCCCTGCCAGCGAAAGACCATGCCGCCAAAGAGGATGCCCCAAAGGACAAGGCTCGCCGCCACGACGACGATGAAATCGCGTTTCGTGCGTTCAAAGGAAATTGGCACCGGCAGGACCAGCGCCGTCAGGCCAAGGATCAGCAGCACATTGGCGATGTTCGACCCGATCACATTGCCGATGGCGATGTCCGGCGCCCCGGCCAGCGCCGCCTGGACCGAAACCAGAAGCTCGGGCATCGAGGTGCCGAAACCAACGACGGTCAGCCCGATGATCAGTGGCGGGATCACCAGCCGCTGCGCGATACCGACCGAGCCGCGCACAAGAAACTCACCCCCCAGGAACAGACCGACCAGCCCGAGGACGAAAAGCACATAAACCACGACAGATTCCCTTTTGGTTGCAGCCTTACTTCGGGGCTGACGCGGATTTTGCAAGGCCCCGTGGCGTCAGGGCGTGGATTTCCCACGCGGCAGGAACGCGACGGATGGACAATCCCGGCACCCCGCGACAAGGATCGCGGGTCACCGGACGCGAGGAGGCGGCAATGACCCCGGAAACGCTGCGCTATGCCACGATCATGCTGGCCGCCGGGGTCGGCATCCCGATCCTTGCCGCGCTGAACGCCCAGTTGGGCGGGCGCATCGGCTCCCCCGCCGCCGCGGCCGTGATCCTGTTCGCGGTGGCGTTCTTTGGCTCGGCCCTGGTGATGGTGCTGACCGGCGGGACCGGGGCGCTGGCGGCCGCGCCCGGACAGCCGCCGAAGCTTTTCCTCGGCGGGCTTTTCGTAGCCTTCTACGTCCTTTCCGTCACCTGGGTCGCGCCGCGCTTCGGCCTTGGCAACGCGATCACCTGCGTGTTGCTGGGACAGCTTCTGTCGGCCGCGGTGATCGACCAGTTCGGCCTGATGGGCGCGATGGTGCGCGAGGTGACGCCGATGCGGGCGGCGGGT
This sequence comes from Albidovulum denitrificans, assembly GCF_002973535.1. Lineage (GTDB taxonomy): Bacteria > Pseudomonadota > Alphaproteobacteria > Rhodobacterales > Rhodobacteraceae > Albidovulum > Albidovulum denitrificans. The sequence continues at coordinate 187,241 of NZ_PVEP01000001.1, forward strand.
TTGGCCCTGATGGCAATCGGCGTCTTTTTTACGCAACGCGGCTGACGCGCGCGCGCTTGACGCTGGGTCACGGGCGGGTGCGATCCCTAAGTCTGGACAGTGGGTTAGGGGCGTGTAAAGTGCTGCCATCTGTGGCGGCCACCCAAGGTCGCCCGCAACCGGGAGGTACAATATGGATCGTCGTTCATTCCTCACCAAGGCCGCCATCGGCGGCGGCGCGGCGGCTGCCGCGACCGCGCTTGCCGCGCCGGCCGTGGCGCAGGGCATGCCGAAAGTCACCTGGCGCATGACCTCGTCTTTCCCGAAATCGCTCGACACGATCTATGGCGGGGCCGAGGTGCTGTCGAAGATGGTCAGCGAGGCCACCGACGGCAACTTCACCATCCAGGTCTTCGCGGCTGGTGAGATCGTTCCGGGCGGCGCCCCCGCGCAGGAGGCCGTCACCGACGGCTCGGTCGAGGCCTGCCACACGGTCGGCTATTACAGCTTCGGCAAGGATCCCACCTTCGCGCTGGCGGCGGCGGTTCCCTTCTCGCTGAACGCGCGCGGCACGAACGCCTGGCAGTACCATGGCGGCGGCATCGACCTTTATAACGAATTCATGGCCGGTCATAACATCGTCGCCTATCCGGGCGGCAATACCGGTGTGCAGATGGGCGGCTGGTTCCGTAAGGAAATCAACACGCTCGACGACATGAAGGGCCTCAAGATGCGGGTCGGCGGCTTTGCCGGGCGCGTGATGGAAAAGCTCGGCGTCGTGCCGCAGCAGATCCCCGGCGGCGACATCTATCCGTCGCTGGAAAAAGGCACCATCGACGCGGCCGAATGGGTCGGCCCCTATGACGACCAGAAGCTCGGCTTCTACAAGGTCGCGCCCTATTACTACTATCCCGGCTGGTGGGAAGGCGGGCCGACGGTCCACTTCTTCTTCAACAAGGGCAAGTTCGAGGAACTGCCGGCGGCCTACCAGTCGCTTCTGCGCTCTGCCGCGCAGGCGACCGATGCCGACATGCTTCAGAAATACGACTACCTGAACCCGGCGGCGATCAAGGAACTGGTGGCGAATGGCGCGCAGCTGCGTCCCTTCAGCCAGGAGATCCTCGAAGCCTGCTTCAACGCCGCGAATGAGGTCTATGCCGAGATGGAGGCGACCAACGCCCCCTTCAAGAAGATCTGGGAATCGATCAAGGCGTTCCGCAACGACTACTACCTCTGGACCCAGGTGGCGGAATACAACTACGACACCTTCATGATGATCCAGCAGCGCAACGGCAAGCTCTGATCGTCTGATCCGTTCGACAGGGAAACCCCGCGGGCCACGATGCCCGCGGGGTTTTTCTTTGCCCGCGCATCGGCGGATATCTGCCAGTTTGGCAGGGTCCGCGCGTTGTTGCCGCCGTTTCGTCATGTTACGTTAGGGTTAACACCGTCGCGGCGGACCCCGCGCGACGCTTTGGTGACGGCGCCGGGAAAACGGGCCGACCCCGACAATCCCCCTTTGATTTGAAGAGTATGCGTTATGGCCATTACAACCAACAGACTGATCGAGCTTGCCATCACCGGCGACCCGACCGCCGCGCTGATCGGGGCGACCTGGTCCTTTTCCGGCGGCGACCTGCTGACCGAGGTGGATGCTGCGATGGATGCCGGGGTGACGGGGACGACCGGCATCATGCAGCCGGGCGACCTGATCGACCTTGACGGCAACGGCACCTATGAAGGCACCTATCAGGGGCGCTTCAACTACACCGGGTCGACCTTCCATCTGGGCGACGGGTCCACGGTCAGCGGCACGATCAACATCATCGAGGTGACGGTCGGCGGCACCTCGCAGTATTATATGATGGTCAATGACTCGCTTGCCGCCGATCTGGACGGCAAGAACCTGTCCTCGGTGACTTTCGGGTCGAGTTTCGCCACCTCGCCCAATACCGACGGCTTCAATTTCGATGACGCGACCAGCTACGAACTGGTCTGTTTCGCGCGCGGCACGATGATCGCCACCGACCGGGGGGAGCGTCCGGTCGAGGATCTGGTCGCGGGCGACAGGGTGCTGACCCGCGACAACGGCCATCAGGTGATCCGCTGGACCGGGTCGCGCGTGGTCCCCGCCAGGGGGCGCTTCGCCCCGGTCGTCTTTCTGGCCGACGCGGTCGGCAATACCAAGACGATGCGGCTGAGCCAGCAGCACCGCGTCCGCCTCGGCGGCGCGCTGGTCGAATTGAACTTCGGTTGCTCATCGGTTCTGGCCCCGGCGCAGGCGCTTGTGAACGGGCATAATGTCTTTCGCGAGGAGGGTGGCGAGATCGAGTATTTCCATATCCTTCTCGACCGGCATGAGATCGTGCAAAGCGACGGCGCCTGGACCGAAAGCTATCTGCCGACGGCGCGCACGCTCAGCGTTCAGGATGCGGCGACGCGGGATGAGATCCTTGATCTGTTCCCCGAACTCGACAATGGCGATGCCCGCCATGGCGACACCGCGCGCACCTGCCTGAAGTCGTGGGAGGCGCGGATCCTGGCCCCCGACATCGCCGCCGCGCCGGGGGAGTTCAGTTTCGTCTGACGCCCCTCAGGCCGCCGCGCTGTCCACGCGGTCAAGCGCGGCGCCGATGCGGATCACCTCATGCAGCTTGCGGCCCGGGGTCAGGCGGCCCAGCCCCGGGCGCCCGATCAGCCCCGCCGGGACCGATGTGGCCGCCGCCAGCGCCTCGGCCAGGGGAACGCCGACCGTATCGGTCAGCACCCGCACGGCCGTGGTCAGGTCCAGATCGGCCCCCGCCAGCGTGCCGTCCTGAAGCGTCAGGCGGCCGCCCTCACGCCGGATCGCCCGGCCTTCCAGCGCGAATTCGGTCGCGTCGGTCCCGGCCACCGCCATCGCGTCGCTGACAAGGAACAGCTTGCCCGGCCCGGTCTTGGCCGCCCATGCGGCGCGCAGCGACTGCGGGTGAACATGGATGCCATCCGCGATCACCCCGGCGGACACCGCGCCATGCGCCAGCGCCGCGCCGACCAGTCCGGGTTCGCGATTGCCAAGCTGGCTCATCGCGTTGAAAAGATGGGTGACACAGCGCGCCCCGGCGGCGACGTAGCGCGCGCAGGTGTCGAAACCCGCATCCGTATGGCCAAGCGAGACCAGCACACCGGCGCGTGACAGGGCATGGACCTGCTCTACCGTCACGCTTTCCGGCGCGAGGGTGATTTTCAGGACCGGCAGGTCCTGAGCGGCGGCCAGCAACATCTCCAGATCGGCGGCCTCCATCGGCCGGATCAGGCCGGCGTCATGCGCGCCCTTGCGGGCCTGCGACAGATGCGGGCCTTCCAGATGCAGCCCGGCGATGCCCGGCACGCCCTCACGCACCGCCTGACGGGCGGCGGCGATGGCGGCGCGGGATTTTTCGGCCGTATCGGTGATCAGCGTCGGCAACAGCGCCGCGACGCCAAGCCCGCGATGGGCGCCCGCGATCCGGTGCAGCGTTTCAACCGAGGGCGCGTCGTTCAGCATCACCCCGCCGCCGCCGTTCACCTGCAAATCGACATAGCCGGGCGACAGGATGTCGCCCTCCAGGTCCACGACCGCGCCCGCGCGGCCGACCTCTGCCTCGGGGCCAAGGGCCACCAGCGCGCCGTCTTCAAAGCGCGCCGCCAGCCCGCCGCGCAGCGTCGTGCCGTCGAAGACCGGGCCGTTCAGGAAGGTCAGGCTGTGCAGGGTCATACCGTCTCCGTCACCTTGTTCAGATGGCGCGGGCGGTCGGGGTCGATGCCGCGCCGCACCGCGACCGCCTCGACCATGCCGTAGAAGGACACGATGGACGCGACCGGGTCGGTCAGCCAGTGGTCGGTGCGCACATGGGGCAGGCAGGTGGCCCGCGTCACCCGGTCGGTCGTGGCAAAGACGCGGGCGCCCTTGGCGGCCAGTTCGTCCGCCGTCGCGGCCAGCGTGTCCTCCGCTGCGTCGCGGGCGGCGAAGGCGATGGCGGGGAAGCCCTGTTCGACGATGGAGACGGGTCCATGCAGCACCTCGGCCGAGGAATAGCTTTCGGCGTGGATCAGGCAGGTTTCCTTGAATTTCAGCGCCGCCTCGTTCGACACGGCCAGCGATGGCCCGCGCCCCAGCGTGAAGAGCGACCGCCCGTCGATCGCATCGGCCGCCGCCGACCAGTCGCAGCGGGTGGCGTCCTCCAGATGGCGGGGCAGGGCGCGGATCGCCCCCAGAAGGTCGCGGTCATCCCGGATCGCGGCCAGAAGCCACAACCCCGCCACCAGCGAGGTGACGAAGGTCTTGGTCGCCGCCACGCTGATCTCTGGCCCCGCATGGATCGGCAGCGTCGCCCCGGCGGCCGCGGCAAGGCGCGAGGCCGGGTTGTTGGTGATCGCCACGGTCAGCGCGCCGGAGCGGCCAAGCGCCTCGGTCATGCTGACGATGTCCGGGCTTTGCCCCGATTGCGAAATGGCGATGCAAAGCGCGCCTTCCGCGTTCAGATCGGCGCCGTAGATCGAGGTCACGGATGGCCCGACCGAGGCCATGGGACGGCGCAGCAAAAGCTCACTGGCATATTTCAGGTAGGAACAGGCATGGTCCGAGGATCCCCGCGCGACGGAGACAAGGAAGCGCGGGTTCAGCTCGCGGGCCTTGGCGGCGGTGGCGGCGATCTCTGCCGCGCCATGGGTCAACAGCCGGTCGACGGCGGCCGGAATCTCAAGGATCTCCTGACGCATCAGGGTGGGTTGGGTGGACATGGTCTGGCAGCCTTTCCTTGTCACAGGCGCAGTTCGGCCACGAAGTCGTAGGCGTCGCCGCGATAGAGCGAATGGGTCAGTTCCGCGACCCGTCCGGTCGCGAGATAGGAGGTGCGCGCGATGCTGAGGCCCGCCGCCCCCTCGGCCACGCCCAGAAGGGCTGCTTCGCGCGCCTCGAGGTTGATGGCAGAGATTTTCTGCACCGCCCGGACCGGGCGATTGCCAAGCCGGTCGAGAACCTCGTAAAGCGAGGTCGTGACCTCGATCGGGTTTGGCAGGATGTCGAGCGGCAGCGCCGCGCGTTCCAGCGCCATCGGCCGCCCCCCGGCCTCACGCAGGCGGCTGATGCGGGCGACATTGTCGCCGGCGGCCAGCCCGAAGGCCGCGATTTCCTCGGCCGAGGCCATGAAGACCCCGCGTTCGAGCCAGGTGGAGGTCGTCTCCATCCCGCGCCGGGCCATGTCCTCGGTGAAGGAGGTCAGGTGCGACAGTGATTGCTCCATCCGGGTGACCGCCTCGCGCACGAAGGACCCCGATCCCTGGCGCTGTTCGATCAGCCCCTCGCGCACCAGCCCCTGAATGGCCTTGCGCACGGTGACGCGCGACAGTTCCGTCAGTTCCGCGATCTCGCGTTCCGGCGGCAGCGAGGAATTGGGCGGCAGCGCGCCGCTTTCGATACCCTCGATCAGGCGGCGGCGCAGTTGCACATAGCGCGGCCCCTCGCCAGAGCCGAGCCAGTTTTCCGGGCGCAGGAAGTCAGCGGCGCTCATCGGCATTCTCCCTTGCGAACTCCCGCGCCAGCGCCAGCGCGCCGTCCATCGGTGCGCCTTCGGGCGCGATCAGGGCGGCCTGCATAGCTCGGGGCAGGTAGCGGGCATAGTGCGGGCCGATGCCGCCGGTCAGGCAGATCGCCATCCCCGGCACCCAGCCCATCTGCGGAACCAGCGTCGCGATCTCCGCCGCGCCGCTGGCCATGACGTCAAGCGCAACCGCGTCGCCGGTGTCGGCATATTCGGTCACCAAAGGCGCCAGCGCGCCGAAATCCGACGGCCGCGCGTGGCGCGCGAAGCGGACGATGCCGGGATGCCCGTCGAGGTCTGTCAAAAGCCGGTCGGCCAGGGGCGTGCGGTCGCGCAACCCGTCGATACAGTCGAGCGTCACGCGCAGCGCCTCGCGCCCGATCCAGCGGGCCGAGGCCTGATCGCCAAGGATCGCCCCCCAGCCGCCCGCGAACCGCATCGCGCCGCCGATCTGCGACGCAAAGAACGATCCGGTTCCGCAATGGGCGACAACACCGTCCCGCTGCCCCAGCGCGCCGCGCAGGGCGGCGGGGCGGTCATCCTCGACCCGCAGCGTGGTCAGGGGCAGGGCGTTGCGGAACCGGGTGCGAATGTCCTCGCCAATGATGCCCGCAAGACCCAGGAAGGCGGGCAGGGGGTGAAGTGCCGCGACCGGAACCCCGGCCTTCTGCGCCAGCTGGTCCAGCCCCGCGACCAGTTGCGCGACGGAGCCGTCGAAATCGGTCGAGACATTGGCCGGGCCGGTTTCGACCATGTGCCGCGCGCGCCCGTCATCCAGCGCCACCCGGCACCGGGTTCCGCCGCCATCCACGGCGATGATCGCGTTGGTCAGGGACTCGTTCATGAAAAGACCATTATAATACCTATCGAAAGAACGAAAGCGAAAAGCGAACCAATGGCGGAATTTTATCGCGGAAAACCAAACCTATCCGCCGCAAATACGGAAAGTCTGGACAAAAGGTATCAAATAGGTATGCTTTGCGGAATTCCAGGGGGGAATCAGGTGCAACGACGCGCGACAGAAGATCTGCATGACATGGCCGCAGGGCTGGACCAGCGGCCACGGGCCGAGGTTGCGGCCCTTCTGGCCGATGGCCAGATCGCCGCGGCCGCAGCGGTTCGCGTGGCGCTGCCCCGGATCGTGGCGGGGGCGACCGCGATGGCCGTCTCGATAACCCGGGGCGCAAGGCTGCACTATGTCGCGGCCGGGTCATCCGGCCTCATGGCGGCGGCCGATGCGCAGGAACTGGGCGGCACCTTCTCCATCCCCGCCGATCAGCTGCGCATTCACATGGCGGGCGGGTTGCCGACCGGGGTCGAGATGCCCGGCGGGACCGAGGACGATACTGAAAGCCTTGGCGCGGTGCTGGCCGATCTGGACGCCGACGATACCCTCATCGCCGTTTCCGCCAGCGGCACCACACCCTATACGCTCGCCGCGGTGAAGATCGCCCGCGATAAGGGCGCGACCGTGATCGGCATCGCCAACAACGCCGATACGCCGCTCTTGCAGGACGCCCATCACGCCATCCTGCTGCCGACCCCGGCCGAGGTCCTGTCCGGTTCCACCCGGATGGGCGCGGGGACGGCGCAGAAGATCGCGCTGAACATGCTGTCCACCCTGATGGCGGTGGAGCTTGGGGCGATCCATGACGGGATGATGGTCAACCTGCGCGCCGACAATGCCAAGCTGCGCGCCCGCGCGACGGGCATCGTGGCCCAGATCGCCAAGGTCGACAGCGCGGTCGCCGAGGCGGCGCTGGATGCCGCCGACGGCGTCGTGAAACCCGCCACCCTGATTGCTGCGGGGGGCATTTCACCCGCCGAGGCGGCGGAACTTCTGACACAGACCCACGGAAACCTTCGTGCCGCGCTGAAGCGGCTTGGGTGACTACCTCTTTCAACAGGGAGAAGACGAGATGAAACATACCACATTCAGGATGGCGCTCCTGACCACCGCGCTGGTGGCGAGTGGCGCGCAGGCGCAGGATGTCACGCTGACCATCGAAAGCTGGCGCAACGACGACCTCGCGCTTTGGCAGGACAAGATCATCCCGGCGTTCGAGGCCAGCCATCCCGGCATCAAGGTCCAGTTCACGCCGACCGCGCCGACCGAATATGACGCAGCACTTGGCGCGAAGCTTGCCGCCAACTCCGCCGGCGACCTCATCACCTGCCGCCCCTTCGACAAGTCGCTTGAGCTTTACAAGGCGGGCCAGCTGACCGACCTCAGCGATCTTGAGGCGATGTCGAACTTCTCGGACGTGGCCAAGGCCGCCTGGCAGACCGATGACGGGTCGGCCACCTTCTGCGTCCCCATGGCCTCCGTCATCCACGGCTTCATCTACAACAAGGACGCCTTCGCCGAGCTGGGGCTTGAGGTGCCGACCACCGAGGACGAATTCTTCGCCCTCCTCGACAAGATCAAGGAAGACGGCACCTATATCCCGATGGCGATGGGGACCAACGACCAGTGGGAAGCCGCGACGATGGGCTACAACAATATCGGCCCGACCTACTGGAAGGGCGAGGAGGGGCGGATCGCCCTAATCAAGGGCGAACAGAAGCTGACCGATCCGCAATGGGTCGAACCCTATGCCACGCTGCACAAATGGGCGCCCTATCTTGGCGACAGCTATGAGGCGCAGACCTATCCCGACAGCCAGAACCTGTTCACGCTGGGCCGCGCGGCGATCTACCCGGCCGGGTCCTGGGAAATCTCCGGCTTCAACGCGCAGGCCGATTTCGAGATGGGCGCCTTCAAGCCGCCAGTCAGGACGGCGGGCGACACCTGCTATATCTCCGACCACACCGACGTCGGCATCGGCATGAACGCCGCCAGCGCCAACCCGGAAGCCGCGCGCGCCTTCCTGTCCTGGGTCGCGAGCCCCGAATTCGCCGATATCTTCGGCAACGCGCTGCCGGGCTTCTTCCCGCTGTCGAACGCGCCGGTGGAACTGACCGATCCGCTGGCGAAGGAATTCGTCAGCTGGCGGGGGGAGTGTGAACGCACGATCCGTTCCACCTACCAGATCCTGTCGCGCGGCACCCCGAACCTTGAAAACGAAACCTGGGGCGCCTCGGTCGCCGCGATCAAGGGGACCATGACGCCCGAAGAGATCGGAGCGAAGCTCCAGGCGGGCCTCGACAGCTGGTACACGCCGCAGAACTGATCCTCTGCCACAGACCCGTCCGGGCGGATCGCGCCGCCCGGACACCCAACCCGGAGGCCCCCATGTCGCGCCCACGCATCCGCTGGCACATCTTCGTGTTCCTGGCGCCCGCCGTCGCCATCTACACCGCCGTGATGATCGTTCCGATCGTCAACACGCTGCGCCTGGCGCTTTACACGCGGGTCGATCAGGACCGGGTCTTTGCCGGGCTCGACAATTTCCGCACGCTGTTCTTCGACCCGCTCTGGGCCGGGCATTTCTGGAACGCGCTTGGCAACAACTTCTGGTTCTTCCTCATTCACATGCTGGTGCAGAACCCCATCGGCATCGCCCTTGCCGCGATCCTCAGCCATCCGCGCCTGCGCTTTGCCGCGCTTTACCGCTCTGCCATCTTCGTGCCGACGATCCTGTCCTTCGTGATCGTGGGTTTCGCGTGGAAGCTGATCCTGTCGCCGATCTGGGGCATCGCGCCCTCGATGCTGGACGCGGTCGGGCTGAAATCGCTTTTCGCGCCATGGCTGGGGCGCGAGGAATACGCGCTGACCACCCTTGCGCTGATCTCCGTCTGGCAGTTCGTCGGCATCCCGATGATGCTGATCTACGCGGCACTCCTGTCGATCCCGGACGAAATCCTTGAGGCGGGCGAGGTCGACGGCATCACCGGCATGGCGGCCTTCTGGAAGATCAAGCTGCCGCTGATCCTGCCCTCGATCGGCATCATCTCCATCCTGACCTTTGTCGGCAATTTCAACGCCTTCGACCTGATCTATGCATCGCAGGGCGCGCTGGCGGGGCCGGATTTCGCGACCGACATCCTTGGCACCTTCATGTATCGCACCTTCTTCGGCTTCCAGCTGCAACTGGGCGACCCGCATATGGGATCGGCCATCGCCAGCGCCATGTTCGCGATCATCCTCGTCGGTGTCTGCCTTTACCTTTACGCCATCCAGTCCCGGATGCGCCGCTATCAGCTTTAAGGGGGCGCCATGAACAAGGCCCGCACCAACCCCGCGAACACCATCGCCATGCACGGCGCGCTGATCGCCTATACGCTGATCGCGCTCTTCCCGGTCTTCGTGATCCTCGTCAACAGCTTCAAGACCCGCAAGGCGATCTTCCGCGAACCGCTGGCGCTGCCCGATGCCGACAGCTTCTCGCTTTCCGGCTATCAGACGGTGCTGAAGCAGGGGGACTTCTTCCTCTATTTCCAGAACTCGATGATTGTCACGCTGGCCTCGCTGTTCTTCATCCTCCTCTTCGGCGCCATGGCGGCCTATGCGCTGTCCGAATACCGCTTTCGCGGCGGCAAGTTCCTCGGCCTCTACCTCGCCCTTGGCATCATGATCCCGATCCGCATCGGCACCGTGGCGATCCTTGAGATGATGGTGGCGACCGGGCTTGTGAACACCCACTGGGCGCTGATCCTCGTCTACACCGCGCAAGGCCTGCCGCTGGCGGTCTTCATCCTGACCGAATTCATGCGCCAGGTTTCCGACGACCTGAAGAACGCGGGGCGGATCGACGGGCTGTCGGAATACACGATCTTCTTCCGCCTCGTCCTGCCCCTGGTGCGCCCGGCGATGGCGACGGTGGCGGTCTTCAACATGATCCCGATCTGGAACGACCTCTGGTTCCCGCTGATCCTGGCCCCGGCCGAGGCGACAAAGACGCTGACGCTTGGCAGCCAGGTCTTCATCGGCCAGTTCGTGACCGACTGGAACGCCGTCCTCTCGGCGCTGAGCTTCGCCATCCTGCCGGTGCTGGTCCTTTATGTGATCTTCTCGCGCCAATTGATCCGCGGCATCACCTCGGGGGCGGTGAAATGACCGGCCCCGCCCTGACCGCCACCGCCAACCGCCGCCCCGTTTCGCCCAAGGAGCCCGTGCAATGACCGCCCTGACCCTGACCCATGTGAGCAAGTCCTTCGGCGCCGTCGATGTCCTCAAAGACATCAGCCTGAGCGTCGAGGAGGGGGAATTCGTGGTTTTCGTCGGCCCCTCGGGCTGTGGCAAGTCCACGCTCTTGCGTGTCATCGCGGGGCTTGAGGATGCGACGGCGGGCGAGGTGCGTATCGGCGGCGACCTTGTCAACCGCACGCCGCCCTCGAAGCGCGGCATCGCGATGGTGTTTCAGTCCTACGCGCTTTACCCGCATCTGAACGTGCGCAAGAACATGACGCTCGCGCTGCGGCAGGAAGGCCAGCCGAAGGAGGTGATCGAGGAGCGTGTCGCCAATGCGTCGCGAATGCTGAACCTCGACCCCTATCTGGACCGCTACCCCTCGGAGCTTTCGGGCGGGCAGCGCCAGCGGGTCGCCATCGGGCGGGCCATCGTGCGCCAGCCGAAGCTGTTTTTGTTCGACGAACCCTTGTCGAACCTCGACGCGGCGCTGCGGATGAACACGCGGATCGAGATCGCGAACCTGCACCGGCAGCTTTCGGCCTCGATGATCTACGTCACCCATGACCAGACCGAGGCGATGACGCTGGCCGACAAGATCGTCGTTCTGCGCGACGGCCGGGTCGAACAGATCGGCACCCCGATGGAGCTTTACAACAACCCCGCCAACCAGTTCGTCGCGGGCTTTCTCGGCTCTCCTTCGATGAACTTCTTCCCGGCGGGGCTGGTGAACGAAGGCGATGCCCGCACCATGGGTATCCGGCCCGAGGACCTGTTCCTGTCCGACACCGGCCCGCTGGGCGCGCGGGTGGTCCATGTCGAACATCTGGGCGGCGATACCAACGTGATCGCGGATGTGCAGAGCCACCAGATCACCGCGCGGCTTTTCGGCCAGCATGGGATCGAGACGGGGCAGGCGCTGCGGCTGGGTTTCAAGCCCGACAAGATCTATCACTTCGACGCGGGCGGCCTCCCCGCCTGAGCGGCGGACGGTCGCGGGGGCGGTGGCCTCATGCCGCCCCCGCAACTGGTCCCCCCCCAACTGACCGTTGTCATTCCCGCAAAGCGCGGTAGCTTGGTCTGGAAACCCCCGCCCCAAGGGCGGCCGACCCAGGAGCAAGACCCCGTGAAGACCTTTTTCAGCGAAGAACATCGCCGCCATTTCCCGCAAGCGGAGCTGAGCGGGGGGCAGTTCGTCACGCCCTATGAACGGCCCAGTCGGGTGGAATACGTCCTCGCCCGCCTGAAGGAGAGGGGGATGACCGACATCGTCGCCCCCGGTGCGCCGGACATGGCGGCGATCCGGGCGCTGTGCGCGCCCGACTACCTCGACTTCCTCGAAAACGCATGGGCGGAATGGAAGGCCGAGGGCATGGCGGGGGAGATCATCGCCGCCAACTTCCCGGCCCGGCGAATGCAGGCGGGCCGCCCGCCGCGCAATATCGACGGCAAGGTCGGCTATTACGCTCTGGCCTCGGAAACCGCGATGACGGGGGGGACATGGGCGGCGGCGCTGTCCTCTGCCGCCTCGGCGCAGGCGGCGCAGGCCCATGTCGCGGGCGGGGCGAAATCGGCCTTCGCGCTGTGCCGCCCGCCGGGGCATCACGCCACGGCCGATATGTATGGCGGCTACTGCTTCATCAACAACGCCGCCCTGGTGGCCGAGGCGTTCCGCCGCGACGGGGCAGGGCGGGTCGCCATCCTCGACATCGACTTTCACCACGGCAACGGTACGCAGGACATCTTCTACGACCGGGGCGACATCTTCTTTGCCTCGCTCCACGGCGCGCCCGAGGATGCGTTCCCCTATTTCCTGGGATTCGCCGATGAAACGGGCGTCGGCGCGGGTGAGGGGACGACGGCGAATTACCCGATGCTGCCCGGCACAGGCTATGGCCCGTGGTCGGCGGCGCTGGACGATGCCATCGCCCGCATCCGCGCCTTCGGCGCCGAGGCGCTGGTGGTGTCGCTCGGGGTCGATGCCTACAAGGACGACCCGATCAGCTTCTTCAAGCTCGACAGCCCCGATTTCATGGATGCGGGCCGCCGGATCGGCACGCTTGGTCTGCCCACCGTCTTCTGCATGGAGGGCGGCTATGCGATCGAGGCGGTCGGCGTGAACGCGGTCAACGTGCTGGAGGGCTATCAGGATGCGTGAGGTCGCCATTGCCGTCACCCAGTTCGCACCCGTCGCCGACCACGCCGCCAATGCCGACCGGGCCGAGGCGCTCGTCCGCCGCGCGGCGGCCGAAGGCGGGCAGGTGATCCTGTTGCAGGAACTGTTCCACGGCCCTTATTTCTGCATCACCCAGGACCCGCGCTATTTCGACTGGGCCGGGCCGGTCGAAGGTCATCCGCTGATCGCTCGCTTCGCCGCGCTGGCGAGCGAACTGGGTGTCGTCCTGCCGGTGTCGTTCTTCGAACGCGCGGGGCAGGCCTATTTCAACTCCATCGCCATCGTCGATGCCGACGGACGCCTCCTTGGCATCTACCGCAAAAGCCATATCCCGCAGGGGCCGGGGTATGAGGAGAAGTTCTATTTCTCCCCCGGCGATACCGGCTTTCGCGTGTGGGAGACGGCCTTTGGCCGTGTCGGCGTCGGCATCTGCTGGGACCAGTGGTTCCCCGAAGCGGCGCGCGCCATGGCGCTGATGGGGGCGGAGATGCTGCTTTATCCCACCGCCATCGGCAGTGAGCCGCCCGCGCCGGGTTACGACAGCCAGCCGCATTGGGAAACCGTCATGCGCGGCCATGCGGCGGCCAATATCATGCCGCTGGCGGCGTCGAACCGGGTCGGGACGGAAGTGCAGGACGGGGTGGACGTGGCCTTTTACGGCACCTCCTTCATCGCCGATCAGACCGGGCAAAAGGTCGTGCAGGCGGGCCGTGAGGGCGAAGAGGTCCTGACCGCCCGCTTCGATCTGGACGCGGTGGCGGAATTGCGCCGCAGCTGGGGTCTGTTCCGCGACCGGCGGCCGGGGCTTTACCGCGCGCTTGGCGGCTTTGACGGCGGCTGAGGCGGCGGAAAAGGCGGGGCCGCGCAAGGCCCCGCCGGTGATTTACTTCCGAAGCGTGATTTACTTCTGAAGCTCGGTCCAGATCGCGGTGTAGTATTCCTGCGCCTTGGGCGAGCAGGTCGGCAGGAAGTGACCGGCGGACTTGAATTCCTCCGGGATATTGATCTCGGGCGCGTCCTTCATATCCTCGGGCATGAAGTCCCCGGACCCGGCGATGCCGTTGGCATAGCGCGCGAAGGCGGAAATCATCGCGGCATTCTCCGGCACCATGATGAAGTCGAGGAACTTGTAGGCCTCATCCACGTTCTCCGCGTCCGACAGCAGCGCCACCTGGTCCATCCACAGCGGATAGCCCTCTTTCGGATAGCCGTAATGGACCTTGTCGTTCTTCAGCCGCGCGCGAAAGATCGCGCCGTTCCAGTAGACCGAGGCCATGACATCGTTCGAGGCCATCTTTTCGGTCATGCCATAATCCATCGACTGCCAGTTCGGCTTGGCGGCGATCAGCGCGTCGCGGACCTTTTTCAGCACCTCGGTATCCTCGGTGCAGGGCTCGCCGCCGACATACATCAGCGCCAGCGACAGGATGTCGTTCATCTCGGGCGTCACGTTGACCTTGCCGACCAGTTCTTCCGGCGTGTCCATGAAGATGGCCGAGGTGTTGATGTCGCCCGAATAGGCGTCAGAGTTCACGGCGATCCCGGTCGATCCCCATTGCCACGGCACGGTGTATGCCCGGCCCGGATCGTAAGGCACGTCCAGCCATTCCGGCGCGATATTGCCGTGATTGGACAGCTTCGACATGTCGAGCTTCTGGATCAGGCCCTTTTCGACGTAGATCGGAACATAGTTGGCGGACGGCACGACAAGGTCGAACCCGGCGCCGCCGGCCTCGATCTTGGCAAGGGCGGCGTCGTTGGAATCGTAATCCGTGACGGTCACCTTGATGCCGGTCTCTTCCTCGAACTTCTTCAAAAGCTCGGGGCTGGTGTAGTCGCCCCAGTTGAAGAGCTGAAGCTCCCCCTCGGCATGGGCGATCGCGGTTCCGGCCATCAAAAGGGCAATCGTCGATAGTACGGTCTTCATCGTAACCTCCAGGTTGGTTCTTTCTTGGTTTGTCGTTCAGTCGCGCTTCCGGGTCAGCAGGAAGAACAGCGTCAGCATGATCACTGTCAGCAACAGCAAAAGCGCCGAAATCGCGTTGACGTCGGGCGGGACCGAGCGGCGGATCTGCGCCAGCATATAGGTTGGCAGCGTGTCCTGACCGGCCGATTTCACGAACAGGGTGATGACCACGTCGTCCAGCGAGGTCACGAAGGCCAGCATCATCCCCGCGACGATGCCGGGCAGCAAAAGCGGCAGCGTGACATAGCGGAAGGCCTGCCAGTTGCTTGCGTAAAGATCGGCGGCGGCGACCTCAAGCGTCTTGTCCATCCCCTCAAGCCGGGCGCGGATCGGCAGATAGGCGAAGGGGATGCAAAAGGCCGAATGCGCGGCGATCAGGTAGCCAAGGCCCTGATAGCCGGTCGCCACCTTGATCGCGGCGAAGAAGATCAGAAGCGCCACCGCCGTCACGATTTCCGGCACCATCAGGGGCTGGTTGATCATCAGGTAAATCAGCGTCTGGCCCTTGGTTTTCTTGCGCCGGGTCGTGCCAAGGGCCGCCATCGTCGCGACCGTGGTGGCCACGACGGAGGCGACCAGCGCGATGGTGAGCGAGCGCAGCGTGACATCCCGGACCTGCTCGTTGCTCCAGGCCAGCGGATACCATTTCAGTGAAAACCCTTCCCACACCGCGACGCTGTCGCCGCTGTTGAAGGAATAAAGGACCAGCATGACGATGGGCAGGTAGAGCGCGCAGAAGACCAGGATGGCGGTCGTGGCAAAGCCGGGGATGCGCGAGGCGGAAAAGCTTTTCTCAGCCATTGCTGTCACTCCGCGTTGCGGCGCGCACATAGAACATCAGCGCCACCGTGACGATCACCAGAAGCAGCACCGACAGCGCGGCGCCAAGCGGCCAGTTGCGGCCCTGCCCGAACTGAAGCTCGATGAAGTTGCCGATCATCATGTTGCGCCCTCCGCCCAGGATGCGCGGCGTCACATAGGCCCCAAGCGCCGGGATGAAGACAAGGATCGACCCCGCGATCACCCCCGGCTTGACGATGGGCAGGATCACCCGTCTCAGCACCTGCCAGCGTGAGGCATAGAGGTCGTAGGCGGCTTCCAGCAGGCGCATGTCGAAACGGTCGATGGCGGCGAAAAGCGGCAGCACCATCAGCGGCAGGTAGACATAGGTCATGCCGATGAAGACCGCGACATTGGTGTAGATGATGACCAGCGGTTCGTCGATCACGCCAAGCGACAGAAGGGCCGTGTTCAAAAGCCCCTCGTTCCGAATGATCTGGTTGATCGCGATGGTACGGATCAGAAGGTTGGTCCAGAACGGGATGGTGATGAGGAACAGCAAAAGCGCCCGCGTCCGCGCCGTCCGCGTGGCGATGAACCAGGCCGTCGGAAAGCCGACGAGGAAGGTAAAAAGCGTCGTCAGAAGCGATAGCTGCACCGAGCGCCAGAAGATCGTCAGATGCGCGTCGGCCAGGCTGTAGGTGCCGTCGAAGATGTCGCGCGACAGGATGGTGCCGATCCAGGCGTCGGGCGAGAATTCCCAGATCACATTGCCGTATTTGCCGGGCGTCAGGAACGAATAGACCAGCATGATGATGAGCGGCCCGGACGCCGCGAACAAGAGCAGCACCAGCGCGGGCGCCGACAGAAGCCAGGTCGATCGAGTCTCGGTTCGGGCTGCCTTGTCCTCTGCCTTGCTCACCGCCCTAGTCCTCCAGCACCTGAACGGAGCCGTCGGCGAAGCTGACACCGACGCGGCTGCCCTCGGCCAGCACGCCCGCGCCCGTCGCGTCGCTTTGCTGGCGGGCGACGATGGCGGTGCCGTCGGCAAGGGTCAGGTGGACATGGCTGTCGGTGCCGAAATAGACGGATTCGCCCACCGTCGCAGGCAAGGCTCCGTCGCCTTCGGCCCCTATGCGCACATGTTCAGGGCGCACCGCGATGGTATGATCGCCGGTCGGCGCATCCGTGGCGACCGCCAGCCGCGCGCCGCCCGCGACGGTCGCGACGCCGCCCGCAATGGTGGCGGGGATGAAATTCGTCTCGCCGATGAAATCGGCCACGAAGCGGTTGACGGGGCGGTTGTAGATCTCCCTCGGCGGGCCGACCTGCAAGAGATGCCCCGCGCTCATCACACCGATCCGGTCGGACATCGTCAGCGCCTCTTCCTGATCGTGGGTCACGAAGATGAAGGTGATGCCCAGCTCAAGCTGCAAGCGCTTCAGCTCCACCTGCATTTCCTTGCGCAGTTTCAGGTCGAGCGCGGAGAGCGGTTCGTCGAGCAACAGCACCTCCGGCTCGGGCGCGAGCGCGCGGGCAAGGGCCACGCGCTGCTGCTGTCCGCCCGAAAGCTGCTGCGGCTTGCGGTCCGCCATCGCCTCAAGCTTCACGAGGGACAGGACACGCTCCACCGTGCCGGCGATCTGCGCGTCGGGCCGCCCCTTCATCTTCAGCCCGAAGCCCACGTTTTCCCGCACGCTCAGATGCGGGAAAAGCGCGTAGCTTTGAAAGACGGTGTTGATCGGGCGCTGGTTCGGCGGCTGGGTGGAAATGTCCTGCCCGTTCAGCAGGATCTGCCCCGATGTCGGTGTCTCGAACCCCGCGATCATGCGCAAAAGGGTGGTCTTGCCACAGCCCGAGGGGCCGAGAAGGGTAAAGAACTCCCCCTTGCGGATCGCGATGGAGACATTGTCCAGCGCCGTGACGGCAAAACTGCCCGACCCATAGACCTTCCGGGTCGACCGCGCCTCGATCGCATAAACCATTCACATCCGCTCCCCAGCCCCAGTCGGGATAAGGATGGACCAGCCCGACGCGAAAAGGCAAGCGGTGTGTGACGCGGCCGTGTCGCCTGACATTGCCCCGGCGCGGGGCGTCAGGCGGCGGCCCGTGCGGCGGTGCGGGCCAGGACCGACAGCATGTCGGACCGCGTGACGATGCCGACGATGCGTTCCCCCTCTATCACCGGCACCGCCTCGGCGCGGCCGTCGTCGAGAAGCGGGAGGAGGTCGCCGACCGGGCTTTGCCGCGTCACCGTGGGCAGGCCCACCGACATGATGTCGCGGGCGCGGGGTGCATTGCGCGCCGAGGTGCCGGAAAGCCGGGTCAACGCGGCGAAAAAGCCGCTGTGGCTTTGCCGCGCGGCGCGCCGGGCGCTGCGGATCAGGTCGATCTGGAAGATCACGCCCTCCAGCCGGTCATCGCCCGTCACCACCGGGATCGAGGTGAAACCATAGGTGCGGAAAAGCGCCGCCACCCGCCCCGCGGGCGTGGTGGGGGAGACGGTGACAAGATCGCGCGACATGACCTCTTCGCAGGTCTGGTTGCCAAGCTGATGGGCGGCGGCCAGTTGCTCTGCCGCCGCGATCAGGCGGCCAAGGTCCTCGACGCCAAGGTTGCTGGCCTGCCGGTTCGCCTCAAGGATCTGGCGAAGGTCCTCGGGGTCAAGGCCAAGGCGCTGGCCGGGTGTCTTGTCGGCGGTGCCATGCGGCCCGGCGGCGTCGGGCTGGCGGAACGGATAGACCCGGCCCGTCAGCCGGTGCCAGACCATCGCAAGCCCGACCAGAACCGCCGTCCCCGCCATGACCGGCGCGAAAACGAAGCCGAAGCCCAGCCGGTCGATCATCTCGGGCGACAGCGCCGCGACCAGCGCGACGGCCCCGCCCGGCGGATGCAGGGACCGCGTCAGCACCATGGCGAAGATCGCCAGCGCCAGCGACAGGGACACCGCCAGAACCGGTTCGGCCATGACCGACAGCACCAGAACCGCCATCAGGGCCGAGATGCCGTTGCCGACCACTGCCGACCAGGGCTGGGCCAGGGGGCTGTTCGGGACCGCGAAAAGCAGCACTGCCGAGGCACCGAAAGGGGCGATCAGGATCAGCCCGTCCCATCGCGGCAACCAAGGCAAAAGCAGCGCCGCGCCGAAGACGGCCAGCGCCAGACCCGCGCCGACGGGACCGCGCGCAAGGCTGGCCGGCGTCGCCCGGCCCACCGCCGGTCCAAACGCCGAGAGCGGGTGATGCACCCGTGTGTCGTGGTTCCCGTGTGGCGGCATGACCGGCCCTGTTTCGCGCCGCGCGACCCTGATGGCAACGCGGGCAAAAGTCCAGACGGGTTTTGAGGCGGGCCGGGTGGCCCGGATCACTCGCTTTCGACGATGATGATGGTCGGCCCGCCGATATGCTCGGCGCGCCGTTCGGCGGCCTCGACCGCCGCACCGCGTTTGAGGCGGAAGATGTCCACGAACCCCTCGGGGCCGCTGACCTTCCAGCCGTCATTGGGATCGCGTGAGACGCGGTCTACATGGATGACACAGATCTCCGCGCCATGCTTCGGTTCGAACTCGTCCTCACGCAATACACCCTTCCATCCGGCTTTACCGGGTTTTCCAATCAATTGCCTGCTTGAGGCGTTGAAGATCGCGCTCTTCCTGCCGCTGGGACAGGAGCTCCATGATCTTGCGAATGAGTTTCATTGTTATCCCCCTGGGTACACGCCGGTAATCCGGCAGGGTCCTGTGTCGCACAGAGGCCGTGAACCGGTGCTGAAGTCGGCGTTAATGATGGGTTAATCGGGGGTGGGCTATGCAGGGGACAGAGTGTGAACCGGACGGCGGTGCCGGGGCAGGGGCGACCCTGTCCCGGCATCGTCATTTCCGGGGGCTGTATTGTTGGGCTTCCGGCGTCAATTTGCACAACCCGCCCGCATTGTTGGCATAGCCCCGCTCTCCGGCGGCGCGAATTCGCCCGGTCGCCGCCCCGGTCCCGGCCATCACCTTCCAAACCCCATCCGGCGCGGGTAGAGATCACCCTGACGGAGCCCTGACTCGATCTTCGAGTTTCCAGAATGGCGGGTTTGACGTGTTGGTGACACTGGCCGGAACGATTCGGCCCCTCTGCGGCCACGCATCGGCGGCGGTCCGATGAACGGCGCGACGGTCTCCGGCGCCGGGGAACGGGGCGCGACGCTGCCGCGCGTGTCGGTGGTGATTCCCGCCTATAACCTCGCCTGGCTGATCGGCGACACGATCCTCTCTGTCCGCCACCAGACGCTGAACGATATCGAGATCCTCGTCATCGACGACGGCTCGACCGACGATCTGGCCGCCGTGCTGGCCCCGCACATCGCCGAAGACCCGCGCATACGGGTCATCCGTCAGGACAATCGCGGCCTTGCCGGGGCGCGCAATCGCGGGCTGGAAGAGGCGCGGGCGGGCTATGTCGGGTTCATCGACGCCGACGACATCTGGCACCCGCGCTTTCTTGAGGAAACGGCCGCCGCGCTGGACGCGGACCCCGCCGCGCCCTTCGCCTTTGCCTATTCCTTCCGCTTCGATCTGGACAACATGGTCTTCGGCCCGCCGCTCTGGCGCAGCCCGCCCCGGCATGACTTCACCGGGATGCTGACGCTGAACGTCGTCGGCAATGGCAGTGCCGCGCTCTTCCGCGCCGGTCCCACCCGCGCGGCGGGCGGCTTTGATGAGGGGATGCGCGCCCGTGACGCCTGGGGGGCGGAGGACTGGAAGCTGGGCCTGAAGCTTTGCGCGCAAGGCACGCCCGCGCTGATCGCCAAGCCCTATGTCGGCTATCGTTTCGTGGCCGAGGGCATGTCGCAGGGCGACCCCGCGCGCCAGATGCGCGCCGTCCGCGCCGTGATGGCCGACATCGCGGCAGAGTTCCCCGCCATCCGCCGCCGCCAGATCGCCGACGGTCAGGTCACGATGAACGGCTGGCTTCTGGGCGCGTTCCTGGCCAGGAAGAAATACGGCACCGCCCTTGCGATGCTGGTGCAATCCTATCTGCTCAACCCGCTCTGGTTCACCAACCCCTCGCTGCGCGAGCTTCACCGGATGAAGCTCAGGGTCTGGTACGGCAACCTGACCGGCTCGCTGCCCGGCAAGGTCCCGGTCGAAAGCTATCGCTACGCCGGCACCGCGCCCTTCGCCTTCATCCCCCCGCCACCCCGGCCGCGCCCGCGGCCACGGGCCGCCTGAGAGGAGCGCTACGGAGCCATGCGAATTCTCATCACGGGCAGCAGCGGCCTTGTCGGCGCCGAACTGGCGGCGTCCCTGCGCGCGCGCGGGCATGAGGTCGTTGAATACGACATCGCGCGCGCCCCCGCCGATGGCGCGGTCGAGGATATTCGCGACCTGCGCACCCTGGGCGACCGGATGCGGGGCTGCGACGGGGTCTTTCACCTTGCCGCCGTCTCCCGCGTCGCCTGGGGGGAGAGGGACCCGGATCTGTGCCACAGCGTCAATGTCGAAGGCACCCGCCGGGTGATCGAGGCGGCGCTGGCAGAGCCGCGCGCCCCCTGGCTGGTCTTTGCCAGCTCGCGCGAGGTTTACGGCGACCCCGACATCCTGCCGGTGACCGAGGATGCGCCGATGATCGCGGCCAACCATTACGGGCGGTCGAAGGCGGCGGGCGAGGCGCTGGTCGATGCCGCGCGGGGCCACGGGCTGCGCACCGCGATCATCCGGCTGTCGAACGTGTACGGCACCGCGAACGACCACCCCGACCGCGCCGTGCCTGCGCTTCTGACCGCCGCGATGCGGGGGCAGGAGTTGCGGATCACCGGGCAGGACGTCTTCTTCGACTTCGTCCATGTCGCGGATTGCGTCACGGGGATGCTGAGCACGATGGAGCGGCTTGAGGGCGGCGTGGCCGACCTGCCGCCGATCCAGTTGACAACCGGCATCCCGACCAGCCTGCGGGATCTTGCGCAAAAGGCCTGTGCCGTGGCGGGGCGGGAGGCCGACATCGTCACCCTGCCACCGCGCAGCTTCGACGTGCGCGGCTTTTGCGGCATCCCGGCGCGGGCCGGGGCGCTTCTGGACTGGCAGGCGCGGATTTCCCTCGATGAGGGGCTGGCGCGGCTGCACCGCATCCTCTCCGCGCAAGAGACCGCAGCAGAATAGAGCATTTCGGGTTTAAACTGGCTCAGAATTCGAACTTATTTCGTTCGAATTCCGATACTTGCTTTCCCAACGCAAACCCGAAGCGCTTCAGGCGCTACGCCCCGCCGGGATGGATGACCCATCTGCGGGGCGGCGCCAGCGGCCCCTTCGACGCGGCCCCGCTGACCTCAAGCGCGTAGGCGTCGGCGTGGTAGTCATAGGCATGGCTCCAGTCGCTTTGCCAGAGGCCAAGGCTGATCGTATAGCTGCCCGGCGACAGGTCGAGCCTGTCAAGCGTCAATTCGATCACCTCGCCGCCCGTCAGATCGGGCAGCGCGACCCCGTCGACCTGGCTGTTGGTGTCAAAGCAAAGCGCGCCGCCCGCGTCGGTGATCGTGATGCTGAAGAAGGCGGACGGCACCGGGCGGGACACATCCACCCGCGCCTGAACGGTCACGCCCTGTCCCTGCGCGACGCTGCCCGTCACCGCACCTTCCGGCCCCAAAAGCCGCACCCGGTCCAGCCGCAGCTCGCCCGAGCCGATGCGGTTTTCCCCTGCGATCAGCGCGCGGCCCTGAAAGGTCATCTCCTGCGGCCCCTCGGGCGTCAGGCGGCGGCTGGTTTCCATCAGCGTCGCCTTGTAGGCGCCCACCACCTCTACCGCGCTGCCCATGGCCCGCACCTCGCCATGGTCAAGCCAGATCGCCCGGTTGCAGACCTGCTCCACCTGACCCATGTCATGCGAGATGAAGACGATGGCGCAACCCTCGGCCCGGAACCGGTCGATCCTTTCGATACATTTGCGTTGGAACGCCGCGTCGCCGACCGCCAGAACCTCGTCAATCAAAAGGATACGCGGGCGGACATGGACGGCGGTCGCGAAACCAAGCCGCAGGCGCATCCCGGCGCTGTAGGTCCGCACCGGGTCGTCGATAAAGGGGGCAAGCTCGGCAAAGGCCACGATTTCATCGAACCTGTCGCGCACTTCCGACCGCAACAGCCCGGCCAGCACGCCGCTGATGAGGATATTCTCCCGCCCCGACAGGTCGAGATGCATCCCGGTATTGAGGTCGAGAAGCCCGTTCACCGGCGCCCCCGCCACGACGCGCCCTTCATCGGGCCGCATCACGCCCCCCAGAAGCCTGAGAAGGGTGGATTTCCCCGACCCGTTATGGCCGACGATACCCAGCATTTCCCCTGGCGCGACCTCAAAGCTGACGTCGCGCAGCGCCCAGAACTGCTCCCCCGCCCGCGCGCCGCGCCAGCCGCCCTCGACAAAGCCGCGCAGGGTCGTCGGATGGCGCCCGCGATGCAGGAACGCCTTTCCCAGCCCCTCGGCTCGCAGGATCGGCGCCATCAGATCTCCTCCAGGAAACGGTCGCTTGATCGGCGGAAAAACCGCAGCGTCAGCGCAAGAAGGATCAGCGCGAAGACAAAGACCGCCGCCACCGCGCCCCAGTCGGGCCAGCGCCCCTCGATCAGCACCGCGCGATAGGCGGTCACCAGCGCCACCAGCGGGTTCAGCGACAGCACCATCCGCCCGCGTTCGGAGACCATCGAGAGGTCGTAGAAGATCGGCGTCAGGAAATAGCCCAGTTGCAGCAGGATCGGCACGATGTAACGCATGTCGCGGAAGCTGACATTCAGCGCGGCGACGAAATAGCCAAGGCCCAGCGTCAGGACCGCCTGCACCAGCATCAGCACCGGCAGCGCCAGATAGGGCAGGGACGGCCCCGCCGCCTGCACCCAGACGAGGATCAGGAGGATCGGGAAGGTCATCAGGAAGGTCACGCCGTTCGACAGGACCGAGGCCACCGGCAGCACGGCAACCGGAAAGCGCGGCAGGTTCACCAGCGTCGCATTATAGGGAATGCAGGTGACCGCCTCGCTCAGGCTGGTCTGGAACCAGGTCCAGACGACGATGCCCACAAGGACATGGGAGGCGTAATTGGCGATGCCCAGGGGCATGATGACGGCGAAGAGGAAGTAGAAGATCAAAAGGAACAGAAGCGGGCTTGCCACCGCCCAGACGACGCCCATCGCCGTGCTTTTGTAGCGCGACTTCTGGTCCCGCGCGATCAGGACCGTCAGCACATCGAGGGCATGAAGGATCTGACGCCTGTCGAAAGGCCGCATCGTGAAAACTCGTGGAAACCTGCCATCTGGCGGCATCTTAGGCGCTTTGGCCGGGGCAGACAAACGGCAAGCGGCGGGGCGTTCAGCGCAGCGGCAGGAAATCGACCCGCGCCGTGCCGGTCAGCGGATGCGCGGTATAGTCGAGATCAAGCCCGTCGAGCCAGGCGGCAGGGAAGGCGGCCATCAGCCGCGCGCGGGTCAGGTCGCGCCCGGCGGCCTTCAGCACCTCGGCCAGCACAGCGCCGGAAAGGCGGGCATGGGCGGCCAGCGGGCTTTCACCGCCAAGCTCGATCAGGGCCGGAACGTCGTTGATCGCGATGACCTCGCGGTCGGCGGGCAGATGCCCCGCCTGCCGGATCGCCTCCCACCCGATCCAGAGCCGCGCGCCGGGGGCGGTTTTCAGCGCGCCGTCAAGCTCGGTGCCGTCCAGCACCACGATTTCCCGTGCGGGGTCCTTGGCGGAGGGCGCGGGCGGGCCGTTGGCGGAAAGCGCGGCGCGCAGGCCTTCGGCCATATCCTCGGGCCAGATCGCGACGGGTCCGCGGGCATCAGAGGCCAGCCGCGCGGCCAGTGCCGCCCGCGTCCCCGCCGCGCTGGGAAGAAACCCGCGCACCGTGCCGGGGTCCTCATCGCCGGGCAACGGACCCAGCGGGAAAAGCGCCGGGATACCTTCGGCCGCGAAATCCGGCACCGCCCCGGCGGGCAAGGCCAGCACCGCGAAGACCTGCCGCCCGGTTGCCGCGTTGCCGGGATCGACCGGCACGAAGGCGACCGTCCGGCCATGGACCATCGCCCCGCCGAGACGCGCCTCAAGCGCCGCTTGCAGGGTCTGGCGATAGCCGCCGCCGGGCGGGGCCGCGACGCCGAAGGTCACGCGCCCCGGCGTCACGCCGCGCCGCTGCTCGGCGGGCAGGGCGGCGAGATAGGCGAAAAGGGCGGTCGCCTCGGGCGCGGTCATCGGATAGCGCGGCATCAGCTGGCTTAACGCACGACCCCCGGCGGACTGGCCCGCCGTCACGGCACGATGGAAGAGCGCCGCATCATAGGCGGGCCGGTCGGGCGTGGCGCGGGACAGGCTCGGCCCGTCGATGGGCGGCGCGCGCCCCTCATCCGCACCCTGAGCGTCGCCGCCATGGCAGGACTTGCAGGGCAGCCGCGCCAGCCTGCGGGCAAGGGCCGGGTCGTCGGTCTTCGCCGCCCGGCCCAGGAAGAGCGCCCGCCCGGCGTCGATCTCTTGCGCCCCGGCGGGGGCGGCCAGAGCCACGCAAAGGGCCAGTGCCGCGCTAACTGTCCATCGCATCTATGATCTTCTTCAGATCGCCCGCCTCGGGCATGGAGAGGGACCGGTAGAACCGCCCGTCCTCCACCCGCCCGACAAGGAACATCGGGTCATGCAGCACGATATTGGCATAGTCGGCGTCGAAGGCCGCCAGCAGGCGCTTTACCTCGCCGGGGTTCCCCGTCAGCCAGCGCCAGCGCGCGCTGGCCCCGAACTCCTCGGCTGCCGCGCGCATCCTGTCGGGCGTGTCGCGCGCCGGGTCGATGGTGATGGAGAGAAGCCGCACCGCGCGCTCCGGGCCAAGCATGGCGTCAAGATCGGCCATCACCACATTGCCCAGCGGGCAGATCGTGTCGCAGGTCGTGTAGTTGAAGTTGATGACGACGACATGGCCCTGCGTCAACGCGCCCTTGAAACGCTGCGGCTGTGCGGCCGCGTCGATCAGTTCCACGTCGGGCAGGGCGAGGCGCTCTGTCTGGAAGGTGCCGGTGGAGAGCCCGGCGATCTTCGGCCCCCGGATTTCGGCGATGGCATAAGCGGTCAGGGCAAGGGCAAGCGCCCCGGCAAGGACAAGGGCCGGGCGTTTCATCGGCCCGCCCCCTCATCCTCGACCGCCGTGATGATGCTGGCAGAGCGCAGGCTGTAGGGCGGCGGCAGGTCAAGCGGCTGGATCGCGAAAGGCCCGGCATGGGGCAGGCGCAGTGTTGCCCGCAAGGTGCCGTCCGCCCCCTTGCTGGCCGTGACGCGGGTGGACCAGCCGCTGATCATGCTCGGCACCAGCAGGGCGAGGCGGTCCAGCGCCACCGGCGCGCCATCGGCATCCAGAATGCGCAGCCGCAGGTCATAATCGCGCCCCACAACGGCGGCGCTGCCCATATCCGGGATCAGGCGCACCGGGCGCAGTTCCGCCCGCTCCACCGCGCCGCGCACATGGAAGGGGACGCAAGTGGAGATGTCGCCCAGATCGCTGGTCAGCACCAGTTCCCAATCCCCGGCGCCAAAGGCCCAGGCGGCCTCGAACACGCCCGGCGCGACCTCGTCAAAGCTCCGGTCGAGGATATGGACCCTGGCCGGAATGCCGCCGCGCAGGCGGACGGAGTCCATCGGCGGCATCTCGACCGAGCTTGCAAGCTCCTCGATCAGCCAGCCGGTCTGGTTTTCCGGCGTCACCGCCATGACCTGCGGCGCGGGCAGAAGCGGCACGATCAGCCGCGTGTCGCCGTCGGGCGCGGGGCCTTGAAAGCCAAGGTTGACCTGCCGCATCACGGCGGTACGCCCCAGCGCGACCGTGGCAAGGTCAAGCGCGCCGACATAGCCGCCGTCATGGCTGAGGAGATAGGCCGCGTTGTCGGTGAACGTCATCTCGGACACCGTGGCCTTGTCGAGCGACAGTTGCTGCACGACCCGGCCCAGCGCCAGATCGACCAGCGCCACCAGCGCGTCGCCCGGCGACCAGAGAACCGCGATCCGGCCCGCAGGATCGGTGGCGACGCGGGCGAACGGCGTGCCAAGCGCCACCGGCACGGCCCGGTCCGGCGCGTCGGCATAGCGGATCTGTGCCACCCCGGCGCCGCCTTGCAGGGCGATCAGCCCGACCTGTCCCACCGGCGCGAGGGAGAGGAGAGGGGCGGGAAAGCGCGTCTCCATGATCGCCCGCCCGTCGGAGGCGTCGATCATCCGCGCCCTGCCGCTGTCGGTGAAGGCCAGCAGCAGCGGGCTTTCGGGATCGTCGGGCCGGATCAGGGTCACGGCGCCGGGCAGGGCGGTCCGCTCAAGGACCTCGCCCGCGGGTGACAGTGCGATCAGCGCGCCGTCTTGCGTCCCGGCCCAGATGCGCCCGTTCGGCGCGACCGCAATCGCGCGCAGCGGCCCCAGCCCGCGCGCGATCACCGTCCTCCCCGGTCCGGCGACATCGGCGGCCTCGATCCGCCCGTCGGCATGGGCCGCAAGCATCCGCATCCCGCGCCGGTCGGCGGCGATGGCGGCGGGCATGTCGTCCAGCACATGGGCGGCGATCAGGTTGGAGCTGTAAAGGTTCAGCTTCGGGTCGATCACGCTGAGCGAGGCATCGCGGTTCAGCACGCTGACCAGCACCCCGTTCATGTCGACCGACCCCAGAGGTGTGCGGCGGGTGGAGCGGAAGTTCTGCGCCGCCCGCGCGCAGCCGGGATTGTCGGCGGCGACGGGTCGCGCCCAGGCGCGCAACAAAAGCCCGCGCGGCGCGGCCCCGGTCGCCGGTTCGCGCAAGCTGATCCTGAGGCGCAGCTTGTCCCCGGCATCGGGGTCGGTGGCGCGCCCCGTCAGCGGGTCAAGCAGCGCCAGCTCCGCCGTCAGGCTGGCCTGCGCCCGCACCGGCCCCGCCGCCAGCATCGCCAGCGCCGCGACGGGTGCCAGGATCGCGCGCGCCGCCCTCACGGCAGGCCCCGGACGCAGGAACTGACCTTTGCGTCGGCAAGGGCAGCCCCGTCCAGCGCCTCGGGTGCGACGACGTCGATCAGGCCCCAGACCCCGCCGGCGCGGATTTGCGTCGGGCCGTCGAAGAAGAGGTAACAGCCCGCCTCAAGCGGCTTGCTCATCGCCGCCGTCACCGCCTTGCCCGGCGCCAGCAGCGCGCCGCGCGGGAAGCCGAAACCGGGGAAGAGATCGTCGTAATCCAGCCCGACCGTCACGAAGGACCGCTGCCGCGCCCGCCCGCCGGGATGGACGACATGGATCACCAGTTCCTCCCCCGCCAGCGCGCGCAGGACCGGCATCGGCGAAGCGGGCCAAAGCGCGGATTCGCCGCCCGCCAGCCGGAAGAACGATGTGGAGGTATCGCCCGGCGTGTCCGTCGCACCGAATTCGGTGTCGTTGAAGTTGTAATGCCGCTCGATCCCGGCCCGGTTTCCCTGCCAGTTGCGCAGGCGGATGTCGAAAGGTTCGCTTTGATAGCTGACGCCCTTTTCGCCGAAATCGTAGCTGTCATCGCAGATCATGCAATCGGCGACGATCTTTTCGGGCGCGGGGGTTTTCCAGACATTCGCGCTGTTCGCGTCGCGGTGGTTCAGGCCATCCTGCCAGAAGAGCGTGATCTGGCGCAGCTTGTGGTCTCGCGCCGGGGCGCCGAAGGGGGCCTTGACCGTCATCAGCGTCTGGGCGATCGGAACGGATTTGCGGGCGCTGTCCGACGTCGCGCGCGGGACCAGCGCGAAGCTGGCACAGTTCTGCGCCAGCCCCTGCCAGGCACGGGGACCCTGGCTGCGCAACTGTCCCCGCGCAGTGCCGAGATAGTCTTCGATCCGGCTGGCCCGCGCGATGGGCTGGCCGTCGGGGCCGAGGACAAGCGCATCGCAGCTCGCAGGCCCAAGGGGAAGGCGCTGCACCCGCTCCTCGGACAGTTCCGCATGTTGCGGGGCCACCGTCACGGCCCCGATCAGCCCGTGGGTCGGATGCCCGATCACGTCGCCGAAGGACTTGATCGGCAGCGCGCCGAAGGCATAGGGCTTGTAGGAGGCATCGAGGCCGAGGGCCGCTGCCTTCGCCGTTGCCTCAAGGTCGGTCCGGTCCAACTGGGCGCGTTGCGGTTCGACGGCCTTGAGGACCTGCGCGGTCTGGGCCGGGGTCAGCGCGCGTGTCTTCAGCACCTCCGTCAGGCTGCGGTCAAGCGCGATCAGGTCATCCGCACCGGGAAGGGCGGGGTCGCCGGGCCGAAGCTGGTCCAGCACCGGGGCAAGGGCGCTGCGCGCCTTCTCTACCTCGCCGGGTTGCGCCAGTCCCGTCCGTAGCGTGCCGGCCTTGTCGACCTCTGCTTGCAGGTCTTTGCCCAGTTGCAGCCGCTCGGCCTGCACTCTCGCGGCGAAATCGCCAAGCGTCTCGGTCGTGCCGCCCGCCGTCGCGAAGGCGGGCAGGTGCAGTAGCGTCGGGGGGACGTTGCCGGACAGAAGCAGGCTTCCCGCCGCCGCGGCGGTTGCCTTGCGCTGGCCGAAGGCGAGGCCCGCGTAGAACTCGATCTGTTCGATCTGCGCGGGGGCGGCGCCGTCGCGCAGGGACAGCATCGTCGCGCCCTCCGGCACCCCGTCAAGCGCCGCAACCGGGTTCTGGCCGAAGGGCCGCCCGTAGCTTTCCTGCTTCGTGACCACCGGAAGCGGCAGCGTCACGGCGAGGCGGGCCGAGGGGCGGATGTCGCGCGTGCCTTCGATCATCGTCACCGACACCGGAACCCCGTGTCCGGGCTTGGTGTCGCCGTCCCAGGCGGGGTCGGTGTTGATCGAGGTGATGCCGGGCATCATCGCGTCGCCCGGATGGTCGGTCAGGCCCGGGCGCTGACCGTCGCCATGGGAGGTCAGCGCATTGATGATGGTCAGCCGCACACAATCCCCGGCCTTGACGTTCACGACCAGCGGTTCCGGTTGGGCATAGGTGTCGCGGATCGCGTCGATGACGCGCGACCGGGGGATGTTTTTCCACAGCTCCGCGCCGGGCGCCGCATAAAGATCGGTTTCGCTGACCTTGGCCGGATCATCGCTGATCACGCGGCGCGGGTCGAGAAGGGCGAAGAACAGCCCGTCGATGTCGCGCAAACCGTCGGAATAGGCGGTGCCGCCGGGGAACACGACCCCGGTTTCAACCGCCGCGATGGCGGCATGAACGCGCGGCGCGTCGGGCGCGCATCTGGCGACAAGGGTGCCATCCGGTTCGGCGGCGGGGTCGGCCCACGGCGCTGCGAAGGCAAAGGGGCTGGCCGAAAGCCTGCGGTCCATGGCCCGGCTTGCATTTCGGGCAGCCGGGGCGGCGGTGTAGGAGGCCAGCGTATGTATCCGCGTGGGCTGCTGGATGGTGTCGCGAGGTTCCTCATCGGCACCGAGCGCAAGCGGAACGTCATAGGCAAGGGGCGCATCGGCAGTCCGGTTGCCCAGAAGCGTTTCGATATCCGGCTCTGTCAGGTCCAGATAGCGCTGAAGCAGGTCACCCGGTAATGTGCAGGCGGGTGCGTCCGCCGAACAGGCCGCTTCGATCTCGGCAAGCAGCGCCTCGGCGCGTGTGACAAGCGTGTCCCGCTTTTTCAGCCGCTCGGCCGCGTCGCGTATCCGCACCAGCCCCCAGGCCCCGTTCCACAGCGCGTCCTGACTGCCGAAATGATAGGGCGTGTCGCTGAGACCATATGCATTCAAGGCGGCGATCCGCGCGCGAAGCGTCTCGATGGCCGTCTCAGATCCGACGGGGGGCAGCGGTTCCCGCCGCGCCGTCGACGACATCCTGAACGCAGCCACCCCCGAAATATTCGTGTCGTAGAAGAAGGCCGACCTGAACTCGAAATGCTCCGAGATGCCGATCTCCTGCGCGGCGATGCGGCCGTCGGTGTTGATGCAATCGGCGATCTGGCGTTCCATGTCGCGCCAGAAGAGATAGGCATCGCTGTTGACCGGGAAGGCGGTGTGATCCTTCTTCGCCCATGTGCCGTATTCGTCGGGCCGCCCGGCGCGCGCCATGCGCAGGCCGGAAAAGCTGCCGGGGCTGTTGTAACACGCGCCCAGCAGCGTATCGCGCGGGGTGACATTGTCATGCAGCCGCATCATCGACGGGAAGGCCTGATCTATATTGCGCGGCCAGCTATAGCCCTCGACGTTGAAGGTATGCTGCACCTCCTGCGCGCCCTGGATCAGGCGGAACTGGATCGTGTCGCCGTCGAAGGCGTTCAGGATCGGCACGACGGGATCTTTGTGGAAGCGAGAGAGGAGGACATTGGCCATGTCGCCCTCCGCGCCATCCTTCTGCCTGCTGATCTCGCAACGGTCGGTCACGCCGCTTTCAAGCGCGCCAACCCAGTAGTCGAGCGGGTGAAGGTCGCAGCCGGTGGAGGCGGAACTGGCCGTGCCGATGCGGATCGGGAACGGCTCCCCCCGGTAATTCACCAGATAGGGGTCGTGATGATCGACCGAGATGCTTTCGGGCCGTCGCGGGGGGGAGACGGGGCTGGCCAGAAGCGCGTTCTGTTCGTCCGCACCTTCATACCCCGCCGCCTGCGCCCGGTAGGTCTTCAGGTGGTGGTCGAGATGGTCGGCGGGCGACTTGCCGTCGACGGTGATCCCGGCACTGATGAGGCCTTTCTCAAAGCCCGCCTGATGCCCGGCGCTGTCACCCGGCCGCCCCTCGGCCAGCCAGGCCGGGGGGACATTCCCCGGAGCCTTGGCGAACCGGCCCTGCTTGTCCTGCGTCAGGTCGCTGCCACAGAATTTCTCCATGTCCTTGGGCGAGCCGGCATATCTCGCCTCGCACAGAAGCATCGCCATGCCCTTGCGGCTGGCCTCGATCACGGCCTTGTCGGTGTTTTTCATCTGCGCGTCGAACTCGCCCGGCGTGATGCCCGCGCGCGGGTCGTAAAGCGTGGCGAAATCCGCGATGGAAACCGCGAATTCGCGCAGCGCGGCGGCCTTTTCCGGTGCGGGCAGATCGGCGGTGATGGGGAAGAGGTCGACAATCACCTTGCGCGCGCCGACATCCTTTTTCGTGGCCAGCACAAGGCGGCGATCGGTCCGCGCCTCGGTGCAGTCGACCTTTTCCTCGTCGCAGATCAGCGCGTTTTGCGGCTCGATCACAAGCGCGGTGTAGAACCCGTGCTGCTGGATCGAGGACGGGCCGAAATGGTCGTGGCTGAAAACGGTGCGCAGCGTGCGGTCGGCCTGACCTTCGCCCGGCTTGTCCAGCCGCAGATTGGACAGGACCGGGTCGGCGAACCAGCGCTGGGTGGTGGTCTGGAAGAGGTCGCGGTTCGTCCCGTCAAGCAGCGGCAGCTTCCATATCTTGTGTGCGTATTTTTCCGCGACGCGCCAGTGTCCCGCGTCATCCTGTTCGCAGAGGTCCGCATATTCGCGAATAAGAACCTTGCCGGGTTTCCGGGCCTTGGTGACCAGCGCGGCGCTGTCGGTGTTCTTCGCCGCACAGATTCGCGCCGCGATCTCATCGGGGGCGAAGGTGCCGTCCTCATAGTTGAAGCCGTTGCCCGACCCGTCCGATGAGGTCACATCGAACTTCACCAGATGGATATGCTGGCCGATGGTGTCGGTCGGGGTGCGGACCTGAAAATCGTCCAGCTCAAGGTCCTTGGGCAATTCGTTGGTGTGGCGGAACTCGATGCATTCGCCCGACAGGGCGCGGAAGAAGAAGGGCTCCTCCGAGGCCGAGACGCGGGGGGAGATCTTGCCATCCCCGGTCTTGAATGTATCCGACCGTTCGGTCAGGACGTTGATGCGGGCCTGCGGGTCGTGCCATCCGGCGCGGTTGGTGACCATGTCCACCTGCACCGCCGAGGCCTCATACCGGCGATAGCCGACGACGGCCGGGTCGGTGGCGAATGTGGTCGTGTCAACCGTGACGCCCGTCGCGGGCGCGACGAAGGGGTCGGCTTCCTCGATCAGCGCGTCGCGGGGGATTTTCTGGCCATGGCCGTCCTCGTCCGCGACATAAAGATCGGGCTTGCGATGGGCGGCTGAGCGGCGGAACTGCACCCAGTTCGACACCTCGGCATCGGTCGCCGCAACGCTCAGCGCCTTGTCGGTGAAGACCTTGCGGTTCTCCACCCCGTCATGGCGCCATTCATACCCCCCGTTCTCGTCACGGATGAGGGCGGCGAGGCTGCCGGGCGCGCCGCAGGGATCGGCGAAGGGGGCGCCGGGTTTGGGCGGGGCGCCGTTGACGGCGAAGGTCAGGCCGCCAAGGCTGGCATAGCCGCCTTCATGCGGGTCGTAATGGGATGGCGCACCATCCGCCGACCGGATGGCCAGATCGGTGCCGTCGGCAACGCCATTGTGGTGAAACGCCATCGCGGCGCGCTCCAGAAAGTTGCCGTCATAGGGCAGGGGCGCGATCTCGGCCGCCTCAAGCTCCATCGTCATGTCGCCCAGCGCCAGCGCGGCGGCGAGGACCTGGGATTGCAGCGCCTCGCGTTGGCGCAGGTCGGTGTCGTTCAGCGCTGCCTCTAGCGTGGCCGATGCGGTGTCCTTGGCAAGGCGCGTGGCGGCATCTTCCGGCAGGTCGAAGGGCAGCGTCCGCTTGCTGCCATCGCCCATCACATGACGCGGCAGCCCGCCGTCGAGATAGTCGGCGGTGACCTTCGTTTTGCCATCGGTCAGCGCCCGCGCGATGTCCATCGGCGCCTGCGGCGGCCGGTGGCCGGGCTTGCCGGCGATATAGAAGGGATAGCCGGGGAAGGGTTTGAAATCTGCGGTCGGGGTTTCGTCGGCAGCGATGGCGGTATTTGCGGCCGGGGTCGCGGCGGCGGCCAGCTTGCCATCCGCGCCGAGCGTCTTTTTGGCAGCGTAGCCTGGCAGCACCGGCCAGGCATGGCCCGGCACCGGCACGATGGCCGGCACCGGCGTGCCAAGGTTGCGGCGCTTTAGACCCGCACCCGGTTCGATCCAGTCACCGGTCTCGGGGTCGACGGAACCGGGGCGCTTCTTGCCGCGCGTCGCCGCGTTCATCTCCGCCAGCGACAGCACGGGTTCCCATTGCCCGTCGGGCAGCTTGCGGGTGCCGTCTTCCAGCACGTCATGGACACGCCACAGCTCCCACATCCCTTGGGCGAAATGCGGGTAGAGGTGGCAGTGAAAGATCGAATCCCCCACCGTGCGGTTGCGGTTGCCGGAACCGAGTGTCTCGAACCAGCCGGGCGCGCCGCCGTTGCCCTTGTGATAGACCTCCATCCCGCCCTGATAGATGTCGTAGCTGAACCCCTGCTGCGGCGCGACCGTCTGACTGTCGAGATAGGCGCCGCGCCCGCCGTCATTGCCCGCGAACCACTGATGGGCATGCAGGTGGAAGACATGGGTTTCCTTCGGTCCGGCATGGAAATTGCGGAACACGATCGGGTCGTTCAGGTAGGAATGGTGGACGTTCGAGGGATCGTCGCTGAACTGCTCAAGCAACGCCGGGTCGCCATTGGCCCAGGAGGTGAGGAAGAATTCCTCATAAAGACACTCGGCGCAATTGGCCGCCGGGCCGATGCCCTTGCGGTTGGCCAGAAGCATGTCGCCCATGCCGCTGGCCCCGTAATTGATCGCAAAGCCGTCGCGGACCCCGGCAAGCTGGCCCTCGCCAAAGGCGCCAAGCTCTTCGAAGGCGCGGGGGTAGAAGGTCTTCAACTCATCATGCAGGAAGACCGAGAATTCGCGAAAGCTCTTTTCAGGCGCGTCGGGCAGGTAGACCACGGCGTTGAGGTCGGAATGGACGATCTCATGCGTGTCGCCACCGACCTCGCGCAGCATGTTCAGGACCGGCACGCCGTTTTTCGTCGTCTCATAAGGCGCGATGCCGGAAAGCGTTTCGGCCACGCGCGCATGATCGCTGAGGTCGTCGCCGTCTTTCGGCGTGAATACCGCGTCGAAGGCCGCGCGGCTGACCTGGCTGCGATACCAGCGGCTGTCCTTGCGTTCGGCCATGACCGCGCCGAAAAGCCCGTGCGTGATCGACCCGCCATCCCCTTCGCCCCCGGCGGGCGCGCCGGTTGAGGCCATGAAATACGGCCCCTCGCGTTCGACCATGTAAAAGCAATCGACCGAGGCGCCGGGCGGGATCGCGCCCAGCCCCTTGCAGGCATCGGGCGCCTCGGCCATCTGATTGTTGACAATGGCAAAGGCGGTCAGGCCCTGGATCGCCATGTTCGCGCCGCGCGATGTCGGCCAGTCCGGCCCGTCATCCTTGCCGCCGGGGATCGGGGCCGGGCGATAGCCCTCGGGTCCGCAGGCGACCTCATGGTGATCGCTCTGCGTGTTGTCGCCCGAGGAGACCCAGTTGCGGATCTGATGGAAGAAGCTGCCGTAGCCGCCATCCGATTGCGGCGCATCGCAGAAATCGCGGGAGAAATCGGGCGCGGCTTCCTCGCCTGGTTCGGGCTTTTGCAAGGGCCGCAGCAGGTTTGTCAGCCGCACATGCAGCACATCGCCCGCGTTCGCCCGCAGCGTCAGCGGCCGGGGCCGCTTGCAATCCTTCAGCCGCACCTCGCCGGGGGTAAGGCCCTTGCCAAAGCCCTCGGTCCCGTCAAGATCGTCGCAGCCATCGGCATCCAGCGCGCCCACTTTCACGTCCACGCCGACCACGTCGCGCCGCAGCGCATAGATCATGCCGAAGGGGTTGAAGCTGCCGAAGCGGTTGTAGACCAGCATCTGGTCCATCGCGACGATATCGGCGCAGACCGTGCGCCCGAAGCGTTTCTGTTCATCCGGCAGGAGATCGTTCAGTACCTCATGCGTCGGGCCACAACTCATGGGCGTATCGCTGACGGCGGCTGGCCCCGCCTGCGCCATGGAGTTTCCGGCGATGATGACGAAAGACAACAGGAAAACGGCCCGGAAAAACAGCATGACGCCCTCCGATAAAACAACCTGCGCTTGAAAACCGTCCGCGCTTCAGAATGCCCTGAGGGTAACAAAAAACGCCCGCCCTGTCTTGCGGGCGGGGTCAGGGCCTAGCGGTTTGAATTTAGGCGGATTTCGCAAAGTCAAGCGTAAAACGCCTGATTCGTTTCCATTCCGGCACCAACCAAGGGGGCGTTGGCCCGCGCCTAAAAGCGTATCGTGACGCTGCCGTCCGTCTGCCGCAGGTCGATGCCGCCCGGACCCGCCTCAACCGGCAAAAGCGCGAATTGCAGCTGGGCGGGGGTTATGGCGGGGTCTGGCGCGGGGGCGGTGAGGTTGGACCAAAGCGCTGCATCCACCGCCAGCCGCGCGCCGTCGGCCCGCGCCTCCCACACCGCGCCGGCGGCCGTCACCGTGACCGTGCCGCCGAAGGGCAGGGCGGTTTCCAGGCATTGCAGCGCAAGAAAGGCCAGCTTCGCCCGCTTGCGCGACACCGGCCCGGCGATCCGCCAGTCGATCGCCACGCGCCCGCCATCCGCCATGCCGGTCAGGATCGACCGGATCTCCGCCTCTGCCACCTCGCCCGCCGCCGCGCCATAGGCGATACGGAAGAACCGGATGCGGGCGTTTGCGTTGGCCACGCTGTCCGCGATCAGCGCCAGTTCCGGCCCGCCGCCCGCGCCCGACATCGACAAAAGCTCTACCCCGTTGCCGATCGCGCCCAGCGGGCTGATAAGGTCATGGCAGATGCGAGAGCCGATCAGGGCGGCGAAATCGGGTAGTCTATCGGACATGGACGATCCTTCGGACGGAGAGCAAGATGATCGAGATCCTCGAACCCGGCATGCTGGTGCGCCATCCCGAGCATGAGGACTGGGGCCTCGGGCAGGTACAGTCGCGCGTCGGTCGTAAAGTAACCGTTAACTTTGAACATGCGGGCAAGGTGGTCATCGACGGAACCCATGTCTCCCTTCGGCTGGTTTTCGGGCCGGAGGGATGACCGCCGGTTGCGCCGGGCGACCCTAGCACAGCCCAAGGGTGCGTCAATGCACGGGTCCGGCCAGTTGCATTGCATCCTTACCGCCCGTAAAACCCCTAACTGATCGCCATAGCGGCAGAAACCGGACCAGCCGTGACAGCCGAAACCTCGCCCTTCCAGACCCGCCTTGCCGAGACCGAGCAGGATCTTCTGGCGGCCCAGCGGCTGCGCTACCGCGTCTTTGTCGAGGAACTGGGCGGCGACGGGCCGCTTGTCGATCACGACCGGCGGCTGGAACGCGACGCCTTTGACGACGTCAACGAACACCTGATCCTTGTGGACACCCGGCGCGACATGGCCGGGCTTGACTATGTCATCGGCGCCTACCGGCTGCTGCGCTCTGACCAGGCGGCACGGTTCGGGCGTTTCTACTGCGATTCGGAATACGACCTGACGGCGCTGCGCCGGTCCGGGCGGCGGCTCCTGGAGCTTGGCCGCTCCTGCGTCGAGGCGGATCATCGTGGCGGGTCGGGCATGTTCCTTTTGTGGAACGCGCTGGCCGATTACGTCCTTCTGCACGGGGTCGAAGTGCTGTTCGGCGTGGCGAGTTTCCACGGCACCGACATCGCGCCCTTGAAGATGCCGCTTTCCTGGCTGCATCACCGCCACCTCGCGCCCGAGGCGCTGCGCGTGCGGGCGCTGCCACAGGCGTTTCAGCGCATGGACCTTATCGCCGAGGCGGAGCTTGACCAGCGCGCCGCGATGCTGGCGATGCCCGCGCTTATCAAGGCCTATCTGCGCCTTGGCGGTTTCGTGGGTGAAGGCGCCTTTATCGACAGCGATTTCAACACCACCGATGTCTGCCTGCTGATGGACACGACCGCGATGAGCAGCCGCCACAAGGGCTTTTACACCCGCAAGCACGGGGCGCGGGTGTGACGCGATGGCATAAGACCGACGCGCCCGAGGCGGTGCGGATCGGGGTGACGGGCTGGCTGATGGTGGCGCTGCGCCTGCCGGTGATCGGGGTGATCTGCTATGGCGGGCTGCTGCTTCTGCTGGCGCTGCGGCTGGTGGAATACCCGCTTTATCGCCGTGCGCGGCCCTTCACGCCACACATCACCACTGCCGTTTGCCGCGCCTGCCTTTCGGTTCTGGGCCTGCGCCATACCGTCTCGGGCCATCCGATGCGGGGGCAGGGTGCGGTGGTGGCGAACCACAGTTCCTGGCTCGACATCTTCGTGCTGAACGCCTGCCAGACGGTTTACTTCGTCTCCAAGGCCGAGGTCGCGCGCTGGCCCGGCATCGGCTGGCTGGCGCGGGCGACCGGGACGGTCTTCATCGCGCGCGATCCGAAACAGGCGAAGGTGCAACGGGTGGAGTTCGAGGATCGGCTTCGCGCGGGCCACAGGCTGCTTTTCTTCCCGGAGGGGACGTCGACCGATGGGCTTGGTGTTCTGCCTTTCAAATCAACGCTTTTCGCGGCGTTCTTCGTAGATAACCTTAGGAATGGGATGCGGATTCAGCCGGTCTCTGTCCTCTACCGCGCGCCGCGCGGCCGGTCACGCCGGTTCTATGGCTGGTGGGGCGATATGGCCTTCGCGCCGCATTTCCTGACCATCCTCGCGCAAGGTCGGCAAGGCGCGGTCGAGGTGGTGTTCCACGATCCCGTCGAAGTGGCGGCGTTCACCGACCGCAAGGCGCTGGCGCTTTATTGCGAGGAAACCGTGCGCGCGGAACTGCGCGACGGGCAGGGCGATGATTACTGGGCGCTGGAAGACCGCTAACCCAACGGCGCGATGAGCTTTTTCAGCGCCGCGACCGGGTCCTCCGCCGACCAGATTTCCCCCCCGATGCCGAAGAAATCGGTGATCGCGGCATAGTCCATCACCAGCGCATCCGTCAGCCCGCCCTCGGCCACCACCGGCACCTCGATCATCTCCGACCACCAGGCGAAAAGGTCGCGGTCGGCGGGCAGGGCGGAGCCGAGCGCCAAGGCCCCGACCGGCCCGAAGGCGACGTAATCCGCCCCCGCCTCGCCCGCGTTCATGCCGTCATGGCGCGAAGTGCCGCAAAAGGCGCCGACGATGGCATCCGGCCCCAGCACCTTGCGCGCGTCACGGACCGATTTGGCGCCGCCCGGCAGGTGAACGCCGTCAAGCCCGTGGCGTTCGGCAAGGCCGACATGGGCCTCGATCACCACCGCGACATCGCGTTCATGCGCCACGGCGCGCAAGCCATCGGCGGCGCGGCCCAGCGCGTCCTC
Source organism: Albidovulum denitrificans (assembly GCF_002973535.1). GTDB lineage: Bacteria > Pseudomonadota > Alphaproteobacteria > Rhodobacterales > Rhodobacteraceae > Albidovulum > Albidovulum denitrificans. The sequence continues at coordinate 225,883 of NZ_PVEP01000001.1, forward strand.
GTCCGACCCCGCCAGCGCAAGGCGGATGCAGGCGATCTCTGCCGCGTCAAGGACCGCGCCGAGGAGGTCGGGAAAGACCGCCATATCCGGCGCGGGCGGCGTGATCAGGTAAAGCTGCGGGCGGTCTTCGGCGGCCATCGGCGACTCCTTCAGGGTTGCGGTGCCTTACCCGAGATTTCGGCGCTTGGCTACTTCGGCGGCAGGCCCCGCACATGGGCCAGCGCCAGCGCCATCAACCGGCCCCGCGCCGCGTCGTCGGCCATCGCCTCGGGCGGCAAACCGACCATGCCGCCCATGACCCGCGCGCCCATGCGGATCTCCTCCGCCCCCGGCAGAGAAAGCGCCGCCGCGCGGTCCGCCTTGGCCACCCGAAACATCCCGCCGCCGGGATAGACACCCGCGACCATGTTTCCCGCGATCAGAAAGCAAAGCCCGCCGAACATCTTCCGTTCGCGAACCGGCTCCCCCGACAGATCGTCGCGCAGGATCTGCGCCAGCCCCTCGTCATAGGCCATCGGCCCCCCCTTGGTTGCGATAGCGGTGCGCAAAGCGTATCAGGCGCCCGAGTTTCAGGGAACGCCGATGACCGACCGCCAGCCCGCCTTCATCCTCGTCCGCCCGCAGATGGGCGAAAATATCGGCGCCGCCGCCCGCGCGATGCTGAATTTCGGCCTTAGCCACATGCGCCTGATCGACCCGCGCGACGGCTGGCCCAACCCGCGCGCCGTCGCGATGGCCTCGGGCGCGGCGGGGCGGGTGCTGGACCATGCCGGGGTGTTCCAAGCCGTGCCGGAGGCGATCCACGACTGCGCCTATGTCTTCGCCACCACCGCCCGGACCCGCGACCTGACCAAGCCGGTCATGACGCCCGAACGCGCCATGGAGCATGCCCGCGCTCTGATGGCATCGGGCCAGAAGGTCGCGGTCCTCTTCGGCCCCGAACGCGCCGGGCTGGAAAATGACGACCTGTCACGCGCCAATGCGCTGATCTCGGTGCCGGTGAACCCGGATTTCCCCTCGCTGAACCTCGCCCAGGCGGTGCTGCTTTGCGCCTATGAATGGCGCCGTCAGGGCGACGACACGCCGCCCGAGGTGCTGGCCCTTGCCGGCACCGAACTGGCCACCGCCATCGAGATCGAGAAGCTGGGCGATCACTATGAAGAGCGCCTTGACGCGGCGGGCTTTTTCTTCCCCGAGACCAAGGCCGAGGGGATGAAGCTGAACCTGCGCAACCTCTGGAGCCGGATGCCGCTGACCCGCGCCGATGTCCAGGTCCTGCACGGCATCCTGCGCCAGATCCTGCGCCGCAGGCCCGACTGACGCCCCATTTCTTCGTTGTCCAAATACTCTCGGGGGTCCGGGGGGTGAACCCCCCGGCCGCCGCCACACACACCTCGGCCCCTTGAAGCCGGACCGCGCCCCGCCTAGTGTCCGCCGCGCGGGAACGGAGAGGGGCAGATGGCCGGCAAGCGCAGCATTTTCGAAGAGGTCGGGCAGGACACGAAACGCCCCGAGGCGCCGCAGGGGGGCATGATCGACCGTGGCCGTGGCGGCGCGCGCGGCGCGGTGAGGATCTGGCTCGCCATCCTCTTCGCCCTCGTCTTCGCCATGATCGCGGTCGGCGGGCTGACCCGGCTGACCGATAGCGGCCTGTCGATCACCGAATGGCGCCCCGTCACCGGCGCGCTGCCGCCGATGACCGATGCCGACTGGCAGGCAGAGTTTCAGAAGTACCAGCAAAGCCCCGAATTCCAGTTGCAGAACAGCCAGATGACGCTTGACGGGTTCAAGTCGATCTATTGGTGGGAATGGGGGCATCGCCAGCTTGGCCGGGTGATCGGCCTTGTCTGGGCGGTGGGCTTTTTCGGCCTTCTCATCGCGCGGAAGATGCCGCCGGGCTGGACCGGGCGGCTACTGGGCCTTGGGCTTCTTGGCGGGGTGCAGGGGGCGATCGGCTGGTGGATGGTGGCGTCTGGCCTGACGGGGCGCATGGTCGATGTCGCCTCTTACCGGCTGGCGACGCATCTGGGCTTTGCCTTCGCGATCCTCGGCCTGATCGCCTGGTACATGCTGTCGCTGTCGCGGAGCGAGGCCGCGCTTTTGCAGGCCCGCCGGATGCGTGAGGGGGCGCTGGTCACATGGGCGACGGTCCTTGCCGCGATGGCCTTCCTGCAAATCCTGCTCGGCGCGCTGGTTGCGGGCATCGACGCGGGCCGCGCCTTTCCGACCTGGCCGATGATGGGCGACAGGGTGTTTCCGGCCGATGCCCTCTATGTGCCGGATGGCGGAGCGGCGATCCGCGCCTTCTTCGAAAACCCCGGCCTTGTACAGTTCAATCACCGGATGGTCGGCTATATTCTCTTCCTTGCCACGCTCTTCGCCTGGTCGGTGGGGCGCAGGTCGGCGCATCTGGCCACGAAGACCGCCTTTGACTGGATGGCGGCGATGGCCTTCGGGCAGGTCGTGCTGGGCATCGTGACGGTGCTTTATTCCGCGCCGCTGCATCTGGGGCTGATCCACCAGCTGGGCGCGGTCGTCCTTTGGGTCCTGATCCTGCGGGCGCGCCACCGGGCCGCCTATCCCGTCGTTCAATCCGTAAGAGGCCGCGCATGACCGAGTTCGACAGCCTGATGCAGTTCCAGCGCGAGACGGAGGCGCTGGCGCAGGTCGCGGGACGGCTCGGCTGGGATCAGGAAACCATGATGCCGCGCGGCGCCGCCCATCAGCGGGGCGAGGAAAGCGCCGCGATGGAGACGATGCTGCATGGCCGCCGCACCGATCCGCGTCTGACCGACTGGCTTGCGGGCGCCACCGCCCCCGGCCCGGCAGGCGCCCGGATGCTGGACCTGATCCGCCGCGATTTCGACCGCAGCGCCGCCGTGCCGGTGCGCCTGGCCGCCGAACTCGCGCGGGTGACAAGCGTCGCGCAGGGTGTCTGGGCCGAGGCGCGGGCCAAGGACGATGTCGCGCATTTCCTGCCGTGCCTCTCCGACGTGATCCGCCTGACGCGCGAAAAGGGTCTGGCGCTGGCGGCGGCGGGGTTTGGCAAGGGCGACGCCTATGACGCGCTTCTGGACGACTATGAGCCGGGCGCGACGGCCGCGGGGATCGCGGCGATCTTCGACCGGATGCGCCCGCGCCTTGTCGCGCTGCGCGCGGCGGTTCTGGGCGCGGAACGCCAGCCTGCGGCGCTGTCGGGCCAGTTCCCGCGCGACGCGCAACTGACGCTCGCGCGGACGATGGCGGGGGCCTTCGGCTATGACTGGACGCGCGGGCGGCTTGACCTTGCGGTTCACCCGTTCTCCTCCGGCTCAGGCAATGACGTGCGCATCACCACGCGGGTGGTCGAGGCGGAACCGCTCAACTGTCTCTATTCCACCATCCATGAGGTCGGCCATGCGACCTATGAGCAGGCCGTGGACGCCGATTACCTTTTCACCCCCATCGGGCGCGGCGCGTCGATGGGCGTCCATGAAAGCCAAAGCCGGATCTACGAGAACCAGCTTGGCCGCAGCCGCGCCTTTACCGGCTGGATATTCGACCAGATGAAGGACGCCTTCGGCATGGCGGGTGCCAAGGATGCCGAGGCGTTCCACGCCGCCGTCAACCGCGTCACGCCGGGCTATATCCGCACCGAATCGGATGAGGTGCAGTACAACCTTCACATCATGATGCGCTTCGATCTGGAATGCCGCCTGATCTCCGGCGATCTGACGCCGGGGGAACTGGAGGGCGCCTGGAACGACCGCTTCAAGGCCGATTTCGGCGTCGCCGTGGACCGGCCCGCGCATGGCATGTTGCAGGACGTTCACTGGTCGGTGGGCCTGTTCGGCTATTTCCCGACCTATGCGCTTGGCAATGTCTATGCGGGCTGCCTGCATCAGGCGATCCGCGCCGAGCTTCCCGATCTGGACGAAAGCCTGTCACGCGGCGATGCCAGCCCCGCGACCGGCTGGCTGCGCGAGCATCTTCAGCATTTCGGCGCGCTGCGCGATCCCTTGCGCACCGTCGAGAGCGCCTGCGGCTTCGAGGTGAGCGAAGAACCTCTGCTCGACTACCTCGAAGCGAAGTTCCTGCCCCTTTACGGGCTTTGAACGGTGGAGCGTCACGAACGCCTCGGTGTCTGGCTGCTTGCCATCGGTCAGACGCTGGGCTTCGCGACGCTGCTGTTTTCCTTCGGCGCCATCCTTCTGGCGCTTGAGGCCGAAACGCCGTGGAGCCGGGCGGAGCTTGCGCTTGGCCCCTCGCTTGGCCTTGGGGTCGAGGCGCTGGTGGTGACGGCGACCGGGCGGCTCGTCGATCGCGGGCAGGGGGGCGCGCTTCTGGCAGGTTCGGCGCTTTTGGGCGCCGTCGCGCTGGCGGCGCTGTCGCAGGTGCAAAGCCTTTGGGGCTGGTATGCGCTTTGGGCCGTGCTGGGCGTGGCGCAGGCGGCGGGGCTTTATGAAACCTGCTTTTCCTTCCTCACCCGCCGCCTTGGCCTTGGCGCCCGTCCGGCCATCGTCCGCGTCACGCTGGTGGCGGGCTTTGCCTCGACGCTCGCCTTCATCATCGGCGCGACGGCGGGCGAGGCCTTGGGCTGGCGCGCGGCGCTTTTGATCTTCGCGGCCCTTCAGCTTTGCATCACGCTGCCGGTCAACGTGATTGGCGTCCGCCTGCTACGGCGCGGGGAACGGCGGGGCGGCGGGGCCGAGGCGACCGGCAACGGCGCCGTGCGCGCGGCGTTGCGCAACCCGGCCTTCTGGGCGCTGGCGGCGATCTTCGGCCTGACCATGGGGACGCATATGATGCTGGTCAGCCTGGCGCTGCCGGTGCTGATGGATCGCGGTGCGTCACATGCGCTGGCGGTTGTCGTCGCCTCCACCGTCGGGCCGATGCAGGTCGTGGGACGGCTGGGGATGATGCTGGGCGGCGCGCGCGTCCGCTCCGGCACGGCGGTCAGGGCGGTCACGCTGGTGATGGCGCTGGCGAGCCTCTCTCTCCTCCTCTCGGCGGGGCATGTCTGGCTTTTCTTTGCCTATGCCGTCTGTCAGGGCGCGTCGCTTGGCATCTCCTCGATCCTGCGGCCGGTTCTGACGGCCGAGGCGCTGGGGCTTGAGGATTTCGGCGCGATCAGCGGGACACTGGCCATCGCGCCCCTTGGCGCATCGGCGATCGCGCCCTTCTTCGGGGCGGTGCTGATCGGGGCGGGGGGCGTGACGCTTTTCCTGTCGGTCACGCTGGCGCTGACGCTTTGCGCCTTCGCCGCCGCGCTCTGGTTGCGCTCACGCGGGATCTGACGGGTAGGGGCGGCGCCGCTGCGACGCATTGCCACCCTTTGACCCTTGTCCCCCGATCCTAGATGATAAAGGCAAGCGCAGGCGACCAGGGAGCGGGACATGACCGCAGAAATTCTTGCGCGGTGGCAATTCGCGTTCACCGTTTCGTTTCACATCGTCTTTCCGGCGCTGTCGATCGGGCTGGCGAGCTATCTTGCGGTCTTGAACGGCCTCTGGCTCTGGACCCGCGAGGCGAGCTACCGGACGCTTTTCGAGCATTGGAAGAAGATCTTCGCGGTCGCCTTCGGCATGGGCGTCGTCTCGGGCATCGTCATGTCCTATCAGTTCGGCACCAACTGGTCGGTGTTTTCCGACAAGGCGGGGCCGGTGGTCGGGCCTCTGATGGGGTATGAGGTGCTGACGGCGTTCTTTCTTGAGGCGGGCTTTCTTGGCATCATGCTTTTCGGCCGTGAGCGGGTCGGCGACGGGTTGCACATGGTGGCGACGCTGATGGTCGCGGTCGGCACGCTGATCTCGGCGACCTGGATTCTGGCGGTGAACAGCTGGATGCAGACACCGGCGGGGTTCTCCATCGCGCCGAACGGTCAGTTCGTCCCCGAGGACTGGTGGGCGATCGTCTTCAACCCGTCCTTCCCCTATCGCCTCGTCCATATGGTCCTTGCCGCCTATCTGACGACCGCGCTGGTGGTCGGCGCGTCGGCCGGATACCTGCTTTTGCGCGACGCGCAGACCCTTGCGGTGCGGCGCATGTTCTCGATGGCCATGTGGATGCTGATCCTTGTCGCGCCGCTGCAAATCCTTGCGGGCGACCAGCACGGGTTGAACACGCTGGAACACCAGCCGGTGAAGCTGGCCGCCATCGAGGCGCATTTTCAAAGCGAGGACGGCGGGATGCCGCTGATCCTGTTCGGCTGGCCCGATCAGGCGGCGCGCACGGTGCATTATGCGCTGAAGGTGCCGAAGCTTGGCAGCCTGATCCTGACCCATTCGCTGAACGGCACGGTGCCGTCGCTGGAAGGGGTGCCGGACAAGGATATTCCGCCGGTCGCCATCGTCTTCTGGTCCTTCCGGGTCATGGTGGCGCTTGGTTTCGCGATGCTTGGCCTTGGCCTTTGGGCGGGCTGGGCGCGCTGGCGCGGGTTTCTTTATCACAGCCCCTGGCTGCACCGCGCGGCCATCTTGATGGGGCCAGCGGGGTTCCTTGCGGTGATCGCGGGCTGGATCACGACCGAGGTCGGGCGCCAGCCCTGGACGGTCTACGGGCTCTTGCGGACCGCCGAAAGCCATTCGCCGCTGGACGCGCCCGCGGTCGCGGCCTCATTGACGGCCTTTGTCGTGGTCTATGCCTTTGTCTTCGGCGCGGGCGTCTTCTACCTGCTCCGGCTGATGGGCAAACCGCCCGCAACGGGCGCAGTGCAGGGCGGCGTGGCGCCCTCGCAGGACATGACCGCGATTGCGGGCCGCGTCACCACCACCAAGCATCTGGAGGGCTGAGGGATGTTCGGGCTTGAGCTTTCCTTCATCTGGGCGGGTCTCATCGCGCTTTCGGTGCTGATCTACGTCATGCTTGACGGGTTCGATCTGGGCGTCGGTATCCTCTTCCCGCTCGCGCAGGATGAGGATGAGCGGAACCAGATGATGAATTCGATCGCGCCGGTCTGGGACGGCAACGAAACCTGGCTTGTCCTTGGCGGCGGCGGGCTGTTCGCCGTCTTTCCACTGGCCTATGCGGTCGTGATGCCCGCGCTCTACATCCCCATCATCCTCATGCTGCTGGCACTGGTCTTTCGCGGCGTGGCCTTCGAATACCGCTGGCAGACGCAGCGGTGGAAGCGGGTCTGGGATTATTCCTTCTTCGGTGGCTCGCTGGTCGCGGCGGTGATGCAGGGCATTGCCCTTGGCGCGCTGGTTCAGGGGATCACGGTCGTGGATCGCGCCTATGCCGGGGGCTGGTGGGACTGGCTGACGCCCTTTTCGATCCTGACCGGCATCGCCGTGCCGGTCGGCTATGCGCTTCTGGGCGCGACCTGGATCAACCTTGTGCTGGAAGGACGGGTGCAGGCGCATATGCGCAAGGTCGCGCTGCGGCTGGCGGGCGCCACGCTGATGTTCCTTGGCCTCGTCAGCATCTTCACGCCGCTACAGAACCCCGACTATGCCGAGCGCTGGTTCCGCTACCCGGCGGCGCTTTACGCCGCGGTCGTGCCGGTCCTTGTGCTGCTCGCGGCCTGGCGGCTCTGGCAAGGGTTGAGGCGCGAACGGGACCTGGCCCCGTTCCTGTCGGCGCAGGCGCTGTTCATCCTGTCCTTCGTCGGCATCGGCATCAGCTTTTACCCGATGATCGTGCCGCCAAGCCTGACCATCGCCGAGGCCGCCGCGCCGGATGCAAGCCTGAAGTTCATCCTTGTCGGCACGCTGTTCCTGTTGCCGATCATCCTGAGCTACACCGCCTATGCCTACTGGGTCTTTCGCGGCAAGCTGAAGGCGGGCGAGGGGTATCACTAGGATGTGGCTGCGCCGCGCAGGCTGGTTCATCCTGCTCTGGCTCGCCGGGGTTCTGGCGGTTGGCGCGGTCGCCTTCGCCCTCAGGGCGCTGATCGTCTGAAGATCACGCCCAGTCGGGCTTGCGCTTTTCGATAAAGGCGTTGATGCCTTCCTCGGTATCGCGCCAAAGCATGTTCTCGACCATCACCTGCGCCGCATGGTCATAGGCCCCGGCCCGCGTCATCTCGATCTGGTCGTAAAACGCGCGCTTGCCGATCTTGACGGCGGCGGAAAGCTTCGCGGCGACGGTTTCGGCCAGCGCGCGGGTTTCGGCGGCCAGCGCCTGTGTGGGGACCGCGCGGTTGATAAGGCCCACCTCGACCGCGCGGGTCGTGTCGATGAACTGGCCCGTGGTCAGCATCTCGAACGCGACCTTGCGCGGGACGTTGCGCGACAGCGCGACCATGGGGGTGGAGCAGAACAAGCCGATATTCACCCCGTTTACGCCAAAGCGCGTGCCTTCCGCCGCGATGGCCATGTCGCAGCTGGCGACAAGCTGGCAGCCCGCGGCGGTGGCGATGCCGTGAACCTCGGCGATGACCGGCTGGGGCAGGGCGGGGATCAGTTGCATCACCTCCGTGCAGCGCGCGAAAAGGTCGGCGAAATAGGCGCGCCCCTTGTCTTCGGCCTGACGGCCTGCCTGCATCTCCTTCAGGTCATGGCCCGCGCAGAAGGCCTTGCCATTGCCTTTCAGGATCACCACGCGGGTGTCGCGATCCCGCTCCAGCCGCGTGAACTCGGCCTTCAGCGCCCCCAGCATCGCGTCCGACAGCGCATTCAGCCGTTCGGGGGCATTCATCGTCAGCGTGGCGATGCCGCCCGCATCCTCGCGCAGCAGAAGCTCGGTCATCTTGTCATTCCTCTCCGGTTCGTCAAAAACTCTAGGCGGAGAAGCGCGGAGAGGGAAGATGACACCTGTAATGACCGAGGCGGAGCTGTCCGCCTTCATGGCCCGCGCCTTTCCGCAGGCCGCCGACGATTTCCTGGTGGAGCATCTGACCGAGGACGGCATCGTCATGCGCCTGAAAGTGGCGGAGAAACACTTGCGGCCGGGCGGCACCGTCTCCGGCCCCTCGATCTTTGGTCTTGCCGATGTTGCGGTCTACCTGGCGATCCTGTCGCGGATCGGGCCGGTGGCGCTGGCGGTGACGACGAACGGCGCGGTGGATTTCCTGCGCAAACCGGCGGCAGGCGTGGACCTGCTGGCCGAGGCGCGGCTTTTGAAGCTGGGCCGGGTGCTGGCCGTGGGCGATGTGCTGATCCGGTCGGAAGGGATGGAGGCGCCGGTGGCGCGGTCGAACATGACCTATTCGATTCCGCCGAAACGGTAGGATGGGCAAATCGCCCATTCCACGGGAGCTATATGGGGTATTCAAATACCTAATTTTCAACACGTTGAAATCGCTAACGAAATCCGCACGTCATACCCTTGACGGCGCGACCGCAATCTAGGAAAAGCGCCCATCCGAATTCGGGCGTCCGCAAAGGCGCCCTTCAGCGATCCCGAAGATCAAGGGCAGACCATGAAAACCTATACCGCGAAACCGGCGGAGATCGAAAAGAAGTGGATCCTGATCGACGCCGAGGGCGTCGTTCTGGGCCGCCTCGCCACGATCGTCGCCAACCGCCTGCGTGGCAAGCACAAGGCCACCTTCACCCCGCACATGGACATGGGCGACAACGTGATCGTCATCAATGCCGACAAGGTGCAGATGACGGGCAACAAGCGCGCCGACAAGCGTTACTACTGGCACACCGGCCATCCGGGCGGCATCAAGTTCCGCACCGCCGCGCAGGTGCTGGACGGCGCCCACCCCGAGCGTGTGGTGATGAAGGCGGTCGAACGCATGATCAGCCGCAACAAGCTGGGCAAGCTGCAAATGACGCATCTGCGCGTCTATGCCGGGGCCGAGCATCCGCATGAGGCGCAGTCCCCCGAAGTCCTCGACGTCAAGTCGATGAACCCGAAGAACACCCGGAGCGCATGAGCATGGCCGACGAAATCAAATCCCTCGACGATCTGAAATCGGCCGTTGCTGGCACGCCTGCCGCCGCAGCCGAAGTCGAAGCCCCGCGTGAACCGCAGCGCGACGCGCTTGGCCGATCCTATGCCACCGGCAAGCGGAAGGACGCGGTCGCCCGCGTCTGGATCAAGCCGGGTTCAGGCAAGTTCCTGATCCGCAACAACAAGGGCGAATACATCGACTATTCGAAGTATTTCGCGCGCCCGGTGTTGCAGATGATCCTGCGCCAGCCGTTCCAGGTGGCCAATGTCGAAGGTCAGTTCGACGTGATGGCGACCGTGGCCGGTGGCGGCCTTTCGGGCCAGGCCGGTGCGGTCAAGCACGGTATCTCGAAAGCGCTTCAGCTTTATGAACCCTCCTTGCGCCCCGCGCTGAAAGCCGCCGGGTTCCTGACCCGCGACAGCCGCGTGGTCGAGCGGAAGAAATACGGCAAGGCAAAGGCCCGCCGGTCCTTCCAGTTCTCCAAGCGCTGATTTGGGCGGGGCTTCGGCCCCGGACGCAAGATATGGGGCGCGGCCTGCGGGCCGCGCCCTTTTTCGTCATTTCGCCCCTGTTTTCAGCGGTTTTCCGCCCCTGTGGCGGCTTTGCCGCGTTCACGGCGATGTGTGGAGCGCGCCGATTGACCGCTGCGCGGAGATGTCGCAATGCTGATGTCATTGAGGCAGAAAACATCGAGCGAAAAAATGGCTCTCCCCATCTCTTACCACAGCTCCTTCGGGGGCTTCGATTACCTTGGCCTGCGGATCGGCAAGACCGGCGGGGTCGAGATTGTCTATGACGACGGCGTCAAGCGGCGCATGGTCTGGCGCGTGCGCAGTCAGGCCAAGGAAAGTACGCTTGGCGATGCGCTGAAACGCGCCGTCGACCAGCCCCGCGTGCTGCCGGCACTTTATGCCGAGCTGAAGCGCCGCTCGATCGCGATCGAGGCGGTGGCCTGAGGCGTTTCGGGTGTGCGTTGAGAAAGCAAGTATCGGACTTCGAACAAAACAAGGTCGAAGTCTGAGTCAGTGCAAACCCGAAATGCCATAGGGCGACTAATCCGGCAGCCGGATGGTGCCGCGCAGGTAGGTCACGGCCTGCCGGGTGAGGTACACCCTGTCCCCGGTGACGCGGCAGCCCATCCGGCCGCCGCGCGCCGAGGCCTGAAAGGCTGTCAGGCTATCGCGGCCCAGAACGCCCGCCCAATAGGGCGCCAGCGTGGCATGGGCCGATCCGGTCACCGGGTCCTCATCAATTCCATGCGCCGGGGCGAAGTAGCGTGAGGTGAAATCGACCGCCACCCCGCCGCGATCCGCGCCACCCGCCGCCGTGACGCCAAGCCCGCCCGCCTCAAGCGTGGCGATCCGGCGAATATCGGGGGCAAGGCTGGTGACCTCTGCCGGGTCGTCCAGCACGACGAAGATATTCTCGAAATTCCGCAAGACCGCGCGCCAGCCGCCGGGGAAGATCTCTTGCAGCGCCGGGGGGATGTCGATCAGCGGGGTGGCGTCGATCCGGGGCAGGTCAAGCTCATAGCCGTCTGCGGTCTGTGACACACGCAACGTCCCGACCTTGCGGGTCTGAAGGCTGACCGGGCCGTTTACCCCGTATTCCGTCATCAGCACATGGGCGGAGGCAAGCGTCGCATGGCCGCAAAAGGGCACTTCGCTTGTCGGCGTGAACCAGCGGATCGAAAGCGCGTCGCCCTCGCGCAGGACAAAGGCGGTTTCCGACAGGTTGTTCTCGGCCGCGATGGATTGCATCAGATCGTCGGGCAGGGGCGCGTCCAGCACCATGACGGCGGCCGGGTTGCCCGAAAAGAGACGGTCGGCGAAGGCATCGGCCTGGATCAGCGTATAATCAGCCATGCTGTTGTCCTTATACGAAAAAAAGGGCCGGGCAAACGCCCGGCCAGGAAGAGGGAGCCGCCGGGGATGGGCGGAACCCTTCAGGGTTGCCAGAACGGGCGCTGCGCCTCGCCTTCCGCGCTCAGGCGGTCAAGCCCGATGTCGCGCAATTGCGCGGGCGTCAGCCTGGCAAGGTCGGCGCGGCTGCGGCGACGCATGGACCACGCCGCGACCACGCGGCGGGCGCCGGTCAGCAGGACGGTCGCCGTAACGGCGGTTCCGGTCTTCTGTCCAAGGGCGTTCCGGCCGGGTCTGCGGGCGATCTGTTCCATGGGTCACCTTTTTGTATTGATACAATTCGCGTTATCTCGTATTTGTATGATTACAAATCACCGCATCAGACGCCAGAAGGGAATTGTCATGGATACAAAATGGCAACCTGATCTGTCGGATTTCGACGGTCCGAAATACCTCGCCCTGGCCCACAGGCTGCGCCATGCGGTGCGCAGTGGTGAACTGCCCGAAGGCACCCGCCTGCCGCCGGTGCGCGACCTGGCCTGGCGGCTTGGCGTGACGCCCGGCACCGTGTCGCGGGCCTATCAGATGGTGACGCAGGAGGGGCTGTTGGAGGCCGCCGTGGGGCGCGGCACCTTCGTCGCCTCGATGCGGCCGAGCTTTGGTGCCACGCAACCGCTTCTGACTGATTCCGTTGGCATATTCGCGCGCCCCAAGGGCGACGATCCCGGTATCGTCGACCTGCGCAGCCCGCAATTGCCCGATGTCGGGCAGGGGGCTGCGATCGCCGCCGTGCTGGCCCGTATGGCGGCGGCGCCGGACCTTGATGTGCTGGGCTATCCCGGCCTGAGGCGGGATGAGGGGCTGCGCGCCGCGCTCGTGGACTGGCTGGCGGAACGCGATCTGGGCGCGATTTCGGCTGAGGATATTGTACTGACACAAGGCGGGCAGGCGGGAATTGTGCTTGCGCTGCAATGCTGTCTCAGGGGCGCGCGCCCGCATGTGATCTGCGAGGAACTGGCCTATCCCGGCTTTCGCCACGCCGCGCGGCTGAACCGGGCCGAGGTGGTCGCGGTGCCGATGGACGCCGACGGGCTGTCGGTCAGCGCGCTGGACACCGCCTGTCGGCAGACCGGCGCGCGGATCGTCACCATCACGACCGAGGCGCAGAACCCGACCACCGCCCGCATGACGCTTGCCCGGCGGCAGGAGATTGTCGAGGTCGCGCGCCGCCACGACCTTCAGATCATCGAGGACGACTGCTATTCCGTCGGCCGGTCCGACCTGCCGCTTCTGCGCGCGCTGGCGCCCGAACGGGTCTGGCATGTCACCAGCATCTCAAAATCGCTCGCGGCGGGGCTGCGTTTCGGCTGCATCGTCTGCCCGACCGATCTGGGCGAGGCCGGGCGTCTGGCGGCGCAGCATTCCTATTTCGGCCTGCCGCGCCCGGTGACCGAGATTGTGAAGGCGCTGATGCTGTCGGGTGAGGCGGCGCGGCTGCGCGACAAGGTGCAGGCGGTCTTCGACCGGCGGCTGGAACTGGCGCTGAATGCGCTTGGCAGTTTCGACATACGCTGGCAGCGCGGCCTTGCCTTCGTCTGGCTGCGGCTACCGCAGGGCTGGCGCGCCTCCACCTTCGCGCGTGAGGCCGAGGCGGCGGGCATCCTGATCCGCTCGGCCGACGAATATGCGCTGGTCGACGGGCGCGCGCCGAACGCGGTGCGGCTGGCCTTTGACGGGTCGCTGGATGAGGGGTTGTTCGCTGACGCCATGGCCCGGCTGGCGCGGCTTTTGCGCAACCCGCCCGGCGATCTGCCGGTCTGATGCCGGGCCGGATCATCGACAGCGCCGCCGATCTGGCCGAGGGGGCGGCGTGGCTTTGCCGGGCAGAGCCGCGCTTTGCCCCGGTGCTGGCGGCGACCGGCCCCTTGCCGCTCCGCCGCCGCCCGGACGGGTTCGCGGCGCTTCTCGACATGATCGTCAGCCAGCAGGTTTCCACCGCCTCGGCCGCCGCGATCCATGCGCGGCTGGTGGCGGCGGGGTTCGACAGCGAAGCGGCGGTGGCAGGGGCTGAGGCGGGCGCGCTGGCGGCCTGCGGCCTTTCGCGCCCGAAGATCGCCTATCTCCACGCCATCGCGCGCGCCGCGCCGGATTACGACGCGCTGCGCCACCTGCCGGATGCCGAGGTCACGGCCCGCCTGACCGCGCTGAAAGGTGTGGGGCGCTGGACGGCGGACCTTTACCTTGTCTCTGCGCTTGGCCGGGCCGATGCCTTCCCCGCCGGGGATCTCGCGCTGCAAGAGGCGGCACGGGTGCTGTTCGACCTGCCCGCGCGCCCCGCACCCGCCGCGTTCGATGTGTTGGCCGAAGCCTGGCGGCCGTGGCGGGCGGTTGCAGCCCGCGCGCTCTGGTCCTACTACCGTCAGATCAAGGGGCGCGAGGGGGCCAGATGACGAGGGAATTGAAATTCGAAACGCGCGCCGCGCGGTCGGGGCAGGCGCGGTCGATGGTGGTCTTCCTGCACGGCTACGGCGCCGATGGCGCCGACCTGCTGGGCCTGGCCGACCCGCTGGCCCCGCATCTGCCCGATACCGTCTTCATCGCGCCCGACGCGCCCGAACCCTGCGCGGGCAACCCCTTTGGCCGCCAGTGGTTCCCGATCCCCTGGCTGGACGGATCGTCCGAGGCCGACGCAGAGGCCGGACTGGCCCGCGCGACCGAAGACCTGAACGCCTTTCTCCGCGCACGGTTGGAGGAGGCCGCGCTGCCGGTGTCGTCGCTGGCCATCGTCGGCTTTTCCCAAGGCACGATGATGGCGCTTTACGCCCTGCCGCGCTGGGACGTGCCGGTGGCGGGGATCGTCGCCTTCTCCGGCCGCCTGCTGGCGCCGGAACGTCTGGCGGCTGAGGTGACGGCAAAACCGCCCGTGCTGCTGATCCACGGCGATCAGGACCCGATGGTGCCTTTCGCCGATATGGATGCCGCCGGGCAGGCGCTGGTCGCGGCCGGGTTCGAAACCTATGGCCATGTGATGAAGGGGACAGGCCACGGCATCGCGCCGGACGGTCTATCTGTCGCACTCACTTTCCTGAAAGAGCGGCTTTCGGGGGGTTGAAACCCGCGCCAGTCCCGTTAACTATCTGACACAGACAGTTTTGGGAGCAACCGTCATGACGCCCGCGATCATTGCCTCGGCCATCTTCATCCTTGGCGGCCTCGCGGTGGTGGCCCGTCCGGTGAAAAAGCCGGTCCGCGTGACCGTCAAGGACCGCCGCTGATCGCTTATAGCATTTCGGGTTTGCACTGAATCAGAATTTGAACTTATTTCGTTCAAATTCTGATACTTACTTTCTCAACGAAAACCCGAAACGCTTTAGGCCGCCGCCCAAAGGGCGGGTTCTGCGAATTCCACCGAGTTGCCGGACGGATCGCGGATATAGATCGACCGCGCGCCGTTCGGCCAGTGGAAATCCGCCTCGATCGCGACAGCTTCCCCCTCAAGATACGCGCGCCAGCGGTCGAGATCGTCGCGCGCCACCGCAAAGCAGTAATGCCCCGGCCCGGTCGCGCCATGGCCCGGCACCGGCAGGCGCGCATCGGGGGCGGGGCCTTTCGCCGTCGCCTCCGGGTTGAAGATCAAGAGAATCGACCCGCCGACCCGGAAGAACACATGCCGCCCCGCCTGCCGCGTCACGACGGGCAGGCCCAGCGTTCCGCCATAAAACGCCTCCGCCCGGTCCAGATCGCGGGCGTAAAGCGCGGATTCGAGCGTTCCGGCAATGGCTGGTCTGGTCATGGGATGTCACCTCCCTGTCATGTGAATGCGCGACAAGGGTACCCGAAATAGCGGGGCTTGCCAGTGGCGCACCGCCAGATATAGTTGGATCACGCAGGGGCGGGGCCTCCGCCCCCGGGACCGGCCAAAGGCCGGACTGAAGGACGGAGTCGCCGATGCTCGACACGACCGCCGAAATGGAATTCCGCCGCAGCTTCGTGCGCGAGCCTTCCGCGCTGAAGCACTTTCCGGCGCTGGTCCTGAACGCGGATTTCCGGCCGCTCTCCTACTACCCACTCTCGCTCTGGCCCTGGCAGGAGGCGATCAAGGCGGCCTTCCTCGACCGGGTTCTGATCGTGGCTGAATATGATGAGGTCGTGCGAAGCCAGCGCAGCGCGATCCGCATCCCCTCGGTCGTGGTACTGAAAGAGTTCGTCAAACCCCAGAAGCGCGTGGCCTTCACGCGCTTCAATCTTTTTCTGCGCGACGAATTCTGCTGCCAGTATTGCGGATCGCGGGGGGACCTGACCTTCGACCACGTCCTGCCGCGATCGAAAGGCGGGGTGACGAGCTGGGAAAACGTCGTCGCCGCCTGTTCGCCCTGCAACTTGCGCAAGGCCAACAAGCTCCTGTCGCAATCCGGCCTGACGCTCCGCCGCCCGCCCGCGCCGCCGACGGCGGAGGACATGCAGAAAGCCGGCCGCCGCTTCCCGCCGAACTACCTGCACGACAGCTGGGCCGACTATCTTTACTGGGACGCCGAACTGGAGGCGTAAGGGGGCTTTCGCTTTTCGTCCCGACCGGCGGCGGTTGGAGGCGATGGTGGAGGCATGCCAGAACTGGATGCGTGACCGCCTTTACCTTTCCGCCGCGCCCGCTAAAGCGTTTCGGGTTTACGTTGAGAAAGTAAGTATCAGAATTCGAAGGAAATAAGTTCGAATTCTGATTCAGTGTAAACCCGAAATGCTATAGGCTGCCCCGAAACGACAGGGAGACAGGCCGATGGGCGACACTTTCTTTCACCCCGTCTCGGGGATGGAGCTTCCGCGTTTCGCGGGTATTCCCACCTTCATGCGCCTGCCGCATGTCGGCCTTGACCACCCGCGCATCGGGGATGTGCAGATCGGCCTTGTGGGGCTGCCCTGGGATGGCGGCACCTCGAACCGGCCCGGCGCGCGGCACGGGCCGCGGGCCTTGCGCGATGCCTCGACCATGATCCGCGCGCAGCATGCCGCGACCGGCATGCGGCCCTTCGAGGTCGCGCGCTGCGCCGATCTGGGCGATGTCGGGCCGAACCCGGTGGACGGGCCGGAAACGCTCGACCGGATCGCGGGCTATTTCCACGGGCTGACGGCGCGCGGCATCCGGCCTTTGGTGGCCGGCGGCGATCATCTTTGCACGCTTGGCGTCTTGCGCGGGCTGGCGCAGGAGGGGCCGCTGGGCCTTGTGCATTTCGACAGCCACACCGACCTTTTCGCGCCCTATTTCGGCGGCAAGACCCTGACCCATGGCAACCCGTTCCGCGCGGCGGTGGACGAAGGGCTGCTGGACCCGAAACGGATGATCCAGATCGGCATTCGCGGCACGATGTATGACAGCGAGGATCGCGATTTCGCCAGGGCGCATGGCATCCGTATCGTGACGATTGAGGAGATGTTCGATCGCGGCATCCCCGAGGTGATGGCCGAGGCGCGGGACATCGTCGGCGACCTGCCGACCTACATGTCCTATGACATCGACTTCGTCGATCCGTCGGTCGCGCCGGGGACCGGGACGCCGGAATGGGGCGGGCCGGATGCCTATGGCGCGATCCGCGTGGTCCGGGAATGCGCGGGGCTGAACATCGTCGGCGGCGATCTGGTC
The DNA here is from genome assembly GCF_002973535.1 of Albidovulum denitrificans. Classification (GTDB taxonomy): domain Bacteria; phylum Pseudomonadota; class Alphaproteobacteria; order Rhodobacterales; family Rhodobacteraceae; genus Albidovulum; species Albidovulum denitrificans. The sequence goes on from NZ_PVEP01000001.1 coordinate 243,206, forward strand.
GAGGTGTCGCCCCCCTTCGACCAGACCGGCGGGACGGCGTGGCTTGGCGCCTCGCTGATGTTCGAGATGCTTTGCGTGATGGCCGGGGCGCTTTAGCGTCCCCCGGACGCGGCGTCCGGCGGGCCGGATCGTTCGACCTCATCGAACACTGAGCGCGATTTTCGCGCTCTACTGGCGCGCGGCGGGGCGACCCATCTCCTTGTCATCAGACGCAGCAAGCGTCGGACCGGACAAACCCAAGGAGAGACCCATGAAACGCACCATCGCTTCGGCCACCGCCATCGCCCTTCTTCTCGGCGCCACCGCCGCCTCGGCCGCCAATATCGGCACCGCCAACGAACGCCCGGACCTGCTGCCGGTCAACGCCGCGCCGCTGGCGCAACAGGACATCACCGCCGGGTCGATCTTCTCGACCAAGGAACTTGCCCGCCGTGGCCTGTCGGCGGGCGATACGGTCAGCGTCACCGAACTGCCCTCGGGCGGTATCTCCACCCGGCTTGGCCGGGGCTGATGCCCCCAGCGACGGTCAAGCCCTGGGCGCCCGCTCACGCGGGCGCCCTTCGCGATTCCGGCGCGGCCAACGCTTTGATATACGCGAACTATTTCAATCGCTTCACGGGTCGTTGAGTGTTCAACCATATCGAATACTGAACGCGGCTTTTACCCTCTAATGGCGAGCGTGCCGCGGCCCCATCTCCTGATCATCGGACGCAAAGAGCGCCGGACCACATGACCCCAAGGAGAGAACCATGAAACGCAACCTGATTTCCGCCACCCTCATCGCCACGCTTCTCGCCGCCCCGGTGGCCTTCGCCGCGCCGTTTGGCACCGGCAATGAAAGCCCCGATCCGCTGCCGGTGAACGTGGCCCCGCTGGCGCAGAAGGGCATCGTTGCCGGGTCGATCTATTCGACCAAGGAACTGACCCGGCGCGGCATCTCGGCCAGCGATGACGTCTCCGTCTCGGTCATCCCCTCGGGCGGCAGCGCGGTGCGGCTGGGCCGGGGCTGATGCCCCCACCCAGGGCCAGGCCAGGGGCGTCCGTTCACGCGGGCGCCCTTCGCATTTCAAGGGGCCTCGCCAAGATTTCATATGCGTTTCGGGCGGATCACGTGTGCGTCACGACACTGTCGCAGAACTTCCCTTTGCCGCGCCGTAACCCCATCATGTCCCACGGATTTTGAGATGAGACATCTGGAATGGATACGGCGGTTCTTCAGACTTACCTGCATATTGTCGAAGAGGGCAGCTTTGCCGCTGCCGCGCGGCGCATGGGCATTTCCAAAAGCATGTGCAGCAAGAATATCTCTGACCTTGAAACAAGCCTTGGCGTCCGGCTGCTGACCCGGACCACGCGGTCGGTCCGTCCGACGCCGATCGGGTCGGATTACTACACGCAGGTGAAGGGCATCCTCGCCGCGCTGACGGATGCGAACGAAAACGCCCGCAGCCATTCCGCCAGCCCGCGGGGGCCGCTCAGGATCGGGACACCCACCGGCTACACGATGGCGATCCTGCGCCCGCATATGCTGCGCTTCATGGAGGAATTCCCCGAGGTGCAACTGGAAGCCGTGCTTCAGGACAGCTATTCGAACCTTGTCGAACAGGGCCTCGACGCGGTGATCCGCATCGGTGAACTGGCCGATTCCTCGCTGATCGCGCGGCATCTGCATGACATCTGCATCTTCGCCGTCGCAGCACCCGACTATCTGGAACGGAGCGGCACACCCCTGCTGCCCGCCGACCTGACCGGGCATCAATGCCTGCATTACAGCAACCTGAAGGGCGCGGAGACCTGGCCCTTCTACGACGGGAACGAGATCATCCACCAGAAGATCCGCCCGGCCTTCTCCTCGAATAACAGCGAGATGATCCGCGCGGCGGCGCTGGCGGGCAAGGGCGTGGCGCTGCTGCCCGACCACAGTGTCAGCCCCGACCTTGAAGAGGGGACGCTGGTGCGCGTGCTGCGCAGCCATGCCCTGCCGCGCGTGCCGGTGCACCTTCTTTACCCGACGCGCCAGAACATGTCGGCGGCGCTGCGGGCCTTCATTGATTTTACCGCGCGGGTGGACTGGGAATAGGGTGACAATGGCGCTATGACCTTTCGGCGGGAAAAGTCTCGCCCGTTTGTATCAGGTTTCACCAGTGTCCCGGCCCAACCCCCCGTCACATCCCCCCGCGCGACGCCCCCTTGCGCCGAAGTGGGCCAGATACCTCGGTCCGCCGCTTGCCATCCTGGCCTGGCTGGGCGCGTTCTGGCTCGTCGCCGATCGCATCCTTTTCGCGCTTCTCTGGGAAAAGCACGGGCCCGAATTCACCACCGAAGGCTATGCCGACCAGATGCGCCGCGATCTGGCCGAGGGCAATACCGGCCCGCAACCGTTCGACTATCCTTGCCCGAGCCGTCAGGGGGTGGTCGATCTGTCGCTGAAGATCAACGGCCCGTTTCCGATGAACCTTGGCGGCGACGTGGTGATGAGTGTCTGGGGCGACAGTCGGCTTTACATCGGGCCGCCGCAACGGCGGATCGTCATCCGGGACGTGCCGGTCTGCTGGAAGACGGATGAACGCGAGGGGTTCGCCGACCCCGGAAGCTGGGTCTATCTGGGCATCGCCTTCGACGATCTCGACACGGACAAGGTCGCCGATTTCTCGGGGGAGCAGGCCCTCCCGATCTATCTCTGGAAGCATATCGAGGTCGATCTGCATCCCCTTCCGGTGCAGGTCTACAGGGATGGCGGCGCGACCACGCAAATCATCGTGCGCCCGGTCGATCCGGTGGCCCCGATCCCCGAAAACCTGCGCTATCTGCTGCGTTAGCGATTGGCGCCCGGCCGGGCTGCCCCGGCGATTTTCTTGTCGCCTTCCGCAACCGCTATCATCATTCGGGCTTGCGGGACGGGGCCTTGCCGGTGTCGATCCCTGCCAAACTGGCAGCCGCCTGCGGGGTGGCGGCGGAGATGGATTGCGAGGTCATCGCCACCGCCAAATTCGCCTGTAAGGGCTATTCGACAGCAAAGGCAGGGACCGACAGGTATCAACCGCAGGCCTATGGCGGCTATGATTGCGCGCCCCCGAAACCGCGACGCGGCCAGGGCCGGCCCCGTCCGGCGCGGGGGCGAACCGCCCCTGCATCGCCGCTCTGACGGTTTGGCAGAAAAAGACATTGTCATTTTGCAACGATCCCCGCTAATGTGCAGACCTGCCGATCCGCCACGACACGCGGCGGTTGGCATCATCAGATTCTCTGCCAGACGGCGTCCGGGCGTTCAGCCGGGAAGGCGCGGGACAGGCAGGCCGAATGGCCGCAAGGCCGAATGACTCGCCCCGTGCATGACAAAGCCGGGGCCCGAATTGGGCGCCACCCAAAAGGCGTCCGGGAAAGAACCGCGATGAAACGCGCGAGGGCAGAGCAGATCGACCGGAGCGGGCCTATGCCCGCCGTCGCCATGCTGCCCTCCGCCCGCATCGCCTCAGCAATTGAGCGCAGATCATGGTCCGGTCCCGAAAGGGGGCGGCGCCTGGCTGCGTTCGGAAAGATTACATGGCCAAGAAAATGCTCATCGATGCCACCCACGCGGAAGAGACCCGCGTCGTGGTGGTGGACGGAAACAAGGTTGAGGAATTCGACTTTGAGACCGCAAACAAACGCCAGCTTGCCGGCAATATCTATCTAGCGAAAATCACGCGCGTCGAACCGTCGCTTCAGGCGGCTTTCGTCGACTACGGCGGCAACCGCCACGGTTTCCTCGCCTTTTCGGAGATCCACCCGGATTACTATCAGATCCCGGTCGCCGACCGTGAGGCGCTTCTGGCCGAGGAACGCGCCTATGCCGAGGCGCAAGAGGCCGAGGAACCCCGCCGCCGCCGCTCACGCCGCGCGCCCAAGGCCGAAAAGGCCGAGACGGGCGACAAGGTCGTGTCCAGCGACGACATTCCGGGGATGAGCGTCGTCGACCTGTCCGACGAGGACGCCCCGCAGGACGCGGAAGAGGCCAAGGCCGTTCCCGAGGTCAAGGCCAACGAAACCCCGGAGGTCGAGGCCGATAGCGATCACCGCGAGGCCGACAGCGATCACCACGACGACGACGGGGACGAACCCTATGTCGCCGCCGACCATGCGTCCGACACCGACGAGGATATCGAATCCGTTGCCGATGAGGACGTGACCGAGGAGATTCGCCAGCCGCGCAAGCCGCGTCCGCGCAAGTACAAGATCCAGGAAGTCGTCAAGGTCCGGCAGATCATGCTGGTCCAGGTCGTCAAGGAGGAACGCGGCAACAAGGGCGCCGCGCTGACCACCTATCTCAGCCTTGCGGGGCGCTACTGCGTCCTGATGCCCAACACCGCGCGCGGTGGCGGCATCAGCCGCAAGATCACCAACGCCGCCGACCGCAAGAAGCTGAAGGAAATCGCCGGCGAGATCGAGGTGCCGCAGGGCGCCGGTCTCATCATCCGCACCGCGGGCAGCCAGCGCACCAAGGCCGAGATCAAGCGCGACTACGAATACCTGATGCGGCTTTGGGAACAGATCCGCGACCTGACGATGAAGTCCATCGCCCCGGCGCCGATCTATGAGGAAGGCGATCTCATCAAGCGGTCGATCCGCGATCTTTACAACAAGGACATCGACGAGGTTCTGGTCGAGGGCGCGGAGGGCTACCGCGCGGCCAAGGACTTCATGAAGATGATCATGCCGTCCCACGCCAAGAACGTGAAGAACTACGCCGAGGGGCTGCCGCTTTTCGCCCGGTATCAGGTGGAAAGCTACCTTGCGGGCATGTTCAACCCGACGGTGCAGCTGAAATCCGGCGGCTATATCGTGATCGGCGTGACTGAGGCGCTGGTGGCGATCGACGTGAACTCTGGCCGGGCGACCAAGGAAGGCTCGATCGAGGACACGGCCCTCAAGACCAACCTTGAGGCGGCGGAAGAGGTGGCGCGGCAGTTGCGCCTGCGTGACCTTGCGGGCCTGATCGTCATCGACTTCATCGACATGGAAGAGCGCAAGAACAACGCCGCCGTCGAGAAGCGCCTGAAAGACAAGCTGAAGACCGACCGCGCCCGCATTCAGGTTGGCCGCATCTCGGGCTTTGGCCTTCTGGAGATGAGCCGTCAGCGTCTGCGCCCCGGCATGCTGGAATCCACCACGCAGCCCTGCGCGCATTGCCACGGCACCGGGATCATCCGCTCCGATGACAGCCTTGCGCTGCAAATCCTGCGCCAGCTGGAAGAGGAGGGAACGCGGAAGCGGTCGCGCGAGGTGCTGTTGAAGGCGCCGGTCGCGGTCGTCAACTTCCTCGTCAACAACAAGCGCGAGCATATCGCGCAGATCGAGCTGCGCTATGGCATGGCCGTGCGGCTTGAGGCGGAACCCGCGCTCATCAGCCCGGATTTCGAGATCGAGAAGTTCAAGACCGCCACCCGCAATGTCCCGGAAGCGCCCAGCCAGGTGGTGTCGGTCGACGCGCTGAGGATGCAGGACGCGGAAGAGGACGAGGATATCGTCGAAGCGGATGAGGATGAGGAGGCCGAAGAGGCCGCGCCCGCACCCGCGTCCGAGGATGGCGACGCGCCGCGCAAGAAAAAGCGCCGTCGTCGGCGGCGGCGGAAGTCCGGCAATGGCGGTACCGATGCCGCGCGTGAGGACGGCCACGATGAGGGCGAGGCTGAGGCCGGGGCCGAGGCCGCGACCGATGAGGCGCCCGCCGAGACTGGCGCGGATGCGGATGCGGCTGGGTCGGAACCCGCCGAGCCGAAGAAGCGCCGGGTAAGCCGGTCGTCCCGCAGCCGCAAATCGAAGGTTGAGGAGACCCCGGCGGAAGAGGTCGCAGCGACCGAGGCACCCGCCGAGGCCGCAGAGGCCACCGAGGCGCCCGCTGAGGCGGAAGCCGCGCCGAAGCCAAAGGCCCGCCGGTCCCGCGCCAAGGCCAAACCGGCCGAAGAGGCACCCGCCGAGGCTGCCGAGGCCCCGGCAGAGGAAGCGCCTGCCAAGCCGAAGACCACGAGGTCGCGGACCCGCAAGCCCAAGGCCGCGCCGGTCGCCGCGGCGGAACCCGTGGCGGAAGCCGCGCCCGCGCCCGCCGCGGCTGAACCCGCGCCGGAGCCGGTAGAGGTCGCCGCCTCCGCCCCGGTGCCGATGCCCGAACCGGCCCCCCATGCGGCTAACAGCGCCCCGCAGGCCGACCCGGCCGAGGCCGAGGCGCCCGAGGCCGAAGACAGCGCCGCGAAACCGCGCCGTCGCGGCTGGTGGTCGCTTGGCCGTTAAGGCACGGAAGAATCCCAAGAGGCCGGGCCATGCGCCCGGCCTTTTTCGTTAAGGGGGGCGACATCGCGCCACGGTCATGTGACCGGCCGAAACACTTTGCCCCCGTGACGCCGCCCCGGCCATCGGCTAAGGCTGACCCATGCTTGAAACGACCCTCATCGACGCCGGGTTCGCCCTTGCCGCGCTGATCGCGCTTCTGGCGGGGCTTTTGTCGTTCCTGAGCCCCTGCGTCCTGCCCATCGTGCCGCCTTACCTGGCCTATATGGGCGGGATCAGCATGCGCGACCTTGCCGATACCGAGGCCGACCACCGCGCCGCGCGCCGCCGGACGCTTCTGGCGGCGGCTTTCTTCGTCCTTGGCCTGTCCACCGTCTTCCTGCTTCTGGGCTTTGCCGCCACGGCGCTGGGGCGGGCCATCGGGGCCTGGATGGACTGGTTCAACTTCGCCGCCGGGATCGTCATCATGGTCTTTGGCGCGCATTTTCTTGGCGTGATCCGCATCGGCTTTCTGAACCGGGAAATGCGCATGGATGCGGGCGACCGGGGCGGGTCGGCCTTTGGCGCCTATCTGCTTGGCCTCGCCTTCGCGTTTGGCTGGACGCCCTGCATCGGCCCGCAGCTTGGCATGATCCTGTCGCTGGCCACCCAGGACGGGTCCTACACGCGCGGCCTTGGCCTGCTGGCGATCTACGCGCTTGGCCTTGGCATTCCCTTCCTGCTGGTCGCGGCCTTCTTCCCGCGCCTGACCGGGGCCATCGGGTTCTTCAAGCGCCACATGGACCGGATCGAGCGGATCATGGGCCTTCTGCTCTGGACCATCGGCCTTCTGATGCTGACGGGCGGGTTCAGCCAGTTTTCCTACTGGCTGCTGGAAACCTTCCCGGCGCTGTCCAACCTTGGCTAGACCGGCCTATAGCATTTCGGGTTTGCACTGAATCAGCGAAAACCCGAAACGCTTTAACCGCCCGTGCAGGTGGTCAGCTTCGCAAGCGCCGCGTCGCCCTCGGCCTGCGACATGTAGCGGCTCCACCCCATGCGGTAGGAATTGCCGTCCTTGCCCTTGTTGATGAACTCCGCCAGCTCCGTCCCGTCGGGCCGCGCAAAGATCAACCGGCCAGAGTTCTCCTCCTCGATCATCGCCGCGCCATCCGGCAGCAGGGTGAACAAGCCCTCGAACAGCGTATGCGCCTCGGTCGCCTTGAAGGCGGGGTCGAAGGGCATCGTGTCGGCGCCGGTGGTGAAGTCATGCACGACGATTTCGTTCGTGCCATGGACCCGCGCGCCGGTGCCGCGATCATAGGCGTTGTTGTCGAAGACCCCGATGCGGTGATCGTCGAGGATATCGACGTCATGCTGGGCCAGCCACGGGCCTTGCTGGTACCACACGATCTCATCCGTCGCGGGGCGGTAGAGCATGATCATCGACAGGTGCCGAAAGCTCAGGAACAGGTCGCCCTTCTTCCAGTAGGGGCCGTCCTCAAGCACCGGCTCAAGGTCGTTCAGGTGGATCGGGTCGTCCTGATAGCGCCCGGCGCCGAAGAGGTCATATTCCATCCCGTGATCGAGAAGGATCTGCGTCACCGATTTCTTCCACAGGACCTCCCCCCTGGGGCCGACATGGACCAGCGCATCGTCGTTGAAGTCTTCCGTCGTGCGCTCCACCGCGCTGGGATCGACATAGCCGGGGATCCAGTAACCGCCCGCGCCGTCGCTTTCGGTTGAATGGTGGAACAATTCGCCCGTCTGGGACCAGAGCGCCTTGCTGCATCCGTCCAGGCCGAAGAGATAGGATTGGTGATCCTTTATCACCAATGTGCCGTCTGACGTCAGATAGGGGTGAATTGCGCGATAATGCGCGGTGTTCCACAGCGTCGGTTCGACCAGCGCCGAGTCGGGCGGGGCGGGCAGCAGCGTATCGGCATCGGGCAGCCATTCATGTTTCACAGTGCCGTCCGCCAGCGACACCAACTGCACCACATGCCGCCGCCGGTCGCCGTCATAATGGCTTAGCAGCACATAGCCGGTCAGCCCGGCGTCCTTGGCAATGGTCCATCCGGCGGGCTTGTCGCCGAAGCGATGCGGCTGGAAGGCCTGCATCGTGGTGTCGCCCTTCATCAGCGCCTTCACGGTATCGGGGATCTCTGCCACGTCGAGCGCGGCCGGGCCGAGCGCGCCGAAGCGGTCCGTCTCGCGTTCCCCGTCAAGGACGAGGACACCAAAGCCGATCATCCCGATCAGGCCGAAAAGAAATAGCAGAAGGACCAGCCACAACTCGACCCTCGCGAAGAGAATATTCCGCACGTTTCCACCCGTTCAATCCGTCAATCTCTGGCGCGAAGCCTAACACCTTGCCGCCATTGCGCAAAGTTTCAACCGCGCGGGGCGGCGGGGCAGGGACCCCGCCACCCTTTTCACTTGGTCCAGCGCAGATCGCCGTCCAGCCGCCCGTCACGGACATGGCCGCGCAGGATGTTCAGCCGGATGAAGCGCGAGTCCCGCACGCCCTTGTCAGCAAAGTCGATGGCGCGCACCTCATCGGCCAGTTCCTCAACCGCCTTGCGGAAATCCTTCTGCGGCTGGTGGTTCGGCGCCAGTTCCGCGAAACGCGAGAAATCGACCCGGTAGGAGCGGTTATCGGGCGCGGCATTGGTGTTGATCTCAACCGCGACGCCGCCCAGAACCGCAGCCACATCCTCGGCCAGTTGACCGATCTGCCAGGTCCAGGCCTGCGAGCCGACATTGACCTCGACCATCTCCGCGCCGTCGCGGGTGACGGCCCATTCGATGGCCCGCGCCATATCCTCGACATGGATCAGCGGCCGCCAGGGGGTGCCGTCGGACAGGACCTCGATCTTGCCGGTGCGCAGCGCGGTCGCGACGAAGTCGTTCAGCACAAGGTCAAGCCGCAGCATCGGGCTGGCCCCGCAGGCGGTGGAAAAGCGCAGGCTGGTCACCATCAACCCGTCGCCCGCGATCCCGCGCAAACCCACCTCGGTCGCCACTTTCGATCGTGCATAGGCCGTCAGCGGGTTCAGGGTGTCGGTCTCTTTTCGGAAACTGTCGGACCCGGCACCGTACATTGAACACGAACTGGCAAAGACGAACCGTTTGACGCCCGCCGTTTTCGCTGCCTTTGCGGCCTTCAGAACCGCCTCGGAATTGATGTCCGCCGTGGCGTTTTCGAACTCCTTCCCGATCGGGTCGTTCGACACCGCCGCCAGCGCCACGACCGCGTCGAAGCCCGCGAAATCATCCTTGGTCAGGTCGCGCACATCGCCCTTGCGCTGGCTTGCAAAAACGCTGTCGGGAAAGCCCGCGGCCTCGGACCCGTTGAACCAGTTCGCATCGATTCCATGCACTTCGGCGCCGGGGATCGCGCGTGTCAGATGCGCCGCCGCGACCGGCCCGATATAGCCCCTGTGACCCACAAGCAGGATCTTCATCTTCGTAATCATCCTTCTAAAATGCCGAAGCGCGAAACGATCGGCTGCCGCTGCCTAAACTGACGACAAAGCGTGATACGTCAACCGTCCAGAATGGCATAGCTGTAGCGAAAGGGCCGGTCTTGTGCTACCCCGCTGCCACGGGTGCAGGCCGTTCGGGACCGGCGCGAACATGCGTTGTCCGGGGCGCCGATCCGATGGGGGCCGGGCGAATTTCCGCGCCAAATGGCCCGGAGTTTGGAAGGAGTGGATTTTATGAAGTGTGTCATTCTGGCCGGCGGTCTTGGAACCCGGCTGGCCGAGGAAACGGTCCGCATCCCGAAGCCGATGGTGGAAATCGGCGGCCGCCCGATCCTGTGGCACATCATGAAGATCTATTCGACCCATGGCATCAACGACTTTGTCGTCTGCTGCGGCTACAAGGGCTATGTCATCAAGGAATACTTCGCCAACTATTACCTCCATGGCGCCGACGTGACCTTCGATCTGCGCAAGGGCACGACCGAGATCATCAACAACCAGACAGAGCCGTGGCGCGTCACCCTGATCGACACCGGGCAGGACAGCATGACCGGCGGCCGTCTGCGCCGGGTGATGCCGCAGCTGAAGGATGAAGAGGCGTTCTGCATGACCTATGGCGACGGCGTCGGCAATGTCGATGTCGCGGGCCTCATCGCCTTCCACAAGGCCCATGGCAAGATGGCCACCGTCACCGCCGTCCCGCCTGCCGCGCGCTTCGGCCGTCTCGACATCCGCGCAGGCCAGGTCCACGAGTTTTCCGAAAAGCCCGCCGACGATGGCGGCGTCATCAATGGCGGCTATTTCGTCCTGTCGCCCAAGGTCGCGAAATACCTCGACGATGACGCGACCATCTGGGAACGCGCCCCCCTGATGGGGCTTGCGAAGGATGGGGAGTTGATGGCCTACGAACACAAGGGCTTCTGGCAGCCGATGGACACGATCCGCGAAAGGCAGGAGCTTGAGGCGCATTGGGCCACCGGCGCGGCGCCCTGGAAGATCTGGTAAATGTTGGACGCGATGCAGGAGAATACCGTGACGACCACCCCCAAATGCCGCCATTGCGGGTCCGACATGCCGATGACCTTCGTCGATCTCGGCCTGTCCGCGGTCGCCAATTCCTACGTTCCGATGGACAAGGCGGGGGAGCCTGAGGCGAAATACACCCTTCACACCCGCGTCTGCCCGAACTGCTGGCTGGTGCAGGTGGATGAGGACGTTCCGGCCGACAAGATCTTTACCTCGGACTACGCCTATTTCTCCTCTTTCTCCGATAGCTGGCTCGACCATGCCCGCCGCTATGCGGAGATGATGACGAAAAAGCTGGCCCTCGGCCCCGACAGTCTGGTGGTAGAGATCGCGTCGAATGACGGCTACCTCCTGAAGAACTTCGTCGCCGCCGGGATCCCGGTCCTTGGCGTCGAGCCTTCCGGCTCTGTCGCCGCGGCGGCCGAGAAGATCGGCGTGCCGACGATTGTCGAGTTCTTCGGCGAAAAGCTCGCCAAGCGGCTTTCCGATGAAGGCAAGCGCCCCGACCTGATCTGTTCGGCCAACGTCCTGGCCCATGTCCCCGACATCAACGATTTCGTTGCCGGTGTCGCCACGCTTCTGACCGGGGACGCGGTCTATACGGTCGAATTCCCCCATCTCCTGCGCCTCATCAAAGAGGTGCAGTTCGACACGATCTATCACGAACACTATTCCTACCTGTCGCTTCTGGCGGTCGAAAAGGTATTCGCCGACAAGGGCTTGCGGGTTTTCGATGTGCAGGAACTGCCGACCCATGGCGGCTCGCTTCGCGTCTATGCCTGCCGCAAGGACGCGCGTTGGACCGAACAGCCCGGCGTCGCCAAGGTCCGCGCCGATGAGGCGGCGGCGAAGCTTGACAGCGAGGAAGGCTATCAGGGCTTTGCCGAGAAGGTTCAGGCGGTCCGCGACGGGCTTTTGCAATTCCTCAACAGCGCCAAGGTGCAGGGCAAGACCGTTGCCGCCTATGGCGCGGCGGCGAAGGGCAACACGCTGCTGAATTACTGTCAGGTCGGGCCGGACCTGATCGCCTATTGCGTCGACCGCAACCCGGCCAAGCAGAACACGCTTCTGCCCGGCAGCCGCATCCCGGTCCATGACGTCGATCACCTGCGCAAGGCGCAGCCCGATTTCGTGCTGATCCTGCCCTGGAACCTGAAGGCCGAGGTCATCAGGCAACTTGCCGACCTGCGCAAGGGCGGTACCCGTTTCGTCACCGCGGTGCCTGAGACGACGATCACCGTATGACCGGGGGCCGCGTCCTCGTCACCGGCGCGACCGGGCTGATCGGGCGGCACCTTGCCGCCCCTCTGGCCGCGCGCGGGTATGAGGTTGTGGCGCTCAGCCGCAAGGGCGGCGGGCTGACGGGCGATCTTCTGGCCGATCCCGAAGGGGTGGCCGAACGGGCAGGGGCCAGCCACCTGATCCACCTTGCCTGGCATGACGCGCCGACGGCCCGGATGACGGCGGCGGAGAACCTCGACTGGACCGTCGCCTCGCTGCGCCTCTTGCGCGCCTTTGCCCGCCACGGCGGCCAACGTGCGGTGATGGTGGGCAGTTGCGCCGAATATGACTGGCGCGGTGCGGGGCATCTGACCGAGGACGCGCCCCTGACCCCGCAAAGCCCCTATGGTGCCGCCAAGGCCGCGACCGGCCTCGCCGCGATGGGCCTTGCGCCCGCGCTCGGCCTCTCGCTGGTCTGGGCGCGGCCTTTCTTCCTTTACGGTCCGGGTGAGCCGCCGGGCCGGCTTTTCGGCGACATCATCAAGGGGGTGTCCGCCGGGCGGCCGGTCGATTGCACCGACGGTCTGCAACGGCGCGATTTCCTTCATGCGGCGGATGTGGCGGGGGCGCTGGCGCATCTTCTGGCCTCTGACGCGACGGGCGCGGTCAATATCGGCTCAGGCCAGGCCATCGAGGTGCGCGCGATGATCGGCGAGCTTGCCCGCCAGATGGGGCGCGAAGACCTGATCCGCCTTGGCGCGCGCCCGCGCCCCAAAGATGACCCGGCCGTGATCGAGGCCGGGATTACCCGCCTTGCCGCCACCGGCTTCCGCCCGCACTATGACCTCAAGACCGGCATAAGCGCCGTCCTGACAGCCGAGAAGGCCCACGCATGATCGCCGCCCTGCAAGCGCGCCCGGACCTCTGGCGTTTTGTGAAGTTCCTGTTCGTGGGCGTCCTGAACACGATCTTCGGCTTTCTCGCCTATGCTTTCTTCCTGCGCGTCGTGGGCCTGCCCTGGCAATGGGCGCTGGCCGTCTCCTATGTCATTGGCGTCCTTTGGAATTTCGGCACCCACGGCAAGATCGTCTTTCAGACCGAGGGCTTCGGGCGGCTGCCGCTTTACATCCTTGCCTACGCCTCGCTCTTCTTCCTCAACAAGCTGGCGCTGAAGGCGGCGATCGGGGCGGGGTTGTCCGATCTTTGGGCGCAGGCGCTTCTGGTGCTGCCGATGGCGATGGTCGCCTTCATCCTCGTCTCACTGGCGCTGACCGGGCGGCTGCCCTTCGGCGGAAAGGAAAAACCCGATGCACACTGACCGGATCGGCAACGGGGCCGACACCGCCCCCCGCGCGATGGCCATGGCGGCGCTTCTGGTTCTCTTGGCCGGGCTGACCGTCTGGCTTGGCCTCGGCACGCTGCGCGAGGTGCTGACGCGCTGGGACCTCGGCGCCTTGGCCCACCCCTATGTCCTGCCGGGCCATGCCCTGACGCTTTACGTCGTGACGCCCTTGGTGACGCTGGCCTCCGCCTTTCTTTTCCTCGCGCCGGGGCTGATCCTGTCGGCGGTCTTCGGGCGCGAAAAACACGCCGCCGCATGGATCGTCTCGGGCCTCGCCTCCTCGCTGGTGATCCACATCGCCGCGACGACGGTGTTCCAGCTGGCCACCGGCGTGATCCTGAAGGGGCTGCCCTACCTCTCCTTCGTCGTGGCGCTCTCGGTCGCGGCGCTGCTGGTCGCGGGGCTGCGCCTGTCGCAGGGCCATGCGAACCGCCTGAACCTGGAACGGTCGGGCCGCGACCTCTGGATCGGGGCGGCGCTGTTCCTGCTTTGCCTCATCCTCTTCGCGCCGAAGTTCTATTGGGAGAATTTCACCGGCGACGGCTCCGGCTCGCTGCAATTCGCGCGGCTTTACATCAACGAACTCTGGCCGTTCTGGAGCCGTGAGGCCGGCCCGATCTCGAAGGCGCCGAGCATCACAATGGTGCTGTTCGTCTTCCCCGAAAGCTGGTTCCTGCGGCTTTTCGGAGAATGGGAATTTTCCGTCCGCGCACCGCTTCTGATGTACCTGGGCCTCCTCTACCCCGTGCTGGCGCAACTGATCCGCACCGGGCGCGAACATCTGCCCGATCTGCGGGCGACGGACGTTGCGCTCATCATCGGCGCGCTCCTTCTCTACGTCCTCGCCAATGTCTATTCCGGCGGTTACCACGTCTATTTCGGCGACAGCCCGATGCCCGCCGCGCGCGAGACGCTGGCGATGATCTGCTTCATGGGCTTCGTGCTGTTCTTCATCGAGGATCGCCGCGCCCTGATGGTCGTGGCGGGCATCCTTTGCCATCTCGTCATTCCCACCGGAGTTCTCTGGCTGGTGATGTGGCCCGCCGCCGTCTTTCTGGTCTGGCGCCCGATGCCATGGGCGCGGCTGTTCTGGGTCGCCGGGATCGTCGTCGCGGCGGTGCTGATCTCCGTCCTTGTGCCGGTGATCGCCAGGCAATTCGGCCTGCCGGTGACGGGCGACGAATTCGGCGCCGACAGCATCACCGCGCGGCTGCGCTATATCAGCTTCTTCGACTTCGGCCGCTTTGCCTTCTGGGCGGTGCCGCTGGGCATCCTGCCTGCCATCTTCCTGCTGACATGGCGCTCGCAGGACCGGGTGTCGCGGGCGCTGACGCTGCTGACGCTGGCCTATTTCTTCTTCTTCTACTTTCAGGCCTACCGCGTCCTTCTGCATCATTTCATCCCGGCGATGATCCCGCCCTTGGTCATCATGTGGCGCTCGCCCCTGATGCAGGACGCGCGCTGGGGCGCGCCCTTGCGCGGGCTGGCGGCGGTGCTGCTGGCGGTCTCGACCTGGGCTTCATGGCCGGAAATGAGGATGCACGGCTTCGAACGCTTCATCGGCCAGTATGTCGCGACCGAAGGCCCGGTCTTCGAGATCGCCGAACCCGGCGACGGCGACCGCTTCCCCGGCTTCAGCGAGAAATCGCTCGACATTGCCCACGTGCTGCTCGGCAAGCTCTTTCCCATGACCTATGGCGAGGATGACCCCAGGATGCGCTATTACGGCGCGCCGCTGGTCTGGTGGTTCTATTCCTACGAGCCCCGGCCCGAGGGGATTGAACCGATCTATATCCTCCAGCCGCTCGACCGGGCCGGGCCGGAGGATGGGGAGCCGCTGGCGACCGAACAGGGCTATGGGCTGTTCGTCCGCGACCGCGCGCTTTATGCAGACCACGGCGCGACACAGCTGCCCGTCGATACCGGCGCCGCGATCTATGTCACGCCGCGCACGGTGATTTATGGCGCGGGCGATGCCCCGCTTGACGGGCGGGTGGTCGTCAATATCAGCAAGCAGATCAAGCGGCTGATCGGAAGGAACTGACGGGAAGGACCGGGGCGATGGAAAAGGCGAAACTGATCTCGATCCTTGCCGGGACGGCGCTGGTCCTTGGCGGCACCTTCGTGGCGGGCCTTTATTCGGCGGTGAAGGAAAACAAGGCCTATGACGTCGTCTGGGGAACGCTGGACGAGGCCAAGACGCTTTATGAGGAGTTGCCGAACCTGCGCGGGACCGAGCCGATCCATTTCCTGCGCCCGGCGCGCTATCCCGGAAAGGGCGTGACCGTCAACGACCCGGCGGCCAAGCAGGATGACCTGATCCTGCTTTCGGGCTTTTTCGACGGCAACAACAAGGTCCGCCTGATGCGCCGCGACGGGACGGTGCTGAACGAATGGACGCTGAGCGCCTCGGCCCTCTTCCCCGATGCGAGCTTTTTCCGCGACCCGCCCGCGACCGACTGGAACGCCATCACCCATGGCACGATCATCACGCCTGACGGCGACATCGTCGCCAGCTTCGAAAGCGGCGGGGTGATGCGGCTGGATCGCTGCGGCAAGGTGAAATGGACGACGCCCGGCATCCTTGGCCACCATTCGCCGAACTGGATGGCCGATGGCGGTATCGTCATCGCCGGGGGCTACCACGTCGACAAGCAAACCAAGGACATCCCCTGGCCCTTCGCGGGACCGTATTGGGAGGATCTGGTCTACAAGTTTTCCCCCGACGGCAAGCTGATCTATCAAAAGCCGCTGACCGAGATGTTCATCGAAAACGGGTTTGAACCGCAGCTGACCGCGACCGGCTTCTTCAACACCCGCATCAATGGCGAGTTTCACCTTAACGAGGTTGAGGAACTGCTGCCCGAAAAGGCGGCCGCCTTCCCGATGTTTGAGGCGGGGGACCTCA
Organism: Albidovulum denitrificans; assembly: GCF_002973535.1. Taxonomy (GTDB): domain Bacteria; phylum Pseudomonadota; class Alphaproteobacteria; order Rhodobacterales; family Rhodobacteraceae; genus Albidovulum; species Albidovulum denitrificans. The sequence goes on from NZ_PVEP01000001.1 coordinate 259,434, forward strand.
TGCTTTCGGTCCGCAACCGCAACCTTGTCATGGTGACGGATGCGAAGGCCGAAAAGATCAAGTGGTGGATGATCGGTCCCTTCATCCGCCAGCACGACCCCGATTTCAACCCCGACGGCACGATCACCGTCTTCGACAATCACAGCGACCTGAGCGTGAATGGATCGCGCGGCGGCGGCAGCCGGATCTGGCGTATCGACCCGGCGACGAAGACCGCCGTCACGATCTATGGCGGGCGGCCCGATCAGCCGATGTATTCCCCCGAACGCAGCACGCATCAGATGCAGCCCGACGGCGACATCCTGATCGCCGAGGCGCAATCGGGCCGCGTGATCGAGGTGACCCCGGCGGGCAAGATCGTCTGGGAATACATCAACCGCTACGACAAGGATCGCGTGACCTGGGTCCACGACGCCGAGGCGTTCGATCCGTCCTATTTCACCGTCACCGACTGGAACTGCGGCGGCTGAGGGGCGGTCGGCCGCTGGCCCGGCGGCGCCGGGTGGCAAACGGGCCACGTCCCGGACCCGATCCGGGACCTCTTCCTCTGGCAGCGGAGGTCCCGGATCAGGTCCGGGACAGCATCGCATGGGGCCTTACCGATCCGGCGACCAGTCCGGCGTGTAATGCCGGATCTCGCGGCCCGGAAACGCGGCCTTCAGCGCCGCCATGTCCAGCGTGCCGGTATCCCACAGGAACACCGGCTTGCCCGGCCGCAGATAGGGATCGTTCAGCATCAGGGCCGAGCCTTCGTTGCCGATATCGGTAAAGACCACGACAGCGTCCCCGAAGGTGCCCTTCGCGGCCTCCTCGCGGAAAAGCGTGTAGAAATGGTTGTATTCGTAGTACTTCGTCACCCCGCGCCAGGGCGTGAAGACCAAAATCCCGAACGCACAGCAAAGCGCGATCACGGCGTCAAGCCGCACACCCCCCGCGGCTGAAATCCCGAACCTATCCCGCAGCGCCCTATAGCCGCGCATCGACAGGTAGAGGAACGGAAAGATCGCCAGGAACCAGTAGCGCGGCCCCATGTAATAGGTGTCCGCGAACCAATAAAGCGCCATGACCCCGATCACCACGACCGACACCAGAAGCATCGCCAGATCGAACCCCGCCTTCCGCGACCAGAGCAGATAGGCGAAGATCAGCGCCAGCGAGCCGATGGGCCAGCCGAGCATGTCGAATTGCAGGCTGACAACGGAATTGACCGTGTTCAGCGCCGCCTCAAGCGCGCCATGGCCGGGCCAGAGGTCCAGCGCCCCCCAGCCATCCGGCGGCCCGATCTGCGGCCCGAAGCCATAGGCATTCGCCCCCGGCGCCCAGTGCCGGTCGAGGTAATCCGACAGCGGCAGGACCAGCGCATGCCCGGTGATATGCGCATTATAGGCCAGAAGGGCGGCCACGACGGCCAGCGCCCCGGCGGAAAACTGGACCGCGCGCAGGATGCCCCGGTCGCGCCCGGTCAGCACCCAAAGCCCGCTCAGCACCCCGATCACCAGCCCGTCCATCGGCCGCGCGGCGAAGACCACGCCGATGGCAAGGCCCGCGATCACCAGCGCCCGGCCCGGCGCCTTGCCCCCGTCCTCGGCCCGCAGGATCAGCCACCAGGCCAGCAGGATCATGCTCAGCGTCAGAACATGCGGCATCAACGACCCGGCGGCAAAGGCCAGCCAGGGCGAGGTGCCAAGAAGAAGCGCCACCATATCCCCGGCCTCAACCCCCACGCGGCGGCGGGTGATGTCATAGGCCAGCAGGACCGAGACGCCCGCCAGCAACGGGTTCACAATCCAGGGCAGCCCCAGCAAGACCCCAAGCGCCAGCACGGCAGGCCAGCCGGGCAGGGTGGCCGAAAACCAGCGTCCGTCCTTCACCTCGATCAGGTAGTACTCCAGCCCCGGCACCGCCGCTTGCGGAGGGGCGGGCAGCGTCAGCGCGCCATGGGCGAAGGTGTTGGCCTGAAAGAGATAGGCAACCTCATCCTCCACATGCGGCATGTGCTCAAACGCGAACCAGCCCATCGCGAGGCCCGCCGCCACCGCAACCACCGCCGGAAGCACGGGCATTGTCCGCGTCGCCCCGTTCATCGGGGACGGTACCTGAACCATCAGGATCACCATCCCCAGATGCAGCGTCAGAAGCGCGCCGCCCGCGACCACATGGGCCAGGTAATTCGGCAGCGAACCGTAGGACAGATAGCCGAGGATCGGCACCGAAAACACCGTCGTCAGTGCAAGGTAAAGCGCGATCCGCCCCAGACCCAGCCGCGCCCGGCCCATGGCGATCATCCGCCCCGGTCCCAGCCGCAGCGCCACGCCAGCCACCACCAGCGCCTCGGCCAAGATCAGCCCCGCCGCCAGCCACTCCCCCGGCCCCTTCGGGCGCAGGTGCAGCGTCGGGAACCAGAGCGCCTCGGTCAGGTAAAGCTGCGCGGCCCCGCCGATCACGAAGACGAAGGCGAGACCGCCAAAGGCCGCCGCCCCGCGCTTCAGCGAAAACCCCAAGGTCCAGAGCGCGACCGCCAGAACCGCCAGCGCCCAGCGGTCCACCCCGGCCATCGCCATGCCAATCGCGGGCAGGAAGAACGCCCCCGCCAGCGCGAGGATCGCGCCAAAGGTCGCGGCCTGGCCCAGCGGGCGCGGCACCGGCACTGGCCCTGTGGTCATGCTTTGCGCGGCGTCAGCGGCGTGACCCGGTCGCTTCCGGCCGGAAGGGTGACGGTGTCGTCGATATTGATCCGCTCCTTCTCGATCACGCTTGGCCCGCCACGCACCTGATTGTGGATCGCGGTGATGTATTCACCCAGCATCCCGATGAACAGAAGCTGCACCCCCGACAGGAAGAACAGCGCGACGATGATCGTCGTCGTCCCGCGCGGCGCGTCGCCCAGCCCGACGAACCAGGCCAGCACCGAAAAGACCGAAAACAGGATCGACATGACCGCGATGCCGGACCCCACGAGCGTGCAGAACCGCATCGGCGCCTTGGTGAAGGCGAAGATCGCGTTCAGCGCCTGGTCGATCAGCATCATCAGGTTGTGCTTCGACACGCCGCGTTTCCGCGCCTTCCAGGTGTAGGGGATGATGACCTTCTTGAACCCGACCGAGGCGATGATGCCGCGAATATAGGGGTAGTGGTCATTATGGCTTAGCACTGCGTCCAGAACCTTGCGGTCGACCAGCTGGAATTCGCCCACGTCCGGGGACAGTTCGAAATCCGACAGCCAGTTGATGATCCGGTAGAACGCCTTGCGGGCCGAACGCAGGACAAAGCCTTCCTCGCGCGTGGATCGCGCGCCCGCGACCACGTCATAGCCCGATTCCCACAGCTTCACGAATTCCGGCAGATGCTCCGGCGGGTCCTGAAGATCGACCGGCAGCATGCAGAGCGTGGCGTCGCCGGTGGAATGCTTCAGCCCGTTGAAGGTGGACCGATAGACGCCGAAATTGCGCGCGTTCACCACCACCTTGACCGACGGGTCCTTCGCGGCGATGGCGCGCAGGATCTCCACCGTCCGGTCGGAAGAGGCGTTGTCGACAAAGATATGCTCGCGCTCATAACCGGGCAGATCGCGGTCGAAGATCGCCTTGACCGTGTCATAGCAGGTCTCGACATTGTCTTCTTCGTTGTAGCAGGGGGAAACGACGGTAATCTTTTTCATCATCAGGAAATCCGGCAGACCTTCTTCTGACCAATGGGCCAAGGGGCCGCGACTCCCGGACCCCGATGGGCGAAGTGTAGCGCATCCGGCAGATGATTTCCCGCGAAAATCAGATACCTGGGCGATGACCCTGCCTGTGTTGCCATCAAACCCGGCCGGGCAGGGGGATTGTGTCCGGTTCGTCAACGATCCCCGGCGCCGGGCAAGGGACGCGCAGGAAATACGTCTTTCGCAAAATCGCTTTCGTAAAACGTGAACATGGCCGCCGCGCCGCCGCTATACTCCTGCGAAATCACGGGAGGAATCGCATGCCGCTAACCATGAATCGTGACGTTTTCATCACCTGCGCCGTGACCGGATCGGGCAGCACCCAGGACCGCAGCCCGCATGTCCCGCGCTCGCCCGCCGAGATCGCGAATTCTGCCATCGACGCCGCCCGCGCCGGGGCCGCCATCGTCCATTGCCACGTCCGCGACCCCGAAACCGGCAAACCCTCGCGCGACCCGAAGCTTTACCGCGAGGTCACCGACCGCATTCGGGAAAGCGAGGTCGACGTGGTCCTGAACCTGACCGCCGGGATGGGCGGCGACATCGTCTTTGGCCCCACCGAACGCCCGCTGCCGGTGCAGGCGGGGACCGACATGATCGGCGCCGCCGAACGGGTCGTCCACGTCGCCGAATGCCTGCCGGAGATCTGCACGCTTGACTGCGGCACGATGAACTTCGCCGAGGCCGATTATGTGATGACCAACACCCCCGGCATGCTCCGCGCCATGGGCGCGATGATGACCGAACTTGGCGTGAAGCCGGAGATCGAGGCCTTCGACACCGGCCATCTCTGGTTCGCAAAGGAGCTGGTGAAGGAAGGCGTGCTGAAAGGCCCGGCGCTGGTGCAACTGTGCATGGGCGTCCCCTGGGGCGCGCCGGACGACCTGAACACCTTCATGGCGATGGTCAACAACGTCCCCGATGACTGGACCTTCTCCGCCTTCGCGCTGGGGCGCAACCAGATGGCCTATGCCGCCGCCGCCGTCCTTGCGGGCGGCAACGTCCGCGTGGGGTTGGAGGACAACCTCTGGCTTGGCAAGGGGCAGCTTGCGACCAACGCCCAGCTTGTCGAACGCGCCGCGACCATCGTGACGAACATGGGCGCGCGCGTGATCGGACCGGAGGAGGTGCGGGCGAAGCTGGGGCTGGTGAAACGGGCGCCGAAGGCGAAGTGAGAATGGCGGGGGAGGCCGGGACATGGACAAGGTCAAGTTCACCCAGATGAAGGACGGCGACCGGGAGGATTATGAATTCCTCACCGCGCATGAGGTTGCCTATACCGAAAAGACGGCCGAGCGGCTGCTGACCGCGATGAAGGACCTCGACGCCAGCCTTTCCGGCTATCAGATCACGCGGCTTGGCCATTCCGTCCAGGCAGCGACCCGCGCCTGGCGCGACGGCGCGGATGAGGATTGGGTGGTCGCGGCGCTTCTGCACGACATCGGCGACATCTATGCGCCCTATAACCACGACGAATACGCCGCCACGATCCTGCGCCCCTTCGTGCGCGAGCAATGCGCCTGGGTGGTGGAGAAACATGGCGATTTCCAGATGCTCTATTACGGCCACCATGTCGGCGGCGACCGGAACAAACGGGACCGCCATCGCGACAGCCAGTATTTCGACGATTGCGCCGAATTCTGCGAACGCTGGGACCAGTCAAGCTTCGACCCCGCCTATGCGGATCTGCCGCTTGAGTTTTTCCGCCCGATGGTCGAGCGCGTCTTCGCCCGCAAGCCCTATGACCCGGCAGTGATCCGCGCGGGCGAGAGGGTGGCGCTGACCGATGCGGTGGTGGCGGCGGACCGGGCGGGCTGAGGCGCGACGAAACTTCGCGCGACATGGCCGGGCATAACCCGGCTGTCGCGACGGAAAACCTACGCGGACACGACGAAAGAACGACGCCCCGAAGGGGGCCGGAACAGGGAAGGGACGGTGCATATGGCACGCAAGGCAGCAATCATCGGGGGCGGGGTCATCGGCGGCGGCTGGGCCGCGCGGTTCCTCCTGAACGGCTGGGACGTGGCGGTCTTCGACCCCGACCCGGAGGCGGAACGCAAGATTGGTGAGGTGCTGGCCAACGCCCGCGCCGCACTGCCCGCGCTTTCCGACGTGCCGATGCCGCCGGAGGGACGGCTGACCTTTGCAGGCAGCATTACAGAAGCCGTGGAAGGCGCTGAATACATTCAGGAATCCGTCTCGGAGAGGCTTGACCTGAAACACCGCATCCTCGCCCAGATCCAGCAATCGAGCCATGGCGTCCCCATCGGCTCTTCCACCTCCGGCTTCAAGCCGTCGGAACTGCAAGAGGGCGCCGCCGACCCCTCGGTCATCTTCGTCGCGCACCCGTTCAACCCGGTCTACCTTCTGCCGCTCGCCGAGGTCGTGCCAAGCGTGAAGTCCGATGCGAAACTCATTGAGAACGCAAAGGAAATCCTGCGGCAGATCGGCATGTTCCCGCTGCATGTCCGCAAGGAAATCGACGCCCATATCGCCGATCGTTTCCTTGAAGCGGTGTGGCGCGAGGCGCTTTGGCTGGTCAAGGACGGCGTCGCCACGACCGAAGAGATTGATGAGGCGATCCGCATGGGCTTTGGCCTGCGCTGGGGCCAGATGGGCCTGTTCGAGACCTATCGCATCGCGGGCGGCGAGGCCGGGATGAAGCACTTCCTGGCACAGTTCGGCCCCTGCCTGACCTGGCCCTGGACCAAGCTGATGGATGTGCCGGAGTATAATGACGAGCTTGTCGACCTGATCGCCGGGCAGTCCGACGCGCAGTCCGGCAAGTACACGATACGGGAGCTTGAGCGCATCCGCGACGGCAACCTCATCGGCTTCATGCGGGTCCTGAAGGATCGCGACTGGGGCGCGGGCAAGGTGCTGAAAGAGCATGACAAACGCCTTGCCGCGCTGCTGCCGGAACCGCCGAAGGCAGAGGTCCTGGAACTGGCGCAGATGCAGGTCCTGCCGGGCTGGATCGACTATAATGGCCATATGACCGAAAGCCGGTATCTGTTCGCAGGAACAATGGTTTGCGACAATCTCCTCAGGTTGATCGGCGCCGATATGGACTATGTCGCGGGCGGCCATTCCTACTTCACCGCCGAGAATCACGTCATCCACCTGGATGAGGCCAAGCTGGGCGATCACCTGACCGGTACGGTGCAGGTCCTGTCCTATGATGAGAAACGGCTGCACGCCTTCATTCGTATTCTGAAGGGCGAGACGGTCATCGCGACGGTCGAACAGATGCTGCTGCACGTCGACATGAAGGCGGGCAAGGCCTGCCCCGCCGCGCCGGAGGTTCTGGCAAGGCTGAAACCCATCGCCGAGGCCCATGCCGCGCTCCCGCGCCCCGAAAGCGCCGGGCGCCACGTCGGGCAAAGAAAGGGGTAAGGTTATGGATTTCGGACTGACCGAAGAACAGGCGATGATCGTCGAGACGACCCGCGCCTTCGTCGAGAATGAGCTTTATCCCCATGAGGCCGAGGTCGAGCGCACCGGCCACCTCCGCATGGATCTGATAAAAGAGTTGCAGGCCAAGGCGATAGAGGCCGGTCTTTATGCAGCGAACCTGCCCGAGGAGGTCGGCGGCGCGGGCCTCGATACTTTGACCTGGCTGCTTTACGAAAAGGAGCTTGGCCGCGCCAATTACGCGCTGCACTGGACCTGCGTCGCGCGGCCGTCGAACATCCTTCTGGCCGGGAATGACGAACAGCGGGAGAAGTACCTTTATCCCTGTATCCGGGGGGAGAAATGGGACTGTCTCGCCATGACCGAACCCGGCGCCGGCTCTGACCTGCGCGGCATGAAGGCGAGCGCCCGCGAGGATGGCGACGACTTCATCCTGAACGGCACGAAACACTTCATCTCCCACGCCGATCTTGCTGATTTCACGATCGTTTTCATGGCCACGGGGGAGGAACAGACGCCGCGCGGCCCGAAGAAGAAGATCACCGCCTTCTTCGTCGACAAGGGGACGAAGGGATTCACCGTCCGCGAGGGCTATCGCAACGTCTCCCATCGCGGCTACACCAACGCGGTGCTGGAATTCGACGATTGCCGGGTGAACCGGCGGCAGGTGCTGGGTGAGGTTCACAAGGGCTTCGACGTCGCGAATGACTGGCTTGGCGCGACCCGGCTTCAGGTCGCCTCCACCTGCCTCGGCCGCGCCGAACGCGCGCTGGCTCATGCCGTCAGCTACGCGGCAGAGCGCGAGCAGTTCGGCCAGAAGATCGGCAAGTTTCAGGGAATATCCTTCAAACTCGCGGACATGGCGATGGAACTTAAAGCGGCGGAACTGCTGACGCGCGAGGCCGGGTGGAAATACGACCAAGGCACGGTGACCGAGGCCGACATGTCGATGGCCAAGCTGAAGGCGACCGAGGTCTTGGCCTTCATCGCCGATGAGGCGATCCAGATCCATGGCGGGATGGGCCTGATGGACGAACTGCCGCTGGAGCGCATCTGGCGCGACGCGCGGGTGGAACGCATCTGGGAAGGCACCTCGGAGATCCAGCGCCACATCATCAGCCGCGAGATGCTGCGCGCGCATGGCGCGTGAAGGGAGCGCCTCCGGCGGGAGTATTTATGAACAGAAGAAACGAAATGTTAACCTTCCTCGCCGAGCCTGCCTGTGCGGTACAGGCGGGAGCGCCGATGACCGCAACAGGAGAAGGCACCCCGCTTCGGGCGACCGCGCGGGGTGCTGACTTCTTCTGTTCGGAAATACTCCGGGGTCCGGGGCGGCGCCCCGGCCGCTATCCGGCTGCGGGGCGTCTGACATGACCCGCGACCTGTCCCGCCTTCTGCGCCCGCGCTCGATTGCCGTCATGGGGTCCGTCTGGGCGGAAAACGTCATCGCGCAATGCCGCAAGATGGGCTTTGACGGGCCGGTCTGGCCGATCCATCCCAAGAAGGCCGAGGTCGGCGGGCTGCCCGCCTTTGCGACCCTTGCCGATCTGCCCGCCGCGCCGGACGCGACCTTCATCGGCGTCAACCGCCACGCGACCGTCGATGTGGCGGCGCAGCTTTCCGCGATGGGGGCGGGCGGGGCGATCTGTTTCGCCTCGGGCTGGACCGAGGCCGGGGAGCCGGAGTTGCAGGACCGGCTTGTTGCGGCCGCCGGGCCAATGCCCATCCTTGGGCCGAACTGTTACGGTGTCATCAACTATCTCGACGGCGCGCTCCTTTGGCCCGACCAGCATGGCGGGCGGCGGGTGGAGCGGGGCGTGGCGCTTCTGTCGCAATCCTCCAACATCGTCATCAACCTGACCATGCAGGCGCGCGGGCTGCCGGTGGCCTATGTCGCCTGTCTGGGCAATGCCGCGCAGATCGGGCTGGCGGAGCTTGCGGGCGCGCTCTTGGCGGATGACCGGGTCACCGCCATCGGCATGTATGTCGAAGGGATCGACGACGCGCCGGGCTTTGCCGCGCTGGCAGAGACCGCGCGGGCGGCGGGCAAGGGGATCGTCTGCATCAAGGCGGGCAAGACCGAGGCGTCGCGCTCTGCCGCCGCCTCCCACACCGCCGCGCTGGCCGGCGGTGGTGCTGCCTCGTCTGCCTTCTTGCGGCAGGCGGGGGTGGCGGAGGTGAACACCCTGCCGGAACTCATTGAAACACTGAAGATTTTCCATGTCCACGGGCCGCAGATCGGGACCCGGCTTTGTTCGCTGTCCTGTTCGGGGGGTGAGGCGGGGCTGGCTTCAGACCTCGCGCAGCCTTTCGGCATCGCTTTCCCGCCGCCTTCTGAGGCGCAGCGGCAGCGGTTGGGGGAGATCCTTGGCCCCATCGTCGCGATCGCCAACCCGCTCGATTACCACACCTTCATCTGGGGCGACGGGCCGCGCACGACGGATGTGTTTACCACGATGCTGGCGGGCTATGACGCCGGGATCTACATCATCGACCCGCCGCGCCCGGACCGCTGCGATCCGTCCTCGTTCCAGCCCGCGCTCGATGCCATCGTCGCGGCGCAGGAAGCGACGGGGAAGCCCGCCTTCCCGGTCGCCTCGCTGCCGGAGAATTTCGATGAGGATCGGGCCATCGCGCTGATGGCGCGGGGCGTGGCGCCGCTGATGGGGCTGGAGACGGCTTTGGGGGCGCTGAGGGCGGCGCAGACCGGGGCCGGGCGGGCCGGGTGGCGACCTGCGGCAGTGCAGCCCGCGCGTGACACAAGGATGCTGGATGAGGGCGAGGGCAAGCGGCTGCTCGACGCCGCCGGGGTGGCGGTGCCGAAGGGCGTTCTGGGCGCCACGCTGGATGACCTGCGCGCCAAGGCCGCCCATCTGAGGCCGCCGCTGGCGCTGAAGGGGCTTGGCTTTGCGCACAAGACCGAGGCGGGGGCGGTGCGGCTGGGCCTGGACAGCCTTGACGGTCAGGCGGAGATGCCGGGCGCGACGGGCTATCTGGCGGAGGAGATGGTGACGGACGCGGTCGCGGAAATCCTTCTCGGCCTGACCCGCGATCCGGTCTATGGCGTGACCCTGACGCTTGGCCTTGGTGGCGTGACGGCAGAGGTTCTGGCCGATACCGTGACGCTGGTCCTGCCGGTTGGCGAGGATGAGATCCTGACCGCGATACGGCGCCTGAAGCTTTGGCCGCTGCTGGACGGTTACCGGGGGCGGGCAAAGGCCGACATGATGGCGGTGGCGCAGATTGCCGCCGGCCTTGGGCAGATGATGCTGGAGCGGCCGGAGCTGGAAGAGATCGAGATCAACCCGATCCTCGTCCGACCCTCGGGCGCGGTGGCGGTGGACGCATTGATACGGGAGGCGCTGTGATGGCCAAGATGGAGATGAGAACCGCAGGACCGATACGGACCCGAAGGGAGGGCGGCATCCTAGAGGTGACGCTGGACCGGCCCAAGGCCAATGCGATCGACCTTGCGACGAGCCGGATCATGGGCCTGACCTTCCGCGATTTTCGCGACGATGACGGCCTGCGGGTCTGCATACTGCGGGCGGAGGGGGAAAAGTTCTTTTGCCCCGGCTGGGACCTGAAGGCGGCCGCCGATGGCGATGCGGTCGATGGCGACTATGGCGTCGGCGGGTTCGGCGGGTTGCAGGAATTGCCGAACCTGAACAAGCCGGTGATCGCCGCCGTCAACGGCATCTGCTGCGGCGGGGGGCTTGAACTCGCGCTGTCGTGCGACCTGATCCTTTGTTCCGACACTGCCACATTCGCGCTGCCCGAAATCCGGTCGGGGACGGTGGCCGATGCGGCCTCGATCAAGCTGCCGAAGCGCATTCCCTACCATGTCGCGATGGACCTTCTGCTGACCGGCCGCTGGTTTGACGCGGAAGAGGCGCTGCGCTGGGGGCTGGTGAAGGAGGTCACGACGCAGGCCGAGTTGCTGTCGAAGGTCTGGGACCTCGCCCGGCTTCTCGAAAGCGGCCCGCCGCTGGTCTATGCCGCGATCAAGGAAGTGGTGCGTGAGGCCGAGGACATGCGGTTCCAGGATGCCCTGAACCGGATCACCAAGCGGCAGATGGCGACCGTGGACCGGCTTTACTCGTCCGAGGATCAGCTTGAGGGCGCGCGCGCTTTCGCCGAAAAGCGCGATCCGGTCTGGAAGGGGCGTTAAAGCGTTTCGGGTTTGCGTTAAGGCGGTAAGCATCAGACTTAGAACGACATAAGTTCGAATTCTGAGTCAGTGTAAACGCGAAATGCTTTAGGACGCCGAGGGGTGCAGGGCGGGACGGTAACCCGCCTTGAGGACCGCGACGGTGGGGGCCGGGGTCAGGACGGTGACGCGGCCCGATCCGGGGCGCGGTGAGCTTGCACCGTAGCCGGACGGTGACCACGGCAGGAGGCGGTCGCCGAGGATGAGGGCGGGGGTCCTGGCACCCCGGATGAAGGTGCCGTCGGGGAGGTCGGTCAGGTCGGCCTCATGCGTTCGTTGTACGCGCAGGCGCGGGACCACGCGGGCCTCATGCAGCGTGGCGTCGATCTCTTTTGCCGAGGGTTTGCTGCCGGTCGTCTTTGCCCAGGCTTCGCGGAAACGGTTGTAATCCGCGCAGGGTCGATGACCGGCCGCGAGTGCCAACGCTTCGTCGAGGAAGAACAACTCCGTATAGCAGCCGGGCTGCATGAGCTTCCGCTCCCGGCCCTTGAATTCCAGCACACAACACACCCAGTTGCGGTGGCGAAAAGGGGCGGTGATCCGACCCATATCGTCATGGAGAATCCCACGATTGCCCATGAACATCCCCCGCGCAGGATCGGCGACAATCGCCCCCTCGGGCGTGATGCGGTTCTGGCGGGTCATCACCGCATCCGAAGCGCGCCGTCGAGGCGGATCACCTCGCCGTTCAGATACCCGCATTCGACGATGAAGCGGGCGAGGGCCGCATATTCCGCCGGATCGCCCAGCCGTTTGGGATAGGTCACTTCCGCCGCGAGGCTGTCCTGCACCTCTTGCGGCAACCCGCGCAGCATCGGCGTGGCGAAGATGCCCGGCGCGATGGCGCAGACGCGAATGCCGGCGCTGGCCAGATCGCGCGCGGCGGGCAGGGTCAGCCCGACGATGCCGCCCTTGGACGCGGCATAGGCCGCCTGGCCCTTTTGCCCGTCAAAGGCCGCGATGGAGGCGGTGTTGACGATCACGCCCTTCTCCGCCCCCTCATTCCGCGCCATGACCTCGGCCGCGAGGCGCATCATGTTGAAGCTGCCGACAAGGTTGATGTCCACCGTCCGGCGAAAGCTGGAAAGCGCATGCGGCCCCTCGCGGCCCAGCGTCTTTTCCCCGATGGCGATGCCCGCGCAGTTGACCAGCACGTCGATGCCGCCCATCGCCCCGGCGGCCGTGTCGATGGCGGCTTTGGCCGACCCCTCATCGGTCACGTCCACGGCGACAAAGCCCGCGCCGATCGCGTCGGCCTGCGCGGCCCCGGCATCCGCATCCCGGTCGGCGATGGTGACCGTGGCGCCCGCATCGCGAAAGGCCGCCGCCGTCGCCGCGCCAAGGCCCGAGGCGGCCCCGGTGACGATGGCGCGTACATCCTTCAGTTGCATCGCATCCCCCCTGAAATGAACACCCGTTCAGATAAGGCTAGAACCACGTGATTGTGAAGTCCAGCGGGGATTTCCGCCGGGTCTGGCCCGTCCTGTCGGCTGGCTCTGGCCGGGTTGGCACACATCGCCCTCAACGCTCTTCACGCCAGTGTGAGACCCCCTTGGATCGCGCGGTTAGGGCGTTAGCTCTACCCCTGCGTGTCGGGCCGGGAACGGGAGGCTGGGGTCCCGCGTTGCGCATGCAGAACTATAAACGAGCATTGAATGGAGACAGAGATGAATACTCCGAAGAACGTCCTCCTCGGGACTGCCTTTGGCGCGCTGATGGGCGTTCCCGCCTTTGCAGGCGGCCTCAGCCAGCCGGTGACAGAGCCCGCGCCGATGGCCCCGGTGGTGCAGATCGCCCCGTCGCAGGACTGGACCGGCGGCTATGTCGGCGCCCAGCTTGGTTATGCCGACGGCGAATATGGCCCCGCCAGCGGCGACAACTGGACCTATGGCGTGCGCGCGGGCTACGACTGGGACTTCGGCAACTGGGTGCTGGGGGCCGGGCTTGACTGGGACAAGACCGATGTCGATCTGGGCGGCGGGCCGGACAACCTCGATTCCATCGCGCGGCTGAAACTGCGCGCCGGCGCCGATCTGGGCCGGACGCTGGTCTATGCCACGGCGGGCGCGGCCCATGCCAAGGCCGATATCGGCGGGGCGAGCCTGTCCGATACCGGCTGGTTCGCGGGTCTGGGCGCCGAATACGCGATCAACGACCGCTGGACGGTCGGGGGTGAGGTGCTTCAGAACGAGTTCGACAATTTCGACAAGACCGGCGTCGACCTGAAGGCGACGACCGCGACGGTGAATGTGGGATTCCGCTTCTGATCCTGCCGGTGCGATCCTGAAAGATGGGGCCGTCCTTCGGGGCGGCCCCTTGCCGTTCCGCCCTACCAGCGCCCGCTGGCGCCGCCGCCCGAGGATCGCCCGCCGGAGAACCCGCCACCGCCGCCCTGACGTCCGCTGGCGCCGATCCTCTCCTCGCGTTCTTCCCGGTGGTCGCAATTGCGGCATTCGGTCAGGATACGCGCGGTCCCCGGCGTCCCCGGACCGGCATGCACGATGGTAGAGCGGCTGCGGTTCAGCGTCCGTTGCCCGCAGGCGGGGCAACGCTTCAGCCCGGCGGCAAGGTCGCCGATCTTGCGGCCAAAGAGGGCAAAGCCCGCGATGGCGGCAAAGCCGATCCCGAAAAGCCAGCTTCCGATCCTGTTGCCGTTCGTTCCCGGCCGGTCGGGCAGGGGTTCGGGCGCCAGCCTTGCCGCGTGACGGCGCGCGATGCGGTCGGCCACCGCCTCCATCCCGGTCTCGATCCCGTTGGAATAATCGCCTTCGCGAAAGGCGGGAACCAGCCAGCGGCTGACGATGTCCTGCGCAAGGACGTCATAGCCCTGGTCATAGCCCGCGCCGAGTTCGATCCGCGTCTCCCGATCCTCGGGCAGGACCAGAAGCAGGATACCGTCATTGCGCTCGGGGTCGCCGATGCCCCAGCCGTTGAAGAGCCGCGTCGCGAACCCTTCAAGCGGGACGACCGGCGGGTAATCCTTCCGCGTCGGCAGGGTGACCACCGCCGCCTCGACGCCGGTATCGCGGCGCAGGCCCGCCAGCAGCGCGTTCAGGCGCCGTTCCGCATCGGGCGTCAGCAGGTCGGCGATGTCGGTGACGGCCCCGTCCGCAGGCGCCGGATAGGGGTTGGCCAGCACCGGCGCCGAGAGCCACACCAACCCGAGAACAAGCGCGAGACTGCGCAGCATACTGATCTCCGTCAAACCTTTGCGGCGTCATATCCCCGATCCGGTATCGAAGGTCAAATGCCGCTGCGATCCGTTCGACGGGGAGTTGTTCTTTCACGACACCCGATCCCGTGACGCGAATTTCGGTTGCATATGGGCCACGCGGCGTTAATTGCTCGCCCCGAAGGCATGATAACGCCAAATTAACTCCGCAATCGTCGCATAGTCAGCGGCGAAGAGTTTGATTCGACGTTTTGGGCATAGAGTGGAGCGAAAGATGCGTATCGGTAATCGACTGGTGAAACTGGCAAGCGCGATGGCGCTGGTGGTCCTTGCAGGGTGTTCGGGAACGTTCCGCACCTATTATGACGACCCGGTGCCAGCCGCCCAATCCGCCAACTGGCGCCTGTCCTCGGTGCATGTCACCGCGCCGCGTTCCCTCGTCGTCTCGGAAGAGGAAGTCTTCGTGCCGAAGGCCGACATCGTCTGGCGCGAGGACCCGTCGGGCAACCGCTATGAACAGGTCGAGGCGCTGATGCAAAGCGCCATCGCGCGGGGCGCGGCGGGGCTGCACGGGTCGCGCCCGGTCACGATCGAGGCGACGATGGTCCGCTTCCATGCCATGACCATGCTGGCCGAGGCGAAGGCACCGGCGGGGGTTCACAACGTCGAATTCAACATGACGATCCGCGATGCCCGCACCGGCGCGGTGCTTTACGGCCCGGAATTCGTCGAAGCCTCTTTCCCGGCGATGACCGGCGCCCAGATGGCGCGCGCACGGGCGGCGGGGCAAAGCCAGCGCAGCCAGATCTCCAACAACGTCGCGCTGACGATCCGCGGCCTCTTGGGCCTTGGCCCCGACGCGCGCAAGACCTTCTCCGGCATCGGCGCCTGATAGTCACGGGTCCGGGCCGTTCAGCCCCCGTCACGCGGGGGCAGGGCGGCCTGCACCTTTTTCGGCAGCGCGGCGCGGATCAGGTCATAGGACCGCAACAGCCGGTGGCGCAGCTCATCCTCCGCCGTCCCCTCGGGCAGATAGACCCAGGAGCGGTGGAAATAGGGCGCGCGTTCGGCCACCCCGGCCTCGATCAGCATTTCCGCCGTCTCGACACTGTCGGTCTTGACCGAAAGCCCGGTCTGCACCGCGCCGATACAGGCGAACATCTTGCCGCCGACCTTCCAGGCATCATGCCCGCCACCCCAGGGGTCCGAGACGTCGGCCCCAGGCAGCGTTTCGCAGATGGCACGGGTTGCGGCGCGGATCATCCGCCAAGGATGCCACGGGACAGGCGGCGCGGAAAGCCTTTGCATGACGGGAAGGCAGGCGCTATCACGTCGGGTATGAGAACGCATCGCATCATCACCTGCTGCATTACCGGCTGACATCGTCAGGCGGGCCGTTCTTTCTGTTTCCAAGCTGAAAAGAGACTGCTAAGCCCGCCGCCGGGACGCGCGCGCGAAGGAAAAGGCATGACCGAGATCAGGCTGACGAACACCAAGACCCGCAAGAAAGAGGTCTTCACGCCCATCGACCCGGACAACGTGCGGATGTATGTCTGCGGCCCCACCGTCTATGACCGCGCCCATCTGGGCAACGCCCGCCCGGTGATCGTCTTCGACGTGCTCTACCGGCTTTTGCGCCATGTCTATGGCGCGGACCACGTCACCTATGTGCGCAACTTCACCGATGTCGACGACAAGATCAACGCCGAGGCGCAGCGGCGCAAGGCGGCCGGTGACCCGCGCAGCCTTGAGGAGCTGATCCGCGAGCGGACCGAGGAGACGATCGGCTGGTACCACGCCGACATGGACGCGCTTGGCGCGCTGCGCCCGACGGTGGAGCCGCGCGCGACCGATTTCATCGGCCAGATGATCGGCATGATCGAGGGGCTGATCGCCAGCGGTCACGCCTATGCCAAGGACGGCCATGTGCTGTTCCGGGTGCGGTCCTATCAGGGCTACGGCAAGCTGTCGGGGCGCACGGTCGACGACATGATCGCCGGGGCAAGGGTGGAGATCGCGCCCTTCAAGGAGGACCCGATGGACTTCGTCCTCTGGAAACCCTCCGACGCCGACCTGCCGGGCTGGGAGTCGCCCTGGGGCCGGGGGCGGCCCGGCTGGCACATCGAATGCTCGGCCATGAGCCATGAGTTGCTGGGCGACAGTTTCGACATCCACGGCGGCGGCATCGACCTGCAATTCCCCCACCACGAGAACGAGATCGCCCAGTCGAAATGCGCCCACCCCGAGGCGGAATTCGCCAAGGTGTGGATGCATAACGAGATGTTGCAGGTCGAGGGCAAGAAGATGTCGAAATCGCTCGGCAACTTCTTCACGGTGAGGGATTTGCTGGACAAGGGGATACCGGGCGAGGTGATCCGGTTCGTGTTCCTGTCGACGCATTATTCGAAGCCGATGGACTGGACTTTGCCGAAGTCTAGAGAGGCGATACGCACCCTTCGCGATTGGATCAGCGTTGCAGAACAATCCGCACAGGTACCAAATGCTGAGGTAATCGCGGCACTAGCTGATGACTTAAACACCTCGTTGGCAATCACGAAGCTTCACGAGCTCTTTAGTGGCGGCTCATATGCGGAACTTACCGCATCTGCCAAGCTTCTAGGTTTCGATTTGCTTGCCTTGAAATCGGCCAGTTGGGCAACACCCTTCGAGCGGCGTGATCTCGTTGAGTGGCTGGACTACAACGCAACGGTAGGAAGCCTCGGATGGGGACATTTCTCCGAAGATACCGTCACCGCAATTCACAACCTTCTTCGCCGCTGGATGACATTGCGGTGGGAAGCAAAGTGGAGCCAAGCGGATGACCTAAAGCGATCCGCCGAACTGATTGGGCTGAGATTTGAAGTGTCTAAATCAAAGGATGGAACGTCGTCTGGCACAGCGCACATTGAAGGAGACTTCGACCCCGCCAAGCTGGAGGCCCTGAAATGACCTCCGCAACGTCCGTTCCGCGCCGAACACAGGTTTGCCCCCGGCCCGAGGGTGGGGGCGATTTCGCCCCCGCCCTGGGGGGCGGGTCGGGGGCGAACCGGTTCGCAGGCGAACCGGGGCAGGCTTTCACATTCGCGGTTCGCTTGAGCGACGGGACGGGCGCTGCGCGCGGCCTTGCCGCGCGCTTGGTCGGGGGCGGGTCGGGGGCGAACCGGTTCGCAGGCGAACCGGGAAGAGCCGTTGCAACCCCCGTCCCGGACCCGATCCGGGACCTCCTCCCGCTGAAACAGAGGCCCCGGCGCGGGGGCCGGGGCGCGATGGGGGCAGGGCGCGGTGTCGCCGGAAGGCGCGCAGCCCCCGTCCCGGACCTGATCCGGGACCTCGCCCCAACAGACAGGCGCCTGGCCCTGAACGGGGGCGCGCTATGACCCGTGAACGCCTCTATCTCTACGACACCACGCTGCGCGACGGCCAGCAGACGCAGGGCGTGCAGTTCTCGGTCGCCGACAAGGTCCAGATCGCCCATGCGCTCGACCGCATCGGCATCGACTATATCGAGGGCGGCTGGCCCGGCGCCAACCCGACCGACAGCGACTTTTTCGCGGCCCGGCCCCAGACCCGCGCCACCTTCACCGCCTTCGGCATGACCAAGCGCGCCGGGCGGTCGGCCGATAATGACGACGTCCTCGCCGCGGTCCTGAACGCCGGGACCCCCGCCGTCTGCCTCGTCGGCAAGACGCATGACTTCCACGTCACCACCGCCCTCGGCATCACGCTCGACGAAAACCTCGACAACATCGCCGCCTCCGTCGCCCATATCGTCGCGAAGGGGCGCGAGGCGCTTTTCGATGCCGAACATTTCTTCGACGGCTGGAAGGCCAACCCGGATTACGCCACCGCCTGCTGCAAGGCGGCCTATGACGCGGGTGCGCGCTGGATTGTCCTCTGCGACACCAATGGCGGCACCCTGCCGCCCGACATTCAGGCCGCCACCCGCGCCGTGATCGCGGCGGGCGTCCCCGGCGACCATATCGGCATCCACACCCATGACGATGCGGGCCTTGGCGTCGCCAATGCGCTCGCCGCCGTCACCGCGGGCGCGCGCCAGATCCAGGGTACGCTGAACGGGCTTGGCGAACGCTGTGGCAATGCCAACCTCACCAGCCTGATCCCGACACTGCTCTTGAAGGAGCCCTATGCCAGCGCGTTCGACACCGGCATCACGATGGACGCGCTGAAAGGGATGACGAAGGCGAGCCGGATGCTCGACGACATCCTGAACCGCGTGCCCTTGCGCAGCGCGCCTTATGTCGGCGCCTCGGCCTTTGCTCACAAGGCCGGCCTTCATGCCAGCGCGATCCTGAAAGACCCCTCGACCTACGAACATGTCGACCCGGGGCTGGTCGGCAATGACCGGCTGATCCCGATGTCGAACCAGGCCGGGCAGTCGAACCTGCGCGCCCGCCTCGCCGCCGCCGGGATCGCGGTGGACCCGAAGGACAGCGCGCTCGCCCGCATCCTTGACGAGATCAAGGCGCGTGAGGATCAGGGCTATGCCTATGACGGCGCGCAGGCCTCGTTCGAGTTGCTCGCGCGCCGCGAACTGGGGCTTCTGCCCGATTTCTTCGAGGTCAAGCGCTACCGCGTGACGGTGGAGCGGCGGAAGAACAAATACGACCGGATGGTGACGCTGTCCGAGGCGGTCGTGGTGGTCAAGATCGGCGGGCAGAAGGTGCTGTCGGTCAGCGAAAGCATGGATGAAAGCGGATCGGATCGCGGCCCGGTCAACGCGCTCGCCAAGGCGCTTGGCAAGGATCTTGGCCCCTATCAGGCCTGCATCGACGACATGAAACTGGTCGATTTCAAGGTGCGGATCACCCAGGGCGGGACCGAGGCCGTCACCCGCGTCATCATCGACAGCGAGGACAGCGCGGGCCATCGCTGGTCCACGGTGGGCGTCAGCCCGAACATTGTGGATGCGTCGTTTGAGGCGCTGCTGGACGCGATCATCTGGAAGCTTGTTCGCGACAGGATGCAGGCGGGATGAGCCTGATGGCCTGCGCGGAACGGGTGGAAAAGGGCGATCCCGACCGTTTTGCCGCCACCATGGCCGCGCCGCCTGCCGCCCGCGCGCACCTCTGGCCGCTTTATGCCGTGAACCTTGAAATCGCCCGCGCGCCCTGGGCCTCGTCCGAACCGATGGTGGCCGAGATGCGGCTGCAATGGTGGATCGACACGCTGGGGGAACTGGCCGAAGGCCGCGACCGCAGCGGCCACGCGGTGACCGAGGCGCTGGCCCCGATCCTGCGCACCGACCCCGACATCGCGCGGCTGCTCCAGAACCTTGCCGAGGCGCGGCGCTGGGATTGCTGGGCGGAACCGTTCGCCGACCGCGCCGCCTTCGATGCCTATCTCGACGCCACCTCCGGCAACCTCGCCTGGGCCGCCGCCCGCGCGCTTGGCACCGCGCCCGATGCCGAAGCGGCGATCCGCGATTTCGCCTGGGGCGCGGGCCTTGCCCAATGGTTCCGCGCCGCGCCGGAGCTTGAGGCGCGCGGCCGCTTCCCCTTCACCGACGGGCGCCCCGCCACCCTTGCGGCGTTGGCCGCCGAGGGCCGCGCCCGAATCGCCCGCGCCCGCGCCACCGGCATTCCCGCGCGCGCGCGCCCCGCGCTCTGGCCCGGCGCCACCGCCGCCGCGACCCTGCGTCTGGCGGAACGCGGCCCCGCCCGGATCGCGAACGGGGCGCTGGCGCCCTCCGATTTCCGCAAACGCGCCACACTCCTCTGGCGCGCGCTCACCGGCACGTTCTGACTTCTTTGTTGCAAAAGTACTCCGGGGGTGCGGGGGCTGGCCCCCGAGCCACGGCCCTCACGCCTCGCGCGGACGCATCACCAGCCAGATCAGCGCCCCGCCCGCCAGCACGAGGAAGGGCAGCATCGCGATATTCACCGCCTGCCAGCCCGCAACGACGCTTGTGCCGGAGCAGTTCATCAAGCCCCCGGAGGAGAGCGAGGCAAAGGTGACCCCGCCAAAGACGATCAGGTCGTTGATCCCCTGAATCCGTCCCCGCTCATGCGGTTCATGGGCCGAGGACAGCATCGCCGTCGCGCCGATGAAGCCGAAGTTCCAGCCGATCCCCAGCAGCACCAGCGCGATGAAGAACTGTTCCAGTTCCACCCCCGACAGCGCCACAGCGCCGGCGGCGGCAAGGATCGCCAGGCCGATGCCCACGATCAGCGGCGCGCCGTAGCGCGCGATCAGGTGGCCGGTGAAGAAGGACGGGATATACATCGCCAGAACATGCGCGGTCACGATATGGCCCGCATCGTCGGTGTCATAGCCGCAGCCGACGACCGCCAGCGGGGTGGAGGTCATCACAAGGTTCATCAGCGCATAGCTGACCATGGCGCAGATCATCGCGACAAGGATCATCGGCTGGCGCAGCAATTCCCCCCGGCTGCGGCCCAGCGTCACGCCGCCCGGCTCGGGCATCGGGCGCGGGATGTCGAGGAAGAAGAACAGGGACGCGCCGACGACGTTCAGCGCGATCACCGCCAGATAGGTGCCGTAGAAGGCGACCGGCAGCGCATCCGCCGTCGCGGTGGCCAGTTGCGGGCCGATCACGGCCGAAACAAGCCCGCCCGCCATGACCCATGAGATTGCCTTGGGCCGGAACGCGTCGGAGGCCATGTCGCCCGCCGCGAAGCGGTAAAAGCCCTGCGCCGACATATAGGTGCCGGTGACAAGCGAGCCGAGAAGGAAGACCCAGAAGGACCCGATCGACAGGCCATAGGCCGCGATCGTGGCCCCTGCCGCCCCCGCCGCCGTGCCGATCCAGAATCCGACACGCCGCCCGAAACGCCCCATCAGCGCCGACATCGGCGTGGCCGACAGCATGGACCCCAGCACGATCATCGAAATCGGCAGCGTTGCCCAGCAGGGGTTCGGGGCCAGCATCTGCCCCGCCAGCCCGCCGACGACGAAGATCATCGGCATCTGCGCGCCAAGGATCGCCTGCGCGGCGATCAGGACCAGCACATTGCGGCGCGCGCGCGCGTCGTCATCCTGCGGCAGATCGGGGGTTGCGGTGGACATGACTGACTCCCTAGCCCCGCGCCACGCGGCCCACAAGGACCCGAGGCAGCGCAAAATTGTCGCGGTGACAATTCTTGTCTCAGGCGTCGGGCGGGACGAGGCCGAGGCCGCGCAGGTAGATGCCGATCCCGCTTTCCAGCAGATCCTCGGGCGAATAGGGCGAGCGTGTCCCCGGCTGGCCGCGCGCGAAGAGTTCCACCACGCCGTGGCTCATCGCCCAGATATGGGCGGCGAACATCGAGGCGGGCGGGCGGCGGCCTTCGGGGATGTGCTTCGACAGTTCCTCGGCCGCGCGCAGAAGGACCCCGCGCGCCCGCTCGGCGGATCGGGCCAGATCGGGGTTGGAATTCAGCGAGATGCCGCTTTCGAACATCGCCGGATAATGGCCCGGAAACTTGCGCGCGAAGGCCAGATAGGCCCGCCCCGTCGCTTCGAACGCCGCAAGCGCCGAAGGGCGGCCGCCGTCATAGGCATGGTCCAGAAGGTCGGCGAAGATCGCAAAGCCCTGGCGTGCCACCTCGGCGATCAGGTCGTCGCGCCCGGCGAAATGGCGATAGACGGCCGCCGGGGTGACGCCCGCCGATTTCGCGGCATCCGAAAGGGTAAAGCCCTGCGGCCCCTGCGCCTCGATCAGCTTCAGCGTCGCCTCGATCAGCGCCTGACGCAGGTTGCCGTGGTGATAGCCCCGTTTAGGCATCGAGCGTCTTCGGCCCGCCGCAGATGCTGCCATCAACCTTGCCGATGGCCTTTGCGTCCTTGCGGGCATAGTCGACGGCGTTCAGCACGGTCTGGATGGCGGCGATGCGGGCGCGCTTCTTGTCATCGGCGCGGATCACCGTCCAGGGCGCGACATCGGAATGGCTGCGTTCCAGCGTCTCACGGATCGCATCCGTATAGGCATCCCATTTCTTCAGCCCCTCGACGTCGATCCAGCTCAGCTTCCACTGTTTCAACGGGTCGTTCTCGCGCGCGAGGAAACGGCGAAGCTGCTCGGCCCGCCCGACGTTCAACCAGAGTTTGACGAGGATGATCCCCTCATCGACCAGCATCTTCTCAAACCCCGGAAGCTGCTTGAAAAACAGCTCCCTCTGATCGTCCGTGCAAAAGCCGAAAACCTTTTCGACCACGCCCCGGTTGTACCAGGACCGGTCGAAAAGCGCGACCTCGCCCGCCGCCGGAAGCCAGTCGATATAGCGCTGGAAGTACCACTGCGTCGCCTCGCGGTCGGTGGGTTTCGGCAGCGCGACGATATAGGCATTGCGCGGGTTCAGGTTCTCGCGCAGCCGCTCGATGGCGCCGCCCTTGCCGGCCGCATCGCGCCCCTCGAACAACACGCAAAGCCGTTTGCCCTTTTCGCGCAGGTCATAGAGCATCTTCACAAGCTCCACCTGCAAGCGCTCCATCTGTTTGTCGTATGCCTTCCCCTTCATCTCTTCGTCATAGGGGTAGCTGTCGGACAGCATGTCGTCCTTGCCGGCCTTCTCGATGGCCTTGCGGATTGCGGCGGGGGCATCGTTTTCCAGAAACGCGGTGATGTCGCCGACGAAGGGAATATCGGGCGCGGCGGCCCCGTCCTTGCCGGATTTCGATGTCGCCATGGCGGTGTCCTCGGTCTGTCGGTTGAACGCAGTATGGCGATCCGGCCCGGCGGCGCAACGCCCCGCCGCGCCGTCAGCGCGCGGTCTGGCCGATCCGGTCCATCTCGAACGGGGTCGATTGATAGATCTCGTTGATCCAGTTGCCGTAAAGCAGATGCGCATGGCTGCGCCAGCGGTTCAGCGGCCGGCGTGACGGATCGTCGCCGGGAAAGTAGTTGACCGGGATCTGGATCGAGGCGCCCGCGACCTGGTTGTTCGCAAGGTCACGCTGATATTCCTCGTTCAGGGTGCCGCTGTCATATTCGAAATGGTTGAAGACATAGATCGCCCGGTGGCCGGGATCCTCGACCAGCGCCGGGCCGACCTCATCCGAGTTCAGGAGAAGCCGCAGACCCGCCGCCTCGATCTCGTCCCGCCGCATCTCGGTCCAGCGGCTGACAGGCATCACGAAATCGTCGGAGAAGCCGCGCAGATAGCCGCTTTGCGGGGCAAGGTTGGTGTGGCGGTAGCAGCCGAAAAGCTTGTGGTCGAGAAGGTATTTCTTCACGCCATGGAAATGGTTGATCATCGCCATCCCGCCCCAGCAGACGCCGAAGGTCGAATGCACGTTGGTCTGGGTCCAGTCCATCACCTCGCAAAGTTCGTCCCAATAGGTCACCTCTTCGAACGGCAGGTGTTCGATGGGCGCGCCGGTGATGATGAGGCCGTCGAACTTTTCCTCCTTCACCTCCTGAAAGGGGCGGTAGAAGGCCTCCATATGTTCGGCGGCGGTGTTGCGGGCCTGATGCTCGCTCATGCGGATCAGTTGAAAGTCGATCTGAAGGGGCGTCGCGCCGATCAGCCGGGCGAACTGGTTTTCGGTCTGGATCTTCTTCGGCATCAGGTTCAGAAGGCCGATCCGCAGGGGCCGGATGTCCTGATGGCTGGCGCGGGCGGGCGACATCACCATGACGCCTTCCTTCGACAGCACGTCAAAGGCGGGAAGCGTCTCGGGCAGGGTGATGGGCATCTGATTTCTCCTGTGATGTCCCGGAGATAGAGCGGTCAGCCGCGCGCCTCAAGGGCCTTGGCGATCAGCGCGTCGAACTCCGCCGCACTCTGGATGCGCGCGACCTCGGCCGCCGGAACCGCGACGCCCCAGTTCCGCGCCATCGCCGCATAGGCGGGCTGGCGATGGGCGAGGACCTGGGAATAGCCCCAGCGCAGGAAGGCGTCGGGATCGACCTTGTCTTCGGTCAGGTTGTTTTCGTCCAGGTAGCGCGCCCAGATCGTGTTCAGGAATTCCGGCTGGTAATAGATCGGCTTCGGCGCGCGGTCGAAGCGGCGGATCAGGTCGGCGGTGTTGGCCTCTGTCCCCTCGATCCAGACCAGAAGCAGGTTGTCCGACAGCGCCGTCAGCACCGGGTCGGCCGGATCGTCGGGGTTGACCACCTCACAGATCGAGCCGCCGGAATCGCAGACGAAATTGTCATAGCCGTAAAGCTCCCGCGCGCGGTCGATGAAGCGCGGCGTATCAAGCAGGGCAGAGATTTCGGCCCCGCGATGCTGATCCTGACGGCGCAGGTATTCTGCGAAAGGCACGCCACCCTTCGCCGGATCGCCCGGCTTGCCGAGATAGGTCGAGAGCGGCGCGAGGTTGTTGAAGGTGATGTTGGAAGAGATATGGACGGAATCCGTCAGCAAAAGCTCCCGCAGGAGCGGGACCTTCATCGCCTCGCGCTTGAAGTTGTCCGAGATATATTCGCCCATGTAGCGGGTGCCGATCCGGTAGTCGATCGAGTAGTGGAACCAGTCCCCCGCCGCCCGCAAAAGGTTGGAGACATGGGTCTTGCCCAGCCCCGACATGCCAAAGAGAAGCACCTTCTTGCGCGGCGCGGCGCGCCAGTCGGAAGCGTTTTGATAGATCATCGGTCCCATCCCGGTTGGTCGGCGCCTGACTATAGCATTTCGGGTTTGCAGTGAATCAGAAATCGAACTTATTTTGTTCGAATTCTGATACTTACTTTCTCAATGCAAACCCGAAACGCTTTAGCCGGAACCGGAACGGATTTCACGCGCTTTCTTGTGTCCGGGCGCGGCGTTTCGGCCCGATGCGGCCATCAAGGATCAGCAGGCCCAGCGCCAGGATGCCGAAACCCAGATAGGCCGTCAGCGGCAGCGCCTCGCCATAGACCAGTGCGCCCAGCGCGATGGCAAAGGGCGGGATCAGCAGCGTGACAAGGCTGAGATTGCCCGCGCCCGCGACCTGAAGGACGGCGTAGTACAGCAGATAGGCGAGCGCCGAGGCCATCAGCGCAAGGTAGGCCAGCGCCGCCCATGTCGCGGGGGCGTAGCCGAACGTCGGGACCCCCTCGCGCCAAAGCGCCAGCGGGATCATCACCAGCGCCGCGCCCGTCACCATCCCCGCCGCCGACACCTCGGGCCGCAGGCCCTTCAGCGCCACGCGCCCATAGGCCGCCGCACAGGCGTAAGAGAGGCAGGCCCCGAGGATCGCGATCTGCCCCAGCGACCGGGGATCGAACGCGAAAAGATGGCCCACCCCCATCGCCATCGCCACGCCGGTGAAGCCCAGCGCGACGCCAAGCCCCTTGCGCAGGGTCAGCCTCTCATCCGCGAAGACCAGCGCCGACAGCAGGACCGCGAAGATCGCCGTCGCCGCGTTGAGGATCGCGGCAAGGCCCGATTCCACCTGCGTCTGGCCCCAGACGATCAGCGTGAAGGGGATCACGTTGTTCAAAAGCCCCATGATCAGGAACCGCCCGGCATGGCGCCCGCCCGGAAGCGCCAGCCCGCGCCAGAAGATCCAGCCCCAGAGGACAATCGCCGCGCCCCCGACCCGGAAGGCAACGGTGGTCAGCACGCCGACCTCTTCCAGCGCCGCGCGGTTGGACAGGAACGATCCGCCCCAGATCAGCGCAAGCAGAAGGAGAAGCGCCCAGGCGCGGGGGGAGAGGTTCTGTTGGGGAATATTCCGTGTCATGGCGCGTTGCTACCCGCGCCCGCAGCCCCCCGCCACCCGGAACTTGCGCATAGGCGAAACGGAAACGGCCCCGCGCGATGGCGGGGCCGTCCGTCGGTCGGTGACCGAAAGCTCAGAACGTATAGCCGACGCGGATGCCGACGCCGATGCCGTCATTGCCCTTGAACTGCGAGCCGATGCTGGTCGTCGTCGCATCGCCGATGTCGTAATAGCTGACGGCGCCGGTGATCTCGACATTGTCGACCTTGTAGGTCGCGGCCAGCGCGATGCTCTTGTAGCCATCGGTCGGGGCAAGGTTGCCGACCGGCACGCCTGCCTTCGGTTCATAGCCAAGCACGACCGCGCCGGACCAGTTTTCGTTGAACTTGCGGCCAAGGCCCAGCGTATAGGTCAGCACGTTGCTCTTGCCGTCGGCCAGCGGGTTCGCGGGATATTCCGGCGGCGCGATGTTGAAGCGCGTCCATTCACGCCATTTGACCGAGCCGAACAGAAGCGTGTCCTTGGCGATGCCGGTCTGGAACTCCAGATGCACCGATTGCGGGATCTCCACATCGAAGGGGTTGGCCGAATTGTCGGTGAAGGTATGCGTGATCGCCGAATTGTAGGTCAGCGAGACCCGCAGCGCGATGTCCGGCTTTTCATACGCCACGCCCAGGACATAGCCCAGATCGTTCTGCCGATCGACGCTCAGCGCGTAGGGGCCACCGCCCGAGGGCAGGTTCAGCGAGGCATCGGTCGACTGAAGACGCAGGCCGCCATAGGCGCTGAAATTGCTGGGGAAGCGATAGCGCAGAAGGCCGGTGACGGCCGTGGACTTCACCTCGGCCGTCGCGCCGGTGAACGGATAGCCGGTCCCCGTCGGATAGCTGACATCCGCCCCGATCGGCTGGTCCACGATCACCGCCATGTCAAGCTGATCGCTCAGCGCGCGCTTGTAGGCGAAGGAATAGGTCACATAGTCCCCGGCCATGTCGCCGCTGGAGACCGCGCCCATGAAGACGCCGCTGACCGAGGGCTGAAAGCTCCCGAGGCTGAACTCCATGTAATTCCCGCTTTTGAACAGCGGCGCGACAGACTGGTTTGAACGCTCGATCCCCCCCGCAAGGGCGGAGCCGGCACCAAGCGCGAGGATACTCGCAGTCGTAAGAACACGTCCCATCACACTCATCCCTAACGTGTTGGTTCTTGATTGCGTCAGAGTGACGCGGGCAGAGGCCTGCGTCAATTCGTGACGCTGCGTAGCGGGCTAAACCGTGCGGTCTGTGGCCGGTTTGCCCCGGCTTTCGGCCCGCAGGTTCAGCCAGTTGGCGCCGAAGATCACCGCGCCGCCGACGATGACCCAGCGGTCGAAGGGTTCGGCGTAAAACAGCATCCCGATGATCGCGATCAGCGGCAGGCGCAGGAAGTCGATGGGGGTCACGATGGTGGCGGGCGCCAGTGACAGCGCCTTGGTCAGGCCCAGATGCGCGACGATGCCGGACACGCCCATCACGAGGACCCAGGGTACGACAGGGGCCGAGGGCAGGGCGATGTCACCGTCCCACCCGGCCGAGATCAGCGCGAAAACACTCTGCGTCAGCGTCAGCCAGAAGAGGATGCAGAAGACCGAGACGATCCGCGTCAGCCGTTTCGTCAGGATCGCCGCGCCCGCAAAGCTGACCGCGCAGCCCAAGGCCACCAGAAGTCCGAAGGACAGGCCATCGGCGCCGAAGGGCCGCGCGACGATCAGGATGCCGGAAAACCCGATCAGCGCCGCCACCAGCCGCCGCCGCGTGAGTTGTTCGGACAGGAAAAGCGGCGCCAGCAGCGCCACGATGATGGGCGAGGAAAACTCCACCGCGAAAAGCTGCGCCATCGGGATCAGCATCAGCGCGATCAGCCACAGGACCTGCCCGGCGAAATGGATGCCATGGCGGATGATTTGCAGGTCAAGCCTGCGGGTGGTGATCTCTGCCATCCGCCCCGAGACGACAACGACCGCCAGCACCAGAACGAAGCCGATCAACGAGCGGTAGAGCATCATCTCGAACGGATCGAGGTCCCGCGCGATCTGACGGCCCGAAACCGCCAGCGCGCAGAAGCCGAAGATCGAACAGCTCATCCACAGCGCGGCGGCAAGCGGCCGGTTGTCGGTCTGGTAAGAGGGCGCACCACGAAACATGCGCCCCTGATCGCCGCTTGCCGCGCCATTGTCCAGCGCCCCCGATGCGCGGCCCCTCTGCGTCAGCGCGCAAGTTTTCGGGCCACCGGACAATTTGCCGCTCGTCCGACTCAGCCGTTCCATGCAAGATGAAGAAAAATCGACAAGGGGCAGGCAGATATGGCATTTCACCCACCGGCACCCACGCCGCCCGGTCTGTGGCGGCGCACGCCTCCGGCCATCTTTCCGTCAATCATGGGGCTTTTCGGCCTTGGCATCGCCTGGCGGCGGGGTATCGCGGTTTTTGGCCTGCCCGACGGGCTGAGCGAGGCGATCCTTGGCGCCACGACGCTGCTTTTCCTTTTTGCGGCGATGGCTTACGCCGTGAAGCTGATGCGCCGCCCGACCGTCCTGGCCGAGGATCTGAGGATTCTTCCGGGGCGCGCGGGGGTCGGCACGGCGGTGCTGTGCATCTACCTTCTGGCGATGACCGTCACGCCCTATGACGCGGCCTCGGCGCGCGCGATTCTCATGGCCGGGCTGGCGGTCCACAGCATCTTCGTGCTGGTTCTGATCTATGTCCTTGCCACCGGCCCGGCGCCGCAGCGGCGTGTGACGCCGGTCTGGCATCTGAACTTTGTCGGCTACATCATCGCCGCGCTGGCCGCCGTAGGGCTGGGATACGAGGCGATGGCGCTGATCCTCTTCGGCCTTTCCGCGCTGATGGCGGCCTTCATCTGGGCGGTCAGCATCGAGCAGTTCGTGCGTGAGGATGTGCCTGCGCCGCTGCGCCCGCTTCTGGCCATTCACCTCGCGCCTGTGGCGCTGCTGGGCCTTGTCGCGAAGGGGCTGGGGATGGAGGCCGTCACCATGGGCTGCGCGGGCATCGCCGGGCTGATCGTGCTGTGGATGCTGGCACGGCTGCGCTGGCTGACGGAGTCGGGGTTTTCCGCGCTTTGGGGTGCCTTCACCTTTCCCATCGCCGCGACCGCCTCGCTCTGGCTGGTGCTGGGCGGGGCGTGGCGCTGGCCGGGGCTGGCGCTGCTGACCGTCGCGACCATCGTGATCCCGGCCATCGCCTTCAAGGTGGTGCAGGCCTGGGCCAAGGGGCAGCTTGCCGTCAAGACCAACGCCGCGATTGCCTGAGGGCAGGGGTCAGAGCCGCCTGACCCAGGCCCGCGCGATGGCCAGCCCCGCCGCATCGGCCGCCGCGCCATGGGCGGCCTCTTCGTCCGGGTAGCGGTCGGTCCAGTCGGGCCGCATCCGCGCCACCGCCCCGGCGAACCCCTCGGTCCAGGCGCGCACGACGCTGCGGTTGGCCTCGAAGTGGAACTGCATCCCATAGGCGGCGCGGCCCCAGCGATAGGCCTGCATCGGCACGACCTGACCCGTTGCTAGCCGCTCCGCACCGGGCGGCAGGGTGAAGGTGTCGGAATGCCATTCGAAGCTGCGGAAGGACGGCCCGGCCGCGGACAGTACCGGATCGGCGCGCCCGGCCTCGGTCAGCCCGATTTCCGTCCAGCCGAATTCCGGCGCGGTGCCAAGGCTGTTTTCCCCGCCCAGCCCGCGCGCAAGGACCTGACTGCCAAGGCAGATACCCAGCACCGCGCGCGCCCCTGCGGCCGCCTCGGCCATCAGTGCGGCCAGCGCGGGCAGGTAGGGGTGGCGGTCGTCGTCCAGCGCCGACTGTTCGCCGCCAAGGACCGCCAGCCCGTCGAAACCTTCGGCCAGCGTCGGCAAAACACCGTCGCGATGGGGGTGATATTCGACCACCTCCACGCCCGCCTCCGTCAGCGCGACCCCGACCTGTCCCATATCGGACGGGTCAATGTTGTGAACCACCGCAACGCGCATCCTGTCCCCCCGTTCGCCGCCCCCCACGATCATCATCCTGCGGTCGGGCGCAAGGGCAACCGCAGGATTTTCGGTTTTGCCCTTGCGCTTCGCCCCATCCCGTGAAACAGGGAAGCGCCAAACGAAAACTCCCCCAATGAGGTGCGCCATGGAGATTCGCGAGGCTCTCACATTCGACGATGTTCTTCTGGTTCCCGCGGCATCGAACGTGCTGCCGTCCGATGCCGATACGTCGACCTTCGTCACCCGCTCGATCCGCATGAACATCCCGCTTCTGTCCTCGGCGATGGACACGGTGACCGAGGCGCGCATGGCCATCGCCATGGCCCAGGCGGGCGGGATCGGCGTCATCCACCGCAACCTGGGGGTTGAGGAACAGGCCGCGCAGGTCAGCCGCGTGAAGCGCTTTGAAAGCGGGATCGTCTACAACCCGATCACGCTCACCGCCGACCAGACCGTCGGCGACGCGCGCCAATTGCAGGAACGCTACAACGTCACGGGTTTCCCTGTCGTGGACAAAGTCGGTCGTGTGGTGGGGATTGTCACCAATCGCGACATGCGCTTCGCCTCTGACGACAAGACCCCGGTCAGCGTTGTGATGACTGGTGAGGATCTGGCGCTGCTGCGCGAGCCGGTGGATCTGGATGAGGCGAAAAGCCTGATGAAGGCGCGCCGGATCGAGAAACTGCTGGTCACCGATGGCGCGGGCAAGCTGACCGGCCTTCTGACGCTGAAGGACACCGAAAAGGCGGTGCTGAACCCCCATGCCTGCAAGGACGATCTGGGGCGGCTGCGGGTTGCCGCCGCCTCCACCGTCGGCGATGCGGGCTTTGAACGCAGCCAGGCCCTGATCGAGGCGGGCGTGGACCTTGTCGTCATCGACACCGCGCATGGCCATTCCGAGGGCGTCGCGCGCGCGGTGGAGCGTGTCAAGGCGCTGTCGAACAGCGTGCAGGTGATCGCGGGCAACGTCGCCACGGGTGAGGCGACGCGCGCGCTTCTGGGCGCCGGGGCCGACGCGGTCAAGGTCGGCATCGGGCCGGGGTCGATCTGCACCACGCGGATCGTCGCGGGCGTCGGCGTGCCGCAACTGACCGCGATCATGGAAAGCGCCGCGGCCGCCGGGGACATGCCCGTGATCGCCGATGGCGGCATCAAGTTTTCCGGCGATTTCGCCAAGGCCATCGCGGCGGGGGCATCCTGCGCAATGGTCGGATCGGCGATCGCCGGAACCGATGAAAGCCCCGGAGAAGTCATTCTTTATCAGGGGCGTAGCTTCAAAAGCTATCGTGGCATGGGAAGTCTGGGCGCCATGGCGCGCGGCTCTGCCGACCGCTATTTCCAGAAGGATGCGGCCAGCGACAAACTGGTGCCGGAAGGGATCGAGGGGCAGGTGCCTTACAAAGGCATGGCGGCGGCGGTGCTGCACCAGCTGGTGGGCGGCCTGCGCGCCGCAATGGGCTATACCGGCAACCGCACCGTGGAAGAGATGCGCAAGAACTGCAATTTCGTCCGCATCACCGGGGCGGGTTTGAAGGAAAGCCACGTCCATGACGTGCAGATCACGCGGGAAAGCCCGAACTACCGGATCGGCTGATGCGCGGGCCGTCTGAATGACCCCCGAAGCGCGCATCGCGGCGGCGATCCCCATTCTTGATGCCGTTCTGGGCGGCCAGGCGGCGGAGCAGGCGCTGACCCGCTGGGCGCGCGGCAGCCGTTTCGCGGGATCGCGCGACCGGGCGGCGGTGCGGGACCATGTCTATGACGCGCTGCGCTGCCGCCGGTCTTTCGCGGCCCTTGGCGGGGCGGAGACGGGTCGGGGCCTGATGATCGGCCTGCTGCGCGCGGGCGGCGTGGCGCCGGAAAGCCTGTTCACCGGCGCGGGCTACGGCCCGGAGCCGCTGACGGCGGAGGAGGGGGCGCTGCCCCCGGACCTGACCACGCTGCCGCGCGGGGTGCGCCTTGACTGCCCCGACTGGCTGCTGCCCGACTTCGACGCGGCTTTGGGCGATAGCGCCGATGAGGTCCTTGCCCGGATGCGCCAGCGCGCGCCGGTCTGTCTGCGCGCCAATGCGCGTCAGGGGCGTGAGGCGGCGGCACGGGCGCTGGCGGCGGAGGGGATTGAAACGATCCTCGCAGATGGGGCGAGCTTCGCGCTGGAAGTGGTTGCCAACGCACAGAAAATCAAGACATCAACGGCCTATTCCGAGGGACTGGTGGAGCTTCAGGACCTTTCCCCCCAATGCGCGGTCGAGGCGCTGCCGCTGCAAGACGGGATGCGGGTGCTGGACTATTGCGCGGGCGGCGGCGGCAAGACGCTTGCCATGGCCGCGCGGGCCGATCTGGCCCTGACCGCGCATGACGCGATCCCCGCGCGGATGAAGGACCTGCCCACCCGCGCCGCCCGCGCAGGCATTGCGGTGACGCAGGCCGACACCGGGGCGCTGGCCAAGATGGCGCCCTTCGATCTTGTCCTGACCGACGTTCCTTGTTCCGGCACCGGCACCTGGCGCCGCGGACCCGAGGCGAAGTGGACGCTGACGCCGGATCGTCTGGCTGACCTTCTGACGCTGCAAGCCGACATCCTCGACCGTGCGGCGGCGCATGTCGCCCCTGGCGGCTGGCTGATCTACATGACCTGTTCGCTGCTAAGCCCTGAAAATCGCGGCCAGATCGACCGATTCCTGGCCCGAAACCACGGCTTCGCCCTGCGACATGAGCGCCTTTTCACCCCCCTTGAGGGCGGTGACGGTTTCTATGCCGCACATCTCTCACGCGTCTGACTTAAAATTTGCACAATTTTAGATTGTGAAATGACGACGGTTAAGCCCGGCTTAACCTCTTTCCGCGCGAATGCGAGGGAACCGAAGTCAGAGGAGTTTCGCGGTGTCGCATCCGGCGCTCTATCCCGATCCCGTCTCCCGCGCGGCGCTGAGCGTGGCGCCCCGTGCCGTGATGCTGCTCTTCGCCGCCGCCCTGTGCGCCGGTGCCGCCATCGCCGTCGAGGGGACGCTTGGCGCGGTGGCGCTTTTGTCGGCGGGCGGCGGCCTTGCCGCGCTTGCGCTGTTCACCGGCGTTCTCGGCGCCCGCGCGAAGGTGGAGCGGGGCGGCATCAACACCCATATCGCAAGCTTCATCGAACACGATGCCTCACCCAGTTTCACCACCGACGCGGCGGGCGAGGTGGAGACGCAGAACCGCGCCGCGCTGGACCGGTTCGGCACCCGCAAGGGCCAGACGCTGGCCCGCGCGCTGCGCGAGGTCTTTGCCGATCCGGCGGCGGTGCTTTACCGGCTGCAAAACCGGGCCGAGGCCGCCGGGGCCGCGCGTGAGGATCTGGTGACGCGGCGCGGCCATGTCCGCCTGTCGGTCCACCGGGTCGGAGAGACGGCGTTCCTGTGGCGGCTTGAGGATATGGCCGAACGCGCCATCGGCGGGCGCGGTGCCGAAACGATCAGCATCCCGATGCTGACCGCCTCGCGGACCGGAACGGTGCTGTTCATGAATGAGGCGCTCAGGCGGCTGGTGGGCGAACGGGTCAAGACCGTCGACCGGATCTTTGCCGACCTGCCGGTCCGGCCGGGGGAGGAGCATCAGATCCTTGGCGCCGAAGGCCCGGTACGCGCGCTTGTTTCCGAGGTCGAGGGGCCGGGCGGACGGCGCGAGATCTATCTTTTGCCCGCGACCGGCAGGGACATGCTTCCCGGCGCCGATCCGACCGCGTTCGAGACCTTGCCGGTGGCGCTTTTGCGCCTGACCCCGGACGGCACCATCGCCGAGATCAACCGCGCCGCGCGGGCGCTGATCGGTGACACTGCCGCCGGGCTGCCGCTTGGCACCGTGCTTGAGGGGCTGGGCCGCCCGGTCAGCGAATGGATCGGCGATGCGATGGCCGGGCGCGGCACGGACCGGCCCGAGGTGCTGCACCTGCGCCATGAGGAACGCGAGGTCTTCCTTCAGGTCACGCTGACCCGCACGACCGAGGGCGGGCGCCCCGGCCTGATCGCGACGCTGTCGGACGCGACCCAGTTCAAGACGCTTGAGGCGCAGTTCGTCCAAAGCCAGAAGATGCAGGCGATCGGCCAGCTCGCGGGCGGCGTGGCGCATGACTTCAACAACCTTCTGACCGCTATTTCAGGGCATTGCGACCTTCTCCTCCTGCGCCATGACAAAAGCGACGGGGACTATGCCGACCTGGTGCAGATCAACCAGAACGCCAATCGCGCGGCAAGCCTCGTGGGCCAGCTTCTTGCCTTCTCGCGCAAGCAGACGCTGAAACCGCAGCCCATCGACCTGCGCGACACGCTGGCCGACCTGACCCATCTGCTGAACCGCCTGGTGGGCGAAAAGGTGCGCCTCACCTTTGCCCATGACCCCGACCTTTGCCCGATCCGCGCCGACAAGCGGCAGCTGGAGCAGGTGATCATGAACCTTGTCGTCAATGCCCGCGACGCGATGCGCGAGGGCGGCGAGATCAGGATCGAGACCGAAACCGTGACCCTGCGCGAACCGCTTTGCCGCGACCGCGCGACGGTGGCGCCGGGGCGCTATGTCGTGGTCCGCGTCGTCGATGAGGGGACGGGGATCGCGCCCGACAAGCTGCCGAAGATATTCGAGCCGTTCTTCACCACCAAACGGCAGGGCGAGGGGACCGGGCTTGGCCTCTCGACCGCCTACGGGATCGTCAAGCAGACCGGCGGCTTCATCTTCTGCGACAGCGTCGTGGGGCAGGGGACGACCTTCACGCTCTACTTCCCGGTCCATGAGGTGCAGGACGCGGTCGCGCCCGCCCCGGCCCAGCCGGCGGGCGCGCGGAAATCCGTGCCGGCGGGGGACGGCGTCGTCCTTCTGGTCGAGGATGAGGCCCCCGTCCGCGCCTTCGCCAGCCGCGCGCTGCGGCTGCGCGGCTATACGGTGATCGAGGCCGAAAACGCCGAAGAGGCGCTGCATACGCTGGAAGATGACAGCCTGAATGTCGATGTCTTCGTGACCGATGTCATCATGCCCGGCCTCGACGGCCCGACCTGGGTGAAAGAGGCGTTGAAAACCCGGCCCAACACGCGCGTCGTCTTCGTTTCCGGCTATTCGGAGGAAAGCCTGACCGAGACGCGGGAACGGATCCCGAACTCGGTCTTCCTGCCCAAACCCTTCTCGCTGAGCGAATTGACGGCGACGGTGCAGGGGCAGATCCACTAGGTCGGCCCCGTCGGGTATGCGAGGGGCCAAGCGGTAAATGTCGGCCCCTCGGTGTTCATCGCGGTGACCCCGCCTGGCGCGCGGGGAGACGGGGCGCCGCGAAGCAAGGGGGCGCGACCTGGCGGCCCGGACTGCGCGCGGCCCGCTCAGCCCAGCGAGGCGTGCAGCGCGAAATCCTCGGCCAGCGCGGCACGAAGCCGCGCCTCGGTCGGCGCGCTGAGTTCGGTGGTCCCCTCGGGCGAGACGTTCAGGCGCGGCAGGCTGATCTCGCAGTTCAGCCGGTCCTCGAGGAATTCGACGAAGGTCCCGATCCGCTCATAGGGAAAGATCCGGTCCGCGCCGCGCCCCTCATGCGGTTTGAGGAAGGCGCCCTGACGGCCGACATCGGCGTAGGGCGGACGCTCTTTCGCCAGATAAGCCTGCACGAAATCGTCGAAGCTGATGTCGCGCGTGCTGTTTTGCGGCCGCGCCATCCCGTCGCGCTGGCGATAGCGATACCAGCTTCCCAGCCAGTCCACCGGCTCGCGCATCAGCGCGACCACCATGAACCCCTCACCCGAGGCGCGTTCAAGGAAGGGCGCGAAGCTTTGCCAGTAGCGCCGCACATTGGTGTGCTTGAGGACGGGGGGGCGCTGAATCACCACGCTCGCCAGCGGCTCAAGTGCCGCCTCGATCGCCGTGGACCCGGTCTTGGGCGTCGCCAGATAGACGAGCCTTTCCTTCCAGAACACCAGCATTTCAGGCCTTTCCGCGCGTTTCCGGCACCTTTTCCGCGCGCATTAACTAAAGATTTACCAAAGGAAGAAAAGCTCAATTTTAAGAAAAGACTGTTGAAATGTTCTTCTTTTGATCTCATAAGAGCGGGAACAAGAGGCGAACACAGGCAATGATTGCTGCGCCCTCAGGGGTGTGAAATAAGGAACCGACCCATGGCAGTGACGAACCTTTTTGACATGAACGACAAACGCTCCGCAGAAAAACAAAAGGCCCTCGACAGCGCGCTGGCGCAGATCGAGCGGCAATTCGGCAAGGGCTCCATCATGAAGCTTGGCGCCGACAGCCCGGCGATGGAGATCGAGGCGACCTCCACCGGCTCGCTCGGCCTCGACATCGCGCTCGGGATCGGCGGCCTGCCCAAGGGGCGGATCGTGGAAATTTACGGGCCGGAAAGCTCCGGCAAGACCACGCTGACGCTGCATGTGGTGGCCGAGGAGCAGAAGAAGGGCGGCGTCTGCGCCTTTGTCGATGCCGAACACGCGCTGGACCCGCAATATGCCAAGAAGCTGGGCGTCAACCTGGATGAGCTGCTGATCTCCCAGCCCGACACCGGGGAACAGGCGCTTGAGATTGTCGATACGCTGGTGCGTTCCGGCGCGGTCAGCCTGGTGGTGGTCGACTCGGTCGCCGCGCTGACGCCGAAATCGGAGCTTGAGGGCGACATGGGCGATTCGAGCGTCGGCGTCCACGCAAGGCTGATGAGCCAGGCGATGCGCAAGCTGACCTCTTCCATCGCGCGGTCGAACTGCATGGTGATCTTCATCAACCAGATCCGCATGAAGATCGGCGTCATGTTCGGCTCCCCCGAAACGACGACGGGCGGCAACGCGCTGAAATTCTACGCCTCCGTTCGCCTCGACATCCGCCGCATCGGCGCGATCAAGGACCGCGATGAGGTCGTGGGCAACACCACCCGCGTGAAGGTGGTGAAGAACAAGGTCGCGCCGCCCTTCAAGCAGGTCGAGTTCGACATCATGTATGGCGAGGGGATTTCCAAGACCGGCGAGCTGATCGACCTTGGCGTGAAGGCCGGCGTGGTGGAGAAATCGGGCGCCTGGTATTCCTATGGCGACGAACGCATCGGGCAGGGGCGTGAGAACGCCAAGCAGTTCCTCAAGGACAACCCCGACACCGCCTATGCGATCGAGGACAAGATCCGCGCCAGCCACGGGCTTGAATTCGGCGCCTCGGATGAGGGCGGCAGCGACGATGACGTGATGGAGGCCTGAGCGGCCCCTCATGGTGACCCCGAACGCGGCCCCCGGCGGGCCGCGTTTGCGTTGGGGCGGGCGGCCCCGCGCAGGAATGTGGACATGGGCCAAGACAAGGGCTAACACGCCAAGGCTGATCCACTCCGCCCGAAAAGGCCCGCCCCGATGCCCAGCCTGAACGACATCCGTTCGACCTTTCTGACCTACTTCGAACGCAACGATCACCGCATCGTGCCGTCCTCTCCGCTTGTCCCGCGCAACGATCCGACGCTGATGTTCGCCAATTCCGGCATGGTGCAGTTCAAGAACTGCTTCACCGGGGTGGAAAAGCGCGACTATGTCCGCGCCACGACCGCGCAGAAATGCGTCCGCGCGGGCGGCAAGCACAATGACCTCGACAATGTCGGCTACACCGCGCGCCACCACACGTTCTTCGAGATGCTCGGCAACTTCTCCTTCGGGGACTACTTCAAGCCCGAGGCGATCCCCTTTGCCTATAACCTCATCACCGGCGATTTCGGCATCGACAAGAACCGGCTTTATGCGACGGTCTACCACACCGACGATGAGGCCTTCGAGATCTGGAAGAAGGTCGGCATCCCCGAAAGCCGGATCATCCGCATCGCGACCAGCGACAATTTCTGGCAGATGGGGCCGACCGGCCCCTGCGGCCCCTGCACCGAGATCTTCTATGACCACGGCGACCATATCTGGGGTGGCCCTCCGGGGTCTGCGGAAGAGGATGGCGACCGGTTCATCGAGATCTGGAACATCGTCTTCATGCAGAACGAGCAGTTCGAGGACGGCTCCATGCGCGCGCTCGACATGCAGTCGATCGACACCGGCATGGGGCTGGAACGGATCGGGGCGCTTCTGCAAGGCAAGCACGACAATTACGACACCGACCTGATGCGGGCGCTGATCGAGGCCTCGGCCCATGCGACCTCGTCTGACCCGGACGGGCCGGGCAAGGTGCATCATCGCGTCATCGCCGACCACCTGCGGTCGACCTCTTTCCTGATCGCCGATGGCGTCATGCCATCGAATGAGGGGCGCGGCTATGTGTTGCGCCGGATCATGCGCCGCGCGATGCGGCACGCGCATATGCTGGGCGCGCAGGACCCGGTGATGTATCGGCTTGTCCCCGCGCTGGTGCGCCAGATGGGCGCGGCCTACCCGGAACTGACCCGCGCGCAACCCTTGATCGAGGAAACGCTGAAGCTTGAGGAAACCCGGTTCAAGCAGACGCTCGACCGGGGGTTGCGGCTTCTGGACGATGAGCTTGGCGGGCTGGGCGAGGGGCAGCCCTTGCCGGGTGCTGCGGCCTTCAAGCTTTACGACACCTATGGCTTCCCGCTTGATCTGACGCAGGATGCGCTGCGCGAGAAGGGGCGTGAGGTGGACGTTCAGGGCTTCGACGCCGCCATGGCCGAACAGAAGGCCAAGGCGCGCGCCGCCTGGGCCGGGTCGGGTGAGACGAAGGACGCCCAGATCTGGTTCGATCTGGCCGAAAAGCATGGGCCGTCGGAGTTCCTCGGCTACGATACCGAAACGGCGGAAGGCCAGATCACCGCGCTGGTGCGCGAGGGCGCCGAGATCGGCAGCGCGAAGGAAGGCGAGGCGGTGCAGGTCGTCGTCAACCAGACGCCGTTTTATGCCGAAAGCGGCGGTCAGGTCGGCGATACCGGCCTGATCCGCACCGATACCGGCATGGTCCGCGTCAGCGACACGAAGAAATCCGGCGGCGTCTTCATCCATATCGGCGAGGTGACCGAGGGACAGATCGCGCGCGGCCAGCCCGCGAAGCTTGAGGTCGGCCACAAACGCCGCACGGCGATCCGCGCCAACCATTCGGCCACCCACCTGCTGCATGAGGCGCTGCGCCGCGCGCTTGGCGATCACGTCGCGCAGCGCGGCTCGCTGAACGCCGAGGACCGGCTGCGGTTCGACTTCAGCCATTCCAAGGCCATGGCGGCCGAGGAACTGGCGGTGGTTTCGGCCGAGGTCAACGACTTCATCCGCCAGAACACGCCTGTGGAAACCCGGATCATGACGCCCGACGATGCCCGCGCGCTGGGGGCGCAGGCGCTTTTCGGTGAGAAATACGGCGATGAGGTGCGCGTCGTGTCGATGGGCCTTCTGAACGGTTCCGGCAAGGGCGCCGAGGGCGACACCTATTCGCTGGAGCTTTGCGGCGGCACCCATGTGGCACGCACCGGCGACATCGGCGCCTTTGTGCTCTTGGGCGACAGCGCGTCGTCCGCCGGGGTGCGGCGGATCGAGGCGCTGACCGGGCAGGCGGCGCTGGATCACCTCTCGGGTCAGGCCGCGCGGCTGGCAGAGATCGCGGCGGCGCTCAAGGCGCAACCGGCCGAGGTGGTGGAGCGTGTGAAGGCGCTGATCGACGACCGCAAGGCGCTGTCCAACGAAATCGCGCAGTTGCGGCGTGAGGTCGCCATGGGCGGCGGCGCGGCGGCAGGCCCCGAGGCGAAGGACATCGCGGGCGTGAAATTCATCGCCCAGTCGGTTCAGGGCGTGTCGGGCAAGGACCTGCCCGCGCTCGTCGATGAGTTGAAGGCACGCGTCGGATCGGGCGCGGTGCTGGTCGTCGCGGATACCGGCGGCAAGGCGGCGGTGGCCGCAGGCGTGACGGCCGACCTGACGGGCAGGCTGTCGGCGGTCGAGATCGTGAAGGCGGCGGCGGCAGCCCTTGGCGGCAAGGGCGGCGGCGGCAGGCCCGACATGGCGCAGGCAGGCGGCGCGGATGCGTCGAAGGCGGAGGACGCCATCAAGGCCGCCGAGGCGGTGATCGGAGGAACGGCATGAGCGAGACGAAAACCGCGCTGTGGATCGCGCATGTGAAGGTGACCGACGCCGAGGCCTATGGCAAATATGCGGCCCTCGCGGGACCGGCGATTGCCAAGCATGGTGGGGTCTTCCTGTCGCGCGGTGGGCGCTATCAGCAGCTTGAGGGCAACGACCGCCCCCGCAACGTCGTCGCGCGCTTCCCCTCGCTTGAGGCGGCGGTGGCCTGCTACAACAGCGCGGAATATCAGGCCGCGCTGGCCCATGCCAAGGGCGCGTCAGAACGTGACCTGATGGTGCTGGAAGAGGGCTGAGGCGCAGCCGGCGGCGGGGTCAATGCCCCGTCGCGGCGGGCGGGGTCAGCACGACGATGTCGACATCCAGCCCGACGCAGTGATGGCGAAGCTCCGACCGGACCGCGCCGAGATTGGGCAGCGGCCCGCTCAGCGCCCGCAACTGCCCGGTAAAGCCGCAGCGCAGAAGTTTCGCCCCCACATCGAGAATATCGAAGCGCGGCCCGACCAGCGGCGCGAAGACGACCTGCGGATCGTGGCGCGCGATATAGTCGATATCGACCTCGTCGAACTGCGCCGAAAGCGTCGTGGTTTCGGCCAGATCGGGCAGGGCGGCGGTCATTTCGACGGGCAGGTCGATCAGAAGAACGCTGTCCACCCCCGGACCCGCCCCTGCGGACATCCCGGCATCGCTGCGGCCACGATGGCGCGTTGGCATTGTCGGTCCTTCCGTCCTTTCGGTGGACCCAGCCTTACCCCACGAAGGTATGGGTACTGTCGAACTCTCCCTCCGGTTTAGCGCATCGGGGCGGATCGGAAAAGCAAAAAGCCCGGATTTACTTTTGCCCGGCCTTCGCCCAGCTTTGCGCGCGCGGGCATTGCAAGGGGGTTTTCCATGACGACCGACATTATTTCCGCCTGTCTTGCGGCCGTTCCGATGCCCCTTGTCCATATCGACGCCACCCAGCGCGTGCTGTCCGCCAACGCCGCCGCCGACGCGCTTTTTGGCATGGCGCTGAGCGGGCGCGGCGCGGGGACTTTCCTGCGCCATCCGACCTATCTGGACGGGGTTGAGAGATGTTTGCAGGACGGCGATGCCACAAGCGCGCGCATCACGCTGGTCACGCAATCGGGCGAGACGCATCTGGCCGTGACCATCAACCCCTTCACCGATCCTTCGGGCGGCGGGCCGGGCGCCATCATCGCGTTCGAGGATCAGACAGCGCTGGAACAATCCGCCTCCATCCGCCGCGATTTCGTCGCCAATGTCAGCCATGAGCTGCGCACACCGCTGACCGCGCTCGTCGGCTTCATCGACACGCTGCGCGGCGCCGCGCGCGACGACCCCGCCGCCCGCGACCGTTTCCTTGGCATCATGGAGCGTGAGGCGGGCCGGATGATCCGGCTGGTGAACGATCTCCTCTCTCTCAGCCGTGTCGAATCGGAGGAACGCCGCAGGCCCGAGGCGCGGGTCGATCTGGTGGCCCTGATTCGCGCGACCCTTGTCACCCTGCGCGATCAGGCCCGCGCCGCCGGGGTGGCGGTCGATCTTCAGGCGCCCGACGACGCGATCCAGATCCGGGGCGATGCCGACCAGTTGACGCAGGTCTGCCAGAACCTTCTGGAAAACGCGCTGAAATACGGCGCGGCGGGGCAGGCGGTGACGATCCGGGTGGGCCGGATCGAGCGCGAACCCGTGCTGCGCGGCCCGGCGGTGCAGATCGAATTCATCGACAAGGGCGAGGGAATCGATGCCCTGCACCTGC
Organism: Albidovulum denitrificans; assembly: GCF_002973535.1. Taxonomy (GTDB): domain Bacteria; phylum Pseudomonadota; class Alphaproteobacteria; order Rhodobacterales; family Rhodobacteraceae; genus Albidovulum; species Albidovulum denitrificans. The sequence goes on from NZ_PVEP01000001.1 coordinate 301,324, forward strand.
CGCGCATTACCGAGCGATTCTACCGCGTCGATACCCATCGCAGCCGCGAAAAGGGGGGGACCGGGCTTGGCCTGGCGATCGTGAAACATATCGTCAACCGCCACCGGGGCCGGTTGAAGATTGAAAGCGAACCCGGAAAAGGCAGCAATTTCATCGTTCTGCTGCCTGCCGACTGACCCCGTGCGGGGCAGGGGGCGTGGCCTTGCCCCGGACGCTGTCGTGAAACTGTTACACGCCTGTCACAAAAGCATAGCCGCGGCAGCCTAGACGGCGGGTCATGGTCGCCGGAGGGGTGGCCGCCACTGACTTGCAGGAGAATGCAATGAAATCCGCGAAATTTGCCGTTTCGGTGATCGCGCTGGCCGCTGCCGCCGGTGTTGCCGAAGCGCGTGACCAGATCCAGATCGCCGGGTCCTCGACCGTGCTGCCCTATGCGACCATCGTCGCCGAGGCCTTTGGCGAGAACTTCGATTTCCCGACCCCGGTCGTGGAAGGCGGCGGTTCGGGCGCCGGGCGCAAGAAGCTGTGCGAGGGCGTGGGCGAAAACACCATCGACATCGCCAACTCCTCCAGCCGCATCAAGCAGTCCGACATCGACACCTGCAAAGCGAACGGCGTCGATGAGATCATGGAAGTGCGCATCGGCTATGACGGCATCGTCTTCGCCTCTGACGTGAACGGCGCCGAATTCGCCTTCACGCCTGCCGACTGGTACAACGCGCTGGCCGCGAAAGTCATGGTGGACGGCGCGCTGGTCGACAACCCGAACAAGAGCTGGTCCGACGTGAACGCGGCGCTGCCCGCGCAGGCGATCCAGGCCTATATCCCCGGCACCAAGCACGGCACGCGCGAAGTGTTCGACGTGAAGGTTCTGGAAGCGGGCTGTGAGGCCACCGGCGCCGCCGAGGCGATGAAGGCCGCGGGCGACGAGAAGGCCGAAGGTTGCCTTGCACTGCGCACCGATGGCGCTTCGGTCGATATCGACGGCGACTATACCGAAACGCTCGCCCGTCTCGACGCCAACAAGACCGCCATCGGCGTCTTCGGCCTGTCGTTCTACGAGAACAACACCGACAAGCTGCGCGTCGCCACGATGGACGGCATCGTGCCGTCGACGGACTCGATCGCGACCGGCGAATACCCGGTGTCCCGCCCGCTTTTCTTCTACGTCAAGAAGGCGCATATCGGCGTGATCCCCGGCCTGAAGGAATACGTCGAATTCTTCGTCTCGGATGAGATGGCAGGCCCGGACGGCCCGCTGGCGGCCTATGGCCTCGTCTCCGACCCGGAGCTGGCGGCGACGCAGGCGATGATCGCGAATGAAACGCCGATGGCGCCGCTGAACTGAGCCATGACTCTCCGGGCGGCGGGACCTTTCGCCGCCCGGTTTACTGCCTGGGTGGGACAACATGAGTATCGGACTGATCCTTCTGATCGTTCTGGCGCTGGCGGTGGCGGGATATGCCATCGGCCGGGCGCGCTCGGTCAGGACGGCGGGCGGCGACGCGCGCAAGCTGCATTCGCTGCCCGGTTCTTACGGGCAGATGGCGTTTCTCTTCACCGCTGTCCCCGCGCTTCTGGTGCTGATGGCCTGGCTGCTGATCCAGCCCATCGTGGTGGAAAACCGCGCCGCAAACCTGCTGACCCCGGCCGACATCCCCGATGGCAGCAACACCTCCCTTGTCATGGCCGACGTGCGCCGGATCGCCGACGGGCTGGACCTTGTCATGGCCGATGCCGGGATGGGTGAGGGTGAGCTTGCCGCGATGCGCGCCGATTTCAGCGACATCCGCACCCGCCTGGGCAATGTCGGCGTCGCCATCGGCGCCAACGTGACCCCCGCCGTGTTCGAGGCGGCAAAGACCTACCGCGCGGACAGCAAGACGGGCCGCACCGCCATGGCCGCGCTGGTCCTGCTGATCGCGCTTGGCGGCCTTGGCGTCGCGCTGACCCGCATCCGCCCCGATTTCCGCGCCCGCAATGTCTCGGAATCCTTCGTCGTCGCGCTCTTGATTGGCTCTTCGCTGGTGGCGATCCTGACGACCGTGGGCATCGTCGCCTCGCTTCTGGTCGAAAGCATCCATTTCTTCCGGCTTTATCCGGCGCGGGAGTTCTTCGGCAGCCTGACCTGGAACCCGCAATTCCGGGGCAATTCCGAACTTGGCATCTGGCCGCTGCTTTGGGGCACGCTCTACGTTTCCTTCATCGCGCTGGTCTTCGCGGTGCCGGTGGGCCTTTTGATCGCGATCTACCTCTCTGAATACGCCTCGCGCCGGATGCGGGCGGTGGTCAAACCGGCGGTTGAGATCCTCGCGGGCATCCCGACCATCGTCTACGGTCTTTTCGCCCTGATCACCGTCGGCCCGTTCCTGCGCGACTATTTCGCCCAGCCGATGGGGCTTGGCCAAAGCTCCTCATCCGTGATGACGGCGGGGCTGGTGATGGGCATCATGCTGATCCCCTTCGTGTCGTCCCTGTCGGATGACATCATCAACGCGGTGCCGCAGGCCATGCGCGACGGGTCCTACGGTCTGGGCGCGACGCAGTCCGAAACCGTGAAACAGGTGATCCTGCCCGCCGCGCTGCCCGGCATCGTCGGCGCCATCCTTCTGGCCGCCAGCCGCGCGATTGGTGAAACGATGATCGTCGTCATGGGCGCGGGCGCGGCGGCGAAGCTAAGCCTGAACCCGTTCGAGGCGATGACGACGGTTACCGTCAAGATCGTCGGCCAGTTGACCGGCGACACCGAATTCGCCTCGCCCGAGACGCTGGTGGCCTTCGCGCTTGGCCTTGTCCTGTTCGTCTTCACGCTGGGCCTGAACGTGATCGCCCTCGTCGTGGTGCGCAAATACCGGGAGCAGTACGAATGACCGACGCGACCGCCACCCAGACCCCGCCGCGCCGGGGCGGGCTGCTTGAGCTTGACGCCCGCACGCGCCGTCGCAACGCCGCCGAGGCGCGGTTCCGCCTTTATGGCCTGATCGCCGTCGGGATCGGGATGCTGGCGCTTGTGCTGCTGCTGATCTCGGTCCTCTCAAGCGGGCTTGGCGCGTTCCAACAGACCTCGCTGCGCCTTGACGTCACCTTGACCGAAAAGGCCCTCGACAAGACCGGCAGCCGCGACCCCGAGGTCATGAAGAAGGTGACGACGATCACCTATGGCAAGCTGCTGGAACAGGCGCTGGCCAAGACCATCGAGGACAAGGGCATCGTTATCGACGGGCTGTCCAAGACCGACATCAAGGACATGATCTCCAAGGACGCCGCCGCACGGGTGCGCGACCGGGTGCTGGCCCATCCCGACCTGATCGGCGAGACGGTCCCCTTCACGGTGCTGGCGAATGGCCGGATCGACGGCTACCTCAAGGGGCGCGTCACGATGGACAGCGCCCAGCGCGACAGCAACGTGTCGCCGAACCAGCTTCTGCTGGCCGATGCGCTGCGGGCGGACGGGACGCTTTACAAGGCGTTCAACTGGGCCTTCATCACCGCCCCCGATGCCTCGGAACTGCGGCCCGAGGCGGCCGGGCTTGGCGTCGCGATCCTTGGCTCTGCCTATATGATGATCGTGGTCCTGTGCCTGTCGCTGCCGCTGGGCGTCGCGACCTCGATCTATCTTGAGGAATTCGCGCCGAAGAACCGCATCACCGACCTGATCGAGGTGAATATCTCGAACCTCGCCGCCGTGCCGTCGATCGTCTTCGGCATCCTCGGCCTGGCGATCTTCATCAACTTCGCGGGCCTGCCGCAATCGGCGCCCATCGTTGGCGGGCTTGTCCTGACGCTGATGACGCTGCCGACGATCATCATCTCCACCCGCGCGGCGCTGAAGGCGGTGCCGCCCTCGATCCGCGACGCGGCGCTGGGGATTGGTGCGTCGAAGATGCAGTCGATCTTTCACCACGTCCTGCCGCTGGCCATGCCCGGCATCCTGACCGGCACCATCATCGGGCTGGCGCAGGCGCTTGGCGAAACCGCGCCGCTTCTGCTGATCGGGATGGTGGCCTTTGTCCGCGAATATCCCGACGCGCCGCCGGAAGGGTTCTTCGATCCCGCCTCGGCGCTGCCGGTGCAGGTCTATAACTGGACCCAGCGCGCCGATCCGGCCTTTGTGGAACGCGCATCCGGTGCGATCATCGTGCTGCTGGTGTTCCTGCTGGCCATGAACGCCGTCGCGATCCTGCTGCGGCGCCGTTTCGAAAGGCGCTGGTAATATGTCGATGGAGGCTTCGACGATGAACGACATGACACGGGTCGATCCCAGGACCGAGGTCGCCGACGTCAAGATCTCTGCCCGCAAGGCGCAGGTCTATTACGGCGACAACCACGCCATCCGGGACGTCGATGTGGACATCAACGCGCGCATGGTCACCGCCTTCATCGGCCCGTCGGGCTGCGGCAAGTCGACCTTCCTGCGCTCGCTGAACCGGATGAACGACACCATCCCCGGCTGCCGGGTGGAAGGGACGATCCTTCTGGATGGCGAGAATATCTATGACCGGCGCGTCGATCCGGTGCAGTTGCGCGCCAAGGTCGGCATGGTGTTTCAAAAGCCGAACCCCTTCCCGAAGTCGATCTATGACAACGTCGCCTACGGCCCGCGTATCCATGGCCTGACCCGCACCAAGGCGGAACTGGACGAGGTCGTCGAAACCTCGCTCCGCCGCGCCGCACTTTGGGCCGAGGTCAAGGACCGGCTGCACGCGCCCGGCACCGGCCTGTCGGGCGGCCAGCAGCAGCGGCTTTGCATCGCGCGCGCGGTCGCGACCTCGCCCGAGGTGCTGTTGATGGACGAACCCTGTTCCGCGCTTGACCCCATCGCCACCGCGCAGGTGGAGGAGTTGATCGACGAGCTTCGGGCGCAATTCTCGGTCGTGATCGTGACCCATTCCATGCAGCAGGCCGCGCGGGTCAGCCAGCGCACCGCCTTCTTCCACCTCGGCAATCTTGTGGAATTCGGCGCTACCGACCAGATCTTCACCAATCCCGGCGATCCCAGGACGGAAAGCTACATCACCGGCCGCATCGGTTGACCCTTGGGGGACAGAATGAACGAAAAGCACATCGTCAAATCCTTCGACCGCGATCTGGAAGCCATTCAGGCGATGGTCATGAAGATGGGCGGCATGGTCGAAACCGCGATCCTCGACGCCGCCCAGGCGCTTGAGACGCGCGATGAGGATCTGGCCGAAAAGGTCCGTCAGGGCGACAAGGCCATCGACGCAATGGAAGAGCGCGTGCATGAAGAGGCAGCCCGGCTGCTGGCGCTGCGCGCGCCCGCCGCGTCCGACCTGCGCACGGTGCTGAGCGTGATGCGCATCGCGGCCAGCCTTGAACGGGTCGGCGACTATGCCAAGAACATGGCCAAACGCGCCCATGTCCTTGGCCAGATGAGCGCCATCGCCGGTGCCGGCGGGTCGCTGCGCCGCATGTCGAAGGCGGTGGTCGAGATGCTGGGCCACGCGCTTGACGCCTATATCCACCGCGATGTGGCGCTGGCCGAGGATGTGCGCAACCGCGACCGTGAGGTCGACCAGATGTACAATGCGCTGTTTCGCGAGTTCCTGACCCATATGATGGAGGACCCGCGCAACATCACCGCCTGCATGCATCTGCATTTCATCGCCAAGAACATCGAACGCATGGGCGATCACGCGACCGGCATCGCCGAACAGGTGATCTACCTCGTCACCGGCGAAATGCCGGATGAGGCGCGGCCCAAGGCCGAAAGCGTGACCACGGTCGGGGTCGGGGGCCATTAGGGATGCAGACACCCTCTGTTCTGGTGGTCGAGGACGAACCCGCGCAACGCGAGATCCTGGCCTACAACCTTGAGGCCGAGGGCTTTCGCGTCCAGCAGGCCGACAATGGCGAAGAGGCGCTTTTGATCGTGGCGGAGGAAACGCCCGACCTGATCGTGCTGGACTGGATGCTGCCGAATGTCTCGGGCATCGAGGTCTGCCGCCGCCTGAAATCGCGGGCAGAGACCAAGGCGGTGCCGATCATCATGCTGTCGGCCCGGTCGGAGGAAACCGATCTGGTCCGCGGGCTGGAAACCGGCGCCGACGATTACATGGTCAAACCCTATTCGGTGGCCGAGTTGATGGCGCGGGTCCGCACCCAGTTGCGCCGCTCGCGCCCCGCGACCGTGGGCGAGGCGCTGGAATACGAGGACATCACCCTTGATCCCGAAACCCACCGCGTCCACCGCGACGGCAACCTGCTGAAGCTCGGGCCGACCGAGTTCCGCCTGCTGACGACCTTCATGGAAAAGCCCGGCCGGGTCTGGAGCCGCGAGCAGTTGCTGGACCGGGTCTGGGGGCGTGACATCTATGTCGATACGCGCACCGTGGACGTTCATGTCGGACGGCTGCGCAAGGCGCTTTGCGCCCATGGCGGCGACGATCCGGTCAGGACGGTGCGCGGCGCGGGTTACGCGCTGGGGTAGGGCGCGGGCCTATTCGCCGTCGCCATAGCGCGCGTCGTCATCGGATTCGTCCTCCCCCTCGGGCAGGTATTTGCCCGACAGGCGGATCGACTGGTCGTCATGGCGCGGGTCCATCACCACGTCCGAGGGCAGTTCCCCGGTCAGCCAGTCGCGAATTTCGTCGCGGGCATCCGCAGGCTCCTGCTCCGTCAGTTCCGCGATATAGGTGATGAAGGCGCGCTGGTCGCCGTCGATCTCATCCAGCTCCGCCTCATCGGCATCGGGCCAGCGGTCGATGATCGCCTCATAGAAGGCCGCCCAGTTGTCCTGCACATGATGCCACTTCATCGCCACGGCTCCCCGGAAATGATCGTCTTGTCCAATCTGCACCCGATCGACCCGCCGGAAAAGCCACCCGGCGGTAAAATAGGCGCGCGTGGACGGGGTCAGAACCAGTTCTGGACCGTGCGCGCGCCCGAGGAGACATCATCGCCGACCCCGGCGATGGTGTTGCAGGCGGCCAGGGTGCCAAGAAGCACGATCAGCGCGATTTTCTTCATCTGCTCAGTCCTCATACCACCAGACTTCCGGCTGAAAGCCCGGCCAGTCGCCATATAGCGGAATACGTTCGGGATAGTGAAGATTTGCCGAATGCGCAATCTTGCTGGTCTTTGAAAACCAGAGTGGGATGACCGTGCGCCCCGCCGTCAGCACCCGGTCCAGCGCCTGCGTCGCGGCGATGAAATCGTCGGTATTGGCGGAATTCAGCATCGCGCCGATCAGGCTGTCCACGGCGGGTGACTTGATCCCGGCCCAGTTCCGCGCGCCGGGCAGGTCGGCCACCTCGGACCCCCAGTAAAGGTACTGCTCATTGCCGGGGCTAAGGGACAGCGCGCGCCAGATATAGGTCATGTCGAAGGCGTAGCGGTCGGTCCGTTCTTTGAATTGCGCGGTGTCGGCGACGGTGACGGTCGGGCTGATGCCAAGGCGTTTAAGCGCCTCGACATAGATGTCGATGATCGACTGCGCCTCGGTCGATCCGGCGGCGAGGAGAATCTCGAAGGCGAAGGGTTCCCCGGCCGCGTTCTTCAACACCCCGTCCTGCACCGTCCATCCGGCATCTGCCAGAAGGCCCACCGCCGTCTTCAGGTTCTTGCGGTCGAGCGAACGTTCCGCAGAACCCACGGGCAGGGAATAACCCTCGATCGTGCCGGGCGGCAGGTCGGCGGCAAAGGGCGCCAGAAGATCGGCCACCCGACCCGTGGCGGGCCCGTGATCCATGCCAAGGACGGAGTTGGAGAAATACGACGTGATGCGCGGTTCGGTCCCGCCGTTCAGCGTCATGTTGACGAATTCGAAGTTGAAGGCGTCGATCAGCGCCTCGCGCACGCGCCAGTCGTCGAAGATCGGGTTGCGCAGGTTCATCACGAAACCGATCATCCCCGAAGGGCGCGAATGCGGGATTTCGGACTTCACCACCGCGCCCGAGGCGATGGCGGGAATGTCAAAGCCGTTCTGCCAGCGCGCCGCGTTCGGTTCGCGGTAGCTGTTGGTCAGGCCCGCCGTAAAGGCCTGAAAAAGCCCGTTCTCATCGGCGAAATAGTCATAGCGGATTTCATCGAAGTTGAAGCGCCCCCGGTTGATGGCCAGATCCTTGCCCCAGTAATCGGGATCGCGGCGAAAGCTGATATAGCGCCCCGGTTCGACCTTGCCGACGGTGTAGGGGCCAGAGCCGATATGCAGATCAAGGCTGCTTTTCTCGAAATCCTTCCCCGCCCAGTCCGCCTTTTTCAGGATCGGCCGCATCCCCATCAAAAGCGCCAGTTCCCGATCCGGTTCGGTAAAGGTGAAGCGGATCGAACGCGGGCCGGTCTGCTCCATCTTCGCCACCCGCGACCAGGCGCCCCGGTAGCGCGGATGGCCCTTGGTCCCCAATGTCTCATAGCTCCACATCACGTCTTCGACCGTGACCGGGCTGCCATCGGAGAATTTCGCCTGCGGACGCAGGGTATATTCGACCCAGGTATGGCTTTCGTCCGTATCGACCGATTCGGCCAGAAGCCCGTAGAGAGAGAAGGGTTCGTCGATGGATCGGGCCATCAAGGTCTCGAACGTGTAAAGCGACAGCCCCTCAACCGGGGTGCCGGTCACGATATAGGGGTTGAGCGAATTGAAGCTGCCACCCACCCCCATGACGATCCGCCCGCCCTTGGGCGCATCGGGATTGACATATGGCAATGACACAAAATCGGGTGGGAGAGCGGGCTTGCCATACATAGCTATGCCATGCTGCGGGGCCGCCCGAAGCGGCAGCGCCGCAAGCGTCAGGATCATCGCCGTCGCGACAATCCGCGACAGCCCGAGGGGGATGGTTTTCATTCTGGCGACACTGCTCATGTCCATTGTCTTTGTCCAAAGGCTAGCCGGGCTTCCTTGGCTTTTCAAACTTTTAGCTTGGACAGCGGCGAAGGACCGCGTATAAAGGGGCTACTGCTCGATAGGTTTCTTGCCTGTATGAAACCTGCCTCAATAACTTAACGCCCGCCTCGTGCGGGCGTTTTTTTATTCGGTCGGAGGTAGTCCCGGGCCGGGCACCCGCAACCCAGACCCGTCGCCGCGAATCGCATCTTCGCAACTTTTCCTCCCACCGCGGCACAAGCGCGTGAAGACAGTGGCATTCGCTAACGCAGCGTCTATGTTCGCTGCATTGCAACATGTATCGAGGAGGCGACAATGTCCCTATCCGGCAAGACGGCCATCGTGACGGGATCGAATTCCGGCATCGGTCTGGGATGCGCCCGGGAACTGGCGCGGGCGGGCGCGGATGTGGTGCTGAATTCTTTCACCGACCGGGATGAGGATCACAAGCTGGCCGAAGACATGGCGAAGGAATTCGGCGTCAAGGTCCGCTACATCAAGGCCGACATGTCGAAGGGCGACGAATGCCGGGCGCTGGTCGAGAAGGCCGGTGGCTGCGACATCCTGGTCAACAATGCCGGGATCCAGTTCGTGTCCCCGATCGAGGAGTTCCCGGTCGAGAAGTGGAACGCCATCATCGCGATCAACCTGACCTCGTCTTTCCACACCATCGCGGCGGCGCTGCCGGGGATGCGCGAAAAGGGCTGGGGCCGGATCGTCAACATCGCCTCGGCCCACGGGCTGACGGCATCGCCCTTCAAATCGGCCTATATCGCGGCCAAGCACGGGATCGTCGGGCTGACCAAGACCGTGGCGCTTGAGGCGGCGGGCAAGGGCGTGACCTGCAACGCGATCTGCCCCGGCTATGTGCTGACCCCGCTGGTCGAGGCGCAGATCCCCGAGCAGATGAAGGTTCACAACATGGACCGAGAGACGGTGATCCGCGAGGTGATGCTGGACCGCCAGCCCTCGCGCCAGTTCGCGACGGTGGAAGAGATCGGCGGGACGGCGGTGTTCCTGTGTTCCGATGCGGCAGCGCAGATCACCGGGACGACGATTTCCGTCGATGGCGGCTGGACCGCGATGTGAGGTGGCGTGTCGCCCGCACAAGCGGGCGACACGGGCGGGGGGCCAGCCCCCCGCGAGCCCCCCGGAGTATTTTGACAACGAAGAAGTGAGGGGCCGTATGACTGTTCGGCGGATCAATGTCGCGCTTCAGGGCGGCGGCGCGCATGGCGCCTTTACCTGGGGCGTTCTCGACCGGCTGCTTGAGGATGAGACGGTGGAGATCGCCGGTATCTCCGGCACCTCGGCGGGGGCGCTGAACGGGGCCGCGCTGAAGGCGGGGCTGGTGACCGGGGGGCGGGATGCTGCGCGCGCGAACCTCGACTGGCTTTGGGAACAACTGGGCGCGGTGGGCGACATGCGGCTGGCGCATTGGTTCCGGGCCTTCCTGCCGATGGCGGGGATCTGGAACGACCTGACCGAGCGGCTGGCGCCGTTTTCGCCCATGGCCACCTGGCAGCGCGTCGTCAGCCCCTATGACTACGGCTGGTTCTATGCCAATCCGCTGGAACCCGTCGTGGCCGAGTTTCATTCCGACGCGGTCTGTCACACCGATGGCCCGTTCTTCTGCGTCGCCGCCACCAATGTGCGCAGCGGCAAGATCCGCGTGTTCACCGGCAATGAGATCACCACCGAGGCGATCCTCGCCTCTGCCTGCCTGCCGACGGTGTTTCAGGCGGTGGAGATCGCCGATCCCGCGACCGGGCGGATGGAGGCCTATTGGGATGGCGGCTATACCGGCAACCCGGCGCTGTTCCCGCTGTTCGATCCGGCGCTGCCACGCGACATCGTCGTGGTCAGCATCAACCCCTTCGTGCGCGATGCGGTGCCGAAAACCGTGATCGAGGTGCAGGACCGGATCAACGAGATCAGCTTCAACACCTCGCTCCTGCGCGAATTCCGGGCAATCAATTTCGTCAACAAGCTGATTGCCGGAAAGGCGGTGGCCGAGGGCGTGATGAAGGACGTTCTGGTCCATATCGTCTCGGACGACGATCTGATGGACGCGCTGACGGCGTCGAGCAAGATGACCCCTTGGCCGGGCTTGCTGCTGGCGCTGAAAGAGGCGGGACGCGCCGCCGCCGACCGCTTCCTGGCCGAGGATGGCGCCAACCTGAACGTCAAAAGCTCGGTCGAGCTGCCCTCGCTATTCGGCTGAGATCGCTTCGCGCGGGGTGTCGGCCGGGCCGTCTTCGGCGGCGTCTTTCGCGGGCGGGTAGACAAGGCCGGCGGAAATCACCAGCTTTGCCGCATCCTCGACCGTCATCGACAGGAACTTCACGTCGCGTTTGGGGACGTAAAGCAGGAAACCCGAGGTCGGGTTGGGTGTCGTCGGCAGGAAGACCGTCATCACCTCATCCTCGGGCAGCTTGGCCAGCACCTCGCCCTTGGCGACGGTCGAGACAAAGCCGATGGCCCAGATGCCGGGGCGGGGGTATTCGATCAGGCAGGCCTTGTCGAACTTCGCCTCGGTCTGGTTGAAGACCGTTTCCGCGACCTGCTTGACGCCGTTATAGACCGACCGGACCACCGGCATCCGGTCGACCAGGCTTTCGCCCCAGGCCAGAAGCGACCGCCCCATGATGCCCTTGGCGATCCAGCCGACGACGACGGTGAAGATCAGGAAGACGACGACGCCGATCCCGCGCAGGTGGATCGCGTCGGGCTGGCAGTAGAAGGGCAGGCCGGTGGGGTCGGAAAGGTCGCAGAAATAGGTGCGGATCAGCGCGTCGGGGCGGTAGCCCGAGGGGATGAAGGGCCAGACCCAGCTGTCGATCCAGCCGGTCACGGTCCAGATCAGCCAAAGCGTCAACCCGATCGGGGCGATCACCACGACGCCGGTCAGGAAATTCGCCCGAAGCCGCGCCAGAAGCCCGCGGCGGCGGGGCGGCGCGGGATGAAGGATGTCATGCGTCTCGCGGTCGTCGGTCATTGCGCCCCAGCCCCGTTCTTCGCGCTGAATGTAGGGGGCGGCAGGCGGCGCGGCAATGGGGCGCGCGCGGGTTCGGGGCCTGGCTTAGCGCATCTCGATCAGCGCGCGGGCAATCCCGGCCGCAAGGCGGGCATTGTTGAGGACAAGCGCGATATTGGCGTCAAGCGAGTGGCCCCCGGTCAGTTCGAAAATGCGTTGCAGCAGGAAGGGGGTGACGGCTTTGGCGGCGATGCCCCTTGCGTCTGCCTCGGCCAGCGCGGCCTCGATATGGGGCAGGATCACCGCGCGCGGCAGTTCGTCGGCCTCAAGGATCGGGTTGGCGACAAGCTGACCGCCCTTCAGGCCAAGGCGCGCCTTCAGCGCATGGGCGGCGGCGATCTCGGCCGCGCTGTCCATCCTGAGCGGCGCTGGCAGGCCGGAGGAGCGCGACCAGAAGGCGGGAAACTCGTCCTGACCATAGGCGATGACGGGAACGCCGAGGGTTTCCAGCACCTCAAGCGTTTTCGGCAGGTCAAGGATCGCCTTGGCCCCGGCGGCGACGACCGTGACCGGGGTTTGCGCCAGTTCGTGCAGGTCGGCGGAGATGTCGAAGCTGTCCTCCGCGCCCCGGTGGACGCCGCCGATACCGCCGGTGGCGAAGACCTCGATCCCCGCCAGATGGGCGCAGATCATCGTCGCGGCGACGGTCGTGGCGCCGGTCCGGCCCGCGGCGAGGCAGGCGGCGAGATCGGCGCGAGAGAGCTTCAGCGCGTCGGGCGTGCGGGCAAGCGTCTCCAGCGTCGCGGCGTCAAGGCCCGCATGGATCGCGCCGCCCATGACCGCCATGGTCGCAGGCACGGCGCCTGCGGCGCGGACCGTGTCCTCCACCCGCCGCGCTGTTTCCAAGTTCTGCGGGAATGGCATTCCGTGCGTGATGATCGTCGATTCAAGCGCAACAATTGGCGCCCCGGCGGCGCTGGCCTCGGCCACTTCGGGGGAGAAGGTCAGGGGCAGGGGGGTGGTCATGTTCCGATATCTCCCGAGACATATTGGGCGGCCGCGCGCAGGGCCGATTGCAGGGCGGTCGGCCGATCTTCGCCGCGCCGTTCGGCGACGATATGGGCGGCCATGAAGGTGTCGCCCGCGCCGGTGATGCGGGTGACGAGGACCGGGGGCGGGGCGGCAGCGATCACGTCGGCACCGGCACCGTCCGCCGTCGCCTCACCGCCATTCGTGACAAGCACCCGGCGCGCGCCACGATCCAGCAGCGCGCGGGCCGCTTCTGGTGCGCCCGCGAAACGGCGCTGGCACAGCAGCCCCGCCTCTTCAAGATTGACGTAAAGCGTGGCGTTTTCCAGCGGCAGAAGCGGCAGCAACCGTTCCGCCTTGCCGGGGCTGGCGGGCGCGACACGCAGGTCGGCGGCGGCAAAAAGCGGGGAGCGCGCGATATCCGACAAAAGCGCCAGCGTCAGGTTGCCGTCAAGCGCGATCAACCCGGTCCAGGGGGCCTCTGCCGTCCCCAGCCGCCCGTCGGCCAAGGGCCGCAGGATCTTGTCCCCCGCGCCCTCCAGCGAATGCGCATCGGCGATGGCGGCGATCAGGCCGTTGCCGCCCTCGATCGCCATATAGCGGTCGGTTGGCAGGTCGTCCGAGCGATAGGCATGATCGGTCACAAGACCCAGCCGGGCGGCGGCGCGGGTCAGCTCCTCCCCCTCCGCATCGCGGCCGATGGCGGTCAGAAGCGCGGGCCGCAGCCCGAAGCGCGCGAAGGTCATGGCAAGGTTCATCGCCACCCCGCCGGGCAGCCGCGCGATGCGGCCCGGCACATCCGCCCCGGCCTCCATATGCGCGGGCGTGCGGCCGATGATGTCCCACAGGACCGAGCCGATGCAGAGAATGTCGACGGGGCTGTTCATCCCCCCGTCTTGCCGCCTTTCACGCGGGGCGGCAAGTGTCAGCGCAGGGGATAGCGGTCGGGTTCCTCGAACACGTCCACGACCACGGTCCCGGCCGGGACCTTCACCGCATGAACCGCGCCCGAGGGGATCGAATAGCTGTCCCCCGGCCGATAGGTGCGGGTGGTGCCGTCGATGGTCAGCGCGATCTGGCCTTCGATCACCGTCCCCCATTGCGCCTTGTGGGCATGGGCGGGCAGATCGAGGTCCTTGTGGAAGGTGAAGAAGACCACCAGCCCCGCCTCGGACCGCACCGCATTGGCGCTGACCACATCGTCGGGAAAGGGAATGTCGAGCGTGGGCATCGCGCGGATGAAGTCGGGCAAGGGCATGGTTTGGTCCTTTCGGCTCTTGGCGCTATAGTGCCTCCAGCAGCCCCATCAGACAAGGAAGGAGGCGCGACCATGTCGCGGTTTGCCGGTTTCCCGCCCGAGACCTTCGAATTTCTCACCGAACTGTCGCAGCATAACCGCCGCAGCTGGTTCGAGGCCAATCGCGACCGCTATGAGCGGGACTGGAAGGACCCCGCGCTTGCCTTCATCGCGGCGCTGGGGCCGGGAATGGCGGCGATGGACCCGGCCATGAAGGCCGAGGCGAAGCTGAACGCCTCGCTCCGCCGGATCAACCGCGACACGCGCTTTTCGGCCGACAAGGCGCCCTATGAGCCGTGGCTGCACCTGATCTTCTGGCCGGGGGAGCGGGCGAACAAGGGCGCGGGCTTTCACTTCGTCCTGCGCGGCGACGGGATCGGCTATGGCGCCGGGCGCTATGCCTTCGACGGGCCGTCGCTGACCCGCTACCGCGAAAAGGTGCAGGACCCGAAGGCGCGCCAGCAGTTGCTGGACGCGATCGAGGACGCCCGCGCGCTGGGTTGCTATCTGGATGAGCCGCATCTGAAGACCCTGCCGAAGGGCATCAAGGCAGACCCGGAATGGGATTTCCTCCTGCGCTACAAGGGCCTTGTCCTGCGCACGATGGACAGCCAGTTCATGCCCGCCTGGATCGCGGGGCCAGAGGCGGTGGAGGAAGTGCTGGAACGCTGCCGCAAGCTGATGCCGCTGGTCGCCTGGCTGCACGACCTGTAAGGCGCCCGGCCCAAGGGGCTTGCGCCGCCGCCAATTCCGTCCTATACGCGCGCCACTTCACAGGCGAGGCTTGGGCTTTCGCGGGGAGACATCCCGCAAGGTCCGCCGGTTGCCCCTTTCGGGGGGTGAGGGCTTCGCCGAGGCGCAAACCGGAAAGGAAATGGACATGGCGCTTCCCGATTTCTCCATGCGTCAGCTCTTGGAAGCTGGCGTTCACTACGGTCACCAGACGCAGCGCTGGAACCCGCGGATGGCCGAATACATCTACGGCGACCGCAACGGCATTCACATCATCGACCTGACGCAGACCGTCCCGATGCTGGACGCCGCGCTGAACGTGATCCGCGAAACGGTGGCCAAGGGCGGCCGCATCCTTTTCGTCGGCACCAAGCGGCAGGCGCAAAAGCCGGTGGCCGAGGCCGCCGAGAAATGCGCGCAATACTACATGAACCACCGCTGGCTTGGCGGCACGCTGACCAACTGGAAGACCGTGTCCCAGTCGATCGCGCGTCTCAAGCAGATCGACGAGGTCATGGCATCCGGCGCGGAAGGCCTGACCAAGAAAGAGCGTCTGGGCATGGAGCGTGAGCAGGCGAAACTTCAGGCCTCGCTTGGCGGTATCCGCGAGATGGGCGGCCTGCCGGACCTTCTGTTCATCATCGACGTGAACAAGGAAGACCTCGCCATCCTCGAAGCGCAGAAGCTGGGCATCCCGGTCGTGGCCGTGGTCGACACCAACTGCTCGCCCAAGGGTGTGGATTACATCATCCCCGGCAACGACGACGCCGCCCGCGCCATCGCGCTTTACTGCGACCTCGTCAGCCGTGCCGCGCTTGACGGCATGTCCGCCCAGATGGGCGCGGCCGGCATCGACCTTGGCGCGCTGGAAGCGGCACCCGAGGAAGAGACCGTCGCCGAGGGCGCCGAGGCCTGATCGGGGCAGGGGGCCGCACAGGCCCCTGTCACGCGACAGTCATCAGGCGGGGATATGCCCCGCCTGACCCATTTCGAAGTTGAAGGAGAGCCAGACATGGCGATCACCGCACAGATGGTGAAGGAACTGCGCGAAGCGACCGGCGCAGGCATGATGGATGCGAAAAAAGCGCTGACCGAGGTCGATGGCGACATGGAAGCCGCCGTTGACTGGCTGCGCACCAAGGGCCTTGCCAAGGCCGCCAAGAAGGCCGACCGCGTCGCGGCCGAGGGCCTGATCGGCGTTGCCGTCAATGACGGCCGTGGCGTCGCGATCGAGATCAACTCGGAAACCGACTTCGTCGCCAAGAACGCCGATTTCCAGGACATGGTCCGCGACATCACCAATGTCGCCCTTCAGACGGGCGAGGATCTTGAGGTCCTGAAAGCCACGCATCTGAACGGCAAGCCGGTGGAACAGGTTCTGACCGACGCCATCGCGCGCATCGGCGAAAACATGACCCTGCGCCGGATGCACGTTCTGGAAGGCGACACGGTCGTGTCCTATGTCCACTCCGCCGCGGCCGAAGGCATGGGCAAGATCGGCGTTCTCGTCGCCGTGAAGGGTCCGAAGGACAAAGCGCAAGAGATCGGCAAGCAGTTCGCGATGCACATCGCCGCGACCTCGCCGCTGGCGCTGTCGGAGGCGCAGCTTGACCCGGCCGTGTTGGAGCGTGAGCTTCAGGTCCAGACCCAGAAGGCGCTGGAAGAAAACGCCACCTCGGCCAAGCCGAAGCCGGATCAGGTGATCCACAACAACATCATCCCCGGCCGGATGAAGAAATTCCTGTCCGAGAACACGCTTCTTGGCCAGCAATTCGTCATCAACCCGGACCTGACCGTCGAACAGGCGGCCAAGGACGCGGGCGTCGAGATCACCGGCTATGCCCGCGTGATGGTCGGCGAAGGCATCGAGAAGAAGGAAGAGGATTTCGCCGCCGAGGTCGCCAAGACCCGCGGCGCTTAAGCCCTTCGGACATGCAGGAAACGGCCGGGCCAACGCGCCCGGCCGTTTTCATTTCAGAACAGCTGCAAATCCTTCTTGCCGCTCTGGATTTCGGCGAAGTTGGGCATGTTCTGAACCACTACGGGCGCCATCGCGGCCCCCGGCATCGCCACCGTCGGCTTCGCCGCCAGCGCCATGCCGAAGGCCGGTCGATCAAGCTCCCCCCGGATATCACGGAGCAGCGTCTTGTGATCCGGCATCGCCTTGAGGATCTGCGCAAGGTCGGCCTTCGCGTTCTTGCAGAACTGAAACCAGATCGGCTTCTTCAGCGGCCGGATCCGGTCGCGGATACCGGCGCCAAAGCCTGTATCGTAAACCTGCTTGCCCAGAAGAACCGCCTGATAGACGCGATGGCTGAAGAGCGTAGCGGACTCGATGTCGCGTTCGACCGGCAGCCGGTGCTGCCAAAGCTCAAGGTTCTCGGCCAGGCGATCGGGGATCTTCATCTCTGTCCGCGCGTCGATCCAGTACGGGTCGTCGGTGCGGTTGTTCAGGCGATAATGCAGGCAGATGAAATCCAGCACCTCATTGTAAAGCCGGTCCATCTCGCGATTGTATCTTGTCCGCAGCGACGGCTCGATCGCGCGCGTCGGCAGGTTCTCGGCCAGCCAGCGCACCGAATAGTCGATCATGTGGATCGCGGTGCTTTCCAGCGGCTCGATGAACCCGCCAGAGAGACCGATCGCCACACAGTTCTTGACCCAGCCGTTGCGCATCCGCCCGATCCGCATCGGAATGATACGCGGCGTCGCGCCCTTGCCGCTGTCGCCCAGCCAGTCGAGATATTCCGCCGCCGCCTGATCGTCCGTCCGGTGGGCAGAGGAATAGACATAGCCGGTGCCAACCCGGTTATAGAGCGGCACCCGCCACGTCCAGCCCGCGCCAAGCGCGGTGGAACGCGTCAGGCTTTCGATCCTGTCCGGGTCGGGATGTTCGATCTGCAAGGCCATGGCCCGGTCGTTGGGCAGATAGGCCGAATAATCCAGAAACGGCTCGCCAAGCGCCTGATTGATGATAAGCCCGCGAAACCCGGTGCAATCCACGACCATCTCGACGTCATGGCGCCCCGCGCGTTCAAGCATCAGGTGGCCGACATTGCCCTCTTCATCCAGCTCGACCGATTGCACCTCATCGCGGATATGTTCCACCCCGCGCTTGGTGCAGAACTTCGCAAGCATGCCCGCGAATTTCACCGCGTCCAGATGGTAGGCATAGCCGAAGCGCTGCTGAAACTCCGGCTCCCCCAGCGGCCGCGCGCCCTTGCAGTGACGGGCCAGATCGTCATGCGGGGTGATGGACTGGGTGAAATCCATGTCGCCATTGCCGAAGCGCAGGAAATACTCGGCCGCATCCACCCCTTCCAGCATCTGGCCATAGGCAAAGGGGTTCACATAGTCGATGCGATTGCCCTGCGCATCCGTGTTCCAGTTGCAGAACTTCACCCCGAGCTTGAATGAGGCGTTGGTCTCACGGAAGAAATCCCGCTCGGAAATCCCGGCAAGGCGCAGCCTGCGCGGCATTTCCGGCACCGTCGCCTCGCCCACGCCCACGGTGGCGATATTCGGGCTTTCGATCAGGCAGATACGCGGGCGATCCTTGGGCGACGAGGTGTGCGAAAACTCGGTTTCAAGGATCAAGGCGGTCATCCAACCCGCCGTCCCACCACCAACGATGGTGATCTTACGCAAACGATTATTCATGTGCTTCCGTCCCTGGTTTTTGCTTTTTTTTGGTTTTTTGGGGCGCGGTATAGCAGCTTTGCGCCCTTCGCATAAGGGATATGATGCAAAAGCATGGCTGGGCGCCCGCGCCGGGCGCCAACCGGATCGCCGGTCCTGGGCGCGTCGCAGGGGGCAAACGACGGAAAGCGGCGTGCGCCGACCAAAGCACACACCGCTCCCGTAATGCGCGCCGCACCTGTTGGGGATGAGGACAGGGCGCGTCTGGTGCCGCGCCTGCCAGGTGTGAAATGCACCCGACAGGCCCGGCGTCCGGTTTCCCGGAGCTTCCCGTTCCCCCGCAAATTGCGGGCTGGTCCGGGTCGCTTGTTCCTGGCCAATGCCACCACTCACGGAACAGGGGTGAGAGTGCCTGTTTACCCAGCGTAAGGGAAGTACGAGAATCCTTACCTCGACAGGCCGAATCTACCCTCGCGGGAGCCCGGCCGCTTCACGGCGCGACTCAGTTCGCCTCGATAAAGATCTGATTCTGATAGGAAGCCTTCAGGACCGCCTGCGCCGTCGTGTCCACGTCCAGCGCCTCGCGCGCAAGGCGCAGATGCTTTTCCACCGTCGCCGGGGTCAGCCCCATGATCGTGGCGATGTCCTGCATGGTCTTGCCGTCGCCCACCCATTCCAGCGCCTCGCGCTGACGCGGCGTCAGCGCCCGGCGGGATGAGGCGAAGGGCATCGAGGTCAGCTTCAGATGGACAAGGTTGTTGGCCACCGTGATCTCCCGCCCGTGTTCGGCCCAGACCTCCTCTACCGCGTCCTGGGTCACATCGCGGCGGGCGCAAAGGCCGATCGCCCCCTTGGCACGCACCGACATATCACGAAAACTGATCGAATAGCCGGCCGTCACGCCGAATTTCTGGTTCAATTCCACGACCTTACGCTCCGTCTGCGTCAGGTCGCCCATTGCCACCACCTGTTGAAGCAACCGCCATGAGGCCGGCCCTTCATTCTCCAACGCCCAACGGACCATCGGCGCGTGGTTGTAAAGGCCCGACCGGACGAAGGCGTCGATATAGGCCTCATCATGGTTCGACAGCATCAAGAGGTCTTCGGCGCTGCCGAACTGCGTCTGGGCGGTGCGGAACCGGGTGAAGCCGTAAAGCAGCCGGTCGAACCCGTATTCTGCCATCTTGGCCAGATGAAGCGCCCAGATCTCCTGGATCGTCTTCGCCTCAAGGACACGTTCCATATGTGGAATGAGCGGGCTGATTTCCGTCATAGAAGCCGCCTTCAATCAATACTTGCCTGAGGGGTACCAGAACACCACCCGTCGCCGCACCGACACGGGCTCATCAGCCGAAAAAAACTGTGCCGGATGGCAAAGTTGACATCGCGCATCATAAAGAATCCCCATAGTTATTTGCCACGCCCAGACTCATCTGTCGAGAGAGTGGGGCGTTCGCAGGCGGAAGGGGGCCGGAATGGCAAGCTGGGACGTGGTGATAATCGGCGGCGCGGTGACCGGCGCTTCGGCGGCGTGGTGGCTGATGGGGGCGGTGCCGGGACTGCGGGTTCTGGTGGTGGAAAAGGACCCGACCTATGCCCGCGCGGCAACCGCGCTGTCGGTCGCCTCGGTCCGGCAGCAGTTTTCAAACCCCGTGAACGTGGAAATCTCACGCTTCGGCATCGACGTCATCCGCAACTTCGGCGACTTCATCGGGCCAGAGGGCGGCGTGCCGTCGCTGGGCCTGAAGGAGAATGGCTATCTCTTCCTGACCGGGACGGAGGCGGGCAGGGCGGTGATGGAGGAGATCGCCGCCATGCAGCGCGGCCTTGGCGCCGCGACCGAGGTTCTCGACCGCGACGCGCTTGCCCGGCGCTTCCCCTGGATGACCCTCGACGATGTCGTCGCGGGCAGCTTCGGCCCCCGCGATGAGGGCTGGTTCGACAATATGGGCCTTCTGAACGGCTTTCGCGCCGCCGCCATCGCCCGTGGGGCGGTCTTTACCGCCGATGAGGTGGTGGGCCTGGACCGCGAAGGTGACCGGATCACCGGCGTCACGCTCGCCTCCGGCGCGACCCATGCGGCGGGGCAGGTGCTTTGCACCGCCGGGACCGGCAGCACCCGCATCGCCGCCATGGCGGGCATCGACCTGCCGGTCGAGACGCGTAAGCGCACCGTCTTCCTGATCGACAGCCCGAACGCCCGCCACCCCGACGCGCCGCTGATCGTCGATCATTCAGGCATCTACCTCAGGCCCGAACATCACGGCTGGATCACCGCCACGGTCCCCGATGAGGACGGCCCCTGCGACCCCGACGACTGGGAACCCGACCACGCCCAGTTCGAGGAGCTGATCTGGGAACGGCTCTACAACCGCGCCGAGGGCTTCGATGCCGTCAAGGTGCAGCGCTTCTGGACCGGGCATTACGATTACAACCGGCTTGACCAGAACGCGATCATCGGGCTGTGGCCGGGCTACGCGAATTTCTTCGTCGCCGCCGGGTTTTCCGGCCACGGGCTGCAACAGGCCCCGGCGGTCGGGCGCGGGCTGTCGGAACTTATGCTGAGCGGGGGATACAGCACCATCGACCTTTCGCCCCTGTCCCCCGACCGGGTGCTGAGCGGGACGCCGTTTCTGGAACGCGCGGTGGTCTGACGCGGCACGCCCTCAAAGCCCGTTCACCGGCACCTTCAGATAGGTCTTGCCCTGATCGTCCTTGGGCGGCATCTGGCCCGCGCGCATGTTGACCTGAAGCGAGGGGATAATCAGCTTCGGCATCCCCAGCGTCTTGTCGCGCGCCTCGCGCATCGTCACGAACTCCGCAGCACTCCGCCCGCCGCCGATATGGACGTTCTTCGCCCGTTCCTCGGCCACGGTGGTTTCCCAGACGAACGTGTCGCGCCCCTCGGGCTTGTAGTCATGGCCAACGAAGATCCGCGTCGCGTCCGGCAGCGACAGGATCTTCTGGATCGAGGCATATAGCATCTCCGCCGACCCGCCGGGAAAGTCGCAGCGCGCGGTGCCGAAATCGGGCATGAAAAGCGTATCGCCGACGAAAGCCGCGTCCCCGATGACATAGGTCAGGCAGGCGGGTGTGTGGCCCGGCGTGTGCAGGACCCGGCCACTGAGCGCACCAATCTCGAACGTATCCCCCTCGCGGAACAGGCGGTCGAACTGGCTGCCGTCGCGCTGAAACTCCGTCCCCTCGTTGAAGATCTTGCCGAACGTGTCCTGCACCACGGTGATCTTCTCGCCAATGCCGATCTTGCCGCCGATACGCGCCTGTATATAGGGCGCGGCGGACAGGTGATCGGCATGGACATGGGTTTCAAGGATCCAGACCGGGTCAAGCCCCTCGGCCCGCACATGGTCGATCACCCGGTCGGCGGAACGGGTATCGGTCCGGCCCGAGGCATAGTCGAAATCCAGCACGGAATCGATGATCGCGCAGGCCCGGCTTTCCGGGTCGCGGACGACATAGGTGACGGTGTTCGTCGCCTCGTCGAAGATCCCGTGGACCAGCGGTTTGACATCTGACGGCATGGCGTTTCTCCCCGATCGTCCTTTGCGAGAATATGGGGGCAGGGGGACGCATATCAATGCGTGAATGTGACCGCCCCGACCTTTCGCCTCAGGCCGCCTTCCACTTGATCGAACAGCCCATGGAAGCGACCTGATCCCGCGGCCCCCGGCCGGTCTCCGCGACCTGCTTCATGCCCTCGTAAAGCTCCCGCCGCACGTCGGGTGCCGCGGCCTGACGGCCCGACGCATCAAGCCGCCCGCGATACTGCAAGCCGCCCGCGGCGTTGAAGCCGAAGAAATCCGGTGTGCAGGCGGCGCCATAGGCCTGTGCGACCGCCTGGGTTTCGTCATAGAGGTAGGGGAAGCTGAACCCGTGCTTCGCCGCCTCAAGCTTCATGTTGTCGAAACTGTCGGCGGGGTATTCGGCGGCATCATTGGCCGAAATCGCCGCGACCCCGATGCCGAGGTCCTGCAACGCCTTCGCATCGCGCACCATCCGGTCCATCACCGCCTGAACGTAGGGGCAGTGGTTGCAGATGAACATGACAA
Organism: Albidovulum denitrificans; assembly: GCF_002973535.1. Taxonomy (GTDB): domain Bacteria; phylum Pseudomonadota; class Alphaproteobacteria; order Rhodobacterales; family Rhodobacteraceae; genus Albidovulum; species Albidovulum denitrificans. The sequence goes on from NZ_PVEP01000001.1 coordinate 323,913, forward strand.
GCGTGCCGTTCGGCCCGGCGATGTCCTTCAGCGACCAGTCGCGCCCGTCAGTCCCCGGCAGGGTGAAATCCGGCGCGGGCCAGTCGAAATCGCAGACGGGGGGAGAGACAGCCATGGAAAGTCCTTTGAAATCCTAGAGTTCGGCGGTGAACCTGTAGGCGCCATCGGCCCTCTCGACCCGGCCCGCACCGCCATCCGGCAGATGATAGCCGATCATCGGCATCTGCGAAACCGCAAGCCTGTCGAGAAGCGCCTGCCGCGTGGCGATGCCCGTCTCAGGATCCTGATCGGCGCCCGCAATCAGACCGGGCGCGGCGAAGGCAACATGGCCGTTGCCGATGGCATCGCCAACGATCATGCAGGCGGCATTGCCCTGACGAATCTCAAAGGCCATGTGGCCGGGCGTGTGGCCAAAGCTTGCATGGGCGTGGATGCCGGGAAGGATTTCCGTTTCGGCGCTGAAGGTTAGAAGCCTGTCCTCAAGCACCTGAAGCCGCCGCAGCGCCCCGGCGGCAAAGACCTTGCGGCCCTCGTCCAGCGTCTCGGCGGCGGCAGGGTCGATCCAGAAATCGAACTCCGCCTTGCCCATCATGTGCTGCGCATTGGCGAAAAGCGGCTCATCGAAATCATCCAGAACCCCCCAAAGATGGTCCGGGTGGGCATGGGTGAAGACGACATGGGTGATGTCCTCGGGCGTCACGCCAAGCGCATCGAGCGCGGCGGACAGCTTGCCCGCCGTCGGCATGAAATCCGGTCCCGCGCCAACGTCGAACAGCACCGTATGGGTCCCGTCGCGCAAGAGCGTGACGTTGCACGGCGCCTCAACCTGCGGTGTGGTGATACCGAAACCCGTCAGGATTTCAGTGGCTTGCGGATCGGGACTGACGAACGACGCGGGCAGGACAAGATGCCCGTCCGACAGCGTGTCGATCTCTGCGGCGCCAAGCGTCATCGTGGTCGCCGCGAAGGACATGCGGGGCAGGGCGGCCATGGCCCCCGTGGCGGCGGCCGCGCCCAGAAGGCGGCGTCTGGTGATCTTCATGGTCCCTCCCCGGATCAGATATTCGCGATACCGAATATGTATCCGTATCGCCGCCGGGGCAAGCCTTCGTTAGAGCGCCGCCTCCGCAGCCGCCCGAAGCGCCGCGATATTGGCGCCGTAGACCTCGGGTTTTTGCACCGAACCGCCGGAAAAGACCGCCGACCCAGCCACCAGGACATCCGCACCAGCCGCCGCGACCAGCGGTGCGGTTTCGGTCGTGACGCCGCCATCGACCTGGATATGGATCGGCCGATCGCCAATCATCTTGCGCAAGGAACGGACTTTATCCACTTGATTATGAATGAATTTCTGCCCGCCAAAGCCCGGATTGACCGACATCACCAGCACCATGTCGAGCATGTCCAGCAGATACTCGACCGCCGATAGCGGCGTGCCGGGATTCAGCGAGACACCGGCTTTCTTGCCCGTCGCCTTGATCGCCTGCACGGTGCGGTGAATATGCGGGCCGGCCTCGACATGCGCGGTGATGATATCGGCGCCAGCCTCGGCAAAGGCCTCGATATAGGGATCGACCGGCGCGATCATCAGATGCACGTCCATGACGGTTTTCACATGCGGCCGAAAGGCTTTGACCGCAGGGGCGCCGAAGGTCAGGTTCGGCACGAAATGGCCGTCCATGACGTCGATATGAACCCAGTCGGCGCCTTGCGCCTCGATCGCGCGAATCTCCTCGCCGAAATTGGCGAAGTCGGCGGAAAGGATCGACGGCGCGATCTTGATGCGGCGATCGAAGGACATGGGCGCAGCTCCGGTCAGAGGGGGTTGGCGCTCCATAGCGCTTTTCGTGCCGGGGGGTCCAGAAGCGATCTGTCCGGGGGGCTTTCGGGGGTTCCGGCAAGCGGATGTATTACATAATTCTGCTTATCGGATAAACGCGCACCCGACGACCAACCACCCTCACGTCAGGCTCGTCACCCACAGGATCGTCGCATCCTCGGCGCTGACGGAGATCACATTATGCCCCATCGTCGCGTCGTAATAGGCGCTGTCGCCGCGCTTTAGGTCCACCGGCTCGTAGAACTCGGTATAAAGGCGGACCACGCCGGTCAGCACCATCAGGAATTCCTCGCCGTCATGGCGCACCCAGCCGCCGAATTCCTCAAGGCTGCGGGCGCGGATGCGGGCCGTGTAAGGCAGCATCTTCTTCGCGGACAGCGCACCGGCCAGAAGCCGGTGTTCGTAGGTCGCGGTCGCCTGCGCCTGCCCCTCATCCGCCATCGTCACCGCCATCCGGCCCGAGGCCTGGGCGCGCGCGGGCGGCGTGAAAAGCTGCGGGACAGAGATCTTCAGCCCCTCGGCCAGCTTCTTCAGCGCCTCATAGGTCGGCGACATCTGGCCATTCTCGATCTTCGAAAGCGTCGAACGCGCCAGCCCCGCCTGCACCGCCGCCTGTTCCAGCGTCCAGCCGCGCGCCTTGCGCAGGCCGCGCACCCGCTGGCCAAGGTCGATGGGTTCGACACGCTCGGTCGCGCCGCCCTCACGGGCGATGCGGATCAGTCCGGCAGGGTCGATATCGCTCATCTGTTCATTCCCGATGGGGTCGTTGTGCAATAGCGCCAAAGCGTCATGGCTTGCAACGCCCCGGCGGGGCGCGTAGCCAAGACGCATGCTTTCCGTCATCGACACCGGCGCGCCCGCGCCCTGCCCCGCGCCCTTCAACCTTGCCGCCTATGTGCTGGCTGCAGGTCAGGCGACGCCCGAACGCATCGCGCTTCAGATCCTGCGCCCCGGCGGCGCGGAACGGTGGAGCTATGGGCGCCTGACCGAGGCGGTTCTGGGTGTTGCGGGCGGTCTGCTGGACCGGGGTCTGAAGCCCGGCGACCGGCTGATGCTGCGCCTTGGCAACGGGGTCAGCTTTCCGCTGGCCTTTCTGGGCGCCATCGCCGCCGGGATCGTCCCGGTGCCGACGCCCGCGGGCCTGACGGCGGCCGAGGTCGCGCGCGTCGCCGCCGTGATCCGCCCGGCGATGATCGTCGCGGGGCCGGGCATCGCCATCCCCGACCCCGCGCCCTGCCCCGTGCTGACCGAGGCGGAGCTGCGCGGCTTCGAAGGCGGCCCCGCCCCCGACTGGGCCATGGGCGATCCCGACCGGCTGGCCTATGTCGTCATGACCTCTGGCACCTCTGGCACGCCGCGTGCCGTCGCCCATGCCCATCGCGCGGTCTGGGCGCGGCGGATGATGCATGACGGGTGGGAAGGTCTGGGTCCAACGGATCGCCTGTTCCATGCGGGCGCGCTGAACTGGACCTATACGCTGGGGACCGGGCTTCTGGACCCGTGGTCGGTCGGCGCCACCGCGATGGTGATGCAGGACGGCACCGACATTGCCCAGATCCCGCTTCTGTTGAAGCGCTTCGATGTGACGATTTTCGCCGCCGTTCCGGGCGTTTATCGCAAAGTCCTCAGCGATCACGCGAAGATTTCCCTGCCCCATCTGCGCCATGCCCTTTCAGCCGGGGAGAAACTGCCCCCCGCGCTGCGTGCCGCCTGGCGCGCCGCGACCGGGACCGACATGCACGAGGCGCTTGGCATGTCGGAATGTTCCACCTTCATCTCCTCCGCGCCTGCCCGCCCTGCCGCCGATGGCGCCACCGGCTATGCCCAGCCCGGCCGCCATGTCGCGGTTCTGGATGAGGGCGCAAGCCCCGTCCCGCGCGGTGAAACCGGGGTGCTGTCGATCCGCACCGACGATCCGGGCCTGTTCCTCGGCTATCTCGACGGCGAAACGATCGACGCGCCGCAGGGCGATTGGTTCCGTACTGGCGACATTGTGATGATGGATGAGGATGGCGCGCTGCACAGCCTTGGCCGCAGCGACGACATGATCAATGCGGGCGGTTTCCGCGTTTCCCCGGCCGAGATCGAGGCCGCGATGAACGCCCATCCCGACGTCACCGCCTGCGCCGCCATCGCGCTGCCGGTCAGGCAGGACGTGGAGGTCATCGCGCTTGCCTATACCGGCGGCGCGACGGAGGGGGCGCTTCAGGCCCATGCCGAAACCCGCCTTGCACCCTACAAACGCCCGCGCCTCTACCTGCACCGAGACGCCCTGCCGACCACCGCGAACGGCAAGATCAACCGCCGCGCTCTGCGTGAGGAATGGAAGGCAAGCCAATGATAAAGATTGATATAATCTCCGACGTCGTCTGCCCCTGGTGCTATGTCGGCAAGGCTTATCTCGACCGCGCGCTTGAGGCGCGGCCAGATCATCCCTTCGCCATCGAATGGCACCCGTTTCAGCTGAACCCGGACATGCCCGCGGGTGGCATGGCCCGGCAGGACTACCTTGAACTGAAATTCGGCGGCCGCGAGGGGGCGGTGCGCGCCTATGCGCCGCTGGTCGATCACGCCGCGGCGGCAGGCGTGGCGCTGAACCACGACCTGATCCGCACCACGCCAAATTCGCTCGACGCGCATCGCCTGATCCACTGGGCGGGGCTCGAGGGGCGGCAGACCCCTGTCGTCTCCGCCCTTTTCCGCGCCTACTGGAGCGAAGGCCGCGACATCGGCGACACGGACGTTCTGGCCGACATCGCCGGTCAGGCCGGGCTTGACCGCGCGATGACCCTGCGCCTCCTGTCTAGCGACGCCGACCGTGAGGATATTCGCGCCCGCGACGCCCATGCCCGCGCGCGCGGCGTCAGCGGTGTGCCGACCTTCATCATCGCCGAACGTCACGCCGTCCAGGGGGCGCAGCCGGTCGAAACGTGGTTGAAGATCATCGGCGAACTCATTGAAAAAGCAAAAGACATCGACGATGAATAGCCCTTCGTCGCCCGCCCGCCTGTCGCCGGTGGAGTTCACGGGCATGCTCGCGCTTCTCTTCGCGACGCTGGCCTTTTCCATCGACGCGATGCTGCCCGCACTGCCGGAAATCGGGGCGGAGCTGTCGCCCGACGCCCTGAACCGCGCGCAGCTGGTCTTGTCGGCCTTCGTGCTGGGCATGGGCGTTGGCACCTTCTTCGTCGGCCCGATTTCCGACGCCATCGGGCGCAAGGTTACCATCGCGGGTGGCTTCGCGCTTTACATCGCGGCCTCCGTCACCGCGCATTACGCGGGCAGCCTTGAACTGCTGCTGGCCGCGCGGGTCATCCAGGGCATCGGCGCCTCTGCCCCCCGTGTCGCGGGCGTTGCCATGCTGCGCGACCTTTATGCGGGGCGCGAGATGGCGCGGATCATGTCCTTCGTGATGATGATCTTCATGGTCGTCCCGGCGCTGGCGCCGCTGGTCGGGCAGACCATCATCCTCTTCTTCGACTGGCGCGCGATCTTTCTTGTCTATATCGGCTTTGCGCTGATCGCCTTTGGCTGGCTCTGGCTGCGCCAGCCCGAGACTCTGACCCCGGACCGCCGCCGCGCGCTGACCCCAGCGAACCTCATCAGCGCCTTCCGCGAGGTTGTCGGGAACCGTGAGGTCAAACTATATACCGCAGCAATGACATTGGGTTACGGGCAGATGTTCGCACTTCTGTCCTCGATCCAGCAGGTCTTTGACCAGACCTATGACCGGGCGCAAAGCTTCCCCCTGTGGTTCGCGGGCATCGCCGCGATTTCCGCCACCGGGTCCTTCATCAACTCCGCCTTCGTGATGCGCCTGGGGATGCGGCGGATCGTGATCCTAGCCTATATCGGCGCCTCTGCACTGTCGCTTGTCGCGCTCGCGCTCAGCCTGGCCGGTGTCCTCGGGTTTCCGGCCTTCTTTGTCTGGGCGACCTCGGTCTTCTTCATCGCGGGGCTGACTTTCGGCAACCTGAACGCGCTCGCGGTGCAGAAGATGGGCCATATCGCGGGGATGGCGACCTCGATCGTCACGGCGATCTCCACCATGCTGGCAACGCTGATCGCGGGGCCGGTGGGGCTTCTCTTCGACGGCACGGCGGGGCCCGCGATCCTGACGGCGGTGATCTGTTCGATCCTTGCGCTGGTCCTTATGACGCGGTCGGAAAGGTTCTGACGCCTCAGCCTGCCTTTGCGGGTTTCTTCGGCCCCTCGACCTTTTCCGCCAGATCCTTGGCGATGGCGAAGGCACCCTTGATCTTGTCGCTGTCCTTGACCCAGTCACGGCGCACGATGATCTTGTTGTCCTTGATCTTCGCAAGCCCGTTCTGCGCCTGAAGAAACTCCACCAACCCTTTGGGATTGGGGAATTTGTCCTGATGGAACTGCACCGTCGCGCCCTTCGGCCCGGCATCCAGCCGGGCGATATGCGCGCGCCGGCACATGGCCTTGATCCGCATCACGAGGAGGAGCGTGTTGACCTCTTTCGGGACCGGGCCGAAACGGTCGATCAACTCGGCGGCGAAGCCCTCAAGCTCTACCTTCGTGGTCAGCGACGACAAGCGCCGGTAAAGTCCCAGCCGCACGTCGAGGTCGGGGATATAGCCTTCGGGGATCATCACCGGCACGCCAAGGTTGATCTGCGGCGACCATTGCCCATCATCGGCGCCGGGGCTGTCCAGCTCGCCCGACTTGATGCGGGAAATCGTCTCTTCCAGCATCTGTTGATAAAGTTCGTAGCCTACCTCATTGATATGGCCCGATTGTTCTTCACCCAGGATATTGCCCGCGCCGCGCAGATCGAGATCCTGAGAGGCCAGCGAAAAGCCCGCGCCGAGGCTGTCGAGGCTGCCTAGAAGCCTGAGCCGCTTCTGCGCATTCGGCGTCAGCGGCGCGCGGGGTTTGGTGGTCAGGTAGCAATAGGCGCGGACCTTCGACCGCCCGACCCTGCCCCGGATCTGGTAAAGCTGGCTGAGGCCGAACATATCCGCACGGTGGACAATCATGGTGTTCGCGGCGGGAATATCCAGTCCACTTTCAACAATCGTCGTGGCAAGCAGCACGTCATACTTGCCGTCATAGAAGGCGTTCATCCGCTCATCCAGCTCCCCCGCCGCCATCTGGCCGTGGGCCACGACATAGGAAACCTCGGGGACATGGGTCTTCAGGAACTCCTCGATCTCCGGCAGGTCCTTGATGCGCGGGACGACGTAAAAGCTTTGCCCGCCCCGGTAGCGTTCGCGCAGAAGCGCCTCGCGCAAGGTGACGGTGTCGAATTCCGAAACATAGGTGCGGATCGCCAGCCGGTCGACCGGGGGCGTGCCGATGATCGACAGGTCGCGGACCCCGGTCAGCGACAGTTGCAGCGTGCGCGGGATCGGCGTCGCGGTCAGGGTCAGGACGTGGATCTCTGACCGCATCTCCTTCAGCCGCTCTTTGTGCTGAACGCCGAAATGTTGTTCTTCATCAATGACTAACAGGCCGAGGTTGCGAAACTTCACCGACTTTGCCAGCACCGCATGGGTACCGATGACGATGTCCACCGTCCCCTCGGCCAGCCCCTCGCGCGTGACACCCGCGTCCTTGGCGGTCACGAAGCGCGACAGCGGCCGCACGGTGATGGCGGTGCCGCGGAAACGGTCGGCGAAGGTGCGGAAATGCTGCCGCGCCAGCAGCGTTGTGGGCGCGATGACGGCGACCTGGACGCCCGACATCGCGGCGATGAAGGCCGCGCGCATCGCGACTTCGGTCTTGCCAAAGCCGACATCGCCGACGATCAGCCGGTCCATCGGGCGCCCGGCACCAAGATCGTCGCCGACCTCGTCGATGGCGGAGAGCTGGTCATCCGTCTCCTGATAGGGAAACTTCGCGGCGAAGGCGTCATATTCGTGATGCGGCGCCTCAAGGATCGGCGCCTTGCGCAGATGGCGTTCGGCGGCGATGCGGATCAGCCGTTCGGCGATCTGGCGGATACGCTCCTTCAGCCGCGCCTTCTTGGCCTGCCAGGCGCCGCCGCCCAGCTTGTCGAGCAGCCCCTCCTCATGCCCGTAGCGGCTGAGGAGTTCGATGTTCTCGACCGGAAGATAAAGCCGGTCGCCGCCGGCATATTCCAGCGCCACGCAATCATGCGGCGCGCCAAGCGCGGTGATCGTCTCAAGCCCCGTGTAGCGGCCGACCCCGTGATCGACGTGGACGACCAGGTCGCCCGGAGAAAGCGATTGAGCTTCGGTCAGGAAGTTCTCGGCTTTCCTGCGTTTTTTTGCGCCACGGATCAGCCGTTCGCCGAGCACGTCCTGTTCGGAGATCACCGTAAGGCCCTGCGCCGCGAACCCGTGTTCCAGCGCCCAGACGGTCAGGAAAAGGCCGCCCTTGCCGTCCGGCACGTCGCGCATGTCGCGGATCAGCCTGGCCCCATGGACCTCTTCATCCTCCAGAAGCCCCTTCAACCGTTCCCGCGCGCCGTCAGAGTAGGAGGCGACAACCACCTGTCCCTCTGCCTGGCGCGCGTGAATATGATCGGCCAGCGCGCTGAAAAGGTTGACGTTCTCCAATTGACGCTCGGCCGAGAAATTGCGCCCGATGCGCCCGCCCGCGTCCAGCACCCCCGGCCCCGTGGCTTGTGGCAGGGCGACAAGCTGCACCACGCGATGCCCCGCGATCGCCCCTTCCCACCCGTCGTCGTCCAGATAAAGCAGCCCCGGCGCCGAAGGTTTATAGACCGAATCCAGCCGGTCCTTGCGCTTCATCGCCTCCAATCGCGTGTCGTATTGATCCGCGATCCCCTCCCAGCGCGACAGCCGGGCTGGCGTCAACTGATCGTCCAGCATCACCGAGGCGTCGGGGAGATAGTCGAACAGCGTCTCAAGCCGGTCGTGGAAGAAGGGCAGCCAGTGTTCCATCCCGGCATGTTTGCGCCCCGCGCTGACCGCCTCATAAAGCGGGTCGTCGGTTCCGGCGGCGCCGAATTCGATGCGGTAGTTCTGCCGGAACCGGGTGATGGAGGCATCGTCGAGGATCACCTCGGACACCGGGGCAAGCTCCACCGCCGTCAGCTTTTCCGTGGTGCGCTGGGTGGCCGGATCAAAGCGCCGCGCGCCGTCCAGAACGTCGCCGAAAAGGTCAAGGCGGACCGGCCCGCCCTCACCCGGCGGGTAGATGTCGATGATGCCGCCGCGCACGGCGTAGTCGCCGGGTTCGGTCACCGTGGGCGATTGTGAAAAGCCCATGCGGACGAGGAAATCGCGCAACCCCGCCTCATTCACCCGATGGCCGACACGGGCGGTGAAGGAGGACGCCTGCAACACCTCGCGCGCGGGCAGCTTCTGGGTCGCGGCGTTCAGCGTCGTCAGCAGGATCACCGGCGCGGGCAAGCCCTGCGCCAGCGCCGCCAGCGTCGCCATCCGGGTCGCGGAGACATCGGCATTGGGTGAGACGCGGTCGTAAGGCAGGCAGTCCCAGGCCGGGAAGGTCAGGACCAGCGCGTCGGGCGCGAAGAAGGCCAGCGCGGCGCGCATCGCCTCCATCCGCCGGTCATCGCGCGCGACATGCAGGACCGAGGCGCCGCGCGACAATTCGCGCGCGACGAGGCGCGCGTCAAACCCCTCGGGCGCGCCCGAAAGCGTGATGTGGTCGGCTGCGGTCATGCGCGTCACCTATAGCATTTCGGGTTTACACTGAATCAGAATTTGAACTTATTTCGTTCGAATTCTGATACTTGCTTTCTCGACGTAAACCCGAAACGCTTTATCCCGCCCGGCGGCGGTGTCAACCGAAGATGGCGATGTTGAAGTTCTGGAGCATCCCCCAGAAGGCGGTCACGAAGATGGAGATCATGCCGATCACCTGCACCGTGAGGCGATGCACCGCCAGCCGCTTGTGCAACGCCTCTGCGGCATCGCCATCGGTGCGGATGCGGCGCGCGGTGCGGATGCTGAGGAACATCACCAGCGACATCGGCAGCAGGATCAGCGACAGCGCCTGGCAGAACTCCACATGGTAGACGAAGCCGAGCAGGAGGAGCGTGCTCATCCCGAAGGCCCAGAAGGCCATCAGGATCAGCCCCGCCTCATCGGCGATGTAAAGCAGGCGCGAGACATTGACGCGGGTGATGTCGGCAAGGTCCGTTTCCGCCTGCCCGCCGACGCGCCGCGCCCGAAGGACCATGTCATAGGGAATACCAAGCACCCAATGCGAGGCCGAGGACCAGGTCACCGCAAGTGCAATCCAGTACCAGAGGTTCGAGAATGACCGAAAGTCGATCAGCTCGAAGATCAAACGTGTTGGCTCCAATGCCTGCCCCCGGGAAGTCGATGCCTTATACGGCGTTTGGCGCGATGCTATCCGCCGGCTTCGGCGGTTTCCACCCTTGTGATAGGATAAAAACCGTGGCAGGCGAAAGGCCTATCCGAACGGAGAGAGCGCCCATGACACCGTTTCACACCCCCTTCCCCGCCCTGCGCTTCCGTCGCTTGCGCCAATCCGCCGCACTGCGCGATCTGGTCGCCGAGGAACGGCTGAGCGTGAAGGACCTGATCTGGCCGGTTTTCGTGACCGACGTGCCGGGCGCGGATGTCGAGGTGCCTTCCATGCCCGGCGTGGTGCGGCGCACGGTCGAGGGCGTGGTGCGCGCGGCCGAAGAGGCGGCGGGCCTGGGCATTCCGGCGATCTGCCTGTTTCCCTACACCGACCCGGCCCTGAAGACCGAGACCTGCGAAGAGGCGTGGAGCCCCGACAACCTGTCGAACCGCGCCGTGCGCGCGATCAAGGCCGCGGTGCCGGAGATCGCGGTGATGACGGACATCGCGCTCGACCCCTATAACGCCAACGGGCATGACGGGATCGTGCGCGACGGGATCATCCTGAACGACGAAACGGTCGAGGCGCTGGTGAAGATGGCGCTCGCGCAGGCCGAGGCCGGGGCGGATATCCTTGGCCCCTCGGACATGATGGACGGGCGGATCGGTGCGATGCGGGCGGCGCTTGAGGCGGCGGGGCATAAGGACGTGACGATCCTCTCTTACGCCGCGAAATATGCCAGCGCCTTTTATGGCCCGTTCCGCGATGCGGTGGGCGCGGCGGGCGCGCTGAAGGGCGACAAGAAGACCTATCAGATGAACCCCGCCAATGCCGATGAGGCGCTGCGCCTGGTCGCCCGCGATCTGGCCGAGGGCGCGGATATGGTGATGGTCAAGCCCGGCATGCCCTATCTCGATATCTGCCGCGCGGTGAAGGACAGCTTCGGCGTGCCGACCTTCGCCTATCAGGTGTCGGGTGAATACGCGATGCTGAAGGGCGCGATCCTGAATGGCTGGGTCAAGGATGAGGTGATTCTCGAAAGCCTGATGTGTTTCCGTCGGGCGGGCTGCGACGGGGTGCTGACCTATTTCGCACCCGAGGTCGCGCGGCGCCTGAAGGGCTAAAGCGTTTCGGGTTTACGTTGAGAAAGTAAGTATCAGAATTCGAACGAAATAAGTTCAAATTCCGATTCAGTGTAAACCCGAAATGCTATAGGCGCAGGACTCCGGGCCGGTTCACCCGATCCGGGCCGCCCTTGCGGACCGGCGCCCCCGATGCCGTCGCTTGGGGTTTTTAACGAACTCTTTGGATCTACCGCCATAGAAAACAGGAACGGTTTTGTCCGTTCCCGCATGGAGGGCGACGGATTGACCCAGTTCAATCGTAAGTTGGGGCGTTGCCACGATGGGGTCAAAAAGCTCTTATACCGAACTCAACCAGTTCGAACCTTCTTCATGTAACGAGTGTGCCCATGGCCTATACTGACGTCATCAACGACTATACCAACGGCGCCACCGGAACCATCACGACCAGCAATGGCGGCACCGTCGGGTACACCGTTACAGGAACCGCCACGAACCGGGACATCGGCACCAATGTAGGCGGTGCGGGCGTCACGCTAAATGGCGAGGATTATTTCGACGTTCACTTCAACAACGAGGTCTCGGACGCGGTCCTGTTCATGACGGGAAGCGAGAACTACGAAGAATATTTTGTCCGCATCGACGGGGTCGTCGTCGATCTGAACACACTTATCGCGAATGGCGACCTGACGATCACCAGCATTGGAACGCCGCCGATCATCACCGCCAGCGGTGGCATCGCAGGCGGCACCTCCGTTTACGACGGGTCCAGTTATGAACTGGTGTTTCACTTCCCGATCACCAGCATCGGGGTTTTCGGCTCCGGGGGCGGGACGAGCAACTGGGACTATTTCGAGGTTGGCATCAACTCCACCACCACCGTCATCTGCTTCGCGCAAGGGACAGCGATTGAAACCGACCATGGACCTGTCGCCATCGAGACGCTCGGCGTGGGGGATCTGGTCATGACATGGGGCGGGGACGTCGCCCCCATCCGCTGGATCAGCAAGCGTGAGATCACCGCGCGCGGCCTGCATCACAATCCGGCCCTTTGTCCGATCAGGCTGTCGGCCGGAAGTCTGGGGACCGGCATTCCGAAGCGCGATCTTATGGTCTCGCCGCAGCACCGGATTCTGGCGTCCTCGGCCGTCGCGCGGCGGATGTTCGGGCAGCCAGAGGTCCTTGTCGCGGCGCACAGGCTTGTCGGGCTGCCGGGCATCTTCGTCGCGGATGAGGTGGAGGCCGTATCCTATTACCACATCCTGCTCGACAGGCATGAGATTCTGGTGGCAGAGGGCTGCCCGGCGGAAAGCCTTTATCCGGGTCCCGAGGCGATGAAGTCGATCCCTTCCACGGTAAGGAAAATACTGTCTGCCGGGGTCCCAGCCCTTGCCGGGGACAACGGCCCGCAGCCGCCAGCCAGGATGATCCCGAAGGGCCACTGCCAAAGGCAGCTTGCCCGCCGCCTGCTGAAAAACACCAGACCCGTCCTTGAAACGGCCGACCTGCCGATGGGCTGAGGCCGCGCCTGCCGCGCCAATTGTTGCCGGTGCTGACACAACAGGTAATGACAGGGCGTGACGACTGACCTATAGATAGTGGTGAACCGGCCGCAAAAGGCCGGGCGAGGTCAGAGCGGAGGCTTTCAGATGAACACGATTTCGCGCAGGGGTATGGTCCTTTCGGGCGGCGCCTTGCTGGGGCTTGCCGCCTGCGGCAACGGGATCGGCAGCCAGGGCGCGGCGAAGCTTGACGCCCGTGTCGATGCGACGCGCGATTACCTGCGCAGCCGCTATCCGGGCGTGGCCGAGCTGATGGGCAAGGCCAATGGGGTCCTCTACATCCCGCTGGTGACCGAGGCCGGGTTCATCTTCGGCGGCGCCTATGGCCAGGGCGCGCTGCGGATCAACGATGTGACGGTGGATTACTATTCCGCGACGCAGGCAAGCTGGGGCCTTCAGGTCGGCGCCCAGCAATATGCCCATGCGCTGTTCTTCATGACGCCCGACGCGCTGGCCGATTTCCGCCGCGCCGAGGGTTGGGAAGCGGGCGCGGACGTCGTCTACGCCCTGCCCGATCGCGGCGGCGCGGCCGGGGTGGATACCACGACCTCACTGGCGCCGGTGATCGGCTTCGTCTTCGGCCAGTCCGGGTTCATCGCCGGGGCGACGGTCAAGGGGACGAAATACACCCGTATCATTCCGTGAAGCGGGCGGGGGCCAGCCCGTCGTCCATTGGGCTTGAACCAATGGCGCACCAATGGACGACCCCCGGAGTATTTCGGCAACGAAGAAGCGCGATCAGTCGGGCTTGCGCAGCCGTGCGATAAGGCTTGACGTATCCCAGCGGTTGCCGCCCATCGCCTGCACGTCCTTGTAGAACTGGTCGACCAGCGCGGTGACCGGCAGGCTTGCCCCGATCTCATCGGCGGTTTTCAGGCAGATCCCCAGATCCTTGCGCATCCAGTCGACGGCGAAACCGTGGTCGAACTTGTCCTCGGCCATGGTCTTGTGGCGGTTGGCCATCTGCCAGGAGCCGGCGGCACCCTGGCTGATGACCTCGACCAGCGCCTCGATGTCGAGGCCCGCGCGGGTGGCGAAGTTCAGCCCTTCGGAGAGCGCCTGGACAAGGCCCGCGATGCAGATCTGGTTGACCATCTTCGCCATCTGCCCCGCGCCCGAGGGGCCAAGCAGGCGGCAGATGCGGGCATAGGCGGCGATCACGGGTTCGGCGCGGTCATAATCGGCCTCGGCGCCGCCGCACATGACGGAGAGGACGCCATTTTCCGCCCCGGCCTGACCGCCCGAGACGGGGGCGTCGACGAAGCCGATGCCGCTGTCGCGGGCCACGCCCTCAAGTTCGCGCGTAACGGCGGCGGAGACGGTGGTGTGATCGGTGAAGACGGTGCCGGGGTCCATGCCCGCGAAGGCACCGTCATCCCCCAGGCAGACCGCGCTGAGGTCGTCATCATTGCCGACGCAGGCCATGACGAACTCCGCGCCCTTCGCCGCCTCGGCGGGCGTCGGGGCGGCGCGGCCGGGATGGGTCTCCACCCAGCGGCGGGCCTTGTCGGGCGAGCGGTTATAGACCGTCACCTCATGCCCCTTGGCCGCCAGATGCCCCGCCATCGGAAAGCCCATCACGCCCAAGCCAAGAAATGCCACCTTCACCATCGCCAACCCCCTTGCGCATTGCGTCCATTCGCTAACTGTCCTAGTTAACCGCCCTGACCCGGCCGTCAACCGCCCGTCGCGGCGCTTCAGCGGCCTTTCGCAGCCTCACGGGGATCTGGCGCTTCGACCATGCTGACCGCTTTTCGCTGGCTTTTGCGCATCTTCGTGGCGATGGCGGTCCTGACCGTCGCGGCCCTAGTGCTGGTCTATTACTTCGCCTCGCGATCCCTGCCCGAATATACCGGCGATTACGAGGTGGAGGGGATTTCCGCCCCGCTTGAGATCGTGCGCGATACGGCGGACGTGCCGCATGTCTTCGGTGCGACGGATGAGGATGTCTATTACGCGCTGGGCTTTGCCCATGCCGAGGACCGGCTTTGGCAGATGACGATCCTGCGCCGGACCGTGCAGGGGCGGCTCTCGGAGGTGTTCGGGGTCGAGACGGTCAGGACCGATGAGCTGATGCGGCGGCTTGACCTTTACGGGCTGGCGACAAAATCGGTGGCGGCGCAGGACCCCGACGTGCAGCGCGCTTTGGAGGCCTATGCAAAGGGCGTGAACGCCTGGATCGGGATCGTGAACAGCCAGGCCAAGGGGCGCGGCGCGCCGGAGTTCTTCCTGTTCAACAACGAGATTTCCTATTGGCAGCCGGCCGACAGCCTCGCCATCCTGAAGCTGATGGCCTTCAAGGCCTCGACGCAGATTTCCACCGAGGTCCTGCGGGCGCGGTTGTCGCTTCTCGATACCGGCTGGGCCGAAGACCTGATGCCGGAGATCAGCGGGCCGGGGACCGCCGCCCTGCCCCCTTACGCGAGCCTCGTCCCCGACGTGCCGCGTAGTTTCGCGGCGCTGGGGGGGGAGAATCTGCCCTTCCTGCCGCGCATCGCGGCACCCTTTGGCGGCGCTTCGAACGCCTGGGCGGCGGCGCCGTCGCGGTCGGCCGCCGGGGGCGCGCTTTTGGCCAACGACCCGCATGTCGATCTTTCGGCGCCCTCGCTGTGGTATCTGGCGCGGCTGGAACTGACCTCGGGCGGGGTGATCGGGGCGACGATACCGGGGGTTCCGGCGGTGCTGGCCGGGCGGAATGCCGATCTTGGCTGGGGCATCACGACCGCCTGGGCCGACGATCAGGACATCAAGCTTGAGGAGCTGAACCCCGCCGATGCGACCCGCTACCGCTCCCCCGAGGGTTGGAAGCCGTTCGTGACCCGCAAGTCGATCATCACCGTCAGGGACGCGCAGCCGATCACCGTGACGCTGCGCTGGACCGATAATGGCCCGGTCCTGCCGGGGACGCATTTCGACCTTGCCCCCATCACGCCGCCGAACCATGTCGCGGCGCTAAGCTGGACGGCACTTGACGGGGCGGACCGTTCGATGACCTCGGCGATCAGACTGATGCGGGCGAAGACGCGGGACGAAGGGATCGCTGCGGGTGAGGATTTCGTCGCCCCGGCGCAGAACGTGGTGATGGCCGATCATGACGGCATCGCCATGGTGATGTTCGGCGCCATGCCGGGGCGCGATCCGAAGATGCAGGGCCAGGGGCGGTTGCCGTCGCTGGGCTGGATGGCGGAGAACCGCTGGGGGCCGCGCCTGCCCTATGCCGACAACCCGCGCTTCACCGATCCGACCGGCGGGATCGTCGGGAACACCAACAACAAGACCATCGACCGCAGCTTCCCGCGCCATGTCACCTTCGACTGGGGCGATACCCAGCGGGTGCAGCGCTGGACCCGGCTGATGCAGGAACGCGAGGTGCATAGCCGCGAAAGCTTCATCGCCGCGCAGCTTGACACCACATCGCCCACCGCGCGCACGCTTCTGCCGCTGATCGCCGCCGATCTGTGGTTCACGGGCGAGGCCGCGCCCGAAGGCACGCCGGAACGGCTGCGGCAGGACGCGCTGGGCCTTCTGGCCGAATGGGACGGCGACATGAACGAACACCTGCCGGAGCCGTTGATCTACGCCGCCTGGGTCCGCGCGCTTCAGACCCGCCTGCTGCGGGATGAGCTTGGGCCGCTTTCGGACAGCATCACCTCGGTCCAGCCACTCTTTATCGAGCGGGTCTATCGTGACGTGGGCGGCGCGGCGCGCTGGTGCGACATCATGCAATCGGCGCCGGTGGAAACCTGTACCGAGATCGCGCGGATGGCGCTGGACGACGCGCTTTTGCAGTTGTCCGAGAAATACGGGCGCAATGTCGAAAGCTGGCGCTGGGGCGATGCGCATCAGGCGATGCAGGACCACGAGGTGTTGGGGAAATTCCCGGTGCTGAAATGGATCGTGAATATCCGCCAGTCGACCAGCGGCGGCGACAATACGCTGAACCGGGGGCTGACCTCGGGGCGCGGGCCGGACCCTTACATGAACGTCAACGGGGCGGGCTATCGCGGGGTTTACGATTTCGCCGATCCCGACAGTTCGGTCTTCATCATCTCAACCGGCCAGTCGGGCCATCCGCTCAGCCGCTATTACGACGATATGAGCGAGCTTTGGCGGCGCGGCGAATATGTGCCGATGTCGCTGGACCCGGCGCTGGCGCGGGCGGCGGCGACGGGGATCACCCGGCTGCACCCGGCGGGCGCCGCGCGGGCCGCCAACTGAGGCGCCGGGCGCGCGACAATATCGCGCCCGTGCAACGACTGCAAAGCACCAGATAGTTCCGCCTTTTTCGTCAGAAGCATTGCCTCTGACCTGGCGGCCTACGTCGAAGCGGCCCTTCGCTGCGATGGTCATGAGCGTCGGTTGTGCGGGACTTTTCTGCCGTTTGAAAGGCCGGGCATTGCCCGACCGCGGGTGGGCGTAGGGCGGGCTGTTCGGCAGCACTTTATGGTGAGATCCACAGCCAACGGCTGTTCGGGGCAAGACGGTGCCGTATCGCCCGCCCGGTGGGGCGGTCGGGCGATGCCCGGCGGCGCGGGACGCGCCTTGGTTCCGGGCAAGAGGGAATGACTGCGAAGGCCTCAGCGCCGCCGTTCGCCGCGGCGTGGATGAACGGCAGCTTCGGGTGCTGATGGGCGCCACCTGGCCCGTGAAAGGCAAGCCTTTCTGACGAAAAAGGTAATCCGCCTCCGCGCTGAGACTTTGCTCCCTGTTTCCAAACGATATTTCTCCGCGCCGGAGGCAGAACTGTGTGCTGCCGCCAACGACTGGGTGTCGCGTGGTGCCTTCGACGCGAAAGGGCTGCAACCATACGAAAAATTCGCTATGCTCGGCTGGCGCGGGGACGGTGCGGAAGGATTTTCATGACGACGCCTATTTGCACGATCTTCGGCGGCCGGGCCGCCCGCGCGGAATTTGTGTCAAAGGCCGTGACCCCGTGACCGATCCCGCCCCCCTGCCCGTCCCGACCCTGAGCCTCGTCATCGCCGCCTATAACGAAGAGGACGTGCTGCACATCCTGTTCGAGCGGCTTGAAACCGTGATGGCCGGGCTTGGCGAAAGCTATGAGATCGTCTGCGTCAACGACGGCAGCCGCGACCGCACGGCCCAGATCCTGAACGCCGCGCATGAGGCCGATCCGCGGATCAAGGTCATTCACCTGGCGCGCAATTTCGGCAAGGAGCTGGCCCTGACCGCGGGCCTCGACTTTGCCACCGGCAAGGCGGTGATCCCTCTCGATGCCGATCTTCAGGACCCGCCGGAACTGATCGCGGATTTCCTGCGGCTCTGGCGCGAGGGCTATGACGTCGTCTTTGCCGTGCGTGAGGCGCGCGACACCGACAGCTGGCTGAAGCGCACGACGGCGGGGGCGTTCTATGCCACGCTGGGGCGCATGTCGAATGTGCGCATCCCGGCCAATGCGGGCGATTTCCGGCTGATGGACCGCCGCGTGGTCGATGCGCTGAAGCAGTTGCGCGAACGCAACCGCTTCATGAAGGGGCTGTTCTCCTGGGTCGGGTTCCGCCAGACCTCCATCCCCTATCGGCGGCCCGAACGCGCGGCGGGCAAGACCAAGTTCAACTACTGGAAGCTGTGGAATTTCGCGCTGGACGGGATCACCGGCTATTCCACCCTGCCCTTGCGGATCGCGGGCTATTCCGGCCTGATCTTCGCGCTTGTGGCGATGATCTACGGCCTTTTTCTGCTGCTGAGGACAGTGGTCCTTGGTGTCGATCTGCCTGGCTATGCCTCGATGATGGTGGCGGTGATCTTCATGGGCGGCGTGCAGCTTGTCGTGCTG
Source organism: Albidovulum denitrificans (assembly GCF_002973535.1). GTDB lineage: Bacteria > Pseudomonadota > Alphaproteobacteria > Rhodobacterales > Rhodobacteraceae > Albidovulum > Albidovulum denitrificans. Next base: position 342,489 of record NZ_PVEP01000001.1, read on the forward strand.
GGGATCATCGGGGAATATCTCGGCCGCATGTATGATGAGGCCAAGCAGCGCCCGCTTTACGTCGTCGACAGCGTCAAGGGGCTTGAGACGCCGCCGCTCGTCGCCGTAGCCCTACCGCAGCCGGTGCGGGAGAGGGCATGACCCTGCCGGGGCGGTCAGGGCCGCTGACAGCGCGGGGCAGCCTTCTGGCGGCGGCGCTGCTTTATGTCGCCGTGACCGCCTATGGGGTGGCGAACGACGGCTACCATTCCGACGACTGGCGCCACCTGACCGGCGCCTCGCCGCTTTGGGTGGCGGTGGAGGGGCGCTGGCTTCTGGACCTGATCTATCGCGATCTGCTGGGGGAGCGGTTCCTGCTGCCGGTGCAACTGCTGCTGGCGTTCCCGTGCCTTTTCGGGGTGGCATGGCTGCTGGCGCGGCGCGCGGTGCCTGAGGGGTATCAGGGCCTTGGCGCGGTGCTGATCTTCGGCCTTGGCGTCAACCATCCCTTCATGTCGGACGCGCTGACCTTTGCGTCGAACGTCTTCGCCTATCCGCTGGCGCTTTTCCTCTCCGTCGCCGCCTTCGTGCTGGTGGAGGAAAGCCGGGGCCGGTCCGTGGCGGCGCAGGCGGGGTTGGCCGCGCTGGCCGCACTTCTCCTGTCCTTCAGCGTCGGCATCTACCAGACCTTCGCGGTCGCCGGGCTGATCGTGCCGGTGCTGGCGCTGGTCAGGGCCGACCGGGTGGCTTTCGCCGCCGCGGTCAGGCTGGCGGGGATCGGGGCGCTGGTCTCCGTCGCCGCCATCGCGCTTTACCTTGCCGAATGGCGCCTTTACGCGGCGCTTCAGGGCGTGACCATCGCGTCAGAGAGGTTTCAGGCCGCGGGTGCGGCGGGGATGGCGGCAAAGCTGGGGCAGTTGCCCGGCCTGATCCGCAGCCTGCAAACCGGCACGCTGATGGCGCTGCCCTTCGTGCTGCGCGCCACCATGGGGATGCTGTCGCTGGCCGTTCTGGCGCTGGGCGCTGTCGCCGCGCTCAGGATGCTGGCGGGGCAACTGCCGGGCGGCCGCATCCTTGGGCCACTGCGCATCGGGCTGGGGCTGGGCCTTGCGCTTTTCGTCTTTCCGGTTCTCTTTTGGGTGGCCTATGAGGGCGACACCGTCCCCGCCCGCGCCTTCGGTTATTTCGGCTTTTGGGTCGCGGCCCTTCTGCTGGCCACGCTGACCATGGCCGTTACCGGCCATGTCCTGCGCATCGCGGGGTTAAGCGGCGCCGCGCTGGGCGGCATGATCTTCGCCCTGACCGCCAGCGCCTTCTGGTCCGACACCGCGCGGTCCGGCCAGCGCGATATCGAACTGGCGCGCGCGATCGAGGCCCGCATCACCACCCTGCCCGGCTATGACGGCGGCCCCTTTCGCCTGGTCGGTGGCGTTACCAACCCCGATCTGGACTGGGGGACGCTGGCGAACTGGTCGAGCTTTCATGGCGGCAACCCGAGTATCGGCATCTTCCGCGAGCTTTACGGGCAGGACCATTACACCGCCTCCCTCCCCGCCAGCCCGCGCGCCTGCCGGGCCTTTCCGGCGGACGGGTCGGCCTTTGTCCTGAACGGTATGGCCTATCTCTGCCTTGAGAATTTCCCCGCCTTCACCGACGACCTTCGCTGCGCCGCCCTGACAGGCCTGCCGGGGCAAAGCCTGTGCCTTGGCCCGAAGATCATGGTCCATGTCGGCCCGACCTGCCTGCCAACCGGGCCGGACGATCCGGCGCTGACCGTCGCCTTCCGCAGCGCGGGCCAGCCCTACGCGCCCGAACGCAATTTCAGCGTGGCGAGCTTTGCCGTGCCGCTGGACGGGCGCTGCGCCACGCTGGCGCTGGCCCCGGCCAGCCCAAAGCTCTCCACGCTTGAGGTCGCTTTGCGCGGGGGGGACGGTGCGCCGCTCTGGCAGCAGGACATCGCCGTTGCCGACATGACCGCGCCCTGAAGGGCTATTTCACCGTCAATACGCCCGGCGGATAGATCACGCCCTCCGGCCCCGGCCCGCCTTCGGCGGCAAGCGCCTTCAAAAGCGTATCGCCCAGAAGCCGCCCGGCCTCCTGAATATCCTCGTAGATACAGTCCACCTCGGGGTCGATCAGGCCAAGCAGGCTCGAGGAGACCTTGACGACGGCGTTGTAATCCCGCCCGCGCAGCAGGCCGCGCGGTTTCAGGCCCGCCGTGGCGGCAAGGAAGGTCAGCTCGCCGGGAAAGATGAACCCGTCGGGGACATCGGCCAGCCCCTCGGCCCAGGCGCGGACGGTTTCGGGGGGCGAGTCGATCGACAGCCGGTCGGGGATGGTGACGGACAGCCCGCGCTCCTCCGCCGCGCGGTGAACGCCCGCGTGAAGATGGCCGGCGAAGGTGTATTCCGCAGGCGGCAGGATGATGCAGAGCGATCGCGCGCCCAGATCGGCCAGCCGGATCGCCGCGTTATAGGCAAAGTCGCGGTTGTCGAAATCGACGAAGGGGTGGCGCGTGGACAGCGTCGTTCGGCCATGGCAGGCGAAGGGCACACCCCGGTCCAGCAGGAAGCGGACCCGGCTGTCATCTTCCCGCGTGCGCGAAAAGATCAGCCCGTCGGCAAGGTTGTTGCGCACGACATGCAGGACCGGCGCAAGGCTGTCGGCGCCCGCGACCTGGGGAAAGACCGTCAGGTGATAGCCGGTCCCGGCCAGCGCGCCGGTCAGCCCCGCCAGCAATTCGTTGGTGAAGCCGAGGATTTCCTGATGCGGGTCAAGGATCAGGCTGATGACCTTGGTCCGCCCGGTGCGCAGGCGTTGCGCCGCGCGGTCGGGGACATAGCCCAGCCGTTCGGCGGCCTCGGCCACGATCTGACGCGTCGATTCGGCGATCTTGGGGTCCTTGGCCAGCGCCCGGCTGACGGTCGCCACCGCAAAGCCGGTATCGGCGGCCAGCGTGCGCAGGGTCGGCCGGGTCCGTGCGGTGCCTTCCTTCTCCCTGATATCGCCTGCCACGCGCCCTCCCCCTCACCGCGAAAACCGGGGCCATGATCCCCGCTGAAACCTTCGTCCCGCCATGCTATAATGCCGCCTTCGGGGACTGCAATAAAACGTTACAAAAATCTCTTGCCGCATCAAGAGAGATTTTGTAACGATTTAAAAAGCCATAAACCAATGGGAGGAAATCATGGCATTCGTTCGCAAGCTCGCCCTCGGCGGGGCTGTTGCCGCGTTGATGGGCACCACCTCGGTCGCCTCTGCCGCCGAACAGGTGGAAGTACTCCACTGGTGGACCTCGGGCGGTGAGGCCGCGGCCCTTAACGTGTTGAAGGAAGACCTGGCCAAGAAGGGCGTCGAATGGCTGGACATGCCGGTCGCCGGTGGCGGGGGTGAGGCCGCGATGACGGCGCTGCGCGCCCGCGTGACGGCAGGCAACCCGCCGACCGCCGTGCAGATGCTGGGCTTCGACATCAAGGACTGGGCCAAGGAAGGCGCGCTTGGCAACCTTGATGAGGTCGCGACGGCCGAGGGCTGGGACGCGGTGATCCCCGGCGCGCTTCAGGAGTTTTCCAAATATGACGGCCACTGGGTTGCAGCGCCCGTGAACGTCCATTCGACCAACTGGGTCTGGATCAACAAGGCGGCGCTGGACGCGACCGGGCTTGGCGTTCCGGCCAACTGGGATGAGCTTGTCGCCGTTCTCGACAAGATGAAGGAAAACGGCATCACGCCCTTGGCCCATGGCGGTCAGGCCTGGCAGGACGCGACGATCTTCGACGCGGTCGTGCTGTCGATGGGCAATGACTTCTACAAGCGTTCGATGATCGACCTCGATCCGGCCGCGCTGAACAGCCCGGAAATGGTCGAGGTGTTCAACCGCATGACCAAGCTGCGGTCCTATGTCGATGACAACTTCTCTGGCCGCGACTGGAACCTCGCCTCGGCGATGGTGATCAACAACGAAGCCGGCATGCAGATGATGGGCGACTGGGCCAAGGGCGAGTTCCTGAAGGCCGGCAAGGTGCCGGGCACCGATTTCGTCTGCATCCGTTTCCCCGGCACGCAGGGCTCCGTCACCTTCAACTCCGACCAGTTCGCGATGTTCAACGTGACCGATGCCGACGCCAAGGCGGCTCAGGCCAAGATGGCCTCCTCGGTCGAAGACCCGGTGTTCCAGTCGGCCTTCAACGTCGTCAAGGGATCGGTCCCGGCGCGGACCGACGTGCCTGACACCGACTTTGACGATTGCGGCAAGAAGGGCATCGCCGACCTCGCCGAAGCCAACGGCAATGGCGGGCTTTTCGGCTCCATGGCGCATGGCCATGCCGCCCCGGCGGCGATCAAGAACGCCGTCTATGACGTCGTCACCGCCCAGTTCAACGGCGAATACGATGCCGAAACGGCGGCGGCGGAACTGGCCAACGCGGTCGCCGAGGCGCAGTAACGCCCTCCTCCTGCGGGGCCTTCTCCCGGCCCCGCAGCCTGACCGGCCCCGGCATGAGGGGGCCGGCACACCCTTCGGGAGGTAACGGGACATGATCGACCGCTTGCAGCAATGGCTGCCCCGGCTCGTGCTTGCGCCGAGCTTCATCGTCATCCTTCTCTTCGTCTACGGCTTCATCGCCTATACAGGCGTCTTGTCCTTTACCGACAGCAAGATGCTGGCGAGCTATGACTTCGTGGGGTTCGAGAATTACGCCAAGCTTTTCGGGCTGACGAACTGGAAGACGGCGCTGGTGAACCTCGCGATCTTCGCGACGCTCTACATCGTCATCTGTTCCGTCGTGGGCCTTCTGATCGCGATCCTTCTGGACCAGAAGATCCGCGCCGAGGGCCTCTTGCGGCCGATCTACCTGTACCCGATGGCGCTTAGCTTCATCGTCACCGGGACGGCGTGGAAATGGTTTCTTGACCCCGGTATCGGGCTTGAGAACATCATGCATCTCTGGGGGTGGGACAGCTTTTCCTTCACCTGGATCAAGGACCGCGATTTCGCGATCTATACGCTGGTGATCGCCGCTGTCTGGCAATCCTCGGGCTTTGTCATGGCGATGTTCCTGGCAGGTCTCAGGGGCGTGGATAACGAGATCATCCGCGCCGCCCAGATCGACGGCGCGACCGGCATCCGCATCTATACGCGGATCATCGTGCCGATGATGCGGCCGGTGTTCCTGTCGGCCTTCGTCGTGCTGATGCATCTGGCGATCAAGGTCTATGACCTTGTGATCGCCATGACCGGCGGCGGGCCGGGCCGGGCGACGGAAATGCCCGCGACCTTCATGTATTCCTACACCTTCACCCGCAACCAGATGGGCATTGGCGCGACCTCGGCCGTCATCATGCTGATGATGATCTTCGCCATCGTCGTGCCTTACGTCTACAGCGAACTGTCCAGAGGAGGCCGGAGATGAGCGGCGGCACCAGTCAGGATGTCGCGATCCGTGGCAACACGGTCACGCGCATCATCATCCATGTCGTGCTGTTCCTGTTTGCGGTCTATTACCTGCTGCCGCTTTGGGTGATGCTCGTCAATTCGGTCAAGCCGCTGGACGAAATCCGTGGCGGCAACATGATCGCCACGCCGCAGCACTGGACGTTCGAGCCGTGGTTGCAGGCCTGGTCGCAGGCCCAGATCGGGGTGCAGGCGACGGGGCTGAAGCCTTATTTCCTGAACTCCATCATGATGGTGGTTCCCGCCGTCGCGATCTCCACCATCCTTGGCGCGCTGAACGGCTATGTCCTGACCAAGTGGCGCTTCAAGGGCGACGGGATCGTCTTCGCGATGCTGCTTTTGTCCTGCTTCATCCCGTTTCAGATCGTGTTGATCCCGATGGCGCGGGTGCTGGGGGTTCTGGGGCTGGCGGGCACCATTCCGGGGCTTGTCCTTGTCCATGTCGTCTATGGGCTTGGCTTCACGACGCTCTTTTTCCGCAACTACTACGCCGCCTTCCCGACCGAGCTGATCCGGGCGGCGCAGATCGACGGGGCGGGGTTCTTCCGCATCTTCTTCCGTATCCTGCTGCCCTCCTCGGCGCCGATCATCGTGGTGTCGGTCATCTGGCAGTTCACGAATATCTGGAACGACTTCCTCTTCGGGGCATCCTTCTCGGACGTCGACTCGGTGCCGATGACGGTCGCCTTGAACAACCTCGTGAACTCCTCCACCGGCGTGAAGGAATACAACGTCCATTTCGCGGGCGCGATCCTTGCCGCCCTTCCCACCCTCATCGTCTACGTCCTGTCGGGCCGCTACTTCGTGCGCGGGCTGATGGCGGGCGCGGTCAAAGGATAAGTCATGGCCTCTCTGACCATTCGCAACCTCAAGAAGAACTACGGCGCGGTGGAGATCCTGAAAGGGATCGACATCGAGATCGAGGATGGCGGTTTCCTTGTCCTCGTCGGCCCGTCGGGCTGCGGCAAGTCCACGCTGCTGAACACCATCGCGGGGCTTGAGGACATTACTTCGGGCGACATCCTGATCGGCGACAAGTCGATCGCCGGGCTGCACCCGTCGAAGCGCGACATCGCCATGGTGTTCCAGTCCTACGCGCTTTACCCCAACATGACGGTGGCCAAGAACATCGCCTTCGGGATGGAAATGCGCGGCGTGTCGAAGGCCGAGCGGGACAAGGCCGTGGCCGATGTGGCGGAGCTCTTGCAGATTTCCCAACTCCTCGACCGCAAGCCGAGCCAGTTGTCGGGCGGCCAACGGCAGCGGGTGGCGATGGGCCGCGCGCTGGTCCGCGATCCGCAGGTGTTCCTGTTCGACGAACCCTTGTCGAACCTTGACGCCAAGCTGCGGGTGGACATGCGGACAGAGATCAAGCGCATGCACCTGCGCATGGCCACGACCACGGTCTATGTCACCCATGACCAGATCGAGGCGCTGACGCTGGCGACCAAGATCGCGGTCCTGAAGGACGGCGAGTTGCAACAGTTCGGTACCCCGGACGAAATCTATAACGACCCCGCCAATGTCTTCGTGGCCGAGTTCATGGGCTCACCGTCGATGAACATGCTGACCGTGCCGGTGGAGGAGGACGCGAAGGGCCTCTTCCTGACCCTGACGCGGGCCGGGGGCGACGCGCTGCGCCTGCCGCTGCCCGCCTCCGCCGCCATGAAGGCCCGCATCGGCAAGCCGGTGATCTTCGGGCTGCGGCCCGAGGCGATGACCGACCCCGCCAGCGCCGACCGGCAGGGGGCGGAAATCCTTGAGGATCAGTTCCTTGTCGATGTGGTCGAACCCGCGGGCGCCGATGTCTTTGCCGTCACGGTGCTGAACGGCACCCCCCTGACCGCGCGGATGAAGCCCTCCGCGCGGGTGAAGGAAGGTGAAATGGCACCCTTCGCGCTGAACCTCTCCCGCGCGGTCTTCTTCGACCCCGACACGCAGGTCCGCCTGCGTTAGGGCGATGGCGGACACAACGCTTTGCCATCTGCGGTCGCGTTTCGGACGGGGGACCGTCCGGGCGCTGTCGGGCGCGCTGGTCGATCTGGAATTCGATCTCGGCGGGCGGGTGATCCGCCCGCTGGCCTCTGCGCCATGGGGCGTGTTGCCGCCGATGGCGGACCCGCAACCCGCCGCCCATCTGACGGCGCTCGGGGGCGAATGGCCCTGTGTCCCCTTCGGCCGCAGTTCCGCCGACCCGGTCAAGCACGGGCATGGCACCGATACCGACTGGCATCTGATCGCGGCGGGACCGGCGCAGGCAACGCTTGCCATCGACTATCCCACGGGCCACGCGGTCCGGCGGCTGGAACGCACCGTCACGCTTTCGGACGACGCCCCGCGCGTGGAATTCAGCCTGACCATCCACGCCACCCGTGCCGCCACGATCCCCGTCGGCCTGCACCCGATCTTGGCCTTTCCCGACCATGGCACCCTGCGCCTGACGCCCGCGGCCCATGGCGCGATCCGCACCGCGCCCGCATCCCTGGCCCCCGCCAACGCCTCCCTTGCCCCCGATCAAGCCATCGGCCCCGACGGCATCGCGCGGCGGCGTGATGGCACCACCACCTGTCTCTGGGATCAGCCGGGGCGGCAGGGCGAGGACCTGATCCTTGTCCAGAACTGCGCGGGAGGTGTGGAGGCCGACGACGGCACCACCCTCACCCGCCTGACATGGGAAGCCAGCGCCCTGCCCCATCTCCTCATCTGGATCGCCAATCCCGGCCTTGGGCAGGAACCCCGCCTGAAGGGCTTTCGTGGCCTCGGGCTTGAACCCGTCGCGGCCCATTTCGACGCCACGCCCGCGGGTCAGGGCCTGACCCTGTCGCCCGACCGCCCGACCATCATCCGCTATGCCATCGACTGCCGACCCAGCCGCCCAAAGGAGCCCCGGCCATGAACCGTTCCGACGTCAACGAAATCCTGCTATCCGCCGACCGCTTCATCCGCTCCTTCGGCTATGTCCTGCCGCCCTTCGCCTACTGGACGCCCGATCAGATGAAAGCCGCCCCGCATGGCGAGATCGTGCGCCGCGCGATGGGCTGGGACATCACCGATTATGGTCAGGGCAGGTTCGAGGAGCTGGGGCTGTTCCTTTTCACCGTGCGCAACGGCCTGACCGCCGACCTGCGGACCGGCGGCGGCATGGTCTATGCCGAAAAGATCATGATCAGCCGCGAGCGTCAGATTTCCCCCATGCACCGCCATTTCCTCAAGACCGAGGACATCATCAATCGCGGTGGCGGCGATCTGGTGCTTGAACTTTTCATGGCGGGCGAAGACGGCACCATCGACCGCGACGCCGAGGTCAGCGTGCTGGTCGATGGCAGCCGCAGGCGGCAGAAGGGCGGCGAACACCTGCGCCTGAAGCCCGGCGAAAGCGTCACCCTGACACCGACGGTCTGGCATGCCTTCTGGGGCGAAAACGGTGACGTGCTGATCGGTGAGGTCTCTACCGTCAACGATGACAGCACCGACAACTGGTTCGAGATGGACATCCCGCGCTACACGAAGATCGCCGAGGATACCGATCCGGTGCATCTTCTGGTGTCGGATTACGCGACCTGGCTGGGCTAAGGCGTTTCGAGCTTGCGTTCGGTAAGTAAGTATCAGAATTTGAACGAAATAAGTTCGAATTCCGATTCAGTGCAAACCCGAAATGCCATAAGGCCGGGGTCAGGCCCCGCCGCCGCGCGTGTGGCTGACAAAGACCCAAAGTGCGTATAGTCCCGCCGCCGCGAACAGCATCGCCCAGCCGGGGGAGCCGAAGACAAGTTCCACCACCGCCCAGAGAAGCGCCAGCCCGACAACCGCGACGCGGACCCAGACGGGCCGGAAGAACGGGTGGTCGGGATCGAGGAGTTTCATGGGCGGGGCCTTTCGGGGCTGGCGCGGGGCGCATGAAGATTGCCGCGTAGCGCTTTGATTTTCAATCGTTCCGGCCGCAGAGGTGCGCGACCGTCCCGCCGAACTCCCCCAAAGTTAACCCCGTCACGGCGTCCCTGTCCATCCGCTTCGCCCAGATAAAAAAACCGCCGCATTCCCTTGCGGGGTGCGGCGGGGAAGTGGCGATTTCCGACATCCGGGCGCTTGGGCTTGGGGAAGCCGCGTGACAGGGGACAGGCGCATATACCGGCGGAGAACCGCGAGGCAGAAAACCGTGAAAAACTCAGATCAGGTTGGGCAGATGCAGCGCGACGATCAGCATCGCGACCAGCGAGGCAACCCCGGCGGCGTCGCGCGCCAGCGTGTCGCGGTTGCGAAGGATGACGGATTTGATGTCCTTGGCCATGCTCTGTCCTCATTCAGATCGTCTTGTTGCTTATTTGTTCTCATATCGGAACCGATCTGTAAAGAACTTTTTAAGAACATTTGCGGACAAAGCGGAACGAAGCGGCTAACCCACGGAAATCAAACGGATCGCGCGGTCCTGTTCCATCAGCCACAGCAACACCCGCGCCGCCTTGCCGCGCGGTGTTTCCAGCACCGGATCGTCGGCCAGAAGCTTGCGCGCGTCCGATTGCGCGACGGCCATCAGCGCCGACTGGCGTTCCAGATCGGCGATGCGGAACTTTGGCAGGCCCGATTGCGCGGTACCGATCAGGTCGCCCGCGCCGCGCATCGCCAAATCCTCCTCGGCGATGCGGAACCCGTCCTCGGTCTCGCGCAGGATCTGCAACCGCCGCTCCGCCGTTTCGCCCAAGGGCGGCTGGTACATCAGCAGACAGGTCGATTCGGCCGCCCCCCGCCCGACGCGCCCCCGCAACTGGTGAAGCTGCGCGAGGCCAAAGGTCTCTGCCCGCTCGATCACCATGATCGAGGCATTGGGGACGTTGACGCCGACCTCGATCACCGTCGTCGCAACCAGAACCTTGCTGCGCCCGGCGACGAAATCGGCCATCGCGGCATCCTTGTCGGCGGGCGGCATCTGGCCGTGGACAAGGCCCACGACGCCCTCGCCCAAAGCCGCGCGCAGCGCCTTGAAACGGTCCTCGGCCGCCGTAAGGTCCACGACCTCACTTTCCTCGACCAGCGGGCAGACCCAATAGGCCTGCCGCCCCTCGGCCACCGCCTGCCTCAGATGGCCGACCACCTCATCGTAGCGTCCGGCCGAGATCAGCGCCGTCTTCACCGGCTTGCGCCCCGCCGGTTTTTCGTCCAGCACCGACACGTCCATGTCGCCATATTGCGCGAGGCTCAGCGAACGCGGGATTGGCGTCGCCGTCATCACCAGCACATCCGCAGCCCCGCCCTTGGCGCCCAGCTCCATCCGCTGCGCGACGCCGAAACGGTGCTGTTCATCGACGATCGCCAGCCGCAGGTCGTGAAACGCCACGTCCTTCTGGAACACGGCATGGGTGCCGACGAGGATGCCGATCCGACCGGAGGCGAGTGCCGCAAGCTTGCGCGCCCTCTCCTGCCCCTTGTCGCGGCCCGTCAGCAATTCCAGCACCACGCCCGCGCTTTCGGCCAGGGGCCGCAGGCTGTCGAGATGCTGCCGGGCGAGGATTTCCGTGGGGGCCATCATCACCCCCTGCCCGCCCGCCTCGACCGCGATCAGCAGCGCGAGGAAGGCGACCAGCGTCTTGCCCGCGCCGACATCGCCCTGCAACAGCCGGCTCATCCTGCGGTCCGAGGCCATGTCGCCCGCGATCTCGGCCACGGCGCGGATCTGGGCGTTGGTCGGGGCGTAGGGCAGCGCGGCCAGAACCTTGTCCTGCAAGGCTTTCGTCCCGACCGTCGCCCGCCCCTTGCCACGCCGCATCGAGGCGCGGGCCAGCGCCAGCGTCAGTTGATGGGCCATCAATTCGTCATAGGCCAGCCGCTGCCGCGCAGGCGCCTCGGCCGCCACATCGGCCAGACCGGCGGGCGCGTGCGCAGCCTTCAGCGCCACATCCCAATCCGCCCACCCCTCCCGCGCCTTCAGCGCCGGGTCGATCCAGTCGGGAAGCGCAGGCACCCGCGTCAGCGCCGATGTAGCCGCCTTCTGCATCACCTTCTGCGTCAGCCCGGCGGTCAGGGGATAGACCGGCTCATGCGCGGGCAGATCGCCCGCCTCCTCGGGGGGAAGCACATGATCAGGGTGGACCATCTGCGCCATGCCGTCGAACAGTTCGATCTTGCCGGAAACCACGCGCCGCTGCCCGGTCGGCAGCAGGCGTTGCAGATAATCGCCGCGCGCGTGGAAGAAGACGAGCTGAAACTCCGTCTCGGCATCGCGGACGAAAACCCGCGCCGGGCCGCCCTTGCGCCGCGCCGGCACATGGGCGCCGACCGTCACCTCAACCGTCAGGGTCGAGGGGAACTGCGCGCCGTTGATCGTGTCGCGGCGGCGGCGGTCGATCACCGCATAGGGCAGCGTGAAGATCAGGTCACGCGGCCGTTCCACCCCCATCTGCGCCAGAAGTTTCGCCGATTTCGGGCCGACACCGTCCAGCGTCTCAACCCCGGCGAACAGCGGGAAGAGGATCGCCGGGCGGCTCATCCGCCGATCAGCCGAAGCCAGGCATCCTCGTCGATCAACTCGACGCCAAGCCGTTCGGCATCCTTCGCCTTCGACCCCGCCCCCGGCCCCGCGACGACAAGGTCGGTCTTGGCCGAGACCGAGCCGGACACCTTCGCCCCCAGCGCCTCGGCCCGCGCCTTGGCCTCGGCCCGCGTCATCTTTTCCAACGTGCCGGTGAAGACGACGGTCTTGCCCGCGACCGGCGATGTCGTCGCCCGCGCCTCGGGCGGCAGGTCGGTCAGATGCGCGGTCAGCTTGTCGATGGCGGCGCGTTCCTGCGGGTTGGCGAGCCCGTCGGAGAGCGACAGCGCCATGACAGGGCCGATACCGTCGGTTTCGACGAGGTCGGTCCAGGCCGATTGCGCCTCGGCCGGGACTGCGGCGGCGGCGATGGCGGCCTTGCGGGCCTCGCTGACACGGGCGCGGCGGGCATCAAGGGCGGCGGCGCGGCGCTCTGCCTCCTCCGCCAGATCGGCGGCGCGATGGGCAAGGGCCGCGGGACGGGCGCGATCCAGCGCCGCGACCAGCGCCGCCCAGCTTCCATAGTGGCGGGCAAGGTCCTGCGCGGCCACCTCGCCCACATGGCGGATACCCAGCGCGAAGATCAGGCGGGAAAGCGGGATATTCCGTTTGTCTTCAATGGCCTGGAAGAGGTTTCTGACAGATTTCTCGCCAAACCCGTCGCGGTTCTTCAGCTTCGTCAGGTTCGCGTCGTCCCGCGCCGCGAGGGTGAAGATATCCACCGGCTCCCGGATCGGGAGGGTGTCGTCGTGAAAGAACATCTCGATCTGCTTCGCGCCCAGCCCCTCGATGTCGAAAGCGGCGCGGGAGACGAAATGTTTCAGCTTTTCAACGGCCTGCGCGGGGCAGATCAGGCCGCCGGTGCAGCGCCGCACCGCGTCGCCTTCCTCGCGCACCGCGTCCGATCCGCATTCCGGGCAGGTCACCGGAAAGACGTAAGGCACCGCATCGCCGGGCCGCTGCGTCAGGTCCACATCGGCGACCTTCGGGATCACGTCGCCCGCGCGATAGACCTGCACCCAGTCGCCGACGCGAATGTCCTTGCCGCCCCGGATCTCCTCCCCGCTGGCCGACCGCCCGGCGATGTAATCCTCATTATGCAGCGTCGCGTTCGACACGACGACACCGCCCACCGTCACCGGCACCAGACGCGCGACGGGCGACAGCGCGCCGGTGCGGCCGACCTGGATGTCGATCGCCTCAAGCCGGGTCCAGGCCAGTTCGGCGGGGAACTTGTGCGCGATGGCCCAGCGGGGGGTGGAGGAGCGGAAGCCGAGCCGGGCTTGCAGGTCAAGCGCGTTGACCTTGTAGACCACCCCGTCGATGTCATAGCCGAGCGTCGCGCGGCCCTGTTCGATCCGGCGATACTGGTCCAGCATCTCCGCCGGTCCGGCGCAAAGGCGGGTCAGCGGGTTGGTCTGAAAGCCAAGCGTGGCAAGCCGGTCGATGGCGCCCATCTGCGTGTCGGAAAGCGGCTCTGACAGCGCGCCCCAGGCATAGGCGAAAAAGCGCAGCGGCCGCCCGGCGGTGATCGTGGCGTCAAGCTGGCGCAGCGATCCGGCGGCGGCGTTGCGGGGGTTGGCGAAGGTCTTGGCGTCCTTCCCGGCCTGCCGCGCGTTCAGCGCCGCGAAATCGGCATGGCTCATATAGACCTCGCCGCGCACCTCAAGCAGGTCCGGCGCACCGGTCAGGGTTTCGGGAATGTCGGCGATGGTGCGGGCGTTGGCGGTGACGTTTTCCCCCGTCTCGCCATCGCCGCGCGTCGCCGCCTGCACCAGACGCCCGCCTTCGTAACGCAGCGACAGCGACAGCCCGTCGATCTTCGGCTCCGCCGTATAGGCAAGCGGGGCGTCCGGGCCGAGGCCAAGGAAATTGCGGATGCTCTTGTCGAAGGCCGCGACCTCATCGGCGTCAAAGGCATTGGCGAGGCTCAGCATCGGGACCGCGTGGCGGGTCTTGGCGAAGGTCTCGGAGGGCGCGGCGCCGACCTGATCGCTGGGACTGTCATCGGCCTTGAGATCGGGAAAGCGGGTCTCGATCGCCAGCAGACGGCGCTTCAGCGCGTCATAGGCGGCGTCCGAAATTTCCGGCGCGTCCTCGGTATGATAGGCGCGGTTGGCCTCCCTTATGGCGCGGGTCAGGGCGGCCACCTCCCCGGCGGCGGCCGCGTGGGTCAGGGTCGCGACGTCAGGACGTTCGGACATGTGGGGCAGTCTCCCTCAGGCAGGCCAGACAGCGATAACGTGGCCCACCCCGCCTGTCCAGAAGCCGGTCAGCTAGCCAAGCCGCAGCCGAAGAAGGCGTGGCGCGACCCGGCCAAGGGGCGGCGGCAGGCCGGTGGCGTCGAAGGGATCGGCCCCCTCGATCCGCCAGCGCGGGAAGGCGCGGGCAAGCGCATCCTCGTCCAGCCCGCGCGGCAGCGGCCCTCGCCGTCCAGGCGCCCAGACCAAAAGGACCAGCGCCGCGCCCGGCGCGGCCAGCGCCGTGATCCCCGCCGCCGCGGCGGCCAGATCGCCGGGCGAAAGCCCGTGCAAAGCACCGAAATCCCAGAAGAAATCGAACATGCCAAGGGCCATCGCCCCTTCAAGACGGGTCAGATCTGCCTGACAGAAGCGGACCGAAACCCCGGACGAGGCGGCCCTTTGCCGCGCCTGGCGCAGCGCACCGGGAACATTGTCGACCCCCGTCACCTGCCAGCCGCGCCGGGCGAGGTCGACCGACCAATGCCCGCGCCCGCAGCCGATGTCGAGCGCCCGCCCCGGCCCGCCGCGCGCGACCGTGACCGCGTCGAAACAGGCCGCGACCTGGCGCGAGGCGACCGGATGGGTCGCCGCCGCTTCCCAGGGCGTCAGCCCCAGACGATAGGCTATCTTGAAAAACAGGCTCACGGCGGCAAAGGATAGTCACCGCCCGGCGCCGTGAACAGCCGTCACGAAAGGCCCCGGCGGTCCCCCGCCGAAGCCCGTGGCATTACCTCAGGCGCCGACGGCGAGCTTGCGCGGTGCCATCTCGCCCATCGGTTCGCGCAGCACATAGCCGCGGCCCCAGACGGTCTCGATATAGTTCTCGCCGCCCGTCGCCTCGGCCAGTTTCTTGCGCAGCTTGCAGATGAAGACGTCGATGATCTTCAGCTCCGGCTCATCCATGCCGCCGTAGAGATGGTTCAGGAACATCTCTTTGGTCAGCGTGGTCCCCTTGCGCAGGCTCAAAAGCTCAAGCATCTGGTATTCCTTGCCGGTCAGATGCACCGCCTGCCCGTCCGCCTCGACCGTCTTGGCGTCGAGGTTGACAGCGATCTTGCCGGTATGGATCACCGATTGCGCATGGCCCTTGGACCGGCGGATGATCGCATGGATGCGCGCGATCAGCTCTTCCCGGTGGAACGGCTTGGTCAGATAGTCATCGGCGCCGAAGCCGAAGCTGCGGACCTTGTTTTCGGTGTCATCCGTCCCGGTCAGGATCAGGATCGGTGTGTCCACCTTGGCCATCCGCAACTGGCGCAACACCTCATGCCCGGTCATGTCGGGCAGGTTGAGGTCCAGGAGGATCAGGTCGTAGTCGTAAAGCTTCGCCAGGTCGACGCCCTCTTCGCCCAGGTCGGTGCAATAGACATTCAGGTTCGCGTGGCCCAGCATCAGCTCGATACTGCGCGAGGTGGTCGGGTCGTCCTCTACCAACAGAATTCTCATCTGGCGTACTCCACATTAATCCCTCGATCACGGAGAGCTTGGCTCAGATTGGTTAACCACAAGTTACTGGTACGCGGGCCTTCCGCGAATCTACTCACGGTTGTCGGTAACGCTGGATCGCGGTAACTTTGAGGCCGCTTTCGCCATATTTCGTCACCGCGGCCCGCCAAAGCTCAAACTCCTCCTCGGACAGCGCGTAGCGTTCAAGCGCCTCGGTCAGCGGCAAGAGCCCACAGGTCACCGCCTGCACGACGCGGACCTTGCGGCTGGCCACCCAGCGGCGGGTATTTTCCGGCGGCAGGTCCGCCCGTGTCAGGATCGTGCCATCCGGCAGCGTAACGGCCCTTGGCCCGTCGATTTTCTTCAGGTACATGTCTCACCCCTTGGTCTTCACCCGGGGACAAACCTTGACGCGCAGCCTTAAGGACGGGTGAAACCGGACATTGTGAGTGTTTCGGATTTTCCTATATTCCTACCGATCCGAAGGAGAAAAAGATGGCGCTCGATCATGGCCAACTGAATTCGCTGGGCTTTTCCAAGGCCCCCGCCGACACGCGGGTCGTCGTCGCCATGTCGGGCGGCGTGGACAGTTCCGTGGTCGCCGCGATGCTGAAGGACGAAGGCTATGACGTCGTCGGCGTGACCTTGCAGCTTTACGATCACGGCGCGGCGCTGGCCAAGAAGGGCGCCTGCTGCGCCGGTCAGGACATCCACGACGCCCGCCGCGTGGCCGAGGCGATGGGGTTCCCGCATTATGTCCTTGATTACGAAAACATCTTCCGCGACGCGGTGATCGACGAATTTGCCGACGCCTATCTGGCGGGCGCGACGCCGGTCCCCTGCATCCGCTGCAATGAGAGGGTGAAGTTCAAGGACCTGCTGGCAACCGCCAGGGACCTTGACGCCGATTGCATGGCAACCGGGCATTACATCCAGCGCAAGCTGGGTGAGGCCGGGCCGGAACTGCATTCGGCCGCCGATCCGAACCGCGATCAGAGCTATTTCCTTTTCTCCACCACGCCGGAACAACTGGCCTTCCTGCGCTTCCCGCTGGGCCATCTGGCGTCGAAAACCGAAACGCGGGCGCTGGCGGCGAAATACGGGCTGTCGGTCGCCGACAAGCCCGACAGCCAGGACATCTGCTTTGTCCCGAACGGCAATTATGCCAGCGTGATCGAAAAGCTGCGCCCCGGCGCCGCCGATCCGGGGGAGATCGTGGATATGGAGGGCAATGTCCTTGGCACCCACCGGGGCGTGATCCATTACACCATCGGCCAGCGCCGCGGGCTTGGTATCGGCGGGCTGGAAGACCCGCTTTACGTCGTGCGGCTGGACCCCGATGCGCGCCGCGTCATCGTCGGCCCGAAAGAGGCGCTGTCGACCCGCATCGTTCCGGTGCGGGAGATCAACTGGCTGGGCGACGGGGCGTTCGACGCGCGCGCGGAATGGCCGGTCTCGGTCAAGGTCCGCTCAACCCGCCCGCCGCGCCCGGCGGTGATCCGGCCCTTGTCGCCGACAACGGCAGAGGTGGAGCTTCTGGACCCCGAGGAAGGCGTCAGCCCCGGACAGGCCTGCGTCTTCTACGAAACCGGCGGCAGCCGCATCCTTGGCGGCGGCTGGATCTGGCGCGGGTACTAAGGCGTTTCGGGTTTTCGTTGAGAAAGCAAGTATCAGAATTCGAACGAAATAAGTTCGAATTCTGAGTCAGTGTAAACCCGAAATGCTTTAAAGCCGCGCCAGCACTGACCGCGCCGCGCGCAGGCCCGGCGCCTCGCCGCCCGCGCCAAGGCGCTCCATCGTCAGGGCCATGGCGGCGAATTGCCGTTCGCGCGCGTCCTTGTCGTCGATCAGCGCCATCAGCGCATTGGCGATCGGTCCCGGCTGGCAGGCGGGGCCAAGATATTCCGGCACCGCGCGGGTGTCCGAGACGATATTGACCAGCGTTACCGTGTCGATCAGCGCCGCGCGTTTCATCATCCACCAGGTCAGGCGGTTGAAATCATGTGCGATCACCATCGGCACATGGTTCGCCGCAAGCTCAAGGCTGACGGTGCCGGAGGCGGCCAGCGCCAGATCGGCGGCGGCGAAGGCGGCGCGCTTGTCCTCGGCCGTCTCGACCACCAGCGGCGCGACCTTCCAGCGCGCGGCAAGGTCGCGGACAAGGCCCGCCACGCCCTTGACCGTCGGCAGGACGACGCGCAGGTCGGGTTCACGGTCGCGCAGCCGCGCGATCGCCTCTTCAAAGCGCGGGGCAAGGCGGCTGACCTCGCCCTTCCGCGAGCCGGGCAGGCAGAGGAGGACCGGCTGATCGGGGCTGATGGCGTGGGTGTCGCGAAAGGCCGCCGCCTCATCTGCCGTCCCGCGCCGTTCGGCCACGACCGGATGGCCGACGAAATCGCAGCTCATCCCGGCGGCTTCCATATAGGGCGGCTCGAACGGGAAGAGCGCAAGGACATGATCCACCACCCCGGCCATCTTCGCCGCGCGGCCCGGACGCCAGGCCCAGACGGTCGGCGCGACGTAATGGGTGACGAACTGCCCCGGATCGGCGGCGCGGACAAGGCGCGCGACGCGCAGGCAGAAATCGGGGCTGTCGATGGTGATCAGCGCGTCGGGCTTCAGCGCGGTGACGGCGGCGGCGGCCTCGGCGATGCGGCGCTTCAACTGGCGGTATTTCGGCAGGACCTCAATCAGCCCCATGACCGAAAGCTCCTCCATCGGGAACAGGCTTTGCAGCCCCTCGGCCTCCATCTTCGGGCCGCCGACACCGTGAAATTCCACCCCCGGCGCCAGTGTCCTCATCCCCGCCATCAACGCCGCCCCCAGAGCGTCGCCCGAGGCTTCACCGGCGATCAGGAAGATCTTCATGGCTCCCGCGCCCAAAGGAACAGCCCCGCCGCCGCCGCCGCTGCGACCATCGCGGGGCGGTCGAGAAGGATCACGCCGCCTGCCTCCCACGCGATCCCGGCAAGGCCCGCCTTGGCGGCGCGCTCCACCGTGCCGGGGCCAAGCGTCGGCAGGTCGATCCGGCGGTCCTGACCGGGTTTCGGCGCCTTGTAGAAGACGCCGCGCCCGGCCTTCGGATCGGGACGGAGCGCCCCGGCATGGGCGCCGGCAAAGTCCAGCATCGCATCGGTGCCGGGCAGCGTCTCGACCGCGAGGCAAAGCCCCTGCGCCACCACCGCCCCCTGCCCCAGATCGAGCGGACCAAGCGCCGCGACGATCTCTGCCGCGCGGGCGGCGTCGGAACGATCGGCGGCGGACGGATCACCGGTCAGCAGCCCCGCAGCGGGGACCAGATCGGGCGCCACGGCATCGGCGCCGGTCACC
The DNA here is from genome assembly GCF_002973535.1 of Albidovulum denitrificans. Taxonomy (GTDB): domain Bacteria; phylum Pseudomonadota; class Alphaproteobacteria; order Rhodobacterales; family Rhodobacteraceae; genus Albidovulum; species Albidovulum denitrificans. The sequence goes on from NZ_PVEP01000001.1 coordinate 361,462, forward strand.
GTGAACCCCCAGTCCTCGAAAATCGCGATCACGGCGCGCAAGAGCGCGTCGTCGCCCGACTGAAGCGCGCCCAGAAGGCGCGGCACCAGCGTGGCGGTCCGCGCGTCGATCAGTTCCGCCTCGATCGGCGGGCGGCGCATGGACCCGGCGAAGACGACGCGTTCCACGCCCTGATCGGCCAGCGCGTCAAGGAAAGGCACCAGACGTTCCACCCGGAACCGGAGCGGATCGGCGAGGTCAGAGGGGAAACCCTCCATCTCGGCCACCACGAACGCCTCCCCCCGGTCGCGAAGCGCCGAGGCGAGCGCCACCGGCAGCGCGCCCTGCCCCGCGATGATCGCCGTCACGCTCATCGCGGCGTCAGGAAGGATCGGTCAGAGGGGCCAAGGATGAAGTCCAGCACTTCCTTCACCAGCGCGTTGTCGCTGCCCTTGGCGGCCTCGGCGCGGGCGGTGTCGCGGAACGTCCCCTGCGCCAGCGCGCCCAGAAGATCGCGCAGCGCCGCGATATCCGCCCGCCCCGCGCCGCGCCGTTTCAGCCCGACAAGGTTCAGCCCGTCCAGCGTCCCGCGCGGCCCCTGCACAAGGCCGTAAGGCACCACGTCGGCGGTCACCATGGTGACAGCCCCGATCATCGCCCCGCGCCCGATGCGGACGAACTGATGCACGCCGGAAAGGCCGCCGACGATCACCCCGTCTTCCAACACGCAATGCCCGGCAAGGGCCGCGTTGTTCACAAGGATCACATGGTCGCCCAACTGGCAGTCATGGGCGACATGGCTTCCGGCCATGAAAAGCCCGTCATTGCCCACCCGCGTGATGCCCCCGCCGCCCTCGGTGCCGGGGTTCATGGTGACGTTTTCGCGGATGCGGTTGCGCGCGCCGATGATCAGCCGCGTCTCCTCGCCCTTGAACTTCAGGTCCTGCGGGATCTCGCCCAGCGTGGTGAAGGGGAAGACGACCGTCTCTTCGCCGATCTCCGTCTGGCCGGTGATGACGACATGGGATTTCAGTTCAACCCCGCGCGCCAGCACGACCTTGGGGCCGACGACGCAGAACGGCCCGATCCGGCAATCCGGGCCGACGACCGCCCCCGGCTCGATCACCGCCGAGGGATGGATAGTCGCGCTGGGGTCCAGAGACATCGTCAGTCCCTGAGGTCCATCATCGCGGCGATGTCCGCCTCGCAGCAGATATCGTCACCGACCTTGGCGACACCGTGGAATTTCCAGATCTTGCCGCCGCCGCGCTTCACGGTCATGTGCAGTTCCAGCCTGTCGCCCGGCACCACCATGCGGCGGAACCGGCAGCCGTCGATGGTCAGGAAATAGGTCAGCAGATCGCGGCCCACCACGTCCATCGAAATGCCGACCAGCACCGCCGCCGCCTGCGCCATCGCCTCGACGACGAGGACACCGGGCATGATCGGCTTGGACGGGAAATGGCCCTGGAAATGCGGCTCGTTGAAGGTGACGTTCTTGATCCCGACACAGCCCTTGTCAGGGACGATGTCGATCACCTTGTCGATCAGCAGAAAGGGATAGCGATGCGGAATGATCCGCTGGATGAGGTCAAGATCGGCCTCGGTGATCGCGTCCACGCTCATGCGCGCTCCTTCCGGGATTGTTTTGGCGATAGCTAGCAACTCCCCCCCGGCGAGGCAAGCATGCCGTCGGTCTAGTTGCCACCCCCGGCGGCGTCGGGCGCGGGCGCAGGCTCTGGCGCGGCGGGCTTTGGCGCCGGGCGCACGGCCTCTGGCTCGGCCCCCGGTTCGGGGGCGGGATCGGGGGCGTCGGTGCCTGCGCCGACCTCATCGTTGATGGCGCGGATCATCTCATCCGTCACGTCGATGGCATCCGCCGAAACGAAGATCGCGCGGGAATCGAGGACCACGACCGCGCCGCGCCTGCGCAACACCTCGCCCATCACCGGCAGGGCGGCGGTGTAGAAGCTCTGCCGCTCGGCCTCCGCAATCCGGCCGATGGCGCGACCCTTGGCGTCCTGCACCCGGCGCAGTTCCACCACCCGCGCGTCGAAATCGTCGGCCTCCTTGCGGAAGGCTTCGGGGTCCATCGTCGGGCGGGCATCGGTCAGCGCGCGTTCCTCGGCCACCAGCTGCGCCTCAAGCGCGCGGTTCTCGGCCGCAAGGCGCGATGACACCTCGGCCAGATGCTCCGCCGCGCGCTTGCCCCAGTCAGAGGTCGCGTAAAGCCGGTCCTGATCTATGGTCAGGATCGCGCTTTGCGCCGCCGGGGGCGTTCCATCCTGCGCAAGAAGCGGCGAGGCCAGAAGCACCGCCGCCAGCCATGCGAACCGTAGCCGCATCAGAACTTCGTCGAGATCGTCAGATCGAAATTCTGGGTCTTGTCATAGCTTTGCTTGTCGAGCGCCTTGGAGAAGTTGAAGCGCAGGGGACCGATCGGCGTGGTCCAGAACAGTGAGAATCCGACAGAGGACCGCAGGTGCATCTTGTCGTCGATCGTCCCGGTCCCGGCGGTGTTGTCCAGCCCCCAGACCGAGCCGACATCGGCAAAAAGACCGCCCGTCAGCCCGTATTCTTCCGGCAGGCCCAGCGGGAATTCCGCCTCAAGCCGCGCGACGGCAAAGTAATTGCCGCCGACCGCGTCCTGGTTCACGGCCGTGACGTCGCGCGGACCGATGCCGTTCGGTTCGAACCCGCGGATCTTGCCGTTGCCGGTAAAGCGGTTGATGAGAAGGCTGTCACCGCCCGAAGTCACCAGCGCGCCGCCCTCGATCTCGGCCCGCAGCGTTACCTCCTCACGGAAGGCCTTGACCTGATAGGAGGCCAGCGCCGTCGTGGAAACCGAGGTGATGTCGCCGCCAAGCCCGGCAAAATCCTGACCGAAGCGGAACAGGAAGCCGCGATTGGGGTCAAGCCCGCCGATCCGCGTGTCATAGCTGTAGTTGTAGCCAATCGCGCTGGTCACCTGCGGGCCAAGCGCCTCTTCGGCTTGCAGCAACGCCGAGGAACTGGCGCTGACGTTGTAAAGCTTGTCGCTCGACCCGGTGTAATGCACGCCCAGCCGGCCATATTCGCTGATCGGGAATTCCAGCCCGATCTCGGTCCCGTAACGCTTGGTCGAGTAGTAGGAATTCTGGTTCTCGGACGTGTTGTACCAGACCTTCCAGCTGAACTTCAGGTCGCGGTCAAGGAAGGCCGGTTCGATGAAGGTGAACCCGCTCGACTTGTTATCGACCCCGCCGGACAGGTTGAAGCTGACATATTGCCCGCGACCGAGGAAGTTCGATTCGCTCAGCCCGATCAGAAGGCCGACGCCGTCCGACACGCTGTAGGTGGCGCCGAAGTTGAGCGAGCCGGTGGGCTTTTCATCGACGTTCACATCGACGATGACCTGATCGCTGGCCGACCCCTGACGCGCGTTCACATCGGCAGTGCCGAAGAAATCGAGCGCGCGGATGCGTTCGGCGGCCTGGCGGATCTCACGCGGGTTGAAGGGATCGCCCTCCACGGTACGGAACTGGCGCCGGATGACCTTGTCGAGCGTCGTGGCGTTACCCTCGATGTCGATCCGTTCGACGAACACGCGCGGCCCCTTGGTCAGCGCGAAGGTCACGTCAAGCGTCTGGGTTTCCGGGTTGCGGGTGATGCGCGGCTCGACCGCAAGGAAGTTCAGCCCCTGCTTCAGCGCGATGTTTTCCATCCGCGTGATCGTGGTGTCGATCGCGGTCGGCGAATAGGTCACGCCCGACCGGATGCGGATCGCCTTTTCATACTCGGCCGCATCGACGCCGTCATATTCGCTGACGACGCGGACCGAGTTGATCTTGTAGCTCAGCCCCTCGCGCACACTGTAGGTGAGGAAGAAACCTTCGCGGTCACGGGCATATTCCTGCGCGACGGAGAGGACCTGAAAGTCGATGAAGCCGCGTTCGCGGTAGAAATCCGTCAGAAGCTGCTTGTCGAATTCGATCCGGTCGGCGTTGTAGCTGTCGCGCTGGATGATCGCGCGCAGGAAACCGGCCTGCTTGCTGGCCAGGACCTGCCGCAAGCGGCGGTCGGAATAGCTGCGGTTGCCGGTGAAGGACAGACGCTCCACCTCGGTGATCTTGCCTTCGCGGATCTCGAAAACGACATCGACGCGGTTGTCGCCCCGGTCGATGACGCGCGGTTCGACCCGCGCCGCCTGACGGCCGGCATCGGCATAGGCCTTGGTGATGGCGGCGGCGTCTGCCTCGATCTGGGCGGTCGAATAGACGCGCCGGGCCTGCGATTTCACCACGGCGGCCAGCGCCTCGTCCTTCAGCCGGGCGTTGCCTTCGAAATCGACGACGTTGATCGTCGGATTTTCCACCACCTTGATGATGAGCGTGCCACCCGACGGTACCAGTTCGACGCTGGAAAAGAGACCCGAGTTGTTCAGCCGCTGATAGGCGTCGTTCAGACCGGCGCCCGAGATCGCGCTGCCCTTCGCCACCTTGGCGAAATTGGCGATGGTCGCCGGTTCGATGCGGTCGTTGCCCTCGACCACGATGTTGTTGAAAACGTAGCTCTGCGCCTGCGCCAGACCGCCCGAAAAGGCGACCGACGCGGCGATCAGACCAACCGCGCCCACACGACGCGCCCCAGCAAGGGAAAACCTGCTTCCGCCGTCCCGTTCCTGCGCCATAACTGCCCCTCACCGCCGCTGCTTTTAAATTTGCCTTGGCAATGTGAGTACCGATAAAGCCGGACCTTGTCAAAAGCCGCGACGCGGCCTTTTTAAGGGGCCGCGCCGTGTAAATTCAAACGTGATTGATTTGCTTCGGTTTCAGCGCATGAAGTCGTGCTGAGGGGCCTGAATCCGGGCGATTTCCGACCCGATCATCGCGCCGCCGACAAGGCCGACCACGATGGCGAGGGGAATCAGTATGCGGTCGGAGGCCAGCGCCAGCACCAGCGTCATCCCGCGATAGCCGTTCTGAATTGCCTGCATCGTCCGCGCCTCCCGAATCCGCCGGTCAACTCCGGCGTTCCGTTACGCTAGGGGGCGAATGTGGCGGCAATGGGGCGGTCGCGCGGGGTCTGGCTCTACGGCCCCGCGAGCGTTTCCCTATTGGCAAAAAAGATCGTTTGTCAGGCCGAAAAGCATCAATCCCAGAACCAATGCCAGCCCGATCCCCATCGCCGCATTCATCACCCGATCCGAGGGCGGGCGGCCAAAGGCCCATTCATAGGCGTGAAACACCAGATGCCCGCCGTCGAGAACCGGAATCGGGAAGAGGTTCACCAGCCCGATGGCGGTCGAAAGCCCCGCGATGAGGCCGATGAAGGCGACCAGCCCGGCCGTGGCGGCGGTCCCCGTCACCTTGGCCATGCCGATCGGCCCGTTGATGTTGCAGGTCGAAATACTGCCCGCGATCATGCTGCCGATGGCGGTGAAGGTGTTGTCGATCACCCCCCAGGTCGCCCTGACCCCGCCCGTCAGCGCCTCGACCGGCCCCGGCATCCGGGTCGTGGGGGTGAAGAAGGTGCCACCCGCGATACCGATCTGATAGCCGGTCTCGAACCCGCCGCCCTCGGCCTCGACCGGCCTTTCGCGCGGCGTCAGCGTGGTGTCGAAGGTCGCGCCATCGCGCCAGACGGTCAGGTCCACCGGCGCACCCTCGCTTTTCATCACCTCATCGCGCAGGTCGTCGAAACGGGCAAGCGCGCGGCCATTGGCGGCGGTGATGACGTCACCCTCCTTCAGCCCGGCATCCTCGGCCGCGCTCAGCGGAATGATGCTGCCGATCAGGGGCGGGATCAGCGTCGGGCCGGTCACGGTCAGCGTGCGCCCGTCGCGGCTGACCTCATATGGGATCTGGTCGGCCTCGGGCAACGTGTTGGCGACATCGCCCAACGCCTCGAAATCCGGGGTGGCGGTGCCGTTCACCGACAGGATCACATCGCCCGGCTGCAATTCGTTCACGACCGGCAGCGCGGGCAGTTTCGCGATGCTGGGCGGTTCGGTCACGATGCCGGTGGAAAAGCCAAGCCCCGCGAAGACGACGATGGAGAGAAGAAAGTTGAAGGCAGGCCCGGCAAAGACCGTCGCCGCCCGCGCCCAAAGCGGCGCGCCATGCAGGGTGTGGCGCTTTTCCTCGTCCGACAGATGCGACATCGTCTGTTCGTCGGCCCCGGCCGAACTGGCATTCGCGTCGCCCAGGAATTTCACATAGCCGCCGAAGGGAAGTGCCGCGAGTTGCCAGCGCGTTCCGCGCTTGTCCATCCGGCTCCAGACCTTCGGGCCAAAGCCGATGGAGAAGACTTCCGCCCGGATGCCCGACCAGCGGCCGACGATGTAATGGCCGAATTCGTGGACGAAGACGATGATCGACAGCGCGACGACGAAGGTCACGACGGTGTAAAGAAAGCTGCCGAAGCTGACGAGAAGGGCGGGAAATTCCACTGGCGGCGTCCTGTCCGTGTTCAGTTCATAAGGTCTGCGGCGGTGCGACGCGCCAGCCGGTCGGTGTCCAGAACCATATCGAGGCTACCGGGCGCTTTGCCAAGCCCCCCGTCCCCCGATAGCCGGTCCAGCACCCGTTCGACCAGCCCCGCCATCTCGGTAAAGCGCAGCCGCCCGGCGATAAAGGCGTCAAGGGCCGCCTCTTTCGCGGCGTTGAAGGCAGCCCCCGTCAGCCCGCCCGCCGCCATCACCTCGCGCGCCAGGCGCAGCGCGGGGTAGCGCGCCTCATCGGGGGCGCGGAAGGTCAGGGCGCCGATTTTCGCCAGGTCCAGCCGCGCCACGGGAAGATGGGCGCGTTCGGGCCAGTTCAGGGCATAGCCGATGGCATGGCGCATATCGGGCGCGCCGAGATGGGCGATCATGCCGCCGTCGCGAAAGCCGACAAGGGCGTGGATCAGGGATTCGGGGTGGATCACGACCTTGATCTGGTCCGGCGCGATACCGAAGAACTCTTTCGTCTCAATGACTTCCAGCGCCTTGTTGAACATGGACGCGCTGTCGATGGTGATCCTTTGTCCCATCGCCCAGTTGGGGTGCGAGGATGCCTGCTCTACCGTCGCGCCCGCCAGCCGATCGACCGGCCAGTCGCGGAACGCCCCGCCCGAGGCGGTGATGGTGATATGTTCCACCGCCGCCATATCCTCGCCCGTCAGGGACTGGAAAATGGCGGAATGTTCGCTGTCCACCGGCAGGATCGTCGCGCCGTGGCGTTTGGCCTCGGCCATCAGAAGCGGGCCTGCGGTCACAAGGCTTTCCTTGTTGGCCAGCGCCAAAGTCGCGCCATGGGAAAGCGCCCGGAACCCCGGCACAAGGCCCGCCGCGCCGACGATGCCGGACATGACCCAGTCCGCCGGACGGTCGGCGGCCTCGGCCACCGCCGCCTGACCGCCCGCAACCTCTATCCCCGTCCCGGCCAGCGCCGCGCGCAGGTCGGGCAGCAACGCCGCATCCGCGATCACGGCCAGTTCCGCCCGCAGGGCGCGCGCCTGTTCGGCCAGCCGTGCGACATTTCGCCCCGCCGTCAGGGCAACGGTGCGATAGCGCCCTGCCCCGCCCTGCCGCATCAGAAGATCGAAGGTGCTTTCGCCAATGGACCCGGTCGCGCCGAAAACGGAAATGCTGCGCATCGGATCAGAACCGGACCACCGGCACCGGCGTCAACAGCGCCACCAGCAGCATCAGAAGTGCCGCCCCCAGAAGCCCGTCGAAACGGTCCATCAACCCGCCATGGCCGGGGATCAGGTTGGAACTGTCCTTGACCCCGGCCCGCCGCTTGATCGCGCTTTCGGCGATGTCGCCAAGCTGCGAGGCGAAGGCGAGGACGGAGGAGATCCACAGAAGGTCGATCCCGGCGGTGGAGATCTTCAGGAACACCGCCCCGATCAGCGCCGCCGCGAGCCAGCCCGCGACGATCCCCGACCAGGTCTTCTTCGGGCTGACCGAGGGCCAGAACTTCGGCCCGCCAAAAATCCGCCCGGCGAAATAGCCCGCCACATCGGTCACCACGACCACAAGGACCAGCCAGAGCAGCCAGAGCATCCCATAGCCTTCGCGGAACGCGACCAGACCATAGCTCGCCCCCATGATCATCGCGCCGTAAAGCGGGATATAAAGTCGGCTTTGCCCGTCCCGCCGCAGCAGCACCGCCGCCAGCAGCAGAAGCGGCGGCACGGCAAGGCTCGCCATGAAGAACGGGTTGCGCCCCAGAAGCACCAGCGCCAGCACAAAGCCCGCCAGCACGCCAAGCCCCTTGGCCTCGAACGGCCGGATCGCGGGCGTCATCGACGCCAGTTCCCAGATCATCAGCCCGCCGCAGACGATGGCGAGCGCGGCGAACCAGTAGCCGCCCATCCAGATCAGGAACAACCCGCCCGCCGCCATCGCCGCGCCCGAGATCAGCCTCGGCGCGAGGTCATTCCATTTCGAAGGCGCGCTCATGCCGTCAGCGCGCCGCCATACCGGCGTTCACGGTCCGAGAAGCGATCCAGCACCTTGGCCAGTTCCTCGGGCGTGAAATCGGGCCAGAGCGTGTCGGTGAATTCATATTCCGCATAGGCCGACTGCCAGAGCAGATAGTTGGAAATCCGTGTCTCGCCGCTGGTGCGGATCACCAGATCGGGATCGGGAATGTCGAAGGTGTCGAGATAGTCGCCGACCGTGTCCTCGGTCACGTCCTCGGGCTTCAACCGGCCCTCGGCGACCGCGGTTGCGATGCGCTGCGCGGCGCGGGCCAGTTCGTCGCGCCCGCCATAGTTGATGGCGACGGTCAGGTGCAGGCGGTCATTGTCCTTCGTCCGCTCCTCGATCCCGGCCATCAGCTTTTGCAGCTTCTTGTCCAGACGCTCCCGTCCGCCGATGAAGCGCAGCCGCACGCCTTCGCGCGACAGCCGCTCTGCCTCGGACTGGATGTAGCGGGCGAAGATCGTCATCAGCCCGATGACCTCTTCGGTCGAGCGTTTCCAGTTCTCGGTCGAGAAGGCGTAAAGCGTCAGGTAGCGGATGCCAAGGCCCGGTGCCGCCTCGACGATCTTGCGCACGCCCTCGGCGCCGCGCCGGTGGCCGACCAGACGCGGCCAGCCACGGGCCGTGGCCCAGCGTCCGTTGCCATCCATGATGATCGCAACGTGGGACGGCATCGTGCCGGTAATGTCCTTCGCGGCCATTGGCCCTGCCCTTTCCGGCCGTGATCCCGCCCCCTGCAAGCCCTCAGACCTGCATGATCTCCGCCTGTTTCTCTTCCAACGCCTTGTCGACGGCGGCGATGGCCTTGTCGGTCAGACCCTGCACCTCATCGTGCCAGAATTTCTGATCGTCCTCGCTCATCCCGTCGGCCTTCGCCTTCTTGATCTGGTCCATTCCGTCACGGCGCACGTTGCGGACCGCCACGCGCGCGTGTTCGGCATATTGTGCCGCGACCTTGGTTAACTCACGACGCCGTTCTTCATTAAGTTCAGGAATGGGCAACATTATGATGGTGCCATTGGTCTGCGGATTGATGCCAAGCCCGCTTTCGCGGATCGCCTTTTCCACCTTGCCGACCAGACCCTTGTCCCAGACATTGACCGTGACCATGCGCGGTTCCGGCACGTTGATCGTACCGACCTGGTTGATCGGCGTCATGGAGCCATAGGCATCGACCATCACAGGCTCAACAATCGCGGCCGAGGCGCGCCCGGTCCTGAGGCTGGCGAATTCGTGCCGGAGCGACACCATCGCGCCATCCATGCGCCGGGACAGGTCATCCACGTCAATTTCGATCTCGTCGGACATCTTGAGGTTCCGTTTCTGCTCGTACAGTCGTGTTGAGCGCCCTTTTACTAAGAACGCCCGAAGAAAGATACAGTTTCAGCCGCCGACCCGCGTATAGGTGCCATGGCCTGCAAGAATGCCACGGAACCCGCCCGGCTCGTCGAGCGAAAAGACGATGATCGGCAGATTGTTGTCCCGCGCCAGCGCGATGGCCGAGGCGTCCATGACGCCCAGATGCCGTTGCAGCACCTCGTCATAGCTGATCGTGTCATAGCGCGTGGCGTCGGCGTGTTTCTTGGGATCCTTGTCATAGACCCCGTCCACCTTGGTGCCTTTGAAGATCGCCTCGCACGCCATTTCGTTGGCGCGCAGGGTCGCGGCGGTGTCGGTGGTGAAATAGGGGTTGCCGGTGCCGGCGGCGAAGATGCAGACCCGCTTTTTCTCAAGATGCCGGACGGCGCGGCGGCGGATATAGGGTTCGCAGACCTGATCCATCGGGATCGCGCTGATGACGCGGGTATGGACGCCAAGCTGTTCAAGCGCCGCCTGCATCGCCAGCGCGTTCATCACGGTGGCGAGCATGCCCATATAGTCGGCCGTCGTCCGCTCCATCCCCTGCGCGGAACCTTGCAACCCGCGAAAGATGTTGCCGCCGCCGATCACCATGCAGATCTCGACACCCAGATCGCGGACCGATTTCACTTCCGCCGCGATGCGGGCCACGGTCGGGGGGTGCAGGCCGTAGCCCTGATCGCCCATCAGCGCTTCCCCCGATATCTTCAGAAGAACACGGTTATACTTTACCTTTGGCTCTTCCGACCCGTTCATTCCGCGCTCCGCTTGCTGCCCCGTGACTTCCGGCGCAAAATGAAGGAAATCCCCGCCGGGTTCAACCACCCGGCACCCGCTTTGGCGTCAATGCGTCCGGCGGGCGGCGGGAAAGGGTGAAGGACGGCGGGCAGGCGCTTGATTCCATGGCATGAAATCTCCTCCGACCGGCCGGTCGTGATCGCCGGGCCGACGGCGTCCGGCAAGTCGGCGCTGGCGCTTGAGATTGCCGAACGGCGGGGTGGCGTGATCGTCAATGCCGACGCGCTTCAGGTCTGGTCCTGCTGGCGGGTTCTGTCGGCGCGCCCGGACGCGGGCGAAGAGGCGCGCGCGCCGCACCGCCTTTACGGCCACCGCGACCCCGGCCAGGACTATTCCGTCGGCCACTGGCTGCGCGAGGTGGCGGGGCTGCTGCACGCGGGCGCGCGGCCGATCATCGTCGGCGGCACCGGGCTTTACCTGACCGCCCTGACCGAGGGGCTGGCCGAAATTCCGCCCGTCCCGGCGGCGATCCGGGCCGAGGCCGATGGCCGTCTTGCGGGGGGCGGTCTGGCGGCGATGATCGCGGACCTGGACCCGGAAACGGCCGCCAGGACCGACCTGCGCAACCCCGCCCGCGTCCAGCGCGCCTGGGAGGTGGCCCGCGCCACCGGGCGCGGTCTGGCGGCCTGGCAGGCAGACACCGGCGCCCCCCTGCTGCCGATTGAAAGCGCGCACACCTTCCTCCTCTGGCCCGACCGCGACTGGCTGGCGGATCGGATCGACACCCGCTTTGACCGGATGCTTGAAGACGGCGCGCTGGAGGAGGTACGGGCCGTCCTGCCGATCTGGGACCCCACGGCGCTTTGGGCCAAAGCCATCGGCGCGCCCGAGCTGATCGCCCATCTGCGGCGGGACCTGCCCCTTGACGAGGCCCGCCGTCAGGCACAGGCGGCCAGCCGCCAATATGCCAAACGCCAGCGCACATGGTTCCGCCGACGGATGCGGGACTGGGCCGCCATCGACCTGCCCTGAGACTGCGGCAAAGATTTCTCTTTGTTTATGGGGCATTTCTACATAGGATTGCGCGCGACACAGACACTTTGCGGCCGGACACCCCGGCCGGAACCGAGGATACGGGACCGTTGAAACTCTTCTCCGGCACGCCTCTGGCGCAGTTCTCGAAGCAGCCGGAAAAGACGGCGCGCGCGCCGCGTCACGTTGTCGCGCTGCCCGAGGCGCCGGAAACCTCGCCGGTGCGCATCACCCCCATCCCGCGCCTTGCCGCCGGGGGCCGCTGGCGGGTCGAGGCGATGCGCTCTCTCTCCGAACCGCTGCTGTTGTGGTTCACGCGCGGTCAAGGCCGGATCACCGTCGGCGGCATCACCCGCGGCTTTGGCGCGCATAACGCGATCTTCATCCCGCCGGGCTGCATGCACGGGTTCGAACTTGGCGCCCAAAGCTACGGCACGGCGGTCTTCTTCGGCCGCGGCGGCGCCTTTGACCTGCCGAAGGAACCGCAACATCTGCGCATCCGCGATGTCGGCCCGCAGGCGGAACTTTCCGGCCTGATCGACAATGTGCAGAAGGAACTGGAAAGCGGCCGCCCCGGCGCGGAAAAGGCCGCGCAACACCATATGGGATTACTTTGCGTCTGGCTGGAACGAAATATGGCCAGCGCAGGCGACCAGGGCAAACGCCCCGACGCCGCCCGCCGTCTTGCGCGCCGCTTCGCCGACCTGCTGGAACGCGATTTCAGGACCGGCAAGGGCGTGGCCGATTATGCCCGCGACCTTGGCGTGACCCCGACGCATCTGACGCGGGTCTGTAACCAGACCTGCGGGCGATCCGCCTCGGACCTCCTCCACGACCGCCTGACATTCGAGGCGCGGATGCTCCTGAGCGAGACGAAGCTGCCCGTCGCGCAAATCTCCGAGGCGCTGGGCTATACCTCGGCGGCCTATTTCACCCGCGCCTTCCAGCACCGGACCGGGAAAACCCCGACGGCCTTCCGGCGCCAGGGTTGAAATCCACAACCACGATGTTGCAGGATGGCGCAAACTGGCTGCGTCGCGTCGTTTTCTGCCATTGACGCAGCGATCAATAACGTCGCAATTTGGGTTCAGGCGACGACGAGCCCAGAAGCAAGCCGGATCAACCGGCAGAGGGCCAGAAATCTCGCCAATCGCAGGGAGAAAAAGCGAATGACCAAACACTTCACCCCGGAAAAGCTGCATCCGGCAATCCGCGGCTATGCCAAGGAAGTCGCAGAAGGCACGCTGAGCCGCCGGGAATTCCTGACCCGCGCCTCGGCGCTGGGCGCCTCGTCGGTCGCGGCCTATGGCCTGCTTGGCCTGAACGCCCCGGCCCGCGCGCAGGACACGCCGCAGATGGGCGGCACGCTGCGGATGCAGATGGAAACCAAGGCGCTGAAAGACCCCCGCACCTGGGACTGGTCGCAGATCGCCGATTTCGGCCGCGGCTGGCTGGAATACCTCGTGGAATACAACGCCGACGGCACCTTCCGCGGCATGTTGCTGGAAAGCTGGGACGTCAATGACGACGCCACCGAATACACGCTTCATGTCCGTCAGGGCGTGAAATGGTCCAACGGCGATGACTTCACCGCCGAGGACGTGGCCAACAACATCACCCGCTGGTGCGATTCGACGGTCGAGGGCAATTCCATGGCCGCGCGCATGGGGACGCTGGTCGACGCCGACACCAAGGTCGCCCGTGACGGCGCCGTGACCGTCGTCGATGCCAACACCGTCAAGCTGGTCCTGACCACGCCCGACATCACCATCGCGGCCGGTTTCGCCGACTATCCGGCGGCCGTCGTCCATTCGAGCTATAATGGCGGCGATCCGGCCGAAAACCCGATCGGCACCGGCCCCTATATGCCCGAAACCAACGAGATCGGCGTCAAGCAGGTGCTGGTGAAATCCGAGACCCCCTGGTGGGGGACGGATGTCTATGGCGGCCCGTATCTGGACCGGATCGAATATGTCGACCTCGGCACCGACCCGTCGGCCTATATCGCCGCCGCCGAATCGGAAGAGATCGACGCGACCTACCAGACCACGGGCGAGTTCGTGGAAATCTTCGACGGCCTCGGCTGGAGCAAGTCCGAAGCCGTCACCTCGGCCACGATCTGCGTTCGCTTCAACCAGCTTTCCGACCTTTACAAGGACGTGAAGGTCCGCAAGGCGCTTCAGACCGCGGTCGACAACGCACAGATCCTTGAGCTTGGCTATGCGGGCCTTGGCACCGTGGCCGAAGACCACCACGTCTGCCCGATCCACCCGGAATATGCCGAACTGCCGCCGATGGCGATCGACCCGGCCGCGTCCAAGCAGGCGCTTGCCGATGCGGGCCATGCCGACACGGAGTTCGAGCTGATCTCCATCGACGACGACTGGCAGGCCGCGACCTGCGACGCCGTCGCGGCCCAGCTGCGCGATGCGGGCGTCAACATCAAGCGGACGATCCTGCCGGGGTCGACCTTCTGGAACGACTGGACGAAATACCCGTTCTCGGCCACCGAATGGAACATGCGTCCGCTCGGCGTCCAGGTCCTCGCCCTGGCCTACAAGTCCGGCGGCGCCTGGAACGAGACGGCGTTCAGCAATGCCGAGTTCGACAGCCTTCTGGACGAGGCGATGTCGATCGCGGATGCCGACAAGCGCCGTGAGGTGATGGCCAAGATCGAAAAGCTGATGCAGGACGAAGGGGTGATCATCCAGCCCTACTGGCGCTCGCTCTACCGCCACTTCACCGACAAGGTGAAGGGCTGCGACATGCATCCGACCTTCGAACATCACCACTACAAGTGGTGGATGACGTCCTGATCCATCGTACCGGGGGCGGCGCGCTGCCGCCCCCGACCGCCCTTCCATAACGGCAGGCGCCCAACGAACCTGCCGCGAAAATTGACTCACGCCGCGAGGGCGTGACCGGATGGGGATTATCTATGCTGAAGTTCCTGCTTCGCCGGCTCGTCACGATGATTCTGACGGCGCTTTGCCTGACATTCATCGTCTTCTATCTCACCAACCTTCCGCCGAACCTCGAAAAGGTCGCCAAGTCCGAGCTTGGGGCAAGGATCAGCGATGCCGAGGTCGCAAGCTGGCTGGACAAATACGGCTATAGCCGGCCGCTTCTGGTGCGCTACGGCGAATGGCTGGGGGTCGCGCCGGGCTGGACCGGCAGCGATCAGGGCGTCAGCATCGGGCGTTGCGTGAAACGCGGCGCGGATCTTGAAAGCGCGCCGAAATATTGCGGTGTCCTTCAGGGGTCCTGGGGCTTTTCGACGGTTTTCAAGGACAATGTCGGCGCGATCATCTCCACCCGCCTGACACTGACCGGCATCCTGATGTTCTGGGTCATGGTGCTGATGGTGCCGACGGCGCTGCTGATTGGCATCCTCGCCGGGATGCGTGAAGGATCGAAGCTCGACCGTTCCCTCTCAACCTTCTCCATCGCCACCTCGGCAACACCGGAATATGTCTCGGGCGTCATCCTGATCGCGGTCTTCGCGTCTTCCATGGTCGGCCTGAAATGGTTCAAGGGGACCGCCACCAGCGCCATGGACGCCCCGAATTTCGAAAACTTCTTCCTGCCGGTCCTGACCGTCGCGCTTTACGGCATCGGCTATATCGCCCGCATGACCCGCGCCTCGATGACCGAGGTGATGACCGCGCAATATATCCGCACCGCGCGGCTGAAAGGCGTCAGCTTCCGCAACGTGGTGATGAAACACGCGCTGAGGAACGCGCTGATCGCGCCCTTCACCGTCATCATGCTTCAGTTTCCCTGGCTCCTGAACGGCGTCGTCATCACCGAAACGCTCTTCAATTACAAAGGCTTCGGCTGGACGCTGGTCCAGGCGGCGGGCAACAACGACATCCAGTTGCTGCTCGGCTGCTCTGTCGTCGCCGTCATCGTGGTTCTGGTCACGCAGCTGATCTCCGATGTCGGCTACGTCTTCCTCAACCCGCGCATCCGCATTTCGTAAGGGGGCAAGACCATGGACATGCTGACCTGGACCGGCGCCCTTTCGGCCCTGAATCCCGTGCTGATGATCGCCGCGGGGCTTCTCCTGATCGCGGTGGTGCTACAGATCCTGACCTCGTTCTTCGCGGCCGATCCCGGCATCACCGCCAACCCCGACGGCACCGTCGCGGCGCAGGGCGGGATCTACGGGCTTGCCGAACGCGCGGTGCGCTGGCTGTTCATCGCCCTGGTGGTGATCTGCCTTGCCTACCTTGTGGCGGGGATCGTGATGCCGATGGGCAAGGCGGGGATCGTCGGCGCGATCTCAAAACGCCTGCTGCCGGTCTGGATCGCGCTCATCGTGCTGTTCGTCCTGTCCTTCAACTTCCGCCGCAAGCTGGGCCTTTACGGCAAGCTTTTCGACTCCACCATCGGCATGATCGGCTTTGGCATGGTGATGTTCTGGGTCTTCACCGCGCTTTTTTCGAACCAGATCATCACCTCGGGCGTTCTCGACCAGATCGCGCAGCTGAAGAACAAGGCCCCCGGCAGCCCGCTGCCCGACGGGACCGGCTGGTATCTTCTGGGCGGCGACCACCTTGGCCGCGACGTCTTCAGCCGCATGATCAAGGGCAGCCTGATCGTGATCGAGATCGCCCCCTTGGCCACCCTCTTCGCCTTCATGGTCGGCATCACGCTGGGCCTGCCCGCGGGCTATTACGGCGGACGGCTCGACGCCGTCCTCTCCTTCCTTGCCAACCTGATCCTGGCCTTTCCGGTGATCCTGCTCTTCTACCTGCTGGTCACGCCGGAAATCGTGACGACCGGCCTGCCGCAATTCATGGCCGTCGTGCTGTTCCTCTTCCCGCTGATCTTCATGATCGTTCTGCTGAACTCGCGCTATTACGTCCAGCCGACACGGCGCAACATCATGATCGCGGCGGTGGTGATCCTCGGCGGCTGGCTCTACCTGTCGCTGATCTCCACGCCGGACACGCGCATCTCCTTCCTGCCGAAGGCCATCGACCTCTTCAACGTCCCGGCGAATATCCTGATCGTCTTCGTCTCCGTCGTCTTCGTGAACTCCCCCACGGTCTTCCGTATCGTCCGGGGCATCACGCTTGACATCAAGACGCGCGATTACGTCTCGGCCGCCCAGACCCGGGGCGAGAGGCCCTGGTACATCATGCTGTGGGAAATCCTGCCAAACGCGCGCGGGCCGCTGATCGTCGATTTCTGCCTGCGCATCGGCTACACCACGATCCTGCTCGGCACGCTCGGCTTCTTCGGCCTTGGCCTGTCGCCGGAAAGCCCGGACTGGGGTTCCACCATCAATGCGGGCCGCAAGCTCCTGACCATCGCGCCGCATCCCGCCATCGTACCGGCGCTGGCGCTTCTCAGCCTCGTCCTCGGCCTCAACCTCCTCGCCGACGGGTTGCGCGAAGAAAGCCTGAAGGATTGATGATGCACCTCCTGCTTCTTCGTTGTTCAAATACTCCGGGGGTCCGGGGGCAGCGCCCCCGGCCTCGCAGAGAGGGAGACGACCAATGACCAAATGGGACTATGACGGCCCGATCCTTGAGATCGACAACCTCTCGATCTCCTTCTTCACCCGTTTGCGGGAAATCCCCGCGGTGATGGATTTCTCCTGCACCGTCCAGCCGGGCGAGGCGATGGGGCTGGTGGGCGAAAGCGGCTGCGGCAAGTCCACCGTCGCGCTCGGCGTGATGCGTGATCTGGGCAAGAACGGCCGCATCGTCGGCGGCTCGATCAAGTTCAAGGGCCGTGACCTGACCACCATGACCGAAGAGGAACTGCGCGAGATACGCGGTTCCCAGATCGCGATGATCTATCAGGAACCGATGGCCTCCCTGAACCCGGCGATGAAGATCGGCCAGCAACTCATGGAAGTGCCGATGATCCATGAGGGCGTGTCGAAGGCCGAGGCCTACAAGCGCGCGCTTGAGGTGGTGACCGACGTCCGCCTGCCCGACCCGGAGCGGATGCTGAAAAGCTATCCGCACCAGCTTTCGGGCGGTCAGCAGCAGCGCATCGTCATCGCCATGGCGCTGATGACGAAACCGGCGCTGCTGATCCTCGACGAACCCACCACCGCGCTCGACGTGACGGTGGAGGCGGCCGTGGTCGATCTGGTCAAGGACCTTGGCAAGAAATACGGCACCTCGATGCTGTTCATCAGCCACAACCTCGGCCTCGTGCTGGAGACCTGCAACCGGCTTTGCGTCATGTATTCCGGCGAGGCGGTGGAAACGGGGTCGATCAAGGACGTCTTCGACAAGATGCGCCACCCCTATACGCAGGCGCTTTTCCGGTCGATCCCGCTGCCGGGGGCGGACAAGAATTCGCGCCCGCTGGTGGCGATTCCGGGCAACTTCCCCCTGCCCCATGAACGCCCGCCCGGATGCAATTTCGGCCCGCGCTGCGATTATTTCGAGGCCGGGCGCTGCGACGCGCAAGAGATCACCATGGCCCCGGTCGAAGGGCAGGATCGCCACGACACGCGCTGCCTGAAATTCACGGAAATCGACTGGAACGCGCCGCCCGAAGTGGCCGCGAAACAGGAAAAGACCGCCGTGGGCGAGGTCGTGCTGCGGATGGAGGATCTGCGCAAATACTATGAGGTCAGCGCCAATGCGCTTTTCGGCGGCGGCGATACCAAGGTCGTCAAGGCCAACGAAACCCTCAGCTTCGAGGCGCGCGAGGGCGAAACGCTGGCCATCGTCGGCGAGTCGGGCTGCGGCAAGTCGACCTTTGCCAAGGTCCTGATGGGGCTGGAAACGGCCACCGCCGGGACCATCATGCTTTACGACAACGAAATTCAGTCGACCCCCATCGAAAGCCGCAACACCGAAACCGTGTCGGGCGTGCAGATGGTGTTCCAGAACCCCTTCGACACGCTCAACCCTTCGATGACCGTCGGGCGCCAGATCATCCGCGCGCTGGAGATATTCGGCGAGGGCAAGACCGATGCCGACAGGCGCGAAAGGATGCTGGAGCTTCTGGACCTCGTGAAGCTGCCCCGCGCCTTCGCCGACCGGATGCCGCGTCAGCTTTCGGGCGGGCAGAAGCAGCGCGTCGGCATCGCGCGCGCCTTTGCGGGCGGGGCGAAGATCGTCGTGGCGGATGAACCCGTCTCGGCGCTCGACGTGTCGGTGCAGGCCGCCGTGACGGACCTGTTGATGGAGATTCAGCGCAAGAACAAGACGACGCTGCTGTTCATCAGCCACGACCTGTCGATCGTGCGTTATCTCAGCGACCGGGTGATGGTGATGTATCTCGGCCATGTGGTCGAACTTGGCACCACCGATCAGGTCTTCGCGCCGCCCTACCACCCCTATACCGAGGCGCTTCTGTCCGCCGTGCCGATCGCAGACACGCGGGTAAAGAAGAAGCATATCGTGCTTGAGGGCGAAATCCCCTCGGCCATGAACCCGCCCCCCGGCTGCCCGTTCCAGACCCGCTGCCGGTGGAAGTCGAAGGTGCCGGGCAACCTGTGCGAAACCGAGGTGCCGCCGGTGCGGCGGCTGGGCAACGGCCATCAGGTGAAATGCCACCTCTCGGATGCGGATTTCGCCTCGATGGAGCCGGTTATCGAGGTCGCGGCCGAATAAGCCGGGGCAGGATCAGGACCGTCGGGCCGAGGCGTCGCCTCTCGGCCCCGGTCCCGGCCTTGAACGTGGCAAGGCCCGGCGTGGCTGCAGCATCGACGTGACCAAGACAGAGCGCGCCGAAGCCCTCATCCTGCAAGTCGCAGGCCGCGCGCCACAGCAAAAGCCGGCCCGCGTTCCGCCGCCGCCCTTCGGCACCCGACCAGGCGATGTGATAGCTGGCCCAGGGCCGGTGCATCAGGATCATGATGCCCGCGACCCGTTCCCCCGCCACCCATGCCTCATAAAGCCGGAAATCCTTTGGCGCCGCCGCGCGCCAGCTTTCGGCAAAGGCGGGCGGCAGGGTGCGATAGCCGCGATCCCGCCGCTGCTGCCCTTCGGCGGCATAGAGCCAGCTTGCATCGGCGCGGGCGCTGGCGCGGATGGTCAGCCCGGCGCTGTCCCGTTCCGCCTTGGTCAGCGCATTGCGCCATTTCGGGTCAAGCGCAGCGCGAAGCCCCGCTCGGTCGCCCGGCAAATGCCAGATCGCCTCGGACCGGGGCGCCATCACCGGGATCAGGCCCGGCCCCGTCGCCGCGCGTTCCGGCGTGGCAAAGGCCAGCCCGCGCCATGACGCGATGTCGCGCAAGAGCAGCCCCGCCTCCCCCGGCGGCCCGGCCCACAAAGGCCCGCGCGACAAAAGCGTCAGACCGGGCCGCGACACGACCAGCGCCCGCGCGACCGGCCCGCCGCCCTGCCACCATTCCGCGACCCGGACCTGACGCCCGAAACGCCGCAGCACCGCGCCATAGGTCGGATGCTGCTGCATCGGCATCCCGCCCCCGCCGAATCCGGGTTCGGAGAGATCACTTTTCGCGGAGAAGTTGCGCCACATCAGATTCATGGCAAAATTAAGGCAGCATAAACCTAACACCACGCTAATATCGACCTATGAGCGCGATTCGATCCCATACGCATCCATCCCCCGCGGACGGAACCGCCCCGGCCCCGCGGCTGACCTTCAGTGGCGCGCTGCTGCTTGTCTCGGCCTTTTCCACCTCACTGATGGTGGCCGCCACCGGCTTCACCGTCGCGATGACGATGGTCTGGCCGAACTGATCAGCGGTAAAGCAGCGACCTGCCATTGTGGAACAGATGCACCTTCTCGGGTGCCGCCGTCAGGCTGACGGTTGTCCGGCGCAGGTTGGCATGAATGCCCGGCAGCTTGGCGATCAGCCCGTGATCCGATCCATTGCGCCGGAAATAAAGCTGCGTGACCTCCCCCAGCGCTTCGGTGATCTCCACCTCACCCGAAAAGATCGCGTCGCTGTCGGTCGGGATGAAATCCTCGGGCCGGATACCGGCGCGGACCTTCAGCCCCTTGTCGCCGCTTTCAGTCGGCACCGTTGACCGCGCAAGGCCACCGCCGTCGATCTGGACCACCGTCTCGGCCCCGGTCTGGACGATCTCACCGTCCAGCAGGTTCATCGCGGGCGAGCCGATGAACTGGGCGACGAATTCGTTTTCCGGCCTCTCGTAAAGCTCAAGCGGCGTGCCGACCTGGCCGATGCCTTCCCCCACCGTCAGGACGACGATCCGGCTGGCCAGCGTCATCGCCTCCACCTGGTCGTGGGTGACGTAAATCATCGTCGATTCCGGCATGTTCTCCTTCAACTGCGCGATCTCGATCCGGGTCGCGACACGCAGGGCCGCGTCGAGGTTCGACAGCGGCTCATCGAACAGATAGACCTTTGGATCGCGCACGATGGCCCGCCCGATCGCCACCCGCTGCCGCTGCCCGCCCGACAGCGCCTTGGGCAGCCGGTCGAGATACGGGGTCAGTTGCAGGATCTCCGCCGCGCGGGTGATGGCCTTGTCGATCTCCTCGGGCGACTTGCGGGCGATCTTCAGCGAAAAGGCCATGTTGTCGCGCACCGTCATATGCGGATAAAGCGCGTAGGACTGAAACACCATGGCGATGCCGCGTTCGGCCGGCGGCACGTCATTCATGCGCTGCCCGTCAATCTCAAGCACCCCCGAGGTGATCGACTCAAGCCCCGCGATCATGCGCAGAAGCGTCGATTTCCCGCAGCCCGAGGGGCCGACGAAAACGATCAGCTCCCCCTGCTTGATGTCGAGGTTGATGTCCTTGAGGATCTTGACCTCACCATAGGCCTTTTCCACATGCGTCAGTTTCAGATCGGCCATCCGCCCGCCCCTCCCTTATGATTTCGCCTGCACCAGCAGGCAGACCTGCCACGGATCAAGCGCCACGGTCCCGTCGCGCGCGGGGCCGGTGCCGCCAAGCTCTGCCCCGATCTGATGCCAGCCATCGCCCGGCCCGTCGATCTGCGCCGCCCGGTCCGACAGGTTGACGGCGACAAAGATCCTCTCCCCCCCGCCGGTGCGGATGAAACGGATGACGTCGCCCTCGGCGCGCATGTCGTCCATCGTGCCTGACCGCAACGCGGCATGGGCGTGGCGGAAGGCGATGGCGCGGCGGTAATGGGCGGGCAGCGCGCCGGGGTCCCCGGCCAGCGCCGCGACCGCATGGGACAGATGTTCCGCCGGGACCGGCAGCCAGGGACGCGCGTCCGAAAACCCGCCATTGAGGTTGTCGCGATCCCAGACCATCGGCGTGCGGCAGCCATCGCGACCCTTGAACTCGGGCCAGAACTCGATCCCGTAGGGGTCGCGCAGGTCCTCGAACGCCAGCTCCGCCTCGCCCAGACCCAGCTCCTCGCCCTGATAAAGACAAACCGACCCGCGCAGGCACATCAGGAGCGTGGCATAGGCTTTCGCCGACGCCTCGCTCAGCCCCCAGCGGGTGAAGTGGCGCATCACGTCATGGTTGGAAAACGCCCAGCAGGCCCAGCCATCCGGCGCGGCTTTCTCAAGCCGGTCAAAGGTTTCCGCCACCCGCGCGGCGGTCAGCTTGTCCTTCGCCAGAAACTCGAACGCATAGCACATCTGCATCAGGTCATCGCCCGATGTGTATTCGCCCATGATCTCAAGCCCGCGCTGGCTGTCGCCGACCTCGCCCACGGCGGCGGCGCCATAGGGTTCCATCACCGCGCGCAGGCGGCGCAGGAAGTCGAGGTTTTCGGGCTGGTTCTTGGAATGGATGTGGTTTTGCCAGTTATAGGGGTTCACGGCGGGCGCGGTCAGGTCGTTGCGCTCCTCCGCCGGCAGCGCGGGGTTGTCGCGCAACTGCTTGTCCGCAAAGTAAAAATTGATCGTGTCGAGACGGAAGCCATCGACGCCCCGTTCCAGCCAGAAGCGCGCCACGTCCAAAAGCGCGTCCTGCACATCCGCGCAGTGAAGGTTCAGGTCAGGCTGGGTGGTCAGGAAGTTGTGCAGGTAATACTGCATCCGCCGCCCGTCCCAGTGCCAGGCGGAACCGCCGAAGATCGACAGCCAGTTGTTGGGCGGCGTGCCGTCGGGTTTCGGATCGGCCCAGACATACCAGTCGGCCTTGGCGTTGGTCCGGTCCCGGCGGCTTTCGGCGAACCAGGGATGCTGGTCCGAGGAATGCGACAGGACGAGGTCGATCATCACCTTCAGGCCCAGCCGGTGCGCCTTGTCCACCAGCGCGTCGAAATCGGCCAGCGTTCCGAACATCGGATCGACATCGCGGTAATCCGAGACATCGTAGCCGAAATCCTTCATCGGCGAGGTAAAGAAGGGCGAAATCCAGACCGCATCGGCGCCAAGATCGGCCACATGGTCCAGCCGCCGTGTGATCCCGGCCAGATCGCCGATCCCGTCGCCGTTCGAATCCTGAAAGCTGCGCGGGTAGATCTGATAGATCACCGCGCCCCGCCACCAGTCCTTGTCCAACCGTCCGCTCATCTGGCTGACGCGCTCCATCATTGTCATGGGTATTCCTATTTCACAGACCCGGCCAGAAGGCCGCGCACGAGGTATTTCTGCATCGCGAAGAAGACGAAAAGCGGCACCGCGATCGAGACGAAGGCCGAGGCCGCGAGGATCTCCCAATCCCCTCCACGGCTGCCCAGAAGGTTCACGAGGGCCGCGGTCAGCACCAGTTGGCTGTCGCCGGTGCCAAGGAAGACCAGCGCCACCAGAAGGTCGTTCCAGGTCCAGAGGAACTGGAATATCGCGAAGGAGGCAAGCGCCGGGAAGCTCAGCGGCAGGATGATCCGGGTGAAGATCTGGAACTCTGTCGCGCCGTCGACGCGGGCGTTTTCGATGATGTCGCGCGGCAGGCCGACCATGTAATTGCGCAAGAGATAGATGGCCAGCGGCAGGCCGAAGCCGGTATGCGCCATCCAGATGCCCAGATACCCCTTCCCGATGCCGATCCAGTTGTGGAACTGCAACAGCGGGATCAGCGCCAGTTGCAGCGGCACGACCAGCAGGCCGACGACGGCAGCCACCAGCAGCGCGCGGCCGGGGAAGTTCATCCAGGCCAGCGCATAGGCCGCGAAGGCCGCGATCAGGATCGGGATGATCGTCGCCGGGATCGACACCGTCGCGGTATTGAGGAACGCGCGCCCGATGCTGGTGCCGGTGGTCTGGCCGAACAGCACCGTCTGGTAGTTGTTCAGCGTGAATTCCGGCGGCTGCGAGGCGGTGGCGAAGATGCGCGGCAACCGCGTGCCTTCCAGCGATGTGGGCGAGGTCAGGACATAATTGCCCTTGTCGTCCAGCGTCAGGCTCTGCCCGTCGCCCAGCTCGGCGGTATCGCCCGGCACATAGGCGTCGATCGCGCGCGAGGACGTCCCCCAGGCGCTGACGGTCGAGGCGCCGCGCGGGAACAGCGTGCCCTCGATGACATAGGCCCCGTCCTTCTGGACCTCATCCCCCTCGACCCGGATCGGCGACAGGCTTTGTTCCTGAGTGGACAGCGCGCTCCACCAGCCCGAGCTTGCGATCTGATCGCCCGTGCGGAACGAGGACACCAGAAGCCCGAAGGTCGGCACGACCCAGAGCAGGACAAGGGCGAGGACCGAGATATGGACGGCCCAGACCAGCGCCGATTTGCGGCCAGCGATGCTTTCCATGACCCTGCCCCCCTATTTCATCTCTTTGCGGACGTTGTAGACGTTCCAGATCAGGATCGGCGTCACCAGAAGCATGATGACCATCGCCGCCGCCGACCCGACGCCCACGTCGAAGGCGCGGAAGAACTTGTCATACATGTAATTGGCAAGGACCTGCGTCTCCCACTGGCCGTTGGTCATGGCCAGGACGATGTCAAAGACCTTGAGGACGACGATGGTGATCGTGGTCCAGACCACGACGATGGTCCCCATGATCTGCGGCACCTTGATCTTGAAGAAGATCTGGAACGGATTGGCGCCGTCGAGGATCGCGGCCTCAAGCGTTTCTTCCGGGATGGCGCGCAGCGCCGCCGACAGGATCACCATGGCAAAACCCGCCTGAATCCAGACCAGCACCGCCATCAGGAAGAAGTTGTTCCAGTAAAGCAGCGTCAGCCAGGTTTGCGGCTGGCCATAGGGCAGCGTCGCCGTGGCAAGGCCGAATATCCCCGTGACGGTCTTCCAGATCAGCCACAGCGCCACCGCCGCGACCACGACCCGAAGAAGCGTGAGAAGCCCCCCGCCCCGCGCGCCCTGACCAGACCGGACCAGCGGCCGGATCATCGTCCAGCCGACCCAGGCCGCCAGCGCGGCAAAGCCCAGCAGCGCCAGTACCGGCAGAACGCGCAGGAAGATCAGCGACCCGATCCCGCCGTCGAAATTCAGCCAGAGCGCGTTCAGAAGGCCGATCTGGTCCTGCCCCTCGGGGCGCGTGTCATAGACCAGCTTCCAGATCACCGAGGCGCCGACGAAGGAAATCGCCATCGGCATGAAGATCAGCGATTTCGCGATATTGCCCCACCAGATGCGGTCGGTCAGCTGCGCCACCAGAAGCCCGAAGGCGGTGGACATCGCGGGAACCACGACCAGCCACAGCATGTTGTTGCGCATGGATTCCCAGAACTTCGCCTCGCCCAGCATGCGGCTGTAATTCTCGAACCCCACGAAACTGCCATTGCGGTTCAGCGATAGCCAGGCGGTCGCAAAGACCGGATAGGCAAGGTAGAGGCCAAGCGCGATGATGGCGGGCATCAGGAACAGCCAGGGCCGGATCATCGACGCGCGGTTGATGTTGCGCGCCGCGTTCGGACCCTTCGCGGGGAACAGAACCTTGTCGAGGAACAGGTTCGATGCGTAGAAGTATCCCACGCAGCCGCCGACCCCGACGACGATGGTGATAAGCGCCTGAAGCACCTGCTGCATCTGCCCCTCCCCCGGCTTGATGGACCGGCCCCGCCCGGCCCCGATGGGTGCCGGGCAAAGGCCCTTTGTCGCGTCAGATCACTTCGGCCACGAGGCGTCGATCGTGCCTGCGACCTCTTCGGCGGACTTGCCGCCGACGAAATCGACCATCCCGGTCCAGAACGTCCCCGCGCCGACCGCGCCCGGCATCAGGTCCGACCCGTCAAAGCGGAAGGTGGTCGAATTCAGCAGGATCTCCCCCTGCTT
The DNA here is from genome assembly GCF_002973535.1 of Albidovulum denitrificans. Classification (GTDB taxonomy): domain Bacteria; phylum Pseudomonadota; class Alphaproteobacteria; order Rhodobacterales; family Rhodobacteraceae; genus Albidovulum; species Albidovulum denitrificans. The sequence continues at coordinate 387,105 of NZ_PVEP01000001.1, forward strand.
TTTCAGCGCGTCATTGCCGTAAGCCTCGGGGTTGGCGCCCTTGAACGGCGTCAGGAAGCCCGATTGCGCCATCCAGACCTCATGCGCGATGGGGGTTTCGAGGAAGGCGATAAAGGCGCGCGCGGCGGGCGTGTCATGGGTGATCATCGCCAGCGTGCCTGCGCCCAGAACCGGCTTGCCAAGGTCTTTGCCCGCATAGGCCGGGAAGTAGAAGAAATCCGCATCCACGCCCAGTTGCGTCCCGTCGGGGAAGAAGGAGGGAATGAACGAGGCCTGATGGTGCAGATAGCATTGCGGCGGCGAGGAGAAGAGACCCTTGGGGCTGTCACGGAAATCGGTCGAGGCGACAGCGCCCGCGCCACCGGCGACGAACTTATCGTTCTTCGCGAACCAGCCGAAATCGTTGATCGCCTCGATCACGGCGGGGTCGTTGAACGGGATCTCGTGGCTGATCCACTTGTCATAGGTCTCAGGCGACGCGTTGCGCAGCATCAGATCCTCGACCCAGTCGGTCGCGGGCCAGCCGGTCGCCCCGCCGGAACCAAGCCCGATGCACCAGGGCGTGCCGCCATCGGCCACGATCTGTTCGGTCAGCGCCTTGAGGTCCTCCATCGTCTCGGGAACCTCATAGCCCGCGTCGTCGAAATTGTCCGGCACATACCAGACCAGCGATTTCACGTCGATCTTGTAGGGGAAGGCATAGAAGGCCTCAGCGCCGTCCTTGCCCTTGTAGGTGCCAAGCTTCACCCAGCTGTCACCCGCCGCGTAGTTGTCCCTGATCCAGGCGGCCGTCTCATCGCCCAAGGGCGTCAGAAGGCCCTTCGAGGCGAGATCGGCGATCAGACCGGGCTGCGGCAGGATCGCGATGTCGGGGGGCGAACCGGCCTGGGTGTCGATGACGATCTGCTGTTCGTAATTCTCCGACGAGGAGTAATCGACCTGCACCCCGGTCGCGGCGGCGAAATAGGCCAGCACGGTTTCGACCAGCGCCTGATCCTCGCCCCGCCACGGGCCGAAGATCTTCACCGTCTGCCCGCTCAGATCATTCGCGGCGGCGAAAGCGTCATAGCTCGCCCAGTTGAAACGGGCGTCCTCACCGGGTTTGAATTTCAGGTCCTGCGCCGCAGCGGTCCCGGCAAAAAGCGCGAGCGCGGCGACGCCCGCATAGAACGTCCGTGTCATGCAATCCTCCCAATCGGGGACTTCGCCCCGCAGTTGATCAAAGCCCCGACTCTCAAAGCGCTTTGATAGCGCGCAACATGCAGTTTCGGGGCGATGCTGTCAATCATAGACGCGGCAATCGCCATGCTGCAAAGCAGAAATTTTGCGACTCACCTCGCGCCGCAGGACGCATTGACGCGCGGCACGCCCAAAGATAGGCTGGAAATATCGAAGCGCTTTGAATGCCTTGCCATGAACCTGAAACAGCTTTCGGAAACGCTGGGCCTGTCCCAGACGACGGTCAGCCGCGCCCTGAACGGCTACCCGGAAGTGAACGAGGACACCCGCCGCCGGGTGATGGAGGCCGCCCGCCGCCACGACTACCGCCCCAATACCCGCGCCAAAAGCCTTGCCACCGGGCGGGCGATGGCGATCGGCCATGTGATTCCCATCTCGACCAAGCATGAGATCGTGAACCCGATCTTTGCCGATTTCATCGCCGGCGCGGGGGAGACCTATACCAAGATGGGCTATGACATGCTGCTGTCGGTCGTGCCGGACGCCGATCAGGCGCGCTGCTACCGGGAGATGAAGGCCAAGCGCAATGTCGATGGCGTCATCCTGCACGGCCCCCATTTCGACGACAGCCGCATCCCGCTGCTGACCGAGATCGGATTGCCCTTCATCGTCCATGGCCGCTCCACCAACGCGACGCTGCCCTATTCCTGGCTTGACGTGAACAGCCGCCGCGCCTTCGAACGCGCGACGGGGCTGCTCTTGGACCTCGGCCACCGGCGGATCGCGCTTCTGAACGGCCTGGAACATATGGATTTCGCGCTGCGCCGCCGCGCGGGCTATTCCGCCGCCCTGCAAGGCGCGGGGATCGAGGCAGACCCGGCCCTGATGCGGTCCGAGGAGATGACCGAAGGCTATGGCCACCGCGCCGCGATCCAGATGCTGCGCGCGGACGCGCCCCCGACGGCTTTCCTGACCTCATCGCTCATCATCGCGCTGGGTGTGCGCCGCGCGCTTGAGGAGCTGGGCCTGAAGATGGGCCGCGACGTCTCTATCGTGACCCATGACGACGAACTCAGCTATCTGCGCAATGGCGAGGATATTCCGATCTACACCGCCGTCCGCTCCTCCGTGCGCGAGGCCGGGCGGATGGCGGCGGAAATGCTGATCCGCCGCATCACCGACCCCACCCTGCCGCACCTCGACCGGCTGTTGGAGGCTGAACTGACCATCGGCCAGTCGACCGGCCCGGCGCCAAACCGGGGCGCGCGACAGGGGGGCGCGGGATGACCCTGGCCCGCACCGACTTTCCGCCCGGCTTCCTGTTCGGGGCCGCCACCGCCGCCTATCAGATCGAAGGCGCGCGCTTTGGCGGTGCCGGGATCAGCCATTGGGACAGCTTCGCCGCCACGCCCGGCAATGTCCTGAACGGCGACGACGGCGCCACCGCCTGCGACCATTACCACCGCTGGGAAGAGGATCTGGACCTCCTTCGCGACGGCGGTTTCGACGCCTACCGCTTTTCGACAAGCTGGGCGCGGGTGATGCCCGAGGGGCGCGGGGCGGCGAACCCGGAGGGTCTCGATTTCTACGACCGGCTGGTCGACGGGATGCTGGCGCGCGGGCTGAAACCCTTCCTGACCCTCTATCACTGGGACCTGCCGTCGGACCTGGCGCTCCGCGGCGGCTGGATGAACCCGGACATCGCGGGCTGGTTCACCGATTACGCGCGCATCGTCATGGGCCGGATCGGCGACCGTGTCGCCGCGACCGCCACGATCAACGAACCCTGGTGCGTGGCGTGGCTGTCGCATTTTCTGGGCATCCACGCGCCCGGCCTGCGTGACATCCGCGCCGCCGCCCATGCCATGCACCATGTCTGCCTCGCCCATGGCGATGCCGTCACCGCCCTGCGGTCTGACGGCCACGACAACCTCGGCATCGTGCTGAACTTCGAACAGTGCGGCCCGGCCAGCGACAGCGACGCGGACCGCGCCGCCGCCGCGCGGGAGGATGCGATCTACAACCGCTGGTTCATCGAAGGCATCCGGTCCGCCCGCTACCCGGACAAGGCGCTTGAAGGGCTTGGCCCCTGGATGCCGAAAGGCTGGGAAAGCCAGATGGAACGTGTCGCCGCCCCGATCGACTGGCTGGGCGTGAACTACTACACCCGCCGCCTTTACGCCGATGCCCCCGGCGCGCTCTGGCCCGCGACGCGCGGCGTCGAAGGCCCGCTGCCGAAAACCGCGATGGATTGGGAAATCTACCCCGAGGGCCTCGCTTTCTTCCTCCGCCGCCTTTCGACCGAACAGGCCCCCGGCCTGCCGATCTACATCACCGAAAACGGCATGGCCTGGGACGACCACCTGAAGGGCAACCGCATCGAGGACCCTCAGCGGATCGCCTTCATCCAAAGCCACCTTGCCGCCGTTCGCGACCGTATCGCGGCGGGCGACGACATAAGGGGCTTTTTCTACTGGTCGCTGCTCGACAATTACGAATGGTCCTTTGGCTATGACCGCCGCTTCGGGCTGGTCCATGTCGAACCCGGCACCTTGCAGCGTTACCCCAAAGCGTCCTATCACGCGCTGTCCAAGGCGCTGAACGAACGGTGACCCAACATGCAGGCCCAACCATGACATCCCTTGTCGCGGACATCGGAGGAACCAACACCCGCGTGGCGCTGGCCGGGGGGGCAGAGGTCGACCGCAGCTCCATCCGCCGCTTCCCCAATGCCGACCATGCCGGGCTGGGCGAGGTTCTGACCCGCTATCTGGCCGAGGCCGGTTCGCCGACCGTCGAAGGCGCCTGCGTCGCCGTGGCGGGGCCGGTGGACGATGGCGTCGCGCATATGACCAACCTCGACTGGTGCATCGACTGCGCGGGCGTGGCAGAGGCGACCGGGGCCGCGCGCGTGGCGGTGCTGAACGACCTTCAGGCACAGGGCCACGGGCTCGACACGCTCAACCCCGCCTTTCTGCGCCCGGTCATCGAAGGCCCGGCCAACGATCCCGCCCGCGCGGCGCGGCTGGTGATCGGCGTCGGCACCGGCTTCAACGCGGCCCCTGTCCATCCCGCGCCGGGCGGGCGGCTGGTGGCGCCTTCCGAATGCGGACATGTGACGCTGCCGGTGCGCAACGAGGCCGACCTGGCGCTGATGCGATATGTGGAAAAGGCGCATGGCTTCGCCGGGGTGGAGGATGTTCTGTCCGGCCGGGGCCTTGAACGGCTTTACGCGTTCCACGCGGCCGAGGCGGGGCTGGAGACGCGGCTGAAAGCGTCAGAGATCATGGCGGCGATGGAACGCGGGGACGATCCGGTCGTGACCGCCACGGGCCGCGCCTTCGTGCGGCTTCTGGGCGCGGTGGCGGGGGACCTCGCGCTGATCCATGTGCCTTACGCGGGCATCTTCCTGATCGGCGGCGTCGCCCGCGCCTTCACCGCCCATTACGGCCCCTTCGGCTTTGCCGAGGCGTTCCGGGACAAGGGCCGCTTTGCCGCGTTCCAGCGCGAATTCTCCGTCGCCATCGTCGAGGATGACTACCTCGCGCTGGCAGGCTGCGCGCGCTATCTGGCGGACGGTCTGGCGGACTAACTTAGCCGCGCAGATAGGCGACAAGCTGGCGGGTGGACCCGTCCTTGTCGTCGGCGGCAGCCTCGCCTTTCAGCACCGGGTCGAGCGCAAGGGCAAGCTCCTTGCCAAGCTCCACCCCCCACTGGTCGAAGGAGTTGATGCCAAGGATCACCCCTTCGACAAAGACGCGGTGTTCGTAAAGCGCAACGATCTGGCCAAGGACGAAGGGCGTAAGCTTCGGGTAAAGCAGCGTCGTCGAAGGCCGGTTGCCCGGAAAGACCCGGTGCCGCGCCTGCCGGTCAAGCTCCTTGCCCTTCAGCCCCTTCGCGGCCATCAGCGCCCGCGCCGCTTCAAGGTCGCGCCCGCGTAGCAGCGCCTCGGATTGCGCAAGGCAATTCGCGGCCAGCAGGCGGTGCTGATGGGCCAGGTCGGGTTCATGCCCCTCACGCCCCAGCATGAATTCGCACGGCACCACGCGGGTACCTTGATGGATCAGCTGATAGAAGGCGTGCTGCCCGTTCGTCCCCGGCTCACCCCAGACCACGGGGCCGGAGTTTTCGACCAGATCGGACCCGTCCATGGCGACGCGCTTGCCGTTGCTCTCCATCTCCAACTGCTGAAGATAGGCGGGCAGCCGGGAAAGGCGCTGTTCATAGGGCAGCACCGCGCGGGTCGCGCAATCGCAGATCTGGTTGTGCCAGATGCCGACCAGCGCCAGCATCACCGGCATGTTCTGCGCCAGAGGGGCCGCGCGGAAATGCGCGTCCATCGCCGCGCCGCCTGCGAGGAAACCGGCGAAATTCTCCGGCCCGATGGCGATCATCAGCGACAGCCCGATCGGCCCCCACATCGAATAACGCCCGCCGACCCAATCCTCGAACCCGAAGACGCGGGTGGCCGGGATGCCATAGCTTTCGGTCTTGTCGAGCGCGGTGGACACGGCCGCGAACTGCGCCGTGGGGGTGCGGACGGTTTCGCCCATCCACTTCCGCACGGTTTCGGCATTGGTCATCGTCTCGATGGTGGTGAAGGTCTTGGACGCCACGATCACCAGCGTCGTTTCCGGGTTCAGCCCGGCCAGCACGTCATGCGCCTGCGCGCCATCGACGTTGGAGATGAAATGCGCCCGCGGCCCGTCGGCATAGGGCGACAGCGCGATGGCCGCCATGGCGGGGCCAAGGTCGGACCCGCCGATGCCGATATTCACCACATCGGTGATCTTGCCGCCCTGCCCCTTGAAGCTGCCGGAACGCACGTCGGTCGCAAAGCTGCGCATCCGCTCATAGACGGCGCGGACATCGGGCATGACGTCGCGGCCATCGACGCTGACCGCGCCGTCGAGATTGCGCAGCGCCGTATGCAGGACCGCGCGGCCCTCGGTCTCATTGATCTTCTCGCCGGTAAACATCGCCTCGGCGCGGGGGGCGACACCTGTCGTCTCCGCCAGTTTCACCAGCAGATCGCGGGCCGTTTCGTCAATCGAAGTCTTGGAGTAATCGAACAAAAGCCCGGCCAGATCGACGCTGAATCCCGGTGCACGATTGTCATTTTCGAACAATTCGAGGATCGGACGGTCCGCCGTCGCCTTGCGGTGCTTCCGCAGATCGTCCCATACCGTCATGCCATGTTCTCCGTTCAGGCCGCCCAGTGGACGGTGGCCTCATCCAATACCGCGCGGATCGGCGCCTGATCCGGCGTCAGGTCCATCGCCCGTTCCAGCGCCGCGCGTTTCTCCGCCCCGGTGATCAGGACATGGATCGCCATCGCGTCCCGCAACACCCGCGCCGACAGCGTCACGCGCGGCTCCCCCGCGCCTGCGGCCCGCATCGGCAAAAGGACCGGCGCGTCGGGCGCCAGCGCCTCGGCCAGACGGTCCGCGCCGGGGAAGAGCGAGGCCGTGTGCATATCCGCCCCCATGCCCAAAAGCAGGACCGAGATCGGCAGATGCGGTTCGATCGCCTCGGCCAATGCGTCAATCGCATCCTCCGGTCGCTCCGCCCCGGCATAAAGCGGCAGGAAGGTCGCCGCCGCCGCCTTGCCGGTCAAGAGGCGCTGTTTCAACAGCCGCCCGTTCGACCGTTCGCTCGTCTCCGGCACCCAGCGTTCGTCGTTCGGGAAGACCGTGACCCGGTCCCAGTCAAGCCCCACCCCCGACAGCACGTCGAAGACCGGCCCCGGCGTGGTCCCGCCCGGCACCGACAGGCTCGCCCGGTCATGGGTGCGCAACTGCGTCCCCAGATCGCTGGCCAGTTGATCGGCCAGCGTGAACATCATCAGTTCCGCGTCGGGATATTCGACCAGGTTCATTCCGCAATCTCCCGCCATCGCCGCGCGTCACGATGCAGAAGCATCAGCGCATCCTCGGGGCCAGAGGAAAATGCGTCATAGCCCTTCGGCTTGTCGCCCTTCGCCTCCCACCCCGCGATGATCGGATCGGTCCAGGCCCAGGCGGCCTCCACCTCATCCCCGCGCATGAACAGGGTCTGGTTGCCCCGGATCACATCCATGATCAGCCGCTCATAAGCGTCGGGAATATCGGCCCCGTCCTCGCCCAAAGCCTCGGCAAAGGACATGTCCAGCGGCACCTCGGTCAGGCGCATCCCGCCCGGCCCCGGCTCCTTGATCATCACGCTGAGGGTCATCCCTTCATTCGGCTGCAAGCGGATCGAAAGCACGTTTTCGCGCCAGCCTTCCTCATCGCCGAAGATCGAATGCGGGACCTCCTTGAAGACGATGGCAATCTCGGACGCGCGCGCGCGCAGCCGCTTGCCGGTGCGCAGGTAGAACGGCGTCCCCTTCCAGCGCCAGTTCGCCACCTCCACCTTCAGCGCGATGAAGCTTTCGGTGGTGGAATTGGGGTTCTCCGCATCGGCGGGATAAGAGGCGGTATCCTTCGACGCGCGGTACTGCCCGCGCACGATGTCCTCGGGCGTCACGGGCTCCAGCGCGCGGATGACCTTCAGCTTTTCGTCCCGGACCGCGTCGGGGTCGAACTGATAGGGCGCCTCCATCGCGATCAGGCAAAGAAGCTGCATCATGTGGTTCTGCACCATGTCCCGCATGGCGCCCGAACGGTCGTAATAGGCGCCGCGCCCGCCAACGCCCACGGTTTCGGCCACCGTGATCTGGACGTGATCGACATGGCGCGCGTTCCAGAGCGGCTCGAACAATATATTGGCGAAGCGCACCGCCATCAGGTTCTGAACCGTCTCTTTCCCGAGATAGTGGTCGATCCGGTAGATCTGGCTTTCCGCGAAATGCTCGGCCAGCGTCGCGTTCAGCGCCCTGGCGCTTTCAAGGTCACGGCCAAAGGGCTTTTCGACCACGATCCGCGAGTCCGGCGTCGCGATCTTGTTGCCATGCAGCCGTTCGGCCAGATCGCCGAACAAGGACGGCGCGACGGAGAAATAGAAGGCCTGCACCACATCCTTGCGGATCAGCTTGCCCAGTTCCTTCCAGCCGGTCGTCCCCTTCGCATCGACGCTGACATAGTGCAGATGTTCTAGGAACCGCGCGACCGCCTCGGCATCGCGGGCCTTGGCGGGAACGAATTCCTCGATCGCCTCGGCCACGAAGGCCCGGAACCCGGCATCGTCCAGTTCCGCCCGCGCGGCACCGATGATGCGGGAGCCTTCGGGGATCTGCCCCGCGACATAACGGCGATAAAGCCCCGGCAGGATCTTGCGCCGGGCAAGATCGCCCGTGCCGCCAAAGATGACGAGGTCGAATGTCTCGACCGGAATGACGCGGGAAACCATATGAACCTCGCTCCTGCTGCGTATGTTAGCGCTAACCGGCTTGCTCATAGTGTCTTTGCTTCCTCAAGTCCAGCGCCGCGCGACCCGGCAGGGGTCCCGGCGCGTCGCGGTGCAGAAGAACAGATTCGCGGGTTTTGGGCCAGAGACGGCTGAGGTCGTCCCCCGCCTTCGGCCGGTCTTCGCGAACCGCGCGCGCGGCCTCAGCCGTTCACATCGACGACGACACGGCCCCGCACCTGCCCCTTCAGGATCGCCGCCCCAAGGCGCGGCAGGTCGGCAAGCGTTGCAGGTTCCACCATCGCCTCAAGCTGGTCCATCGGCAGGTCCCTGGCGATCCGTTTCCAGGCCCGCAGGCGGTTGTCGTAAGGCTGCATGACGCTGTCGATGCCCAGAAGGTTCACACCGCGAAGGATGAAGGGTGTGATGAGCGCGCCTTCGATGGCCGCCCCGCCCGCAAGGCCGATGGCGGCGACGGAGCTGCCGTATTTCATCTGCTTCAGCACCCGCCCCAGCATCGCGCCCGCGACGGCGTCGATGCAGCCCGCCCAGACCTCGCTTTCCAGCGGTTTCCTGGTGACCTCGGTCAGTTCCTCCCGCGCGACGATCTGGGTCGCGCCAAGGCTTTTCAGATACTCCGCCTGCTCCGGCCGCCCGGTGACGGCGGCAACCTCATGGCCGAGCTTTGCCAGAATCGCCACCGCGACGGACCCGACACCGCCCGCCGCGCCGGTGACCAGAACCGGACCGTGACCGGGTTTCAGCCCGTGATCCTCAAGCGCCATGACCGCCAGCATCGCGGTCAGCCCCGCCGTCCCGACCGCCATCGCGGCCCGCGTCGTCAGCCCATCCGGCAGCGGCACCAGCCAGTCGGCCCGCACCCGCGCCTTTTGCGCATAGCCGCCCCAATGCGCCTCGCCCACGCGCCAGCCGGTCAGGACGACCTTGTCGCCGGGTCTGTAGCGCGCGTCCGAGGACGCCTCCACCGTCCCGGCGAAGTCGATCCCCGGCACATGCGGATAGCTCCGCACCAGCCCCGCGCCCGGCCCGATGCAAAGGCCATCCTTGTAATTCACCGTCGAATAGTCGACCGCCACCGTGACCTCCGTCTCCGGCAGACGGCTTTCGTCGATCTCCTGCACGGCGGCATGGGTCTTGCCGTCTTCGTCCTTCTCGACGATCAGCGCCTTCATCGGGTGTCCTCCATTCATTCGCTGCGGAGGGCCGGTCAGGCCGCCCGCGAGTCGCCGTCACCATCCCGGCAATGGCCGCAAAGATCAATCACCTGCGGCGGTCGAAAAGGCCACGATGGCGTCAGCCAGACAATCGAGCGTATCGGTCCAGTCTACCCCCTCGGGCAGGCCGGGCGCCAGCATCGACAGTTCGGTGCAGGCGATGGCGAGGTGATCGGCCCCCTGCGCGACAAGCCCGCGCGCCGCATCCGTCAGCGCCGCGCGTTCCTCCGCCCCCGTGCGGCCGGCCTTGACCGCCCGGATCAGCGCCAGCACCGGGGCGTCATCTGCGGGCCAGATCGCCGTCAGCCCCGCCGCTGCAAAAGCATCGTCGAAGACACCGGCCAGCCGCACGGCGGGCGAGGCCAGCATCCCGATCCGCCGCCCCTGCCCCGCAAGCCGCGCGGTGCTGAGGCCGATCATGTCCAGAAACGGCACCCCCGCCGCCGCCCGGATGGCCCCGGCATAGGCATGGGCCGTGTTGCAGGGCATGGCCAGCGCCCGCGCCCCAGCGCCTTCCAGCGCCCGCGCCATAGCGGCCAAGACCGGCGCCGGGCTTTCGCCCGTCCCCTCGATCAGCGCGGCGATCCGGCTTGGCACCTGCGGGTTCTGGTGGACCAGCAGCGGCACATGCCCGGCATCGTCGCCGCCCGCGCGCCGGTCGATCACCTTCTGCATCAGAAGCACCGTCGCCTCCGGCCCCATGCCGCCCAGAATGCCCACCAGCCGCATCTTGCCCTACCTCAGCCGAAAGCTCTCACCCGGAAAGAATCGCTCAAGCCGAATATCGGCGCTGCGGGCATGGCCTTCCATCCCCTCATAGCGCGAGATGCGGGCCGTCACGGCGGCCAGATCGCGCAGCGCGTCCGGGGACACTTCCTGCCAGGTCACGGTCTTGAGGAATTTCAGCACCGAAAGCCCCCCGGTATAGCGCGCCGCGCCTGAGGTCGGCAGCACATGGTTGGTGCCGGACGCCTTGTCGCCAAAGGCCACCGTCGCCTCGGCCCCGAGGAAAAGAGAGCCATAGGCGCTAAGCCGCCCGCGCCACCAGTCCAGATCGGCCGCCTGCACATGCAGATGTTCCGGCGCGATCCGGTCCGCCTCGACCGCCATCCGCTCGCGGTTGGTGCAAAGGATGATCTCCCCCCGCTCCCCCCAGGAGGCCTCGGCCGCCGCGCGGTTGTCGGGCGGCAGCGTGGCGATGAGCGCGGGGATGCGCGCCGCGACCCGCCCGGCCAGATCCGCATCGTCGGTGACCAGCCAGACGGGCGAGGTCGGCCCGTGTTCGGCCTGCCCCACAAGGTCCCAGGCGACCAGTTCCGCATCCGCCGTCCTGTCTGCGATCACAAGGCTGTCGGTCGGCCCGGCGACCATGTCGATGCCGACCTCGCCGAACAACTGCCGCTTGGCTTCCGCCACATAGGCATTGCCCGGCCCGATCAGGATGTCGGCGCGCGGCAGGCCGAAAAGACCAAAGCTCAGCGCCGCGATGGCCTGCACGCCGCCCAGCTTCAAGATCCGGTCGGCCCCGGCCACGCTAAGGGCATAGAGCACCGGCGCTGGTATCCCCTCGCCCGATCGTGGGGGCGAGGCGGCGGCGACATGGCCCACGCCCGCCTCGCGCGCCGTCGTCACGGTCATCAGCGCCGAGGCGATGTGCGAATAGCGCCCGCCCGGCACATAGGCCCCGGCGGCGGCGATGGGGATCAGACGCTGGCCGACACGCAGGCCGGGGCGCAGTTCCACCTCCGTCTCCGACAGGCTGGCACGTTGGGCGCGGGCGAAACCGGCGATATTGTCATGGGCATAGCGGATGTCGTCCTTGACCTGCTGCGGCAGCGCCTTTGCCGCCGCCGCGATCTCCTCCTCCGTCACCAGAACCGGGCCGTCCCAGCCGTCAAGCGCGCGCGCATAGTCCAGCGCCGCCGCGTCGCCCCCGGCACGCAACCGCGCCAGCATCGCGGCGACCCGCGCGCGCAGCTCATCCTCGGCCATCGCGGCCGCTTCCCGGCCCTTTTTCAGAAACTGGACACTCATCCAAACGCTCTCCCTGTCAAATCATCTGCGCCGGGGCTTGACCCGTCCCGGCCTCAAGTTCATTTTTTCGAAATTCGTTGCCACCCCGGAGACCCCGATGCCGACCCTGCCCAAAGGCGTCACGCTGCGCGCGCTGGAACTCTTCGACGCCACGGCGCAGGCCGGGACGCTGGCCGACGGCGCGCGCCGGATCGGCCTCAGCCTGCCCGCCGCCTCGCAGCAGATCAGCAACCTTGAGGCAGCCCTTGGGGTGGAATTGTTCGACCGCGCCCACCGCCCGCTGCAACTGACGCTGGCCGGTCGCCTCGTCCTGCGCCGGGCGCGCGACGCGATGGGGCAGTTGCGTCAGGCGCAGGCGGAACTTGCCGTTCTCGACATTGCCCAGATCGGCCACCTGCATCTGGGCGTCATCGACGATTTCGATGCCGAGATCACGCCCGACCTTGTCATCGCGCTGACGCAGAACCTGCGCGATTGCCATTTCAGCCTGACCACCGGGCCAAGCCATGAAATCACCGCGATGCTGACCCAGCGGGTGCTGGACATCGTCGTGGCCGCCGCCCCGCAGGACGCGGTCGCGGGCGCCACGGAACATCCGCTTCTGCGCGATCCTTACGTTCTGGCGGTTCCGCGCGGCTTTGACCTGCCGAAAGGGCGAGAGATGGAGGCGCTCTCTGCCCTGCCCTTCCTGCGCTACGACCGCGCGCAATTCATGGGCCGCCAGATCGAGGCGCATCTGGCCCGCCACCGTGTCCACCTGCCCGAACGGATCGAGATCGACAGCAATCAGTCGATCATGGCGCTGGTCGCGGCGGGGCTTGGCTTTTCCATCACGACGCCGCTGGCCGTGATCCGCGCCCGCGCCTTCCTGACCAGGGTCGAACTGCACCCCTTGCCGCTGGCCGCCATGTCGCGGCGCATCTCGCTTTTCGCGCCGGCCGACGGGACCATGCCGGTCGCGACCGATATCGCCGGGATGCTGAAGGCGATCATGCGCACCCGCGCGATCCTGCCCGCGCGTGAGGTCGCCCCCTGGCTGGGCGACAGTTTCGCCGTGATGTCCTGACGCCGCCCGCAAATTCCGCCTGCCGGTCCCGATACCCCGGCGCAGTTGGGGGCAAGAGAGGCCCCTACGGCAAGCAAAGCCTGACCCCTTCGCGAAGATCGAAGGGCAGGTTTCAGGAAATGGAAGCGGCTGCGGGCCGGGCGTCGTAGTAAAGCCCCACGACATGCTCGGCTTCCGCGAAGAACAGCCAGCGCGCGGCAAAGGCGCCGATCAGGTGCAAAAGCGCGGCAAAGCCCATGACCACCGGCAGGGGCGGCACGAACAACTGGATCGCGGCCGGCAGGAGGCTTGCGAAAAGGACCGCGATGATCCGCAGGCGGCGGGAATGCTTGCGCCCGACGCGGTAGATCATCTCCTTCATCAGGTAATTTTCCGAGGTATGCGGCGGCGCGACCTGCCGGACCTGACCCGCCAGCCCCGTGGCGGTCCCGATCGTGGACCCGGCGTCGGCAAACGCCCCGTCCCCGCGCCGGAAGGCAAAGACCAGAAGCCCGCCGAGCAGCAGCGCCAGAATCGCGCCCGCCCCGTTATGCCCGCTCAGCATCGCGCCGCCCGTCAGCGCGAAACACATGAACAGCGCGGGCGTGGTCCAGTGGTTCCAACGCGGCACGGTGCGAAGCTGCGCATAGATCATCGAGGTGCAATAAACCGTCAAAAGCGCCATCGCCGCCCCGGTGGCCCCGAACATCGGCGGCAGGAGGCCCCCGAAAATCGCCGCCAGCGCGACCGGGGCAAGAAGAAGAAGCGTCAGGACCGAGGTCCAGCCTTCACGGCTCAGCCAGCTTGTCCGCCATTGGGTGAAGGCCCTCAGCGCCCGCTGCGGATTGCCAAGGTGGAAGGTGGAGGCAAGAAGCCCGCCAACCGCCAGCGCGTAGCCCAGCCCCCAGAGCAGGAAGGCGGCCAAGCCCAAGGGCTGCGCCGCGCCAAGGCCGAGGAAGGCCAGCAGGCCAAAGCCCATGCCGGAAAGGACGGTGAACAGGATAACCGAAGGTGCGGGATGCATCAGAACTTCTCCAGAAGACGGTCGAGCCAGCCCGCGAACCCGCTCGCCTGCACATCCAGAAGCGGGGTCAGGGGCGCGACATCCGCCGCCCCCTTCCTGCGCGGCGGCAGGTATTTGTTCACCGGGGCCGTCTCCATCTCCGGCATCAGGTCATAGCCGCCCCGCTCTGCCACCAGACGGCTGACGGCGCTTTCCGGGTCGCCCAGATCGCCGAAATGGCGCGCGCCGGTCGGGCAGGTGCGCACACAGGCGGGCACGCGGTCCTCTTCGGGCAGGTTCTCGTTATAGATCCGGTCGACGCAGAGGGTGCATTTCTTCATCACCCCCGCCTCACCATCCATTTCCCGCGCGCCGTAAGGGCAGGCCCAGGCACAAAGACCGCAGCCGATACAGGCGTCCTCGTTCACCAGAACGATCCCGTCCTCGGCCCGCTTGTAGCTGGCGCCGGTCGGGCAGACCGTCACACAGGGCGCATTGTCGCAATGCAGGCAGGACCGCGGGAAGTTGACGATTTTCGACGGGGTATCAGACTCTTGCGCCTCATAGCTGTGAACCCGGTTCAGGAACGTCCCGCAAGGTGCTGATCCATAAGCGTCCATGTCGGACAAGGGCGCGCCATAGCCCTGATCGTTCCAGCCCTTGCAGGCGGTCACGCAGGCATGGCAGCCGACGCAGGTGTCAAGGTCGATGACAAGGCCCAGCTTGACCTTCGAAGGGGGTGGCAAAGCGGTCATGGGCGGTTCCTTTTCGCCGGTGGAACCGGGGATGGCAGGGGGCCGAAGGCCGGTTGCGCCTCAACCGGCGCGGCGACCTTCTCGATCCGCACCCGCAGGTCGAACCAGGCCGCCTGTCCGGTGATCGGGTCAGAGTTCGACCAGCGCAACCCATCCCCCTTCCGGGGTAGAAGTTCATGGATCAAGTGATTGAGAAGAAACCCTTTCGTGGCCTCCGGTGCATCATCGTCCAGCGCCCAGGCCCCCTTGCGCTTGCCGATCGCGTTCCAGGTCCAGATCGTGTTCTCGTTCAGCGCCGCCATATGGGCGACCGGCACCGTGATCTCCCCCGAGGGTGAGGTCACGCGCGCCCAGTCGCCGTCGCGGAACCCCTCTGCCTGCCAGATCTTCGTCGGCACATATAGGGGATTGACCCCGTGGATCTGCCGTAGCCAGGCGTTTTGCGAGCCCCAGGAATGGTACATCGCCATCGGCCGCTGCGTCAGCGCGTGGACCGGATAATCCCCGGCCACATCATCGCCGAAAGGCGGATACCAGATCGGCAGCGGGTCCATCGTCGCCTTGATGCGGTCGCGCAGATGGTCGGGCGGCTGGCGTTCGTGATAGCCCTCGGCGGCAAGCTGAAACCGCCGCATCGGCTCGGCGTATAGCTGGAAGATATAGGGTTGCGGCTGGTCGTAGAAGCCCAGCGAAACGGCCCAGTCCTGATAGGCGCTGTTCCACGGCTTGAAGAACGTCGCCTCCTCCGGCACCTCGACCTGAAAGAAGCCGCCATTCTCGATATAGCGCGCGATCTGGTCGGGGTTCGCCGCGCCGCGCCCCACCGCCGACCCGTCGCCGCGAAAGCCCATCAGGGGGCCGACACCGGGGCGGCGTTCATGGTTGGCGATGTAATCGGCATAGTCGCGATAGAGCGGCGCGCCGTCCTTGGCCACGAAGTTCGGCAGGCCCAGACGCCCGGCAAGGTCCACCAGCACCGACTGAAACCCGCGCACGTCGCGGTCGGGCGGCGTGACCGGCCAGCGGATCGCATCGGCGGCATGGTCGGCCTCGCAGATCGGCCGGTCAAGCAGGCTGATGCAGTCGTGGCGTTCCAGATAGGTCGTGTCCGGCAGGATCAGGTCGGCATAGGCCACCATTTCCGAGGCATAGGCATCGGAATAGATGATATGCGGGATCTTGTAGTCGCCGTCTTCGTCCTTGTCGGTCAGCATCTCCATCACGGCGCCGGTATTCATGGAGGAATTCCACGACATGTTCGCCATGTAGAGCATCAGCGTGTCGATCTTGTAGGGATCGCCCGCATGGGCATTGGGGATGACCATATGCATCAGGCCATGCGCCGACAGCGGGTTTTCCCAGGTAAAGCCCTTGTCGATCCGCGCCGGCGTCTGGTCGTCAAGCTTCAGCGCCAGATGTTCCGGCCCGTGCGGGAAGCCAAGATGCGGGCCGTCCAGCGGGCGGCCGGGCAGGAAGTAGGAATGCGGCGTCGGATGCGCGAAGGCGGGCTTTGGATAGGGCGGCTTGAAGCGGAAGCCGCCGGGGGTCTCCACGCTGCCGAGAAGGATCTGAAGGACATGCAGCGCGCGGGCGGTCTGAAACCCGTTCGAATGCGCCGAAATGCCCCGCATGGCATGGAAGCTGACCGGGCGGCCCACCATCCTCTCATGCCGTTCACCCCGAAAGTCGGTCCAGGGACGGTCGAGGATGACGGGGTCGTCAAAGGCCGCATGGGCAATCTCGGCGGCAAGCGCGCGGATACGGTCGGCCGCGATCCCGCAACGCTCCGCCACCGCCTCGGGCGCGTAGTCGGGCGACAGGTAGCGTTCCGCCATATGCTGAAACACGGTGCGGTTGCCGTTCCTGACCGCGGCAAGGTCGGGGCGGATGCCGGGCGTGTCGAACGGCACGAGATCGCCGCTTTGCCGATCGACCACCAGCGGCTTGCCCAGCACGTCACGCAGCAGCAGCCCCTTTTCCTCGCCCTCCGCCTCTTCGATCAGGCAGGGCGCGTTGGTCCAGCGCGACAGGTAGTCAAGATCGACCTTGCCGGCCTTCAAAAGCTCATGGATCAGTGACAGGATCAGCAAGCCGTCGGTCCCCGGCGTGATCCCGTACCAGTCGTCCGCCACGCCGTTATAGCCGGTGCGGATCGGGTTGATGCCGATCACCCGCGCGCCGCGAGATTTCAGCTTGCCGATGCCCATCTTGATCGGGTTGCTGTCGTGATCCTCGGCCACGCCGAACAGCAGGAAAAGCCGGGTCCGGTCCCAGTCCGGCTGGCCGAATTCCCAGAAGGCGCCGCCCATCGTGTAGATGCCCGCAGCCGCCATGTTGACCGAACAGAATCCGCCATGCGCGGCGTAGTTCGGTGTGCCGAAGCCCTGCGCCCAAAGGCTCGTGAAGCTTTGCGACTGGTCGCGCCCGGTGAAGAAGGCAAGCTTTTCGGGCGCCGTCTCACGGATCGGTTTCAGCCAGCCGACGGCAATGTCCAGCGCCTCATCCCAGGAAATCTCCTCGAACGCGCCCGACCCGCGCGGGCCGACGCGCTTCAGGGGCGCGCGCAGGCGGGAAGGTGCCGTCACCTGCATGATGCCCGACGCCCCCTTGGCGCACAGAACGCCCTTGTTGACCGGGTGGTCGCGGTTGCCCTCGATATAGGTGACCTTGCCCGATGTCAGGTGGACGTTGATCCCGCAGCGGCAGGCGCACATGTAGCAGGTGGTCCGCCGCACCTCGTCCGAGACCTTCGGCGACGTTTCAAGCTTTGGCTGCTGATAGCCCATTTATTCCCCACCCTGCCTGTTTTCGGGAACGTTGTCCGCCCCGAGGTCGTATTGCAAGACCTATATTCCCCAACCTACAATCGCCCGGCGATCACTTCTGCCGTCGCGCGCGCGATATGCGCCTCTTCCGCCGCCGGAACGATCAGGACCGCCGGTCCCTGCCCCCGGTCCAGCCGCCCCGCCGCCGCCGCATTGGCCGCGCCGTCGATGGCAACGCCCATGAAGGAAAGCCCGTCGCAGATCGCCGCCCGCATGGCCCCGTCATGTTCGCCGATGCCGCCGGTGAAGGCGACGCAGTCAAGCCCGCCCATCGCCGCGATCATCGAGCCTGCATGGCGCACCGCCCAATAGGCGAAATGGTCGATGGCAAAGCGCGCGGCCTCGGTATCGGCCGCCCGAAGCGCGCGCATGTCGGACACACCGCCCAGCCCCAGCAACCCGCTTTCCCGGTTCAGGATCCGCGCCGCGCCCCCGATCCCGTGCAACTCCGCCAGCCGCAAGACCGCGTTGCCGTCGATGGACCCGGTGCGCGTCCCCATCGTCAGCCCCTCAAGCGGGGAATAGCCCATGGTCGTGGCGACGGACCGCCCGTCCCGGATCGCGCAGAGCGAGGCGCCATTGCCCAGATGCAGCGCCAGCACCCGGCCCGGCATATGGCCCAGAAGATCGGGCAGCCGCCGTGTCAGGCTGTCATAGGAAATACCGTGAAAGCCGTAGCGGCGGATGCCCTCCGCCTCGGCCTTGGGCGGCAGGGCGTAGCGCAGCGCCACCTCGGGGTTCGTGGCGTGAAAGGCGGTGTCGAAACAGGCCACTTGCGGCAGGTCGGGCGCAAGCCGGATCAGCGCCCGGATCGCCGACAGGTTATGCGGGTTGTGCAGCGGCGCGAGCGGCACGCAGGCCTCCACCTGCGCCAGAACGGCGTCGGTCACCCGTACCGGCGCGGTCAGCTCGCGCCCGCCATGGACGACCCGGTGGCCCGCCGCGCGCAAGGCGGACAGCGGATGGCCCTGATCCGCGAAGCCCTCGATCAGGAGCGCCAGCGCCGCTTCGTGGTCCGGCGCGCTGACGGCGCGCGCGGCACCCTTCCCGACCGTCAGCCGCGAAGCCCCGCCAATCTCCCCCACCATGCCCGACAGCGCCTGCACCGCGCCGTCAAAGAGCGCGACCTTGATCGAAGACGACCCGGCATTGACGACGAAGATCATGCGCCCCCCGCAACGATGGCCCCAAGCGCGACCGAGGCCAGCCGCGCCGCCGCGTCCTGCGAGCGTGAGGTCAGAAGGAACGGCACCTTCGCCCCCATCACCAGCCCGCCCGCGCAGGCGCCCATGCCCAGCACCATCAGCTTGAAGATCGCATTGCCGCTGGTGATGTTCGGCACCACCATGACATCGGCATCGCCCGAAACGCGCGAGGCATAATTCTTCGCCACCGCCGCCTCATGCGAAAAGATCAGGTCCAGCGCCATCGGCCCCTCGACGATCGCCTGCGGCAGTGACAGGCGCGCCCATTCGGCGATGGCGGCCGCCTCCTCGGTATTGGGGATCGAGGGGCTGACATCCTCGGACGGGGCCAGAAGGCCGACCTTCGGCGTGTCGATCCCCAGCTTTTCGGCCAGCGTGACGGCATGGGCCAGGCAGGCGTGGCGCGTCTCCATATCCGGGTTCACGTTCAGCGCCGAGTCGGTCAAAAGAAGCGGGCGTTCATGCCCCGGCAGGGTGATGTGAAAGACATGGCCGCAGCGCATCGAACGGTCGCGCAGCCCGACCGAGGACGGCAGAAGCGCCTTGAGGAAGGTGGTCGAATGGATCTGCCCCTTCATGATCGCGTCCGCCTGCCCGTCACGCGCCAGCCGCGCGGCTTCCGGCGCGGCGGTGTCGCGGGGCGCGTGGATCAGGCGCAGCCCGGCGATGTCCCAGCCGATTTCCTCGGCCACGGCGGCGATCTTGTTCCTGTCACCGATCAGGATCGGCTCTGCCAACCCGGCCTCGGCCGCCTCTTGCATCCCCTGCAAGGGAAAGGGTGCTGCGGCATTGACCAGCGCCACGCGGGGCGGGCGAAAGCCGCGCGCGCGGGCGATCAGGCCCGGCGGGCAGACCGGCGCGGTGCCGGAAAGGAAGGGAAAGGGGTCACGCATGGATCTGGTCCTTGGCCGGTTCCTGTCTGTGGCGGCAGTCAGGCATCACAGGACCGCCCGTGCAAGGCCAAGTGCGGCGAGAACGGCCAGAAGACCGATGGCGAGGCGGCGAAAACTCTGCGGGGCGGCGCGGCTGAAGCGATAGTTGCCGAAATGATTGCCGATCAGAAGCGCGGGCAGCGCGAAGGCCAGCGCCACGAAGGTGTCGCGGGTGACAAGCCCCGCCTGCCACAAGAGCGGGAAGGAAAAGATGTCCAGCACCGCGAAATAGGCGATCAGCGTGGCGCGGAAGACCTGCGGCGGGATCGGCTGGGCCGAAAAGACCGCCGCCACCGGCAGACCGGCCATCGCCGCGCCATTGGCCACGCCCGAGACGACGCCAAGTGCGGCATTGGGCCAGCCCCGTATCTCCCGCCCCGTCTGCCACCCGGCCAGAAGGACCCCGCACATGACAAGGATGAAAAGCGAAATCGCCACCCGCGCCCCGTCCACGCCGATGGTCACGAGGCCATGGATGCCCAGCGGCACACCGACCGCCGCGCCCAGCAGCAAAAGCCCCACGCGCGACCAATCGACATGGCCGGCGATCCCCCTTGCGGCCTGAAGCGTCATCACGATCTCACAAAACAGCACCACGGCGACCGCGTTGCGCGGGTCGCTGACAAGCCCGGTGACGGCGACCACGAGGGCGGAAAAGCCAAAGCCGGAAAAGCCCCGCACCACCGCCGCCCCAAGGATCGCCGCCAGCAGAAAGATCGCCACACCGGGGGAAAGCCCGAAGGGCAGCGCCATCACGCGCCCTTCTGCGGCCGCATGTCTGCCGGGTCGATCCCGGCCACCTCGACGGGTTTCTTCATCGCGTCGCGGCGGAAGGGTTCGCCCAGTTCCTGATTGATCAGCGCCTCGATAAAGGTGGTCTTGCCCGCCTTCTGGTCCTTCAGCGCCTGATCCAGAGCGGCGGTCAGCTCCTCCATCGTCCTGGTCTGAACGCCCTGCAAGCCACAGGCCCGTGCGATCCCGGCATAGGTCGCGTCGTCGTTCAGTTCGGTGCCGACGAAGTTGTCCGAATACCACAGCGTCGTGTTGCGCTTTTCCGCGCCCCACTGGTAGTTGCGGAAGACGACCATGGTGATCGCGGGCCATTCCTTGCGCCCGATCGCCACCATCTCGTTCATGGAAATCCCGAAGGCGCCGTCACCGGCGAAGCCGACCACCGGCACGCCCGGGTTGCCGATCTTGGCGCCGACGATGGCCGGAAAGCCATAGCCGCAGGGGCCGAAAAGACCGGGGGCGAGGTATTTGCGCCCCGCCTCGAAGGACGGATAGGCATTGCCGATGGCGCAGTTATTGCCGATGTCGGAGGAAATGATCGCCTCTTTCGGCAGCGCGGACTGGATCGCGCGCCAGGCCATGCGCGGGCTCATCCATTCCGGCTTGGCCTTGCGGGCGCGGTCGTTCCAGTTGGTGCCGGGATCGTCATCCTCATGATCCATCGAGGTGAGTTCCTGCGCCCAGGCGGATTTCGTCTTCGCGATCAGGGCCTTGCGGTCATCGCGCCCGGCATCGCCCGCGCTCGCGCCAAGCTGCGCCAGCAGGCTTTCGGCCACCTTCCTCGCATCGCCGACGATCCCCACAGCGACCGGCTTCGTCAACCCGATCCGGTCGGGGTTGATGTCAACCTGAATAAGCTTCGCGGTCTTCGGCCAGTAGTCGATCCCATAGCCCGGCAGGGTGGAGAACGGGTTCAGCCTTGTGCCAAGCGCAAGGACCACGTCCGCCTTCGAAATCAGTTCCATCCCCGCCTTGGACCCGTTATAGCCCAGCGGCCCGGCGAAAAGCGGGTGCGAGCCGGGGAAGGCATCGTTGTGCTGATAGTTGCAGCAGACCGGCGCGTCGAGCCGTTCGGCCAGCGCCTGGCTCGCCGGGATCGCGCCGCCAAGGACCACGCCCGCGCCATTCAGGATCACCGGGAACTTCGCGGCGGACAGCACCTTCGCCGCCTCGGCAATCGCGTCCTCGCCGCCCGAGGGGCGTTCGAAATCGACGATGGCGGGCAATTCGATGTCGATCACCTGCGTCCACATATCGCGCGGCACGTTGATCTGGACCGGGGCCGACAGCCGCTTGCCCTTGGTGATGACGCGGTTGAGGACCTCGGCGATGCGGGACGGGTCGCGCACCTCTTCCTGATAGGCCACCATGTCCTTGAAGGCGGCCATCTGCTCCACCTCCTGGAAACCGCCCTGCCCGATGGTCTTGTTCGCCGCCTGCGGCGTGACCAGCAGCATCGGTGTATGGTTCCAGTAGGCGGTTTTCACGGCGGTCACGAAATTGGTGATGCCGGGGCCGTTCTGGGCGATGATCATCGCCATCTTGCCGGTGGTGCGGGTAAAGCCGTCGGCCATGTAGCCGCCGTTGCATTCATGCGCCACGTCCCAGAACATGATGCCCGCGCGCGGGAAATAGTCCGAGATCGGCATGAAGGCAGACCCGATGATTCCGAAGGCATGTTCGATCCCGTGCCGTTGCAGCACTTTCACAAATGCCTCTTCCGTCGTCATTTTCATGGTCCGCCTCCCTGATGCGTTGTTCCGGCAAGGTCTTCTACTGCGCGGCCCCGTCCGCCCTATAGGGCCAGTTATCGGGGCGCATTAGGTCCAGCGCGCCGCAGCGCCGCGGCGATCAGCGCGATGCCCTCGGGAATGCGTGTCTGCGCGATCGAGGAATAGGCCAGCCGGTAATGGTTCGACGGCCCCGCCCCCGGTGCAAAGAAGACGCGGCCCGGCTCGATCAGCACCCCCTGCCCGCGCAGATCGGCCGCCAGCCGGTCGGTATCGACGCCTTCGGGCGCCCGCATCCAGAAGCTCGACCCGCCAAAGGCACCCTGCCCTGCGATCTCAAGCCCCTCGGCCCGGATCGCGTCATCCATCACCGTCCGGCGCCGCTTGTAGGCCTGGTTGAGCCGGTTGATGAGGGCATCGTAATGGCCCAGCGACAGGAAATAGGCGACCGTGCGCTGGATATGGCCCGGCGGGTGGCGCAGCATCGCGGCGCGCAGCGCGCGCGCCTCGCGGATGAACCCCTCGGAGGCCACAAGATAGCCAAGCCGAAGGCCCGGAAAAAGCGATTTCGAGAAGGAGCCGACATAGACCACCCGCCCTTCGCGGTCGAGCGACTTCAAGGCCGGCGCGGCGGGTTTCAGGAACGACATCTCGAATTCGTAGTCATCCTCGACCACGATGAAATCCTCATCCGCCGCGCGGGCCAGAAGCGCGGCGCGCCGTTCCACCGGCATGGTCGCATTGGTCGGGCAATGGTGGCTGGCGGTGGTAAAGACCGCGCGCACCCCGTCGGGCAATGCGGCGGGGGGCAGCCCCTCTTCATCCACCTCGACGGCGTGAATTTCCGCCCCCAACTGGCCAAGGATGGCGCGCAGCCCGGCATAGCAGGGGTTTTCGATCGCCACCCGCTCCCCCGGTCCCGCCAGCACCTCCGCCGCGATCCAAAGCGCGTTCTGCGCCCCCATGGTCAGCAGCACCTCCTCCGGCCGCGCGGCGATCCCGCGCCGGGGCAGGATGTTGCGGACGATATATTCGATCAGCATCGGGTCGTCGCGTTCGTAGAAATCGTCCGTCAACACCTCGAAATCACGCCGCCCGAGGGCGCGGAGCGCGCATTGCCGCCAGTTCTGATGGTCGAAAAGCGCCGCATCCGCCTGGCCGTAGATGAAGGGATAGGGGTAGGAATGCCAGTCCTGCGGCTTGGTCGCGACCGGATGGCGGGAAAAGCGCCGCCCGGTCCAGCGGTCCCAGTCGACGCCATCGCGCCGCGGCGCCTCATCCGCCGGGTAAAGCGTCGGCTGTGGCGCGGTGTCGGACACATAATAGCCCGACCGCCCGCGCGCGGCGAGGTAATCGCTGGATACCAGCTCCGTATAGGCCAGCGTCACGGTGATCCGGCTGACGCCGAGATGGCGCGCCAGGCGGCGGCTCGACGGCAGTTTTTCGCCCGCGCGGAAGCGGCCGCGCAGGATGCCCTCGGCCACCATCTGCTGGATCTCCTGCTGGAGCGTGCCGTTGAAACCGGGGGTAAGGAAGAAGGCTTCGGCGGGGATCATGGGCGACTGGACCTATGGGGTGGCATGACTGGACCTATGGAAGCCGGAAAGGCGCCCTGCGTCAAGCCGTCGCAGCAAAGGGGGGAACCGGCCCCAATTGTCCCCGCCCGACCATATTACCGCCATAGTGGTCGTGATATTAGGCGCGAAACCGAAACAGTCCGGCCCGTCGCATGACCAGTTCCTCCCCCGCCCTTACCGCCCCCAGGGCCAAGGCCCGCCCCGCCGCCGGGGTTGCCCTTGCCGTCGCGATCCCGGCCCTGCTCCTGGCCTTCCTCTGGGGCCGCACGGTCAACCACGACACCGCCTGGTTCCTGATCGCGACCCGCGACTGGCTGGAGGGCGCGCGGCTCTATGTCGATATATTCGAGGTGAACCCGCCCCTGAACTTCTACCTGACCGTGCCGCCCCTGATCCTGTCGGACCTGACCGGGATAAGCGGCCCGAACGCGCAATATGCGGTGATCTGCGCGGCAATGGCGGTCAGCCTTCTGACCTGCCTGCGGCTTTTCCCCAAGGACCTCGCCCGCTCCGCCCCGCGCAGCGCCGTGGCGCTTCTGGGGCTGGCCGTGGCGATGATCCTTCCGGCGATGAACGACATCGCGCAGCGCGAACAGGTGATGCTGATCCTGACCGCCCCCTGGCTGATCGCGCAGTTACCGCGCCGCGTGTCCCTGCCCCTGAGGACCGTCATCGCCACCGCCGCCGTCGCAGGCGTCGGCATCTGCCTGAAACCCTTCTTCCTGCTCATCCCGGCCTTCGTCACACTCTGGCAGGTGGCCGCCACGCGCAGCCTGAAACCGATCCTGTCGCCCGCCAACCTGACCATGGGCGCGGTGGGCCTTGCCTATGTCGGCGCCGTCTGGGCGCTGCATCCCGAATATTTCCGCGACGTGATCCCGCTGGCGCGCGACGTCTACGGCGCCATCGCGCTGCCGCAGGACCGCACGCTCGGCTTCCTGCTCGTCACTGCCGCGCCCTTCGCGCCTTTCGCCCTCGCGCTTCTGACCGGGCGCAATGTGCCGCCCGGCACGGGGATTTTCGCCGCCGCGGCCCTTGGCGGCCTCGCCTCCTACATCATCCAGTGGAACGGGTTTCAGTATCACACGATCCCGCTGGAAGGCTTCGCGCTGATGGCCTGCTTCTGGGTCCTCGCCCACAGCCCCCGGCCCACGCCCGTCGCCGCCCTTGCGTCCCTCGCCATAATCGGCGCGGGCTATGTCAGCTTTGCGCAAGGGCTTTACCGCAACCCGCAGCTTGACGAACTCACCGCGAACCTCGACCCCGCCTGGCAGGCCGACGGTGTCCTTGTCCTCTCCACCGAAGTGACCGCAGGCCCGCCCGTCGCCCTTGCCCTCGGTACAAGCTGGGCCGGGCGTTACCCGCATCTCTGGCCGATCCCCGGCGCGCTCAGCGCCCTCGCCGCCACCGATTGCGCCGCCGCGCCAGAGACATGCGCGCGCCTCAACGCCATCCTGACCCGCGTCCGGCAGGACATCGTCACGGATATCGAAAGCCACCACCCGGACCTTCTGATCTTCGACCGCGGCTACGGGTTCATCGACGACCAGAGCTTCACCTGGGACAGCTTCATGGCCCCCGCCCCGGACTGGCAGGCGATCCTGAAGGACTACCGCCCCGCCCGACCCTCGCGCCATTTCGACATCTTGCTGCGCTGCACGGGCGCCACCGGCCCGCGCGCCCAAAGCTGCGCAACGCTGCCGGACTGACCCCTCACCCTTTCATCGTGGCAAAAATACTCCGGGGGTGTGGGGGCAGCGCCCCCACATGGATCGCCCCGGCGTCAGCCGGGGCGAAACCCTTTCTCATAGCATTTCGGGTTTACACCGTATCAGAATTCGAACTTATTTCGTTCGAATTCCGATACTTCCTTTCTCAACGCAGACCCGAAACGCTTTAGCCAAAGACCTTGCTCAGCGCCTTGTCGATGGCCCCGGTGATCTCGTCGATGTCATCCGGGGTGGCGATCAGCGCGGGCGACAGGCAAAGCGTGTTGTTCAGGCCGGGGACCGAGCGGTTGGTCGCGCCGATGATGACGCCCTGCGCCATGCAGTCGGCCACCACCGCCTGCACGCTCTTCTCGTCCACCGGCTCTTTCGTCTGACGGTCGGCCACCAGCTCGGCGCCTAGGAACAGACCCTTGCCGCGCACGTCGCCGATCACCTTGTGCTTTTCCATCAGCGCGTGAAGGTTGCCCATCGCGCGCTCGCCCATCTTGACGGTATTGGCCAGAAGCCCCTCATCCTCGATGATGCGCATGTTCTCGATCGCCGCCGCGGGACCGGCCGTGCAGCCGCCGAAGGTGGAAATGTCGCGGAAATAGTTCAGGGGATCAGAGGCATCGTCCTTGAACATCTCAAAGACCGCCTCGGTCGTGACGCAACAGGCGATGGCGGCATAGCCCGAGGCGACACCCTTCGCCATGGTCACGAAATCCGGCTTGATGCCGTATTGCTGATAGCCGAACCAGGTGCCGGTGCGCCCGACGCCGCAGACGACCTCGTCGATATGCAAAAGGATGTCGTATTTCTTGCAGATCTCCTGCACCCGCTGCCAATAGCCCTCGGGCGGCGTGATGACGCCACCGCCCGCCGTCACGGGTTCAAGGCAAAGTCCGCCCACCGTATCCGGCCCCTCGGCCAGGATCACCTTCTCGATCTGGTCGGCCGCCCATTCGCCGTAATTCTCGACCGGCGCGCCCTCTTGCTTGCGGTATTCCATGCAATGCGGGACGCGGATGAAGCCCGGCGCGAAGGGGCCGTATTGCATGTTGCGCTCTTCCTGACCGCCCGCCGACATGGTGCCGATGGTGCCGCCGTGATAGTCCCGCTCGCGGTAGAGGATCTTGTACTTCTTGCCGCCATAGCGCTTGTGCGCGATCTGGCGGATCATCTTGAAGGCCTTCTCGTTCGCCTCCGAACCCGAGTTCGTGTAGTAGACCCGGCTCATCCCCGGCATCTTCTCGATCAGCTGCTTGGCAAAGATCGAACCGGGGATGGAGCCCGCCGAATTCGCGAAATAGTTGATGCGGATCAGCTGGTCGTAGACCGCCTTGGCGATCGACTCGCGGCCATAGCCCACGTTCACCGTCCAGACGCCGCCCGACACGGCATCCAGATGTTCCTTGCCCCGCGCGTCCCAGACCCGCATCCCCTTGCCCTCGACGATCACCCGCGGGTCGGTCGTCTCGAACGGTTTGTGCTGGATCAGGTGGTGCCAGATATGGGCGCGGTCGGCCTCGACCACTTCGGAAAGATCGTTGCTGTAGCGGGTGGTATCCATGGGGGGAGCCTTTCGGGATTGCGCATCAACGGGCCGGACGGGTCCGGGTTTCCTGCTTCGGGGAAGGTCACCATGAAACCCGCGCGCGCCGTATGTCCAGATCGAACCCTCATCTCGGTCCAGAAATCGCCGCACGGGCCGGTGCGGGACCGCGCAAAGGCGGCTCTGGCCTTATCCCGCTTGCGCTAACTGGTCCTATGACCCAAGGTGAACGGACCCCATAGTGGGACCCAAGCGGGACGGTCCACGATCCTCGCGGGAACAGGGAGAACGACATGAAGAAGACTTTTCTGACGACCACCGTCGCGGCCATGGCCTTTGTGGCCGGAACGCAGGGCGCCTTGGCGCTCGATGAAATCACGGTGGCCTATTTCCTCGAATGGCCGATGCCCTTCGAATACGCCAAGCAGATGGGAACCTATGACGAGGAGATGGGCGTCAAGGTGAACTGGCGCGCCTTCGACACCGGCACCGCGATGTCGGCCGCCATGGCCTCGGGCGACGTGCAGATCGCGGTCAGCCAGGGCGTGCCGCCCTTCGTCGTCGCCACCTCGGCCGGGCAGGACCTTCAGACCATCGCCGTCGCCGTGTCCTATTCCGAGAACGACAACTGCGTCGTGCGCTCGGACCTTGAGATCACCAAGGAGAATGCCGCCGATCTTGCGGGCAAGAAGGTCGCCGTGCCGCTGGGGACCGCCGCGCATTACGGCTTCCTGCGGCAGATGGACCATTTCGGCATCGACCTTGCCTCGCTCGACGTGGTCGACATGGCCCCGCCGGAAGGTGCCGCGGCGCTGGCGCAGGGCGCGGTCGACATGGCCTGCGGCTATGGCGGCGGCCTGACCCGGATGAAGGAGCACGGCAACGTCCTTCTGACCGGGGCCGAGAAGGAAGACCTTGGCATCCTCGTCTTCGACGTGATCTCCGCCCCGGCAAGCTTCGTGGCCGAGAACCCGGACCTTGCGGCGAAGTTCATGAAGGTGACGGAAGACGCCAATGACATGTGGAACGAAGGATCCAAGCAGGAGGAGATGCTGAAGGTCATTGCCGCCGATTCCGGTCAGGACATCGACACGGCGAAGCAGGCCATCTCCACCATGGTCTTCCCCTCGATCGACGAACAACTGTCCGCCAAGTGGCTGGGCGGCAATGCGCAGACCTTCATGAAGGGCGTCAGCCAGGTCTTCGTCGACGCGGGCTCCATCCCCGCGGCGCGCGACAGCTATGACGGGGCCGTCAACACCGGCCCGCTGGAGGCCGCGAAAGGCATGTAACCCCCTTTCCCTGCGCGCGGCCCGGTCGATGCACCGGGCCGCGACTTCTCCATCGGGACCAGAGGGACATGACCGGACTTATCATCGACAATATCTCCATGCGCTTCGACCTGCCGAACGGCAGTTCCGTGCAGGCGCTGAAAAACGTCTCGCTTCACCTTCAACCGGGGGAGCTTTTGTCGGTCCTCGGCCCGTCGGGCTGTGGCAAGACCACGCTTCTGAACATCCTCGCCGGTTTCCTCGCCCCCACCGAAGGCAAGGTCACGCTGGACGGCAAGCGCGTGAACGGCCCCGGCCCGGAACGCGGGATGGTGTTCCAGCAGGGCGCGCTGTTCGAATGGATGAGCGTGCGCAAGAACGTCGATTTCGGCCCCCGCATGAAGGGCATGGCCGAGGCGGAGCGGAATGCCATCACCGATCATCTTCTCGAAACCGTCGGCCTTCAGGATTTCAAGGACAAGGCGGTCTATGAACTTTCGGGCGGGATGCAGCAGCGTGTGGCGCTGGCCCGGTGCCTGGCCAACGAACCGCAGGTCGTGCTGATGGACGAACCCTTGGGCGCGCTCGACGCGCTGACGCGGGAAAAGATGCAGGGTCTGGTCCTGAAGCTCTGGAAGGAGACCGGCAAGACCGTGATCCTCATCACCCATTCGGTCGAGGAGGCGCTGCTTCTGGGCGAACGGCTTCTGGTCATGGCGCCGCGACCGGGCCGCATCTTCAAGGAATACCGCCTGCCCTTCGCCGATGACGGCGTCGGCAAGGACCTGCGCGAGGTCAAGAAATCCGCAGGCTTCGCCGAGCGGCGGGAAGAGATCCTGTCGATGATCTGGGGCATGGAGGAAGAGATCATGGGCCGCGCCGAGGGGGCCGAGGCATGATCGTTCTTGTCTTCTATATCGCGCTTTTCATCCTCTCCTATATCATCGTCCGCCTGATCCGCACCCGCCGCGCGGCGCGCAACGATTTCACCAGCCTCAAGACCGTGACCTTCGGCGACGAAAGCGCCATCGTCCCCGACCGTGTCGCCTCGGTCATCTCGGTCCTGACCATCTTCCTGATCTGGGGCGCCTTCACCGGGTCGAAATACGTCCCCCTCCACGTCCCCGGCCCGTTCATCGGCGAGACGTCCTTTACCTACACCGCCAGGGATGCCTCCGGCGCGACGGATAGCGCGACGGTTCATGTCACCGTGACCGAGCCGCGCCAGTCCGGCGCCGCGCCTGATCCCGCGCCCGGCGACGGTTTTGCCAAGGATGACGGCGCCACGGTGCAGGCCTGGCGCAGCGTGCTGATCCGCCCCGCCGCGAATGACGAGGGCGCGGGGGACGGCTACAGCATCACCGCCGTGGACGGCACACCCATCGCCACCGACCAGAAGGTCAAGCTTGCCGATGGCAGCGTCACGCTGACCTCGAAAGGGTCGCTGAACTTCGAACCTTACTCCGGCTGGCAGATGGAGCCGATCTGGCTCCCCTCGCCCGAGGCCGTCGTGGCGCGGTTTTTCGAGATCGCGACCAACGGCTATCAGAACACATCGCTTCTGGGCCACCTGACCGCCTCGCTCCTGCGGGTCCTCGCCGGGTTCTTCTTCGGCTCGCTCGTCGGCATTCCGCTGGGTTACGCCATGGGCCTCTCGAACTGGTTCCGGGGCTGGTTCGACCCGATCGTCGAATTCATGCGCCCGGTGCCGCCCTTGGCGCTGATCCCGCTGGTCATCATCTGGTTCGGCATCTGGGAAACGGGCAAGATCGTCCTTCTCTTCCTTGCCGCGCTCTGGATCATGACCATCGCGGCGCGGGCGGGCGTGTCGGGGGTGAAAATCTCAAAGATCCACGCCGCCTATTCGCTTGGCGCCTCGAAATGGCAGATCATGCGCCATGTCATCATCCCCAATTCCCTGCCCGACATCTTCACCGGCGCGCGGGTCGCGATGGGGGTCTGCTGGGGGACCGTGGTCGCCGCCGAACTGGTCGCGGCGCAGAAAGGCGCGGGGATGATGATCATCGCGGCGTCGAAATTCCAGCTTACCGACATCGTCGTGATGGGGATCATCCTGATCGGCATCATCGGCTATGGCATCGACATCCTGATGCGGATGGCCGAACGCTGGCTGGTGCCGTGGAAGGGGCGCGGATAGGCGTGTGACCGCCGGGATCAACCGATGATTGAGGCGGATTTCCCCATTCTCGCCATATTTGCGGCAAAGAATCACCACTGCCCTCTGGCCTTCTGCTATCACACGGAAACGTCAGAGAGCTGCCAATGACGCCGATCATCATGCATGCGGGCCGCATGGTCCGCAAAGGGGCGCGGTTCGTCACTCTAGCCGCTGCCATCGCCATCCTCCCGGACGCCGGCGCCTTCGCCGCGCAACCGCCCGACCAGATGAGAATCCGCAAGGCCATCTCGGCGCCCGCGGGTGCTGCGGACCTGTGCGGCCGCTACAGCTGGGCCTGCGCCCGCACCGGGCGGCTGAACATGTCGGACGCCAGCGCGATGAGCGTCGCCAGGGGCATCAACGGCAAGATCAACCGCGCTGTCCGCCCGGTTTCCGACCGGAGCCAGTACGGGACCGAAGAATACTGGACCCTTCCCTCGGCCCGTGGTGGCGATTGCGAGGATGTGGTGCTGGCGAAGAAAAAGGCGCTGATGGCAGCGGGCGTGTCGCCCGACCGGCTGCTGATCGCGACCGTTCTGGACCGCAACCGGGGCAGCCACGCCGTTCTGGTGATCCGCACCGCATCGGCCGATTATGTGCTGGACAGCCTGACGAGTTCGATCAAGCCCTGGCGCGCGACCGGCTACAGCTTTCTGAAGATGCAGGATCCGGCGCGCCCCTCGCGCTGGAACGCGATCTTCTCGGGCGGGATCTTCGCGACCCGCGCCTGAAGCGGGCGGGCGGCACACGGCGGATAAAGGAACGGCGCGCCAGCCTGGGCTGACGCGCCGTTTTTTTCATGCGTTACGGCAGGCCGTTGACCGGCCCCGCGCCGCGATCAGTTCCAGCCGCTACCCGGACCGTAGGTGTCACGCCAGTGATCGTACCCGTCCGGGTCGGTGTTGGAATCCGGCTCAGGCGGGCGCGACCCGCCGGTGCCGGTGCCGCCGTTATCGCCACCGCCGTTGTCACCACCGCCGTTGTCACCACCGCCGGTATCACCACCGCCGGTGCCGCCGCCAAGGTCACCGCCGCCACCGCGGCGGTCCGGCTCGGTCGCCGTCGTCGCCGTCGCGGTATTGGTCAGAACCGCCGCCACGGCCGGGCAGGATTCAAGCGTCCATTCCAGGATCGTCGGGAAATCTTCACTGCGCTGGATCGCCCGGATCTCGCGCGTCGTGAACTCCTGCCGGTCGCAGATCGGATCGCAGGAATTGGCCAGCCCAAGGCCCGGCACGCATTGCGCCGCACCACCCGAAGCGCCACCCGACGTCCCGGCCGTGCGCGTCACCGCCGCACCGCCCGCCAGACCGGCCGCGCCACCGGCGCCGCCCGAACTCCCCGGCAGGCTCGCCGTCGCCCCGTCACCAAGGACAGAGGCCACACCCGCGCACTGATCCGCCGTATAGCGCAGGATCAGCTCATAATCGCTCCGCTTCTGGATCTTGCGGATCTCGGATCGCGTAAACTGCCTGCGGTCGCACAGACGGTAGATCTCCTCCGGGACGATCAGCCGCGTATTCGCCTGGGCCGCAGTCGGCGCCGTGAGCATACCACCTACAACAAGAGACATCGCTGCCGCAGCAGCAACAGACGTACCATTCAACCACTTCATTGCGCACCTCCTGGCGGAATGCGCGCCCCCACCCATTGAGGTCGCTCTGCCCGCCAAATCAACACTGCAAAACTTAGCAGATTTGGCCTTAATTTAAACTTACCTGCGGCAAATTCATGGCACATGTTGCGAAAATGCGAACAGTTTGCGCTAGATGTGAGGGTTTGGCGCCTCTGCACCCCGGTGACTGTTCGCGAATTTGCAACTTTTTAGATAATGCAAATCTATCGAATCTCCTCAAGGTAGAAACTGAGTCTCTTCCGCCACCGCTTCGCCACCCCGCCTTCCACCGCCGCTGATTTGCGCCTAACCTGCGCCGCCCAAGGCAGGAGGATCGGCATGGCCGAAAAGGCAGGCATCAGGCGGGTCGCCGTCACCGGGGCAAGCGGGTTCATCGGCCGCGCTCTGGTGGCGGCGTTGGCGGCCGAGGGGGTCGCGGTCACGGCCCTGTCGCGCGGCCCGATGCCACGCGGCACCGGCACGAACCTCCGCCTGATCGCGGGCGACCTGCGCGATGCGGACAGCGTCGCCCGGCTGCTGGAGGGCGCCGACACGCTTTATAACCTCGCCTATGACGTCCGCGCCTCGGGCGCCGACAATCTGACCGCCTTCGACACGCTTCTGGCCGGGGCCAGGGCGGCCGGGACGCGGCGGATCGTGCATCTGTCGTCGGTGGTCGTCTACGACGCCTGGCCCGATGCCGATTGCGTCGAGACCGGCGCGATGACGCCCCGCGCGCCCGGCTCCTACCGCGACACGAAGATCGCGATGGAGGGGCGGCTGGCGGCCTCTGGCCTTTCCGCCGCGATCCTGCAACCCACCATCGTCTACGGCCCCGGATCGCGCCTCTGGACCGACCGGCTGGCCGACGCGCTTATGATGGGCGAGATGGTGCTGCCCGCGCCCGAGGGGCTGTGCAACGGCGTCCATGTCGATGATCTGGTGCAGGCCTGCCGCCTTGCCGCCCCCCCCGCCGCGCCGGACGGGCGGTTCATCGTCTCCGGCCCTGCGCCCTTTGCCTGGTCCGACCTCCTGCGCGGCTATGCGGCGATCCTTGGCAAAGGCACGGTGCGGCACGTCCCGGTGGCCGACCTGCTCGCCCGTCTCGGCCCCGCGCCCGAGGCGCCGCCCCCCGCCGCCCCGTCCCTGCCCGCCCGGCTCAGCGCGGCGGCGCGGAGCCGCCTTGGCCATGACCGGGTCGATGCGCTTAGCCGCTGGCTGAAGGCGCGGCTTCGCAAGGGCGGCACCTTCTGGCCCGACCGGCATCTGATCGAGGAATTCTCCGGCACCGGCACCTGCCATATCGACCATGCCCGCACCGCCCTTGGCTATGCGCCGCGCCATGACCTGCAAAGCGGCCTTGCCGCCACCGCCGATTACCTGAAAACGCTGCGTCCCTGACCCGTGACAGCCTAGCCCCGTCCGCGGATCTGGCCGCGCGCCAGCAGGCCGACGGCGGCCAGGCCGACCGCGATCACCAGAAGCGCGGGCGGCGCGGCCTGACCAAGCTGCTCAAGGCTCGCCTTCTCATGCACGCGCGTGGCCAGCGTGTCGAAGTTGAAGGGCCGCAGCAGCAGCGTCGCGGGCAGTTCCTTGACGCAATCGACGAAGACCAGCAGCAGCGCCGTCGCGACAGACCCGCGCATCAGCGGCAGGTAGACCTCGCGCAGCGCACCGCCAAGACCCCGGCCCAGCGACCGTGCGGCCATCGGCAGGGATGGCGGCACCCGGCCGAAGGCGGCATCGGTCGCGCCCTGGGCAATCGCGAAGAAGCGCACCGAATAGGCCAGCACGATCGCGGCGGCGGACCCGGTGATGAGAAGGCCCGGATCGGTCCCGGTCAGCCACAGGATCAGGTCGGCCAGACGGTGATCGAAGGCCGCCATCGGGATCAGGATGCCGACCGCCAGCACCGCGCCCGGCGCGGCGTAGCCGATGGTCGTCACCGGCAGCAGCAGGCGCGGCAGCTTGCGCCCGGTCAGGCGCACCCCGTAAACCATGAAAAGCGCCCCCGCGACCGTCAGCACCGCCGCCCCGCCGCCCACCGTCAGCGTGTTGAAGAAGGCGCGTCCCAGACCGGGGCTGACCCAGCCCGCGCCCTGCGCCAGCGCGTGCGACAGGATCACCGCGACCGGCAGGACAAAGCCCATCGCCACCGGCAGAAGGCAAAGGACCGTCGCGATCCAGCCCGCGAGCCCGCCCAGCGGGATCTTCGCCACCGGGCGAGGCTGGCGCGCGGACTGGTAGTAGCGCGACTTTCTCCGGCTGGACTTTTCCAAGGCCACCAGCGCCAGGATCACCCCCAGCATGACGCAGGCGATCTGTGCCGCGCCGCCCGCATTGCCGGTTTCCAGCCAGACGGTGAAGATGCCCATGGTCAGGGTCTGCACCCCGAAGAAATCGACGACACCGAAATCGTTCACCGTCTCCATCATCACGATGGCCGATCCGGCCGCGATGGCGGGCCGCGCCAGAGGCAGGCCCACGCGCCAGAAAAGCGACAGGGCTCCGGCGCCAAGCGCGCGGGCGACCTCATAGCTTCCCGCCGATTGTTCGCGGAACGCCGCGCGGGCCAGCATGTAGACATAAGGATAAAGCGCCGAGGCCAGCACGATCACTGCGGCCCAGCGGCTGCGGATCTGCGGGAAAACGTAATCGCGCGCCGAATTCCACCCCATCGCCTCGCGCAGCATGGTCTGCACCGGGCCGGAATAGTCGAGGAAATCGACCAGCGCATAGGCC
Source organism: Albidovulum denitrificans (assembly GCF_002973535.1). Taxonomy (GTDB): domain Bacteria; phylum Pseudomonadota; class Alphaproteobacteria; order Rhodobacterales; family Rhodobacteraceae; genus Albidovulum; species Albidovulum denitrificans. The sequence goes on from NZ_PVEP01000001.1 coordinate 421,814, forward strand.
CCGACATAGGCCGGGATCGACAGCGGCAGCAGCAAAAGCCATTCCAGCACCCGCGCGCCCGGAAAGCGGTACATGGTCACGATCCACGCCGCCCCCGTCCCCACCGCCGCCGCCAGAAGCCCGGTGCCAAGCGTCAGGATCGCGGTATTGGCTGCGTAGCGCGGCAGGGTGGTGGCCAGAAGATGCGGCCAGATGTTTTCCGTCGGGTGGAAGGCCAGCACCAGAACCGACAGGATCGGCATCAGGACGATGGCCGCGATCGCCACCGCGCCCGCCGACCACGGCCCGCCGCCGGGGCGAATACCCCGCCTGCGTGTGGAGCGGGGGGCGCCAAGAAACTGAGCGTTTTGGTCGGTCATGCCAGCGGGTTACAGGAAAGCGGTTTTCCTGTCCAGCGAGCGCGTATACACCGTAACCAGAACCGGGTGGACCCGGCGAAACGGACGGAGCGGACGCGGATTGATGGATATTGCGCTGCATCTCGGGGTGCATTGCACGGATGAAGAACGGCTGCTGCTGGCGCTGATGAAGAACCGCGCGGCGCTGGCCCAGGCGGGAACGCTGGTCCCCGCCTCGCGCAGCTATCGCCAGATGCTGCCGAAACTGGTCCGCAGCCTGCGCGGGGCGCCTGCGGGCGGCGACGCGCAGGAAATGCTGCGCGACGCACTTCTGGGCGAGAAGACGGCGAAGCGGCTGATCCTGAGCCATGAAAACCTGTCCTGCTTTCCGGCGCAGGCGGTGGGGCCGCAGGGGCTTTACCCCTATCTCGACCTGCGGCTGGCGGCGCTGGCCAATATCTTCCCCACCGACCGCTGCCATTTCTACGTCGCGCTGCGCAATCCCGCGACGCTGGTGCCGGAACTTCTGCGCAAGACCAAGACGCCCTCTCTGACCGAGGCTTTGGGCGATCTCGACCCGCGCGAATTGCGCTGGGGTCCGCTTCTGCTGCGCATGCTCGAAGCGGTGCCGGATGCCGAACTGGTGTTCTGGTGCAATGAGGACACGCCGCTTCTCTGGCCCGACATCCTGGCCGAGATCGCGGGCGACGGCGCCCCCGCCGCGCTTGAGGGCGAGGACGACATGCTGTCGCTTCTGCTGACCGATGAGGGAATGGCAGAGCTTCAGGCCTTCGTCGAAACCGCCGACGGCCATTTCACCCCCGACCGGCGCCGCAACGTGACCGCCGATTTCCTCGAACGCTATGCCCGCCCCGAGGAGATGGAGGTCACGATCGACCTGCCCGGCTGGACGCCGGAGCTGATCGCGGAGCTGACGGCGGGCTATGACGAGGATGTCGCCCGCATATCGGCCCTGCCCGGCGTGCGGTTCCTGCTGCCCTGAGGGGCCTCAGGCCATGCCAAGTGCGGCCTTGTACATCTCAAGCACCGCCTCTTCCTCGGCCAGATCGTCCTTGTCGCGCTTGCGCAGCGCGATCACCTTGCGCATCACCTTGGTGTCGTAGCCGCGGCCCTTGGCCTCGGCCATCACCTCTTTCTGCTGATCGGCGATGTCCTGCTTTTCCGCCTCCAGATGCTCATACCGTTCGATGAACTGGCGCAGCTCATCGGCGGCAACGTTGTAGGTGGCGTCGGAAACCTGGTCGTTCATCCTGCTCTCCTTGGGTCCGGTTTGGTGCCTGACTAAAGCGTTTCGGGTTTTCGTTGAGAAAGTAAGTATCAGAATTCGAACAAAATAAGTTCGAATTCTGATACGGTGCAAACCCGAAACGCTATAGTCGCTTGGCCGCCGCCCTTCAAGCCGCTTCGGGCTTGCCCCGCCCCGGCCCCCGCGTTAAAGCGTTTCGGGTTTTCGTTGAGAAAGTAAGTATCGGAATTCGAACGAAACAAGTTCAAATTCTGATTCAGTGTAAACCCGAAATGCTATAGGGCTGCGGGCCAGAAACGGAGGTCGGCATGGATTGGCTCATCTGGACCGGGGCGGCGGTGACGCTTCTCGGGGTTGCGGTTCTGATCTGGTGCGTGATGGCGATTGCCCGCGCCCGATCCGCGGGCCTGCCGGAGACCGCGCTTCGGGCAAAGCTTCAGCGGGTGATCGCGCTGAATTTCGGCGCGCTGGCGCTGTCGGCCATCGGGCTGATGATGGTCGTGATCGGCATCGTCCTGAAATAGCGGCTCAGCCAGCCCGGTCGCCAAGGTGGCGGCCGTATTTGACCAGTTCATCCCAAAGCGCGGCCGGGGTCCAGAAATCGTCGCCCCCGGCGGCAAAACGGCGAAGCTCGCTCCGCACCGCCAGCGGCCCCGCCTGATCGGCGGCGCAGATCGGCCCGCCGCGCCAGCGCGGGAATCCGATCCCGGCAATGGCGACCGCGTCGATGTCCGACGGCCGCGCAACCTCGCCCGCCTCGACCAGCCGGGCGCCCGCATTGGCCAGCGCGGCCAGCGCGCGGGTCTGGATCTCCTTCATCCCCACGGGCCGGGCGACGATCCCCTGCGCCTCGCGCGCGGCTGCGATCAGCGCCAGAACCTCGTCATCCTCGTGGCCCATGCGCTGCCCGGCGCCGTAGCTGTAAACGCCCTTGCCCTCCGCATGACCCGTCCGGCCCGCCGCGACCAGCACCGCCCCCAGCCAGCCTTTCGGGTCAAGCCCCGCCAGATCGGCCTGCTGATAGGGGCCGCGCGCAAACCCCCAGGCGGCAAGCGCCCGGTCCACGTCATAGGGGCTGGCGCCCGCCGCGACGGCGCTGTCGGCCGCCGTGATCAGCGCCCCCATCAGCGCCGCGCCAATCGCGCCGCCGCCGGGAACCGCGACCGCCATCCGGCCAAGCTTGCGCAGGAAGGCAAGCCCCGTCGCGATGGCCTCGGCCGCCGTCTCAGGCCCGCCGACCACCTCTGCCAGCCGCCCGCCCTCAGCCGCCATCCTCAGGCCGATGACCGCGCCGGGATGGGCCGAGGCCCCGGCCAGCGCGCCGATCTCACCGCCCGCAAGAAGCACGGCGCGCACCGCCTCGGGCCGGATCACCCGGTCAAGCGCCGCCAGAAGCCGCCCGACCTCGACCGCGCCATCGGCATCCTCGATCAGCACCAGATCGCAGCGCTCCAGCTCCCGCAGGTCGACCGATCCGTCGATCCGCGCCCATTCCTCTTCGCGCGCGGCAGGCGTCAGGCGGCCGCTTTCGACCGCCCGGTCATGCAGGATCGCGACCTCGGACATGGCGTCGGCCAGTGTCTCGCTGTCGCCCTCGATCATCGTGACCCGCATCCCCGCCGACAAAAGCCCGGCGGCAAGGGGGGCGGCGCCTGCGCCGGTGCCGACCAGCCCGATCTCGGCCAGCGCGCGCGGCGCGGCCCCGCCGGGCGCATGGGCGGCGCGAAGTTCGGCCAGGAAGGCGTGGCGCAGCCCGACCGATTCCGGCGTCGCGGCCAGTTCGGCGAAGGCGGTCGCCTCGAAGACATGGCCCTCGGCCTCGGGCAGAAGCAGCGCCGCCTCGACGCAGTCGATGATCCTGACCGGCGCGGGCAGACGCGCGCGGCCAAGGCCCGACCGCGCCGCCTCGATCGCCGAAAGCCATTCGCCCGGCTCGGGCCGGGCCGCGCGTTCCTCCCATGTCGGCAGCGGCGCGGTGCCGTCGATATGCGCCTCGGCCAGCCGGGTGGCCATCGCGTCCAGATCGCCCTCGATCACCGCATCGACAAGACCCATCGCCTCGGCCCGCTCTGCGTTGACGGGCAGCCCGCTCAGCATCATCCCCAAGGCCGCCTTCGCGCCGATCAGACGCGGCAGGCGCTGGGTGCCGCCCGCGCCGGGCAGAAGGCCAAGCGAGACGTCGGGAAAGCCCAGTTGCGTCCCCGGCGCGGCGATCCGCAGCCGGGCGCAAAGCGCCAGTTCCAGCGCCCCGCCAAGGACCGAGCCATGCAGCGCCGCGATCACCGGCGTCTCCAGCCCCGCAAGCTTCGCACAAAGCGCAGGCAACGGCGACGGCGCCGTGTCAAGGTCGCGGACATCGGCGCCCGCAGACCAGACCCGGCCCGCGCCGCGCAGGACGATGACCTTGATCTCCCGGTCGGCTGCGGCGCGTTCGACCGCATCGGCCAGCCCCGCGCAGACCCCGTGGGACAGCGCGTTGACCGGCGGATTGTCGATGGTGATCCAGCCTATTCCCGCCTCGGCCCGCAGCGACACAGGTTCCATTCCGCCCCTCCGTTCGGCGTTTTGACCCAGTCTAGAGGACGGCGGCGCGATGGCAATGCCCCCGCCCCACCGGCGGTCGCGTCAAAGCGCGTGTTCGGCGCAAAACGGCGTCGCGGGGATCAGGTCCAGCCGCTCTTCCGAAATCTTCTCGCCGCAGGTGACGCAATAGCCGTATTCGCCCTCTTCGATCCTGACCAGCGCGGCCTCGATCATGCGCAATTCGGTCTGCGCCGACTGGCCCAGATCCTCAAGCACCTCGTCGCCCTCGCGCTCGGTCGCCATCTCTTCCCAGTCCTTGGCGTCATGGCTGTCCAGCTCCGCGCCGATCCCGGCGATACGGCGCTGAAGGAAGTCCCGGCGCGCCTCAAGCTCAGCCTTGCGTTTCGCGGTCGATGTCATGCACGTCTCCTCACATCTTTGCACCGTTTTACCGAGGCTGGAGCCTTGCGGGCCTTGATGCAAGTCAATCCTCTCGGGGGCGTGGCGCGGGCCGAGTTAACCGTTGCGCGGCAGGGGTGCGGCGGCTAGGTCTGTCGCAGCGCAACAGGCGGCCCCGGCGGGGGCCGGGAACGGGGGTAAGAATGCCCATCGAATGGATTTATGGCGCGGCGGGCGGGCTTCTGATCGGCTGCGCCGCCGCGATGTTTCTTCTGGTCAACGGCCGCATCATGGGCGCCTCGGGCATCCTTGGCGATCTGGTCGACGGCACGGCGGGCCGGGCGGCGGGGGAAAAGCTTGCCTTCATCGCCGGGCTGGTGGCGGTTCCCGCAGTTCTGGCCGGGCCGCTGGGGCGCGACGTGACCCATGCGACCGGCGATCTGGCGGTCCTGATCCTGGCCGGGCTGGCGGTGGGCATCGGCACGCGGCTTGCCAATGGCTGCACCTCCGGCCACGGCGTCTGCGGCATCCCGCGCCTTGCCCCGCGCGGGGTCGCGGCGACACTGATCTATATCGCGGCGGGCGGGGCGACGGTGCTTGTCACCCGGCATCTTCTGGGGATCGGCTAGGATGGCGCGGCTTGTCTTCGCGGCCCTCTCGGGCGGGCTTTTCGGCTTTGGCCTGCTTCTGTCGGGCATGACCGACACGCGCCGGGTGATCGGCTGGCTTGACCTTTTCGGCGGCTGGGACCCGACGCTGGCCTTCGTCATGGGCGGCGCGATGATCCCGGTGGCGATGGCCTGGGCCGTCGCGCGGCGGCGGCGGGTGGCGTTTCTCGGGTCCCCCCTGCCAGCGCGCCCTGAACAACGCATCACGCCATCCCTCGCCGCCGGTTCGGCGCTTTTCGGGATCGGCTGGGGCCTTGCCGGGTTCTGCCCCGGCCCCGCCATGGCCTCGATCAGCTTCGGCGGCGTGGCGGGCCTTGTGTTTCTTCTTGCGATGGTCGCGGGCATGTTTATCACAGGCCCCATGCGCGCCCGCCTCGCCCCGCTTTCCAGTTGAGGAGCCTTCGATGGACATCCGTCGCCTGACCGAAACCTACGCCGTCTCACCCCAGATCACGCCCGAGGATGTGGCGGCGATCAAGGCGGCGGGCTTTACCACGATCATCAACAACCGCCCCGACGGTGAGATCCCGGTCGAGGTGCAGACCGACGCGGTGGGCCAGGCCGTCGCGGCGGCGGGCCTGCACTATGTCGTGAACCCGGTGATCGGCGGCGCGATCACGATGGAGAATGTGACGGCGCAGCGCGCGGCACTCGATGCCGCGGCCGGGCCGGTCTTTGCCTATTGCGCCTCGGGCAACCGCTGCTCGATCGTCTGGGCGCTGAGCCAGGCGGGTCGGCGCCCGACCGATCAGCTGATCGCGACGGCGGCGCGGTTCGGCTACAACCTCGAACCCTTCCGGCCGCAGATCGACGGGCTGGCGCGAACGGCGGGCTGAGGTCCGCGCCCCGGTCCGAACACTCCGGCGGGCTGAGGTCCACTCCCCGGCCCGGTCACCCGGCAAGCACCATCCGATTCTGTGGGCCAATCCTTTTGCGGCCGCTGCCCGCTGCGGTCACCCCTCCGGTCCCCGCGGCCCGCGTTACCTGATCCCGTCGCACCCGTCCCGGCCGACCGTCAGGTCGGTCCCCCGGTTCGCGTCCTCTCTGCCAATCCGGCCGCCCGATGCGCGCGCCGGTTTCGGGCGAAGCCCCTTGCGCCATCTCCCCGTCCCGCCAGCTATCCCGCCGCGACCGCCCCGGCGGGGGCGGGTTTATCCTCTGCCTCCTCATCCTCTGTCTCCACCGCCTTGGCGCGGGCCAGCGCGAAATCGCCCTGCGCGACGATGCTGCTGACCTCCCCGCCGCTGAGGCGCAGCGCGAGGTAGCCACGATACTGGCCAAGCTTGGCGTGGCTCAGGAACCGTCCGCCCTTGCCTTCCACCCGCACCCGCGCCAGCGCATCGCTTGGCAGCCGGATCAATGCGCCCGGCGCCAGTGCCAGAACCTCGGACAAGGGCCGTTCGACGCGCGCCAGAACCGCGCCGATCTCCGCCGTGCCGCCCAGAACGGCGGCCTGCAAATCCGCCTCCCACGCGGCGGCATGGGTGGCCGCGACATGGGCCGCACCGGGGCCGGTCTGGCGCGCCGCCGGTTCCGGCATGGCAAGAAACAGCGTCCCTTCCCGCGCGCCGCCGGAGCCAAGCGTCAGCACCGCCCGGATGATCCGGTAGCGCTGATCGTCCAGGAGAAGCGCCAGCAGGCGCGGGTCGTCGATGGTGGAGCTGTAGCGATACTCCGCCTCCCACTCGTTCCAGCCGTCGCCCTCCTCGACCATCGCGTCGGTTTCCCGCAGCACCCGTTCGATCCACGGCACGCAAAGGACCGCATCGGTCCGGGTCGGGCGCCGCACGGCGGGGTCGGCGGCCGACAGCCGCCCGGTCGTCTGCATCTCGATCACCGCGGCGACAAGGCCGGGCGACAGGACGGCAAGCCCCAACCGCCCGTCCGGCGCCTCGATCAGCGCCATCAGCGCCCGCTCCTCCAGCCGTTCGGGCAGATCGGCGAGCGTGGCGGCGCCGAGATCAAGCTGGCCCAGCGTGACGGGCAGCCCCAGCTCCGTCTCCGCCGCCCGCGCGATGGCGGTGCCGAGAACGCGCAACGCAGGCTCCGGCGCCCCCGGCCGGCCGTCGCCGCGCGCCATCCGGCGCAGGATTTCCGTTTCAGCCGCCTCTGCCATCGCTCCGTCCGGGCCACATGCCCCGCCTTTCGCCGACCATGCCCCGCGAAGGGTTATGAAAGCGTTGACGCAGACCTATCCTTCGGCCTCTTTCCGGCTTTCGGGCCGCGACGGCAGCGCCACGCGAAACGCCGCCCCGCCCTGCCCCGGCAGATAGCTGATCGTGCCGCCGAGATTGACCATGATCTCGCGGCAGATCGCAAGGCCAAGCCCCGCCCCGCCCGCGCGCTGGGTATCGGTCAGGCGGGCGAATTTCTCGAAGATCAGCCGTTGCGCGGTCTTCGGGATACCGCTGCCATTGTCGATGAAATCGACCGTGATCCGCCCGCCGCGCTTGCGCACAAGGATCGTCAGTTCCGGCCGCTCCGCATCGCAATATTTCCGCGCGTTGGAGATGAGGTTGATGAACACCTGCACCAGCCGGTCGGTATCGGTGATGATCGGGATATGTTCGGTCGGCAGGTCGCGGTGATAGGTAAAGGTCCGCTCCGGCCGCGTGTTCGAGGCCGCCTGAACCGCGCGATCCAGAAGGTCATGCAGGTTCGCGACCTTGATGTTCAACTGAACCTTGCGGTTTTCCAGCACGCTGAGGTCGAGAAGATCGTCCAGCAGCCGCGTCAGGCGGATCGTCTCCTCATGGATGATCTCGGCGTATTTCTGCTGCATCTCGCCCGGCAGGTCGGGGTCCATCAGGATCTCCGAAAACGCGCGGATAGAGGTCATAGGAGTGCGCAATTCGTGGCTGATCTGGCTGAGAAAGGCATCCTTCTGCACCGACAGGTCGCGCAGCTTCTCATTCGCCTCGGACAGTTGCCGGGCGGTGCGGGCGACCTCTTCGGACTTCGCCTCAAGCTGGGCGGAATATTCAAGGATCTGCTGCGCTTCCGAGGCCACCGCCATCAGGTCCTGCGCCGACACCGCCGCACCGACGGCGAATTGCGCGATCATCGCATGGGCCGTGGCCGCGCCGACGGCGCCTGCCAAACGCCGCTCCAGCTTGTCGATGAAATCGGGTGTGGTTTCGGGCAGGAAATCGGCCTTGCCCTGTGCCGCCGCCTCGGCCTGAAAGAACTCCTGCGCCTCGGCGGCGCCAAGGATGCCTTGCGCCATGATCAGCAGGTCCTCTGCCTCGGCCCCGCCCCGCGACCAGCCGCGCGGTCCCGGCCCGTGGTCATAGACATTCACGAAGGCAAGGCCCTGCATCCGCTCCAGCGGATTGGGGAAGCTCAGCAGAGAGACGAAGACGAAGGTGAAGGTGTTCAGCGACAGCGACCAGAAGACGGCATGCAAAAGCGGGTCCAGCCCCTCGATCCCGAAAAGCGCCTGCGGGCGGAGCCAGCCAAAACCGAACGGCCCCCGGTCCAGCAGCGCGCCCGAGAGCAGCCCCCCCGGCCCGAAGGAGGGCAGGTAAAGCGTATAGATCCAGACGACGAAGCCGACCGTCAGACCCAGCGCCGCGCCGCGCCCGGTTGCCCCGCGCCAGAAGATGCCGCCCAGCATCACCGGCAGGATCTGCGCCACCCCGGCGAAGGAGATCAGGCCGATGGCCGCCAGCGCCGCCGACCCGCCCGACAGCGAGTAATAGGCATAGCCAAGCGCGAGGATACCGGCGATCGACAGCCGCCGCGACATCAGGACAAGGCCGCGCACATCGCCCGGCGCCCGCGCCCCGCCCTGGCGCAGCGACAGCCAAAGCGGCGTGACCACATGGTTCGACACCATCGTCGCCAGCGCGATCGCCGCCACGATCACCATCGAGGTGGCCGAGGAAAACCCGCCCAGAAATGCCAGCGTCGCCAGCTTCTCCTGCCCCGCCGCAAGGGGCAGCGTTAGGACGAACAGGTCCGGGTTCGACCCTTCCGGCAGGACCGACAGGCCGATCACCGCAATCGGCACGACAAAAAGGCTCATCAACATCAGGTAAAGCGGAAAGGCCCAGGAGGCGGTGGCAAGGTGGCGTTCGTCCGCATTCTCGACCACCATCACCTGAAACATCCGTGGCAGGGTCAGGACCGCCGCCCCGGCCAGGAAGGTCAGCCCGATCCAGCGCCCCGGCTGCAAGGGCCAGTCGGCGATAGGCGAGGCCGCGATCCGCGCCGCGACATCGCCGATCCCGTCGGCCACGCCCCAGACGGCATAGACACCGACGATCAGCAGCGCGAGCAGCTTCACCACCGCCTCGACCGCGATGGCCATGACGACGCCGTGGTGGCGTTCGTTGGCGTCAAGGTTGCGGGTGCCGAAGAGGATGGTGAAGACGGCAAGCCCGCCAGCCACCCACAGCGCGGTGCCGTTGCCTTCCGGCAACGCCCAGCCCTCCGGCGCGCCCGAGGCGAAGACCCCGAAGCTCAGCGTCACGGATTGCAGTTGCAGCGCGATATAGGGCGTCGCCGCCACGACCGCGATCACCGTCACGACCACGCCCAAGAGGTTCGACTTGCCGAAGCGTGACGAAATCAGGTCGGCGATCGAGGTCACCCGCTGCGCCCGCCCGATGCGGACCAGCTTGCGCAGCACCACCCACCAGCCGATGAAGACGATGGTCGGGCCAAGGTAGATGGTGGCAAACTCCAGCCCCGAGCGCGCCGCGTAGCCCACCGCGCCGTAAAACGTCCAGGCCGTGCAATAGATCGAGAGCGACAGCGTATAGACCATCGGCGAACGCAGCCAGCCGACCCGGCCCAGCCGCGCCCGCCGCTCGGCCGCGAAGGCGATGACGAACAGAAGGATCACATAGATCAGGCAGACCGCGACGAGGATGTTGAAGGGGATCATCCGGCCTCATCCCGATCGTCCGGCCCGCCTTCGTCCGGTTCGGTCATGACGATCCGCGCCAGCACCCGCGCGGCGATGACCAGCACCGTCCAGGCGCCGAACAGGTAGACGACGCCATGCACCGTGTCGGGTTCCGGCGTGAGGCGCGGCTGCCAGAGGATCGGCAGCAGGAAAAGGAAGATCCCCAGAAGCGGCAAAAGCCGCGCCGCATCCATCATCCGCCGCCGCCGATAGGTCTTGCGCGCAAGGAAGGGGGGCTGGCGCGGCGATCTCATTCCGCCGCCTCGCCGCGCCCGGCGATGGCATTGACGGCCGAGACGACATCGGCATTGGCAAAGGGCTTGGCCATGACCCGCGTCGCGCCCTCTGGCCCGTGCTGGACGCCGCGCGCGGTCAGGACAAGGACCGGCAGCGCCGCAAGGGCCGGATCGCGGCGCAGGTCTTGCAGGATCTCATATCCCGACCGGCCCGGCAGCATCACGTCAAGGACCAGCACATCCGGCCCGACCTGACGGATCACCTCCATCGCGTCGCCGCCGTCGCCGTGGTGGCGCACCTCCCAGCCGTCGCGCGCCAGCACATAGCGGATCGCCTCGGCGATATGCGGTTCGTCCTCGATCAAGAGAACCTGTCTCCCCATGCGGCTCCTCTCCCCAAAGCCTGCGCAGGATCACTATCACCGATTGGTGAGGCGGCGTCAAAAACGAAACCGGGGTGCGACGCTACGGGATGGCGGCGCGGTCCTCGCCCTCGACCCCGATCAGGATCGACGGCTCGCGCCGGGCGACGCAGCCGGGGCGTGGACAGATGCGGCAAGCGGGACCGATGGCGCGTTCGCTGCCCGTGCGCGCCGCCGTCGCGGGCAGGATCAGCATCATCGCCTCCACCACCTGCGGGCCGTCCCAACCGCCGGGATGGCGCGCCTCGGCAAAGGCGTAAAGGACGAAGCGGTGCGGGACGCGGCCCGCCATCTCCACCGGCACGCGGATCAGCGTACCGGGCCGCGCCAGCACCTCATAAAGCGGCCAAAGCGGACAGGCCGCGCCAAAGCGGGGCAGCGCGAAGCCCGGCAGCGGGCGGCGGAAGGTCATCGCGCCCGCCGCGTCGCAGATGACAAGGCCCGCCGCGCCCCCGACCCCGCGCGGCAGCGTGGCCAGCCGCCGGAAGACCGGCCCCGGCGTTACACCAAACCGCGCCGCCAGCCGCGCCGGATCGGGGCCATCCTCAGCCAGCGCCGCCGTGAACGGCCCAAGCGGCAGGCGCTGCGCATCGGCGCGGCTGCGCGCGATATGGGCCAGCGCCAGTTGCCGCGCAGCACCACTGGCCAGATCGGGGATACCTTCGATCATCGCCTCGGGCGCGGGCGGTTGCGGGCGTTCCAGCGCGGCAAGGTGGTAATCCGTCCGCGCCAGCCAGCTTTCGACCTCTTCCTGCGGCGAGGAAAGCCCCGTCTCGCTCTCCTCGGTCGAATCGATATAGGCGACCAGGGCCTGCGCCGCCTCGCTCAGCCGGATGCTGTCCTCATGGATATTGGCGTGAAAGCGCGCGCGCCACTCCGGTTCCATATCCTCGCTCTCGGCCAGGATCGCGGCGGTGGAGCGGACCGAGGTCACGGCGGAAAGAACCTCATGCATCGAGGCCGAAAGGAACGGGTCCTGCGCCATCCGCTCGCTTAACCCCACCAGCGCGTGTTCCAGCGCGCCGACCCGCTCCTGCCGCGCGGCCAGAAGCTCCGCCCAGCCGGGGAAACGGCCCAGGAATTCCTCGATCCGCCCGATCTCCGGCGGCGTTTCGGGCGCCTGCGCCCCGGCGGCGGCGGCCCGCAGCCCCTCCATCACCGCACTTTCCGCGCCCTCGGCCAGCGCGGTTTCCGCGACGCCAAGCGCGCCCGCAAGCGCGGTCAAAAGCGCCTCTCCCACCCGGCGGCGGTTGTGTTCAATAAGGTTCAGATAGGCCGGAGAGATCCCGACATGACGCGCCAGATCGGCCTGTTTCATGCCGATCCGAAGGCGCCTTTCGCGCACCCGCGTGCCGGTCAGCGCCGTGCGCGGCATCCCCAGTCCCCCCGTGATTTACAGCGGGGAGGTTTACAGATTTACAACCGCTTGAAAAGGCTCAGGTGTCGGGGCAGTTCGGCGGCGCGACATCCATCGTGCGCTCCACCGCGGGCTGGTCGCCGACACAGGCGGTCAGCGGATACTTGTTCCGCCCGCAGGCCGAAAGCCCCGCCAGAAGCAGAAGCGCCAGCGCGCCCATCGCCACCCGCCCGGTTGTTATCCTGCCCATACCGCTCATGCCGTCCCCCGTCTCTTGCCGCCCGAAGATAGACCGCGAACGGCGCCAAAGGGCAAGCGAAAAGGCGCGCGGGAAGCCCCCCCGCGCGCCCCTTGCCTTACTGAAGCGCCTTGTCGGTGATCTGATGCGTCCAGGCCCCCTCCGGCGCCTTGGTGATGACCGCATCCGACCCGCCCGACATCAAGGCATCGACCGTGCGCTGATAATCGCCCTCATCCAGCGCGCCATTCGACCCGGCGGTCAGCTTCGCGACCTCGCCCATCATGCGCTTTTGATGCTTTTCGGTCTGCGCGCCGGTGTCGTCATTGTCCAGAACGATCATCGCCGCGTCGTCGGGGTGTTCCTCGGCCCACTTCCAGCCCTTCATGCTGGCGCGGACGAACTTCACCATCTTCTCCTCGAAGGCCGGGTCCTTGAGGTTGTCCTCCATGACGTAAAGCCCGTCCTCCAACGTCGCCACGCCTTCCTGCGTGTAGTTGAAGTTCACCAGCTGGTCGGGCGTGATCCCGGCGTCGATGACCTGCCAGTATTCGTTATAGGTCATGGTGGAGATACAGGCGGCCTGCTTTTGCAAGAGCGGATCGACGTTGAATCCCTGCTTCAGAACCGTCACCCCGTCGGGTGAGCCATCGGTCGCGTAGCCCAGCTTGCCCATCCAGTTCAGGAACGGATATTCGTTGCCGCCGAACCAGACGCCCAGCGTCTTGCCCTTGAAATCGGCGGGCGTCGCGACGCCGGATTCCTTCAGGCAGGTCAACTGCATGCCCGATGACTTGAACGGCTGCGCGATATTGACCAGCGCCAGCCCCTTTTCCCGCGCGGCCAGGGCCGAGGGCATCCAGTCCACCACCACATCGGCCCCGCCGCCCGCGATCACCTGCGTCGGCGCCACGTCCGGCCCGCCCGGCAGGATGGTGACGTTCAGCCCCTCTTCGTCATAAAACCCCTGATCCTTGGCGACGTAATAGCCCGCGAACTGCGCCTGCGTGACCCATTTCAGTTGCAGCGTCACATCCTCGGCCCAGGCGGCCGAGGCCATCAGCGCCGTCATAGCGGTCCCGATCATCAGTTTTTTCATGTCGTCCTCTCCTGTTGCGGGGCCTTTTGCGGCCCCTTGATTAACGCCGTTGCGACGGGTGCCAGAAGGTCACCCGTCTTTCGATAAACCCCACGAGGCCATAGAAGGCCGACCCCGCCAGCGCCGCCACCGCGATCTCCGCCCAGATCATGTCAAGCGAGAGCTGCCCGATGGAGGCGTTGATGCGGAACCCCATGCCGACGATGGGGCTGCCGAAGAACTCCGCCACGATGGCCCCGATCAGGGCAAGCGTGGTCGCGATCTTCAACCCGTTGAAGAGGAATGGCAGCGCGGCCGGGAAGCGCAGCTTCCAGAGCGTCTGCCAGTAGCTTGCGTGATATGTCGCCATCAGGTCGCGCTGCATCGGCTCCGTCGCCTTCAGCCCGGCGACCATGTTCACCAGCACCGGGAAAAAGACCATGACGATGACCACCGCCGCCTTGGATTGCCAGTCGAAGCCAAACCACATCACCATGATCGGCGCGATCCCGACGATGGGTAGGGCGGCGACGAAATTGCCCACCGGCAGAAGGCCGCGTTGCAGAAAGGCCGATCGGTCGATCAGCACCGCCACCGCGACCGCCGCCCCGCAGCCCAGCACATAGCCGGTCAACGCGCCCTTCAGCGCCGTCTGCACGAAATCCGCCCAAAGGATCGGCAGGCTTCCCGCGATCCGCGCCGCGATGGCCGAGGGCGCGGGCAGGATCACCGGCGAGATACCGAACAGCCGCACCGCCAGTTCCCAAAGCGCCAGCAGCGTCAGCCCGAAGATCGCCGGGACCAGCCAGCGCGGCAGCGGGCCTTTCAGCCGCGACAACCGCGCATTGACGAACCACGCCCCCAGCCACAGCGCCAGCAGCATCGCCAGCCGCAGGTCGACGAAAGCCGCCCCCGCCGCGATCACAGCCGCCACGATCCAGCCGGGGGAGATCGCCGCCCCGCTCATCGCGCCAGCCCCATGCGCCGCAGGCTGATCCGCTCGATCAGCCCGATCAGCATCACCAGCCCCGCCGCGACGATGGCGGCGGCAAAAAGCGCGGCCCAGATCAGCACCGTCTGGCCATAGTAGCTCCCCGACAAGAGCCGCGCGCCAAGGCCCGCCACGGCGCCGGTCGGCAACTCGCCTACGATGGCGCCCACAAGGCTCGCCGCGACGCCAACCTTCAGCGAGGCGAAAAGATAGGGCAGAGAGGCCGGCAACCGGAGCTTCAGCAACACATCCGCCGCGCTGGCATTATAGGTCCGCAACAGGTCAAGCTGCATCGCATCGGGGCTGCGCAGCCCCTTTACCATGCCCACGACCACCGGGAAGAACGAGAGATAAGCCGAGATGATCGACTTCGGGACCAACCCCTGAAGCCCCAGCGCGTTCATCACCACGATGATCATCGGCGCGATGGCAAGGATCGGGATCGTCTGGCTGGCGATGGCCCAGGGCATCACGCTCATATCCATCGCGCGGTTGTGGACGATGCCGACGGCCAGCGCGATGCCCATGACGGTGCCGATGGCAAAGCCAAGCAGGGTCGCCGACAGCGTGATCCAGCCGTGATAGACAAGGCTGCGCTTTGAGGTGACCTTCTGCCCGAACAGCCCGTCCCAAAGCCCCTTGGCCACCTGATGCGGCGCGGGCAGGACCGGGCGTTCCTGCGCCAGTGTGTCGGCCACGACCTCACCGAACGTCACCTCCACCCCCGCCCGCGCGGCCTGATCGTAGGTCCAGGTGGAATTCATCCAGACCGCCGCCGCGTACCAGACCGCGACGATCGCCAGCAGGACGGTCAGGATGGGGAGGATCGACCTCACTCGGCCCCCTCCCCGTCCACCAGTTCGTATTGCAGCACCAAAGGCACCCGCACGCCCCGGTTGGCGTCGGTGATGCCGATCTCCGCCCGCCATGTGCCGCGCGCGTCGCCCGCCTCCGCCGACATCTCGATCAGCATCCCGGTCAGGTGCAGCGCCGTCACATCGCCCTCAAGCGCGCCCTTGGCGCAGGGTGATTCCGGGATCGAGCTTTCCGTCCCGTCGGGCCGCACGATCTTCAGGTCGCAACGAATGTCGATGGCGCCGTCCCTGACCTCGGGATTGGCAAAGGCCGTGACCATCCAGGCCCTGTCGCCAACCTTCAACGCCGTCACTTCGGGCAACGCCACCGCATCCTCCGGCGGCACCTCCTTCCAGGCCTTCTGCCAATCCGCATCCCCGGTCATCACCGCCATGGCGTGAAAGCCATCGACCGTCACCCGGTCACCGCCCCCCTCCGCCGCCAGCGGCCCGGCGACAAGGCAAAGCACCAGCCCCGCCATGCCCGCTTTCATCTTGCCGGAAATACCTTCGGGGGGCCGGGGGGCAGACAGCCCCCCGAACGCAACCGAAAGACGCCGCGCGACGCCTGCCTTGCAGCCCTCAAACCTCATCGCCATGTCCTGCCCTCAACCCTTCCCGCACCCTGTGCGCAATCGCTATGAATTCCGGCGTGTCGCGAATATCGAGCGGCCGTTCGCGCGGCAGGGTGCTTTCGATGACATCCGTGATCCGCCCCGGACGGGGCGACATCACCACGATCCGGGTCGACAGATAAACCGCCTCGGGGATCGAATGGGTGACGAAGCCGATGGTCTTTTCCGTCCGCGCCCAAAGCTTCAGAAGCTCCTCGTTCAGCCGGTCGCGCACGATCTCGTCCAAGGCCCCGAACGGCTCGTCCATCAGAAGGATATCGGCGTCGAAAGCCAGGGCGCGGGCGATGGAGGCGCGTTGCTGCATCCCCCCCGACAACTGCCAGGGGTATTTCTTGCCGAAGCCCTCAAGGTCCACAAGCGACAGGACACGCTCGATCCGTTCCTCCTGATCGGCCCGCGAAAACCCCATGATTTCAAGCGGAAGCCGGATATTCCCCGCAATCGTCCGCCACGGGTAAAGCCCCGCCGCCTGAAAGACATAGCCATAGGCCCGCGCCTGCCGCGCGGCATCCGCGCTCATCCCGTTGACACTCAGCGTGCCGGTCGTGGGGTGTTCCAGAGCCGCGACGCAGCGCAGGAAGGTCGTCTTGCCACAGCCCGAGGGGCCGATGAAACTGACGAATTCCCCCTTGCCGATGGACAGGTCCACATCGGTCAAAGCCCGCACCGGGCCGTCATTGGTCTCAAACGTCAGGCCGAGCCCGCGTGCTTCGATGACAGCGGAGGTGGTGGTGTCTTTCATCTACACCCCGCTCGCCGGAATGCCCGACCGCTCCACCGGACGCGGGTTCGTCAGTTCCTTCCACGACGACAGCGCCCTGTTGACCGGGTTCCCGGCCTCGCGCCGCACGAATTCGCCATGGCCCTCGCGGGTCTCGACCTTGCCGTCGTTCACCGCGATCCGGCCCCGCGTCAGCGTGTAGCGCGGCAGGCCCTTGACCTTTTGCCCCTCGAAGACGTTGTAGTCGATGGCGGACTGCTGCGCCCCGGCAGAGATCACCTTTTCCTTCTCCGGGTCCCAGACCACGATATCGGCATCCGCGCCGACAAGGATCGCGCCCTTTTTCGGATAGCAATTCAATATCTTGGCGATATTCGTCGAGGTCACCGCGACAAACTCGTTCGGCGTCAGGCGGCCGGTCGCCACCCCATGCGTCCAGAGCATCGGCATCCGGTCTTCAAGCCCGCCCGTGCCATTGGGGATCTTGGTGAAATCGCCCACGCCGTAGCGCTTCTGCTCGGTGGTGAAGGCGCAGTGATCGGTGGCCACAACGGACAAGGACCCCGACTGCAACCCGGCCCAAAGACTGTCCTGATGGCGCTTGTTGCGGAAGGGCGGCGACATGACGCGGCGGGCGGCATGGTCCCAGTCGGTGTTGAAATACTCGCTCTCATCCAGCGTCAGGTGCTGGATCAGCGGTTCGCCCCAGACCCTTTTCCCCTGCATCCGCGCCCGGCGGATCGCCTCATGGCTGTCCTCGCAACTGGTGTGGACGACGTAAAGCGGCACGCCCGCCATGTCGGCGATCATGATCGCGCGGTTCGTGGCCTCCCCTTCCACCTGCGGGGGCCGCGAATAGGCATGCGCCTCTGGCCCGGTGTTCCCGGCCGCCAGAAGCTGCGCCGAAAGCTCCGCCACCACGTCGCCATTCTCGGCATGGACCAGCGCGATCCCCCCCAGTTCCGCCAGCCGCTTGAACGAGGCGTACATCTCATCGTCATTGACCATGAGGGCGCCCTTGTAGGCCATGAAATGCTTGAAGGTGGTGATGCCTTCCTTCTCGATCACCGTCTTCATGTCGTTGAAGACCTGCTCCCCCCACCAGGTGACGGCCATGTGGTAGGAGTAATCGCAATTCGCGCGGGTCGACTTGTTGTGCCACATGCGCAGCGCGTCATGCAGCCCCTGACCGGGCGCGGGCAGCGCGAAATCGACGACCATCGTCGTGCCGCCCGCCAGCGCGGCACGGGTGCCGCTTTCGAAATCGTCGGTGGAATAGGTCCCCATGAAGGGCATTTCCAGATGCGTATGCGGGTCGATGCCCCCCGGCATGACATAGCAGCCGGTCGCGTCCAGTTCCTTGTCGCCCTTAAGCCCCGCGCCGATCTGGGTGATCTTGCCCCCCTCGACCAGCACATCGGCCTTGTAGGTCAGATCGGCGGTGACGATGGTGCCGTTCTTGATGACTGTGGTCATTGCGATTCTCCTTCACAACCAGCCGCGCGTGAGCCCGGCACTGTTGGTAGCCCTTTGAGTGCGTTGAACGCCGCGAACATGATTGGGTGATCTTTGATTGGGCCGCACTGAACGTCGATCAATGTTCGAATTGACGAAACATCGAGGGCTGAAATGTCAGCCCTTTCGACGCAAAGATCCGTTCCACCAAGATACAAGTTCGCACCGGTCCAATAACCCTGCACCCAGCCAATCAAATCTTGGTCGGAAACCGAGTGCAATTCACTGCACAAAACCATGCCTGCACCAGTCGCCCAATCCAGTCGCGACTCGGCGCCTGCGTTCTCAGCCGACAACACCGCCAGAACAGTGGCTATCGACACAAGGGGTCTCACCCCACAACCTCCGCCGTCTCCAGAACCGCGTGCAGCAGCACATCCGTCCCCGCCGCCGCCCATTCCGGGCTGATCTCCTCGGCCTCGTTGTGGGAAAGCCCATCCACGCAGGGGCACATGATCATCGCGGTGGGCGCCACATCGTTGATCCAGCAGGCATCGTGGCCCGCGCCGCTGACGATATTCATGTGCGAATAGCCCAGCTTCTGCGCCGCGTTCCGCACCGCCGCCACGCAATCCTCATTGAACGCGGGCGGGTTGAACTGGCCGACGATCTTCCACTCCAGCCCGACGCCGATCCCGTCGCAGAGGCCCGGCGCCCTGGCCTCGAACTCCGCCACCATGCCGTCCAGCACCTCCAGAAGATGGGACCGGAAGTCGATGGTGAAGACGACCTTGCCGGGGATGATGTTGCGGCTGTTGGGGTAGACGTCGATATGGCCGATGGCGCCCACCGCGTTCGGCTGGTTCTTCATCGCGATCTCATGCACCAGCTCGGTGATCAGCGCCAACCCGCGGCCTGCGTTCCGGCGCATCGGCATCGGCGTCGATCCGGTGTGGCTTTCCTTGCCCGTCACCGTGCATTCGATCCAGCGCAGCCCCTGCCCGTGGGTGACAACGCCGATATCCTTGCCCTCGGCCTCCAGGATCGGGCCTTGTTCGATATGCAACTCATAAAGCGCATGGATCTTGCGCGCTCCGACCGCCTCCTCACCGACCCAGCCGATGCGCTTCAGCTCATCGCCAAAGGACTTTCCGTCATGGTCCACGCGGTCATAGGCCCATTGCAGATCGTGCTTGCCCGCGAAGACGCCCGAGGCGAGCATGGCGGGGGCAAAGCGCGTCCCTTCCTCATTCGTCCAGTTGACGACGACGATCGGATGTTTCGTCCTGATGCCAAGGTCGTTCATCGTCCGAACCGCCTCAAGCGCGCCCAGAACGCCCAGAACGCCGTCATATTTCCCGCCCGTCGGCTGGGTATCAAGGTGGCTGCCCATATAGACGGGGGCTGCATCCGGGTCCTCACCCGCGCGGGTCGCGAACATGTTGCCGATCTTGTCGATGCCCATGGTCATGCCCGCCGCCTCGCACCATGTCTGGAACAATGCCCGGCCCTTCGCGTCGTCATCGGTCAGCGTCTGGCGGTTGTTGCCGCCTGCGACGCCGGGGCCGATCTTCGCCATCTCCATGAGGCTGTCCCACAGCCGTGCGCTGTCGATCCTGAGGTTCTCTCCGGGTGCGGGCATGCTATCCTCCTGTCGGTTTCGGCCGCCGGGATCTTCGCGCCCCTTGCGCCGACTCGTTTTCTGACCGTATGGTCAAGGTTGAGAGCATCACAGCCAGCCCAATGGGTCAACGGAAAACTCCACGCCGATGAGCGGGAACCAGCGCCAGAGCAAACGCATCCAGACCCGCCGCGAAAATGAGCGGCTGATCCTTGAGGCTGCCGAAAAAGTGTTCGCCGAGGCAGGCTATGGCGGTGCCACGATGCAGTTGATCGCCGATATGGCCGGGCTGCCCAAGGCCAACCTGCATTACTATTTCGCCACCAAGGAAGAGCTTTACCGCACCGTCGTGGCGCGGATCTTCGAGATCTGGCTGCATGCGGCGGAAAGCTTCGACAACGCCCCCGGCCCGGTCGAGGGGATCGGCGCCTATATCGACGCGAAGATGGAAATCTCCCGCCGCCATCCCTTCGGCTCGAAGGTCTGGGCCAGCGAGGTCATGCACGGCGCGCCGGTGATCCAGGACTATCTCGAAACCACTCTGCGCGAATGGACCGACGGGCGGATCGGCGCCATCCAGCGCTGGATCGACGACGGGCTGATGGACCCGGTCGATCCGCGCCACCTGCTTTACATGCTCTGGGCCACGACCCAGCATTACGCCGATTTCGGCCACCAGATCGAAACCCTGAACGGCGGCGCGGCCCTGGATGCAGGGCAATGGGCGGGCGCGACCGAAACCGTCAAAAGGATCATCCTGCGCGGGATCGGGGCCAGGGAAATTCGCCCCGACCTCGCCAAATAGACAAGTTGACCGGCCCCCCTTGCCGGTTCCACTCTTTGAAAAAACGACGAATGGGACAGTCGGACGTTGCGGTTTTTTCAAAAACGCCTGAGCGAGACGCAGGTCTTCTTCGGCGCGCGGGCCAGATACCTTTACGAGCTGATAGGCTGGGTCACGCGCGACGAGACCGACCTGCATTTCATGAATTACGGCTATTCGGACGGTGAGCTTGACACCCAGCTGATCCTCACCCCGCAGGAGGAGTTCGAGCGCTATTCGGCGCAGCTTTACCATGCCGTCGGCGGGCAGGCGCCGCTTGCCGGGCGGCGGGTGCTGGACATCGGCAGCGGCCGGGGCGGCGGGGCGCGCCATCTGCACAGCCATTTCGGCGCGCGCGAAACCATCGGCTGCGACATCGCCCAAAACGCCATCCGCTTCTGCGGCAAGGTCCATGGCGGGGTGCCGGGTCTCAGCTTCCGTCAGGGGGACGCCACCGCGCTGGCCTTCGCCGACGACAGTTTCGATGCCGTCGTGAACGTCGAAAGCGCGCATTGCTACACCGACCCGCGCGCCTTCTTTTCCGAGGTGCGGCGGGTGCTGCGCCCTGACGGGGCCTTCCTGCTGGCCGATTTCACCCCGCCCCGCTGCCACCCGGCCGAGGCGCGGCTGCATCTGGTCGACGGGCTGTCACAGGCAGGCTTCGCCATCACCGCCATCACCGATGTCACCGCCCATATCCTGCGCGGGCTGGACGCCGACGACGCCCGCCGCTGCCGCGAGATCGACCGGCGCTTTCCGCGCTTCATGCGCCGCTTCGCGCGGCTTTGGGCCGGGACGCGGGAAAGCTGGATCTACCGCGATTTCGCCGAAGGACGGCGCGCCTATCTGATGATCCACGCGACCGCCCTGCCCGCCGTGGACGCCCCCGGCCTGCCCCGGCCCGTGGACCTGCCCGAACCCGCCCCCGCGCCGCAAACTGCCGTTGCCTGACCCGCATCGGGATTTGACCCGATGGTCGAAAACGCGCATAGCTGGGTCAGGGCAGGAGAGTAACGATGACGATCGCTGACACCAACCGCAAGGGCGCGACCCGCATCCAGCGCCGCAACCGCGAGGCCATTCTGGACGCGGCCCTTGGCGTTTTCTCGGCGCAGGGGTTCCGGGGCGCGACGCTGGACCAGATCGCGGAACATGCGGGGCTTTCGAAGCCGAACATGCTTTATTACTTCGCCTCCAAGGAGGCGATCCATGAGGCGCTTCTGGCGGGGCTTCTTGATACCTGGCTCGACCCGCTGCGCGCGCTGGACCCCAAGGGGGAGCCGGTGGCCGAGATCATGGCCTATGTCCACCGCAAGCTTGAGATGAGCCGCCTCTACCCCCGCGAAAGCCGCCTTTTCGCCAATGAGATGCTGCAAGGCGCGCCGCGTATCATGGCAGCGCTGACCGGCGATCTGAAGGCGCTGGTGGACGAGAAAGCCGCCGTCTTGCAGGACTGGGCGCGGCAGGGCCATATCGCCGACCTGCCACCGCATCACCTGATCTTCTCCATCTGGGCGCTGACCCAGCATTACGCCGATTTCGACGTCCAGGTCCGCGCGGTGCTGGGCGAGGGCCACGATCCCTATGCCGAGGCCGACAGCTTCCTCGACACTCTGTTCCGCAAGCTGCTGGCGCCCTGATGACGGCAGGGATCGGCGCGTTTCACGCGCCGATCCGCCGGGGGCCAGCCCGTCGTCCATTGGGCTTGAACCAATGGCGCACCAATGGACAACCCCCCGGAGTATTTCGACAACGAAGAAGCATGGGACCTGTTCTGTGGTCTGCGTCGGCGGGGCGTAGGGATGGGCGGTCGACATAGTGGCCCACCGTCTTGCCGCCACGCCGCTGCGGCCCTAACGCGGGCGGTCGGCCCATTTGCGGTAGCGCCCGATCAACTCGCCCTCGAAAAGCTTGAAGCAAAGCCAGCTTGCCAGCGCCATGGCGCCGCTGACCCCCAGTTCGCCCAATTGCCAGAGCGCGCCGTGGCGGATCGCCTCCCACCCCTCACGCTCGATAAACGCGAAATTCGCCATTGCGAACATGAAGAGGTTGAAGGAGGAAAAGGCCAGCACGATCGCCGCCCCGGCCGCGCCGAGGATGACGAAGACCAGCGGCCAGCGCGTGACGTTCAGAACCTGCATGACCGCCCCCTTCCGCCCGCAGGATGCCCCGCGGGACGGCCGCCCGGCAAGCCCGGCCTATTCGGCGGCCTGCGCCATCGGGTTGTTCGGATGGGTGGTCCAGTTGGCATAGTCACCCACCGTCTTGCCGGTGCGGGGATCGACCTCGCCCTTGCCGAGCTGGCGCATGGTGATGCAGCTTTCAACCGGGCAGACGTCGATGCAGAGGTTGCAGGCCACGCAATCCTCATCCTTCACGGTGAAGGTCCGGTCATCCGACATGGCGATGGCCTGATGGCTGGTATCCTCGCAGGCCGCGTAGCAGCGGCCGCATTTGATGCAGAGGTCCTGGTCGATCTGCGCCTTGGTGACGTAGTTGAGGTTCAGCTGGTTCCAATCCGTCACGTTCGGTACCGCGCGGCCGACCAGATCCCCGACCGACATCTGGTGTTCGTCAAGATATTGCGAGAGGCCCGAAATCATCTCCTGCACGACCTTGAAACCGTAGGTCATGGCGGCGGTGCAGACCTGCACCGTGCCCGCGCCAAGGGCCATGAATTCCGCCGCGTCGCGCCATGTCGTCACGCCCCCGATGCCGGAGATGGGCAGCCCACGGGTTTCCGGGTTCCGCGCGATTTCGGACACCATGGAAAGCGCGATGGGCTTCACCGCCGGGCCGCAATAGCCGCCATGGGCGCCCTTGCCGTCGATGGTGGGTTCGGGCGCGAAACTGTCGAGGTTGACGGAGGTGATGGAGTTGATGGTGTTGATAAGGCTGACCGCATCCGCCCCGCCGCGTTTCGCCGCCTCGGCGGGTTTCCTGACATCGGTGATGTTGGGCGTCAGCTTGACGATGCAGGGCATCCGGCTGTGTTGTTTGACCCAGCGGGTCACCATCTCGATATATTCCGGGACCTGGCCGACGGCCGAGCCCATGCCGCGCTCGCTCATCCCATGCGGGCAGCCGAAGTTGAGCTCCACCCCGTCCGCGCCGGTATCCTCGATGGCCTTCAGGATCGCGCGCCAGCTTTCCTCGTCGCACGGCACCATCAGCGAAATCACCAGCGCCCGATCGGGGTAGTCGCGTTTCACCTGCTTGATCTCGCGCAGGTTCACCTCAAGCGGGCGGTCGGTGATAAGCTCGATATTGTTCAGCCCCAGAAGCCGCCGGTCCGCGCCCCAGATCGCGCCATAGCGCGGGCCGTTGACGTTGACGACCGGCGGCCCTTCCGATCCCAGCGTCTTCCACACCACCCCGCCCCAGCCCGCCTCATAGGCGCGGCGCACGTTGTATTCCTTGTCCGTCGGCGGGGCGGAGGCCAGCCAGAACGGGTTCGGGGATTTGATGCCGATGAAGTTGGTGGTCAGGTCAGCCATGTCTCGGTCTCCTGTTGCGCGCGTCCCGGACCTGATCCGGGACCTTGCGGCGCGGGGTGGAGGCCCTGGATCGCGTCCGGGGCGGGTTTTTCTTCAAAGCCTGAGAAAAGAACGGCCATCGGCGTGGTCCTTCCCGTAGGGCGGGGCTTTAGCCCGCCTGTCCCATCAGACTCGCATGAATATCCTCGGCGGCGTCCCTTCCCTCGGCCACCGCCGTCACGGTCAGGTCCTCGCCGCCCGACGCACAATCGCCCGCCGCCCAGACGCCGGGGACCGAGGTCCGCCCCGCGCCCGTCACGGCGATCTTGCCGCCCTCGATCCGCAGCCCCTCGGGCGCGCCGTCAAGCACCTGGCCGATGGCCTTCATCACCTGATCGGCCTTCAGCCGGAAGGTTTCCCCTTTGAGCGTCAGGCCACCCGGCCCGTCCTCGGTATAGGCGAACTCCACCTCCTGCGCGGCGCCATTGCCATGGACCCGGACCGGCGCGGCATTGTGCAGGATGCGCACCCCGGCCGAGGCCGCATGGTCCTGCTCATGCGCGGAGGCCGACATCCTCTCCTGCCCGCGCCGGTAGACGATGGTGACGTTTTCGGCCCCCAGCAGCTTTGACTGCACCGCCGCATCGACCGCCGTCATGCCGCCGCCGATCACCACCACGTCGCGGCCGATCCTCAGCGCTGCCTTGTCCGCCGCCTGCCGCAGACCGGCAATGAAATCGACGGCGTTCAGGACGTTGTCCAGCGCCTCGCCCTCGGCCCGCAAGGCATTGACCCCGGCCAACCCCACGGCCAGCACCACCGCGTCATGATCCTTGCGCAACCCATCAAGCGTCAGCCCCGACCCCAGCGCCTTGCCATGCTCCACCCGGATACCGCCGATCTTCATCAGCCAGGCCACCTCATCGGCGGCGAAATCGCCGGGCGCCTTGTAGCTGGCGATGCCGTATTCGTTCAGGCCGCCCGCCTTGGGACGCGGGTCATAGATCACCACCTCATGCCCCTTCATCGCCAGACGATGCGCGGCCGAAAGGCCCGCAGGCCCCGCGCCCACGACCGCCACGCGCTTGCCCGTCGGCTTGGCGCGGGCGAAGGGATGCACACCCGCCGCCATCAGGCTGTCGGTGGCGAAACGCTGCAAGCGGCCGATCTCGACCGGCTTGCCCTCCGCCACCTCACGCACGCAGACCTCCTCACAAAGCTGCTCGGTCGGGCAGACGCGGGCGCACATGCCGCCAAGGATGTTTTGCGAAAAGATCGTCTTCGCCGCCGCCTCGGGCGTGCCGGTGGCGATCTGGCGGATGAACAAGGGAATGTCGATCGTCGTCGGACAGGCCGTCATGCAGGGCGCGTCGTGGCAGAAATAGCAGCGATCCGCCGCCACGCGCGCCTCATGCGCGTCAAACCTGGGGGCAATGTCGGCGAAGTTTCCCGCCAGCGCCTCGGCGCCCAGGCGGCCCGCCACGATACCCGGCGTCAGGGGTGAATTGGTCAATTGCGCCTCCCTGGCTTTTCGTTGCGGAAAGGCTGCCCCCGATTCATTTTTTTATCAACTGGTAAATTTAACGGCCCGCGATTTTCTGCGACATCCTGACACAAGCCGCCCGTTTTCGCGCCTTTCCTCGTCCATCCCAAGCGCGTATAAGCCGAAAAGACAGGCCAAGATCCGCAGCAAGAACACGGACGGCATCCAAGAACCGATCGAGGACGGAATGACCAAAATCAACCATGACAGCGACGTGGCGTTCATCGAGGCTCTGGCCGAGCTTCTGAACAAGAGCAACCTCGCCGAACTGAGCGTGAAGCGCGAATATGGCGACCATGACAGCCTGAACGTCAAGGTCACGAAATACGCCCCCGTTGCCGCGCCAGCCGCCCCGGCGGCCCCTGCCCCGGCAGCACCCGCTGCCCCCGCTGCGGCGTCCCCGGCAGCCGCAGCGCCCGCAGCAGCCCCGGCCGATCCGGCCAACCATCCCGGCGCCGTGACCTCGCCCATGGTCGGCACCGCCTACCTTTCGCCCGAACCCGGCGCCGATCCCTTCGTCAGCATCGGCGCGACGGTCAAGGAAGGCCAGACGGTGCTGATCGTCGAGGCGATGAAGACCATGAACCACATCCCGGCCCCCAAGGCCGGGACGGTGAAGCGCATCCTCGTCGAGGATGGCAGCCCCGTTGAATACGGCGCTCCGCTTCTCATCATCGAGTGAGGGGGCCATGTTCCAGAAGATCCTGATCGCCAACCGGGGCGAAATCGCGCTGCGCGTCGTGCGCGCCTGCCGCGAAATGGGCATCCGCTCCGTCGCCGTCCATTCCACCGCCGACAGCGACGCGATGCATGTGCGCATGGCCGATGAAAGCGTCTGCATCGGGCCGAATTCCTCGGCGCAAAGCTACCTTTCCATCCCCGCCATCATCTCGGCCTGCGAGATCACGGGCGCGGACGCGATCCACCCCGGCTATGGATTCCTGTCCGAAAACGCCAGCTTCGTGCAGGCGCTTGAGGATCACGGCATCACCTTCATCGGCCCCACGGCGGAACATATCCGCATCATGGGCGACAAGATCACCGCCAAGGAAACCGCGAAATCGCTGGGCATCCCGGTGGTTCCGGGGTCCGACGGCGGGGTGCCGGACACGGCCGCCGCCAAGACGGTCGCGAAGGAAATCGGCTATCCGGTCATCATCAAGGCCACCGCCGGCGGCGGCGGGCGCGGCATGAAGGTCGCGCAGGACGAAGAGGGCCTTGAGATCGCCTTCCGCACCGCCCGGTCCGAGGCCAAGGCCGCCTTCGGCAATGACGAGGTCTATATCGAGAAATACCTCCAGCGCCCGCGCCATATCGAGATCCAGGTCTTCGGCGACGGCAAGGGCAACGCGGTTCATCTGGGCGAACGCGACTGTTCGCTGCAACGCCGCCACCAGAAGGTGTTCGAGGAAGCGCCGGGGCCGGTCATCACCCCCGAACAGCGCGCCGAGATCGGCGGCATCTGCGCCCGCGCGGTCGCCGCGATCAACTATATCGGCGCCGGGACGATCGAGTTCCTGTTCGAGGACGGAGAGTTCTATTTCATCGAGATGAACACGCGGCTTCAGGTCGAACATCCGGTGACCGAAGGCATCTTCGGCGTCGATCTGGTGCGCGAACAGATCCGCGTGGCCGAAGGCATGCCGATGTCCTTCACCCAAGACGATCTGGTCATCAACGGCCACGCGATCGAGGTGCGGATCAACGCCGAAAAGCTGCCGAACTTCTCGCCCAGCCCCGGCAAGATCACCCAGTATCACGCGCCGGGCGGGCTTGGCGTGCGGATGGATTCGGCGCTTTACGACGGCTACAGGATACCGCCCTATTACGACAGCCTGATCGGCAAGCTGATCGTCCATGGCCGCGACCGGCCCGAGGCGCTGGCCCGCCTGCACCGCGCGCTGGGGGAGTTGATCGTGGACGGCGTCGACACCACCGTGCCGCTCTTCCACGCGCTTCTGGCGGAACCCGACATCCAGAATGGCGATTACTCGATCCACTGGCTGGAAAAGTGGCTGGCCCAGCAATTCGGCGGATGATCTTTTCGGCGGGGGCGGCGCCATGCTGACCCCGCAGATCATGCTCTCTGCCTATGCGCAGGGCATCTTTCCGATGGCGGAATCGCGCGATGCGGGCGATCTGCACTGGGTCGACCCCCGGTTTCGCGGGATCTTCCCCCTGTCAAATTTCCACATTTCCCGATCCCTTGCGCGGCGAATACGCCAGGGGACTTATACAATTCGAACAAATTCCGAGTTCTCCGGCGTCGTCCGCGCCTGCGCCGAACGGCCCGAAACCTGGATCAACGACCAGCTTTTCGGCCTTTATGACGCGCTGCACCAGATGGGCCATGCCCAAAGCCTTGAGGTCTGGGAAGGCGATACGCTGACCGGCGGCGTCTTCGGCCTGACGCTTGGCGCGGCCTTCTTCGGGGAAAGCATGTTCTCCCGCCGGACCGATGCGTCAAAGATCGCGCTGGCCTATCTGGTGGACCGGCTGAAGGTCGCGGGCTTCACGCTTTTCGACACGCAGTTCCTGACCCCGCATCTGGCGTCCCTTGGCGCGGTGGAAATCCCGCGCGCTGCCTACCGGGCGCAACTGGCCGATGCCTTGCGGAAAGCTGCGGATTTCAACGCGGTCGCGGTCCCCGCGCCTCAACTCGTCTTGCAGCGAAGCAGCCAGACGTCATAGCGCGGATCGTCCAGCGCCGACAGCGCCGGGCTGGACGCCACCATCCAGCCGGAAAACTCGGTCTTGCCGCTGCGGCGGTCGGCGATGTCCAGATGCGCGAAGGCGTTCGATGTCGGGTCATCCACCGGATAGCGGCAGTCGGACACGGTGACGTTCAGCCGCCCGAACTCCACGCTGCCGCCCGCCAGGACGTCCAGATCCTCGGTCAGGCCGGTGTTCTTGTCGAGCGCGCGCAGGACCGCCCCCCCGGCGCTTGCGACCTCTTGCGCGGCGGCCGGGGCCGCGAGTGCCAGAAGGGCAAGGCAGGCGAACCCCTTCATGGGGCGCTGCCTTCGTCCGCATTCGACCCGCCGCCGACGAATTTCATCAAAAGCGAAATCACGCTGACGGCGCCTTGGGTATCCTCGATCTCATCCCCCGCGGCCAGATCGTCGGGGCTGCCGCCCGGCTGAATCTCGACGAAAGCGCCGCCCAGAAGCCCTTCGGAGGCGACGATGATCGTGCTGTCCGACGGCACCGAGATGCCCTTTTGCACATCGACCGTGGCATCGGCGCGGAAGGTCGCCGGGTTCAGCGCCAGCGCGGTGACGGTGCCGACCTTGACGCCCGACATGCGCACATCGGTGCCGACGGTGATCCCCTCGACCGACCGGAAACTGGCCTTCAGCGCATAGCTGTCGCCGCGCGGCATGAAGCCCGCGCCACCCGCCGCATAGGCGAAGAAGCCGATCGCGACGGCAAGCACCCCGGCGCCGGTCAGGACCTCTGTCGCGCTTTCGCTCATTGCGCGTCCGGGCTCCAGGCTTCGTAATCCTGCCGCTTCACCGGATGCTCCAGCAGGATCGAGCCGCGCGGCACATAGGCAAGCGGCGTCCCGGTCATGTTTTCCTGATGCGGCTTTTCCCAGGCCTTGTGCGGCAGCGCCGCCTTGGTCGGCGGCTCATCCCACGTGAAATGCAGCCAGCCGTGCCAGTCGGGGCTGACCCGGCTTGCCTCCGACTCACCGTTATAGATCACCCAGCGCCGCTTGCCGTCGCGGGTCTGGTAGAAGACGTTGCCCTGATCGTCCTCACCCACCTTCACCCCGCGCCGGGCGGTAAAGATCTGCGTGCCAAGCGTCTGGCCGTTCCACCAGGTCAGAAGGCGAAGCAGGAAATTCATCGGGGACCTCCGGGCGTTGCTGCCCCCTTATAGCGCAGGCACGGGCAAGGTCCAGAGGGCGTGGACCGATCCGCCGCCGACGCGGCGGCCCTGCGGCATCAAAGCCCCCGCAAAGGCAAAGGGCGCGCAGTCACCCGCGCGCCCTTCGCATAACCCTGGGGTGGCTCAGCCCGCCGTCGCGGCCTTTTCGCCCTTCGAATCCGCGTGGATCAGAAGCGGCTTGGCGCCGGAATCCACCGCCTCTTCGTTGACCACCACTTCCTCGACCGAGGTCAGGCCGGGCAGTTCGAACATGGTATCCAGAAGGATGTCCTCCATGATCGAACGCAGCCCCCGCGCGCCGGTCTTGCGCTTGATCGCGCGCTTGGCGATGGCGGTCAGCGCGTCGGCGGTGAAGGTCAGCTTCACGTCCTCCAGGTCGAAAAGCCGCTGATACTGCTTGACCAGCGCGTTCTTCGGCTCCGTCAGGATGGTGACCAGCGCGTCTTCGTCCAGATCGGTCAGCGTCGCGATCACCGGCAGGCGGCCGACGAATTCCGGGATCAGGCCGAATTTCAGCAGGTCTTCCGGCTCAAGCTCATGGAACAGCTCGCCCACGCCGCGCGCATCGGGGTCCTTCACATCGGCGCCAAAGCCGATGGCCGATCCCTTGCCGCGCATCGCGATGATCTTTTCCAGCCCCGCGAAGGCGCCGCCGCAGATGAAAAGGATATTGGTCGTGTCCACTTGCAGGAATTCCTGCTGCGGATGCTTGCGCCCGCCCTGCGGCGGAACAGAGGCGACCGTGCCTTCCATGATCTTCAGAAGCGCCTGCTGCACGCCCTCCCCCGACACGTCGCGGGTGATGGAGGGGTTGTCGGACTTGCGCGTGATCTTGTCGACCTCGTCGATATAGACGATGCCGCGCTGCGCGCGCTCGACGTTGTATTCGCTGGCCTGAAGCAGTTTCAGGATGATGTTTTCCACATCCTCGCCGACATAGCCCGCCTCGGTCAGCGTGGTCGCGTCGGCCATGGTGAACGGCACGTCGAGGATACGCGCCAGCGTCTGCGCCAGAAGCGTCTTGCCGCAGCCGGTGGGGCCGATCAGCAGGATGTTCGACTTCGCCAGTTCGATATCGCCCGATTTGGAGGCGTGGTTCAGCCGCTTGTAATGGTTGTGAACGGCAACCGACAGCACGCGCTTGGCATGCATCTGGCCGATGACATAGTCGTCCAGAACCTTGCAGATATCGCGCGGCGTCGGCACCCCGTCGGCCGATTTCAGCCCGGTGGATTTCGTCTCCTCGCGGATGATGTCCATGCACAGTTCGACGCATTCATCGCAGATGAACACGGTCGGCCCGGCGATCAGCTTGCGCACCTCATGCTGGCTCTTGCCGCAGAAAGAGCAATAGAGGGTGTTCTTGCTGTCGCTGCCTGAATTCGTCGCCATCGTCATCCTCTGCGGTCCGCGCCCGTTCGCGCGCGCGTTAACTTCAACTTTTTGACTGCCCTTTTCGACAAGATTAGGGCAGCCCCGGTATCACCACAATGCCAAATTCCCTTACCCCGCGCCCGCACCGGCGCGGGAGGGGGTCACGATTTGGCGTCCTCGCCCGTCCGGGCCGCCAGAATCTCGTCAATCAGGCCCCAGTCCTTGGCTTCCTCGGGCGACATGAAGTTGTCGCGCTCAAGCGCTGCCTCGACCTTCTTGACCGGCTGGCCGGTGTGCTTGTGGTAGATATCGTTCAGGCGATCCTTGAGTTTCTGGGTCTCCTGCGCGTGGATCATGATATCCGTCGCCTGCCCCTGATAGCCGCCCGAAGGCTGGTGAACCATGACCCGGCTGTTGGGGAGCGAGAAGCGCATCCCCTTTTCGCCCGCCGTCAGCAGGAGCGAGCCCATCGAGGCCGCCTGACCGATCACCAGCGTGGACACTTTCGGCCGGATGTACTGCATTGTGTCGTAAATCGACAGGCCCGAGGTCACGACACCGCCGGGCGAGTTGATGTACATCGCGATTTCCTTCGACGGATTCTCCGCCTCAAGGAACAGGAGCTGGGCGCAGATCAGGGTCGACATGCCGTCATGGACCGGCCCCGACAGGAAGATGATCCGCTCCTTCAGAAGGCGCGAAAAGATGTCATAGGCCCGTTCCCCGCGTGAGGTCTGTTCGACCACCATCGGCACGAGGGTATTCATGTAGATATCCAAGGGGTCTTTCATGCTCTTCCGCCTGCTGCTGTTCCCTGGGTCCGATGCTTATGCGCCGATCCTTGCCAGAGTCTTAGTGGCGCGCACCGGGGCCTGCAAGGGCCGGTGGCCATAACGATCCGTGCGGTTCTTGCATCGCGCCCTTCCGCCTGCCAAGGATGGCGCCAAGGGAGACAGGCAAATGGTTGATATTCCGTCACGAACGGCCAGCGATCTGGCCAGCGCCATCGCCACCGGGCATGTCAGCGCCGAAACGGTGATGGCGGCCTTTCTCGACCGTATCTTGGCCCTCAACCCGGCGCTGAACGCGATCGTCTCGCTGCGCCCGGCGGACGCGCTTCTGGCCGAGGCGCGCGCGGCCGATGCGGCTGGCCCGCGCGGGCCGCTTCACGGGCTGCCCGTCGCGGTCAAGGATCTGGTCGCGACGAAGGGGCTGCGCACCACCTATGGCTCCCCCCTTTACGCCGATTTCGTGCCTGCGGCGGATGATTTTGTCGCCGAACGGATGCGGGCGGCGGGCGCCATCTTCATCGGCAAGACCAACACCCCGGAATGGGGCCAGGGCTCGCACAGCTTCAACCCGGTCCATGGCGTGACCCGCAACCCCTATGACCCTGCCCGCAGCGCGGGCGGATCGTCGGGCGGTGCGGCGGCGGCGCTGGCGGCGCGGATGGTGCCGCTTGCCGACGGGTCGGACATGATGGGGTCGCTGAGGAACCCGGCGGCGTTCTGCAACGTCTATGGCTTCCGCCCGACATGGGGCCTGATCCCGCAGGACGCGGTGGGCGACACCTACCTTGCGACGCTTGCGACCGACGGCCCGATGGCGCGCGCGCCCGAAGACCTTCTGCTCCTCTTGCGCGTCCTTGCCGGGCCGTCGCCCACCGTCCCCTTCTGCCGGACGGAGGCGCTGCCCGACCGGCTGAACCCCGCCGATTGCCGGGGCCTCAGGATCGGCTGGCTGGGCGACTGGGGCGGGGCCTATCCGATGGAGGACGGCATCCTTGGCACCGTCGAGGGCGCGCTGAGGACATTCGAGGGGCTTGGCGCGCGGGTCGAACCTGTCGCGCCGCCCTATCCGGCCGAAAAGCTCTGGTCCGCCTGGATCACGCTTCGGGCGATGCTGAACGCCGGGGCCAAGCGCGCGCTCTGGGACAACCCCGCCAAGCGCGCCCTTCTCAAGCCCGAGACGCAATGGGAGATCGAGCAAGGGCTGGGCCTGACCGCGCAGGCGGTTTATGAGGCGAGCGAGGTCCGGTCCCGCTGGCACGCCCGCGCCGCGCGGTTGTTCGAGAGCTACGACGCGCTGGTCCTGCCTTCGGCGCAGGTCTGGCCCTTCCCCGCCGACTGGCGCTGGCCCGAGGCGATCGCCGGGCGCGGGATGGATACCTATCACCGCTGGATGGAGGTTGTCGTCCCGGTCAGCCTGATCGGCCTGCCCGCCCTTGCCGCCCCGGCGGGGTTCGGCCCCACCGGCCTGCCCATGGGCTTTCAGATCTTCGGCCCGCAGGGGTCGGACGCCAAACTCCTCTCCATCGGCGCGGCCTGGCATCAGGCGACGGACTGGCCCGGCCGCCGCCCGCCCGCCTTGCCATCCTGACCCTCTGCGTTGGAGCGTTTCGCGTTCCTTCGCAGTCACGCGACACGCTCCAACCC
Organism: Albidovulum denitrificans; assembly: GCF_002973535.1. Classification (GTDB taxonomy): domain Bacteria; phylum Pseudomonadota; class Alphaproteobacteria; order Rhodobacterales; family Rhodobacteraceae; genus Albidovulum; species Albidovulum denitrificans. The sequence goes on from NZ_PVEP01000001.1 coordinate 455,074, forward strand.
TTTGATTTCGCATGTTCGGGAAGCACGAAAACCGGTTTCCACTTTTCGTGCAACATGCGTTAGGCTTCCCCCCATGACCCGCTCTGCCATCATCGTCGCCCATGGCCAGCCCTCCGACCCCGCCCCGGCCGAGGCGGAGATCGCGGCGCTGGCAACCTCCGTCGCGGCGCATCTGCCGGGATGGGACATCCGGTCCGCCACGCTCGCGGCACCCGGCGCGCTTGACCGGGCGGTGGCGGGGCTGACCGCGCCGCTGATCTTTCCCTTCTTCATCGCCGATGGCTGGTTCATCCGCACCGCCCTGCCCGACCGTCTGGCGAAGGCGGGGGTGTCGGACGGAACCGTCCTGACGCCCTTCGGCCTCTTGCCCCAGGTCAAGGCGCTGGCAGGTGACGCGGCGGCGGCGGCGGCACAGCGCCACGGCTGGTCCTGCGCGGAAACGGTGCTGGTCATCGCCGCCCACGGATCGGGCCGCAGCCCCCACCCGGCCCAGGCCGCCGGGGCAACGGCCGAGGCCATCGCGGCAACCCACGGCTTCGCCGCGATCCGCATCGGCTTTATCGAGGAACCGCCCCACCTTGCCGATGAGGCCGCCCATGCCGGGCTGCGCGCGATCTGCCTGCCGCTTTTCGTGGCCCGCTGGGGCCATACCGAAACCGACATTCCCGAAGCGCTGCGCAAGGCGGAATTCAGCGGCGTCCTGCTTGACCCGCTCGGCACCCTGCCCGAGGCCCCGAAGCTGATCGCCGGGGCCATCGCCGGATCACTTTAACGCGGTGGCCGCGATGATACGGCCGGGGCCGGGTTCCTGAAGGATCACCACGATGGGCTGGGAATCGGACACCGAAACATCCATCGACAAGGGCGCGCTGCCGTCCCATGTGCCAAGGCTGTGCCATTCGGTCACGATATTGCGATAGGAGATTTCGCGCCCGGCATTCTCGCCCGACCTGATCTCGACCGTCTCCTCGGGCTTGTAGCGCACCAGTTGCACCACCGCGCCCTGCGGCAGATGCCCGACCGGGCGGGCAGAGATGGCCAGCGTCCCGCCCTTGCGCGCCACGTCCAGCACCGCCTGTTCCGGCATCGCCTCATAGCGCTTGATCAGCGCCGTCAGCTCGGCGGGCCGCGCGCCGACCAGATGCTCCATCCCGTCGACGATCATCTGCGGCGTATAGATCGTGCGCGCCCCCGCCGCGCGGGCATAGGCGCGCTGGCGTTCGGTGAACTGGGGGGAGCCGAAAACATCCTTCCAGCCGATATAATCCCAGTAATCGACATGCAGCGCCAGCGCGATGACATCGCCGCGATCGGCAAGCCCGGCCAGGATCTCATCCGCCGGCGGGCAGGACGAACAGCCTTGCGAGGTATAAAGCTCCACCACCACGGAACCCTGCCCCTGATCGTCCGCCATTGCCAATCCCGCCACGCCAAGCCAAACGGCCAGCGCGGCACCGATGCGTGCCTTCATGTCCAGTCTTTCCGTCGTCTCTTGTCCCCTTGCGGGCATATCCAAGCCGAAGCGCTTTTGCCAATCAAGGTTTTGAGAGAGATTTCGATCTATGCTGGCTTGCGCGAAACGGTACACAATAGTATACAGCCGCCCGACGGAGCCTTGATCGAAGCCGCCTGTTGCGGCATTACGCTGACAAGACCCCGACCGAGCTTCACTTCTGAAGGGAGATCCCATGCCCATCGTCACCGGAACTGATACCGCCAAGACGCGCAAGACGCTGTCTGTCGGCGGCAAGAGCTTTGACTATTACTCGATCCCGGCCGCCGAGGCCGCGGGGCTTGGCTCCTTCGGGAAGCTCCCGGCCTCGCTCAAGGTCGTGCTGGAAAACATGCTGCGCTTCGAGGATGGCGGGCGCACCGTCAGCGTCGAGGACATCAAGGCGTTTTCCGAATGGGGCGCCAAGGGCGGCAAGAACCCGCGTGAGATCGCCTATCGCCCGGCCCGCGTGCTGATGCAGGATTTTACCGGCGTTCCGGCGGTCGTCGACCTTGCCGCGATGCGCGACGGGATCAAGGCGCTGGGCGGCGACGCGCAGAAGATCAACCCGCTGAACCCCGTCGATCTGGTCATCGACCATTCGGTCATGATCGACGAATTCGGCAATCCGCGCGCCTTCCAGATGAACGTGGACCGCGAATATGAGCGGAACATGGAACGCTACGTCTTCCTCAAATGGGGTCAGAACGCGTTTCAGAACTTCCGCGTCGTGCCGCCCGGCACCGGCATCTGCCACCAGGTCAACCTTGAATACCTCGCCCAGACGGTCTGGACCGACACCGATCAGGATGGGGCCGAAGTCGCCTACCCGGATACGCTGGTCGGCACCGACAGCCACACCACCATGGTCAACGGCCTTGCCGTTCTCGGCTGGGGCGTCGGCGGGATCGAGGCCGAGGCCGCGATGCTGGGGCAGCCGGTCTCGATGCTGATCCCCGAGGTTGTGGGTTTCAAGCTGACCGGCGAGATGGTCGAAGGCACGACCGGCACCGATCTGGTGCTGAAGGTCGTCCAGATGCTGCGCAAGCACGGCGTTGTCGGCAAGTTCGTCGAATTCTACGGCCCCGGCCTTGACAACCTGCCGCTGGCGCAGCGCGCCACCATCGCCAACATGGCCCCCGAATACGGCGCCACCTGCGGCTTCTTCCCGATCGACGACGAGACGCTGCGCTACCTGCGCCAGACCGGCCGGGATGAAGACCGCATCGCGCTGGTCGAGGCCTATGCCAAGGAAAACGGCTTCTGGCGCGGCGCGGATTACGATCCGGTCTATACCTCGACCCTGCATCTGGACATGGGCGAAATCGTTCCGGCCATCTCCGGCCCGAAGCGCCCGCAGGACTATGTTGCGCTGACCGAAGCGGCGTCGAGCTTTTACAAGGTCGTCACCGATTTTCGCGGCACCGACACGTCGAAAGACGCCAAGGAAATGGCCGATGAGGGCGGCGCGGTCGCGGTGGCCGACAAGGCGGACCTGCGCAAATCCGCCGCCGTCGCGGGAGAGGATTACAAGCTTCACGACGGCTCGGTCGTGATCGCCTCCATCACCTCCTGCACCAACACCTCGAACCCCTATGTGCTGATCGGCGCCGGTCTGGTCGCCCGCAAGGCCCGCGCGCTGGGCCTGAACCGCAAGCCCTGGGTCAAGACCTCGCTTGCCCCCGGCTCGCAGGTCGTCAGCGAATATCTTGAGGCCGCCGGTCTGCAAGAGGACCTCGACGCCGTCGGCTTCAACCTCGTCGGCTACGGCTGCACCACCTGCATCGGCAACTCCGGCCCGCTTCAGCCCGAGATTTCGAAGTCGATCAACGACAATGACCTGATCGCGGTGTCGGTCCTCTCCGGCAACCGCAACTTCGAAGGCCGGATCAGCCCGGATGTGCGCGCCAACTACCTCGCCTCGCCGCCGCTGGTCGTGGCCTATGCGCTGGCCGGTGACATGAATATCGACATCACCACCGAACCGCTTGGCACTTCGAAGGACGGCAAGGACGTCTACCTGAAAGACATCTGGCCCACCAATCAGGAGATCGCGGAGCTGGTGGAGAAGGTCGTCACCCGTGAGGCGTTCCAGAAGAAATACGCCGATGTCTTCAAGGGCGACGCCAAGTGGCAGGGCGTGAAGGTCACGGAGTCCGAGACCTATGACTGGCCGCCGAGTTCCACCTACATCCAGAACCCGCCCTACTTCCAGGGCATGGGCAAGGAACCCGGCACGATCCACAACATCGACGGCGCCCGTATCCTCGCCCTTCTGGGCGACATGATCACGACCGACCACATCAGCCCGGCAGGCTCCTTCAAGCCGACGACGCCTGCGGGCAAATACCTGACCGACCGGCAGGTCGCGCCGAAGGACTTCAACAGCTACGGCTCGCGCCGCGGCAACCATGAGGTCATGATGCGCGGCACCTTCGCCAATATCCGCATCAAGAACGAGATGCTGGACGGCGTCGAAGGCGGCTACACGAAAGGCCCCGACGGCAAGGAAACGACGATCTTCGACGCCTCGATGGCCTATCAGGAGGCGGGAACCCCGCTGGTCGTCATCGGCGGCATCGAATATGGCGCAGGCTCCTCGCGCGACTGGGCGGCGAAGGGGACCAACCTTCTGGGCGTCAAGGCGGTGATCGCAGAGTCGTTCGAACGCATCCACCGCTCCAACCTCGTCGGCATGGGCGTGATTCCGTTCGAGTTCACCGGCGGTGACAATCGCAAGACGCTGGGCCTGAAGGGGGATGAGGTGATCTCCATCGACGGACTGGAAGGCGATCTGAAACCGCTCAGCCTTGTTCCCTGCACGATCCGCTACGCGGACGGGACCGAAAAGACGATCCAGATCAAGTGCCGGATCGATACCGGGGTCGAGAAGGAATATGTCGAAAACGGCGGCGTGCTGCACTATGTGCTGCGCAACCTCGCCAAGGGCTGAGGTGGTCCTTCGACAATGACCTGATCCAACCGCGACGCGAAGCCGCGTCGCGGTTTGCTCTCTGCCATTGAAATGCTTGGATTTTGCGGCGATTGTGCGCCCAGCCGTAAGGCACATAACAAGTGGACAGTGAAAAATGGCATTATCAACCGAACAACAAATGCTCGTCGAGCAGCGGCTCGCGAATGACAAGAAATCGACTTTAGTCGCGTATCTGCTGTGGTTCTTCTTCGGCGGACTGGGCGCGCACCGGTTCTACCTCGGGCGGACGGGATCGGCGATCGCGATGCTGGCTCTGGCCGTCGTCGGCGTGCTGACCTTTGCGATCATCATCGGCATTCCTCTGCTGATCGCTGTCGGCATCTGGGCGCTGGTCGACGCCTTCCTCATCCCCGGCATGATCGAGCAGCTGACCCGCGAGGCCCGCGCGCAGATCACGGCCGAGATTTCGGCGACGAGCGGCGGGGTCTGATCCCCCGGCCCGGCGGACCGGACCTACGTGACCTTCAAGGCGGGCCTTCGGGTCCGCCTTTTTCATGCCCGCCCCCGACTCAGCGTTAACGAAACCTTTCATTGGCCGCGCTGGGGAAATGGTAAGGGCCAATCCCGGCCCTTGTCGCCCCCAGCAACCCGCTGAGGCCCGCCCGCGCCCTGTTTCTTGACGCCCGCGCGGCAACGGCCCATTCAGGACCCACAGGCAAGACGAAAGGAGCGGTAGGTGAAGGGATTGATGAACAGGTTGCCGTTTGTACCGAGTATGGTGTGGCTGGAAGGCTTGGGGCTGTTGTTCCTGATCTACGCAACGCGGACACACTGACGGCCCGCCGCCGCGGAGAGCAGCTACTCCGCGGCGGCCTTTTTCAATCCCGCGCGGATCACCTCATCCAGAGAGCGTTCCGTGATCGGACCGGGGAAACGGTCAACCACCTTGCCATCGCCGTCGATGATGAAGGTTTCCGGCACCCCGTAGATGCCCCAGTCGATCCCCATCCGGCCGCTTTCATCCGTGCCGATCGCGGCATAGGGATTGCCAAGGGCAGACAGGAAACCAAGCGCCGCGTCGGGCTTGTCCTTGTAGTTCACGCCATAGATCGTGACGCCCTCGGCCTTCAGCGTTTCAAGGTTCGGATGCTCCGCCCGGCAGGGCGCGCACCAGCTGGCCCAGAAGTTCACCAGCTTGACCTTGCCGTCCTTCAGATCTGCATCCGAAAAGACCGGCAGATCCGCCAGTTGCGCCACCGCCACCGGGGGCGCCTGCCGCCCGGTCAGGGTGGAGGGCAGCGCATTCGGGTCCTCGCGGTTCATGCCCAGGACGAACATCGCGGCGATGCCCGCGAAAAGCACCGGCGGCAGCAGCATCAAGGGGGAAACCTTAGCCATGCCGCCCCATCCGCCGTTCCTGATCCTCAAGCCGCTTGCGCATCCGCGCCGATTGCCGCAGCGATTGCCAGACAAGCCCGAGGATAAGGACGATGGTCACGCCATAGGCCCCAAGGACAGTGCCTGCATATTTGCCAAGCTCCACCATCACGCCATCCTTTCCCGCGCCTCAAGCGCGCGCAGCCGCCGCGCCCGGATCTCTGTCCGGGTGCGGAACAGGACCAGCGTCAGGAACAGAAGCCCGAACCCCGCCATCGACAGCCAGAGCGGCCAGGCAAAGACATCGGCCACATGCTCTTCCTTGTCGAGCGACAGCGACGCGCCCTGATGCAGGCCCTGGTTCCAGAACAGCACCGCATAGCGGGAAAGCAGCGCAAAGACCGATCCGACAAGGCAAAGGACCGAGGTCAGGTCGGCCGCCGTGTCGGGATCGTCGACCGCGCCCCAAAGCGCGATATAGCCAAGGTAGAAGAGGAAGAGGATCAGAAAGGCCGTCAGCCGCGGGTCCCAGGCCCACCAGGTCCCCCACATCGGCTGGCCCCAGATCGCCCCGGTGAAAAGCGCGATCAGGGTCATCGTCATCCCGATCGGCGCCGCCGCCTTGGCCGCAAGCGCCGAGACATGGTGGCGCCGGATCAGCCAGACCAGCGAGGTGACCAGCATCATCGCCCAGCAATTGATCGCCATCATCGCGGACGGCACATGGATATAGATGATCTTGACGGTCGAGCCCTGCCGGTAATCGTCCGGCGTAAAGAAGAAGCCCCAGATGAGGCCGCTCAGAAGGCTTGCCACGGCAAGACCCGTCACCCAGGGCAAGGCCCAGGACGAGGTCTCCATGAACTTCTTCGGGTTTGCGTATTCCCAGATCGACATGGCGCCCTTGCTAACGGTTCAGTCCGGCACGCTCAATACACATATCACGGCGGCGGCTAACGCAGATTGACGCGGATTGCCGCAGCCGCCGCGAAAGGCAGGATCGCGATCGTGCCAAGCGTGATCCCCGCCATCATCAGAAGCGGCGTCGCGGTCGCCAGCCCCTCGCCCCCGCGCCGCGCGGCCTCGGCCCCGTAGATCAGCGTCGGGATGTAAAGCGGCAGCACCAGAAGCGACAGAAGAAGGCCGCCGCGTTTCAGCCCGACGGTCAGCGCCGCTCCGAAAGTGCCGATCATCGACAGCGCCGGGGTGCCGATAAGAAGCGACAGAAGAAGCGGCTGGAAAGCGGGGAGCGGCAGGTTCAGCAGCACGCCCAGAACCGGCGCCGCCAGCGTCAGCGGCAGGCCCGTGGTCAGCCAATGGGCCAGCGCCTTGACCGCCACCGCCCCCTCCATCGGGATCGGCGCCGTGGCGAGCAGGTCGAGAGAGCCATCCTCGCGGTCAAGCGCGAAGATCCGGTCAAGCGAGAGAAGGCAGGCGAGAAGCGCGCCGACCCAGAGGATGCCGGGCGCGATCTTCGCCAGCGTCCCGCCCTCAGGCCCGACGCCGAAGGGGACCAGGACGGTGACGATGAGGAAGAACGCAAGGCTGAGGCCAAAGCCGCCACCCGCCCGCGTGGCAAGCCGGAGATCGCGCAGGAGGAGCGCCAGCATCAGGCGGTTCCTTTCGCGGAGAGGCCGGGGCGCTGCCCCGGACCCCGGAGTATTTTCACAACGAAGAAGCCGGTCATGCGAAGGCCTCGTCAAAGCCGTCGCCCTGCCCCGCCGCCGGGAAGCGGGCGCGGAAGGGGGTGAGGTCGAGGGTCCCGGCATCGTCGAGGCCGAGGTCGATATGCGTGGCCATCAGCGCCGCACCGCCCGCGGCCAGATGCGCGCGCACGGCGGTGGCGAACAGGGCCACCGACGCACGGTCGAGCGAGACGGTAGGTTCGTCCAGCAGCCAGAGGCGGCGCCCGGTCACCAGAAGGCGCGCAAGGCCAAGGCGGCGCTTCTGCCCGGCGGAAAGGTTCTGCGCCGGGCGGTCCGCAAGTTGCACGAGGTCCATCGCCTCAAGCGCGTTGCCGATGTCGCTTTGACCGAAGATGCGCGCCCAGAAGGTCAGGTTCTCGGTCACCGTCAGCGTCGCCTTCAGGCCGTCGGCGTGACCGGCATAGGCCAGCCCCTCGGGCGGCAGATCGACCGTTCCGGCGGCGGCGGGTTGCAGCCCGGCGATGGTGCGCAGAAGCGTCGTCTTGCCGATCCCGTTCGGCCCGCGCAGCACCAGCGCCTGCCCCGGCAAAAGATCGAAGGAGACGCCCTCGATCAGGCGCAGCCCGCCGCGTGTCGCTGCCAGATCGCGGACCGCCAGCATCGCGCCGCTACCCGACCGTCAGAAGGGCCGCGGCGACGCGGCGGCCTTCGGAAAGCAGCACATTGAAGGTGCGCGCGGCGGCCGCGCTGTCCATCGCCTCGACCCCGATGCCGATGGCGTCAAGCTCGGCGGTCAGGTCGGCGGGCGCGCGGGCGATGGTCTTGCCGGTTCCCAGCAGCAGCACATCCACCTGCCCCGCCAGCGCCAGAAGCGCCGCGCGATCCTCAAGCCCGCCCCAAAGACGGACCGATGCCGGGCTGACAAGGACATGCCCGCGCAAGACCTCGCCCCCCACGCGGAAGAAATCGGCGCCATAGCCGTCCACCGGACGGGCGCCGTCGAACGGCATTTCGTTCAGCTCGATCATTTCCCGGAGGCGGCGAATTGCGTGCCGGCCGCCGCGTCGTCCTTCTTGCCCCAGTCGCGCTTGACGCCCAGCATCAGGACCACGTTCTTGGCGACATAGACCGAGGAATAGGTCCCGACGATCACGCCCCAGGTCATCGCGAAGACGAAGCCCCGGATCACGTCGCCGCCCAGCACCAGAAGCGAGATCAGCGCGATCAGCGTGGTGCCGGAGGTCATGACCGTCCGGCTGAGGGTTTCGTTCACCGACAGGTTGCAGACGTCGCGCAAGGGCATCGTCTTGTACTTGATGAGGTTTTCGCGCAGCCGGTCGAAGACCACGACGGTGTCGTTGATCGAATAGCCAAGGATCGTCAGAAGCGCCGCGATGATCGTCAGGTCGAACTTGATCTGGAAGACCGAGAAGATGCCGATGGTCAGCGCGATGTCATGGACCAGCGCGACCACCGCGCCCACCGCGAACTGCCATTCGAAGCGCAGCCAGATATAGACGACGATGGCGATCGTGGCGGCCAGAACCGACCAGATGGCGGTCGTGATCAACTCCCCCGACACTTTCGGGCCGACGGATTCGACCGACGGAAAGGTGATCGCCGGATCGACGGTTTTCAGCGCGTCCTCGACCCGTGTGATGGTCTCGGGCGTGATCGATTCCGCGCCTTCCTGGGCCTGGATGCGGACCATCGCGACATGCTGGTCGGCGCGGAAGGTCGGGTCGAAGACCTGGGTGATCGACACATCGCCAAGCCCCAGCGGCTGCAACGCCTGGCGGTAGCTGCCTACATCGACCACTTGGGTCGATTCCGTGCGGATCGTGGTGCCGCCGCGGAAGTCGATGCCGAAGTTCAGCCCGATCACGGCCGAAGCGATGATCGAGGCCACCACCAACGCGACCGAGCCCCAGAAGGTCAGCCATTGCCAGCGGAAGAAGTCGATATTGGTCTGTTCGGGAACGAGCTTGAGACGAAAGGCCATGGGGCGGCTCCCTCAGACGGTGATGGTCTTGGGTCGCTTGCGGGCGAACCAGAGGACGACGAGAAGGCGGGTGACGTAGATCGCGGTGAAGACCGAAGTCACGAGGCCCACGACCAGCGTGACGGCGAACCCCTTCACCGGGCCGGAGCCGAGGAAGAAGAGGATCGCGGCGGTGATGAAGGTGGTGATATTGGCGTCGATGATCGCCGACATCGCCTTTTCATAGCCAAGCTCGATGGCGCGGGCCGGGCCGCGCGCGGTGCGCAACTCCTCGCGTATGCGTTCGAAGACAAGGACGTTGGCATCGACCGCCATGCCGATGGTCAGCACGATGCCCGCGATGCCCGGCAGCGTCAGCGTCGCCCCGATGGACGACAGGATGCCGAAGATCATCGCCATGTTGATCATCAGCGCGGCGGTGGCGAAGACGCCGAAAAGCCCGTAGCTCGCGATCATCAGGGCGACGACGGCGATCATGCCGACCACGGCGGCGATGCGCCCCGCGTCGATGCTGTCCTGCCCCAGTTCCGGGCCGATGGTCCGTTCCTCAAGGAAGGTCATCTTCGCGGGCAGCGCCCCCGCGCGCAGAAGAACGGCGAGGTTGGTGGAGCTTTCCACGGTGAAATTGCCGGTGATCTGGCCCGAACCGCCGGGGATGGCAGAGCGGATCTGCGGGGCGGAAATCACCTCGTTATCCAGCACGATGGCGAAAAGCTGGCCGACATTGTTGGCGGTATATTCGCCGAACTTGCGCGCCCCGGTGGTGTCGAACCGGAAGGCGACGGCGGGGCTGCCGTTCTGGTCGAAATCGGGCCGCGCATCGACAAGGTCCTGACCGCTGACCACCGGGGTGGCGTCAAGCCGATAATACACGCCCTTGTCATCCAGCGAGGGCAAGATCACCTCGCCTGGCCGCGCGATCTCGTTCCCGTCCGCGCCGCGGCCCAGCACCGGGTGGAAGGTCAGCTGCGCGGTCTTGCCGATCAGCGCTTTCAGCTCGCTGGCCGATCCGATGCCCGGCACCTGGATCAGGATGCGGTCGGCACCCTCGCGCTGGATCGTCGGCTCGCGCGTGCCTGCCGCATCGACGCGGCGGCGGATGATTTCCAGCGATTGCTGCATGGTGCGGTCGTCGGTCGCGGTCTTTTCGGCGGCGCTGAGCTGCACCACCAGCGCGTCGCCCTCGACCGAGACGTCGAGGCTCGACTGCCCCACCCCGGTCAGGGTCACGACCGGGCTGGCCAGCCCCCGCGCGATCTCAACCGCCCTGGCCATGCCCTCGGGCTTTTCGATCTGGACCTTCAGGATCGTCGGATCGGAGGGCATCCGGCGAATGCCGCCGATCTCCCCCCGCGCATCGGCCAGCGCGCGGCGCAGTTCCGGCCACATCGCATCCATGCGCGACTTGTAGACATCGCCGACCTGCACCTCGGCCAGAAGATGCGCGCCGCCGCGCAGGTCAAGGCCAAGGTTGACGATGCCCGAAGGCAGGAAGGACGGCCAACCGGCAATGTCGGCCTTCTGCGCGTCGGTCTCGAACCCCGCCTTGGTCGAGGCCGCAACGGCGTCATTGTGCTGCTCGACCCGGTTGTAGAACAGGTTGGGGGCAGCGGTCAGCAGACCGAGCGCGCAGAGCGCCCAGATGAGGATCTGCTTCCAGAGGGGCATCTGCAACATGTCGGGCGCTCGGGTCTGATGGGGTCGGTCTGGGGGCGTCTGTCGCGGGGCGTCAGCCGGGGCGGTTTACTTGTTCGCCGCCGGTTCGGTCTTGTTCAGGACCTGCACGATGGTCGATTTCACGACGCGGACCTTGACGCCATCGGCGATTTCCACCTCGACCTCGTTCTCGCCTTCCTTGACGCGGCTGACCTTGCCGATCACGCCGCCCTGGGTGATGACCTGATCGCCCCGGCGCAGCGCCTCGACCATGGCTTTATGTTCCTTGGCCTTCTTCTGCTGCGGGCGGATCATGAGGAAATACATGATCGCGAAGATGAGGATCAGCGGCAGGAACTGCATGATCGGGTTGGCTGCCGCGCCGCCGGCGGCCTGCGCGTAGGCAGGGGTGATGAACATCGGATGGGTCCTCATGATCGGGGCGCTTCATCGCCCGGCCTGTCGAATTTTGGCGGAACCTATAGTCGCAAGGGGGGCTTTGCAAGGCATGGGCGGCGCGGTGTCGCTGCGTCGCCCACCGGGGCGGCGCGATCCGGGGCCAGACCGTCACAGATAATCCACCCCCAAAGTCCCATTCACGGGACCGATACCCCAAGTGGTTGCTTGCCATCATAGCGACCTCAATATATTCTGCGGTTCCCAACAAGGACTACCACATGCTGCTATCCCGACTGCCCGCATTCATACGCGACAGCTACGAATGCTATGAGTGGAAGCATGCCAGCGCGATCTTGTCGCAGGATTTTCCGTCTGAGTGGAATGACCTTCTCGATTTGTTGACCGAGTTTCGGCTTCAGAAAAGCTGGATCGTGACCGGTGGTGGCAACAAGTCAAAGCTTTCCGGGTATATCGACGGGTTTCTTGCCAAGCGTGGCTGGGTTGAAAAGCAGTTTCAAACCGCGATTGAGGTTGATAGCCGCCGCCTGGATTCACCGACCCACAAAGTTGATTGTTTCAAGAACTCCATTGCGCTCGAGATCGAATGGAACAACAAAGACCCCTTCTACGACCGCGACCTGAACAACTTCCGGCTGCTCTTCGACCTGCGCGCGGTTAGCGTCGGGGTGATCATCACTCGCTCGGACGAACTGCAGGATATCTTTAACCAACTTGGACGAGGGTCGTCCTACGGGAACTCGACAACTCACATGTCCAAACTCCTTCCAAGGATTGAAGGAGGCGGCGGCGCGGGATGCCCGCTGCTGGTTTTCGGAATTACCAAGGCGCTTTACCTGGAGGATAGCGAATGATGACCGCAGCCGACGATCTTCTCGCAAAAGCCGGTAAGGTTAGGTTCAAAACAGTCCTGGCCGATCCGCCCTGGCAATTTCAGAACCGCACCGGGAAGATGGCACCAGAGCACAAGCGCCTATCTCGTTATCCTACCATGACGCTGCGGGAGATCTGCGACCTTCCGGTCGAGGCGATCGTTTCAGATACCGCCCATCTCTACCTCTGGGTACCCAACGCCCTTCTGCCGGAAGGATTGAAAGTCATGGAAAACTGGGGGTTTAGCTATAAATCCAATATCATCTGGTACAAGATCCGGAAAGACGGCGGGCCTGACCGGCGCGGTGTTGGCTTCTACTTCCGAAATGTGACCGAAGTTCTGCTGTTCGGTGTGCGCGGCAAGAATGCGCGCACCCTCCAACAGGGGCGGACGCAAGAGAACATCATCTCAAGCCAGAAGCGGGAACACAGCCGGAAACCCGATGAACAATACGACCTGATCGAGGGGTGCAGCGGCGGACCGCGGCTTGAGATGTTCGCGCGCGGTCCGCGTGTCGGTTGGACTGTCTGGGGCAATCAGGCCGATGAGTATGAGCCGACCTGGGATACCTATTCCAATCATTCCCAGTCGCATGTCGTTCAAATGGCAACGCGGCGCAAGATCGGCTGAACCGTTCCCCCGGGAATCGGTCATCGAGGGCGCGCATAAATCCCGGTTCACCTTGACGCGGCGATCGGGCATAACCGCGCCCGAACGAACCCGAAAAGGTGATCCCATGCACGACATCCGCGCCATTCGCGAAAACCCCGCCGCCTTCGACGCCGCGCTGACGCGCCGGTCGGGTGTGGCGCCGATGTCGGCAGAAATCCTTGCGCTGGATGAGGGGCGGCGGGCAAAGATTCTCGCGGCGGAGACGGCTCAGGCGGAGATCAACAAGCTCTCCAAACCGGAGCGGTCCATTATCGAGGCCCTAAAGTCCGATGAAGAGAAAAAGGAACTCTTCAAGGCGAACAGCGAGAAGGTCCGCTCTCTTAAGACCGGAGTGCAGATTCTTACGAATGAAGCCAAGGAACTGGATAAGAGACTCCGCGACCTTCTCCTGACCATCCCCAATCTGCCGCTTGACGATGTGCCGACCGGCGCGGATGAAAACGACAACGTGGAAATCCGCCGCTGGGGAACCCCGCGCGATTTCGACTTCACACCGGTGGAGCATTTCGAGATCGCGGGCGTCAAGCCGGGGATGGATTTCGAAACCGCCGCGAAACTGTCGGGCAGCCGCTTTGTCCTCTTGCGCGGCGGTGTCGCGCGCCTGCACCGGGCCTTGGCGCAGTTCATGCTGGACCTGCACACCACCGAACACGGGCTGACCGAGACCATCACCCCGGTGCTGGTCAAGGATGAGGCGATGTATGGCACCAACCAGCTGCCGAAATTCGCCGAAGACAGCTATCAGACCACCAATGGCTGGTGGCTGATCCCGACCTCGGAAGTCACGCTGACCAACACGGCGGCGGGGGAGATACTCGACGAAGCCGCCCTGCCCGTCCGCATGACCGCCCATACCCAGTGCTTCCGCTCGGAAGCGGGCAGCGCGGGCAAGGACACCTCGGGGATGCTGCGCCAGCACCAGTTCGAGAAGGTGGAGATGGTGTCGATCACCACGCCCGAAACCTCGCTTGAGGAACACGAACGCATGACGCATTGCGCGCAGGCCGTGCTGGAACGCCTTGGCCTGCCCTATCGCACGGTCGTGCTTTGCACCGGCGACATGGGCTTTGGCGCCCGCAAGACGCATGACATCGAGGTCTGGCTGCCCGGCCAGAACACCTATCGGGAAATCTCCTCCGTCTCCGTCTGCGGCGATTTTCAGGCCCGGCGGATGAACGCGCGCTACCGCCCGGCAGGCGGCGGCAAGCCGGATTTCGTCCATACGCTGAACGGATCGGGTCTTGCCGTCGGGCGCTGCCTGATCGCGGTGCTGGAGAATGGCCAACAGGCCGACGGCTCGGTCCTGATGCCCGAAGCGCTGGTGCCGTGGCTTGGCGGCAAGACCCGGCTGACGGCGGAAGGCGTGCTGGCCTGACGGTCGCGCTATAGCATTTCGGGTTTACGCTGCCTCAGAATTCGACCTTGTTTCGTTCGAACTCTGATACTTGCGTTCTCGACGGAAACCCGAAACGCTTTAGCGGCGCGGTTTGAAGCGCTGGAGGTTGTACATCTCGTAATGCTGGCGGATCGACGGGATGAAGAACAGCACCCAGCCGATGGTGAAGAACATCCAGATCATCGCCGGGATCCAGAGGACCGCGAAGACCAGCCCGATCCCGCCCGCGATCCGTGTCGCCGTCACCGGCGCCACGACCCGCATCAGCCCAAGCTGAAAAAGCTTGCCGCCATCCAGCGGCTGCACCGGCAGAAGGTTGAAGATGGCGAGGAAAAGGTTGATGGTCGCGATCCGCTCCAGCACGAAGATCGTGTTGTAAAACGCGCTGCCGTAATCGCTTTCTGCCCCCATGGCGAGGCCCCAGAGGTGGTTTGACAGCAGCGAGGCGACCGACCACAGGATCAGGTTCACGATCGGCCCCATCGCCACGATCAGTTCCTGCTGCCGGGCCGACGCGGACGCCGCCCGTTCGCAATAGCCGCCGCCGCCGTAAAGCACGACCCGCCGCACCGGCAGCCCCTGCACGATGGTGCCAAGCGCATGGCCCATCTCATGCAGGAAGATCGACACGATCAGGATCGCCACCGTCACCACGCCCCAGAGAAGCTGTTGCGCCGACTGGGTGCCGAAGGCCAGAACCAGAAGGCCCAGCATCAGGATGGAACTATGAACCTCAACCCGGACGCCGAAGGGACCGTGAAAGACGAAAAGGACCTGATCGCTACCGAACATGGATGCCCCTGAAGCTGATTCCGCACCGCCCTAACGGCCGAATGTGGCAGTATCACGCCGCGCCGCCCGGCGGTGTCAACCGCCCCGCGACGGCTTGTCCTTGTGCTTGCGCAGCCGGGACGGCGTGTGGAACTTGCGATCCTTGAAGGGGTTCTTGTCGCCCTGATCGCGGAAGGTCAGCCGCACGGGCGTTCCCGGCATGTCAAAGTCGGCCCGCAAGCCGTTGACAAGATAGCGGGAATAGCTGTCAGGCAGCTTGTCGGCATGGTTGCACATGACGACGAAGGCAGGCGGCCGTGTCTTCACCTGCGTCATGTAGCGCAGCTTGATCCGCCGCCCGCCCGGCGCTGGGGGCGGGTGCGCTTCGGTCATGGCGCCAAGCCACTGGTTCAGCTTGGCGGTCGTCACCCGGCGGTTCCAGACCTCATAGGCCTTCAGGATCGCGGCATGGAGCCGGTCAAGACCCTTGCCGGTCTTGGCCGAGACGGTCACGAGGGGCGCGCCTTTCAACTGCGGCAGGAGGCGTTCGAACGCCTCGCGCATTTCCTTCAGCTTCTCGGTCTTGTCATCCTCAAGGTCCCACTTGTTCGCGGCGACGACGACCGCGCGGCCCTCGGTTTCCGCGAAATCGGCGATCCGCAGGTCCTGCTGTTCAAAGGGGATGCCGACGTCGAGCAGCACCACGACAACTTCCGCAAACCGCACCGCGCGCAACCCGTCGGAAACCGATAATTTCTCAAGCTTGTCAACGACCTTGGCGCGTTTCCTCATCCCCGCCGTGTCGAAGATGCGCATCGGCGTGCCCATGAAATCGGCGCTGACCGAAATCGCGTCGCGGGTGATCCCGGCCTCGGGGCCGGTCAGCAACCGTTCCTCGCCGATGATCTTGTTGATCAGCGTCGACTTGCCCGCGTTCGGCCGCCCGATCACGGCCAGTTGCAGCGGCTTTTCGCGTGTCGGCTTGCGCGGGCCGTCCTCGGCATCGTCATCCGACACCGCCACATCGACCTCGGGCGCATTCAGCGCGGCCTTCGCCTCAAGCTCCGCCGCATGGGGGCGGATGATGTGGTAAAGTTCATCCAGCCCCTCGCCATGTTCGGCAGAGATGCGGACGGGTTCGCCAAGGCCCAGCGAATAGGCCTCAAGGAAACCCGCCTCGCCCGCGTTGCCCTCGGCCTTGTTGGCCGCGACGATCACATGGGCGTTCTTCTTGCGCAGGATGTCGGCGAAAACCTCATCCTGTGCCGTCACCCCGGCCCGCGCGTCGATCAGAAAGAGGCAGATATCGGCCATTTCCACCGCGCGTTCGGTCAGGCGGCGCATGCGGCCCTGAAGGCTGTCGTCGGTGACATCCTCAAGCCCGGCGCTGTCGATGGCGATGAAGCGCAGGTCACCCAGGCGCGCCTCGCCCTCACGCAGGTCGCGGGTCACGCCCGGCTGGTCGTCCACCAGCGCAAGCTTCTTGCCGACAAGCCGGTTGAACAGCGTCGATTTGCCGACATTGGGGCGCCCGACTATGGCAAGCGTGAAGCTCATGGCCTGATCCTTCGAGGGTCGAAGCCGCCCCCTTACACGGTCTTGGCGTCAGCGGAAAGCCAGAAGCTGCCCGCGCGTGTTGACCACATAAAGGACGCCGCCCGCCACCGCAGGCCCGCTGGCAGCCCCACCGGGCAGTTCGGCGGAGGAGACAAGCTGCCCCGAGGCGGCATCGTAGCTTTGCACGAACCCGGCCGAGGTGGTCACCACCAGACGGCCGCCCGCAAGGACGGGGCCGTAATAGGTGTAGATCGTCTTGCGCCGCTTCAGCTTGTCCTTGACGTAATAGGGCAGGTCCACGCGCCACACGACCTCACCCGAGGCAGCGTTCAGGCGCACCAGCTGATCCTCGTCATTGACGACGAAGACCGCGCCACCGGCGACCAGCGGCGCGCTCGCCGCGCCCTCGCCCGCCGACCAGACCGGCATCCCGGTATCGGCATTGACCGCGACAACCCGCCCGGCGGAGGTGCCGGCATAGACCATGCCGCCCGCGATCACCGGATCGCCGGTCACGTCACGGACCGAGGTATAGGCCCGGCCCTGACGTTCGCCCGCGACATAGGCGTTCCACAGGCCCTGCCCGGAGGTGCGGTCGGCCGCGACCATCAGGCCATTGGCGAAGGGGAAGACGACCTGACGGCCATCGACCGCCGGAGAGGTGCCGCCGGTGACGCCCGCGCCGGGCGTACCGGGCAGCGTCCAGGCGACCTTGCCGTCGCGCGCGTCGATACCCCAGGCCGATCCGTCCCGCGCCGTCACATAGACGCGGCCATCGGCCACGGCGGGCGCCCCGGCGGGGGCCGCATCGAATTTCTGCCGCCAGGCAATGGCGCCGGTGGCGGGGTCGAGCGCGACAAGCTCATTGAACCCGGTGGTGGCGAAAACCAGCCCGGCGCCAAAGGCCAGACCACCGCCCGAGGCATCGTCGGCCCGGTCGGAGGCAGGCGTCAGGTCGGCCTGCCACAGCGTTGCGCCATTGCTGCCCGTCGCGGTCACCCGCGCGCGGCTGTCGAGCGTGAAGATGCGCCCGCCCGACACCACCGGGTCGGCGGTGATGCGGTGCTTGCGGTTCTCGCCCTCACCGATCGGCGCGGCCCAGACCTGCGTCAGCGACGCGCCAAGGGCGACGTTGCCGATGCCATGGGTGACGGTGCCGCCGCGATGGGTCCACTCTGCGTTCGTCCGCGCGCCGGGAAGCGAGATCGGCTGTGCCACGACCGGCGCGGGGGCCAGCGCGCCCGGTTCGGCTTCCTGCCCGATCCGGGCTGTCCGCGGGTCCTGCCGCAGGCCCTGAAGGATCGTCTCTTTGTTGCCGCACCCGGCCAGCGCCGCGACAAGCGCGAACGCCCCGAGCCCTGAGGAAACCTTCACCAACACCGCTCGCCCCTTCCCTTGTCGCTTGCCGCACCCTGCCATGGCCGTCCCGGCCTTATGCCGCGTCCGGTGTGCCGCCTAGCGCCACAATCAACTGTGTCGCCCGGCGACGCAAGCCCGCCGGAACGTCCGCATCCTGAAGCAGCGCCTTCAGCGCCACGATCGCCTCATCCGTCTTGCCGCCAGAGGCCAGAACCAGTGCCTGCTGTTCCAGCGCCAGCACCCGGTAGGGCCGCCCCGGAATCGCCAGATCGGCCAGAATCCGGTCGCGTTCGCCCGCATCGACCCCATCCCCCGCCACGGCAAGCCATTTCAGCTGCGCCATGTCGTGATAGGCCGGATCGAGCGTCGGCATCGCGACGATTTCCGCCAGCCGCGCCTTGGCCTCATCCTTGTCGCCCGCTTTCAACGCCTCGTCCGCCGCCAGAAGGCCAAGGACGGCGACGCGACCATCGGTATCGCCAAAGGCGCCCTCGGCCGACACCCCGTCAAGGGCGGCCAGCCGCGCGGCGGGGTCGTCGGTCGCCATCGCCGACATGACCGCATCGCCGAACGCAACCGCCTCGGCCTGGGCGCGGGATTTCTGCCATTCGGTCCAGGCCGCGCCGCCGACGATGGCCAGCACCGCCACGGCGCCGATCCAGCCATATTTGCGGAAGGTCGCATAGAGCCGGTCGCGGCGCACCTCTTCGGTGACTTCGTCGATGAAACTGTCGCTCTCGCTCATATCCCGTCCCCGAACCCGGTGCCTGCCTCGGCATCTGTCGGCCCGTCTTACACGGGAAGCCGCGCGGTTGCCAAGCCTGCGCGGGTCAGTGGGGCAGCGTGCGGCGCCACCGGCCGTCCTTGGGCAGATCGGTTGGCTCATCCTCGCCCTCGCCGGGGACCGTCGGGCGCGGGATACGCTCGCCCTCATCCTCCTCCTCGGCGGATTGGCGCGCCCACATCGCGGCATAGCGCCCCTTATGGGCCAGAAGCGCTTCGTGGCGGCCTTCTTCGACCACCTCGCCCTTTTCCAGCACCACGATCCGGTCGCTGTCTGCAATGGTAGAGAGGCGGTGGGCGATGGTGATGACGGTGCGCCCCTCGGCCATGGCGCGCAGACTGTCCTGAATGTCGCGCTCCGTCTGGGTGTCAAGCGCGCTCGTCGCCTCATCCAGAAGCAGGATCGGCGGGTTCTTCAGAAGCGTCCGGGCGATGCCCACACGCTGCTTTTCCCCGCCCGAAAGCTTCAGGCCCCGTTCGCCCACCTTCGTCTCATACCCTTCCGGCAGCGACATGATGAAATCATGGATCTTCGCCGCCTTCGCCGCCGCGATCAGCTCCTCGCGCGCCGCGTCGGGGCGGCCATAGGCGATGTTGTAAAGGATCGTGTCGTTGAACAGCACCGTATCCTGCGGCACGACGCCGATCTGGGCATGAAGCGAATCCTGCCCGATGTCGCGCACGTCCTGCCCGTCGATCCGCACCGCGCCGCCGGTCACGTCGTAAAACCGGAACAGAAGCCGCCCGATGGTGGACTTGCCGGACCCGGAGGGGCCGACGATGGCGACCGTCTCCCCCGGCCCGACGCGGATCGTGACACCTTTCAGGATCGGCCGCGCGGGTTCATACCCAAAGCGCACATCGTCCAGCAGAACCTCACCGCCAGAGACCTTAAGATCCGGCGCGCCGGGCTTGTCGGTGATCTCGGCCGGTTGGCCCAGAAGATCGAACATCTCGCCCATATCGACCAGCGCCTGCCTGATCTCCCTGTAAACGGTGCCGAGGAAGTTCAGCGGCATGGTGATCTGGATCATATAGGCGTTGACCATGACGAAATCGCCGACCGTCAGCACCCCGGCCTGCACCCCCAGCGCCGCCATGACCATGACGATGACAAGGCCGGTGGTGATGATCAGCGCCTGGCCGAAGTTCAGCGCCGCCAGCGACAGGCCGGTCTTCACCGCCGCCGCCTCATAGCCCTTCATCGCCTCGTCATAGCGATCGGCCTCGCGCGTCTCGGCACCGAAATACTTCACGGTTTCAAAGTTCAGCAGGCTGTCGATGGCCTTCTGGTTGGCGTCCTGATCCTGTTCGTTCATCTGGCGGCGGATCTTCACGCGCAGTTCTGTCACCTTGAACGTATAGGTGACGTAAAGCGCGATGGTGACCAGCACGACGGCGGCATAGCGGATGTCGAACAGCACCGCGAAGATCACCGTGACCATGGTCAGTTCAAGGATCAGCGGCCCGATGGACAGCAGCATGAAGCGCAAAAGGAACTCCACCCCCTTCACGCCGCGCTCGATGATCCGGCTGAGGCCGCCGGTCTTGCGGGTGATGTGATAGCGCATCGACAGGCGGTGGATATGGGTAAAGGTCTCAAGCGCCAGTTGGCGCAGCGCGCGTTGCCCGACCCGGACGAAGATCGCGTCGCGCAGTTCGTTGAACCCCGTGGTGCCGATCCGTGCCAGACCATAGGCCACCGTCAGGCCGACCGCGCCCAGCACCAGAAGCATCGAATCGTCCCGCGCGCTGCCGCTGAGCGAATCGACGGCGGCCTTGTAGAAGAACGGCGTCGCGACCGAGACGATCTTGGCCATCAGCAGCGCCAGAAGCGACAGCACCACGCGCCGCTTCACCCAAGGGTGATCATCGGGCCAGAGATAGGGCGCGACCCGCCGCAATGTCCTGACGTTGCGCCGCCAGCCTTCCTGAGCCGCCATGCCACCCTCATCCGTCATGAAGCCGATTCCCGGCAGCGCGCTTGATCGCGCATCGCAGGCCGGGTATCAAGAGATCGTTCAACAGTTCATGAGTAGTTGAAGGATGGAGCAAGGTAAAGCCCTCACCGCACTCGCCGCGCTGGCCAATGAGACGCGGCTGGCCCTGATCCGGGCGCTGATCGCGCGCGGCGACAAGGGTGTCAGCGCGGGCGGTATCGCGGCCGAATTCGGCATGTCGGCCTCACGCCTTTCGTTCCACCTTTCGACGCTGGAACAGGCCGGGCTGATCCGGGCGCGGCGCGAATCCCGGCACATCTTCTATTCAGTGGACCCGCGCGCCATGGGGGCGCTGATCGCCTATCTGCTGAACGATTGCTGCATGGCCGATCCCAAGGTCTCTGCCTGCTGCACCGCCTCGGTCATGGCGCAGGAACGTTGAAGATCTGGCCCGGATAGATCAGGTCGGGATCGACGATCTGCTCCTTGTTGGCCTCGAAGACCTTCACATAAAGAACGCCGTCGCCGTAGTTCTCGCGCGCGATGCGCCAGAGGGTAAAGCCCGGCTGGACGGTGACGATCCCGGCGCGGATGCCCGGCGTCGGCGCGGTTTCGGCGGTGGCGAGCGCACCCGGCGTTTCCGCGTCTGCCGGGGGCAGGCCCGTCTCCGCCGCCTGCCCGCTGCCTGCGGGGACCGCCGGGGTGGCGGGCAGCGTCGTGGCGCCGGTATCGGGGGATTGCGGCACCAGCGCCGCCGCGACGGCCTCGGGCGCCTCGCGCTGGAACGGGGTTTCGAAGCGCGATGTGACCTTGCCGGTGCCGTCGACCTGATCGACACGCAGCGTGTAGATACCGGGCGCGACACCGTCCAGCGCGGCCTCCCATGCGCCGGTTTCCAGAATGCCGACAGTGGCTTGCGGGTCGTTGTTCAGGTAGATGCGGGCGAAGCTGCCCGCAGTACCGCGCCCGGCAAGGTGAACCTCGCCCGCGCCGCCATAACCGATCGTGTCGATGATGATCGCGGCAAGCGAGCCTGCCGGGGCCTGCTTGCGCACCCCCGTGGCGTCGGCAATCAGGATCTCTGGCGCGGCGGGGGCCGGGGTGGCCACCGGATCGGTCTTCGCCTGCGGTTCCGGGGCGGGGACCGTCTGAGCAGGTTCCGGGGCCGGGGCAACCTCGGCCGTCGCGTCCCCCTCCTCGGGCGTGGCCACGGCCTCGGGCGCGACCTCTGCCACCTCCGCCTCGGCGACGACCACCGGCGCTGTGGGGGCTGCGAAGGGCGCGATCAGCACGGTTTCTTCCGAGGCGACCGTCGCCCCGTCGGCGCCCGTCATCATCAGTGACATCGCGCGCGGGGTATCGCTGGGCGGGATCGAGAAGAGCGTGGCGAAGGTGCCGTTGGGCGAGGCGGTCGCCGTGGCGACCTCCACCCCGTCGAGAAGCAGCGACAGCACCGCCCCGGCGGCCGCGCGCCCCGCGACCAGAACGCTGCCATCGGCATCGACGCGGACGGTATCGAAGCTGGGCGCAGGCGTCGCCCCGGTGGCGGGCGTGTCGGGTGTCGCCTCAGGGGCCGCCTCTGCCGCCTTCGGTTCCGCTGCCGGAAGGGCGGCGACCTCCCCCGCCCCTTCGGCGGTCACGCCCTGCGCCGGGGCCTCTTCCGGCGCCTCTTGCGACGGGGCGACCTCCGGCGCTGCCTCGGTCACGGCCTCCGGCGCCGCAGCCAAAGGCGCGCTGACCGGCACCGGGGGGGCGCCCTCATCAGGTCTCAAACCGAAATACCAGACGGCAAGGGCCACCACGGCCCCGGCCAGCAGGCCAAGGCCCCACTTCACCCCGCTGCTGCCCGCAGCGGCCGCGCCCTTGTCTTCGCTCATCCAGATCCCCCGTTTGCGCGTTGTCCCGACCGCGCTTGAGAGACCATAGCAACGCCGCTATCACGGGTCAAAGAAACTGCTGATCGAGGATGCCCATGCCCGCACCGAAAGCCTCTGTCTGTGTCTTTTGCGGCGCGCGCGCCGGGGCGCGGCCCGCCTATACCGCCGATGCCAGGGGCATGGGCGCCATGCTTGCCCGCAACGCCTGGCGGCTGGTCTATGGCGCGGGCGATGTCGGCCTGATGGGCGAGGTCGCGCGCACCGCCCAGGCGGCGGGGGGCGAGACCTTCGGCGTGATCCCGGTCCACCTGCTGAACCGCGAGGTCGGCAAGCGCGACCTGTCGACCTTCGTCGTCACCGAGACGATGCATGAACGCAAGAAGGTGATGTTCATGAACTGCGACGCCATCGTGGTGCTGCCGGGCGGCGGCGGGTCGCTGGACGAATTCTTCGAGGTGCTGACCTGGCGCCAGCTGGGCCTGCACGAAAAACCGATCGTGCTTCTGAATACCGAAGGCTACTGGGACCCGCTGGTCGCGCTTCTGAAACGCATCGTGGCCGAGGGTTTCGCCGACCCCACGCTGTCCGGTTTCGTCCAGATCGCCGCCAGCGTGGAGGAGGTGGAAGCGGCGCTGAGCGCCGCTTTCGGATAGGGCACCCGAACGCAAAAGGGCCGCAGCAAACGCGACGGCCCTTCGCGATCAGGTGACCCGGATCAGAGGCGCGAGGCGACGTTTTCCCAGTTCACGAGCTTGTCGAGGAAGTTCGTCAGGTAGGCCGGGCGCTTGTTGCGGAAGTCGATGTAGTAGGAATGTTCCCACACATCGCAGCCCAGAAGTGCGGTCTGGCCGAAGCAAAGCGGGTTGACGCCGTTTTCGGTCTTGGTGACCTTCAGGCTGCCATCCTTGTCCTTGACCAGCCAGCACCAGCCGGAACCGAACTGACCGGCGCCCGCGGCGGCGAAATCTTCCTTGAACTTGTCGACCGAACCGAAGCTTTCGGTGATCGCCTTTTCCAGATCGCCCGGCATCTTGTCGCCGCCCGGACCCATCATTTCCCAGAACTGGGTATGGTTCCAGTGCTGCGAGGCGTTGTTGAAGATCCCGTTCTGCGCCACGGCGCCGGACTGGTAGGTGCCGGTAACGATGTCCTCCAGCGACTTGCCGTCCCACTCGGTCCCGGCGATCAGCTTGTTGCCGTTGTCGACATAGGCCTTGTGGTGCAGGTCGTGGTGATATTCCAGCGTTTCCTTGGACATGCCAAGCGACGCCAGCGCGTCATGAGCATAGGGAAGATCGGGAAGGGTGAAAGCCATGGTTCGCTCCTTTTCGCGCGCTTCGAAACTTCAACGCGACTAAGACCCTTCGGGTTCCGAAGGTCAAGGGGCGGCGGGGCTGTTTGAGGGCGCGCGCCGGGGGCTTTCCGCCCCCGGACCCCCGGAGAGTATTTGGACAACGAAGAAGATCGGGGAAGAAGATCAGACCGCGGGCGACACGCGAGCGTCACATACGCAGCGGCCCCTTGACCGCCGTGCAGCGGCCCGTCTTGCTTTCCCTGTTGTCATAACCAAGCGGGATCGCGGAGATGCTGAACCGCCCCGCCCGGCGGTCGATCCGGGCGTCGAAGCGCATGGTCACGCGGCGTGAGGACGCGCCCATGGCGCGGTATTCCCATTTCAGCTTGATCGTCTCGCCATCGTCCTTGACCACCTTCGCGGGGATGAAATCCTTCTCGAAGTAGTTGATGACGCCGTCGATCACTTCCGCCTGATCCCCCGCCGGACCAAGGTTGAAGTAATAGCTGTCGGTGATCCAGCCCGCGCGGGTGGTGTGGCTGACGTCACATTGCCAGGATTGTGGGGCGGCATGGGCCGCCGAGGCGAAGGAAAGCGCGCCGACGAGAAGCAATAACGGTTTGAAAACAGACATAATATCACCATTGATGACAAGCTTCGCCTGTCATCCTGATGGCAGGTCTGACGGAGTTCAAGCCGCTATCGCATTTCGGGTTTACACAGAATCAGAATTCAAACTTATTTCGTTCGAATTCTGATACTTGCTCTCTCAACGTAAACCCGAAACGCTTTAAAGACGTGGTTCAGGCGATTTCGCCACCGGCGCGCGCGGCGGTTTCCAGAAGGCCCATCACATAGCCCGCGACGGAGCGGAAGGAGACCAGCGTGAAGGTCTCTGCCTCCGACTTCCAGAAGGCGGCGGCGACCTGGGCGGCGCGGGTGCGGCGGATCTCCCCCTCGGCCAGCGTCGCCATGTCGACCGGGCAAAGCTTCGTCAGCACCTGATCGGCCCTGGCGCCCTTGATGGTAAAGACCGCGCGGGCGTCTGAGACATCGGCGACAAGGTGATGTTCCCCCGCCAGCGCCTTTTCCAGCGCGGCGACCGTGTCTTGCGCGGCCTCATAGGGCACCAGGATCAAAAGCTCGTCCGGCGACATCCAGGCGGCGGCCTTGTCACCGTCGATGACGATCCGGCGCGGCGCCGGCAATGCGGTGCCGGTCGCGGCCTTCACCGCCTTCTTCATCGCCCCAGAGGCCAGATCGCCCCTGACCGTGATCATGCCGCGCAGGCCGGCCTCGGCCACCTCTGCGAACCCTTTGTGAGAAACGCCCTCCAAGGCGCTGACAGCCTTAGACATTTTGCTTTTCTCCATCCTTGTCGTAGAACACCGGATCGACGATCCGCGCCTTGATCACCTTGCCGTCATCGACGGGGAAGTCCAGCACCTCGCCCATCCGGTCGGGACCGTGTTTCACCAGACCCATCGCGATGCCCTTGTTCAGCGTCGGCGAGTAGTAGGTAGAGGTCACGCGGCCCTGCATGTTGCGCTGGCCGTTGGCGTTCACCCCGTCCGCCACCGCATAGGCGCCGTCCGGGATCACGCTGCCGTCAAGCGTTTCCAGACCGACCAACTTCCAGCGGTCGGGCGAGACCATGTAGGAGCGTTCCTGCGCCCGCTTGCCGAGATAGTCGGTCTTCTTCTTGGAAATCGCCCATTGCAGGTTCAGGTCCTGCGGGATCACCGTGCCGTCGGTTTCGTCGCCGATCATGATAAAGCCCTTTTCGGCCCGCATGATATGCATCGCCTCGGTGCCATAGGGGGTCACGCCGAATTCCTCGCCCGCCGCCAGAAGCGCGTCCCAGAAGGCGCGGCCTTCGCTGGCGGGGACGGCGATCTCGTAGCTGAGCTCACCCGAGAAGGAAATCCGGTAGACCCGCGCGCGGAAGCCGCCAAGCGTGCCCTCGCGCCATTCCATGAAGCCGTGGGCGTCTTTCGACACATCCATGCCGCCGAGCTTTTCAAGGACTTTCCGCGCATTCGGACCGGCAACGGCCACTTGCGCATATTCCTCGGTCACGTTGGCGGTATAGACCTTCCAGTCCCACCATTCGCATTGCAGCCAGTCTTCCATCCAGCCGTGGATACGTTCGGCCCCGCCGGTCGTGGTGTGGCACAGCCAGGTATCCTCGGACAGCCGCGCGACGACGCCGTCATCGCTGAGGAAGCCGTTTTCGGTACACATCAGCCCGTAGCGGCATTTGCCGACCGCCAGGGTGGACATCATGTTGGTGTAGAGCATGTCGAGGAAGCGCCCCGCGTCCGGCCCCTTGACGATGATCTTGCCCAGCGTCGAGGCGTCGAGCAGGCCGACGGAGTTGCGGATCGCCCGGATCTCGCGGTTCACGGCGTCATGCACGCCCTCACCCGTGCGCAGGTAGCAATAGGGCCGCCGCCACTGGCCGACGGGTTCCCAATGCGCGCCATGCACCTCGTGCCAGTCATGCATCGGCGTCTTGCGCAGCGGCTGGAAGATCTCTCCCCGCGCCTCGCCGGCGATGGCACCGATGCTGATCGGCGTATAGGGCGGGCGGAAGGTGGTGGTGCCGGTCGCCGGAATCGCCTGATGCAAAGCGTCAGAAAGCACGGCGAGACCGTTGATATTGCTCAGCTTCCCCTGATCCGTGGCCATGCCGAGCGTGGTGTAGCGCTTGGTATGTTCGACGCTTTCATAGCCCTCGCGCGCGGCGAGTTGCACGTCCGACACCTTCACGTCGTTCTGATAATCCAGCCACATCTTCATCCGTAGCGCCGGGCCTGCGCCCTCAGGCATGATCCAGACCGGGGACATCGGCGCCTCTTCGGCGCTGACGGCCTTGGGGGCGGTGCCTTCGCTGCCCGCGGCCATATGGGCGTCGGCGACCGCATCGGCGGCGCGCAGCATCCCGTTGGCGGACCCGATGGCGGTGACCATGGCGGCGCCATCCGCGCCCGTCGCGGGACGGGTCGGATCGGGGCGGAACATCGCGTGATCCTCATCCCAGGTCAGCTTGCCGCCGCAATGGGACCAGAGGTGGACAACGGGCGACCAGCCGCCGGACATGGCGATGGCGTCGCAAGCGATGGTCTCGATCTCGGCCCCCTCGCCCGCCTGCATGCAGACGGAAACGCCGGTGACACGCTTGGCGCCCTTGACCTTGGCCACGCCATGCCCCGTCAAAACGCGCACACCACGGGCGCGCACGGCCTCGGGCAGCGCGCCTTTCGCCTCGGGCCGCGCGTCGATGACGGCGGGGACGGCAAGCCCGGCCTCCAGAAGCGTCAGCGCGGTGCGATAGGCGTCGTCGTTATTGGTCACGATCACCGTGCGGTCGCCGGGGCTGACGGCCCAGTTGGCGACATAGTCGCGCACGGCGGAGGCGAGCATCACGCCCGGCACATCGTTGCCCGCGAAGGACAAGGGCCGTTCGATGGCCCCGGTCGCGGTCATCACATGGCCCGCGCGCATCCGCCACAGGCGGTGACGCGGCCGCCCGTCGCCGGGGGTATGGTCCGCGACACGCTCATAGGCCAGCAGATAACCGTGGTCGTAAAGACCCGATGCCATCGTGCGCAGGCGGAGCGTGACATTCTCCATCTTCTCAAGGGTTTCTACGGCGGTCCTCACCCACTCATCGGCGGGCTTTCCGTCGATCTCCACCCCATCGACCGGGGCGCGGCCACCCCAATGGGCGGTCTGCTCGATCAGCCAGACGCGCTGGCCCTTGCGACCGGCCGACAAGGCCGCCGTCAGGCCCGCGATACCGCCGCCGACGATCACCAGATCGGCGAAGCCATAGGCGTATTCGTAACGATCCTCGTCCCGCGCGGTCGGCACCTTGCCAAGGCCCGCGGACTGGCGGACGATGGGTTCGAAGACATGTTTCCACGCGGCGCGGGGGAACATGAAGGTCTTGTAGTAGAACCCCGCCGGGAAGAATTTGTAGAGCTTGTCATTGACCGCGCCGACGTCGAAATCGAGGCTGGGCCAGTGGTTCTGGCTTTCCGTCACCGCGCCGTCAAACAGCTCGGTCGTGGTCACGCGCTGGTTCGGTTCGAACCGGCCGCCCTGCCCCAGACCGACAAGCGCGTTCGGCTCTTCCGCGCCGCTCGCCACGATGCCGCGCGGGCGGTGATACTTGAAGGACCGGCCGACAAGCATCTGGTCCGCGCCCAGAAGCGCCGAGGCGAGCGTATCGCCCTGATAGCCCTGCATCCGCTTGCCGTTGAAGGTAAAGCCCATCGGCTTGCTGCGGTCGATCAGGCGACCGCCCTTGGAAAGACGCGTGCTCACTTGTAGCCCTCCCAGTTCGGGCGTTTTGCCTTGATCTTCGCCTGCAACTCCGCCGGTGGTTCGCTGGTCTGCGCCGGATAGGTGCCGAAGACCTCAAGCGTCGCGGTGCAGCGCGCGGCAAGGAACCACTTGCCGCAGCCATAGGCATGGCGCCAGCGTTCGAAATGCACACCCTTGGGGTTCTTGCGGCTGAACATGTAGCCGTCGAACTCCTCATCCGTCGAACCGGGGCCGTAACGCTTCAGATGCGCCTCGCCGCCCGGCTGGAGTTCCGTTTCCTCGGCCTTCACGCCGCAATAGGGGCATTCAAGGGTCAGCATGTTTTAAGCCCAACCATTTGTTTTGACTTTGATCGCATCAGTGGGGTCCTTCCGCCCGTGCGCAAGCACGGGCAGCGCCCGACCCGCCCCCCACGGGGCGGGCGCTTCTCGCCCACCCCGCGCGGGACGGGCGCCGCCCGCGCGGCACCGTTGCAATGGAGCAATCGCAACTTCATCAATGCGCCACCCCCGCGGCGACGCTTTCGTCGATGAATTTCCCCTCGCGGAAGCGGTACATGGAAAACTCCTCGGTCAGGGGCGAAGACCCCCGCGCCATCAGTTCCGCCATCGCCCAGCCCGATCCGGGGATCGACTTGAACCCGCCCGTTCCCCAGCCGCAGTTGACGAAGATGCCATCGACCGGCGTCTTCGACAGGATGGGCGAGCGGTCGCCGGTCATGTCGACGATCCCGCCCCATTGGCGCAGCATCTTCAGGCGCGAGATGATCGGGAAGGTTTCCACCAGCGCCCGAACGGTTTCCTCGATATGGTGGAAGGACCCGCGCTGGGTGTAGTTGTTGAACCCGTCGGTGCCGCCGCCGATCACCAACTCGCCCTTGTCCGACTGGCTCATGTAGCCATGCACCGTGTTGGCCATCACGACGACGTCGATGGCGGGCTTGATCGGTTCGCTGACCATCGCCTGAAGCGCGAGGCTTTCGATCGGCAGCCGGAAACCCGCCATCTCGGCCAGAACGCTGGCATGACCGGCAACGACCATGCCGAGCCGGTCGCAGCCGATGAAGCCCTTCGTGGTCTCGACGCCCGTGACCTTGCCGCCCTCGGTCTTCACGCCGGTAACCTCGGTCTGCTGGATCACGTCCATGCCCATCGCGCTACAGGCCCGCGCATAGCCCCAGGCCACCGCATCATGGCGCGCGGTGCCGCCGCGTTCCTGATAAAGCGCGCCAAGGATCGGATAGCGCGGCCCGTCGATATTGATGATCGGGACCAGCTTCTTGACCTCCGCCGGGCCGATCCAGCGGGTTTCGACCCCTTGCAGGTTGTTGGCATAGACCGTGCGCTTGTAGCCCCGCACCTCATGTTCGGTCTGCCCCAGCATCAGGAGACCACGGGGGGAGAACATGACGTTGTAGTTCAGGTCCTGAGACATCGTCTCATAAAGCGAACGGGCCTTTTCGTAGATCGCGGCAGAGGGGTCCTGAAGGTAGTTCGACCGGATGATGGTGGTGTTGCGCCCGGTGTTGCCGCCGCCCAGCCAGCCCTTCTCGATGATCGCGACATTGGTGATGCCGAAATTCTTGCCGAGATAGTAGGCGGTCGCCAGACCATGCCCCCCGGCGCCGACGATGATGGCATCGTATTTCGCCTTGGGCGCGGGGCTGCGCCAGGCGCGTTCCCAGTTCTGATGCCAGGACATCGCGCCCTTCGCGATGGCAAAGGCGGAATAGCGTTTCATCCCCATGCGAATCCCCTTCCTCAGGCGCGCCGCGTCTACTCGGTGGAGTGATGAAGCGCCGCGCGGTTTGCGACATAGTGCCATGCGTCGCAATCGGGCGAAATACGACATTGTCCCCGGATGCGACAACAGGGCGCCCGGCGCATCGGGGCTTTGCCCTTCCGCAAGGGCCGCGAAAGCCTTAAGTCAGCGGGGATCGCCCGCCGGTGCCGGGCATGGGAGAGACGATGACGTTCTGGATGACCGCCGCCCTGCTGACACTGGTCCTTGCCGCGCTTCTCTTGCGCGCGGTGATGCGGCGCGGCGCGGGGTTGCGGTCCGCCGCCGAGGCAGACCTTGGCCTTTACCGCGACCAGTTGGCCGAGGTGGAGCGTGACGCGGAACGCGGCACGATCAGCGCCGCCGAGGCGGAGCGCAGCCGGATCGAGATTTCGCGCCGTATCCTCGACGCCGACCGGGTGCTGAAGGATCGCGGCGCCGGGGCCGTGCGCGGGCCGCTTTTCGTGCCGGTCTTCGCGGTGCTGGCGCTTCTGGGCGGGTCCTTCTGGCTTTACCGCGACGTCGGCGCGCCGGGCTATCCCGACCTGCCGATCGCCGACCGGATCGAGCGGGCGAAGGTGCTGCGCGCCGACCGCCCCTCGCAGGCCGAGGCCGAGGCGAAGGCCGACCTGCCCGCCGTGACACCGCCAGACGCGAAATATGCCGAGCTGATGGACCGCCTGCGCACCGCCGTCGCGGCCAATCCGAACGACCTGACGGGGCAGCAGCTTCTGGCGCGCAACGAGGCGAAGCTGGGCAACTTCTCTGCCGCGATCGCCGCGCAGAAGAAGGTGATCGAGATCGCCGGGGCGGATGCGACGGCGACCGATTATGCCACGCTGGCCGATCTCTCCATCCTGGCTGCCGGTGGCTATGTCTCGCCTGAGGCCGAGGCAGCGGCGGGCGAGGCGCTGGCGCGCGATCCGAAGAACGGCACCGCGCGGTTCTTTGTCGGGCTGATGTGGGCGCAGACCGGGCGGCCCGACCTTGCCTTCGACTTCTGGCGCGCGCTGCTTGAAGAAGGGCCGGAACATGCGCCCTGGATCGCGCCGATCCGCGACCAGATCGGGATGCTCGCCTCGGCCGCCGGGGTGCGCTACATGCCCCCGCCGCCCCCCGGCGCGCCGATGGCGGGCGCGTTGAAAGGCCCCTCGGCGGACGATGTCGCGGCGGCGGCGGATATGTCGACCGAGGACCGGATGGAGATGATCCGGGGCATGGTCGGGCAACTGTCCGAACGGCTTTACAGCGACGGCGGCAGCGTCGAGGAATGGGCGCGGCTGATCAGTTCGCTGGGCGTGCTGGGCGATACCGAGAAGGCGAAAGAGGCCTGGGACAAGGCGCAGGTGGCCTTTGCCGGGCAGGAAGATGCGCTGTCGGCGCTGCGGTCGGCGGCCGAACAGGCCGGTGTCGGCGGATGATCTGCGACACGATCGAGGGCTTCGCCGCCGCCCTGCCCCGCGACCGGGCCGTGGCGGGGCTGGACCTTGGCGAAAAGACCATCGGCGTCGCGGTTTCCGACCGGCGGCTGTCGGTGGCGACACCCCTTGAGACGATCCGGCGGAAGAAATTCACGCTCGACGCCGCGGCGTTGCTGGCGATCTGCGCCAAGCGCGAGATCGGCGGCCTGATCCTGGGTCTCCCGATGAACATGGACGGCAGCGAAGGCCCGCGCTGCCAGTCGACCCGCGCCTTTGCCCGCAATCTGGAACGGCTGAGCGACCTGCCGATCGGCTTCTGGGACGAACGCCTGTCCACCGTCGCCGCCGAACGCGCGCTTCTTGAGGCGGATACGTCGCGCAAACGTCGCTCCGAGGTGATTGATCATGTCGCGGCCGGGTATATCCTTCAAGGTGCGCTCGACAGGATCGGGCATCTGAGGCGGCAGTCATGAACGACCGGATCTGGAAACGCGACGAGATCGAAAGCCCCTGCGTGAAGGTCTGCGTGGTCCATCCGGTTGAACGGATCTGCGTCGGCTGCCTGCGTTCGGTCGAGGAGATCGCCGGCTGGGGCCGGATGAGCGCGGAGGAACGCCGCGCGGTGATGGCGGAACTGCCCGAACGCGCGCCAAGGCTGCGGCAAAGACGCGGTGGACGCGCGGGGCGGGAGAGGCGCGAGGGGTAAGCCGGACCGGCGGGCCGCGGAACGGGAGAGCCGGGACGCGCCATGCAGGCGGAACGCGGTCCGTGGCGGGGCAAGGGGCCGGAGCCTTTCATGCGCCAACGCCCCGGACGCGATCCGGGACCCCGGCAGTCACAAGCAAAGGTCCCGGAGCAAGTCCGGGACGGGGGGCGTCTCAAGGCCCCGCACAGGGTGACACACCCGACGTCGCAGGATGTAGGGGATCACAAAGGGGACCAGAGCGCTGGCGGGCGGCAAGTCCACTCACGCCCCGTCCCGGACCCGATCCGGGACCTCTACGGCCACAGGCGGAGGTCCCGGAGCAAGTCCGGGGCGGGTGTCGTCTCAAGGCCCCGCACAGGGTGACACACCCGACTTCGCAGGATGTAGGGATCGCAAAAGGGGGGCCAAACCGCAGGCGAGCCGAAAGTCCACTCATGCCCCGTCCCGGACCCGATCCGGGACCTCTACGGCCACAAGCGGAGGTCCCGGAGCAAGTCCGGGACGGCGCACCCTCAAGCCCTCACACCGCCCGCAGCCCCGCCATGAACCGCCGCGCGTTCGCCCGATACCCCTCCGCCGAGGCCAAAAGCTTTGCCCGCGCCGCGTCATCCAGCTCGCGCACGACCTTCCCCGGCGCCCCCATGACAAGCGATCCGTCGGGGATCACCTTGCCTTCGGTCACCAGCGCCCCTGCCCCGATCAGGCAGCCCTCGCCGATCACCGCGCCGTTCAGGATCGTCGCCCCCATGCCGATCAGCGTGCCGTTGCCGATGGTGCAGCCATGCAGCATCGCCTTGTGGCCGATGGTGCAATCCGCCCCCACGGTCAGGGGAAAGCCCATGTCGGTGTGGCAGACGACATTCTCCTGAACGTTCGTCCCGCGCCCGATATGGATCACCTCATTGTCGCCACGCAGCGTGACGCCGAACCAGATGCCCGCCTCATCCTCAAGCACGACCTTGCCCATCACATGCGCCCCCGGCGCGATCCAGACATCGCGGCCGATGGTGGGGGCGACCCCGTCCAGCGTATAGATCATCGCGCATCAAACTCCCTGTTCAGGCCGCGCACGAAGCCGGAGAGGTCCGGCTGACGGTCGCGGCGCATGCGTTCGGCGGTCAGGATCGTCTTCAGATCCGCCTCGGCCCGGTCCAGATCGTCGTTGACCAGGACATAGTCGTATTCCGCCCAATGGCTGATCTCGGCCTCGGACTTGGCCATCCGGCCCGCGATCACCTCATCGCTGTCCTGCGCGCGTGACCTCAACCGGCGTTCCAGTTCGGCGATCGAGGGCGGCAGGACGAAGATCGACACCACATCCTTGCCAAGGACCGAGTTGCGGATCTGCTGCCCGCCCTGCCAGTCGATGTCGAAAAGCGTATCGCGCCCCTCTTCCATCGCGGCCTGAACCGGCCCCTTGGGGGAGCCATAGAAATTGCCGAAGACCTCGGCATGTTCCAGCATCTCGCCTTCCGCCACCATCTTCTCGAACGCCGCGCGGCTGCGGAAATAGTATTCCCGCCCGTCCTCCTCGCCCGGACGGGGCGCGCGGGTGGTGGCGGAGACGGAAAAGCGCAAGGTCGGGTCCCAGGCCATCAGCCGTTTCGCCAGCGTCGACTTTCCCGCCCCGGAGGGCGACGACAGGATGATGAGCAAGCCCCTGCGTTTCATGATCATTCCACGTTCTGAACCTGTTCGCGCATCTGGTCGATCACGGTCTTGAGGTCAAGCCCGATCCGGGTCAGCGCCACATTGCCGGATTTCGAACAGAGCGTGTTCGCCTCGCGCATGAATTCCTGCATGAGGAAGTCGAACTTGCGGCCCACCGCGCCCTTTTCCGCCAGAAGCGCGCGGGCGGCGGCGATATGGGCGGTCAGGCGGTCCAGTTCCTCGGTCACGTCGGCCTTGACCACCATCAGCGCCAGTTCCTGCGCCACCCGGTCGGGGTCGGCCTGCGCGCCCGCCATGACGCGGGCGAGGTTTTCGGTCAGGGTCCGGGCGCTGTCGGCCCGGCGTGCCTCGGCGGCAAGCGCCGCCTCGCCCACCAGCGCGGCGATGCGGTCGATCTGGCCCGCGATCACGGCGGCGATGGCGGCGCCTTCGGCGGCGCGCATCGCGATGAGGTCGGCCAAAGCATCATCCAGCCCCGCCAGAAGCGCGGCAAGCAACGCCGCCGGGTCACCGCCCGCCGCCGCGACCTCGGTCACGCCTTTCAGCGCCAGCAGGTCGGCCGCCGTCGGATCGGCCAGCGCGATCCCCGCGGCCCCGGCCCGTGCGCGCACCTCGGCCAGCGCCGCCAGCGCCGCGTCGAGAGCGGCGGGGTTCACCCGCGCCGCCGCCTCGCCCGCCGCGCGGTCGAGCTTCAGCGACAGCGTCACGTTGCCGCGCCCCAGGCCCGCCGAAACCCGCGCCCGCGCGGCCTGTTCAAGCCCCTCGACCCCGTCCGGCAAGCGCAGCCGCAGGTCAAGGCCCTTGCCGTTCACCGACCGGATATCCCAAAGCCAGTCATATCCTTCCGCCGCCCCCCGCCGCGCCGCGAAGCCGGTCATGGAGCGGATGCCATGCTTAACCATTTAACAATTTTGCCTTTCTGTTGGCACACCGAACGGGTGTATCAAGGTCGCGTCATTTACTTTTCGGTAACTCTCGGACCGTAGGGTTAACAAAACCTGACTGTCGCCACAACGCGACCATATCCGGGACATACCGGCGAAGAGGCGGGGTAGCCATGTTTCAGGATGATTACGGACGGGACACGGTCGTCCCCTTTGCGCAGACGCGATCTTGCCTGCGGTTTCAAAGCATCTCCGTCGTCCGTGCCTATTGGGAGGCGCTGCGCGCCGGGCGCGATGTCCCCTACCGCTCCGAGATCGACCCGCGCGGCATCGAAACCGCGCTGGAACATACCTTCGTCCTTGAACGCATCGCGCCCCGTATCGCGCGCTTTCGCCTTGCCGGTGTGCATCTGTGCGACCTGATGGGGATGGAAGTGCGCGGGATGCCGATCACCGCCTTCTTCGCGCCCTCCGCGCGGGCCGAGGTCGAAGAGGTGCTGGCGCGCGTCTTCGAAGGGCCGGAAACGGCGGAGCTGAGCCTTGAGGGGGAGGTATCCCAGGGGCGCCCGCATATCGAGGCGAAGCTGCTTCTGCTGCCGATGAAAAGCGATCTGGGCGATGTCAGCCGCGCGCTTGGCTGTCTGGTCGCAAGCGGCCCCGTCGGGCGCACCCCGCGCCGGTTCCAGATCACCACCGCGCTGGTCAGGTCCACGCGCGACGCCGCCGATCTCCACCCGGCGCCCCCCTCGTTCACGGCCCCCTCCCGGGTTACGGCGCCGGTCACCGCCGGGTTCGCCGACAGTCCCGCGCCCTATAGCCCGGCCCGGCCGCACGGCAACCGCGCCGAACGGCCCTATCTGCGCCTTGTCACCTCCGCACCCGAATGACGCGAAAGGCGGGCGGACGACCGTCCCCCCGCCTTTGCCAGAAAGTGCGTACCAAAGCGTTTCGGGTTTGCGTTGAGAAAGCAAGTATCAGAATTCGAACGAAATAAGTTCGAATTCTGGGTCAGTGCAAACCCGAAATGCCATAGTGCGCGGCGGGCTACATGCCCGCCGCTTTTTGCATTTCGCGACGGTCCTGCAATTCCTCGGCGACAAGGAAGGCCAGTTCCAGAGATTGCGAGGCGTTCAGGCGCGGGTCGCAGGCGGTGTGGTAGCGGTCCGACAGATCCTCATCCGTCACGGCGCGCACGCCGCCGGTGCATTCGGTCACGTCCTTGCCGGTCATCTCGAAATGGACGCCGCCGGGGATCGTGCCTTCGGCCTTGTGGACCGCAAAGAACTCCCGCACCTCGCGCAGCACAGACTCGAACGGACGGGTCTTGTAGCCCGAGGCCGACTTGATCGTGTTGCCGTGCATCGGGTCGCAGGTCCAGACGACCTTGGCACCCTCTTCCTCGACCGCGCGGATCAGGCGCGGCAGGTGATCGCCGACCTTGCCCGCGCCGAAGCGTGCGATCAGGGTCAGCCGCCCGGCCTCATTGTCGGGGTTCAGCTTGCGGACCAGAACCTTCAGGTCGTCGGCGCTCAGCGAGGGGCCGCATTTCAGGCCGATCGGGTTCATCACGCCACGGCAGAATTCGACATGCGCGCCGTCGGGCTGACGGGTGCGGTCGCCGATCCAGATCATGTGGCCCGACCCCGCGATGGGTTGGCCCGAGGTGGAATCGATCCGGCAGAGCGCCTCTTCATATTCCAGAAGCAGCGCCTCATGGCTGGTGTAGAAATCGACCGCGCCCATCTGATGCACGTTCTGCGAGGTGACGCCGGCGGCGCCCATGAAGTCCATCGCGTCCTGAATCCGGCCCGCGACCTCACGGTATTTCTGCGCCTCGTCTTCCTCGGTGAAGCCGGAGATCCAGCTTTGCACCCGGTGCATGTCGGCGAAACCGCCGGTGGAAAAGGCGCGCAGCAGGTTCAGCGAGGCGGCCGCCTGCGTATAGGCCTGCAACATCCGCGCCGCGTCGGGTTCGCGCGATTCGGCGGTGAAATCGAAGCCATTGATGATGTCGCCCCGGTAGGAGGGCAGTTCCACCCCGCCCGCCGTTTCCGTCGGCGCGGACCGCGGCTTGGCGAACTGTCCCGCCATGCGGCCGATCTTGACCACCGGCAGCTTGGCGCCCCAGGTCAGCACGATGGCCATCTGCAACAGCACCTTGAACGTGTCGCGGATGTTGTCGGCCGAAAATTCGGCAAAGCTTTCCGCGCAATCGCCACCCTGAAGCAGGAAGGCGCGGCCCTCGGCCACGTCGCCAAGCTGGCGGCGCAGCTTGCGCGCCTCGCCGGCGAAGACCAGGGGTGGCATCCGCGACAGCTTCGCCTCGACCTCGGCCAGCGCGGCCGGGTCGGTATAGACCGGCATCTGCACCCTCGGCTTGTGTCTCCAATCCGATTTGGTCCATGCCCTGGTCATCGTTCTTCTCCTGAAGGCGTTAGCGTCAACGGACGGCTTATAGCCAAGGCGGGGGGGGCTTGCAATTCCTGCGCCACCCGCCCGAGACCACTTGCCGAGGTTCAGCAATAGTGGTTCTGTGCGCAAAACGACAGGTCAAGGTCGCATAATGTCCATCCCGCCCGCACGCAAACGTCAGGATACCCAGAACGGCCAGCCGCAGCGCCGCTTCGTCTTCCTGCTTCTCGACCGTTTCACCATGCTGTCCTTCGCCGGCGCGATCGAGCCTTTGCGGATCGCCAACCGGATTCTCGGGCGCAGGGCCTATATCTGGCTTCTGGCGGGGGAGAACGGGCAGGAAGCCACCTGTTCCAACGGTGCGGCCTTTCGTCTCGACATCGGGCTTGAGGAGATCGAGCGCGAGGACACGATCCTTGTCTGCGGCGGGATCGACGTGCAGCAGGCGACGACGAAGGCGATCCTGAACTGGCTGCGGCGCGAGGCGCGGCGGGGTGTGGCGGTCGGCGGGCTTTGCACCGCTTCCTATACGCTGGCCAAGGCCGGGCTTCTCGACGGCAAGCGCGCGACGATCCACTGGGAGAATCAGGACAGCTTCATCGAGGAATTCGAGGATGTAAAACTGACCAAGTCGGTCTTTGTCCTCGACGGCAACCGCATGTCCACGGCAGGCGGCACCGCCTCCATCGACCTGATGCTGAAGATCATCGCGCAGGACCATGGCGAAGAGGTCGCCAATACCGTCGCCGACCAGCTGATCTATTCCTCGATTCGCACCGATCAGGACATTCAGCGCCTGTCGATCCCGACCCGGATCGGGGTGCGCCACCCGAAGCTGAGCCAGGTCATCCAGATGATGGAATCCAACATCGAGGACCCGATCAGCCCGGCCGAACTGGCCACCCATGTCGGCATGTCCACGCGCCAGTTGGAACGGCTTTTCCGCCGCTATCTCAGCCGCAGCCCGAAACGCTATTACATGGAGTTGCGGTTGCAAAAGGCGCGGAACCTGCTGATGCAGACGGATATGAGCGTCATCAACGTGGCACTCGCCTGCGGCTTTGCCAGCCCCTCGCATTTCTCCAAATGCTACCGCGCGCATTACCAGACCACGCCCTACCGCGAACGCGGCAGCCAGGGGGCGCACGCCATCGCCACGCCGCGCCTGTCGTTCTGACCCGCCCTGCCGTTGCGTAAATATTCATCGCACTTTTCATTTTCCCTTGCCCGCTCTAGGCTTGGCGTCAGGATTTGATCCGACATGGGAGACTACAAATGAAGAAACTGCTTTGCGCCACGGCTGTGGCGGCGATTTCTGCGGCCGCCGCACAGGCCGAGGACATCAAGATCGGCGTGATCCTGGGCTTCACCGGCCCGCTGGAATCGATCACGCCCCACATGGCCGCGGGCGCGGAAATGGCGATGAAAGAGGTCTCGGACTCCGGCAAGCTGCTGGACGGTTCGACCGTGACCCCGGTGCGCGGGGATTCCACCTGTGTCGACGCCGCCGCCGCGACCGCCGCGGCCGAACGTCTGGTGACGACCGACAAGGTGAACGCGATCATGGGCGCCGACTGTTCCGGCGTGACCGGCGCGATCCTCGCCAACGTCGCGGTGCCGAACGGCGTCGTGATGATCTCGCCCTCCGCGACCTCGCCCGGTCTTTCGACCGCCGAGGATAACGGCCTCTTCTTCCGCACCGCGCCGTCGGATGCGCGCCAGGGCGAGGTGGTCGCCGCGATCCTGAAGGACCGTGGCATCGGATCGGTCGCGATTTCCTACACCAACAACGACTATGGCAAGGGGCTTGCGGAATCGATCCAGCGCAACTTCGAGGCCGCCGGTGGCAAGGTCACGATCTCGACCGCGCATGAGGACGGCAAGGCCGACTATTCGGCCGAGGTCGGATCGCTCGCATCGGCGGGCGGCGACGCGCTGGTCGTCGCGGGCTATGTCGACCAGGGCGGTTCTGGCGTCATCCAGGCCGCGCTCGACACTGGCGCCTTCTCCACCTTCGTGCTGCCGGACGGGATGTACGGCACCGTTCTGGAAGAGAAGTTCGGCACCTCGCTTGACGGCTCCTTCGGCGACGTGCCGGGCACCGACAGCCCCGGCGCCGCGACCTTTGTCGAGATGGCGACGGCGGCGGGCTTTGAAGGCACCTCCTCCTTCACCGGGGAAAGCTACGACGCGGCAGCGCTGATCATGCTGGCGATGCAGGCGGCGAAGTCCTCCTCCTCGGCCGATTTCAAGGACAAGGTCATGGACGTCGCCAACGCGCCGGGCGAGCCGATCTATCCGGGTGAGCTTGCCAAGGGTCTGGAACTGATCGCCGCAGGCACCGACATCGACTATGTCGGCGCGACGGCGGTGGAACTGATCGGGCCGGGCGAATCCGCGGGCAACTACCGCGAATACGAATTCAAGGACGGCAAGATCACCACGGTCGGCTTCCGCTGACCCCTTGAAACAGAAGGCAGCCCGGATTATGCCGGGCTGCCTTTCAAGAAGAACACGCCAGACGGCAAAGCCGCGGCAGCTGACAGGGTTGGGGGATACATGATCTCTGTGCATGGTCTGCACAAGCACTTTGGCGGATTCCGTGCCGTCGACGGGGCTTCGATCGAAATCGCCAAAGGCTCCATCACCGGGTTGATCGGACCGAACGGCGCCGGGAAATCCACCCTCTTCAACGTCATCGCCGGGGTCTATCAGCCGACCTCCGGCAAGGTCGTGATGGATGGCGAGGATATCACCGGCCTGCCGCCGCACGCGCTTTTCCACAAGGGTCTCTTGCGCACCTTCCAGATC
This sequence comes from Albidovulum denitrificans, assembly GCF_002973535.1. Taxonomy (GTDB): domain Bacteria; phylum Pseudomonadota; class Alphaproteobacteria; order Rhodobacterales; family Rhodobacteraceae; genus Albidovulum; species Albidovulum denitrificans. Next base: position 495,138 of record NZ_PVEP01000001.1, read on the forward strand.
GCGCATGAATTTTCGTCGATGACGGTGCGGGAAAACCTGATGATGGTTCCCGGCGGTCAGGTGGGCGAAACGCTGTGGAACACCTGGTTCAACCGCCGCCGCATCCGCGAGGAAGACCGCGCGCTGGCGAAAAAGGCCGACGATGTCCTTGATTTCCTGACGATTTCCCATCTTGCCGATGAAAAGGCGGGCAACCTGTCGGGTGGCCAGAAAAAGCTGCTTGAGCTTGGCCGCACGATGATGGTCGATGCCAAGATCGTCTTTCTGGATGAGGTCGGCGCGGGCGTGAACCGCACCCTTCTGAACACCATCGGCGACGCCATCGTGCGGCTGAACAAGGAACGCGGCTATACCTTCTGCGTGATCGAGCATGACATGGATTTCATCGGTCGCCTCTGCGACCCGGTGATCGTCATGGCCGAGGGCAAGGTGCTGGCCGAAGGCTCTGCCGCCAGCATCATGCAGAACGAGGCCGTCATCGAGGCCTACCTTGGCACCGGCCTGAAGAACAAGGTCAAGGCCGAGGCCGAAGCGGGGGCAAACGCATGAGCAGGTCTTCGAACCCCTATCAGGACGACCGCGGCAACAAGGACCGCTCCATCACCAAGGAGGGCGGCGGAGAGATCGACGCGACCCGCCAGAGCGGCCCGACCTCGGCCGCCAGCGGTGGCCCCTTCCTTGCGGCCGAGAACATGACCGGCGGCTATGGCGCGGCCGACATCCTGCATGACTGCACGCTGACCGTGGAAAAGGGTGAGATCGCCGTCATCGTCGGCCCGAACGGCGCGGGCAAATCGACCGCGATGAAGGCCGTCTTCGGCATGCTGAACCTGCGCGGCGGCCATGTGAAGCTGGATGGCGAAGATATTTCCGCGCTGACCCCGCAGGACCGCGTCGGCAAGGGCATGGGCTTTGTCCCGCAGGTCAACAACGTCTTCCCGTCCATGTCGGTCGAGGAAAACCTTGAAATGGGCGCCTTCATCCGGCGCGACGATTTCGGCAAGACCATGGAGCAGGTCTATGACCTGTTCCCGATCCTGAAGGAAAAGCGCCGCCAGCCCGCGGGCGAGCTGTCGGGCGGCCAGCGCCAGCAGGTCGCGGTGGGCCGCGCGCTGATGACCCAGCCAAAGCTTCTGATGCTGGACGAACCCACCGCCGGCGTCTCCCCCATCGTCATGGATGAGCTTTTCGACCGCATCATCGAGGTGGCCCGCACCGGCATCTCCATCCTGATGGTCGAACAGAACGCAAGGCAGGCGCTTGAGATCGCCGACAAGGGCTATGTCCTCGTCCAGGGCGCCAACAAATACACGGATACCGGGGAAGCGCTCTTGGCCGACCCCGAGGTCCGCCGCACCTTCCTGGGGGGGTGAGATGAGTGGGTTTTTTCCTTCGGCGGTCCTTCTCGCCCTGCTGGCCGCGGCGCCTGCCCCGGCGCAGGAGCTTGAGATCTGCACCTGGCGTCAGGTGATCCTCGGGCAGGCGCGGGACATTCCCCGGCGGGTCGATCTGGTCACCGTGATCTACCGGGCGCCCGAGGGCAGCCCCTGGGCCGGGTCGGGCTTTGCCGAGGGGTCTTCCGTCGGCGATCTGGTCGTCTTTGCCTCTGATGAGATTCCGCTGGGCGAAACCATCGAAGACGGCCGGCTTTCCGCCCTGCCCTTCGATCGGGATCGAATCGCCGGGCCGATCCGGGTTCTTGACGATGCAGCCATGCAGATGGGCGCCATGGGGGATGAGGGCATGATGGTCTCGCTCGGCGGCCGGACCAGCAAGGTCGGGAAGCCCGACGTTTTCTCCGACACGTTCGAACCGGACGGTGCGCGGCTTTACGTCACCGGCGGCCTGGGAATTCAGCTCGATTACAAGGGAAGCTGCCAATGGCTCGACTGACCCGCCCGCAATCCCGTCCCGACCCAGAAGCGGAGTTTCAGATCTGATGGACCTTCTCAACGCGCTCGTCACGCTTCTGAACTTCGTCGTGATCCCGGCGGCCTCCTACGGGGCGCAGCTGGCCCTTGGCGCGCTTGGCGTCACGCTGATCTACGGCATCCTGCGCTTTTCCAACTTCGCGCATGGCGACACGATGGCCTTCGGGACCGCGATGGTGATCCTCTTCACATGGTGGTTGCAGGGCATGGGCGTCCACCTTGGCCCCCTGCCGACCGCCCTTCTCGCCCTGCCCTTCGGGATCGCGGTGACCGCCGCGCTGGTCCTGTTCACCGACCGCGCCGTCTATCGCTTCTACCGACGACAGAAGGCGGCGCCGGTGATCCTTGTCATCGTCTCCATGGGCGTGATGTTCATCATGAACGGCGTCACCCGTTTCATCATCGGGGTGGAAGAGATCCGGTTCGAGGATGGTGAGCGGTTCGTCATCACGGCGGGCGAGTTCAAGAAGATGACGGGCCTGGCCGAAGGGCTGGCCTTCCGGTCCACCCAGGCCATCACCATCGTCACCGCGATCATCGTCGTGGCGGCGCTGTTCTGGTTCCTGAACCGCACCCGCACGGGCAAGTCGATGCGGGCCTTTTCGGATAATGAGGATCTGGCGCTTCTGTCGGGCATCAACCCCGAACGGGTCGTCGCCGTGACATGGATCATCGCGGCGGGCCTCGCCACCATCGCGGGCACGCTTTACGGGTTGGACAAGGCGTTCAAGGCCTTCAACTACTTTCAGCTTCTGCTGCCGATCTTCGCCTCCGCCATCGTCGGTGGCCTTGGCAGCCCGCTTGGCGCCATCGCGGGCGGCTTCCTTGTGGCCTTTTCCGAAGTCGGCTTCACCTATGCGTGGAAGAAGGTCGCGACCTATGTCCTGCCCGACAGCCTGGCCCCGGACAGCCTGTTGCAGCTGATGTCCACCGATTACAAGTTCGCGGTCTCCTTCGCGATCCTGATCATCGTCCTTCTGTTCAAGCCCACAGGCCTCTTCCAGGGGAAATCGGTATGAGCAATCAGCTGCGCAACATCCTTCTTTTCGGCTTTGTCGGGCTTTTGATCGTGCTGGAAGGCACGACGACGATGGGCGGTCTTTTCGGCGGCAGTTGGAACACCGCGCTCGGCATCCTGAACATGGGGCTGATCTCTGCCATCCTCGCGCTTGGCGTGAACATGCAATGGGGCTATGCGGGGCTTTTCAACGTCGGTGTGGTGGGCTTCGTGGCGCTTGGCGGGCTGGCGCCGGTCCTGATCGCCACCCCGCCGGTGGCGGCTGTGTGGACCGCGGGGGGCGCGTTCCGCATCCTTTTCGCGCTGGCCTTCGGGGCGGCGGTGATCGGCGCGGCGATTTTCCTCAACAAGCGGATGCGCGGCAAGGCCAGGGCGCTGGCCATGCTTGCGCTCTTGATCGCGGGGTTCTTCCTCTTCCGCGCCATCTTCGACCCGGCGGTGACCCTTGTCGAAGGCTATCAGCCCGCGACCCATTCCAATATCGGCGGGCTGGGCCTGCCGGTCCTGCTCGCCTGGCCGGTGGGCGGGCTCTTCGCCGCAGGCGCCGCCTGGATCATCGGCAAGACCGCGCTTGGCCTGCGCTCCGACTACCTCGCCATCGCGACGCTGGGGATTGCCGAAATCATCATCGCGGTGATGAAGAACGAGGACTGGCTGGCGCGCGGCGTGAAGAACGTGATCGGCATCCCGCGCCCGGTCCCCTATGAGGTCGACCTGCAACAAAGCGCGGGGTTCGTCGAGTTCGCGGAGCGCTTCGGCTCCGATCCCGTCACCGCCTCGACCGTGGTGGTAAAGCTGCTTTACGCGCTTCTTTTCGTCGCGGTGCTGGCGATCATCATGTGGGCGGCGCAGCTGGCGCTGAACTCCCCCTGGGGCCGGATGATGCGCGCCATCCGCGACAATGAGACGGCGGCAGAGGCGATGGGCAAGAACGTCACCCGCCGCCACCTTCAGATCTTCATCATCGGGTCCGCCATCTGCGGCCTTGCGGGTGCGATGATCGTGACGCTCGACAGCCAGCTGACACCCGGCACCTACAACCCGCTGCGCTTCACCTTCCTTGTCTGGGTCATGGTGATCGTCGGCGGATCGGGCAACAACTGGGGCGCGATCCTGGGCGGGTTCCTGATCTGGTTCCTGTGGATCAAGGTCGAACCCTGGGGCAACCAGCTGATGCAGCTTGTGACCTACGGCATGGCCGACGGCGCGCTGAAACGGCACCTTCTGGACAGCGCCGCGCATATGCGCCTGCTGACGATGGGGCTGGTGCTGCTTCTGGTGCTGCGGTTCAGCCCACGGGGCCTTATTCCCGAGAAGTAAGGGCCGAGGCGGGCCAGAAGCCGTACTCGATGCGGTTGTAACGCTCTGTTTCCGCCGGGGCGATGTCCAGCGCCTTGACCGGGCCAAAGATCAACCCGTCGGGATGGGCGCTGGCCCAGTCCGTCAGCGCCGCCGCATCGGCGGGCGTGGCAACCGGCGCCGTCAACCGCGCGGCAAAGTTGAATTCGGCGTTATAGGGCATGCCGGTGACCGCCAGCCCGCCGGCCTCTGCCGCCGACAGCCGCGCGGCGATGGCGCGGCCGTCATAGCCACCGCGCAACCCCGTCGCCGCGATCAGCGCGTGTAGCGCCACGACAAGCCCGATACCGGCCACCGCGAAACCGCCCATGCCGGGCGTGATCCAGCTGATCGCCGCCAGCACGAAGGCCAGAAGCGCCACGCCGAAGACCGCGATCCGTGGCACCAGAAGGCCCGCATCGCCGCTGGCCGGGATCAGGCCCACCGCATAACCGATCAGGGCAAGGCCCAGCACGATCAGCGCGGCGGGCGCGTATTGGCGGGCGTGGATCTGCAACCGCTCCATCCCGAAGGAGCGGGCGAAAAGCAGCGCCATGGCGGGGTATTCCGGCAAAAGGTAATGCGCCTGCTTGCCGGAGATGAGCGAGAACAACACCAGCCCCGACAGCGCCCAGATCAGGCAAAGCCTTGCGGGCCGGCTGTCACGCACTGCGGCCACCAGCGCGGGCCAGACGGCAAGCGACCAGCCCCAGGGGAAGAGCAGCACCGGCAGCAGCGCCGCCAGGAACCAGATGGGCCGGTCATGCGCCATCCCGCCAGCGACCCGCGCGGCGGACTGGGTCCAGAGAAGCTCCTCCCGATAGGCGGGTGTCCCGCCGATGACGGCAGGCACCAGCCAGACGGCGACCAGCACCAACCCGACCACCAGCGACAAAAGCCCGCCTTTCGCCATCGCCCCCACGCTGGGCGGGTTCGGCGCCCAGAAGCGCAGCGTCAGGAACGGAACAGCCAGGTGGACAAGGATCACCGGCCCCTTGGCATAGGTCCCAAGCGCCAGGAACAGCCCGAACAGCGCCCAGTCGATCATCCGGTCGGCGCCCAGCCCGATCCGCCACAGCGCCCAGATGCCCCCCAGCACCGCGACCGTCAGCATGCTGTCGAACATCGTCGCGCTGCCATAGATGGCAAAGACCGAAAATCCCGCCATCGCCAGCGCCGCGCGCCCGCCGACACCCCGGTCGATGGGCCAGAACATCCGCGCCAGCGCCCCCGTCACCCCCACCGCGACCAGCGCGAAGGCGGGCGCCACCAGCCGGGCGGCAAATTCGTTCACCCCCGTCCCCAGCCAGACAAGGTTGATAAGCCAGAAAAGAAGCGGCGGCTTGTGGGTGTAAAGGTCGAAGTTCCGCGTCAGATGCGCCAGATCGCCGGTCAGGTGCATCTCCCACGCGACGTCGAGATAGCGCGTCTCGTCAATCGGCAGCAGCGGAACGGAAACGATGTGAAGCAACACGAGAAGTGCGAAGACGACAAGCGTCAGGGGCAATGCGATACGAATCGAACCGTCCTCCCAGGGAACCGTCACGGGGTTGGACCCGTGCTACCCGATCGGCTTGGCCGGGTCCACGTTTCGCACCGCCCCCGGCCCGCGCGGCGCGGCGCATTTCACGACAATTGCGCTGGGTCACCGCCCAAAAGCGACATCATCTGTCGAAAACCGATGCTCACCCACCCGCAGCCTTTGTAAACATCGGCGCGAAACAGATGCCCGAACAAGGCGCAGCCGGAGGTCACTTATGAAATCGCATGCACAGGTCGTCGTCATCGGGGGCGGCGTCGTCGGATGCTCCGTCCTCTACCACCTGACGAAATACGGCTGGAAAGACGTGATGCTGATCGAACGCTCGGTCCTTACCTCCGGCTCCACCTGGCACGCGGCGGGCGGGTTCCACACGCTGAACGGCGACACCAACATGGCCGCGCTTCAGGGCTACACGATCGGGCTTTACAAGGAGCTTGAGGCGATCACCGGCATGAATTGCGGGTTGCACCACGTCGGCGGCATCACGCTGGCCGACAATCAGGCCCGGTTCGAGATGCTGAAGGCCGAACGCGCCAAGCACCGCTACATGGGCCTGCATACCGAGGTGCTTGGCCCCGATGAGATCCGCGATTTCACCTATGGTCAGGTCAACCTCGACGGCATCATCGGCGCGCTTTACGATCCGCTGGACGGCCATCTCGACCCGTCCGGCACCACGCAGGCCTATGCCAAGGCGGCCAGGATGGGCGGCGCGGAGATCGTCGAACACAACCGCGTGCTGGAAACCAACCCCCGCCCCGACGGCACATGGGATGTGGTGACCGAACAGGGGACCGTCCACGCCGAACATATCGTCAACGCCGGCGGTCTCTGGGCGCGCGAGGTGGGCGCGATGGCGGGCGTCTACCTGCCGCTTCTGCCGATGGCGCACCAGTACCTTGTCACCGATGACGTGCCGGAGATCGTTGAGATCCTGAAATCCGGCAAGGAATTCCCGCATGTCATGGACCCCGGCGGCGAAAGCTATCTGCGCCAGGAGGGCCGTGGCTTCTGCATCGGCTTTTACGAAAAACCGTGTGAGCCTTGGGCCGTCGATGGCACGCCCTGGACTTTCGGCCACGAACTGCTGCCCGATGAGCTGGACAAGATCGAGGACAGCGTCACCTTCGCCTATGCCCGCTTCCCCGCGCTGCAAAAGGCGGGCGTGAAAAGCGTGATCCACGGCCCCTTCACCTTTGCCCCCGACGGCAACCCGCTGATGGGTCCGGTGCCGGGCCTGCGCAACTACTGGTCGGCCTGCGCGGTCATGGCCGGGTTCAGCCAGGGCGGCGGCATGGGCAAGTCGCTGGCGGAATGGATGATCCATGGCGAGACAGAGGTCGACCCGCGCGGCTTTGACGTCGCGCGCTTCGGCAAGTGGACCAGCCCCGGCTACACCGTCCCGAAGGTGATCGAGAACTACCAGATGCGGTTCTCGGTCAGCTACCCGAACGAGGAACGCCCCGCCGCCCGCCCCTTCCGCACCACGCCGATGTACGACATCTTCGACGGCATGGGCGCGGTCTGGGGCCAACAATACGGACTTGAGGTCGCGAACTACTTCGCCCTGCCGGGCGAGTCGCGCTATGAAACGCCCTCCTTCAAACGCTCGAACGCATGGGAGGCGACGGCGCGTGAGGTCCGCGCGGTGCGCGAGGCGGTCGGCATCAACGAGGTGCAGAACTTCGGCAAGTTCCGCGTGACGGGGCCGAATGCACGCGCCTGGCTCGACCGGATCATGGCGGGCGCGATCCCGAAGCCGGGGCGGCTGTCGCTGACCCCGATGCTTAGCCCTAAGGGCAAGATCATCGGCGATTTCACCGTCACCTGCCTCAGCGAGACGGAATTCCGCATCACCGGCAGCTACGGCGCGCAGGATCAGCACCTGCGCTGGTTCGAGGCCAACCTTGACGATGGCGTGACCGTCGAAAACCTCTCTGACCGGATCACCGGCTTTCAGATCGCAGGCCCCCGCGCCCGCGACCTTCTGGCCAGCGTCACCCGCGCAGACGTTTCCGCTGAGGCGTTCAAGTTCATGGATGCGAAACAGATCACGGTCGGGATGGTCGATTGTCTCGTCCAGCGCGTCAGTTACACCGGCGATCTTGGGTATGAGATCTATTGCGACTTCATGAAGCAGCGCGCGCTCTGGAACGCGCTCTGGCCCGCCGGGCAGGAGTTCGGCCTGAAACCCTTCGGGATGCGGGCGATGATGTCGCTGCGTCTGGACAAGCTCTTCGGGTCCTGGGCGCGGGAATTCAGCCCCGACTACTTCCCCGGCGAAACCGGCATCGACCGCTTCATCCGCTGGAACAAGGCGGCCGACTGGATCGGCAAGGCGCCCGCGATGAAGGAAAAGGCCGAAGGCCCGGCGCGCGTCAGCTGCGCCTTCGTCGTCGATGCGACGGACGCCGATGTGGTCGCCTATGAGCCGATCTGGATCGGTGACAAGGTCGTGGGCTTCTGCACCTCGGGCGGGTATTCGCACTGGACCGGCAAGTCCATCGCCATGGGCTTCCTGCCCGCCGACCTGGCCGACACCCGCGATGTGGAGATCGAGATCCTTGGCGAACGGCGCAAGGCGACGCGGATCGACGGCCCGCTTTGGGACGCCGACGGGGCGCGGATGCGGGGCTGATCCCGGCCCCTTGCCGGAAAGCGGGGGGCGGAGGATACTGGCGGGGCAGACCCGTCAGGCAGAAAGACCCGTGATATGGAAGAGGTGCTGATCCTCATCCCCGCCGCCGGGGCATCGTCCCGGATGCGGGGGGCGGACAAGCTGATGCAGGATGTGGGCGGCGAACCGGCGCTGCGCCGGGCCGCCCGGATCGCGCGCGCAACCGGCGCGCGGGTCGTGGTGACGCTGCCCGAGGGCGGCCCCCACGCCACCGCCCGGCGCGCGGGCCTTCAGGGCCTTGACGTGCAGGCGATCACGGTGGCCGACGCGCATGAAGGGATGGCGGCCTCGCTGCGCGCGGGCGTCGCCTGGGCGCAGTCCGTGCCGGGGCTGATGGTGATGCTGCCCGACATGCCGGGCATCGGGACCGAGGACCTGACCACCCTTCTCGCGGCCTTCGACACCGACCCCACGCGGCCCGTCCGCGCGGCAGCCGAGGACGGGACACCCGGCCACCCGGTCATCTTCCCGCGCCGCCTTTACCCCGAAATCGCTGTCCTGACCGGCGATGTCGGCGGGCGCGCGCTTTTGCAAGGGGAAGAGGTGCGCGTGGTCATGCGCCCTGGCCAGCGCGCGATATGCGATCTGGACTCGCCGGAGGATTGGGAGAACTGGCGAGGGGGCGGGGCCTGATCAGGCCGCCGCGCTCAGCCCCGCCATATCGGCACAGTGCCGCGCCGGTCCGCCGTAAGAGACAAGCCCCGCCGGGCGCGCAAGTTCCGGGAAGATCGTCAGGATCTCACGCAGCTGGGCCGAGTGGACACCGGCCAGCGCATCGGCATCGGGCAGGAAGCTTTCGCTCCACGCGCCTTCGGAACAGATCACCTCATGCGCGTCGAACATCAGGTGGTAATAGATCACGCCGCCTTGGCCTGCGACGGCAATCCCGTCACGCGCCGTCAGCGAAATCGCAGGGACCAGCACCTCCCCGCCGCCTTCGGGGGCGCGGATCAGCATCCGGTGCTGCGGGCTGACGGTCAGGTCGGCCGAGGGCAGCAGCCCGTCCAGTGCACCGGCGGCGATGGTCACGGGGCGCAGTTCGGGAAAGTCGGTCAGGGTCTCTTCGGTGAATTCGCGCGCGCCGATCCAGCGGATCGGGCGATAGCCGTGATCGCGGGTCAACACGCGGTCGCCGACGCGCAGATCCTCGACCGCGACGGCACCGCGATCGGTCGCGATACGGCAGCCCGCGACAAAACAAGGCGTGTAAGGCGCCTTGCCGGTATTTGTTTTCCTACGAATGGTCATCCCCACCGAACCGTCGCACCCGGAACACATCACAAACTCCACCAACAGTGCCATTTTTATGGCAGCACGGCGGGTCTTATAGAAAGGAATTCTGGCGCGATTAGGGATGCATGAAGGCAGCCGGTGACCGGAAAGTCACAGTGATATGGCGACAGCACAGATTTTTCGGAACTTTACCCCGAATTCACGACTTTTTTGCCCCACCGCCTTCCCATCCCCCATGCCTGAGAGAATCACCAAACCACTAGTGGATGGGTCCTGTAGGTTGCGGACCGCACAACTTGTAGTTGGGGGAAAGCGCCGGAAAAATCTCCCCCAGCTCATTGCGCTGCGCGTTCCCAAGACCGTTGAGGGAGATGTCGGCAGGCTGAAACAGCTCACACCAGCAGCCGTTCGCCAGCACCATTTCATGCTCGGCGCACATCGCATGGATATAGGTCACGCCCAGCATCGGAACGCTCTGAACGGTGCGGTTGTTGACCAGATGTTTCGCCGCGACCAGCGCGAGGTGGTCGGCGAAACAAAGCGCGGTGCGGTCGCTTTCGACAAGGATGCGCTGGTTGGGCGCGACCATCATGTCGGTGGCGGGCAGCCCGTCGCCAAGGCTGCCCCGGCGCAGAAGGACCGGGCGCAGGTGCGGCGCGGCTTGCAGCGCGGCATAATCGACGGTGCGGCGGTCGGTCCAGATGATCCGGCGCAACCCGTTGTCGCGGGTGATGACGGTATCGCCGGGGCGCAGGTCCTCGGCCATGACGGGGCCACGCGGGGTGGCGATCGGCGTTCCGGGGGTAAAGCAGGTCACGCGGAGATGCCCCCCATCCGCGCGGGGGCGGCATTCGTCAGGGCGGCGCCCGCGCGCATCGCATCGGGACGGCAGCCCCCGCCGATGCTGGCGCGCGAAGCGCCGCCCTTGCCCGCGGCGGGTCCGGCGGCTGCGCCAAGGGGCGCGGGCCGCCGAGGGCCGTCGGGTGATCTCTCAAGCGCGGTCCCGCAGGATCGCGGGGGGCTGATCGCGCCCCCGTCTGGCAGTGTCGTGCCGGCGGTGTCCCCCACCATGGCGTTACCCTCGCGCGGACCCAGGGCCCGCGTCTTCCTGTCCCCTGTCTGGCGGTTGCTGACAGGGTCCCCACCCCACACGGTCACCGCCGGTTCGTGGGCAAAGCTTAACGCCGCCGGGGGACGGACCCCAAGCGAAACGGCGGGGAATGTGACGGAATTATGTCGAAGAGGGGAAAGACGGGCGTTCCCGACCCGGCGACAATCTTTCGGAAATCGGCGCGGTATCCGCCTTGCCGGACGGAATCAGGCGGTGATTGGCGCCACCCGCTCACCAATCCGCCCATCCCCGCGCGAACTGCTGCGGAAATTGTGGCAGGACTATGGCGGCGGCGGCCCGATGCGCGAAGGGCATCAATCCCCCACCACGGCCGCCTTTGTTGCCAATCCGAACGCCAACCCCGCCCTCGAATCGCGCGATCAGAGCGCCTCGAACGCCGCCTTCTGCCGCGCCGTCCAGAGAAGCGAGAGGCGAAAGCCATCCTCCTCCGGCCGCTCATCGGTCACCACGCCCGCCTCATGCAGCCAGGCGCGGCGGCGCCCGTCGCTGAACGGGACAAAGACCTCTGCCGCGACCCGCTCGGCGTCCAGCGCCTGCCCCATCGCGGCCAGCAGCGCCCCGATGCCTTCGCCCGTCAGGGCAGACACCGCATGGATGCCGGGCGTCCGCGCGTCCTGCACCAGAAGCGCTGCGCGGGTGTCGGGTGACAGAAGGTCGATCTTGTTCCAGACCTCGAAGATCGGCACGTCCTCATCGACGCCGAGGCTTTCAAGGATGTCGCCCACATCGGCCGCCTGTTCCTCGGTCTCCGGGTGGGCGATGTCGCGGACATGCAGGATCAGGTCGGCCTCAAGCACCTCTTCCAGCGTGGCGCGGAAGGCGGCGACAAGCTGTGTCGGCAGGTCGGAGATGAAGCCCACCGTGTCCGACAGGATCACCTTGCGCCCGGACGGCAGCACCACCCCGCGCATGGTCGGGTCGAGCGTGGCGAAAAGCATGTCCTTGGCCAGAACCTCGGCCCCGGTCATGCGGTTGAAAAGCGTCGATTTGCCCGCGTTGGTATAGCCCACCAGCGCCACCACCGGGAACGGCACCTTGCGCCGCGCCGCGCGGTGCAACTCGCGCGTCTTGACGACCTTGGCAAGCTGGCGGCGGATCTTGACCACCTCTTCGTCGATGGCGCGGCGGTCGGCCTCGATCTGCGTCTCGCCGGGGCCGCCGACAAAGCCAAGGCCACCGCGCTGGCGTTCAAGGTGGGTCCAGGCCCGCACCAGCCGGGTGCGCTGATAGGACAGCGCCGCAAGCTCTACCTGCAACACGCCTTCCCGCGTTCGCGCCCGGTCGGCGAAGATCTCAAGGATCAGCCCCGTGCGGTCCAGAAGCTTGACGCCCCAGTCCTTTTCCAGATTGCGCTGCTGGACCGGCCCCACCGGCCCGTCGACCAGTACAAGGTCAACCCCGGCGGCCTCAAAGCGCGCGGCCAGTTCGGCGACCTTGCCCGACCCGAAAAGCGTCGCGGGCGTGATCTTCGGCAGGCGCACGACCTCAGCCCCCACGACCTCAAGATCCGGCAGGGCGGCGGCCAGCGCCACCGCTTCCTCCAGCGCAAGCTCGGGCGCATGGCGGGCGGACCCGCTGCCCCGGTCGGGGTGCAGGACATAGGCCCGTGTCGGGCCTTTCTTGACGGAAGTCGCCTCGGTCAGTCTTCGCCCTCATAGAGCGAGATCGGCTGGCCCGGCATGATCGTCGAGATCGCATGCTTGTAGACAAGCTGCGACTGCCCATCCCGGCGCAGAAGGACGCAGAAATTGTCAAACCAGGTGATCACCCCCTGAAGCTTGACACCGTTGATGAGGAAGATCGTCACGGGAACCTTCGCCTTGCGGACGTGGTTCAGAAAAGCATCCTGCAAATTCTGTTTGTCGGCAGCCATTCTCTTTGTCGCCTTTGTTCTTATGTCGCGCTTCATGGACGCTTCTCGGCGCTGCACCGGAAGCTTGGCCCAAGTATGCGGAAGTTTTGGGGAACTTCCACCCCAAAAACCGCGCGCCCGGCGGAGCGGCGCCAACCGGGTCAGTTGCGCCAGAATTCGGGGTTGAGAAGCGCGATGATGGCCAGCGTTTCAAGCCGCCCAAGGACCATCGCCACCACCGCGATGGCGCGCGCGGCGGTGTCCAGTTCCGCCCAGGACAGGGGCTGCGCCGCCGTCACCGCCGCCAGCGGGCCGGTGGTGGACAGGGCCGCGACCGAGAAGATCGTCGAGGCTTCGAAATTCAGCCCCGTCAGCGACAGCGCCAGCATCGTCACCGCGATCGACAGCGCGAAGAGCATGAAGAAGATCCAGGCGATCTGCGCCCCCCGGCGGCGCAACTGCCGCGCCTGCGCCCCGGCGCCGCCAATGGAATTGGGGTGGACCAGACGCTCGATCTCGCGCTCGCCATGGCGGTAAAGCGCGTAGACCCGCAAGAGTTTCACCCCGCCCGCCGTGGTCGCAACCCCGCCGCCGATCACCGCCAGACCGGCCAGGATCAGGCCCGGCGTCGCCAGCCCCGACCAGGCGCGCGCCTCGGCCCAGTCGGCGCTTTCAAAGCCGGTGGTGGTCAGGAAGGAAAGGACCGTGAAGACCGTCCCCCACAGCGCGCGGATGGCGGCGACGGTGTCCTTGACCTCATTCACCTCAAGCGCGCCGACCCAGTGGCGCAGGAAGAGAAGCGCAGGCACCAGCGTGACCAGAAGCGTCGCCATGCGCAGTTCCGGGTCCTCGATCAGCGCGCGGCCGGTGACGACGGCGCGGCCGCTGGGATAAAGCCGCCGCGACAGGGCGAAGATCAGGAAGAGGAAGATCAGAAATTCCCCCGCCAGTCCCGATCCGGTCTGCCCGAAGCCCCCCGTCGGCGAAATGCCCGAGGTGGCGAGCGTGGACATCGCGTGGCAGGCCGCGACCAGGGGCCGGTCGCCCGCGATCAGTAGCGCCACCCAAAGGATCAGCGTCAGCCCGGCATAGGCGGGAAAAAGCGTCACGAAATAGCGTTTCAGCCGCCCCGAGGGGTCGCTGGCCGGTCCGCCCGCCCCCGCCACCACCGCGCCCTGCCCGGCCTGCGCGCCCGACAGGACCTCAAACCCGCCAAGGTTCATCGGCGCCAGAACCGAAATCGCCGTCAAGAGGACGAAAAAGCCGCCCATCCAGCCCACCAGAGCGCGCCACAGATGCAGGCTGCCCGACAGGCGTTCGGGAACGTAAAGCGTGGCCCCGGTGGTGGTGAAGGAGGACACCATTTCCCACCACGCATTGAAGAGCGTCGTGTCGATCACCGCCTCGCGGAACGGGACCGCGAAGAGAAGCGGCAACAGCGTATAGGCCCCGACCAGCGCCAGAAGCTGATTGCGCGGCCCGCGCGAGGGTCGGTTGGCCGCCGTCGCGACCGCCAGGAGGACGGCCAGCAGAAAGAACAGCGTGCCGCCGTAAAAGAAGATGCGCGAGACGAAATAGTTGCGGACCACGAAGGCATGGGCCGCAGGCACATACATCGCCAGCGACCCGACCCCCATCAGGATCACGAAGAACGGAAGCTGAAGGAGCCGGGTCATCGGTCAGAAGAAGTCGATGGAGACCTGGAGCAAGCGCTCCACCTCCGGCACGTCGCCGGTCATGGCGAAGAGAAGGATCACGTCGCCCTCTTCGACCTTGGTGTCGCCGGTCGGCTTCACCACCTTGTCGCCCTTCATCAGCGCCCCCATCAGCACGCCTTCGGGAAACTCGATATCGCGGATCAGGCGGCCGGTGATGGGCGAGGTGCCAAGGACCTGCGCCTCGATCACCTCGGCCTCGGCATCGCCGATGGAATAGATCGCGCGCACCCGTCCGTGGCGGATATGGCGCAGGATCGAGGACACGGTCGTGGCGCGCGGGTTGATATAGGCGTCGATGTCCAAGGCCCCCATCAGCGGCACCAGCGTCGGGTCGTTGACAAGCGAGATGGCCATCGCGCAGCCCGCCTGCTTGGCGCGAACGGCGGCAAGGATATTGGTCTTGTCGTCGTCGGTGACGGCCAGAACCGCGTCGGCGCGGTCGATATTCGCCTCATTCAGGATCTCGATATCCATGCCGTCGCCGTTCAGAACGATGGTGCGTTCCAGCGCATCGGCGGCCTCTTCCGCGTTGGCGCGATCCCTCTCGATGATCTTGGCGCGGATACGATCGGTACGCTTTTCCAGCGCGCGGGCGACCGCGAGGCCGACATTGCCACCGCCGATGATGACGATACGTTCCTGCTTTTTCGTGTCCTTGCCGAAGATGTCGAGCGTGCGGTTCACGTCCTCCACATGCGAACAGACATAGATCTGGTCGCCCGCGAAAAGCTGATCGCCCGGATCGGGCGCGAAAAGCCGCCCTTCGCGCCGGATGCCGACGACGAGGGCGCGCAGCGTGGAAAAGAGGTCGGTCAACTGTCGCAGCGGCGTGTTCAGGACCGGGCAATCCTCATCCAGCGCCACGCCCAGAAGCTGCACCCGCCCGTTCATGAAGCTTTCGGTGTCGAAGGTCGAGGGCGCGGCCAGACGTTGCAACGCGGCCTCGGCCACCTCGCGTTCAGGGCTGATGACCACGTCGATGGGCAGGTGATCGCGGCGGTAAAGGTCGGAATAGATCGCATCCGTATAGGACTGCGCCCTGAGCCGGGCGATCTTGCGGGTGATGCCGAAGATCGAATGGGCCACCTGACAGGTGACCATGTTCACCTCATCCGAATGGGTGGCGGCGATGATCATGTCGGCATCCCGCGCGCCTGCCCGGTCAAGAATGTCGGGGTAGGACGCGAACCCCGCCACCCCCTGCACGTCCAGCGTTTCGGTCGCGCGTCGGACAAGGTCGGCGTTCTTGTCCACCACGGTGACGTCGTTGCGCTCGCCTGCGAGGTGACGCGCGATCTGCCAGCCGACCTGACCCGCGCCGCAGATGATGACCTTCATGCCGTCTCTCCCCTCGAAGGATGCCGCCTTTGATACGCATGAGGGCCGGACGGGGTCAATGCGGCGCCGTTGCGATTGCGGCCGCGATGCTCCGCGCCCCGCGCAGCAGCAGCCAGAGCGCGAAGGCCGTTTCGGCCACAAGCGGCACCAGATAGGCGGGCTGAACGCTGGCCAGCGCGGCGGGCGCCAGCAGATGCACCGCGCCGCCCGCAAGGTAGATCAGACCCGACAGCCCCAGCGCCCCGCCAAGCGGGTTCGGCAGCGCGTTCTCGCGCAGGAAGATCGCGGCCATCAGCAGGTTGCAGATGCCGAAAAAGGCAAGGCCGATGTCATAGCCAAGCGCGCGCAGGTCCAACGCCACCTCGACGCCCGGCAGATCGGCCCCGGCCAGCATCAGGGCGGCGGCGGTGACGATCATGTTGGCGGCGATGACGGCGGTCTGGATCAGGCGAAAGACCATGGCGCCAAGCGCCGCGGCGGGCGCGAGGGGGCGCAACGCCAAGTAAAGCAGCACCGCGACCCCGGCATCGCAAAGCGCCATCAAGAGATCGGCCCCCATCGCCAGACGGTAAAGCCCCGCGCCCTCGCGGACAGCCGTGGCCGTGGTCATGCCGCCACGCGCCAAACCCTCGCCCCAGACGCCCGCGACGATGATGACAAGGTAAAGCAGACCCGCCAGCCGGGCCTGCGCCGGGATGAAGGGGGATACGCTCACGCGTCGGCCTCCTCATCCTCCTCTTCCAGATGGGCGACCCGCGCGCCGGATTTCGACGTGGTCACGACCCCCAGCGATTTCAGCTTGCGGTGCAGGGCCGAGCGTTCCATGCCGACGAAGGTCGCCGTCCGGCTGATATTGCCGCCGAAACGGTTGATCTGGGTCAGCAGGTATTCGCGTTCGAAAAGCTCGCGCGCCTCGCGCAGCGGCAGCGTGGCAAGGCCGCCCGACAGGACGATCCGCCCTTCCTCGGCCGGGCTTTCGCTTTGGCCCGGCAGTTCGCGCGCCTCGATCGGGCCGGTGCCTTCGCCAAGGATCAGCACCCGTTCGATCACGTTGCGCAACTGGCGGATATTGCCGGGCCAGGACATGGTCTGCATCAGCGCATCGGCCTCTTCGCTGAGGTCGCGCAGCGGCAGGCCCTGGCTGCGGTTGAAGCCCTCGACGAAATAGCGCGCCAGTTCGGGAATATCCTCACGCCGTTCTTCAAGCGACGGCACCGCGATGGGAACGACGTTCAGCCGGTCGTAAAGCTCTTGCCGGAAGCGCCCGGCGGCGATCTCTGCCCTCAGATCGCGGGTGGTGGAGGAAATGACCCGCAGATCGACCCGCACCTTGTCGGTGCCGTTCACGCGGGAAAACTGCTGTTCGGTCAGCACGCGCAGGATCTTCGACTGGGTGCCAAGCGGCATGTCCGCGACTTCATCGAAATAGACGATACCGCCATGGGCCTGTTCCAGAAGGCCCTTTTCGACGCCGCGTTCCGGGGTCTCACGGCCGAACAGCACCTCTTCCATCCGCTCCGGCTCGACCGAGGCCGAGGACACGGTGACAAACGGCCCGCCCGCGCGGTTCGACTGCTGGTGGATGAAGCGCGCCGCCACCTCCTTGCCCGATCCCGGCTGCCCGGTCAGCATCACCCGCCCGTTCGATTTCGTCACCTTGTCAAGCTGCGCCTTCAGCGTTCGGAAGCTGTGCGACGAGCCGATCATTTCCGACGAAGTCACATCGCCCCGGCGCAGTTGCGAATTCTCGCGGCGCAGGCGCGAGGTTTCCATCGCGCGGCTGATGACGACGGTCAACTGGTCGATATTGAAGGGCTTTTCGATGAAATCATAAGCGCCCTGCTTGATCGCCGCGACCGCGATCTCGATATTCCCGTGGCCGGAGATGATGATGATCGGGATGTCCGGGTTGTCGCGCTTGACGGTCTTGAGGATGTCGATCCCGTCCATCCGGCTGTCCTTCAGCCAGATATCGAGGATCATCAGCGCCGGTGGCTCGGCGTTGATCTCGGCCATGCATTCGTCGGAGTTCGACGCGAGACGGGTCGAAAACCCCTCATCCTGAAGGATGTCCGAGATCAGTTCCCGGATGTCCCGTTCATCGTCCACGATCAGAATATCACTCATGCCTCACCTCCGGCCATGTCTGGCGCTTTCTCTTTCACTCCACGGCCCGACCGCGCCCTTGGCAGGCGAATCTCGGCCATCGCGCCCCTGTGGGCGCCTTCCTCAAAACTTTCGGCATCCGTCAGGATCAGGGTGCCGCCATGTTCCTCGATGATCTTCTTGACGATGGAGAGGCCAAGCCCCGTCCCCTTTTCGCGCGTCGTCACATAAGGCTCAAACAGGCGCGCGCGGTCTTCGGGCAGGCCGATGCCGTTGTCGGCGATGCTTATCTCGATCAGTTCGTCATTGGCCTGCATCGCCACCCGAACCTGCGGGGCATAGCCGTCCGGCGCGCCCTTTTCCTTCAGCGATTCAATCGCTTCGCCCGCGTTCTTGATAAGGTTCGTGACCGCCTGGGAAATCATCGTGGCGTCGAATTCGGCGATCACCGGCGCGTCGGGCAGCGTGGCCCGGATCGCCGCGCCATGCACGCTGCCCTCTTGCAAGGTGACGGCGTCGCGGACCAGCTTGGTCATGTCATGTTCGCGCCGGTCGGGCTCCGGCATCCGGGCGAATTTCGAGAACTCATCGACGATGCGGCGCAGATCGCCGGTCTGGCGGACGATGACGCCGGTCATCTGGTCCAGCGACTCGGCATCCTCATCGCCCAGCACCTTGGTAAACTTGCGCTTGATCCGTTCGGCGGAAAGCTGGATCGGCGTCAGCGGGTTCTTGATCTCATGCGCGATGCGGCGCGCGACATCGCCCCATGCGGCCATCCGCTGCGCGCTGACAAGGTCGGTGACATCGTCAAAGGCAACCACATAGCCCTCAAGCTTGCCGTTCGCGTTGCGCCGGATCGCCATGCGCACCAGCAGGCTTTCCAGCCGCCCGCCACGGGTCAGCTTGATTTCTTCCTGCGCGACCTCGCCCACGCCGTCACGCAACTTGCCGAACAGACCGGAGAATTCCGGCACCACGGCGTCAAGCGGCCGGTCATGGCTTTGCTCTTCGCCCAGTTGCAACAGCCGGGCCGCTGCGCGGTTGATGAAATCGACATCGCCCTCGGCATCCAGACCGATCACGCCGGAGGTGACCGAGGACAGCACCGAATCGAAAAGCCGCCGCCGCCGTTCGGTCGCCCGGTGACTGTCGACCAGCGCCTGCCGCTGGGTGTTGAGCTGCCGGGTCATCTGGTTGAACATGCGCCCCAGCATGGCGATTTCATCATCGCCCTGCTCTTCGATAACCTGAACCTCAAGATCGCCCGCGCCGACCCTTTGCGCCGCCCCCGCCAGCCGCCCGATCGGCCGAGACAGCCGTTCGGCGAACCAAAGCCCCATCCAGATCGCCGCCAGCACCAAAAGGAGCGCAAAGCCCAGATAGACAAGGCCGAATTCGAACAGCACCCGCCCGCGCGAGGATTCGAGCTGCTGGTAAAGGCCCACCGTCTCGCGCGTGTTGTCGAGAAGGCTGAGGATTTCCCCGTCCACGTTGCGGCTGACGTAAAGATAGCGGTCGACATAGGCGGGCAGCGCGACAAGGGCGCGGAATTCGTTGTTGGGCCAATCCTCGATCAGCACCGTCTCACCGGCATTGGCGCGGGCGATCTCATCCTCGGTCGGTTGCTCGAAGTTGAAAAGGTAGCTGCGTTCGCCGCGCGCCTTCAATTCGCCGGTGCCGTCGATGACATAAGCCTCGCGCAGGCCGCGCTGGATCTGCGCCTGCCCTTGCGTCAGGATCTGCCGCAAGTCGGCGTCCGAGATAAAGAAATCCCGCCGCTTGGCCGCTTCGAGGTAATTGGCCAGCGCCTCGGTATCGGCGGCAAGGTCGTGGCGGTGTTCGTCCTGATAGGCCTCCGCCGCCTGAAGCGAGGTGCCGACGACGCTGCGCACCCGGTCGGAAAACCAGCCCTCAAGCCCGATATTCACCGTCATGCCGGCAAAGATCGCGACCAGCACGGCGGGAACCAGCGCGATCCCGGCAAACACCCCCGTCAGCCGCAGGTGCAGCCGCGACCCGGCCGATTTCGCCCGCCGCGCGGCGATCATCTGCGCCAGCCGCGACAGCACCATCGCGCCAAGGAAGAGGAAATAGACGAGGTCGGCCAACAGGATCAGCCGGAGCGAGGAGGAATTCGCGCCCTGCCCGGAAGGCCCGAGAACGATGTAGGTCGCCAAAGCCAGAAGCGGGCCAAGGACCACAAGGCTCAGCGTCAGGAGGTTCTGGAAACGCCTCTGCCGCCGCAGCCGGGTCAGCCGCTCCCATGTTGCCGTGCGTGCAATCTCCTGCACCGCTCGCCCCTGATTTCTGCCGCATCGCTGCGGCGACCGCCTCTGTTCATGGTCCTTGCACCGGATGAGACCGATGGGCCACGGGTTGTGTTGCGGTTTTACATCAATTTGCGGCGGCGTGTCACGCGGATATCGAGGTCGGTGATCTTCTTGCGCAAGGTATTGCGGTTGATGCCCAGAAGATCGGCGCATTTGGCCTGATTGCCGCCCGTGGCATCCAGCGCGATCTCGATCAGCGGAAGCTCCATTTCCTTCAGGATACGGTCGTAAAGACCCGGCGGCGGCAGGCTGTCGCCATGCAGGTCGAAATAGCGCTTCAGATGCCGCCCGATCGAGGCGGAAAGCCGCTCACCCTCCTCGGACGCACCGACGCGGGGCGGCTCATTGGGCATCGCGCCAAGGGCGGCGGCGACCTCGGCCTTGCTGATTTCCGGCTCGATCGCGGTCACGATCAGGCGGCGCAGCGTGTTTTCAAGCTGGCGCACATTGCCGGGCCAACGATAGCCGCGCACCAGCGCCATGGCCTCGGGCGACAACCTGCGCGCGGGCGCCCCGTCGCGTTCGGCGCGGGCCAGGAAATGTTCGGCCAGAAGCGGAATGTCCTCCACCCGGTCGCGGAGCGCGGGCACGTCGATCGTCACGCCGCCGAGGCGGTAGAACAGGTCCTTGCGAAACAGCCCCGCCTCCATCTTGCGCGACAGATCATCCTGCGATGTGGCGATGATGCGCGGCGCGTTCGCGGGCAGCGCATCCAGCATCCGCACGATCCGACCTTGGGTTTCCGCGTCGAAATCGCCGACCTCGTCAAAGACCAGCGTGCCGCCGCGCGCCCGCGCCAGAAGGGCCGCAGGCCCGTCGATCCCCTGAAGATCGCCCGCCTGCGCGGTGACATAGGGCGTGGTCCGGCGGTCGGAAAAATCATGGATCGCGCGCGCGACCAGCGACTTTCCGGTCCCCGATTCGCCCGAGACGAGTACCGCGAGGTCGGTGTTCATCACCCGCGCCACCAGCCGGTAAAGCGCCTGCATCGCAGGCGTGCGGCCGACCAGCGGCAGATCCTCGGCCGCCGCGCGCTGCGGCGTATCCGGCGCGGGCGTGGCACGGCGTTTCTGCGTCAGCGCGCGGGACGCGCGTTTCATCAGGTCGGGGAGGTCGAAGGGTTTCGGCAGATAGTCGAACGCCTCCGCCTCGGCCGCCTGGATCGCGGTCATGATCGTGTTCTGGGCCGAGATTACGATCACCGGCAGGCCGGGCCGTTCCTTCGCGATCAGCGGCAGCGCCTCAAGCCCGTTGCCGTCGGGCATGATGACGTCGGAAATCACCAGATCGCCCTTCCCCTCCTCGACCCAGCGCATCAGCGTGACCATGGAAGAGGTCGCATGGACCTTGCAGCCCGCCCGCGTCAGCGCCTGCGTCAGAACGGTGCGGATCGTGCGGTCGTCATCGGCGACAAGTACGGTACCGTCCATGCCAAGCTCTCCTTACGGTTTCGGCGCCACGGGCAGTGACATGCGGAAGGTGGTGCGCCCCGGAACGGAATCGACCGAGATCCAGCCCTGATGATCGGCAACGATCTTGGAGACGAGCGCGAGGCCAAGGCCGGTCCCGTTTTCCCGCCCCGACACGAAGGGGTCGAAGATGTCGCCGACCATCTCGGGCGGGATGCCCGGCCCGTCATCGGTGATCTCTATCTGAAGCGGCAGCCGTGTGCCGCTGCCATCGACGCGGCGCAGCCGCAGCGTGGCGTCATAGAAGGTACGCAGACGGATCGTGCCGGGCCGGTCGCCCGCCGCCTCGGCCGCGTTCTTCAGAAGGTTCAGGACCACCTGCAACAGTTGATCCGCATCGCCCAGCGTGGCGGGCAGCGAGGGGTCGTAATCCTCAAGGATCGTCATCCGCGCGGCAAACCCCAAAAGGGCGGAGCGGCGGGCGCGGTCCAGCACATCGTGGATATTCACCGGCTTTTGTTCCGGCGGACGCAGGTTGCCGAACTGCTCCACCTGCTCAAGCAGTTTCACGATCCGCCGGGTTTCCTCGACGATCAGGTCGGCCAGCTCCACATCTTCCGACGCGAGGTTCATCGACAAAAGCTGCGCCGCGCCGGTGATGCCCGCGAGCGGGTTCTTGATCTCATGCGCCAGCATCTCGGCCATGCCGATGGCGGATCGCGCGGCGGTCTTCATCCCCTGCCCGCGCCCCATCCGGTCGGCGAACTCGCGCGGCGAGATCAGAAGGAGGATGACGCCTTCGCGGTCGGCCAAAGGCGCCGCCTGAAGGTTGCAGATCACCGGGGCGCGGTCGCCGGTGCCGACGTCGACCTCATTGATGTAAAGCGTCGAATGGTTGGCGCGGACCCGTTCGAAGACCTGTTCCAGCGGCGCGTCGACCGCCAGCCTGTCAAAGACCGGCTGCCCGCGCAGCATCTTTTCCGAGGTGTTCAGGAACTGCTCCGCAGCGGGGTTAAGGTCGATCAGCCGGTCCTCCGGGTCGATCAGGATCGCCGGAACCGGGAGAGAGGCCCAGAGGATATCGGCGGCGGGCAAGCTCATGCGGCGGCCCGTTCGGCGGGGCCGTCATAGGCGGCGGCGATCAGGGACAGGACCTCTGCCGGGGAGGTCTCGGTCATCATCCGGGCGCGAAAGCGCGGGTCGATCCCGGCCTCATCGGCGTACCAGCCCAGATGCTTGCGCGCGATCCTGACGCCAAGATCCCTGCCATAGAACGTCAGCATCGCGTCGTAATGCGTTGAAATAACGTCTCGAACGTCAATCGCCTGCAACATCCCGCGCGGGCAGGCCCCGGCCAGCTCCGCCGCAATCGTCGCCAGCCGCCAGGGCGCGCCCTGTGCCCCGCGTCCGACCATGACGCCACCCGCGCCCGAAGCCGCCAGCGCCGTCCGGGCGCTGCCCGCATCGACGATATCGCCGTTCGCGATGACCGGAATGCCGACCGCCGCGCGCACCGCGCGGATCGCGCCCCAATCGGCGCTGCCCTTGTAGAACTGCTGCCGGGTGCGGCCGTGGACGGTGATCATCCGCACCCCCGCCGCCTCGGCCCGCCGCGCCAGGTCGGGGGCGTTCAGACAGTCCGCATCCCAGCCCAGACGGCATTTCAGCGTCACCGGCACATCGACCGCGCCCACCACCGCGTCAATCAGGCGCAACGCATGGTCCGGGTCGCGCATCAGCGCCGAACCGGACAGCCCGCCCGTCACCTTCTTGGCCGGGCAGCCCATGTTGATGTCGATGATCCGCGCGCCCATGTCGGCCACGACGCGCGCCGCCTCGGCCATCGGCGCGGCCTCACGCCCGGCAAGCTGGACCGAGGTCATGGTGCCATCCGACAACCCCAGATCGGTGCGCGCCTTGGCCCGGACCGAAGGTTTCGCGGTCAGCAACTCACCCGAGGCGACCATCTCGGACACCACCAGCCCGGCACCGAACCCGGCCACCAGACGGCGGAACGGCAGGTCGGTGATCCCCGCCATCGGCGCCAGGAACACCGGCGGGTCGAGTTCGATCTGTCCAAGACGCAAAGCCAACGCCTAATCCTTGTGCAATTGCACCTCAGGTAATCGGCGCATCATGGATAGGCAATCCAACCCGCCCTGAAAAGGCGCGAGATTCCAGAACTGCACATTTTTTGCGCAAAAAATGCGCCTTGCTGCGGCTTCTTCCGTCATTGCCCCCCGCATCGGGGCAGGTTAGAGCGGGGACACGCCCATCCCGCAGGGGCCGGAGAGGACATGCCGAGCAAAGAGACAGCCGTCGTGATCGTGGCCGCGGGCCGTGGCAGCCGCGCGGGCGACGGGCTGCCAAAGCAGTGGCGCGACCTCGCCGGGCGGCCGATCCTGGCGCGCACCGTCGCCGCCTTCGCGGGCTTTCGCCGCATCGTCGTGGTGCTGCATCCCGACGACATGGCCGATGGCTTGCGGCTGTTTCAAGGCAGCGTGACGCTGGTCGCGGGCGGGCCGACGCGCTGCGCCTCTGTCAGGAACGCACTGGAAGCACTTGATCCCGAAACGATTTCCCGTGTCCTGATCCATGACGGCGCGCGCCCCCTGATCTCAGCCGCGGTGATCGGGCGGGTGCTGGAGGCGCTTGACACCCACCCCGCCGCCGCCCCCGCGCTGCCCATTGCCGACGCGCTCTGGAGCGGGACGGACGGTCGCGTGACCGGCCTGACGCCGCGCGACGGGCTGTACCGCGCCCAGACCCCGCAGGGATTTCACCTGACGCCGATCCTGACCGCCCACCACGCCTTCGCGGGCGACGCCAAGGACGATGTGGAGATTGCGCTGGCCGCAGGGCTTGACGTTGCCATCGTCGAGGGCGAGGAGGAGAATATCAAGATCACCTGGCCCGACGATTTCGCGCGGGCCGAACGCATCGCAAAGGGCCGCATGGACATTCGCACGGGCAACGGCTTTGACGTTCACGCCTTCACGGCGGGCGATCACGTCATGCTTTGCGGCGTGAAGGTGCCGCATGAAAAGGCGCTTCTGGGCCATTCGGACGCCGATGTGGGCATGCACGCGCTGACCGACGCGATCTATGGCGCGCTGGCCGAGGGCGACATCGGGCGCCACTTCCCGCCGTCCGAGCCGGAATGGAAGGGCGCTGAAAGCCATATCTTCCTGACCCATGCCATCGGGCTGGCCCGGCAGAAGGGGTTCGATCTGTCCAATGCCGATGTGACGCTGATCTGCGAACGCCCGAAGATCGGCCCGCATGCCTTTGATATGGTGATGGAATTGGCGCGCATCATGGGCGTTGACGCGACCCGCGTCAGCGTCAAGGCGACGACCTCGGAACGGCTGGGTTTCACCGGGCGCGAGGAAGGGATCGCGGCGATGGCCACTGTCACCTTGGTGAAAGCATGACCCTGCCCCGCCTCATCGCCAGCGTCTTCGGCATCGGCCACCTGCGCCCCGCGCCGGGGACCTGGGGCTCGGCCGCGGCCATCGTGCTTGGCGTCGCCATCGACCACCTGCTTGGCTTCCCCGCGCTTGTCGTCGCAACGCTGATCGTCATCCCTCTGGGCTATTGGGCGACCGCTGGGGCGGTGGCGGACAGCGAGGACAAGGACCCCTCCTGGATCGTGATCGACGAGGTGGCGGGCCAGTGGATCGCGCTCATCTTTCCCGCCTTCGCCTTCTGGTGGCGCGGGACCGAGGACTGGTGGCTGATCGCCTATCCCGGCTGGCTTGGCGCCTTCATCTTTTTCCGCCTCTTCGACATCTGGAAACCCGGCCCCGTCGGCCGCGCCGACCGGCGTCACACGGCCGCCGGCACGATGGAGGACGACCTTTGGGCCGGACTTTTCGCCGGGATCGCGACCGTGATCGCCGCCGGGATCGCCCACGGGATCCTGATGCGATGACGCTGGCCAATCGTCTTCTGCGTGCCGCGACGAAGGCGGAGGTGAAGATCGCCACGGCGGAAAGCTGCACCGGCGGGATGATCGCCGCCGCGATCACGGATATTGCCGGGTCCTCCGCCGTCTTCGACCGGGGCTTCGTGACCTATTCCAACGCCGCCAAACAGGCGATGCTGGGGGTGCGAACCGATACGTTGGCCCAGCACGGCGCCGTCAGCGAAGAGGTCGCGCATGAGATGGCCGAGGGCGCGCTGGCGCGCTCCGACACCGGGCTGGCGGTCGCCGTCACCGGCATCGCAGGCCCCGGCGGGTCGGAGTTCAAGCCCGAAGGCCGGGTCTGCTTCGCCCTCGCCCGCACGGGCCAGCCGACGCATGTCGAAACGCTGGAATTCGGCGCCATCGGCCGCGCCAATGTCCGCCGCGCGACGGTGGAGAAGGCGCTGACCCTGATGCTTCAGGCGCTGGGGACCGCGCCGTAAAGCTGGGCCGCCCGCGCTTCGAACGCGCGGACCACGCGGCGCATCGCCTCATCGAAGACGACGCCGATGATCTTTTGCAGGATGGCGTTCCTGAACTCGAAATCGACGAAGAAGGTGACCGAGCATCCCCCCTCTGCCCGATCCGCGAAGGACCAGTTGGAGCGCATGTATTTGAACGGCCCGTCAAGATATTCGGTGTCGATCTTCATCGCCTTCGGCCAGAGCGTGACGCGGCTGCCGAACCGTTCGCGGAAGACCTTGAAGGAGATCATCAGATCGGCCTTCATCACCTCCGACCCGTCGGGCTGCGGCGTGACAGAGCGGATGCGCGCCGCCGCCGTCCAGGGCAGGAATTCGGGGTAGCGCTGCACATCGGCGACCAGATCGTACATCTGGCGCGCGGTATAGGGCAGCGGGCGGGTTTCTGAATGCGTCGGCATGGCTTCTTCGGTGACTTCCTGTCCCGGTGTCGCTAAATGGGGACGGTAAATCAAGGGGCGGCCATGCCACAGAGACCTTATGTCATAGACGAGATGATCTCCGCCAAGGCCATCGCCGCGCGGGTCGAGGCGCTGGCGAAAGAGATCACGCGGGCCTTCCGCGACACCGACAAGCTGGTCGTGGTGGGCCTTCTGCGCGGCTCTTTCGTCTTTATCGCCGACCTCGTGCGCGAGATCGACCTGCCGGTCGAGGTCGATTTCCTTGAGGCGTCCTCATACGGCGATGCGATGGAGACCAGCCGCGAGGTGCGCATCCTCAAGGACCTCCGCGGCGAGATCGCGGGCCGCGACGTGCTGGTGGTCGAGGATATCGTCGATACCGGCTTTACGCTGCATCACGTCGTCAACCTCTTGAAAAGCCGGGGGCCGAAGCGGCTTGAGGTCTGCGCGCTGCTCGACAAGCCGTCACGGCGCGAGGTTCCGATCAAGGCGACCTGGACCGGGTTCGAGATCCCGGACGAAT
This sequence comes from Albidovulum denitrificans, assembly GCF_002973535.1. Classification (GTDB taxonomy): domain Bacteria; phylum Pseudomonadota; class Alphaproteobacteria; order Rhodobacterales; family Rhodobacteraceae; genus Albidovulum; species Albidovulum denitrificans. Next base: position 522,139 of record NZ_PVEP01000001.1, read on the forward strand.
TCGTCGTGGGCTATGGCATCGACTTTGCGCAGCGCAACCGCAACCTGCCCCATATCGGCAAGGTCCGCTTCACGGATACGCCAACGGATACGGGCGCGTGATGGATCGGCTGCTGTTGCGCATGGCCGGGTGGGCGCGCAATCCGCCCTCCGGGCGCCGGGTGGTGTTCTTTCTGGCCGTGCTGGCGATCTGCCTTGCCGTCGCCGCGCTGAACTGGGCCGGGTGGTGGCCCGAGGCGCTGACGCTTCAGAAAACGCGCCCGCCGAGGGTTCAGGTCACGCCCTGAGCGCCCTGAAGCCGTGGCGCCATCGCGGCCAGCGCATCGCTAAGCGCGCGGCGCAGTTCGGCGATGCGCGGGACGGTGGCAAGGTCGGCATGGCTGGCGACCCAGATCGGCACCGAGGCGGGTTCGACCTCCTCCCCCGCGCGTTCAAGGCGCGGGTCCTCATCGCCGAGGAAGGCGGGCAGGATCGCGGTGCCTAGCCCCCCGGCCGCCATTTCGCGCAGCACCGGGAAACTGTCCGCGACCGCGATCAGCCGCGCCGGGTCGACATGCGCCGCAAGCCAGCGCGCGGGACCGGCGCGCCCGATCGGCCCCGACATGCCCAGCCAGTCGCGCCCCTCGGCCCCCACCGCGCGGAAGGCGGCGAACCCCAGCCGCGCCGGGCAGTCACCGCTGAGGTCATCGGGCAGGCGCGGCGTCGGGCGCACGGCGATCTCCGCATGGGTACGGGCAAGGTCGAGATGGGCGTTGGAACACAAAAGCTCCACCCGCAGGTCGGGCGCGGTCCGGCGCAGATGCCCCAGCACCTCGGGCATGACGTAAAGGCAGAACGTATCGGTCGAGGTCACGCGCACCTCGCCCGACAGTGGCGCGCGCACCCCCTGCACCATGCGCCGCACCGATTGCACGGCTTCCTCCACCTCGCGCGTGGCGGCGATGATGCGGCCAAGGTCGGGCGGAACGTCGTAGCCCTGCGGCCCCTTTTCGAAAAGCGACAGCTCCGCCGCCGCCTCGAACGCCGCGATCCGGCGCAGGACGGTGGCATGGTTCACCCCCAGCCGCCGCGCCGCACCGCTGACGCTGCCCTCCTCGGCAACGGCGAGGACGTAGCGCAGGTCATCCCAGTTGTCGCGCATGGCCTTCCTTTCGGTCACATTCGCGTTATCCGTGTAGCCCGAAGGCCCGGTTTCACGCTGAAAACGGGCCGGAAGGCCGCGTTGTGACATTTCGCACAGACCTACTGCAAAAATGGCGGATAGTCATCCATAAAGGCACAGGTACTCTGACCCCGAACCCACACCAAGGAGGCCACCATGCTAAGACATCTGACCACCGCCGCCGCCGTCACGCTCGCCCTTGCGGGCGGGGCCGGGATCGCGACCGCGCAGGACGGGCCGTTCGAAATGCAGATCGCCGCGCGTCAGGGCATCATGGCCTATCGCGCCCTGCAACTCGGCACGCTGGGCGCGATGGCCAAGGGCGAGGTGGACTATGACGCGGCGGCCGCGCAGAAGGCTGCCGACAACCTGATGGCCTCGGTCGCGCTTGACGGCTCGATGCTCTGGCCGCAGGGATCGGACAATGAGGCCAACCCGAAGTCCGAAGCGCTGCCCGCGATCTGGGCCGACGGGTCCGACATCGGGGCCAAGGGCAAGGCGATGGTCGATGCCGCGACCGCGATGCAGGCGGCGGCAGGGACCGGGCTTGACGGTCTGAAGACCGCGATGGGCGAGGTCGGCGGCGCCTGCGGCGGCTGCCACAAGGCCTTCCGGGTCCCGCAGTAAGGCCGGGCCATGCGACTGGCATCGGTGATAAAGGGCGGCGTGGCGATCGCCGCACTGGGGGTAATCGTGGCCTGGGTCGTGACCCGGCCCGATCCCCTGCCCGACGATGCCTTCGCGGGCCTGACCCCGGATGTGGCACATGGCGAGCAGGTCTTCTGGGCCGCTGGCTGCGCCTCCTGCCACGCGGCGGAGAATGCCGAGGGCGAGGCCAAGCTGGTGCTGAGCGGCGGCATGGCCTTCGCCTCGCCCTTCGGGACGTTCTATGCCCCCAACATCTCCTCCGATCCCGACCACGGGATCGGAAGCTGGTCGATGCAGGACCTTGGCAATGCGATGATGCGCGGGGTGTCCCCGTCGGGCCAGCACCTCTATCCGGCCTTTCCCTATGTCAGCTACGCCAAGGCCGAAACGCAGGACATCGCGGACCTTTACGCCTTTCTCCAGACGGTCCCGGCGGATGCGACGCCGTCGAGGCCGCATGACATGCCCTTCCCCTTCAACATCCGCCGCGCCATGGGCGGGTGGAAATTCCTGTTCTTCGACACCGACTGGGTCCTGACCGGCGATCTGACGCCGGAAGAGACGCGCGGGCGCTATCTGGTCGAGGCGCTGGGGCATTGCGGCGAATGCCACACGCCACGGAACGCGCTTGGCGCGATGGACCGGACGCGCTGGCTGGCGGGCGGACCGACGCCGGATGGCAAGGGCAAGTTCCCCAACATCACGCCCGCCGCGCTCGACTGGTCGAAAGCCGACATCATCGAATACCTCACCTCGGGCTTCACGCCGGATTATGACAGCGCCGGGGGGCATATGGCGCTGGTGGTGCAGAACACCGCGAAACTGCCGGAAACGGACCGCGCCGCCATCGTCGCCTACCTGAAGAAGGTGCCGCCGGTCGAGTGATCGGGATATAGACGCGCGCCCATGGATTGCGGGTTTTCTGCCGGGGCAACGCAATATATTCGGCCTTTGGAGCGTTAAATTGGCGCGTGCCCCTTGAAATACGGCCGCCAAAGTCCGATCAAATAAGCAAAATCAAAAACGAATCCATGAGGCAAGTGATGCAGATTTCGTCCGCGAAACCCCTTTTCCTGTCCGCGTTGGCCCTCGCCTGCGCGCCCGTCAGCCTTTCCGCGCAGTCGATGGGTGCCGGATCGGCGATCCACGGCACGGTGGAGCTTGAATATTCCGACGACGGCACCAATGACATGGCGCTGCTTTACGGTGACGCCGATGCCTCCTTCTCCTTCAACGGCGGCGGTGAGGGCATGGGCTTTGACGCCGGTGTCACCGCCTATCTGGGTGAGGGCGGCAGCAGCGAGACCGCCGTTTTCGGCGCGCTGACCTATACCACGAGCTATGGCAAGTTCAGCTTCGGCCTGCCGCGCAACGCCTCCTCCGGCATGTCGCGGATGCCGGTGATCGGCGGGACGCAGGCGCTCGGTTCGCTCCAGAAGGCCTGGCTCGGCGACCTGCCGCTGACCAATTACCTCGCCAATGACGACTATTTCGCAGGCGTCCGCTATGACGGCGACTATGGCGCGGTGAAGACGGCGCTTTCGTTCCATCACACCAAGACCGACGTGAATTTCGCCGATCTCGCGGTGAAATATGACAGCGGTTTCTTCTTCGCCAATGGCTCGCTTCAGTATTTCAACGGCAATGGCGGGGCCGAGGCGACGGTGTTTCATGGCGAGGCCGGGGCCGCGACCGATTTCTATGACGCGGGCATCGGCGTGACCAGCGGCGACAAGCTGATCCCCGACGCCTGGCAGGCCTGGGCGAGCTTCCGCCCGATCGACCAGCTGGGCGTCAGCGCCACGATGCTGGACCCCGACGGCTCTGCCGCGATCTGGGGGCTGAGCGCGAAATACGGCTTCATGCAGGGCGGCTACGTCCAGGGCGGCGTCAGCGACACCAAGAACGCCGATGCGCTGTGGGACGTGTCGGTCGGCTTCAGCTTCTGATCGGTAGACCATGGCCCGGAACAAGGGGCCTTGGCCCCGCCGGGCCAGCGGCCAACCGCCCCCAAGGGCAATTGCACCCCGCGCGAATGAGCAGCGCAAGGCGCCGCCGCGCATCGCTGGGCCACCCCCAGGCCCGGCGATTGGCTGATGCCCCGCAAAACACCGATGTCGGAGGCACCTGGCTGGCATAAATCGCGATGCAGCAAGGTCGGATCGCCGCGCCGTGGCCCGGCGCCGCCCCCCCTCAGGCGCGGCCCAGCTTCTCCAGCCGCGCCGCGCGCAGCCGGGCGAAATCGTCGCCCGCATGATAGGACGACCGCGTCAGCGGCGTGGCCGAAACCATCAGGAACCCCTTGCCATAGGCGGCCGTCTCATAGGCCTTGAACTCCTCCGGCGTCACGAAACGGTCGACGCGGTGATGCTTCGGCGTCGGTTGCAGATATTGCCCGATGGTCAGGAAATCGACATCGGCCGAGCGCATGTCATCCATCACCTGCCGCACCTGCTGTGCTTCTTCCCCCAGCCCGACCATGATGCCCGATTTGGTGAACATCGCCGGGTCAAGCTCTTTCACCCGCTGCAAGAGCCGTAGCGAGTGGAAATAGCGCGCGCCGGGGCGGACGGTGGGATAAAGGCCGGGGACCGTTTCAAGGTTGTGGTTGAACACGTCGGGGCGCGCCTCGACCACCTTTTCCAGCGCGGCGGGGGCGCATTTCAGAAAGTCGGGCGTCAGAATCTCGATCGTCGTGTCGGGCGCGCGGTGGCGGACGGCGCGGATCGTCTGGGCGAAATGCTCCGCCCCGCCATCGTCAAGGTCGTCGCGATCGACCGAGGTGATGACCACATGCTTGAGGCCAAGCGTCTCGACCGCATGGGCGACGCGGCCCGGCTCGAACACATCAAGCGCATCGGGCCGCCCGGTCGCGACGTTGCAGAAGGAACAGCCGCGGGTGCAGATCTCGCCCATGATCATCATGGTGGCGTGACCCTGGCTCCAGCATTCGCCGACATTGGGGCAGCCCGCCTCTTCGCAGACCGTCACCAGCCTGTTCGATTTCAGGATGTCGCGCGTCGCCTTGTAACCGGCCGAGGTCGGCGCCTTGACCCGGATCCAGTCGGGCTTTTTCGGCTGCGCCTGATCGGGGCGGCGGGCCTTTTCGGGATGGCGCCCTTCGGGCAGTTTGAGGTCACGCACGGGTTTTTCCCCCTAAACTTCCATTTCCCCCTCAAATAGGCTTATTCTGAGGCCGACGCAACGCGGGCGGCAGATGCCGGTCGGGGCGTCCTGTACACATCGGAGTCACGAGTTTCATGTCAAAGATCATGTTCGCCGAGTTCATCGGCACCTTCATCCTTGTCTTCTTCGGCGTCGGATCGGCCGTCCTGATGGGCGACGAGATCGGCATGCACGGGATCGCGGCGGCCTTCGGCCTGTCGATCATCGCCGCCGCCTACGGCATTGGCGCCATCTCGGGCGCGCATCTCAACCCCGCGGTATCGCTGGGCTTTCTTGCCTCGGGCCAGATGACCGGCGCGCAATTCGCCCGCCATGCGGCCGCGCAGGTCGTCGGCGCCATCGTGGGCGCGCTGGTGATCTACATCATCGCAAGCGGGCGCGCGGGCTATGACATCGCCACCAACGGGCTGGGCCAGAACGGCTATGGCGCGGGCTATCTCGGCGAATACGGGCTGGGCGCGGCGCTGACCTTCGAATTCGTCGCGACCTTCGTTTTCGTCACCGTGATCCTTGGCGCCACGGGGCCGGGCAGCGTGCCGGGCTTTGCAGGCCTTGCCATCGGCTTCACGCTGATGGGCATCCACCTTGTCGGTATCAACGTGACCGGCGTGTCGGTGAACCCGGCGCGCTCCATCGGGCCTGCGATCTTCGTCGGCGGCAAGGCGCTGGCCGATCTCTGGGTCTTCATCGTGGCGCCGCTGGCGGGCGGCGTGCTGGCCGGGGTGCTGCATGCGGCGGGGCTGACGCGGGCCGACTGACCCCGCCACGAGGTACGAAGGGGCGGTGCGATGCGCCGCCCCTTTCGCATGTCAGCCGATCAGCGGCGCGCGGCCGCCGTTGATGTCGTCATAATGCCGCTTCAGCCGCAGCAGCGCGATGCGCAGCACGATCTTGCCCGACCGCGCCGACCAGCCAAGGCGCTTTTCCGCCGCCTCCAGCCCTTCGAGGAAACAGCAGCAGCGCAGCACCATGTCGCCAAGGCCGGGACCAAGGTCGCGCAACGCCGCCGCCACCCGTTCGCGCGCGCGGGCCGATCCGCCGCCGATGCCGCCATCAGGCGCGAAACTGCCCCGGTCCCCGGCGGTCAGGAACCTTTCCCAGTTCTGCGCGATGCGCGGCCCCATCTGCGCCAGTTCGAAATCCTCGCGCAACCGTTCGCCCGCCGCCACAAGGTCGGGTGCCAGAAAGACCTTGCCGTCCTTGTCCTTGCGCCGCGCCAGCAGCGACAGCGGGCTTTCGGCGATGTTGAAGCGAACACGGCGCGGCTGATCCGCGCCCTCTTCCATCACCTCACGCTCCCCCCATTCGCGGTGCTGGGCGGCGAAGAAGGACGGTGCCTCGGCAAAGCCCGCGCCCGTCGTATCCGCCTGCTCCTCCAAGAGCCGTTTCAGCGCCGCGCGCCCGGCCGAGGTGATGCGGTAGGTCGTGACCCGGCCCGCCTGCTCCACCGCGATCCAGTCGTTCAGCGCGAAGGCCTGCGCGACCTCGCGGTCGACGACGGCGATGCGGACCTCGCCCTTCAGAACGGCGGCCTTGTCAAGCTCCTGCGCGACGGCAAGGATGGCGCCCGTCTCGCAAAGCCGCCGCAGGATGCGGCGCGCCTCGCGGTTGACGGTGGCCTCATCGGTCAGGCGGCCCTTGCGGTGGCGGATCGGTGCGGTCATTTCAGTGGTTTCCTGTGCGTGGGAAGGGGTGTGGGTGCGGCCGGTGGCAGCCCGGCCAAGGGCAGTCAGGGCATCGTCGACAAGCGGATCGTCGCGCCGGTTTTCGCAGGCGCGGATCCGTCGCAGCACGGTCGAGGCATGGCAGCCCTCTTCGCGGGCAATGGCGCGGATCGACTTGCCGTCCTCGATATGGCTGAGGTAGAGCCGCGTATTCTGCGGAAGCCAGGCGGGCATCCCGCCGTCGCGTTCTGGTCCGTTCATGAGTCCCCCAAGACTGCGACGCTTAACGTCGCCTTAACAACGAGACGCAACCGTGAATTGTATTCGTTACCCGTTCGTTAAAGCGGCGTTACAGAGGCAGAATCAGAGGATTTTTCTAAAATTTTTGCAGTATACCGCGCGCATTTCGGCAACATCGCGCAACACAGGCGCGCCCGGCCTCATCTTTCGGTTGCAATCAGCCGGAGACGACCATGACCGACCTTCTCGCCCTCGTATCGAACCTGCGCCGCCCCAAGCTTCTGATCCGGGCCGCGCGCGCGGGTGCCATGGGCTATAACCGCAACCGCGACCTGAAGCGGGTGATGCGGCTGGCCGAGCCCCCCTCGCCCGAACGCGCGCTGAACGCGCTGATCGCCGCCGAGGCGGAGATCGAGGAGGTGCGCCGCCAGGGTCAGGCGACCTACAGCTTCGCCCGCCATATCGAGATCCTGATCGCGATGATCGGCGAGGCGCGGCTTCTGCCCCGTCCGCAGGGCGCCTGAAACGGCGAAGGGCCGCGCCTTTCGGCGACGGCCCTTCCCTTGTCCGTGGCTTCTGGCCTTACATGAAGGCGTCAGGCATCGAGGCTTTCTTTTTCGCGACGTAGTCGTTCAGCGCCTCTTCGATCGCGGGGTCGATCGCGGGCTTCTGATAGTCGTTCAGAAGCTTCGTCACGCGGTTGCGGGCCAGCGCGATGGTGTCGCGCGCGCCTTCCTCTTCCCAGGTCTCGTAGGGCTTGTAGTCCAGCAGCTCGGTACGCCAGAAGGCGGTCTTGAAATTCGCCTGGGTATGGGCGCAGCCAAGGTAATGGCCGCCCGGCCCCACCTCGCGGATCGCGTCCATCGCCTGACCGTTGTCGGAGATGTCGATGCCCTTGGCGAGGCCATGCAACACGCCCAGCTGGTCGGCATCCATCACGAATTTCTCGAACGAGGACACAAGGCCCCCTTCCAGCCAGCCGCAGGAATGGAGCATGAAGTTCACCCCCGCCAGAAGCCCCATGTTCAGCGAGTTCGAGCTTTCATAGGCCGCCTGCGCGTCCGGCACCTTGGACCCGGTGAAGCCGCCCGCGGAGCGGTAGGGCAGGCCCAGCCGCCGCGCCAGTTGCCCCGCGCCATAGGTGATAAGCGACGCCTCGGGCGTGCCGAAGGTCGGCGCGCCGGAGTTCATGTCGATGGAGGTCACGAAGGCGCCGAAGATCACCGGGGCGCCCTTGCGGATCAACTGGCTGTAGGCCACGCCCGCCAGCACCTCGGCCAGAACCTGCGTCAGCGTCCCCGCGACCGTCACCGGCGCCATCGCGCCACCGACGATGAAGGGAGAGATGATCGCCGCCTGGTTGGCCCTGGCATAGACCTCAAGCGCGCCCATCATGATGCCGTCGAAGGTCAGCGGCGAGTTGATGTTGATGAGCGAGGTCATCACCGTGCGGTCGTTCAGCCCGCCAAAGAGGATGTCCGACATCTCGACCGAATCCTGCGCGCGGACGGGTTCGGTCACGGACCCCATATAGGGCTTGTCCGACAGCGTCATATGCGCCAGCAGCATGTCGAGGTGGCGCTTGTTCACCGGCACGTCGGTCGGCTCACAGACCGTGCCGCCGGAATGGTGCAGCCATTTCGACATATAGGCGAGCTTCACGAACTTGTGGAAGTCGTCGATCGTGGCATAGCGCCGCCCGCCATCGGCATCGCGCACGAAGGGCGGCCCGTAGACCGGGGCGAGGACAAGGTTGCGCCCGCCGACCGTCACCGAACGTTCGGGGTTGCGCGCGTGCTGGACATAGGATGAGGGCGCGGTCTTGCACAGTTCGCGCGCAAGGCCCTTGGGCAGGCGCACCCGTTCGCCGCGCACATCGGCCCCGGCCTCTTTCCAGCGCGCCAGCGCCTCGGGGTTTTCGACGAAGTTGACGCCGATCTCTTCCAGCACCGTTTCGGCATTCGCCTCGATGATGGACAGCGCCTCATCGTTGAGGACCTCGAAGTTCGGGATGTTGCGCTCGATGTATTTCGCGACCTCGATCCGAACGGCCGTGCGTTCGGCCCGCCGCGCCGCGCCACCGCCACCCCTTGCCCTGCGGCCTTCCGCCCCTTCGCTCATCTTTCGCATCTCCTGATGTCGCTGATCTGAGCATCTTTTACCCCCAACCGAAGGGCTTCGGTTGCGGGATACGTCATCTGGCGCGAGAAAACGACATTCCACGCCCTCAGGCGGCCACGGCGACCGGGTTCGGGCGGAAGGTATCGACCCGGCACTCGGTGCCGTCGAAGGTGCAGAAGCTGCCCGGCGACACTGCCAGCCAGTCCTCTCCGCTTTCCAGCGGTTCGGAGACGACCGCCCTGCCCCCGCGGCTGGCCGACCAGCGGTGATAAAGCGTCGGCGCGTGATCGTCGGTCGCGTAGCGCACCGCATAAAGGCGCGCGCCGTCGGAAAAGGCGGCCGTCATGCGGACATGGGGTGCTGCACCCTTTTGCCGCGACAGCCCTTCCAGCCGCGCCGTCGCACGTTCCAGCGCGCCTTTCGGATCGCCCTCAAGCCCCTCGGCCAGCGCCAGCAGGAACAGCGCCTCGCTATCCGTGGCGCCCTTGCGATGGGCATAAAGCGCGTCGGGGATCAGCATGTCGGCATCGCGGCGAAAGCGGTCATAGCCGCCGATCTGGCCATTGTGCATGAAGCTCCACCGCCCGACCGCGAAGGGATGGCAGTTGTTGCGGCTGGTGGCCGTTCCGGTGGAGGCGCGGACATGGGCGAGGAAGAGGCGTGAGCGGACCTGAGCGGTCAGCGATTTCAGGTTCGGGTCCGACCAGGCGGGCAGGATGTCGCAGAACAGGCCCGGCTCGGCCCTCTCGCCATACCAGGCGATGCCGAAGCCATCGGCATTGGTGGCCGATTTGCATTCGGTGGCGCACTGGCTTTGATGGATCAGCGAATGGCCGGGGCGGCTGACGATGTCTTCAAGAAAGATCGGTTCCCCGATATAGGCCGCCCATCTGCACATTCACTTGCCTCGGTTATGGGTCCGCGCGTAAAGCCGCGCCACGATGCCGCTTGCCGTCTTTTCGAAGGCAAAGGGAAAGATTGCGTGAATGGCGGCGGCAAAGGCCGCCCCGAAAAGCGCAAGCGAGAACTTCGCCGCAAAAGCCGCGTGTTCAAGATAGCTTTCGTCGACGCTGGCGGGATGGTCGGTGAAAAGTCTGGCGATCATGGTGGTCTCCCTTGTCCTTGGCGGGAAACCTAGCGCGGTCTGCATGGGATCGGATCACGTTCTTATCTGCTCTTGCCCTTGATATGTGGAAAACTTCCCGCGATAAAGAGGAATATGGAGAAGATCGACACATTCGATGCAAAGATCCTGCGCCTGATCCAGGCCGACGCGGCCCTGCCGCTGGATGAGATCGGGGACAAGGTCGGCCTGTCGCGCAACGCCGTCTGGCGGCGGATCAAGGCGATGGAGGCAAACGGCACGATCACCGGGCGCGCGGCGCTTCTGGACCCGGCCAAGCTGGGCCTTGGCCTGACCGTCTTCATGATGATCCGCACCGACCGTCACGCGCCCGACTGGCTGGAACGCTTTGCGAAGGTGACGCGCGACATGCCCGAGATCCTTGGCGCCTACCGGATGACCGGCGAGCTTGACTACCTGATCCGCGCCCGCGTGGCCGATGTGAAGGATTACGACCGGCTTTATCAGGCCATCGTCAGCCGCATCGAACTGGCCGATGTCTCGGCCAGTTTCGTGATGGAAGAGATCAAGGAAACGACCGTTCTGCCGGTTTAAAGCGTTTCGGGTTTTCGCTGAGAAAGTAAGTATCAGAATTTGAACGAAATAAGTTCAAATTCTGAGTCAGTGTAAACCCGAAATGCTATGGCGCCCCGCCGCGATGCAGTCCTGATAGAACGCCGCATAGGTCGCGTGGACCTTGTCCGGCTCGAACCGGTCCTCAAGGCTGCGGGCGCGGGCCGCGGCGCCCAGGCGCGCGCGCAAGGCCTCGTCACCCGCGATCCCCAGCACCGCGCCGGTCAGCCCGTCGATATCGCCCACCGGCAGCAGCCGGCCGATTCCCTCATCGACCAGTTCCTTGACCCCGCCACAATCGGTGGCGATCACCGGCAGGCCCGCGCGCATCGCCTCGACGATGGAAATCGGCAGCGCCTCCCAGCGCGAGGTCAGAAGGTAGATGTCCGCGGCGGCGAGGTAGTCCGGCACGTTGCGCACCGGGCCGGGAAAGCGGAAATGGCGCGCGACGCCCGCCTCTTCGGCCCAGGCCTGCACCTCGCCCGTCAGCGGCCCCTGCCCGGCGACGCAGAAGATCAGGTCCGGGCGGGTTGCCACGGCCGCCTTCGCCACCGCGATCATATGGTCGATCCCCTTCTGCCGGTCCAGCCGCGACAGGCTAAGGCAGATGGTCCCCTCCCCGCCTTGCAGGATCTCCGCCCGCAGCGCCGCGACACGGGCCGGATCGGGGGCGGGCTGATGCGCGATGCCAAGGCCAAGCTGGCGCGCGCGCTCCGGCTTCACGCCGCGATCGACCAGCGCCGCCAGCGTCGTCTTGCTGGGCGACAGCACCCAGTCGGCCGAAAAGCGCGCGATCCGCGCCACCTCATCCACGCGCGTGGGTTCAGCGCCGTGATGGGTCATCACATGCGGAATGCCCAGCCCCATGGCGGCGAGCCGGGTCACCAGCGCCGGGGCCGTCTCATGCGAATGGATCAGGTCGATGTCGGACCGTTTCAGGATCGCGCGCAACTGCCGCGCGACCGCCGCAAGCCCGATCATACGCCGGACGGTCGATCCGCCCTCTTGCGACACCCGCGTCAGGTCGAGCGGCTGGTAATCCATCCCCGCCACGTCCTCAAGCCAGTCGCCCCCCGCACCGCAGAGCGTGACCCGATGCCCCTGCCCGCGCAGATAGTCCGTCAGGTCGAGGATATGGCGCTGAATCCCGCCCGAACGGAAATTGGTGTTGATCTGGAGAATGCGCATCGAACCAACGGACTCCTCGGGCGAAAGCCCGGTCGGGCTGCCTTGACTAGAATTTGCCTGCCCTTATAGACCGAATTGGGGCGCGATGAAGGGGAAGGCCGACATGATTGGCGCGCAAGTCTCCGGCTTGGTCCGGGCCGTTGCAACAAAGCTGCTGCCCGAGGATCTGCGGAAGTGGATCCGCAAGCAGCAGCGGCATTACAAGCTTCAGTCCGTTCCCGTCGGCACGGTCAATTTCGGCGGATTGCGCCGATTGACCCCGATCAGCCCCATATTCGGCATCGACCGCGACCTGATTTCGGTCGAACGCTTCTATATCGAGGACTTCCTGAAGTCGCACGAAGCCGACATCAAGGGCCGCGTGCTTGAGATGGGGGAACCGCTTTACACCACCAAATTCGGTGGCGCGAAAGTCACGCAGAGCGACGTGATGAATTATGTCGAGGGTAACCCCAAGGCGACAATCGTGGCCGATCTGACGGATTGTCTGCATGTACCGGACAACACCTTCGACTGTATCGTCATCACCCAGACGCTTCAGATGATCTTCGAGATCGACAAGGCCATCGCCAACCTGCACCGCATCCTCAAACCCGGCGGCGTCGTCCTGGCCACCTCGCACGGGATCACCAAGGTGGCGCGGCGCGAAGGGGTCGATGATTGGGGCGAATACTGGCATTTCACCACGCAATCGAGCAAACGGCTCTTCGGCGACGTCTTCGGCCGCCCGAATATCGAGGTGATGTCCTACGGCAATATCCTGACCACCATCGCCTCGCTTCACGGCCTGTCGGCGAGTGAGCTTGATCCCGTCGAACTTGCCGAGAACGACCCGGATTATGAGCTTCTTGTGATGGTCCGCGCGGTCAAGCGCACCTAGGCATGCCCCGCAAATCCTGCTAGCCTCGCTTCCGCGATAATTGACGGATTCTCGCCAGACATAGCCGCTGCGGCGGATCGGAATGTTCGTCCGGGTTGAAGCACCGCTTCCGCCCGGCCGTCTTCATTCGACTGGAAAAACCGGGTGTTTTTCCAGCCGGAGTGGTTTGGCGTGACCGTCCTGAACGGGGTGGATTGGTATGTGCGGCATTTTCGGCGTCGTTGAGTTCAGGGGCGGCACCGTAGACAAGTCATTGATCCGGCAAAGCGCCGAAACCCAGACCCATCGCGGGCCGGATTCCATCGGGGTCTTCTCCGCCGATGGTGTCGGACTTGGACACAATCGCCTGTCCCTCGTCGATCTGTCCGAACGCGCGAACCAACCCTTTCTGGACGAAACCGGCCGCTACGCGCTGGTCTTCAACGGCGAGATCTACAATTTCCACGAGTTGAAGGCAGAGCTTGAGGGGGAAGGCCAGACCTTCCGCACCACCTCGGACACCGAGGTGCTGCTGTATCTGCTGCTGCGGCAAGGGGCCGAGGTGGCGCTGCCAAAGCTGAACGGCATGTTCGCCTTCGCGCTGGTGGATCTGAAAACCCGGCAGGTCACGATGGCCCGCGACCGGTTCGGGATGAAACCGCTGCATTACCATGCAACCGCCGACCGGCTGATCTTCGCCTCCGAAACCGCCGCCTTCGGCCCCTGGATGGAGATGCGCCCCCATGCCGGGACCGTCGCCGCCTATCTGATGAACTTCGGCGGCCCGACCCGCGGCGTGACGTTCTTTGACGGCATCTACCAGCTTGGACCGGGAGAGGTGATGACCGCCGCCCCCGGTCAGGCCCCCGACATCCGCCCCTTCTTCGCGCTGACCGATTTCATCGACGACGGCGAATACGACCGCCTTCTGGGCCGTTCGGAAACCGAAATCGTGGATGAGTTCGAGGCGCTGATGACCGACTCGATCCGCCTTCACGCCTTTGCCGACGCCCGCGTCGGCGCCTTCTGTTCCGGCGGGGTCGATTCCTCGCTGATCGTGGCGCTGGCCAGCCGCAGCAACAGCGCCATTGAACTCTTTCACGCCAATGTCGTCGGCAGCTGGAGCGAGGTCGAGGCCGCCCGCGCCCTTGCCCGACACCTGAAGCTTGAACTCAACGCCGTGGACGTGGTCGAACAGGATTTCGTCACCTCCATCCCGCGCGTCATGCGTCATTACGGCTATCCCTTCACCTATCACCCCAATTGCGGCCCCCTGATGATGATCGCGGGGCTCGCGCGCGATACCGGGGTCAAGGGGCTTCTGTCGGGGGAAGGGTCGGACGAGATGTTCCTGGGCTACCCCTGGCTTGGCCGCAAGCGGATCACCGATGCCTGGGACCGGATGCGCGACGGGCTGGCGGGGGCCGTCCGGCGCATCCCGGCGGTCGGCACGATCCTTCTGCCCGAACAGCAGTTGAACGCGATGAAGGTGCGCAACATCCTGAACGGGCGCGAGATGCTGGACGACCTCAACAAGGTCTCTGACGCGCTCAGCCACAGTCGCGCCGCCGCGCGCGATCCCCGAATGCGCTGGACGCTGGATTACATGCACCACCACCTGCGCACGCTTTTGCACCGTAACGACACGATGGGCATGGCCGCCAGCATCGAGGCGCGCTTTCCGTTCCTGGAAAACCGCATCGCGCATTTCGCCGTCAACCTGCCCGCGCGCCACAAGCTGAAATTCTCGCCCTTCACGCTGGAAAAGGCGCATCCCTTCATCCGCGACAAATGGGTCGTGCGCGAGGTGGCGGACCGCTACATCCCCCGCGACCTCAGCCAGCGGATCAAGATCGGCTTCTGGACCACGGTGTTTCAGCGTCTCGACATTTCCGAACGCTATTTCGCCACCTCCGGCCTTGGCGACATGCTGTCGCTGTCGCGGCGGCAGTTTTCGGACCTCGTGGCCGAGGCGTCACCTACCTTCCGGCTGAAGCTCCTGCATCTCGACGTCTGGCAGCGCATCTGCGTCGAGCGGCAGGAAGAGGCGGCACCGGCAGCGCTCCTCTCTGATCACGTCCGCATCCTGACCGAAAGCGAGGCCCGCAGCACACGCCGCGCCGGGGCAAAGAAAAAGGGCGGAGCGGCCCAATTGCCCTCCGCCCCGGTCTGATCTCGTCAGATCGGCTCGTCTGCCCCGGATCACTTGATCGCGAAGAACCCCTCGAAGCAGAGCGATTTCTGTACCGTCGTGATATCGACGAAGCCCGCGCGCTTCATCATGTCGATATTGCCCTGGGTCGAGAAGGGTTCAAGGATGCCCTTCAGGCTGCGGGTCTTCATCACGATCTCTTCGCAATCGAACCCGTTGCGCAGTTTGAAATCGGCGTAAAGCTGGGTGAGGATGTCCTGAAACCGCGCATCCGGCGCGCGGACCTTTTCGAACATCACGAAGGCGCCGCCCCAGTTCAGCGACTGGTAGATACGGTCGATCAACTGCTGGCGGTCGCGCGGCGGTATGAACTGGATCGTGTAATAGGACACGATCATGTCGGCCGGTTCGTACTCGAAAAGCCGCGCATCGTCATGCAGAAGCTGGATGTTCTTGACGTCGGCGCAGTGCTGCTTTGCCGTCTCCACCATCTCCGCCACCGGGTCGATACCGATCCAGCGCGCGCCGGGCTTGGTCTTGTTGTGAACCGCGAGCTTCTTCAGCAACTCGCCGGTGGAGGTCCCGATCTCGTAACACACGCTGTTATCGGACACGAAGAAATCGCTGAGCTGGCAGACAATGTCATGCCCCTCGGCGTAAAGCGGCACCGATTGCTTGATATGCTCGACGAAGGTCTCCGAGGTCTTGCCGGCAAAGCTCCAGCCCGCGTTCTCGGCCTCGATATTATGTCCAACACCCATGTCTCACTCCTTTGTTTCCTGTGCCGTCCTCGCGGCCAAAGTCCTTATCGAAATTCATCGTCCAATTGGCCGGGCGCGCTCAGCGCCCGAACTGATCCTCAAGCCTGATTATATCATCTTCCTCAAGATAGGTCCCGGTCTGCACTTCGATGATCTCAAGCGGGATGCGCCCCGGATTGGCCAGCCGGTGAACGGCGCCGATCGGGATATAGACGCTTTCATTCTCGTGGCAGGTCTTGACCACCTCGTCGATGGTGATCTCCGCCGTGCCGCGCACCACGACCCAGTGTTCCGCGCGGTGGTGGTGCTTTTGCAGCGACAGTTTCGCCCCCGGCGTCACCACGATCCGCTTGACCCGGAAGCGGTCGCCCAGATCCGTGGTCTGATGCCAGCCCCAGGGCCGGTGATTGCGGATATGTTCGACCGCCTCGACCCGCGCCTGCCCCTTCAGCGCACCGACAAGGCCTTTCACCTCCTGCGCATAGTCACGCCGCGTCACAAGGATCGCGTCGGGTGTTTCCACGATGGCCAGCCCCTCGACGCCCACGGCGGCGACAAGGCGGCCCTCGGAATGGATCAGGTTGTCCTTCGCGTCATAGGCGACCCCGTCACCCCGGATCGCGTTGCCGCCGCCATCCTTGGGCGATTCCGCCCAGACCGCGTCCCAGTCACCCACGTCCGACCAGTGAAAGCGCCCCGGCGCCACGCGCGCCTCGGTCGCGCCTTCCATGAAGCCGTGATCGAAAGAAATCGCACGGATCTCGCCAAAGCGCGGCCCCGGCACCTCCATCCCCAGATCGGTTTTCATCGCCGCCACCGCGTCGCGAACCGCCGCGACCGTCTCCGGCTCTGCCGCCCCGACCGTATCCAGCAGCCACCCGGCGCGGAAACAGAAAATCCCCGCATTCCAGAGCCAGCCTTCGTCCAGAAGCGCCGCCGCCCGCCCCGCGTCCGGCTTTTCCACGAAACGCGCGACCGGCGCGGTGCCACCGTCGTCCATGGCGCCCGGCTTGATATAGCCCAGCCCCGTCTCCGGCCCCTCCGGCACCACGCCGATGACCGCGACCCCCGACCGGCGCACCGATCCGGCGGCGACCCGCACCGCGTCATGAAACGCGGCGACATCGGCGATCAGGTGGTCCGAGGGCATGACGGCGACCAGCGTATCGGGATCGTCCTTCGCGGCGACCCCGGCGGCCAGCAGCACCGCCGCCAGCGTATCGCGCCGCTCCGGCTCGATCACCACGCGGGCGTTCGGGGCCACGGCGGCGGTCTGGTCGCGGATCGTGAAGCGGACCGGGTGGGCGCCGATCACGACCGGCGCGGCGAAGCCCTTGGCCAGCACCCGGCGCAGCGTCGATTGCAGCATCGTCTCCGCGCCAAGGATCGGCAGAAGCGGCTTGGCCATGCCTTCGCGCGACACCGGCCAAAGCCGCGTGCCGGTCCCGCCGCAAAGGATCACGGGAAGGATCATGTCCGTCTGTCCTGTCACGTCGTCGTCCGTGTCCTTCGTCCCGCGCGCCCTGGCGGCGGATCATCGTCACATCAAGCGGTTAGGGTCCCGGCGACAACCTCAAATCGCCGCGATCAAATCTATCCCGGATTCCCTCGATAGGCGAGATTTCCCGGACCGTCCCGCCCAATCCGACACGTTTCGGCAACAATCACCGGCGGGGTTTCCCTTTCGGCCCGCCCCGCCGCCAATCGGGGCGCCCTGCGGCTTGCCTCGGCGCCGGAATTCGCCCAATCGTTGCGCCAGCAAAGCGCAGAAAGGAAAGCCCCTGCCCGAGGCCCCGAAATTCGGCACCAGCGGCCTGCGCGGGCGGGTCTGCGACCTGACCGATCCGCTTTGCGCGGGCTATGTCCGCGCGTTTCTGACAGCCATCCCGCATGACGGGCGGCTGATGATCGGACGTGACCTGCGCCCCTCATCCACCCGCATTGCCGCCACCGTCGCCGATACCGCCGCCGGACTTGGCCTGACCGTCCTCGATTGTGGCGAGGTGCCGACGCCCGCGCTGGCGCTGGCCGCCATGACGGCGGCGGCGCCCGCGGTCATGGTCACCGGCAGCCACATCCCCGCCGACCGCAACGGGCTGAAGTTCTACACCGCGACGGGGGAGATCACGAAGGCCGATGAGGCCGCGATCCTCGCCGGGTTTCGCGAAGCCCCGCCGGGCGCGACCGCACGGCCCGAGGTTACCCCCGCCGCCCGCCACACCTATGCGGCGCGCTATACCCGCGCCTATGGCGCCGCGCTGTCGGGCCTTTCGGTCGGCCTCTATCAACACAGTTCCGTCGCCCGCGATCTGCTGGCTGAGGTTCTGGCAGCCCTTGGCGCCAAGGTCACGCCGCTCGGCCGGTCGGATCACTTCGTGCCGCTGGATACCGAGGCGGTCAGCGCCGAGACCCGCAAGACGCTGGCCGACTGGGCGGCGAAGGGCGGCTATGACGCCATCCTCTCCACCGACGGCGATGCCGACCGCCCCTTGGTCACCGACGCGACCGGCCGCGTGATCCCCGGCGATGTCATCGGCACCCTGACCGCGATGGCACTGGGGGCGGAGACCGTCGTCACGCCCGTCTCCTCTAACACGATGATCGAGGCCACGGGCGCCTTCGCCACGACCCTGCGCACAAGGATCGGCTCCCCCTTCGTCATCGCGGGGATGGAGGCGCAGCCGGAAAGCGCGAAAACCGTGGGGTTCGAGGCCAATGGCGGCGTCCTGCTGGGCTTCACCGCCCAAGGCCCCGCCGGTCCCCTGCCGCCCCTGATGACCCGCGACGCCTTCCTGCCCATCATCGCCACGCTGGCCGAGGTCGCGCGTCAGGGCAAACCGCTGAGCCAGCTTATCGCCGCCCTCCCCGCCCGCCACACCGCCTCCGACCGGCTGGAGAACGTCCCGACCGACTGGTCGCACGCCTTCGTCGCGGGCCTTTCCGACGATGCGGCCCGCCGCGCGGCCTTTTTCGGCGCGACCGAAACCGCCACCGACCGCACCGACGGGTTGCGCATCAGCTTTGCGGACGGCACCATCCTTCACCTGCGCCCCTCCGGCAACGCGCCGGAACTGCGCTGCTACGCCGAGGCCGGCGATGCACCGGCCGCCACCGCGCTGGTCGCCGACACCCTGGCCCGTATCGCCGCCCTTCGCACCTGACCGGGAGACAGACCATGACCCGCCTCGACACCGTCCTGACCGCCATCGACCAGGCCAACGCCGCCGACCCGGACCAAAGCGAAGGCGCACCCGCCGCGCTGCTTTACGGCCAGCGGATGACCGGGGAACTCGCCCGCCTGCACCCGGACGCGCCGGACATCCTGAAGATCGCCGCGCGGGGCCAGCATATCGAACGCTGGACCTCGCCCCGCAACGCCTATCCCGAGGGGCGCGAGGGCTACCTGACCTGGCGCCGCGACCTTGGCGCCTTTCACGCCCGCCGCGTGGGGGAGATCATGGCCGCCGCCGGATACGATGCCGACAGCGTCGATCAGGTCGGCCGCATGATCCGCAAGGAAGGGATCAAGCGCGACGATCTGGTGCAGGCGCTTGAGGATGTGATCTGCTTCACCTTCCTGCGCTGGTACTTCGCCCCCTTCGCGACCGACCGCGACCCGGCCGAGCTTGAGCGCATCGTCGCCCGCACCGCGCGCAAGATGTCGCCCGAGGCCCGCGCCCGCGCTCTGACCGAATTCGACCTGCCCGAACCCTTCGCCGCCGCCTTCCGCGCCTGAGTCTGCAACCATCGCGCTTGCCGCAACTGCAACATGCCCGCCAACCCGTTTCGGCATGGGCATTTGTGCCGGGTCCGGCCCCGGAAATGTTGCCGGAATGACTCTAATCACGCGGTTCTGATCGGCCGCTGTTGAGCGGATCGAAATCTGCCCTCAGAATCTCTTGACGGTGACCGGCTCCGGCCATATCTGCGCCGCGCCAAAGCCACCGTGGTGAGTGAGCATGGCCTGAGGACAGGCGCGTAATTGCGGCCCCGAGGGGTCGTTGGGAAGGAACGGGAAGATGGAAACGCCGAAGCAGATGGGTTCGAACGACATGCCCGAGCGTGAGGGTGTCTCGGCACAGCGCCAGCAGGGCGACCGCCAGGACACACCCCGGCGCGAGGGCAAGAAACCCTCCGATCAGATGCAGGCCACGCAGATCACCGACTGGGCCTCGATCTAGACCTTTTCGACCGGCCGGGCAGGCATTAGCATCGGCGTTCCGCAACAGGACGCCGACATGCCCCGCCCGGTCTCTGACATCCCCAATCTCGGCCCCGCCTCCGAGGACGGTTTCGCGCGGGCCGGTATCCATTCAGCCGAGGAGTTGATCGCGCTTGGCCCGGACGCGGCCTATCTGCGCCTTATGCGCGCAGGCACGAAACCGCATTTCATCGGCTATTACGCGCTTGTCATGGGCTTGCAGGGCCGCCCCTGGAACGACTGCCGGGGCGCGGAAAAGCAGGCCCTGCGCAAACGCTTCGACGCGCTGAAGGCCAGCCTTGGCGGCAACGACAAGGGCCGCCTCCGGCTGGAAGCGGCCCTTGATGAAATCGGTGTGGGCGTGCGCCGGTAGGGTGAATTACCCGACCAGTTCGAGGCCCGAGAAGAAATAGGCGATCTCGACCGCGGCGGTTTCCGGCGCGTCGGAACCGTGGACGGAGTTCTCGCCGACCGAGAGGGCGAATTCCTTGCGGATCGTACCTTCGTCGGCATTGGCCGGGTTGGTCGCGCCCATCACTTCGCGGTTCTTCGCGATGGCGTTCTCACCCTCCAGCACCTGCACCACAACCGGCTCGGAGGCCATGAATTCGCACAGCTCGCCGTAGAAGGGACGCTCCTTGTGGACCTCATAGAACTTGCCGGCCTGCTCCATCGACAGCTTGATGCGCTTCTGCGCGACGATGCGAAGGCCCGCTTCCTCGAACTTGGCGTTGATCTTGCCGGTCAGGTTGCGACGGGTCGCGTCGGGTTTGATGATGGAAAGCGTGCGTTCGGTCGCCATGTCTTCGTGCCTTTTCTCAGGGGCCGGAGCGCCCGGCCGAATTCGATTGCGCGCCTGCTAGCATGGCGGCGCCGGATTGAAAAGACGGCACGGGGCTCGGCGGGGACGGAGCGGGGCGCTGCCCGTCGTCCATTGGGCTTGAACCAATGGCGCCCAATGAACGACCCCGGAGTATTGTCACAACGAAGAAGCCGCAGGCGCGGGGCCGCTTTCGCAAGCGGGCGCGGTCTGCTAAGGCGCTTGCCATGCTACGGATCAGTGACATCACCTATTCGGTCGAGGGGCGGCCCCTTTTCGAGGGCGCCTCGGCAACCATTCCCACCGGCCACAAGGTCGGTCTTGTCGGCGCGAACGGCGCGGGCAAGACAACGCTCTTCCGGCTGATCCGGGGCGAACTGGCGCTGGAAGGCGGCGCGATCACGCTGCCCCAACGCGCGAAGATCGGCGGCGTGGCGCAGGAGGTGCCGTCGTCCTCCGTCTCGCTGCTCGACACGGTTCTGGCCGCCGATGAGGAGCGCGCCGCGCTGATGGCCGAGGCCGATCACGCGACCGATCCGCACCGGATCGCCGAGATCCAGCACCGGCTGGCCGATATCGACGCCTGGTCGGCAGAGGCGCGGGCATCGTCGATCCTCAAGGGCTTGGGCTTCGATCTTGAGGATCAGCTGCGCCCCTGTTCGGATTTTTCGGGCGGCTGGCGGATGCGGGTGGCGCTGGCGGGGGTGCTGTTTGCCCAGCCCGACTATCTGCTTCTGGACGAACCGACCAACTATCTGGACCTTGAAGGGGCGCTGTGGCTGGAAAGCTATCTGGCGAAATACCCCCATACGGTCATCATCATCAGCCACGATCGCGGCCTTCTGAACCGCGCCGTGGGCGGCATCCTGCATCTGGAGAACCGCAAGCTGACCTACTGGACCGGGCCTTACGACCAGTTCGCGCGCCAGCGTGCCGAACAGCGCGCGGTGCAGGCGGCGGAGGCCAAGAAGCAGGCGGCGCGGCGGGCGCATCTGCAAAGCTTCGTCGACCGCTTCAAGGCCAAGGCGTCGAAGGCCGTCCAGGCGCAGAGCCGCGTGAAGATGCTGGAGAAGATGACGCCGATCCTGGCGCCGGAAGAGGCGAAGAAGGTCGTCTTCACCTTCCCCGAGCCGGAGCAACTCTCGCCGCCGATCATCACCATGGAGGGCGCCTCGGTCGGCTATGACGGGCCGCCGGTCCTGCGGCGGCTTTCCCTGCGGATCGACCAGGACGACCGGATCGCGCTTCTGGGTCGCAATGGCGAGGGGAAATCGACGCTGTCGAAGCTTCTGGCGGGGAAACTGCCCGCGGCGGGGGGGGAGATCACGCGCTCCTCGAAGCTGCGGATCGGCTATTTCGCCCAGCATCAGGTCGATGAGCTGCATACGGACGAGACGCCCTTGCAGCATATCCTGCGCATGCGGCCGAACGAAGGCCAGCCGAAGCTGCGCGCGCGGCTGGCGGGGTTCGGGCTTGGCGCCGATCAGGCCGATACCGTCGTCGCGCGGCTGTCGGGCGGGCAGAAGGCGCGGCTCTCGCTCCTGCTGGCGACGCTCGATGCGCCGCATCTGCTGATCCTTGACGAACCGACCAACCACCTTGACATCGAAAGCCGCGAGGCGCTGGTGGAGGCGCTGACCGAATATTCCGGCGCGGTGATCCTTGTCAGCCACGACATGCACCTTCTGGGGCTGGTCGCGGACCGGCTCTGGCTGGTCAAGGGCGGGGCGGTCGCGCCCTATCAGGGCGATCTGGAGAGCTACCGGAAGGAATTGCTGGCGGGCGACGACGCCGAAAAGCAGGCCAAGCCGAAACCGAAGGCCGAGCGCCCGTCCCGCGACGCCATCCTGGCCCTGCGCGCCGAGGTGCGCAAATGCGAGGAGCGGCTGGCGAAGCTGAACGACATGCGCGACAAGCTGGCGGTGAAACTGGCGCGGCCGGAGCTTTACGACAGCCCCGGTGAGGCGGTCGTCTGGCAGAAGAAATACGCCGAGGTTATGGAAGGGCTGGACCGGGCCGAGGACCTTTGGATCAAGGCGGCGGAAAAGCTTGAGGCAGCAGAGGTTTAGGACGTGGAGCTACAGTTCTACATCACCTCTTTCGCGACCCTTTTCGTGGTCATCGACCCGCCGGGGCTGGTGCCGCTTTTCATCGCGCTGACGCAAGGCATGGACGACGCGCATCGCCGTCGACTGGCGCTGCGCGCCTGTGTGATCGGCGGCATCCTCCTGACGCTTTTCGGGCTGTTCGGGGAACAGCTTCTGGGCTTCATCGGCATCACCATGCCCGCCTTCCGCATCGCGGGCGGTATCCTGCTGTTCCTGACCGCGCTTGACATGCTGTTCGAACGCCGGACCCAGCGGCGCGAGGGGCAGCATGCCGATCCGAACCATGACCCTTCCGTCTTTCCCCTTGCCACGCCGCTGATCGCGGGACCCGGTGCCATCGCGACGATGATCCTGCTGATGGGCCAGACCGGCGGCGACTGGCGCGGCGCGGTGTCGGTGCTGGGGCTTCTGGCCGGGATGCTGGTCGTGACTTTCCTCTTCCTCCTCGCCTCGCCGCCGATCGAGCGGCTTTTGGGGCGCACCGGGACGGTGGTCATCACGCGGCTTCTGGGGATGCTGCTGGCCGCGCTGTCGGTGCAATTCGTGATCGATGGCGTCAAGGGAACGGGGCTGATCTGATGGACAGCGGCGACCTGCCCCGTTTCGCCTATCTCGTCCTCCTCCTGATTGCGGTCGGCGGCTATGTCCTTGTCGAAAGCCGCAAGAACCTGGGCCGCACGCTGCATCAGGCGGCGATCTGGGGGGTGATCTTCCTTGGGGCGGTCGCCATCGCCGGGCTCTGGCCCGCGATCCAGCGCGCGACGGGGCGGGCAGAGCCGGTGATGACCGCCGCCGGGATCGAGGTTCCGGTGGCCCCGGACGGGCATTTCTACGTCACCGCTCTGGTCAACGGGGCGAAGGTGCGCTTTGTCGTCGATACCGGCGCCTCGACCATCGTGCTGACGCAAGGCGACGCGCGGCGCGCGGGGTTCGACACCGATGCGCTGGTCTTCCTCGGCTCTGCCCGGACGGCGAATGGCACCGTCAGCATCGCGCCCGTGAAGATCGACAGCTTCGATCTGGCCGGACAGGTAGACCGCAACGTCGCGGCCTCGATCAACGGCGGCAGACTGGACACCTCGCTTCTGGGGATGAGCTATCTGAGCGAATATCAGGTGACGCTCAGCCGCGATCTTCTGATCCTGAAGCGTTAGCCGCCCACGACAGGCAGCACCCGTCCGATCATGTAGCTGCCATTGCTGTAGACCGGCGTGACGCAGCCCCCCGCCTGCCCCCAGCCGTCCTTCAGCCGGAACACCGCGTAATCCGCGCCAAGGGTCGCGTTCGCCGCGCAGTCGCCCCGGAAGAACTCCAGCCGCGCCCGGATCAGCCCGTACCAGCGCACAAGGTCGGCCTTCGCCGTCGGGATATACTTGAAGTTCACGATGAACCCCCGCCCGCTGAGCCGTTCAAGCCCGCCGGGAAACGGATCGCCCTCCATGATCGTGCCGCGGCCCACGGGTTCCACCAGGATCGCGTCCTCAGGCGCGGTGTTCTCGCGCACCCAGTCCAGCACACCGCGCTGGTCGGGGGTCAGGGCCGACAGCATCCGCGTCGCGGCGGGATGGTCCTTCACCATCAGTTCAAGGTTCGTCAGCGCCTTTGGCGTCACCAGCAGGACCGAGGCCAGCACCGCCAGAACGCCAAGCCGCCGCGCGACCGCATTGTCGGCCAGCCCGAACAGCAATTGCGCCGCAAGAAGGAGGGACAGCAGGTAGATCAGCCCCTCGGGCCTGAGCAGGTAGAACTGCGCGAAGCGGAAGCTGCCGTTGTCGGCCATATAGACCGCAAGCGCGGCCAGCACATAGAGGTTCAGCCCGATCAGCCAGCGCCCCGTGGCCCGGTCGGGGAAGCGGTCGCGCAGGGCCACCAGCCCCGCCAGAAGCAGAAGATGCGCGCAAAGCCCCGGCAGCCAGTCCTTGATGAAGCCGGTGATCCCGTCGATCAGGGGGGCGACGTGGAACAGCACCGAATAGCGCGCGTAGATCTGGTCCAGCGTCATGTCGAGGCCGGAGGTATCGACCGAAACCCCGATCCGTTCGCGCAGGAGGATGATGAAGACCGGCAGGATCAGGACGAAGAACAAAAGCCCGTGGCGCAACGCCCCCGCCAGCCTGCCGCCTTTCAGGAGATAGAGGACAAGGAAGGCCAGCGCCCAGAAGCCGCCGACGAGGAAATGCATATAGGTGGCAAGGGCCGCCAGCACCATCGCGACTGCCCAGCGCCCCCGCAGGCCCGCAGCAAGGCCGAACAGGACCGCGACATAGGCGAAGCCCTTGGCCTCCACCGTTTCGAACAGCCATTCGTTGCCCAGAATCCCCTGACGGCGCAGGAAGACCAGAAGGCCCAGCGCCAGTTCCGCCAAGCGCAGCCCGATCCCTTGCGCCACAGCGGCAACGCCAAGCGATGAGGCGATCCAAAGGACCAGCGCCAGCACCGTCTTGGCCCCTTCGAAACCCAGCCAATCGACCGTCTTGCCGATCAGCAGGAAGGGCAAGAGACGACCGTAGGAGTTGTCGAAAACCGCGTGATGATCGGTGAAGGCGTCGGGCCGGGCGAAGCGGTAGGAGAGGTCGAAGTAGTTGATTTCGTTTCCCGACCACTGCACCGGCCACATCGACGGCCCGATGAGGATCGCCGCCATCAGCGCCAGCCACCAGAATCCGCGCCCCAGCGCAAGCGCGCCGAGACGGTCCATCAACGCGCCCATCGACGCCCCCCCGGCGTGGCGGCACAGACGCTCGCTCAACCCATGCCGCATTCCCGGTCCGTCTCCAGTTCCGTAACGTCAGCACAGGCTACCGCGCCCGCGCAGCCGGGGCAACCGCGCCTCAGCCGCCGCTTTCGGCCTTCTTCTGCCAGCGCCCGCTTTCCTCGGACCAGTATTGCGCCGCGATCCCGGCGCCGGTCAGCACCTTCCACTGGTCCCGCGCGGTCTGGACGGCGGCGGGATCGTTGCCATCGAAGATCACGCAAATCCGTTCCAGCCCCGCGCATTCGGCCGGGTCCACCCCGGCCCCGTCGATCGACATCAGGCACTGCGCGGCATTCGGCATCTCACGCCCGGTGGTCAGCAGCACGGGCTGCGCGGCATCATGCGCGCCCCCGGCAAGGCCATGGGGCAGGAACCCCTCCTCCGGCCCGGCCCAAAGCCGCTGGTCAAGCCAGTCCATCCGCCCCTTGTCCACCCCCCGCACGACGACATGCCACCCGGCCTCAAGCGACCGGGTCAGCAGCATCGGCAGCGTCGCCTCCATGGGCGAGCGCGTCAGGTGGTAGAAAAGCGCGTTGGGCATCGGCGGTCCCCCGGTCACCCTTCCAAGGTATCCGCGATCAGCCGGTTCAGAGCCATCACGCCCCAGCCGGTCGCCCCCTTCGGCGCCAGCGCGGTTTCCGACGGCGGCAGCGCCACACCCGCGATGTCGAGGTGAATCCACGGCATCCCGTCCTGGATGAACCGCTTCAGGAACTGTGCCGCGGTGATCGACCCGGCGGGGCGGCCGCCGACGTTCTTCATGTCGGCGATGCGGGATTTCAGCATCTTGTCATAGGCCGGTCCCATCGGCATCCGCCAGGCGCCCTCCCCCTCGGCCCCGGCCGCCTTCAGGAAGGCGTTGCAAAGCTTGTCGTCATTGGAAAAGACCCCGGCATTCTCATGCCCCAGCCCGATGATGATCGCCCCGGTCAGGGTGGCAAGGTTGATGACGCCGGTGGGGTTGAAACGGTCCTGCGCGTACCAAAGCACATCGGCCAGCACCAGCCGCCCCTCGGCATCGGTGTTGATGACCTCGATCGTGTCGCCCTTCATCGAGGTCACGACATCGCCCGGCCGCTGCGCGCGCCCGTCCGGCATGTTCTCTACCAGTCCGACAAGGCCGACGACGTTGGCCTTCGCCTTGCGCAACGCCAGCGTGCGCATGACACCCGCGACGACGCCCGCGCCGCCCATGTCCATCGTCATCTCCTCCATCCCGCCCGCAGGCTTGATGGAGATGCCGCCGGTGTCGAAGACCACGCCCTTGCCGACGAGGGCAAAGGGCGCATCGCCCTTCCTGCCGCCCATCCACTGCATGACGACCACCTTCGAGGGGCTTTCCGACCCCTGCCCCACGCCCAGAAGCGCGCCCATGCCAAGCTTTTCCAGATCGGCCTCTTCCAGCACCTCGACCTTCAGGCCGAGCTTCGTCATCTCTTTCAGCCTTGCGGCGAATTCGGTCGTGGTCAGGACGTTGGCGGGTTCGTTGACCAGATCGCGGGTGAAACAGACGCCCTCGGCCAGCGCAAGCGCGGTGGCGGCCTCGGCCCCGGCCGCCTCGGGATCGGTGGCAAGGATCACCGCCTCGCCGCGCGCGGTCTTGTCGCCGGTCTTGTGCGCGGTGAAGTCATAGGCGCGCAAGGTCAGCCCCAGCGCGATCTCCGCCAGCCGCTTCTGCCCCTCGGCCAGAACCGTGACGCCGGCCTCCCCCATCGCCTTGCCGATGGTGGCGCCGGCCTTGCGCGCCTGCTCCACATCGGCCCGGCGCGGCAGCTTCACCAGATGCAGCGCCTCGGCCTTCAATCCGGCGGGCCAGGCAAGGTCCATCCCTTCGCCCGGTTTCAGCTTGGCCCAGCCCTCGCCCGCCATCGCCCGCCCGATCGCGCCGCGGCTGAGACGATCAAGCCTGCGTGACAGGCGCCCGATCCGACCCTCTTCGGGCAGCAGTACGGCAATCCGCCCCTCGGCTGCGGTCAGCGTATCGGCCTCATCCTTCGCGAAACGGATCGGTAAAAGCGCGCTCATGTGGTCCTCCGGCATCGTTTGGCCGGACCCTAGCCCCGCCTGCCCCGGTTTGCCAGATATGAGTTTTCCCGCGCGCGGGCTTGGGTTAGGAAGGGCCAGAGCAGAACGATAACGAAAGGCCGAACGTGTCCAGATTCGACAGATACATGCTGTCGCAGCTTCTGATGCTGTTCGGGTTCTTCGCCCTGATCCTTGTCTCGGTCTATTGGGTCAACCGGGCGGTGCTGCTCTTCGACCAGTTGATCGCCGATGGCCAGTCGGCCTGGGTTTTCCTCGAATTCACCGCGCTGACACTGCCGAACGTGATCCGCCTTGTCCTGCCGATGGCGGCCTTCGTCGCGGCCGTCTATGTCACCAACCGCCTGTCGTCGGACAGCGAACTGGTGGTGATGCAGGCGACCGGGTTTTCGCCCTTCCGCCTCGCCCGCCCGGTGCTTTACTTCGGCGCGGTCGTGGGGGTGATGATGGCGGTCCTCGTCCATCTCCTCGTCCCCGCCAGCCGCGCCACGCTGGCCGAGCGGCAAAGCGAGATCGCCGCCGATGTCACGGCGCGCTTTCTGGTCGAAGGGTCCTTTGTCCACCCGGTCTCGGGCCTGACACTTTACATCCGCGCCATCACGCCGCTGGGGGAGTTGCAGGACATCTTCCTGTCCGACGGGCGCGACCCGCGGCAAAAGACGATCTACACCGCCGAACGCGCGCTTCTGGTGCGCAGCGAGGGCGGGCCGAAACTGGTGATGTTCGATGGCATGGCGCAGACCCTGACGACGGCCAGCGACCGGCTGGCCGTGACGCGCTTTGCCAATTCCTCCTATGACATCGGCGCGCTGATCGGCCCCGGACGGGCGGGCCGCATCGGCCCGGATGAGATGCTGACAGCCTCGCTCCTCTTTCCCGACCCCGAGGTCGTCGCGCGGTTGAAGACCACGCCCGAGGTACTGAAATTCGCCGGCCATGAACGCATCAGCCAGATGTTCCTGCCGCTGGTCGCCGGGCTGATCGGGTTTTCCGCGCTGCTCATGGGCGGGTTCAGCCGCTTTGGCCTCTGGCGTCAGATCGCGGCGGCAAGCGTGCTGCTGATCGTCGTGCAGCTTCTGGTCAACGCGGCGGCGAGTGCGGTCAAGCAAAGCCCCGGCCTCTGGCCTGCCGTCTACCTGCCCGAAGTCGCGGGGTTTCTTCTGTCGGTCATCATGCTGGCGCTGGCCGGGCGGCGCAAGCGCGTGCGGCCCGCGACGGGACTGGCGGTGCCGTCATGACGCTGTCCTTCTACCTCGCGCGGCGCTTCGTGACGATGTTTCTGATCGTCTTCGCCGGGTTCTTCGCCATCCTCTACCTGATCGACATGGTCGAACAGGTACGCCGCTTCGCCTCGGCCGACATAGGTCTTGGCAAGACGGCGGAACTGGCGCTTCTGAACGTGCCAGCCACGCTTTACCGCATCCTGCCCCTGATCGTGATCCTGTCGGCCATCGCGCTTTTCCTCGCGCTGGCGCGATCCTCGGAACTGGTGGTGATCCGCGCCGCCGGGCGTTCCGCCCTCAGGATGCTGGCGGCGCCCTTGCTGGCGGCCTTCGTGATCGGCGGTTTCGCGGTGGCGGTCCTGAACCCCGTCGTCGCCGGAACCTCGAAACGGTATGAGGAACTGTCGAACCGCTACCGTCTGGGGGCGGACAATGTCCTTTCGGTTTCCGGCGAGGGCATCTGGCTGCGTCAGGGGGGCGAGGACGGGCAGACCGTGATCCACGCCGCGCGTACCAATGGCGACGGCACCACGTTCCAGAACGTCACCTTCATCACCTTCGCCCCCGAAAGCGGCCCCATGAAGCGCATCGACGCGCGCGAGGCGACCCTGGAAGCGGGAGGCTGGACGATCCTCGGCGCGAAGGAATGGAGTTTCGGCAGCGACACCAACCCCGAACGCGACGCGCGGCAGGCGGAAATGCTGCACCTGACCTCGGACCTCACCCCCGACCAGATCCGCGACAGTTTCGGAACCCCGGCCTCGATCCCGATCTGGCAATTGCCCGCCTTCATCGACGGGCTGGAAAAGGCGGGTTTTTCGGCGCGCAAACACCTCGTCTGGTTCCAGATGGAACTGGCCCTGCCACTTCTGATGGCGGCAATGGTGCTGATCGCGGCGGGCTTCACCATGCGCCATGCGCGGTCCGGCCGCACCGGGACGATGGTCCTTCTGGCGGTCACCTCGGGCTTTGCGATCTTTCTGCTGCGCAACTTCGCGCAGGTGCTGGGCGAGGCCGGGCAAATTCCCGTCGCCGCCGCGGCGTGGAGCCCGCCGGTCGCGGCGATCCTTCTCGCGCTCAGCCTCGTGCTGCATCTGGAGGATGGCTGATGCGCCATGGCCTTTACGCCCTTTTCGCCGCCGCGCTGATCGGCCTCGCCACGCCCCGCGCGGGCCATGCGCAGGATCAGGCGACGCTGGTCGCCGACCGGGTCTTTCTGACCGGCGACAACCTTCTGACCGCCGAGGGCGCGGTCGAGGCGTTCTACAAGGACGCCCGCGTCAAGGCCGCGCGCATCGTCTATGACGCCCGCACCGAAACGCTCGACATCGCCGGGCCGATCACCCTGACGGATGCCAGCGGCACCGTCATCCTTGCCGACAGCGCGCACCTGTCGCGCGATCTGCAAAACGGACTGCTGAAAAGCGCCCGCATGGTCATGGATCAGCAGCTTCAGCTGGCCGCGCTGGAGATCAGCCGCATCGACGGGCGCTATACCCGGATGGACAAGGTCGTCGCCTCCTCCTGTCAGGTCTGCCCGTCGAACCCGGTGCCGCTCTGGGAAATCCGCGCCCGCCGTGTCGTCCATGACCAGCTGGAGCGGCAGATCTATTTCGACCACGCCCAGTTCCGCATCGCGGGGGTTCCGGTCTTCTACCTGCCGCGCCTCAGGATGCCGGACCCGACGCTGAAACGCGCGACAGGCTTCCTTCAGCCCGAGGTGCGGACGACCTCGGAACTCGGCCCCGGCCTGAAGCTTCCCTATTTCATCGCGCTTGGCGATCACCGCGACCTGACGGTGACGCCCTATGCCTCCACCACCCGCACCCGGACGCTGGGCCTGCGCTACCGGCAGGCCTTTGCGACCGGCACGATCGAGGCGAACGGCGCGCTCTCGGACGACGACATCCGCCCCGGCAAGACGCGCGGGTATCTGTTCCTTGACGGCACATTCGCCCTGCCCCGCGATTTCAAGCTGGGGATCGACCTTCAGACGGTCAGCGATCCGGCCTATCTGCTTGATTACGGCGTCACCGATACCGACTGGCTGACAAGCGGCGTGTCGGTCGAACGCGCGCGGCGCAACGAATATGCCGCCATCGGCGTGTACCACCACCGCTCTCTCCGCCCCGGCGACGACAACGCGACGCTTCCCAACCTCGCCACCGATCTTGAGTTCGAGCGCCGCTTTTCCCCCCGTTATCTGGGCGGCGAAGGGCGGCTGTCGTTCCAGTTGCACGGCCACCGCCGGTCTTCCACGCTTGCCTTCGATGCCAATGGCGACGGCATCGTCGATGGCCGCGACGTCAGCCGCGCCACGCTGAGCCTTGGCTGGCACAAATCCTGGGTGATGCCGAACGGCATGGTCTTCAGCGGCGCCACGGACCTGACGGCCGATGTCTACTCCATCTCGCAGGACGTCACCTTCCCCGGATCGGTGACGCGCTTTCTGCCGCAGGCAGCGGTGGAGCTGCGCTGGCCCTGGGTCCGCAGTTCCGGGAACGGCGCTTCGCAGGTGATCGAGCCTGTGGTGCAGTTGGTCCTCGCCCCCGACCGGCTTCATGCAGTCCCCAATGAGGACAGCACCGTCGCGACGCTGGACGAAGGCAACCTGTTCTCCTTCTCGCGTTTCCCCGGCGCCGACGGGCGCGAGCTGGGCAACCGGCTGAACATCGGCCTTGGCTGGACGCGCTATGACCCTGCGGGCTGGTCGCTGGGCGTGACCGGCGGGCGCGTCTTCCGGGCGCGCGATCTGGGCCAGTTCACCCCCGGCTCGGGCCTTGACGGACGTTCCTCTGACTGGCTGGTGTCGGCGCAGGTGCAGACCGATGGCGGGCTGTCGGTGCAAAACCGCGTTCTGTTCGACAACGGCTTCGACGTCAGCCGGAATGAGCTGAACTTCGGCCTGGTGACCGACCGCTATTCGGTCGATGCGGGCTATCTCTGGATGGTCGCCGACCCCGCCGAGGGCCGCCCGACCGCAACGTCCGAACTTGTGCTGGACGCCGGATGGGACATGGCGAACAACTGGCGCGGACAGTTGGCGGGGCGCTATGACTTCAACAGCCAGCGCGCCGCGCGGGCCGAGTTCGGCCTGAGTTATCTCAGCGAATGCGTGGCGGTCGATCTTTCCCTCTCGCGTCGCTTCACTTCCTCGACTAGTGTGGCGGCGAGTACGGATTTCAACCTCTCCGTCTCGCTGGTGGGTTTCGGCGCGGGAACGGGCGGGTCAGCCCGCAAAAGCTGCGCCCGATAAACCCGGACAGCGGCGCTGAGGAGCAAGAGCGGGGCCAGGCCCCAGAAAAGTAAAGAGCAGACGGACCGGACCAAGATGCGTTTCACTTCCCTTCTTCCCGCCGCCCTTGTCGCGCTGAGCGCGCTTGGCACGACCGTTCAGGCGCAGGGCAACCGTTTCGCCCCCGTGGTCACGGTCAACAACCGCGCCATCACCGGCTATGAGCTGGACCAGCGGGTCCGCTTCCTGAAGATCCTCGGCGCGCCGGGCGATGTGGTGGCGCAGGCGAAAGAGGCGCTGATCGAGGACCGGCTGCGCATCGACGCGGCCGAGGCGGCGGGCATTCGCCTCAGCGATCAGCAGGTCGCCGCCGGGATGGAGGAATTCGCGGGCCGCGCCAACCTGTCGACCGAGCAGTTCCTGCAAATCGTCGCCCAGGCCGGGGTAGAGCCCGAAACCTTCCGCGACTTCGTCCGCGCAGGCCTTGCCTGGCGCGAACTCGCGCGGGCGAAATTCGGCCCCAAAGTGTCGCTCTCCAACGCCGATGTGGATCGCGCCCTGTCGATCCCGGCGGGCCGGGGCGCGGGGCCGCGTGTCCTGATTTCCGAGATTCTGATCCCCTATTCGCCCGGCAGCCTGACCGAAAAGCAGATGCTGGCCGACGATCTTGTGGCCAGGATCGGATCGGAAGGCGCCTTTGCCGCCGCCGCGCGCGCCCATTCCGCCGCGCCCTCGCGCAGTCAGGGCGGCCAGATCGGCTGGATCCCGGTCACCAACCTGCCGCCGCAGGTACGCCAGATCGTCGGTCAGATGCATGCCGGTCAGGTCAGCCCGCCGATCCAGCTTGGCAATGCCATCGCGATCGTGCGGCTGCGCGGCGCCAATCAGGGCGGCGACATCAAGCCGGGCGACATCACCGTCGATTTCGCCCAGTTCCTGATCCCCGGCGGCCGCTCTGCCGAGGCGCTGGCCGAAGCCGCGCGCATCCGGGGTGAGGTCGATACCTGCGACGATCTCTACCGCGTCGCCAAGGGCCTGCCCGAAGGCCAGCTGACACGCGAGACGCTGCCCCAGACCCGCCTACCCGGCGATATCGCCCGCGAACTGGCGCCGATGGACGATAACGAGGTTTCCACCGGCCTGACGCGGGGCAATGCACTGGTGTTCCTGATGCTTTGCAAGCGCTCGGCGACCGAGGCGCTGGACGCGGCGAAACTGACCGCCGCCGCCAAGGCCGAAAGTGCCGGGGCCGCGGTGGCGGTCACCGAAAACGGCGCGACCCCGCCCGCGATCGACCCCGACATGACCTTCGCCATCGGCCCGACGCCCGCACAGGTCCGCGACGAGCTGACCAACCAGCGGCTTGGCCAACTGGCCGAAAGCTATATGCAGGACCTCAAGGCGAACGCCATCATCCGCACGCCATAGGCGCAAGACGATGCCCGACCGCCCCATCGCGCTCAGCTGCGGCGAGCCTTCCGGCATCGGCCCGGAGATCGCCGCCCGCGCCCGTGCGAAACTTGGCGCAAGCCTGCCTTTCTTCTGGATCGGCGACCCTTCGCACCTGCCGCAGGGGACCGCGCATAAGGTGATCTCCAGCCCCGCCGAGGCGATGGCGGTCCCGGCCGCGATGCTGCCGGTCCTGCGTCACGACTTCCCCGCCGCCGCCCAGCCCGGCCGCCCCACGCCGGAAAACGCCGCGAGCGTGATTGCCGCCATCGAACGCGGCGTATCGCTGGTGATGCGGGGCGAGGCATCGGCCCTTTGCACGGCGCCGATCAACAAGAAGGCGCTGAAAGACGGCGCGGGCTTCGCCTTTCCCGGCCATACCGAATTCCTTGCCCATCTGGCGGGTGTCGACCGGGTGGTGATGATGCTGGCCTGCGACGCGCTGAAGGTGGTGCCGGTCACGATCCATATTCCCATCTCCGAGGTGCCGCGCGCCCTGACCGCGGACCTTCTGACCGACACGATCCGCATCACGCATGAGGGCTTGCGCCGCGACTATGGCCTGACCGCCCCGCGCCTGGCCGTCGCCGGGCTGAACCCCCATGCGGGCGAAGGCGGCGCGATGGGCGATGACGAGGCGCGGCTGATCGCCCCGGTCATCGCGCGGCTGCGGGACGAGGGGCTGGCGATCACCGGCCCGCTGCCCGCCGACACGATGTTCCACCCCGCCGCCCGCGCCCGCTATGACGCGGCGATCTGCATGTATCACGATCAGGCGCTGATCCCGATTAAGACGCTGGATTTCGCGGGCGGGGTCAACGTCACGCTGGGCCTGCCCTTCATCCGCACCTCGCCCGATCACGGCACCGCCTTCGACATCGCGGGCCAGGGCAAGGCTGACCCGTCCAGCCTGATCGCCGCCCTGCGGATGGCGCGCGAGATGGCCGCCGCGCGGGCCTCGGCATGAGGTGCGGGAGGATGGGCGCGGACGGGGGCCGCCTGCCCCCGCGCCCTGCGGGCTCCCCCGGGAGTATTTCGGCAACGAAGAAGCAGGGGGCGTGAATGGCGACGATCGACGGCTTGCCGCCCCTGCGCGAGGTGATCGCGGCGCACGGGCTTTCGGCGAAGAAATCGCTGGGGCAGAACTTTCTGCTGGACCTGAACCTGACGGCGAAGATCGCGCGGCTGGCGGGGGACCTGTCGGCCTCGGACGTGCTTGAGGTCGGCCCCGGCCCCGGCGGTCTGACGCGCGGCCTTCTGGCCGAGGGCGCGCGGCGGGTGCTGGCGGTGGAAAAGGACGCCCGCTGCCTGCCCGCGCTGGAGGAGATCGCGGCCGCCTGGCCGGGGCGGCTTGAGATCATCAACGGCGACGCGCTGGCGGTCGATCCGCTGGCGCATCTGACGCCGCCGATCCGTATCGTGGCGAACCTGCCCTACAATGTCGGGACCGAGCTTCTGGTGCGCTGGCTGACGCCAAAGACCTGGCCGCCGGTCTGGGACAGCCTGACCCTGATGTTTCAGCGCGAGGTAGCGGAGCGGATCGTGGCCAAGCCCGGCGACGGCGCCTATGGCCGCCTTGCGATCCTTGCCCAGTGGCGCAGCGACCCCGCCATCGCCCTGACCCTGCCGCCCGAGGCCTTCACCCCGCCGCCGAAGGTGCATTCCTCGGTCGTGCATCTGAAGGCTCTGCCCGCGCCGCGCTATCCGGCCGATGCCGCGACGCTGAACCGCATCGTCGCGGCCGGGTTCAACCAGCGCCGCAAGATGCTGCGGTCAAGCCTGAAGGGGCTGGCGCCGGATATGGCGGCGGTGCTTGAGGCGGCCGGGATCGCGCCCACCGCGCGGGCCGAGGAGATCGGGCTTGAGGGCTGGTGCCGACTGGCGCGGATGATCGCGGGCGGTGAGGGATAGGAGCCGGGCCGGTGAGGCGCGGGGCGGGCAAGGCGGTGAAGGCAGCAGCGTCCCGGACTTGATCCGGGACCTCTTCTTACCGGTGACGGAGGTCCCGGATCGGGTCCGGGACGGCAAGGAACAGGTGTTCCCGTTCTCGTCCACCGCCGCCGTTACCGGCAGGACCAAAAGGGAACGGGGCTGCGACGGCCACGAAAAGGCCCCGTCCCTTGCGGGATCGGGGCCTTTTGTCGTCAGGCTTTTGCGCGCCTTATAGCATTTCGGGTTTACACTGACTCAGAATTCGAACCTGTTTCGTTCGAATTCTGATACTTACTTTCTCAACGGAAACCCGAAATGCTTTAGTCTTCCGTCGCGACCGGCGCGGGGGCGGCTTCGCCCTCACCCTCGGGCTTCGCCTTGGGCTTGCGCGGGCGGCGTTGAGCGGGTTTGCGGGCCGGTTTTTCCTCGGCCGCAGCGGCCTCGGCAGCCGGGGCGGCGCTTTCGGCCTGCGACAGGTCCGGCATCATGCTGGCGCGCGGGGCCGCGTCCATCCGCGCCTCGGGCGTGTCGACAAGGCCGGGGCCGTCATCCTCGGCCCGCGTCTCATCAGGCGTGTCGGCGGGCGTATCGGCGCGGCGCTGATCCTCGGCGCGGGGACCGCGCTGATCCTCGCCCCGACGGCGGTTCTGCTGGTTGCGCTCGCCGCCCTGACGCTCCCCCCCCTGACGGTCGCCCCGGTCATCGCCGCCATGGCCGTTGGCCTGAGCGTTCTGACCGTTGCCGCCCTGATGGCCGCCGTTATTGTCGCCATTCTGCTGTTGCTGCTGCTGGCGGCTTTCCTGCTCGCGCAGCGCCTCACCCAGCATGCGGGTGTAATATTCGGCGTGCTGGAGGAAGTTCTGTTCCGCCACGCGGTCGCTGCCAAGCTGCGCGTCACGGGCCAGTGCCAGGTACTTGTCAATGATCTGCTGCGGCGTGCCGCGGACCTTGCCTTCGGGGCCGGAGCTGTCGAAGACGCGGTTGACGATGTTGCCAAGCGAACGCTGCCGGTTCGACTTCGACCGCGAGCGGTTTTTCGATGATCTCATCTGTTGTCGTTAATCCAGGTCAATCGGATGGATGAGCCTTGCCCCGATACACGACCTCACCTGGGTAATCCGGGGGGATCGTCACGTCTATCGAGCTGGGCGAGACAGTGGGGCGTTCCCGAAAGGGCCACCCTCACTGGCTTCCTGTTTGCATGTTCGGCGCGCGGGGGCAAGCAGTTTTTGCCTGTTTTTCGCGGTTTGGGCCTCTATGTGCCGAAATTCGCGCGATTGGGCCGGAAAGGTCACAGCCTGGTCAGGCCGCGCCGCAGCCCCCGCCCTCAGGCCAGCGGGCAAGGATCACCCGGTCGCGGGTGTCGAGGTCCGGGCGCACCTCGACCTTTTCGAAGCCCGCCGCCGTCAGAAGACCCGTGACCGCGGCCGCCTGCGTCGGCCCGATCTCAAGCCCCAGCCGCCCGCCGGGCATCAGCCGCGCGCCCGCCCCGGCGGCGATGGCGCGATAGGCGTCAAGCCCGTCACCGCCCGGTGTCAGCGCCGCGCGGGGTTCCCAGTCGCGCACCTCGGGGGAGAGGCCCGCCATCTCGTCTTCCGCGACATAGGGCGGGTTCGACAGGATCAGGTCGAACTTGCCCGAAATCCCCGCGAACCAGTCGGCCTGCCGGAAGCGCGCGCGTTGGGTAAGGCCCATCGCCTCGGCATTCCCTGCCGCTATGGCCAGCGCGGCGGCGGATTGGTCGGTGCCGGTGCCGGTCGCGAAGGGCATCGCCGCGAGGCAGGAGAGAAGGATGCAACCGGTGCCGGTGCCGAGGTCGAGCATCTTGACGAAGGGCCGTTCCAGCGCGGCGGCGACGAGGATCTCGGTCTCTGGCCGCGGGTCGAGCGTGTCGGCGGTGACGCGGAAGGTACGGCCGAAGAATTGCCGCTGGCCGGTGATCTGGCTGACCGGGCGGCGGGCGATCCGGTCTGCAATGGCGGCGTCGAAGGCAGCGGCTTGCGTGGGGTCGAGCGCATCGGGCAGGTGCAGGCTGACGCGGTCGGGCGCGATGCCCATCGCGAAGGCCAGCAACCGGCGCGCGTCGCGCGGCGCGTCGGGGATCGCGGCGGTGGTCAGGCGCGCGATGGCCGCGCGCAGCGCCTCGGCCGCCGTCATGCCTCCATCTCGGCGAGCTTGGCCGCCTGATCATGTGCGACCAGCGCGTCGATGACCTCGGTCAGGTCGCCCGCCATGACCTGAGGCAGCGCATAAAGCGTCAGGTTGATCCGATGATCGGTCATCCGGCCTTGCGGAAAGTTGTAGGTGCGGATGCGTTCGGAACGGTCGCCGGAACCGACCTGCGCCTTGCGGTCGGCGGCGCGTTCGCTGTCGGCCTTCAGCCGTTCGAGATCGTAAAGCCGGGCGCGCAGCACGGCCATCGCATTGGCGCGGTTCTGGTGCTGGGACTTTTCCGACGACGTCACGACGATGCCGGTCGGCAGGTGGGTGATCCGAACCGCCGAATCGGTGGTGTTGACGTGCTGCCCGCCCGCGCCGGAGGACCGCATCGTGTCGATGCGGATGTCGGTGGCGGGGATGTCGATCTCCACCTCCTCGGCCTCGGGCAACACCGCGACAGTGGCGGCGGAGGTGTGGATGCGCCCGCCCGCCTCGGTCTCCGGCACGCGCTGGACACGGTGGACGCCGCTTTCGAACTTGAGGCGGGCAAAGACCCCCTCCCCCTCGATCCTTGCCATGGCCTCCTTGACGCCGCCAAGCTCGGTCTCCGAAAGCTCCATCAGGTCGAAACGCCAGCCCTGCGCTTCGGCGTATTTCTGATACATGCGCAGCAGGTCGCCCGCGAAAAGTGCGGCCTCTTCCCCGCCGGTGCCGGGGCGGATCTCGAGGATCGCGGGGCGGGCATCGGCGGCGTCCTTCGGCAAAAGCGCGATCCGCAGCCGGTCCTCCATCGCCGGGATGCGATCCTTCAGCGCCGGGATCTCATCCTCGGCCAGGGCCTTCATCTCCGGGTCCGAGAGCATCGCCTCAGCCTCCTCCAGATCGGAGAGCGCCTGGCGATAGGCGGCGATCTCGGCCACCACGGGCTTCAGGTCGGCATATTCGCGCGAAAGCGTGGCAATCTCGGCCGGGGCCGCGCCAGCCGAAAGCTTCGCTTCGAGAAACCCGAAGCGGCGCGTGATCTGGTCGAGCTTGTCCAACGGCACCATGGCGCGGGTTTGGCCTTTGTCCGGGCGGCGGTCAAGGGGGAGAGGCCGGGGGTTTCACACCCCCGGACCCCCGTGGAGTATTTTTGAACAGAAGAAGTCAGGGGGAGAGTTGCGCCAGCCAGTCGCGAAGCCGTGCGGCATTGACGCCGAAATCGCTGCGGCCGAAGCGGAGGCGGGCGTGGAGCGTCAGGATCGTGGCGCTGCCGTCAGGCCGGGCCGCGGCGGTGGTATAGTCGGGAAAGCCGAAGAGCCTTGATCGCGTCACCCAGGTGATCATGCCCTCGCCCGCGCGGCCCGCGAGGGTCTTGGTGCGCGGGGTGGCCTGCGCGATGGCGTCAAGGCGGGTCAGGACCTGTTCCGGCGTTTCATCCGGCAGCCGCAGCGCGGCCTTGGCGCCACCTTCAAGGACGACGAGGGAAGCGCCGGGCGGCGGGGTCCCGTCGGGCCGGACATGCCACCGCGCCGGGTCCGAGGGGGCGAGCCGTATCCAGGCCAGCCCGCCAAGGACGATCAGCGCGAGGAGGAAGAGCGCGATTTTCACCCTTTCCGCCGGGTCCAGCCGTAAAGGCAGATCAGCTCATGCGCGACATGGGCGCCCGCGATGGCGGTGGCGCCGGTGGTGTCATAGGCGGGCGAAACCTCAACCACATCACCGCCGACCATGTTGATCCCGGCAAGGTCGCGCAGGATCGCCGCGACCTGCCAGCTTGCCAGCCCGCCCCAGACCGGCGTTCCGGTACCGGGCGCGAAGGCGGGGTCAAGACAGTCGATATCGAAGGTGAGATACGTGGGGCGGTCGCCGACGATGCGCTTGATCTTCGCGGTGACGGCGGCTGCGCCCGTCTCATGCACCTCGCGCGCGTCGATCACGTTCACGCCCATGAAGTCGTCGTTATGGGTGCGGATGCCGACCTGAACGGAGGTGGCGGGGTCCACGATGCCGGACTTGATCGCCTTGTAGAACATCGTCCCGTGGTCGATGCGGGCAAAGTCGTCATCGACCCAGGTGTCGGAATGCGCGTCGAAGTGCAACAGGCTGATCGGACCGAATTTTTCGGCATAGGCCTTGAGGATCGGGAAGGTGATGTAATGATCGCCGCCCAGCGTCACCGTCCCCGCCCCGGCGGCAAGGATGGTGCGGATATGGGCGGTCAGCGTATCGGGGAAGTCCGCGACCCTGGCGTAATCGAAGGCCACATCGCCATAGTCCACGATGTCCATCTCATCGAGCGGTGAGTAGCCCCAGCCATAGGGCGGATCATAGGGTTGCAGGGCCGAGGCCTCGCGCACCGCGCGGGGGCCGAACCGTGTGCCGCTGCGATGCGTCACCGCCTGATCGAACGGCACGCCGGTGATCGCCAGATCGACGCCGGTCAGGTCCTTCGAATAGCGCCGCCGAAGAAAGCTGGTGGCGCCGCCAAAGGCATTCTCGAAGGCAAGGCCGCGGCGGTCCGAACGGGTGAAGGCGAGGTCGACCTCTGTCTTCGCGTCTTCCAAAGCCATGAGGGGGCTCCGTGATGGGGTCTGGCGTCGTTCGAAGCCGGAGACGCCGCCGATCCGGGTGGCGCGGAGCCAAAGCGCTGCGGCCCGATTCGTCAAGGAAATTTGATCAAATCACGCCAGCGGTTGCGCCCTCTCGACCAGCCGGGCGAAAAAGCTCGCCCCATAGGGCGCCGCCTCATCGTTGAAGTTGTAGGCCGGATGATGCAGCCCCGCGCTGTCGCCCTGACCAAGGAAGAGGTAGCAGCCGGGGCGCTCCTCCAGAAGATAGGCGAAATCCTCGGCCCCCATGGCGCGCGCCTCATCGGTGATCTGCGCGGCCTCGCCCACGATGTCGGCGGCGACCGAGACGGCGAAACCCGCCCGGTCGGGATCGTTGACGGTGGCGGGATAGCCCCAGTCATACTCGACCTTGGCCGTCACGCCATGGGCGGCGGCGGTGCCTGCGACGATCTCATGAAAGCGGCGCTTCATCATCTCGCGCACGGCCGGGTCGAAAGACCGGATCGTGGCCGTCAGGCGGGCGGTTTCGGGGATGATGTTCGACGCGGTCCCGGCGTGGATTTCCGTCACCGAAACAACGGCTTCCATCATCGGGTTCACGTTGCGGCTGACGATGGTCTGAAGCGCTGCGGTGATGGCGACGGCGGCGGGGATCGGGTCCACGCACTCATGCGGAAAGGCACCATGCCCGCCCTTGCCGGTCAGCGTGACCCAGGCGGTATCGACGGCGGCCATGATCGGCCCCTCGGTCGTGGCGAAACTGCCCAGCGGGACCTGTGGCGCATTGTGCAGCGCATAAACCTCACCAATGCCGAACCGGTCGAGGATACCCGCCTGCACCATCGCCTGCCCGCCCGCGCCATCCTCTTCCGCGGGCTGGAAGATCAGCGCGACGCGACCGCGGAAGCGGCGCGTCTCGGCCAGGTATTTCGCCGCGCCAAGCAGCATCGTGGTATGCCCGTCATGGCCGCAGGCATGCATGACGCCGGGGATGGCAGAGGCATAGGGCAGCCCCGTCTCCTCGGTGATCGGCAGCGCGTCCATATCGGCGCGCAGGCCGATGGTCGGGCCGTCCCCCTGTCCTTTGATGATCGCGACGATGCCGCTTTCGGCGATGCCTTCATGGATCTCGTCCACGCCGAAATCGCGCAGCCGTTCGGCCACGAAACCCGCCGTCCTGTGGCAGGCAAAGCCCAGTTCCGGGTTCCGGTGCAGGTGCTGGCGCCATTCGGCCATCTCGGGGGCAAGGGCGGCAATGCGGTTCAGGACGGGCATGTGGACTCTTTCGGTCATATGGCAGAGGGTCGCCCGAGGATTGGGCGAAAAGCAGGAAGGACGCAATGGACAAGGACGCCTCGGACCGGCTGGTGCATGACCCCGAAGGCGGGATCGCGCGGCTGGTAGAGATCATGGCGCGCCTGCGCGACCCCGAAACCGGCTGCCCCTGGGATATCGAGCAGGACTTCGCGACCATCGCGCCCTACACGATCGAAGAGGCCTATGAGGTCGCCGACGCCATCGACCGCGCCGCCTGGGGCGAGTTGAAGGGTGAGTTGGGGGACCTCTTGTTTCAGGCCGTTTATCACGCGCAGATGGCCGAGGAGGCCGGGCATTTCCGTTTTGACGACGTGGTGCGCGCGATCTCTGACAAGATGGTCTCGCGCCACCCGCATGTCTTCGGCGCGGAAAGCCGCGACAAGTCGGCCGCGCAGCAGACGAAGGACTGGGAGGCGCAGAAGGCGCGTGAACGCGGGCCGCAGGGCGTGCTGGACGGCGTGGCGCTTGGCCTGCCGGCACTGGTCCGGGCGATCAAGCTGCAAAACCGCGCCGCGCGGGTCGGGTTCGACTGGCCCTCCACCGACGAGGTGATCGACAAGATCGTCGAGGAAGCGCGGGAGCTGAACGAGGCGCGGGCGGAGAAGTCCGAAGCCGAGGTCTTCGAGGAATTCGGCGATCTGCTTTTCGTCGTGGCAAACCTCGCGCGTCACTTGAAGATCGACGCGGAAGCCGCTTTGCGCTCGGCAAATTCCAAGTTCACGCGCCGCTTCGGATCGGTCGAATCCGCGCTGGCGGCCAAGGGTTGCCGCCCCGAGGACAGCACGCTGGCCGAAATGGACGCGCTTTGGGACGCGGCCAAGATCGCAGAACGCGCAGGGAAGGCCGCAAACTAATATCCGACAATTTTTGTCGTGAACTCTTGACCTACCCCGGAAGCGGTGGCAGAAGCGGCGCAGTCTTACCAACCCGAAGGACAGGAACATGTCTCTGCGCGCCCTTCCCCTGACGATGGCCATGGCCGCCCTCGCCGCCCCCGCCCTCGCCGATGAGGTCAACGTCTATTCCCTCCGCCAGCCGGAGCTGATCCAGCCCCTGGTCGATGCCTTCACCGCCAGGACCGGGATCGCCGTCAACGTCGCCCATATCGACAAGGGCATGGTCGAACGGCTTCAGAACGAGGGCGACCGCAGCCCCGCCGATGTCGTCCTGACCGTCGACATCGCGCGGCTGGCGCAGGTGGTCGAGGCGGGCGTGACGCAGCCCGTCACCTCCGACATCCTCGCCGCCAATATCCCGGCCGAATTCCGCGACCCCGGCAACCAGTGGTTCGGCCTCACCGCCCGCGCCCGCATCGTCTATGCCAGCAAGGAGCGCGTCGCCGATGGCGAGGTTACGACCTATGAGGCGCTGACCGACCCGAAATGGCAGGGCCGCATCTGCACCCGCCCCGGCACGCATGACTACAACCTCGGCCTGACCGCCGCGATGATCGTCCATGACGGGCTTGAGGCGACGAAGATCTGGGCCGAAGGGCTGAAGGCCAACCTCGCGAAAAAGCCCGAGGGCAACGACCGCGCGCAGGTCAAGTCGATCTGGGCGGGCGAATGCGACATCTCGCTTGGCAACACCTATTACATGGGTGAAATGCTGGCCGACCCCGAACAGAAAGCATGGGCCGACGCGGTGCGCATCGTCTACCCGACCTTCACCGACGGCGGCACCCATATGAACGTCTCGGGCATGGCGATGACCAAGGCCGCCCCGCACAAGGAAGCCGCG
This sequence comes from Albidovulum denitrificans, assembly GCF_002973535.1. GTDB lineage: Bacteria > Pseudomonadota > Alphaproteobacteria > Rhodobacterales > Rhodobacteraceae > Albidovulum > Albidovulum denitrificans. Next base: position 565,350 of record NZ_PVEP01000001.1, read on the forward strand.
CTGGCCTTCATGGAATTCCTGTCGTCGGATGAGGCGCAGAAGATCTATGCCGAGACCAACAACGAATTCCCGGTCAAGCCCGGCGTCCCGCAATCGGCGCTGGTGGAAAGCTGGGGTCCCTTCACGCCCGATGCCATCAACCTGATGGATGTGGCGAAGGAACGCCCCGCCGCGCTGAAGCTGATGGAAGAGGTCAACTTCGACGGCTAAGCCACGACTTTAAAACCAGAAAGCCCGGCCATCCCGCCGGGCTTTTTCTGTCTGGGGGGCCATTTTCATTGTGGCCCAAATACTCCCGCCGGAGGCGTCCGACGGTGCCGCAACCGCAACGCAGGACCTATTCCGCCGCCATCGCCGGCAGCAGGTTGCCCACCACCTCGACCCCACGCATCCGCGCGATAGTGTCGAGATCGGCCACGAAACGTCCCCGAAGGTCCGACAGGTGCAGGCCCGAAAAGCCCGCCTCGCGCGGCAATTGCGGCTGAAGCGCGTGGAAGGCAAGGATCCGGTCACGCTGCCCGGCGACATAGCGGCCGCCCTGACGGTAATGGCGCTGGATCATCGCGATCCCGCTTTCGGTGATCTCCGGCGCGGGCGCCGGTTTGGCCAGTAGAGGCAGGCGGAAGCCCGGCAGCAGGTGGGCGAAGAGTTCCTCATGCGAGGGGCGTTCGGCCAGCACCGTCACATGGCGCGCCTCAAGCCCGCCCTGCATCGCCTCCACCACCTCGGCCCAGCCGCCGGTGAAATTCGCCATGCCCGGCGCGTATTCGGCGAAGGGCTCCATCTGCCGGTCCAGCGCAAAGCGGCGCCAGGCGGCGGTGAAAAGCGTGTCATAGGGTTTCACGACCACGACCAGGCGATCGACCGGACGGCCAAGGGCGGCGCGCAGCGCCTCGGCCCGTTGGCGCGCGGTCGGGTAGAAGCGCCCGCCCAGAAGCCCGGCCATGCGGCCCGCCAGATCGTGTTCGCTGATAAGATAGCGCCCGGCGCCGGTATAGCTGTCGGCCAGCGCACCGCCGATGGCGGCGACATGGTCGCAGATGTCGCGGAACTGGTGGCGCGGTTCAGGGAAGGCGCAGTCGAAGCGGCCGCCCTCGGCCCCGCCCCGGCCCGGATAGGCCATGTCGAGACCGGCGGCGTTCAGCGCCGTGCGATTGAGACCCAGCACCGTCTGGAATTCATCCGCCCCGGTGCAATGCATCCCGGCATGAACTACGATCTGGGCGTCGCGCGCGAACATCGTTTTGGCCTTTCCCCGTTTACCATTTAACTTTCCTCAGGGATTGTGGCGAAGGTTGGGCAACTTTGGGTTGTATCAGGATCATTCTTCGGGTGACCTCGTGACCTTCCCGCTCTCTGGACAATCCGCAGGGCGATGGCCACAGTCGCGGCAACGGAGGTGCCATGACTGCTCAGAAAATCATCATCGACACCGATCCCGGCCAGGACGACGCGGTCGCGATCCTGCTTGCCCTCGCCTCGCCCGAGATCGAGGTACTGGGCCTGACCTGCGTCGCGGGCAACGTGCCGCTGGCGCTGACGGCGAAGAATGCGCGGATCATCTGCGAACTGGCGGGACGGCCCGATCTGCCGGTCTATGCGGGGTGCGACCGGCCGCTGAAGCGCGATCTGGTGACGGCCGAGCATGTCCACGGCAAGACCGGCCTTGACGGCATCGCGCTGCCCGACCCGACCATGCCGCTGGCCGAGGGCCACGCGGTCGATTTCCTGATCGAGACGCTGAGGCGCGAACCGGCGGGCAGCGTCACGCTTTGCCCCATCGGCCCGCTGACCAATATCGCCACCGCGCTGCACCGCGCGCCCGAAATCGCGGGCCGGATCAGGCAGATCGTCCTGATGGGCGGGGCGTATTTCCAGGTCGGCAACATCACCCCGGCGGCCGAGTTCAACATCTATGTGGACCCTGAGGCCGCCGATATCGTTTTCCGGTCCGGCATTCCGCTGGTCGTGATGCCGCTTGACGTCACCCACAAGGCGCTGACCACCCGGCCAAGGATCGAGGCATTCCGCGCGCTTGGCACCCGCGTGGGCGAGGCGGTCGCAAGCTGGACCGATTTCTTCGAACGCTTCGACATGGAGAAATACGGCTCGGAAGGCGCGCCGCTGCATGATCCCTGCACCATCGCCTGGCTGCTGCGCCCCGACCTTTTCGCGGGCCGCGAGATCAATGTGGAGATCGAGCTTCACGGCCAGTACACCGCCGGGATGACGGTTGCCGACTGGTGGCGGGTGACGAAGCGGGCGCCGAACGCGCTGTTCATCCGCGATGTGGATGCCGACGGGTTCTATGCGCTTCTGACCGAACGGCTCGCGCGGCTGTGAGGGGGCGTAACCGCCCATTCCTTTCGCCGCGCGAATCCCTACATTGATCCCATGACGCGCGCGCTTGCCTTCGACAATTCCTATGCCCGCCTGCCGGGGCGGTTCTACCACCGCCAGCCGCCCGCGAAGGTGGCCGAACCGCGCCTGATCGCGCTGAACGACGCGCTGGCGCGGCGGCTGGGCCTTGATCCCGATGCGCTGCGCCAGCCCGGCTGGATCGCGGCCTTCGGTGGCAATGCGGTGCCTGAGGGGGCGGCGCCGCTGGCGCAGGCCTATGCCGGGCATCAGTTCGGCGGCTGGGTGCCGCAACTGGGCGACGGGCGGGCGCTGCTCTTGGGTGAACTCGTGGCGCCAGACGGGGGGCGCTTTGACCTGCAACTCAAAGGCTCTGGCCCGACGCCGTTTTCGCGCCGGGGCGACGGGCGCGCGGCCATCGGGCCGGTGATCCGCGAATATATCGTGTCCGAGGCGATGGCCGCACTTGGCGTGCCGACCACCCGCGCACTGGCCGCCGTCACGACGGGGGAGCCTGTCTGGCGCGAAACCGCCCTGCCCGGCGCCGTCCTGACCCGCGTCGCCGCCAGCCATATCCGCGTCGGCACTTTCCAGTATTTCGCCGCCCGGAATGACGTGGAGGCGCTTGGCCTTCTGACCGACCATGTCATCGCCCGCCATTATCCCGATGCCGATGGCCCGCTTGGCCTGATCCACGCCGTGACGGCGGCGCAGGCGCGGCTGATCGCGCACTGGATGTCGCTTGGCTTCATCCATGGCGTGATGAACACCGACAACATGGCGGTGTCGGGCGAAACCATCGACTATGGTCCCTGCGCCTTCATGGATGGCTACGACCCGCGCAAGGTCTTTTCCTCCATCGACCAGTTCGGCCGCTACGCCTATTCCAACCAGCCGCAGGTCGCGCTCTGGAACCTTGCGCAATTCGCCTCTTGCCTGATCCCGCTGATGGGGGATGAGGACACCGCCATCGCCGCGGCGACCGAGGCGATCAACGGCTTTACCACGGTCTATGAGGGCGAATGGCTGCGGCGGTTCGGGGCCAGGATCGGTCTGGCAGAGGCGACAACGGATGACGCGGCCCTGATCCAGCGGCTGCTGGGCCTGATGGCCGATCAGGGCGCGGATTTCACCCGTACCTTCCGGGGTCTGGCCGAGGGCATGGCGGCGGCGGAATTCGCCGACCCCACAGCCTTCGACGGTTGGGCGCGCGACTGGCGCGACCGGCTGGCGACCGAGGAGGCGCCCGACGAGATCATGCGCGCCGCCAACCCGGCGGTGATCCCGCGCAACCACCGCGTCGAAGAGGCGATCGCGGCGGCGACGGGCGGCGATTTCGCCCCCTTCGACCGGCTGGCCCGTGTCCTTTCCACCCCCTTCGACCTGGCGCCCGAGGACGCCCCCTATACGCTGGCCCCGACCGACGATCAGGTCGTGCGCCGGACCTTCTGCGGGACCTGAGATGATCCGTCTGGCGAGTTACAATGTTCACAAATGCCTGGGCATGGACCGGCGGCGGCAGCCCGGTCGTATCGTCACCGTCCTGAACGCGCTGAACGCCGATGTGGTGGCCTTGCAAGAGGTCGACCACCGCCTTGGCCAGCGCCCCACCGCCCTGCCCCCCGGCCTGATCGCGGATCATACCGACCTGTCGCCCCTGCCCTTCGCGCTTGGCCCGCAAAGCCTTGGCTGGCACGGGCAGACCATCCTTGTCCGCCGCAGCCTGACCGTTTCGGCGATCCGGCGGCTGGAACTGCCGGGGCTGGAACCGCGTGGCGCCATCATGGCGGAGGTGGAGACCGATCACGGCCCGATCCGCGTCGTCGGCGCGCATCTGGGCCTGATCCGGCGCTACCGGCTGATGCAACTGGCCGCGATCCGCGCCGCGCTGGGCCACCGCACGCCGATGCCGACCGCGATTCTTGGCGATTTCAACGACTGGTCCCGGCGCGGCAGCGGCATGGCTCTGGGGCCTGAGTACCGGATGCACACGCCGGGGCCGAGCTTTCCGGCCCCCCGCCCGATGGGATCGCTCGACCGGATCGCCATCGGCGGCGGGCTGCACCTGCATGACAGCGGCACCCATGCCACGGCCCCCGCGAGGATCGCCTCCGACCACCTGCCGATCTGGGCCGAGGTGACGCTTTCGGGGCCTGCGACGATTGCACCCGCCGCCGCTTCGGGCCAGCATGGGCGCTAAAGCGTTTCGGGTTGTCATTGAGAAAGTAACTATCAGAATTTGAACGAAATAAGTTCGAATTCTGATTCAGTGCAAACCCGAAATGCGCTAAGCCAAGCGGACCGCCCATGACCCAGACCCTGACCACGATCCTCGCCTTCGACATCCTGCCCGACGGCACCACCCGCCCGGTGACCGAGGATTGGCCCGCACCGGCCCCCGCCGGGGACGCGGTCTGGCGCTGGCTTCACTGTGACCGCACCACGCCCGCCTTCGCCGCATGGAGCGCGCAGCACCTGCCCGCCCCGGTGCGCGAAGCCCTCTTGCTGGCCGAGACGCGGCCCCAGGGCGATCCGATGGCCGAGGGGCTGATGGTGGTGCTGCGGGGCATGAACCTGAACCCCGGCGAGGATGAAGAGGACATGATCGCGATCCGCCTCTGGGTCGGGGAAAAGATCGTCGTCTCCACCCGCCTGCGCCGGATCCGCGCGCTGGATACGCTGCGGGCGGAGTTTGAGGCCGGCCACGGCCTGCCCTCACCCGGTGCGCTGCTGGCCCGGCTGGCCGACGCTCTGACCGCCCCCATCGAGGAAGCGGCGGGGGAGCTTGAGGACCGCACCGACGCGCTGGAAGAGGCGCTGTTCGAACCCGGCGGCAGCGATGGCGATGCCCCGGAAACCGAGGTCGCCCGGATCGCCCGGTCGGTCCTGAAGATCCGCCGCCACCTGGCCCCGCAACGCGACGCCATGGCCCGCCTCGCCGCGCTGGAGACGCCGCTGATCGGCGCGGCGGAACGCTACGGGCTGCGCGGCACCTCGCTGCGCACCACGCGGGTGGTCGAGGAACTGGACGGCGTGCGCGAACGGCTGATGAGCCTGCGCGCCCATGTCGATTCGATCCACGCCGCGCGGATCGGGCGCAACGGCTATGTCCTGTCGGTCGTCGCGGCGATCTTTCTGCCGCTGGGCTTCCTGACCGGACTTTTCGGCGTCAACCTCGGCGGCATTCCGGGATCTTCTTCGCCAACCGGCTTCCTCCTGCTTTCCGCAGCACTTGTGCTGATCGGGATCGCGCTTTGGGCGGTGCTGCGCTGGCGCCGCTGGTTCTGATCCCGCTTGCCACGCCCGCCCCGGCAGGGTAATCAGCATCCGACGCGGGTGTAGCTCAATGGTAGAGCAGAAGCTTCCCAACCATCCGTTCAAATCGCGCATTTCACTTGAAATTCAAGCGGATGACCGCGACAGAATCCCCAAATTGTAGGCATTCTGTAGGCGTTTTGGTCGCTCGCCTACAGTGTCGAGCGATGCGCCTGCAATGGGATCGGGGAGGATGGAGCGGGCGAGCGGACTCGAACCGCCTTCGCTGGCTTGGGAAGCCAGGGCACAACCCATATACCACGCCCGCATGACGCGGTGTCTATCCGCGCCAGCCGTCATTGTCCAGTGTGCCATCGAAGGAATTCTTCTTCCGCAAGTTCTCGGCGGCGGTGAGCACCTGCAAGTTCAAGGGGACATGCAAGCCGCAGACATTGGGATGCACCAGCGGAACGATGTGGTCAACGTGATGGACTTCGCCGGTGGAAAACGTCAACCTCGCGCACTCGTCATAGACGGCGCGAAGGGCCTCGCGATCCACCCAGGCTGGCATGGCGTTCATCTCGGCGGCGCGGCGGGCGGCGGTATACTCGCGCACCCGGTCTGGGTTTTCTTGTTCCCACTCTTTGATGCGGGCGATCCGGCGAGGCTTGTTGTCTTGATGCCACCGCGCCTTGTTCGCCCGGTCGCGCTCTCGAACCTCGGGGCGTGACTGATATTCCTGGACATACGCCTTCACGGAGGGATTGCTGTGGTAGCGGTTGCGCTCGTATTCCCGCGCTTTCTCCCGCTGGCCAGGCCGCTTAGCAATCTCGCCCTGCATGAACCTTTCGCAGGCCATGCAGTGCCCGTCCCGCGTCGTGCGAATGTCGATATGCCCCCGCTTGCAGGGCCTGCCCGTGAAGTACTTGTGCGAGCCGGTGCCGCGAGCCTCCGGCGCGCTCCCCGGCAGCAAGAGCCATTCCGGCCGTCCCGCATCCTGGGCTGCTTTCTCTCGGGTCATCGCACCCTCCTTCGTTCAGGGCAAACGATGACATTGGCTTCGGCACTGCCGCAAAGGATGTCCGAGGTAGAACACCAGGCAATCCAGGTGGCGATAAGGCCGGATCAGAAAAAAGTGATACCGGGTCTTGTATCTTGCAAACGAGCACCCACCTCATGAAGTGCCCCGGGGCACAGGACCCGGATGACCAGTGTTAAGGCCCGCAAGCGCTACCCGCGCCCAGGGGCACCGGGTGGTCGTGATTTCGGTCATGGCGCATCCTTCGCACATCGTGGTTACAACATACCACGCCAGGTTTTCTCGTACCGGAGGGCACCTCGGTGCCCGTTGATGGGAGCTAGGTTCAATAGCCCGGGCATTTGACGAACGGAGTCGCTATGCCCGGGTTTTACCTGCCTTCTGAAGACGAGTTTGATCCATCCACTGATGACTTTGTGCTGCCCGCCATATCGAAAGAGCGGAAGTACAAGCACTTCGACCTGCCACTGGTCGACCGCGAGTTGGCATTCGACTTTTCGCGAGAAGATGAACCGCACAGGTTCCTGCCCCTGCTTGGGTTCACCGATGTTGCACGGCGCTATGTCCGCAAGGCATCGGGGGACCGCGAGGTCAAGGTCAAGGAGCGGCCCATCCGGTTTGCGGGCCACGAGGACGCGGCCTATCTTCAAGCCTACGCCGGGCATCTCAACGGGTTCTATGAGAGGGCGCTGGCGCAGGATGGCACCTCCGGCTCCGTTCTGGCTTACCGCCGAGGTGGCGGCACCAACATCCATCATGCCAAGGCGCTGTTCGATGAGATCAGGACGCGGGGCGACTGCACCGTCTTCGCGATGGACATATCCGGCTTCTTCGATTGCCTCGACCACCTTTTGCTCCGCGACGAGGTAGCCGGGCTACTGGGCGTGACCCGACTTGATGGGCACCACGCAACCGTGTGGAAAAACGTTACGCGCTATTCCTGGGTCGAGACGGCCGATCTGGACAAGTTGCTTGGGCGGAAGCGCAACGGTCACGGCCGGGTGTGTTCGCCCGCAGACTTTTCAGATCATGTCCGAGGCCGGAAGGACGGCCTCATTCGGACACATGACCAGACTTTCGGAATCCCGCAGGGAACGCCAGTGTCCGGCCTGTATGCCAACATCTATCTCCGCACCTTTGACCGGGAGATGATCGCCTGGTGCGCCCGGCTGGGCGGTTCCTACAGGCGATATTCGGATGACATAGCGGTCATCCTGCCGCTGGGTGCGAAGGTCCGGCATGTCGTCGCGGTGGTGGAGAAGATGCTTGCCGATTTCGGCTTGGCTATGTCCGTGGACAAGACAGACACCGCCAATTTCAAGTGCGGTCTTCTGGTATCGGCAACGCCAATTCAGTACCTCGGATTCACATTCGACGGGGTGAAAACGCTCATCCGCCCGTCGTCGCTTGATGCGTACCGGGGCAAGATGCGCCGCGGCATTCACGCCAAAATGGTTGCGGCGAAAGCGAAGAACATTCCTTCTCCCGAAGTGTTCAAGCGCGAAAGCCTCGCGCGGTATACCCATCTCGGGAAAAGGCGCAACTTCTTGCGCTACGCCTACAAGGCATCAGAGATCATGGGCTGCCCCGAGATCAGGCAGCAGGTCAGCCACCACGTTACCTGGTTCAACCGGGCCTGGGAGCGCGAAGCTGTGAGGGTGTTCGGCGGACTAGCCACGTCGCCATAAAAAATCCGCGCCCTCGGGAACCACAATCTCCGGTTGATTGCCGCCGCGGATGGGTCTTAGTGAACGTGTCGTTCACGGAATGTTCTGTGACCCATCAACGGAGTGACACCATGACCGACACCAAGAAGATCACCGCCGCCGAACACCACCTGCTGGTTGCCTTCGCCCACTGCGAGAACACACCCCTGAACGGCGCGCCGATGCAGGCGCAGCAGCCGTCCGACCTGTCCACTTGGGTATGGCTCGACGACCGCAAGGTGGGCGACATGACGACCGCCCAGAAGAAAGGTGTTCTCGCATCGCTGGTGAAAAAGGGCTTCGTGACGGTGACGCCGGATTCCGAAGGCGACCTGATCGGCTGGACGGATTCCGGGTTCGCCCTGCTGAAAACGATCCTGGGCCAGCCGCTGCCCGCGCTGACGGTCCAGAAGGGCGCGCAGGAGCCTGTCAAGGGCAAGCCCGCGAAAGCCGCCGGGGCCGCGCCCAAGACCAGCCGCAAGCCCGGTGCAGACGTGATCCTGTTCTTGCCCGCAGACGCACAGAAGGAGCCGCGCCCTGGCACGAAGCGCGCGGCCATCATCGACATGCTGCGCAAGCCGGCAGGCACCACGGTCGAAGAGATCGCCGCTGCGACCGGGTGGAGCCGCGCTGTTGCCTCGTCGGCGCTCTACGTTGACGTGAAAGGTAGCGGCTGGGGTGTGGAAAGACGCGAAGGGCGCCTGCACCTGCTGCCCGAAGGGGTGAAGTGATGATTGGGCGGCGGCCTATGCCGCCCGCCCGACCCTTCCCGCTGGTGCTGCGGCGCGAATGGCGGTGCGACATTCCGAACCCCCGGCTTGGCCGGAAGCGCGCCCTCGCCCTCTTAGCGGCGGCGCAGCCGACGGCCCGACCGAAGCCGTGGAGGGTGCTGAATGATGCCCGTGGATGATGCCGCCGATGCCGTGATCCTCCGGTGGCCGAAGGCGCAGCAGGTCGCGCCACAGCCCAAGGGGCGAACGATACGCCAGCGCCTAGGCTGGCTGGCCTTTCCGATCTGGCTGGTTCGGCTGATCGTCGAGATGATCGGATGGCTGGCCGTGGTCGGCCTTATAACTCGCTTATGAAAACACGACGGGCGGCCCCGGAAGGGACCGCCCGTCGCCGTTTTAAGTGGCCTCGCTGACAAACGCGCGGCCGAGGGTAATCCACGGCTTTTGCAGTGCGCGAAGGTCGTCAATGGTGTGCCCAATGGCAGACAGCGCAAAGCCAAACTCCTTGGAAACCATGAGGACCGAGGCCACCTCAAGGTCATCCGGGTTCCAGAGTTCGAGTTGAACTTGATCAACGATGATGCACTGCCCTTTCAAGGCGACTTGCGACTCGCAAGGGTGCGTACCGATGATTGCCATCGCGCGCAGCAAGTTCTCGCGCTTGACCTTGGGCAGCGCCTCCTGTGCCTCTGCGTAAGTCATGCCGCCACCGCCTTCCCGAAGCCCAGCGCGCGGTCGATGTAGAAGCGCATGGCGTCGAGTTCCTCGCGGATGTCGTTGTCGAGGACGACATACTTGAGGGCCTCAGTCATGGCATCGTGGCGCATGTCGATGGCGTGATCGCGAACCATCAGCACGACAGAGCGGTTGTAGGAACAGTCATCGGGATCGGTCGTCAGGATCGACGCGACGAGGGCGGAGGTATTGATCTCGTCGGTCATTGCGCGGCCTCCGCATTGACGATCCGGCTGACGTCGAGGTACCAGTAAGCGTCGCCCCGGTCGTCGTCGAACTGAAGCATGTAGTCGCCCTTCGGTGCCTCGATACGGGCATTGTAGATGCCCGCCGCATTGATCGCCCGCATGGCCGCGAGGGTCTTTTCTTCGATTTGGTAGTTCATCTGTGGGTTCTCCTATGTTTCTTCCACAAGAGAGAATTTACCCCGACGGTGATTTGGCGTCCTTCTGAGGACGTTAGAGCGGATTGCAGTTCGTTGCCGAACGTCAGAGACGCGCGTCTCTTGGGGCGACGTCGAGCGCCCCACGCGGACACCCGCCAGCGCGACAACCGCAGCGCTGCGGGCGCTCGCTGCGGCTCTCTCACCAGTAGCCGCGCAACGGCACTTGCCCGATGTGCGCACCGACCGACCTGTGATCTGATAGCCAAAATGCCATTGCGCTCGCTAGCGCCATGTCGAGGTGGCCGCTGGCCGTGCCGCCCGTAAGCCGCATCCGGCCGGACACGCCGATGGTCGCCTCGACGGCTTCCAACTCAGCTTGCAATTCCGACCGCATCGGGAAATCCCCGATTAGCAGATCGCCGGTGTGGAGCGCGCTATTCAGCGACCCGAGAAGCAGGTTGCGGGAGACATTGTTGAAGCGGACGCCCCTTTCGGTCGTCTCGGATTCGTTCTCGCCCGACACGATCTGGCAGCGAGTGTGCTGCACGGACTTCGCGTCGAGCAGATCACAATAGCTGCGGCCAGGGCCGCCTGCGTCGGCCACGAGATAGGACCGGCCAGCGAGCATCGGGTCCAGCATCAGGTTTTTCGTGACCTGGGCAAGCTGGACATACGACATGGCGGGCAGACGTTCGCTCCTGACGATTACCCTCCGGCGCGGGCCAAGCGTTTGGTCCGGGCGCGGCACCTGGCTATCTTCGATGATGGCGATGGCGTTCGCGTCCACGGTGCCTGCGCTCTGGGCAATATCAATTGCCACGAGGAACCGACGAAAACCGCGAACCACGGTCACGGCCGGATCATCGCAGGGGATGACAAGTTCCTCGCCGACTTGCACGATCTCATGCGACATGGAGGAAATCTCCCAATTTCAGTTCCGGGGTGTCCGTGAAGGCGGCCGTGATCGTCTCCGGCGCGAAAAACTGGATGCCGCCCTGCCCCATCCAGCGCAGCAGGTGTTCCGTCGCGAATTGGTTCGGCGGCATGAAGCGCTGGTCGAAGGCGACTTTCTCGGCCATGCGGGGTATGTCCACCGACCGCGCGGAAATCTTCTCGATCTCGTTTTCTTCTTCCCAAAGGCGGTGGGCGAACGTGCCTTTCCGGCCCGGCGTGGTGATAGCCAGGATCCTGCCCCCAGTTTCTCGGATCGGCAGGGTGGCCGTGATTGCGTCTTCGCTGATGAACGAGAATTCCTCGTAGACGAGCAATCCGCCGTCCTTCACGCCAAGCCCGCGCGCGGATTCTCCGTCATTCCCGGCCGGGACGCAGACGATCACGGAGCCGTTGTCGAGTTCCATCGTGGTCTGCGTCAGCCGGGTCTTCTGGATCGGCAAACCGAGTTCGTGCCAGGCTTGGAGACACCGTTTAAACAGCAAGGTCGATTGGCTGAGCGTCGGCGACAGGATCACGACGTTCCGGTTCGGAGTCGCGACCGTGTGGGCCGCGAGGATGCCGACCGTTTGCGATTTGCCGACACGACGCGAGCAGCAGGCATAGACGAAGGGCGAGGTGGAGGTCAGCATTTGCTGCTGCCAAGGATCGCACGGGCCACCGACGACGCGCCGGAACAGTGCGGTCGGGTCTAGCCGTTCCTCAAGCGTCCGAAGGTATAGGGCGAGTTGGTCGTCGTCATCCAAGGCGCAACCTCTTCTCCTTGGCGAGCGCCTGGAACGCCGCAAACGCCTCCGGGTATGCCTGGAACGTCGAGAACAGCACGTCAGACAGCTTCGCCCATTCGGGGCTTTCCTGAATGGGCGTGATGATCGTGGTCTTGGCCTGGAGAGCGGAATAGGCCTTCGTCAGCCGGTCGAGCGACTGCCCCATGTCGCGCAGCAGTTGAGCCAGCGCGGGCGCAAGGTCTTCGATGTCTCGCCCCTCGCCGATCTTCGCCTTGATCAGCGCATAGATTTCCCTCTGCTCCTTGATCACGAGGCGAAGGCCGTTCTGGATTTCGTCCTGCCCCTCGTTCACCTTTTCGTCGAGCGCGTTCGCCGCTTGCTCCTGATCCATCACGAGGCACAGCTTCTGCACCTCGGGCGTGATGAATTTGGACCTGAACCTGTCCAAGGAGGCCGTGGTCACGCCGCAGCGTTTGGCAATGTCCGTGAGGGTGCGGCGTTTCAGGACCACATCCAGAACAACGTCGTGAACATCTGGCCGATTGCGGATAACGGAACGCCGCCCAAGGCCTGACTCCTTGGGCAGCGCCGCTTTGATCTTGGCGGTGTCGATGGCCACTAGCGCGCCTCCGCGAGTGTCTGCCCGGCCAGTTCGACCAGGTGCGGCGCGATCTTGCGGACGACGCGGCGCGCGACCAAGCGCACGCCTGGATGCGCGACAGGGCCGCAGATGCGCGCGATGAAGTCCGGTTCCTCGGACGAGAGCAGGCAATCCAGAATTGCGTTGCGGGTGACTGCGACGTGAAACTCGGGCGGGCGGCGCTTGCCCGTCAGGAAGCCGCGCGCCACCTGGTCGGCAGCTTGGGTGAGGTCCACGGCATCACTCCACGATCTCGATGGAGGTGCCATTCGCCTGTGCCTGCGCCTTCGCCCGGCGATAGATGGCGGGATCGCGCGCCTGCTCGCGAGTGAGCCGGATCGGCTCGGGCGTCAGGATGGATTTGATTGCCGCCGGGGAGTCGCCACGCTCCAGAAGGGTCTTGAGTTGCGAGAAGTCAGCGGCTGACTGTTCGCGTTGCCGCTTCGCATCCTTGATTTCATCCAGGAGGCGACGATTGTGCTCGACCACGCCGGACAGCTTCTCGTCGATCTGCTTCGTCAGCAGTTCCGACATGCTTTCCAGGAGGCGGGGCGATGCCTTCTCGATGAACTTGGCGAGAAGCGCGTCGTTTTCTTCGGACATGGAGTTTCCTTTCACGTTCTAGGCAAAGAAAAAGGCAGGCCCGAGAGCCTGCCTTTCCCTGAACGTGGAAGTGCAGCAGGAACCCCGCTCCTACGCGTTCAATATGCGACATTCCGTGGAGTCCACTCGACCACAGAACGCAGCAGTCCGCCCTAAGCCGCTGCGCGCGCTGCCAATTTCCAGGTAATGCCGTCCAACTCGGCCAGCCCGGCTTTGCGCGCCTTGTCGAGACGCCACCTAAGGGCCTCCTTGTCCATGGTCCCGCCCATGTCGAAGAACAGTTCCCGCAGGGTCTTCGGGCCTTCGCGCAGGTGCCGCAAGATGGCTGCCGACTGCTTGAGCTTCGCATCCTGTTCGATGGCCTTCGCGAGGCGGCGTTCTTCGTCCGCTGTGGCCCTTGCCCTCTCGGCTGCCGCGTTGCGTTCGGCGGCTGCTGCTTCCGCGCGGCGCTTTTCTGCGTCCGTTTTGCGACGGGCGAGCCAGTCCGCATGGGCCGCTTCACGGGCGGCGGTGGCTTCGGCGGTGTTCGCATCTCGCGCCTTCTTCTCAGCCCACAGCGCCAGAGCATCTGCCGAGAAGTCGGTCAGCGAGCGCCCGTCGGGCATCAAAGGGGGCGGCAGCTTGCGGTCCAAGATGGCGATAGTGCGACGCCGCAGCACGTCGCCGTCGAGGCCGACGAGGGAGCAGAGGTGGTTGCGGTCCGCAGCATCTGCACCCTTCTCGGCTGTCAGCCAGCGCAAGGCAGACAAACGCGTCGAAGTGCGCATTGTGTCAGATACAGTCGAACCGAGACCCCCGAAGAGGTCCCGGATCACTTGAGCGATGATCGCGGAGACGAGGCGGGATTCCGGCGTCATAGGTCAGTTCAGGCCGCCCGCGCCCAGGATCGGGAAGGGTGGCGACAGGTCGCCGCCCTCCTCCTCGATCAAGGTCTTTTCCTCTTCCCAGGTGCGGTCTGCTGGGGCGACTTCGCCCTGTTGCAGGTTCTCCCACAAAGTCTGCCGCGAGATCGCACCCGATTGCCAAAGCTTGAGATTGGCCTCGATCATCTTCGGGTCTGCCGTGACTTCCAGGAAGTCGCGCGACAGGGTGATGCACGTCTCGTCAGGCGATGCGCCAACCCACTCGGCGGCCAAGCGCAGCAGGAAGTTGAGGGCGGCTTCCGTCGAGACGACCGCGCCGTGAAGCAGCGACAGTTCCGAACGCGTCCGCATCGAAGCGGTCGAGATGTCTTCGTTGCGGTTGATGGTGGTCGAGAGCATCCGCGCGCCCATCGAGACCATCATGGATTCGAGATCGGCCATCTCGTCGCGCATGGCCGAGACGCCTGCACCCGTAAATTCCAACTGGCCGACCTGGCAGTTCTCGGGCAGCAGCCACAGCGCACCCGCGCCGATGGCTTGCGGCACCTTGTTCGCGGGCACGGAGCCGGAAATCCAGGGCGTCGGGCTGGCCGTCAGGTGCAGCGCGTGGCGGCGGTCGCAGGAGGTGGCGAAGTGTGCGAGGGCCGTCTTGCACAGCGACAGGAAGGGCGGCGTGACGTCTTCGGGCCGGATGCCTTCATGGGACAGCAGGACGAATGGGATGGCGTTGAGCGCTTTGCCGTTGACCGTGGGGATCACTTCTTCGCCTACGTTCACCCGGTTCTTCTGGTCGTCCAGGATGAAGCGGCGGAACTTGTAGATGGTGTCTTCCAGGAGCAGTTCGTAGTGGACCTGGGAACCGTCGAAGTCTTCGTCTGCCTCGAGCACCACGCGGGTCAGCACCTTGCGGCCATCCACGAAAGCCGTGGTGTAGTCCGCGACGCACTCGGCCTCGAACCGGGCGATGTGAGGCACCGTGTTGACCGATGTGCCGCTGGCCGGAAAATCGAGCAGCAACCCAACGCGACCCAGAGACAGCACATCGCGCAGCACGTCTTCCAGGAGGATCGACAGCGGCGCGTTGTCGTCGGTCGCGTTGAGGCGAAGGGGTTCCAGCCGAGAAGGGAGGCGAACCACAGGGGCCTTGCGGCCCGCGATGCCGACCAAGGCGCGCAACGTCATCTCCGGCACGCCCGAGAAGTGCCCACGATTGAGATAGGCGGCATACTGCTGGGCGGTCATCGCGTCCGGCCGAGGCGTTAGCCACTCGCCCGCCTGTTTCACGGCATCGTCGCCCTCAAGGCAGGTGCGGATCAGCTTATATTGGCTGCTGAGGCCTTGGCGGATGGGCATCGGGATCACGCCATCACGAAGGGGAAGACATGGACGAGCGGGATGACCGCGCAGCCCGAGCCGACATGAATCTTGAGATCGGTCGAATTCTTCACGAGGAAGATCGCACCGGCAATCTGCTCGCGAGTTTCCGGTTCATCGAGCAGCGCTTTGATCGCGGCGACGAGCGACGCCTTCGCCATGGGCACGGTGAACGTCCAGGACGACGAGTCAGTCGCGCCCGTGATCTGCGTGGTCTCCCCGTGATCGTCGAGGGTGTATCTTTGCATTGAAGGTTCCTGTGTGGGGTCGGTGGACGAGGGTGGAAAGGACTAGCGCGCTGCCTCGTCCACCGGATGAGGGCCATGCGCGTGACGATCATCGGTGCCAGCGATTGCAATGCCCAGCGGGCGACCGTTGCAGAGCGTTGCAGATTGCCCGGCGCGCCAGCAGGCGAGGCATTGGCCGGTTCTGGTGAGGTGGGCGCTGGTGGGATGGTCGGGGCATTGCTCGGAGGCGTCGGGCGAATAGAGCGGCTGCTCTGTCTCGCGCGCGGTGTGGCGGTCGGGGTAACGAGGGATGCGCGCGAGGGTGCCGTTGACGAGGCAGACCATGGTCAGGCGTTGGCGGCTTGCATGGCTTCAACGAATTTCCAGGATGCGGCAACCAGCGCCTCGTGCGCGCCTTGGCGAACACCCGCTGCCGCTTTCGGGTCCAGCGCAACGGCCGCCTTGATCGAGTGGGCGACAACGAGGCGGCTGAGGGCGATTTCTACGGCATTGCTTACGTCAGTCTTCATCACCGGGGTCTCCGTTCAGGGGTGGTGCGAGGATCATCGCGGGGCGACCAGGGAAACGCGACCGGAGCAATGAGGTAGCGCGGCGGGGCGGCTGCGGTGTTCTAGGTGGTGGGCGGGGTGACATGGATTCTCTGAAAAATGGCGCTGACTGTGGTCCCGGGGTTCCCTCTCTGGAAAAAGGGGGGTCATTCGATGAACTTGAGGACTTATGCAAGCACGTCATGCCTTTTCCGATTACCTATGCGTTGGCTGCATACGTCCTAGATCACATGCTCACGCAGCATACGTTCTAATCGCGAATAACGCTTTGCTTTCAATTAGGTTGGGCGGCGCGTAGTCGGCGGTTTGTAGTGACTTTGCAGGCGGCGCAGATTGTATGCAGTTGCATACAGTCCTTAGCGGACGCCCTTCCCTGACTGTGAGTGGCGACGTGACCGTGATCGGCCTCGCAAAGGCGCAAACCACCCCATTTTCTAACATGCCATACATTTAATTAATGGATGGATGGACGTTCTATTCCCTTGCGCGACCAGAAATACATGGATGTTTGCCTCCATCCATCCATTGATTTTTCGTCATGGATGTTGCGCTCGCCCCCATTTTGCGCCTTTGCGAGGCTGCCATCGCCCGAGCGCACAGCAACGCGCCCGAAGACACCACAACACAGCAAACCGCCATGAATTAATGGATGGCGCTCAAAGCAACGGGGACGCCCGAAGACGCCCCCGAAAACCTCCATCCATTAATTTTCCCGAATGGATGGCGCCATCCATTAAAACGGCACATCCACCTGTGCCCCACGCGCCCTTTCTTCGGCCTGTGTCGTCAGTTCGGCCATGTGCTGCTTGTGCATGGCGATGATGTCTTCGACCGATGCCTCAACATCCTCGACCTTCTCGAAGACGAACTCGCGGTTGTGCCCGCGCGTCATGCGCCAGCCGTGCGTCTTCTCGATCAAGCCCGACGCCTGCACGATCCGGGGCGAGATCGCCCGCGCATTGCCGCCGACGCGCGCGAACCGCAGATCGACATGCTCGGGCGCAGTTTCGGATGCCTGAGCCTGAGCGATCATCTGGGCCGACTTCACGTCTTGCTCGGCCGGGATCTTTTGGTTCGCCCGGTACATGCCAAGCGCGCAACTGTTGCGGAAGTCATTCGTGTCGATGCGCACCCATTCACGCGGCTTCAACTCGGCATAGGCAACGTCGGATTGATCGCGCAGAATGCGGACGTCGGACAGGAAGTCGAGGGCGAGCAGCTTGCGCTTCTCGGTTGCCGTGAAGGGTACCTTGCCCGTGTAGCCGTGCTCTTGCGCAAAACGCCAGAACGACAGTGCCGAGTATTTCTTCGCGGATGACAGCTTGTCCCATTCGCGGTCGTCACCCGGCTTGAACGCCCTCGACGTCTGCGACCACGCGACCCAACGACCGCGCGCCCACTCGCTTTCCTTGCCGAAGGCGGCTTGCAGGCAGATGCCCGCAGCGCCCCAATCGTCGCGGTTGTCGGGGTCGTACTTCTGGATGAAGGCGTCAAAGGCCGCATCGCGGTCTTCTGAGGTGGTGTCAGCGGCCTTCTTGCGACCGGCTTTTTTGCCCGCGTATTCGAACACGATGAAGTCGTCGTCCGAAGTGGTCCAGGCACCCGCGTCGAGCAGAACCAGCCGGTGTGATTGCCTGCCGAACGGCAGCGCACAAACCTGCTGTCCCGCGCCCTTCGGCAGCACCTCAACGAAACCGTCCGCGAGTTCGCCACCGGCCTTACGTTCGAGGCCAGCCTTTTTCAGGATGAAGTCGGCCTGCTCTTTCACCTGGTCCACGCGCTTCGGCGTCTTGAAGGTGACCCAGATATGTGCGCCGTGACCGCTGCCCGAGATAAAGCCGTAGGCCGGGATTTCATGCTCGTCGAGCACCGTCGCGACGGCGCGGTAGCGGGCAATGATCTCGTCTTGGGTCAGGCGCTGATTGTGATCGTCGAAGTCGAAGATCATGAAGCGAGTATGGTCGCGCGCGTCGGGCGCGGTTTCTGTGCCGACGTTGAGCCAGATCGCGCGGCAATCTTCGCCACGTTTCAGATGCTCGCGCAGTTCATCGTCGGTCAATGGTTCATTGATCGGCCGATAGTACCACTTGTTCTTCGCCGTATCCCAGGCACGGACAGAATACCCGCTCTTGTCAGCGAGGTTCCGCCAGAGTCGCAAACATTCCATGATGATCAGCCACCCGCCTTCACGCGGCCGGCTTCCATCCAGGCATCGAGATCGGATTTCTTGTACTTCACGCGCCCGGCGGCCTTGAAATAGTCCGGGCCGCGCCGCGGCGACATGGTGCGCCACAGTTCGAGGTTCGACTTGGAATAGCCGAGGTAGTGAGCGGCTTGCGCCGTGTCGAGGTATTCATTCTGGGTGTCGCGCATAGCGAGCATCTCCCCGTTCAAGGGTTAGATGTCTCACTGCGCGTCCCGTGGGTGCCGAGGTTTTCCGCTTAGCGGCGGTTTACCCATCCATCAGGATCGGGCTCCGCCCAGCTACCTCTGCCGCACTACCCCACGCGTTTCCGCAGTCATTCGGCCGCCACGTTCATCACGGCCAAGACGGGTTCAGTAAGAAAGAATGTAGTGCGCTTTCAGACGCATTACAAGGACCACAACAAGGTAGAGTCAGAAATTCCCCAGTTAGATCAGGCCCCTGCGTTTAAACGCCGAGATGATCTGCTCCATCGGGGCGCGCAACCGCTCGTGTCCGACGACGATATACCGCGCCCCCGTGACCGACGTCGGGGTGTGGTTCAGCAGGCGGCCGACCGTTTCTTCAAGCAAGCCGCCCTCGTTCTCCGCGAAGGTCGCAAAGGTGCGGCGGTGGTCGTGCGCGGACCAAGCGAGACGCGTGGGCGCGCGCAGGTGAACGGCGTGGCGGGTGCCGTGGAAGACGTATTCCGAACGGTATGCGCGCATCGGTTCGAGGATGGCGTGATGCTCGGGCAGAAGCGGCAGGTTGAAGGCGCGGCCGTTCTTCGTCTCGGGCAGATGCAGGTGATCGTCAAACACCTGCTCCCACCGCAGGGTCATCGCCTCCTCCTTGCGCAAGCCGGTGAGCAGCAGGAAGTAGTAATAGGCGCGGTGGACGGGATTCTCGATGGCATCGACCGCTTTCTTCCATGCGTCGAGGTCGTCGATGATCCGATGCGACGGCTCCTCCGGGAACCACTCGACGGCCACCGTCGGGCATTCGGGAAGGTCATGCGTCCGGCGCGCATGGTTCCAGATCGAGCGGAAGGATTTCAGGACATGGTTGGCCACGCGCTCCCCGCCGATCATGCAGGGACGCCCGCGAGAGTTGACGCCCTCCCGCTCGACTGCGATCCGGCTGTGGGCCGCAACGCAATCCGCCTTCGTGATCTCGTCCAGGGGGCGCTTGAGCCAGGCTTTCAGATGGCTTTCCATCTGCGACTTCACCTGATCCTTGTTCGCCTCTGACCGCAGTTTCGGCCGCGCGATGTAGGCGGCCGTCGCCTCGGTCAGCGTCGGAATCTTTGCCGCGCGCAGGCGCTTCGCAACGGCTCCCGAGGCGTATTCCCCGACGAGAAGACCGGCTTCGTACCGGGCATCTGCCACGCGTGTTTCCGGCCAGGTGCCGAGCTTCGTCCTGACCGTCTTCCCCTTCACGTCCTTCTGGAAGTAGAAGGTTTTCGTCTCCTTCCCCGTGAACAGGCCGAAACCCTTGATCTCGGTGTCCCAGAATTTCGCGTTCGGCGCAGCGGTCTTCACCGCCGCCTCCGTGAACTTCATCCTCTCACTCGCCATCGCCCATCGCCCTTTCTGTAGGCGTTTTGTAGTCAGCGTTATCAAACGCGCTACCACGCACTCGGACGACGATCAACGATTAGTGCAATGATTTCAACCACTTTCCAAGGCGTTCAAATGTTCTCGAACCAAACACACATGCTTCCCAAGCTTACGACGAGGGTTCGATTCCCTTCACCCGCTCCATCCCCCGTTCCCTTTCCCCTCCCCACCCGCTAGTCACGGGGAGGAAATCTCAGCAGAGGATGGATCATGTCGAATATCACCCGAATCGAGACCGGCAAACGCATGTCGAACGTTGTCATCCATGACGGCACTATCCGTCTTGCGGGCGTCGTGGGCGAGCCCGGCGGGGACGCGGGCCAGCAGACCAGGGACATTCTGGCCGAGATCGACCGCCTTCTGGCGCTGGCCGGGTCGGACAAGACGCGGATGCTGCGGGCGCAGATCTGGCTCGCCGACATCAACCGCGACTTTGCCGCGATGAACGCCGTCTGGGACGCCTGGGTCCCCGAAGGCCACGCCCCCGCCCGCGCCACGGGTGAGGCGAGCCTTGCGACGCCGGACTATCTGGTGGAGATCATCGTGGACGCAGCCGTCGCCTGACCGGCGATAGACTGTTTCCACCTCGGAAAGAATTAACAATGGCCTCCCGCCGCAATTCGCCTTAAGGTTGAGTAACGACCCTCGGGTCGTGCCAAACCATCGAGGGGATGCGGCGGGATGGCCCAATACGCCAACATCAAGTGGTTCGAGGTCAGGCGGAAGGCCATCAGGCCGTCACGCCCGCGCTATGACCCGGTGGACGACGACCTGAACGGACGGGTCCTGCCCTTCGGCTGGTGGCTGCTGCCCGTCCTTCTTCTCTCGCTCGCCGCCTGGGGCGGGATCTTCTGGCTGATCTTCGGCTAGGGCGCCGTCAGGCCGGTGTCTGCTGATGCGACATCAGCCGCCAGCCGCCCTCTTCGCGCACATAGGTCGAGGCGCAAAGCATGGTCTGGATCGGCGCCCCTTCGCGTTCAGCCTCGGCCTTGTAGGCAAGGACCGCGACGTTCCCGCGAAGATTGATCCGCCTCTCGGACATCAGCACCGACCGCCAGCGCGGGGCGCGCGCGACGCTGTCGGCGATCCCGTCGCCCTGAAGGATACCCGCCGGATAGGGAAAGACCATCACCGCGCCGTCGGCCATTGTGCTGCGAAAGGTCTCTGCCCCGCCAAGCCAGAAGCTTTCCTCAAGCTGCCAGAGGTCTGTCTGATCGGTCATGCCGTACCGTCCTTTCCGTGCTGGGCCAGCGACCGCCCCGCCTCCTAACGCGACTTGAAGAGCGATCCGAGGATGCCGCGCACCAGCGCCTGGCCGGATTTGGTGCCAAGCTGCCGGGCAAGGCTTTTGCCGAACGTCGTGGCAAGGCTGTCGGACCGCGACGTCCGGCGCGCGGTGGACCGGCCCACCGTCTTGCCGTCATAGCGCCGCGCCTGTTTCAGCTCCCGCAACTCCGCCTTCATCTTCTCTTCCTCGGCCTCCGCCTCGGCGGCGGCCTTGGCGGCGGTCTCGGCGCGCACCTGAAGGCGTTCATAGGCGGAATCGCGATCCACGGCCGTATCGTATTTCGCCCCCAGCCCGGTCGCGGCCAGTGCCGCCTTGCGCTGATCGGGGGTGATCGGGCCAAGCTGGCTGGCGGGCGGACGGACAAGCGTGCGTTCGACGATCCCCGGCACACCCTTGGCCTGAAGAAGCGATGTCACCGCCTCGCCCGTGCCGACCTCCTTGATCGCGGTTTCGGTGTCGAAGCGCGGGTTGGGGCGATAGTTCTGTGCCGCCCGCGCCAGATCGCGCTGGTCCTTGGCGGTGAAGGCGCGCAGCGCGTGCTGGACCCGGTTGCCAAGCTGGCCAAGGATGTCGTCCGGCACGTCGGCAGGGTTCTGGGTGATGAAATAGACGCCCACGCCCTTGGACCGGATCAGACGCGCGACCTGTTCCACCTTGTCGGTCAGCGCCTTGGGCGCGTCCTCGAACAGAAGATGCGCCTCGTCGAAGAAGAAGACGAATTTCGGTTTGTCGGGATCGCCGACCTCCGGCAGTTCCTCGAAGAGTTCCGACAGGAGCCAGAGCAGGAAAGTCGCGTAAAGCCGGGGTGAGGCCATCAGCTTGTCGGCGGCAAGGATGTTGACCTGCCCGCGCCCGTCCGCACCCACCCGCATCATGTCGGCCAGATCCAGCGCCGGTTCGCCGAAAAGCTTCGTCCCGCCCTGATTTTCCAGCACCAGCAACTGCCGCTGGATCGCGCCGACGGTGGCCGGGGAGACATTGCCATAGCGCAAGCCGATCTCGGCCGCGTTCTGGCCGATCCAGACCAGCATCGCCTGAAGATCCTTGAGGTCGAGAAGCGGCAGGCCTTCCTCATCCGACAGGCGGAAGGCGATGTTCAGCACACCTTCCTGCGCCTCGCTCAGGTCCATCAGGCGCGACAAGAGAAGCGGCCCCATTTCCGCGACGGTCGCACGAATCGGATGGCCCTGTTCGCCGAAGAGGTCCCAGAAGGCGACCGGGAAGGCCTGATAGGCCAGATCATAGCCGATGGTCGCGCAGCGCTTCATGAAGGCGTCGTGCAGCTTGCCTTCGGGCGAACCGGCAACCGCGAGCCCGGCAAGGTCGCCCTTCACGTCCGACAGGAAGACCGGAACCCCGGCGGCCGACAGCCCTTCGGCGAGGATCTGCAAGGTAACCGTCTTGCCGGTGCCGGTCGCGCCCGCGATAAGCCCGTGGCGATTTCCATATTTCAACAGAAGTTCCTGAGGCGTGGCATACCCTTCGCCCCCGCCCCCCACGAAAATCCCGTTCTCCGTCAGCACCGTACACCCCTCAATTCGCGGCCGTCGTTCGGGGCCACAATACAATCTTAATCTTCCGGCGCCAGTCTTCTTCCCATCCGCAGGGGCCTTGGCCCAGGCGGGCTTTCTTCCTCCCTGTCTGACTGGCCGCGCCCCCTTGGCGCGGCTTTTTTTCCTGAAAAATCAAATTTCTGGGCCTTGAAATTTTTCCGGTTGACGCATGGGGAGGAGTTGAATAGCGTTCGCGGCAATGACTAAGTCGGCCTGTCCGACAGGGAGCGTACGAATATGAAAGGGCCTCTGCGGAGGCCCTTTCGTTTTGGGCCGGGTGCCGCCGGGAAGCGGCCTGTCGCCGCCCCCACCGGAACGTGACGGTTTGCCCGCTGACAGCGCCCCGGCGCCGTGCTAAGGCCACGCAGCACCACCGAATTACCAGAACGGAAAGATATCATGGCTGCAATTTCCAAGACCCTGACGCTCTTGCTCTCGCTGGCCGCGGCGCTGCCCGCCGCCGCGCAGGACACCGCCGCGCCCGCCGATCAGGCCCCCGCGGCCGATGCCGCGCCCGCGGCCGATGCGGCAGCCCCCGCCGATGCCCAGGCCGCGCCCGACGGGATCGGCCAGCCCTATACGGCCGAAACCTTCGACGACTGGGAACTGCGCTGCGTGCGCACCGCCGACGGCGCCGATCCCTGCCAGATCTATCAGCTTCTGCGCGACAAGAACGGCAACCCGGTCTCTGAAATCTCGATGATCTCGCTGCAAAATGGCGGCAAGGTCTCGGTCGGGGCCAATGTCATCACGCCGCTTGAGACGCTTTTGACCGAACAGCTTGCCTTCGCGGTCGATGACGGCAAGCCGCAGGCCTATCCGTTCAGCTTCTGCACCCCCGTCGGCTGCTACGCCCGTCTCGGCTTTACCGAGGAGGAGGTCGGCAAGATGAAGAAGGGCAACAAGGCTGCGGTGACCATCGTTCCGGTCGGCAATCCGAACGCCAAGGTGACGCTGGATGTGTCGCTGAAGGGCTTCACCGCCGCGCTTGAGGCGCAGAAGAAGGCGGAAGAGGCGCTGGCGACCAAGACCGGCGGCGCGGCAGAGGCCCCGGCGCAGTAAACGCCCGCCGCTTTGAACGAACGCAACGCCGCCCCGCGACCCGCCGGGCGGCGTTTTGCGTTACGCCCCCGCGCGGGCGGCAGATCGGCAAGTCGTCGCGGCAGATCCGACCGGGCGTGAAGGAAATCAATGATGATCACCTGCCCGGCCTCCTCGATGAAGATCACGAAATGCGCGCCCGCCCGCGCAAAGCGCAGATCCTCGGGCAGGTTCGGGTCGATCAGCCTCCGGCAATCCTGTGACGGGGCCTCGCCCCTGGCGATGGCGCGGCAAACGGCAATCAGGTCCTCCTCATAGGCCGCCGCCTGACGCGGCCCGAAGCTTTCGACCGTCCAGCGGGCGATGTCGATCAACGCGGCTTGTGCCGCCCGTGTCAGACGCCAGGGTTTCGGCATCGCGTCCCCGGATCAGAGGTCTTCGCGGGCGGCAGCGAAGGCACGGCGCACGGCATCCTCTCCGCTTCCCTCCACCAGATCGCCCAGCCGGGCCTGTTCCAGCCCGGCGATCAACCGCCTGCGCAGGTCGCCGCTTTCGGCCTCCTCACGCTCCAGAAGGCGCAACCCCGCGCGCAGCGCCTCAGAAGCATTCTGATAGCGCCCGGACGCGACCAGCCGGTCGACGAGGTCGGATTGCGTGTCGGTCAGAACGACGTTTCGGGTGACCATGCGAACCTCCTGCCAAGATATTGGCAATATATGCCAATACCACCGTCCTGTCGATTGGTCGCATCGGGGTAAGGGTTTTATACCACCGGGAACGGCGCAACTACCGGGCGCGCGCTTACGCCCGCCGCAAGGCCAGCACCGCGTTCAGGCCCCCGAAGGCGAAGGCGTTCGACAGCACCGCCGTCACACGCGCGTCGCGCGCCGCGTTCGGGACCACGTCCAGCGCGCATTCCGGGTCCGGCTCCTCGTACCCCACGGTCGGGGCGATGATCCCGTCGCGCAGCGCCATGATGCAGGCCAGAAGCTCCACCGCGCCGGTGCCGCCGATCACATGGCCGTGCATCGACTTGGTGGAGGAAATCATCAGCCGGTCGGCATGGGCGCCGAAGGCATGGGCCACGGCGGCGCATTCGGTCTTGTCATTGGCCGCCGTCCCGGTGCCATGGGCGTTGACATAGCCGACCTCTTCCGGCGCCAGCCGCGCATCCTCAAGCGCCCCGGCGATGGCGCGCTGCGCGCCCGCCTGGCTGGGCATGACGATGTCGGCCGCGTCCGAGGTCATGGAAAACCCCGCGACCTCGGCCAGTATCTCGGCCCCCCGCGCCCGGGCGTGGTCCCAGTCCTCGAAGACGAAGACGCCCGCCCCCTCGCCCTGCACCATGCCGTTGCGGTTGGCGCTGAAGGGGCGGCAGGCGTCCTTGGACATGACGCGCAGGCCTTCCCACGCCTTGATGCCGCCGAAACAGAGCATCGCCTCTGCCCCCCCGGTGATCATCGCCCGCGCGGCGCCGGACCGCACCATCTGGAAGGCCAGCCCCATCGCGTGGTTCGACGACGCGCAGGCCGTCGCCACGGTGAAGGACGGCCCGCGCAGCGCATATTCCATGCTGACATGGCTGGCGGCGGCGTTGTTCATCAGCTTCGGCACCACGAAGGGGTGAACGCGGTTCTTCCCCTCCTCGTAAACCGTGCGGTAATTCTCGTCCCAGGTCGTGACCCCGCCCCCGGCGGTGCCAAGGACGACGCCGCAATCGAGGCCCATCTTGCCGCGAAAATCCAGCCCAGACTGGTCCACCGCCTGTTTCGCGGCCAGCATGGTGAACTGCGTGAAGCGGTCGTAAAGCGCGATTTCCTGACGGTTGAACTGGCGTTCCGCGTCCCATCCGCGCACCTGCCCGCCGATGCGGATCGACAGCCGTTCGACATCGCGGAATTCCAGCGGGCCGATGCCACAGCGCCCCTCGCGCATCGCGGCAAGGGTGGAGGGGACGTCATGGCCAAGCGCGTTGATCGTCCCCGCGCCGGTAATGGCCACGCGCCTCATGCGGCGGACTTCTGGGCGACCAGCTTTTCGACCTCGGCGATGATCGAGCCGACCGAGGAGATGTCGAACGCGCCCTCGTCGGGGTCATTGGCGTTGAAGGGGACCGAGATGTCGAACGCCTCTTCGAACGCGAAGATCGATTCCACCCGGCCAAGGCTGTCGATGCCCAGATCGTCCAGCGTCATCTCGGGGCTGACCTGATCGGGGTCCAGCACCGCCTGTTCGGCGATGATCGCGATGACCCGGTCGCGGATGTCAGTTTTTGCCGCCATCTTCTGTGTTCTCCTTGTTGCCGGGGTCTTGCATCAGGGACGTAACAGCTTCACGAAGCTCGGCCACCTGCGCGTAAAGACGGCCCAGCCGGCGGATGTTTTTCTGCGCATCGACATGGGTGTCCATCTTCATCGCCGGATAGCCCAGAAGGACGCGGCCCGCCGGGGCGTTGGTCATGATCTTGGTCGCGCCGCCCGCGATCACGTCATCGCCGACGAAAAGGTTATCCCCCACGCCGCACTGGCCGCCCAGCACCACCCGGTCGCCGATGCGCGAGGACCCGGCGATGCCGACCTGACCGCAAAGCAGCGTGTCACGCCCCACCGTGACGTTATGGGCGATATGGACGAGGTTATCGAGCTTGGTGCCGGACCCGATCTTCGTCGCCCGGATGGTGCCGCGGTCGATGGTGCAATTGGCGCCGATCTCCACATCGTCGCCGATCTCCACCGTGCCGAGCGAATGGATACGCAACCAGCTTTGCTGGCGGATCTCGCTCCGTTCGCCAAGGGTCTGGCGGATCTCCTCCACCCCCGATTTCTCGGGCGTGACGAAGGAATAGCCGTCCGCGCCGATCACCGCGCCGGGCTGGCAGATCAGGCGGTCGCCGATCCGCACCCGCGCGCCGATCCGGGCGCCGGAATGGATCAGCGCCCCGGCCCCGATCTCTGCCCCCTCGGCGATGGTCGCATGGGACACGATACGGGCCTTGGGGCCGATCCGCACGCCCTCGCCGATCACCACGAAGGGGCCGATGGCCGCGCCGGGGCCGATCACGGCCGAGGCGTCGATGACCGCGCTGGGGTGGATGCCCGGCGCGATCTTCGGGCCGGGATCGAGGGTCCGGGTCAGGCCCGACATGGCCAGACGCGGCCGCGCGACGAAGATCGCGGCGCGCAGGCCAAGGGCGGCCCGATCCGCCCCGTCCCAGAGGATCGCGGCCTGCGCCGCGCCCTGGGTCAGCCCGTCGGCATAGGCCGGGTTCATGGCAAGGGCGAGGTCCTCCGGCCCGGCCATCGCAGGCTCGGCCGCGCGGGTGACGCGGAACTCAACATCCCCCTCGGCGCGGGCATCCAGCGCGCGGGCGATCTCGGCAATCGAATAGGACATGTCGGCACCGGAAGCAGGCCGGGATCAGGTCCCGGCCCCCCGGATTTAGCCGCGAACCTCGGGCAATTCCACCCCGGCCGCCTGAAGCGCGTTGAAAATGCGCCCGTCGCGGCCATAGACGTCGCGGCGATAGTCGATGCGCCCCTTCGCGGTCGGCCAGGCGGTGAAATAGACCAGATGCACCGGCACCGGTGTTTTCAGCATCAGGGTATTCTCCGCCCCGGTCCGCAGATGCGCCTTGAACTCCCCCACCGGGTCGTTGCTTTGCGGCGCCAGAAGCGCATAGGCAAAGTCGAAGGGATCGCCCAGACGGATGCAGCCATGGCTATAGGCGCGCACCTCTTTCGAGAAGAGCGATTTCGACGGCGTGTCATGCAGGTAGATGTTCCACTTGTTCGGGAACATGAACTTCACCAGCCCCAGCGCATTGCTGTTCGAGGGCGGCTGCGACATCGAGAAGGGGAAATTGCGCGCGGTATACTGGCTGAAATCGGCGGTGGAACGGTCCACCACACGGCCGCGCCGGTCGACGATCTTGAGATGCCGCGCCGCATTGGGATTGCGCTGAAGCATCGGCAGGTATTCCTTGACCGTGATGGAGCGCGGGACATTCCAGGTCGGGTTGATGACCATGAATTCCATCTGGTCGGAGAATTCCGGGCTGCGGCGGTCGGGATTGTCCATGCCGACGACGGTCACGGTTTCGAACGTGACCTTGCCGTGATCGACGATCTTGGCGGTGAAATCGGGCAGGTTCACCCAGATATGACGCTCGCCCAGCTCAACCCCGTTCATCCAGCGCAACCGCTCAAGCGCGACGAGAACGGATTTCAGACGCTCCTCGGGGCCAAGGTTCATCAGCGCGATGGTCCCCTTGCCCGCGACGCCGTCGGGGGTGACGCCATTGTCGATCTGGAACTGCTGCACCGCCTTCTGGATCGCGCCGTCATAGGCCTGCGTCGCGGTGCGCGGCAGATAGCCCATGCGGATCAGGTGATCGCGCAGCGCAACGACACGCGGGCCGCTGTCGCCGGGCTGCAACTTCTCGGCATTGATGCGCGCGCCCCATCCGCCCTGGGCCACCGCGAGTTCGAGATCGCGCTTGGCCTTCATCAGTTGCGCATATTCGGGGGCCTTGGGCGCCAGACCGGCGATGTAGCGCCCCGGCTGCGCGGACGCGGCAAACCCGGCCAGAACGGCGGCGCCGTCGGGCTGGATCACCTCGCGCACGATGCCGCTATCGGCCTTGGACGGCACGATGGCGCCGACCTGAAGGTCATGCGTATAGGCCAGGAAGGCGGCGGCGACCGCCGCCTCAAGCCGCCCGCGCTGGCGTTCGGAATCCACCGAAGCGAACTGATCGCGCAGCGCGCCGCTGTCATAGCGCGCGGCCGGAAGGCCATGATCGCCCGCATGGTCAAGCGCCGCGAACAGCGCCGCGCGCCGCCCCGCATCCTCGGCCGAGGTCCAAAGCGGCGCATAATCGCGCGCGCCGTAAAAGGCCGAAAGGACCGGATCGCCTGCCACCGCCTCGGCCACCGCCTGACGGAAGGCCAGCGTCTCGACTGCCACGGCGGCCTGAACGCTGGCGAAAAACGCAAGCGCGAGGGCGGCGAAAGTCCGGGAAGCGGCCGCGAGGCGGCGGGGGCGCGAAATCATCATGGGCAATCCAGCAGCAGCAAGCAGTATTGAAAAAAAGGATCGCCGCAACGGTTCGCAGAGTCCATGCCCGGCGCCCGGTTCCGCACCGCCCCGACCCCCACTGTCACCATTGCGCAACGCTGCCCGCAAAACCGCAGCACAAGGGCAACACAGGCGGCCTTTGGGCGAGTTTTTGCCGACCGGCCTTGAATTCTCGATCCGTGGACAATTCCCCGGTTGGCGGCAGAATCATCTTGTGCCATAAGACCGTTGCACTTGGGGAAAATGGTCACGAGCCGCATCAAGCGGCCTAAACGGGACAGGCGTCAGCGCCATGGTTGAACACGCTCAATCCGGTCTTACCCGCCGCGGTTTGCTCGGTATCTTTGCCGCCACGGCGGTCGTCGCGGCACCCTCGATGTCCAACGCTTTCGGGATCTTGCGTGGCGCGGGCGATGTCCGCCGCATCCGCATGTATTCCGGCCGCACGGGGGAATCGATCGACACGATCTACTGGCTGGAAGGCAAGTACATCCCCGAGGCGCTGAACGAGATCACCTATTTCATGCGCGACTGGCGCCAGGACGAAAAGAAGGACATCGACCCGCGCACGATCGACATCGCCGCCGCCGCGCACCGTCTTCTCGACGTCAACGAACCCTATATGCTGCTGTCGGGCTACCGCACCGCAAAGACCAACGCGATGCTGCGGTCGTCCTCGCGCGGCGTGGCGCGCAATTCGCTCCACATGAAGGCGCAAGCAGCCGATCTGCGGATGCGCTCGCGCTCCGTGCCGCAAATCTACCGGGCCGCGACGGCCTGTGAGGCCGGCGGCGTCGGCAAATATTCCCGGTCCAACTTCGTCCACATGGACTGCGGCCCGATCCGCACCTGGGGTCGGTAAACGTTCAGGCAGGTCTGTAACGACCAGGGAGGCGTCGGGGTTCCGGCGCCTCTTTCATTTTTTGCCCCCCGCCAGAAAGGAAGGACCGGCCCCTTATGGCATTTCGGGTTTACGCTGACTCAGAATTTGAACTTGTTTCGTTCGAATTCAGATACTTGCTTTCTCAACGCAACCCGAAACGCTTCAGGACCGGCCCTGCCCCCTCCCCGGCGTTCTTCCCCGTGAGTGACGGCTTATTCCGCCGCTTGTGACGACAAGACACCCCGCGCGATCTGGTCGGCCTCGATCGATTCGAAGAGCGCCTTGAAGTTGCCCTCCCCGAAACCGTCATCGCCCTTGCGCTGGATGAATTCGAAGAAGATCGGCCCGACCATGGTTTTCGAGAAGATCTGAAGCAGGATCTTCGTCTCGCCGCCATCGACGACGCCTTCGCCGTCGATCAGGATGCCATGCTTCTTCAGCCGTTCGACCGGCTCCTCATGGCCCTGCACGCGGGTCTGGCTCTGGTCGTAATAGGCCGCGGGCGGCGCGGGCATGAAGCGGATGCCATTGGCGGCAATGGCGTCGGTGGCGCCATAGATATCCTCGGTCCCGACCGCGATATGCTGGATCCCCTCCCCCTTGTAGCGCTTGAGGTATTCGACGATCTGCCCCGTCTCGCCCCGGTCCTCGTTGATCGGGATACGGATGCGGCCGCAGGGCGAGGTCAGCGCGCGGCTGGTCAACCCGGTATACTTGCCGGAAATGTCGAAAAAGCGAATCTCGCGGAAGTTGAACAGGTCACCGTAAAAGCGGAACCAGACATCCATGTTGCCCTTGTGGACATTGTGGGTGAGGTGGTCGAGGTAGTAAAAGCCCACCCCCGCCGGATGGGCATCCGCCAGCCAGTCGAATTCGGCGTTATAGGGCGAGCTGTCCCAGTACTGGTCGATGAAATAGATCAGGCTGCCGCCGATGCCGACGATGGCAGGCACATCCATGGTCTTGCCCGTGCCGGTATAGGGCGTGGCGCCCTTGGCGACGGCGTGGTCAAAGGCGTGACGGGCATCGACCACCCGCCAAGCCATCGACGGCGCGCAAGGCCCGTGCTCCGCGACAAAGGCGCGGGCATGGCTGCCGGGGTCGTCGTTCAGCACATAGGTGATGTCGCCCTGCTGCCAAAGCTCGATCGCCTTCGCCTTGTGGCGGGCGACGCGGGCAAAGCCCATCTCGGCGAAAATCTCGCGCAGCTTCTCCGGCTCGGGATGGGCGAATTCGACGAATTCGAACCCGTCGGTCCCGGCGGGGTTCCTGTCGCTGATCGTTGCGCGCGGGGCGTCATGCGGGAAGGGTCCCATCGAAAGCTCTCCTGCCATCCTGTTTCAATTGAAATTATATCGCTTGCGACGCGCAATTGCTTTGCATAGTAATGGGCGAAATGGCAGAATTGCGCATCCTTGGTGAGAGCAAGATCAAAATGACGCACGAAATCCGCATAGATGACTTTGATTGCGCAATTCTTGCGGCGCTGCAAAAGGACGGCGCGATGACCAATGCCGCGCTGGCGGAGCGGGTCAATCTTTCCGCCTCGCAAATCTCCCGCCGCCGCAGCGCGCTGGAAGAGGCCGGCGTGATCGAGGGCTATTCGGCACGTCTTGGCGCCGCGAAACTGGGCTATGGCCTGCGCGCCGTGATCCGCGTCAACCTGCGCAGCCACGGGCCGGGCAAGGATGAGGACTTCGCCCGCTTCGTCGCCAGCCATCCGCAAATCCGCTCCGCCTTCTCGGTATCGGGCGATGCCGATTACATTCTCGATGTCCGCATGACCGACCTCGACGCCTTCGCCGATTTCGTCCACAGCGCGCTTCTGCCCCATCCGCAGGTGTCGCAGGTCCGCTCCGAGATCGTGCTGAAGACGCTGAAGGACGACCGCGGCCTGCCGCTGGGCTAGCCCCGCGCGCCCCGCTTGAAGAAAGGTAAGACATGATAACGCTTTACGATTACTGGCGCTCTTCCTCCTCCTACCGGGTGCGCATCGCGCTGTCGCTGACCGGGCTGCATTGGAACCGCGTCGCGGTGGACCTCGCCAAGGGCGAACAGGCGACCGAGGCGCATCTGCACCGCAACCCGCAGGCCCTTGTCCCGGTGCTGGAAATCGACGGCGCGCGGCTGACCCAGTCGCTGGCCATCATCGACTATCTCGACGAAACGCGGGACCTTGGCCTTTGGCCGGACAACCCGCTGTGCCGGGCGCGGGTCAAGGCGATGACCCATGCCATCGCGATGGAGATCCAGCCCGTCTGTAACCTGCGCGTGGCGCGCTACGCGGCGGCGCAGTCGCAGGGCGCCATCACCGAGGAAAGCTGGATGCGGGCCTTCATCGCCCCCGGCCTTGCCGCCCTTGAGGCGATGGTGGACGATGGCGATTACTGCTATCGCCACATGGTCACGGTCGCCGACATCTGCCTTGTGCCGCAGCTATACAACGCCCGCCGCTGGGGCGTGGACCTGACAGCCTTCCCCCGCCTTACCCGCATCGCCGCCAACCTCGAAACCCTGCCCGCCTTCGCCGCCGCCCACCCTGATCGGTTCAAGGGGTAAGTACGGCCGCGCGGCCAGACGCCGATTGGGGCCGCTGTGCTATCGGGAAGGGGGTTCTGGCGCACCCGAGAGGATTCGAACCTCTGGCCTCTGCCTTCGGAGGGCAGATTCGTACCGCAGATTCTCTGAAAATTCGGCAAATACCCCTCTTTCGTTCGCGTAATCGCGAACGTTCTGATGCGCATTTCAGGGGCGCGCCCCAGATATTGCCGCCCATCCGCTGCGAGGTGGCGTGATGGCTGACCGCCTCCATGCAGGAAACGGCTGCACCTGTGATTGGTGCGCCCCGACGCCCGAGGGGAAGGCCGAGGCGGCCCGCATCGGCGCCGCCATAGATGAGCGAAACGTGCTGTTCGACAAATGGCTACTTCTAGATCCGGATAAACGCCCGGCCTTCCATGTCTGGGCTGACGCAAAGCGATCCGAAAGACGAGCCAGAGGTATTCGGGAGGGCGCCCAATGAAGATCGCCGCCTGCATCCTCATCATCTCCGCTACGACAGGCGATTGCGTGAAGGAACGCGACGGTCGCTGCAAGTGCGTGTCGCCGAACGAGATCGCGGCGCTTGAGAAGGAGCCCGACATATGGGACCGGCTCAAGGCCGCCGTGGCGGCAGAAAAGGCCGGCCGGAAATGATCTACGCCATCATCATCGCCGCCGTGATCTTCACGGTTGCCGCGTGGATCTACGCCATCATCTTCATAGCGGCCTGCGCCTACTGGTTCCCCCGCCGGATGCTGGAAGGCCGCGACTTGGTGTCCGCCGGCGCCCTCACATCGGCCGCAATCGCACTGACCTATCTGGTGATCCGCCTATGTCTGACCGTCACACCTGCCTGATGCCGGGCTGCCGCCGCACTCGTGCGCCAGCCGGTTTCTCTGAATGGATTTGCGCGCGGCACTGGTCGGCCGTCCCGAAGCAGAACCTCGCGCCCTACGGCAAAGAGGGGCTGCCGATCATGCGCGGCTTCGTGAAACTCAAGGAAGCCTGCGCCTATTTCGGCTTCGACATGACCGATGCGCACGACGCCATGGCGGATGCGCAGGCTGCGCGCCAGATCCTCGCGCGCCTCATCGCGGATGGGCGGATGCCGGAAGCCAAGGTCCACTACGCCAAGAACCGGCCCATGCCGGCCGATGCGCCGATCACGGCCGTCGATGGCGCGGAGGCGGCGGAATGACGCGGGAACGCTTCCTGAACGCCGCCAAGATCCTCCTGAACATCGACAAAGATGAACTTGAGGCGGCAGGCGTTCTCACGCCAGGCGCGGTCGGCGGAAGCGATTGGACGCGCTTCAACGATGAGCCTCTGATCTTCCTCGTGAAACTGCCGGATGACCGCTATGCGCGCCTCTGGCAGATGATCGAGGCGCGCCAGCCGAAGCAAAAGAAGCCTGGCTCATCGTTTCACGCAGCGCTCACCGTAGAACGCCTGATCCGCATCAAGGACCACCTTTCAAACCAGAAAGAGCGCGACGCGATCAACGAAGCGGTGGCCGCAATCTACAAACTTGAGGAGGTCTCTGCATGAAACCGCGCACCGAGAAGGGCGAGAAGATCGGCGGAGGGTTCTTCGTCCATCGCCGCGGCAAGAAGTCCCGCCGCATCAGGGCTGCCGCATTCCCGTTCGAACACGGCACGTTGATGGCGGCCATATCCGAATGCGAGCGTCTGGCGAAGGCCAATCCGGGCGAAACCTATGTCGTCGTCGGACAGTGCTACGAGGCGCTTGTCGAGCGTGAGGCTGTCGAGGAAACGGTGGTGGAGTCGGCCTGATGCGTGACCTGTTCGGCAACGAGATCACGGAAGAGGAGGCGCGTCGCCGTCTCAAACGCCGTGACCCTGAGCCGAACGGGTACGCATGGAAACCGGGAACTGGACCGGAAGGCGAGAAGTGCAAAGGCTGTGAGTATTTCGTGAGACGCCACATGTCGAAGACATACTTCAAGTGCCGACTGGCGCGGGAGAATTGGACCAAAACCAGACGCACCGACATCAAGGCCAACGCCCCGGCCTGCAAGTTCTGGAAGGCGATTTCCGATGACGAGCGCTAGGCTATGGACAATCGACCAGACTGCCGCGCACCTTGGGGTGCCGGTCAAGGCGCTTGAGCGCGCCGCGATCGACGGCGGTTTCATTGTCCAGATCGGGAGCGCGAAGCGCATCAACCCCGATGAGATCGAGGAGCTGATCGAAACATGCCGCGTCCGTCAAAAGGTGCCAGGGTCTACGAGCGGAAAAGGAAAGACCGAGAGCCGGTCTGGGTCATCCGTGACGGAGCCTTCGAAAAGCAGACCGGCGCGCGAAACCGCGTCGAAGCTGAAACAGCGCTCGCACAGTACATCAACGGAAGAGGGCTGCCCGGTAGTGCCTCTGCGCCGGAGGACATGAGGGTGGGATTGGCGCTATCCATCTATGGCGAGGAACACGCAATCCATTGCGCCGATCCGGCCCGCATCGGCTTCGCCATCGACGCGCTGGACCCGTTCTGGGGCGATCTGCGCGTGTCTGACGTCAAGGGGGCAACATGCCGTCGATACATGAAGTGGCGCGCCCGGTCTGATGGGACCATGCGCCGCGAACTTGGCGTGTTGCAGGCATCGCTCAACTACTGCGAGCGGGAAGGGCATCTGACCTCGGCACCGACAGTCACGTTGCCAGAAAAACCGGCCGCCAAGGAGCGCTGGCTGACGCGGACCGAGGTCTACTGGATGCTGCGCGCATCTCGTCGGCTGCGCATCGACGGCAAGCACCTTCGCAAGTTCATCATCGCCGGCCGCTATACCGGAACACGCAAAACCGCGCTCCTTAACCTGTCGATCGACATGCCGTCTGTATCTCATGGCTGGGTCGATACCGAGAGCGGCATCATGTACCGGATCGGCAGCGCTGCAAGGCGGTCGAAGAAGAAGCAGCCGACGGCACGGCTGCCGCGCCCGTTCCTATCTTACATTCGCCGATGGAAGGCGGCCGGGTGTCGGTGGGTCATCGAGACCAACGAGGGCAATCGCGTCGCCAACGTCAGAAATGGGTGGGCCAACTGCGTTAAGATCGCCGAGGAGATGGCGGCAGCCGCAGCCGAGAAGGCCAGAGATCCCGCGCTTGCCATCGACCTGACCGGCGTAACGCCGCACGTCATGCGCCACACGGCAATCACCTGGGCGATGCAGAGCGGCGCAGACCATTGGGACGTCTCGGGCTTCTTTGGCGTCAGCCTGAAGACGCTCGAAGAGGTTTACGGACACCACCACCCAGACCACCAAGGATCTGCGGTGCGCGCGATGGAACGGAGGTCCAGGTGATTCACCCACAGGTTTTCGGGGCGCGCCCCAGAAACTCAAAGCACGCTAATTTTTTCGACCAAAAATGATGAGGTGAAACAGATGGTTATGGCGCACCCGAGAGGATTCGAACCTCTGGCCTCTGCCTTCGGAGGGCAGCGCTCTATCCAGCTGAGCTACGGGTGCGTGCGCGCATCCCCATAGCAGCAGCCCCCCGGCTTCGCAAGGCGGTTTGCGCGGGAGGGAACCCGTTGCCCGTTTCGGCCGTTAGGAAGGGCAGGACGAAACCCGATCCCGCTGCGGATTTCTGACGCGGAGTGCATTGCCTTGTCGATTGCGGGCCTCATCACCCTGATCCTGACGGCGATCATCGCCCTGGCGACGGGCATCGCGCGCCTGCCGCTGGCCCATGGGTTTGCGCGCTATTTCGACTTTCCGCGGGTGCAGCTTCTGGTCCTCGCGCTCCCCGCCGCCCTTGGTCTTGTCACCTCCGGCCTGCCCGCCCCCTGGCGCTGGGGCGCGGGGATCGTGCTGGCCCTCGCGGTTGCCGATCAACTGGCCCATGTGCTGCGCTTCACGCCGCTTTGGCGCAAGCAATCGCTGGCCGCGCCGGACCCCGGCGACCCCGGTGCGCGGATCAGCGTGATGACCTGCAACGTCAAGATGTCGAACCGCGATTACGGGCGGCTGGCCCGGCTGGCGGCGCGGGTGAAGCCGGATATCCTGATCCTGATGGAGGTCGATGCGGGCTGGCTTGCCGGGCTGACGGAGCTGCGGCGCGCCTTCGACCACCATATCGACCATCCGCTGGGCAACAGCTATGGCATGGCGCTTTGGTCGCGGCTGCCGCTTTCATCGGTCACGGTGCGCGACCTGCTCGTCCCCGACGTGCCGTCGATCCGCACGACGGTAGAACTGCGCGACGGGCGTAAGATCGCGCTTTTCGCGCTGCATCCCGAACCGCCGGTCCCCTTCCACCCGACCGAGGGGCGCGATGCCGAGATCGGGATGGTCGGCGTCGAGACCACGAAAACCGACCTGCCCGCCATCGTCGCGGGCGACCTCAACGATGTCGCGTGGAGCCGCACGACACGACGGTTTCAACGCCTCTCCGGCCTTCTCGATCCGCGCGTCGGGCGGGGGTTTTACAGCAGCTTCGACGCGCGGTTCGTCTTCCTGCGCTGGCCGCTGGACCACCTTTTTCACGACGCGCGGTTCCGGGTCGTCGATCTGCAACGGCTGGACACTGTCGGGTCGGACCATTTCCCGATGTATTTCGCGCTGGAGCTGAACGGCAAGCCCGCGCAGGGCGAAAAGATCGGGGACGCGACCGCCGACGACCACGCCGAACTGCGCCGGATGCGTGACCGCGAGGCGGCGCGCGACCGCCGCCCCGTCGGGGAGGATTGGGAATGACCGCCCCGGTTCAGCCTTTCGCCCGCAGTTCCGGGTGCAGCCGCCCCGGCTCCTCCGTCTCAAGATAGGCTTCCTGCTCTGGCGTCAGGTCGACCCGGTCAAAGCCCGTCAGCATCGGGCGGACATGGGCGCGGAACCCATGCCCGATCGTCAGCAGGTAGACATGGATGACGACAAAGGCCGCGACCGCGAAACCGGCGAGGATATGCAGGTTGGCCACCAGCCACAGCCATTGGTCGCCGCTGTCCAGATGCGACCAGAGCCCGTGCAGCAGATAGGCCAGCCCGGTGATCCAGATGGCCGGCAAAAGCACCATCTTCAGCGCGAAATAGGCGAAGGCCTGAAGCGGGTTCAGCCGTCGGCCAAGGCGCTTGTGATAGGGATGTTCCTGCCCCCGGAAAACACCCCAGGCATAGTAGCGCGCCACCTCGACGAACCCGTCGAGCGAGGGGATGAACTGCCGCCAGGCCCCCGTCGTCATCAGCCAGAAGACGACAAAGGCCCAAAGCACCAGCAGCGCCAGCGCGACGACGGTGTGGACCATGACCGCAAGCCCGAAGGGCAGCACGGAATGCAGCCCCATGATCCGCGCGCCGGTAAAGAGCAGGATCGCGATCGAGGCGACCTGGCTCCAGTGCCAGAGACGGTTGAAGCGCGAATAAACCTTGACCAGACGCTCAGTCATGATCCCCTCCCCGGCCCGTCACCAGACGCAGACCGCCATGCACCGCGACGCCAAGCGCCACCAGCGCGAACAGCGCCATCCCAAGCTTGCCGCCCAGCGTCAGCTTGGCGCCCGGCATATAGACGCCCGCCAGCGCCGTCAGCCGTCCGTCGCGCGCATGGCAGGCATCGCATTTCAGCGCGTCCTCCCCCGGCGCGACCATATGGGTGATGGGCCAGTACATGTAGGTATCGACGAAGCCATAGCTTCCCGAATAGGGCTTGCCCGCATAGCGCATCCCGGCCTCGATGGATTTCGACCAGTCGAAATTGGTCCAGAAGGCGGTGTCGGTCTCTGGCCCGTAGACCTGATTATAGACCAGCGTCAGGTTTTCGGTGTCATAGGCCTGCCGCCCGACCATCCGCTTGAAGGGCCAGATCCGGCTGGTGCCGTCGTCGGGGCTGCCGGACAGGCGGTTGACCTCGACCACCTGCTCCGGGTCGATGACCTCATCCGACAGGGTGTATTCGACCTGCCCGTCGAACCAGGCGTAATGCGGCACGACATTCTCGCCCCATTCGAAATTGCCCTTGGTGGACAGGTAGGTGTGAAGCGCCTTGCCGTCGGACTGGGTAAAGGCCGCTTCGTGATAGGGCTTGCCATCCTTCAGTTTCCCGGCCGTGGACCAGTCCCAGACCGTCTTGGTCGCCACTCCGCCGCGCGCGAATTCGGGGATATGACAGGTCTGGCAGGCCACCCGGTCGGTATGGTCGTTCAGCTTCATCCCGATCAGGCTGGCGCCGTGCGGGCTGTCGCTGTGGCAGCTTTCGCAACTGGCCACGTCGCGGCGCATTCCCGGCAGGCCGGTGCCGCCAAGGTCATGCGCGTTCACCGCATAGCGCGACCCCGCGACCTTGTGTTCGCTGCTCAGGTGGCAGGTCTCGCAGGTGAAGTTCAGCCCGTCGCTGGCCATGTGGACATCGACATCGCGCGTCGCCGCGATCAGGGCCGAGCTCAGGTCGCCATGTTTCACATTGTCGCCGCCGCCGCCGTTGAAATGGCACTGGCCGCAGTTTTCCCGTTGCGGCACCCCGACCGACATCGCCGCCTTGGACAGATCGACCGGCGTCGCCAGCGCCCCGGTGATGGTCTTGGCCCCCTCCGGCACGGGCGAGAGCGGCGGGTTGCCCGCCTGATTGTCAAGCTTGGAATAAAGCGCCGTATCGGCATGGCAGACAAGGCAATCGACCCGCGTCGGATCGGCGGGGGCCGAGACGCGGGTGTCGGTCCAGCCATAGCCGGTATGGCAGGAGGTGCAGCGCGTCTCATTGCTGGCGGTATTGCCGCAAAAGGCGTTGATGACGTTCTTCTTGCCCAGCGACTGCCCCGTCGCGGGATGGGTATAGTCCCAGTTCCAGTGCAGCGTGTGCATGACCTGATCGGACGCCTCGGTATGGCATTTCAGGCAGGCCCTGGTAACCTCGGGACCCGAAGCGAAATCCTGTTTGAGGATCTCGAACTTGGTATGATCGGCGGTACTGCCCTTGCCCGGCACGGCCGGTGGGTCAGCGCCCACCTCCTGCGCCAGCGTGGGCGTGGCCAGGAAGATCGCAACCGAAAAGAGCGCGCAAAAATATGCCCGTGACACCAATTCCTCCCCTGCGGCCTTCGGGGGCCGCCTCACTATTTTGCGCGTTTAAAATTCAGCTTATTGAATGATTCTAATTCCACCAACAGCGGCCGGTGGGGCATCTTGTCGCGGGAAACGGGCGCCTTATCTCAGGCAAACAGCTCGTGGCAGAGCTCCAGCGCCTCGACCAGCGCGTCGACCTCACCCGTGGTGTTGTAAAGCCCGAACGAGGCGCGGCAGGTCGCCGTCACGCCCAGATGTTCCAGAAGCGGCATGGCGCAATGGGTGCCGGCGCGCACCGCGATGCCCTTCTGGTCCAGCACGGTCGAGATGTCATGCGCATGGGCCGGCCCGTCAAGCGTGAAGGAAAAGATCGCCCCCTTGCCCGGCGCGTCACCCTGCACGTTCAGCCAGTTGAGGCCGCGAAAGCGCTCGCGCGCATAGTCGCGCAGGGCGGCCTCATGCGCCGCGACATTCTCCATCCCCAGCGCCATCAGGTAGTCCAGCGCCACGCCCATGCCGATCTGCTGGACGATGCCCGGTGTTCCGGCCTCGAACTTCATCGGCGGGTCGTTATAGGTGACCGCGTCGCGGGTCACGTCACGGATCATGTCGCCGCCGCCAAGGAAGGGGCGCATTTCCTTCATCCGGTCCTTCGCAATCCAGATCGCGCCGGACCCGGACGGGCCGTAAAGCTTGTGGCCCGTGATGGCGTAGAAATCGCAGCCGATGTCCGGCACCGAGACCGGCCGGTGAACCGCGCCTTGCGAGCCATCGACCAGAACCGGCACGCCCCTTTCCCTCGCGCCCCGGCAGATGGCGGCCACATCCACGAGCGTCCCGGTGACGTTCGACATCTGCGTGACGGCGACGAGCCTTGTCCTTGGCCCGATGGCGTCGATCACCTTCTGCGGGTCCAGCGACCCGTCCGCCTCAGGCTCTACCCATTTCAGGACCACCCCCTGCCGTTCGCGCAGGAAATGCCAGGGGACGATATTGGCGTGATGTTCAAGCACCGACAGAACGATTTCATCCCCCGCCTCCATCCGGGGCGCGGCCCAGGCGTAGGAGACAAGGTTGATCCCCTCGGTCGTGCCGGTGGTAAACACGATCTCATCCGGGTCGGGCGCGCCCAGAAAGCGCGCGACGATGGCGCGGACGCCTTCGTATTTCTCCGTCGCCACCGTCGAAAGGTAGTGCAACCCCCGGTGGACGTTGGAATATTCCTCTTCATAGGCCTTCGTCATGGCGTCGATGACCACGCGCGGCTTCTGCGCCGAGGCGCCGTTGTCAAGGTAGACCAGCGGGCGGTTGTTGACGCGGCGGCCCAGGATCGGGAAATCGGCGCGGATCTTTTGAACGTCGTACATGTCAGGGTCCGGTCGGCTGCGGCACCAGCCCGAGGATACCGGCCACGATCGCCACAAGGACGACCACGGCGACAAACCCCGCGACAAGCGCCAGAAGGACGCGGCCAAGTGCTGCGATACCGTGCAGCGCCGCTGTGAAGTGAACCATCAACCACAGGAAAAGCACCAGCGAGGCCATGGAGATCAGCGCCGACAAGGGCGGCAGGATCACCAGCGCCACGAGCTGAAGCGCCTGCGCGATGGCCATGACCAGCTCAAGCCAGGACACCAGCAGCAGCGCATCGGCAAACCGCCCCTGCCCGCCCTGCACCCGGCCCGCCACGGTCACCACGACCGACAGCAGCAGGATGGAGACGACTTGCACCGGCAGGCCGAACCAGGGATCGGCCAGGGCGGTGAAGATCGACGGCTCCGTCTCGGGCGAGATCAGGACCGCCAGCATCAGCCCGATCATCGACAGGATCGCGGCCAGCAGGGCGGCCATCCAGCGCACCGACATCGGCACATCCTGCGCGATCAGCCAGCGGGCCGTGGCCTGCGGGTCGCGCAGCGTCTGGATCAGGATCGTGGCCGCTGGCCCTGCCATCAGGCGACCTTTCCGAATTCCGCGATCTTCAGGCCGGTCGCCCAGAACATCAGAAAGACGGCAAAGACCGCCACCCCGGTCAGCGTCAGCGCCGTCCCCGGCCCGACAAAGGCCGAGACAAGGCCCTGAAGCAGCATCAGCGGCGTGATCGCCAGCAACGCCCAGAACAGCACCACGCGGGCCTCGAAATAGCTGCCCCGCCCGCCAAAGGCGCGCAGGACCAGATGCGACAGCGCCGCGAGGCCGTAGAAAAGCGGGATCGCGGCAAGGACGGCAAGGAAGGCCGCCATCATCCGCTGCGCCATCGGCACCTCCGGTTGCAGGAAGGCCGCGCGCGACATGCCCGGCCATTGCGCGATATGGATCACGATCACCGCCGCCAGCAGATAGGCCAGCGCGCGCGCCTCATGCCGCTCGCCCGCCAGAACCTCGCGCATCACCCGGCCGGGCGCGCGGTAGGTGGCGATGATCTGATCGGTGACCGCCATCAGTGCTTCCTGCGCGCCAGCCAGCCTTCGATCCGGGCCACGATGTCTTCGGCCAGCCCCTCATCCTCGATCTCGGCGATGGCATCGGCGACGAAGGAGAGGACCAGCAGCGCTGTCGCATCCTCTTTCGGCACCCCGCGCGAGCGCAGGTAGAAAAGCGCCGTTTCGTCAATCGCCCCGGTGGTGGACCCGTGGGAGCATTGGACATCGTCGGCATAGATCTCAAGCTCGGGCTTGGCGAGGAACTGGCTGTCCTCATCCAGAAGCAGGGACTGGCTGATCTGATAGCCATCGGTCTTCTGCGCGCCGGGCCGGACCAGAATCTTGCCCTGGAAGATGCCTTGCCCGCCGTTCTTCAGAACCTTCTTGAAGACCTGACGGCTTTCGCAGCCGACGGCGCCATGGTCGATAAAGATCGTGTCGTCGTGATGGTAAGGCCCGTCCGCCCCATCCCCCAGCGCGACCCCGGCGATATGGGCCACCGCCCCGTCGCCCGCGATGCGCAACACCGCCTCATTCCGGGTCATCCTGCCATTCGCGGTCAGTGTGAAGGATTTCAGCATCGCGCCTTCGGCGATCCGCGCGAAAAGATGGGTGATCATCTGCCGTTCCAGCGCACGGCCCTGCGGGCGCAGGTGATGCAGCCGCGCGCCTTCGGCCAGATCGACCTCTGTCACGACGTTCGACCGCGCGCCGGGCGTTCCGGTCTCAAGCACGGTCAGGTCCGCGCCGGGTTCAAGCCGGATGACATGGTGCAACACCACATCGGCCGTTTCCGAGCTTTGGCGGTAGGAGATATGCAGCGGCTTTTCCGCCTTTCCGGTGACGCGCAGCAGCACGCCATCGGTCGCGGCGGCGGTGTTCAGCGCCGCGAAGGGGCGTTCGACGGGCGTGTGACCCTCCCCCTCAAGCGCACCGTAAAGCGCCTTGGCCCAGTGGATGTCGGCGCGGTCGGCCTCGGCCAGGCGCGCGATCTCAACCCCCGCCAGCGCCGGATCGTCCGAGGCTTCGGCATCGAAGACGCCATCGACGAAGACCAGACGCACCTTGTCGCGGCCCTCGAAGATCGGCCTGTCGACGCGGAAGGCCGCGCCGCCCTGCGGCCGGGGCGCGTTGAAGGCCGATGGATCGGTCCAGCGCCAGTATTCGTCGCGCCGCGTCGGCAGCCCCATTTCGGCCAGCCGCGCCAGCGCCGCCGCGCGGGCGGGTGCGGTGAACCCGCCCTTCGGCGCGTCAAGCGCCGCGATCCGCGCTTCGGTCGCCTCGACCCGCGCGGCCATGTTCCGTTTCGGCGCCGCCATCAGGCCGTCTCCCCCAGAATATCGGAATAGCCTTCCTTTTCGACCTCAAGCGCAAGCTCCGGCCCGCCGGTCTTCACGATACGGCCAGCGGCCATGATGTGAACGACATCGGGCTGGATATGGTCCAGAAGCCGCTGGTAGTGGGTGATGACCAGAAAGGCGCGGCCAGCGTCGCGCAGCGCGTTCACGCCATCCGCCACCAGCTTCATCGCATCGACGTCAAGGCCGGAATCCGTCTCGTCCAGGATGCACATCGTCGGCTCAAGCACCGCCATTTGCAGGATTTCGTTGCGCTTCTTCTCACCGCCCGAAAAGCCCATGTTGACGGGCCGTTTAAGCATGTCGGCGTCGATCTTCAGCGTCTTGGCCTTTTCACGGACGAGTTTCAGGAAATCGCCCGCGCTGATCTCCTCCTCACCACGCGCCTTGCGCTGTGCGTTCAGCGCCGTGCGCAGGAAGGTCATGTTGCCGACACCGGGAATTTCCACCGGATACTGGAAGGCCAGGAACAGACCCGCCGCCGCGCGTTCTTCCGGCTCCATCTCCAGCAGGTCGCGGCCATCAAGCGTCGCGCTGCCGCCGGTGACCTCATAA
Organism: Albidovulum denitrificans; assembly: GCF_002973535.1. Lineage (GTDB taxonomy): Bacteria > Pseudomonadota > Alphaproteobacteria > Rhodobacterales > Rhodobacteraceae > Albidovulum > Albidovulum denitrificans. The sequence goes on from NZ_PVEP01000001.1 coordinate 609,044, forward strand.
CCGTCGCGCCCGGCCAGCACATAGGACATGGTCGACTTGCCCGACCCGTTCGGCCCCATGATCGCATGGACCTTGCCGGCCTCGACGGTCAGGTCGAGCCCCTTGAGGATCTGCTTGTCCTCGTCTTGCAGACGCACCTGAAGGTTCTTGATTTCAAGCATGGTTTTCCCTCGCAAAATGGATCGGGCGGCCTGCGGGCGCATGGCCCGGGCCGCCGGTCGGTCGGTTGGATGGTGGTGTCAGCCCTGCGGCGTGATGCGGTAGTCCTTGCCCTGTTCGGCCATCTGCGCGGCATAGTCCGCCGAGAAGATGTTCGACCAAAGCTCCGGCGCGTTCGATGCCACGGCCGCCTCGCCGTAATGCATCACGATGCAGCCGATCAGCAGGGCGGCGACGCGCTGCTTGGTGAAGAGGTGCAAAAGCGCCATCATCAGCCCCGCCAGCACGAAGGCAAACAGGATCATGCCGCGCGTCTCCAGATCGTAGAACGCCTTGGGCAGCCCTTCGATATGGGACATCTGGAAGTAGAGAACGCGCCCCAGCAGCACCGAGGACATGCCGCAGATGAAGGCGATCACGACCATCATCTTTTCGGCGAAGGTGCGCTTGGGTTTTTTCGGCTTGTCGCCGAACTTGCGCTTGTAGGCCTTGTGCGTGGCCTTGCCCAACACATCGGCATGTTCGAACTGATGGCCGCTCTGGATCCGCTGCAAGCGCGACTGAAATGCCGATTTCTGATCCAAGGTCGCAATCATGTCCACGTCCCGACTGTCTTTGCTTCGGGATAGGTTTTGCACAAGGTTTAGGGCGGAAATGCGGACGGGATTCGGGGCTTTTCATGACTGCGCAGTCCACATCCTGCCGCAGTTCGCGACGTAGCGTCACAACTCTCGGTTGCGCCATGCTGGCACAACCCATGGCGGCCAAGCCCCGCCCGGACAGCGATATGAAGCCACGCAGCGCCATCGTCAGCCGACCGTCACCGCCGTGCCAGAGGCCGAAACCATGAGCATGTTGTTGATGACCTCGTAATCCAGATCGACGCCGACGATGGCATTTGCGCCCAGCATCGCCGCCCGCTCCTCCATCTCGCGCAGCGCCGTCTCCCGCGCCCGGCCCAGCTCCTGCTCATAGGCGGCGGAGCGGCCCCCGACGATGTCGCGGACCGAGGCGAAGAGATCGCGAAAGATATTCGCGCCAAGGATCGCCTCGCCGGTCACGATGCCGTGGTAGCGGGCGATCTTCTGACCCTCGACGGAGGGGGTGGTGGTGACGATCATGGCTGTCAGTTCCAAACCTTCAGGGTCAAAATTCCCGCCGCGAGAGCGATGAAAGCGCCCGTCAGGAATGGGCCCGGAAGCTCAAACCCTCGCATCGCCCGAGCGGAGCGCAAGACGCTTCGTGTAAACAGAATGGGGATGATCCCGAACCAAGCGATGCTGAGGAGTGCAATCGGCGCCCCCATGGCCCCCGGCATGCTGCTGTTGCGGATCGCATCGGGTGCGGCGTCCGATATTGCCTGAATGTTCGCGAAGAGCGTCACAACGACAGCGGAGGCAAATCCGCCCCAGATCGCCCTGCCCCAGCCGCGACCCACCGGTGTGGCGGCGGGGCGAGTTGACGCAGGCGCGGGCCGCTCTTGGGAACGAATGCGCGCTAACCGCGCTTCGAATTCGTCTTGCGCCATCACCCAACCGACCCCTCAAGCGAGATCGCCACAAGGCTCTGCGCCTCCATGGCAAACTCCATCGGCAGCGCCTGCAAGACCTCGCGGCAGAAGCCGTTGACGACCAGCGCCACCGCCTCCTCCTCATCCATCCCGCGCGAGCGGCAGTAGAACAGCTGATCGTCATCCACCTTGGATGTCGTCGCCTCATGCTCGACCCGGCTCGAGTTGTTCTTGACCTCGATGTAAGGCACCGTATGCGCCCCGCATTTGTCGCCGATCAGCAGGCTGTCACACTGGGTATAGTTGCGACTGTTGGTGGCCTTCGGGTGCATCGACACAAGGCCGCGATAGGTGTTCTGCGCCTTACCGGCAGAAATCCCTTTCGACACGATGCGGGACCGGGTGTTCTTGCCAAGATGGTGCATCTTGGTGCCGGTGTCGGCCTGCTGCATGTTGTTGGCGATGGCGATCGAATAGAACTCCCCCTGGCTGTCGTCGCCGCGCAGGATGCAGGACGGATATTTCCAGGTGATCGCCGATCCGGTTTCCACCTGCGTCCACATCACCTTGGCCCGGTCGCCCCGGCAATCGGCGCGCTTGGTGACAAAGTTGTAGATGCCGCCCTTGCCTTCCTCGTCGCCGGGGAACCAGTTCTGGACGGTGGAATATTTCACCTCGGCATCGTCCAGGATCACGATCTCCACCACCGCCGCATGAAGCTGCGCGGTGTCACGCTTGGGCGCCGTGCAGCCTTCCAGATAGCTGACGTAAGACCCCTTGTCGGCGATGATGAGCGTGCGTTCGAACTGCCCCGTATTCTCGGCATTGATGCGGAAATAGGTCGAAAGCTCCATCGGGCAGCGGGTGTTCGGCGGGATATAGACGAAGGACCCGTCGGAAAAGACCGCCGAATTCAGCGTGGCAAAGAAGTTGTCCGACTGCGGCACGACGCTGCCCAGATACTTCTGCACCAGATCGGGATGCTCGCGGATCGCCTCCGAGATGGAACAGAAGATGACCCCGGCCTTGGCCAGTTCCGCCTTGAAGGTCGTCCCCACGCTGACGCTGTCGAAAACCGCATCCACCGCGACGCGGCGGGCATCCGCGGGGGCCTCTTCCGCGCCCTCGACACCCGCCAGGATCATCTGTTCCTTCAACGGGATACCAAGCTTTTCGTAAGTCGCCAGCAGCTTCGGATCGACCTCGTCCAGCGACTTCGGCTTTTCCGTCATGCTCTTCGGCTTGGCGTAGTAGTACTGCGACTGGTAGTCGATCCGGGGATAGTCGAGCATCGCCCAGCGCGGCTCCTCCATCTCCTTCCAGCGGGCGAAGGCCTCCAGCCGCCAGTCGGTCATCCACTCCGGCTCACCGTTCTTGGCCGAGATCAGCCGCACGATGTCCTCGTTCACGCCGATGGGGGCGTATTCGGTCTCGATCTCGGTTTCCCAGCCGTATTTGTAGGCGCCCATGTTCTGGACGGTTTCCACCGTCTCGCGGTCGACACCTTCGCGCACTTCGATCTGGGCGGTCTCGTTCTTGTCCAAAGCCATCGCCTTCCCGTCTGTCATATCCGTCGTCATATCCGCCTCACGCCGCCCGTGCCATGTGCCGCGCCCGCGCGGCCAGCCAAGCGGCCGCAAAGCGGTCGAGATCCTCTTTCGCCGTCGCCGGTCCGATGGAAACGCGGATCGCCGAGGCCGCATCCCGCGCGTCATAGCCCATCGCCTGCAACACCCGGCTGGCCTTCACCTTGCCCGATGAACAGGCCGACCCGGCGGAAACGGCAAAGCCCGCAAGGTCCATCTGCATGACCTGCGTCTCCCCCTTCCAGCCCGGCGTCAGGATGCAGGAGGTGTTGGGCAAACGCGCCCGGTCCCGCCCTACAAAGATGGTGTCTCCGGCCGCCGCCGCAAGACGTGCCTCCAGCCCGTCGCGCAGATCGGCGACACAGGCCCACACGCCCCCGGCCAGATCGCGCGCCGCCGCCGTCGCCGCCGCGCCGAAACCGGCGATCCCGGCGACGTTCTCGGTCCCCGATCGCCGCCCCATCTCCTGCCCGCCGCCGGGGCGCAGGGTGGCGATATCCACCCCCTCGCGCACGATCAGCGCGCCCACACCCTTCGGCCCGCCGATCTTGTGCGCCGACAGGATCGCGAAATCCACGCCCGACCAGCCAAAGGCAAACGGCACCCGGCCCACGGCCTGCACGATGTCCAGCAGCACCGGCCCGTCCCGCGCGGGAACCTCCGCCAGAACGCCGGTCTCACTATTGGCCAGCCCCAGCGCCAGAACCCCGCCCTCGCCCTTGGCATGGGCCTGAAGGCAGTCATGCGCGGTGGGCTCTACCGTCACCGCGTCAAAGCCCGCCAGAACCCCCGCCGCCTCGGTCGCGCCAGAGGTAAAGACGATCTCCTTGGCCTTGCAGCCGACAGCCTCGGCCACCTCCTCGCGCGCGCGCTCGACAATCATCTTCGCCGCCCGCCCCTCGGCATGGACCGAGGACGGGTTGCCGGTCACGTCCAGCGCCGCAACCATCGCCGCCCGCGCCTCTTCCCGCAAAGGCGCGGTCGCGTTCCAGTCGAGGTAGACCCGCCCGCTCACGCCGCAAGCCCCTTCTCCGTTGCCCCAATACTCCCGCCGGAGGCAGGCCGAGCCGAAGCCGCAAGGCGCAGGCGAGAGGAAAAGCGTGGCGCGGAACGCGCCGCCATGGGGTAAGGGCGCCTCATTCGTCCACCACCGTGAAAAGCGCAGGCACCGCCGGGCAGGGCTTCAGCCCGTTGCCGATCACATCGCCCAGCGTGGTCTGGTGCAGGAACACATAGACCTGCGCCGACAGACCCTCCCAAAGCCGGTTGGTCATCGACTGCGCCCGGCTGCCGGAAACCCCGCCATGCGCGCCCGCGCCGGTATGCAGCGCGTTGACCGTCTCGTCGACCGCCTCAAGCACCTCGCTCACCCTTATATCGCCCGGCACCCGCGCCAGCTTGTAGCCGCCCCCCGGCCCGCGCACCGATTCGACCAGCCCCGCGCGGCGCAGCTTGACGAACAGCTGCTCAAGATAGGGCAGCGATATGTCCTGACGGCGGGAGATTTCGGCCAGCGAGGTCAGCTGATCCTCCCGCACCGTGGCCAGATCGGCCAATGCCACCATCGCATAACGGCCCTTCGTCGACAGTTTCATGCGCTTTCAGCCCCGCAAAGACATTGACGCCGAGGGGATGGCCGCTTAACTCCAATCCACCCGGACACCGGCCTCGCGCCGGTATTTAGAACTGTTCTAGGGTGCCTGAGCAAATCAGTCAAGAATGGCGCGGCCATTTTGATCCCGATTTGCCCCGGCCCCGCCGCAAAGAAGGCAGGCGATGCCCGAAGTGATTTTCTCCGGCCCCGAGGGCCGTCTGGAAGGCCGCTACCACCCCCAGAAACAACCCGACGCGCCGATTGCCATCGTGCTGCACCCGCATCCGCAGTTCGGTGGTACCATGAATAACCGAGTCGTTCACCGGCTGCACTATGCCTTCCACGAACTCGGCTTCACCGTGCTGCGCTTCAACTTCCGTGGCGTCGGGCGCAGCCAGGGCGAATACGATCAGGGCGTGGGCGAATTGTCCGACGCGGCCTCGGCGCTCGATTATCTCCAGGCGCTCAACCCCAACTCCAAGCATTGCTGGGTCGCGGGCTTTTCCTTCGGCGCCTGGATCGGGATGCAGCTCCTGATGCGGCGGCCCGAGATCACCGGCTTCATCTCGGTCTCGCCGCCCGCGAACATGTACGACTTTTCGTTCCTCGCGCCCTGCCCTTCGTCAGGTCTCATCATCAACGGCACCGCCGACCGCGTCGCACCGCCGAAGGATACGCTCAGCCTTGTCGGCAAGCTGCGTGAGCAGAAGGGCATCACGATCACCCATGAGCAGGTCGAAGGTGCCGGCCATTTCTTCGAGAATGACGAAGACCATATGGCCCCGATGATCACCACGGTGCAGGACTATGTCCGCCGCCGCCTTGGCGAACAGACCCGGTAGCGCCATGGCCACGACCGAGGAACTTGGGATCAGGCTGGCCGAGGACGTGCTGAAGGCCGTCGCCGAAACCGGCGACGACAGCCTCGTGAACGAGGTCAACAAGATCGTCGAGGCCGCCTCCTCGGCCTTGCAGGAATCCTATATGGCCGCGATCCGCGCCCAGCGTGCGGAAAGCAAGGCCCGCGCCTTCCTCAACCAGCGCCTCAAACGCGCCCGCGCGGCGGTGCAGCCGCAGAAGACGGGATGAGCGTGACCGGGCAGCGCGTGACCGGGCGCGCGGCCCCCGTTGCTGGCCCGGCCGCGCCATCGGTCCGCATGGCGCTGCGCCCCCGTCGCGCCTTCTCCCCGGCCTCTGCCCTGCGGCGCGTCCTTGGCCGCGCGCTCCGGGGCCGGTTGCGGCAAAGGGGGACGCTTGCCGTCGCGCTCATGGCGCTTGCGGTCTGGGCCGCCCCGCTGCGGGCCGGGCCGGACGATCTGGTCTTTCCCGCGCCGGTCACCATTTCGGCCGAGGACATCGCCTGGTTCCGCACCGCGACCGTGACCTGGATCGACATGGAGGCGGGCGCCCCCGCGATCCTGCTTCCCGGCGACGACCCGGACTTCGCCTCCGATGTGCCGCCGCCGGGCGAGCGGCGGGAACGGATCTTCCTTGCCTTCGCCCTTTACGGCGACCTGCCGCCGGGCAGCTACGACGTCCCCGCCATGGCCTTCCTGCCGCCGCTTGCGCAGGGCTACCTTCCGCCTACACGGATCACGGTGACGGCCGAGCATCGGCAACTGCTGCGCGCGGCGTGGTGGCGCCAGACCGTGATTGACCCGAAATACCCCTATGGCAGCTACGGGTTCTACGAGGCGGACATGGCGCACAAGCTTGGCACCCCGCCGCCAATCGGCAAGGACGGCGTCTTCGACATGACAGAGGCCGAAATTGCGCGGATGCGGGCGCTTCACCGCGACCTTCAGGCGGTTCTGGCGGTCTGGGTCACCCAGGCGCGGCTTGCGCCCGGCACCTACCAGTTGCCCGTCGACGGGTGGGAGACCTATTCGGGCCTGCGCCTCTCTCCCCCCTCTGCGTCCGAGATCGCCCGCTACATGGACGACTGGCGCGCGCTGTCCACCACGACGGCCGTCCAGACGGGTCAGGACCGGGGCCTGCGCTGGATGGAGATCAACGCCCGCCTCGCCGGGGCCGCCGAATGACCGGCAGGCTGACGAATGACCGGCTTTCGGCCCAGTTCGCCTTCCTGAACGAGGCCGACAAGCTGAAGCGTGTCCTGCGCGCGACCACGCTTTGCGATGGCTCGCGGGCGGAGAATTCGGGCGAACATAGCTGGCATCTGGCGCTTTATGCCCTCGTGCTGGCCGATCAGGCCGGGCCGGGCGTCAGCATCGACCGGGTGATCCGCATGCTTTTGCTGCATGACCTGGTGGAAATCGACGTCGGCGACGTGCCGATCCATTCCGCCAACGGTCAGGCCCATGGCTCGGCCGAGGTGCAGGCGGCCGAGGCGGCGGCGGCGGAACGGATCTTCGGTCTGCTGCCCGGCGACATCGGCGCCCCCTTGCGCGCGCTGTGGGAAGAGTTCGAGGCGGCGGAAAGCCCCGATGCGGTCTTTGCCAAATCGCTCGACCGGGTGCAGCCGGTGTTGCAGAACATCGAAAGCGGCGGCGGAAGCTGGATCGACTACAACGTCACCCGCGCGCAGGTTGAGGCCCGGGTGGGCGCCAAGGTCGCGCGCGGGGCGCCGGGCCTCTGGGACTGGGTCCGCGACAGGCTGGGCGGGTTCTTCCCCGATTAAAGCGTTTCGGGTTTGCGTTAAGAACCCAAGCATCGGAATTCCAACGAAATAAGTTCGAATTCCGAGTCAGTGCAAACCCGAAATGCTCTAGGTCAGCCGGGTCGTGCTGTAATCGCTCAGCCCCGCCAGATCGAACCCGTCGAGATCGCCCGCCAGCCCGGTCAGCGTCCTTGGCCGATAGGCCCGCCCCTTCCAATCCGCAGGCAGCTCCGCGCAGCGCCAGCGGCCGACGGCCGGGTGGGCAACCATGCCGATCCGCTCCGGCCCGCTCCGCGCCTTGCCGGTCAGGCCCAGAAGTTTCTGAAACAGCGTCTTGCCCTGCGACTGGTTGAAGACCGGACCGAGCAGGTCGCAGCCGCGATGTACCGCCTCAAGATCCGTCAGCCGCAGCTCCAGCCCCGCCATGCGCGCGCCGTTCGCGACCCAGAGAAGCGCGATCCCCGACAAGCTGACCAGATCGCCGCCGCCGCCCACCGCGCCATGAACGCCCGCGAACCATTCCTGCCGGTAATCGCCGCCGGGCCGGGCGGCGCGCAAATCCGGCAGGTTGGTCCAGAGCGTCGGCACGAAGGGTCTGCGCATCTCGTCCACCGCGACGGCGTGGCGGGCGGAGTGGACGAGGCTGGAGAGGTCCGTGTCATGAAAGCGGTACTTGCGGTTCAAAAGCCGCGCCGGAAGCCCCCAATGCGACGGGATACCCAGCGCGCCGACCGTGTCCCAGACGCCCAGATAGGTCACCGCGAAGGGATGCCCCTCGGCATGGCCCCTGGCCTTGCGCCACGCGGCCTCTGCCGCGCTGGTGGTCAGGCCGGGGGAGATGCGGAGGCGAAACGCCATGCTCTCCTCGCTGTCTGGCTTCGTATCCTCATCCCGGTCGCGGTAGTGGTCGAAACAGGCCCGCACCGTTTCCACCGAAGGCCGATGGGGAAGGCCGCAATTGCGGATCAGCCCGACCAGCGATCGCGCGGTATAGGCGCCGCGCGAAAAGCCGAAGACATGGACCTCATCCCCCGGCTCATACTGCTTGCCCAGATGCAGGTAGGCGGTGGCGATCTTGTCGTCGAGGCCAAAGCCCATCGCCCCGCCCGAGATCCTTTCGTTCAGCCGCGTCAGCCAGCCGCCGCCTTCCGGCACGCCGACGCCCTGAAAGTAGAGCGTGACCTGCCGGACACCATCCGCGCCCACCGGCGGGACCATCATTGCCATCCGCCGCACATTCGTCGGATGGGGCTGATCGGCGCTGTTCCAGGTGCCGTCGCAAAAGACCGCGATCCGTTTCATGGTAATGCCTCGTCAATCAAAACCCGTTCAAATGCCGCCAGTGTCCCCCGTCCCCGCCCCGCGCGCAACCTTCGCCTGTGGGGCAATTTTCAGTATACCACCGCATACCATCTTTCCTCGCGCGCCATATTGGGCTATGACGCGCGCCAGAGAGTCACCCCGAAACGGAGAAGCGAATGTCGAAGATCAAGGTAGCAAACCCCGTCGTCGAACTCGACGGCGACGAGATGACCCGGATCATCTGGGACTTCATCAAGAAAAAGCTGATCCTGCCCTATCTCGACATCGACCTGAAATATTACGATCTGGGCATCGAGGAGCGCGACCGCACCGACGACCAGATCACCGTGGACGCGGCCGAGGCGATCAAGAAATACGGCGTCGGCGTCAAATGCGCGACCATCACGCCCGATGAGGCGCGGGTCGAGGAATTCGGCCTGAAGAAGATGTGGCGCAGCCCGAACGGCACGATCCGCAACATCCTTGGCGGCGTGATCTTCCGCGAGCCGATCATCTGCAAGAACGTGCCGCGTCTGGTGCCGGGCTGGACCCAGCCGATCGTCGTCGGCCGCCACGCCTTTGGCGACCAGTACCGCGCGACAGATTTCCTCTTCCCCGGCAAGGGCAAGCTGACGATGAAATTCGTCGGCGAGGACGGCACCGTGATCGAACGCGACGTCTTCGACGCGCCCGCCGCCGGTGTGGCGATGGGGATGTACAACCTTGATCAGTCGATCATCGACTTCGCCCGGTCGTCGATGAACTACGGCCTCATGAAGGGCTGGCCGGTCTATCTGTCGACCAAGAACACCATCCTCAAGGCCTATGACGGCCGCTTCAAGGACCTGTTCCAGAAGGTCTATGAGGAAGAGTTCGAGGCGAAGTTCAAGGCCGCGGGCATCACCTATGAACATCGCCTGATCGACGACATGGTGGCGTCCGCGCTGAAATGGTCGGGCGGCTATATCTGGGCCTGCAAGAACTATGACGGCGACGTGCAGTCCGACACCGTGGCGCAGGGCTTCGGCTCGCTTGGCCTGATGACCTCGGTCCTGATGACGCCCGATGGCAAGACGGTCGAGGCCGAGGCCGCGCATGGCACGGTGACGCGCCATTACCGCCAGCATCAGGCGGGCAAGGAGACCTCGACCAACTCCATCGCCTCGATCTTTGCCTGGACCGGGGGTCTGAAGCACCGCGCGAAGCTCGATGACAACGCGGCGCTGCTGAAATTCGCCGAGACGCTGGAAAAGGTCTGCGTGCAGTCGGTCGAGGACGGCCACATGACCAAGGACCTCGCGCTTCTGGTCGGGCCGGACCAGAAATGGCTGACCACGATGGGCTATCTGGAAAAGGTCGACGAGTACCTGAACAAGGAGCTCGCCTGACGATATTTCGCCCCGGCTGACGCCGGGGCGACCCGCCGGGAGGGCGCTGCCCTCCCGGACCCACCCGGAGTATTTTGGCAACGAAGAAGCCGGGGGATGGTCCGCCCTCTGGACCTTTGCGCGGCTTTGGCCCATCAGGCCGGGATGGCCGATCTGAACCGACACAGCATGCTGGAGGACGCGCAGGGCATCGCCTACGGGGCGGGCATGGCGGCCTTTGCGATCACCATCCTGACGCATCTGGGGCTGGTCACCGGCCAGACCGCCGGGCTTGCGGTGCTGATCTCCTACGCGACGGGCTGGGGCTTTGGCCCGGTCTTCTTCGCGGTCAACCTGCCCTTCTACTGGCTCGGCTACAAACGGATCGGCCTGCGCTTCGTCCTCAAGACCTTCGTCGCCGTGGGGCTGATGTCGGCTTTGGCCATGGTCTTCCCGCACTGGGTGCGCTTCGATCACCTGAACCCCATTGTCGGGGCGGTGCTGTTCGGGGCGATCTCGGGCTCCGCGCTGCTGGCGCTTTTCCGGCACGGGGCGAGCCTCGGCGGCGTCGGGATCGTGGCGCTTTACCTACAGGACAAGACCGGCTTTCGCGCCGGCTGGACACAGCTTATCTTCGACGTCGCGATCTTTGCGCTGGCGCTGACCCTGCGCGATGTTCCGACGGTCGCGATCTCGGCGCTGGGTGCGCTGGTCGTCAATCTGGTGATCGCGGTCAACCATCGCCGCGACCGTTACGTCGCCACCTGAGGAGCCGTCCATGGGCAAGACCTATCTTTATCTTCTCATCGCCGTCGCTTTCGAGGTGTTCGGCACCTCCTGCCTTCAGGCGAGCCAGCAGCTGACGCGGCTCTGGCCCTCGCTCGGGATCGTGGTGGGGTTCGGCGGCGCGTTCTTTTTCTTCATGCAGGTTCTGAAGGAACTGCCGCTTGGCATCACCTATGCGCTCTGGTCCGGGCTGGGCATCATCCTTGTCTCGATCTCCGGCTGGGTCGTCTTTGGCCAGAAGCTCGACCTGGCCGCGCTTCTCGGCATCGCCCTCATCATCGCGGGGATCGCGGTCATCAACCTTTTCTCGATCTCCTCGCCGCACTAGCTTTGGGCTGGCCTTTGTCCCGCCTTTCGTCTATCGCGGCGGCGCAGCACGAACAGGCGGACCCATGGACCTTCGCAATATCGCGATCATCGCACACGTTGACCACGGCAAGACCACGCTGGTGGACGAGCTTCTGAAGCAATCCGGCGCGTTCCGGGAAAATCAGGCCGTGGCCGAACGGGCGATGGATTCGAACGACATCGAGCGTGAGCGCGGGATCACCATCCTTGCCAAGGCGACCAGCGTCGAGTGGAAAGGCACGCGGATCAACATCGTCGACACGCCCGGCCACGCCGATTTCGGCGGCGAGGTGGAGCGAATCCTGTCGATGGTCGATGGCGTGGTCCTTCTGGTGGACGCCGCCGAAGGGCCTATGCCGCAGACGAAATTCGTGACCTCGAAGGCGCTGGCGCTTGGCCTCAGGCCCATCGTGGTGCTGAACAAGGTCGACAAGCCGGATGCCGAACCCGACCGGGCGCTGAACGAGGTCTTCGACCTGTTCGCCAATCTCGGCGCCGATGACAACCAGCTGGATTTCCCGCATATGTATGCCTCTGGCCGCTCGGGCTGGGCGGATATGGAGTTGGACGGGCCGCGCAAGGACCTGTCGGCGCTTTTCGACCTGATCGTCCGCCACGTTCCCGCGCCGAAGCAGGTGGCGGATGCGGGCAAGCCTTTCCGCATGCTGGCGACAACGCTGTCGGCCGACCCGTTCATCGGCCGCATCCTGACGGGCCGCGTCGAAAGCGGCACGCTGAAGGTGGGCGAGACGATCAAGGCGCTGTCGCGCAAGAACGAGCGGATCGAACAGTTCCGCGTGACCAAGATCCTCGCCTTCCGGGGCCTCGCGCAGGCGCCCATCGACATGGCCGAGGCGGGCGACATCGTCACGCTGGCGGGCATGACCAAGGCCACCGTCGCCGACACGCTTTGCGCGCTTGAGGTCGATACCGCCCTGCCCGCGCAGCCGATCGACCCGCCGACCATCTCCGTGACCTTCGGCATCAACGATTCCCCCCTCGCGGGCAAGGACGGCAACAAGGTGCAGTCGCGGGTGATCCGCGAACGGCTGATGAAAGAGGCGGAATCCAACGTCGCGATCAAGATCGAGGACACGCCGGGGGGTGAGGCCTTCGTCGTCTCGGGCCGTGGCGAATTGCAGATGGGGGTTCTCATCGAGAACATGCGCCGCGAGGGGTTCGAGCTGTCGATCTCCCGCCCGCGCGTGATCTTCCGCGAGGAGGACGCCCAGCGCATGGAGCCGATCGAAGAGGTCATCGTCGATGTCGATGACGAATATTCCGGCACCGTGATCGACAAGCTGACCGGCCAGCGCAAGGGCGATCTGGTGGAGATGAAGCCCGCGGGCGCGGGCAAGACCCGGATCGTCGCCCATGTGCCGTCGCGCGGGTTGATCGGCTATCACGGCCAGTTCCTGACCGACACGCGCGGCACCGGCGTCCTGAACCGCATCTTCCACGGCTGGGCGCCGCACAAGGGCGCCATCGAGGGGCGGCGCGTCGGCGTCCTGATCTCGATGGAAAATGGTGTCAGCGTGGCCTATGCGCTGTGGAACCTCGAAGAGCGTGGCAAGCTTTTCATCGGTGCGCAGGAACAGGTCTATGAGGGGATGATCATCGGCGAACATTCCCGCGACAACGATCTGGAAGTGAACCCGCTGAAGGGCAAGAAGCTGACCAACGTCCGCGCCTCTGGCACTGACGAGGCCGTGCGCCTGACGCCGCCGGTCAGGATGAGCCTTGAGGAAGCCATCGCCTATGTGCAGGACGATGAACTGGTCGAGGTCACGCCCAAGATCGTCCGCCTGCGCAAGCGCCACCTCGACCCGCACGAACGCAAGCGGCAGGCGCGGGCCAACTGACCGCCCCCGGCAGAAACCTGCGCCCTGCCGGGCAGAAAGCTGCGCCCGAAATCTCCCAAGGGGCAAAAAACCGGGTGACCTTCGGCCCCCGTCCGTCCTAGCCTGCATCATCCCGCGCCCCGCGTGAGGACGACATTGTCTATGGGAGGACATCATGATTACGTTGAAGGGCAGGATCGCTGCCATGATCACGGCTGCCGCGCTGGTGGTGCCGACGGCGTCTCAGGCCGAGGAATTTATCAATATTCTCACCGGCGGCACCTCGGGCGTCTATTACCCGCTGGGCGTCGGCCTGTCGGAGATCTATGCCGAAGGGATCCCCGGCGCGCGCACGCAGGTGCAGTCCACCAAGGCCTCGGTCGAGAACCTGAACCTGCTTCAGCAGGGCAAGGGCGAACTGGCGCTGGCGCTGGGTGACAGCGTCAAGATGGCCTGGGAGGGCAACACGGACGCAGGCTTCAAGGGGCCGCTCGACAAGCTGCGCGGGATTGCCGCCGTCTATCCGAACTACATCCAGATCGTCGCGACGAAGGAGAGCGGCATCAAGACGCTGGCCGACCTGAAGGGCAAGAGCGTGTCGGTCGGCGCGCCGAAATCGGGGACCGAGCTGAACGCCCGCGCGATCTTTGCCGCCGCCGGGATAAGCTACGACGACTTCGCCAAGACCGAATACCTGCCCTTCGCGGAATCGGTCGAGCTGATGAAGAACCGCCAGTTGGACGCGACGCTGCAATCGGCGGGGCTTGGCGTGGCCTCGATCAAGGACCTGTCCACCTCCATCGCCGTGCAGATGGTCGAGGTTCCGGCCGATGTCGTCGCCACGCTTGGCGCGCCCTATATCGACGCGACGATCCCGGCTGGCACCTATGACGGGCAGGACGGCGACGTGAAGACCGCCGCCGTGGTCAACTTCCTTGTCACCAATGACGGTGTGTCCGACGACACCGCCTATGCGATGACGAAGCTGCTGTTCGAAAACCTCCCGAAGCTTGAGGCCGCGCACAAGGCCGCTGCCCAGATCAAGCTGGAAAACGCGCTGAAGGGGATGCCGCTGCCGCTGCATCCGGGTGCGGAGAAGTATTACAAGGAACAGGGCCTGATGTAAGGCCCCGCGCCGGGCGGCCGCCGCGCCGCCCGGCCCATTCGATTTCCGGGGAGGGGAAATCCGCATGGCAACGCTTGCCCAGGACGATCACGAAATGCCGAAGGACGCGCCCGATCTGGGGCTGCACGATCCCCTGGCCGACAATTTCCCCGCCGGGTTCGAGGGACGGTTCCTGTTCTGGATCGCGGTCGCCTTTTCGGTCTTTCAGGTCGCCACCGCCGCGCATCTGATCGACATGCCAAGTCAGGTCGTGCGCGCCATCCATGTGGGCTTTCTGGCACTTCTGGGCTTTCCGCTGCTGGCGCTGGCCCGGCGCCGGGCGCTGCCTTTCAAGGCCGTCGCCTGGGCGCTGGCGCTGGCGGGCGTTTCGGTCGCGGCCTATCAGTGGGTGGAATACGCGCCCCTGATCCTGCGCGCGGGCGATCCCTTGCCGCGCGACATCGTCATGGGGGTGATCTCCCTCATCGTGGTCTTCACCGCCGCCTGGATGCTGATGGGGCCAGCACTGCCGATCATCGCGGGGCTGTTCCTGTCCTATTGCCTTTTCGGGCAACACCTGCCCTCACCCCTGAACCATCGCGGCTATGATTTCGCGCAGGTGATCGACCACATGACCTATGGGACCGAAGGGATCTACGGCATCCCGGTCTATGTCTCCTCGACCTATATCTTCCTCTTCATCCTCTTCGGGTCGTTCCTGGAACGCGCGGGGATGATCAAGCTGTTCACCGATGTCTCGCTTGGCCTTGTCGGCCACAAGCAGGGCGGCGCGGCGAAGGTCGCGGTGATCTCGTCCGGCCTGATGGGGACGATCTCGGGTTCCGGCGTCGCGAATGTCGTGACCACGGGCCAGTTCACCATCCCGCTGATGAAAAGCTTCGGCTACCGGCCGGCCTTCGCGGGGGGCGTGGAATCCACCGCCTCCATGGGCGGGCAGATCATGCCGCCGGTCATGGGCGCGGTCGCCTTCATCATGGCCGAGACGCTGGGCGTGGACTATGTCGAGGTCGTGAAGGCCGCGCTGATCCCCGCCATCCTCTACTTTCTCGGCGCCTTCTGGATGGTGCATCTTGAGGCCGGGCGCCATGGCCTTGTCGGCATGGCCAAGGAAGACCTGCCCTCGCCCCTGAAGGCGGTGAGGGAGAACTGGTATCTCCTCCTGCCGCTGGCTGTGCTGGTCTACCTCTTGTTCAGCGGTTACACGCCCCTCTTCGCAGGCACCATCGGGCTGGCGCTGACGATCCTGCTGATCCTTGGCGGGTCGGTCATCCTCGGCCTGCCGTCGCAGGCGCTGCGTATCCTCGTCTGGATCGGGCTTGGCCTTGTCGCCGCGTCGTTCTTCGAATGGGGGATCATGCCGGTTCTGGCCGCGCTGGTGGTGCTGGTCGGCTGGAACGCGCTGTCGAAGGGCGGGCGCGAGACGCTGATCCTGTGCCGCAACTCGCTCGCCGAGGGGGCCAAGACCGCCCTGCCCGTCGGCATCGCCTGTGCGCTGGTGGGTGTCATCATCGGCACCATGACCCTGACCGGCGTCGCCACGACCTTTGGCCAGTTCATCGTCCATGTCGGCGATAAAAGCCTGATCCTGTCGCTGATCCTGACCATGATCACCTGCATCATTCTGGGCATGGGCATCCCGACGATCCCGAATTACATCATCACCTCCTCCATCGCCGGTCCGGCGCTGCTGGAGCTGGGGGTGCCGCTGATCGTCAGCCATATGTTCGTCTTCTACTTCGGCATCCTGGCCGACCTGACGCCCCCGGTGGCGCTGGCCTGTTTCGCCGCCGCCCCGATTGCGAAGGAAAACGGGCTGAAGATCTCCATCGAGGCGATCAAGGTCGCGGCGGCGGGCTTCGTGATCCCCTTCATGGCGGTCTATACGCCCGCGCTGATGTTGCAGGATGGCGGGCCGCTGGCGGCGTCCATCGGCTATTGGCCCGCCGTGATCTGGATCGTCTTCAAGGCGGTGCTGGCGATCGGGCTTTGGGGCAGCGCGGTGATCGGCTGGCTGGGTCACCCGCTGCCCGTCTGGCTGCGACTGCTGGCGGCGGCCGCCGCCGCATCGCTCGTCGCGGCCCTGCCCCTGACGGATGAGATCGGACTGGCCCTGACGGCTGCCTTCGCGGTCCTCGCCTGGCGGATGCAGCCCGCCCGCGCGGCATGAGCGCGGCCTGCCTTCTGGTCGGCGCGACCGCGCTGTCGCTGGCCTCGGGCGGGTTCGAGCTCAGCTGGACCCATTCGGTCGAAAAGACCGGCTGGCGGGAGCATTGGGTGGTGGAGGGCCGCGCGCTCCGCCTGACCGAGGCGGCAGTGAAGGGATCGGGCGCGGGGATGGACCCCGGACCCGGCGCGATGCTGAAAGGCGGTTGGTGGGTCTGGACCCCCGACCTGCCCCCGGTGCCAGAGGTCAACCTCGCCGCCTCGGGCGCGACCATCGGCGGCTGGCATCTATGCGCCGACGGCGCCTGCCGCGACCTTGGCGTCACCCCCGGCGCGGGCATCCGCCTGCGCCCCTGCGACTGACCGCCCGGAAAGCCACACGCCGATATGCCGTCGCGCCTCGACATCCACCCCTGACGCCGCGCCGCAGAATAAATTTCTGCAAGACAAAAATTTTTTTACTCGTTACGTTCACGGTGTCGAGAGGGATTCGTCTGACTTGAGCCTGCCGCAGAAACACACGACGCCGACGCTTGGCCCGCTGATCCGGTCGCGCCGCCGCAAGATGTCGATCACGTTGCAGGACCTGTCCGACCGTTCCGGCGTGTCGGTCGGCTATCTCAGCCAGGTCGAACGCGACAACGCGACCCCCACGCTTGGCACGCTGGCGCAGATCGCGCAGGCGCTTGGCGTCGGCGTCGATTACTTCATCGCCACCCCGCGCCCCGCCGATGCGCTGACCCAGGCCGACGCGCGGATGCGCTTTTCCATCGACGGGTCGTCCATCGTCTACGAACGCATCGGGGCCGAGTTTCCGGGCAGCCAGATGTCCTCCTTTATCCTTCATGTGCCTGACGGGTTCCGCTCGGAAACCATGCAGCATGCGGGGGAAGAGATCGTCTATGTCCTTGAAGGCAACGTCGTGCAGGTGCTGGAGGGGGAGGAGTTTCGCATGATGCCCGGCGACAGCCTGCATTATCGCGGCAACCGCGCCCATGCCTGGTACAATGACAGCGGCGCGCCCGCCCGGATCCTGTGGACCGGCACGCTTGAGCTCTTTCACGGAATGCCCGCCCCCGGTGGCGCGATGAAGCGGGGGGCGGACACGACGACTTGACCTTGCGGCAGGCCCCGACGTCACCCGACGCGCGGGGTTGAAGGCCCACAAGAAGGCGCTAAGCCTCATCTATCGAGCCAAAAGAACGAAACTTTCAGCCAGAGCGGCCGATGCGCCGCCAACACGGAGGAAGACCATGAATCTCAGATATCAACTCGCCACGGGCCTCGTCCTTGCCGCGCTCGCGGCCGGATCGGCCGGCGCCAAGACGCTGGTCTATTGCTCGGAAGGCTCGCCCGAGGGCTTCGACCCGGCGCTTTACACCGCCGGCACGACCTTCGACGCCTCCTCGCACCCGGTCTACAACCGCCTGGTGGAATTCGTCACCGGCACGACCGAGGTCGTCCCCGGCCTTGCCGAAAGCTGGGAAACCTCGGAAGACGGGCTGGAATACACCTTCCACCTGCGCAAGGGCGTGAAGTTCCATGCCAGCGACAAGTTCACGCCGACGCGCGACATGAACGCCGATGACGTGATCTTTTCGTTCGAGCGTCAGTGGAAGGAAGACAATCCCTACAACAAGGTCTCCGGCGGGACCTGGGAATATTTCAACGGCATGTCGATGCAGGACCTGCTGAAAAGCATCGACAAGGTCGATGACTACACCGTCAAGTTCGTCCTGAACCGGCCCGAGGCGCCGATGATCGCCAACCTCGCGATGGACTTCGCCTCGATCCAGTCGAAGGAATATGCCGACGCGATGCTGGCCGCGGGTACGCCCGAGATGCTGAACCAGGAGCCGATCGGCACCGGCCCGTGGAGCTTCGTCGCCTATCAGAAGGACGCCGTGATCCGCTACAAGGCCAACCCGGACTACTGGGAAGGCAAGCCCGCGATCGACGATCTGGTCTTCGCCATCACGCCCGATGCCTCGGTGCGCTACCAGAAGATGAAGGCGAACGAATGCCAGATCATGCCCTATCCGAACCCGGCCGATATCGAGGCGATGAAGGCCGACCCGGACATCAACATGCTGGAACAGGAAGGCCTGAACGTCGGCTACCTCGCCTATAACACCAAGCAGGCCCCCTTCGACAATCCGAAGGTCCGCAAGGCGCTGAACATGGCGATGGACAAGCAGGCGATCATCGACGTCGTCTTCCAGGGCTCGGGCAAGATCGCCAAGAACCCGATCCCGCCGACCATGTGGTCCTACAACGACGCCGTGGTGGACGATGCCTACGATCCCGAAGCCGCCAAGGCGATGCTGGCCGAGGAAGGCGTTTCCGACCTGTCGATGAAGGTCTGGGCGATGCCGGTGCAGCGCCCCTACAACCCGAACGCGCGGCGGATGGCCGAACTGATCCAGTCCGACTTCGCCAAGGTTGGCGTGAACGTGGAAATCGTCTCCTACGAATGGGGCGAATACCTCGACCGGTCGAAGGCCGAGGACCGCGACGGCGCCGTGCTTCTGGGCTGGACCGGCGACAACGGTGACCCGGACAACTTCCTCGCCGTGCTGCTGGGCTGTGACGGTGTGGGCGGGTCGAACCGCGCGCAATGGTGCTACCAGCCGTTCGAGGACCTGATCCAGAAGGCCAAGGTGACCTCGGACATGGCCGAGCGCACCAAGCTTTACGAAGAGGCGCAGGTCGCCTTCAAGGAGCAGGCCCCCTGGGCCACGATCGCCCATTCGGTCGTGTTCATGCCCGTCCGCAAGGAGGTGACCGGCTACAAGGTTCACCCGCTGGGCGGCCATATCTTCTACGGCGTCGATATCGCCGAATAAGCGACACGGCGCGGGGGTTCCGGCCCCCGCGCCTGCCCGCCTTATGCACATGACAGATCGTTATCAGGATTTCCGGCGCCTTGCCGCAGCGCTTGGGACCGAGGCCGTGGCCCTCGTCCCCGGTCCGAATTTCACCCGCCTTTACGGGCATGTGTTCCACACCAACGAACGCCCGCTTGTCGTGGTGATCCCGGTGACGGGGACGCCCGCCGCCGTGGTGCCGAACCTTGAGCTGACCAGCTTTGCCGCGCTGAATTTCGAGGGCGAGGTTTTCGACTGGCGCGACCAGACCGGCTACGCCGACGCCTTCGCCGCGCTGGCCGCCCATATGCCTTTGAAATCATTGGCCGTCGAAGGCCAGGTCATGCGCGTCTTCGTCCAGCTTGCGCTGACCGAAACGCAGCCGAGGCTACGGATCGTCGATGGCGAAAAGGCGATCACCAGCCTGCGCTACCGCAAGACACCCGAAGAGATTGCCGCGATGGAACGCGCCATCGCTATTTCCGAGGCCGCCCTTGGCGACACGCTCGACCGCGTCCGCATCGGCCAGACGGAACGCCAGATCGAGGCGATGCTGGTGCAGGCCATGTTCGCCCACGGGGCCGAGGAACAGGCCTTTGGTGCGCTTGTCGCCTGTGGCCCGCATTCCGCCGCCTCCCACGCCCATGCCCGCGATGTGGCGGTCAGGGCGGGCGATCCCTTGCTGATCGACTTCGGCGCCCGCTGGGGCGGGCTGTGCGCCGACATCACCCGCACCGTCTTTGTCGGCCATTGCACCGACGCGGCAGCGGCGGTCTATGAGGTGGTGCTGGCCGCGAACGAAAAGGGCCACGCGGTCACCAAGCCCGGCATCACCGCCCATGACGTCGACGATGCGGTGATCTCGGTGCTTGAGGCCTCCGCCTATGCCGACCGCATCCGCACCAAGACCGGGCATGGCCTCGGCCGCGACGTGCATGAGGCGCCCTATATGATGCGCGGCAATCATCAGATCCTTGAACCCGGCGTGGTGTTCACCAATGAGCCGGGGCTTTACCACCCCGACCATTTCGGCATCCGTATCGAGGATGATATGCTTGTCACCGAAACCGGAAGCCGGTCGCTGACCCGCTTCCCCAAGGACATCAGGATTGTCGGCTGATGCTCAGATTCATCTTCTCGCGACTGCTCACCTTCCTGCCGACCTTCTTCGGCGTGACGCTGATCGCCTTCGCCTTCATCCGCGTGCTGCCGGGCGATCCGATCATCGTCATGGCGGGCGAACGCGGCGTGACGCCGGAACGGTATCAGGAGCTTATCACCCAGTTCGGCTTCGACCGGCCGGTGATCGTGCAATACTGGGACTACCTGAAAGGCGTGCTGCACGGCGATCTGGGACACAGCTTTGTCACCAAGAAGCCGGTCTGGGACGAATTCTTCACCCTCTTCCCGGCCACGCTGGAACTGTCGCTTTGCGCCATCGTCTTCGCCACACTCCTTGGCCTGCCCGCGGGCGTGATCGCCGCCGTGAACCGGGGCAAGTTCTTTGACCGGACGCTGATGTCCTCGGCCCTGATCGGCTATTCGATGCCGATCTTCTGGTGGGCGCTGCTGCTCATCATCGTCTTTTCCGGCTGGCTTGGCTGGACGCCGGTGTCGGGCCGGATCAGCCTGATGTATTACTTCGACAATCCCACCGGCTTCATGCTTTGGGATGCGCTCTGGTCGGGGCAGAAGGGCGCGCTCTGGTCCGCGATCCATCACCTGATCCTGCCCACGATCGTCCTTGGCACCATCCCGCTGGCCGTCATCGCGCGCCAGACCCGGTCGGCCATGCTTGAGGTGCTGTCAGAGGATTACATCCGCACCGCCCGCGCCAAGGGCCTTGCCCCCTTCCGCGTCAACGGCGTCCATGCGCTCAGGAATGCGCTGATCCCGGTCATCACCGTCATCGGCCTGTCGGTCGGCACGCTTCTGGCGGGCGCCATCCTGACCGAGACGATCTTTTCCTGGCCCGGCATCGGCAAGTGGATGGTCGATTCGATCTTCCGCCGCGACTACCCGGTCGTGCAGGGCGGGCTGGTCCTGATCGCGGTCATGGTGATGATCGTGAACCTGACCGTGGACATGCTCTACGGCTTCATCAATCCCAAGATACGGAAGCGCTGATGGCCGAGACAACCGCCTCCACCCCGACCGCCGCCGTCGCCCGTCCCGGCCGCCTGCGTGAGTTCTGGTATTACTTCCGCGAGAACCGGGGCGCCGTCATGGGCTTCTGGGTCTTCGCGGCCTTCATTGTCGTGGCGCTGTTCGCCCCCTGGATCGCGCCGCATGATCCCAGCCAGCAGTTCCGCGACCACCTGCTGCAACCGCCCTTCTGGCAAGAGGGCGGCAGCCTCGCCTTCCCGCTTGGCACCGACGCGCTGGGCCGCGACATGCTGTCGAGGCTGCTGAACGGCGCGCGCTATTCCTTCTATGTCGGCATCGTCGTCGTCGCCTTTGCCGCCACCGGCGGGATCATCATCGGCCTGATCGCGGGCTTCGCGCCGAAATGGCTCGACACGATCATCATGCGGATCATGGATATCGTGCTGGCCTTCCCGTCGCTTCTGCTGGCGCTGGTGCTGGTGGCGATCCTCGGGCCCTCGCTGACCAATGCGATGATCGCCATCGCCATCGTTCTGCAACCCCACTATGTCCGCCTGACCCGCGCCAGCGTCATGTCCGAACGATCCAAGGACTATGTGACGGCGGCCAAGGTCGCGGGCGCCGGGACGGTGCGGCTGATGTTCGTCACCGTCCTGCCGAACTGCCTGTCGCCGATCATCGTGCAGGGCGCGCTGTCGTTTTCGACCGCGATCCTCGACGCGGCAGCGCTCGGCTTTCTCGGCATGGGCGCACAGCCGCCGACCCCGGAATGGGGGACCATGCTGGCCGAGGCGCGCGAATTCATCCTGCGCGCCTGGTGGGTCGTGACCTTCCCCGGCCTCGCCATCCTCATCACCGTTCTGGCCATCAACCTGATGGGCGACGGCCTGCGCGACGCGCTCGACCCGAAACTGAAGCGGAGCTGATCCGATGCCCCTTCTTGAACTCCGCAACCTCTCGGTCGATTTCGCCACCGCCTCCGGCCCGTTCCGCGCCGTCGACGGCGTCGATGTCTCGGTCGACAAGGGCGAAATCCTCGCCATCGTGGGTGAAAGCGGCTCTGGCAAATCGGTCTCGATGCTCGCCATGATGGGCCTCTTGCCCTGGACCGCGACCGTCACCGCCGATGTGATGAACTTCGACGGCAAGGACCTGCGCCAGCTTTCGCCGAAAGCGCGCCGCAAGATCATCGGCAAGGACATGGCGATGATCTTTCAGGAGCCGATGTCCTCGCTGAACCCCTGCTTCACCGCCGGCTACCAGATCAAGGAAGCGCTGCGCCTCCACCTTGGCCTTGACGCGAAGGCCCGCCAGAAACGCGCGGTGGAACTCTTTGAGATGGTCGGCATCCCGGCGCCTGAGGAACGGCTGAAAGCCTTCCCGCACCAGTTGTCAGGCGGCATGAACCAGCGCGTGATGATCGCCATGGCCATCGCCTGCAACCCCAAGCTGCTGATCGCCGACGAACCCACGACCGCGCTTGACGTGACCATTCAGGCGCAGATCCTCGACCTTCTGACCGGCTTGCAGCGCGACACCGGCATGGCGCTGATCCTCATCACGCATGACATGGGCGTGGTGGCCGAAACCGCCGAACGTGTGTCGGTCCAATACGCGGGCCAGAAGGTCGAAGAGCAGCCGGTCGCGGACCTTTTCGCGACCCCGCACCACCCCTATACATCCGCCCTTCTGGCAGCCCTGCCCGAACGCGCGACCGAACGCCACCTGCCGACCATTCCCGGTGTCGTGCCGGGACAGTTCGACCGGCCCGAGGGCTGCCTCTTCAGCCCGCGCTGCAAATTCGCCGATGACCGCTGCCGCACCGTACCGCCCGTCCCGGCCAGCGCCGATCTGGGCTTTGCCCGCTGCCACTATCCCCTTTCCGTTTCCGCCGAGGCCGAAGCATGACCGCCCCCGTCGTCGTCGCCGACAAGCTGACCCGCCATTACGAAGTCAAGCGCGGCCTCTTCGCCGCCCCCGGCATCGTCAAGGCGGTCTCGGAAACCTCCTTCACGCTGGAACCGGGCAAGACGCTGGCCATCGTGGGCGAAAGCGGCTGCGGCAAGTCCACGCTGGCCCGCGTGATTACCATGATCGAGGAACCGACCTCGGGCAGCTTCTCCATCGGCGGCGTGACGGCGGGGCCGGACACGCAGGCGCAATTGCGCACCGATGTGCAGATCGTCTTTCAGGACCCCTACGGCTCGCTCAACCCGCGCCAGCGGATCGGGTCTATCCTTGAAGAACCGCTGAAGATCAACCGCCCGAAGATGAGCGCCGCCGAACGCACCGCGAAGGCGCGCGAGATGCTGGCGCTGGTCGGCCTGCGCCCCGAACATTTCGACCGCTACCCGCATATGTTCTCCGGCGGTCAGCGCCAGCGCATCGCGGTCGCCCGCGCGCTGATGCTGGAACCCAAGGTCCTCGTGCTGGACGAACCCGTCTCGGCGCTCGACCTGTCGATCCAGAGCCAGATCCTCAACCTTCTGGTGGATCTGCAGGAACGGATGGGGCTGGCCTATCTGTTCATCAGCCATGACCTGTCGGTGGTCAAACACATGGCCGACGACATCATCGTCATGTATCTCGGTCGCCCCGTGGAAATGGGACCGAAGGACCTGGTCTTCGCCCATCCGCGCCACCCTTATACCAAGGCGCTTCTGTCGGCGACGCCGGTCGCCGACCCGAAGGGCGCACGCCAAAGGATCAAGCTGGAAGGCGAACTGCCCTCACCCCTGAACGTGCCGCCCGGCTGCGCCTTCGCGCCGCGCTGCTGGAAGGCCGAGGCGCGTTGCCGGGCCGAGAGGCCGGAACTGGAAGGCGCCCCCCAGTCCGCCGCCTGCTTCTTCCCCGAAGGCTAAGGCCGCCCGCGCAGCCCAAAATCATTTGCCTGCAAACGAAAGCTGTGGGAGCATCCGGGCGAAGAGTCCCCCGCAACGCGAAAGGCAATCCCATGGCCGATCCCGCCCCCGCCGCCACCGGCAAGACGAAACTCGTCATCCGCAACATCGGCCAGATCCTGTCCGGCAAGATCGAGGAACCGCTGATCGACGGCGATTGCGTGGTCTGCGACGGCGGCAAGATCACCGCCGTGGGCTACGCCAAGGACCTCGACACCGACCGGGCGACGACGGTGGTCGATGCCAAGGGCGTGACGCTCTGCCCCGGCCTGATCGACAGCCATGTCCACCCGGTCATCGGCGACTACACGCCCCGGCAACAGCAGCTGAACTGGATCGACTCGTGCCTCCACGGCGGCGTCACCACGATGATCTCGGCGGGTGAGGTCCACGCGCCGGGCCGTCCCAAGGACATCGTCGGCCTCAAGGCGATGGCGATCGCCTCGCAGCGCTGGTACGAGAATTTCCGCCCCTCCGGCGTCAAGGTCCATTCCGGCGCCCCGGTGCTGGAAGAGGGCATGGTCGAAAGCGACTTCAAGGACCTTGCCGATGCCGGCGTGACCCTTCTGGGCGAAGTCGGCCTCGGCTCCGTCAAGGCGGGTGAAACGGCGGCGCAGATGGTCAAATGGGCGCGCAAATACGGCATCCAGTCGACAATCCACACCGGCGGCCCCTCGATCCCCGGCTCCGGCCTGATCGACAAGGACGTGGTGCTTGAGGCCGACGCCGACATCATCGGCCATATCAACGGCGGCCATACCGCCCTGCCCGACGACCAGATCATGTGCCTTTGCGAAAGCTGCCTGCGCGGGATCGAGATCGTCCATAACGGCAACGAACGCGCGGGCCTTCTGGCGATGCGCACCGCCTTCGAACTTGGCCAGCCGGAGCGGGTGATCCTTGGCACCGACGCGCCCGCAGGCTCCGGCGTCCAGCCGCTCGGCATCCTGCGCATGATCGCGATGCTGTCTTCGTTGGGCGACGTCCCGGCCGAGATCGCCTTCTGCTTCGCCACCGGCAACACGGCGCGGATGCGCGAGCTTGACTGCGGCATCATCGAACCCGGCAAATCGGCCGATTTCATCCTGATCGACATGGCCCAGCACGCGCCCGGCAAGGACATGCTGGAATCGATCCGCCAGGGCAACCTGCCCGGTGTCGGCATGACGGTGATCGACGGCGTGGTCCGCTCGGCCCGCAGCCGCAACACCCCGCCCGCCGCCCGGTTGCCGGAAATCGTCGAAGGCTGATCCCGGCCGCCCCCGCCGGACGCCTCCGGCGGGAGTATTTGGACAACGAAGAAATCCGGCCTACTTCTTCGTTGGAAAAGTACTCTCCAGGGGGTCCGGGGGATGGAAAATCCCCCGGCCTTCGCCTTAGCCGCGCGCGGCCATGAAGGCCTGAAGCCGCTTCAGCCCCTCGGCAATATCCGCGGTGGAGCGGGCATAGGAAAAGCGCAAGGTACGCCCACCCCGGCGCGGATCGAAATCCAGCCCCGGCGTGACCGAGACGCCCGCCTTTTCAAGGAGTTCCGCCGCGAAGCTCAAGCTGTCATCGGTCAGGTCCGACACATCGGCATAGATGTAGAAGGCGCCATCGGGCGGCGCGATGCGGGTGAAGCCCGCTTTCGGCAGGCCTTCCAGCATCAGGCGGCGATTTTCCGCGTAGACGGAACGGTTTGCCTCCAGTTCCTCAACCGCGCCCAGCGCGCCGAGGGCGGCGATCTGGCTGGCATGGGGCGGGCAGATGAACATGTTCTGCGCCAGACGCTCCACCGTGCGCACATGCGCCTCTGGCACGACCATCCAGCCGATGCGCCAGCCGGTCATGGAAAAGTATTTGGAAAAGGAGTTTATGACGTAAACTTCATCCGATACTTCAAGGGCGGAGACAGCGCGCCCCTCATAATGCAGCCCGTGATAGATCTCGTCCGAGACGAAGCTGACGCCCTTCTTCCCGGCCGCCCCGATCAGCGCGGCAAGCGCGTCATGGTCGAGCATCGTGCCGGAGGGGTTGGCGGGCGAGGCGACGATCAGGCCCTGCACACCGTCAGGGATCGCCTCGGGGCGCGGCTGATAGCGGTCCCCGGCCGCCGTGGGGATGCCGACCGGGGTCAGCGACAGGGCGCGCAGGATCTGCCGGTAGGAGGGGTAGCCCGGCTCCCCCAGCGCCACGCGGTCACCGGCATCGAAAAGCGCGGTGAAGGCCAGCAGGAAGGCCGCCGAGGATCCCGCCGTCACCACCACCCGCGCGGGGTCAAGATCCACCCCGTACCAGCGGCGGTAAAGCGCCGCGATCCCCTCGCGCAACTCCGGCAGGCCAAGCGCCACGGTATATCCCAGCGCGTCGCCCTCCATCGCCGCCGCCAGCCTGTCGCGCGCCAGACGCGGCGCGGGGGTGGAGGGCTGGCCGACCTCCATATGGATGA
Source organism: Albidovulum denitrificans (assembly GCF_002973535.1). Lineage (GTDB taxonomy): Bacteria > Pseudomonadota > Alphaproteobacteria > Rhodobacterales > Rhodobacteraceae > Albidovulum > Albidovulum denitrificans. The sequence continues at coordinate 635,747 of NZ_PVEP01000001.1, forward strand.
TGTGGCGCCCGGCGGCCTCGGCCTTGCGGGCGGCTTCCATGACGTCCATCACAATGAAGGGATCGACCTCACCCCGGCTTGATAAACGCATCCCCGCCCTCCATTCTGGCCACCGACAATCCGGGCCTTCTTTCCAGCGCCGCCGCGAAAGGTCAATCGGGCCTGCGACGGCGCGACGCTTGCGCGGGACCGGCCCACCCCCTATTCCCGGGCCAACGCCTTGGACAGACCGGAGCCGACGATGAAACTTGCCCCCCTTGCGACCGCCGCCCTTCTGGGCCTTGCCAGCCCCGCCCTGGCCGTCGATCTCAGCGCCATGTCGGCCGAGGAGAAGGCCGCCTTCGGCGATGCCGTGCGCGCCTACCTGCTGGAAAACCCCGAGGTGCTGACCGAGGCGATCGAGGTCCTGAAGGACCGTCAGGCGGCGGCGGAAGCGGTCGCTGATGTCGAACTGGTCAAGGCCAATGCCGCGGATCTTTTCGCCGACACCGCCAGCTATACCGGCGGCAATCCCGAGGGCGACCTCACGGTGGTGGAGTTCATCGACTACCGCTGCGGCTACTGCAAGAAGGCGCATTCCGAGGTCATGGACCTTGTGAACGGCGACGGCAATATCCGCTACATCGTCAAGGAACTTCCGATCCTGAGCGAGGACTCGGCGACCGCCGCCCGCTTTGCCATCGCCACCCTTCAGGTTGCGGGGCCAGAGGCCTATGCCAAGGTCAATGCGGGCTTTTACGAAAGCTTCCGGGGTGAGGTGACGCCCGACACGCTGTCGGCCTTTGCCGATGATCTGGGCCTTGATGCGGCGCCGATCCTGGCGCGGATGGAGGCGCCCGAGGTCACGAAGGTGATCGAGGACAATCACGCGCTGGCGCAACGGATGCAGATCTCCGGCACGCCGACCTTCGTCATGGGCGAACAGATGGTGCGCGGCTATATCCCGCTGGCCCACATGCAGCAGGTCGTGGCCGAGGAACGCGGCTAACCCCGCCCTTCCCTGCCCGGCACGGGTCTTGCGCTGCCGCGCCGGATCGGCTTGTCTGGACCGACCTCTGTCCAGCCAAGGGTCCGTGCCTCCCCGTGTCCAAAATCGCCCCCCTCACCGCCCGCGATCCCGACGAACATCACCGCGCGGCGACGACGCTTGAGCTTTTCTTCGACCTCGTCAGCGTGATCGCCATCGCGGCGGTGACGGTGGGCCTGCACCATGCCATCGCCGAGGGCCACGGGATCGAGGCGCTGCCGCGCTTTGTCTTCCTCTTCCTCGCGATCTGGTGGGCCTGGATGAACTTTACCTGGTTCGCCTCGGCCTTCGACAATGACGATACGCTCTATCGCCTGCTGGTCATGGTCATCATGGGCGGCGCGCTGATCTTCGCGGGCGGCGCGGGGCATATCTTTCAGACGCTGGATCTCTCCTTCGGCCTCTTCGGCTGGGTGGTGATGCGGCTGGGGATGATCGGGCTTTGGCTGCGCGCCGCGCGGGTGCCGGGCTATCGCACAACCTGCCTGCGTTACGCCGCCGGGATCGCCGTCGCGCAGATCGCCTGGTGCGTGACCTACTTCGCCGCCGCGCCGGGATCGGCGGTCTTCTACGCCCTCGGCCTTGCCTGTTTCCTGATCGAATTCGCCGTCCCGCCCTTTGCCGAAAGCGCCCGCGTGACGCCCTGGCACCGCCACCACATCATCGAACGCTACGGCCTTTTGATGATCATCTCGATGGGGGAGATCGTGCTGTCGATCAGCCACGGTTTCGGCGCGCTCTTTTCCGACCATCCCAGCCTTCATGCCGCCTTCGTCTCGGTCTCGGCGCTGGTCATCGTGTTTTCGATCTGGTGGGTCTATTTCTGCGAGGAAGAGCATCTGGTCAGCACGAAACTGCGGACCGCGCTGATCTGGGGCTATGGCCATGTCTTCCTGTTCATGGCCACGGCAGCCTTGGGCGCGGCCATCGCGGCCTCGATCGACGTGGCAACGGATCACGCCCATGCCAGCCAGCATGAGGTGTCGAAATGGCTGGGCGGCAGCCTTGCCGTGGGGAGCCTCGCGCTTTGGGTGACGCGCGACCGGGTGCTGGCGCTGCCAGCCCGGCTGAAAGCCGCGCTGCCGGTGATGACGCTGATCTTCGCCCTTGCCGCCACCCTTGGCCTGCCGGTCTGGGCCTTCGCCCTTCTCTCGGTCGTGACCGCGCTTTGGCGCGCGCCCGGTACGCGGCGCGACCATCCTGCCGCAGCCTGACCGCTTCATGCCGCTTGCGGGACATTGCCCTTGCCGCGAAAGGGCTTAGATAGGCAGGCGAACAGAGTGAGTAGTGCCATGACCGACGACGCCCTCGTGATCTTCACCCCCTCGGGCAAAAGGGGGCGGTTTCCGTTGGGAACGCCGGTCCTCACGGCCGCGCGGCAATTGGGGGTGGACCTCGACAGCGTCTGCGGCGGGCGCGGCATCTGCTCCAAATGCCAGATCACGCCGGGCTATGGTGAGTTTCCCAAGCATGGCGTCACCGTCACCGAAGCCGCGCTGTCGGAATGGAATGAGGTCGAGGCGCGCTATGACCGGATCCGGGGCCTGAAAGAGGGCCGCCGCCTCGGCTGTCAGGCCAAGGTGATGGGCGATGTGGTCATCGACGTACCGCCCGAAAGCCAGGTCCACCGCCAGGTGATCCGCAAATCCGCCACCGCGCGGGCGATCACCATGCACCCGGCGACGCATGCCTATTACGTCGAGGTGGCCGAACCCGACATGCACGAACCCTCGGGCGATTTTCAGCGCCTCTGCGTGGCGCTGAAGGACCAGTGGCAGATCGAGGGGGTAGAGGCCGACCCCGCCCTTCTGCGCCGCTTGCAACCGATCCTGCGCAAGGGCGAATGGAAGGTGACGGTGATCCTTTACAAGGACCACCACGACAAGGTGCGCATCATCGACATCCATCCCGGTTTCTGGGAGGGGCGGCTTTACGGCCTTGCCATCGACCTCGGGTCCACCACCATCGCGGCGCATCTGTGCGACCTGCGCAATGGCAATGTGCTGGCCTCATCCGGCCTGATGAACCCGCAGATCCGCTTTGGCGAGGACCTGATGAGCCGGGTCAGCTACGCGATGATGAACCCCGGCGGCGACCGCGAAATGACCAATGCCGTGCGCTCGGCGATCAACGAACTGGCGCTGGCGATTGCGACCGAGGGCGGCATCGACCCGATGCTGATCGTGGAAACGGTCTTTGTCTGCAACCCGGTGATGCACCACCTGCTTCTGGGCATCGACCCGGTTGAGCTTGGTCAGGCACCGTTTGCGCTTGCGACCTCGGAAAGCCTGTCGATCCCGGCGCGCGATCTGGACCTTCTGTCGATCCACGAAAACGCGCGGGTCTATATCCTGCCCTGCATCGCGGGCCATGTCGGCGCCGATTGCGCCGCCGTCGCGCTGTCGGAAGAGCCCTACACCTCCGAGGACATCGCCCTGATCGTCGATGTCGGCACCAATGCCGAGATCCTTCTGGGCAACAAGGACCGGGTTCTGGCCTGCTCCTCGCCCACCGGGCCTGCCTTCGAGGGCGCGCAGATTTCCTCCGGCCAACGCGCCGCACCCGGCGCCATCGAGCGGGTGGAGATCGACGCCGAAACGAAGGAACCGCGCTTCCGCGTCATCGGCTGCGATCTTTGGTCCGACGATCCGGGCTTTGCCGCCGCCACCGCGCAGACCGGCATCACCGGCATCTGCGGGTCGGGCATCATCGAGGTGGTGGCGGAAATGCGCATGGCGGGGCTGGTCGACCCTTCGGGCCTGATCGGATCGGCCGAACAGACCGGGACGGCGCGGTCGGTGCCGCAGGGGCGGACCCATGCCTATGTGCTTCATGACGGCACCGCCGAGGGCGGGCCGCTCATCACCGTGACGCAGGGTGACATTCGCGCCATCCAGCTTGCCAAATCGGCGCTTTACGCGGGCGCGCGGTTGTTGATGGACGAATTGGGCATCGAAACGGTGGACCGCGTCGTGCTGGCGGGCGCCTTCGGGGCGCATATCTCCCCCAAGCACGCGATGGTGCTGGGCATGATCCCCGACTGCCCGCTGGACAAGGTCACCTCGGCCGGAAACGCCGCCGGCACCGGCGCGCGGATCGCGCTTTGCGACACCTCCGCCCGCGCCGCGATCGAACGCGAGGTCGGCAATATCCACAAGGTCGAAACCGCCATCGAGCCGCGCTTTCAGGAGCACTTCGTGGCCGCCAACGCGATCCCCCATGCCACCGCCCCCTTCCCGGAGCTTGGCAAGATCGTGACCCTGCCCGATGTCAGCTTCAACACCGCGGGCGGTGGCGAGGGCGGCCGCAGGCGGCGGCGCGGGTAACGCGGGCCCTCCGTGGGGGCGCTGCCCCCACACCCCCGGAGTATTTTCGCAACGAAGAAGCAGCAGCGGCTTCAGGCGCTCCACCGTTTGAGCAGCGCGTCGGCGTCAAGCGGGCCTTCGGTCGTCTCCGCGATTTCCCCCGGCGTGCGCGACAGGCGCGGCGCGGGGGCGGGCTGGGTCCGTCCGCCGGGGGTGACATAGGTCTCGCGCGCGGCGTTGTGGCGGTGCAAGGGCGCCTCGGCGATGGTCAGGACCGGCGTCAGGCAGGCGTCGGAGCCTTCCATGAGGGCCGTCCACTCCTCCCGCGTTCGTTCGGCCAGACGCGCGGCGACGATGGCGCGCAGGTCCGGCCAGCGGGCGCGGTCCCACTGATCGGGCAGCGCTTCGGGATCGATATCCGCCAGACGCAGGAACTCGGCCCAGAACTTCGCCTCGATGGCGCCAAGCGCGACGAAACCACCGCATTTGCAGCGATAGACGCCGTAGAAGGGCGCCGCCCCGTCGAGGATATTCGCCTCGCGGTGATCGGACCAAAGCCCGCCCGCCGCCATCCCCTGCATCATCGCCATCAGATGCGCCGCGCCATCGCTGATCGCGGCATCGACGACCTGCCCCCGCCCGGTCCGCGCCGCATCGAAAAAGGCGCAGACCATGCCGAAGGCGAGATACATCGCCCCGCCGCCGAAATCGCCCAGCAGGTTCAGGGGCGGCACCGGGCGATCCCTGGTCCCGATCGCATGAAGCGCGCCGGACAGCGAGATGTAGTTGATGTCATGCCCCGCCGCATGCGCGAGCGGCCCCGCCTGCCCCCAGCCCGTCATCCGGCCATAGACGAGGCGCGGGTTGTCGGGGAAGTCGCCGGGGCCGAGGCCGAGGCGTTCCATCACGCCGGGCCGCATCCCCTCGATCAGCCCGTCCGCGGCCCCGATCAGCCGCCGCGCGATGGCGCGCCCTTCATCGGATTTCAGGTCAAGGGGCAGCGCGCCGCGCCCCCGGTCAAGGATGTCATGCTCGAGCCCCAGAAGGTGGCGGTTGCCGGGCCGTTCGATCCTGACGACCTCTGCCCCCATATCGGCCAGCGTCATGGCCGCGAAGGGCGTCGGGCCAAGGCCCGCGATCTCGACGATGCGAAGCCCGTCAAGCGGCCCGGTCATGTCGCGGCCTTTTCTTCCAGCATCAGCCATTCCTCCTCGGCCGCCGCCAGCGCCGCCTGCCGCTCCGCCAACCCTTCCGAGGCTTTGCGGAACTTTTCCGGCGCGGTCGTGAAGAGCGCCGGGTCAGAGAGGAAGGTGGAGAGCTTGCCGATCTCGGCCTCCAGCCGCTCGATCACGCCGGGCAGCGCCTCAAGCCGGTGTTTTTCCGTGAACGTAAGGCCTTGCGCGGCACTCTTCACCTTCGGTTCTGCCGCAGGCGCGGGTTTCGCGGCGGGTTTCGCCGCCTTCACCGGGGCGTCATCCCCGCGCTGCGCCTGGTAATCGGTCCAGCCGCCCGCATAGACCACCGCGCGCCCGTCGCCCTCCAGCGCCACGGTCGTCGTCGCCACCCGGTCGATGAAATCGCGGTCGTGGCTGACCAGCAGCACGGTCCCGTCATAATCGCCAAGGATGTCCTGCAACAGGTCCAGCGTCTCCACATCCAGATCGTTCGTCGGCTCATCGAGGATCAGAAGGTTCGACGGCTTCGCCATGATCCGCGCCAGCAAAAGCCGCGCCCTTTCACCGCCCGAAAGCGAGCCGATCGGCGCACGCGCCTGCGCCTCATCGAAAAGGAAATCCTTCAGATAGGCCACGACATGCTTCGGCGTGCCGCGCACCATGACCTGATCGGACCGCCCGGAAACGCGCATCTCGGGATCGTTCACCAACCCGTCCCAAAGCGTCATGCCCAGATCCAGCGCCGCGCGCGCCTGATCGAAAACGGCGATGTCGAGATTCGTCCCCAGACGCACCGATCCCGCATCCGGCGCGACCTCGCCCACCAGCATCTTCAGAAGCGTCGTCTTGCCGACGCCATTCGGCCCGACAAAGGCTACCCGATCACCACGCAGCACCTTCAGATCGAAGGGCCGCAGGATCAGCTTCTCGCCGAAAGCCTTTGAGATTCCTTTCGCCTCGATCACCAGCTTGCCCGACACCTGACCGGAGTCCAGCGCCATGTCGGCCGTTCCCTGCCGCCGGATCATCGCCGCGCGTTCGGCCCGCATCGCCTGAAGCGCCCTGACCCGGCCCATGTTCCGCTTGCGTCGCGCCGAAATCCCTTCGACCGCCCAACGCGCCTCGGCCTTGATCCGGCGGTCGAGCTTGTGGCGCGCCAGATCCTCCTCGGCCCAGGTCGTCTCACGCCAGTCCTCGAAGGCCTCGAAGCCCTTCTCGTTGCGCCGCACCTCGCCCCGGTCGATCCAGAGCGTCGCCTTGGTCAGCGCCCGCAGAAAGGCGCGGTCGTGGGAGATGATGACATAGGCCGCGCGCGTCTCGCGCAGCTGATCCTCCAGCCAGCGGATCGCCTGAATATCCAGATGGTTGGTCGGCTCATCCAGCAGCATCAGTTCCGGCGCCTCGGCCAGCAACTTCGCCAGCGCGGCGCGCCGCCGCTCCCCGCCCGAGGCCGATGTGACCGGGGTCGCGGGATCGAACTTCAACCCCTCGGCCACCACCGCGACCTTGTACCCTTCCCCCTCCGGCAGGGCCGAGGCGGCGAAATCGCCGAGCGTCGCGAAGGCGGTCAGGTCCGGCTCCTGCTCCATATAGCCGACGCTCACCCCCGGCGGCACGACGCGGCCCCCCGCATCCGCTTCCACAAGCCCCGCCATCACCTTCATCAGCGTCGATTTGCCCGACCCGTTGCGCCCGACAAGCGCCACGCGGTCGGCAGGCTGGACGACAAGGTCAAGCCCGTCAAACACCGGCGTGCCGCCGAAGGTCAGGGAGATGCCGGAAAGCTGAAGAAGAGGTGCGCGTGCCATGGCGCCTCAGCTAATCCGCCGCCGCCGGGCCGTCAACGTCCCTGCTTTCATCTTGCCGGAAATACCTCGGGGGGGTGTCCATTGGTGCGCCATTGGTCCGAGGACCAATGGACGACGGGGCTGGCCCCGCTACTCCGCCGCCTCTTTCGCGGCCTCGAGCTCCGCCGCGCGGCCTTCGACCAGTTCGACGATATGGTCGATCATCTGGTCATTCGTCATCTTGTGGCTCTGCCGTCCGGCGACATAGACCATGCCGGCCCCCGCGCCACCGCCGGTAAAGCCGAAATCGGTCATCAGCGCCTCGCCCGGCCCGTTCACCACGCAACCGATGATCGACAGCGACATCGGCGTCTTGATGTGTTCCAGCCGCTTTTCCAGCGTCTCGACCGTCTTGATGACGTCAAAGCCCTGCCGCGCGCAGGTCGGGCAGGAGATGATCTGGACGCCCCGCGTCCGCAGGCCCAGCGATTTCAGGATCTCGTACCCGACCTTCACCTCTTCCACCGGATCGGCCGACAGCGACACGCGGATCGTGTCGCCGATCCCAGACCAGAGCAGGTTGCCGAGCCCGATCGCCGATTTCACCGTCCCGGCGACAAGGCCCCCGGCCTCGGTGATGCCCAGATGGATCGGGGCGTCCGTCGCCTCGGCCAGTTGCTGATAGGCGGCGGCGGCAAGGAAGACGTCAGAGGCCTTGCAGGAGATCTTGAATTCGTGAAAATCGTTGTCCTGCAACAGCTTGATATGATCAAGCCCGCTTTCCACCATCGCGTCCGGGCAGGGTTCGCCGTATTTTTCCAACAGATGCCGTTCCAGCGACCCCGCATTCACCCCGATGCGGATCGAGCAATTGTGGTCCTTCGCCGCCCGCACGACCTCGGCCACCCGTTTCGCATCACCGATATTGCCGGGGTTGATGCGCAGGCAGGCGGCGCCCGCCTCGGCCGCCTCGATGGCGCGGCGGTAGTGGAAATGGATGTCCGCGACGATCGGCACCGGGCTTTCGGCGACGATCTGGCGCAGCGCGCGGGTCGAGGCTTCATCGGGGGTGGAGATGCGGACGATGTCGGCCCCGGCCCCGGCGGCGCGCTGGACCTGCTCCACCGTCGCCTTGACGTCGGTCGTCAGCGTGTTGGTCATCGTCTGAACCGTGATCGGCGCATCGCCCCCCACGGGGACATTGCCCACCATGATCTGCCGGGACGTGCGGCGCGCAATGTCGCGCCACGGTCGGATGGGGTTGTGAGACATGGGGCTTCCCGCCGCTATTCGCTGTCACGCCCTAGATAGTCGGTGCGGCCCGGCGCGGCAACCGGCGCTATTCCGTCGGGGCCAGGGCGCCGGTCATGCCCGCCGCGTCGGCGGTGGCGAATTTCGCCAGATCGGCGTCCTGGGTCATGTCGGCGACCGCATAGGCCGTGGTCAGCGCATCGGGCGACAGGGTGACGTTCTTGGTCACCGATCCGCGCGCGCCCGCCGGACCGTAGGTCTGGCCGTTCACGGCGAAATAAAGCGCCCCGGATTCGCCCACGCGCAGCACCGGCGCCTCCTCAAGCTTTGGCAGGGCATAGCGTTCGCCCGCGTCCAGAACCTTTTCGAAGATCGTGGTGCCATCGGCCGAGGTCACGCGGACCCAGGCCGGGCGCACCGCCAGAAGCTCCACCTGCGGCGCATCGGGGGCGACGACCTGCACCGGCGTATCCCCCAGCGCGAGTTTCACCGCCGCGTTGACGGCATCTTCGGCATCGGCCTGCGGAACGGCATCGGCCAGCGCGCCCACGGTGCGCGGGTCGATGGCGGCGATGGGACCGTCGCGGGCGACAAGGACGGGAACGTCCAGCGCCTCGGGCCGGTAGAGGCGGTCGAAGGCCTCGGGCTGCGGCGCCTCATCGGTGGCGGGGCGTTGGGCCAGCGCGATCTCCGTCGCCTCGGCCTGGTTTGCGGCCTTGCCGCCTGCCGAAGACAGCGGATCAAGCTCTGCCACCACGCCCGGCGCCTGATCGACGGGGGCAAGCTGCACCTTCTGCACCTCGTTCAGGACCGTCCAGCCGCCATAGCCCAGACCGCCGATCAGGATCAGCAGCACGGCGATGGAGCCGATGGCGCCCGGCTGGATGCCCGACCAGACGCTTTCCCCCTGCGGCACGAAGGGCGCCTTGGGATTGGCCAGCGGATCGGCATAGGCGGTCGCCAGAACGCCCACGGATTTCTTCGGACCAGAGGCGGCGGCGGACATGCCATGGGAGACGGTGAAATTCGCCTCTTCGCAGAAGCGCTGAAACGCCCATTCCGGGTCCATGCCCAGATAGCGCGCGTAGGACCGGACATAGCCCGCGACGAAACCCGGCGTTTCGAACGCCGAGACGTCGCAATTCTCGATCGCGGCAATGTAACTTGCCTTGATCTTCAATTCGCGCTGAACGTCGAGAAGGGATTTGGCCATCGTCGCGCGTTCGCCGCGCATGGTGTCGCCAAGGCGCACCTCGAAATCGTCAAACCCTTTGGGTTTGCTCTCTTCCTGCGTCGAAGGAGGAGTCCTCCGCCCGATCATCCCGCTGCCCCGTACTATCCCCAGACGGCCGACGATTCGTCGCCCTTTATGCCGTCCTATTGTTCAACTGTTACCACAGGGCAAGGCCGAATGCGACCGTTCATGCCCTCAGGCAGAGAGTTCAGCACGATTCAGCGCACAGTGCGACCAGAGTTTGTCCATCGCGCGGACAAGATGGTCGATATCGCCCGAAGAATGGACAGGCGACGGCGTGAAGCGCAGACGTTCCGTCCCGCGCGGAACGGTCGGGAAGTTGATCGGCTGAACGTAGATCCCGTAATGCTCAAGCAGCATGTCCGAGATTTTCTTGCAATGCACCGGATCGCCGACATGGACCGGCACGATATGGGTGCCATGGTCGATGATCGGCAGGCCAAGCGCCTTCAGCCGCATTTTCAGGATGCGGGCATGTTCCTGTTGCTTGTCGCGCAGGCCCTGATCGGTCTTGAGGTGCCGGACCGAAGCCGCCGCCCCCGCCGCGACCGCGGGCGGGATCGAGGTGGTGAAGATGAAGCCCGGCGCATAGGACCGGATCGCGTCGCACATCTTGGCGGTGGAGGCGATGTAGCCGCCCATCACGCCATAGGCCTTGGCCAGCGTCGCGTTGATGATGTCGATGCGCCCCATCAGGCCCAGCTTTTCGGCCACGCCCGCGCCACGGGGGCCGTACATGCCCACGGCGTGAACCTCATCGAGATAGGTCAGCGCGTTGAATTCGTCCGCCAGATCGCAGATCGCCTCCATCGGGCTGATGTCGCCATCCATGGAATAGATCGATTCGAAGGCGATCAGCTTCGGCGCGGCGGGATCGTCGGCCTGCAAAAGCTCGCGCAGATGGGCCACGTCGTTGTGGCGGAAGATGCGCTTGGCACCGCCGTTGCGACGCACGCCCTCGATCATCGAGGCATGGTTCAGCGCGTCGGAATAGATGATGAGGCCGGGGAAAAGCTTCGGCAGGGTCGAAAGCGTGGCGTCGTTGGCGATATAGGCCGAGGTGAAGACCAGCGCCGCTTCCTTCTGATGCAGGTCGGCCAGTTCGGCCTCAAGCCGCTTGTGATAGACCGTGGTGCCGGAAATGTTGCGCGTCCCGCCCGACCCGGCGCCGGTGGCGTCCAGCGCCTCGTGCATCGCCTGCAACACCACCGGGTGCTGGCCCATGCCGAGGTAATCGTTGCCGCACCAGACGGTGATTTCCTGTTCGGACCCGTCGGGGCGCGACCAGATCGCCTTGGGGAACTGACCCTTGCGCCGCTCGATGTCGATGAAGGTGCGGTACCGGCCTTCGTCGTGAAGCCGCTTCAGCGCCTGGTCGATCTGTGCGTCGTAGTTCATGTCTGTCTCCCGGCCCTTGTTCCTTACCCTCGGGCTTAGAGCCCCTGTTCGCATTCCACATTGATAAAGGTCAAGTCGCGATCCCGTCAGTGTACAAATTGCCGCCCCCCTTTCCCTTGGGGGGCCTCGCCCTCTGGACACCACCGGCGGCATCGCTAGGGTTGCCGCGAACCCGCAAGAAGGAGCGCGCCCCATGTCCCTCGACGCCGTCCTGGCCCGTATCGACGACACCCTTCCAGAAGCGATGGAACGGCTTTTCGGCCTCATGCGCATTCCGTCGATTTCCACCGATCCGGCTTACAGGGAAGACTGCGCCAAGGCCGCCGACTGGCTGGCCAAGGACCTGGAATCGCTGGGTTTCGACGCCTCGGCGCGCAAGACGCCGGGCCATCCGATGGTGGTTGGCCATGCGGGCGGTGCGGGCAAGCACCTGCTCTTTTACGGCCATTACGACGTGCAGCCGGTCGATCCGCTGTCGCAGTGGAAGACCCCGCCCTTCGAACCCGCGATCGAGGACACGCCGAACGGAAAAGTGATCCGGGGCCGCGGGTCATCGGATGACAAGGGCCAGTTGATGACCTTTATCGAGGCCTGCCGCGCCTGGAAGGCGGTGCATGGCACCCTGCCCGGCAAGATCACGGTGTTCCTTGAGGGGGAAGAGGAATCGGGGTCGCCCTCCCTCATCCCCTTCATGCACGAAAACGCGGGCGAGCTGACGGCCGAGATCGCGCTGATCTGCGATACTTCCATGGTCTCCCCCGGTGTGCCGTCCATCGCCGGGCAGTTGCGCGGGATGCTGAAGGACGAATTCACCCTGCACGGGCCGAAGATCGACCTGCATTCGGGCCATTACGGCGGGCCGGGCCTGAACCCGCTGCGCGAGATTGCGAAGATCGTCGCCTCCTTCCACGATCCCGAAACCGGCCGCGTCGCGGTCGAGGGGTTCTATGACGGCGTGCATGAGGTGCCGCCCGCGCTGCTGGAGCAATGGAACAACACCGGCTTTGACGAGAAGGACTATCTGACCAGCGTCGGCTACACCGTCCCGCATGGCGAACAGGGCTATTCCACGCTGGAACAGCAATGGTCGCGCCCGACGCTTGAGATCAACGGGCTTTGGGGCGGCTATCAGGGCGCCGGGTCGAAAACCGTCATCCCGGCCGAGGCGCATTGCAAGATCACCTGCCGACTGGTCGGCGACATGGACCCCGACGACCTGCGCGAAAAGATCCGCGCCCATGTCGCGGCGCGCCTGCCGGTCGATGCGCGGGTGACATGGGACAGCGACCTCGAAGGTTCCCCCGCCGCCGTGATGAACACCGACCGGCCGGAATTCGCCGCCGCGAAACGGGCGCTGTCGGACGAATGGGACCGCGAGGCGGTGATCGTCGGCATGGGCGGGTCGATCCCCATCGCCGGTTTCTTCAAGGAAATCCTTGGCATGGACGCGATGTTGATCGGGTTCGCCAATGATGACGACGCGATCCACAGCCCGAATGAGAAATATGACGTGAAGAGCTTTCACAAGGGCATTCGGAGCTGGGCGCGCATCCTTGCCGCGCTGAACGAATGACGGGCTTTGCCGGGCATCGGATCGCCGTGAACGGGCAGGAGATCGCCTGTTCCACCGGCGGTTCCGGCCCGGCGGTCCTGCTGCTGCACGGCTTCCCGCAGACCCGCGCGTTATGGCACAAGGTGGCGCCGGTGCTGGCCGGGCATTTCACCGTCGTGACCGCCGATCTGCGCGGCTATGGCGCGTCCTCGAAGCCCGAAGGGGTGGAAAACTACACCTTCCGCGAGATGGGCCGCGACATGGCGGCGCTGATGGCGGCGCTTGGGCATGATCGCTTTGACCTTGCAGGCCATGACCGGGGCGCGCGGGTGGCGCACCGGATGGCGCTGGACGATGACGCGGGCCGGATCGGCAGGCTGGTGCTGATGGACATCGTGCCGACCCAACACCTGCTTTGCGACCTCACAAGGCAGGTCGCGGCGAGCTATTACCACTGGTTCTTCCTCGCCCAGCCGGAACCCTTCCCCGAACGGCTGATCCTGTCCGACCCCGACTATTTCTTCGAAAGCTGCCTTCTGGGCTGGGGCGGTGCGCGGCTGGACGATTTCGATGCAGACCAGCTGGAGGCCTACCGCACGGCCTGGCGCGACCCGAAGACCGTGCGCGCGATGTGCGACGACTACCGCGCCGCCGCCAGCCTCGATTTCGCGCTGGATGAGGGCGATCTGGGCCGCAAGGTCCCCCACCCCGCGCTTGTCCTTTACGGCGCGGCGGGCGCCATGGCGCGGGCCTATGACGTGCCTGCCACCTGGGCCGACCGGCTGGCCGACATGCGCTCTGCAACCATCCCCGGCGGGCATTTCTTCATCGACACCGCACCCGGGGAAACGGCCCGCGCGCTTCTGGAGTTCCTGACATGACCCCGACCATCCGCGACGCGCGGGCAGAGGATGAGGCCGGGTGGCGGCGCCTCTGGCAGGCCTACCTGACCTTCTACGACCATCCGCTACCGGAAGAGACGACCGCCTTCACCTGGGCGCGGCTGATGTCACCGGATTCCGCGCTGAACATGCGCCTTGCCGTGAACGGCCCCGACATCCTCGGCTTCGCCATCCATCAGCATCACGCCTCGACCTGGGTCGCGGGCGACGACTGCTATCTTGAGGACCTTTTTGTCGATGAAGCGCAACGTGGCGGCGGTATCGGCCGGGCGCTGATCGACGATCTGAGGGCGCTTGCCCGCGCGAAGGGCTGGAAACGCCTCTACTGGCACACCGGCCGCGACAACGCCCGCGCCCGCGCCCTTTACGACAGCTACACGCCCGAGGACGGGCATGTGCGCTATCGCATGACGCTTTGAGGCGGGCGGAGGCCGGGCGGGCCTGAACCCGCCCGGTCCGGTTCAGGCCAGAACCGGCTGAAGTTCAACCGACCAGAGTTCGGTATCGGCCACATCCATCAGGCGCACGCTCATCACCCGGGTCGCCGCCGAGATATCGACCTTGCCGAAGAACTGAAGCCCGTCGGAAGGCGGCAGGTTCGCGCCCTGCGCCTCGCTCGGGTGCTTGGCAAAGCGGATCTCGGGGCCGAAGGTGTTGTCATAGCCGTTCGGCCCGAACGTCCCGGCATGAAGCGGACCAGAGACGAATTCCCAGAACGGTTCGAAGTCCTGAAACTGCGCCCGGTCAGGGCTGTAGTGATGCGCGGCGGTGTAATGCACGTCGGCGGTCAGCCAGACGGTATTGGTCACGCGGGCATGTTTGATGAAGCTCAGCACCTCGGCGATGTCGAGTTCCCGGCCAAGCGCCGGCCCGTCGCCATTCGCGGCATTCTCAAACGCCGTGTCGCCGTCCTTGACCACCATCCCGATCGGCATGTCGGCCGCGATCACCTTCCAGACCGCACGGCTTGCCGCCAGTTCACGCTTCAGCCAGGCTTTCTGCTCGGCGCCAAGGAAGGGCGCGCCGCCGGGTTCGTCATTCGCGGTGTTGTCACCCCGGTAGCTGCGCATGTCGATGAAGAAGATGTCCAGAAGCGGCCCGTAGGCAACCTTGCGGTAGACCCGATAAGGCTCCGACAGGTTTGAGCGGATCGGATACATCTCATGAAAGGCGCGCGCCGAACGCGACGACAGCAGTTGCATGGACTTGACGGTATAGCGGTCGTCCGTGGCGAGGATTTCATCGGGATACCAGTTGTTCGTCACCTCATGGTCGTCCCACTGGTAAAAGACCGGCACATCGGCGTTGAAGGCGCGCACGTTCCGGTCGAGCATGTTGTAAAGATGCTGGCCACGGAATTCGTCCAGCGTCTCGGCTACCTTGGACTTGGCCTCGGTCAGCAGGTTCTTCCACTTTGTGCCGTCCTTGAGGTCGACCTCGGCCACCATCGGGCCATCGGCATAGACGGTATCGCCGGAATGGATCAGGAAGTCGGGCCGATGCGCGGCCATCGTGGCATAGGTCTTCATCCCGCCGCGCGCCTCGTCGATGCCCCAGCCCTGCCCAGCCGTATCGCCGGACCAGACGAAGGAAATGTCGCGCAGGCCCATCGGCGCCGTGCGGAAATGCCCCGTGACGGGTTCGGAGGTCGCATTGGCATCGGCCAGATCGCGCATCGTGACGCGGTAGAAGATGTCCTGATCCGAGGGCAGCCCGTCGAGCAGAAGCTTGCCGGTGAAATCGGTCGGCGCGCCGACGTCCAGCGGCTGCACGCGGGTGGCATCGGCGAAACCTTCGGTCGTCGCCCATTCGATCATCATCTTCGCCTCGCGGTCGGCGCGCGCCCAGATCACCGCCCCGTCATGGGTGACATCGCCGGACTGGACGCCATGGGTGATAAGCGGTCGCGACTGCGCCCGGCTGAGAGACGGCAGGGCGAGGCTTGTGGCAAAGGCGGTCGATCCGATCAGGGTCTGGCGGCGGGACATACGGATGGCAGGCATGGATGATCTCCGAAACGGGTTGCTTCACAGGCCTGCGGTACGGCACCATCGTGTCGCCCCGATGCCGGGGCGATGACGTTTGGGAAACGGTTTGGTAACGCCCCTACCCGCGCAGCAGCGCCATGCGGATCAGTTTCGCGATCAGCACCGCCCAGGGCGCGGCGTGAAGCATGAGGTCGAAGATATCGAGCGGCCTGACCAGCGTCCCGGCGACCAGCATCTTCAGCTTTTCCCAGAGATGCGGTTCGGGGAAAAACGGCGCAAGTCCCAGCGTCAGAGCCGCCAGAACGGCGATGTTCATCGGTATCCTGTCGAGAATCTCCACCGCGTTCCCCTTTCTCCTGCGCCCATGGGGCATAGCCGAAAGACAAGCGACCGTCACCGGGACGAATCAACGCGGGCGGGGCGGGGAGAGGTGGCGCGGTTGACGGGGCTCGAACCCGCGACCCCCGGCGTGACAGGCCGGTACTCTAACCGACTGAGCTACAACCGCGCATGGGTGCCATTTCTGGCGGTCCCTTTCGGGAACGGCTCGGGCGATCCGGGGTGGTGGCGCGGTTGACGGGGCTCGAACCCGCGACCCCCGGCGTGACAGGCCGGTACTCTAACCAACTGAGCTACAACCGCGTGTCCACCCGCCCGGATCGCCGCCCGAGCGTGGAGTGCGTAATAGGCATGCGCGCGGGTCCCGTCAAGCGCTGCCGAACGCTTTTTGATGCCGCCGTCGCGACGGCCCCGCACGTCAGGCCAGAAGCGTGGCCAGACGCCTGAGCGCGAGGTCGTAACCTTCCGTCCCGCAGCCCGCGATCACCCCGTCCGCGCGCAGCGAGACATAGGAGTGATGGCGGAACGCCTCGCGCTTGTGGATGTTGGAGATATGGACCTCGATCACCGGGCCGTCGAAGGCGTTCAGCGCGTCGAGGATGGCGACCGAAGTATGGGTGAAAGCGCCCGGATTGATGACGATCCCGGCGGCCTTGTCGCGCGCCTCATGGATCCAGCCGATCAGCTCGCCCTCATGGTTGGACTGAAGGCCACGCACCGTCAGGCCAAGCGCCTTCGCAACGCCGCCCGCGCGGGCCAGCACGTCCTCCAGCGTCTCGCCCCCGTAGATCTCCGGCTGGCGGCGACCAAGGAGGTTCAGGTTCGGCCCGTTCAAAATGTAGATCTGCTTGTCCATCGGCCTGCCCTTCGCGGTCTTGCACCTGCCGCCCTTGTAGCCCGCTTTCACCGCCCGCGCACCCATGCCGCGCGCCTTTGTCGGCGGACGTGTCGTTCCGGCGTCAGGGGGGGCGCGTCAGACCGCGTCTCGGATCGCCGCAAGCAGGACATGGGCCGAGGCGGCGCCGGGGTCCACATGGCCGATGGAGCGCGCCCCAAGCTTGGCCGACCGGCCCCGGCGGCTTTCGATCGTGGCGGTGTGGTCGCGCCCCTTTCGCGCGCCTTCGGCGGCGGCGGCGAGGCAGGCGCGCAGGTCGCCACCCCCGGCCAGTGCGGCCCGCGCCGCCTCGAGCGCAGGCACCCAGGCGTCGATCATCGTCTTGTCGCCCACCGCGGCCCCGCCACGCGCAAGGATGCCGTCGCACATCCCCGCCACCCAGGCGACCAACGCCCCGGCGTCAAGGTTCAGCCGGTCCGACACCGCCGCCCCGGCGCTGCGGAAGGCGCTGGCGTAAAGCGGGCCGGAGGAGGCGCCGACAGCATCGAGGAACGCCTTGGCCATGCGGTCGGAGGTCTCGCTTACCGTCTCATCCCCCGGCGCGGCGTCCAGGGCCTTGCGCACGGCGGTCCAGCCGATATCCATCGTTATGCCGTGGTCGCCATCGCCGATCACGCCGTCAAGCTCCGACAGCCAGTCGCGGTTTTCGGCAATCGCATCGCCCGCCTTCCGCATCATCGCGCGGAAGATCGCGGGCGTGACCTCACCCTCCGTCTTCAGCGTGCTGCGATCCACCACCGCTTTCGCCTGCGCATTCCCCGCCGCCCTGCGGACCCGGCGCCCGGCGGCGGGCGGCAGGACGTTGCCGACCGTCAGCGCGGGCGTCCGGCAGGGCGTGTCGAGCAAGGCCTTGAGGTCGGCGTCAAGCTTCATCAGCGTGACCGAAGCCCCGGCCATTTCCAGCGAGGTCGCGTATTCGCCGACCCAGGAATGATGGATCGCCACGCCGAGCGATTTGAGCGTCTGCGCCACGCGGCGGTGGATGATGTAAAGCTCAAGCTGCCCGGTCGCGCCAAGGCCGTTGACCAGCACCGCGACCTCATCCCCCGCAGCCAGGCCAAGATCGGCGATCACCGGGGCCAGCAATTCGTCCGTCACCGCGTCCGCCGGTTCCAGCTTGCCACGCCGCATCCCCGGCTCGCCATGCAGGCCCATGCCGATTTCCATCTCGTCATGACCGATCTCGAAATTCGGTTTGCCGGTCTGGGGCATGGAACAGGCGCTGAGCGCCACGCCCATCGACCGGGTGTTGGCGTTCGCGGCGCGCGCGGCGGCCTCGCAGCCGTCAAGGTCGCGGCCCTGTTCGGCGGCCGCCCCCGCGACCTTGAAGACAAAGAAATCGCCCGCGATGCCGCGCCGTTCGCCCGCCCGTTCGGCGGGGGCCGAGGCGACATCGTCGGTGACCTGCACCGACCGCGCCGGGATGCCCGCCGCCGTGCATTCCTCCGCCGCCATGTCGAAGTTCATCACATCGCCGGTGTAATTGCCGTAAAGGAACATCACCCCGGCCCCGCCCTCGACCGCGCGGGCGGCATCCATGATCTGTTCCGGGCTGGGCGAGGCAAAGACATTGCCGACCGCCGCCGCATCGGCCAGACCGCGCCCGACATAGCCAGCAAACGCCGGTTCATGCCCCGATCCGCCGCCGATCACGATGCCCACCTTGCCCTCGCGCGGGCCATCGACGGCGACCACCGCGCGGCCCGTGGCACCTTCGACCACCAGCATGTCGGGATGGGCGGCGACCATGCCCTCGATCGCCTCGGCGATCAGGTCCTCGGGCGCGTTGATAAGCTTCTTGGTGCGGATATCGGTCATGCGGTCCTCCCTCAACGGCCTTTGATGAAATCCTTGGCGGCGGCGACCGTCTGGTCAAGCCACGGTTTTTCCTGCGCGCGCGTCGATGCGGATGTTCCATTCGGCATTGTCGGCCAGAAACCCCGCGATCCGGGGGCCAAGCCAGCGGACACCGAAGCTGGGGCTGACCCGGATGATCAGGTTGCGCAGATCGCGCTGCCGGGTGATCGCGCTGCGCACGTTGCGAAGCGCGCCAAAGGCCTGCGCGGCAGTCTGAAACAGGATCTCCCCGTCCTGGGTCAGGGTCAGGCGGCGCTTTTCGCGACGGAAAAGCTTCACACCGAACTGGGTTTCCAGATGGCGGATCTGCTGGCTGACGGCAGAGGGCGAAACGCCAAGCTCCTCCGCCGACTTGGTGACGGAGCCAAGCCGGGCTACGGATTCGAAATACTCGATTGCCTTGATGTTGATGTCACGCATGGGCGGAGATTAAAGCGTTTCGGGTTTACGTTGAGAAAGTAAGTATCAGAATTCGAACGAAACAGGTTCAAATTCTGAGTCAGTGTAAACCCGAAATGCTATAGCGAAAGCCCGAGCGCCGGGCCACAGCGCTTTGCCCGTTCAGGGCTTCAGTTCCACCTCGATGAAGCTCATCGGGTCGGGGCCGTTGTTGACGACGTTGTGTTCGACACCGGCGGCGCGCTTGTAGGCCTCGCCCGCGCGCACCAGAACCTCGCGCACGGCGCCGCCCGGTTCTTCCAGCAGCATCGCGCAATCGGTGATCGCGGTGATGACATAGTCCATTCCGTGCCGGTGCCAGCCGGTCTCCGCGCCGGGGACGAAGTCGAAACGGGTCACGCGGACGGCGTCATCCTCGATCAGTTGCGTGGCGCGGGCTTCGGGCCGGGTCATGGGTCTGTCTCCTGCAAGGGCCGGCCGCGCGGGGGCGCGACCGGCAAGGGTAGTGAAGCCTTACTTCATCAGTTCGGCAACCGGGATCGGCTCGGCGATCGTCCATTCATCGACCACGGCGGGCTTGCCGCCCGTCGTCTCGACGATCAGGTAGCGCGCCTTGTTCTGGTGGTGCAGTTCCGGCGTGAAGGTGCGCGGGCCGAAAAGGGTCGGCTCCTCGTTCATCTTCTCAAGTTCCGCCACCACGGCGCCTGCCTCGGTCGTCCCCGCACGCTCCACCGCCTTGGCCCAGACGTCGATCATCACATAGCCCGGATAGGTGTACTGGGTCGACGGATCGCCGCCGGTCGTTTCCTTGTACTTGGCGTTGAAGGTGGTCACGTCGGCGTTCGGATCGTCGCCATAGACGGAGCCCTGCACCGGCACGAAGAAGTTCGACAGGTCCGGCACGGCGGACAGCCAGTAGGACCCGTCCACGGCCGAGCCGTTCAGGATCATCGAATTGATGCCCGCCGCGCGGATCTGCTTGATGGCCGACACCGCGCCCGGCATCATCGTGCAAAGCATGATCGCGTCGGGTTCTTCGGGCAGCGACTTGATCCGGGTGATCTGCGCGGCGATGGAGGCGTCTTCGTTCTTGAACGTATCCTCGCCCACCAGCTTCGCCTCGGACAGTTGCGGCATGGCCCAGTCGAAGCCGTCGCAGATGCCCTTGTTATACTCCGTCCAGGTGTCAAGCAGGCGGTAGAAATTGCGCGCGCCCTTCTTCTCATAGGCCCATTGCGCCATGGTCGCGCCCTGCACGGCGGCCAGCACCGAGGCGGAGAAGCTGTGCGGGCCGACGCCCTGAATGCCCGCCTTGATCGACTCCGCGCAGAGGAAGAAGGACACAAGGCCCTGGCTTTCCGCCGCCAGCGCCGCCGGGGCGCCAAAGTCATAGTCGCAGGAGACGACGACAAGGTCCGCGCCCTCGTCTATCACCGTCAGACCGGCCTTCGCGCCCTCGGCCCGGTCGGTCTTGGTGTCGGCATTGACCACCTCGATCTGCTTGCCGAGCAGCCCGCCCGCCTCGTTGATCTCCTTGATGCGGATCATCGCGGCGTCCTGCGCGGGCTTGTCATAGGCCTGCATGAAGCCCGATTCCGCCGTCGCAAAGCCGACCACCACCCGGTCGTCCTGCGCCAGCGCCGGTCCGGTCGCGCCCACCAGCGCGGCCGTCGTCAGACATGTCAGTCTTTTCATTTCGATACTCCCTTGTTGAGCTCTGGTTGTTGTTGTCCGGTCGTTGCCGGAGCCACCGGGCGGGCCTTTGGCCAGCCGAGTTCGCGGTTGCCCATGATGCCCGCCGAGCGGAAGGCGAGGATCGCTACCATGACGATCCCAAGGGCGATTTCCTGCACCCCGTTGGGGATGGCGAAGGTCGATGTGCCGATGCTGACCCCGGCCTCAAGCCAGCGCAGCGCCTGGATCAGGCTCGACAGGATCAGGACGCCAAGAACGGCGCCCGACAGGCTGCCCATGCCGCCGACGACCAGCATCGAAAGCGTGATGAAGGTCAGGCCGAGGTAGAAGGTATCGGGCGTCACGACGCCGATGGAATGGGCAAAAAGCGCGCCCCCCATGCCCATGATCGCGCCCGAGACGATGAAGGCGATCAGCCGTTCGCGCGGCAGGTCGATGCCCGAGGCGGATGCCGCCGTCGGTTCGTCCCGCGCGGCGCGCAGCGCAAGGCCGGTGCGGCTGATGGCATGGCCCCAGGCGATGAAGACGGCAAGGATCGCGGCAATCAGGAAGGGCCAGATGGAGCGCAGGATCGGGATGCCCACGACGGATGAGGTCGCGCCCGTCACGTCCTCCCAGTTCGAATAGATCGTGTTGATCATCGCCAGCATCGCGAAGGTCGCGATAGAGGCCGCGATCCCCGACAGCCGCATCAGTACCTTGCCGAAGATCCCCGCCCAGAGCGCGGCCCAAAGCGCGGCCAGGATCGCCCCCGCCCAGTAGGGCAGTTGCAGCGCGATCAGCCAGTCCGGCAATCCCGGCAGCAGGGTCTGTTTCATCATCGGCGGCATGGTCAGCCAGGCGGCGGCATAGGCGCCAAGGCAGGTGAACCCGATATGGCCAAAGCTGATGACGCCGGAATTGCCGACAAAGACGTAAAGCCCGACGACAAGGATCACCCGCAGGAAGATGTCGATGATGGTCTGGTTGAAGGGCTTCGACCCGACCATGACGGCCAAGAGCGCGAAGGCCAGAAGCAGCGCCGACAGGATCAGCGGCGTGGCGATGGTGCGCCCGGCGATAGAGGTCCGCTTGGCCATGGTCACACCCTTTCCTTCGTGCCGCGCCCCGAGAGCAGGCCCTGCGGCCGCACGATCAGGATCGCGATCACCGCGCCATAGACGAAGGCATCGCGGAAGGGCCGCGCGTCGATGGGCAGCGTCACCTGCATCACGACCGAGGCCGCGCCGAGGAGGAACCCCGCAATGACCGCGCCCGGCAGACTGCCCAGCCCGCCAATGACGGTGGCGATGAAAGCCATCAGCATGACATTCGCGCCCATCTGGATATCCGCCGTCCCGGTCTGGCTGCCAAGGATCAGGCCGATGGCGGCGGCCAGCGCGCCCGACAGCGCGAAGGCCCCCATGATGACCCGGTTGGCCCGCACCCCCAGCATCCGCGCCATGGTGAAGTTTTCCGCCGCCGCCCGCATCTCAAGCCCGAAGCGGGTGCGGCGCAGGAATGAGGTCAGCCCGAAGAGGATGGCGACGGTCGCGAGGATGGTGATGACCTGCAAGAGCGGGATACGCGCGCCCAGGATCTCGACCGGCTGGCTCAGCGCCGGAAGAAGCGAGATCGACTTCGGCCGGCTCGAATAGAGCATCAGGAGGAAGTAGCGGATCACGAAACCCAGCGCGAAGGAGGCGATCATCATCGTCGCGGGACTGGCGTTGCGGAAACGGCGAAAGACCGTCAGCTCCGCCAGCACCGACAGCCCCGCACCGACGGCAAGGACGAAGGGGATCAGAAGGAACCACGGCAGGTTCCCCGCCCCCACCCGCGCCACCACATCGACCGACGGCCAGAGGAGCGCGAAGATCGAAAAGGCGATCACGTCGCCATGGGCGAAGTTCACCAGCCGCATGACCCCGAAGATCAGCGCGATCCCCAGCGCGCCGAGCGCATAGAGGGACCCGAGGCTGAGCGCGTCGAACAGGATTTGCAGGATCGCGGACATCAGTGTTCCCCATAACCGAAATAGGCGGCCTGCATGGCCTCGGACTGTCCCATGGCGCGGGCATCGCCGTCGATCAGCACCTCGCCGCCGCGCATCAGGATCATCCGCCCGCCGACCATCATCGCGCGGGTGGAGCTTTGTTCGACGATCAGAAGTGTCAGCTTGCGCTGGCCTTGCAGTGCGATCAGCCGTTCATAGACCTGGTCGGTGATGTTCGGCGCAAGGCCAAGCGAGGGTTCGTCGATAGCGACAAGGCGCGGGTTGGTCATCAGCGCGCGGCCGATCACCAGCATCTGCTGCTGCCCGCCCGACAGAAGCCCCGCCTGCGCGTGGCGGCGGTCCCTGAGGATCGGGAAGGTCTCATACACTTCCTCAAGCGCATTCGTCACCCTTGCGCGCCAGTTGCTTTCCTTCACATGCATCCCGGCGCCGACCATCAGGTTTTCCTCGATGGTGAGCGAGGCGAAGACGTCGCGCCCCTCCGGCACCATCGAGAGGCCAAGCCGCGCGATATCCTCGGGCGCGCGGCCGGTGATGTCGTGATCGGCAAAGTCGATCCGTCCCCCGGCGGGCGGCGTCACCCCGGCGATGGCCCGCAGAAGCGAGGATTTGCCCGCCCCGTTCGGCCCGGTGATGAACAGAACCTCCCCCTCTGCCAAGGTCAGGGCGACATTGCGCACCGCCGTCAGGCGGCCATAGCGGATGGTGACGTCCGAAAGCGCCAGCAAGCTCATTCCATCACCTCCAGAACCGGCAGGTCAGAATCGGCGGCGGTCCCCATATAGGCGTGGCGCACCTTTTCCGAAGCGCGGATCGCGGCGGGCGCCCCGGTTTCGATGATCGCGCCGGAATCGAGGACCGCGATAGGATCGCACAGGTCCAGCACCAGCCCGACATTGTGTTCGATCAGAAGAACGCCGCAGCCCATCTCGCCCGCGATGCGGCGGATCAGGGCGGCAAGATCGGCGGCCTCAGCCGCGCTCATCCCCGCGGCGGGTTCGTCGAGAAGGACGAAGGCGGGCTTGCCCATCAACGCCCGACCGATGGCGACGCGGCGTTCGTCGGTATAGGGCAAGGTCCCCGCGATCCGGTCGGCCAGCGCGCCGATGCCGACCCAGTCGAGCATCCGCTCCGCCTCGGCAATCGCCGCCCGGCGGCTTTGGCCAAGCCCGATCCCCGTCACCTCAAGATTGTCGATCACCGGCAGATCGCGGAAAAGCCGCCCGCCCTGAAAGGTGCGGGCGACGCCCTGGCGGCGGATCTCATGCGGTTTCAGGCCCGACAGGACGGTGCCGCCAAGCGACACCGCCCCGCCGGTCGGGGCCTGAAACCCGGTCAGCACGTTGACAAGGGTGGTCTTGCCCGCCCCGTTCGGCCCGATCAGCCCGACGATCTGGCCGGGAGAAACCTCCAGATCGACCTCGCTGAGCGCCGTGAGGCCTTCGAAGGCCACCGTTACCTTGTCTGCGCCGAGCCGTTGCATCAGCCCCCCTTCCTGACCCTGGTGATGAGGTAGGACCCGCTTTCATCCAGCGCCGCAACCCAGCCGGGCTGGATCACGATGGTGGTGGTCACCTCTTCGATGATGGCGGGGCCCGCGATCTTGGCACCGGCCCCGATCAGCGCGCCGTCATAGACCGGCGTCCTGACCCGCTTGCCATCGGCCGAAAACACCGCCTCGCGATGCGCCTTCAGGGCGTTTGCCACCGGCTTGCCCCTGGCGATGGCCATCCGTTTCGGCTTTTCCACACGGCCGTAGACGGTGCTTTCGATATTCACCACCTCGACCGTCGAATGGCGTTCGGAGTAGGTGTAAAGCTGCTCGTGCCGCTTGTGGAACGCCTCCTTGATCTTCTCGATCGACTTGGCGTCGACCTTGAAGGTCCCGATGTCCACCGTGCATTCATGCACCTGCCCGACATAGCGCATGTCAAGGCTGCGGCGGATGTCGATGTCCTTCTTGGCGAAACCGTCATCCTTCAGATGCGCGATGCCCTGTGCCTCGATCTCATTGAAAAGGCTGTCGATCTTCGCGTAAGCCTCGTCATTGTCGAGCCGTAGCGGCGCGGTGGCCATGTAGTTGTACTTCACGTCCGAGATGATCTGGCCAAAGGCGCAAAGGCCCGAGGCGAGCTTCGGCAGGACGATGGTCCCGATCCCCATCTCCTCGGCCAGCGCCGTGATATGGGCCGCCGTCGCGCCCCCGGCGCCGACCAGCACGAAGTCGCGCGGATCATAGCCGCGTTCCACGGTCACGCGGCGGATGCCGTTGACCATGTTGGCGTTGACGATGGTGAACATCCCATAGGCCGCGCGTTCGACCGACAGGCCCAGCGGATCGGCCAGCCGCGATTTCACCGCCTCGCGCGCCAGTTTCGCGTCGAGCGGCAGCCGCCCGCCCACAAGCCCGTCCGGGTTCAGGTAGCCCAGCACAAGGTTGGCGTCCGACACGGTCGGTTCGGTCCCGCCCTGCCCGTAGCAGGCCGGTCCGGGGTCCGATCCGGCCGATTGCGGCCCCATCTGCATCAGCCCCATCTCATCAATCCAGCCGATGGAGCCACCGCCCGCGCCCAGCGTTTCGACCTGGATCATCGGCACCCCGATCCGGTAGCGCAGGAAGTCGATATTCTTGTTGATGTTGGTCAGGCCATCCTTGGTCAGCGTGATGTCGAAGGAGGTGCCGCCCATATCGACGGAAATCACGTCGCGCTTGCCGAAGGGTTCGCAGACATATTGCCCGGCGGCGGGCGCCGAGGCGGGGCCGGAGTTGATCGCGTAGACCGACCGGTCCGTCATCGCCTGCCCGATGGCAAGGCCGCCGTTCGACTGGTAGTAGCGCACCGGCTGCTTCGCGCCGAGCGCGCGGAAATAGGCATCCACCGCATCGACATAGCGCTTCATGATCGGGGCGAGATAGGCGTTCACCACCGCGGTCGAGGTGCGGGTATATTCGCGCACCTGCGGATAAAGCTCCGACCCCAGCGTCAGGATCACGCCCGGCATCATCTGGCGCACGATCTCGGCCGCGCGGCGTTCGTGGTCGGGGTGAAGGACCGACCAGACGAAGCTGATCGCGACAGTTTCCACCCCTTCCGAGCGGAACAGCTCGCAAGCCGCGCGCACGTCATCCTCGTTCAGCGCCGTGCGGACGGTGCCGTCCGACAGCACCCGTTCGCTGACGCCCCGGCGCAGGTAGCGCGGCACGATCATCGTCGCGGGCGGGTATTCGGGATCGTAGCGGTAGCCGTCTTCCTTGTGGCCCAGCCGGATTTCAAGGCTGTCCTCATGCCCGGCGGTGCAGATCAGGCCGGTCTTCGCGCCCTTGTGCTGGATCAGCGCGTTCAGGCCCACGGTGGTGCCGTTGATGCAAAGATCGCAGTTGGAGATGACGTGTTCGGCCGAAACCCCAAGCTCTTCGGTGATAAGGCCAAGGCCGTTTCGGATGGCCTGCGTCGGGTCCTGCGGCGTGCTGAGCGCCTTGAACAGCCGCACCTGCCCGCTTTTGTCGGCCAGAACGAAGTCGGTGAAGGTGCCGCCGGCGTCGATGCCAAGACGATATTCGGTTTTCATGTCAGGGTCCC
The DNA here is from genome assembly GCF_002973535.1 of Albidovulum denitrificans. Taxonomy (GTDB): domain Bacteria; phylum Pseudomonadota; class Alphaproteobacteria; order Rhodobacterales; family Rhodobacteraceae; genus Albidovulum; species Albidovulum denitrificans. Next base: position 662,149 of record NZ_PVEP01000001.1, read on the forward strand.
CCTCAGTTCGCGGCCACGGTTGCGCGGCGTCTTGCGCGCAGGGCATCGGTTGCGGTCATGTCGACGGCAAGCGTCGCGGGGTCCTTGATGATGACGCCGTAATCCTCCCTTGCGCCTTCCAGTGAAACGAGGCCGTTCTTCACGTCCCAGACGACCTTTTCGACGGCGCGGTCCATCGGGTTGCCATAGCCGCCGCCGCCGGGGTTCATGTTGGTGATGCGGTCGCCGGGCCTGATGACCTCGATCACGTTCTCGCGGATCGTCTTGGCATCGTCGCCCTTGACCAGTTCCAGCCGCCCGACCTTGGTCCCCACCATGGTGCTGGCCGCCCCCGCCGCGCCGACGGCCGGGATACGGCGACCTTCGCCGAAGGTGATGAAGGTCATGTCGTCGTTGAGGGGTTCCACCTCCCACGCCGTTCCCGACCCGCCGCGGAACTTGCCCGCACCCCCACTGTCGGTCATCAGCGAGTAGCGGTGGATGATGATCGGGTAGGAATATTCCAGAAGCTCCACGTCCCCCGAGGTCAGCGCGCCGAAGCAGCATTCCGGCCCGCAGGCGTGCCAGCCGTCCTGGCTGGGCGTGGCGCCCGCGCCGGAGATGATGGTGGCCAGCACCATCGTGACGTATTCCTCATCATGCCGCTTGTCCCAGCCCGCGATGTTCAGCCCGTTCGCGTGGCCCCAGCTTGCCGAGACCTTGGACGGCACCGCCTTTTCAAACGCCAGACGCACCGCATCGGTCAACGTCTCCATCGGCGTGGTGGTGCAGTTCATGTGCGGCGCGGGTTCTTTCGCGTTGCAAAGCGTCCCCTTCGGCCCCATGTCCACGCTGACACAGCGGTAAAGCCCCTCGTTATAAGGCGGTGGCAGCTGGGCGAACATCATCAGGCCAAGGTAGACGCCGGAATAGCTGTTCCCCTCATAGCTGTTGATGAAATAGGGGATCTGCGGCGGGCTTGAGATTTCGATATGGCAGGTGTCGTCCTTGATCGTGACCTTCGCCTTGATCTCGAAATCGCCGAAGCCGTGGCCCGCATCCTCAAGGATCGCCGCGCCCTCATAGGTGCCGTCGGGGACGGAGGCGATCAGCGTCCGCATCTGCTTTTCGGCCATGTCCAGAAGCGTATCGACGCAGGCGTCCACCTGCTCCTCGCCATACTTCTCAAGCATGTTCAGAAGCGCGCGTTCACCAACCTGGCAGGCGCCGATCAGCGCGTTGAAGTCGCCCTCCTGATCGCGGCGCGCGCGCATGTTGGTCAGGATCATGTTCAGCACGTCCTTGCGCGGCTGGCCCCGGTCCCAGACCTTGACGGGCGGAATGCGCAGGCATTCGGCGTAGATCTCTTTCGCACCGGGGTTGTAGCCCGCAGGCACCGGGCCGCCGACATCGGTCAGGTGGCCCTTGCAGACGGTCCAGTATTTCAGGCGCCCCTTCCAGAAGACCGGCCGGTAGAAACAGGTGTCGATGGCGTGGCTGCCACCCCAGGCGGGGTCGTTGTGGATGATCAGGTCGCCCTCGTGGATGTCGTCGCCGAAATACCCCGCGACGACCTTCATCGCCGGGATGAGAGAGCCGAGATGGATCGGAATATCCTGCCCCTGAAGGATCATCTCGGGCGCCGCGTTGAACAGCGCCGTGGAATAGTCATGCGCCAGGTTGAACACGCTCGACCGCGCGGTCTTTTCCAGGCTCAGCGTCATTTCGCGCTGGGTGGTTTCCAGAATCCCGCGCACGACCGATAGTGTGATCGGATCGACCTTCACGGGCTTTTTGGCAGCTTTGGCCATTATCGCGCCTCTCTTCTGAGGCCGCGCAAAAGGGCGTCGGTCGGGCGAAAGGCCCGGCGGAATGGTGGATACTCCCTGTCGCGCGGCGTTCTTTGCACCGTTGCGACAGGAAGGCTAGCGCCGCCCCCGAAGGCCGGTCTTTGCGCGGGGCGCACGGTTTTTTGACGCTGAGCGCATTCCGCCGACCTGACCGTAAACGCAGCTTTACAGGGCATACGCCCCTCTTCCACACTAAGCGAAGGGAGGACGCGGCGATGAAGACCACCATCACCACGCGCGGGATCGACACGGCGGCGCGCAGCCGTCACTGGCATGAGACGATCGGGCGTACCTACTTTCCGCTCGACCTGACGTTCCGGCGGCCCGAGGCGTTCGACGGGGAACTGACCTGTTGGGACCTTGGCACGGTCTCCCTCTCGCGGTTGACCTCCGACGCGGCTCTCTACCGCCGCCTGCCGCGCCATCTGGCCGCGCAGCGGGCCGAGGAATTCCTGGTCACGGTGCCTGCCAAGGCCGAGCTTCGATTTTCCCAATGCGGCAAGGACATCCGCGCCAATCCCGGCGCCTTCTTCATCGAGCGCAGCCATGAGCCTTACGATTTCAGCCATGCCGAATGCGCCGACCTCTGGGTGCTGAAACTGTCCTCGGACATGCTGGCGGGGCGGGTGCGGGCGCCCGACCGTTTCTGCTCGCTCGAATTCGACGCGACGAACGGGGCCAACGGGCTGTTCGTCGACATGCTGCACCTGATCCCGCACCGCTATGACATGATGAGCGAGGAGACGCGGCTGACCGTCGGGCGGCAGTTGGTCGATCTTCTGGCGCTGGCGCTGCAAGCGGATGAACGGGTGCTGACCTCGGGCCTCTCCACCGTCCGCGCCGCGCATCTGGCGCGGATCGAGGCCTTCCTGAACCGCCATATCGACGATCCCGACCTTGGCCCCGACAGCGTCGCCGCCGGATGCGGTATCTCGGTCCGGTATCTGCATGAATTGCTGCGTGAGACGAACACGACGCTGGGCCAGTGGATCCGCGACCGGCGCTTGCAGGCCGCGCATGAGGACCTGTCCGACCCGGCCAACACCCGCAGCATCGGCGAGATCGCCTATGCGCGGGGTTTCGCGGATCAGGCGCAGTTTTCCCGCGCCTTCCGCGCCCGGTTCGGGCTGACCCCCAAGGACCTGCGCGCGCAGCATCGCCGCCCCGCCCGGCCCTAGCCGCGCCCGCGACGGGCGAGCGGACGGGCCAGAAGGACGGCCAGCGCCAGCTTGAACGCCTCGGCCGGCAGGAACGGGATCAGACCGCCCGCGACGGCCTTCTCCGCCCCGATCAGCGTCGCCAGCCAGGCCACGCCCGGCAGGTAGATCAGCGCCATCGCGGCGAACATGACCGCCGCCACCGGCACCACCCCGCGCAGCCAGCCCCGGTCGGCGGCAAGGCCCACGAAGGTCGCGGCCAGCAGGAAGCCCAGAAGGTAGCCGCCCGTCGGCCCCGCCATATAGGCCAGCCCCGCACCCGAGGCGAAGACCGGCAGGCCAACCGCGCCCTCGGCAAGGTAGGCGAGCAGCGTCGCCCCCGCCATCCGCGCGCCAAACGTCGCGCCGATCATCAGGACGGCCAGCGTTTGCAGCGTCATCGGCACCGGCCAGAACGGCACCTGCACCTTTGCCGCCAGCGCCAGCAGCGCGGTCCCGGCCAGGACCAGCGCGATTTTTGCCGGAAGACGCGCCGGGCGGGTCAGAAGGATGTTCCTGTCCATGGTCTTTCTCCTCTCTACGGGGTCAGTTGCGGCCCAGATGATCGCGCACGCGCTGGATCGCGGCCTGCCGGTCGGCCCGCGCCGCCAGCGCCTGATCCATCGTCACCTCGACGAAGCGCGCGGGCGAATGCGGCTGAAGCTGGCCGATCAGGTCCATGTCGGCCGAGATCACGCAGCCCACCATCATGTAGCCGCCGCCCGACACCGCGTCGCGATGCAGCACGATCGGCTCGGTCCCGCCAGGCACCTGGATGGAGCCGTAGGGATAGCAGGCATCGACGATATTCGACGGGTTCGACCCGGCGCCGAAGGGCTGCTCACGCGGCACGAAATCAAGCGCTGTGCCGCCCCGGAAGCGGTATCCGATCCGGTCCGCCTCGGGCGCGACCTTCCAGGTATCCGCGAAGAACCGCTTGCCGCTTTCGCCGGTGATCCGGTGCCAGTAAAGCCCCGGCAGCATCCTGAGTTCGGCGGGGTTGCCCGGCATCCGCCGCAGGGTCGCCGGAACGGACCCGCCGCCCTTGCCCCCCTGCCCGACCGGCAATTCATCGCCCGCAGCCAGCGCGCGGCCCTGATGCCCGCCAAGCGCGCCCAGCGTATAGGTGGAGCGCGATCCGAGCGTCACCGGAACGTCGATCCCGCCAGAGACCGCGATATAGGCCCGCGCGCCCGCTTTCAGGAAACCGAAGGACAGCCGGTCCCCCGCCCTGACCTCGAAGGCCGACCAGCTCTCGCGCTCCGCACCGTTCAGCTTTGGCGGCAGATCGCCGCCGGTGATCGCGACGGTGGCAGGCGCGGTGAATTCCAGTTCCGGCCCCAGGAACACGGCCTCAAGCACCGCCGCGCCCTCCTCATTGCCGACCAGCATGTTGGCGGCGCGCAGCGCGAAACGGTCCATGCCCCCGGAGAGAGGAATCCCGAGGTGATAAAAGCCCGGACGGCCAAGGTCCTGAACGGTGGTCGACAGACCGGGGGTGATGACTTTAACGGCCATGGAGAACCTCCATCAGCTTGGCATTGGTGCCGTCGATGTCCTTGTTGAAATCGCTCAGGCTGAAGCTGCATTCGCGCACGACCGGCTCGAAGGCATTACGCTCAACCTCCTCCAGCGCGGCGTCGTAGTCGTCGCGGCTGATCGGCTTCCATTTCACGATGTCGCCCGGCTTGAAGAAACACATCTCGTCGCGCAGGTAGCTGACCTTCTGTTCCGGGTCGTAGATCGGCATCGGCGTGATGCCGAACATCTGGTAGCCACCCGCGCCGCGCACCGAATAGATGCAGGAAAAGCAGCCGCCATAGCCCACGGTCAGTTTCGGCGTATCGGTCCGGGGCCGCAGGTATTTCGGCACCTCGATCTGCCGCTGCCGTTCCACCATCTGGTAAAGGAACGGCAGACCGGCGACGAAGCCGACCATGGAGACGAACCACGGGCTGCCCGAATGGGCGGCAATGAACTCGTCAACGGATTTGAAGCCGTTGATCTCGGCCGCATATTCGATATCGGTCGCGTTCGGGTCCTGATGGCGTTCGCGAAAGCGCATCAGCGTTTCGTGCGTCCAGGGGTCCTGATAGAAGACCGGGATTTCCATGATCCGGGTCCTGAGGCTGGCATCGGATTTCGACGCCGCGCCCTCCATCGACTGAAGCTCCCGCAGAAGATCGCCGGGCTTGATCCGGTCGGGGTCGAACTTGATCTGGAAGCTGGCATTGGCCGGACATATCTCGGTCACGCCGGAAATCCCGGCCTCCCGCACGGCATTGGTCATCGAGAGGCTGGTGAAGAACGCCTCAAGCGACATGGATTCGGAAACCTCGGCGAAGATGTGTTCGTCACCGCCAAAGCTGAAACGGATCGACATGGCCCCTCCCTTCCTAAAGTTGCGCGGCCGCCGCGACGGCGCCCGCATGAGCATCCAGCCAGCCCTCAAGCCAGCGCGTATGAACCGCCCCCGCCCGCACACCGGGATCATCGGCCAGCGCAAGGAACAGCGGTTTGGTGGTTTTCAGCCCGTCGATCTGGAGTTCCCCAAGCGCGCGGGTCAGCCGGGTGATCGCGCCGTCGCGGTCCTCGGCGTGGACGATAAGCTTGGCCAGCAGCGAGTCGTAGAAGGGCGGCACCTGATACCCGGCGTAAAGCATCGAATCGAACCGCACCCCCGGCCCGCCCGGCAGGCGCAGCCCGGTGACGGTTCCGGGGAAGGGCGCGAAGTTGTTGACCGGGTCTTCGGCGTTCAGCCGCACCTCGATCGCATGGCCGCGCACGGCGATGTCGGATTGTCGCAGCCGCAGCTTCTCCCCCCCGGCAATCCGCAACATCTCCGCCACAAGGTCGATGCCGGTGATCATCTCGGTCACCGGATGTTCGACCTGAATGCGGGTGTTCATCTCGATGAAGTAAAAGCGGTCGGCCGCGTCGTCATAAAGGTATTCGACCGTCCCCGCCCCGGAATAGCCGACCTCGCGCGCGAGCCTGACGGCGCTGGCGCACAATTCCGCGCGCACACGATCCGACAGCGCCATCGACGGCGCCTCTTCCCAGACTTTCTGGCGGCGGCGCTGGAGCGAGCATTCGCGTTCGTAGCAATGGACCGCGTCTGTGCCGTCGCCCAGCACCTGCACCTCGATATGGCGGGCCTGTCCGATGACCTTTTCCATGTAAAGCCCGCCATCGCCGAAGGCGGCCAGCGCCTCGGCTTCGGCCTGCGGGAAGGCCTGCTCGAACTCGGCGAGGTTGCCCGCGATGCGGATGCCGCGCCCGCCACCCCCGGCGGCGGCCTTGATCATGACCGGAAAGCCGGTCTCGGTCAGGATATGGCGCGCCTCCTCGATCCCGGCCACGCGGCCCGTGGAACCGGGAACGACAGGCACACCCGCCGCCGCGGCCGCCGAACGCGCCGCGACCTTGTCGCCCATCAGCCGGATCGCATCGCCCGAGGGGCCGACAAAGACCATCCCCGCCGCCGTCACCGCATCGGAAAACGCCGCATTCTCGGCCAGAAAGCCATAGCCGGGATGGACGGCGTCGCAGCCGGTATCGGCGGCGGCCTTCAGGATCGCCTCGACATTCAGATAGCTTTTCTTCGCCGCCGGGGGGCCGATATTCACCGTCTCATCCGCGATCAGCACATGCAGCGCTTCGGCATCGGCGTCGGAATGAACCGCGACCGTCCGGATGCCAAGGTCCCGCGCCGCCCGGATCACCCGGACCGCGATTTCCCCGCGATTGGCGATCAGAAGCTTTTTCAGCATCAGTCGAGATCCGCCAGAACCGCGCCCGCCATCACGGGTTCCTCATTGTCGACCGCGAAGCGGACATTGGCCCCCGCGACCTCGGCCTTCACCTCGTGAAAGCTTTTCATCACCTCGATCAGCCCGATCACGTCGCCCACCGCCACGCTGTCGCCATCGGCCTTGTAGGGCGGCTTGTCGGGCGAGGAGGCGCGGTAGAAAGTGCCGGGCAAGGGGGACAATATCTGCGTCATGGGTCAGGTCCTCTTCTCGGAGTAAGGGGCGATGGCGGTGCGCACCGCGCGGGCGATGTCGAGCGCGTTGGGCGTGTCGGAATGGATGCAGATCGATTCGCAGCGCGTCGGGAAATGGGACCCGTCGGTCGCCGTCCCCTCACCCTGCTCGATGGCGCGCAGAACGCGGGCCGCCATCTCGTCGGGGTCCTTCGCGTCATGCTCGCGCGTCACGATCAGCGTACCATCGGGGCGATAATCCAGATCGCCGTAATATTCGGCGATCATCCTGTGGCCGCGCGCGGGATAAACGGTTTCATGCAGTGTGCCGGTCATGCCCAGAAGCGGCACGGTGTAGACATCGGCCGCGTCGCAGACCGCCTGCGCGATCTCCTCCAGCCGCCCGGCCATCCCGAAGAGGGAGCCATGCGGCTTGATATGGTTCAGCTCCATCCCCTCGGCCTTCAGGAACCCCGACAGCGCGCCGATCTGGTAAATCAGGCAATTCGCCATCTCCTCCCGGCCCATCTTCATTTCACGTCGGCCAAAGCCCTGAAGATCGGGCAGCGAGGGATGCGCGCCGACTTTCACGCCATGTTTCTTGGCCAGTTGCACCGTCGCGCGCATGTGGTTGAAATCGGACGCATGAAACCCGCAGGCGACATTGGCGATGTCGATGAAGGGCATCATCCCCGCATCGTCGCCCATCCGGTAAAGGCCGAAGCTTTCGCCCATGTCGCAATTGATGGTGATCGCCATCTTACCCCCCGGATGCCGTGATCAAGGGAATGTTGCGACGGGTTCTTCGTATTGTAAAATTCGAAAAATTGCATGACCGTATCTGAAAATTCGATACAAGAGGTGCGATCATGTCGCTGACGCTGAAACAGGTGCGCTATTTTCTTGCCGCCGCCGAGACCGGGCAGATCAGCCATGCGGCGATGGAGATGAACATCTCCCAATCCGCCGTGACGGCGGCGATTCAGCAGCTTGAGGCGCAGCTGGGCGTCACGCTTCTGGAACGCACCACGACCGGCGTCCGCCCGACGATCGAGGGCGCGCGGTTCCTGAACCATGCGCGCAACATCACCGCCGCGGTCGAGGACGCGGTGCGCAGCCCCTTGGGCGAAAGCGGCGGCGTGACCGGGACGCTGCGGGTGGCGACGACCTATACCGTCGCGGGCTATTTCATGTCGCGCCATTACACCCGCTTTCGCCGCGCCTATCCCGACATCACCATCGAAATGATGGAACTGCCGCGCGGCGAGATCGAGAAGGGTATCGTCAACGGCTGGATCGACATCGCCGTCATGCTGGTCTCGAACCTCGCCAACCACGCCGAGATCGACCACGAACCGCTGTTCCGCTCGCACCGCAGGCTCTGGCTGCCCGCCGATCACCGGCTTCTGGGCGCCGACCGCGTCACGCTGGCCGAGGTCGCGGCGGAACCCTACGTCATGCTGACGGTGGATGAGGCACGGGTGACCGCCGGGCGCTATTGGGACAAGGCCGGGCTTGAGCCGAACGTGGTTTTCGCGACGAGTTCGGTCGAGGCGGTCCGATCCCTCGTCGCGGCCGGGATGGGGGTCACGATCCTGTCGGACATGGTCTATCGGCCCTGGTCGCTGGAAGGTCAGCGGATCGAATTGCGCACGCTGAATGATGAGGTGCCGAGCATGGATGTGGGCCTTGCCTGGTCCAACGCGCGCCCCCTGTCGCCCGCGACGGGCGTCTTCCGCGCCTTCATGTCGGTGGCGTTGGGCGGCGGCGGGTAAAGCGTTTCGGGTTTACGTTGAGAACGTAAGTATCGGAATTCGAACGAAATAAGTTCGAATTCTGATTCAGTGTAAACCCGAAATGCTATAGGCTGCGTCAGGCGAAAAGCGCGCGGCACGCCGCCAGCTTTTCCGGCAGCGCCCGCGCGCCCGGCGATTGCAGCACGGCGGCGGCGGTGGCCTGACCGCGCGCGATGGCCTCGCCCAGCCCGGCGCCGGTCAGCCGGGCGGCGAGGTAACCCGCGTTGAAGGCATCCCCCGCGCCGGTCGTGTCGCGGATGCCCGTCACCGGCGGCGTGGGGTGGCTTTCGCAGGTCCCGTCGAGGCAGGCCGTGACCGCGCCCGCGCCGTTCTTGACCACGATCTCCCCGATCCTTGCCGCGCGATAGCGCGCCACGGTCGCGGCGGGGTCGGCATCGCCCCAGGTCGCGGCCTCATCATCGAAGCTGGGCAGGATCACGTCGGTGAGCGACAGGAAGCCCGGCAGCACCTCGCGGACCTCGTCGGGCGAGGACCAGAGACGGGGGCGGATATTCGGGTCGAAGGAAATCCGCGCGCCCTGCCCGCGCGCCCTGGCCAGCGCGTCACGCAGCCGGGCGCGCGCATCGGGCGCAAGGATCGCCAGCGTGATGCCCGACAGATGGATCAGCCCGGCACCCTCGAAGGCGGCGCCAAGCGCTGCCGGATCGTCGGCCAGCCTCCGCGCGGCCGAGGTGCTGCGCCAGTAGTGAAAGCGCCGCTCCACCCCGTCGAGTTCGATCAGGTAAAGCCCCATCGTGCGGGCCGCGTCCCGCCCGACGCCCGCGATGGACAGCCCGTCCGCCTGAAGCCCCGCGACAAAGCTGTCCGACAGGCTGTCCTGCCCGACACGGGTCGCAAAGCCGACCTCGGCGCGGCCGCCCAGAAGCTGCGCCATGTGCCAGGCGGTGTTGTAGGTGTCGCCCGCAAAACCCCGGCGAAAGAGGCCCTCGCCCACCGGCGCAAGCTCCACCATCGCCTCGCCAATGCTGACGACCTTCACGCGCCGTTCCCCCGATAGATCGCGCCGGTCAGCCAGGCGGGCCAGTCGCGTTCGAAGAAAGCCCGGCGGTGTTCGTCAAGGGCGCGGTTGGGGCGCGTCGTGACGGCGAAGGCGTCGCCCGACAGGCTTAAGGTGATCTGTTCATCCCGGTCGCCCGCGCCTTCCTCGCGGAAGCGATAGGCGTCAAGCGGGCCGCTTCGCCCCTCCGGCACCCGGCTGCCCGCCGGATCGCAGATCGCCCGCGCCCCCCGACTGCCGCCGCCATGGGAGATGTAGAAATCCAGCGCCGTCAGAACCGCCTCGGACACCAGCGCCATCTGCTGCCATTGCACCACCCGGCCCAGTTCGGCGGCACGGCCCGGCGCGATGCCCTGCCCGCGTATCTCGGCAGTCAAGGCCCGCGCCTCGGTCAGCGCCCCGGTCACGCCGGATGGGGTGCAGAAAAGACCCGCCCGCTCGCTCATCCTCGCCTGAACCTCGCGCTTCACATCGTTGATCTTCAAAGCGCTTTTCGGGTTCGCGATGGCGCCGATCCGGGCCACGGCGCGGGCCAGTTCCGCCACCGGCACCGCCCCGTCAGGCGGCTGCGCACGGCCCGTCGCGGCGATATGCTCCGCCACCCTTGTGCCAAAGACCTGCCCCGCGTTCAGGGCGGAACCGCCGGGGCGGGTGACGCCATGGGTGCCGGCCGCCTCCCCCACCGCATAAATGCCGGGGCGGGAGGAGCGGCCCCAGATATCGACCGCGATCCCGCCGTTCATGTGCTGGTTGTTGACGGCGAATTCCAGCGGCTCGGCGGCGATGTCGATCTTGTAGCGGCGGTAAAGCTCGATCGAGAGCGGGTTCATGTGCCGCAGCCGGTCGATGGGCCTGTCCTGCACCGCGCCCGCCGTGGTCAGATAGTCGGACACATCGGCATCCAGCCGCGACAGGCTGAAGGGCTGATCCCCCGGCACCGGAAGCGGGTTGCGGTTGAAATCCATGAAGACGCGCCGCCCCAGCTCCCCCTCGCGGTAGATCGCCAGATCGACAAGGCTCGACCCGAAATCGAGCATCCGGCTGGCATGGAAGGGCCATTGATAGCCCTTGCGGAAGATGTTCGACGCCAGTTCCCGCGTCGTGCGGTAATAGGCGGCCAGGAATGGGTGTTCCGTCCCCTCCTCATCGACCGAATAGATATGCGGCATGGCCTGCACATAGGTCCCCGACAGGTTCCACGGGAACCCCTCGCGCCTTGTGCCGATGCCGAACTGGCTTTCGGTCAGGTTGACGAGGTCCAGCCCCGCCTCAAGCGCAAGGCCAAGCGCGCCGAAGCAGCCGTTGGGGAAGACGCTGTCACGGTAAAGCTCCCCTGGACCACCGGCGGCGAGCACGATCACCGGCGCACGGAAAAGCGCCAGCCCCCAGGGGTTCGCCTCCGCCCGGTCCTTCGCGCGCACGGTCAGGATGCCGTCGGGGCCGTCCGTCCCCTCAATGATCCGCACGCCCGTGGTCTGGTTGAAGATCGCCACGCCCAGCCGGATCGCCTCTTCCGCCAGAACCTTGACCATCAGGCGCGAGGTGCGCGGCCCGCAGCTTGTGGCGCGGCCGGTTTCGTCATGGTCGGTCTGGTAGCGCAGCGTCCCGCCATAGGCATCCTGCGGCAGCGGCAGGCCGAGATATTGCAGCGACGCCATGGCGCGGCCCGACCCGACCGCCTCAATATAGGCGGTATCCTCATCCATCGCGCCGCCCGCGCGGATGGCGCGGGCCATGGCGCGGTAATTGTCGCCCCGGTCGGCGGTGTTGGCGGTGTGCAGCGTCTGCTTGTCCGAGCCGGAGCAGGCCGAGGTTCCGCCCCAGGCGCTTTGCGTCAGGACCGCAACGTCGATCCCGCGCCGCGTCATCTCAACCGCCGCGCGCAGGCCCGCCGCGCCGCTGCCAAGGACGATGGCGCCAGAGGTATGGACGGGGATGCGGTGACCCGCGACCTTGACCGCGCCGCCAGGCGCCGGTTCGGGCGGCAGGCGCGGCATGTCGACATCGGTCAGCGCGTCAAGGATGGACTGGTCGATGGGGGCGGGCATGGGTCTATCTTTCCTTGGACGGCTGGGCGGCGCTGGACGCCCGGATGACCAGATCGACGGCGGGGCGATCTTCGGCCGGGGGCGTCACGTCGCCCTCGACCCAGGCGAGGATCGTCGCGGCCACCGCCTGCCCGAACCCGGCAATGTCGCAGCGCACGGAACTGAGCGGCGGCCAGCTTTGGGCGCAATCCTCGATATCGTCGAAGCCGACGATGCGCAGCCCGCCGGGGCCGACCGGGCGGCCGATCTCGGCGCAACCGGAGAGAAGCCCCAGCGCCACCTGATCGTTGAAGCAGAGCGCGGCGTCGACCTCGGGATGATCCTCGGCCAGCCGCCGGGCCATGGCGCGCCCCATGCTGCGGCCCGACCGGCCCGGCAGGACAAGGGGCGCCAGCCCCGCGCCCGCCAGCGTCGCGCGATAGCCCGCCAGCCGTTCTTCCGTCACCATCCGGCCCTCCAACCCGCCGACAAAGGCGATGTTTCGCGCGCCTTCCGCGATCAGGTGTTCGGTCGCAAGACGGCTGCCCGCCGGGTAATCGGGCGCGGCAAAGGGAAAGAGGTCGGTGCGCCCGTCCACCCGACGCAACACCTGCATCGCGGGCAGCCCGGCGCGGGCGATGGCGTCAAAGCCCGTCTCCCCCCCGCCATAGGCGGGCGAGACGATCAGGGCGGAAACACCATGTTCGATCATCGCCCCGATCACCTGCGCCTGAAGCGCGGGGGTTTCGTCCGTATTGGCCAGCACCGCCGCAAAGCCGCGTTCCGACAGCGCCATCTGAAGCGAGATGGCGAATTCGGTGAAGAAGGGGTTGCGCAGGTCGTTGATGACAAGGCCGATCAGCCCGGCGCCGGAGCTTCTGAGGTTGGCGGCGGCGCGGTTATAGACATAGCCCAACGCCTCCATCGCCGCGCGGACGGCGGCGCGGGTTTCCGCGCGCACCGAAGCGCTGTTTTGCAGGACAAGGCTGACGGTCGATTTCGACACGCCCGCCGCCCGCGCCACGTCGATGATGGTGGGCCTGCGCTCCATTCCCCTACCCTTCGCCCGCCGTCACCGGCAGGTCGAAGACAAGGATACCGTCCAGCCCGCCGACCGCATTGGCCACCAGCCGCGCGCCCAGCTTGCGGTGCGCCGGGTGGTCCTGATAGGCCGCCAGCGCCGCCCAGTCGGTGAAATCGGCGGTGAAGCCGTGCATATAGCCCCGCTCGATCTTCTCGGGGCTTTCGGAGCGGCCGGAGCGGATGTTCATCAGCCCCGCCACCTTGCCCTCGATGGCGTGCAACTCATCGAAGATGTCGGCGACCTCAGCCTCGGGCAGGTCGGGGTTGAAACGGATCAGGACGATGTGGCGGATCATGGCGCCCCCTTCAGGCATGGTCTTCGCGGATCATGTCGGCGGCCTTTTCGCCGATCATGATCGCCGCGGCGTTGGTGTTCGACGAAATCACCGTCGGCATGATGGAGTTGTCGACGACGCGCAACCCGTCGATCCCGTTGAAGCGCAGCCGGATGTCCACGACGGCGCCGTCATCCGGCCCCATGCGGCAGGTGCCGACGCAGTGGTGTGAGGTCTTGGAATGCTGGCAGATGAAATCGAAATAGTCGGCCTCGGTCCTGACCTCCGGCCCCGGCAGGCGTTCGGCCTTGATGAAGGGTTTCAGGGGCGCCTGCGCAAGGATCTGCTGCGTCAGCTTCAGGCCCGCGATGGACATGGCGCGGTCATGCGGGTCTTGCAGGTAATTCGGGTCGATGAGCGGCGCCTTGGCCGGGTCCGCCGATTGCAGCCGGACAGAGCCGCGCGAGCGGGGCCGCAGGTGGCAGGAGTTCAGCGTGACGCCCCCCATCGGCATCGCCGCCACGCCATGTTCGATCCCGGTGCCAAGGCCAAGGTGGAACTGAAGGTCGGGGGAACGGGCATCGGGGTCGGCATACCAGAAGCCGCCGGTTTCAAAAAGCGAAGAGGCAACCGGCCCCTTGCGCGTCAGCAGGTATTGCAGCCCGGCAAGCGCGGCCCAGTGCGGTTTGGCGTAGCGGTCATAGCTGTAGGGGCCAGAGAGTTCGCAGATGCAATAAAGGTCAAGGTGGTCCTGTAGGTTCGCGCCCACGTTCGGCTGGTCAAGGACCGGGGCGATCCCCAGCGCGCGAAGCTCCTCTGCCGGGCCGATGCCGGACAGTTGCAAGAGGCGGGGGGAACCGATGGCGCCCGAGGACAGGATCACCTCTGTCCCCGCCGCGATGCGGCTGCCATCCATCATCTCGACCCCCGCCGCCCGGCCGCCTTCGACCAGCAGCCGCCGGATCGGCGCGCGGGTGCGCACGGTCAGGTTCGCCCGGCCCCGGTTCGGCGCCAGATAGGCCATCGCGGCGGACGACCGGCGCGCGTTGCGCTGCGTCAGTTGGTAATAGCAGACGCCGTCCTGCGCCTCTCCGTTGATATCCATGTTGCGCGGGATGCCAAGCGCTGCCGCCGCCTCGAAATACGCCTCGCAGATCGGCAGTGGCGCGATGGGCTGGCTGACGCCAAGGGGTCCGCCCTTGCCGTGAAAGCGGTTCTCGAACGTGTCGTTATCCTCGGCCTTGCGGAAATAGGGCAGCACGTCGTCATAGCCCCAGCCGGTGCAGCCCATCTGGCGCCAGTCGTCGTAATCCTGCGCATTGCCGCGCGTGTAGATCTGCGCGTTGATGGCCGAACCGCCGCCCAGCACCTTCGCCTGCGTATAGCGGAAGACCTTGCCCTTCATGTGCCGCTGCGGAGCGGTGTCCCAGCCCCAGGACCCGATGCCCTTGGTCATTTTCGCGAAACCGGCGGGCAGGTGGTAAAGCGGGTTGCCGTCGCCGCCCCCGGCCTCGAGCAGCAGGACCTTGACGGCCGGATCCTCGCTCAGCCTTGCGGCGACGACCGACCCGGCCGACCCGGCGCCGATGACGATGAAATCGTAACCCTTTTCCATGCCGTCCCCCTGACCTGCCTCTCCCGTCCCTCTGTTCATCCCGAAAGCTCCGTCCTGCGGATATGGTCCGCCGCGCGCAGCGACAGGGCCGCGATGGTCAGGGCCGGGTTGACCGCCGCCGAGGTCGGCAGGACCGAGGCGTCGGAGATGTAAAGGTTCGGGTGATCGTGGCTGCGGCAGAATGTGTCCACCACGCTTGCGCCCGCGTCCGCCCCCATCCGCGCCGTCCCGCATTGATGCGACGGCGTGCGCCGGTCGAAGGGCTGCGACATCACCACAGGATAGCCCGCCCTGCGCAGCGCCTGTTTCAGCTTTGCCACCAGCGCCTCATGCGCGGCCCAGTTCGACCGCTTCCAGTCGAGCCGTATCTGCCCGTCCTTCAGCGTGACGCGGCTTTCGGGGTTCGGCAGATCCTCGGACATTGCGTAAAGATCGACCGACCGCGCGGCGATCCAGCGCGCGGCCCAACCCGGCAGCGGGGATGAGGCCGCAAGGATCGGGCCGGAGATCTTGCCAAGAAGCTGAATATTGCCCAGCGGCGCGCCACCCGGCCCGCCGGCCTCATAGAAGTCGTTGATCTGGAATGTTTTCTGATAGACGGAACGGTTCCGCCGCAACGGATGCAGCGCAAGGACGGCAGAGCAGTTGTGGTTCATGAAATTGCGCCCGACCTGACCGGAGCGGTTGGCCAGCCCGCCCGGCCGCGCCGCGTCGGCCGAGGCGAGAAGCAGCGCCGCGCTTTGCACCGCGCCTGCGGCAAGGACGACAAGCGGCGCATGCAGGGTCTCGCGCCCTTCCACGCCCTCCACCTCGACCCCGGTGATACGGCCCGAGGCATCGGCGATCAGCCGCGTGGCCCTTGCCCCGGTGCGCAGCGTCACGTTCGGATGGGACAGCGCCACCGTCAGGCCGACCGTCTCGGCATCCATCTTGCCGCCGCGCGTGTTGGGGAAGGCGTCCCATGGGGTGCGCCCCTTGGCCAGCCAGCGGTCGATATCGACGCCAAGCGGCAGCGAGGACGGGTGCAGCCCGACCGCCGCCAGCCGCCGCCTGAGATCGGCAATGGCGGGTTCGTCCGGCACCGGCGGATGGGGGTAGCGGCCGGAATGGGGCGGTTCGGTCGGGTCCTCGCCGATCTGGCCGCGCACCTGATAAAACGTCTCGGCCTGCTGATAGAACGGCTCAAGCTCGGCGTAGCTGATGGGCCAGCCGGGCGTGGTGCCGCCCATGTGGCGGACCGGCGTGAAATCGGCCTGCCGGTAGCGGGTGAAAACCGCGCCGAAGAATTTCGAATTGCCGCCCGCGTAGTAGTAATTGCCCGGATTGAAGGGCCGGTCCTGCCCGTCCAGCCACTCCTCCTTCGGGCGGAAATGGCCACGCGCAAAGATCGCGAGGTCATCGCGCGCCTCGGGGCAATCGGCCAGCCGCCCGCCGCGTTCCAGGATCAGGATGCGCCGCCCGGTGGGCGCCAGCGCCGCCGCCAGCGTCGCGCCCCCCATCCCCGATCCGATGACGATGATGTCGACCCCGGCCATGGCCCGCTACCCACCCGTTCCGGTCCGCACCCAGGGGGCGCGTGTGCGCCCGATGCGCATGACGACCGATTTGACCTCAAGGAACTCGTCGAACCCGTATTGGCCGATCTCCCGCCCCTGCCCGGATTGCTTCATCCCGCCAAAGGCGATCTCGGGGAAGCCGTCCATCCAGGTGTTGGTCCAGACCGTCCCGGCGGCGGCGCGGCGCGCGAAATCAAGGCAGGTATGGACGTTCTCGCTCCACACCCCCGCCGACAGACCATAGCTTGCGTCATTGGTCAGCGCGATGGCCTCTTCGGCGTCGCGGAAGGTCAGCACGGTCAGGACCGGGCCAAAGACCTCTTCCCGCGCGATGGCCATGTCGGGCGTGACGCCACGGACGATGGTGGGCTGATAGAACTGATGCCCGAGGCCCGGCACGCTCAGCGCGCCGCCGCCAAGGCAGACCTCCGCCCCCGCCGCGACCGCGTCCCGCACATAGCCGTCGATCTTGGCCTGATGCGCGGCGGTCACGATGGCGCCGACCTGCGTGTCGGGGTTCAGCGGGTTGCCAAACGCCACCTGCCGCGACAGCGCCACGACGCGGGCGGTGAAGGCGTCGGCGATATCCTCATGCACGATGATCCGGCTTGAGGAATTGCAGCACTGGCCGGTGTTGAAATAGACGCCGAAGGTCACCGCGTCGGCGGCGCTGTCCAGATCGGCGTCGGGGAAGATCACCTGCGGGTTCTTGCCGCCAAGCTCAAGCGCCACCTTCTTCAGCGTCCCGGCCGCAAGCGCGGTGATTTTCTTGCCCACAGCGGTAGAGCCGGTGAAGGTCACCATGTCCACATCGTCATGCGTCACCATCCGGCTGCCGACCGGGTCGCCATAGCCCAGGACGATGTTGCAGACGCCGGGCGGCAGCCCCGCCTGATCCAGCAACTCCGCCAGAAGCGCGGTGGTCGAAGGCGTCATTTCCGACGGTTTCACGACGCAGGTGCAGCCCGCGCCAAGCGCGAAGGGCAGTTTCTGACCGAGAATCCAGAACGGAAAGTTCCACGGCGTGATGATGGAAACGACCCCGATCGGCTCCTTCAGCACCACGCCCAGCATGTCGGGGCCAAGCGTGTTGTGGCTGTCGCCATGGCTGGTGCGGGCGAGCGCGGCGGCATAGCGCCAAAGGTCGGCAGCGCCCCCCACCTCACCCCGCGCCTGGGTGATGGGCTTGCCGGTTTCCAGCGTCTCGATCAGGGCGAAGCGCTCGACATTCTCCTCGATCAGATCGGCGACGCGCAGAAGGACCGTTGCCCGATCCTTGCCGGAGATCCGGCTCCAGCGGCCATCGTCGAAGGCATGACGGGCCGCGGCGATGGCGGCGTCGGCCTCTGCCACGCCGCCCATCGCCGCGCGGCTGACGGTGACGCCATGGGACGGCGCGATGCGTTCGCAGACCGCGCCATCGGCACTGTCACGCCATGCGCCGTCGATATAGTGGCGCAGGGCCAGCGGTTCGGCGGGAAGGGCCAGATCGGCCTTGGTGATGATGGTCAGGTCGGTCATGGCTCAGGTCCCCGGAAAGTCCGCTTTGCGCTTTTCGCGAAAGGCGGCGACGCCCTCGGCACGGTCGTCGCTGGCGGCGATGGCGGCCGATCCCAGCGCCTCGACCATGGCGCCGCGATCCTCGGCCACGGCGGCGTGGATCATGGTCTTGGTGATCTCCACCGCGCGGGGGGAAAGCGTCGCGGCCTCTTCGGCGATGGCGGTCGCGGTGGCCGACACGTCCTCGGCCACCTCGACGGCAAAGCCCAGCCCCACCGCCCGCTCCGCCCCGATCCGGCGACCGAAAAGCGCCATTTCCTTCACCGCCGCTTCCGGCAGAAGCCGGCAAAGGCGCTGCGTCCCCGACCAGCCCGGCACGATCCCCACGCGCGCCTCGGGCAGGGCCAGCGTCGCGCGGGGCGCCATGACGCGGATATCGGCGCAGGCGGCAAGCTCAAGCCCGCCGCCGAAGGCATGGCCGTTCAGCGCCGCGATGACAGGTTTCGACAGCCGCGCCAGCCGGTCGAAGATCCGATGCCCATCGCGCACCCAGTGGCGGGCGAACTCGGCGGGCGACAGATCGCCCCAGGCGTTGATGTCGGCCCCGGTGCAAAAGGCGCGATCCCCCTCGCCCGTCAGGATGACCGCGCGGATGGCAGGGTCCTGTTCGATGGCGATCAGATGGGTTTCCAGATCGCGCAGCATCGGGATGGTAAAGGCGTTCATCTTGGCCGGGTTTTCCAGCCTCAGCCGGGCGATCCCGCCGGTGATCTCAAGCGAAACGCGGCTCACTGGTTCCACTCCATTGGCGCTTTGGACAGAAGCGACAGCGGCATGGTTTCGGCGTTCCCGGCCACCCGCACCCGCCCGTGCGAGGCGGCGACGATGTCGCGCTCCGGCTCGATGCCCGGCATGATCTCCGTCGCGATCAGCCCGCCCTCGTCCAGCCGCATCACGCAGCGTTCGGTGACATAAAGCACCTCCTGCCCCTGTTCGCGCGCCCGGCGGCCGGAGAAGGTGACATGCTCAACCGCCCCGACCATCTTGGTGAACTTGCCGGGCTTTTTCACGCGGATACCGGTTTCCGACAACTCAATCTCTGCCCCGGCCTCGAACCAGCCGGAAAAGACGATCTTCTTCCCGTGCGAAGTGATATCCACGAACCCGCCGCATCCGGCGGTCAGGAAGGGCTTCTTGCCAAGCTTGGAGACATTGACGTTACCCTCCACATCGACCTCAAGGAACGACAGGAAGGCGACGTCGAACCCCGCGCCTTGAAAGAAGATGAACTGCTGCGGCGAGGGCACGAAGGCATCCGCGTTCGACGCGCAGCCAAAGGCGAAATCGGTCAGCGGCATGCCCCCCACCGCGCCCTGTTCAATGGCCCATGTGACCGCCTCGGGATGCCCGGCCTCAAGCAAAATCCGCGGCACCTGGGCCGAGATGCCGAAGCCGAGATTGGCGGTCATGCCAGAGCGAAGCTCCATCGCCGCGCGCCGGGCGATCACCTTTTCCACCCCGTAATCGGGGGTGCGGAAGCTGGACCAGGGGCGCATGATCTGGCCCGAGATGGCCGGGTCATAGGGGGTTTCGCAGGTCTGTTTCTGGTCGGGGTCGATGACGACAAGGTCGACCAGATGCCCCGGCACCCGCACGTCATGCGGACGCAGCGAGCCGCGCGCGGTCACGCGGGAGACCTGCGCGATCACCAGCCCGCCATGGTTGCGCACGCAGATCGCCTGTTCCAGACCGCCAAGATAGGCGCCCTCATGCTCATAGGTCAGGTTGCCGAATTCATCCGCCGTCGTCGCCCGCAGGATGCAGACATTGGGGATGATATTGGGGAAATGCAGCCAGGTTTCGCCGTCGAACTCCACCCGCCGCACGATGGGCTCCGCCGCCGCGCGGGCATTCATCGCGCAGCCCTCGCGGATCGGATCGGCGAAAGTGTCGAACCCGGTCCGGGTCAGGACACCGGGACGGCGGGCGGCCGCCTCACGGTGCATGTCGAACATGATGCCGGAGGGGACGTTATAGGCCGGGATCCGGTCCTCGACGATCATCTTCCAGATCTCGGGCATCGGCAGGTTGGAGGAGCCCGACGGGTAGGACCCCGCCAGCACCTTGGCCAAGAGCCCGTCCTTCGCGATGTGGTCGATGCCCTTCACCCCGTACATGTCCCCCGCCGCAATCGGGTGCAGCGTGGTCAGGCCGCGGGGATGGCCCTCGGCCTCGAACCGCTCTCCGATGGCCTTCAGCACCAGATCCGGGCAACCGAGAGAGGAGGAGGAGGAGACGGTGACAACGGCCCCGTCCGCGATACATTCCGCCGCCGCTGCGGCGCTGACGACCTTGCTCATGCGCTTTCCCCGTAATTGACGATCTGCCGGGTCCCGCTTTGCGCCGCCGCGCGCACCGCGAAGGCAACTGCAAGCGACCTTACACCATCCCGGCCATCGGCGGCAGGCCGCCCCTGCCCGCGCACGGCAGCGCCGAAATCGGCAAGGCCCTGCGTGTAAAGGTCATGGGTCGGGAACGGGATCGCCTCGCGCCCGGCGGCACTGACCAGCTCCACCTCCCCCACCGGGTTCTGGGTCATGACACCCTGCGCGAAGATCGACCCTTCGGTGCCATGCACCTCAAACCCGGACCCCGCGAAGGGATGGGTGAAGCTCTCATGGCTCATCACCATCGCGCCCGACGGCATGGACCAGACCGACATCGCGCTGTCCTCGACCCCCTGCCCCATGCCCGAGGCCGCCATCTGCGCGACGACCGTTTCCGGCTCCTCGCCCAGGATGAAGCGCGCCACGTCGGCGTCATGGACGGTGATGTCGGGAATGACCCCGCCGCCCGCCGCCGCATCGTTGATGCGCCAGCCTTGCAGATGCGGCGGCAGGTGGACGGCGTGGAAGAGGCGCATTGACAGGACCCGCCCGATGCGGCCGCCCGCGATCAGGTCGCGCACGGCCCGGTGGCTGCCCGAACAGCGCAGGTGGTGGTTGGTGGCAAAGACCAGCCCCGCCGCCTCGGCCGCCGCGACCATCCGGGCTGCTTCGTCCACGGTCATCGCCAGCGGCTTTTCGCACAGCACATGCTTGCCCGCCGCGATCGCCGCCATCGCCTGCGGAAAGTGCTTTTCGTTGGTGGTGGAGATATAGACGGCATCCACCGCCGGATCGGACAGCGCCGCGTCAAGGTCGGTGCCATGGTTCACGATCCCATGCTCTGCGGCATAGGCGGCGGCGCGCCCGGCATCGCCAGAGATCAGCCAGACGACCTCATCGCCGCTCTGGGCGCGGATGGCGCGGATCACATATTGCGCGGCAATCGTACTCGCCCCGATCAGAGCCCATTTCATGCTGCCCTCCCCCATGTATCTGGAACGTTCCAATTCATCTATCGGAACGTTCCAACCCATGTCAATCGGGGAATGCGGGGTTAAAGCGTTTCGGGTTTTCGTTGAGAGAGCACGTATCAGAATCCGAACGAAACAAGTTCGAATTCTGATTCAACGTAAACCCGAAATGCTATAGTCCTCCGCGTGGCGGATCTGCTGGCCACCCCGCAGCTCATAAACCACGCCCTGCCCGCCATCAGGGGCGCCAAGGTCGCGCCAGTCGGCATCCAGAAGCGCTGCGCGCAGGAACCGCGAGGTGATGCCATGGGTCACAAGAACGGTCGGCCCGCTCACCTCACCCAGCAGCTCGGCCACACGGGCGCGCATCGACGCCATGCTTTCGCCGCCGGGGCATTGGAAATACCACTCGAACGGCTGGCCGGGGTCGATCAGGCCGGGAAATCGGTCCTCGATCTCGGGATGGGTCAGCCCCTCGCACTGGCCGACCGACAGTTCCCGCAGCCGGTCGTCGGTGGCGAAGCCTTCGGTCAGACCCGCCAGCGCGTGACGGGCGGTTTCCTGCGTCCGGCCCAGCGGGCTGACGCGGAACGCTGTCCCCTCGGGCAGCCCGATCCGGCCAAGGATCGCGCCCTGCCGCGCGGCCTGCGCGCGCCCCAGATCGGTCAGTGACGAATCGCGGCTGCCCTGCATCCGGCCTTCAAGGTTCCAGACGGTCTGGCCGTGGCGCAGGATATAGATCGGGGGCATGAAGGGTCCTTTCGCATCCGTCCGGCCCCGTCCGCCGGGCCGCTCAGGGCTTTATTGCCCCGCGCAGCCCGATCCCGACAAGCCCCGCATTGATGAGAAGATAGGGAGAGGCGCCGCCAAAGGTCAGCCCGACCGCCTTCGACCAGTCCGAGAGGTGATGCACCGGCTCGAACGCCATGAACGCCCCCGCCAGAAGCGGCAGCGCCGAGGCGAGCCATGTCAGCGACAGCGGCTTGACGTATTTGCGAAGCGATTTGCGGCCAGTGGGCATCGGGACACCTGCGTCGGGGATGGATGCGCCGATGAAACCGCGCGGGCCTTCACGGGCGGTTAAGCGCGCGGGCGCTGTGGCCCCCGAAGGGGCGAGTGGTTTGCGACGGGAAGGACGATGGTGGGTGATGAGGGATTTGAACCCCCGACATCTTCGATGTGAACGAAGCGCTCTACCACTGAGCTAATCACCCGCGCATCGTGGCGGCGGTATTAGCCGCTCTTACCGCCGCGTTCAAGCACCTCATCGTGCAAAAATCGCGAGGGCTGCGGCGGCTTCGGGGCGCGGACTGTTCGCCGCCCCCGCACAGACCGTTTCCACAACCGGCGCGAATACCGGATTCGCGCCATAGTTGCGCCCCATCTTCGCACCGGGACATCGCGCGTGATGATCATGCCGCCCTACCGGCCTTAACCGGGGGGTAACCCTTTGACGCGAGGCTTCCAGCATCCCGTGATGCCCAGACGCACGCTCATATCGCTGACCCTCGCCATGGCACTCTCTGCCATGGCCGGGCCGCTTTGTGCCGGGACGTTGCCCTGGGACACGGGCGGCGACGGGGACGCCGCGCCCGTCGAACGGCCGGGCGCGGTGCAGATGGTGTCGGGCCGGTTCCGCACCCTGCCCCCGGCGCCGGGCGATGCGGCCCATGCGGCGGTGCCGAAGGCCTTTGCAGCACTCCTGACCCGCGCGGTCGCCACCCTGCCCGATGTCACCGGCAAGGGGCCGGCCAAGGGGCGGCCCTGGTGGCAATACAATCCCCGCGCTGGCATCGCTTTCTATGGCCCCGGCCCCGGCGGCTACAGTTCGTTCTCCTGGAACAAGCCCGAAACGCCCGACGGCACGCCGCACCGCGTCGTGGCATTGGTCGCGCCGCACTGGCTGCCGCAGTCGAAGCAACTCCACCCCTACCGGGCGACGCCCTCGGCCGTGCCACTGCCACCGGCGGCGCCGATGCTGCTGGCCGCCCTTGCCGGGATGGCGGCGCTGCGGCGGTTCCGGCGGCGCAAAGGCTGACACAGAAAAAGGGCGCCCCGAAAGGCGCCCTTCGTCACTCGTAGCCGGCCAAAACCTTAATGCGCGGTCGCGCCCAGCCCGTCGCCCTTCTCGGCCATCGCGGCCTTGGCGGCGGCCTCTTCGGCCTCGGCGTCCCATTCGATCGGCTCCGGCATCCGCACCAGCGCCTGCTGCAAGACCTCGCGGACATGGGAGACGGGGATGATCTTCAGCCCCTCCTTCACGTTGTCCGGGATCTCCGGCAGGTCCTTGGCGTTCTCTTCCGGGATCAGCACCGTCTTGATGCCGCCCCGCAGCGCCGCCAGCAGCTTTTCCTTCAGCCCGCCGATGGCCGTCGCATTGCCGCGCAGGGTCACCTCGCCCGTCATGGCGATGTCCTTGCGAACCGGAATGCCGGTCAGGACCGAGACGATGGCCGTCACCATGGCCAGACCGGCCGACGGACCGTCCTTCGGCGTCGCGCCATCGGGGACGTGGACGTGGATGTCGATCTTCTCGAAGACCGGGGGCTTCACCCCGATCTCGGGGCTGATAGAGCGGACATAGCTCGACGCCGCCTCGATGGACTCCTTCATCACGTCGCCCAGCTTGCCGGTCGTCTTCATCCGCCCCTTGCCGGGCAGTTTCAGCGCCTCGATCGACAGCAGGTCACCCCCGACAGAGGTCCAGGCGAGGCCCGTGACGACACCGATCTGGTCCTCCTTCTCGGCCAGGCCATAGCGGAACTTCTTCACGCCCAGGAAATCCTCAAGGTTCTCCGGCGTGACCTCGACCCTTTCGGCATCCTTGCGGACGATCTTGGTCAGCGCCTTCCGCGCGATCTTGGAAATCTCGCGCTCAAGGTTCCGCACCCCGGCCTCGCGGGTATAGGTGCGCACCATTTCCTGAAGCGCCTCGTCGGTCAGCCTGAACTCGGTCTTCTTCAGACCGTGGTTCTTCACCTGCTTCGGGATCAGGTGCTGCCTCGCGATCTCGCGCTTTTCGTCCTCGGTGTAGCCGGCCAGCGAAATGATCTCCATCCGGTCCAGAAGCGGGCCGGGCATGTTGTAGGAGTTCGCGGTGGTCAGGAACATCACGTTCGACAGGTCGTATTCGACCTCAAGGTAATGGTCCACGAAGGTCGCGTTCTGCTCCGGGTCCAGCACCTCAAGCATGGCCGAAGCCGGATCGCCCCGGAAATCCTGCCCCATCTTGTCGATCTCATCGAGCAGGATGAGCGGATTGGTGGTCTTCGCCTTCTTCAGCGCCTGGATGATCTTGCCGGGCATGGAGCCGATATAGGTCCGCCGGTGGCCGCGAATTTCCGACTCGTCCCGGACACCGCCAAGCGAGATGCGGATGAACTCACGCCCCGTCGCCTTCGCGACCGATTTGCCAAGCGAGGTCTTGCCGACGCCCGGAGGGCCGACGAGGCAGAGGATCGGGCCTTTCATCTTCTGGCTGCGCTGTTGCACGGCCAGATATTCGACGATCCGCTCCTTGACCTTTTCCAGACCATAGTGATCGTTATCAAGGACTTCCTGGGCTTTCCTCAGGTCCTTCTTGACGCGGGACTTGACGCCCCACGGCAGGCTGAGGAGCCAGTCGAGGTAGTTGCGAACCACCGTCGCCTCGGCCGACATCGGCGACATGGTCTTGAGCTTTTTCAGCTCCGCCTCGGCCTTGTCGCGCGCCTCTTTCGAGAACTTGGTGTTCTTGATCTTCTCGGCCAGTTCGTTGATCTCGTTCTGGCCGTCCTCGCCGTCGCCCAACTCCTTCTGAATGGCCTTCATCTGCTCATTCAGATAGTATTCGCGCTGGGTCCGCTCCATCTGCGACTTCACGCGGGACTTGATCTTCTTCTCGACCTGAAGGACGGACATTTCGCCCTGCATCAGGCCAAAGACCTTCTCAAGCCGCTCGGCAATATCCAGCGTTTCCAGAAGCGCCTGCTTCTGGCCGACGTCGATACCAAGGTGACCCGACACAAGGTCGGCCAGCTTGCCCGGCTCGCGCGCCTCGGCGACGGCCGAAAGCGCCTCTTCCGGGACGTTCTTCTTGATCTTGGCGTAGCGCTCGAATTCCTCGGCGACCGACCGCAGAAGCGCCTCGACGGCGTCCTGATCGCCCGGAAGCTCGGTCAGCGGCTCCGCTTCGGCCTCGAAATAGGCCTCATTCTCGATAAAATCGGTGATGCGCACGCGCACCTTGCCCTCAACCAGCACCTTCACGGTGCCGTCGGGCAGTTTCAGCAGTTGCAGCACATTGGCCAGCACGCCCGCGCGATAGATGCCATCGGTCGTGGGGTCGTCCACCGTCGGGTCGATCTGGGAGGACAGCAGGATCTGACGATCCTCGCGCATCACTTCCTCAAGCGCCCGCACGGATTTCTCGCGCCCGACGAACAGCGGCACGATCATGTGGGGAAAGACCACGATGTCGCGCAGCGGCAGGACCGGGTAGCTGTGGGCGAGTTCTTTTGTCATTCGCGTTCCTTCGGTTCGGCCAGACCGCACCGGCCCCGGACATCGGCAGCCATCGGCGGTCTGCGTTCAGGTACCCTATCTAGGCGGTCGGGGGGCTGTCTTCAACCATACCGGCCCGTTTGCGGTCGGGCCACAATAGTTACGCGGCAAGGCGGCGCAAGGGCGGATTTCCCGCCCCCCGCGCGGCGCCGATCACCGTCAGATCAGCCCATAACCCGCCGCGCAGGACACCGCCTGCGAGGCGGTCTTGGCGTTCAGCTTTTCCTTGGCGTTGCGGATGCGCTGCTTGATGGCGCCCTCGGTCACGCCAAGCCGCCCCGCGATCTCTTTCAAAAGCAGCCCCTGGCGGATCATCGCCAGCGCCTCAAGCTCGGCCCTGGTCAGGTTCGACGGCGGGGTCGCGGCAAGGTGCATGGCGGTGAAGCGGTCGTGAAGCTGCCCCACCTCCGCATCGGTGAAATCCCGGTCGCTGCGCGCGAAGGTGGCGTAGCTGCGATGGCCGCCCTCATCGGGCGGCGCGCAACTGACGGCGGCACCAAAGCGCATCCCGTATTGCGCGGCTTCCCGCATCACCCCGCGCGGGTCGGGCAGGACGATCTCGCGCCAGCGGATCACGCCGTCATTGCCATAGACCCAGCGGATCACCGGATCGTGGATCAGATAGCCCATCCGCGTATAGCGGTCGATCCAGGCCTGCGGCATCGTATTGCACTCGGTCATCGGCACCACGAAGCCGACCCTCAGCGCGGCATAGAACCCGGCCGGGGCAAGGCGTCCGAATTCCTGCTTACAGTCGAGGGCGGCCATCGCCAAAATATCCCAGTCGCGAAAAATGTAACCTGCGTCGCGGCGCCCCGTGTTGCACCGCCCCGGCGGCTATGCCACGGAAATCGGAGAGGGGAAAGTCATCAAAATAGCATCAATGGTGGTCAGACCATGCCCGCGCGACGGATCGGTGAACTTGTCGAATTGCTTTACCTTGCGGGAACCGCCGGCTTCGCGGTGGGGCTGCACCTGACCTTCACCACCCCGCGCTACATGCTTCAGACCTACCCCGCCGCCTGGCGCAACCACTACGCGCGCGAGGGGTTGTTGCTGATCGACCCGACCGTTCACTGGGGCCTTGCCAATACCGGCTGGACAAGGTGGAGCGCCCTGCCCGTCCCGCCGCAGCGCGACATCCTGTCCGAGGCGACAGCGCATGGGATGCCCTACGGGATCACCGTCGCGACGCTTGCGCGCGGCTCGCGCAGCATCGCCAGCCTGTCGCGCGCCGACCGCGAATATTCCGACGCCGAGGCCGACGGGGTCCGCGGCCTGATGGACGAATTGCACGACCTGACCTTCAGCATCCACACCCTGCCGGCCCCGGTCGACAGCCTGCTCCGGCGGCTCTCGATCCTGTTCAGCCAGTCCTGAGGGCGGTCAGAGCGGCGCGATATCGCCCGCCGCCCGTTGCGCATGGAAATCCGCCACGAAGGCATCAAGCGTCCCGGCCCGGATCGCGCCCCGCAGCCCTTCCATAAGCTCGTGATAATAATGCAGGTTATGCCATGTCAGCAGCATAGAGGCGATGATTTCACCGGCCCGGAAGACATGGTGCAGATAGGCGCGGGAATAGCTGCGGCAGGCCGGGCAGGTGCAGGCCTCATCCAGCGGGCGCGGATCGTCCATATGGCGGGCGTTCTTGATGTTGACCTGCCCGCGCCGGGTCCAGGCCTGCCCCGTGCGGCCGGAGCGTGAGGGCAGGACGCAGTCCATCATGTCGATGCCACGCTGCACGGCGCCGACGATGTCGTCGGGCTTGCCCACGCCCATCAGGTAGCGCGGCTTGTCGGCGGGCAGCATTCCGGGCGCATAGTCGAGGACCGAAAACATCGTCTCCTGCCCCTCGCCCACCGCCAACCCGCCGACCGCGTAGCCGTCGAAACCGATCGCCTTCAGCGCCTCGGCGCTTTCGCCGCGCAAGTCTTCCGTCACGCCGCCCTGCTGAATGCCGAAGAGCGCATGCCCCGGCCGGTCGCCGAACGCATCGCGCGACCGTTGCGCCCAGCGCATCGACAGGCGCATGGACTGTGCCACCACCTCCTCCGTCGCGGGCAGCGCGGGGCATTCGTCGAAACACATGACGATGTCGGAGCCGAGAAGCTTCTGGATTTCCATGCTGCGCTCGGGCGACAGCATGTGCTTCGACCCGTCGATATGGGAGGAAAAGCGCACCCCCTCCTCGGTCAGCTTGCGCAAGGCGGCAAGGCTCATCACCTGGAAGCCGCCGGAATCGGTCAGGATCGGCCGGTCCCAGTTCATGAAACGGTGCAGCCCGCCCAGCCGCGCGATGCGTTCGGCCGTGGGGCGCAGCATCAGGTGATAGGTATTGCCCAGCAGGATGTCGGCCCCGGTCGCGCGCACGCTTTCGGGCAGCATCGCCTTGACCGTTGCGGCGGTGCCGACCGGCATGAAGGCAGGCGTTCGGATCTCGCCCCGCGGCGTGTGGATGGTGCCGGTGCGGGCCTTGCCGTCGGTGGCGTGAAGCGTGAAGGAGAAACGGTCTGTCATGGCGCGCGCTTTACCGCGTCGCCCCGCCAAGGGGAAGCGGCGTGATCCGGCGGCGCGGCCGGTTCCCGGCCGCAAGAGATCTGTCGCGGCCCCGAAAGGGCCGCTCCGCCCTGCCTCCGGCGGGAGTATTGGGCAACGAAGAAGTGCGATAGGTCCCGCGCCACTTCGACGCGCCCGCTTTACGGGCCGGATCGAATTCCCTATATAATCGCTCAACAACTTCATGGAACGCGCGATGACGGCCGAGACCAGAGACCCGATCGAGGGGACGCCCCTTATCAAGCCATCGACCACGGACCATGCGCTCTACGATGCTGTCGTGGATGCCTGCCGCACGGTCTATGACCCTGAAATCCCTGTGAACATCTTCGACCTGGGGCTGATCTACACGATTGATATATCGGCCGAGAACGCGGTGCATATCATCATGACGCTGACCGCCCCCGGCTGCCCGGTCGCAGGCGAGATGCCCGACTGGGTCCGCGACGCGGTGGAGATGGTGCCGGGCGTGCAGGCGGCCATGGTCGAGATGACCTTTGACCCGCAATGGGGCATGGACATGATGTCCGACGAGGCGCGGCTTGAGCTGGGGTTCATGTAATCAAGCTTTTTAGCTTGATATTTTAAAAATCAAGTTTTAAGGCTTGATTTGAAGCAATCAAGCATGAGGGCTTGCTATGAAGGCCTGCGCCGTGCTGACGGGCGATCTTGTCGGCTCCACCCGTTTTGCCCCCGAGGCTATCGAAAGGGCGATGGCGGTACTGTCCTCCGCCGCACCGGAGGGCCATTTTACCCGGTATCGCGGGGATGGCTGGCAGGCGGTCGTCGCCCCCCCCGCCCGCGCCCTGCGCGCCACACTGGGCCTGATCGCCCGGCTTGCGGCCGAGGACGGCCTGCCCGCCACCCGCATCGCCATCGGCCTCGGCCCGGTCGAAAGCCTTGGCACCGCCGACCTGTCCGATGCACGCGGCGCGGCGTTCGAGACCTCGGGCCGCGCGCTTGACGGAATCGGCCGGGCGGCGCGGCTGGCCATCGACGGCACCGCCATTACCCCGCTTCACCGCGCCATCGTCGCCCTTCTGGACGAACGCAGCACCCGCTGGACGCCCGAGCAGGCCCGCGCCATCGCACTGGCGCTGGCCCCCGCGGAACCGACGCAGGCCGAGATCGCCGCAACGCTTGGCATCTCCGCCCAAGCGGTGAATTATCGCCTTGCCGGTGCGGGATGGAATGCCTTGCGACAGGCCGTCTCCGCCTGGGAAGAAAACCAATGACCGAAACCCTCGCAGCCCTTCTCCTGGCCCATGTCTTCGCCGATTTCGTCCTTCAGACCGGCCATATTGCCGCCAACAAGCACCGTCCGGCGGTTCTGCTTCTGCACAGCGCCATCGTGCTTCTGACCGCGCAGGCAGCACTTGGGCGGGTGGATCTTTGGGAACTGCCCGCGCTGGCCCTGCTCCATGCGGTGACCGACTGGCTGAAGGCGCGTTTCGCAGCGCCTGGGCTTGCGGCCTTTCTGGCCGATCAGGGCGTCCATCTTGCGGCACTTGCCGCGCTTTCGGCCTGGCGGCCCGATCTTTGGGCGGGCGGGCTTTGGGCCGGGCTGGAACTGACATGGCTGCCGGGGCTGATGGCCTTTGTCGCGGGGGCGATCCTTGCCACCCGCGCGGGCGGCTTCGCGGTCGGCCTTCTTATGCGGCCCTGGGCCAGCCATGACCTGCCCAAGGGGCTGACCAATGGCGGCAAGCTGATCGGCCTCCTGGAGCGCGGCCTGATCTTCGTTCTGGTCATGGTGAACCAGCCCGCCGGGATCGGCTTTCTGGTCGCCGCCAAGTCGGTCCTGCGGTTCGAGACGACATCGAAGGATCAAAGCGCGGGCGAATATGTCATCATCGGCACGCTCGCCTCCTTCGGCTGGGCGCTGGTCATCGCCTATGCGACGCGGCTTTTGATGGCGACCCTGCCGCCGCTTGGAATCCTCGCCGCAAATCCTTAGATTAAGCGTCAGGTAACGGAGACAGACATGTTCGGCATTCCCGGCAAATCCCCGGTGACGCTTACCCCCCGCGCGGTGAAGCAGATCACCCGCCTGATGGCGCGCGACCAGGCCTATGGGCTGAAGCTTGGCGTCAAGAAGGGCGGCTGCGCGGGGATGGAATACACGATGGAATTCACCGACAAGGCCGAACCGATGGATGAGGTCGTCGAACAGGACGGCGCGCGGGTGATGATCGCCCCCATGGCGCAGATGTTCCTTTTCGGGACCGAGATCGACTATGAAACCTCGCTTCTCGAAAGCGGGTTCCGGTTCAACAATCCCAATGTCTCCGAGGCCTGCGGCTGCGGGGAATCGATCAAGTTCAAGGACATGCCAGAGGCCGGCGCGCGGGGATGAGCGTCTCGGACGCCGACATCGCCTTTGCGCTGGACCTGTTTCGCGGGCTTGGGCCGCTCAGCCATCGCAAGATGATGGGCGGGCTGTGCCTTTACGCGGATGGCACGATCTTCGCGATCCTTCAGGCGGACGGCTCGATCTGGCTGAAAGGCGCCGGGCGGTTCGCCGAAAAGCTGACGGAAGAGGGCTGGCAACGCTGGACCTATGCGCGCGGCACGGCGAAAAAGACCGCGATGCCCTACTGGCTCTTGCCGGACGCCGCCCTTGACGATCCCGCGCTTGCCTGTTCACTGGCACGCGAAGCGTTACAAGCATTGTAAGGGAGGCAGGCATGCGCAAACTCGCCGCCGGAAACTGGAAGATGAACGGCACGGCAGACAGCCTGACCGAAATCGCGGCCCTTGCCGCCGCGACCGGGGGCGCCACCTGCGACATCCTGATCTGTCCGCCCGCGACGCTGATCGCGGCAATGGCGGCGGCCGCGAAAGACACAGCCGTCATGGTCGGCGGGCAGGATTGCCATGCCAAGGCGTCGGGCGCCCATACCGGCGACATCTCTGCCGCGATGCTGAAGGATGCGGGCGCGGGCCATGTCATCCTCGGCCATTCCGAACGCCGCGCCGATCATGGCGAAACCGACGCCGATGTGCGCGCCAAGGCCGACGCGGCAGGCGCGGCGGGCCTGATCCGCGTCATCTGCGTGGGTGAGACGGAGGCCGAGCGCGACGCAGGCACGACACTGAAGATCATCGGCCGTCAGCTTGCCGGGTCGGTCCCCGATGGCGCAGGCGCCGCCGATACCGTGATTGCGTATGAGCCGGTCTGGGCCATCGGCACCGGCCGCACGCCGACACTCAACCAAATCGCCGAAGTGCATGATTTCATGCGGCAAACGCTGACCGACCGTTTCGGGGCAAAGGCCAAGGACATGCGGCTGCTTTACGGCGGCTCGGTCAAGCCCTCGAACGCGGGGGAGATCTTCGCGACCTCCAATGTCGATGGCGCGCTGGTGGGCGGCGCCTCTCTCAAGGCCGCGGATTTCAGCCAGATCGTGACGGCGCTGTCGGCCGCCTGAGGCCAGCCGCGACATCCCGGTGTCGCGGACGGGCCTGCACCCGCCCCCGGTCCGGGTGAAGCTTCAAGGGTCAAGAACCGGACCCGGACGCGCGTGACCCTTCGCATCGACCCAGCCCCGCCGCCTTCGGGCATGCTGGCGGCCAACCTGATCTGCATGGCCTCCATGCTGATCTGGGCGCTTGCCTTTCCGGCGGCGGATCTTTTGCTGAAGTCGATCGCGCCGCTGCCGCTTGCCGCGCTCAGGATGGTGCTGGCCACGGCGTTCCTGCTGCCGCTCTGGGCGCGGCAGGACGGCCTCGCCACGCTCTGCGGCGCGCCCTGGCGCAAGGGGCTTTTCGTCGGCGGCATCGGCTTTGGCATCGGCGCCTATCTGCTGTTGTTCGCTCAAAGCCGGACCGACGCGGTCACCGTCGCGATCATCGCCGCCACCATGCCGGTCGTCGGCATCCTGCTGGAGCGGGTCCACAGCCGCCGCCCGATGCGCGCCCGGCTGATCGTCGGGCTGGCGCTCAGCCTTGTCGGCGGGATGTATGCCTATTTCTCGCAGATCGGGGCCTTCACCGTGGGCCTTGGCGCGGTGGCGGCCTTTACCTCGGTCGCGATCTTCTCCTGGGGGTCGCAGCGCACCGTCGTCGATTTCCCGCAACTGTCCAACCTCGGGCGGACGACGATCACCTGCGCCGGGGCGGCGGGGGTGCTTTTGCTGACATGGGCGATCAGCGCGGCCAGCGGCGCCGCGCCGACCGACTGGTCGCGGATCGGCCTGGCCGAGATCGGCGCACTGGCGATCTACGGCTTCGGCTCGCTGGCCATTTCGCAGCTTCTCTGGCTCGTCGGGGTCGAACGGCTGGGCCTTGGCGTGGCCAGCATGCATATCAACGCGGCCCCCTTCTATGTGATGATCTTCGCGGTCATGGCGGGCGGGCCGTGGAACTGGGCGCAGGCGACGGGCGCCACGATCGTGATCCTGGGCGTGCTGATCGCGCAGGGGCGGTTCAGGGCTTGAAACTCCGCCCGCGCCGGGATCAACCTTGCGCCATGACCCTGCCCGTCCTGACCCAACCCCCGACCGATCCCGGTTTCGTCCAGAACCCCTACCCGTTCTACGAACGCGCCCGCGCCGCCGGGCCGTTCTTCGAATGGGCGGACTACGGGCTGATCTGCACCCCCTCGGCCGCCACCGTCAGCGCCGTCCTGAAGGACCGCCGTCTGGGGCGCGAGGTCCCGGCAGAGCTGCAATCGCCCGTCCCCGCCCACCTCGCCCCCTTCTACGCGGTCGAGGCGCATTCGATGCTGGAGCTTGAGCCGCCCCGCCACACCCGGCTGCGGTCTCTGGTGCTGCGCGCCTTCACCTCACGCCGGATCGCGGCGCTGGCGCCCGAAATCGCGGCGCTGAGCCATGCATTGATCGACACCTTCCCGGCGGGGGAGTTTGACCTTCTGACCCGTTTCGCGCAAAGGCTGCCGGTCATCATCATCGCCCGGATGCTCGGCGTGCCGGAGGACCGCGCCGATGACCTTCTCGCCTGGTCGAACGCCATGGTCGGCATGTATCAGGCCCGCCGCACCCGCGCGACCGAGGATGCCGCCGTCGCCGCGACGGAAGCCTTCGTGGCCTTCCTGCGCGACCATGTCGAGGACCGCCGCAAAACGCCCGGCGACGACCTCATCACCCACCTGATCGCCGCCGAAAGCGAGGGGGAGAAGCTGTCGACGGATGAGCTGATCACCACCTGCATCCTGCTACTGAACGCCGGGCATGAGGCGACGGTCCACACGCTCGGCAACGGCATCAAGGCGCTTCTGGAACAGGGCTACGGCGCCGAGGTCCTGCCCCCCGACCGCGTCGAGGCAACGGTGGAGGAAGTCTTTCGCCACGACCCGGCGCTGCATCTTTTCACCCGCTGGGTCTATGAGGATGTCGAATTTTCCGGCCGGACCTTCCGGCGCGGCGACCGGATCGGCTGCCTTCTGGCCGCCGCCAACCGTGACCCGCAGCTTTGGGACGATCCCGCCCGCT
The DNA here is from genome assembly GCF_002973535.1 of Albidovulum denitrificans. Taxonomy (GTDB): domain Bacteria; phylum Pseudomonadota; class Alphaproteobacteria; order Rhodobacterales; family Rhodobacteraceae; genus Albidovulum; species Albidovulum denitrificans. The sequence goes on from NZ_PVEP01000001.1 coordinate 695,938, forward strand.
TCGACCCGCGCCGCCCGGTCCGGCCCAACCTGACCTTCGGCGGCGGCCTGCATTTCTGCGTCGGCGCGCCGCTCGCGCGGCTGGAACTGCAAACGGCGCTCCCGATCCTCTTCGACCGCCTGCCCGGCCTCACGCTCACCGAACCGCCGCGCTACGCCGACCTTTACCACTTCCACGGCCTCGAACGCCTGATGGTTAGGGCCGCATGACCTCTTTCATCTTGCCCCAGTACCTCGGGGTCGTCCATTGGTGCGCCATTGGTTCAAGGCCAATGGACGACGGGCAGCGCCCCGGCCGCCGTCACACCGGCAGGACGGTCGTCGACTTGATCTCTTCCATGCTCAAAAGCGCCGTCACGTTATAGATCCTGACCTCGGAGATCAGCGCCTGATAGAACGTGTCATAGGCCCGCGCGTTCTGCACCCGCACCTTCAGGATATAGTCGATATCCCCGGCCAGCCGGTGCGCTTCCAGCACCTCGGGCCGGTTTCTGAGCGTTTCCAGGAACTTGCGCTGCCAGTCCGCCTCGTGCTCGCTGGTGCGGATCAGGACAAAGAAACAGGCCTCAAGCCCAAGCGCGTCGGGGTCCAGAATCACCGTCTGGCGGCCGATCACGCCGGCCTCCTTCAGCTTGCGGATACGGTTCCAGACCGGGGTCTTCGACGACCCCACCTTGCGCGCGATATCGTCAAGCGACTGGCCCGCATCCTCCTGCAACTGGGCAAGGATTTTCCGATCCATCTCATCTAGCCGGACTGACATTCGCAGTTTCCTTTCGAATTGGAACAGGGGTTCCGCCGCCCGCCATATGAAGAACAATTTTCCTTATCTGCAAGGGTATATAGCGCATACGGGGGAAAATTTCCTATATTGAGGCCAGAAAATCGCCCTGCCGAAGGAAACCGCCATGGCCCGCGCCTTTACCCCCAAGGTCGTCACCGCGAATGCGCTGGTCGAGGGCGACGTCGTCTACCTGACCGCCGACGACCGCTGGACCCGCGATCATGCCGAGGCAGAGTTCCTTGAGGATGAGGCCCACGCGCAGCTGCGCCTTCTCAAGGCCGATCACCAGCGCGACCGCGTCGTCGGCGCCTATCTGGCCGAGGCGCGCATGGGCGTGACCGGCCCCGAACCGATCCACTTCCGCGAGGTGTTCCGCACCCGTGGCCCCTCGAATTACCCGCACGGCAAGCAGGAGGCCGGCAATGTATAACTACACCGACTTCGACACCGCCTATGTCGCCAGCCGCAACGCCCAGTTCCGCGCCCAGGTGGAACGCCGCATCTCCGGCGCGCTGACCGAGGACGAATTCCGTCCCCTGCGCCTGATGAACGGGCTTTACCTTCAGCTTCACGCCTACATGCTGCGCGTGGCGATCCCCTATGGCACGCTGCGCTCGGACCAGATGCGGCAACTGGCGATGATCGCCGACCGCTGGGACAAGGGCTATGGCCATTTCACCACGCGGCAGAACATCCAGTACAACTGGCCGAAGCTTTCCGACGTGCCCGACATCCTCGAAGCGCTGGCGGCGGTGCAGATGCACTCCATCCAGACCTCCGGCAACACGATCCGCAACGTGACCGCCGATCATTTCGCCGGTGCCGCCGCCGATGAGATCGAGGACCCGCGCCCCACGGCCGAGCTGATCCGCCAATGGTCCACCGACCACCCGGAGTTTCAGTTCCTGCCGCGCAAGTTCAAGATCGGCGTCTCCGGCGCACCGCATGACCGCGCGGTCACCAAATCGCATGACATCGGCATCCGCATCGTGCGCGGCGGCGGCGGCCAGACGGGGTATGAAATCCTTGTCGGCGGCGGGCTTGGCCGCACGCCGATGGTCGGCCAGGTCATCAGGCCGTTCCTGAAGAAGGCCGATCTGCTGCCCTATCTTGAGGCGATCGTGTCGACCTACAACCTGATGGGACGGCGCGACAACAAGTTCAAGGCGCGTATCAAGATCACCGTTTTCGAGAACGGGATGGAGAAATTCCGCGACGCGGTCGATGCACGTTTCGAACAAATCAAGCGGGAATGGACCGGGGTTGATGCCGATCTTATTGCACATATCGAACAATCCTTCACCCCGCCCGCCTTCCGCAACGCGCCCGAGGACGGCTATGAGACGGCCCGCAAGGCCGACCCGGTCTTCCGGTCCTGGACCGATACCAACCTGACCGGACACCGCCAGCCGGGCTATGCGATCGTCACCGTCTCGCTCAAGGCGCACGGGGCGACGCCGGGGGATGCGACCTCGGCCCAGATGCGGCTTCTGGCCGATCTGGCGGACCGCTACGGCCATGGCGAATTGCGCATCAGCCACGAACAGAACGTCGTGCTGCCGCATGTCCACAAATCCGACCTCTGGGCGCTGCATGCGGCGCTGAAGGCGCAAGGTCTCGCCACCGCCAATATCGGCCTGACCTCGGACATCATCGCCTGCCCCGGCATGGATTACTGCACACTGGCCACCGCGCGTTCGATCCCCGTCGCGCAGGAAATCGCGACGCATTTCCAGGCGCTGGGGCTTGAGGAAGAGATCGGCGCACTGAAGATCAAGATCTCCGGCTGCATCAACGCCTGCGGGCATCACCATGTCGGCCATATCGGTATCCTCGGCCTCGACCGCGCGGGGGTGGAGAACTACCAGATCACGCTTGGCGGCGATCACCGGGAAAACATGACGCTGGGCGAACGCACCGGGCCGGGCTTTGCCTATGACGAGATCGTCCCGGCCATCGAACGCCTTCTGCGCGCCTATCTCGCCCTGCGCGACAGCCGGGAGGAAACCTTCCTCGACGCCTACCGGCGGCTGGGCGATGCCCCGTTCAAGGCCGCGCTCTACCCCGCCGAGGCCGCCCGCGATGCTGCTTGAAACACCAAGGATCACGCTGGACGACCGGGTCCGCGCGCTGAACGAAAGCTATCGTCACCATTCGGCGACGGCGGTTCTGGAACGCGCGCTGCATGACCCGGATGTCGGCAATCTGGCGCTCGTCTCCTCCTTCGGGGCGGAATCGGTGGTGTTGCTGCACCTCGTCTCGGTCGTAGCGCCGGGAACGCCGGTGATCTTCATCGACACCCAGATGCTGTTCCCCGAAACGCTGGAATATCAGCGTGAGCTGGCCGAAAAGCTGAACCTGACCGACCTGCGCACCATCCGCGCCGACCGCCGGGATACCGACTTCGAGGACCCGGACGGCACGCTGCACCAGTTCAACACCGACGCCTGCTGCGCGCTGCGCAAGGTGGTGCCGCTGGAACGCGCGCTGAAGGGGTTCGACGGCTGGATCACCGGGCGCAAGCGCTATCAGGCCGGAACCCGCGCCGCGCTGGAGTTCTTCGAGAATGAGGAGAACAAGCGCCTGAAGGTGAACCCGCTGGCCCATTGGGGCCGCGAGGACATCGAGGAGTATATGGTCAACAACCGCCTGCCGCGTCACCCTCTGGTCGCCAGAGGTTACCCCTCGATCGGCTGCGCGCCCTGCACAAGCCCTGTGAAGGAAGGTGAAGATCCCCGCGCAGGCCGTTGGCGGGGAAGCAAAAAAAAGGAATGCGGCATCCACTTCGCGGGCGGCAAGGTGGTGCGCGGCCCGATCCAGGACGACAAGACGAAGGAGAACGCGGCATGAGCGTGATCGTGCGCGACGACGGCTTTCATGCCGAGGATTACCATGGCGCCGCGGTGCTGGAAATTGCCCAGGACACCATGCCCGATGCGCTGCCGCAAAGCTTCGACGGGGTGGACCTGATCTGCGTGGCCTTCCCGTCTTTCGCGGACGGGCGCGGCTTCACGCTGGCCAGACACCTGCGCGGCCTTGGCTATACCGGGCGGCTGCGCGCGAAGGGCAAGGTCATCTCCGACCAATACGCCATGGCGCGGCGGTCGGGCTTCGATGAGGTCGAAATCCCCGACGACATCGCCGCGCGCCAGCCCGCCGGAGAGTGGATCTTCCGCGCCGACTGGCGCGACCACGACTATCGGTCGCGGCTTCGCGCCTGATCGCGGGGGTTTTCCCCATTCCAAAACCTGAATAGAAGGGGGGCGGGCAAAGCGCGCCCGAGTAGAGATATGGACGACCTGACCGCCGTGAACGACGCACCCGCCAAACCCGTTCGGACCCTGCCCGATGCGCAGACCGTCACCTCGGTCCACCACTGGACCGACCGGCTGTTTTCCTTCCGCGTGTCGAGGCCGCAGACCCTGCGCTTCCGCTCGGGCGAGTTCGTGATGATCGGGCTGCTCGACGAACGCGGCAAGCCGCTCCTGCGGGCCTATTCCATCGCCTCACCCTCCTGGGATGAGGAGCTTGAATTCTATTCGATCAAGGTGCCGGACGGCCCGCTGACCTCGAAGCTTCAGCATATCGAACCGGGCGACCAGATCATCCTCAGGCCAAAGCCGGTGGGGACGCTGGTCCTTGACGCGCTTCTGCCCGGCAAGCGGATCTGGTTCCTGGCGACCGGCACCGGCATCGCGCCCTTCGCGTCCCTGATGCGCGACCCGGAAACCTATGAGAAATACGAGCAGGTCGTGATGATGCACACCTGCCGGACGGTGGCCGAACTCGAATACGGCCGCCAACTGGTCGAAGGCCTGCGCGACGACCCGCTGATCGGCGAATTCGTCGGCGACAAGCTGAAATACTACCCCACGACGACGCGGGAAGAGTTTCACCATATGGGCCGGATCACCGACAACCTCAGTTCGGGCAAGGTCTTCGAAGACCTCGGCATTCACCCGATGGATCAGGACCATGACCGCGCCATGGTCTGCGGTTCGCTGGCCTTCAACCACGATGTGAAGGCGGTTCTGGAAAGCTTCGGCCTGCGCGAGGGCGCGAATTCCGAGCCGCAGGAATATGTGGTGGAAAAGGCCTTTGTCGGCGACGGGATCTGAGGCGACACCCACTCGGACAGGAAAAAGGGCCGCCCAGCCGGGCGGCCCTTTTCATTTGCTTTACTGCATCAGAATGCTATCTAGTTACCATGGTAACAGAATCACACCCCCGAACCCAGACTGGCCTCCGCATCGCGGTTCCGGTTCTCAAGGTCCTGAAAGGACTTGCCGAATACAAGGACATGAGCCTTGGCGATCTGGTCGAAGGGATCGTGCTGCATGCGTTCGAGGGTAAGGACCCATTTGTGCCGGAAACCCGCGCCGTGATCGACCAGCTGCGCGGCATCTACGGCCTCGACTGGACGGCGGCCGAGAGCCACCTTCACGCCGAGCAGCCCGATGCGTGAATTCGCGCATGACTTCCCCCTGCCCCTCCCGCCGGATCAGGCCCTGCCCTATTTCACCCCGAGGGGAGAGGAGGCCTGGGTCCCGGGCTGGTCGCCGCGCTATGTCTGGCCCGAAAGTGGCGCGACCTGCGCCGGGATGGTCTTTGAAACCGGGACGGGCGAGGCGCGCACGATCTGGTCCTGTCTTACCTTCGACCGCGACCGCCACCATGCCCGCTACCTGCGTGTAACGCCCGCGCTGCACAGCGTTCTTGTCGATGTCAGGTGCCACCCGGCACCGGGTGGCACAGGGGTGCGGGTCGCCTATCGTTACCACCCCCTGACCCGGGCGGGCGCGGATATCGTCGCCGCGATGACGGATGACGGGTTCGCGACCGAAATCGAGGGGTGGCGCGCGTTGGTCATGGCGCATCACGCACGGACAGCGGCCCCGCCCGACTGCTGAAACACGAAAACGCCGCGCCCGAAAGCGCGGCGTTCTTTCGTCTCTGGACCTCGCGGCCCGGTTTACATGCCCAGCGCGGCCTTGACCTGCTGAAGTGCTGCGGCCAGCGCCTCGGGGCTGTCCTTGGCGGCCTCGACCGTCGCTTTCAGCGTCGCCTTGGTGTCTTCGGCAAGGGTCGAGTTGTCGATGGCGGTTTCGACCGTGGTCATGTCGAAGGTGGCCGGATCGAGGGCGGCGGCGACGGAATCGGCCGCGTCGCTGGCCATGGTCCCTGCGGCATCCGCCGCATCGCCCGCGGCCTCCATGGCGCTGTCGGCGGCCTCACCGGCGGCGGTGGCGGCGTCGCCGACCGCCTCGCTGGTCGCAGCGGCAGCGTCCGAGGCCGCATCCGTCGCGGCAGCGGTCGCGTCCGACGCAGCCTGACCGGCGGCATTGACAGCGTCGCCGACGGCATTGGCGGCGTCGCTGGCCGCATCCGTCGCCGCGGCGGCAGCGTCAGAGGCGGCCTTCGCGGCGGCTTCCTCGGCGGCCTTGGCCTCGGCTGCGGCCTTGGCGGCTGCTTCCTCCTCGGCGGCCTTGGCCGCAGCGGCCGCATCCTCGGCGGCCTTCTGCGCCATCGCGGCCTGCTCGGCCGCCTGTTGCTGGTTGGTGTAGTACCAGTACCCACCACCGGCCAGAACGACCACGATCAGTGCGATCACCAGATTTCTGTTCATTTCTTTCCCTCTACCGTAAGGAGAACCATTCCGGTCCGCCTGATGGCAGAACGCGCGGGAAATGAAAAGGTTCCGTCGAAAAGCACGCGGAAACCGGCTTGAATCAGCGCACCGGCGCGACTAGTTTTGCGCCGGCACTTTGCCGCCCACCATAGAAGGAACGACACCATAGCCCGCAGACCCCACAACGCACCCCCGACCCGCGATACCGGCCCCCGTGTGAACGACCGTATCCGCGCCCCCGAAATCCGGCTCATCGGCGCCGAGGGGGAGAATGTCGGCGTGGTAACCCCCGCGCGCGCGATGCAGATGGCCGAAGAGGCCGGGCTTGATCTGGTCGAGATCTCGCCCAACGCGGTGCCGCCGGTCTGCAAGATCATGGACTTCGGCAAGTTCAAGTACGAACAGCAGAAGAAAGAGGCCGAGGCGCGCAAGAAGCAGAAGATCATCGAGATCAAGGAAATCAAGTTCCGCCCCGGCACCGACACCCATGACTATGACGTCAAGATGCGCTCGGTGAAGAAGTTCCTTGAGGAAGGCGACAAGGTGAAGGTCACCCTGCGCTTCCGCGGCCGCGAGATGGCCCACCAGGAGCTTGGCCTCGACCTTCTGAAACGGGTCGCGGCGGATGTCGAGGAGATCGGCAAGATCGAGAACATGCCAAAGCTCGAAGGCCGCCAGATGGTGATGATGATCGGCCCGCGGTAAGCGGGCGATCCTGCCGGACAACGGCCCTCCCCGGCGGGAGGGCCTTTTCATTTCGGGGATGCGCCGATGCTGTCCTACCAGCATATCTATCACGCCGGGAACATGGCCGACCTGCACAAGCACGCGCTTCTGGCGGCGATGCTTGGCTACATGACCGCCAAGGACAAGCCGCTTTCCTATATTGAAACCCATGCCGGGCGCGGGCTTTACGACCTGACCGCGCCCGAGGCGGTGAAGACGGGTGAAGCGGCGGCAGGCGTGCTGCGGCTGGCCGACCGGCTGGAGGCGGACCACCCCTATCGCCGCGTGCTGGCGGGGGTGCGGGACCGCTACGGGCGCGATGCCTATCCCGGCTCTCCCCTGATCGCGGCAGGGATGCTGCGCCCCGGCGACCGGATCACGCTGGCCGAGTTGCACCCGCGTGAATTTGCCGCGCTCAGCGCCACCATGGCCCCTTATGGCGCCACCTGCCGACAAGAGGACGGGCTGCACCTCGCGCTGTCTGCCACGCCACCCGACCCGCGCCGGGGGCTGATGCTGATCGACCCGAGCTATGAGGTAAAGGCGGATTACGCCGCCCTGCCGCCGCTGATCGCCAAGGTCCATGCGAAGTGGAACGTGGGCGTCATCGCGCTTTGGTATCCGATCCTTGCCACGGGCGCGCATCGCCCCATGGTCGCGGCACTTCAGGCGGCGGGTTTCCCGAAGGCGGTGACAAGCGAGGTCCGCTTTCCCCCCGCGCGCGAAGGGCATGGCATGACCGGCAGCGGGATGTTCATCCTGAACGCACCTTACGGGACGGAATCAGAGGCCGCGCGGATCGCGGGGCTTTTCGCGGGGCTGTCCCAGAGCATTTCGGGTTTACGCTAAATCAGAACTCGAACTTATTTCTTTCGAATTCTGATACTTACGCTCTCAACCCAAACCCGAAACGCTTTAACGCTTCTCCCTCGGCTGCGGACGGGTCGGGATTTCCTTCAGAAGCCCGCCGATGCCCATCGCCGCGATCGCCTCTTCATCCGGCACGATCCCGCAGGCGATCCGTTCCAGCACGAAATCCGCCCCGTTCAGCGCGGGCGAACGGGCGCAGCCCGGCAGGCCGATCACCGGCCGGTTCCCCAGCGCGCCGTAGAACAACAGGTTTCCCGGATCGACCGGCAGCCCGAACCGGGTGACCGTACCGCCCGCCTGCCGCACCCCTTCGGGGGCGACGTCATGGCTGTCCGATGTTGCGGCCCCGGTCAGGATCAGCGCGATCTCCCCCCTCAGCCGGGCCAGCGCCGCCGCGATCTCGCCCGCGTCATGGGGGACGCTGACCGTCTCGGCCAGATCCATCCCCAACTGGGTCAGCCGGGTCCTGACGGCGGCCTCGGCCTTGGCGCCAAGGTCCTTTGTCACGCCGGGCGCCTCGGTCAGCACCAGCCCCGCCGACCGCCGGACCACCGGGCGCACCCGCACCGCGCCCGCAGCACCCGGCAAGGCGCGGTCCAGCGCCGCGCCCGCAATGGCATAGCTGATGACCTTGACGGTGCCGACCAGCGTCCCTTCCGCCACGCGGGCAAAGGGCGCGACCACCGCCAGCGTCAGCGACGGGTCGGCGCGGTTCAGCGCCATGACCCTGGACGGGTCAAGCTCCACCACCCCCGGCCCCAGCGCGTAGAGATTCACCCGCCCCTTCTCGGCCCGCGTCAGGCGCAGATGCGCCGCCGCCGGGTCGGGGACGATGGCGGCCGCCAGACGTGTCGCTGCCTCATCCTCCCCCACATCGCCGGGGTCGAGCCGCGCCACCGTCACCGTGGCGATCCCGGCGCCCGCGATCTCGGCCAGATCGGCCACCGTCAGCACCCGGCCCTTCGGCATCTTTCGCGGCCCAAGCTGCACCGAATGCGCCAGCACCGCGCCTTCGGCCTGATCCACGGGAAGCGCGCCGAACCACATCAGCCCTGCCTCAACACCTGCGTGATCTCGGCCATGATCGACAGCGCGATCTCCGCGGGGCTTTTCGCGCCGATGTTCAGACCCACGGGGGCGTGGATCTTTGCGATCTCGCTGGCCGTGAACCCGGCCTCTTCCAGCCGCGCGACGCGCTTGGCATGGGTCCGGGTCGATCCGAGGCAGCCGAGGTAGAAGCAGTCCGACCGCAGCGCCGTCTGGATCGCCGGATCGTCCAGCTTCGGGTCATGGGTCAGCGTCACCACCGCCGTGCGCGCGTCGATGCCGATGGCCGCCATCGCCTCATCCGGCCAGTCATGGCTGATGACCTCACCCGTGAACCGCGCCTCTGACCCGAAAGCCTCACGCGGGTCGATCAGCAGGGGGTCATAGCCGCAACTGCGCGCCATGCCGACCAGGGCCTGCGCGATGTGGACCGCGCCGACGATGACAAGACGCAAAGGCGGGTTGTGGATGGCCACGAACAGGCTGTCGTCCACGCCCGACTTGTCGGACCGGAAGCGGTCGCGATGCGGCCCGTCGGAGGCGGAAAGCGACCGTTGCCAGCTTTCCAGATCGACCGCATAGGCCAGCGCCACCCGCCCCTCGCGCGCCGTGACGATGGCGGCAAGCATGTCCTCCGGCATCGCCGCGCCCACGGGCTCGACCAGCACCCGGATCGTGCCGCCGCAGGCCAGCCCCACGGCGAAGGCATCCTGATCGGAGACGCCATAGGTCAGGAGACGCGGTTGGCCGTCCGCCAGCGCCGCCTGCGCCTCTTCCACCACCGCGCCCTCGACGCAGCCGCCGGAGACGGACCCCATCATCTCCCCCGCGCCGGAGACGACCAGCTGGCTGCCGACCGGCCGGGGGGCCGACCCCCAGGTCTCGATCACCGTGGCAAGGGCCGCGCCCTTGCCGGCACGGTGCCAGTCGAGGGCGACTTCCGGGATGCGGTCGTGATCGGGGCGGGTCATGTCTGGGTCCTCCGTGGGTCAACATGATCCCGCCCGCTGGGCGCCGCAAGAGGCCAAAGGTCTTAAATGTCAGCCGCGCAGGACCGGCCGCGCGGCGCGGATGCGAAGCTGGAAGCAGTTGTTGCGGGCGGAACGGACATCCACATAGGCGATGCGCGGATCGGCCAGAAGGGTGGCAGCATAGCGCTCAACCCCCTCCTTCGGAACGATCCTCCCGCTGCCATAGACGATCCGGTGGCCGTGGGAATATCCCTTCAGCAGATAGTCCGGGCTGGTGGTCAGGATCGGCGGCATCCCCTGACCGCCCCAGGCCTCGCACTCTCCGGCACACAGGAAGATCGGCCCGGTTTCGGCATAGGGCTGCGGGGCCGGAAAGGGGCGGTGGGCAAGGATCAGGTATTCCTGTCCGGCGGGCGTGTTTTGCAGGCAATGGCGGCAGGGTTCGCCCGACCCGCTGGCAATGGCGCCGCGTTCGGGTGGCTGGCCGTTGGCGTCCGGGCCTCCAGCGCGCAAGGCGGCGACAAGGGCGGTGGGGATCGGTTCGTAGAAAAGGCTCATGGGGCGGCTCCGTTACAAGGCCGCCCCATGATCGGGTCGCGCAGGACACCGCGCGACCCGGAACCTGCGCAAGGGTCAGTTGGCGGCCTGGCGCAGGAGATCGGTGATACGGCGCACGCTGGCGCGGCGGTTCATCTGCTCGGCCGCGTCGGTCTGCACCTTCAGGAATTCCTCGCCATAGCCCTGCACCACCATGTTTTCCGGCGGCACGGCGAAATATTCGGTCATCGCCAGCGCCACCGATTCCGCGCGCCGGTCCGACAGGGCAAGGTTATAGGCCGCCGAGCCCACGGCGTCGGTATGCCCCTCGATCAGGAAGACCTCACGCGGGTTGGCGTCGATATAGCTTTTCATCAGGTTGCCAAGACGGCTCAGCGCCGGGGCCTGATCGGGGCGGATCGCGGCCGAGCCGGTCTCGAACGTGATGGCGTTGAGGTCGATCACCGGCACCAGCGCGCGAACCTGCTGGATGTCGCGGATCTGGGCCAGCGAGAAGTGGCGGTCAAAGGCGCTTTCACGCGCCAGCGCCCGGCGCAGCGCCTCTTCGTCGGCGGATGCGCTGACCTCAACCTCGGGCGCGGGCGGCGGCAGGCGGGTGACATCGACCGGCGCCGCGGCGACCGTATCGTCGAAGAGCATCGTCTGCGTCCCGTCCGGCGCCACATGGATGCGGCGCAACACGCGGTATTCGGCATCGCGGATGGTGACGATGCGCGAGTCGTCGGCGCGCGTCACCGTGGTGCGGGTAGAGCCGTCGTCGAAACGCTCCGTCCGCACGGTCGATCCCGGCTGACGCAGAAGCGCGTTGTCGTCCTTGATGATCTGGTAGGACCCGTCCGGGCGTTCCAGCACCACCCGGTCGCCAGAGTTCAGCTCCACCTTGCGGTTGTTCGACAGCATCGCGCCGACGGCCACGGCGCCAAGGCCGAGAAGGATCGCCTTTTCGCCGTCCGACAGGCCCTTGTCCTTCTTCGCGGGCGCGGCGGCGGTCTGACCGGCGGTGGTCTCTTGCGCGATATCCGCGGCGGTTTCATTGACCTTGTTGGCGAAATCCTCGCTGGAGGAGCGCGCGGTGTCTTCGGTCACGACCTCTTCGGTGACCTCCGCACCGGCGGGCGCCTCCGCCGTGGCATCGGCCGAGGCGGCAGCGGCCACCGGCGCCTCACCCGAGGCCGCGTCGGGCTGGACCGGAAGCTCCGGCACGGGCTCTTGCGCAACCGTTTCGGCGGGGGCCGGGTCGGTGGCGGTGTCGGCCGGTTCGGCAGCCTGCGCCTCGGCCGGTTGGTCGGTCGCGGCGGGGTCTTCGACCGGGGCGGGTTCGGTGGTGGCCTCGGTCGCGGCCGGTTCTTCGGCCGGGGCCGTCTCCGTCACCGTCTCCGGTGCCGGTTCGGGTGTCGGCGAGGTTTCCGGCGCGGCCTCCGTCGCCGTCTCGGGCGCCGTCTCGGGCGCGGGTTCCTCGGTCACGGGGGCGGCCTCAGTCGCCTCGGCCGGGGCCGGGTCCTCAGCCGGGGCCGGGTCAACAGTGCTTTCCTCCGCCGGGGCCGGTTCCTCCACCGGCGCGGCCTCAGGGGCGGTTTCCGCCGGGGCCTCGGGGGCTGCATCAGGCGCCGCCTCAACCGGGGCCACCTCTTCGGCGGGGGCCATCTCCTCGGGCATCACCGCATCGGGCGCGGGGACCAGCGGCACGCCTTCGGGACAGGGCTGATCGCTGCCGTCGGCGCAGACCATCGGCACCTCCGGCGCGGGCTCGGTGGTGTCCTGCGCATAGATCGGGCCGGGCGCCAGCAGCGACAGGCTCGCGATCAGGGCGGTCGAGGTCTTCAGGCGGTTCAGCATCCTACTCTCCTTCAAAAGGACTCGCTCGTATGGCGTCGCCCCCCAACGGATGAGGGGGGCGTCAGGTTCCGAATCTAGGGAGAAAACCGCCTGTTATGCGATATCCGCGCCCCTCAGGCGGCGGAGATCAGCCGCATCAGGCGGTCCTTCTCGCCCGCGTCGCGGGCCTGACCGATGGCCTCGGCCAGCGCTTCGAGCGAGGCGATGGAATGACCGGCGCGGAAACTGTCGACATGGGGCAACATGGCGGCAATGCCGCGCGCCTTCGGCACGAAACCGTCCCAGCGCAGAAGCGGGTTGATCCAGATCAGGCGGCGGGCGGAAAGGTGCAGCCGCTCCATCTCGCGGCCAAGGTCATGGGCCGGGTCGCGGTCCAGCCCGTCGGTGATCAGGAGCACCACCGCCCCCTGCCCCATCACCCGGCGCGACCAGTCGCGGTTGAAGGCATGCAGGCAGGCACCGATCCTTGTGCCGCCCTCCCAGTCCTGCGCCTCGGCCCCGGCGGCGGCAAGGGCGGCGTCGACGTCGCGTTGGGCGAGGTGCCGGGTGATATTGGTCAGCCGCGTGCCGAAGGTGAAGGCATGGACCCTGGCCCAGCCCGCACCCTTCTGGTTGGCGACGGCATGGAGGAAATGCAGCACCATGCGGCTATACTGCGACATCGACCCGGAGATGTCGCAAAGCACGACAAGGTTCGGCCAGCGCCTGCGGCGGCTCCGCGCGGCAAGGTCGTGAACCTCGCCCCCGCGCCGCATCGCCGCCCGCATGGTGCCGCGCCAGTCGGCAATCCGGCCGCGCGGATCGGTCTTCGTCCGGCGCGACGCGAGCGGCCGCACGGGCAGCGCCAGCCGCGCGATCATGCGTTTCGCCGCCGCCACCTCCGCGACCGACATCTGTTCGAAATCGAGCGTCTTCAGCCGTTCCTCGGCGGAGATGGTGGCACTGGCGTCGGCCTCGATCTCCACCTCCTCACCACCCTCCTCGCCGGTTTCCGGCAGGTCGCGGTCCACCCCGTCCAGCAGCGCCTCGGCCGCGCGTTTTTCGGCCGAACCCGCCGGGCGATCCTCCTGCACGCCGCGCACCGCGGGCAGCATCATCGCCATCATGTGTTCCAGATAGCGCGGATCGCGCCAGTAGAGGCGGAAGACCTGATGAAAGACGGTGCGATCCTCGGGCCGGGACACGAAGCAGGCGTGCAGCACCCAGTAGAAGTCGGATTTTTCCGAAAACCCCGCCGCCTCGACCGCGCGGATCGCGTCGATCACCCGGCCGGGGCCGAGTTTCAGCCCCGCTTTCCTGAGCGCGCGGGCGAAATGGGTGATGTTGGCGGCAAGCTTGCCGTCCTCGGGGATGTCGAGGGGGATGTGTTCAGCCATCGCTGTCGCGGCGGGGGCGCCGCCCCCGCACCCCCGGAGTATTTCGGCCACAGTGAAAGGAGGCAGGCTTCATCGGGCGGGGGCAAGGTCGGCGCGGACCTCGTCCAGCAGCTTCTTTGCCGGGTCGCCCGCGATCTTCTGGATGTCGTCCTGATATTTCAGGATCGCGCCCAGCGTGTCGGCGATGACCTCGGGCGAGAGGGTGACGACGTCGAGCGCGAGGAGGCACTTGGCCCAGTCGATCGTTTCGGCCACGCCGGGGCGTTTGAACAGATCCTCGGTGCGAAGCTTCTGGACGAAGGCCACCACCTCGCGGCTGAGCGTTTCGGTGGCTTCGGGCGCGCGGGCGTGGACGATCTCCATCTCGCGCGCGAAGGAGGGGTAATCGACCCAGTGATAAAGGCAGCGCCGCTTGAGCGCGTCATGCACCTCGCGCGTGCGGTTGGAGGTGAGGATGACGATGGGCGGTTCGGGGGCGCGGATGGTGCCAAGTTCCGGGATCGTGACCTGAAAGTCGGAGAGCGCTTCGAGCAGGAAGGCCTCGAACGGTTCGTCGGTGCGGTCCAATTCATCTATCAGCAGGACCGGGGCGCCACCCGGCTGCGGGCGCATCGCCTGCAAAAGCGGCCGTTCGATCAGGTAGTCTTCGGTGAACAGTTCCGCCGTCAGCGCGTCACGGTCGGCCCCGCCCCCGGCCTCGGCGGTGCGGATCGCGATCATCTGGGCGGCGAAGTTCCAGTCGCAGACCGCCGAGGCGGCATCGAGCCCCTCATAGCATTGCAGCCGGATCAGGCGGCGGCCAAGGCCCGCGGCGATGGCCTTGGCGATCTCGGTCTTGCCCACCCCCGCCTCCCCTTCGAGGAACAAGGGGCGGCCGAGTTTGAGAGCCAGGAAGACCACCGTGGCCAGCGCCCGCCCGCAAACATAGTCCTGCCCGGCCAGCAGCCCCTCGACCTCATCAATCGTCTTCGGTATCGCGGTCACGTCAGGCTCCTGTCAGCTTGGTGCCATGCTGGTGGGCCATGAGGACCCGGTCAAGGGTGGAAGACCCGTTGCGACATGCGACTTAATGCCAATAGGCCGCGCCTTGCGGCCATCGCCGCGGCCCTTGCGGGCGCGGGGGTGTTCCTTGCGTTCGGCTGGCCCTTGCCGCTTCTCCTTGGCCCGATGCTGGGCTGTCTGGCGGTGGCGCTGGCCGGGGTGGGGATGCGCGACATGGGCGGCTTTGGCACCGCGATGCGGAGTTATCTGGGCGTGGCCATCGGGGCCACGGTGACGCCGGACTTCGTGGCGGGGCTGCCCTCGCACGGGGCCTCCATCGCGCTGGTGCCGCTTTATGTCGTGGTGATCGGCGGCATCGGCTATCCGTTCCTGCGCCGGGTGATGGGGTTCGATCCGCCAACCGCCTTCTATTCGGCGATGCCCGGCGGGCTTCAGGACATGCTTCTTTTTGGCGAGGAGGCGGGCGGCAATGTCCGCACGATGAGCCTGATCCACGCGACGCGGGTGCTGGTCATCGTGACTGTCGCGCCCTTCCTGATGACCACGCTTTACGGCGCCGACCTGAACCGCCCGCCGGGGCTGCGGCTGGCCGACATTCCGGTGATGGAGACGGCGATCATGCTGGTCGCGGGGCCGCTTGGCTGGAAGATCGCCGAACGGCTGCACATCTTCGGCGCGGCGATCCTAGGCCCGATGATCCTGACGGCCGGGCTGAGCCTTGCCGGGTTGATCCACCACCGCCCCCCGGCCGAGATCGTCTGGGCGGCGCAATTCTTCATCGGCATCGCCATCGGGTCGAAATATTCCGGCATCACCGGGCGGGAGCTGCGGGTTTCCGTCGGTGCCGGGCTGATCTTCGCGCTGCTCCTCGCCCTTCTGTCGCTGATCTTCATCGAGATCGTGACGCTGGTCTCCGACGCGCCCTTCATCGACATCCTGCTGTCCTTCCTGCCCGGCGGTCAGGCGGAAATGGCGGTGATCGCCATCGTTGCCGGCGCCGATGTGGGCTTTGTCGTCGCCCATCACCTGACGCGGGTCTTCTTCGTGATCCTCGTGGCGCCGCTTGTGGGCGCGCGCACCGCGCGGCGCGATCGCGATTGACAGCGCGGGCCGCGCGTGGCTGACTTTGGGCGACCTTGAAGGGAGACGCGCATGTCCATCGAGCTTTGGCTGGCCTTCGTCGCCGCCTCCACCGCGCTTTTGCTGATCCCCGGCCCCACGGTCCTTCTGGTGCTGAGCTACGCGATCAGCCAGGGACGGCGCGTGGCCGTCGCGACCGCCGCCGGGGTGGCGCTTGGCGATCTTGTTGCGATGAGCGCGTCTCTGGCGGGCCTCGGCGCGCTGGTGATGACCTCGGCGGAACTCTTCATGGCGCTGAAATGGGCGGGGGCGGCCTATCTGGTCTGGCTGGGGGTCAAGCTTTTGCGCAGCAGGCCCGAGGGCGGGCTGGGGATCGGTACGCCGCCCGATCTGCCCGCGGGGCGGATTTTCGGCCATGCCGCCACGGTGACCGCGCTGAACCCCAAATCCATCGCCTTCTTCATCGCCTTCGTTCCGCAATTCCTGCGCCCCGAGGCACCGCTGATGCCGCAATTCGCGATACTGATCGCGACCTTCGTGACGCTGGCGGCGATCAACGCGCTGGCCTATGCGCTACTGGCCTCGGCGATGCGGGCGCGGATGCGCAACCCCGCGACGCGGCTTTGGCTGTCGCGGGCGGGGGGCGGTGCGCTGATCGGGATGGGGGTTCTGACCGCGACGCTGCGCCGCGCCTGATCACATCTCGCGCATCGCGCGGCGGATGGCCGGATGGTCGCCGCGCCCCAGCACCCAGCGCCCGACCCTGCGGGCAAGGCCCGGTCGGCCACGGTCGAGGGCGCGCTGGAACAGCTCCCACTGATAGCGGGGAAAGCCGTGGCGGGCGCGCAGCCGCCGCGCGAAGGACAGCGGCGTCAACCGGCCGTCAAGCGCATCGAGGATGATCGGGTTCAAGACCCCCATCTGGTGCAGCGCAGAGCCCAGCCGATGCCCCATCAGCGGCACCCGCAGCCGGTCGACATTCGCGCCGGTGAAACGCGCGACATGGGCGGCGTCGAGGGGCGCGTAGGGGTCGTAAAGGATCATCACCCGCCCGGCGGCGGCGGACACCGTGGCCGCGTCACCGTAAGGGCCGGAATAGTCGAACCCCCAGGCGGTGCGATAGCGCGTTTCCCAGGGCACAAGCGCGCGGTCAAGCGTCGATTGCGGGCTGATCGCCACGACATCCGCACCCGGACAGGCGGGCGCAAAGGCGCAGGCCGCATAGCCGCCCATCGAGGCGCCGTAAAAGACGACACGCTTGAAGCGGGCAAAGAAGCCCTCGTCCCGCAGCCGGTCGAATTCGGACCAGACCCAGGGGTCGCGATACCAGGTCCAGCCATTCGCCAGCACGCCCAGCATCGACCAGCCCTGCTTCTCGATGAACTCATACCCCCAGGGGCGGCGTTCCTTGCGCTTCGTCATGGCAATGTCGAGATTGTCGAAGCTGACGACCAGCACATCGGGGCTGCGCGGGACGAACAGGAAGGAATGCGCCTGGCCTTCGCGGAAGAACCCCTCAGGCCCGGCCAACTGCCGCGCCAAGGCCGCCCAGTCGGCATCCGGCCCCGCAGGTTCCGGCGCCCTGGGGCGGAAGAGGACGCGGGCGATCTCCACCCCGCCGCGCTGCATCTTGCCGACCGTCTCGCACTGGCCCAACCCGTTCAGGAACGGATAGGCGCCGGAGCCCTTGCGGATCTCGGTCAGCATCACGCTGTCGGCATGCAGCGCGCGCGGCAGGAACGGGCCGAGGTGGCGGATCTTGTAAAGCCGCCCAAAGCCCGCGAGGTTTGCGATCACGTCCCACGCCTTCACGCCGCTGTCACCGACGACGACCTCGATCCGCCCCGGCGGGATACCGGCGGCAAGCAGGCTGTCGCGGTAGGGCGCGATCCAGTCCCGCTCCGCGCCGTCAAAGCTGCCATCCGGCAGGAGCGAGACCAGCGAGATCGTGCAATCGTGGCGCAGGCCCAGCGCGATGGCGATGTCGAGGCCACCACCCGACAGATCGGCGAAACGTTCCACCGGCATATCGCCCAGCGCCGCGATCAGCGCCCGGCTGTCGGCGGGCGCGGGGGCCGGGTCGCTCATCCGTCGTCCCCGTCATCCTCATCGGGGTCATCGGCGCCGGTGCGCCGGATCGGGGCCAGCGCCGGGTCGATCCCGTGCTTGCGCAAGAGCTTTCCGATGATGCTGCGCGGGCGCGGCGTGCCGTCATAGACCTCAAGCAGCCGGGCGCGGGTGCGGCGGTTGTAGAAGTGGATCGAAAATGTCTCCTCGGTCACGAACTCCGCCGCATCGACGCCGGGGCGCAGCAACAACCGGCGGTCCTTGTAGGCAACCGGGTAAAGGGCGACGCGCGGCAGGGCGTGGCGGATCTCCCCCGTCTCTTTCAGGAAATGGGTCAGCGCATGGGGCCCCCAGACGCCCCAGGGCATCTCGCCCGCATGAACCGGGGTGCCTGCCGCCTTCTTCGCCTCAAGCTCGGCCCGCGCGGCATCGCTGAACCAGGGCGGGATCGCGTATTCGTCGGCGGTGAACTCAAGCAGCCTGCCCAGCGCCTCGCTGTCCTGCGGCAGGCCAAGAACACCGCCATTGACGCCGTGGTCGCTTTCCCAGGCGAAGAAATGCCCCGTCTCCGTCTCGAACCGTTTGACGCAATAGGCATCGGTATCGGCCCAGATCGTGCGGTCGCATTTGGCCAGAAGGTGATAGCGGAAAAGGTCGGAATGCAGCGCCGGGCTGCCGGTGCGGCCGTGGCGCAGGAAATCGTTCTGCGGCAGGATGTCACGGGCATCGGCAAGGTCGACGCCTCCGGGCGCGTTGCCGATCGGCTCATAGGAATAAAGCGTCACCGCATGGCCCGCATCGACGAAGGATTTCAGGCACAA
This sequence comes from Albidovulum denitrificans, assembly GCF_002973535.1. Classification (GTDB taxonomy): domain Bacteria; phylum Pseudomonadota; class Alphaproteobacteria; order Rhodobacterales; family Rhodobacteraceae; genus Albidovulum; species Albidovulum denitrificans. The sequence continues at coordinate 714,704 of NZ_PVEP01000001.1, forward strand.
CTGTTCCAGAAAACTGAGGTCACCCCCGATCCAAAGCGCCGCGATCCGGTAGTCACCACCCATACCTGCCCCCTTCCGCCGGTCCCCGGCGTCTTTTGCCGCGATTGTGGCCAAGAAAGCCATGCTTGCCAATAAGCACGGGCCGGGACCGGCGCGCGGCTTTTGCCGTCCCTGCCTGCTGTGCTATCGGTCGGACAGGCAAGAAGCAACGACAGGCTCTCTCAGAATGGGCATTCCGGCTCCGACGCGCGTTCTTCGCCGGTCCCTCGGGGCCGGGATGGCGGGGGATGTGCCGTTGCTTGATGCGGTCGCCTGGCAGGAGGCGGACGGCACAAGCGCCTTTCGCATCCTGACCCGGCGCGATGTCGATCCGGCGGCAGTGGCGGATGGCGCCCCGGTGACCGAGGTCCGACCCGTCGCGGGCGCGTGTCTGATCGCGGGGCGGGTGGCAGGCAGCGGCCCGATTCCCCTGCCCCTTGCCCATGGACCCGCAACGGTCGAACCCGCCCCGGCGGAATGGGACCTGCTTGAGGGGCGCAACTGCCTGCTTGCCCTGCGGGTCGAGGAAAGCGTGGACACGGTTGCCGACTGGCTGCGCTATCACGCGGGCCACCATGGCGCCGACGGCGCCGTCATCGTCAACCGCGCCCCCCCAGACAGCCCCGAAGGCAGCGCCGAGGATTTCGCCGAGGAACTGGAAGAGGCGCTGTTCGATTGCCCCGGCCTTGTTGTCGTGGTGCTGGAATGCGCCGTTCCGCTCGGCAAGTCCGGCCTTGGCCCGGAAAGCCATGCCTACCTTGCCCCCGACGCGCCCGGCAAGGACCGGATGGAGGTCCCCGCCCCCGATCCCTGGCGCGCCCCCCTGGGGGAGCCGTTGATCTTCGAGGCCTGCAAATGGCGCTTCCTCGCGCGGGCGCGGGCGGTGCTGACGCTCGACGTGACCGATATCCTGACACCCTCCGACGGGCCGAACGCCTTCGACCTGACCCATGCGGCAGAGAATGGCGTCACGCTGCTGGTCGGGCATCGCATCTATCCCTGGCGGGTGCGCAAGGGTCGCCGGGCGGCCTTTGGCGACCATATCTGCCGCCCCTTCGACCGCCGCCGCGGCATCGCCCGCTGGGGCGTCGCGCCCGAACGCGCGGGGCTGGAGAACACCTGGCGCGGCATCCGCGTGTCCTATGCCCGCCCCGATCCGGGCCGCACCGTCGCCTTCCTGCGCGCCATGGCGATCCGCGTGCCGGGCTACCGCGCGGCGGAACTTGCGCCCAAGACCTCGCTGATCGAGGATGCGGACCTGATCGCGCTGGCGGCGCTGTTTGATCATGTCCCGGTGCGCCCGCCGGTCTCCGCCCCGCGCAAGGCCCCGGCGCGGGCGACCCATGCCGGGCGGACCTGCATCATCACCACGATGAAGAACGAAGGCCCCTTCATCCTTGAATGGATCGCCTATCACCGCGCCATCGGGGTGAACGATTTCCTTGTCTATTCCAACGATTGCACCGACGGCACCGACGCGCTGCTGGACGCGCTTCAGGCCCGTGGCCTGATCCAGCACCGCGACAACCCGTTCCGCACCCAGCCCGACATCAAGCCCCAGCACGCCGCCCTTCAGGCGGCCGAGGGCGAAGGGGTCGTGCAGGACTGCGGCTGGGCGATCTGCATGGACGTGGATGAATTCATCAACGTCAAGATCGGCGACGGCACGCTTGGCGCGCTTTACGCCGCGATGGGTGAGGCGAACATGATCTCGCTCACCTGGCGGCTGTTCGGCAATGGCGACACCCACGACTATCAGGACCGCTTCGTCACCGAACAATTCACCCGCTGCGCGCCGGAACTTGTGCGCAAGCCGCATCAGGCCTGGGGCTTCAAGACGCTGTTTCGCAATATCGACATCTACAAGAAGCTGGGCGTTCACCGGCCCAAGGGGCTGAAACCCGACCTGTGGGGGCAGGTGCGCTGGCTGAACGGATCGGGCCGCCCGATGCCGCGCGAGATGTTTCGCAACGGCTGGCGGTCCTCGGTGGAAACCTATGGCTATGACTGGGTGCAACTGAACCACTATGCCTGCCGCTCGGCGGAAAGCTTCCTCGTGAAACGTGACCGGGGCCGGGTGAACCATGTCGACCGCGATCAGGGCCTCAACTACTGGTTCCGCATGAACCACAACGCGGTCACCGACACCTCCATCGCCCGCATGATCCCCGCCGCGCGGGCCGAATTCGACCGGCTGCTGGCGGACCCGGACCTGCGCGCGCTACATGATCGCGCCGTCGCCGCCCACCGCAGCCGGATCGCCGAACTCATGGCGCAGGACGACTACCGCGCCTTTTACGGCGAGTTGACGGGCGACAGGATGCAGGCGCTGTCGAAGATGCTGCATGTCTTCGGCGCCGCCGTCTTCAACGCAGGCCCCGGCGTCATCCCCGCCGACCTGCACCAAAAACCGCTGCCCGAGGGCTATTTCTTTACCGTGGAGCATGGGGGCGATGCCGAACACTGATCCGCGCTTCCTTGCCGTGCTGACGGTCAAGAACGAAGGCGCCTTTCTCATCGACTGGCTTGCCCATCACCGGGCGGTGGGGTTCACCGACACCCTCGTGCTGTCGAACGACTGCACCGATGGCACCGACGCGATGCTGGACCGGATGCAGGCGATGGGCTGGCTGACCCATATCCGCAATGACGGCCCCCATCCGAAGGGGCCGCAATGGTCGGCGCTGAAGCTGGCGGGCAAGCACCCGTTGCGCAAGGCCGCCGATTGGGTGCTGGTCCTCGACATCGACGAATACGTCAATATCCACGCGGGCGACGGCACGCTGACGGCCCTTCTGGCCGCGCTGCCGCAGGCGACGGCGATCCCGCTGACATGGCGGCTTTTCGGCAATGCCGGGCTGCGCGACTATGCCGACCGGCCGGTCACCGAACAGTTCACCCGCGCCGCCCCCGCCGTCATGGGCTGGCCCTGGCGGGCGGCGCTTTTCAAGACGCTCTTTCGCGACGATGGCAGCTATCGCCGCCTTGGCGTTCACCGCCCGCGCGACCCCGACCCCGCCCGCCTGCCAGCCCAGCGCTGGTTCGACGGCTCGGGCCGCGCCTTGCCGCCCCTGTTCCATGAAGGGCGCATCTTCTCCACCTACGGGCAGGACAATTACCGGCTGGTGCAGTTGAACCACTACGCGCTTGGCGCGATGGAAAGCTATGTGCTGAAAGCCGACCGTGGGCGCGCGAACCGCGATGCCTCGGCCTTTGACCTCTCCTACTGGGTCGAACGCAATTTCAGCGCCGAAAGCGACCAGACGATCCTGCGCCACGCCGCCCGCAGCGACCCGCTCAGGGCCGAACTTCACGCCGACCCGCAGCTTGCCGCGCTGCATGACGCCGCCGTCCGGTGGCGGCGGGAACGGTTTCGGGCCTTGATGCTGGATGAGGCCTATCGCGGGCTGATGGGGCGGCTGATGCTGACCCCGGCCAGCGTTCCACTTCCGGTTGAGGCGCATCGATTCCTCACCTCATTCGCGCTTTCCGCGCAACACCAGCCCCGCCCGGAAACAGATACCGCGCCCTCATCCGATTGAAAATCAACACCGAAACAGTCGCGGCGCAAAACGCGACGAAACACGCCCTTACCCCCGCCATCCCTTGCCAGCGCCCCTGCCAGCCGCGAAAGATAGTTCCCGGGAACGGTACGGAATTGGGGGCATGCAAAAGGAAAAGACCGGCACAGCCGGCCCACGGGGCGTGGCCGATGCGGACTGGTACGCCAGGATGGAAGAGATCGGGGATGAGGCGGGGTTCTTCCAGACCCTCGGCCAACGCCACGCCGCCTTCTTCCTGGACCAGTCCCCGACCCTGCTTGTCACCTTCGAGACGGTCCGCGCCATTCGTGAACATCAGCCGGGCCAGCTGCCGCTTGGCTACCAGATCGCCAAGACCCGCGACTGGTCGCATCTGTGCCTGATCGCCGACGGCGACACCTGGTATCGCGACCCGGCCGTCTTTGCGTTCTTCGACCGCCTCGTGGACGAAGGCTTTTTCGAGGATTTCGACCGCGTCGTCTTTTACGGCGCCGGGATGGCGGGCTATGCGGCGGCGGCCTTTTCGGTCGCCGCGCCGGGCGCCACGGTGATCGCGGTGCAGCCGCAGGCAACGCTCGACCCCGCCGTCGCCGGATGGGACCCGCGCTGGCCCGAGATGCGGCGCACCTCCTTCACCGACCGCTACGGCTATGCCCCCGACATGATCGAGGGCGCGAAAGAGGTCTATGTGATCTTCGACCCCGATCAGGTGCTGGACGCGATGCATGCCTCGCTTTTCACCAAGCCCTATGTGACGCCCCTGCCCTGCCGCCATCTCGGCCGTGACCTCGCCACCGCGCTCGATGAGATGCATGTCCTGCAATCCATGCTGACCGCCGCCGGGACCGGCGCCTTCGACGCCCGCATGTTCGCGATCTTCTACCGCGCGCGGCGCAACTACCGGCCCTATCTGCGCGGGCTGCTGACCTATCTCGACCGCGACGGTCGCGCCTGGCTCGCCGCGCTTCTCTGCCGCAACGTGGTAGAGCGGATAGAGGCGCCGATGATGAAGGCGCGGCTTGAACAGTTGCAGAACGATCTGGCGATCATGGGCGAACGCCTGCCCGACCCGCGCCCGCGCTGACGACGCAGATCCTATAGCATTTCGGGTTTGCGCTGCATCAGAATTCGAACCTGTTTCGTTCGAATTCCGATACTTGCTTTCTCAACGAAAACCCGAAACGCTTTAGACGCACGAAAACCGGCACCCGCCGACGCAACAGGCGTCAGGGCGCCAGAACCGCCGAAACCGGGCCGATCACGGCCTCTTTCTTCCCCGCCTCGATCCAGCCCTTCAGGGCCGAAACCACCTCGGGCGTCGCGTGACCGATCAGGACGATACTGCCCGACCGCGCGGCGTCAAACGCGGCGCGGTCGAGGAAGCGCTGGATCGCCTGATCGTCACCGCCCGCCTCGTCCAGCGACCGCGCGATCCCGGCATAGGGCGCATTCGCCCGCCCCGCCGCCTGACGGCCGGGGTTCAATCCACGCGCCTCGGTCACCAGCCCGCGCCCCTCGGTGGCCAGCAGCGCCGACATATGTTCCGCCACCCGGCGGTCGCCTTGCAGCGCCGAACCGGGCGCGGCCACCAGCGCCACGGTCTCCGGCAGGCTTTGCACAAAGCTTTGATAGCTGACCTCCCGGTCGCTCGCCGTCGCGCCGGGGGGCATCGCGGGTTCGTAGATCGCGATCTCATCGCCTGACAGGCGGAAGGTCTGCGCCAGCGTCGCCGCATCCGCGCGCTCGGGGTTCAGCGCGACGGTCACCGGCGCGCCGATCGCGGCGATCGCGTCGGGTTCGGCGCTGGCGGCGCTGCCATCCTCGATCAGGATCACGGCGATCACGGGCTTGCCCCCGGCGTTGTCGAAGGCGGCGCGGTAGCGGCTGACGGCGCTGTCGACGGCCTGGTCCGCGCCGCTTTCGGCCGGGGCGGCCTCGGGCGCGGGGTTCGCCGCCGCGCTGTCGTCGCCGATCCGCGGCAGGCGGTTGATCTGGACCCCGCCGCGCTGGCCGAAGCCGACCTGCGGTCGGCCGGTGGCACCGATGGGCTGTTGCGGGGCGACGTCGATGATGACCGGCCCACCGTCCGACGGCGCGCTGTTGCCCGGCGTCAGGATACGCGACCGGTTCGCCGCCGCGCCGCCCGGCGGGGTCAGGATGGCGCTGTCCTCGGGCGCGGCACTGTCGGCGCCCGCATCTGGCGCGATGATCTGCGGCAGCTTGGCGCGTTCCGGCTGCGGCGCGGGGTCGATGACGGGTTCGGTGATGGTTTCGGGGGCCACGGCGGCCTCCTCGACCGGCGCGGGGGCCGGTTGGGGTTCCGGTTCGGGGACGGCTTCCGCGACCGGCTCCGATGCGGGCGCGACCACCTCGGGTTCCGGCAGGATAACCGCTTCCTCGGTCGGCGCGGGCGCGGGGTCCGGTGCGGGCAGGACCGCTTCAGGTTCGGGCGCGACCTCGGGCGTGACGGCGGCCTCCTCCACCGGCGCGCGGGGGGGTGCGACCGCCTCGGGCGCGGTGGACGGCGTCGGCACAGCCGCTTCCCCCTCCGGCAGAACCGGCATGAGGGGCGGCGGCAGGTTTTCTCCCGGCGGCGGCACCGGGATGGCGCTGTCGGGCGCCGGGGCCTCGGCCATCGCCATGGGCGCGGCGGGCGCCGGTTCCGGCAGGATCGCGGGCGCCTCGCCTTGCGCCTCGGGCGGCGCGGCGGGGGCAAGCTCGGTCAGGGCCGGGCCTTCCTCGGCCAAAGGCGCACTGACCTCGGGCGCGCTGGAGGCCACCGGGGCGGGTTCCTGCGCCGGGACCAGCGGATCGGTTTCCGGCTTCGGGCGGTTGAACTCCGACCCCGCCGGAACATCGACGACCGGCGTTTCGGGGACCGCCCCGGCCATCGCGGTCTCGGTCGAGGTCTCGGGCGCCGCTTCGGGTTCGGGCGCCGGGTCCGGGGCGGCCTCTGCCACGGGCGCGGGGACGCTGTCCGGTTCCGGCGCGGCCATCGCCGTTTCCGCAGGCTCAGGCGCCACGGGGGCCTCTTCGGCGGCGGGCGGCGCGGCCGGGTCCACGACCGTCGCAGCGTCCTCGGGCAGGGCCACAGGCCCAGGCGCCTCGGCCACCACCTCGGCCTCCGGCGCCTCCGCCATCACCTCGGCCTCCGGCGCCTCGGGCATCACCGGCGCCTCGGCCACCTCGGGCGCGCTCACCGCTTCTGGCGCCCCGGCCACCGGCTCAGGGCTTGCGGGCATCTGCAACGGCGCCAGCGGCGGCAGCATCAGCGACACGGCGGCCGCGCTCACCGTCGAAAAGAGCGCCCCGATGAGCAACCCCGAAACATAACCTCTGCCCACGTCTGCCTCCGACGCAATCGCCTTATCTCTCCGCATCCTGCCTTGACCCGGCGGCGCGGCTCTGACCATGTATAGCCCGACACGCGGGCGCAATCACCCCCAGATTGCACCTGCCACGCATGAAGGCCACCAAGATGCTGCTCCTGATCGACAACTACGACAGTTTTACCTACAACCTCGTCCACTATTTCGGTGAGCTGGGCGCGGATGTCGTGGTCCATCGCAACGATGCGCTGAACGTTCAGGAGGCGATGGCGCTGAAGCCCTCGGCCATCGTCCTGTCCCCCGGCCCCGGCACGCCCGAACAATCCGGCATCTGCCTGGCGCTGACCGAAGCCGCGGCCGAAACGAAGACGCCGCTTCTGGGCGTCTGCCTTGGCCACCAGACCATCGGTCAGGTCTTTGGCGGCAAGGTCGTGCGCTGCCATGAGATCGTGCATGGCAAGATGGGCGCGATGCACCACAGCGGAAAGGGCGTCTTCGCGGGGCTGCCCTCGCCCTTCGAGGCGACGCGCTATCACTCGCTGATCGTCGACCGGGCAAGCCTGCCCGACAGTCTTGAGGTCACCGCCTGGCTTGAGGATGGCACGATCATGGGCCTGAAACACCGGGAGCTTCCGATCGAAGGCGTGCAGTTCCACCCCGAATCCATCGCCTCGGAACACGGCCACCAGATGCTGAAGACCTTTCTGGACGGCGCGAACGTGCCGCTGACGGTGCCGGCATGAGCGTGATGGACATCCGCCCCCTGATCGGCACCGCCGCCGACCGCCCCCTGACAAGGGCCGAGGCCGAAGCCGCCTTTGCCGCCCTCTTCGAGGGCGCCGCGACGCCCAGCCAGATGGGCGGGCTTCTGATGGCGCTGCGCACCCGCGGCGAGACGGTGGAGGAGATTGCCGCCGCCGCCCGCGTCATGCTGTCGAAATGCAACGCGGTGAAGGCGCCCGAAGGCGCGATGGACATCGTCGGCACCGGCGGCGACGGCAAGGGAACGCTGAACATCTCAACCGCGACGGCCTTCGTGGTCGCGGGCGCGGGCGTGCCGGTCGCCAAGCACGGCAACCGCAACCTGTCGTCCAAATCGGGCGCGGCGGACGCGCTGACGCAGTTGGGCATCAACGTGATGGTCGGCCCGGAAGCCGTTGAAAAAGCGCTGGAAAGCTGCGGCATCGCCTTCATGATGGCGCCCATGCACCACCCCGCGATCCGCCATGTCATGCCGACCCGGACGGAGCTTGGCACCCGCACCGTCTTCAACCTGCTTGGCCCGCTGACCAACCCCGCAGGCGTGAAGCGGCAGTTGACCGGCGCCTTCGCCCGCGCCTGGATCCGCCCCATGGCGGAAACCTTGCAGGCGCTTGGGTCCGAACGCGCCTGGCTGGTCCATGGCAGCGACGGCACCGATGAGATCTCGGTCGCGGGCATCACCCATGTCGCCGCCCTTGAGGACGGCGCGGTGCGGGAGTTCGATCTGCACCCCGAAGAGGCCGGCCTGCCCGTCCACCCGTTCGAGGACCTTCTGGGCGGCACACCCGAAGAGAACACCGTGGCGCTGCGCGCGCTTCTGTCCGGCGCCGCAGGCGCCTATCGCGACGCGGTGCTTCTGAATGCCGCAGCCGCCCTGCTGATCGCCGGGAAGGCCGGTGACCTGAAGGACGGCGTGGCGCTGGCGCGCGAGAGCATCGACAGCGGGGCCGCGGCGACGAAGGTCGCGGCGCTGGCCCGCGCCGTGCCTGCCCCCGCCGAATGATCCCCGCCGCCTGGGCCGACCTGCCGTTCTTCCGGGACGACTGGCCGCGCGTCCGGGCGCGGCTGACGGCCGAGCCCGGCCCGGTCTATCCGCCCGAGGACCGGCTTTTCGCCGCGCTCGACCTCTGCGCGCCCGACGATGTGCGGGTCGTGATCCTGGGTCAGGACCCCTATCACACGCCGGGCAAGGCCGACGGTCTGGCCTTTTCCATCCCTCGGGGATTTCCCGGCCGCCTCGACAGTCTTGGCAACATCTTCAAGGAGTTGCAGGACGATCTTGGTGTGATGAGGACGCGCACGGAGCTGGACGACTGGGCGCGGCAGGGGGTGCTTTTGCTCAACACCGCGCTCTCCGTGCCGGAGGGGCGGCCGAAGGCGCATGCGAAGATCGGTTGGGACAGGCTGGTGGCCGACGTGCTGGCGCGGCTGGATGCCAGCCCGCGCGCGGCCCTTCTTTGGGGCGGCCCGGCGCAGGCGGTGGCGGCGCGGGGGTTGCAGAACCCCGACCACCTGAGGATCGAAAGCGCCCATCCCTCACCCCTTTCGGCCTGGCGCGGCTTTTTCGGATCGCGCCCCTTCAGCCGGGTGAATGACTGGCTGGTGGCGCGCGGGCAGGCACCGATCCGCTGGGCCGGATAGGGCGGCGGTGGGGGTTTTCCACCCCCACACCCCCGGAGAGTATTTCGGCAACGAAGAAACAGGCTTTTCGCTGACCGGGCGCGGCGCTAAGACGGGGCCATGGATATTCTGGACAAGATCAAGGCCTACAAGCTGGACGAGATCGCGGCGGCCAAGCGGGCGCGGCCGCTGGCCGGGGTCGAAGTGGCGGCGAAGGCGGCAGGCCCGGTGCGCGGCTTCAACGCGGCGCTGGCGCGGGCCGAGGCCGCGGGCTACGGGCTGATCGCGGAGATCAAGAAAGCCTCCCCCTCCAAGGGGTTGATCCGGGCCGATTTCGACCCCCCGGCGCTGGCACGGGCCTATGAGGCGGGCGGCGCCACCTGCCTGTCGGTCCTGACCGATGCGCCATCCTTCCAGGGCGCGCCGGAATTCCTGACGGCGGCGCGGGGGGCGGTGGCGCTGCCCGCGCTCAGGAAGGATTTCCTTTACGATACCTATCAGGTCGCCGAAGCGCGGGCCTGGGGCGCGGACTGCATCCTTGTCATCATGGCCAGCGTCGATGACGCGCTGGCGACCGATCTGGTGGCGGCGGCAACCCATTGGGGGATGGACGCGCTGATCGAGGTGCATGACGCCGCCGAGATGGAGCGGGCGCTGGCCCTGCCCTCACCCCTGATTGGCGTGAATAACCGCAATCTCAAGACTTTCGATGTCACTCTTGATGTAACGCGCGACCTTGCGCCGATGGTGCCGAAGGATCGCCGTCTGGTCTGCGAAAGCGGGCTTTTCACCCCCGCCGATCTGGCGGCGATGGCGGGCTGCGGCGCGCGGTCCTTCCTGATCGGGGAAAGCCTGATGCGGCAGGCCGATGTGGCGGCGGCGACGCGGGCGTTGCTGGCCGGTCCGGTGGGGGTCTGACATGGCGCTGACGCATTTCGACGGCGAGGGCAACGCGCATATGGTCGATGTCTCGGCCAAGGCGGTGACCGACCGGGTCGCGGTGGCCGAGGCGCGGGTGGTGATGGCGGCAGAGACGCTGGCGCTGGTCACCGAAGGCCGGGCGAAGAAGGGCGACGTGCTGGGCGTTGCGCGGCTCGCGGGGATCATGGCGGCGAAGCGGACCGCCGATCTGATCCCGCTCTGCCATCCCTTGCCGATCACGAAGGTCGCGGTGGAGCTGACGCCGGACGCCGCCCTGCCGGGGGTTCGGATCGAGGCGACGGTGAAGACCACGGGCCAGACCGGGGTGGAGATGGAGGCGCTGACAGCAGCCTCGGTCGCGGCGCTGACGGTCTATGACATGCTGAAGGCCGCCGAAAAGTCGATGCACATCGAGGGGCTTCGCGTGATCCTGAAAGACGGCGGTAAATCAGGCCGTTACGAGGTGGAGTGAATGTCGGGTGGGTTGATTTCGATCGAAGAGGCGCTGGCGCGGCTTTTCGCGCTTTGCCCGGTGCTTGCCGCCGAAACGGTCGATTTGCGGGCGGCGGCGGACCGGGTGCTGGCGGCGCCGGTTGTTGCGCGCCTGACCCAGCCGCCCTTCGCCGCCTCGGCCATGGACGGCTATGCGATCCGCGAGCGCGATCATCGGGCCGGGGCGGTCCTGACGGTGGTGGGCGAATCCGCCGCCGGGCGCGGTTTTGGCGGCGCGGTGACGGATGGCAATGCCGTGCGGATCTTCACCGGCGCGCCGGTGCCGGAGGGCGCGGAGCGGGTCGTCCTGCAAGAGGACGTGACCCGAGAAGGCGCGCGAATTACGCTTGGTAACCGTCTGGAAAGCGGCGCGAATATCCGGCCCGCCGGGCAGGACTTCCGCGCGGGCGACCGGATCGAGGCGCCGCGCCGCCTGCGTGCCGCCGACCTTGGCCTGATCGCGGCGATGAACCAGCCGCAGGTACAGGTTACCCGTCGCCCCGTCGTGGCGCTGATCGCCACGGGGGATGAACTTGTGATGCCGGGCGAGGTTCCCGGCCCCGACCAGATCGTCGCCTCCAACAGTTTCGCCCTTGCCGCCATGGCCGAGGCCGAGGGGGCGGAGGTGCGCCTTCTGCCGATCGCGCGCGACAGCGAGGAAAGCCTGCGGAGCCTGTTGACGCTTGCCGCCGATGCCGACCTGATCGTGACCATCGGCGGGGCGTCCGTGGGCGACCATGACCTTGTCGGCAAGGTCGCGGGCGACATGGGGCTTGAGCGGGCGTTCTGGAAGATCGCCATGCGTCCGGGCAAGCCGCTGATGGCGGGGCGGATCGCCGGGTCTGTGCTTCTGGGTCTGCCGGGAAACCCCGTATCCTCAATCGTTTGCGGCCACCTCTTCATGTTGCCGATGCTGCGCGCGATGCAAGGCCTGCCGCAAGGCCCCGCGCCGCGCGCGACCGCCCGGCTGGCCGAGGACCTGCCCGCCAATGGCCCGCGCGAGCATTACATGCGCGCCACGCTTGATCGGACGGCTGCCATGCCGGTGATCCGCCCGTTCGACCGCCAGGACAGCGCGCTGCTGTCGATCCTGACCCGCGCCGATGCGCTTCTGGTGCGCCCGGCGGGGGACGGGCCGGTCGCGGCGGGGACCGAGGTCGGCTATGTCCCGATCTGAGAGACGGCGCACAAGCGTTTGACACAAACCGGGAACGCGGGTAGAACATGATGTGAACAACATCTTCGACCCGCGTAAGGAAAACAGGCCCATGTTGACCCGGAAGCAGTTGGAACTTCTCGATTTCATCCAGAAGCGCATGGCGCATGACGGTGTGCCGCCATCCTTTGACGAGATGAAGGAGGCGCTGGACCTGAGGTCGAAATCGGGCATCCACCGGCTGATCACGGCGCTGGAGGAGCGGGGCTTCATCCGCCGTCTGCCGCACCGAGCGCGCGCGCTTGAGATCGTGAAACTGCCCGAGGCGATGGAAAAGCCCGGCTTCACCCCCCGCGTGATCGAGGGCGACCGCACCGATCCGCCGCGCGGCGCGATGCCGGTGAGCGAGGGGCATGCGATGGAACTGCCGGTGATGGGCCGCATCGCCGCCGGTGTGCCGATCGAGGCGATCTCCGAGGTGTCGCATCACGTCACGGTGCCGGGCTCCATGCTCGCCGGGCGGGGGCAGCATTACGCGCTTGAGGTCAAGGGCGATTCGATGATCGAGGCCGGGATCAATGACGGCGATGTCGTGGTGATCCGGGAACAGACGACGGCCGACAATGGCGATATCGTCGTGGCGCTGGTCGAGGGGCATGAGGCGACGCTGAAACGCTTCCGCCGCCGGGGCAACATGATCGCGCTTGAGGCCGCCAACCCGGCCTATGAAACGCGGGTGCTGCCCGAAGATCAGGTCAAGGTGCAGGGCCGCCTCGTCGGGCTGATCCGCAGCTACTGACGCGCGGCGACCCTTGCGCCGGGGCGTCCCCGCCCCTTGCGGTTCCATATCCGGTCGCCCGCCACGTCGCGGGCGGCGGTCATCTCAAGCCCCCCATCGGTCTGCGTGACGGCCAGCGCGCCCGTGCGCTTCAGGCGCCTCAGGTCGAAGACGTCGCAGCCGTTGCGGGCGGCACCCTCCGGCCAGTCGCCGTTCAGCACCACCAGCGTTCCCTCCACCGCCTCGGCGCAGAAGGCCGCGGCGCGGTCGGGCGCGGTCTTGCCGGTCATGTGGATCAGGGGATGCTGCCCGAACTGGCCGCGCCATTCGCCCCGCACGGCCTCCGCGCCGCCACGGGCAAAGGCGGCGTCCTGCCCCGCAAGATCGCCGTCATCCTCAAGCCAGCTTTGCGCGACGAAACCAGCGCCCTTCGGCTTTGACAGCACGCGGCCCTGATCGCCCATGACACCGACCAGCGCACCATCGCCCGCGATCAGAAGCGCGGGCCGGTCCGCCCCGGCCCAGAGGATCAGCGCCGTGAGGACCAGCACCGCCCCGGCCCCGCGCAGCCAGAGCCGCCGCCCGACCAGCGCCGCGATCCCGCCAAGCGCCAGCACAGGCAACACCGCACCGGGCGGCGTCGGCACCGCCTGCACCGCGCCCTCAAGCCCGCTGACAATGCCCGCGACCCACAGGATGAAGGCCGTCCCCTGCCCCATGACCCAGAGCGCGGGCTGGGCAAGGCCAAGAGGCGCCAGCACCGCCGCGATGACACCGGCGGGCATCACCACCATCCCCATCAGCGGCACCGCGAGGAGGTTGGCGATCAGCCCGTATTCCGCGATGCGGTTGAAATGCGCCGCCGCGATGGGCGCGGTCGCCAACCCGGCGGCAAGCGAGGAGAGAAGCAGCATCGCGACCGGGCGCAGGGGCTTGGGGATGCGGGGTTGAAGCTTCGCCCAAGGCTCGAACGCGACGATCAGGGCGACGGTGGCGCCGAAGGACATCTGGAAGCCCGGCTCGACCAGGCTTTCGGGTTCGATCGCCAGAACGATCAGCGCGGCAACGGCGACGGAGCGCAGCGAAATCGCCCGCCGGTTGGCAAGGATCGCGACCAGCATCACCGCCACCATGACGAAAGCGCGGCGCGTGGCGACATTCGGCCCGGCAAGCATCAGGTAGAAGGCAGCGGCCATCAGCGCCACCACGGCCGCGATCTTGCGCGTGTCAAGCCGCAACGCCAGCGGCGGGATCAGGGCAAGGCCATAGCGGACGGCGGCGAAGACGAAGCCGGTCAGCAGCCCCATGTGCAGCCCGGAGATGGAGATCAGGTGCGACAGGTTCGCCCCCCTGAGCGCATCATTGGTGGCCGAGACGACGGGGGAGCGGTCGCCGGTCATCAGCGCCGCCGCGAAGGCGCCGGGCTGGCCGGGGATCGCGGCCTGAATGGCGCGTGACAGACGCATCCTTGTGCGGAAGGCAAACAGCGCCGCCCCACCCGCCGCCGGTTCCAGCGTCAGGACCGGCGTGCGCGTATAGCCGACCCCGCCGAGCTGCGAAAACCAGGCGAGGCGCTGGAAATCGAAGCCGCCCGGCGCCACCGGCCCCTCGGGGGGCGAGAGATGCGCGGTCAGGATGACGCGCAGGCCGGGTTCCAGCGGCGCGTCCTGCACCGCATCGCCATGCAGCGCCACCCGCACCCGCGCGGGCGTCCGGTCGGGCGGCGTCCGGGCCAGCACGATCTGATCCAGCGTGATCCGCGGCTGGTCTGAGAAGGAGCGGTCGATGGCGACGATCCGCCCCTCTACCGGGCCGTAGTAGCGAAACGACATCACCGGCGCGGACAGGGACTGCGCCCGCCAGATCGCCATGAGCAACCCGGCCGCCACCAGCAGCGCCGCCGTGGCAGGCACCCGCAAAAGCGGCGGGCCGAGGCTGGCCAGCAGAAGGCAGGTCATCGAGATCAGCCCCGCGACGGACCAGACCACCGGCCCCGGTTCCGCCGGCGCGGCGAAATAGGCACCGATCCCGAAAGACACGAAAACCGGCGCCCAGGGCAACAGCGTCCCCCGTGCGGCCTCAAGTGCCTCGAATGGTGCGAGCAACCGGCGCACCCTTGTTTCCCCGTCTGCCATTGCCTAATGAACCGTGGCCACCCTCCCTCCTCATGGTTTCCGAAAGGTTAACGCGCGCATGTCCGAGATCGTCACCCGTTTCGCGCCCTCTCCCACCGGCTATCTGCATATCGGCGGCGCGCGCACCGCGCTCTTCAACTGGCTCTATGCCCGTGGCCATGGCGGGCGCTTCCTGTTGCGGATCGAGGATACGGACCGCGAGCGGTCGACACCCGAGGCGACGGCGGCGATCCTGAAGGGGCTGACCTGGCTTGGCCTCGACTGGGACGGCGATGTGATCAGCCAGTTCGCCCGCAAGGACCGCCACGGCGAGGTCGCGCATGAGATGCTGGCGCGCGGCACCGCCTACAAGTGTTTCTCCACGCAGGAAGAGATCGCGGCCTTCCGCGAGGCGGAGAAGGCGAAGGGCGTCAGCTACCCCGTGTTCCTGTCGCCCTGGCGCGACGCCGATCCCGCGACCTGGCCGGATGCGCCTTACGTCATCCGCATGAAGGCCCCCCGCGCGGGCGAAACGGTGATCGACGACAAGGTGCAGGGCGCGGTCACGATCCGCAATGAGACGCTGGACGACATGATCGTGCTGCGCTCCGACGGGACGCCGACCTATATGCTGGCCGTCGTGGTGGACGATCACGACATGGGGGTCACCCATGTGATCCGCGGCGACGACCACCTGAACAACGCCGCGCGGCAACAGATGGTCTATGACGCGATGGGTTGGGACGTGCCGGTCTGGGCGCATATACCACTTATTCACGGTCCCGATGGCAAGAAGCTGTCGAAACGCCACGGAGCGGTCGGATTGGAGGAATATCAGGCAATGGGGTATCCCGCCTCGGCGATGCGCAACTACCTTGCGCGGCTCGGCTGGGCGCATGGGGATGACGAATTCTTTACCGACGCGCAGGCGCAGGCGTGGTTCGACCTGCCGGGAATCGGCCGGTCACCCGCGCGGCTCGACTTCAAGAAGCTTGAGAATCTGTCGGGCCAGCATATCGCCGCCATGGCCGACGCCGATCTGATGCCGGAAATTCTGGCATATCGGGCCGCCGCCGACCTGCCAGATCTTTCGCAGGCGCAGAAAGACGGGCTGCTACGCGCCCTTCCGACGGTGAAAGAACGCGCGAAGACATTCCCGGAACTACTTGAAAAGGCTCACTTTATCCTGACGGAACGCCCCATCGCCCTGGACCCGAAGGCGGAACAGGCGCTGGACCCGGTATCCCGTCGTATACTGTCAGAATTGACGCCGCAGCTGCAAAATGCTAGCTGGGAGCGCGACAAGCTGGAAGCCGTTATCGCGGACACAGCCGGGACGCATGGCATCGGGCTCGGCAAGATCGCCGGACCTTTGCGCGCGGCTCTGGCTGGACGCACGGTCACCCCCAGCGTCTTCGATATGATGCTAGTGCTGGGGCGGGAGGAAACCCTCGCCCGGCTGACGGATGCGGCGGACTGAACCGCTCGGCTGGCGGCTGTCCGTATCGTTACCCCTCCGATCCCGCAGATGGTTTCGGACGACCGAAAGGAGCGCTTGATGGCCGACACGACCAAGACCGCAACCCTGACCATTGATGGCAAGTCCTTCGACCTGCCGGTACTGAAACCGTCCGTCGGCCCCGACGTGGTGGACATCCGCAAGCTTTACAGCGACGCCGACGTCTTTACCTACGACCCCGGCTTCACCTCGACCGCCGCGACCGACAGTGCCATCACCTATATCGACGGCGACAAGGGGGAGCTTCTTTATCGCGGCTACCCGATCGAACAGCTGGCCGACAAGTCGCATTACCTCGAAGTCTGCTACCTGCTGCTTTACGGCGAATTGCCCAACGCGCAGGAGATGGAGCAGTTTGAGACCACGGTCACGCGCCACACCATGGTGCATGAGCAGATGCACTATTTCTTCCGGGGTTTCCGCCGTGACGCGCATCCGATGGCGACCATGGTCGGCGTCGTCGGCGCCATGTCGGCCTTCTACCACGACTCGACCGACATCTCCGACCCCTGGCAGCGTGAGGTCGCCGCGATCCGCATGGTCGCCAAGATGCCGACCGTCGCCGCGATGGCCTACAAGTATTCGATCGGCCAGCCCTTCGTCTACCCGAAGAACTCGCTCGATTATGCGGGCAACTTCCTGCACATGTGCTTTGCTGTCCCGTGCGAGGATTATGTGGTCGACCCGATCCTGTCCAAGGCGATGGACCGGATCATGATGCTTCATGCCGATCACGAACAGAACGCCTCCACCTCGACGGTGCGTCTGGCGGGGTCCTCGGGCGCCAACCCCTTTGCCTGCATCGCGGCCGGCATCGCCTGCCTTTGGGGGCCTGCCCATGGCGGCGCCAACCAGGCCTGCCTTGAGATGCTGCGCGAGATCGGGACGGTGGACCGCATCCCCGAATTCATCGCGCGGGCCAAGGACAAGAACGATCCCTTCCGCCTGATGGGCTTTGGCCACCGGGTCTACAAGAACTTCGACCCGCGCGCGAAGGTGATGAAGGAAAGCGCCGACGAGGTGCTGGACCTTCTCGGCATCCACAACAACGAGACGCTGAAGGTCGCCAAGGAACTGGAAAAGATCGCGCTTGAGGATGAGTACTTCGTGTCGAAGAAGCTCTACCCCAACGTCGATTTCTACTCCGGCATCATCCTTGAGGCGATGGGCTTCCCGACCTCGATGTTCACCCCGATCTTCGCGCTGTCGCGCACCGTGGGCTGGATTTCGCAGTGGAAGGAAATGCTGGGCGATCCGACGCAGAAGATCGGCCGCCCGCGCCAGCGCTATATCGGCGCCCCGGCCCGCGACTATGTCGAGGTTCCCAACCGCTAAGCACTTATAGTGAGACAGAAAAAGGGCCGTCCCTCGCGGGGCGGCCCTTGATCGTTCAGGCGTCGGCGAACTCCTTCGAAATCCGCTCCGCCTCACGGCCATAGATCTCCTCATAGTGGTCGAAGGCCTGCTCATGCCAGGCGGTGCCTTGCGTCGCGCCGCCCAGGGCGGTGACCAGCCCCTCCTCTGCCGAGGCGGGCAGAAGCGCGCGAAAAAGGTCCCAGCCACGATAGTCCGGGTCGCGGTCGAAGCCCAGAACCTGCCCCTTCAGCGAGGAGATCATCGACACCATCGCCCCGGAATAGATCGACGGCACATGGATGTCGATCCGGTCGATGGGCTGCAACAGGATCGGCCCGGCCTTGGGCAGCCCCTCACGCAGCGCCATCCGCCCGGCGGTACGGAAGGCGAAATCGTTGCTGTCGACCGCGTGATGCTTGCCATCGGTCAACGTCACCGCGATATCGGTCACCGGAAAGCCCAGCGGCCCCTTGTCCAGCGCCTCGCGCGCGCCCTCCTCGACCGAAGGGATGAAGTTGCGCGGCACCGCGCCGCCCTTCACGACCTCGGCAAAGACGAACCCCTCGCCCCGCCCGGCGGGCTTCAGTATCACCGCGACATCGGCGAACTGGCCCGCGCCACCCGATTGCTTGCGATGGCGGTAATGCTCCTCCACGGGTTTTGAGATCGTCTCAAGATAGCGCGGGCTTGGCGCCTGGGTCGCGATCTCGATCCCGAAATCCTCCCCCAGGCTGGTCATCACCTGGCGTTCGTGCATCGGTCCCTGAAAGCGCAGCATCGCATGGCCCGTGGCCGCGTCCTGTTCCAGCCGCAGCATCGGGTCGGCCTCTGCCAGCCGCGCCAGCGCCGCCGACAGGCGCACCTCGTCGCGCTCATGCACCGGGGTCACCACGCGGGCGACGGCGGGCGGGCAGCCCTGCCCCCAGTCTGGCACCGACCGCGCGGCACCGGCGGAAAAGACCCGCCCCGCGTCCAGCTGGTCGGACTTGACCGAAATCCCGATCTCCCCCGGTTCAAGGTGATCCTTGCCGGGCTTGCCCCCCGGCTCGGCAATCCCGCCAAGGCCGCCGCCCGCCAGTTGGCCACCCGCGCGCACGCCATCGGCCAGCGCCCGCAGGATCACGCATTTGCCCAGATGCTTGCGGATCTGGGCGTGAAAGCCGACCGCGATGGCATCCCCGCCACCCAGCCGGTCGCGCAACACATCGACCTGCGGCACCTCATGGCGCAAGGCCTTCATCATCCGCAGGATGCCATGGCGGTGGCTGGCAGAGCCAAGGAACGCGGGCAGAAGCGCGCGGTCCTGCGTCTCGCGCCGGGCGATTTCATAAAGCGCACCCTGCGCCGGTTCGTGATCCTCGATCAATTCCTCAAGCAAAGCGTCATCGAAATCCGACATATGCTCCAGAAGCTCCGCCCGCGCCTCATGCTCCCGCTCGGCCTCGGCCTTGGGCATCGCCACAAGCTGCGAATGCTGCCCCTCGCGGTAGCGCCAGGCGCGTTCGGAAATCAGGTCGATGGCGCCCACGACCTCGCCATTCTCGCGGATCGGGACCTGGCGCAAGACGATCGGATGGCGCGAATAGGCCTGCAAGGCCGACACGATGTCACGCACCCGGCCCTTGGGCGCGTCCATCCGGTTGATGAAGAGGAAACAGGGCAGTTCCGCCGCCTCGATGGCGCGCAGCCAGGGCGCGGCCAGCACCGCCTCCTCCGGGTCGGGCGCGACGCAGAGGATCGCGGCATCGGCCGCCAGAAGCGCCGCGCCCCCCATGCGGGCGAATTCCGGCCCGCCCGCGACGTCGAGAACGCCCCAGTCCTCCCCCATGAAACGAAAACGGCTAAGGCTCAGATGACCGGCCGTCTCCGATGCGGGATGGGCGTCTTCCAGCGCGCCAAGCGCCTTCACCAGCTCCGATTTTCCCGATTGAGACGGCCCGAGTACCGCGACGCAGCGCATGGCATGTTCCCCCTTCGGCACATTGTGACCGGCGCATCGAAATGCCTGGGCCCCCGTGCCGTCCGAGGGCCTGCGCCCTGATGGCCAAAGTCTCTGCCCGCCCCGCCCCGCGGTCAAGCGGCGAAGTGCCGCGTCTTCACGGTGGCAAAAATACTCCCGCCGGAGGCGAAGCCCGAGCGGCCCTGCCCAGGCAGGGCTGCGAGAGATAAAGATGGCGCGGGAACCGCGCCGCCGCTTCGGTAACCTTACCGGCCCCGGAACCGCGCCGGGCGCTTTTCCAGAAACGCCGTCACCCCTTCGCGGAAATCTTCCGAGGCGCCGCATTCGGCCTGAAGCCGCGCCTCAAGCGCCAGTTGCGTATCAAGGTCATTGGCAAAACTCTCGCGCAGCGCGCGTTTCAGGTGGCGGAAGGCCACCGTCGGCCCCTCGGCCAGGTGCTGCGCGTTCGACCGCCATGTCGCCTCAAAGGCCTCATCCGCGACATAGTCCCAGATCATGCCCCAGTCATGCGCCTCGCGCGCGCCGATCTTGCCCGCGAACAGCGCCGCCCCCATGGCGCGGGCAAAACCCACCTGGCGTGGCAGCCAATAGGTGCCGCCCGCGTCGGGGATCAGCCCGATCCGGGTGAAGGCCTGCACGAAGGTGGCGCTTTCGGCGGCGATGACGACATCGGCGGCCAGCGCGAGGTTGGCCCCGGCCCCGGCGGCGACCCCGTTGACAGCGGCGATGACCGGCACCGGCGCGTCATAGATCGCCTTCAAAAGCGGCTCATATTCATCCCGCAGCGTCGCCTCAAGGTCGATATCGGCCGCGTTGCCGCCATCGGCAAGGTCCTGGCCGGATGAGAAGGCCCGCCCCGCCCCGGTCAGGACGATGACCCGCGCGGTCTGCGCAGCCTCAAGCAGCGCCGCCGTCAGCGTGCGCCGCATCTCCCCGTTCAGCGCGTTCATCACCTCGGGCCGGTTCAGCGTCAGAACCGTCATGCCCCCGGTGGTCTCGATCAGGACCGTATCGGCCATCGCCTCTCCCCTCGCCATATCGGCGTCAGAATGCGGGCGAAGCCCCCTGGACGAAAGCCTGACGGAACGTCACGAGTTCAGAATTTCCGACAGCCGCTTTTCTTCCTCATCCGAAAGCGGCGCCACGGCGGGTTCGCTGGCCGACCGGCGGCGGCGCAGATAGACCCCGGCCCCGATCAGCCCGATCAAAAGCGCCCCCGGCCCCGCCACCCACAACAGCAGGTTCGACCCGCGCGCGGTGGGATTCAGCAGGACATATTCGCCGTAACGGGAGACGAGGTAATCGGCCACCTGCGTATCGCTGTCCCCGGCCACCAGCCGTTCGCGCACCAGAAGGCGCAGGTCGCGGGCCAGATCGGCGTTCGAATCGTCGATATTCTCATTGCGGCAGACAAGGCAGCGCAGCCCCGCGCTGATCGAGCGCGCCCGCGCCTCAAGCGCGGGATCGGCCAGCACTTCGTCCGGCTGGACGGCGGCGGCGGGGAGCGCCGACAGAAGCGCCGCGGCAAGGGTCAGGGCGGGCAGGAAACGGGCCATGGCTTACTCCGCCGGTTGGGCGATGGGCGTGCGGCGGCGCGCGCCGGCGGCGACCCGGTAGCGCCGGTCGGTCAGCGACAGAAGCCCGCCAAGGGCCATGATGATCGTGCCCCCCCAGATCCAGTTGGCGAAGGGCTTGATATAGGTCCGGACCGCCCAGCCGCCATTGTCCTGCGGATCGCCGATCACGACGTAAAGATCGCGGAAGACGCCATTGGAAATCGCCGCCTCGGTCGTGGGCATGGCGGCGACGGGATAGACGCGCTTTTCGGGGAACAGCTCGGCCACCTGCCGGCCGTCCTTCGCGATCCCGATCCGCGCCTGCGTGGCGTTGAAGTTCGGCCCCTGCACCTTTTCCACATCGGCCAGCGTGACCGCATAGCCGCCGACCTCGAAGGTTTCGCCGATCTGGGCGGTGCGGATATCCTCGACATTCCAGGCCATCATCAGGGCGATGCCGATGAAAGTGATGCCCAGCCCGCCATGGGCAGAGCCCCGGCCCCAGTCGGCACGCGGCAGGCGGGCCAGCCGCCCGGCCTTGCGGCCAGCGCGGGTCCAGAGGTCGATCGCGGCCCCCGCCATCAGCCAGACCCCCAGCGCCACGCCCACCGGCGCAAGGATCGGGCGGCCGGTGCCGACCGCCCATGTCAGCGCGGCCAGCGCGAAGGCCAGAAGGGCCGCGGGCGCAAGGCTGCGCAACACCCGCCCCGCCCGCGCGCGTTTCCACGGCATGAGGGAGCCTATGGGCAGCAGCACCGCCAGAAGCACCATGAAGGGGGTGAAGGCGGCCTCGAAAAACGGCGCGCCGACGGAAAGTTTGCGCGCAAAGGCCAGTTCCGCGACCAAGGGCCAGATCGTGCCGACGAAGACGACGAAGGCCGCGACCGCCAGCAGGACATTGTTCATCACCAGCGCCGATTCGCGGCTGACAAGGCCGAAGACGCCCTTCGCCTCCATCACGCCCGCGCGGAACGCATAAAGCGTCAGCGCGCCGCCGACGAAGACGGCGAGGATGGCAAGGATGAACACCCCACGCTCGGGGTCGTTGGCGAAAGCATGGACCGAGGTGATGACGCCCGAGCGCACGATGAAGGTGCCGATCAGCGAGAAGCCGAAGGCGATGATCGCCAGAAGGATGGTCCAGGCTTTCAGCGCCTCGCGCTTTTCCACGACGATGGCGGAATGCAAAAGCGCGGTCGCCACCAGCCAGGGCATGAAGCTGGCGTTTTCGACCGGGTCCCAGAACCAGAACCCGCCCCAGCCAAGTTCGTAATAGGCCCACCACGACCCCAGCGCGATGCCGATGGTCAGGAACATCCACGCGGCCAGCGTCCAGGGCCGCACCCAGCGCGCCCAGGCGGCGTCCACGCGCCCCTCGATCAGGGCGGCGACGGCGAAGGAAAACGCCATCGAAAGGCCGACATAACCGAGGTAGAGGAAGGGCGGATGGAAGGCGAGGCCGGGGTCCTGCAACAGCGGGTTCAGGTCCTGCCCGTTGAAGGGCGGCTCTGCCAGCCGCAGGAAGGGGTTCGAGGTAAAGATGATGAAGGCGAGGAAGGCCACCCCGATCAGCCCCTGAACCGCCAGCACCCGCGCCCTGAGCCGGTCGGGCAATGCGCCCCCGAACCAGGCCGCCGCACCGCCGAAAAGCGCCAGGATCAGCACCCAGAGCAGCATGGAGCCTTCATGGTTCCCCCAGACGCCCGAGACCTTGTAAAGCATCGGTTTTGCGGTGTGGGAGTTTTCGTAAACCAGCTTCAGCGAGAAGTCCGAGGTCACGAAGGCATGGGTCAGCGCCGCGAAGGAAATCGCGATGCAGATGAATTGCAGGGTCGCCGCCGCAGGGGCGAGCGCCATCCAGGAGGTCCATCCCTTCTGCGCGCCGACAAGCGGCAGCGTGCCTTGCACGAGGGCAATGGCAAGGGCGAGGATAAGGGTGAAGTGGCCAAGTTCCGCGATCATGGCGCGCACCATACCGGCAAGTTGGGTCAGCGCCAATGGGCTGCGCCGCCATGTCGCGGGGCTGTGAAAGGTTCAGCGGTCTTGCCGCTGCCGCCAGGCGTCGAGCGCGGCGTTCTCGCCCCCCGGCGCGCCGGGCGCTGCGGGTTCGGACGGCGCCACCATCACCGGCCGGCCGGTGCGGAAATAATGCGCCTCGCGCGCGCCGAAATAGAAGCCGACAATCGCCGCCAGCAACCACCAGAGCGGGTCAGGAACATGGTTCAGCCCGATCATCCGGCGCGAAAAACTGTCCGGGTCGATCATCGCATAGACGAAAAGACCCAGCGTCCCCAAGGCCAGCGCCGGGCGCGGCAAGCGGTTGAGACCATTGACGAAACGGTCGAACCAGCCATCGCGGACATATTGAAACTCCGCCCCGTACTCCCCCAGCGCGGCGATATAGGCGTCATGCGCCGCCTGCATCTTTTTCGTGGCGTTGGGGGTAAAGACCTCGGCCACGCCCGTCGCCGCCTGCCCGATGGCCGTGGTCGCCGCAGGCGCCCCGAGGATGCGCCCGATCAGCCCCATTTTGCCACCCGCGCGCGATGCTCTGCCTCACTCAGGTGATAGGCGGGGGAGATGAATTCCTCTGCCCGGCTGATCCAGCCGCCCTTGCCGCCATCGCGGCGGCGCGCGTATTTGCGGCTGGCGGGGCGCGCGTCGGCCAGCGCGTAGTAGTAGTTCCGCCGCGCGATCCCGTAGGCATCGGCGAACAGCCCCGGATCGACGCGGGCCGCCTCTTTGGCCGCCGCACAGGTCCTTGGCCCAAGCGCGCCATCGACGGCAAGGCCATGGCCCATCTGGTTCAAGAGCCGTTGCAGGATGCGCACCGCGTTGGCGCCTGCGTTGACATACATGTCGAAGACCGAGGGCTGCACCGCCTCCGGCAGGCCACCGATGCCGGTTTCGTCAAAGAAATGGCGGACATAGATTTCCGCCGCCTTCTCCGGCGTCAGCCTGCGCAGGTCGGCCCCGCTCACCCGCCCGTCGCCGGTCAGATCGACGCCCAGACGTTGCAGCGTGTTCAGCGTGACGCCATGCTTCGTCGCCCCGCCCGGATCGTCGGGGTCGTTCACATAGCCGCCCTCGCGGGCGACGATTTCCTTGGCGATGTCGATGACGCTTTGCATGGCCCCGGTCCCTGATTGCGGGGCCAAGGCTCATCCGAATTGGTTAATTCGTTGCGGGGGCATCGTTCGGATCGACATACATGCCCTGATCCTTCAGCGCGTCGATCACTTCCTTGGGCATGTAGGTTTCGTCATGCTTGGCGAGAATCTCGGTCGCGACGAAGGTGCCGTCGATATATTTTCCGGTCGCCACGACGCCCTCATTCTCGCCGAACAGATCCGGCAAGACGCCGGTATAGCTGACCGGGATCGTGGCGTTGGTGTCGGTGACCTTGAAGGTGATCTCCGCCCCCTGCCCGCGCACCAGGCTGCCCTCCTCGACCAGACCGCCGATGCGGAAGGTTTCGTTCGGGGCCGGGGCCTTTTCGGCCACTTCGGTGGGCGAGCGGAAATATTGCAGCGCGTTCGGCGCGGCAAGGTAGAAGGCCGCGAAACTTGCCCCCATCGCCACGAAGGCAAGGATGATGATCTGGATACGGCGCTGTTTTTTCAGACCTTTCATGTGATCCTCACGGGAAGACGGGGGCCAGCATCAGCCCCGCCGTTTCATCAAGGCCCAGCATCAGGTTGGCGTTCTGCACCGCCTGACCGGAGGAGCCCTTGTTGAGGTTGTCAAGCGCGGCGACGACCAGCGCCCGGCCGGGCTTGCGGTCGCCGATGACGCCGATCTGGCAGAAGTTCGACCCGGCCACCGCCCCCGTCCCCGGCGCCTGACCGAAGGGCAGGACGTTCAGGAACGGCTCATCCGCATAGCGCGCCGCAAGGGCCGCGTGGATCGCGGTCGCATCGCCCCGGACGTAGCAAGAGGCAAGGATGCCGCGCGACATTGGCACAAGATGGGGGGTGAACATGATCTCGACCTTGCGGCCCGCGATAAGGCTGAACTCCTGATCGAATTCTCCCAGATGGCGGTGCTTGCCGCCTTGACTATAGCCAAGGACGTCGGTCTGCCGCTCGGTAAACAGCATGTTTTCCTTGAGCGACCGCCCGGCACCGGAAATCCCGTTCTTCAGGTCGCAGATGATGTCGTCGAGGTCGATCAGCCCGGCCTCGATCAGCGGGCGCAGCGCGAATTGCACGGTCGCGGCGTTGCAGCCGGTTCCGGCGACCAGCCGCGCGGTGCGAATGTCGTCGCGGTAGAACTCGGTCAGGCCGTAAACCGCCTCTTTCTGCAAATCGACCGCGACATGGGGCGCGCCGTACCATTTTTCATAAGCCGCCGGGTCGCGGAGGCGGAAATCGGCGCCCAGATCGACAACCTTCACCGTTTTCGGCAGGTCGCGCACAAGCGCCTGGCTCAGCCCATGGGGCAGCGCCGCGAAGACAAGGTCGATGGCGGAAAAGTCGATCGCCTCGATCGTGGTCAGGGTCGGAAGGGTCAGGTGGCGCA
This sequence comes from Albidovulum denitrificans, assembly GCF_002973535.1. Classification (GTDB taxonomy): domain Bacteria; phylum Pseudomonadota; class Alphaproteobacteria; order Rhodobacterales; family Rhodobacteraceae; genus Albidovulum; species Albidovulum denitrificans. The sequence goes on from NZ_PVEP01000001.1 coordinate 740,369, forward strand.
GATGCGGAAAGACCGCGGCCATCTCCATCCCGGCCTTGCGGTCGGCGGAAAGGGCCGCGATCTCCATCCCCGGATGGGTCGCGATCAGGCGGACGAGTTCGGCGCCGGTATAGCCCGAAGCGCCCAGAATCGCGATTTTCTTGCCCATGACCTGTCTCCCGCGCGGTGTCACCGGGGGTCATGTCGCGCGGGCGCGCGAGAATCAACCCAAATCTGCGTTAGCAGGCCGGGCTGCGGCGCGAGGTCTCAGGCCCGCGCCTCAGGCGGCGCGGCGCGCCCTGCGCCGCCAGGAGACCGCGCCAACCCCGCCAAGACCGGCCAGCAACAGCGCCGCCGAGGCCGGCAGCGGCACCGGCGCAGGGGCATTGCCCGGAATGCTGATCGAATAGCTCACCGGCGATCCCAGCGCCAGGGCGAGGCTGACGAAGAGCGAGCCGTTGAACGAGGAATCGAGGTTGAAGCTGAGCGTCTGGGTGGTCGAGGAGAAGAACCCGAAATCGTAGATCGAGAACGCCCCCGCGAGGGTACCGTCGGTCGAGGTGGTGAAGGGCTGCGTCGAATAGCGCAGCGTCCCGGAACTGATGAAGAAGCTGCCGACACTCGGCGAGGTGAAGGTCACCGACACAGTCTGCGCCCCGGCGGCAAGCCCGTTGAATTCTACGAAATCGAGATCGCCGACGCTGGTCGCGCCGTCCACCGTCTCATATCCGTTACCAATGACGGTGGGGGCAGCATAATCGTTGCTGAAATCACCCAGGCTGCCCTCATTGATGGTCGCCGCGCCCGACGGTGCGGACATGAGGACGACAGTCACGGAAGAAGCCGCCATGGCTTTGATAAAGTTATAAAAAACCATTACTCAACCTTTCAGTATCTCGGTTTCCACGGTTAAACTAGAAGGCAATCGTGGACAGAAAATGAAGAGATTGTGGCAACCGGACCGAAATCTGCCCCCCACCCCGCACAACCAGCCGCGCGAAAAAATGTAAATTTCTTTTACATGAACCCTTGACCCGGCCCCGGTGAATACCGATCTCCTGTCATGTGAAACGCATTCACATATACAAACGGAGGTTTTCAATGTCCACCATCGCTGCCTGGCCGTCACGGGCGGAAATGTGGCTCGACCAGCGCGGCAAGGGCGCGTGGATCGCGGCCATGGTTCTCGGCTTCATCTTCTTCTGGCCCGTCGGCCTCGCCCTTCTTGCCTATATGATCTGGAGCAAACGCATGTTTTCGAAATGTCAGGGCCGTCTGGCCCATCACGACCGCCACGCTGAGATGAACCAGATGCGGATGCGCCGCTACGGGTTCCGCCCCTCGGGCAACTCGGCCTTCGACGCCTACAAGGCCGACACGCTTGACCGGCTTGAGAGCGAGCAGGACGAATTCGAAGCCTTCCTGAAGCGCCTGCGGGACAGCAAGGACAAGGCGGAATTCGACGAATACATGGACGAACGCGCCCGTGCCGCGAAATCCGAAGGCCATGAGGAAGGCCCCGAACCCGGCCGCGGCGCCTACTGATCGCCCGCACCCACCCGATGCAAGGACCGGCCGACCGCCGGTCCTTTGCCATGTGACCGCCATCTTCCTGCCCCGCCGCGCGGGGTAACTCCGCTCTTGGCTGATTCAGTTCGGCTTGCTAACGTCCGCCTGTCACGATCCTGTAACCGAAGACCGATCAACGCGCCGCAATGCGTCACACGCTTCCCATAGCGCCCCAGTTCTATGTGACGGCCCCACAACCCTGCCCCTATCTTGACGGGCGGTCGGAGCGGAAGCTGTTCACGGCCCTTCAGGGCGACAATGCCGAGCGGCTGAACGACGCGCTGTCCAAGCAGGGCTTCCGGCGGTCGCAGAACGTGCTTTACCGGCCCTCCTGCGCGGAATGCAACGCCTGCCTGTCGGCCCGTATCCGGGTGGCGGACTTTCAGCCGAACAAAAGCCAGCGCCGGACGCTGAAAAAGAACGCCTACCTGCGCCGCGACGCGACCAGCCCCTGGGCGACCGAGGATCAGTACGGCCTGTTCCGCCGCTACCTCGACAGCCGTCACGCCGATGGCGGCATGGCCGACATGGACATCTTCGAATTCGCCGCGATGATCGAGGAGACGCCGGTCAAAAGCCGCGTCGTCGAATATTCCGCGGCGCCCGAACCCGGCCAGATGCGCCGCACCCTGACCGCCGTCTGCCTGACCGATGTCCTCGATGACGGGCTGAGCATGGTCTACAGCTTTTACGACCCCGACAGGATCGGCGACAGCCTGGGGACCTATATCATCCTCGATCATGTAGAGATCGCGCGGAAGGCGGGGCTGCCTTACGTCTATCTTGGCTATTGGGTGCCGGGCAGCCGCAAGATGGGTTACAAGGCGGGCTTCGACGCGCTTGAGATCTACAAGAACGGCCGCTGGCAGGACATCGGCAACCCCGCCGACCACAGCGCCGAGACCCATCCCCTGTCCGTCGACCCCATCGCCGAACAGGTCGCCCGCATCGCGCTGCCCGACACCCGTCCCTCGCGCGGATGACAGGCCCGCAACAGTCGCTTTTCGCGCTGACCCTTGTCGTGCCGGAGTATGAGGCCGCGCTGGCCTTCTATGTCAGGACGCTTGGCTTTCGCGTGCTTGAGGATGTGGATCAGGGGACCAAGCGCTGGATCCGCATCGCGCCGCCCGGCCCCGGGAATGGCGCCTCGCTTGTCCTTGGCCGGGCGACAGGCGCACAGCAGCGTGCAGCGGTGGGGGCGCAAAGCGGCGGGCGGGTGTTCCTGTTCCTTGAAACCGACGATTTCGCCCGCGACCATGCCGCGATGCTGGCCGCCGGTGTCAGTTTCGAAGAGGCGCCCCGGCACGAAAGCTACGGCATCGTCGCGGTCTGGCGCGACCCTTTCGGCAACCGCTGGGACCTCTTGCAGCGGCATGACGCTGCGGCAGGCTGCCCCGGTGGCCCGCAAACGTCAACTGAACGGTTGAACTGACGCCGCGATCCGGGCCACCATGGCCGGAAAACAGGTCCGGTCGAATCCGGCGCGACAAGGGGATTCCTCATGCAAATGTTCCTGGCGCTGTCCCGCGCCATCGACTGGATCAATGAGTCGATCGGCAAGGCCGTCGGCTGGCTGATCCTGATCTCGATCTTCGTCAGTGCCGGCAATGCCGTGATCCGCAAGATCGCGCCCGCCTATTCGTCGAACGCCTGGCTTGAGCTGCAATGGTATCTCTACGGCGCCGCCTTCATGATGGCCGCCGCCTATACGCTGAAGCAGAACGAACATATCCGCATCGACATCCTTTACGGCATGTGGTCGCGCAAGACGCAGCACCGGATCGACCTGTTCGGGCATGTCTTCTTCCTCTTGCCCTTCGTCACGCTGATGGTCTGGCTGCTGATCCCCTATGTGACCAAGTCCTTCCATTCGGGAGAGCATTCGTCGAACTCCGGCGGGTTGATCCTCTGGCCCGCCAAGGCGCTTCTGCTGATCGGTTTCGGTCAGCTTCTGGCACAGGCATTCTCCGAGATCGTCAAGAAGATCGCCGTCATGCGCGGGCTGATCGAGGACCCGACACCCTTCGTCTCATCGCATCATGCGGCCGAGATCGAGGCCGAAGATCTGGCGGGCGAGGTGAAGAAATGATGGAATTCATCGCGCTGAACATGGCGCCGATCATGTTCGCCTCGCTGGTGGTCTTCCTCCTGCTGGGCTATCCGGTTGCCTTCTCGCTGGCTGCCAACGGGCTTTTGTTCTTCATCATCGGCGTCGAACTCGCGCCCCTGTCGAACGGCACGATCACGCTTGACTGGCCCTTGCTTGGCACCTTGCCAAACCGGGAATGGGGGGTCTTGTCGAACGAGACATTGCTGGCCATCCCCTTCTTCACCTTCATGGGGATCGTGCTGGAACGATCCGGCATGGCCGAGGATCTTCTCGACACCATCGGGCAGTTGTTCGGCCCGGTGCGCGGCGGGCTTGCCTATGCGGTCATCATCGTCGGCGCGCTGCTGGCGGCGACCACGGGCGTCGTCGCGGCGAGCGTTATCGCGATGGGCCTGATCTCCCTGCCGATCATGCTGCGCTACGGCTATGACCGGCGGGTGGCAACCGGGGCCATCGCGGCGTCAGGCACGCTGGCGCAGATCATTCCGCCCTCGCTTGTCCTCATCATCCTGGCCGACCAGCTTGGCCGGTCGGTGGGCGATATGTACAAGGCCGCGCTGATCCCCGGCCTCGTGCTGACCGGCATCTACATGGGCTATATCTTCGTCGTCTCGATCCTGCGCCCGTCATGGGTGCCGGCCCTGCCGAAAGAGGCGCGCACGCTGGGCTCGGGCGTGATGTCGCTTTTCGTCGCGCTGGCGATCACGCTGGCGGCAGGCTACGGGTTCTACCGCTGGCTTGAGCCGACCCAGGGCGCGGATGCCGACATTCTGGCCGCCGCGCTGGCGGTGATCCTGATCTACGCCCTTGCCGTGGCCGACAAGGCGCTGAACACCAACGTCATGTCGCGGCTGGCCCAACAGGTCGTCATCGTCCTGATCCCGCCACTCGCGCTGATCTTCCTTGTCCTCGGCACCATCTTCCTTGGCATCGCGACGCCGACCGAGGGCGGCGCCATGGGCGCGGTGGGCGCGCTCTTGCTCGCCGCCGTCAAGCGGCGGCTGAACCTTGACGTGATCCGTCAGGCGCTGGCCTCCACCACGCGGCTTTCGGCCTTCGTCATGTTCATCCTGCTTGGCGCGCGGGTCTTTTCGCTGACCTTCTACGGCGTCAACGGGCATCTCTGGGTCGAACACCTGCTGACCTCGCTGCCCGGCGGCGAATACGGCTTCCTCATCGTCGTGTCGCTTCTGGTCTTCGTGCTGGCCTTCTTCCTCGACTTCTTCGAACTGGCCTTCATCATCGTTCCCCTGCTGGCCCCGGCGGCCGAGACGCTGGGCATCGACCTGATCTGGTTCGGCATCATCCTGGGCGTGAACATGCAAACCAGCTTCATGCACCCGCCCTTCGGCTTCGCGCTGTTCTACCTGCGCTCGGTCGCGCCGCGCGCGCCCTATACCGACAAGGTCACGGGGGCCGAGATGGCGCCGGTCACGACGGGTCAGATCTACTGGGGCGCGGTGCCCTTCGTCGGCATCCAGATCGTGATGATCGCTCTGGTGATCCTCTTCCCGCAGATGGTCATGCACTACAAGGGGCCGCCGGTGGACACCTCGAACGTGACCTTCACCATCCCCTCGGCAGGCGGTCTTGGCGGCGGCCTGGGCGGCCTCGGCGGCCTGACCCCGCCGGGCGGCGGCGATCAGGGCGGTGGCCTTGGCGGCGGTCTGGGTGGTGGTCTGGGCGGCGGCCTTGGTGGCGATCTGGGCGGGGCGCCCAACTTCGGCACCACCCCGGCCCCGGCGGACGGCACCCCCGCCCCCGGCGCCACGGACCTGAGCCAGCCACCCAGCTTCGGCGCCCCCTCCGGCACGGAAGCCCCCCAACCGGCGGTCCCCGACCTGAGCCAGCCGCCCAGCTTCGGCGCACCGGCAACAGGCGGCGCGGACAACTGATCGGGCAAGACAGGAACGGCGGCCCTTGGGGCCGCCGTTTCATATCAGCAGATCGCCCGCGCGGGACGCGCAGCCCATAGCATTTCGGGTTTACACTGACTCAGAATTCGAACGTATTTCGTTCGAATTCTGATCCTTGCTCTCTCAACGCAAACCCGAAACGCTTTAACCCGGCTTGTGCAGCGAGGAGAAGAGCCGCGGGTCAAGGCTTTCGGAGGCGAAGGTCGCGCCTTCGGTCAGCACGCTGACGGCATCGTGGCTGTGCAGGCTTTCCTGATGGCTGGCCACGATGCGGAAATCGCCGACGCGCGGGTCGGCCAGCAGGCGTTCGGCGAAACTGCGCGCGGCATCCTCGACGAAGATCGGGTTGGCGGCGTTCAGCTCGGCAAAGGCCTGTTCATCCTCACGCTTGACCATCACCTGCGTTTCCGTCGGCACGGCGGCGCGGGCCATGTCGATCAGGTCCTCATACCACAGGCACTTCGCCCCCTCTTCCACCGCCGACAGCCGCGCGACGGAGCGTTGCGAATGCGGCGTCGCCAGTTGTCCGCGCCTCTGGCGGGCATGTTCGGACAGCTCAAGCGAACAGGGGCAGGTAGAGGAATAGACATAGTCCAGATGGATCACCCGCTTGCGAACCCCGTGCATCTCCACCAGTTCCAGCGCGATGTCGTAATACTGCCAGCCCGCAAGGCCGGAGCGCAGCGAAGCCACCTTCATCGGGAAGGAAAACCGCATCTGGATCCGGGCGTCGAAACTGCCAAGATGGGCCTTGTAGTCATCCAGCGCCGATTCCATCACGTCGAAGCTGAAGGTGCTTTCGGCATGGGCGTAGAAGGACCGCATGATGCGGCTCATGTTGATGCCCTTCTTCTCCGCCCCAAGGCTGACCGTGCCGGTGACCGAGGTCTCCAGCGTCAGGTCGCCCCCGTCGCGGGTGTGAAAGCGGATCGGCAGGCGGAAATTCGAAATCCCCACATGCTGGATCTGCGCCTTGGCCCCGACGATCAGGCTGGACGGCCCGTTCTGAAGATCGGGCATAGAGGCGCGATAGGTCGCGTCCGGCGTGAAGTCTTCGGGGTAAACCCGCGAAAGGTCGGGATAATTCGACACCTTGCCATCCGGCAAGAGGCGCGCGATCGCGGGGTCTAGGCGGGCCACCTCGACCGGGTCCGCGGTTTCGGCCCAGGCGCGCAGGACGGCCAGCGCCTCTTGGGCGTCCTTCGCATCGGGATTTTCACCGATCTTCTTGATGAAGTTCATCGCGCGTCCTCCACGGAGCCTGGTCCGCCTGCCGATTATGTGGTGTGCCGCAGGGCTTTGTCCAACACTACGCGATCATTTACGTCCGAAACGCGACGCCGGTTCCGCCCGCGCGCCCCTCAAACGGCGTCAAGCGCCTGCATCACGTCGCCGATCAGGTCGCCCTGATCCTCGATCCCAAGCGACAGGCGGACAAGGCCCGGGGTGATCCCAAGCTCTGCCTTCTGTTCGGCGGGAAGGCGTTGATGCGTGGTCGTGGCGGGATGGGTGATGATCGACTTCGCGTCACCCAGGTTGTTGGAAATCCTGACGATTTCCAGCGCATTGAGGAAGCGGAACGCGCCCTCCTGCCCGCCCGCGATTTCGAGCGTCACAACGGTGCCGCCCGCGCCCATCTGCTCCATCGCGATGCTGTGCTGGGGGTGGGCCGGAAGGCCGGGATAGACCACGCGATCAAGCTTTGCGTGACCTTCCAGCGCCTCGGCCAAAGCCAGCGCCGTCGCCGCCTGCGCCCGCACCCTGAGGTCGAGCGTTTCCAGCCCCTTCAGCATCACCCAGGCGTTGAACGGGCTCATCGCCGCGCCGGTATGCTTCAGATAGGGCTCCACCACCTTGCGGATATATTGCTTCGTGCCGCAGATCACACCGCCGAGGCAGCGGCCCGATCCGTCGATATGCTTGGTCGCGGAATAGACGACGACATCGGCGCCAAGCGACACCGCCTTGGAAAAGGTCGGCGTGGCAAAGACGTTGTCGACGATGACGATCGCGCCCTTCTCATGGGCAATCGCGGCCACGCCTTTCACGTCGATCACCTCAAGCGTCGGGTTCGAAACGGATTCGAGGAAGACCGCCGTGGTCCCGTCCCGCATCGCCGCCCGCCACTGATCCAGATCGGTGCCATCGACCAGCGTCACCTCGACCCCGAAGCGCGACAGCAGTTCCAGAACGTAAAGGCAGGACCCGAACAGCGCACGGGCCGCGACGACATGGTCGCCCGCCTTCAAAAGAGAGGTCAGCGCGCCATTGACCGCCGCCATGCCCGACGCGGTGGCAAAGGCGTCCTCGGTCCCCTCGATGGCGGCGATACGTTCCTCGAACATGCGCACGGTGGGGTTCCCGTAGCGGGCATAGATGAATTCGTCGGGACCGCTTTCGATGAACCGCGCCTCGGCCTGTTCGGCGCTGTCGTAGACGAAACCCTGGGTCAGGAAGATCGCCTCGGACATCTCGCCATACTGGCTGCGGCGCGTGCCTGCGTGAACCAGTTTCGTGCGTGTGTTCCAGTCGGCCATGGTCGTTCCCTCCGGCACAAAAAAGCCCCCACCGGGAAGGCGGGGGCGAAGGAAACTTCCTGCATCCACCAACCTCTTTAGCGGCATGTTTAACGTGGCCCGCAATCCGGTGTACAAATCGCCACGGCGCCGGTGTTAGACCGATCGGCGCACGCCGTCAACCGGGGTTGGCGCTGGGGCGCGTCGTGAAACCGTTGCCGGGCCGTCATGTGCCGGTCGCACGGGGGGCGTATGGGACAGACACCACATCTTGTGTCTGGCGAACGGAGCATACCGATGCCCCATCTCCCCATCACCGCCGAGGGCTGCCAGTGGCGCCATGCCGGCACGGCCGCATCCCTTGACGACACGCTGGCCGCCCTGCCCGAAGATCAGCCGGTCGTGATCCTGATCCACGGCTATCGCTACCGGCCCGGCCATGCGACCTGCGATCCCCACCGGCTGATCCTGTCGCGCGATGCGGGCCTTGGGGCCAGCGACCTGTCCTGGCCGCATCACCTTGGCATCCGCGACGATCAGGGCGCGCTGTCCATCGGCTTTGGCTGGAACGGCTTTGGCACCCTGCGGCAAGCGCGGGATGAGGCCGGGCGCGCCGGGCTGGCGCTGGCCGCCCTGATCCGCCGCATACGCATCCTGTCGCCCGGACGGCGCATCAGCGTCATGGCCCACAGCCTTGGCGCCAAGGTCATGCTTTCGGCCCTGCCCGCCCTGGAACCGGGCGACATCGCCCGCGCGGTCCTGCTGTTCCCCGCGCTTCTGGCGCGTGAGACGGTGGCGGCCACGACGCTCCGCGCGGCGGCGGGGATGGAGATCATCCGCGTCACCAGCCGCGAAAACCTGCTCTTCGACCTGATCGGCGCGGCACTGGCGGCGGGCGGATGGGATGGCCCCGTCTCCCCCCGCGTCACCGGCGCGCTGCCGGGGTGGAGCGACCTGCCCATAGACTGTGCGGCGACGCTGGCCCATCTGGCGGCAGGGGGCTTTCCCATCGCCACCCGGCAGCGGCGGGTCTGCCACTGGTCCTCCTACCTGCGCCCCGGCATCTTCGCGCTTTACCGCGCGCTGCTGACCGCGCCCGATCCGCTGCCCCTTGCCGCCCTTGCCCCGCCCGTGCCGGCCGGCGCCGAAGGCTGGACCGAGCCCCCCGCTGAGTTTGCCACCACCTGAGATGCGCACCCCGCGCGCCCGCCCTGTGCGCTGGTGCAGGGCTGCGCCCCTTGTCTCCGCCCCTCGTGTCGGTCAGCCTGCGGCAAACGGAAAGGACCCGCCATGACCGCACCCATCGACCTTTACTACTGGCCCACGCCGAACGGCTGGAAAGTCTCCATCGCGCTTGAGGAGATGGGGCTGCCTTACGCGCTCCACCTCATCAACATCGGCGCCGGGGATCAGTTCAACCCCGATTTCCTGAAGATCGCACCGAACAACCGGATGCCCGCGATCACCGATCCCGAGGGGCCGGACGACAAGCCGATCTCCATCTTCGAAAGCGGCGCGATCCTGCAATACCTCGCCCGCAAGACCGGCCAGTTCTATGGCGAGACGGAGCGGGATCGCGTCGCCGTCGATCAATGGCTGATGTGGCAGATGGGCGGCGTTGGCCCGATGGCCGGTCAGGCGCATCACTTCCTGAAATACGCCCCGGCCCTGACCCCGCCGCAGGACCTGCCCTATGCCAAGGACCGCTACCGGGCCGAGGTGGCACGGCTTTACGGCGTGCTGGACCGGCAACTGGCGGCGAACCGCTATGTGGCGGGCGATGCCTACTCCATCGCCGATATGGCGATCTGGGGCTGGGCCTCGCTTTGGGAGGGGCAGGAACAGACGTTGGAGGACAAGCCCGCAATGAAACGCTGGCTGGATGAGGTCGGCGCCCGCCCCGCCGTGCAACGCGGCCGCGCAGTGGCGGCGGATCAGCGGTCGAACCTCCAGTCCGACAAGAAGGCGCAGGAGGTGTTGTTCCGCAGGTAGGCGGCCAAACTCCGGTCACCGGACCGTCTTGCGATCCTCCAGCCGCAACCGCAAAAGCGGCCGCTCCGGTCTGCGCCGGGCGATCTCGGCAAAGCCCCTGGCGCGGAACGGTGCTGCGATCCCGTGGTAAAGCGAGGGCGCGGGGCGCTTGTCCTGCGCCTCGACCGGGCAGGCATCGAGTACCCGCGCCCCGTTCGCCCTGGCCCAGTCGACGGCGGCGTCGAGGAGAGCGGCGAAATACCCCTTGCGGCGATGCCCCGCCCGCACGACGAAGCAGCTGATCCCCCAGATCTGCGGGTCCGCCGCATCGCCCGCTTCAAGCGGCGCGGTCAGGCGACCGGGGTCGTTCCAGACCGGCACATCGGCGCGCGGGCCGACCTGAACCCAGCCGACCGGCACGCCGTCGCCGTCATAGCCGACCAGACCCGGCGGCGGGCCATCCTGCACACGGGCCGCGAACAGCGCCTTGTTGCCGCGCCCGGCATTCCCGCCCACCGCCTTGCGCGGCAGACGCCACCACATGCACCAGCAGCGCCCGCAATCGCCGCGCCCCTCGCCCCCGCCGAAAACCTCGACGAGATCGTCCCAGCGCTCGGGGGTCAGGGGATGTGCGACGAAATGGCCCATGCCCGACTATCGGTCGGACAAGGCGGGCGGTCAATCCGGCGACTGCCCCTCATCCTGCTCCTCGATGCCGTATGTCTTGAAAAGACCGCCCTGGACCATGAAGAACAGAAAGATCGCCACAGGCAGGCCGAAGGTCTTGAAATTGACCCAGGCCTGATCCGACATGGTGCGCCAGATCGCCTCATTCGCGACCGCAAGGCCAAGGAAGAAAAGCGCCAGCCGCTTGGTCAGGAGCATCCAGCCCTCATGCGCGAGCGGCATCACCTCATCAATCGCCAGCGCAAGATAGGATTTGCCGCGCATCAGGCCCCAGCCGAGGACACCGGCGAAGAAAAGGTAGATCATCGTCGGCTTCATCTTGAAGAACCGTTCGTCGTTCAGCCAGACCGACAGCCCGCCGAAGACGACGACCAGAACCAGCGTCACGATCTGCATTGGCGACAGCCGCCCGGTCAGCCGCCAGAGGATCAGCGTGGACACCACCATCAGCGGAACGAAGATCGCCGTGGCAAGGATGAAGCCGTGATACTCGGTCCCGCCATAGGTGAAGGTCGCGTCCTTCAGCCGCACGAAGGCAATGAAGAAGACGACCACCGGACCAAGGTCCAGCGCCATCTTGAGCCAAGGGTTGATCTTTCTGCCCGCCATGTTCACCCCGCGAATTCGACGATCACGGCCCCCGCCGCGATCAAAGACATAAGCGCCAGCCTGCGCGGCCCGACCTTTTCCCCCAGCACCGCCCAGGCGATCAGCGCCGCGAAGACCGTCGAGGTTTCCCGCAGCACCGCCGCCTCGCCCACCTTGTCAAGGCGCGTCGCCAGCATGATGGCGCCAAAGCTGAAATAGGCGACGAAGGCCCCGATGACACCCCGTTTCAGAAGCGGCAGCAGTTCGGACGATGGCACCTGACGCCAGCGGCGGAAGGTATAGACCGGCATGAAGACCCCGTCGATGAAGAAAAACCATGCAAGGAAGGTGAAGGGGTCGGCGGTCGAACGGATGCCATAGGCGTCATAGGTCGTGTAAAGCGCGACGAAGGCCCCGGTCAGGACGGCAAGCATCAGCGCGGGCACCATCGTGTCGCGGTTCACCGTCACGGTCCTGAGGTTATAGACGGCAAGGCCAAGGATTCCCGCGACCAGAACGAAGACGCCCGCCCACTGGCCGGGGGTGAAATGTTCACCAAAGACCAGCCCGGCGCCGATGACGGCGAACAAGGGGCCGGTCCCGCGCACCACCGGATAGACGACGGCATAGGCGCCCCGGCTGTAGGTCGCCGCCTGCGCCAGCTTGTAGCCCGCATGGATCGCGAAGGCGCCCGCGAAGATCGGCCACATATGCGGCTCGGGCCATGGCACGACGAACAGCGCGAAGGGGGCGGCGATCACCCCGTAGCTCGCGTCGATGGCGGCACGGCTGAGCCAGGGGTCGTGGCGGCCCTTCTGGAGCGCGCCGAAAAGCGCGTGCAGGAAGGCGGCCAGAAGCGCCAGCGCCAGCGCCGCGTCCTTGCCCGCCGCCGTTCCTTCCAGCGATAGGAGCCACTCGCTCATCCCCGCCCCCGGAACTTCGGCGCGGGTCGGGCGTTCACCCTGCCCAAGGGGGAGAGGATCATGGATTTCACCACGGCGCTGGCGCAGGAATTCGCGCCTGAATTCACCGCGACGCCCTTCGCCATCGTCGTCGTGCGAATGCTGCTCGCGGTCGCCCTCGGCGGCGTCATCGGGCTTGAGCGCGAGGCGAACGGCCCGACGGCGGGCCTCAGGACACATATCCTGATCTCGCTCGCCTCCTGCCTTTTCGCGCTCATCTCGCTGGAACTGATGACGCTGACCGGCCAGGGGGCAGAAACGAAATCCGACCCGCTGCGCCTGATCGAGGCGGTGACGGCGGGTGTCGCCTTCCTTGTCGCCGGTTCGATCATTTCATCGGGCGGCAAGGTGCAGGGGCTGACCACGGGCGCGGGCATGTGGCTTGCGGGCGCGGTGGGCCTGTCCTGCGGCGCGGGGCAATTGTCGCTGGCCGTGCTGGCGGCGGGCATCTCCGTGGTGGTCCTCTGGCTCATCCGGCCGCTTTCGCGCCGGATCGGTGGCGACCAGACCTAATCATCGACGCCGACGAGCGCGCGGGCAAAATCCTCGGGGTCGAAGGGCGACAGGTCGTCGATCGTCTCCCCCACCCCGATGGCATGGATCGGCAGGCCGAACCTGTCGGCCAGCGCCACGAGGACACCGCCCTTCGCGGTCCCGTCAAGCTTGGTCATCACAAGGCCCGAGACATCGGCGATCTTGCGGAAGATATCGACCTGGGTCAGCGCGTTCTGACCCGTCGTGGCGTCCAGCACCAGAAGCGTGTTGTGCGGTGCCTCGGGGTCCTTCTTGCGGATGACGCGGACGATCTTGGCCAGTTCCTCCATCAGGTCCTGACGGTTCTGCAAGCGCCCGGCCGTGTCGATCATCAGCAGATCGGCACCATCGGCCTGCGCCTTCGTCATGGCGTCGAAGGCAAGGCTGGCGGGGTCGGAGCCTTCGGGCGCGGTCATCACCGGCACCCCGGCGCGGTCGCCCCAGACCTGCAACTGCTCGACGGCGGCGGCGCGGAACGTGTCGCCCGCCGCGATCACCACCTTCTTCCCGGCGGCGCGGAACTGGCTGGCAAGCTTGCCGATGGTGGTGGTCTTGCCGGAACCGTTGACGCCGACGACCAGCACCACCTGCGGGCGCTTGGCATAAAGCGGCATCGGTTTGGCGACCGGCTCCATGATGCGGGCGATCTCGGCAGCGAGAATCTCCTTGATCTCACGCACCGAAAGCTTCTTGCCCATCCGCCCCTCGGCGAGGTTGGCCGCGACGCGGAGCGCGGTATCGACGCCCATATCGGCCTGAATCAGCAGTTCTTCGAGGCTTTCGAGCATCGTGTCGTCAAGGATACGGCGCACCTCGGCGGGTTTCGTGCCGCGCCCGAAGAGGCGGCCAATCAGGCCGGGGCGGGCGTCAGCGGTGTCGGCCGGAATCTCGGCCGGTGTCACATCGGGGATTTCCACCGGCGCCGGGGCGGGCGGCAGTTCCACCGGCGGCGCGGGCGGTTCGGGCGGCGTCGGCAGCGGAACCTCGACCGGGGCCGGGGTTGGCTGCGGGTCGGGGATGGGCGCGGGTTCCGGGGCGGGCTGAGGCTCGGGCAGCGGCTCCGGTTCAGGTTCCGGCAGGGGGTTCGGCTTCGGCTCAGGCTCAGGCAGCGGCTCCGGCAGAGGGTCCGGCACCGGCTCCGGCTCCGGCTCAGGCAGCGGCTCCGGCTCCGGCAGGGGGTCCGGCTCCGGCTCGGGTTCCGGCGCAGGCTCCGGCATCGGCGCGGCACCGGCCTGCGCCTCTTCGACTTCACCGCCTTCGGCGACGATGGCCTCAAGCCCTTCCTCAAGCTTCGAGGAGGATTTGAAAAGCCGGTCCTTGAGTTTCCTGAATAGCGACATGGGCCGTTCCGCCTTCCTTGATCCCCCTCCACCTAGTCAATTTGACCGCGCGATGGAAGGGTCAGACGACCCGCGCCGCCCAGCCCGCAAGACCGGCAAGGATCAGCGCCTGCCCGCACCAATAGGCAGCCCAGAGAAGGCGCGCCCGCCCCCGATGCGGCCGGTCGGTCCCGAAGCGGAAAAGATCAAGCGCGAGGATCAGGTCCGACAGCACGAAAAGCGCCGCCCCCGCCTGCGCAAGACCAAGGTCCGGCGCCGCAGGCAGGCCCAGCGCGGCCGCCGCCATCAAAAGGATCACGGCAACATAGCCCCTGACCGGCCAGCGCAGGGCGCCGGTATGGGGGGAAAGCCAGACCTCGGTCGAGGCGCCAAGCGCCAGAAGCGGGAGGAGAAGCCAAAAGGGCGCCATCCCCGCCCCGGCGGCAAGGAACGCCCAGAGATAGGCAAGATGCCCCGCCGCGAAGGCCGCCATTCCGGCCAGAAAGGCGCGATCCCCCTTGCGCGACAGGAAGAAATCCCCCGCCGCGCCAAGGAACAGGCCCGCCGTCACCACCAAGGGCGCGCCGAAGGCCAGCGCCGCGAGGACAAGCGCCAGGACCGAGGCCGTCTTGACCAGCGTCTTGGCCATGGACGGCCCCGCCATGCAGTAGCGCGCGCCATAAAGGGCGGCCAGTGCCGCCCCCAGACCGACCGCCGCCCATCCGACCCCCTCCACGATGCCCCCTTTCGTTGTTTCGCAGCAAGACATGGGGCCACGCGCCGCGTCAATGCGGCGCGGAAGCCATATTGCCGGGGGAATGAAGGCCAATCGGCAGGTTTTGCCACGATTTTGCCGGAAACACCCCATAATCTGCGGGAAATGGAGTGGGGTAAGAGGTGACGCCCGTGACTGCTGGCGAAAGCGACAAAGACGACGACATGCTGGCCGCGATCCGCTTCGCCCTTGATGAGGACGAGGCCGCACCCGCGCCTTCCAAAGCCGCGCCCCGCCCTGCGCCCCCCGCCGCCGCACGGCCGGGCAAGCCGGGCCTGCGGGTGATCGGCGGCACGGATGAGGTCGAGGACGCGGCAGAGGTCGAGCTTCCCGAACCCGCACCCGCCGCCGACCCCGCCGCCGATGTGAAGCGTCTGGTGGCCGAGTCCGAGCCCGTCGCGGGGTGCGTCCCCGTGGCCGAGGGGAAGCGGAAGCCAAAACCGAAGCGCCCGCCGAAACCGCGCCAACCCTCGCGCCTCAAGCTGCGGTTTCAGGCCGAAAAGGCGCATTGGCGCCCGCTCCTGCCCTATGCGGCGGCCGCGCTCGCCCCGGTGCCTCTATTGATCCTCGCCGCCTTCTTCGGCGGGCTGTTTTCCGCCCTTGCCCTTCTCTGGATGACCGGGCTGACCTTCGCCATCGACGAATTCGCCAAACGGCGCGGGATCGAGGCCCCCGGCCCGCGCCCCGAGGCCGAAGCCAACCGCCTGTCGGCGCTGCTTGGCCTGCTGCATTTCCCGCTGCTGGCGCTTGGCGTCTGGACGCTTTCCGGCGCGGGCGGGCATGGGTTTTTCAGTTGGATCGCCACCTTCCTCGCCTTCGGGCTGTGGTTCGGGCAGGTGTCGAATTCGAACGCGCATGAGCTGATCCACCGCACCGACCGGCGGCTGTTCCGCCTTGGCATGTGGGTCTATATCTCGCTGCTGTTCGGCCATCACACATCGGCCCACCGGCTGGTGCATCACCGCTTTGTCGCAACGCCCGACGACCCGAACACCGCCGCCGAGGGCGAAAGCTTCTATGCCTTCCTGCTGCGCGCCTGGCCCGGCGCCTTCGTCGCGGGGTATGAGATGGAGGCGAACCGGCTGGGCCAGACCGGCTTCGACTGGAGCCGGCCCAACCCTTACGTCCTTTACATCGCCGGCGCGGTCGGCTTCGTCTTTGCCGTCACGGCGGGGTTCGGCGCCGACGGTCTGATCGCTTACCTCCTCCTTTGCGCCCATGCGCAACTGCAACTGCTGCTGTCCGATTATGTCCAGCATTACGGGCTTTTGCGCGACAAGCTGCCCTCCGGCACGGTGATGCCCGCGGGGCCGCAGCATAGCTGGGATGCGCCCCATCCCCTGTCCGGGCTGATGATGCTGAACGCGCCGCGCCATGCCGATCACCACGCCCATCCGGGGCGGCCCTATACGGAACTGACCCTGTCGCCCGGCGGGCGGGCGCCGCTTCTGCCCTATTCGCTGCCCGCGATGGCGACGCTGGCGCTGATCCCGCAGCTTTGGCACCGGGTCATGGACCGGCGGCTTGCCGCCCTGCGACGGCGCGGCGCGGCCTGAGACATCTGGCCAAGGCGGGGCGGGTCTGGCATTCTGGCGCCCGGATGTCAGCGGAGAATGCCCCATGCGTCGCCCCCTTATCGCGCTTGTCCTCGGGCTTTGCGCAGGGTCCCTACAGGCCGCGGAACCCGGCCAGCCGCTGACGGCGGAGGAGTTCGAGGCGGCGACGGTCGGGCGGACGCTTTACTACAATTCCGGCGGCGAGCCCTATGGGGCGGAACAATACCTGCCCGGACGCAAGGTCATCTGGGCCTTTCTCGGCGACGATTGCCGCAAGGGCGAATGGTACCCGCAAGACCAGAACATCTGCTTTGTCTATGAGGATCGGGGCGATCCGCAATGCTGGACCTTCTACCACTCCGCCTCGGGCCTTCTGGCGCAGTTCCAGGGCGATAGCGGCGGCCTGCCCCTGATCGCGGTGGAGGAAAGCAAGACGCCGATGGCCTGCATGGGGCCGGACGTGGGCGTCTGAGCGGGCGCAGGCGGGGGCCAGCCCGTCGTCCATTGGGCTTGAACCAATGGCGCACCAATGGACAACCCCCCGGAGTATTTTTGCCACAATGAAATGCAGGATCAGAAAAGGCTGCCCTGATCGGGACCGCCGTCTTTTGGCTTGCGGGGGCGGGGGGCGGCGCCGGGGGTGACGGGCAGTCGGCCGTCGGCGAATTCGATCTCCAGCGCGGTGGAGTTTTCGGCGGCCCCTTTCGTCGTGACGACCGCGCCTTCGGCGCGCACCACGGCATAGCCGCGTTTGAGCGTTTCCCTGTAGCCCAGCGTCTGCCGTGTGCGGTCAAGGCTGGCGAGGCTTTGGGCAAGCGTGTCGAGCCGCCCGCGCCCTGCCTTGGCGAGGCGGTCGCCAAGGGCCGAAAGGTCGGCGCGGCGGCGGGCATTGTCGCGCGCCGCATCGCGGGTCAGGCGCGCGATGGCGGGGGCAAGGCGGTCGGCCCAGTTGTGCAGGTTGCGCTGTTCACGGGTGATGAAGCCCGAAAGCAGCCCCGGCTGCATCCGCCCGGCCACGGTGTTGAAGCCCGCGCGCTTGCGCGTCGTGGCGGCCGAAAGCGCCGGGCCAAGCCGGTCGGACCAGAGATCGAAGCGCTGCCGCGCGGGGTCCAGAAGCGCCTCGGGCCGGCCAAGCGCGCGGGAAAGATCGGTCAGCCGCTGGCGCCGCGTCTCGGCCCGCTGCGACATGGCGCGGGAAAGCCGCGCGCCCTGCTCCCCCGTCCAGGCGAGAAGGTCCATGCGGACCGGCACCGCCATTTCGGCGGCGGCGGTCGGGGTTGGCGCGCGGCGGTCGGCGGCATGGTCGATCAGCGTCGTGTCGGTTTCATGCCCGACGGCGGAAATCAGCGGGATCCGGCTTTCGGCGGCGGCACGGACGACGATTTCCTCGTTGAAGCCCCAGAGGTCTTCCAGCGAGCCACCGCCACGGGCGACGATCAACAGATCGGGGCGCGGGATCGGGCCACCCTCGGACAGCGCGTTGAAGCCCCGGATCGCGGCGGCGACCTCGGGCGCGCATTTCTCGCCCTGCACGGCCACGGGCCAGATCAGCACCCGGCGCGGGAAACGGTCGCGCAGGCGGTGCAGGATGTCGCGGATCACCGCGCCCGAGGGCGAGGTGACAACCCCGATCACCTCGGGAAGAAACGGCAGCGGTTTCTTGCGCTCGGCCGCGAACAGCCCCTCCGCCGCCAGCGCGGCGCGGCGCTTTTCCAGCATCAACATCAGCGCGCCCTGCCCGGCGGGCGTGATATCCTCGACGATCAGCTGGTATTTCGACTGGCCGGGAAAGGTCGTCAGGCGGCCGGTCGCGATGACCTCCATCCCCTCTTCCGGGCGCACCGACAGCCGCGCCGCCTGCCCCTTCCAGGAAATCGCGGCAAGCACGGATCGGTCGTCCTTGAGGTCGAAATAGAGATGCCCCGAGGCCGGGCGCGACACGCGCCCGATTTCGCCCCGGACGCGGACATGGCCAAACTCGCCCTCGATCGTGCGCTTCACGGCGCCCGAAAGCTCGGAGACGGTGAATTCGGGGGCGTTGCCGCCTTCGGCGGGGTCTTCGAAAAGGGTCATTCGGGGCCTGACGATCGGGGTTCGCGGCGAAGGTGCCAGTTTCGGCCGGGCGATGCAAACGGCCCTTGCGCCGTCAAAGGACCGAAGGCCGCTCCGGGTCGCTGAAATGGTCGTAGCCGCGCAGTTTCAGCGCCTCGGCAAGGTCGGCGCGTTCATCGTGGCCGCGCTGTGCGAAGGCGGCCTCATCCGGGCGCAGAAGCGTGACGGCGGTGAAGCGGACCGGGCCGAGGGGCAGCGCGATTTCGGTCGCGACGCGACGCGCGGGCAGGCCGATCAGGACGCCGGTATAGCCGATCTCATCCACCCAGTCGGGCGCGGGCGGGTTCAGGACCGGGACCGACATCAGCACCACCTCTTCCCGCGCCAGACGGTCGGCGATGCCGCCGAACCCGGCGATGTTCTGCGACACGATTTCCAAAAGCGCGAAGGCCCAGCTTTCGCGCACCTCATCGAAGGGCATCGCGCCGGTTTCGGGGATTTCGAGGAACACTTCGACACCATAGCCACTTTCGCCGTCGGACGTGGTGCCGACGAAGGGATCGCTCAGCCCGTCGGTGGTCAGGATCAGCGAATCGTAGCGGTGGATGACATGGTAGCACTTGCGCCCCGCGGGCCAGTCCGGCGCACCGTGCAGGTCGGAATTGTCGGCATAGGTCAGCGGCTCATGCTCTGCCCGGCCGAAGCGGCGCCAGTGTGACAGGCGCTGCGCGCGCCCGGCGCCGATGCGGCGATCATCGGCGCGGATCGCGGGTTTGGGCGGCGGAGGGGGTGGTGGCGGAGGGGGCGGTTCGGGGGCGGCCTTGGCCCGCGCCTTCGCCCTGGCCCCGGACCGGGGCGCGGCGCCCCCCTGCCCCAGGATTTTCTTCCACCACGACATGTGTGTTTCGCCCGAACGCCATCACAAGTTACAACCGCGCCCATAGTGCAAAGCCGGGCCGCACGCGCAAGTGTACCTGCGGTCGCGGGGCGCGGTTTCCGGCCCCACCCCCGCTGCCGCACCCGTCCTGTCAGCGCAGGCTTTGCCGGGCCCGATCGAAACGGTGGCCCGCCGGGGTCGCCGCCAGATCGGCGGCAAGGGCCGCGCGCGCCTCGCCCGAGGCGGCGGCGGCGGCAAGCTCGGCCGGGCGCAGGGGCGTGGCGGCGACAAGGCGGACCGGCCCGAAGGGCAGCGCGACCCGCCCCTCGCGGCCCGGAACCGGCAGTCCCAGCAGCACGCCCATATCGCCGTTCTCATCCGCCCAGCCCTCGGGCGCCTGCCCGCCAAGCGGCAGCGCCATCGACAGCACCCCCATCCGGTCAAGCAGCCCGGCCACCCCGCCATGGGCGGCCATGTTCTGTGCCACCATCTCGATCAGCGCGAAATCGCCGCTGGCGCGAATGTCGTCGAAGGGGCGCCCCTGCGCGCCGGTGGTTTCAAGAAAGACCTCAAGACCAAGGCCGCTCGCATCATCCATCGAGGTTCCGACAAACGGGTCGGCAAGCCCGTCGGAGGCCAGGATCAGGCTGTCTTCGGTTCGGATGACGCGATAGGCCTGCCGGGTGTTGGGCCAGGCGGGCGCGCCCTGAAACATCGGGTTGATGAGATAGCCGATGACATCGTCATCGACCGCGCCGATAGCGCGCCAACAGGCGTCGAGGCGCGCGTGGCCCGCGGCGATGCGGGGATCGTCCTCACCGATCACCGGCGCACCGGCTTCTGCCGCGGTCTCCGCCAGCGGGGCAGCCGTTTCGCGCCCTGCCGCCCCCTTGCCGCCAAGCAGCCGTTTCCACCATGACATCGCGCACCCCCTACACAGCCAGCCAGACGCATTGAACTTTGGACGGGGCGATCATAGAACCGCCTCGGCCCGTGGCAAGCGCGGGTCGGGCATTTTCGGGCGGGGGACGCATGAACATTCTGATCCTTGGCGGCGGCGGGCGCGAACATGCGCTGGCCTGGGCGGTGAAGCAGAACCCCAAATGCGACCGGCTGATCGTGGCGCCGGGCAATGCCGGGATCGCGATGCTGGCCGAATGCGCCGATCTCGACATTCTCGACGGCGCGGCGGTGGTGACCTTCGCCGAGGAAAACGCCGTCGATTTCGTCATCGTCGGGCCGGAGGCGCCCCTGGCGGCGGGCGTGGCCGATGCGCTGCGCGCGGCGGGCGTGCCGGTCTTCGGGCCGTCGGGCGAAGCAGCAAGGCTTGAGGCGTCGAAGGCCTTCACCAAGGAAATCTGCGACGCCTGTGGCGCGCCGACGGCGGGCTATGCGCGCTTTACCGACCATGCCGCCGCCGAGGCCTATCTGCGCCGAACGGGCGCGCCGATCGTCATCAAGGCCGACGGTCTGGCGGCCGGCAAGGGCGTGATCGTGGCCATGACGCTGGAGGAGGCGCTGGAGGGGCTGGCCGGGATCTTCGGCGGCGCTTTCGGTGAGGCAGGCGCCGAGGTGGTGATCGAGGAATTCATGGAGGGGGAGGAGGCGTCGCTTTTCGTCCTTTGTGATGGCACCGACGTGCTGGCCATCGGCACCGCGCAGGACCACAAGCGCGTGGGCGACGGCGACACCGGGCCGAATACCGGCGGCATGGGGGCCTATTCCCCCGCCCCGGTCCTGTCGGACGCGGTGCTGACCCAGGCGATGGATGAGATCGTGAAACCCACCGTGGCCGAGATGGCCCGGCGCGGCACGCCGTTTCAGGGCGTGCTTTACGCGGGCCTGATGATCAAGGACGACCGAGCGCGGCTTGTGGAATACAACGTCCGCTTCGGCGACCCGGAATGCCAGGTGCTGATGATGCGGCTGGGCGCGCAGGCCTTCGACCTGATCCATGCCTGCGCCGAGGGGCGGCTGGCCGATTGCCGCGTGAACTGGGCCGAGGATCACGCATTGACGGTGGTGATGGCGGCCAATGGCTATCCCGGCAGCTATGCCAAGGGCTCGCAGATCCGGGGGCTTGAGGAACTGCCCGAGGATGCAAGCCACATGGTCTTTCATGCCGGAACGGCGGCGCGGGACGGGTCCATCGTCGCCTCGGGCGGGCGGGTCCTGAACGTGACCGCGCGGGGCAAAAGCCTGCGCGAGGCGCATGAGAGGGCCTATGCGATGGTCGGTGCGATCGACTGGCCGGGCGGGTTCTGCCGCCGCGACATCGGCTGGCGGGCGCTTTGAAGCGTTTCGGGTTTTCGTTGAGAACGTAAGTATCAGAATTCGAACGAAATAAGTTCGAATTCTGATACAGTGCAAACCCGAAATGCTTTAAGACGGGCAGGCGCTTTAGGCTGGCGGCGGCCGGGGGTTACACCCCCGGACCCCCGTGAGTATTTTGGCCACGATGAAAGAGCGGTCAGGGGCAGCCCGGAACCGTGGTGAGGCTTGCCGGGCCGTCATAGCGGCCGCGCGGGCGGGGGCTGAGCTTGCCGCCCTCCAGCGTGGTTGCCATGACGCGGGTCCAGCCGGCATCGGCGGTCAGGATCGTCGGGCGGCCGTCGCAGAGCGCCACGCGGCCCTGGATGCGGGCATCGCCGATGCGGTGATTGGTCAGGCCGGGGGCCGTCGCGACGGTCCTCAGCCGGTTGGCATCAAGCCGGACGAGGTGGAGGCTGCGGCCCAGATGGGGCGTCTCGACGTAAGCCACCTCATCCCTTCCGTCGCCGTCGAAATCGGCGGCCCCCACCGGGGCAAGCCAGCGGCGCGGGGTGCCGATATAGGGGGTGGCGGCGCTGCGGCCATCAAGGAACAGCGCCAGAAGCCGCGCGCCCTGCCGGTGGTCGGTCTCGACCGCGATCACCTCGGGCCGCCCGTCGCCGTCAAGATCGGCAAGGCGGGGGGCGGTATCCTCGTAAAGATGGCCGGGGCCGAGCGGAAAGCCAAGCGCGGCGCCCTGCCCCGCCGCCCGGCCCTTGGGGCCGAGCGTGACGATCAGGCGCGACCATTCCGGCGTGTTCCCCAGCACGTCGTGGCGATAGAGGTCATCCGATTTCGGCCGGTCGTAGCAGGCCCGCGTGATCCAGTCGCCATCCCCGGCGATGCAGCGCGCGGCGGCGGGTGCGGCGGCGACCAGCGCCGTCAGGACCGCCGCCGCAAGGCGCATCAGATCTGCTTTTCGGGCATGAAGACCTTCAGCCCGTCCAGCGCATCGGTGACCTTCAGCTGACAGGTCAGGCGCGAGCGGACCGGGTCCGGCTCATAGGCGAAGTCGAGCATATCCTCTTCCATCGGGTCCTTCTTGGGCAACTTCGCCACCCAGTCGGGATCGACATAGACGTGGCAGGTCGAACAGGCGCAGGCGCCGCCGCAATCCGCCTCGATCCCCGGCACGCCATTGTCGCGCGCGCCTTCCATGACGGTCAGCCCGTTGGCGACCTCCACGACATGTTCCTTGCCGCCAAATTCAACGTAAGTGATCTTCGCCATTCCCGTCTTCCCGAATGAAGCTTCCCCGGCCGACATAGGCGAAACCGGCCCCGGATGCCAGAGGCGGTCCTGTCGCGGGTCTTGTCGGGGCGCGGGCGGGGGCCTAAGCAGGGCGGACCCGCGCTAGGCCAAGGCAGGACAGAGATGACGCGCCATCCCCTTTTCGGTGTTCTCCTCGCCATGGCGGGCGCGCTGGTGCTGACGCCCGACACGCTGCTGATGCGCTGGTCGGGGATGGGCGGTTTCGCGATGCTCGCGTGGCGCGGGCTTTTGATGGGGTCGGTGCTGCTTCTTCTTTGGCCGCTGACCGGGCGGTCGGGCTGGTCGCAACTGCCGATGCTGGCGCGGCCCGCCGGGATCGGGGTGATCCTTTGCCACGCGACCAATGCGACGCTTTTTGCGCTGGGGATCGCGGTCGCGCCGGTGCCGATCGTGCTTTTGACGGTGGCGACGGTGCCGGTCTTTGCAGCGGTTTTCGGGCGCCTCCTGCTGGGTGAGAGAACTTCGGCCGCGACATGGATCACGATGGTTGCCGTGCTGGCCGGGATCGCCATCGCCGTCACCGGGCGCGGGGCCGAGGGGGGCGCGGGCCACCCGCTTCTGGGGGCGGCGGCCGGGTTCGGGGTGGCGGCGGCGATGGCGCTGAACTTCGTCCTGCTGCGCCGCAATCGTCAGGTGCCGATCCAGCCCGCGATGGGGCTGGGCGCGCTTCTGGCGGGGCTGGTCGGGCTGTCGCTGGCGGGGCTTCCGGCGATGGGCGATGGCGCGGTCTGGGCCATTGCCGTGACAGGCGCCGTGATCCTGCCGATGTCCTTCCTGTCGCTGAGCATCGCCGCCCGGCACACGAGCGCCACCAATGTCAGCCTGCTTCTGCTGCTGGAGACCGTGCTTGGCCCGGTCTGGGTCTGGCTCGGCGCGGATGAGCCGCTGACCGGCGCGATGATCCTTGGCGGCGCGATCGTGGTCGGCGCGCTGGCGCTTTACCTGCTGCGCGAGGGGCGGCGATAAGGCGCGGGGATCGAGGGGCGCGACAAGGGCCGACGTCAAGGGCGCCGGCGGCGGCGGAGGCCGGAAAGGCCAGCACCTTACCGTCCCGGACGTGATCCGGGACCTCTTTTCCCGGGGGCGGAGGTCCCGGATCAGGTCCGGGACGCCACCGCCTTCACCTTCTGCGTGGCGCACCTCAACGGCCCGGAACAAGGGGCATCAGCCCCGCCGGGCGAGCGGCCGACCGCCCGCACGGGGCTACCCCACGCGAATGAGAGGCGCCGCCCGCAGGTTCGGCGATCGCTGACGGCGGCGGCGGAGCAGGCCGGGAGGCCCGTGCCTTACGTCCCGGACGTGATCCGGGACGGTGTCGCCTTCACCCCGGCACTGCGCGTCACCCTCAAACGACAAGGGGCGCCCCTTTCGGAACGCCCCCTTGATCCCATGGACCCCGCCCTATTCAACCGACAGCGCGACAAAGCGCGGGTCGGCGCCGCGGCGGATGAGGAGGAGGAGGGATTTGCGCCCGGCATCCTTCGCCTCGGAAATCCGCGCCTCAAGGTCGGCGATGCTGGCGACCTTCTGCTGGCCCGCCTCGGTGATGACATCGCCCGCGCGCACGCCCTTGTCATAGGCCTCGCCGGTTTCATCAAGGCCGGTCACCACCAGCCCCTCGGTCCCCTGCGGCAGGTTGAGGTCGGAAAGCTGGTCGGCACCCAGAACGCCAAGTGTCATGCCAAGGACATCCTTCGACTCCGGCGTGACGGGGTCTTCCCCGGCGGCGGCGGTTTCGGTCGCTTCCGCCTCTTCCCGGCGGCCCAGCGTCACCAGAAGGGTCTGGGTCTTGCCCTCGCGCAGCACCTCAAGCCGGACGGCCTTGCCGACATCGGCATCGGCGACGCGGCGGACAAGGTCGCGGGTGTCAGAAATGGCCGTGCCTTCGAAGCCGACGATCACGTCACCCGACAGCACGCCGCCATCCTTCGCGGGACCATCCGGCACGTCGGTCACAAGCGCGCCCTTCGGGTCCTTCAGCCCCATCGCCTCGGCCACGTCCGGGGTCACGTCCTGAATGCGCACGCCCAGCCAGCCGCGCCGCGTCTCGCCGAAATCCTTCAACTGCTGCACGACCTTGGAGACGACGTTGGAGGCCATCGAAAAGCCGATCCCGATGGAGCCGCCATTGGGCGAGAGGATCGCGGTGTTAACACCGATCACCTGCCCGTCCATGTTGAACAAGGGACCGCCCGAATTGCCCCGGTTGATCGCCGCGTCGGTCTGGATGAAATCGTCGTAAGTCCCCGACAATTCGCGGTTTCGGGCCGACACGATCCCGGCGGAGACGGAAAAGCCCTGCCCCAGCGGGTTGCCCATCGCCATGACCCAGTCACCCACGCGCATGACGTTGCTGTCGCCGAAATTGACGAAGGGCAGCGGTTCGTCGCTTTCGACCTTCAGAAGCGCGATGTCGGTCTTGGGGTCGGTGCCGATCAGCTTGGCATCCAGCGTCTTGCCCGAAAAGAACTCGATCGAGATTTCGTCCGCGCCCTCGATGACGTGGTTGTTGGTGACGATATAGCCGTCCTCGGAAATCACGAAGCCGGAGCCGAGCGCATTCGACCGCTGCGGCCCGCGCGGGGCGTTCGGGTTGCCGAAACGCTTGAAGAAATCCTCGAACGGGGACCCTTCGGGGACGATGGGGCCACCGTCCGTCGGCGCGGCGATGGTGGTGGAGGTGGTGATGTTCACGACCGCGGGGCTGACCATGTCGGCGAGATCGGCGAAACTGTCGGGCGCGGCGCGCGCGACCGAGGGCGTGGCGGGCGCAAGGGCCAGGGCAAGGCCCGTGGCCAGCGCCAGCATCAGCGCCCGGACGGGGCGGTGACGGCTTCCGGCCGGGGCCAGGGGGGTGATCTCGGATGTCACAGGCGAACTCCCTTCTTCAACTGCTCTTACTCCGCGTCGGGTCTTTGGCATTCCCAAGCATTGAATGCCCGCCCGGCGCGCTCAACTCAACGCCTCTCGCAGGCGATCAACAGGCCGTGAACGCCGCGCCATCATTCTTTCAGCCGCCAAGCCCGTGGGCAAGCCATATGAGGGCCGCGCCCAGCGCCATCCCGGCCAGGCCGAGGTTGCGGCGCATCTCAACCGGCATGTTGCGGATCATCTCAAGCAATTCGGCGATACGCGAAGGGGCCAGTGCAAGCACCAGCCCCTCGACGGCCAGAACAAGGCCGATGGCAAGAAAGGGAAGCCCGATCAGCCCGATCGTCATTGCGTCGCGGCAGGCGCCGCCGGGGCAGCCGCGGGTGCGGCGGCTTTCGGCTCGGCGTTCTTCAGGTAGTTGAAAAACTCGCTGTCGGGCGCCATCACCATCGCCGAATTCCCGGAATTGAGCGAGGCGCGATAGGCCGAGAGAGAGCGGTAGAAGTCGAAGAACTCCGGGTCCGCGCCATAGGCTTCGGCAAAGACCGCGTTGCGCTTGGCGTCCGCCTCACCACGGGTGATGTCGGCCTGACGCTGCGCGTCCGAGACCAGTTCCACCCGTGTACGGTCGGCCTGGGCGCGCACCCGCTGCGCCGCTTCCTTGCCGCGCGCGACCTCATCCGCCGCCTCGCGTTCGCGTTCCGCACGCATCCGCGCGAAGGTGGCGTCAAGGTTCTGGTCGGGCAGGTCGGTACGCTTCAGGCGCACGTCGATGATCTCCACCCCCAGAGACTCGGCCTGGGTCCGGCCCGCGTCGCGGATGCGGGCAGCCAGACCGGCGCGGTCCTGCGACAGGATCTCGGACGAGGTGACAGAGCCCAGAACCTCACGCGTCTGGGCCTGCAACAGCGTGTCGATCCGGCTTTCCGCAAGCGTCAGCCCCTGCGCGCCGACCGCCTGACGGAAGCGGCGCACATCGGAAATCCGGTAGCGCGCGAAGGCATCCACGACAAGGCGACGGTCGTCGAGCGGCGTCACCTCAAGCGGCTGGATGTCGAGGCCAAGGATACGGTCGTCATAGCGCACGACCTCCTGGATCAGCGGCACCTTGAAATAAAGGCCGGGGTCCTCGCGCACGGCCTTGATCTGGCCGAACTGGAGGACAAGCGCCTTTTCGCGTTCATCGACGATGAAGATCGACGAGAGGCCGACGGCCGCCGCGATCACGACGATGGGCAGGATGAGGGCAGTACGTTTCATCAGTTGCTTCCTCCCGTCGTCGTGCCGGTCGCGGGTTTCGCCGCGCCGGAGGCGCCACCACGGCCCAACTCGTTCAGCGGCAGATAAGGCACCACGCCCTGCCCGCCCGTATTGTCGTCGATGATGACCTTGTCGACGCGGCCCAGAACCTCTTCCATGGTCTCAAGGTAAAGCCGCTTGCGGGTCACTTCCGGCGCCTTCTGGTATTCGCCCAGAACGGCGGTGAAGCGGCTCGCCTCACCCTCGGCCTGGTTCACGACCTGGGCGCGATAGCCCTCGGCCTCTTCCAGAAGCTGCGCCGCCTGACCGCGCGCGCCCGCGACGATAGTGTTGGCATAGGCGTCGGCCTCTTTCTGAAGCCGGTCGCGTTCCTGTTCGGCGCTTTGCACGTTCTTGAACGCGTCGATCACCTCACGCGGCGGGTCGGCACGGTTGAAGTTCACCCGCACGACGTTCAGCCCCGACTGGTAGCTGTCCAGCGTCTGCTGGATCATGGTCTTGAGCCGTTCCGCGATGACGCCACGATCACGGTTCAGGACCGGGGCCAGTTGCGACTGGGCAATGATCTCGCGCATCGAGGATTCGGCCACCGCCTCGACCGTCAGTTGCGGGTCGCGCAGGTTGAAAAGGTATTCCTGCGGGTTGGAGATGTTCCAGACCACCTGAAAGTCGATATCGACGATATTCTCGTCCCCGGTCAGCATCAGGCCGCTATCGCCCTGCCCGGCCCGGCCGACGCCGATATCCTCGGTCCGTTCCGGCGTGACCGCGATCACGTTGGCCGAGACAAAGGGCCAGGGCGCGAAGTTCAGGCCCGGCTCACCGATGGCATGGAACTTGCCCAGCAGCAGTTCCACCGACTGTTCTTCCGGCTTGACGGTGTAGAATGAGGCAAAGGCCCAAAGCCCGACCACCGCCAGCGCGCCAAGCGCCAGCGTACCGCGATTGATGCCCGGCCCCATGCCGCCGCCCGAACCGCCGCCAGTACCGCCCGAGCGGCCGCCGCGACCGCCCATCAGCACCTTGAGCTGTTCCGAGCCCTTGCGCATGATCTCTTCGATCTCGGGGATCTGCGGCCCCTCGCCCGGACGCCGTCCGCCACGGCCACCGGGCCGGTCGTCATCGTCCCCGCGGCCGCCGTTTCCACCGCCGCCGCCCCAAGGCCCTCCGCTTCCTGCCATCAGGCTTAAACTCCCCTTGCTGTCTTCATTGCAAATGTCCCCCGTCCAACTGGGCTTTTCTCAGCGAAAGTCAAGCCTTGCGCACCGGCTTCCGCATCGTCACCAGTTCTTCGGCCATCGTGGGATGCACCGCGACGGTGCGGTCAAAGTCCTCTTTCGTCGCGCCCATCTTGATCGCGATGGCGGCAAGCTGAATCATTTCGCCCGCTTCGGGCGCGACGATATGGCAGCCAAGGACCTTGCGCGTCTCGGCGCAGACGATCAGTTTCATCATCACCCGGTCGGGCCGCCCGGCAAAGGCGGATTTCATCGGCCGGAAGGCGGTGGCATAGACCTCGATCGGGCGCTCGTCGCGCGCCGCCTCCTCGGTCAGGCCGACGGTGCCAAGTTCCGGCTGGGTGTAGACGGCGCTGGCGACAAGGTCGTGATCGGCCTTCGTGGGCTTGGCGCCAAAGACGGTATCGGCAAAGGCATGACCCTCGCGGATGGCGACCGGGGTCAGGTTGATGCGGTCGGTCACGTCGCCCACGGCATAGATCGAGGGGACGGCGGTCTGCGACCATTCGTCAACGATGATTTCCCCCTGACGCCCCAGCGTGACGCCCAGCGCCGCAAGCCCCAGCCCGGCGGTGTTGGGCTTGCGCCCGGTCGCGTAGACGACCTTTTCGAACACCGTCTCGCGCCCGTCGGTCGAGGTGACGCGCACGCCGCCCGCTACATCCCGCGCCTCGATCACATCGGTGCCGACATGCAGGTTCACGCCGCCCTCGCGCATCAGTTCGGCGATATGGCCGCGCGCCTCATCGTCAAAGCCGCGCAGGATCTGCGCGCCCCGGTAGAACTGCGTCACCTCGACGCCCAGGCCGTTGAGGATGCAGGCGAATTCGCAGGCGATAAAGCCGCCGCCGACGATCAGAACGGATTTCGGCAGCGCATCCAGCTTGAAGATGTCGTTCGAGGTCAGAAGCGTCGCGCCACCCTCGATTTCCGGCACGAAGGGCGCGCCGCCGGTGGCGATCAGGATATGCTTGGCGCGGAAAGCCTCACCCGTGGCCAGCCGAACGGTATGGGCATCCTCAAGCACCGCGCGGGTGTCGTGGATCGTCACGCCCGCATTGGTCAGGCCCGACCGATAGGCCCCCTCAAGCCGGTCGAGTTCCGCGTCCAGCTTCGCGCGAAACGCGGTCCAGTCAAAGCCCTGCGTGGCCACGTCCCAGCCATAGGCGCGCGCATCCGCCATCGCCTCGGGGAAGGCGGAGGCGAAAACCATCAGCTTTTTCGGCACGCAGCCCCGGATGACGCAGGTCCCGCCCATGCGGTATTCCTCGGCCAGCCCGACCTTCGCGCCATAGTCCCCCGCCGCGATCCGCGCCGCGCGCACGCCGCCAGAGCCGCCGCCAATGACGAAAAGATCGTAGTCGAAACTCATGCGCCCGTCCTTCCCGAAAATGAAGCCCAAGGCTTAACGGCCCGGCCTGGCCTGGGCAAGCCGGGGGCGCGCGGCTTACCCCAGATCGTCGAACACGTTTTCCGGCGCGGCGAAGTCGATGCGGTCTTCTTCGCTGCTGCCGGTGGCGATGTCGCGCAGTTCCACCCGGCCGTCGCCATGGCCGATCACGACGCGGTCGCAGATGTCGATGAACAGCCCGTTCTCCACCACGCCCGGCACCTGGTTCAGCACCAGCGCCAGTTGCCGCGCATTGCCGATGCGGCCCAGATGCAGGTCAAGGATGCGGTTGCCCTCATCGCTGGTGAACGGCACATCGCCCTTCATGCGCAGCGTCACCTCGCGCCCGAGGACGTCGAGCGAGACCAGTATCTCCTCGATCAGCGCCTTCGAGGTCTGCCAGCCGAAGGGGACCACCTCGACCGGCAGGGGGAAGGCGCCGAGATGGGCGACCTCCTTGGCGGCGTCGGCGATCACGATCATCTGGTCCGAGGCGGTCGCGACGATCTTTTCGCGCAGATGCGCCCCGCCGCCCCCCTTGATGAGGTTCAGGTCGGGGTCGAATTCATCGGTCCCGTCGATGGTCAGGTCAAGCCAGCGCGCCTCTTCCAGCGCGACGACGGTGATCCCTTCGGCGCGCGCCAGCGCCGCCGTGCGGTCCGAGGTCGGGACGCCGGTGATCTTCAGCCCCTCCTCCCGCACCCGCTGGCCCAGACAGCGCACCATCCAGGCCGCGGTAGAGCCGGACCCAAGCCCCACGCGCATCCCCCCTTCGACGAAATCGACCGCGCGCCGGGCGGCCGCGAATTTCGCCGTCTCGATCGGGGACAGGTTGGGGGCCATGGGTCACTCCATTGCGGTTCGGGTCATGTTATACGCAAGATATGGGGCGGGCGCGAGGGTGATTTCGGTCCGGCCCCTCGCAACCGCACCGTCCTGCCCTAGATCCGGGGAAAGGAGAACGACCATGCCGATGCCTTGGGCCATCCGCCACGCCACGAAAGACTGGCAAGCCTTCCTCACCGACGCGAAGGACCGATTGGACCTGACGTCGGACAATTCCGCCTACACGGCAGTCGATGCAGTCATTCAGGTCTTTCGCCGCCGCCTGAGCGTGGAGGAAGCCATCGCCTTCGCACAGATCCTGCCCGCCTGCCTCCGCGCGCTCTTCGTGCAGGACTGGAACGTGACGGCCACGCCCGTACCCTTCGCGACCCGTGACGAGATGAGGCGAGAGGCACAAGCGGTTCGCAAGGATCACAACCTGACGCCGGACCATGCGATCGAGGCAGTGGCCTGGGCGCTGCGTCGGCATGTCCGCCAGCGCGATCTCGATGATTTTCTGGCGCAGTTGCCAAGGGGCGCGACCGATTTCTGGCATGTCGAGACCGACGACCCGCGCGAACTTCACCGCCGCATCACGTAAGCACCCGCGCGGTTTCAGCGGCAAAGCGTCGTTTTCCGCCGTCGCCACCGGGCGTAAGGCGCGTTAATCTGGCCATCGGAAACGGACCCGCGCGATGTATGTACTGCACTATGCCCCCGACAACGCCTCTCTCATCGTGCGCCTCGCGCTCGAAGACATGCGGCTGCCCTATCGCACGGTGCTGGTCGATCGCGCGCGGCGCGAGCAGGACGGCGCGGCCTATCGGCGGCTGAACCCCGCCGGGCTGATCCCGGCGCTGGAAACCCCCGCCGGCCCCTTGTCGGAAACCGGGGCGATCCTGCTGTGGCTGGCGGAGGAACATGGGGCGTTGGCCCCTGCGCCCGGCAGCCCGGAGCGCGGGCAGTTCCTGCGCTGGCTGTTCTTCACCGCCAACACGCTTCATGCCGACATCCGGCTTTTCTTCTACCCCGACCGCCATGCCGGGACCGGCGCCGATGTGGGGGCCTTCGCCGATACGACGCAGGCCCGCATCCTGCGCCATCTCGGCCTGATGGAGGACCTCGCCGCCGGGCGCCCCGACTGGCTGTCGCCCGATGCGCCCTCGGTCCTGTCTTGGTATGTCGTCACCCTGATCCGCTGGCTGGCGCTTTATCCGACGGGCCGGGCCGGATGGCTGGACCTGACGGCCTTCCCCGCCCTGCACACGCTCGCCGCCGCGCATGAGGGCCGACCCGCCGCGCGGAAAGCCGCCCTTGCCGAAGGGCTGGGCGACACCATCTTTACCAACCCCAGCTACGCCCGCCCGCCCGAGGGCAGCGCGACCTGAAAGGACGCCCATGTTCCTCTCCGTCTTCGACATCTTCAAGGTGGGCGTCGGCCCGTCCTCATCCCATACGATGGGGCCGATGGTGGCCGGGGGGCGGTTCCTTGACCTCTTGCGCGCCTCGCCCTTCCATCCGAAAGGGCTGCGCGCCTCGCTTCACGGCTCGCTCGCCTTTACCGGCAAGGGGCATGCGACCGACCGCGCCACGATCCTCGGCCTCGCCGGGTTCCTGCCCGACAGCTATGACCACGACAAGGCCGAGGCCGCGCTGGCCGCGATTGCCGGGACCGGCACCGTCACCCCGCCCGAGATGCCGACACTGACCTTCCGGCCCGAGACCGACCTGGTCTTCGACTACGGCCACCCGCTGGAGGGTCACGCCAATGGCATGATCCTGATGGCGACCGACGCGCAGGGCGACGTGATCCTGCAAGAGACCTACTATTCCATCGGCGGCGGCTTCGTCCTGACCGAGGCGGAGTTGCAGAACGCGGGCAGCGTCGCCGCCAAGCCCTCGGGCTGCCCCTACCCGTTCCAGAACGCCGCCCAGATGCTTGAGATGGCCGCCGCCTCGGGTAAGTCGGTCGCCGCGATGAAGCGCGCGAATGAGCTGCACTTTCGCACGCAGAAGGACCTTGACGACGGCATGGCGCGGCTCTGGCAGGTGATGAACGACTGTATCGAACGGGGCCTTGCCACCGACGGCATCCTGCCCGGCGGGCTGAAGGTGCGCCGCCGCGCCAAGGGCATCCATGTGGCGCTTGAGGCCGAGCGCGGGCTGAACCTGACCGCGCCGCATACCATCAACGACTGGATGAGCGTTTACGCCATGGCGGTGAATGAGGAAAACGCCGCGGGCGGTCAGGTCGTCACCGCGCCCACCAACGGCGCGGCGGGCGTGGTGCCGGCGGTGATCCGCTACTGGCTGGATCACGTTCCGGGCGCGGCCCCGTCGCGGGTGGGGGAGTTCCTGCTGACCGCCGCCGCCATCGGCGGGATCGTAAAGACCAACGCCTCGATCTCGGGCGCCGAATGCGGCTGCCAGGCCGAGGTCGGGTCGGCCTCGGCCATGGCGGCGGCCGGGCTGTGCGCGGTGATGGGCGGGACGGCGGAACAGGTCGAAAACGCGGCCGAGATCGCGCTGGAACATCACCTCGGCATGACCTGCGACCCGGTGAAGGGGCTGGTGCAGGTGCCGTGCATCGAACGGAACGGTCTGGGCGCGATCAAGGCGGTTTCGGCGGCGAGCCTTGCGCTGCGCGGCGACGGCAAGCATTTCGTGCCGCTCGATTCCGCCATCGAGACGATGCGCCAGACCGGCCATGACATGCATGAGAAGTACAAGGAAACCTCGCTCGGCGGGCTGGCGGTAAACGTCCCGAACTGCTGAGGACAAGGCCGGGAGGGCGCTGCCCTCCCGGACCCACCCGGAGTATTTGGAAACAGAAGAAGCGCCGGTGTCGGTTTTGGAATGGACGTCGCCAGGGCTACGGGATACCCGGGCCGGATGAGCCAGACCGACCGCATCTTGCCCGGCGTCGCGATGATGATCGCCTTCTGTACGCTGGCGCCGCTGATCGACGTGTTTTCCAAACTCGCCGCGCAGGAGGTGCCGGTGGGGGTGATCGTGCTGGGCCGGGGACTGGTGCAGGCGGTGCTGATGGCGCCGGTGATGGTTGTGATGGGGTTCTCGCTCAGGCCCGACCGGCGGACCCTTGGCCTGACCGCGCTGCGGGCGCTGATGCTGGCCTCATCGACCTATTGCTTCGTCGCCGCCGTGCGGGTGATGCCGATTGCCGATGCGCTGGCCATCGCCTTTGTCGAGCCGTTCCTGATCCTTGTCATCGGCCGCTTCGCGTTCGGCGAGCAGGTCGGGCAGCGTCGGATCATCGCCTGCGTGGTGGGATTTCTGGGGGCGCTTCTGGTGATCCAGCCCTCCTTCGCGGCCTTCGGCTCCGCCGCTTTCTTTCCGCTTGGCACCGCGCTCTCCTTCGCGCTTTACATGCTGGTGACGCGGCACCTGTCGCGGCGGATGCATCCGGTGGCGATGCAGTTTCACACCGCGCTTCTGGCGGCGCTGATCTGCCTGCCGGTTCTGGGGTTCGGAACCTGGGCCGGGATCGGGCCGATCACCTTCGAGATGCCGCAAGGGGTGTTCCTGATCTGGTGCGCGGGCGTCGGCCTGGCCGCCACGGTCAGCCATATGGCGATCACCTATGCGCTTTCCTTCGCGCCCTCCTCCACCCTCGCGCCGCTGCATTATCTTGAGATCGTGACGGCGACGCTTTTCGGTTACCTGATCTTCGACGATTTCCCCGACGCGCTGACCTGGGCCGGGATCGGGATCATCGTCAGTTCCGGCCTGTACATCATCCACCGCGAGCGGCGGCTGGCCAGGGCGGCGCGGCTGGCCGATCTGGCCACCGTCAGCGCGTCCGAAGCACCTCTCTGAGGCAGGCGCGCGGCAGGATCACCAGAAGCGCGCCGGAGGTGACGGTCAGCTCCACCGGCCCGGTGGCCTCATTCGACGTCCCCGATCGCCCGTCCGGCGCGAAGGCGACCGCATCGACCGGCCAGCGCAGGCCCCGGCTTGTCGCCCGCGCGGGCGACATCGGGAAGAGTGAAAACCGGGTGCCGGGCGCGAGGTCAAGCGACAGCCGTTCGGGGGCGAGGAAGACGATATCCTCAGCCCCGACGACGATGGTATTCCCCGCCCGGCGCCGCGCCAGCACGTTCCAGACCGCAAGCTCATGGTCGATGCGCGCGCCGGTGAAGCCAAGCGCGAGGATCAGGGGCGCGTCGATGGCGCGCAGGCATTTCTCGAAATCGGTGCTGTCCTGTTCGGCGATGTGATGCAGCCGGTCGGCGGGGATCGCCGCGCGGGTCGCGGCGGCAAGCGAATCGAAGTCGCCGATCACGGCATCGGGAACCAATCCGCCCGCGATTGCCACATTGGCGCCACCATCGGCTGCGACAAGGGTCGGCGCGAGGGCAAGCGCCTCCGAAAGGTCGGAATGGGCGGATTGTCCCCCACCTAGCAGGGTAACCGGGAAGCGTGATTGGACAATGACCGATGACATGGCAGTATTGATGCCAATTAAGGCATAGAAACACAATCTTGGCCCAAATGAATCCTTCTTTTTACCCGGTTTTGTCCACGGTAGCGCACAAGTTGCCCCTGAGGTTGGAAACAGAGGCATAATCAGAAAGCGAGCATCCCCATGGTCGGTGCGAGTAAAATCCTGACGGTATCCTACGGAACCTTCTCCTGCACGCTGGAGGGTTTCGATGAGCCGTTCTCGACGATGAAGGCGATCGCGGAGTATTTCCGCGACCTTGCGGCGGATGACCGCTATTTCGGCGCCGTGCCGCCGACCCCCGATGCCGAGATGCTGCACCGGATCGCGGAACGCGAGATCAACCGCCGGGTCGAGGCGCGCGTCAGCGAGGACGGTATCGTGCTGCGCCCCGAGGGGATGCAGGCCGCCCCCCTGCCGGTGGCCGAGCCTGCCCCCGTGGCGCCCGCGCCCGCGCCCGCACCGGTGGCCGAGGCCCCCGCCCGTCCGTCCGTGGCGGAAAGCGTGGCCGCCAAGCTTGCCCGTATCCGCGCCGTGGTGAACGATGCGCCGGTGGCCACCGCGGCTGCGGTTGCGGTTCCCTATGAGGAAGACGAGGCGACCGATGAGGTGCCGTCCGCCGATGACGCGGCCGAGACCGATTTCGGCTTCACGCTCGATTATGGCGACATGCCGGGGCTGAAGGCCGAGGACGCCGCGCCGGAAGAGGTCGCGGAGGCGGACACCGCCGAAGACGACGCCGCGCTGTCGAACGTGATGGCCGCGGTGGAAACCGAAGAGACCCCGGTCGAGGAAGCCGTCGCCGAGGCGGAAGATGAGCTTGCCGAACCGCAGGACGACGAAGCCGGCATCGCCGCCTTTGCCGTGACCGAAGAGACGGTGACCGAGGACGCGGTGGCCGAGGACGCGGTGGCCGAGGACGCGGTGGCCGAGGACGCGGTGGCCGATGAGTCCGCCGATGTCGAGGCGCTGATCGGGGCGCTTGCGGCCGAGGAAGAGGTCGCCGAAGTCGAGGCACCGGTCGAGGAGATCGAGACCGAGGAAGAGGTCGAGGAGATCGAAGCCGAGGAAGAGGTCGCCGAGGTCGAGGCGCCGGTCGCCGAGGTCGAAGAGATCGAGGACGAGGAAGACACCGCCGAATTCGACGCGGATGAGGACGAAGACGCCCTTGAGGCCTTCGCCGAGGACGAGGACATCGCAGCCCTCGAAGCGCTCGACGGTATCGAGGACGAGGACGAGGCAGACGCCGAGGCCGAAGCCATGGTCGCCTTCGACGACCCGACCGAGGGGCTGGACGACGAGGCCTATGAGGACGAGGCCGACGAAGAGATGGCCGAAGACGAGACCCCGCGCGCAAGTGCGACGGTCCTGCGCCTGAGCCGCGCCGATGAGGCCGACGACCACGCCTATGACGACGACGCCTATGACGACGATCTCGACGGCACCGAGGATGAGGCAGAAGCCGCCTTCGCGCTCTCGGAAGATACCCCGGTCGAGGACCGCACCGCCGCCCTCATGGCCGCGCTCTCGGGCGACGATTACGACGATGAGTTCGAGGACAACGCCGCCGCGACCGAAGAGGATGACAACGCTATCCTCGCCCAGATCGGCGCCGCCATCGGCGAAACCGGCCTGCCGGAGGACGAGGAGCAGGAGCTTCTGCGCGACCTCGCCGACGCCACGCGCGAATTGCGCCGCGACAACCAGGAAGGCCGCGCCATCCTTGAAGGCGGCTCGGACGACGAGGACGCCTCGGTCGAGCGGCTGATGGAAGAGGCCAAGTCGAAGCTGGAGGGGGTGGAAAACCGCCGCCGCTTCTCGGCCATCGCGCATCTGAAGGCCGCCGTCGCCGCCACCGTGGCCGACCGCAAGATGAAGTCGAACGACGCCGGTGTCGGCGCCGCCTCGGAGGCCGCCGACCATACCGAACGCTACCGCGACGACCTGTCCAAGGCCGTCCGCCCGCGCCGCCCCGCCGCCGACAGCCTGCCGACGACGCAGCGCCCGACGATGGCCACGCGCATGGCGCCGCTGGTCCTCGTCTCGGAACAGCGCGTCGACACGGCCGAGGAAGGCCGCGGCGAAGCGGCGGTGGTCCGCCCCCGCCGGGTCCGCGCGACCGTGATGGAAAGCACGGTGGAAGCGGATCAGGACGACGCGGAAGACATGATCGTCAACCCCGAGGACGCCCGCAGCTTTGCCGAATTCGCCGAACGCCTCGGCGCGTCGAACCTGCCGGAGCTGCTGGAGGCCGCCGCCGCCTATACCGCGACGGTCGAGGGGGTTGAGCATTTCTCGCGCCCGCACATCATCCGCAAGGTCATCGGCATGGCCGACGAAGAGGATTACAGCCGCGAGGACAGCCTGCGGTCCTTCGGGATGCTGCTGCGCCAGGGCAAGATCCAGAAGGTCAGCCGCGGCCAGTTCACGCTGACCGACGCCTCGCGCTACATGACCGAGGCGCGCCGCGTGGCGAACTGAGGCACGGCAATCAGAGTATCAGGGGCGGTCTTCGGGCCGCCCCTTTTGCATGTCGGGGTCTTCCTTGCCGACACCGCGAAAGACAAAGCGGAAAGGCAGCGCCCAAAGAACCCCCAGCACGACATAGACCGCGATTTCGGCCAGAAACGGCGGGCGGCCGAAGATCATGCTGATCCAGCCGATCACGCTGACCGCCAGCATGATATAAAGCGGCAGGCCGATCAGCAGGATCACCAGCGACCAACGACGGCGGGCGGTATAGGACAGGCTCATGCGATCATCTCCCTTGCGCGGCGGCGAAGCCCGGCCGCACTGCGGGCGGCGCGTTCGATCCGTGCGCGCCATTTCGGCAGGTTCCGTTCCGCGCCACCACGCCGGACCATGCCGAAGTAATGCAGGCGGATCGGGCGGAACCCGACGAAGCCCAGCACCTGACGGCGATAGCGCCAGCCGAGCGGATCGAAATAGGCAAGGCGCAGGTAAAGCGGCGGCGTGTCCATGGTCACGATCACATCCGCCGACCGCCCGGCCAGAAGCCGGTCCCACCACGGATCGCCCTTGTGGTAACGGAAGGCGCGGCGCGGCAGCAGCACACGGTCCCAGAACCCCTTCAGCCGCGCCGGTTCCGCCCCCCACCAAAGCGGGAAGGCCAGAACGAGGTGATCGCAGCCCTCGATCCGCGCCAGCGCCTGTTCCAGATCCGGCTCCAGCGGCGGCACATCCTCATACCCGCGCGACAGATCGGGTTCGAAGGCCAGATCGCGCACCGCGATCCGGTCGACCGTGACCCCCTTGGGCAGCGCCGCCTGATAGGTGTCCAGCAGATGCGCGCTCAGCCGGTTCCGGTCGGGATGGCCGTCGATCAGAAGCGCCTTCATCGGCACTAGTCCGCAAACGGATCGGTGACGAGGATCGTGTCATCCCGTTCCGGGCTGGTCGACAGCATCGCGACCGGGCACTGGATCAATTCCTCGATCCGGCGGACATACTTCACCGCGGCGCCCGGCAGGTCGTTCCACGACCGCGCGCCCTGGGTGCTTTCGGCCCAGCCCTCAAGCTCTTCATAGATCGGTTTCGCCCTGGCCTGAAGCGCGGCCTGGGTCGGCAGGTAGTCATAGCGCTGGCCGTCCACGTCATAGGCGACGCAGATCTTCAGCGTTTCGAACCCGTCCAGCACGTCAAGCTTGGTCAGCGCGATGCCCTTCATGCCGGAAATCGCGCAGGTCTGGCGCACCAGCACCGCGTCGAAC
Source organism: Albidovulum denitrificans (assembly GCF_002973535.1). GTDB lineage: Bacteria > Pseudomonadota > Alphaproteobacteria > Rhodobacterales > Rhodobacteraceae > Albidovulum > Albidovulum denitrificans. The sequence goes on from NZ_PVEP01000001.1 coordinate 779,139, forward strand.
CAGCCGCAGCGGCGCTTGCGCCCCGTGACGGTACCGAACTCATGCCCGCGCGTGCCAAGCCGTTCGCCATCGGCGTCGTCAAGCTCGGTCGGGAACGGGCCTTCACCGACACGGGTCGTGTAGGCCTTGACGATGCCAAGCGAGTAATCGACCGCGTTCGGCCCCATGCCGACGCCCGTCGCCGCCTGCCCCGCGATCACGTTGGAGGAGGTCACGAAGGGATAGGTGCCGAAGTCGATATCGAGAAGGCTGCCCTGCGCGCCTTCGAAAAGGATACGCTTGCCCGCGCGGCGCAGCTCCCCCAGCACCTTCCAGACGGGGGCCGCGTATTTCAGGATCTCGGGCGCGATGGCGCGAAGCTCGGCCAGGATCGCGTCGCGGTCGATCGGCTCGATCCCCAGACCGGAGCGCAGCGCGTTGTGATGGACCAGCGCCCGGTCGACACGCAGTTCCAGCGTGTCGGCATCGGCAAGGTCCGCGACGCGGATCACCCGGCGGCCGACCTTGTCCTCATAGCACGGCCCGATGCCGCGCCCGGTGGTGCCGATCTTGGCCACACTCGCCTGCGCTTCACGCGCGCGGTCAAGCTCGCCGTGGAAGGGCATGATAAGGGGGGTGTTTTCGGCGATCATCAGCGTCTTTGGCGTGATCTCCACGCCTTGCGCGCGGATCGCGGCGATCTCCTTGACCAGATGCCAGGGGTCGAGGACGACGCCATTGCCGATGACGGAAAGCTTGCCGCCCCGCACCACGCCCGAAGGCAGCGCGTTCAGCTTGTAGACCTTGTTGCCGATGACCAGCGTATGGCCCGCATTATGCCCGCCCTGAAACCGCGCGATGACATCGGCGCGTTCCGAGAGCCAGTCGACGATCTTGCCCTTGCCCTCGTCCCCCCACTGGGCGCCCACAACCACGACATTGGCCATCCGTCCTGCTCCTTATGCGGCAAACGGGGCCGGTATAGCGGCACGCCGGACGGGAGGAAACCGGATTTTCGCGGGTGGGGGGATGGCACGTCGCGGAAGCCTTGCCATCAGTCAATGTTAGCGCTAACTGACCCTCATGCAGCCCACCTCTCCCCTGCCCGGCATCGGCCTGCGGCTTTTGGCGACCCTTCTGATGACGGCCATGTCGGCGGCGGTTCATGCGGTGGCGGACCGGGTGCCGGTGGGGCAGATCATCTTCTGGCGGTCGGCCGTCGCATTGCTGCCGATCTGCCTTTACGCGGCGCAGCGCGGGCCGTTTCCGGCGGCCCTTCGCACAGGCAACGCGCGCGCGCATGTCCTGCGCAGCCTGTTCGGCGCGCTGTCGATGGCGCTTTCCTTCCTGTCGCTTGCCTATCTGCCGGTCGCGACGGCACAGGGGCTGGCCTATCTCGCCCCCGTCCTCACCCTGCCCTTCGCGGCGCTGATGCTGGGAGAGCGGCTGCACAAGGGTATCGTGCTGCCGGTCCTGCTGGGCCTCGCCGGGGTCGGCCTGATCTTCGGCGCCGCCATGGCGGTGCCGGGCGAAGGTGCCGCCATCGGCGTTGCGGCCGCGCTTGGCTATGCGGTCACCATGGCCTTCGTAAGGGTCCATATCAAATCCATGACCGGCACCGAAAGCGCCGCCGCCATCGCCTTTTACTTCGCGCTGACCTCGACCCTTGTCGGGCTGGCGACATGGCCCTTCGGCTGGGTCGCGCCCGACGGTGTCACGCTTCTGTGGCTGATCCTTGCCGGGCTTCTGGGCGGGTTGGGCCATATCGCCGCGACCGAGGCGACGGCACGGGCGCCGATCTCGGTCCTGGCGGCCTTCGACTATACCGGGCTGATCTGGGCGCTTGGCTTCGACATCCTGCTGTTCGGCCTCTGGCCCGGCGGCGCGGACCTGGCGGGCGCCGCCCTGATCCTTGCCGCCGCACTCTGGGTCACGCGCCCGGCCCGCGCGGCGTGAGGGGCGGGACGGCCCTGTCCCTATAGCGTTTCAGCGCCGTCCGACCGCGCCCCGACCGGCGCATGGCGCGCGCCTCGGGCAAATCCCCCATCAGGGGCTTTCGACGGTCCGGTGATCGGGAAAGGTAAGAAGTGGTGCGGTTGAGAAGACTCGAACTTCCACGGGGGTTAGCCCACAGCGACCTCAACGCTGCGCGTCTACCAATTCCGCCACAACCGCACCGGGCCCGAAGGATACCCTCGGGCGAGGTGGGCGCTTCTTAGCCAAAGCCTTCGGCGATGTGAAGGGGGATTTTCGGCCCGGCCGCAAAAAGACGCGCCGCGCGGAACGGGGGCCGCCCCTGGGGGGCGGCCTGCCCTTGTCAGGCGGCCATCACTCGGCGGTGCCGGTCGCCGCGTCGCCCGCGGGCGCAGGCACCTGGAAGGTCGGCAGCGCGGCCTTGACCGGGGGGGCGGCGGCTTCGTCGTCGCGCCCGGTGATGGCATAGGCGGCCTTGCGGACAAGCGCCATGCGCTCCGGCTGGCCCGGCGCGAAGACCGGGGTTGCGCCCTTTTCGGCGGCGCCGATGGCCATGCCGTACCAGTCGAAGGCCAGATCGGTGCGCTGGGTGGCGCCATAGCCCTGCGACAGGTGATGGCCCAGAAGCTCACCGTACCCCGCCTCGCCCAGCGCGGTCAGGATCAGGGCCGAGCCGACGGCCACGTCCATGTTGTCCTGCGCATAGCCGACCGAAAGGCAGATCTTCGCCGTCGCGGCCAGTTGCGCGGGCGACATGCCGGTGGAAAGCGCGAAGTTGCGGGTTTCGGCCAGCACATCGGTGGCCGGTTGCAGCGACAGTGCCGCCACCTCGGCCTTCATCGCCGGGGCAAAGCCTGCGCATTGCTCGGCGATCTGGGCCGGTGTGGTGCCGGGGACCTGGGCGGCCATCTCCTCACCCGTGGCGATGGCGTAGCTGCGGGCCAGGCAGAACTGCTCACCCAGCGCCGCCGACGGGTCGGTCATGTTGGCCACCGTCGTGTAGCCGCCATTCGTCGTCGTCATCATCGCGACCTTGTTGCAGGTCGAGGCGAGCGAGACCTGCGTCGCGCCTGCGCTGCCTAGGAAGGTCGGCAAGCCGCCATTGGCCGGGTCCGCCGCCGGGGCGGTCGCGGCGATAACCGGGGCCGCCTCGGGCGCGAGCGCCGCGGGCGGCTCTGCGACCAGCGCCATCTGGCCCTGCTGCGGGACCGCCGGAACGGTGATGCCCGCCGCTTCGTCCCGCCAGGTCACCAGAAGGCCGCGCAGGCCCATCGGGTTCGCCGCCGCCTGCTGCATCGTCACCGCCCCGCCCGCGATGGCGCGGTGGTAGGACCCGATGAGGTGGGTGCGTTCATATTCCGTCAGCTGCCCCGTCGGCGTATAGCCCAGCGTCAGCTGATAGTCAGAAATCCCGGCCCGCGACTGGCGCCCCAGCACCCCGTCCGGCGTGCCGACCGGATAGCCGAAATAGTTCAGCGCCACCTGCACCTCGCGGTTGGCCTCGCGCTGCGCGCTGGACAGGCCGGTGCGCTTGGTGGTGCGCCGGACCGTCGTCGTGCGCTTGTTCTTGTTGGCCTCGTTCACGATGATGCCGCCGATGATCCCGCCGACGACCCCGCCGACCAGCCCGTCGGCATCCGCCATCGCCGGGGCCGCCTGGCCAAGCATCAGCGCGGCGACCACGCAGCCCTTCGCAAGTGAATGTTTCCTCATGGACCTAGTCCTTCCCTCGTTATCAATTCCGTCGCCCGGCCGAACGGCATCGGCCGGTCAATCGCGGCGTCCCAATGACGCCAGTCTGGCCGAGGTCCGGGATTCGGGCAATCACGCATTCGCGAAACAATCGTTTTCAACGGGTTACGGCCGCGAGACGATCCTTGCGGTAGAGCGCGCGGTTCATCTGCGCGCTGGGGGCGATCTTGCGATAGGCGGCGCGGTTCATCTGCGCGATGGCCACGGGCGGGCGCGGGCTGTCATAGCTGGCGCGGTTCATCTGGGCATGGGGCGCGGGCGTCGTACTTTCCGCCGCCATCAGGAACGAGGCGAGCAGCAGGCCCGAGCACAAGGCGATCGACAGCGAGGCGATCTTGTAAGCGGACATGGTGAAATCTCCGAAATGGGAATGACGCGGCCGGGGACCGGCGGCGCGGGATGAAAAACGTGGCGTCTGAATGGCGGCGATGATGCGCCCGGCGGGGCTGCCGCGCCAGTCGGGAATTCCAGCCCGTCCCTTTGTGGACAGGCCCCGGCCCTTCCCGGCCACGCCCCTTCCCAGCCGCGCCCCGGATCGCTATGTCGGGCGCGGGAGCAAGAGAAGGGACCCCGCCCGTGGTTGAATGGACCCACCTGCCCGGCCTGTCGGAGTATGAGGCCACGCTTGCCGCGATGGAGGCGCGCGTGGCGGCGATTTCGGCGGGAACGGCGGATGAGGCGGTCTGGCTTCTTGAACACCCGCCGCTTTACACCGCCGGGACCTCGGCCCGGCCCGGGGACCTGACCGATCCGGGCCGTTTTCCGGTCTTCACCGCCGGGCGCGGCGGGCAATACACCTATCACGGGCCGGGGCAGCGCGTGGCCTATGTGATGCTTGACCTCAACCGGCGCGGCTGCGACGTGCGACGCTTTGTCGCGCAGCTTGAGGCCTGGATCATCGCCGCGCTGGCAGGGTTCAACGTGACCGGCGAGATTCGCGACGGACGGGTCGGCGTCTGGGTGCGCCGCCCCGACAAGCCCCCCCTGCCCGACGGCACGCTACGCGAGGACAAGATCGCCGCCATCGGCGTAAAGTTGCGCCGCTGGGTCAGCTTTCATGGGGTTTCGGTCAACCTCGACCCCGATCTGGACCATTTCGGGGGAATCGTTCCCTGCGGCATCCGCGACCACGGCGTCACCAGCCTTGTCGATCTCGGCCTGCCGGTGACGATGGACGATCTGGACCTTGCCCTGAAGCGCAGCTTCGACAGGGTTTTCCCCACCGCCTGAGCGCAGGGCCGCGCGCCCAATCGTGTATGGAAATCCCTTTCTGCAAAGGCTAGAAAGGTCCGTGCAGCGCGAACACCAAATACCCTACAAGGAGTAGCGAATGAAACTTGCCATCATCAGCGCCGTGGCGTGCGTCGCTCTGGCCACCCCGCTTTTCGCCGAAGGCGATGCCGCGAACGGGGAGAAGGAATTCAAGAAGTGCAAGGCCTGCCACATGATCGTGGCCGACGACGGCACCGAGATCGTGAAGGGCGGCAAGACCGGCCCGAACCTTTATGGCGTGATCGGCCGCGCGGTCGCCTCGGTCGAGGATTTCAAGTACGGCGACGGCATCCTGGCCGTGGGCGCCTCGGGCGCCGTCTGGGATGAGGCGAGCCTTGCGGAATACCTCCTCGACCCGACCGCCTATATCGACACCCATGGCGGCGAAGGCAAATCCAAGATGACCTTCAAGCTGAAGAAGGGTGGCGAGGACGTCGCGGCCTATCTGGCCTCGGTCGCGCAGTAAGCGCCCGTCAAAAACACTGCCGCCGGGGCCGGATTTCCGCGCCCCGGCGCGTTTTCCGCGATTGCCCATCGGGGGAGAGCGGACTATTAGACAAAAAGACGCAGCGCGGAGCGATCAGCCGCAGCGCGCAGGAAACGGGAGAATCACATGGCCGACGCAGCCGTACATGGCCACGGAGAGCATGACGAGCGGGGCTTTTTCACCCGCTGGTTCATGTCCACGAACCACAAGGACATCGGTATCCTCTACCTCTTCACGGCCGCGACCGTAGGCTTCGTCTCGGTCGCCTTCACCGTGTACATGCGGCTGGAGCTGATGCACCCCGACGTGCAGTACATGTGCGCCGAAGGGATGCGCCTGTTCGCCGATGCCTCGCAGCCCTGTACGCCGAACGGCCACCTGTGGAACACCATCGTGACCGCGCACGGCATCCTGATGATGTTCTTCGTCGTGATTCCCGCGCTTTTCGGCGGTTTCGGCAACTATTTCATGCCGCTGATGATCGGCGCGCCGGACATGGCCTTCCCGCGCATGAACAACCTTTCCTACTGGCTCTACGTCGCCGGGACCTCGCTTGCCGTCGCCTCGCTTTTCGCGCCGGGCGGCGACAGCCAGACCGGCTCGGGCGTGGGCTGGGTTCTCTACCCGCCGCTTTCGTCGCGTGAGGCAGGCTGGTCCATGGACCTCGCGCTCTTCGCGGTTCACCTGTCGGGGGCGTCCTCGATCCTTGGCGCGATCAACATGATCACCACCTTCCTGAACATGCGCGCGCCGGGCATGACGCTGCACAAGGTGCCGCTGTTCGCCTGGTCGATCTTCGTCACCTCGTGGCTGATCCTGCTGTCGCTGCCGGTTCTGGCGGGCGCGATCACCATGCTCATCACCGACCGCAACTTCGGCACGACCTTCTTCGACCCGGCCGGTGGCGGTGACCCGATCCTGTACCAGCACATCCTGTGGTTCTTCGGCCACCCGGAAGTCTACATCATCATCATCCCCGGCTTCGGCATCATCAGCCATGTCATCGCGACCTTCGCGAAGAAGCCGATCTTCGGTTACCTGCCGATGGTCTATGCGATGGTGGCGATCGGGGTTCTGGGCTTCGTCGTCTGGGCGCACCACATGTACACCGTCGGCATGTCGCTGACCCAGCAGTCCTACTTCATGCTGGCGACGATGGTGATCGCGGTGCCCACGGGCATCAAGGTCTTCAGTTGGATCGCGACGATGTGGGGCGGCTCGATCGAGTTCAAGACGCCGATGCTCTGGGCCTTTGGCTTCCTCTTCCTCTTCACCGTCGGCGGCGTGACCGGCGTGGTGCTGAGCCAGGCCCCGGTCGACCGCTTCTATCACGACACCTATTTCGTCGTGGCCCACTTCCACTATGTGATGTCGCTTGGCGCGGTCTTCGCGATCTTCGCCGGCATCTACTACTGGATCGGCAAGATGAGCGGCCGGCAGTACCCGGAAATGTTGGGCAAGCTGCACTTCTGGATGATGTTCATCGGGTCCAACCTGATCTTCTTCCCGCAGCACTTCCTTGGCCGTCAGGGCATGCCGCGCCGCTACATCGACTACCCGGAGGCGTTCGCCTACTGGAACTGGGTCTCCTCGATCGGCGCCTTCATCTCCTTCGCGTCCTTCGTGTTGTTCATCGGCATCGTCATCTACACGCTGCGCGCGGGCAAGCGCGTGACCGAGAACAACTATTGGAACGAATACGCCGACACGCTGGAATGGACCCTGCCCTGCCCGCCGCCGGAGCATACGTTCGAAACGCTGCCCAAGCAGTCGGACTGGGACAAGGGCCACGCCCACTGAGGCACGGCACCTGACCGATAGAAGGCCCCGGAGCGATCCGGGGCCTTTTCGTTGCGCGGGACGGCAGGGGTGCGACGCCCCATCGCCCCTTGCCCTGCGCCCCCACTTGGCCCTACCTGTCGCCATGCCCTATGCGTGGACAGAGACGGGGACGGAAGGGGAGGCCAGGCTGACGCTCTGGCCCTATCGCTCGCTTCCGGTGAAGGGCTTCGTCACCTTCATCGCAATCACCGCGACGATGCTTCTGGTGCCGCTTCTGGCGCTTCTGGGGACAGTGCTTCTTTGGGGGATCCTGCCCTTCATCCTGATCGCCGTGGGCGGCGTCTGGTGGGCCTTTCACCGCAACTATCGCGACGGCACGCTGACCGAGGTTCTGACCCTGTCCCCCGCCCGCGTCGACCTGCTGCGCCGCGCGCCGGACGGGGCAGAGAAGCACTGGCAGGCCAATCCCTACTGGGTGGCGGTGACACTTTATCCGGCCAAGGGGCCGGTGCCGAATTACCTGACCCTGAAGGGCGACGGGCGCGAGGTGGAGCTTGGCGCCTTCCTGACGCCCGAGGAACGCGCCCGACTGGCGAGTGAGTTGCAGGAACGGCTGGCGCGGCTGCGTTAACCCCGCCCTCGGCGCGACCTCGTCGCCCGGAACTCCCTAACCAACGCAACCCGGCGCGGACGAAAGCTTTCGCCCGTCAGGTCCACCCGGTCGATCTTGTTGACATGGAAGATGCGGAAATCCATCCGCAAACGGCAATGGGCCAGCAGCATCAGCGCATTGTCCGAATAAGACAGGCCCAGCGGCCAGACCACCCGCTCGCTACGGGCGCCCGAAAGGTCGGTATAGCCGATCCGCAGCGCCTCTTCCGCCCAGCAGGCGTCGCGGATCACTGACAGGTCGATCCGCGGCGGCACCCGTTCGACGGGGGCAGAGAAGCTGTGCATGATCGCGTGCAGCGCCTGGCGCGACTGCCGTTCCGGCAGGGTCGCGATGATCCGGGCGAGTGCGGCGCGCCCGGCGCCGACCAGATCCTCCTCCCCGATCCGGCCCAGCGCCTGCACGGCAAGGTGCAGCGCCTCGATCTCAAGCCGCGAGAAGCTTTGCGGCGGCAGCGCCGGGTCCTCGACCAGCCGGTAACCGACCCCGGCCTCGCCGTCGATCAGCGCCCCGCCCGCGCGCAGCGTGGCGATGTCGCGGTAAAGCTGGCGCGGTGAAACGCCGGTTTCCCCGGCCAGCCGCGACGCGGTCACCGGCGCGGGCAGCCGCCGCATCGCATCCATCAGCCGCATCAGCCTGTCGGTTCGCGCCATCCTGTCACTTTCTGTCAGCAGCCCCGGTCTAAACCCATAGCATCCAGACATCAGGAGACAAGACATGCTGACCTTCTATCACGCGCCCAACAGCCGCTCGACCAGCATCAGGCAACTGATCCTTGAGCTTGGGGTCGCCGACAAGGTGAAGACCGTCGAGGTCACGATCCCGCGCCAGGACGGCAGCGGCGCGCGGGACCCGAAGAACCCCCACCCCGAGGGCAAGGTCCCCTATCTGACCGATGGCGAGGACTATGTCCGCGAGCGTGCGGCGATCATCCTCTACCTGACCGACCGCTTCCCCGAGGCGGGGCTGGGCCGCCCGGTGGGCGACGCGCAGCGCGGGCGCTATCTGTCCTGGCTGATCTGGTATCAGGGCGTGTTGGAGCCGGTGACGATCCTGAACTGGGCCAAGCTCGACCACCCGGCGGTGAAGGCGTCGCTGCGCGACTACGACACCGCGCTGCAACGGCTGGACGAGGTGCTGGGCCGCCAACCCTATCTCTTGGGTGACGACTTCAGCGCGGTGGACCTACTCTGCGCTGGCCCCTTCGCCTGGTTCGGTGACCAGATGCCCGCCACGCCCGCGATCCGCGACTGGGTCGCGCGCTGCATGGACCGTCCGGCGGTACGTGAGACGGCGGAGAGGTAGGCGCTAAGGGGCGATGGAGGACCGGAAGGCCGCGGGCTTCGCCGTCCCGGACCTTATCCGGGACCTCTTCCTCGGCTGATGGAGGTCCCGGATCAAGTCCGGGACGCTGCCGCCTCCCCTTCTGCCCGCGCCGCCCCCTGCGAGAAACAGCGGCGCCCGCACCGCCGCGCCACCCTCAGGCCCGGCGATTGCTGACCGCAAAGGAGGAGGAGAACGGAAAGCACCATGCTTTCCCGTCCCGGACCTGATCCGGGACCTCTTCCTCCGGCGGCGGAGGTCCCGGATCAAGTCCGGGACGCTGCCGCCTCCCACCTGCCTCGTCTGCGACCCCGCGAGAAACAGCGGCGCCCCGCGCCGCCGCGCATCGCCGGGCCACCCCCAAGGCCCGGCGATTGGCCAACGCCCCGCGAAACACCGATGGCGGAGGCACCCGGCTGGCATAAAGCGCAATGCAGCAAGGTCGGATCGCCGCGCCGTGGCCCGGCGCCGCGCGACGGGGACGGAGCACACCCCTGGCGCGCTGCCTTCAGGCTCTATCGCCCTACGGGGGTGTCAAATTGACTCACTCTTTCCGAACGTGCAGACTTGCGACTGACGCCAACGGGAGTCCCCATGCGCCACCTTGCTATCATCTCTGCCTTTTGCCTCCTCGCCCTGCCCGCGCAGGCCTTCGATCTGTCTTTCGAATGGGGACCGCTCAAGCTCTGCACCTCGGGCAAGCCCAACACCGTGGCTAGCCCCGCGTTCCGCCTGAAGAATGTGCCCGATGGAACGAAGTTCATCCGCTTCAAGCTGGTGGACAGGAACGTGCGGAGCTACAACCACGGCGGTGGCACTGTGGCCTGGAAGGGCGGCGCGCAAGTGCCCGCCGGGGCTTTCAAATACAAAAGCCCCTGCCCGCCAAACGGCGCGCATAGCTATGAATGGACTGCCACAGCCATGAGCAAGAACAACGGCGGCAAACTGGGCGAGGCGAAAGCCCGCCGCAATTATCCGGAATAGACCGCCCTCAGGCGAGCTTGTCCTTGACCATCGGCCCGACCGCGCCGAAATCCATCTGCCCGGTATATTTCGCCTTGAGCGCGGCCATCACCTTGCCCATGTCGCGGATCGACGTGGCGCCGACCCCGGCAATCGCCTTGGCCACCGCCGCATCGACCTCCTCGCCGGAAAGCTGACGCGGCAGAAAGCCCTCGATCACCTTGATCTCGGCCAGTTCCTTTTCCGCCAGTTCCAGCCGCCCGCCCTCTTCATAGGCGCGCGCGCTTTCCTGACGCTGCTTGACCATGCGGCCGAGGATGGCCAGCACCTCGGCATCGCCGACCGTGCCTTCCTCGCCATCGCCGCGCAGGGCGATTTCCTTGTCCTTGATCGCGGCATTGATCAGCCGCAGGGTCGACAGCCGGTCCTGCTCGCGCGATTTCATCGCGTCCTTGAGCGCCGCGGCGACCTTTTCCTTTACCGTCATCGGATCGATCATCCCCATCATTTCCGAAGCCCCCACCTTATCGTGAACGCGCGCCAAGGACAACTGGGGTGTTTTCGTCTAACCTATTGATTTCGTTGCGTAAGGCAAATCGTGACCAGCCCCTTGACCGCGCCCCCGCGCGCCCGTAGGTTCCGCGGGATTTGAGCATCGGGAGTCGCGCCATGCCCGCCAGCCACCAGCCTTCGGAAAAGCCCACAGCCTGCCTCGCGCTGGCCGATGGAACGCTGTTTTACGGCAAGGGCTTTGGCGCCACCGGCGAAACGGTGGCGGAGCTGTGCTTCAACACCGCGATGACCGGCTATCAGGAAATCATGACCGACCCTTCCTATGCCGGGCAGGTCGTGACCTTCACCTTCCCCCATATCGGCAATACCGGCGTGACCCCGGAAGACGACGAAACCGCCGATCCGGTCGCCGCTGGAATGGTGGTGAAATGGGACCCGACAGAGCCGTCGAACTGGCGCGCGGCCGAGGATCTGGTGGCCTGGCTGGCCCGGCGCGGCCGGATCGGCATCGGCGGCGTCGATACCCGCCGCCTGACCCGCGCCATCCGCCAGCAGGGCGCGCCGCATGTGGCGCTCGCCCATGACCCGGAGGGGAATTTCGACATCGCGGCGCTGGTCGCCAAGGCCCGCGCCTGGTCCGGGCTTGTCGGCCTCGATCTGGCGAAAGAGGTGACCTGCGCGCAAAGCTACCACTGGGACGAAACCCGCTGGGCCTGGCCGGATGGCTATGGCAAGCGGCAGGGCGACGGCTTCAAGGTCGTGGCGCTGGATTACGGCGCGAAACGCAACATCCTGCGCTGCCTCGCCTCGGTCGGCTGCGATGTCACCGTCCTGCGCGCCACCGCGACGGCGGAAGAGGTGCTGGCCCATAACCCCGAAGGCGTGTTCCTGTCGAACGGCCCCGGCGACCCGGCGGCGACGGGCGATTATGCGGTGCCGATGATCAAGGGCGTTCTGGAAAAGGACCTGCCGGTCTTCGGCATCTGCCTGGGCCATCAGATGCTGGCGCTGGCGCTTGGCGCGAAGACGATCAAGATGAACCACGGCCATCACGGCGCCAACCATCCGGTGAAGGATCTTGAGACCGGGAAGGTGGAAATCACCTCGATGAACCATGGCTTCACCGTCGACAGCCAGACCCTGCCGGACGGCGTGAAGGAAACCCATGTCAGCCTCTTCGACGGTTCGAACTGTGGTATCCGGCTGACCGACCGGCCGGTCTTCTCGGTCCAGTACCACCCGGAGGCGAGCCCCGGCCCGCAGGACAGCTACTACCTTTTCGAACGCTTCGCCGAGGCGATGCGCGCGCGCCGCGGCTGAGCGACGGCCTCGCGGGCGTTAAGGACCTGTTAACCCAGATTTCCGAGGCTCGGGGGACCTGAGCCTGAGCCCCGGAAATGTCGCCGCCCCATCTGCGCCTGATCGAGACTGCCGCCGCCCCCGCCATGGGGGCCTTTCGGCCGTCCGGGCGTCCGTTGCCCGCCTATCGCCCCGGCCCGCTCAGCCCCGCCACGCGGCGCCGTCCGCTGGGGCAGATCCTTCTCGATATGGGGGCGGTCACGCCCTACAACCTGCTGCGCGCGCTGGCGCTGCGCGACCGGCAGGACATCCGGCTGGGCGACATCCTTCTGTCGCGCGGCTGGGTGCGTGAGGCCGACCTGACCGCCGCACTTTGCCTGCAATGGCAGGTGCAGGCGGTCGATCCGTTGAAAACGCCGCCCGACCCGCGCCTGGCAGACCGGCTTGGCACCGCCTTCTGCCTGCGCCATGGCGTGATCCCCTGGCGTCGCAGCGGCGGGGCGATGGTGATCCTGACCTCGCGCCCCGACGACTTCGACCGCCTGCGCGGCGAGCTGCCCAAGGGCATCGGCCCGGTGATGATGGCGCTGGCCGCGCCAAGCGACATCGAGCGGGTGCTGATCGCCCAGCACGCGACACCCCTTGCCCGGCGCGCGGAAACCCGCGTCGCGGCCGACGAAAGCTGCCGTGGCCAGAATCACCCCCGCGCGCGGCTCATCGGGGCGGCGGTGCTTGGCGCGCTGCTGGTGGGTATCGCCACCCTGCCCCGCGCGACCGTCGCGCTGCTGACGCTTTGGGCGATCCTGGCGCTGATCGCGAGCATGACGGTCAAGGCGGCCGCCGGACTGGCCGCGATGCGCGCGGCCCGCACCGCGCCACCGCCGCTGCCGCGCCAACTGCCCGTGGTCTCGGTCATGGTGCCGCTCTTTCGCGAAGGCGACATCGTCCCCCGGCTGGTCGAACGGCTGGGCCGGATCGACTATCCCAAGGAACTGCTGGACATCCTTCTGGTGGTCGAGGACGACGATCACGCCACCCATGCGGCCCTTGCCCGGCACAAGCTGCCGCGCTGGATGCGGATGGTCAGGGTGCCGGACGGGCCGGTCAGGACCAAGCCCCGCGCATTGAACTTCGCGCTCGATTTCTGCCGCGGTTCGATCATCGGGGTCTGGGACGCCGAGGATGAACCCGACCCCGGCCAGATCATCGAGGTCGTGCGCCGCTTTGCCGCCGCGCCCGAGGATGTCGCCTGCCTGCAAGGGCAGCTCGATTTCTACAACGCGCGGCACAACTGGCTGACGCGCTGCTTCACCATCGACTATGCCGCCTGGTTCCGCGTCGTGCTGCCGGGTCTTGCGCGGCTGGGCCTGGTGGTGCCGCTGGGCGGGACGACGCTGTTCTTCCGCCGCGCGATCATCGAGAAGCTGGGCGGCTGGGACGCGCATAACGTGACGGAGGATGCCGATCTGGGCCTGCGCCTTGCGCGCCACGGCTACCGCACCGAACTGATCCAGACCGTGACCCGGGAAGAGCCGAACGCCCGCGTCCTGTCATGGCTGAAGCAACGCTCGCGCTGGCAAAAGGGCTATGCCGTCACCTGGGCCACCCATATGCGTGACCCCGCAAAGCTGTGGCGCGATCTGGGGCCGAAACGGTTCTGGGGGGTGCAGGTCCTGTTCCTCGGCTCGCTGACGCAGGCGGTGCTGGCACCGGTCCTGCTGTCCTACTGGCTGGCCGCCTTTGGCCTGCCGCATCCGCTGGCGGGGCTGATCCCGGCCGGGCTGATGGCGGCGGTGGGGATGCTGTTCGTGGCCTCCGAGGCGGTCGACCTGACCATCGGGGTCTGGGCGCTGCGTGGCAAATGCCACCGGCACCTGATCCCCTGGCTGCCGCTCATGCACCTTTACGGGCCGCTGGCGTCGCTGTCGTCCTACAAGGCGCTTTGGGAATGGGTCGGCGCGCCCTTCTACTGGGACAAGACCAGCCACGGCCATGTCGCAGAGGCGGAAGAGCCGGATCCGGCGCCCTCGGTCCTGCTTCTGACCGACCCGGTCTGGCTGCCGCCCGAGGCGGCGGCGCCGGTCCTGTCGCTGCACGGATTGCGCCGGGCGCCCGCCGCGCGGTTCCGCTTTTCCGCCCTGCCCGCCGATGCCATGCCCGATCCGGCCCCCCGGCCCGCGCCGGTCCTGAAACTGGTCCGCAAACCGGAGCGCGAACCCTACGTCCCCGGATCGACCATCGCAAAGGCGTCAAACCGCCCCGGCATCGAGTTTCAGACGAGTTTCGAAGGCTTTTGAGATATGGGCGCGAAGCGCTTCCTGCGCGCGCCCCGCATCCCCGGCGGCGATGGCCTCGACAATCGCCGCATGTTCGGCCAGCGCCGTCTCCCCCCGCCCCTCGGCGGCCAGCGAGGTCGTCGCCAGCAAGGCCATGGAGCGGTGGACGAGGTCAAGCTGCTGCACCAGGAAACGGTTGTGCGAGGCCAGGTGGATCTGCTTGTGAAACCGACGGTTGGCACGGCTGAGCGCGGCGGGGTCGTCCAGATGCGCGCGGTCGGCCGCCACCATGTCCGACAGGACCTTGACCTCCTCCGCCGTCGCATGTTTCGCCGCCAGCCGCGCCGCCAGCGCCTCAAGCTCTGCCCGCACGACGTAAAGCTCGGCCAGCTGGTTGTGGTCAAGCGAGGCCACGATGAGCGAGCGCCCGTCACGCGCCAGCATCGACTGCGTCTCAAGCCGCTGCAACGCCTCGCGCACGGGGGTGCGCGACACGCCGAACCGCTCGGCAAGTTCGGCCTCCACCAGACGGTCGCCGGGGCGGTAGACCCCGCCGTCGATCGCCTCAAGGATCAGCGTATAGGCGTCCTTCTGCATCCGCACCCTTTCCATGGTCCGGCGCGACCCTAGTCGCGCATCGCCCCCCAAGGCAAGCGGCCGTTGCACCGCGCGGGTCCACGCCCTACTGTCGCGACCATGACACGCGCGCCCGACACACCCGGCTTCGGCCATGTGAAGACCTGGGTCTTCGACCTCGACAACACGCTTTACCCGCCCTCCGCCCGGCTCTTCGATCAGATCGAAAAGCGCATGACGGCCTATGTCATGGCGGCGCTGAACGTGCCGCGGGACAAGGCCGACCGCCTGCGCGCGGATTACTGGCGGCTTTACGGCACCACGCTGGCGGGGCTGATGCACGAACATGACCTTGACCCGCATCCCTATCTGATCGACGTCCACGACATCTCTTTCGACGCGCTGGTGCCGGACCCGGCGCTCCACGACGCCATCGCGGCCCTGCCGGGGCGGCGGATCGTCTATACCAACGGCTCGGCCCCCTATGCCGAAAAGGTGCTGGCGGCGCGCGGGCTCAGGGGCGCCATCGACGCGGTCTATGGCGTGGAACATGCGGGCTTTCGCCCCAAGCCCGAACGCGTGGCGTTCGAGACCGTCTTCGCGCGCGAAGGGCTGGCCCCGGAAACGGCGGCGATGTTCGAGGATGACACCCGCAACCTTACCGCACCCCATGCGATGGGGATGCGCACCGTCCATGTCGCCCCCGCACCCGCGCCCGCCCCCCATATCGACCACCATACCGACGACCTGACCGCCTTCCTGCGCGCGCTTCGTTAGAGCGTCTCGCGTTCCTTCGCAGTCACGCGACACGCTCCAACCCTTTGATTTCGCGTGTTCGGGAAGCAGGAAAACCGGTTCCCACTTTTCCTGCAACACGCTCTAAGCCGCGTCAATTCGCCCGGTGGCTGCGGCGGCGCGGCGCGCCTACATCCGGCGCAGCGAACAGGAGAACCCCAATGACGACAAAAACCGGCTTCGGCCGCCTTGGCCCCGTGCTCATCCTCACCCTGATCCTGCTGGCCCTTCTGGTGCTGGCGATAAAGACCTGGGGCCTTGTGGCGCTTGGCCTGACCGCCATCGCGACCGTGCCGGTGGTGTTCCTGATCCTCTTCCTCATCACCATCGGCAAGTAAAGCGCTTCGGGTTTGCGTTGAGAACGTAAGCATCGGAATTCGAACGAAATAGGTTCGAATTCTGAATCCGTGCCAACCCGAAACGCCATAGGACAGCTTGCCGCTTGGACGGCGGGCGCGAAGACCGCTAATCTCTGCCCCGAACCAGACGGAGCGGGTGATGGCTGAGCGTACCGATATTCTGATCTCCGGCGGCGGCGTCGCCGGGCTGACCGCTGCCGCCGCCTTCGGCGCGGCCGGGTTTTCGGTGATCTGCGTCGATCCCGCCCCCCCGGTGACCGAGGCCGGGGCCGAGGGCGCGGACATGCGCACCACCGCCTTCCTGCACCCCTCGCGCCGTGTGCTGGACGACGCGGGTCTCTGGTCACGGCTCGAACCCCACGCCGCCGCGTTGCGCATCATGCGGATCGTCGACGCCGGGGGCGAGGTGGCGGAGCCGCGCGTGGTGAAGGATTTCGACGCCTCCGAGATCGGTGACGAACCTTTCGGCTGGAACTTCCCCAACTGGCTTTTGCGGCGCGAGATGGTGGCGCGGCTGGCCGATCTGCCCAACGTCTCCTTCCGCCCCGGCACCGCGACCAGCGCGGTCCTGACGCGCGAAAGCGAGGCGCGGGTGACACTGTCGGACGGAACCCAGGTCGCCGCGCGGCTGCTGATCGCGGCGGACGGACGCAATAGCCCGGTGCGCGAGGCGCTGGGGATCGGGGTGAAGACCCTGCGCTACGGACAAAAGGCGCTGGCTTTCGCCGTCACCCACCCGATCCCGCATGACAATGTCTCGACCGAGATCCACCGCACGGGTGGCCCCTTCACCTTCGTGCCGCTCCCTGACCGCGACGGCAAACCCTGCTCTGCCATCGTCTGGATGGAGCGGGGGCCGGAAGCGCTGCGGCTGGCCGACCTGCCGGTCGCGGCCTTCGAGGCGGAGATGTTCACCCGCTCTGCCGGGCTATACGGGCCGCTGACCCTGGTCACGCGGCGGTCGGTCTGGCCGATGATCGCCCAGATCGCAGAGCGCTTCGATGGCGAGCGGACCGCCCTTCTGGCCGAGGCCGCGCATGTCGTCCCGCCGATCGGGGCGCAGGGGCTGAACATGTCGCTGGCCGATCTGGCCTGCCTGCTTGATCTGGCCAAGGCCGCGCCCGACCGGCTGGGCGACCGCGCGATGCTGAGCGCCTATCACCGCCGCCGCTGGCCCGAGGTGAAGGCGCGGGTGACGGGCATCGACCTTCTGAACCGGACCTCGATGCTGTCGGCGCAACCCCTGCGCGACCTCCGCGCCAGCGCCCTGAACGCGCTTTATTCGTTCAAGCCGATCCGCGCGACGCTGATGAAAGCGGGCTTGGGCCTTGGCCGGTAGGATGGGCGGAAGGATGGGCAATATTGCCCATCCTACGCCAGCGCGGCGTCCAGCGCGCGGCTGACCCGTGCGACGGTGCCATCGACGTCATAAAGCTTGTCGAGGCCGAAAAGGCCAAGGCGGAAGCTGCGATAGCCCTCGCCCTCCCCCACCTGCAACGGCACACCGGCGGCGATCTGCACGCCCTCGGCCGCGAATTTCTTGCCGGTCTGGATGTCGGGATCGTCGGTAAAGCTGACGACGACCCCCGGCGCGCCGAAACCTTCGGCGGCGACAGAGCGGATACCGCGAGAGGCCAGTTCCGCCCGCACGGCATTGCCAAGCTTCCACTGCGCCTCACGCAGACGTTCGAAGCCGTACTCCTTCGTCTCGACCATCGTGTCGCGGAAGGCCTTGAGCGCGTCCGTCGGCATGGTCGCGTGATAGGCGTGGCCGCCGCCCTCATAGGCCGCCATGATCGCGCGCCATTTCTTCAGGTCCATGGCGAAGCTCGACGACGTCGTCCCCTCCATCCGCTCCAGCGCCGCCTCAGAGAACATCACGAGACCTGCCGAGGGCGAGGCCGACCAGCCCTTTTGCGGGGCGGAGATCAGCACATCGACGCCCACATCCTTCATATCGACCCAGACGCAACCGCTCGCGATGCAGTCCAGCACGAACAGCGCGCCGACGTCATGGGCAGCGCGTGCCAGCGCCTTGAGGTAGTCGTCGGGCAGGATCATGCCAGAGGCGGTTTCGACATGCGGGGCGAAGACCAGATCGGGCTTCTCCGCTGCGATCTTCGCCACGACCTCCTCGATCGGTGCGGGCGCGAAGGCGGCATCGGGCGCGTTGCCGGTGCGGCGGGCAAGC
This sequence comes from Albidovulum denitrificans, assembly GCF_002973535.1. Classification (GTDB taxonomy): domain Bacteria; phylum Pseudomonadota; class Alphaproteobacteria; order Rhodobacterales; family Rhodobacteraceae; genus Albidovulum; species Albidovulum denitrificans. Next base: position 797,350 of record NZ_PVEP01000001.1, read on the forward strand.
TCGGCCACGGTTTCCCCCGCGAAACCGCCCGCCTCGAATATCTGGGTCCAGCGGTAGGAGAACCAGCCGTTCCGCACGATGACCGCCGTCGCCCCGCCGCCGAACTGGCGCGCGACCGCCTCCATCGCGAAGGTGCCGCCGCCGGGGACGAGGGCAACGGCATCGGCGTTGTAGACCTCTTTCAACATGGCGGAGATGTCGCGCATCACCTGCTGGAACTGCTTGCTCATGTGGTTGAGCGAGCGGTCGGTGAAGACGACCGAGAATTCCTCGAGCCCGTCGGGGTCGATATCAGGCAGCAATGCGGGCATGGGATCCTCCTCTTCCGGTTTCCCCGACGTAGCGCAAGGCGGGGGCGAAGCCAATGCGGAAGCGTGGCGCATAGGGGGGCTGCCCGCCCCCGTCCCCGCTGTCGCGGGGCCTCCCCCGGGAGTATTTGGACAACGAAGAAGATCAGCCCAGAGGTCCGGGGCGGCGTTCCTCGGACATCAGCACATTGGCCTCGACATTGCCGACCCCCGGCAGGGTCATGATCCGGCGGCGCAGGACCCGTTCGAAATCGGCAAGGTCGCGGGCGGTGACGCGAAGGCGGTAGTCGTAAAGGCCAAGGACATGCTGGACCACCTGCACCTCGGGGATGGCGGTGGCGGCACGCTCGAAATCCTCAAGGCTGACGCGGCCCTTGGTGGCGAGTTTCACGCCAAGAAAGACGGTGACGCCGAAGCCCAGCCGGTCGGCGTCAAGGTCGATCCGGCGGCCGGAGAGGATGCCCGCCTCTTCCAGCCGCTTTATGCGCCGCCAGGCGGCGGGTTGCGAAAGCCCCAGCGCCCGGCCCACCGCGCCCGCGCTTTGCGTGGCATCGGCCACCAGCGCGCGCAGGATGGCGCGGTCGGTATCGTCAAGCGCGATCATAGCGGCAGGCTTCCCGACTGCTTGATGGTGGAGACGAGCATCAGGCTTTCGATATCGGCGATATGGGGCAGCGTCAGGATGCGGTCGCGGTAGATGTCCTGATAATGGCCCATGTCGCGGGCGATGACATTCAGGCGAAGATCGACGCGGCCGAGGAAGGTCTGGATCTCGATCACCTCCGGCACGTCACGGGCGGCGGCGAGGAATTCGTCAAAGGCACGCGGATTGGTCTTGTCGAGGGTGAAGCGCAAGGAGACCTCAACCGCCCAACCAAGCTTGCGCCAGTCGATGACGGCGTGCTGGCCCTTCAGGATGCCGGCCTGCGTCAGCTTTTCCAGCCGCCGCCAGCAGGTCGCGGCGGTAACGCCCGCGCGTTGGGCGAGGTCGGCCGTGGCCAGCCCCGGTTCGGCGACAAGCTGGCGAAGGATGCGGCGGTCGGTATCGTCGATCTGCATGAAAATTTCGTGTTATATGTTCATGGCACATGATCTTTCCCAGAAACCCTTATACCTGTCAAATTTTGAACGGGAATTTATCGCCCGCGGCCTATCCTGCCCCCAGCAACAAGCAAAGGAGCGCCCGATGCGCGTCTATTACGATCGCGATTGCGACATCAACCTCATCAAGGACAAGAAGGTCGCCATTCTCGGCTATGGCAGCCAGGGCCACGCCCATGCGCTGAACCTGCGCGATTCGGGCGCCAAGAACGTGGCCATCGCGCTGCGCGAAGGGTCGCCGTCGGCGGCCAAGTGCGAGAAAGAGGGCCTCAAGGTCATGGGCATCGCCGAGGCGGCCGCCTGGTGCGACCTCATCATGTTCACCATGCCGGATGAGCTTCAGGCCGCGACCTACAAGAAATACGTCCACGACAACCTGAAGGAAGGCGCGGCGATCGCGTTTGCCCACGGCCTGAACGTGCATTTCGGCCTGATCGAGCCGAAGCCCGGCGTCGATGTCATCATGATGGCGCCGAAAGGCCCCGGCCACACGGTGCGCGGCGAATACGTCAAGGGTGGCGGTGTTCCCTGCCTCGTTGCCGTCCATCAGGACGCCAGCGGCAAGGCGATGGAACTTGGCCTGTCCTATTGCTCCGCCATCGGCGGCGGCCGGTCGGGCATCATCGAGACCAACTTCCGCCAGGAATGCGAAACCGACCTTTTCGGCGAACAGGCGGTGCTTTGCGGCGGTCTTGTCGAGCTGATCCGCATGGGGTTCGAGACGCTGGTCGAGGCCGGGTATGAGCCCGAGATGGCCTATTTCGAGTGCCTGCATGAGGTGAAGCTGATCGTGGACCTGATCTACGAAGGCGGCATCGCCAACATGAACTACTCCATCTCCAACACGGCCGAATATGGCGAATACGTTTCCGGCCCGCGCATCCTGCCTTATGAGGAGACGAAGGCGCGGATGAAGGCGGTGCTGACCGACATCCAGACCGGCAAGTTCGTGCGTGACTTCATGCAGGAAAACGCCGTCGGCCAGCCGTTCTTCAAGGCCACGCGCCGCCTGAACGACGAACACCAGATCGAGCAGGTGGGCGAAAAGCTGCGCGCAATGATGCCGTGGATTTCCAAGGGCAAGATGGTCGACAAGTCGCGGAACTGATCCCGCGCGCCCAGACGTTCACCGGGGCGGCCGCGCAGGCCGCCCCGACAGCCTATTGACGCCGCCCGGACGCCATGCGACGCCTCGCGCAGTCGTTTTCATGAGGTCAATGATGGTTGGCAAGTTCGTCCTCGGCTTTTCCCTCTCCATGCTCGCCCTGCCCGCCCTTGCGCAGATCAAGCAGGTCGATTTCGCGCGGTTTCCCGAAGGGACCGAATGCGGCGCCTCGGGGGGGGGCGGAAAGGTCAAGGTTCGCAAGAAGCGGAACGAGATTCAGGTCTCGATCAAGGGCGACACAACGGGCGCGACCTTCTTCTGCGTCCTGCCCGACGGGCGAAAGGCAATCGCCATTCTGCCGGAGCTGCCCGCCGGCACCGTGGCCGATCTTCAAACCTGGGCCGACGGCACCGGACAGCTGATCATGAGCGTCAAGGGAAACCTCGTGCTTCAGGACGTTCCGAAGGCGATCCGGTGGAGCAAGTGACCGTTAGACGGCCGCCTGCGCCGCGCTGACGATATCCTCCACGACGCGGGCCGAAGGCCCTCATCCTCGCATTCCGCCATGACGCGGATCGGCGGCCCGCCCCGATTTGCGGCTGCCCCCTATTCGTCCGCCCCGGTCGGCAGGCCCGCGATATAGGCCATCACGCTGACCCGATCCTCGACCGAGAAGGCCCGCAGGTTGATCATGGCCGCGCCCGGATGGGTGTTGGAAATCTTGTTGAAGACTTCATCCGGCAGTTCCGCGGCCTCGGTCCCGACATAATTGTGGCTGTCCCCCTCGCCCCAGTCGAGAGCGCGGCCGTCGAAGCCGTGGCAGGCGGCACAGGTGGTCTGAAAGATCGCGCGGCCGCGATCGACATCGCCGACACCGGGGATCATCTTGCGACTGTCATAGTCGATGAAGGCGCGCATGTCCGTCAGCCCCTCTGACAGGAAGGTCGCAACCCGCAACATCTCTTCGTTCGAGATCATCTCTTCGGTATAGGGATGGTTCTTGTCGCGCAGGATAGGCAGGATGCTTTCCGGCGCCCAGCCACGCATCCCGAGGACGCCCTTGATCCCGGTGAAATGGCTGCCCGAGCGATAAATACCCGCGGCGCCCTGATAATCCCATCCGTGGCACTCCTTGCAGCGCCAGGTCCCCTCACCCGTCTGCTCGCTGTTCGCGGCGGCCGGATAGGCCGGGTTGGTCGCCTCGGGGGCCGGGCGGTCCAGCGCTTCCCACCAGTTGTCGTAGATCCGCCCGCCCGCGGCGATGGTCCAGTCAAGCGACGGCACCTGCGGCGCACCATGGACATATTCCTGCTGCTGCGGACCATGCTCCTGCGGCGCAACCGAGACCTGCGCCGCAGCCGAAAACGGTGCGAAAAGCCCCGCAACCACCAATGTCACCCCCGTGAGGCCGATACCCTTCCCCATCTTTCTCTCCCTCCCTTTCCGGCCATCGACCCCTGTGGCGAACGCCGCCCGCCCGCCGATGGCACAGGCAGCATCAGGCTGGTCCCGGCCAGAAAAGGTGACAACGGCAAAGTTCTGCCTATACTCGGCGGACAACCGCCGTAGCACTTTGGTTGACGCCTCCTGCACAAAGGTTTGAACGCCACAGGGGGTGCCTTTTCCAGATACACAACCTTCGGTAGTGCGATGCCCATGGACCCGACCGATCTGTCCCCCCGATGGCGCCAGATGCGTGCCACCTCGGTCCTGATCCTCGTCTGCGGCTTGATCCTGTGTTTCGATATCGGAGGCGAACTTTATCTGGTCGCGCGATACCCCAACAGCCTCAGCCGGCTGGCCATGCTGCATATCGTGGTCGAATTCCTTGCCACCTTCGGGCTTGGCGTCGCCTTCTCGTCGATCCGGGCCGAAATGCGCCGCAGCCTGGCGCGCAGCCGGATCGACCGGGAACATCTGACAGCGATCCGGGGCGATTTCGACCGCCTCTTGCAAGAACGTTTCCGGGAATGGGACCTGACCCCCGCCGAAAGGGACGTAGCGCTCCTGACGATCCGGGGCATGAAGATCGCGGAAATCGCGCGGATACGCCATGCCCATCATGGAACGGTGAAGTCGCAGCTTTCGACCATCTACCGCAAGTCCGGCGCCGCGACGCGGACGGAATTCGTGGCCCGGTTCATCGACGAATTCCTCGATCACTCCGCCAGCCATGCCTGACACGGCCCGGCGCCCCGCCACAGGCCGGGCGGCGCGTCACAGGGCCGCCGCCTCGACCGCTGCGACGATACCATCGACGGTTTCGCTCAGAAGCCCCGCATCCTCGCATTCCGCCATGACGCGGATCAACGGCTCCGTTCCCGACTTGCGGATCAGGATACGGCCCTGCCCGGCGATCTTCGCCTCTGCATCCGCTATCACTTTTCGAACATTATCGGCGTCAAGTGGCGCCTGCCCGGCCTGATACCTGACATTTTTCAACATCTGCGGCACGGTTTCGAATTGATGGACCAGCTCGGATGCGGGTCGCCCCTCATCCACCAGCGCGGCAAGGAAATGCAACGCGGCCAGAAGGCCGTCGCCGGTCGTGGCATAATCCGTCATCACGATATGGCCCGACTGTTCGCCGCCAAGGTTAAAGCCGCCCTCGCGCATCCTTTCCACCACATAGCGGTCCCCGACCGCCGCGCGTTCAAGGTGCAGGCCGCGCGCATCAAGGAACCGTTCCAGCCCGAGGTTGGACATGACGCTGGCAACCAGCGTGCCTTGCCGCAGCCGCCCCTCCGCCGCCCAGCGCGCGGCGAGCAGCGCCATGATCTGATCGCCATCGGCCACCCGGCCCTTTTCGTCGATGATCATCACCCGGTCGGCATCGCCATCAAGGCAGATGCCCACATCCGCGCCATGGGCCACAACCGTTTCCGCCGCAAGCCGCGTATCGGTCGATCCGCATTTTTCGTTGATATTCAGACCATTGGGCGTGACCCCGACAGGGATGATCTCTGCCCCCAGTTCCCACAACACCTCGGGCGCGGTCTTGTAGGCCGCGCCATTGGCGCAGTCGATCACCACCTTCAGCCCGTCGAACCGCCGCCCGGCGGGAAGGGTCGCCTTCACCCTTTCATTATACCGGAACCGGCCGTCGTCGATCCGCTTGGCGCGGCCGATATTGACGGATTGCGCGGGCTCCACCCCCTCTTCCACCAGCTTCTCGATCTCAAGCTCCGCCTCATCGGACAGCTTGAAGCCATCGGGGCCAAAGAACTTGATGCCGTTGTCATGGTGCGGGTTGTGGCTGGCCGAGATCATCACGCCCACATCGGCGCGCAGTGACGTGGTCAGCATCCCCACGGCGGGCGTCGGCACCGGACCCAGCAGGAAAACATTCATGCCGGTGGAGGTGAAGCCCGCCGTCAGCGCGTTTTCGAACATATAGCCCGACAGCCGCGTGTCCTTGCCGATCACCACCCGATGCGCGGCCGACCCGTCACGGCGGAAATACCGCCCCGCCGCGGCGCCCAGACGCAGCGCCATGTCCGCCGTCATCGGGTGTGTGTTCGCGGTGCCGCGCACGCCGTCGGTTCCGAAAAGCTTCCTGCTCATGCCATCTCTCCCAGCGCCACCGCCTGCCAGAGACGGAGCGCCTGTTTGGCCTCTTCAATATCATGGAGGCGGTGCAACTGCACACCCTGCGCGATGCCCGCCAGCGTCACGGCCAGCGTCCCCGGCACCCGCAGATCGGCCTGCCCCGCCGCAGCGCCGCCGCCCAGCGTGCCGATGAAGCGCTTGCGCGAGATGCCAAGCAGCACCGCGCAGCCGGTCTGATGGAAAAGCGACAGCCCCCGGATCAGGGTCAGGTTATGCTCAACCGTCTTGCCGAAACCGATGCCGGGATCGACGACGATCCGGGCGCGCGGGATGCCCGCCGCCTCGGCCCGCGCGACGCTCGCCTCAAGAAAATCGTAGACGTCGAGCAGGACGTCATCATAGCGCGGGTCGGCCTGCATCGTCGCGGGCGTGCCCTGCGCATGCATCAGGCAGAGCGGCACGCGGGCGTGAACAACTTCATCCGCCAGATGAGGATCGAACGTCAAGGCCGCGACATCGTTGACAAAACGTGCACCACACGCCAGCGCTTCACGCGCCACGGCGGCCTTGCGCGTGTCGATGGAAATCGGCACCCCGACCTTGCCCTCATGCAGTGCGCGGATTACCGGGGCGGTGCGGGCGATCTCTTCCTCGACACTCACATCCGCCGCGCCGGGCCGGGTGCTTTCGCCGCCGATGTCCAGCATGTCGGCCCCGGCGGCGACCATGGCGCGGGCATGGGCCACGGCACGGTCCGGCGCGGCAAAGCGGCCGCCGTCGGAAAAGCTGTCGGGCGTGACGTTCAGCACGCCCATGATCCGCGGCCGGTCAAGCGCGAGGCCCGAGAGCGTCCCGCGCGGCGCGGTCAGGCGGCGCAGCACGGCGGCGGGCAGCGCACTCGCTGGCATCAGCCCGCGCGAGCCGCGCCGGGTCAGGTGTTCGACATGGCTGAACCAGGTCCATCCCCCGGCAAGGGGAAAGGCGCCCTCGGGGCGAAGCGCATCGGTCTGGGCGATCGGTCGGAAGTAATCCATGGCGTCTTTTCACCGTCTTGCCGGGTCTTGGCAAGTCCGCCCGGTCATGCCCTTTCGACCGGCACGCGGCATTCTGCCGGGAGTGTGACAGCCCCGTGAACGATCAGTTTCACCGCCTCAAGGTGTTCGGCCAGCCACAAGGCCAGCGCCAGCCCGTCCTCGGCCGATTTCGGGCCGTCATGCGCATCCAGCACGATCTTCGACGGCGCCCAGACCACCATCTGCCCGTGCCGCATGGCCCAGTCGATCTCTGTCCGGGTGGCGACGACCACGCAGCGGTCATCGCGCGCGGCCAGGCGCCAGGCGTTCTGCTCGATCTCGAGCAGGTCGATGCGGCGCTGGGTGGGCGCATGGCCGGTCACGGCGCGGATCAGGTCGGTCTGGCCGACGGCGATGATGACCGGCGCATCCCCGGCGGCCAGCGCATCGAGATGGGTCGCCAGATCGGCGGTGTCGATGGTCGGGTTGTCGAAATAGGCGATGACGGGCGAGGGCGCGGTCTGGGTCAGGTCCAGATTGGCCATATCGGCGCGCGACCGCACGATCTCAACCCCCAGCGCGCCGGGGCCACGGTCTAGCTTTTCGATCCGCAGGAAGACGCGCAGCGGTTGCGGCTCGGCCAGAATGCGGCGGGCGATGCGTTCGGCGAGCGTTTCAAGAAGGTTCAGCCGCTCTGCCGCAAGCTCGGCCGCGATGGCCTCGGCGATGCGATCATAGGACAGGATCGCATCGACATCGTCGCTGTCGGCCACGGCAGGCTGGGGCAGAAGCTCTACCACGACATTGAAGCGCAGGCGCTGCGGGTGGCCGCGTTCCTGCTGAAAGGCGCCGATATCGGCCAGCGCGATGTGGTCACGCAGGCTGATCCGGTCGGCAACCGGCCCCGATGAGGCCAGCCCCGCGCGTTCCTCGGGATGGGCGAAGGCCCGGCGTATGTCTTCGGTCATGGATGCCCCCGCCGTCTTTGCCCGCATCATAGAGAGAGGCCGCGCTGGCCGAAAGGCCATGCGCGGCATTTAGCGGTCCCGGACCGGCAGGGATCAGTTCATCGCGGACTTGATCGGGGCGCGGTAGAAGATGTGGCGGCCGATCCGCGCGGTCCGCTCAAAACGGCGCGACCAGGCGGGTTTCACGGCCGGGGTATGGAAATAGGTCGCCCCGTCGGTCAGCGAGCGCGGCGCGCCATCCATCAGCGCGCGGGCGATCTTGCCGGCCTCGCTCCAGGCGGCGGGTTCGTGGATACGGTCGGCCCGCCCGTCGCAGGTGTAGGAAAACTGGCACCCGCGCCCGTTCGACTGGTTCACGACACCGCAGATCGTCGAGGGGAAGGTGGCACTTTCGACGCGGTTGAGGATGACCTCCCCCACGGCCGCCTGCCCCACGATGCCTTCGCCGCGCGCCTCGAAATACAGCGCCTGGGCGAGGCACTGGAACTGCTCGCCGCCCTTGGCCGCCGGTTGCGCGGCAAGCCAGGCATCGTCATAGGAGATCGCGGCACCCGCCTTGCCCGCCTTCTTCTTCAGCGCGGGCGGCGTCACCAGCGCCTGCATCCGCGCCGAGGACACAAGACCAAGCGCGTTCTTTTCCTGACCGAGAAGGTCCGTGATCCCCACGCCAATCGCGGCCGTCGGATCGTTGGACTGGCTCACCGTCATATCGGCATGCACGCCTCCGGCGAGGGCGAGAACCGCGAACGCGGCCCCGGTCCAGCACTTCAGCACTGACATCGTTCTTTCCCGAATTACTTCGTCGAGCCACAGCCCCCCAAGGCTTTGACGAGGCGGGCATAGACGAGATGCCCGCCCCCGTCCATACCTGTAACCGAACGGCAACACAATCCGGGCAGATTCGAGCCGAGAAATCAGGGGGAAAGGCCGCCGACAGCCCTGCCTTTCGCCGCGACGGACGTCACAATTCTGCCTTATTTTCCAGCAGATTCATCACGCTCGCGCGGATCGCGCAAGGCAAACTGGGCCGCCGCAAGCCGCGCAACCGGGACGCGAAACGGCGAACAGGACACGTAGTTGAAGCCGGATTGTCGACAGAACGCGATCGATTCAGGATTTCCGCCATGTTCACCACAGACGGAAAGTGTCAGCTTGCTGTTGGTTTTGCGCCCCCGCGCACTGCCGATAAGCAAAAATTCGCCGACACCCTCCTCATCCAGGACGTGGAACGGGTCCTCGGGGAAGACGGATTTCTGAACGTAATCGCCCATGAAGCGACCGGCATCGTCGCGCGATAAACCATAGGTCATCTGCGTCAGGTCGTTCGTACCGAAGGACAGGAACGCCGCGTGTTGCGCGATCTCACCCGCGCGCAGTGCCGCGCGCGGCGTTTCGACCATGACGCCAAGGCGGTAATCGAAGTCGATCCCGGTCGCGGTGTGGACGGCGGCGGCGATGGCATCGACGCTGTTCTTGATGATCTCCACCTCGCGCTTGGCAGAGACGAGGGGCAACATGATCTCCGGCACGATATGGATGCCGCGCCCCTCGGCATCGACTGTCGCCTCGAAGATCGCGCGGGCCTGCATTTCGTAGATCTCGGGCATGGTGATGCCAAGTCGCACACCGCGCATCCCAAGCATCGGGTTGAATTCCGACAGCGCCTCGACCCGGCGCATGACCTCGCTTTGCGGGCGGTCCAGCGCCTCGGCCAGTTCGCGCATCCCCTCGCGGTCCTGCGGCAGGAACTCGTGCAGGGGCGGATCGAAGAGGCGGATGCAAACCGGGAGGCCCGCCATGATGTCGAAAAGCGCGATGAAATCCGCGCGCTGCATCGGCAGAAGCCGGTCGAGCGCGACTTTGCGGTCCTTGGCCGTGTCGGCAAAGATCATCTCGCGCATCACGGTCAGGCGGTCTTCGTCGAAGAACATGTGTTCGGTGCGGCACAGGCCGATGCCCTCGGCCTCGAACATCCGCGCGGTGCGGGCGTCATCGGGCGTGTCGGCATTGGCGCGCACGCCGATGTCGCGGACATTGTCGGCCCAGTGCAAGAGCGTGCGGAACCATTCGTCAAGCGCGGGTTCCAGCATTTCGGCCGCGCCTGCAAGGATCTCTCCGTTCGTGCCATCGACGGTGATCGTGTCACCCTCGCGGAAGGTGCGGCCGTCGCGGGTGGTCAGGCTGCGGTCGCGCGCGTTGATGCGGATTTCCGAGGCGCCGACGATGCAGGGCAGGCCAAGGCCGCGCGCGATCACGGCGGCGTGGCTGGTCATGCCGCCGCGTTCGGTCAGGACGGCGACGGCGGCATGCATGCCGCGAATATCCTCGGGCGCGGTTTCGCGGCGGATCAGGATGCAACGTTCGTCCCGCGCCGCCCCCGCCTGCGCGGCGGCAGAGGTAAAGACGATCCGGCCCGAGGCCGCGCCGGGGCTGGCGGCAATCCCGCGCGCCACCCGGTCGCGCGGCAGGCGCGGGTCGATCTGGTAGTGCAACAGTTCGGAGAGCGCACGCGGCTCAACCCGCAGGATCGCCTCATCCCGGCCGATGATACCGTCCTGCGCCAGCTTCACCGCGACCCGGACCGAGGCGCGGGAGGACCGCTGGACCCGGACCGCGTCGATCACGCGCAGCGCGCCGTTTTCCAGCGCGAATTCGACCTGCATCTCTTCGCGCAGCTTGGTGCGGCAATCGGCGCAGTAGCGTTGCAGGTCGGCAAAGACCCCAGGCGCGGCCTCTTCCAGCGAATGACCGCGCTTGTCCTTCACAAGGTAAAGCGTTTCCTCGGCCTTGCGATTGGCGGGGTTGGTGCCGCGAAAGCGCCCGGTGACCTGCGGCGCGCCGGTCACGCTTTCAATCAGCTGGATGGTCCCCTGCCCCGACAGGCCCGGCCCGAAAGGCTGCGCCATTTCCTGTACGATCAGGCCCAGGGCCGCATCGGCGGGCGCCCCCTTCGCTTGACGCAGAAGCCGGGCGGTCGTCCCTTCCCAGGCGCGCGCCATCGAGCGCAGCACCTCGGCCATCTGCCGGGCGGGCGATTGGGGGAATTCCTCCTCCATCTCGTCCTCATAAGCGGACAGCACCTCGCGCAGCGCCTCCGCCGAGGGTTCGGCGGTGAAAAGATCGGGGTCGAGCCGCGCGACATTGATCGCATAGGACTGCACAAAGCCCAGATACATCGCGTCGGCCATGGCCTGACCATGCGCCTTCGCGATCTCGGCGTGTTTGGCGGCGTTCAGGCCGACGTTCAGCACCGTGGTCGGCCCGCCCCAGTCGGGGTTTTCCGGCGAGGGACGGATGGTGACGAGGCTGCCGTCGAAGATCGCGGCAAGTTTCTCGGTATCCGGCATCTGCCCGGCAGCGATGGCGCGGACGGTTTCGACCGGCAGCGCAACCGTGGGCGGCACCGGCAGGTCCAGGCGGATCAGCCGTTGCAGGCATTTGGCGCGCCAGCCATGGCGCGCGGCGTCCACCGCCGCCGTGGGCGTTATTTCGGTGAAGGCGCTGAAATCCATATGTTTCTGCACTGCGGCAATCCTCTTACGGCCGGCAGAATACGCGCTTCGCGCCACATGTCCAGCGGGACGATTGGCTTAGGCGGCGGGGGCGCTGCCCCCGCACCCCCGGAGTATTTGCGCCACAATGAAAGGGCGATCAGCCTTCGAGTTTCGTCAGGTCGGCCACCGAGAGGCAGATCTGGCGGATGCGGGACAGAAGGTTCAGGCGGTTGCGGCGGACGATTTCGTTGTCACTGTTGACCTGCACCGCTTCGAAGAAGGCGTCGATGGGGGCGCGAAGGGCGGCCATCGCGGTCATGGCCTCAGCGAAGTCCTCGGCCTGCATCGCCGGGGCAATCGCGGCCTCGGCCGTGTCGAGGGCGGCGAAGAGTTGGCGTTCCTCGGCGCCTTCGGCGAATTTCGGATCGGCGCCGTAGCTGTATTCGACACCGTCCTTTTCCTCGGCCTGCGTCAGGATGTTGTTGGCGCGTTTGAAGCCCTGGAGCAGGTTTTCACCGTCGTCGGTTTTCAGGAAGGCGGCGAGCGCCTCGGCCCGTTTGACGAGGAGGGTGAGGTCATCCGCATCAGGTCTTAGTTTAGACTCATAGAGCATCTCCTTGTCGCTCGACGGCAACGATACTGCACCCACATCCAACGCCTCTAACCGAGCGTTCAGCGCGCTCACGGTCTTTCGTTTGTGAGCAGAACTAATTGCCGCAGTCTGAAACAGCGATGCGTCTATGACGTCATGCCTAATGCCTTGGTCGCGCAGGTGGACCTTGAGGCGGTCGTGGAAGAAGGCGAGAAGGTCTCGCACGGAAGCTGGATCAAACTTTGGTTCTATTGGGTTTGTCAACTTGCCGCTTTCGGAAACATCAAAGTGCATAGTTTTGCTGTAAGCTGCATCGAAACAACGGTGACCGGCGACCTCGAATAGCCCTCTGAGCCTAAGCCGCACCCCATTCCCCAGCACCAGCCTAATCACCCCCAGCGCCGCCCTCCGCAGCGCAAACGGGTCCTTGCTCCCCGTCGGCTTCTCGTCGATCGCCCAGAAGCCGGTCAGCGTGTCGATCTTGTCGGCCAGCGCCACGGCGACCGAAACCGGCTCTGTCGGGACCGAGTCGCTTTCCCCTTTCGGGCGCCAGTGGTCGCGGGCGGCGTCGGCGATGGCGCTGACGTCGCGCCCCGGACCTGATCCGGGAGCCCGCCCCGGACCTGATCCGGGGCCTCCCGCCGCGTCATCGAGGCCCCGGTTCGGGGACCGGGGCGGGGTCGTCTTCAGGTATTCCTGCGCATAATAGCGGCCCATCACGCCTTGCAGTTCGGGAAACTCGCCCACCATCTGCGAGCGCAGGTCGGCCTTGGCGATGCGCGCGGCCTCGGCGGCGTCCTCCGCGTCGGCGCCGACCAGCGGCGCGATCTCGCGCGCCAGCGCGGCGATGCGGCCGACGCGGTCGGCCTGGCTCCCCAGCTTGTTGTGGAAGGTGACGGCGTTCAGCCCGTCGAGCCATTCGTCCATGCCCGCCCGTGCCACGCGCAGGTCATTCTCCCAGAAGAACTTGGCATCCGACAGCCGCGCCGACAGCACCTTCTGGTTGCCCTTCAGGATCGTCGCGCCGTGGTCCGCCGTTTCGGTATTGGCGACCGTGATGAAGCCCTCGATCCGGCCGGTTTTCGGGTTGCGGCAGGAAAAGAACTTCTGATGCTCGCGCATGCTGGTTTGCAGCACCTCGGGCGGCAGGCCAAGGAAGGTCTCGTCGATCTTGCCCATCAGGACGACGGGCCATTCGACCAGCCCCGCGACCTCGGTCAGAAGGCCCTTGTCCTCCACCACCTCAAGCCCGGCGGCGAAGGCGGCGTTGGTGGCGTCGTTCCAGATCTGGTCGGCGCGCTCGGCCGGGTCGAGCATGACGAAGGCGCGTTTCAGCTTCGCGGCGTAGTCGTCGAAGGAGGACACCGCGAAGCTGTCGGGCGCAAGGAAGCGGTGGCCGCGCGTGCTGTTCCCGGCGGCGATGCCGTCGATGGTCAGCGGCACGACCTCGGCCCCGTTTTCGTCGGTCAGCAGGCAGAGGATGGAATGAAGCGGTCGCACCCAGCGCAAGCTGCCCGCCCCCCAGCGCATCGACTTGGGCCACGGGAAGGCGCGGATCGTGGTTTCCAGAACCTCGGCCACGATCTCCGCCGCCTCGCGGCCGGGCTTTTCGATCACGGCGAAATAGACCTGGCCCTTCTTGTCGTCGCGCACCTCCAACTGCTCCATCGTCAGGCCGGTCGCGCGCAGGAAGCCCTGCACCGCCTGTTCGGGCGCAGCCGTCGACGGCCCCTTGCGTTCCTCGCGCTGGCTGCGGCTTTCGCCCGTCAGCCCCTCGATCGCCAGCACCAGACGGCGGGGGGTGGACAGCGCATGGGCGCCGGCATAGGTCAGCCCCGCCTCGACCAGCCCGTCGGTGACCAGCTTTTTCAGGTCGTCACGCGCCTTGCCCTGCATCCGGGCGGGGATTTCCTCGGAGAAGAGTTCGATGAGGAGATCGGGCATTTACTTCTCCGCGCTTTCGTTCAGCTGCTGCCAGGCATAGGCGTGGCCGTCGGGATAGACGGCAACCACACGGTCCACACCGGGGGCGATGTTCTTTTCGGACAGGAAGGCGACGGCGGCGCCGGAGGCGAGATCCTCGGTCAGGCGGCCGCTGTCGAAGCAATCGAACCACGAAGGCGCGTTCAGCGGCGTCGGGTCGGGGTAAAGGGCGTAGGTCTCGCTCAGCATCGCCAGCGACATGGGCGTCATGAAACAGCCCCGGAACCGCAGGGGGGAGCTGTCGGCGTCGATGCCGGTGAAGCCGTCGGTCAGCATCGGCTCTTCCGCGCCGGACAGGTCCGTGATGCGGATCGCGGCCGCCGCCGAGGCAGGGGCGATGTCCCGGTAATAGCCGTATTCCTGAAGGTAATAGACGGCCGCACCGGCGAAAAGGGCGGTCAGCACGATGAACCCCACGACATATTTGCCATTCACGCCGCAACCCCGCCGCCGGCTTCGGTGGTCACGAAGGCATCGGCGCATTTCTTGGCCAGCGCCCGGACCCGGCCGATATAGGCCTGCCGCTCGGTGACCGAGATAACGCCCCGCGCATCCAGGAGGTTGAAGAGGTGGGAGGCCTTGATGCACTGGTCATAGGCGGGATGGGCCATGATGATCGCGCGGCCCGCCTTGTCCTTGGCAGGGGCGGCAAGGATGCGTTCGCATTCCGCCTCGGCATCCTCGAAATGCTTCAAGAGCATGTCGGTATCGGCCTGATCGAAGTTCCAGCGGGAATATTCCTGCTCTGTCTGGCGGAAGATGTCGCCATAAGTCAGCGGGATCGGCGATTGCGGATCGTTGAAGGGCATCTGCATGACGTGGTCGATGCCAAGGACATACATGGCAAGGCGTTCGAGACCATAGGTCAGTTCGCCCGAAACCGGGTGGCAGTCATGCCCGCCGACCTGCTGGAAATAGGTGAACTGGCTCACCTCCATGCCGTCGCACCAGACCTCCCAGCCAAGGCCCCAGGCGCCCAGCGTCGGGCTTTCCCAGTCATCCTCGACAAAGCGGATGTCGTGGAGCGAGGCGTCGATGCCGATGGCGGCAAGGCTGCCAAGGTAAAGCGCCTGCAAGTCGGGCGGCGAAGGTTTGATGAGGACCTGATACTGGTAATAGTGCTGCAAGCGGTTCGGGTTCTCGCCATAGCGCCCGTCGGTCGGGCGGCGCGAGGGCTGGACATAGGCCGCCGCCCAGGGCTTTGACCCCAGCGCCCGCAGCGTCGTCGCCGGGTGGAAGGTGCCTGCGCCGACCTCCATGTCATAGGGTTGCAGCACGGCGCAGCCCTTCCCAGCCCAGTAGGTCTGAAGCCGCAGGATGATTTCCTGGAAGGAACGGGGCTGGGTCGTGGTCATGGCGCGCCTTTGGCGTAGGGAAAGCGCGTTCTCAATAGGCAACAGGCCGGACAGGGTCAATCGGCCCCGCGGCGTTTGTGAGGTGACGCCGCCGCCCATCCTGCTAGGGTCTGGCGCGGATTCGCGACGATCGGAAACAGGAAGGCTATTTGACATGCGTTTGACGAGGCTCTGGATTGGAATCGTGCTTTGGCTGGCGGCATCGGCCGCGTCATGGGCACAGCAGAGCTGGGTGCAGATCGAGGCCCGCCCGACATTGTCGGAGGCCGAGGAACGCGCCCGCGCCTATGCCAACGCCTTCCCCAATGTCGCGGGCTTTGCCATGTCGACCGGATGGTATGCCATCGCGCTTGGCCCCTATACGGACACCGAGGCGGCGGTGCAGTTGCAACTGCTGCGCGGCGAGCGGCTGATCCCGTCGGACAGCTATGTGTCCGACGGCGGGCGCTTTGGCCGCCAGTTCTGGCCGGTGGGTGGCGCCGTGACGGCCCCTGCCCCGGCGAGCGGCCCCGTCGTCAGTGTCGAAACGCCGCAGGCGCAAACGCCCGCTGTGACGCTGCCCGCCGTCCTGCCGGACGAGACACCGGCCGAGGCGCGCCGGTCCGAGGCGCTTTTGACCGGCGACGACCGGAAAGAGCTTCAGGAGGCGCTGCAATGGTATGGCCATTACGCCGGCGCCATCGACGGCGCCTTCGGCCCCGGCACACGGCGCAGCATGGCAGAATGGCAGACGGCCGAGGGGCTTGAGCCGACCGGCGTCCTGACCACCGCGCAGCGGGGTCGCCTGCTTTCGGGCTATGAAGGCGAACGCGACGCCATCGGGTTTCAGGCCGTGGCCGAGGATGAGGCGGGGATCGAGATTACCCTGCCCCTGTCCCTTGTCGCCTTCGACCGCTACCAGCCGCCCTTCGTGCAATACAAGGAAAAGGACGGCTCGGGCTACCGCGCGCTCCTGATCTCCCAGCCCGGCGACCAGACCACGCTGTCGGGGCTTTATGACCTGATGCAGACGTTGGAAATCGTGCCGCTGGAGGGGGAGCGTCAGCTGGGCCGCAACTCCTTCGTCCTGACCGGGGCGAATGACCGGATCGGGTCCTATACCGAGGTGGCGCTGAAGGGCGGCTTCGTGAAGGGCTTTACCCTCGTCTGGCCGATGGCGGACGCGGCGCGGGCGGAAAAGGTGCTGGCGGCGATGAAATCGGGCTTCCGGCCCGTGGGCGATCATGCGCTGGATGACAGCCTTGGTCAGCCGATGGCGGTCAGCCGCGCGGACCTTGTCGCGGGGCTGGCGGTGCGCAGGCCGCTGATGTCCCGTTCCGGCTTCTACGTCGATGCCACGGGCCGGGTCGCGACCACGACCGAGGTTCTGAAGGGCTGCGGGCGGCTGACCATCGACGGCGGCATCGCCATGACCGTGGCCGCGCAGGACGACGTCAACGGCGTCGCGATCCTGATGCCGGACACCGCGCTCGCGCCGCTGGGCGTGGCGCAGTTGAAGGCCTCGGCGACCGGCGTCGGCGGGGAGATCGCGGTGGCGGGCTATTCCTACCCCGACACCCTGACCGAGCCGGTCGTGACCTTCGGCACGCTGGCCGACACCAAGGACCTGGACGGCAACACCGCGCGCGAACGGCTCGCCTTGAAGGCGCTTGAGGGCGACGCGGGCGGCCCGGTCCTTGACGCGACGGGCCGGGTGATCGGGATGCTGCTGCCGAAGGTCTCCGATGGCGGCCGCATCCTGCCCGAGGATGTCAGCTTTGCCGCCGACAGCGCCGTGATCCGGTCGGCCATGGGTCCGGCCGAGACGACAGGCGCGACAGCGGGCGAGGCCGAGACCACCACCCCTGCCCCCGGCGCGATGGCCGCCGAGGATCTGGCGCGGCTGGGCCGTGACATGACGGTGCAGGTCTCCTGCTGGGAGTAAGGGGCTGGTCGTGACAGGGGGGCCTTCACGCCCGCCAGAAGCGCGGCAGGAAGATCACCAGCACGACCAGAAGCTCCAACCGCCCCAGCAGCATCGCGAAGGCCAAAATCCATTTCGCGGCGTCGTTCAGCGCCGCGAAATTCCCCGCCGGGCCGATGATGTCGCCCAGCCCCGGCCCGATATTGGCAATCGCCGTCGCCGCGCCCGACAGCGCCGTGACGAAGTCAAGCCCGGTCAGCCCCAGCGCGATGGCGATCAGACCCAGCGTCACGATGAAGACGCCGAAGAACGAGGTGACAGAGTTCAACACCTCGGCCGTCACCGGGCGGCCGTCATAGCGCGGCGTGAAGATGCCGTTGGGGCTGTGGATGCGCCGGATCTGCGCCCGCACGGCCGCGACCATGAGCTGATAGCGAAAGATCTTGACCGAACAGCAGGTCGATCCCGCGCAGCCCCCGATAAGCCCGATGAAGAAAAACAGCACGACCGGGAAGGCGCCCCATAGCTGGTAATCCACGCTGGCATAGCCGGTGCCGGTGATGATCGAGGTCACGTTGAACACCGCCTCGCGGAACGCATGTTCGGCGTGATCGTCATTGGCGATGATCCGGTAGGCGGTGATGACGGCGACCAGCACCGCGATGATCCACAGGAACGCCCGCACCTGAGTGTCGCGGAAAAGCGGCTTGGCGGAGCCGGAGGCGACCTGAACGTAGCGCACGAAAGGCAGGCTCGCCAGCACCATGAAGACCGAGGCGACGTATTCCGGCACCCCCTGAAACGCCCCGAACGAGGCGTCCGAGGTCGAAAACCCGCCCGTCGACAGCGTCGTCAGCGCGTGGTTCGCGGCCTCGAAATTATCCATGCCAACCATCACATAGGCCACGTGGCAGGCGATCGTAAGCCCGACATAGATGGCCGAGATGCGCGCCGCGATCTCTGCCGCGCGGGGCAGGACCTTGCCGCCGGTATCGAAGGCCTCGGACCGGAAGATCTGCATCCCGCCAACGCGCAGTTCCGGCAGGAACACCATCGCCACGACGATGATCCCGACCCCGCCGAACCATTGCAGCATCGACCGCCAGAGAAGCAGCCCTTCGGGCAGGTCCTCAAGCTTCGCAAAGACCGTGGCCCCGGTCGTGGTCATGCCCGACATCGCCTCGAACACCGCGTCGACCACCCGCGCCTCGGTCGCGCCGATGATGAAGGGTACCGCCCCGAAAAGCGGCAGCGCGACCCAGACGGCGGTGGCCAGAAGGAAGGTCTGCTGCACCGTCAGCCGCGCCCGCACCCCGTTGGCGCAGGACAACGCCAGCAACACCCCGGTCCCCCAGGCGATCAGCGCGCTGGTGCCGAAAGATCGCCAGTGGTCGTTGCCATGGTAAAGATCGACGGCCAGCGGGATCAGCATCGTCGCCCCCAGAAAGGCGGCAAGCAATCCGATCACATAGCCGATGGGGCGCAGGTCAAGCATGTGGCAGCGTTCGCCTGCCCCGGCCCGGCTGTCAAGCAGGCCCCGTGCCGCCGCGCCCTCTCAGGCGCGCCAGAACTGCGGCAGGATCAGGATCAGGAAGGCCAGAAGGCCAAGCCGCCCCATGATCATCGTCGCGATCAGCACCCATTTCGCGGCGGCGGGAAAATCGACGAACGTCCCCGTCCGCGCCAGCATGTCGCCAAAGCCGTAGCCGATATTCCCGATCGAGGTCCAGATCGCGAAAAAGGCCGATTGCAGGTCGATCCCCTCGAAGGCGAGCATCACGCTGAGCAGGCCGATGAGAAAGATGTAAGAGGTCACATGCAGGATGATCGGGCTCAGAACCTCCTCCCCCACGGTGCGGCCGTCATAGCGCACAGGCTCGATCCGGTGGGGGGAGTGCAAAAGCCGGATGCGGGAACGGATGGCGGCCAGCGTCACCTGCACCCGAAACACGCTGAGCGCCCCGGAACTGGATGAAGAACAGCCGCCGATCATCCCGACACAGGCCGCCACGACCACCGCGAACGGCCCCCAGTTCGAGATCGAATCGCTGCCGAATCCGGTGCCGGAAAAAACCGAGATCAGGTTGAAGAGCGTGCCGCGAAACACCGCCTCGACCGGCAGGTCGCTGGTGAAGAGGCGATAGACCGTGACCACGGCGACGGCGATGGCGATCCAGAGCAGATAGGCCCGGACCTGCACATCGCGCAACATCGGCCGCGCGCTGCCGGTGGCAAGCTGCATGAAGCGGATATAGGGCAGGCTTCCCAGCACCATGAACAGCGCGCCGGCATATTCCGCGGGCCCCGCATATTTGCCGAAGGAGGCATCGGTGGCCGAAAAGCCGCCCGTGGCGATGGTCGCCATCGCGTTCACGACGGAATCGAGGACCGACATGCCAAGGGCCGAATAGCTCAGCCCGCAGGCGATGGTCAGCCCGACATAGACCGCGAGCAGCCCGCGCGCGATGTCGACGGCGCGCGGCAGCGTCTTGCCCAGCGTGTCAAAGCCCTGCGCGCGAAAAAACTGCATGCCGCCAAGGCGCAGATGCGGCAGGAAGATCATCGCGATGAAGGCGATCCCGAGGCCCCCGAACCAGTTCAGCATCCCGCGCCAGAGGTTCACCCCGGCGGGCAGATCATCAAGCCCCGGAAAGACCGAGGACCCGGTGGTGGTGATGCCCGACACCGCCTCGAAGTAGGCGTCGGTAAAGCCCACGTCGGGCGCGCCGATCAGAAACGGCAAGGCGCCGAAAAGCGGCAGCACGACCCAGACGAAGAAGGTCAGCAGGAAGGCCTGCCGCATCGTCATGGTCCCGACCCCGGCATTGCGGCAGGCCAGCGCCGTCAGCCCGCCGATGAGGGTGGAGAAGAGCGCCGCTTCAAGAAAGGCATGGCCGTTGCCGTCACCCATGGCGAGGTCAAGCGCCATCGGCACCAGCATGGCGATCCCAAGCCCCGTGACGAGGAGGCCGATAACGTAGCCGACAGGGCGAAAGTCGATCATGGCGCGGCGAGTTGGCTTAGCCGGGGGCAGGAAGTCAAGGGCCGGGCGCGCGCGAGGGCCTCAGCCGTGGCGGCGCGCCCACTGAAAGGCGCCCGCCCCGGCGGCGATCAGAAGGGCGGCGGGGACAAAGCCGCCGGGCAGGCCTTCCCCCATCGCGCCGACCGCGATCAGCGTCCCCATCACGGCGGCGACGGCGCCGATCTGGCTCATGTAGACTGGGCCGGCCAGCGCCTGAAGGCGGAACTGCAAGACCATCTGGCCGGCGACGACAAGGGCGGCAAGGATCGCAACCGGCAGCGCGGCGGCAAAGGCGGCGCCCTGTGCCAGCGCGGTCGGCAGCGCGAAAGGCAGGCTCAGGAACCCGCCCGCGATCAGGGTCAGCGCCGCCAGCGGCAGCGCCTCGGCGCCACGCGGCCAAAGCCGGGTGCGGTAGATATTGCCCAGCGCCACCACGACCGGGATCAGGCTGGCCGTCAGCGTCGCCGAAACCGGCGCCCCTGCCCCCGCGACACCCGCCTTGCCAAGCGCCAGTATCAGCCCGCCCGAGAGGCCCGACAGCACCCCCAGCACCGGCAAAAGCCGCAGCCGTTCCATCCGCAAGAGGACCGAGATCAGCCAGGTCAGCAGCATCGGAAACGCGAAGGTGAGCGAGATGAATCCCGCCCCCACCTCGGCCACCGTCAGATAGCCCATGGCCGAGGGCAGCGCCATGAAGACCCCCGCCCCCAGCGCGTAGGGCAGATAGCGCACAGCCCCCCGCATCTGTCCCGTCAGCGCGCCGAACAAGGCCAGCACCCCGCCCGCCCCGGTCAGGACCGCGCTGAGATAAGGTAACATCGGCGCCCCCTGCCCCGCCGCGAGTTTCGACAACAGGACCGACCCGGCCAGAAGCGCCCCGACCGCGATCAGAAGCGCCGGGGCGGCAAGGGACATCCGGGCGGTGACGGGCATCACGCCCGCACCGTTCACATGCGAGATCGTCATTGGAATGGCTCCTGTTCGCGGTTATGATACTCGACAGAAAGTAACTTAATACAAAGTATCTTGATGTCAAGACAAATGGACCGCGCCGGGTTCGCGGTAAGCCAATGGGCGCGCGAGATGCCCGAGGTCGACACCTCGGCGATGGAGATCGTCGGCAGGCTGTCGGAGCTTTGGCTTTCCATCGACCGCGACCATCTGGCACCGATGATGCGGGGCTTCGGGCTTCAGGGGGGGGAGTTCGACGTGATCGCGACGCTGCGCCGCGCCGGGCCGCCCTATGCGCTGACGCCGACGCAGCTTTACGAGGCGGCGATGATGTCCTCGGGCGGGATGACGGCGCGGCTCGACCGGCTTGAGAAATCCGGCCTGATCCGGCGCAGCCCCAACCCCGAGGACCGGCGCGGCACGCTGGTCAGCCTGACCGACAAGGGCCACGCCCTGATCGAAAAGGCCCTGCCCGCCCATGCCGCGAACGAATTGCGCCTGCTGGACGGGCTGACCGCCGACGAACGGACGCAGCTTTCCGCCCTGCTGGCGAAATGGCTGGCGGCGCTGCCCGCGCGGGACGACAGCTAAAGCGTTTCGGGTTTGCGTTGAGAAAGCAAGTATCAGAATTCGAACGAAACAGGTTCAAATTCTGAGTCAGTGTAAACCCGAAATGCTATAAGCGACCGCCAAGCCCCCCTCTGGACAGCCCCCCGTCGCCCGTCTAACCAGAGCCAAACCAAGGGAGCGGCCGATGGGCATTCTTCTGCGCTGGCTAGGCGCCTTCGTGCTGTTGTCGGCGACGTTCAACCCGACGCGCTGGAACTACGTCCACTGGGTCCGGGGCAGCTGGGCCGACCAGATGCCGCTTGCGGTCTTTCTCGGGCTGCTGCTGGGGGTCGGCTACATGGTCTATATCGTCGCCACCCTGCGCTCTATCGGGGCCTTTGGCGTGGTGCTGATCGCGGCGATCTTCGGGGCCGGGATCTGGGTCCTGATCGACTGGGGCGTGCTGTCGCTGACCAACCCGTCGCTGAACCTCTGGCTTGGCATCCTTGTCCTGTCGCTGATCCTCGGGATCGGGCTTTCCTGGTCGATCCTGCGCCAGCGGCTGTCCGGTCAGGCCAGCGTGGACGAGATCGAGGGCTGAAACCGCCCGCTTCCGCCTTGCACTGAAAGACACATCGCCCTAGATAGGCGCGTCAGCAGAACCGAAGGCCACAATGCAGAACGTCGTCCTTTCCGTCCACCTCATCCTCGCCCTGCTCCTGATCGGCGTGGTGCTTCTTCAGCGGTCCGAGGGTGGCGGGCTTCTGGGCGGCGGCGGCGTCATGTCGAACCGGGGCGCAACCAGCGCGCTGCAAAAGGTGACCTGGCTTCTGGCGGTGGCGTTCCTGGCGACCTCGATCACGCTGACGATCCTGGCAGCACGCGATTCCAAAGGTGTCTCGGTCCTGGACAGCACGGCGGGCGCCCCGGCGGACACGGCCCCGGCCCTGCCCACGCTTGACCTTGCCCCCCCGCCGGCCAGCACCGACACCGCGCCCGCAAGCGGCGACGCCCCCATGGCGCCCCCGCCCGCGGAATAGACCGCACCACAAGGTATTTGGCGGCGCATCCCCCGCGCCACAAAGTTTTGCGGTCCGGTTGCGGGTGGGCCACGAATCTGATAGCTCTTTAATCCCGTGATGCCGGGTCCGTTGCGGACCGGCGAATCCATGAAATTTGCAGGCACGCACGGGAGTTCACCGCATGGCACGTTACATCTTCATCACCGGCGGTGTGGTTTCTTCGCTTGGCAAGGGGCTGGCCTCGGCGGCCTTGGGCGCGCTTTTGCAGGCGCGGGGCTATTCGGTACGGCTGCGCAAGCTCGACCCCTATCTGAACGTCGACCCCGGCACGATGTCGCCCTTTGAGCATGGTGAGGTCTTCGTCACCGACGACGGGGCGGAAACCGATCTCGACCTTGGCCATTACGAACGCTTCACCGGGGTCCCGGCGCGCAAGACCGATTCCGTCTCCTCCGGCCGGATCTATTCCAACGTGCTTGAGAAGGAGCGGCGCGGCGATTACCTTGGCAAGACGATCCAGGTCGTTCCCCATGTGACGAACGAGATCAAGGATTTCCTCTCCATCGGCGATACCGAGGTCGATTTCATGCTCTGTGAGATCGGCGGCACCGTCGGCGATATCGAGGGCCTGCCCTTCTTCGAGGCGATCCGCCAGTTCGCGCAGGACCGCCCGCGCGGCCAATGCATCTTCATGCACCTGACGCTTTTGCCCTATATCTCTGCCAGCGGAGAGTTGAAGACCAAGCCGACCCAGCATTCGGTGAAGGAACTACGCTCCATCGGTATCGCGCCGGATGTCCTTGTCTGCCGCTCCGAACACGAAATCCCGGCCAAGGAAATCGCCAAGATCGCGCTGTTCTGCAACGTCCGCCCGGATGCGGTGATCCCGGCCTATGACCTGAGGTCGATCTATGAGGCGCCGCTGGCCTATCACCGCGCGGGGCTGGATCAGGCGGTGCTGGATGCCTTCGGGATTGCCCCTGCGCCGAAGCCCAATCTGGACCGCTGGGAAGACGTGATGGACCGGCTGACCAATGCCGAAGGTCTGGTCCGCGTCGCCATCGTCGGCAAGTACACGCAACTGGAAGACGCCTATAAATCCATCGCCGAGGCGCTGACCCATGGCGGCATGGCCAACCGCGTGAAGGTCAAGGCCGAATGGATCGACGCCGAGATCTTTGAACGCGAGGACCCGGCGCCCTACCTTGAGGGCTATCACGCCATCCTCGTCCCCGGCGGGTTCGGCGAACGCGGCACGGAAGGCAAGATCAAGGCCGCGCAATTCGCCCGCGAAAAGGGGGTGCCGTATCTGGGCATCTGTCTGGGCATGCAGATGGCCGTCATCGAGGCCGCGCGCAACGTCGCCGGCATGACCAAGGCCGGGTCCGAGGAGTTCGACCACGAGAAGGGCGAAAAGCGGTTCGAGCCGGTCGTTTATCACCTGAAGGAATGGGTGCAGGGCAACCACATGGTCGCCCGCAAGGTCGACGACGACAAGGGCGGCACCATGCGGCTTGGCGCCTATACCGCGCATCTGAAGGACGGCTCAAAGGTCGCCGAGGTCTATGGCGCGGCCGAGATCGAGGAACGCCACCGCCACCGCTATGAGGTGGACACCAAGTACCGCGAAAAGCTGGAAAGCTGCGGGCTGGTGTTTTCCGGCATGTCCCCGGACGGCCGCCTGCCCGAGATCGTGGAATGGAAGGACCACCCCTGGTTCATCGGGGTGCAGTATCACCCCGAGTTGAAGTCGAAACCTTTCGCGCCCCATCCGCTATTTGCGGATTTCGTCCGGGCGGCGAAGGAGGTGGAGCGGTTGGTGTGAGGGGGAAGAACGCGCCCATTTACTAGCGCGTGGCCGACCTGAATTTTGCCATCGTTCTCACAGAGTATAGTCGCACGCTAACCCCGTCGTTCAAATGCGGCAAGTATTGAAGAGGAACATCTTGGTCTGGAGAGTTTTCTCAACCATTCTTTTTCTTAGCCTTTGCGCGACGGCAGCAAGCGCTGACGCGATACCTCGCTATGATGTCGAAACTTACTGCCGTGAAGTTTCTGACATCAGCGGTGGTTCCGAAGTCGTCTATGGCGGCTGTTTCGATATGGAGCAGGGGGCTTATAACCGGCGAAAGGCGGCTTGGAACGAGCTGCCGTCCCAAGCGCGAAAGTACTGTGACGAAGTCGCGCGGGTAAGCGGCGGATCATATGTCATTTTAGATGGCTGTTTGGACATGGAGAATGAGGCAGGAAATTCGCGTAAGGAGTTTCAGTATTGATCTTTTCTAGACACTTCCTCGCACTATCTATGATTGCAAGTTGCAGTTCAGCGTTCGCAAATGAGCAGGTAGTAGTGGCCTGCAAGTTCGAGAAACTGCCGTTAATGTTGTTGACGTTTAACGGCGGCATGGGATCAGAAGAAAATACTTTACAGATTGGTGAGCGTACGCCCGTCTTACTTTCGGTTGGCTCCAGCCTCATGGTGGCCACGGTGGACGCCCAAGAGTTTGTTTTCTCACTTAGAATGCCAGCGTCCGTTACCGTGTCTGGGCCGGGGAGTTCAGACAACCGAACGTTCGACGGCGAATGTATTTCCTCGCTTCGACGTTAGAAATATCTTCGGGCGCGGACTCGTGCATCGATCTTGTTTGGACGCATGTTTTCTTGAGATCTGAACCCGACCGCCCTTCCCCGCCCGATTTGCCCTTCGACAAATCGGGCCGCGCCTGCCACCAGCCGCGCCACGGGCGCGGCGTTCTTCGGGACAAAGGTCCACTGGACCTTTGCTGATCCCTCATCACCCCCCGGCAGGCGCGTTCCGCGCGCTCCCGGCCCGCCCGACGCGGGCGGGCGTTCGACCGGGAAACGGTCCACCGGACCGTTTCTGATCCGGCCTCACCCCAGGCAGGCGCGCCCCGATGACAGACGCAAGGCGCAACCCGATAGCCCCTTGCCCTTCGGCTTGCGCCTTCGGGCAATCGGACCGGGGAAAGGTCCACTGGACCTTTCCCTTCCGGTCCTCTGACGCGCGCGGCGGCTGCGGTTCTCCCCCGGCCCGGCCTTTGCAGACCGGGCGTTCGCCGCTTCCATCGCTCCACCGGAGCGATGGATCGGGCCGAGGCCCGACCGCGCCTCACCCCTCTTCCCACCCGACCCCTCCTCGCCTAGATAGTCCTCATAAACCCGCGAGGTCCCCATGCATATCCGCACCATTCGCGACGTCCTCGGCGCCCGCCCCGTCCCTTCCATCGCCCCCGGTGCGACGGTGCGCGATGCGGCCCATACGCTTGACCATTTCGACATCGGCGCGCTTGTCGTGCTGGACGGGGAACGCATCGCGGGGGTGATCTCGGAGCGTGACATCATCCGCCGCTGCGTCGGGCAGGATGCCGATCCGGCACGGGTCCTCGTGGCCGAGGTGATGACGAAACAGCCCCGCACCATTCCCGCCGACCATGGCCTTGCCGAGGCGATCCGCGAGATGGGCGAGGGGCATTTCCGCCACATGCCGGTGACCGAGGGCGACCATTGCATCGGCCTTCTCTCGATCCGCGACATCCCGACCGAATACCGGATGATGTACGAACGCTTCCTTGAAATGCGCGGCAAGGCGGGTTGACGGCCCGGCCTGTCACCTGCCCGTCATCCTGATATGGTCCAAACCACCGATCCCAAGGTCCCGAACGGAGCCCGACATGACCGCCCCCGACGACACGAACCCCACACAGGACTGGCTTGAGGCCGAGCTTGCCGACACGCTCGACGAAGATTACGAGCTTGAGCTTGAGGACGCCGTCCTGTCGCAGGAAATCAAGAAGATCTACAAGACCCACCACCCCGACACGATCGACCGCCGGGTCTATTTCCAAAGCCTGATCCGCCTGCAATCGGAACTCATCAAGCTTCAGGACTGGGTGCAGCATTCCAAGGAGAAGGTCGTCGTCCTGTTCGAGGGCCGCGACAGCGCCGGAAAGGGTGGCGTCATAAAGCGCATCACCCAGCGGCTGAACCCGCGCGTGGCCCGCGTCGTGGCCCTCCCCGCGCCCACGGACCGCGAAAAGACCCAGTGGTATTTTCAGCGCTACGTCCCCCATCTGCCCGCCGGGGGCGAAATCGTGCTGTTCGACCGGAGCTGGTACAACCGCGCGGGTGTCGAACGGGTGATGGGCTTTGCGACCGAGGATGAGGTGCAGGACTTCTTCCATGACGTGCCGGAGTTTGAGCGGATGCTGGTGCGGTCGGGCATCCGGCTGGTGAAATACTGGTTCTCCATCACGGACGAGGAACAGCAGATGCGCTTTCTCATGCGCATCCACGACCCGATGAAACAGTGGAAGCTTTCGCCCATGGACCTGCAATCCCGCGTCCGGTGGGAGCTTTATACAAAGGCCAAGGAAGAGATGATGGCCCAGACCAACATCCCCGAGGCGCCGTGGTACATCGTGCCGGGCAATGACAAGAAGCGGGCGCGGCTGAACTGCATCGACCACCTTCTCAGCCTGATGCCCTATGGTGAGGTCCCGCATGAGGAGATCACGCTGCCCGACCGGGTCTTCAACCCCGCCTATGAGCGCGCGGTGCTGCCGCCGGAGCTGTACGTTCCCGCGAAATACTGACGGGCGGGGGGGCGGCGAAGGCGCAGGTAAAGCGCCGCAAGGACGATAAGCCAGGTGGCGCAGGCGATCCAGGTCGCGTTGGCGGCGGGCCAGGGCAGCGCGCCGACATGCAGGGCGACCGGCAGCAGCGCCGGGACCATGACCGTCAGGACAAGGGGCAGCGCGACACGCGCCGGATATAGCGCGAAAAGCCCCGGCAGCAGCAAGAGCGGCAGCACATAATAGTGCAGCCAGCCAAGCGGCCCGAACAGCGCGATGATGATGGAAAAGGACAAAAGCCCGGCATAGCGGCGGACCTCTCCCGGCTGGCGCCAAAGGACGCGCAGGAAGGCCGCCATCAGGGCAAGCGCCGCCAGCACCACCGCTGGCCCGATCCAGCCGGGGACGTCGCTGTAAAGCATCGCCGACGATCCCGGCGGCATGATGACCCCCACCTCTCGCCCCATCACCAGCGCGACCAGTGCGGAGCGGATCGAGGTATTCACGGGGGCCAGCGTGACGACAGCATTGATCTTGTGCAGAAGTTCGAGAAAGGCGACCGTCATGGCAGGGCCGCAGACAGTCAAGCTCAGCAGGCCAAGCCCGCCTCCGACAACGCCAAAGGCCGCCAGCGCGCGCCAGCGGCGGTCGATAACGAAGACCAGCGCCAGCAGGGCGGGCGACAGCTTGATGGCGGCGGCAAGGGCCAGCGCCGTACCGGCAAGACCCGGCCTGTCGCGCAGAGTGGCGAAGGCCATGACGGTCAGGAAGGCAACCGTGATCGTCGGCTGATTGTGCAGGATCGCGATTGTCGCGTGGATCGTCCAGCTAAGGGTGACAAGCCCGATCAGGCACCAAAGCGACAGCGGCATCGCACGCGGCCGCAACAGCCGCCCGGCGCACCACACCATCGCCGCCAGCATCGGCATCTGGATCAGAAGCACGGCATTGGCGAAACCCTGCGGGCTGACAAGCGTGGTGACAGGCCCCAGAACCGCAAGCCAGAGCGGCGGGTAGAGATAGGGAAAGGTCAGCTTGTCGGCAATGCCGAGGTCATGCATCACCGGCCCCCAGCCCTCCGCGTATGAGGCAGACGCCCCCGGCGCGGCATAGACCAGATCGCCCTGCCCGCTTTGCCACAGATGCCCCGCGACATAGAGCGAGGACAGGTCCTGCGGCCAGGTGTTCCAGCGCGACAGGATCACGAAGACCGCCCAGACGGCAAGCAGCATAGGGGCAATCGCCCTGTCGCGCGCCCTTATCGCCTGCATCAGCCCTTCGATGGCCCCGCCCGTCAAACCCTTACCCCGATCTTTGTTCCGGCGCCGTCCGCTGCCGTGGCCACAGGTTGCGTGAACAATGTGCGGGAAACATGGCCATTTGGCGATGATCTGGGCGCAATCCAGCCTTCGCCACCGCGAGGTCCCACACCGCCGCTCCTGCATTAGTGAAAACGCGGGCCTTTCGGAACCCGGACAGTCTGGATATATCCCTCACATGCTTGGCCGTATCCTGACATCGCTTTTCACCGAACAGCCCGACCGGCTGCCCGAACCCGACGCGCTGCGCGCGCTTGGCGCGCTTCTGGTCCGCCTTGCCCGCGCGGACGAGAACTACACCGAGGAGGAGCGCGCCCGCATCGACCGCATCCTTTCCCGGCGCTATCACCTGTCGCCCTTCGAGGCCGCCAGCGCCCGTGCCGACGCAGAGGAGCTTGAGGCGAACGCGCCCGACACCGTGCGCTTCACCCGCGCACTGAAAGAGGCGGTCCCCTATGAGGACCGGATGAGCCTGATGGAAGCGCTCTGGTCCGTCGCGCTCTCGGACGGCGAACGCGACCCGCGCGAGGATGCGATGATCCGCGTCACCGCCGACCTGCTTGGCATCAATGACCGTGACCGGGCCATTGCCCGGCAGAATGTGGAGAAAAGCGGGGAATGATTGCCACGCTCGCGATGTATGACTGGCCGCAGGTCCGTGCGGAACACGACCGTTTCTGGCAATTGATCCGCACGGCCATGGCCGATGAAGGGATCCCGGCGCCACAGGACCTGACGCGGGACGAAAAGCTTTGGGAGCTTTGGGAAAGCCCCGACCTGCTTCTGGGCCAGACCTGCGGGATGCCCTACCGGACCCGGCTTCATGGCCAGGTGGAGCTTGTCGGAACCCCCGATTACGCCCTGCCCGACGCGCCGCCGGGCCATTACTATTCCGTCTTCGTCACCCGCGCGGATGAACCGGGCGAGGCTGTGGATTTCATCGACCGCACGCTGGCCTTCAACGGGCAGGACAGCCAGTCGGGCTGGGCCGCGCCGCAAAACCAGATGGCGAAGGCGGGGCTGCGCTTCACCCATACCCGCCACACCGGCGCCCATCGCGACAGCGCCCGCGCCGTGGCCGCCGGCAAGGCCGACATCGCCGCCATCGACGCGGTCAGCTGGCGCCTGATCGACGCCTGGCATCCCGAACTGTCCGGCACGCTGCGCGTCATCGGCCATACCGACCCGACGCCGGGGCTGCCGCTTATCACCGCCAGGGGCCGCGACACCGCGCCGCTGGCCCGTGCGGTGGCATCGGCCATCACCGCGCTTGCGGCCGAAGACCGCGCCGCGCTGGGTCTGACCGGCCTTGCCGCGATCCCCGCCAGCGCCTATCTCGCCGTCCCCACACCGCCGCCACCTTCGCAGGATGTGCCGGTCAACTAGCCATTTTGCCGGGGTTTCCGTAACGGAACGCACAAAAAGCGCATTGTAAATTGGCGGAATATCGTCCCTATTCGATCAAACCGGGGATGAAATTCGTGCCAGACCAAACGCAAGAGACCGACGTTTCCGTCATCGAGGTCCGCGATCTGCACAAGGCCTATGGCGAGCTTGAGGTGCTGAAAGGCGTCTCTCTCAGCGCGCGCCGGGGTGAGGTGATATCGCTGATCGGGTCCTCGGGATCGGGGAAATCGACGCTGCTGCGCTGCTGCAACCTGCTTGAGGACAGCCAGCGGGGAGAGATCCTGTTCAAGGGCGAGGCGGTCCACTGGAAGGGCAGCGGGCTGCACCGTCACCCCGCCGACAAGCATCAGGTGATCCGCATCCGCACCAACCTGTCGATGGTGTTCCAGCAGTTCAACCTCTGGTCCCATCTGACGATCCTGCAGAACGTGATGGAAGCGCCGGTGACGGTGCTGCGCCGCGACCGGGAAGAGGTTGAGGCAGCGGCGCGCAAATATCTCGACAAGGTCGGGATCGGCGACAAGTGCGACGTCTACCCGGCGCAGCTTTCGGGCGGCCAGCAGCAGCGCGCCGCCATCGCCCGCGCGCTGTGCATGGAGCCGACGGCGCTTCTCTTCGACGAACCGACCTCCGCCCTCGACCCCGAGCTTGAGCAGGAGGTGGTCAAGGTCATCAAGGCGCTGGCCGAAGAGGGGCGCACGATGATCATCGTCACCCACGACATGCGCCTTGCCGCCGACGTGTCGGATCATGCAATCTTCCTCCACATGGGCCGGATCGAAGAAGAAGGCCCGCCGGATCAGGTCTTTGGCACCCCGAAGACCGAACGGCTGCAACAGTTCCTGAGCGCGACCGTTGCCGCCTGACCCAATCAAAGCAGCTCACTTAAAGAAAGACCGGGAGTATCCAATGAAAAAGCTTTTGACCGCCGCCGCCCTGCTGGCCCTGACCGCGGGCCTTTCCCAGGCCCAGACCATCCGCATGGGGACCGAGGGCGCCTACCCTCCGTACAACTTCATCAACGACGCCGGTGAGGTCGACGGGTTCGAGCGCGAGCTGGGCGATGAGCTGTGCAAGCGCGCCGAACTGACCTGCGAATGGGTCACGAACGAATGGGATTCGATCATCCCCAACCTCGTCTCGGGCAACTACGACACCATCATCGCCGGCATGTCGATCACCGACGAGCGTGACAAGGTCATCGACTTCACCCAGAACTACATCCCGCCCGCGGCCTCGGCCTATGCGGCGCTGTCGGCCGATGCCGACCTGAAAGGCGGCGTCGTGGCGGCGCAGACCGCGACGATCCAGGCGGGCTATGTCGCCGAAAGCGGCGCGACGCTTCTGGAATACCCGACGCCGGACGAAACCGTCGCGGCCGTGCGCAACGGCGAGGCCGACGCAGTCTTCGCCGACAAGGACTTCCTTGCCCCCATCGTCGCGGAATCGGGCGGCGAACTGGTCTGGGCCGGTCAGGACGTGCAGATCGGCGGCGGCATCGGCGTGGGTGTGCGCGAAAGCGATACCGAGCTGAAGGCGACCTTCGACAAGGCGATCCAGTCGATGAAGGATGACGGCTCGCTGAACGCCATGATCAAGAAGTGGTTCGGCGAAGACGCGCTCGTCTTCTGATCCTGACGGGCGGGGCCACAGCGCCCCGCCCTTTCCTTATCCGGCATCCCGTCCATGTTCGCATCCTGCGCCGATCCATCGAGCCTTGAGGGCCTTGGCTGGCTTATGTGCTACCTGACCTCGGGCAAGCACATGCTGTTCTATAGCTCGATCGGCATCGTGCTGCTTTTGCTGCTCATCACCGCGCCCATCGCGCTGGCCTTCGGCTTTGGCGGCGCGGTGGCGGCGCGGTCGCATTTCCTGCCGCTCAGGTGGTTCGGCAAGGCCTATACCTCGATGGTGCGGGGCGTGCCGGACATCATCTTTTTCCTCTTCGTTCCCATCGCCATGGACCAGGGCTTTGAATGGCTGCGCCACAAGGTGAAATGTTCGGACTGGGATCAGCCGGTCTGGCAGGGCAATGACTTTGTCGTCTGCCCGGCGGCCAAGCTGCCGCTGTCCACCAGCCCGCAATGGATCCACGAAACCTACGGCTTTTTCCTGGCCGTGCTGGCCTTCTCCATCGTCTTCGGCGCCTTTGCCGCCAATGTCATCCACGGCGCGATGAACGCGGTGCCGCGGGCGCAGATGGAAACCGCCGAGGCCTACGGGATGAGCCATCGGCAGGCCTTCCGCCGCATCCTTGTGCCGCAAATGTGGATCTACGCGCTGCCGGGCCTCTCGAACCTGTGGATGATCCTCATCAAGGCGACGCCCCTGCTGTTCCTTCTGGGGATCCGCGACATCGTCTACTGGGCGCGGGAACTGGGCGGGTCCAAGACCTCGCATTTCGACTATCCGCATCCTGACTGGCGGCTTTACTACTTCCTCGCGCTGCTGGTCTTCTACCTGCTGATGACCTCGGTGTCCGAACGGGTGCTGAGACGCATCACCGCACGGTTAAGCCACGGTCAGGCGACGCTGGGCGGCGAACAGCAGAGGAAGGCCGCAAGATGAGCTGCTGGGACACGGTGCGGGAGTATGGGCTGCGATCAATCGGGATCGGCGAAAGGCTGCTGCCGCGCACCGATTTCACGCTTTGCGAGCATGTGACGCTGATTGGGTCCGGGATGATCTGGAACCTCTATTTCGGCATCCTCGCGCTTTTCTTCGGCTTCTTCCTCGCCAATGCCGTGGCGCTGGCCAAGGCCAGCGCGAACCCCTGGCTGCGCAAACCGGCGGAGTGGTTCATCTATCTTTTCCGCGGCTCCCCCCTCTTCATCCAGTTCTTCCTGGCTTATGAGACCTTCGTGCTGCTGCCCCGCGCGGGCATCGACATTCCCCTGGGCTTCACCACCATCACGGTGGCGACCTCATGGCTGTCAAAGGCCTGGGCCGGGGCGCTGATCGTTCTCTTCCTCAACACCGCCGCCTATTCGGCAGAGATCTTCTATGGCGCGCTCAGGTCGGTCCCCAAGGGCGATGTCGAGGCGGCCGATGCCTATGGCATGTCCGGCTGGTCGCGCTTTCGCCGGATCATCTGGCCGACGATGATGCGGCTGGCCTGGCCCGCCTATACGAATGAGGCGATCTTTCTCTTCCATGCCACGACGCTGGTCTATTTCTCGGGCTTTCCGGCGTTTCAGCAGCGGGGCGACAGCCTTTATTACGCGACCTATTTCGCCTCGAAGACCTTCAACCCCTTCATCGCCTATCCGGTCGTGGCGTGCTACTTCATCCTGCTGACGCTGATCCTCATCACGCTCTTTGGCGCCGTCAACCGCCGCCTCAACCGGCACCTGCCGCAAGCCTCGCGCAGCAGAATTCGCTTGCGTCCACAGATCATCCGATAGTATCGAATATTTGATCAAATTATTCGGCCGACGGAATCGCTATATTCCGGTCAGTTGGACGGGCGGAATGCCCCTGACAGCCGATATGATCAAACGAAGATGGCCCAAGGGCATGGGCCGGCTCTGCCTGTGGCGCCTCTGGCCGGCCGGGGCGGTTTCGGACCAGCCCCGGCACCAGGTGAGAAAATGAAGAACTGGCTTAGAAAGCACCCGCAGGTGCGTACCATCCGTGTGGCAGCCGCCGACCTCAACGGCCAGCCGCGCGGCAAACGTGTTCCCGTCCGTTTCGCGGACGCGGTGGTGGAGAACGGAACCCGGTTTCCGATGTCCGTCCTCAACCTCGACATCTGGGGCGAGGATATCGAGGACAGCCCCCTTGTCTTCGACAGCGGCGATGCCGATGGCGTGCTGAAACCGACCGAGCGTGGCTTCATGCCGATGCCCTGGCTCGACGCGCCGACCGCGCTTCTGCCGATCTGGATGTTCCGCGAAAACGGCAAGCCCTATGAGGGCGATCCGCGTCACGCGCTGGCCCGTGTCATCGGCCGCTACAAGGCGCGCGGGCTGACGCCGGTCTGCGCGATGGAACTGGAATTCTTCCTGATCGACGACAGCGGGAAAAAGCTTCAGGTGCCGCTCTCGCCGCGGTCTGGCAAGCGGCGCAAGGCGGCAGAGATCATGTCGATCCGCGCGCTGGATGCCTTCGACACCTTCTTTACCGACCTCTATGACGCCTGCGAGGCGATGGATATTCCCGCCGACACGGCAATCTCCGAATCCGGCCTGGGCCAGTTCGAGATCAACCTGATGCACACCGACGACGCGCTGCGCGCCGCCGATGATGCCTGGCTCTTCAAGATGCTGGTCAAGGGTCTGGCCCGCCGCCACGGCTTTGCCGCCAGTTTCATGGCCAAGCCCTATGCCGACTATTCCGGCAATGGGCTGCACACCCATTTCTCGGTCATCGACGCCGACGGCGAAAACGTCTTCGACAATGGCGGGCATGACGGGTCGGAGATGTTGAAACAGGCCGTCGCCGGGTGCCTTGCCGCGATGCATGACAGCACGCTGATCTTCGCGCCCCATGCCAACAGCTACGACCGACTGGTGCCTGAAGCGCACGCCCCGAACGCGATCTGCTGGGCTTATGAAAACCGCACCTCGGCGCTGCGCATCCCCTCGGGCAACCCGCGCGCGCGGCGGATCGAACATCGGGTGGCGGGCGGCGACGTGAACCCCTATCTGCTCTTGGCCGCCATCCTCGGCGCTGCGCTGACCGGGATCGAGGACGGGCTGACGCCCCCTGCCCCGATCACCGGCAATGCCTATGCGCTTGACCTGCCGCTTTTGCCCGACACCTGGGAGGAAGCCATCGGGATCTTCGAGAAAAGCGAGATCATGGCCCGCATCTTCCCCGCCGAGATGATCCGCAACCTTGTCATGACCAAGCGGCAGGAACATCATTACATGGAAGAACTGACCCCCGAGGAGAAGGTGGAGCTTTACCTCGACACCGTCTGACGCCCGACCATGGCGCTTGCGCGGCAATACCGCGCGGCGTTACCCTTCCTGCAACCCGGATCAAGAACCCAACATGCAAATCGGCATCCTCCAGACCGGACAGGCCCCCGACATCCTCAAGGACGCCTCGGGCGACTACCCGGACATGTTCGCGCGGCTTCTGGCCGACCGGGACCTGACCTTCCGCACCTATCTGGTAGAAGAGATGGCGTTCCCGGCCGACATCCACGATTGCGACGGCTGGCTTATCACCGGGTCGCGCCATGGCGCCTATGAGGATCATCCCTTCATCAAGCCGCTGGAGGACTTCATCCGCCGCGCCTATGCCGCCAAGGTGCCGCTGGTCGGCATCTGCTTTGGCCACCAGATCATCGCACAGGCGCTTGGCGGCAAGGTGGAGCGCTATGACGGCGGCTGGTCCGTCGGGCCGACGGAATACGATTTCGACGGTGAGGTGCTGACCATGAATGCCTGGCACCGCGATCAGGTGACGGCGCTGCCCGAAGGGGCGAAGCGGATCGGGACAAATGCGTTTTGCGAGAACGCCGCCCTTGTCTACGGCGACCGCGCGTTCACCGTTCAGGCCCATCCCGAATTTGCCGACAGCTTCGTCGACGGCCTGATGCAGACGCGCGGCAAGGGCGTGGTGCCGGATACGCTGATGGCCGAGGCGGGCAAGCGCCTGGGCAGGCCCAACTCCTCCTCCCTGATCGCCGACCGGATCGCGGATTTCTTCAAGCAGACCCGAACCTGACCGCCCGAACCTGACCGCCCGAAACCGATCCCAGAAACCGAACACAGTGTGATTCATGTCCGACTGGACCGACAAACTTCCCGAAGCCGCGCGCGACTATATCTCAGGCCGCCGCCTGGATGAGGTGGAATGCCTCGTCGCCGACCTTGCGGGCGTCGCCAAGGGCAAGGCGATGCCGGCGTCGAAATTCGCCAAGCAGGCGTTCTTCCACCTGCCGAACTCGATCTTCGCGCAGACTATCACCGGCGATTATGCCGACATGCCCGATGAAAGCGAATTCACCGAGCCCGACATGGTCCTGGTCCCCGATTTCTCCACCGCGACGGCGGTGCCGTGGTCGGCCGATGCCGCGCTTCAGGTGATCCATGACGTGAACGATCAGGCCGGAAACCCGGTCGCCATGGCACCTCGCAACGTCATCAAGCGCCTCGTGCAGCTTTACGCCGATCAGGGCTGGAAACCCATCGTCGCGCCCGAGATGGAATTCTACATCGTCGCCCGCAACCTCGACCCGAACCAGCCGATCATCCCGCCGGTGGGCCGCTCGGGCCGCCGGATGATGGCGAACCAGGCCTATTCCATGTCCGCCGTCGACGAATACGGCCGCGTCATCGACGACATCTATGATTTCGCCGAGGCGCAGGGGTTCGAGATCGACGGCATCGTGCAGGAAGGCGGCGCCGGTCAGGTGGAACTGAACCTCAGCCATGGCGACCCGATCCAGCTTGCCGACGAGGTGTTCTATTTCAAGCGCCTGATCCGCGAGGCAGCCCTGCGTCACGATTGCTTCGCCACCTTCATGGCCAAGCCGATCGAGGGCGAACCGGGCAGCGCGATGCACATTCACCAGTCGGTCGTCGATATCAAGACCGGCCGCAACATCTTTGCCGATGCCAAGGGGCATGAAACCGACGCCTTCATGCATTTCATCGCCGGGATGCAGAACTACCTGCCCGCCGTGGTCGCCCTGATGGCGCCCTATGTGAACAGCTATCGCCGCTATGTCCCCGACTTCGCGGCCCCCATCAACCTTGAATGGGGCCGGGACAACCGCACGACGGGCCTGCGCGTCCCGATCTCGGACCCCGCCGCGCGGCGGCTGGAAAACCGCCTGCCGGGGATGGATTGCAACCCCTATCTGGGCATCGTCGCGACGCTGGTCTGCGGCTATCTCGGGCTGGTTGAGAAAAAGATGCCGCGGCCGGAAAATACCGGCAACGCCTATATCAACGCCGATGAGATACCGACGACGCTGGGCGATGCGCTTGACCTCTTCTCGGAATGCGCGCCGGTGCGCGAGGCGCTGACGCCGGAGTTCTGCGACATCTACGAGGCGGTGAAGCGGAACGAATACAAGGAGTTCCTTCAGGTCATCAGCCCCTGGGAACGCGAACATCTTCTGCTGAACGTCTGACGGCCCGCCCGCGGCGGATTGTCACCGAAAATTCACGGGCCGCCCGCGGGCGGCC
Source organism: Albidovulum denitrificans (assembly GCF_002973535.1). Lineage (GTDB taxonomy): Bacteria > Pseudomonadota > Alphaproteobacteria > Rhodobacterales > Rhodobacteraceae > Albidovulum > Albidovulum denitrificans. Next base: position 834,731 of record NZ_PVEP01000001.1, read on the forward strand.
TGTGGCCTTTTCTGCCGCCGTAAGGTAAGGAAATCCGAAATCGGCAGTTTCAAAAAGGCAAACCAATGGCCCCTGACACTCTGACGCTTCATCCGGCGAAAACCCCCGATGTCTATCAGGCCGAACCGATCCCCGCCGCCGCGCGCGAGGAAATCGAGCGGCTGCTGCAATCGGGCGACCTGTTCCGCTACACCGCGCCCGAAGGCGCGCCGGTGGCCCGGCTTGAGGCAGAGTTCGCGGCGCATCTGGGCGTGCGCTATGCGCTGGCGGTATCCTCCTGTTCCGCCGCGCTTTTCCTTGCCATCAAGGCGCTCGACCTGCCGCGCGGCGCGCGCGTGCTGATCCCGGCCTTCACCTTCGCCGCCGTCCCCTCCGCCGTCGTCCATGCCGATTGCGTGCCGGTCCTGGTCGAGGTCGGCGAAAGCCTGCGGATCGACCTTGACGATTTCCACGCCAAGCTGGACGGCGCGGATGCGGTCCTCATCAGCCATATGCGCGGTCACACCTCGGACATGGACGCGATCATGGCGGCCTGTGCGGCGAAGGGCATCCCGGTGATCGAGGATGCGGCCCATTCGCTTGGCACCACATGGTCGGGCCGGAACATCGGCACCATCGGCAAGATCGGCTGCTTTTCCTTTCAGTCCTACAAGCTGGTGAACGCGGGCGAAGGCGGCATGTTCGTGACCGACGATCCCGAGCTTGCGGCCCGCGCCATCATCATGTCGGGCGCCTATGAGCATAACTGGAAGAAGCATCCCGGCCTTCAGAACAGCTTCCTTCACTGGCAAAACAAGCTGCCGCTTTACAACATGCGGATGCAGAACCTGTCCGCCGCCGTGATCCGCCCGCAGATCCCCGAGATCGCCGCCCGCGTCGCGGCCGGGCGGCGCGGGCATGACCGGGTGGCGGCGCAACTGATGGAACACCCGTGGTTCGACGTGCCGCCCGCCCTGCCGCAAGAGGTGCGCGCCCCGGATTCGCTGCAATTCCTGCTGCGCGGGTTTGACAGCGACGACAGCGCGCTGGCCTTTCAGGACGCCGCCGGCCGGCATGGCGTGAAGGTGCAGGTCTTCGGCCTGTCGAAAGACAACGCCCGCGCCTACTGGAACTGGCAGTTCCTTGGCGATCTGCCGGACCTGCCGAAGACGCGGGCGATGCTGATGCGGGCCTGCGACCTGCGCATCCCGACCCGGCTGACCGAGGCAGAGCTTGACGCCATCGCCAAGGGGCTGATCGCGGCAGCGGCGGAGGTTCAGGCGGGCTGAGGGAAAGGCCCCGGCTCAAAGGCCGGGGCAGGCTCCCGGCCCGGCGGCCGGGGCGTATCCGCTACATCTTCGACAGCTTGGTCTGCAACTCGGCCAATTGCTTCTTGATCTGGGCGAGGTCGTCGGCCTCCGGCGCCTTACCCTTGCCTTTCGGCTTCGCCTCGGCGCCGTCATCTTCTTCCATCTGCGGCCCGGACGATCCGGCGATCCCGCCCATCATGGAGCGCAGAAACGCCTGCTGCTGACGTTGCAGCGCCTCGAAGCCGGGCATGGAGGCCATCGGGTTCGGGAAGGTCGACAGGTTCTCCATCATCTTCGACTGCCCCTCGCGCAGCATCTCGAAGCTGGCGGCCAGGAATTGCGGCACGACGCTTTGCGCCTGCGTGGTGTAGCTGCGCACAAGATCGGTCAGCACATCGACCGGCAGCACGCTTTCGCCCCGGCTTTCATGTTCGGCGATGATCTGAAGCAGGTATTGCCGCGTCAGGTCGTCGCCCGATTTTAGATCGACGATCGTCACCTCGCGCCCGTCGCGGATAAAGGCGGCGATATCCTCAAGCGTGACATAGTCGCTCGTCTCGGTGTTGTAGAGCCGCCGGCTGGCGTAGCGCTTTATCAGGAGCGGTTTCGCGTCCTCCGCCATGGCTGTTCTCCCTCCGTCAGGTTTCGGCATTGCAGCGAGATTAGGCCGCGATGCAAAAAACACAACAAAAAGAAGTACCGCAACCGGGCCGTGTCATTTTGCCCCGGCCTTCCCGCGGGGGCGTTATGCGGCGTCGGTGGGCGATGTCATGCAGACGGTAGCGGAGCGGCCCGCAGGTGTGGGCTAGAAGTCGCCGTTCGATGGCCTTGCGGGAGAGGGGCGCACCGCGGTGACTTGCCCCGGCACCGGCTGCGGACATTCGTTCATGGCGGAGCGAAGTCCCGCTATGCGGACGAAGCGAACCTTTGTCCTTGTAAATCCAAAGTCCGTTTTAGGATTGTCAGCAAACAAACGACTGTGTTCTCCTCATACTTAGGAGAAGTTTCATGGACTATTCAGCATTTAGAAACGGCGAACGCCATGGATGGTCGACACGCGCGGAACTGTACGGTGACGCTACGGCCCGAGCGACGCTTCAGACCATTCCAAAGCTTCTAGACCACGCAAGGCTTTTCCCCGGTGCAAAGGTGCTTGACGCCGGTTGTGGGCCCGGCTTTGTCGCCGCGAATGCAAAACTCCTTGGCGCTGTCGCCGAAGGCATCGACTTCTCAGAAAGGATGGTTGAGCAAGCGAAAGATCAATTTCCAGACATCAATTTCTCTGTAGCTGACGTAGAAGATTTGCCAGCGCAGGACGAAACGTTTGACGCAGTGCTGAGCAACATCGTTCTGTTTCACGTCACCGACCCGGAAAAGGCGATGTCCGAGGCTCGACGGGTTCTCAAACCGAATGGAAGGTTCGTGTTTAGCCAGTGGCTCGGACCTGACCGTTCGGAGTGCTACCGGCTCTTGTTCGACGTTTTGGAGCGACACGCAGATATGTCACGAGCGGACCCTGCGCCGAACGCATATGAATTGTCCGATGCGACCTACGTTTCTGCGATGATGAGACGCGCAGGGTTTACCGACATCAAATCCGAGATCGTCGAGAATGTTCTGCATGCACCGGGGCCCAGTTTTTTTGACTTCTTCATGAAATTCGGTGTCCGCGTGCCCCTTATTGTGGATCGGCAAGAAGCGGACGTGCAGAACAAAATCCGAAATGAGCTCGACAAGGCGACAGCACCGTATCTCTCAGATGGAGTTTACAAGTTGCCTATGCCCAGTGTCGTCTTTTCGGGTCGAGCGGCTTAATGCGACGGTTGCTATAACAGCCATTGGTGTCATCTGCAGCATCCGGCACCTTGGCCTCATAGCCACCATCCGTCGCGCTGGACCCCGATGGCCGCGTCCGGGCTCAGGACGAGATGGCAAGCCTTCGGGCCGCCGATGAAAAAACGTCTGTTTCGGGCCAAGGCACCGACACCCAAAATCAACGCCCTGGGCGGATGTGGAGGCAAAGACCGTGCGCCCCCGCACCCGTCGCGGTCAGCCGGGAAAGGTGATGCGGAAGGTCGTGCCGCTGGGCGTGGGGGCTATCGCGATCTCGGCCCCTTGCGCTTTGAGAAGCCGGGCGACGATGTAAAGCCCCATGCCGGTGCCGCCACTCTCGCGGCGCGTGGTGAAGAAGGGTTCGAACACATGCGCCCGGTTGCCCGGTGAGATGCCCTTGCCGTCATCCGCGATGGTCAGGCCCTCGGCATCCGCCGTCAGCCGCAGCGCGCGCGCACCATGGGCGGCGGCATTGTCGGCCATGTGGCGCAGGACGATGCCCAGCACGTCCGGCGACAGGGGCAGCGGGCGTTCGGCACCCCCGGCGGTGACCTGCAAGCCGGGGTGGTCGGCGCCAAGCGAGGGCAGAAGATCGGCCAGCCGCCCGCCGCCGCCAAGCGGCACCTCGCGTGCGGCGGCAAGCTCCCTCAACGCCGCAAGCTGGCGCTGCATCTGCTCACCCGCCCCGGCAATCTGACCGACCAGCGCGCGGTTGCCGGGCGACAGCGCCGGGTCATCCTCAAGCAGTTCGGTCGCGGCACGGATGGCGGTGACGGGGGTCTTCAGTTCATGCGTCACATGGTCGGTGAAGCTGCGGATCGTCGCCTCGCGATCGGCCAGCGTTCCGGCCATGTCGATCACGTTCACCGCCATGCGGTGCAGCTCCCGCGTGCCGAAATGGGCGGGTTCCGGCGTCGCGGCATCGGGGGCGGCGCGAACGGCGGCGGCATAGGCGGCAAGGCCGGTGACCGGGCGTTGCAGCAGCCGGACAAGGATCAGCCAGAGCGCCCCGGTCAAAATCCCGATGGCCGCGCCCAGAAGGATCGCCGCCTCGCCAAAGCCGATCACCGGGCCGAGGTAGCGAAAGATGACGAGGCCGATCAGCGACAGGCCCAGCGTGCCGCCCATCGCGCCGCCAAGGACGAACCAGAGAGAGGGGCGCCACCTGCGCGTCATGCGGCGCAGGTCCCCAGCCGGATACCGACGCCGTGGACCGTCTCGATCGCCGTGTCGCAGCCCGCGACCGACAGCTTGGCGCGCAGGTTGCGCAGATGGCTGTCCAGCGTGCGGTCCGACAGCTCCGTCCCCGCGCCCCAGATCTGGGTGATAAGCTGCGCCCGCCCGATGGCGATCCCCGGCCGCCGCATCAGCTGGCCGAGGATGCGCATCTCGGTCGCGGTCAGCGCGACCTCCACCCCCGCCACGCGGCAATGATGCGCGGCGGGGTCAAGCGTCAGCACCCCGTGGTTCAGCGCCGGGGCGGCGGCGGCGCCCCGCGTGCGTTTCAGGACGGCACGGACCCGCGCCACAAGCTCGCGCGGCGAGAAGGGCTTGGTCACATAATCGTCGGCGCCAAGCTCCAGCCCCACCACCCGGTCGATCTCATCATCCCGCGCGGTCAGGAAGATCACCGGCACGTCAGAGCGGGCGCGCAGGCGGCGGCAGACCTCAAGCCCGTCGATTTCGGGCAGGCCGATATCAAGGACGATCAGATCCGGCGCCTCGCGCGCCGCATGGGTCAGGGCGCGCTGGCCGTCGGCGGCGGTGACGACGCTGAACTCCGCACGCTCAAGCGCGATGGTGACCACCTCACGCAGACGCGGATCGTCGTCGACAACAAGGATCTTCATAGCCCGGCCCCGTATCTTTGCGCCTGCAAACTGCGGGATATGCGCCACTTGCGAAAGCCCCAATCGCGCCAGCCATAGGTTTCCGGGATATCGAGGGCGCAGGGAACGTCGGCGTAGACCAGTTCCGCCGCCGCGGTTTCGCCCAGCTCGCAAAGGTAGAAGCTGTCGCGATTGGCGCCTTGCGCCAGGTTATGCGCGGCGATCAGGCTGCCGAAATTGATGAAGGTACAAAGGTAAAGCGTCCCCACCCCCAGCGCCGCCGCCCGCAGGATCAGCCAGCTATTCGCCCGCCGCTGCCGGATCTGCCAGAAGGTCAGCACCAGCCCCGCCGCCACCAGCGCCATCCAGATCGCGGCGTAAAGTCGCAGATAGGTCAGGCCAAAGGCCTCAACGTAAAGCCACAACCGCAAGAGTGCCGAGAGACAAAGCAGCACGTTCTGCCCCAGCCACAGCGCCATCAGAGGCATCAGCGCCGGGCGTTCCTCAAGCCAGGGGCGGGCGGCAAGGGCGAAGGCGCCCGCCAGAAGCGCGGTCGCCAAAAGCGGATAGGCGCCGCGATGGGCGTATTCGGCATGGCTCATCCCGTCCGGGAGGCTCCCCCCGGCCCAGAGGATGGCGAGATCCAGCACCGTCTGCACCCCGAGGACCAGGTTGAAGAGGACCAGCGCAAGGGAGACCGATTGCGGATTGAGGCCCGGCAGCTGGGCGCGCGGGGAACGCGCCTTCTCTGTCAGGACCAGCGGCGCGGGGTCGAGAAGCGGCCAGACGATCAGGCCAAGCCCGGACCACAGAAGCGTGCGGCGCAGGATCACGCCAAGATCGGGCTGAAAGCGCAAAAGCCCGTCGAGCCAGCCGGCAAGGATCGGGTTGGCATCCGCCAGAAGGGTGATCAGGATCAGGACGCCGCCCAGGGGAACGGCCCAGGCCCGCAGCCAGGCGCGCGCCGCGCTGCCCTTGCCGCTTCGGCGCAGCGCGCCCTGCCACGCCGTCCCCAGCGCGCGCGGCCCCGCCGTCGGCACCCGGCCAAGAAGCGCGACCATGGCGGCGGGCATCCCCGCCCCCGGCCCCCGATGCATCCAGACGATCCCGGCCAGCAGCCCCGCCACAAGGAAGAGAAGCGCGAGGAACTGCGCATATTCGACAACCGGCAGCGCCCCGGCGATCACCACAAGTGCGGGACCAAGAAGCGGCGCCCCCGGCCGCCGGAACGCCGCCGCCACGGCAAAGATCGCGACGGCGTAAAGCGCCAGCGACAGGCCCGGCGGGTGGCCGAAGAACAAAAGATCGCCCAGCAACAAAAGCAGCAAGAGCGCCAACCCCCTGCCCCGGCCCGCGCCACCTTCGCCCGCCCCGTCCCCGGCCCGGAGCGTACCGCCCCCGCCCTCATCGGCGCCGAACCACCAGGCGTCCCGCGCCAGCCCGCGCGGCAGGCCGCGAATGACCATAGCTCTCTCCACCGTCCAGTCCCCTTTTGTCTTCCGTTTCCCCATGGATCGCGCAGGGGCCGCGCAGGGTCGGACCAGAAGCCGTGCAGGATTTGTGCAGAGAGGGGGGGCGCCGGGGATGGGGCGGCGCCGGGATGGGCGCGCGCAGGTGGTGAAGGCGGCACCGTCCCGGACTTGATCCGGGACGCTGCCGCCGGAAGAAGAGGTCCCGGAGCAGGTCCGGGACGGCAAGGCACGAGGTCTTCCCGCCCTCCTCCTCCACCGCCGCTGACAAACGCCGCCCCCGGCCGACGACGCGCGGCGGGGGCGTCAGGCGGCAGCGTCCCGGACACGATCCGGGACCTCCACCGCCGGAAGAAGAGGTCCCGGAGCAGGTCCGGGACGGCAAGGCACGAGGTCTTCCCGCCCTCCTCCTCCACCGCCGCTGACAAACGCCGCCCCCGGCCGGCGACGCGCGGCGGCGGCGTCAGGCGGCACCATCCTGGACTTGATCCGGGACCTCCGCCGCAGGAAGAAGAGGTCCCGGAGCAGGTCCGGGACGGCAAGGCACGAGGTCTTCCCGCCCTCCTCCTCCACCGCCGCTGACAAACGCCGCCCCCGGCCGACGACGCGCGGCGGGGGCGTCAGGCGGCAGCGTCCCGGACACGATCCGGGACCTCCACCGCCGGAAGAAGAGGCCCCGGAGCAGGTCCGGGACGGCAAGGCACGAGACCTTCCCGCCCTCTCGTCCACCGCGGTGACAAACGCCGCCCCCGGCCGACGACGCGCGGCGGGGGTGTCAGGCGGCAGCGTCCCGGACTTGATCCGGGACCTCCGCCACCGGAAGAAGAGGTCCGGGACGCCGAAGCACGGGGCCTCCCCGTCCTCCTCCATCACCGTCGCCAGGACGCGACGGGCCACGGTGCGGCGTCGCGCCCCCTCCCCAAAAAGAAAAAGCGGGCGCCGATGGGGCGCCCGCAGTTTGACCGTCCGACAGGGAGGAATGCGGCGGTCTATCTCAGTCGTCGATCACTTCACCGAAGCGGCGGCTTTCTTCGCGGCCGCGGTGGCTTCGGTCGAGGCTTTCTTGACCGCGGCGGTCGCGTCCTCGGAGAAGTCCTTGCCGGCGGCCAGCATCAGCTCAACCGTTTCCATCTGCGCTTTCTTCGCGACTTCGGCGAAGGCGGCGAGGTTTTCGGCGGCCATCTCGGCAGCGGCCGAAGCGAAATCGCTCACCGCCTTGGAGTAGTCGGTCGGCTCTTCACGAACCTTGGCGAGCGAGCCGACCTTGGCGATCGTCTCTTTCGCCCATTTGGACGAGATCTCGTTCGACTTCTCGGCGGCCTCAAGGGCAACCTTGGTCATCTTCTCGCCGAGAACGGCGGAGGTCTTGAAGGTGTCCTGGAACGCTTTCGCGTCGAACGGGAAGGAAGCGGCCATGTCCTGCATGACTTTGCTGAAGTCCTGGGTCTTTTGCATCTCTGGTCTCCTGGTTGGGCCGGATGGCGGCCCGATGAATTTCTGCACTGACATATACATGCTGCACCGCAGCATTTCAAGAGGCTTCGCTGCAATGCAGCAAAAACCTGTAAGGCCAGAAATTCCTGTGCCGGGTCAGACGCTTGGGCGTTCCCTAACGTAAAGTCCGGGGCTTGGCTCCAGTTCGGGGAAGCCCGACTCACCTATCTCGCGCGCCTTCACCATCTTGCCCGCGCGCTGTTCCATCCAGTCCAGCCAGCGCGGCCACCAACTACCCTTGTGAAACTCCGCGGTCGCCAGCCAGGTGTCGGATTTCTCAAGCGGGCCGTCATTGGTGTAATGGCCGTACTTGCCCTTGCTGGGCGGGTTCACGATGCCCGCGATATGACCGGATTCCGAGACGATGAAGGTCTTGTCCTTCGACCCGTATTGCCGGAACCCGCTGAAGCATCCCTTCCACGGCGCGATATGGTCACCCTCGCACGATACCGCGAAAAGCGGCTGCTTGATGTCGGCCATCGACAGCGTTTCGCCAAGGATCGACACCCGCCCCCGCGCCAGCTGGTCGTCCTGGCAGATCCAGCGCAGGTATTCGACCGCCATGCGCGCGGGAAGGTTGGTCCCGTCGCCGTTCCAGAACAGCAGGTCGAAGGCAGGCGGCGCCTCACCCAGCATGTAGTTGCGGATCGCCGGGCCATAGATCAGATCGTTGGAGCGCAGGAAGGAAAAGGTCCGCGCCATGAAATAGCGGTCGAGATAGCCGTCCCGCTCCACCTGCTTTTCGATCCCGTCGACGAAATCGTCGTCGAGGAAAACCGACACCTCGCCCGGATCGGAGAAATCCGTCAGCGTGGTGAAGAAGGTGGCGGACTTGACCGACGTGTCACCGCGCTTGGCCATCACGGCCAAGGTCAGCGTCAGCACCGTCCCGGCGATGCAGTAGCCGACCGCGTTCACCTTCTTCTGCCCGGTGATCTTCTTCACGGCCTCGATCGCCGCCATGAAGCCGTCCTCGACATAGTCGTCCAGCCCGACATCGGCATAGCTGCGGTCGGGGTTCTTCCAGCTTGCGATGAAGAGCGTATAGCCCTGATCGAGGATATAGCGGATCAGGCTGTTGGCGGGTTTCAGGTCGAGAATGTAGAACTTGTTGATCCAGGGCGGGAAGATCACGATCGGCGTTTCATGCACCTTCTCGGTCGTCGGCTTGTACTGGATCAGCTCAAGCATCCGGTTGCGGAACACGACCGAGCCTTCGGTGGCGCCGATGTTCTGGCCAAGCTCGAACGCCTCCGGGTCGGCCAGCGTGGGCAGGAAATCGCCCCGGTTCGCCTCGATGTCGCGGACAAGGTTCTCAAGCCCTTTCACAAGGCTTTCGCCCTCGGTCTCCACCGCGCGCTCCAGCGCGTCGGGGTTGGTGGCAAGGAAATTGGTCGGCGCGACCATGTCCATCATCTGCCGCGCGAAATGCTCCACCCGCTTGCGTTCGTAGGGCTTCAACCCCTCAAGCCCGGCCACGGCGCGGTCCACCGCATCGACGTTGCGCAGATACTGCTGCTTGATGAGGTTGAAATAGGGATGGCTGTCCCAGAGCGGGTTGGAAAAGCGCCGGTCCTTCGGCGAGGGGTCGGGCGGCATGTCCTTGAAACCGCCGCGCATGGATTTCTGGATATCGGCGAAATGGCGCAGCGTCTGGCCCCAATAGGCCGCCTGCTGCTCGATCAGCTTGGCGGGATTATCGGCGGCTTCCTGCCAGAACCCGGCCAGCGCACGGGCGTAAAGCGCGTTGCCCGGCGCCTCCACCGCCGGGTTGGGCGCACGCCGGTGCGAAAGGGCATTGACCAGCCTTTGGGTCAAATCTTCCATCCGCGCGATATTTTCGTTCATTTTGTTCTGTTCAGAAGGGCCATCTTCAACTTCTGTTGCCATCGCCCCATTTCCTCCCTACCTTACTGCATCGCAGCATAGCCTTGCTTTGGCCCTTGGGTAAAGCGGGCTGTGCCTATCGGAAAGCCAGGGGAAACGCGATGAAGAGTATGTTCTCGTATGATCTGATGGAGAGCACGCGCAACACGAATGAGTGGTTGGGCGCCTCGGCCCGCGCGATGGCCTCCTATCCGGTCTGGGGCCTGGTGCCACATCCGATGTTCAAGGTCATGTCGGCCTGGGGCCGCATCACCGAACGCAGCTTCGCCCGCATGGTCATCAAGCCCGACTGGGGCATCCGCACCGTGGTGGGCGAGGATGGCCGCGACCACCTGGTCGAGATCGAGACCCTCGTCACCCGCCCCTTCGGCGACCTGATCCACTTCCGCGTCCTCGGGCGTGAACAAAGCAAGCGCCGCGTCCTACTGGTGGCGCCCATGTCGGGGCATTACTCCACGCTCCTGCGCTCCACCGTGACAAGCCTGCTGCCCGATTGCGACGTCTATGTCACCGACTGGCACAACGCCCGCGACATTCCGGTCAGCGAGGGCAAGTTCGATGTCGAGGATTACACGCTTTACCTGGTGGATTTCATGCGCCACCTCGGTTCCGACATCCATGTCGTCGCCGTGTGCCAGCCCGCGCCGCTGACCCTTGCCGCGACCGCCTACCTCGCCGGTGTCGACCCCGAGGCGCAGCCGCGCTCCCTGACCCTGATCGGCGGCCCGATCGACCCCGACGCCGCACCGACCGAAGTCACCGATTTCGGCCGCCGCCTGACCATGGGGCAGCTTGAACACCTCGCCATCCAGCGGGTGGGCTTCAAATATGCCGGTGCCGGGCGTCTGGTCTATCCGGGCCTTCTGCAACTCGCCTCCTTCATCTCAATGAACATGGACCGCCACGCGCAGGCCTTCTCGGACCAGATCCTGCGCGCCTCGCAGGGGCAGGCCTCGGAACGCGACGCCCATAACCGCTTCTACGACGAATACCTCTCGGTCATGGACATGACGGCAGAGTTCTACCTTTCGACGGTGGAACGGGTGTTCAAGAACCGCGAGATCGCGCAAAACACCTTCACGGTCGAAGGGCGCCATGTCGATATCGGCGCCATCACCGATGTCGCCGTCAAGACCGTCGAGGGCGAAGAGGATGACATCTCTGCCCCCGGCCAGTGCAAGGCCGCGCTCGACCTCTGCACCGGGCTGCCCGAGGCGATGAAGGCAAGCCATCTGGAACCCGGTGCGGGCCATTACGGCATCTTCGCCGGCAAGTCCTGGCGAGAGAATATCCGCCCGCTGGTCCTGCGCTTCATCGACCAGAACAGCGGCGACCGCCCGGCGCGGAAAAAGGCCGCCAAGGCCAAGATCCGCGCCGTCTGAGGGATCACAAACCCCCTGCCCAGTCCAGAACCCGCGCCGCCACCGGCGCGGTCATGGAAGGGCTGAGCGTATCGCCCGCGATGACATGCGAATAGGGATCGTCGCCCGGCCCGACGGTGATCTTCTCCACCGCCACCGGCCCGCCCCAGCCCGCCGCCACCCGCCCCGTTGCGGCGGGTGAGACAACCATGTCGGCGCCGGAATAAAGGAACAGCGCAGGCAGCGTGACGCCGGAATAGTCGACTGCCGCCGCATGGCGCGCCACCACCGCCATCGGGATCAGGGCCACGGTCGGATAGCAGGTGGTCCAGAACATCGCGTGCGCCGCAGTCTCGGGCGTAAAACACCGCTCCCGCCCCGCGACCCAAGGCGCCCAGAGCCGGGCATAGGGCAGGCTCAGCACCGTCCCCAATCCGCCCCGAAGGCCGAAATTCGGGGACACGAAGACGATCCCGTCCATCTGCGCCGCCAGATCCGGCTGCACCGCCGCCTCCGCCGCCAGCGTACCGCCGGTCGATGTCGCGATGACCAGCACCCGTTCCCCCAGCCGCTGGCCGATGGCCAGTGCCTCGGCCACGTCGATCATCCAGTCATTGACGCTTGGCCCGGCAAAACGCGCGCCGCCCAGCCCATGCCCCGCGAAACGCGCGAAATAAAGGTTCGCGCCCAGCCCCTGCGCCACAAGGTCCGGCACCGGCCGGATTTCCTCTGACGTGGCGGAAAAGCCGTGCAGGTAGACCACGGCCCAGCGCGTCCGCGCGCCCGCCGCCCCGGCCCAGACGATCCGCTTCTCCGCGCCCGGCGTGATCCCGCCCACCACCGCCTCGCGCTCGGCAAGATAGGGATCGAGATCGGCGGGCAAGGCGGCGGCGTCGAAAGCGGGGATCAGGTCCAGCGGCTCGCGCGGCCCCCAGAGGACCACCGCCGCCACGGCAACCGCCAGCGCCGCGACAAGCGCAAGAAGGACGCGCAACGCCCTAGCCATGCCGCGCCCGCTCGACCACCTTCTTCACCGAAACCTCGATCAGCTTCAGGCACTCCGGCGTCGAAAACCGGTGATCGGCGCCCTTGACCAGCGTCAGGCGCATATCCCCGCCCTCGGCATGATCCAGAAGCCGCAGGGCCACATCGACCGACACATCGGCATCCGCCGTCCCCTGCAACATCCTGACCGGCATCGGCAGCGACAAGGGCGCGCGCAGCACCAGCCGCCCGCGCCCCTCCTCGATCAGCCGCCTTGTGATGATATAGGGCTCATCCGAATAGTCCGAGGGCAGCGCCACCTGCCCCTCTTCCATCAGCGCCCGGCGCTGGTCGTCGGAAAACCCGCCCCACATCCCGTCCTCGGTGAAATCCGGCGCCGCCGCCACGGTCACCAGACCCGCCACCTTCTCGGGATGCGCCCGCGCCATCAGAAGCGAGATCCAGCCCCCCATCGAAGAGCCGACCAGAACCTGCGGCCCCTCCGTCAGGCCAAGGATTGCCGCCCGCGCGTCCTCGAACCAGTCGCCGATCGCACCGTCGAGGAAATCGCCCGAGGACGACCCATGCCCCGAATAGTCGAACCGCAGGAACGCCCGCCCCGCCGCCTTCGCCCAGGCCTCAAGCGCCAGCGCCTTCGTGCCTTCCTTGTCCGACCGGAACCCGCCCAGAAAGACCACCCCCGGCCCCGCGCCCCCGATCCGGTCATAGGCGATCCGCCGTCCCTCGGGCGTCTCCAGAATGCCGCTCATGATGTCCCCCTTCACTTCTTCGTTGCGACAAATACTCCCGGGGGTCCGGGGGTGGAACCCCCGGCCGTTGACAACGGCGCCCCGATCCCTGAAATACCGCCCAGACATAACCCGCAACCGGGCGTTCCGTGGGCGCCAAACCGACGAGGAGCATGGGCCATGACCCAGATTTCCCTGACATTCCCCGATGGCAACAGCCGTGACTACGCCAAGGGCGTGACGCCCGCCGAGGTGGCGCAATCCATCGCGCCCTCGCTTGCCAAGGCCGCGATCTCGGCCAGTGTCGATGGCAAACACTGGGACCTGCAATGGCCGATCGAGGGTGACGCGCAGATCGCCATCCATACGATGAAGGACGACGCGCAGGCGCTTGAACTCATCCGCCACGACTTCGCCCATGTGATGGCCCGCGCCGTGCAAAAGCTCTGGCCCGAGGTGAAGGTCACCATCGGCCCGGTGATCGAGAACGGCTGGTATTACGACTTCGACCGGGATGAACCCTTCACGCCCGAGGATCTGGGCGCGATCGAAAAGGAAATGAAGGCGATCATCAACGAACGCGACCCGGTCAAGACCGAGGTCTGGGACCGCGCGCGCGCCATCGACCATTATGTCCGCAAGGAAGAACCCTTCAAGGTCGAACTGATCGAGGCGATCCCCGGCGACGAACCCCTGCGCATGTACTGGCACGGTCACTGGCAGGACCTCTGCCGCGGGCCTCACCTGCAACACACCGGCCAGCTTCCCGCCGACGCCTTCAAGCTGATGAGCGTCGCGGGCGCCTATTGGCGCGGCGATCACCGCAACAAGCAGCTCCAGCGCATCTACGGCGTCGCCTTCAAGAACCGCGAGGATCTGAAGGCGCATCTGACCATGCTGGAAGAGGCCGCCAAGCGCGACCACCGCAAGCTGGGCCGGGAGATGGAGCTTTTCCACCTTCAGGAAGAAGCCCCCGGCATGGTCTTCTGGCACCCGAACGGCTGGACGATCTACCGCGCGCTGGAAGATTACATGCGCCGCCGCCTGCGCCGCGCGGGGTATAAGGAGATCAAGACCCCCCAGGTCGTCGACCGCATCCTGTGGGAAAAGTCGGGCCACTGGGAGGCCTACCGCGAGAACATGTTCATCGTCGAGGTGGACGAGGAAGGCGCGAAGGAAAAGCGGACAAACGCGCTCAAACCCATGAACTGCCCCTGCCATGTGCAGGTCTATAATCAGGGCCTCAAATCCTACCGCGACCTGCCGCTGCGTCTGGCCGAATTCGGATCGTGCCACCGCTATGAAAGCTCCGGCTCCATGCACGGGCTGATGCGGGTGCGCGGCTTCACGCAGGACGACGCCCATATCTTCTGCACCGAGGACCAGATCGAGGCCGAATGCGCGGGCTTCATCGGGCTTTTGTCCTCGATCTACCGCGACCTTGGCTTCACCAAGTTCGACGTGAAGCTTTCCACCCGCCCCGACGTTCGGGTGGGGTCGGATGAAATCTGGGACAAGGCCGAGGCGGCGCTGGAAAACGCCGTGCGCAAGGTCACGAACGATTATGAGATCGACCCCGGTGAAGGCGCCTTCTACGGCCCGAAGCTCGACTTCAAGCTGACCGACGCGATCGGGCGCGAATGGCAGTGCGGCACCTTCCAGGCCGACTTCAACCTGCCCGTGCGGCTCGGCGCGGAATATGTCGGCGAGGACGGGGCAAAGCACCGCCCCGTCATGCTCCACCGCGCGATCCTGGGGTCCTTCGAGCGCTTCCTTGGCATCCTGATCGAGAACTACGCGGGCAAGATGCCCTTCTGGCTGGCCCCCCGTCAGGTCGTCGTCGCCTCCATCGTCTCGGATGCCGACGACTATGTGACCGAGGTCACGGCGAAGCTGAACGCGGCGGGCCTCAGGGCCGAGGCCGATACCCGGAACGAAAAGATCAACTACAAGGTCCGCGAGCATTCGCTGGGCAAGGTGCCGGTCATCCTCGCCATCGGCATGAAAGAGGTCGAGGAGCGCACCGTTTCCGTCCGCCGTCTGGGTGAGACGAAGACCGAAACGCTGTCGCTGGAGGAGGCCGTCACCCTGTTCCGGGATGAGGCGACCCCGCCCGACCTTCGCTAAGCCTTCCGGGGGCGTTCACCAGCGCAGGTAACGCCCCCCCGCGACCGCCCCGGCGGCGGTGACGATGCCGATCCCCAGCGAATACCAGACCGCGTAGAAGAGCGGCGAATCCTCATTGCAGAAGGTGGAATAGAGCGCGGTCGCAAAGCCCGCCGCCGCCAGCCCCGCCAGCGCCCCGCAAAGCGCGGGCCGCGTCGGCGCGCCGTCCTTCAGCGCGCGAAAGACCGCGATCAGGATCGGCGCCGCCAGCACCACGATGGCAGGCAGGCAGATCGGGATCGAATGGCCAAGGAAAGCCACCGCGCGCGCGCCGGGTGCCGTGGTGGCGAAGGCGTAGAGGAAGAGCGCAAGCGCCATGGCGGGCCAGAGCCAGAGCGCCCCTATCCCCGCCGGGGCAGGCGTCGTCGGCCGCGCCGACCGCAAGGCCAGCAGCAGCGCCACCGGGCCAAGGAGCAGCGGCAGGATCGTCTTCACCGCGACGATGGGCCGTTGCACAACCTCCAGAAAATCCGGGCGCGGCCCCAGAACCGGCAGGAACAGCGCCAGCGCGATCAGAAAGCCGATGCCAAGTCCGGTCACGGCGCGGCGCTCGACACCGCCCTGCGCGGCGACGGGTTCCCCGGCCAACTGGCTGATCAGATCCTCGGTCTTCATTCCCGTTCCTCTTTCCCGTCGGCCAGCCCGCGCAGCCGCGCCATCGCGCGGTGATAGGCCACGCGCACCGCGCCTTCGGTCATGCCGTAGCGCGCGCCGACCTCCCCCGCGCTTTCCCCTTCGATGCCGATGGCCCGCACGATCCCGGCCGACCGCGTGTCGATCCCCGCCAGCAACTGACCAAGGTCCCGCGCGGCAGAGGGATCGCCCGAACGCTCATCGGCCAATATCTCCGCCAGATCCTCGACCGGGACGGAGGGCCGCCCGCGCCTGCGCCAGGCATCCGCCGCCTTGTAACGCGCGATGGCGTATAGCCAGGGCAGAACCGGCTCACCCTCGCGCCAGGTGTGCCGCTTGCCGTGGATCGCCATCAAAACCTCTTGCACGATGTCCTCGATCTCCGCCGACAGGCCGGGGGAGCGCGCGGCGGCGATACGGCGCAGGACCGGCGTCACTTCGGTCAGGAAGGTCCGATAGGCAGCACCATCCCCGCGGTTCCCGCGGCGAAACAGCTCGGCCCAGCGGGACTCCCGGTTCTCCATTCCCCACTCCATTCGTCTCAGCGCGGTGAATTGTTACACCCCGCCGCCCGATTTGGCATCCGCCATCACCCCTTCGTGAGGGCCGGTAACGCCGCCCCGCCCCCGGACGAAGAGCTTTGTACGGATGCCGCGCTGGCGGCACCGCGTAACATCAAAGGGAGACTTCCATGTCCTATCACGTCAAGACCCTCGCCGTCGCCGGATCGCTCGCCGCCGCTCTGACCGCGCATTTCGCCACCCCGGCGGCCGCCGATGAGGCCAAGGAAAAGTGCTACGGCGTTTCGCTGGCCGGTCAGAACGATTGCGCCGCCGGCCCCGGCACGACCTGCGCCGGCACCTCGAAGGTCGATTATCAGGGCAATTCCTTCAAGCTGGTTCCGGCCGGGACCTGCATGACGATGGAACTGCCGGATGGCCGCATGGGCTCTCTCGAAGCGCTCGACCGCGACCTGCCGCAGGGCTGAACCTGCCGAAACCCTCCCCCGGCGCCACCCGCCGGGGGGATTTTCACCGAAAGCATGAGGGGGCGCAGGATGTTCGACGCCAAGACCAGACCGGACCTGCCCGCGAAACCGGGCGTCGGCTACAAGCCGCAGCATTTCACCGACATTCTGGAAAACCCCGCCCCGGTCGGATGGCTTGAGGTTCATGCCGAGAATTACATGGGCGATGGCGGGCGTCCTCTGGCGCAACTGCGCCACCTTGCCGAACGCTTCCCGATCTCCGTCCACGGGGTCGGCCTCTCCATCGGTGGCGAAGGGCCGCTGGACCCCGATCACCTCGCGCGCCTGAAAAGGCTTTGCGACTGGCTGAACCCGGCAAGCTTTTCCGAACACCTCGCCTGGTCCACCCACGGGGCGGAGTTCCTGAACGACCTTCTGCCCCTGCCCTATACCGACGCGACACTGGCGCGGGTGGTCGGCCATATCGACCGGGTGCAGGACGCGGTGGGGCGGCGGATGCTGCTGGAAAACCCCTCCGTCTATGTCGATTTCACCGAAACGAACCTGGATGAGATCGACTTCCTGACCGAGATCGCCGCGCGTACCGGCTGTGGCCTGCTGCTTGACGTCAACAACGTCTATGTCTCCTGCACCAACCGCAAGACCGGCTGGAACGACTATATCGACCGTTTCCCGCATCACCATGTGGGCGAGATCCATCTGGGCGGGCATGACGCGCAGGCCGACGATACCGGCGCGGCCCTGCTGATCGACGCGCATGGCTCGGAGGTGACCGATCCGGTCTGGGCGCTTTACGACCGCACGATACGCGCCTCGGGCGCGAAACCCACGCTGATCGAATGGGACAATGACGTCCCCGACTGGCCCGTTCTGGCCGCCGAGGCCGCCCGCGCCGCGCAAATCCTGAACCGGGTGGCGGCATGAACCAGTCCGCCTTCCGCGCCGCCCTTCTGGACCCGGACCGGCCCGTCCCGCCCGGCGTGACGGACCCCGAGGGCCGCCCCGCCGGGTCACGCTTCGACGTCTACCGCAACAATGTCACCGCCTCGCTGACCGAGGCGCTGCGGCAGGCCTTCCCGGTGATCCGCAAGCTGGTGGGCGAGGAATTCTTCACCGCCATGGCCATCGCACATGTCCGCGCCCACCCGCCCCGGTCACCGATGCTGATGCTTTATGGCGCCGACATGCCGGGCTTTCTGGCGGCTTTCCCGCCGGTCGCGCATCTGGGCTACCTGCCCGACATCGCGCGGCTGGAACTGGCCCTGCGGGAGGCCTACCACGCCGCCGATGCCGCCCCCGTCCCCGCCGACCGCCTCGCCGCGCTGCCCGAGGCAGATTTCCTTTCGGCCCGGATCAGCTTCGCCCCCGCCATGCGCATTGTGCGATCCAGATGGCCGATCCACGCGATCTGGGCCGCGAATGCGGAAGACGCGCCGATGCCGCGTGAAAGGCGGGCCGAGGACGTGGTGATCCTGCGCCCCGGCTTCGACCCCGCGCCGCAGGTGCTGCCCGACCACGCCGCCGGGTTCCTGAGCCTGCTGCAAGCCGGACACCCCCTGGGCCAGGCGCTTGCCGCCACGCCCGACTTCGACCTGACCGCGACGCTGGGCATCCTGCTGTCCGGCGCCGCCATCACCGACATCGCGCTGGAGACCGCCCCATGCTGACGACCTATGACCGCCTGACCCACCGCCTTTCCGCCGCCGCGCCCGCGGTCCTGCCCACCCTGTCGCGGCTGGTCTTCGCGGGGGTGCTGCTGTTCTACTTCTGGTCCTCGGCGCTGACCAAGCTTGGCCCCGGCCTTTTCGGCTTTTTGCGCCCTTCCGACGGGGCCTATATCCAGATCTTCCCCAAGGCGGTCGAAGCTGCGGGCTATGACTTCGCGCAGCTTGGCCTTTTCCACTGGGCGGTGGTGGTGGCGGGCATGTGGGCAGAGTTCCTGCTGCCGCTTCTGATCGTGCTGGGTCTTCTGACCCGCTTTGCCGCGCTGGGGATGACCGGCTTCGTGGTCGTGCAAAGCCTGACCGACATCTACGGCCACGGCGTCGCGGGCGACGACCTCGGCCATTGGTTCGATGCGGCGTCGGCCTCGCTGATCCTTGACCAGAGGGCGCTTTGGGTCACGCTCCTTCTGACGCTGGTCTTCCTTGGTGCGGGGCCGCTATCGCTGGACCGGGTTCTGGCGCGGTCCCGGCCGCTATCGCCCCCCACGCAACAATCTTGATTTTTTCCAGGAAATTGCGATCATTTCCCTGCGTGACGCAGACTTTCTACCCCGCCTCCCTCGTCATGGGGCAGCCGGAAGACCTGAAGGACTGGCTGCACGGCCTCGGGCAATGATGTCCGGGGAACATGACTTAGGAGGAACGGATGGCCACCGGCACCGTCAAATGGTTCAACACGACGAAGGGTTTCGGCTTCATCGCGCCCGACGATGGCGGCAAGGATGTGTTCGTACACATCTCGGCTGTCGAGCGCGCGGGATTGAAGACGCTCGCCGACAATCAGAAGGTTTCCTATGAGATGCAGTCTGGCCGTGATGGCCGCTCCTCGGCGGGCGACCTGAAACTGCTCTGATCGCAGGCATTTTCGGAAGAACGGCCCGCCCTTGCGGGCCGTTTTTTCATGTCAGAACATCGGCTTGCACGGCCTTGCTCCAGCCAAGCCACAGCTTTTCGCCGCGCGCGATCACCGGGCGTTTCATCAGCGTAGGATGCGCGGCCAGCAGTGCCTCGGGCGGTTTCTCACGTTCGCCCGCATCCAGCCCCCGCCAGGTCGTCGAGGCGCGGTTGACCAGCGCCTCACCGAACGCCGCCAGAAAGCGCGCCCGGTCCTCGGCGGCCAGCGGCTCCGCCCGGACGTCGCGGAACGCCACCGCCTGCCCGGCCGCCTCAAGCGCCTTGCGCGCCTTGCGGCAGGTGTCGCAGGTGCCAAGCCCGTAGAGAATCGTCGTCGCCGCCATTGTCCCCCGCCTTCCTCTCACGCCCCCGAATCCGCGCCCGTCGCCAATGCAGCAAGGGCATTTCGGCAAGAACCTGCCCGCGGGCCTTGGTCGCGCGGCCCCCGTCGGCGGAAATCCGACCATTCCCCGGCAGGATTCCGGTTGCGGCTTTTCTGTCACAGAGCCTGGCCTTGCCCGGCCCCGCCATGGGGGTTATCCCCGAAGATGCCACTGGGGGCAATCGGAACATGCGCGGCGTCAGCCCGCACCGGAGACACGGGGACGGCCTTGCGCCGGGACCGAACGAATGGGGTGTGCCATGACCGTATTTGACGTGTCTGACGAGTTGGTCGAGCGTTTGTCGACCGAGACCGGCCGCCGTTTGTGCGAGAAGGCCCGCAAGGGTCGCAGGCGGGCGTTGCGGCGGATCTCTCACTTCGCGGTGCTGGTCACCTATGACGGGGTCACAACGGAGGAGATCACCTTCGAGACGGCCCCGACGCTCAGCCAGATCGCCGCGCGAACCGGGCAGGATGCCTATATCGTCTCGATCGGCATGAAGCGGCGAAGCCTGCGGGAGCGGTTCGGGCTGAACCTGCCTCTGGCGGCGGAATAGGACTACCGGAATTCCCGACTGTGCAGGGGGGCTACTCGGGCGCAGACTGATGGGCGTGTCGACAGGGGTGGCCTTGCGGTGGCCCCGACGGCGCGGGTTCCCTCCCGGCCCGTCCCGGATGTGACGCTCCCACCTGCCCCGGTTTCGGCCGGGGATTTCTTTGCCGCGACTCAGGGCATTCCCCGGCGTTCCGGCGACAATTCCCGCCTTTCGCCTGCGCTGTTCTCCGCCAACGGGGGAAAGAGCCCGAAAGTGGTTAAGGAATTGCCACAAACTTGCCTTATTTCCCCGCCCGCGCCAGTTTGGCCATGGTAACGACGTGTTAATAGGTACGATCATGGCTCTGGAACCCGGCGACAACGATTTCATCGCGCGCATCCGCCAACGTCATCAGGTGGCCCCCGCCCCGGCCCCGAAACCCAGCCGCACCTTCATCGTGAAGATCACCCGCGACGGCAAGACGACCGAGGACCTGTTCTTCGACCAGGCCCCCAGCATCGGCGCCATCGCCGGGCGCGCCGGCACCGAGGCCTTCGTGCTGTCCATCGACATGGTCCACCACCGCGAGGATGAGAAACTCGCCGCCGAATGAGGGCGTCGGGTTTGCGTAGGGGCCGCTTAGGGTTTCTGTAGCGACAATCGTCGGAACGGCCCGCGCCGGGCTTTGCAAGGGATCGGCAGTGCTGGCAGGCCCCGTGCGTCCGGGACAAGAATTGACGCCCCGCGCGGTGAGGTGCCGTTCGGGGCGGTTTTGTTTCAGATGTGTCGGGGGTGCGTGAAACGCCTGCCCGGCCCAAGGTTACCACCACAGAGGGCAGCGCCCGGCCCGAGGGTGGGCGTGAAGCGCCCGCCCTGGGGGGCGGGTCGGGCGCTGCCCGGTTCGCAGGCGAACCGGGCGGGGGGGGTGCGACATAGGGCGCATGATTTCACGCGCCGGGCAATGTGAATCGGGAAGTGCGGTGCGTGCAAGCACGCACCCTACGTTTGCTGGGCGAGGCGCGATGACTGCGGCGAGGTCGTATACACCTTAAGTTTACTTGAGTTCGCGCAGATCGAGCGCGGCGACGATGTCACGCACAGCGTTCTTTCCTGAACGAAAGTCGCTTGGGGTTTTCGCCAACGTAATCTGGGCAACGCCAAATAAATCACCGGACGGAACAGCCTTTACGTGTGCCCCATCCTCCGAAATCTCAAACCCTAGTCTTTGCAGAATCGGCCGAAGATTGTTCGTCGAGCTTTTGAAATCTTTCCCTGCACTCTTGAGTTCATGGTGTAGAGAAATAGCGCGACGCGAGTCTTCAGTAACCTGCATCAACCTTTCCACGACCTGTCGAGTCCGATCGCCGGCCTCCAACGGTCTCTGCTCCAGCGCAGCAATGGCAAACCGTCTAAGACGATCCGAGAACTCATTTTCGTATAGTTCTTTGCCAATTTGCCGAACCAGGGCAGGAGAAAAAATTCCATCTGAGTATCCAACATCACTCGCACTGTTAGAAATCATATCAATTTTCTGGCGCAAATTTTGAATTATTTCATCCTTTGCAGCGATCTGCGCTTCGAGAGAATCCTTCAAAAGAGAATCGCTATTGCCGTGTGATGTCGAACTGATACTTTTTTGACGCAGACTGCGCGCAAATTCAGCTTGGAGTTCTTGCCAGTCCCATCCAAGAACAGCCTCACGCGTGGAAGATTCTCGGGCAACATAAGATCGTAACGCTCCCTCAAGCTTCCGTACCGTCGAGAATGCGCCACCCAAGTAGAACTTTGATCTGAGTCCTTTTCCTGGAACACAGTACCCTATCGTGCCGCCATACGGATTGAGCCTCTCCGTCAGGGCAGACAAGCTCTCTGAAAAAACTTTGGTAGGCTCAACGATTACATGCGCGAGCCCACCCATGTCATATGCGAGTTTGCTTGCGTCGAGCCAGTAGCCGCCACCCTCGCACTGCGAGAGGTACAAAATAGGCAAATGAGTTTTTGCCTCACCTAGGATCAACTCGGCAGCAAGATTCACGTCCGTTGGTTTGAGTACGATAGGTTGATCTGATATCTCAAACGCATGATCGATCGCACCCCAACCATCTTGGAGCGCAGATTTTATTAAGAATGGCTTCTTCGGCGTCAGAGGCAACGTCCTATGGTCACTTGAAAAGCACTGACCGCGCACTCGAAGAGAAGCATTGGTTCCAGAGTTTGTTAGCACACATTCTGTTCTCCAATTGAGCCCCGCATCATCAAAGAAATCATATCGCGCACCAATGATGAAACCCTTGTCGAAACTAATCCTCTTGAGAACAAACCTTTCGTCTCTGTCACCAGAAAAGATCAGTTCATCGTCGTATGCTTCAATAGACTTTTCATCAATTCTAAGGGTGCTATGCTGCATACCCCTGACCCAAGCGAGGGCCAACGCAACAAAAGACTTTGCTGTAATATTTTCTCGGACCGGAAACTCTGTCGCAAATATTCCCATGCTATCTCCAAACCCCCTCAAACTCCCGCCACTCGCCCTTGCTCATGCCGGAATTCTCCTGCGTCACGCTCTCACCTTTTAGCCGACGCTTCAGCACCTCGATCGCCTTGCCCGACAGCGTCACCCCGCCCAGCCGGTAGTCCTCGAACGCGCCATAGGCCAGCGGGACCCAGTCCCGCACAATCCCACACATCGTCTCGGCATAGGCCCTGATCTCATACTGCGCATGGGCGTCGGCGCGCAGGCGCAGGAAGTGGAAGAGGTTGTGCAGGTCCACCTTCCAGTACCATTGCGTATAGACATTGGCGGGCAGGTTCATGCGGGCCAGTTCGCGGGCAAGGCCCTTCTGGCCCTCCTGGCTCAGCATATCCTCATAATGGTCATAGCTGCGCATGGCGTCGTCGCGCAGGATGTCGAGGACGCGGGCGGCCTCCTCCCCCTCAAGCAACTCCCCCCTTCCCTGGTTGTTCACGGTGGACTGGGCCGCCAGATGCTCCGGCGCGGGGATGTAGAATTCGCGATCCAGGATCGAGTAGCGGGCGGAGTATTCGTTCACATTGGCGGTGCGGTGGCGGATCCACTGGCGGGCGACGAAGACCGGCAGCTTGACGTGGAACTTGACCTCGCACATCTCGAACGGGGTCGAGTGCCAGTGGCGCATGAGGTAGCGGATCAGCCCTTCGTCGTTCTGCACCGCCTTGGTGCCGCGGCCATAGCTGACGCGGGCGGCCTGGGTGATGGCGGCGTCGTCGCCCATGTAGTCGATGACGCGGACAAGCCCGTGATCAAGGACCTCATGCGCGGTGTAGAGGTGCTTTTCCATGCCCTCCGAAGTGGCGCGGAGCGTGCTCCGGCTGGTGGCGCGCGCCTCGGCGATCTCGGCCTGCTGTTCGGGGGTAAGGGTCATGGAAGCCTCCGCGAATACGAATCGAACCCCACTATATCTATGGCGGCAGCGAAGCGCACCCACGACAGGCTGTAGAGAGGTGTTTTTTGTCGCAGCCCTACCGGGCGGCGCGGGGCTTTGCTACTGTTGGCGCGAACATGAAATATGGAGGGTCCGATGGGGATCAGATATCTGCACACGATGGTGCGCGTGAAGGACCTTGACGCCTCGATGGCCTTCTACCGGCTTCTGGGGCTGAAGGAGACACGGCGCTGGGACAATGAAGGCGGGCGCTTCAGCCTGGTCTTCATGGCGCCGCCGGGGCAGCCGGACTGCCCGGTGGAGCTGACCTGGAACTGGGACGGGGATGAGGGGCTGCCCTCGGACAGCCGCCATTTCGGGCATCTGGCCTATGAGGTGGACGACATCTACGCCACCTGCGCGCATTTGCAGGCCAACGGGGTGGTCATCAACCGGCCGCCGCGCGACGGGCATATGGCTTTCGTCCGCTCCCCCGACAACGTGTCGGTCGAACTGTTGCAGAAGGGCGAGGCGCTGGCCCCGGCGGAGCCGTGGGCGAGCATGGCCAACACGGGCCACTGGTGATGCGGGGGGTTCTGCGCCTTGGCCTGACGCTGGGGGTTCTGCTGGCGGCGGGCGTCGCCTCGGCCGCCGCGCTGTCGCCGCGCCATGCCTGGCTGGCCTGGCAGGTGGTCACGGGCGCCGTGGTCCCGCCGCAGGTTCCGGTGTCGGCGACCGAGGTCGCGGCAAAGCCGGAGGCGCTGCGCCTGATCCGCGCGGGTGAGGCGCAGGTGGGCGTGACGCGGCGCTATGACCCGGCCTATGTCGCGCTGGACTTTCCCGGCGGCGATGTGGCGGCGGACCGGGGTGTCTGCACCGATGTGCTGATCCGGGCCATGCGCGCGGGCTGGGACATCGACCTGCAACTGGCGGTCAACCGCGACATGAAGGCCGGTTTCGCGGCCTATCCGAAGACCTGGGGCCTGTCGCGCACCGACCGCAATATCGACCACCGCCGGGTGCCGAACCTGGAAACCCTGCTCAAACGGGTCGGCGCGCAGGTGGCGCTGGATGAAGGGCAACCGGCGGCCTTCCTGCCCGGCGACATCGTCACCTGGCGCCTGCCGGGCAACCTGCCGCATGTGATGATCGTGTCGAACCGGCTCTCAGACGACGGGGTGCCGCTGGTGATCCACAATATCGGCGCCGGCACGCGGGAGGAGGACGCGCTGTTCGACTATCCGCTGACCGCGCATTTCCGCGTCGGACCAAAGGCGATGGCGCGGCTGGAGCGTCTGGGGCGCTGAAAGGCTTCGCGCCGCCCCGCGCTCTGCTATGATCGGGGTCGGGCGGCGCGGAGGCGGCATGGCACGGACGGTCGGATGGCGGATGCTGGCGGGGGCGGCGGCCCTTGGCCTTGCCGCGCCCGCCGGGGCGGCGCCCTGTCGGCTGGCGCTATTGCTGGCGCTGGACGTGTCGGCCTCGGTCGATGCCGAGGAAGACGGGTTGCAGCGCGGCGGCCTCGCATCGGCGCTGATCGCGCCCGAGGTGGCCGAAGCGATGCTGGCCGAAGGGGCCGCGCCGGTCAGCCTTGCGGTCTATGAATGGAGCGGGCGTTTCGCGCAAAGCGTGATCCTGCCCTGGACAGCGATCGAGACGCCCGAGGACCTGACCGCCGCCGCCGAAACCATCGCGACAAGCCGCCGCGACCGTGACGACCTGCCGACCGCGCTTGGCGACGCGGTGGGCTTTGGCGCGACGCAGTTCCGCCTTGGGCCGGATTGCGAGGCCCGCACGCTCGATGTCTCCGGCGACGGGGTGACCAATGACGGCTTCCCGCCCGGCGCCGCCTATCGCGCCTTTCCCTTCGCGGGCATCGTGGTCAACGGCCTTGCGATCCAGGGCGGCGATCAGGATGTTGCCGCCTATTACCGCGAGGCGCTGATCCGGGGTCCCGGCGCCTTCGTCATCGAGGCGGCGGGCTTTGGCGATTATGAACGCGCGATGCGGGAAAAGCTGATCCGGGAACTGTCCGGCCCGATCATCGGCATGTTGCCGGGGCGGCCGAGGGGGTAAGGGCGGATGGCGTGGCGGGATCGGGGGCCGGGCCGGTAGGGCGACGCGGTACCGGGGGCGCAAGAGGCGAAAGCGGCCGCGTCCCGGATCAGGTCCGGGACCTCTTCCTCCGCTGGCGGGGGTCCCGGATCAAGTCCGGGACGGCAAGGCACGAGGCCTTGCTGCCCTCCTCCGCCGTCAGCGAGCGCAGCGCCGGGGGGCAGCTGGGCCAGTGGCCGACCGCGGGGGGCCGCCGGGACGGCCCTTGGGGCCACTTTATCGTGCCGGTGCATCAAAGGTCTGTTTGGGACGCAACGGTGCAAAAGCGGCCGCCCTGTGCGGGCGGTCGGCCGCCGGCGCGGCGGGGCGGGCGCCCCTTGAGTCCGGGCCGGGGGGGATGCACGATCTGAAGTCCGCCGCGTCCCGGACTTGATCCGGGACCTCTTCCTCCGGTGGCGCGGGTCCCGGATCAAGTCCGGGACGCGGTGGCGAAGGCCTTCCCGCTCTCCCCCTCCACGAGTGTCAGCAAGTGCCGGGCCTCCGGGGTAGCCCGGCGATGCGCGGCGGCGCTCATTCGCGCAGGGTGGCAGAGGTCGCCCGCCGCCTGTTTTGCCAGGCAGACATCCCGCGCCCCATCCTCTACTCTGAAAGCCCCTTACCGTTGACATGGGCGACTGCTGCCATGCTTGAACTGGAATACACCGCCGGATCGCCCTACGCGCGCGCCATTCGTATCCTTCTGGACGAGCTTGGATTGGGCTATTCGGGCTCAGAACCGGCAAGCGCGCCGACGAACGCGCAGTTGGGGGCCGACACGCCGACGATGCAGGTCCCGACGCTGCGTGACGGCAATGTCGTGCTTTGGGAAAGTGGCGTGATTGCCGAATATCTTCTGGGAAGGACCGCGAACCGCCCCGATGCCACGCCGCCGCTGGCGAAGGCAGTCTCGCACCCTTCTCGGGAATGGGAGGACAGGTTGCTTTTCGCCACCATCCAGACCCTCGGAACCGCTGTCACCACGATTTCACAACTGACCTGGACCGGCGTCACGATCCCCGCCAACGCGCATCTTCAGCGCTGTGCCAATCGGGCGCAGTTGATCCTGACATGGCTGGAGAGCAGGCTTGAGGACCCGGAACATGGTTTCCTCCCCGGCACCCTGTCCGTGCAGGACATCTTTCTGGCCTGTCATGTCCGGTTCGCCGAGGCCCGGCCGCTCGGTCTGACATTCGACATGGCGAGACACCCGAAGATCGACGCCCTGCTCGGGCGGTTGGACGCAAGGCGCAGCTTCATCGACAATCCGGTCTGGTGGTGGGACCCCGAGGTCGTGGATTACACCGCCGACGGAACGCCGGTCTACGGATCAGGACGCTAGGACCCGCGACCGTCCAGGCGCTGCCTGCTCTGTTCCTTCAGCTCATCCGTCACCAAAGTGTGCGACGCGAACACCTGCGGCACCGACGCGACCCCTTCCGCTTGCCAGTAATGGGCATCGTAAACCTCGAAACCGGCGGGAAGCACCGTCCCCTTCGGCGCGGTGCTGAGGAAGAAGTAGAACGCATTCCCTGCTGTGCGTTCGAACCAGTCCTTTTCGTCGAAGGTTCCCGAATAGACGCCGACGATGGCCGGGAACCGCTCGAATGTCAGATGGGTCTTGGTTCCGCAGCGGGCGCAAAAATGGATGTGTATCCGTTTTCCGCTGCCATCGCTCCTGTGCTGATAGACCGCCGGATCACCGCGCCGCAGGGTGAACTTGTCCTTGTCGAACGTGGTTTCGACAAGATAGGCGCTGCCCGTCGCTCTCTGGCAGAATTCGCAATGGCAGTTGATGATATCGCGCGGCGCCCCCTCGACCGCGTATTCGATCTCATCACAAAGGCAACGTCCCAAGTGCATTGGCCGGTCCTCTCACGTTTCCGGCACCCTATAGCATTTCGGATTTACAACGAATCAGAATTTGAACTTATTCCGTTCAAATTCTGATACTTGCTTTCTCAACGCAAACCCGAAACGCTTTAGCACCAAGCGGCCGCCTTGTCCGCAGGCCCGCTATTGGTGATGCGGGACCGTTGCCAGGCCTTGCTCTGCCCCCCTCAGCGC
This sequence comes from Albidovulum denitrificans, assembly GCF_002973535.1. Lineage (GTDB taxonomy): Bacteria > Pseudomonadota > Alphaproteobacteria > Rhodobacterales > Rhodobacteraceae > Albidovulum > Albidovulum denitrificans. The sequence goes on from NZ_PVEP01000001.1 coordinate 862,508, forward strand.
AGCCACAACCCCGCGCGCCTGATCGTGTTGCGGATCACCTGTTCCTTGCGCGGCAGGTCGTTGCGGTCGAACATGGCGCGGATCTTCTGGCCCTTGCCCTGATAGAGCAGTTTCTTGAAGGGCTCATACTCCTTCATCACCTTCTTGACCGGGTTCGGGGCCAGCGCGCCTTCCATCGCCGCTACCGCCGCGTCGCTTTCGCGGGCGTAAAGCAGGGGCAGCGTCCGGTAATGGCAGGTGACCGCGCCGTCGAGACCGGCCAGCCCCGGACCCGGCCGCCCGCCGCCGAAGGAATGGATCACCAAGGGCAGTGCCACCTGATCAAGCCATGGGTCAAGGCTCTGGCAGACCAGCGTTTCCGGCCCGTCGTCGCGGATCGCCAGCGCATAGTCGAGGAAACGCGCCCCGAACGCCTTGGGAGAGCGGTGAAAGAACCAGCCCGCGTTGAAGTAGAGGTAGCGTTCCCAGTATTCGTCCGGCTGCGACAGATCGAGGCTTGAGGGGTAGTCCAGCCCGAACTTGTCATAAAGCGATGTCCAGATCGCGCCATAACCCGGCCCGTAAAGCTCGATCTCCGGCCATGTCCCCTCGCGCCGCATGGAGGCAGAGGGGCGGTCGAAGTCGAAATCCACCCCGGAGAGCGGGCCGGTAAAGACCGTGTCGGTGTCGAAGAAGACAAAGGGCGCCTCGGGCAGCGCCGCCAACCCTTCGATCTTGTTGCCCTGCGGATAGGCGGCGCCGAAATGGCGGTTTTCGAACGGGACCACGTCCACCTCGAACCGCTTCAGAAGCGCCCTGATCTGCGGCGGCACGGCGGGATCGTTGGGCCAGAGGCGGCTTGGCAGCGGCTCCAGCATCACCAGACGCCCGGTAAAATCGGGGTTGGCGGCGCGGAAGGTGGCGGCGAAGGCCACCGCCTCATAGGCCAGCCGCCCGGACTGACCCACGAAAACGACATTGAAATCGGGCGCTTGCGCCTTCTTGCCCGCCATCACGGCCCCCTTGCTTCCCCGACGCCGCGCTTACGGGCGGCGGGGGGCCGCTGTCCAGCGGTCGGTGAAATCGAAAGCGGAATCGTAACCGAAAAGCCCCGCCGCGCCGCCGGTATGCAGGAAGACGATCCGCTCCCCCTTCCTGAAATGGCCCTTGCGGATCAGGTCGATCATCCCCGCCGCGCCCTTCGAGGAATAGACCGGGTCAAGCAGCAGCCCCTCAAGTTCCGCGAACATGCGGATCGCCTCGATCCCGCCGGGGGTGGGGATGCCATAGCCCTCACCGACATAATCGCAGTTGGCGACCACGTCCTCGCGCCTCACCACCCCCGCGCAGCCCAGCTTTTCGGCCGTGGCAGAGGCGAGGGTGAAGACGTTTTCCTCCTGCTTCGCCTTCGGCGCCCGGACCCCGATGCCCAGAAGCGGGATGCCCGCGTTGATCGCCTTCAGGCCGGTGACAAGGCCCGCCTGCGTTCCCGCCGATCCGGTCGCGTGGATGATGTGATCGACCCGCAGCGCGCGGTCGTTCAGCTGGCCCAGAAGCTCATAGGCGCAATTGACATAGCCCAGCGCCCCGGTGGTGTTCGATCCGCCGCCGGGGATCGTGTAGACCTTGCGCCCCTCGGCGCGGAAACGGTCGGCGACCGCCTCCATCTCGGCGTTCATGTCGCCGCCGCCGGGGCGTTTTTCCGTCGTCGCACCATGAAGATGGTCCAGAAGCACGTTGCCGTTATTGTTGTAATTGGCGTTGTTCGATCCGGTCCGGTCCTCCAGGAGGATATGGCAGGCCATGCCGAGCTTGGCAGCGAAAGCCGCCGTCTGGCGGGCGTGGTTGGACTGGGTGGCGCCTTGCGTCATCACCAGATCGGCGCCCTGCGCCAGGGCCTCGGCCATCAGGAATTCCAGCTTGCGGGTCTTGTTGCCGCCGGTCGACAGCCCGGTGCAGTCGTCGCGCTTGATCCAGATCTCCGGCCCGCCAAGTTCGGCCGACAGCCGGTCAAGCCGTTCCAGCGGCGTCGGCAGATGGGCGAGGAAATGGCGCGGGAAGCGGGCAAGATGCATGGGGTCCTCCGGGTGTTGCCCTTTCTCTATAGGCGCGCCCTGCCCGTGCTGCCAAGCGCGATGCGGGTGGGGCCGGTCGCCGGGGGGGCAGCCACGGGGCCACTCGCGCAGGCGTGACGGAAGGGCATCTTGATTTCCGCCCGCGACCCGGCAAGGATTCGCGCGACGGATTGCCTGGAGACCTCACCCGATGCGCCTTGTCCCCACGCTCGGCCTGCTGGTGGCCCTTGCCCTGCCGGTGGGGGCCCTGGCCGAAACGCAGGTCCCCACGAATGAGGGCGAGGTGCAGTTCAGCTTCGCCCCGGTGGTCAAACGCGCCTCTCCCGCCGTGGTCAGTATATTCACCCGCCGCACCGTGCCGGGCCGCGCCAGCCCCTTCGCGGGCGACCCGTTCTTTTCGCAGCTTTTCGATTTCGGCGCGGCGGCGCCACGGGTGCAGAACGCGCTGGGGTCCGGCGTGATCCTGCGCGAAGACGGGATCGTGCTGTCGAACTACCACGTCACCGGCGATGCGGACGAGATTCGCGTGGTGCTGGCCGACGGGCGCGAATACGACGCCGCCGTGATCCTGGCGGATGAGGCGGCGGACATCGCGGTCCTGCAACTGGACGGGGCAAAGGACCTTCCGGCGCTGATCCTGGCCGATTCCGATCAGGCGGAGGTGGGCGATCTGGTGCTGGCCATCGGCAACCCCTTCGGCGTCGGGCAGACGGTGACCAGCGGCATCGTGTCCGGTCTTGCGCGGGCCGGTGCGGCCATCGGTCGCGGGCGGGGCTATTTCATCCAGACCGACGCGCCCATTAATCCGGGCAACTCCGGCGGCGCGCTGGTGGACATGCGGGGGCAGCTTCTGGGGATCAATACCTCCATCGTCACCCGGTCGGGCGGGTCGAACGGGATCGGCTTTGCCATCCCCGCGAACCTTGTCGCGCGCTATGTCGCGGCGGCCGAGGCCGGCGAAAGCACGCTGACCCGGCCCTGGGCGGGGCTGGCGGCGCAGCCGGTCACCGCCGACATGGCCGAGGCGATGGGCCTGCCCGGCCCGCATGGCGTGGCGCTGACCCATCTGCATCCCGAAAGCCCCTTCGCCATGGCCGGGCTTCAGGTCGGCGATGTGCTGACGGCGCTCGACGGCCAGCCGGTCGACGGGCCGGAGGAGCTGGACTATCGCCTTGCCGTGCATCCGCTGGGCGCGACGGTCCCGGTCGGCTATTGGCGCGACGGGAAACTGGTCGAGGTAGACCTGTTGCTGGCCCCCGCACCCGGCGCCGATACGGAGCCGGTCAGGATCGGGCCGGGCACGATCTTCGAGGGGCTGGCCCTTTCGGACCTGACGCCCGCGCTGATCGACCGGCTGGGTCTGCCCTTGTCCTCCGAAGGGGTCGTCGTGACCGAGGTCGCGGGGCCTGCGCGGCGCACCGGGCTTGAACCCGGCGACATCGTCGTGGCGCTGAACGGCACCCGGCTTGGCAGCGCCGAGGAATTCGCCACGGCCACCGGGACGCAGGCGCGCGACTGGCGCATCGACCTGATCCGGGGCGGGCATGAGGGCATGATCCGCCTTGGCGGGCGCTGATCCGCCGCCTCTCTCCGATTGCCCCCTTTCGGCGCTTGCCCCAAAGCGTTTCGGGTTTGCATTGAGAAATGCAAGTATCGGAATTCGAAAGAAATAAGTTCAAATTCTGATTCAGTGTAAACCCGAAATGCTATAACGTCGCGGCGAATGAGCCCCGAGGGAGAGACTTCATGTCCAAAAGCTACGGTTTCGACACGCTCCAGATCCACGCAGGCGCCCGGCCCGACCCGGCCACCGGCGCGCGGCAGACACCGATCTACCAGACCACGGCCTATGTGTTCCGCGACGCGGACCATGCCGCGGCCCTCTTCAACCTTCAGGAAGTGGGCTATATCTATTCCCGCCTGACCAACCCGACCGTTGCGGTGCTGGGCGAACGGATCGCGACGCTTGAGGGCGGCGTGGGCGCGGTCTGCTGTTCCTCGGGCCATGCGGCGCAGATCATGGCGCTTTTCCCGCTGATGGGACCGGGGCGCAACATCATCGCCTCCACCCGGCTTTACGGCGGCACGATCACCCAGTTCAGCCAGACCATCAAACGCTTTGGCTGGTCGGCGAAATTCGTCGACACGGACGATCTGGATGCGGTCAAGGCCGCCATCGACGACGATACCCGCGCGATCTTCTGCGAAACCATCGCCAATCCGGGCGGCTATGTCAGCGACATCCCGGCCCTGGCCAAGGTTGCCGATGCGGCAGGCATTCCGCTGATCGTCGACAACACCTCGGCCACGCCCTGGCTTTGTCGCCCGATCGAGATGGGGGCGACGCTGGTCGTGCATTCGACGACGAAATACCTGACCGGCAACGGCACCGTGACCGGCGGCGCGATCGTGGATTCGGGCAAGTTCGACTGGTCCGCCAGCGCCAAGTTCCCCTCTCTCTCCGCGCCCGAGCCCGCCTATCACGGGCTGCGCTTCCATGAGACCTTCGGCGCGCTGGCCTTCACCTTCCACGGCATCGCCATCGGGTTGCGCGACCTTGGCATGACGATGAACCCGCAGGGCGCGCATTACACCCTGATGGGGATCGAAACCCTGTCGCTGCGCATGGAACGCCATGTGGCGAACGCGCGGAAAGTGGCGGAGTGGCTGGAAAACGATCCGCGGGTGGAATTCGTGACCTATGCGGGCCTGCCCTCCTCGCCCTATTACGAGCGTGCGCAAAAGATTTGCCCCAAGGGCGCGGGCGCGCTTTTCACCTTCGCGGTCAAGGGCGGCTATGCGGCCTGCGTGAAGCTGGTGGATTCGCTCGATCTGTTCAGCAATGTCGCCAACCTTGGCGATACCCGCTCGCTCATCATCCACTCCGCCTCCACCACGCACCGGCAATTGACCGAGGAACAGCAGATCGCGGCGGGGGCGGCGCCGAACGTGGTGCGGCTGTCCATCGGGATCGAGGATGCCGACGACATCATCGCCGATCTGGATCAGGCGCTGGCCAAGGCGACCGCCTGACGGTGAAGGCCGGGCGGCGATGTTCGTTTCGTCCAAGTCCGGCCCGATGTGAAACGCAAGACCCGGTGCGCCAGAAGCGCACCGGGTTTTTCATGCCGCCCGCTTACTGCGCGATCTCATAGACCACGCTGATCGTCGCGCCGATGCTGATCTCGCCCGAGGCGACCGGGACGCTGCCCGCATCCTTGGCGAAGCGCGCCTCGGCCATCATCATCGGCTGCGGACCGCCGTAATTGCCCTGTTCCGAAATGGTCACGATCCGGCCCAGCGTCACGCCCGCCGCCTCGGCGTAAAGGGCCGCCTTGTGGGCCGCGTCGGCCACCGCGCGGCGGCGTGCCTCATCGGTCGCCTCATCGGGGTTCTGAAGCCCGAACGAAAGGCCGTTCAGCGTATTCGCCCCCTCGGTCACCACGGCGTCAAGCGTCTGGCCCAGAACCGAAAGGTCGCGCAGCCGCACCGTCAGCATGTTCGAGGCGGTATAGCCGCGGACCTGCGGTTCCCGCCCGCTGCTGGAATAGTCGACATTCGGGTGCAGCGACAGGCCGCTGGTCTGGATGTCGCGCCCCTCGATCCCGGCGGCCTTCAGCCGGTCCAAAGCGCCCGAAAGCCCGTCGGAATTGGCCTTCAGCGCGGCGGCTGCGGTGTCGGCCTGGGTCATCACCCCCAGCGACAGCATCGCCATGTCGGGGGCCATTTCCACCTTGCCCTCGCCGGTCACGGCGATGGTGGCAGGCACCGTTTCGGCGGCTGCGGGCAGGGCAAGGACGATGGCCGTGGCCAGGGCGGGGAACATGCGCATGAGAACCTCCTTCGGCATATGTTCACTTTCCTGTCTTTGACGCATCCCGCAAGCCGTTCCTTGGCCCGATCGCCTTTCCATGGGCGAGAATCTGCTTTAGGACGGAAAAGTGCAAAGAGCGGCTTCGTGGGGGGGCCGCGCCCATGCTAGTTGCCCGGAATGAAACCCGTATTCGCACTCGATCTCGATCAGGACTCCGTCACCCTCCTCCGGCGGTCGGCAGAAGGCTGGCTTCGGGTCGGCAAGGTCGATCTTGGCGCCGGAACGGTCGAGGCGGATCTGGCCGCGCTGAAGGCCAGGGCCGAGGCGCTTGAACCCGACGGGTTCGCGACCAAGCTGATCCTGCCGCCTTCGCAGATCCTTTATACCACGGTGGAGGCGCCGGGCGGCGACCGCGCCAGCCGCCGCGCCGCGATTGCCGGGGCGTTGGCGGGGCAAACGCCCTATGCCGTCGAGGACCTCGTCTTCGACTTCACCCGCAGCGGCGCGACCGCGCGCGTCGCCGTCGTCGCGCGTGAGACGCTGGAGGAGGCCGAGGGCTTTGCCGAAACCTACGGCTTCCGCCCGATCTGTTTTGTCGCGGTGCCTGAGGGCGCGGCCTTCGCAGGCGAGCCGTTCTTCGGCCTGACCTCCGTCGCCGGGGCGCATGTGGCGGAAGGCGAAAAGCTCGACCGCGATCAGGACCCCGTGCGGGTGACGGGCGATTACGTTGAAGAGGCCGCGCCCGAGGGGAAAGAGGCCGCGCCGGTTGCCGAGACGGTCGATGAGGCCGCGCCCGAGGGTGAGGCGGACGCAGTTGAGGCGGCGGCAGCGCCCGAGGCGGACGTGGCTGTCGCCGAAGCCGCCCCCACCGAACCGGAAGAGGCCGCCCCGGCCGACGAAGTCGCGGCCCTCACTGATAAGCCTGAGCCAGAGGCCCCCGCCCCAGACCAGCCCGCGCCACCGGCGGAAACGCCTCTGGTCGAAGCCCCCTCGATCCTCACCGACACGGTCCCCGAACCCGCCGAGGATGAAGCCCCCTTCATCGCCGTCGACGACCCCGAACCGCCGGTCGCGCCCGGCCCGCAATCCGTGCTGGCCGCCGGTCTGCCCGACGAAACCGAGGGCGAGCTTCCGCCGTCGTTCCAGACCCGCCGCGCCCCGACCTCCAACTGGCCCGAGGATGAGGAAGACCTGCGCGCCGCCGAAAACCGCCTGCATCTCGCGCCCGACGGGCCGGACGCGGCAACCCCGGCGATCCGGCGGATCGAGGGGGCGTCCGCCATCACCGCGCCCGACCTCGCGGTGCCGGACACCGCCGATATGCCAGAGGATGACGGCAGCTCCGCGAAACGCCGCGCGGGGCGGCTGGGGCGGGCCATCCTCGACACGATCCCCGATGCCGCGCATGGCACGCAGGCGCAACAGAAGCTGCGCCGCGCGACGGAATTGCCGCCGCTGACGGCGATATCCGAACCCGCCCCGGACGCGCCACCCGTCACCACGCCGCTGCGCAATACGACCAGCGCGCCGGGCCGCGCCCCGGCCCCGCCGCGCGCGATGGCCCCCGCCGCCCCGTCAAAGGGACGCGGCCGGATGCTGGCGATGCTGACGGGCGGGCTGGTGTTGGTGATGCTGGCGGTCGGACTTGGCGCGCGCCTGATCGGCGGCGGTGAGGACCCCGCCCCGGTGACAGAGACCGCCGCCCCTGCAACGACGCCGGACGCCGCCGCGGAAGCACCCATCGACGTCGCCGCCCCGCCCTCGGACATGGCCGTGGACGAACCTGACGCCACCGCCCCGCCCCAGGACGTGGTCACGGCCGATCCCGGCCCCCTTCCGGCCGAGGTCACCGCCACCCCGACGATCAGCGCGACCGATGCCGCCATCGCCGACGCGCTGGGACAGCCGGTGCCGGAGACGACAGTCACAGAGACCGCCGAACCCGCGCCGGAACCGGAAATCGCCCCCCCGGCGGCGGTTGCGGTGACCCCGCCCGCCGCCTCACCCGAACCGCAGGCGGATTCGAATGGCGCGCCGCTGATCGCGCAGGCCGCGCCCGGCCCGGATGAGGCAACAGCCCCCCTCGCCCTGCCCGCGTCCACCGGCACCGCCGCCGACCTGCCGCCCGCGCGTCAGCCGGTCCCGCCACCCGCCGGGACCGTGGTCGAATTCGGCCCTGACGGGCTGATCGTGGCCAAGCCCGAAGGCGTCATCACGCCGGGCGGCTTCACGCTCTATTCCGGTCCACCGCCGGTCGTGCCGCCCTTGCGCCCCGGAACCGAGGCGCCCGCCCCCGCTGCGGCCCCCGCCCCGGCGGCGCCCCCGGCAACCGGGAATGACGGCGCGGCCCTGCCTGCCGATCCGGCGACCGACACCGCCGCCGCCACGCCCGCCGACCCGGCAGCGGCCACCGCGACGACCCCGGCCCCCGACCCGGCGGTCATTGGCCGCCGCCCGGCCAGCCGCCCGGACAAGGTCCTCGCCGCCGCGACCGCCGCGCGGCAGAAGGCCGACGCGCTGGCCGATGCCGCCGCCGCCGCCGCCAAGGCAGAGGCCGAACGCCTCGCCTCGGCCACAGCGCAGGCCGTCGCCTCCTCCCGCCGCCCGGTGGGTCGGCCAAGCGATTTCTCCACCACCGTCGCGGCCGCCGTCGCCGCGGCCGTCTCGACCTCTGTCACGACGCCCCCCGCCCCGGCCGTCGCTGTCGCGGCGGCACCGGCCCCGGCCCAGCCGCAAGAGGATGTCGACGAACCCGAACCCGTCTCGGCCATGCCGAACCTGCCGACCTCGGTCACGGTGTCGAAACAGGCGACGGTGAAGAACGCGGTCAACCTTGGCGACATCACCCTGATCGGGGTCTACGGGTCGTCGGCCAACCGCCGGGCGCTGGTGCGGATGCCGACGGGGCGCTTCATCAAGATCAAGGTCGGGGACCGGCTGGACGGTGGCACCGTGGCGGCCATCGGCGACAACTCCGTTTCCTATGTCAAACGCGGCAAGACCATCGTTCTGGCGATGACCAAGAAGGGCTGAGGCCTGCCCCTCGCCCCCGGAGCGGGCAGGCTGCCCGCTTTCACCGCAAACGGCCGGATCGCGCCCTGATGTTGCGGGGTTGAAACATGAAGTTGATGTGCGATCCCGGCGCCGGACAGGTAGGTTGGAACCAGATGCCAGCCCGATCCCTTGTCACAGTGCGGCCACCGTTGCCCCCTATCCTGAACCGCGCGCGAGCCGGGGACAGCGTTCCCGGTGACACGCCCCGCCCCGCAAGTCCTTTCAACCCGGTTTCTTGAAGATTTAAGTCCATGGAAAGTTTCCTGTTTCAGGCCTCCCTCTACCTCATCGCCATGGTGATCGCGGTCCCGGTCGCCTCGCGTCTGGGGCTGGGTTCGGTGCTGGGCTATCTGGTCGCGGGCATCGTGATCGGCCCGATCCTCGGCTTTGCCGGATCGGAGATGGAGGACCTGCAACATTTCGCCGAATTCGGCGTCGTGATGATGCTGTTCCTGATCGGGCTTGAGCTTGAACCGAGGGCGCTCTGGAACATGCGCGACAAGCTGCTGGGGCTGGGTGGCTTGCAGATCGTGGTGACGGCGGTGGTGGTGACCCTGGGCGTGCTGGCCATCGGCTTTGACACCCGGGTGGCGATCACGATGGGGGTGATCCTGTCGCTCTCCTCGACCGCCATCGTGCTGCAAACGCTAAGCGAAAAGCACCTGATGCAGACGGCGGGCGGGCGCAACATCTTTTCTGTCCTCCTGATGCAGGACATCGCGGTGATCCCGATCCTCGCCTTCCTGCCGCTTCTGGCCCTGCCCGGCGCCCGCGCGCTGGCCGAGGCAGAGGCCAAGGGCGACGCGCATATCGCCATGACCATCATCGAAAGCCTGCCGCGCTGGGGGGTGACACTGGTCACGCTGGGCGCGGTCGTGGCGACCGTGCTGGCCGGGCATTACCTGGTCCGCCCGCTTTACGCCTATGTCCACCGCGCGCGGTTGCGCGAGATCAACACCGCGCTGGCGCTGATGATCGTCGTGTCGATCGCCTCGCTGATGCTGATGGTCGGCCTGTCGCCCGCGCTTGGCACCTTCCTTGCGGGCGTGGTGCTGGCGAACTCGGAATTCCGGCATGAGCTGGAAAGCGACATCGCGCCCTTCAAGGGGCTGCTGCTGGGCCTTTTCTTCATCACCGTGGGCGCCGGGATCGACTTTGACCTTCTGTTCTCGCGCCCCTTCGCGATCCTCGGGCTGACCATCGCGCTGATGGCGGCGAAGGGCGGTGTCCTCTACCTTCTCGGCTGGGCCTTCAAGCTGCGCGGGCGGGATCAGTGGCTATTCACGCTTGGCCTTGCGCAGGCGGGGGAATTCGGCTTTGTCCTGACCTCCTTCGCCGCCTCGCAGCGCATCCTGCCGGGGACGGTGGCGCAAAGCCTGCTGCTGGTCATCGCCCTGTCGATGTTCCTGACGCCGCTCTTCTTCATCCTGCACGACTACATCGCCAAGCACATGCGCGAAGACAGCGAGGATGTGGCCGAGGATGAGATCGACGAACAGCAGCCGATCATCATCGCGGGCGTCGGCCGCTTTGGGCAGGTCGTCAACCGCATGGTGACCAGCGCCGGGTTCGAAACGACGGTGCTGGACCACGACCTGAAGGTGATCCAGCTTCTGCGCCGCTTCGGCATGAAAGGCTATGTCGGCGATCCGACCCGGCCTGAGCTTCTGGCGGCGGCGGGGCTGGACAAGGCGCGGGTGCTGGTGGTCTGCCTCGACGACCGCAAGGCCTCGGCCCGGCTGGTGGCCTATGCGCGGCGCCAGCGCGAGGATCTGCACATCATCGCCCGCGCCCGCGACCGCGAGCATGTGTTCGAACTTTTCCGCGCCGGCGCCGACGACATCATCCGCGAATATTTCGACAGCAGCCTGCGGGCGGCGCGCTATGTCCTCGAAAACGTCGGGCTGACGGAATATGAGGCGTCGGAACTGCAAAAGACCTTCTACCACCACGACCGGCAGGCGGTCCGCGATCTGGCCGAACTGTGGAAGCCGGGCGTCTCGGTGGAACAGAACCCTGCCTATGTCGCGCGCGCGAAAGAACTGAACCGCGATCTTGAGGCGGCGCTGCTGACCCGGTTTTCCAAGGTGCGCAAGGAACGCAAGGCACAGGAGGCGGCCGAATAGAGCGTTTCGGGTTTGCGTTGCGAAAGTAAGTATCAGAATTCGAACGAAATAGGTTCGACTTCTGAGTCAGTGTAAACCCGAAATGCCATAGGCAAACAAAAACGGCCCCGCCGAGGGGGCCGTTTCAGCATCCGGTCCGGTGTCGGCTTAGGCCGCGCGCGACAGAAGGACGTCGTCCACCTTCTTCTGCGCCCCGGCCTCATCGACGCCGGACACCGCCGCGACCTCACGGGTCAGACGTTCCAGCGCCGCCTCATAAAGCTGGCGCTCGGAATAGGACTGCTCGCGCTGGTCGTCAGAGCGGTGCAGGTCACGCACGACCTCGGCAATCGCCATCAGGTCGCCGGAGTTGATCTTCTGCTCATACTCCTGCGCCCGGCGCGACCACATCGCGCGCTTGACCTTGGCCTTGCCCTTCAGCGTCTCAAGCGCCTTGGTGATGAGGTCGGGCGACGAAAGCTGCCGCATCCCGATTTCATTCGCCTTGTGGGTCGGAACGCGCAGCGTCATCTTGTCCTTCTCGAAGGAGATCACGAACAGCTCAAGCTTGATGCCCGCGATTTCCTGCTCTTCGACCGCCATGATCCGCCCGACGCCATGCGCGGGATAAACGACGAAGTCGTTGGGGCGGAAGTCGGTCTTCTTGGTCTTGCTCATCGGCGCGTATCCTCGCACTTTCACCTGAGACGGGGCGACAAAATGGACCTGCGTCCGAACGGGCGCTGGTCTGTCAGGTCCATTTTCCGTCAAACACCCCCGCCGCAACCCGGTCAGGTTGCGGATCGACACAGGTATCCTTGTCCAAACATGACAGGAATATAACACTAAACCCGCAAGTTTGGAAGGGCCACGGCGTCGCAGCCCCCGGCGCCGGGACAAATCCGGCACTTAGCGGGGTTTTCATGGCCGCGCGCCCTGCGCCACGGCCCGGTTCGGTCCTCATGGCCCCGAATCACCCCGCCGGGGCGATTCGGCCCTGGGCGACTCAGTCGCCCTCGCCCGGCGCTTCGGAGAAGTATTTCTCGCGCTTGCCGGTCTCACCGTCGCGTTCCTCGGCCTCGGGCAAGGGGTCCTTGCGCTGGGTGATCACCGGCCAGGCCTCGGAATATTTCCGGTTGAACTCCACCCATTCCTCAAGGTTCGGCTCGGTATCCGGGCGGATCGCGTCGGCCGGGCATTCCGGTTCGCAGACGCCGCAGTCAATGCACTCATCGGGGTGGATCACCAGCATGTTCTCGCCCTCGTAGAAGCAGTCCACGGGGCAAACCTCGACACAGTCGGTATATTTGCAGGCGATGCAGTTGTCGGTGACGACGTAGGTCATGGCTCGGGTCCGGCGTTTTGCGATCCCCCGCTACCTATCCCCAAGGGCGGGATCATTCAAGACGGGCCGGGCGGGAAAGTCCGGCGCTGCGGCCGCGCGCCGCCGGGGCGGAACATCATTCGGCTTGCCCGCCCGCCGCCGCGACACTGTCCTGCGACAGCGGCGCAAGATCGTCGTAAAGCGCGCGCGCCTCCTCCGCCGGGCCGCGACGGGTGCCTGGGGCAAGGATGCGGATGGTGCGGATATGTCCACCCTGGGAAAAGACCAGCACATCCCCCGCCCCGACGGCGCGGCCCGGCTTGGCCATCCGCGCCCCGTTCAGCCGCAACCGCCCGCCCGACACGACCCCGGCGGCCAGGCTGCGGGTCTTGAAGAACCGCGCCTGCCAGAGCCATTTGTCGATACGGATGCGATCCTCGGCCAATCCGCCCTCAGATCTTGTCGCGCAGCCCCATCAGCGCGGCGGCAAAGGGGTTGTCGGGGTCGATGCGGTCCTTTTTCGGTGGCCGCGCCTCATGCCCGCGCCCGCCCTTGTCGTCGCGCTTGCCGCCGGGTTTTCCGCCATGCTTGCCCCCCGGCTTGCCGCCGCGCGGCTTGCCTTCGCGCCGCTCGCCACCGCCGCCCGGCGCGCCTTCGGGACGCCGGTTGCGCTGCGGGCGGTCGCCACGCGGGGCGCGGGGTTTGGGCGCCCAGGTGAAGGTATAGAAGACCTCCATCTCCGTCACGGTCTGAAGCGCTGCTTCGTCCTCGGTGATCGGGTTGGCGGCCTGCCCTTCCTCAACCGGCTGGGCCACGGCCTCGGTGCGGACCTTCTCGCGCTCGCCCTTCTCGCCCTTGTAGCCAAGCCCCTCCATGAGGCCCGCGAACTGCTCAAGCGTCATGCCGGTGATCGACAGCATGTCGGGATTGGCCTCGAATCCGGCGCGGCTGTCCTGCGTGCGCAGCAGGTCGGCCAGACGTTCCAGCATGTCGATACGGATCGCCCGCGCGCCCGCCGGATGATAGCCCGACAGCGTGTAATACCCCTTCGGCACGCCCTCGATGTTCGGCACGGTCACAAGGCCCGGCGGCGGGCTTTCGGGGAACTCGTCCAGCCCCTCATGCAGCGACCACAGCACCAGACGCAGCCGCGTCGGCGCCGGTTTCAGCAGCGCGGGCTGGAAGATCGTGTATTGCCCGAAGCGCACGCCATGCTTGCGCAGCGCGCCCCGCATGTCCTGATCCAGCGCCTTGACCTCATCAGCGACGCCGTCGCGCGGCAGGACGCCCATCGCCTCGACCAGACGGAAGGCGAAACCGCGCGCCAGCCCGGTCAGCGTCTCGTCGCGCTGCATGTTCAACAGCGGCTCGAACAGGGTCGCGACCTTGCGGTCGATGAAATGCTGCAAGCGGCGGCGGACCTTTTCGGCCACGTCGAACCCGGCCTCTTCGTCCACGAAGGCCTCGACCTGCGGGCGCATCTGGTCGGCGCCCTTCACCAGCTTGCCGATGGCGGACGATCCCCACATGAGGCCGCCCTGCTCGGTAAAATCAAGCTCGGTATCCGGCGCGTTATAGAAACGGTCGGCGCGCAGATGGAATTCGGGGCGCAGCGCCTCATAGGCGGCCTGCTTCAGCGTCTTCGCCTCATCGGGCGAGGCCGATCCGTCCTGATGGAAGCGGAACCCTTCGAGACGGCCGACGAACTCGCCCTCAACCGTCACTTCGCCCTTGTCGTTCACCTCGGCCACGAGGCCCTCCTTCTGCTTGAGCCGGCGAAGCAGAACAGATGTCCGCCGGTCCACAAATCTCTGCGTCAGGGCGCTGTGCAATGCGTCCGACAGGCGATCTTCTACCGCGCGAGTCTCGCCACGCCAATGACTTTCATCGGCGACCCAGCCGGAACGCTGCGCAACATAAGTCCAGGTACGAATATAGGCGAGGCGCCGGGACAATGCGTCAATGTCGCCCGAGGGTTTGTCGATCCGGCGGATTTGCGCCGCCAGCCAGTCGTCGGGGACATGGCCGGGGTCCTGGAGAAAGCCGAAGATGCGTTGCAGAAGGTTCGCGTGTTCCTGCGCCGAGATACCCTGAAAGTCGGGGATGCGGCAGACGTCCCACAAGAGGCGCAGGTCTTTCGGATGGCGCGCCCGGTCACGGATCGCAGGCAGGTCGGCCAGCATCTTCAGGCCGCGCAAGTCGTCCGCCTCGCGCCCGCGCATCAGCCATTCGTCCCTGGGCGATGCCTCAAGCGAACCGATCAGCCGGTCGAGCGTGCCGAAATCAAGCGCGGAGGAGCGCCAGTTGAGGCGCTGGATCGGGCTGAAGCGGTGATCCTCGATGGCGCGGATAACCTCATCGGGCAAGGCCCCGGCCTCCCCCGTCACGCCGAAGGTGCCGGGCGCCATGTGCCGCCCTGCCCTGCCCGCGATCTGCGCCAGTTCATGCGGGAACAGTTGCCGCATCCGCCAGCCGTCGAATTTCGCCGTGGCGGAAAAGGCGACATGGTTGATGTCGAGGTTCAGACCCATCCCGATGGCATCGGTCGCCACAAGGTAATCGACATCGCCGTTTTGATACATCGCCACCTGGGCGTTGCGGGTGCGGGGGGACAGCGCGCCCATCACGACCGCCGCTCCGCCCTTCTGGCGGCGGATCAGTTCGGCCATCGCATAGACATTTTCAACCGAAAACCCGACGATGGCCGCCCGCGCGGGCATCCGGCTTAGCTTTTTCGAACCTGTATAGCTCAGCTCCGAAAACCTCTCCCGCCGCAGGAACTGGACCTTCGGGACCAGCGCGGCAATCGCGCCGCGCATCGTGTCGGCGCCCAGAAACATGGTTTCCAGCAGCCCGCGCGCGTTCAGAAGCCGGTCGGTGAAGACATGCCCGCGCTCGGGGTCGGCGCAAAGCTGGATCTCATCCACCGCCAGGAAATCGCAGCCGATGTCGGTCGGCATCGCCTCGACGGTGCAGATCCAGTATTGCGCGCGCTCGCCGACGATCCGTTCCTCGCCCGTCACCAGCGCGGCAACAGACGGCCCGCGCGCAGCGACGACGCGGTCATAGACCTCGCGCGCAAGCAGCCGCAAAGGCAGGCCGATGACGCCTGTCCTGTGCGACAGCATGCGTTCGATGGCATGATGGGTCTTGCCGGTATTCGTCGGCCCGAGGACCGCCGTGATCCTCGTCTCGGCCGCCATGGCGCTCTCCTAGATTTCCACGCCCTCGGCGTCTTTCTCCAGACGCTCAAGCGCCTGCCTGACATTGTCCTGATGCGGGTTCAAGGCCAGCGCGGCGCGATAGGCCTTCATCGCGTCCTCGGGCGCGCCCGATTCCTCCAGGATCGTGCCAAGCCCGGTCAGCGCCGCGAAATGATGCGGGTTGAGGTCGAGGACATGGCGCAGATCGGCCAGCGAGGGGCCGTAAAGCCCGGCGCGGTAATAGGCCATGGCGCGGGAATACCAGCCCTCGGCGAAGTCCGGCGCATGGTCTGTCAGCGCGGTCAGGTGTTCGATGGCAGCCGTCGTATCGCCCGCCTCGATCGCCTCGCGCCCGCGCTTCAGGAGAAGGTCCATGGTGGGGGAGCCGGATTTCGACCATTCGCGCAGGATGTCCGATTCCGCCCGGTCCCAATGCGGATTGTCGGGGTCGGCGAGCTGTTCATAAAGACCGTTCATATCCACCGGCGCCGCCTGCCCCGCCACCGGCGCAAGCAGTAACGCTGCGGCAAAAGCCGCGAGAAGTGATGTGAGACGGGTGGCGCTATCAATCATTACGCGGCAGAGTGTAGCGCAATCGCGCCGGAAAGCGAGTGGTCCGGCGGTCACAATCGGAGGAACGAATGAGCGATGTTGTGAATGCGGCCGTTGCCGCGCTTGGCAAGAAGCTGTCCGGCGGCATCCCCGGCACGGCGAAATTCGTCATCGAGGGCGAAGGCGCGCTGATCGTCGACGGCACGGGCGTGCGCGCGGGCGATGACGATGCCGACGTGACGCTGACCGCCGATCGCGAGACGTTCGAAGGGATCCTCTCCGGCGACGTGAACCCCACCGCCGCCTTCATGCAGGGCAAGCTGGCCGTAGACGGCGACATGGGCCTTGCGATGCAACTGGGGGCAGCCCTGTCCTGATGGCCGAGGCGGCACCCTATTTTGCCGAAGTGACCGAGGCGCCGCCGGGCGAATCCTGCGTCTGGCTGCGCGCCTCGGACGGGGTGCGCATCCGCGCCGCCCATTGGCGCGCGGGCGGCAAGGGGACAGTCATCATGTTCCCCGGCCGCACCGAATATATCGAGAAATACGGCCCCGCCGCGCTGGATTTCGCGAAGCGCGGCTATGCCTCGGCCGCGCTCGACTGGCGCGGTCAGGGTATCGCCGACCGGCTGATGGAGGACCGCGCGCCGGGTCATGTGCTGGATTTCGCCGATTACCAGAAGGACGTCGCGGCGCTGCTGGACTGGCTCAGGGCGGAAGACCTGCCGCAGCCCTGGTATCTGGTCGGTCATTCCATGGGCGGCTGCATCGGCCTGCGCGCGATCTATGACGGCATCCCGGTCAAGGCCGCGGCCTTCTCCGCGCCGATGTGGGGCATCAAGATGCAATCGGCGATGCGCCCGCTGGCCTGGACGCTGGGAACACTGGCGCCGCGCGTCGGGATGGGCGGCAAGATGACGCCCACCACCTCGAAGGTCACCTATGTGATGGAGGCGGCCTTCGAAGGCAATCTCCTGACCCGCGACCGCGCGATGTTCGAACTGATGGTACGTCAACTGACCGCGCACCCCGACCTCGCCATCGGCGGGCCGACACTGCAATGGCTGGGTCAAGCGCTTCTTGAGACGCGGGCGCTGATGGCGATGGACCCGCCCGGCCTGCCCTGCCTGACGGTGCTTGGCATCAACGAACGCATCGTCCATATCGAGGCGATCAAGCGGCGCATGGCGACATGGCCGGGGGCGGAATTCGACCTGATCCCCGACGCGGAGCATGAGTTGATGATGGAGGTCCCGGCGGTGCGGAACCGCTTCTTCGACAAGGCGGTGGCGCTGTTCGACGCCAATCGCTGACCGGCCATCAAATCTCGATCGTGGTGAAACTGTCGCGCAGGGCCTGCGACCAGGCCTGGCTCATCGCCAGGAAATCGGCATCCCCCGGCTCGATCCGCCGCGTGGCCCCCATCCGGCATTCATCGGCGCGGATCACCGCCAGATCCAGCGGCATCCCCACCGACAGGTTCGACCGCAGCGTCGAATCCATCGACAGAAGCACCGCCTTCTGCCCGTCCTCCAGCGAGGTTTCGGGCCGCACGATGCGGTCGAGGATCGGCTTGCCGTATTTGTGTTCGCCGATCTGAAGGAAGGGCGTGTCCTCCGTCGCCTCGATGAAATTGCCCTCGGGGTAGACAAGGAACATGCGCATCGTGCCGCCCTTGCGCTGCCCCGCCACGATGAGCGAGGCCGAAGCCCCCTGACGCATCGCGGCCAGCTTGTCATCGACCGTCTGGCGCACGGCCGACAGCGTATCGCCGATCATCTCGGCCACGCGCAGCATCGTCGGCGCCAGCAGGATTGACGTCTCCGCCGTCGCCTCAGGGTCCTCGATCGCCTCGGCCAGCCGCGCCATCGTGGTCTGGGTGATCGACAGGCTGCCCGCGGTCAGGATGGTGACGATGCGCTCCCCCGGTTCCTCGAAGACGAACATCTTGCGATAGGTCGCGATATTGTCGAGACCGGCATTGGTCCGCGTGTCCGACAGAAGAACCATGCCTTCGTTCAGAAGGAGGCCGACGCAGTAAGTCATAGTGGTGTTCCGATCACGATCCCCGCAAGCGTCGCGACACTATTGCTGCCCGGCGGTCACTGCAACCGTCACGTCAAGCGCCTCGGCCCCCGGACCGCTGGCGATGCCCCGGATCGGCGCGGCATCCTGCGCCGAAAAGCCCGATCCGATGCGGATGTATAGATCGTTCGGGCAACAGGCATTGGCGGGGTCGAAGCCGATCCAGCCCAGTTCCCCGACCCATAGCTCGGCCCAGGCATGGGCGGCCTCATGTTCCTTGCCGTCCTGATCGGCCAGCAGATAGCCCGAGACATAGCGCCCCGGAATGTCCAGGCTGCGCGCGGCGGCGATCAGGGCATGGGCGTGGTCCTGACAGACCCCCTCGCCCAGCGCCAGCGCCTCGGCGGCCGAAGTATGCGCGCCGGTCACGCCGGGGCGATAGGCAATGGCGGCGCGCACGGCGTTGGACAGCGCGTGGCAGGTATCCAGCGGGCTTGTCGCCCCGCGCGCGGCCCCGGCGGCCAGATCGGCCAGCGCGGTGTCGATCATCGTCGCGGGCGTCTCGCGCAGGTAGACGAGCGGGTGGACGGTTTCGCGATGCCCGCGCAACATGCCCGCCAGATCGGTGGTGTCCACCGTGCCGGTCGCGGCGACCTCTACCCGGTCGGCCGGGCCGCGCACCGACCAGCTTTCGATCCAGTCGCCCGCCCCGTCGCGAAAGGCGCCGCCGCGTGTACCACCCTCGACCGAAATCTCCCAGGACAGCACCTTCTGCCCGTCGAAGTGCGACGGCGTCAGGCGCAGGCTTTGCACCGCAAGACGCAGCGGCGCGTCGTAACGGTAGACGCTCCGGTGGCTGACCGAGACGATCATCGCATCTCTCCGCTCAGGTAGGTGGCATGGACTATGCCGCCGATCCGGTTCACCTGCCCGATCACGCGGGACAGAAACTCGTGCATCCCTTCCTCGATGATCTCCTCGACCGACAGCCCGCGAAGCGCGTCGCGAAGACCTTCGGCCGCCTCCTGCGCCTCGGTCCGGCGGCCATATGTTTCCTCAAGATGGCCCAGATGACGCTCCACCGCCAGCGCCGAGGCCATCAGGGAGCGGGGGAACTTGGCGTTCAGGATCAGGAAATCGGCGATCTTGGCGGGCGTCACGTCGCCGCCATAGGCCCAGTGAAAGGCGCGGTGCGCCGACATCGCGCGCAAAAGCGTGGTCCACTGGTAATTGTCGAACTCCGACCCGACGAAATCCACCCGTGGCAGAAGGACGTAATACTTCACGTCGATCAGCCGCGCGGTGTTGTCGGCCCGTTCCAGCCCGTAGCCGAGGCCAAGGAAATCGTAGCCGTCATTGCGCAGATGCGTGGTTTCGATGGCCCCGCGCAGAAGCGCCGTCTGGCGCATCGTCCATTCGGTCAGAACGCCCAGCTCAAGCTCGCTGCGCGGCTGGCGCTCCAACTGCCGCAACTCCTGAAAGGCCGAATTCAGCGCGTCCCACATCTGGCTGGTCAGCGCCGTCCGCACGATGCGCCCGTTTTCCCGCGCGCGTTCGAAGCATGAGGCGACCGAGGACGGATTGTCGCGGTCGAAAAACAGATAGCTTTCGATGTTGCGCTGCACCGGGTCGCCGTACTTGTGGCTGAACCCGTCGGCGGTGCCGGACGCCTGCAAAAGCGAATCCCATTCGTTGCGATAGCCATGCCCGACGGACGGCAGAAGCGCGATCCGCGCGCCCACCTCCAGCAGACGGGCCATCATTTCCGCCCGCTCGATATAGCGGCCGATCCAGTAGAGGTTGTCGGCGGTCCTGCTCAGCATGTCTCTTTACTCCGCCAGCACCCAGGTATCCTTGACGCCACCCCCTTGCGAGGAATTGACGACAAGCGAGCCTTCGCGCAGCGCGACGCGGGTCAGGCCGCCCGGCACAAGCTCAATCTTCTCGCCCACCAGACAATAGGGCCGCAGGTCGACATGGCGGGGCGCGATCCCCTCCTCCACGAAGGACGGACAGGTTGACAGCGACAGCGTCGGCTGGGCGATGTAATTGTCGGGGTCCTCCTCGATCCTGGTGCGGAAATAGGCGATCTGGTCCTCGGTCGATTTCGGCCCGACCAGCATCCCGTAGCCGCCCGAGCCATGGACCTCTTTCACGACAAGCTCCCCCAGATGGTCGAGGACGTATTTCAGATCGTCCGCCTTGGCACATTGCCAGGTCGGCACGTTTTGCAGGATCGGCTCTTCGCCAAGGTAAAAGCGGATCATGTCCGGCACGAAGGTATAGACCGCCTTGTCATCGGCCACGCCTGCGCCGGGGGCCGATGCGATGGTGACGCCGCCGGAACGGTAGACATCCATCAGGCCGGGAACGCCCAGCATGGAATCGGGCCGGAAGCAGAGCGGATCGAGATAGGCGTCGTCGATCCGGCGATAGATCACATCGACCTTTTGCGGCCCCTCGGTCGTCCGCATCCAGACGAAACCGCCCTCGACAAAGAGATCGGCCGGTTCGACCAGTTCGACGCCCATCAGGTCGGCAAGGAAGGAATGTTCGTAATAGGCCGAGTTGTAATGCCCCGGCGTCAGGATCACCACGGTCGGGTCGCTCTCGCATTTCGCGGGCGCGACCGAGGCCAGCGTGCGGCGCAGGATCGTGGAATAGGCATCGACCGGCTCGATCCGGTTCTCGCGGAAGAGCGCGGGAAACATCCGCATCATGATCTCACGGTTTTCCAGCATATAGCTGACGCCGGAGGGGGTGCGGCAATTGTCTTCCAGCACGAAGAAATCGTCCGGCCCGGTACGGACAAGGTCGATCCCGACGATATGGCTGTAGACGCCCTTGGGCGGGACAAAGCCGGTGACGGCCTTTTCATACGCCTCATTGCCATAGATCAGCCGGGCGGGAATGCGGCCCGCGCGAATGATCTCTCCCCGGCCGTAGACATCGACGAGGAAGGCGTTCAGCGCCTTGGCCCGCTGCTTGATCCCGCGTTCGAGACGCCGCCATTCGGGTTGCGTGAAGACACGCGGGAACATGTCGAAGGGGATCAGCCGGTCGGGATCGCCACCCTCGCCATAGACCGCGAAGGTGATGCCGATGCGGCGGAACAGCGCCTCCGCCTCGGCCTGCTTCATCTGCCTGAGTTCGGCCGGCATGTGCTGCGTCCAGTCGCCGAGTTTCGCGTAATGCGGCCTGATGCCGTTATCGTCGAACATCTCGTTGAAGAACGCTGGCGCCATACTCATCCCCCAAGTCCTGCACTGATGAAAGACTAGGCAGCCATTTTGGCAATGGAAAGCGCTGGCCGGGGATTTTCGGGGCGGGGCCGCGTCAATGCCCAAAATTTGGGCTGTATGGCGGTTAATTTTTAGGCGGAAACCTCGGCGCCCCCGGCCGCCGCAGAAGGTATTTGGGGCAAGATGAAAGCAGGCCGGGTTGCGCTTGGGGGGCGGCAGCGCCTATCTCTGGCGGATCATTTGAATGAGGTTCCCCATGACGATCCGCCTTCCCCGCCCCGTCCTTGACGCGAACGCCACCGGCGGCGGGGGGCTTGGCAAGCTGCCGGACTGGGATCTGAGCGACCTTTACACCGCCCCCGACGCGCCGGAGCTGAGCCGCGACATGGACTGGCTGGAAGGCGCCTGCGCGTCCTTCGCCGCCGATTACGAGGGCAAGCTGGCGGCGCTGGACGCGGGCGGGATGCTCGACTGCATCCACCGCTTCGAGAAGATCGAAGGCGTCGCGGGGCGGATCATGTCCTATGCGGGGCTGCGCTATTACCAGAACACCATCGACGGCGCGCGGGCAAAGTTCATGTCCGACTGTCAGGACAAGATCACCGGCTTTACCACGCCGCTTGTATTTTTCTCTTTGGAATTCAACCGGATCGAGGATGAAGCTTACACCGCGACCTTCACCGCGAACCCGGCGATCGCGCGCTACAAGCCGGTTTTCGACCGGATGCGGGCGATGAAGCCCCACCAGCTTTCGGATGAGCTGGAGCGCTTCCTGCATGATAATTCCGTCGTCGGCGCGACGGCGTGGAACAAGCTCTTCGACGAGACGATGGCGGGGCTGGAATTCACCGTCGAGGGCGAGGAAGAGCCCATGAACCTTGAAGCCACGCTGAACCTGCTGAGTGAGCCTGAGCGCCCCCGGCGCGCGGCGGCGGCGCAGGCGCTGGCCGATGTTTTCGCAAATAACATCAAGACCTTCGCGCGCGTTCATAACACGCTGGCGAAAGAGAAGGAGGTCGAGGACCGCTGGCGCAAGATGCCCACGCCACAAACCGCGCGCCACCTTGAGAACCATGTGGAGCCCGAGGTGGTCGAGGCGCTGCGCAACGCCGTCGTGGCCGCCTATCCGCGCCTGAGCCATCGTTACTATGCGCTGAAGGCCAAATGGATGGGGCTTGAGCGGCTTCAGGTCTGGGACCGCAACGCGCCGCTGCCGATCGAGGAAAAGAAGACCGTCGCCTGGGAGGACGCGCGCGACACGGTGTTGACGGCTTACGCGAAGTTCGATCCGCAGATGGCTGATATTGCACGGCCTTTCTTCGACAAGGGCTGGATCGACGCGGGCGTGAAGCCGGGCAAGGCGCCCGGCGCCTTCGCCCATCCGACGGTGACGGATGTGCATCCTTACGTGATGCTCAACTACCTCGGCAAACCGCGCGACGTGATGACGCTGGCGCATGAGCTGGGCCATGGCGTCCATCAGGTGCTGGCCGCCCCGCAAGGGGAGATGCTGTCCTCCACCCCCCTCACCCTGGCCGAAACCGCAAGCGTGTTCGGTGAGATGCTGACCTTCCGCAAGCTTCTGTCGCAGGCAAAGGACCAGAACGAGCGCAAAACCCTGCTGGCGGGCAAGGTCGAGGACATGATCAACACGGTCGTGCGCCAGATCGCGTTTTATGACTTCGAATGCAAGCTGCACGCCGCCCGCCGCGCGGGCGAGTTGACGCCCGAGGACATCAACGCGCTGTGGATGAGCGTTCAGGCCGAAAGCCTTGGCCCGGTCTTCGACTTCATGCCGGGCTATGAAACCTTCTGGTCCTACATCCCGCATTTCGTCCACACCCCCTTCTACGTCTACGCCTATGCGTTCGGCGACGGCCTCGTGAATGCGCTTTACGCGGCCTATGAAGAGGGGCTGCCGGATTTCCAGGCGAAGTATTTCGACATGCTGAAGGCGGGCGGATCGAAGCATCACAAGGAGCTTCTGGCGCCCTTCGGCCTCGACGCCTCGGACCCGACATTCTGGGACAAGGGGCTGTCGATGATCGCCGGCATGATCGACGAGCTGGAGGCGATGGAGGGTTAACCCTCTTTTTGTCCCCGCCCTGCAACATCGCAGCCGAAAAACGGCGTATTTCGCGTTTGGCGTGTGCGGCAATCGCAAAATCTGCGCTGCCGCCACGCGAATTGCATGATAAAGCCCGGAATCGGTGCGAGAAGGCATCGAATCAGGTTTGGGCGACGCCCGCCACTCCGGGCGATGTGAGTATGAGTATGACTTTGCGCGACCCCGAAACCAGCGTCGCCGCCGAAATGACGGCGCCGGGCGGGGGTCGGGTGTACCGCGTGTTTACAGGTGGGGGAGCGTAGATGCCCAACACATTCAGCTGGATTTACCTCGGCACCTCGACGACGGTGCTGGACCCGACCGAGGGCAACACGGTCGCCGAAAACGCCTCTGCCCTCGTCGGGCAGACCTACGGATCGACCACCGACCCGCTTTACAACCATGTGACCCAGGTCACGATGAACGACCTTGGCGGCAATGCCACGGCGCTCGACCAGGACAACACCATCTCGAACGACACGTTCACCACCAATATCGGTGCGGGAACACAGACGTTCACCTTCGACGCCACGATCATCTACAACGCCACCATCACCTACGCGAACGGAACCACCGCGACGGTTTCGGCAGTGCTGGCGCAGGATACGGCCGGGCATCTCTTCCTTGCCCCCGATTCCACGGCGACCGCGGCCCCGGACACGGTGGCCTATCAGAACATGCCGATCGTCTCGATCCGGCTGGACAGCATCACCGGCGGCACCACCTCATACGCAGGGATCGCGACGGACCGGATCGTCACCGGCTTTGACGATGGCTGGGTCGAGGGGACGGCGGGCAACGACCTCATCAACTCCACCTATGTCGAGCCGATCGCCAATGGCACCGACAAGATCGACGGCGGCGACGGCATTTCGTCCTCCACCACCTCCTGGCAGGACGACCGGGTGCGCGCCGGGGCGGGCAATGACACGGTGCTGTCGGGGCTTGGCAACGACTATGTCGATGGCGGCACCGGGACGGACAGCATCGACGGCGGCGCCGGGAACGATTCGCTTTATGGCGGCACGGGCGTCTTCAACGACACGATCCTGGGCGGCACCGGCAACGACACGATCGACGGCGGCGACGGCAACGATTCCCTTCTCGGCGGCGACGGGAACGACAGCATCCTGGGCGGCACCGGCGCCGATACGGTCGATGGCGGACTGGGCGCCGATACCATTCTGGGCGGCGCCGGGAACGATTCCCTTTATGGCGGAACCGGGACGTTCAACGACGTGATCGCGGGTGGCGACGGTGCCGACAGGATTGACGGTGGCGACGGGAACGACTGGATTGCCGGAGGCTCTGGCGACGACACCATTCTGGGTGGCACCGGCGACGACTATATCGACGCCGACAACATGCTGGTCAACGGCAGTTTCGAGGCCGGGGTTCCGGCGGGCTCATGGTCGGCGCAGGCGATTGCCGGATGGCACAGCAACTCCTCCGACCTCGTCGAAGTCTGGGGAAGCGGGATAGCCGGCGCATCGCCTTCCGATGGCAGCAACAGCATCGAACTGGACTACGCCGGAGCGGTCGACGCGATCTGGCAGGACGTCGCGACAACTGCGTCGCAATCCTATACTCTCAGCCTCAGCGCCATGGCGCGGTCGGGCTATTCGGGTGAATCCTTCCAGATTTACTGGCAAGGG
The DNA here is from genome assembly GCF_002973535.1 of Albidovulum denitrificans. Classification (GTDB taxonomy): domain Bacteria; phylum Pseudomonadota; class Alphaproteobacteria; order Rhodobacterales; family Rhodobacteraceae; genus Albidovulum; species Albidovulum denitrificans. The sequence goes on from NZ_PVEP01000001.1 coordinate 887,642, forward strand.
GCGCTGATCGGAACGGTGACACCGGGAACCGACTGGGCGACCTATACCTTCACCGTCACCGGAAGCGGCGGGCTGGACCGGCTCGAATTCCGCGAGTTGAGCAGCGAGAACAACAGCGCCGGAAACCTCATCGACAACGTGTCGCTGACAACCGGCGTTGGCGGAAACGACACCGTCGACGGCGGGGCGGGGAATGACACGATCCTCGGTGGCGCGGGCAACGACACGCTCAATGGCGGCGATGGCAATGACTCGCTGGTCGGCGGGTCCGGGACAGACAGCATTCTCGGCGGCGTCGGCACCGATACGATTGACGGTGGAACCGGCAACGACACCATCGATGGCGGCGCTGGCGCGGACAGCATCGCCGGCGGCGACGGCGACGACCTCATCAAGCTGACCGGCACGTTCGGCAATGACACGATCATGGGCGGCGAGGCGGGCGAAACGATCGGCGACACGATCGATGCGACCGCCATCAGCGCCAACCAGACCGTGACCTTTACCGGGGGTGAGGCCGGGACGCTGACGGACGGCACCTCCACCGCCACGTTCAGCGAGATCGAGCGTTTCCTTCTCGGGTCGGGCAATGACAGCGTCAACGGCGCCGCCGCGGATCTTTCGATGTATGTCGATGCGGGCGCAGGAAACGACAGCCTGACGGGCGGTTCGGCAGCCGACACGCTGATCGGCGGGCTGGGCAACGACACGTTCGCGGGCGTCGGGATCGGCGATGTGGTGGACGGGTCGGAAGACCCCGGCAATACCGATGTCGACGTGCTTGACCTTTTCGGCTCCGGCTGGACCAAGGCCACCACCGATATCCACTTCAGCGACCTGACGAACGAGAACGGCACCGTCATCTTCTACGACAGTTTCGGCACGATCATCGGGACGATGGACTTCTCGAATATCGAGACGATCGTCCCCTGCTTCACCCCCGGCACGCTGATCGCGACCGACCGGGGCGAGGTGGATGTCGATGACCTGTCCGTCGGCGACCGGGTCCTGACCATGGACCATGGCTATCAGGAGATCCGCTGGATCGGCCGCCGCGATCTTGGCGCGGCAGAGCTTGCGCGCCTGCCAAAGCTGCGCCCGGTGCTGATCGCGAAGGATGCGCTTGGCGACGGGGTCCCCGCGCGCGACCTGCGCGTGTCGCCCCAGCACCGGCTGTTGCTGCGCGGGGCGGCGACGGAACTGTTCATTGGTGAGGCCGAGGCACTTGCCCCGGCGGCACATTTCCTTGGCCAGCCCGGCGTTGCGCGCGACGCGGCGGCGGCGGGGGTGCGCTACATCCACCTGATGTTCGACCGGCATGAGATCGTGCGCTCCAACGGTCTGTGGAGCGAAAGCTTCCAGCCCGGCGCGGCCACGCTATCCTCCATGGACGACGCCGTGCGCGAGGAACTTTTCACCCTTTTTCCGGGGCTTTCCGTGCCGGGCGCCCTGCCCTATCCTGCCGCGCGGTTGACCCTGAAGCGGTATGAGGTGCATCAGATCCTCGCGTCCTGACGGGTATTCGGGAGAAGGATGGATGATGCGGTTGATCCTGCGGCTGATCGGCGCCCTGATCGTGTTCGGGCTTTTGGGGTTCTTCTCCTTCGCGCCGGGCTATGTCGAACGCCAGCAGAACCCGGTGACGGCGCATGATCCCTGGCCGGTCAGCGCGGCGGCAAAGGCGCTGCATGCGCGCCTCATCATCGGGGACTGGCATGCCGACAGCCTGCTTTGGGACCGCGACCTGACGCAGCGATCCGATCGCGGTCAGGTCGACCTGCCCCGGCTGATCGAGGGCAATGTGGCGTTTCAGGTCTTCACCACGGTCACGAAAAGCCCCGCCGGGCTGAACTACACCCAGAACTCCGCCGACGCGCGGGACAATATCACCCTGCTTTACATCGGCCAGCTCCGCCCCTTCCGCAGTTGGCTGGACCTGACCGAACGCGCGCTGGAACAGGCGCGGCAATTGCATCTGGCCGAGGAAAAGGCGCCGGAGATGCTGAAGATCGTGAAGACCCGCGCCGATCTGGACGCGGTTCTGGCGCGCCGCGCGGCGGGGGAGCATGTCGTCGGCGGCATCCTCGGGGCCGAGGGCGGACATGCGCTGAACGGCTATCTCGACAATCTCGACCGGCTTTATGACGCCGGGTTCCGCCTGATGGGGCTGACGCATTTCTTCGATAACGAACTTGGCGCCTCGCTCCACGGGCAGGCGGGCGCGTCGCAGGGGCTGACGGATTTCGGCCGTCTGGTGGTCCGCAAGATGGTCGAGAAGAAGATGATCATCGACCTCGCCCATGCCTCGCCGCAAATGGCGCGCGACGTGCTGGACATGGTCGATGTACCGGTGGTGGTCAGCCATAGCGGCATCTACAGCCAATGCGCGACGAAGCGGAACTTTTCCGACGCTCTGATGAAAGAGATCGCGGCGCGCGGCGGGCTGATCGGCATCGGCTTCTGGGAAGAGGTCACCTGCGACGATACGCCCGCCGGGATCGCCACCTCCATCGCCGCCGCGATCCGGCTCGTGGGGGAGGATCACGTCGCGCTCGGCTCGGACTTCGACGGCGCCGTGCGAACCCGGTTCGACGCCTCGGAACTGGCGGCGCTGACCCAGGCGCTGATGGACAGGGGGCTGACGGAACCGACCATCGCCAAGGTCATGGGCGGCAACATGGTGCGCTTCCTCGGGCAGGCGCTGCCTGCCGAATAACGCCCTGCCCCGTCAGACCGGCTCTTCGCTGGCAAAGACCATGTCGATCATGGCCTGCGTCCCCTTCGCATCCTCAAGGCGCCAGGGATAGGCCACGCCATCGCGCAGGCTGCGGCCGAAGTTCTCCACCTGCCTGACATATTGGCGCAGGTCGGGGAAGCGTTCGACATGGTCGGGCTTGCCAGGGCGCAGCATGTGCAACTGCGCCTCGCCAAAGATCCCGGCGTTGAAGGGCGCGGTCAGGCGGATCAGCCCGCCCTCCCCCTGAAACACCACCTCCTGCCGGGGCGGAAGACGCATCGAGGTCATGGCGTGGAAGGTGAAATCGCCGCCCGCGCCCGCGAACTGCCCGGTGACCTGGGCATAGACATCGACACCGTTTTCCCGGCGGATGCGGGCGCTGAGGCGCGACGGCTCGGCCCCGGTAACGTAGCGGATGCCGCCATAGGTATAGACGCCGATATCGGGGATGGAGCCGCCGCCGGTTTCGGGCCGGTTGCGGATATTGCCGGGATCGGCGCGGTTGTCATAGCTGAAATGCGCGTCGGCATGAAGGATGCGTCCGATCGCGCCCTCCCCGACCAGCGTCTTCGCCCGCTGCCATTGCGGGTGGTGGACGATCATGTAGGCCTCGGTCACCAGCAGGCCCGAGGCATCGCGGGCCGCGATCAGCCCGTCGATCTCATCGGCCTTCAGCGCGATGGGCTTTTCGGTCAGTACATGCTTTCCGGCGGCGATGGCCTTTTGCGTCCATTCGACGTGAAGGTGGTTGGGCAGCGGGATATAGACCGCCTCCACCGCCGGATCGGACAGCAGGGCATCATAGCTGCCATGGACCTGAAGGTCGGGGCAGAACGCCTTGAAATCGTCCGCCTTCTTCGGGTCAGAGGTCGCCAGCGCATAAAGTGTTGCGCCCGCCGCCTCATGGATCGCGCGGGCCATATGTTCACGCGCGAATTTCGACGCGCCCAGAACGCCCCAATTGACCGGCTTCATCGCGCCCCCCTTTCGATGTTTGCGCAATCATAAGGCCGGCGGCGAAGGCCGACAAGCAGAAGGGCCGCGCCCTGCCGGACGCGGCCCCTGCCTTGTCTTTTGCGCCCGCCTCAAGACGGAACGCGCATGCCCTTGTCGCGGGCCAGATCGCGCATGGCGTTTTGCAACTTCTCGAAGGCGCGGACCTCGATCTGGCGGATCCGCTCACGGCTGACCTTGTATTGCTCGGACAGCTGTTCCAGCGTCACCGGATCGTCCACCAGACGGCGCTGGATCAGGATGTCCTTTTCGCGGTCGTTCAGCACGTCCATGGCCTGTTCCAGAAGCTCGCGCCGCACCGAAAGCTCATCGGCGGCCTCGAAATCGCCCGCCTGATCGGCGCCCTCATCCTCAAGCCAGTCCTGCCATTGCGCGGTGCCTTCCCCGTCCGAGCCGATGGTGGCGTTCAGCGAGGCATCGCCACCCGACAGGCGGCGGTTCATGTCGATCACCTCATCCTCGGTCACGTTGAGGTCATGGGCGATCTTCTGCACATGCTCGGGCCGCAGGTCGCCTTCCTCAAGCGCGCCGATGCGGGATTTCGCCTTGCGCAGGTTGAAGAACAGCTTTTTCTGCGCCGAGGTGGTGCCAAGTTTCACAAGGCTCCACGACCGCAGGATATATTCCTGGATCGAGGCCCGGATCCACCACATCGCATAGGTGGCAAGGCGAAAGCCCTTTTCGGGGTCAAAGCGCTTGACCGCCTGCATCAGGCCCACATTGGCCTCGGAAATCACCTCGGCCTGCGGCAGGCCATAGCCGCGATAGCCCATCGCGATCTTCGCCGCCAGCCGCAGGTGCGAGGTGACAAGCCGGTGCGCGGCCGAACTGTCCTCACGGTCCACCCAGCTTTTCGCCAGCATGTATTCCTCTTCCGGTTCCAGAAGGGGAAACTTGCGGATCTCCTGCAAATAACGGTTCAGCCCCTGTTCGGGGCTGGGTGCCGGAAGATTCGTATAGCTCGCCATGTTCTGTTTCCTTCCCTCGGCAGGACCACGGAATGTAGGAATGACCCGCGCCTCCTGCAAGGCCGCTTGTCGGCCCTTAGCAGTCTAACGGTGAAGACGCCGCTAACCGTCGCTGGGTTCGAAATATGTCAGCGCGAACACGGGAATGTCAGCGGCCGTGCGTTCCGGTGGCCTAACGGCTGCGCAGAAGGTCCAGCAAGTCCGCCATATCCGCTGGAAGCGGGCTTTCGAAACGCAGCATCTCCCCCGTGACCGGATGGGCGAAGCCCAGCGTCGCGGCATGCAGCGCCTGGCGCGGAAAGGCGGCGACGGCAGCGGCGGCCCCCGCCCCCAGCGCCGTGGCCGAGGGCTTGCGGCGCCCGCCATAGACCGGATCGCCGACAAGGCCGTGGCCCGCATGGGCCATGTGAACCCGGATCTGATGCGTCCGCCCCGTTTCCAGCCGGCATTCCACCAGCGAAAGCGACGGCGGCGTGCCGAAGCCTTCGAGGACACGGGCGCGGGTGACGGCGTGGCGGCCGCCATGGAAGGTCACCGCCTGTTTCTGCCGGTCGGTCCGGTGGCGGGCCAGCTGGGTGGTGATCTTCAGCACCCCGCCCGCCTCGAAACTGGTCCCCTTCACGCCATGCAGGCGCGGGTCGGCCATGTCCGGCACGCCATGGACGAGCGCCAGATACCGCCGCTCGGCCGTGTGCTTTTCGAACTGGCGGGCAAGCGCATGGTGCGCGCGGTCGGTCTTGGCGACGACCAGCAGGCCGGACGTGTCCTTGTCGATCCGGTGGACGATGCCGGGCCGCTTTTCGCCGCCGATGCCCGACAGGCTGTCGCCCGCGTGATGCAGAAGCGCATTGACCAGCGTCTGCGCGGGCGAGCCGGGCGCGGGGTGGACGACCATCCCCGCGGGCTTGTCGATGACGATCAACTCGCCATCCTCATAGACCACGGTCAGGGGGATGTCCTCGGCCCGCGTCTCCACCTCCGTGGCAGCCGGGACGGCGATCTCATAGACCTCGCCCTCGGCCACGCGGGCCTTGGCGTCGGTGGCGGCCGTGCCGTCATGCAGCACCGCGCCCCCGGCGATCAGCCGCGCGATGCGCGAGCGTGACAGGTTCGCTTCTTCTGGCACATCGCGCGCCAGCGCCTTATCAAGGCGGTCAGGCGGGTTCGGCCCGATCACGATCCTAACGATGGCGCCAGATATGTCCGACATGCCCCCCGCCCCTTCCGGGCCCGAGGCGGAAACCCCGCCACCGCCCGAACTGCGTTTCCTGAAATTCCTGGTCACGGCGCTGGCAGGCACCATGATCCTCGGCCTCATAACCATCGTCGGGCTGCTTGTCACTCGCCTGCCCAAAGCCGCGCCCCCGCGCCCGGCCCTGCCAGAGGGCCTGACGCTGCCGGAAGGGACGGCGGCCGGGGCGGTCACGATGGGGCGCGGCTGGATCGCCGTCGTGGCCGAAGGCGCGGCGGGAGAGGAAATCCTGATCTTCGACGCGAAAACCGGCACCCTGCGCCAGCGCCTGCCGATCACCGCCCCCTGAGCCGCCCCCACCCCGCGCAAACCCGCTTGCAAACCCCGCGCCGTCCCGCTACCAAGCCGCAGATTGGCGGGTTGGCGGAGAGGTTACGCAGCGGATTGCAAATCCGTGTAGACCGGTTCGATTCCGGTACCCGCCTCCATATCCCCGTCCCCCCGCGCCGCTCATCTATATCGCATCGCCAGCTGCGGTGGCGGAATGCCGCCTGCGGCGGGGCGCGCGGGTTGCCAGAGCCCTTCGAAGATGGTCAATCCCGGCGCGGAAATCGGATTGGTAAGGTGTTCCGGGCCGCCGAATCGGCGTTAACCAGCGGGCCGGGCGCCGCGGGTAAGGCAAATTTCGGACAGGATGCGCCTTGGGACTGTTCATCCTGCGTTCACGATCATGGCTATATGGCAGGAATGAACACGACGATCGGTCAATGCCCCCCGAAACCGGGCCTTGCCTCATTTTCGCCTCATGGCCTGCCCAATTTCCGCCGTAAGTGGCCCGCACATAGTCTGCGGCGCCTTGTGTATCCGGCTGTTCCGGGCCGGGCACCGACGTGGAAAGGGTATTCGATGCGTGTGTTTTCGATGACGACTTCGGGGCAAGATCGGGCGGGCCTGCTCGACCGCAGCCTGCAAAAGCTTGAGCGGTTCCGCCGCGAGGAAGAGGGGTCGCTCCTCATCTTCGGGCTGTTCTGCTTTGTCATCATGCTCATGCTCGCCGGTGTCGCGCTTGACCTCATGCGGTTCGAGGAACGCCGGACGGTGCTTCAGAACACCATCGACCGCGCCGCGCTGGCGGCGGCGGACCTTCAGCAGACGCTTCCCCCGAAGGAAGTCGTGAAGGACTATTTCCGCAAGGCCGGGCTGAAGCCGCCGACCGACGACCAGATCACGGTCGTGAACGGCAATAACGGCTCGTCCCGCAAGGTCAGCATCGCGGTGGCGGAAACCGTCCCCACCTGGTTCATGAAGATGGCCGGCGTGTCGTCCCTCTCCGCGCCCGGCATCTCCACCGCCGAGGAAAGCGTCGGCCAGATCGAGATTTCGCTGATCCTCGACGTGTCCGGTTCGATGAACAGCAGCAGCCGTCTGACCAACCTCAAGCCGGCCGCGAAGTCCTTCGTCGACCAGATGTTCGACTCGACCGAGGCCGACAAGATCACCATCTCGATCATCCCCTACGCGACGCAGGTCTCGCTCAGCGACAACCTGATGAGCTATTTCAACGTGACGAACGAACACGCCTCGTCCAACTGCATCGAGTTCGAGCCGTCGAAGGGCGATTTCACGACTACCTCGGTGTCCTTCGGCTTCGGCCTGTTCGACCGCGTCTATCAGCGCAACGGTCACTTCGACCCGTTCTACAAGGCCAGCCCTCCGCGGCTTTTCAATTGCGCGCCGGACGCGGACCGGGAAATCCTGCCCTTCTCCAGCGACCGGGATGAACTCAAGACGTTCATCGATGGCCTTCAGGCCGAAGGCAACACCTCGATCGACCTTGGCATGAAATGGGGCGCGGCGCTGCTTGACCCCTCGATGCAGGGCGTCGTGAACAGCATGGCCGACAAGGGCGATCTGCCCGATACGACGCGCGGCCGCCCCTATGCCTATACCAACGGCCAGGTGATGAAGATCATCGTCCTGATGACCGACGGCGCGAACACGACCGAATACAAGCTGCGTGACGCTTATGACCACAACTTCAGCCAGGTTTGGCGAAACATGTCCTATGCCGACGGATCGAACACCATCAACAGCGATGTCGACCAGTATTCGTTCTACGACCCTAGCAAGAAGAAATGGTATGTACCGGCGCTTGACCAGTGGCTCGACCATGCTTGGGGAAACAGCACCTACACGTCCTGCAGCAAGTGGAGTTGCACCACAAAGAACGAACCCGGATACAACGGCAAAGACGACGCGGCCTTTCCCTTGACCTGGCCCGAGGTGTGGGAGCGGATCTCGATCTACTACCTGTCGGACAACATCATCGCGAAGGCCTATGGCAGCAGCGCGCGGAACAAGTGGCGGCCGGGTTCGACCTCCAACCCCGAAGTGAATACCTACGTCTACAGCGCCAAGGACGACCAGACCCGCGCCCTTTGCGATGCGGCCAAGGCGCAGGACGTGCGGATCTACACCATCGCCTTCGAGGCGCCGTGGCAGGGCCAGCAGCTTCTGTCGCAATGCGCCAGTTCGGATGCCAGCCACTATGAGGTGGAGGGTCTGGACATCGAGGATGCGTTCTCGGGCATCGTGCAGTCGATCAACAAGCTGAGGCTGACGCACTGATGGCCACGCTCATGTCACGCCTCAAGCTGCGCCTGATCCGGGGCGCGCGCGAAGAAGACGGAACGGCGACGATCCCGTTCCTCCTCTTCCTGCCCTTCTTCATGATGCTCGTCATCTCTTCGCTTGAGATGGGGATGCTGATGCTGCGCCACGTCATGCTGGAACGCGGGCTGGACATGGCCGTGCGCGACCTGCGGCTGGGCATCTTCAAGGGCGATTACGATGAGTTCAAGGACCTGGTCTGCAAGAATGCGGCCTTCCTGCCCGACTGCAAGAACGCCATCGTGGTCGAATTGCAGCCGGTGTCGACGACCACCTGGGCGCCGCTGAACTCAGCCGCGATCTGCGTCGACCGGAACGAACCTCTGAAACCGCTGAACAACCCCTTCATCACCGGGGCCGGGGATCAACTGATGCTGGTGCGCGCCTGCGCCATCTTCGACCCGATCGTGCCGACCACGGGGCTTGGACTGCACCTGCCCAAGGACGCCTCCGGCGGCTACTGGCTGGTCACGTCCTCGGCCTTCGTCAACGAACCCGAGCCGGGGACCTGATCATGAATATCCTGACCCAACTCCGCCACAGGACCCAACGCTTCCTGCGCAACGACCGTGGCGCCATGCCGGTCGAGGGGGTTCTCGCCAGCACCTTCCTGATCTGGTGGTATATCGCCTCGTTCCAGTTCTTCGACGCCTTCCGCCAGAAGAACATCGACCAGAAGGGCGCCTATACCGTCGCCGACCTGATCTCACGCGAGACGGACGCGATCAACGCGGATTATGTCGAGGGGCTGAACACCCTTTACGACTTCCTCACCACCTCGCGCCTGCCGACGACGATCCGTGTTACCAGCGTGTTCTGGGACAATGACGAGGCCAAGAACAAGGTCGCCTGGTCCTATGGCACGGGGGAGAAGCCCGGCCTGACGACGACCGACCTTCAGGGCCTCGCGAACCGCATCCCGAACATGGCCATCGGCGACTACACCATCGTGGTGGAAACCTTCACCGCCTATGAGCCGATGTTCAACATCGGTCTGAACGCGCATTGGTTCACCAACTTCATCACCACGCGGCCGCGCTTCACGACCTGCGTCGCCTGGGACAAGGAAGACGGCTCGATCCCGGCCTGCATCTATGACACCGACATCGACCCGAGCGACAATGACAGCGACGACAACACCACCGACACGACGATCGACCCGGACACCTCTACCTGATCCGGGTTCAGTCGGCTGAACGGAATGAGCGCGCGCGCCCCGGACCCTGTTCCGGGGCGTTTTGCGTCTGCGCCCCCCCCTGCGCGGCGCTGAACAGGTCCTGTGCGGCGATGGCGCGGCCCTGTCCCTCCCCCTTGCCCCGCCCGGCGCTATATTGGGCTGAGATCATCAGGAGGAACAAAAGATGTCCATCCGTCCCGTACTCGACGCCCGCCGCGCCCAGCCGACGCTGGAAGGCGCCGGCGTCCATCTTCACCGCGCCTTCGGCTTTCACGACCCGAAGGAGCTTGATCCCTTCCTGCTCTTCGACGATTTCCGCAACGAACGGCCCGAGGATTACCTGCGCGGCTTTCCCTGGCACCCCCATCGCGGCATCGAGACCATCACCTATGTCCTCGCCGGCACCGTCGATCACGGCGACAGCCTTGGCAATGCGGGCAGCCTTGGTGCGGGCGACGTGCAGTGGATGACCGCCGGGTCGGGCATCCTGCATCAGGAGATGCCGAAGGGCAACGCGAAGGGGCAGATGCACGGCTTTCAGCTTTGGGCCAACCTGCCCGCGCATCTGAAGATGACCGCGCCGCGCTATCAGGATGTGAAGGGCGCCGACATCCCGGAAATCATCGACGATGACGGCACCCGCGTGAAGGTCATCATCGGCAGTTTCTGGGGCAGGAGCGGACCCATCGACGGCATCGCCGCAGATCCGCAATACCTCGACATCTTCGTGCCCGCCGGGGTGCGCAAGACTTTCAGGGTCGACACCTATCGCCGCGCCTTCGCCTATGTCTTCGACGGCGACGGCCGCTTTGCCGATGCCAGCCGCCCGCAAGGCGTGTTGCTGGAAAAGGAGGTGATGGGCGAGGAGGTCAATATCCGCGACCTGTCCGGCAACCGGACGCTGATCCGCTTCGGCACCGGGGATGAGGTAACGGTGCAGGCGGGGGAACGGGGGATACGGTTCCTCCTGATCTCCGGCGCGCCGCTCGAGGAACCCGTCGCCTGGCACGGCCCCATCGTGATGAACACGAAGGAAGAGATCCGGCAGGCGATGGCGGACCTGCGCAACGGGACGTTCATCCGCACCGGGCATTGAGGGCGGGGAAGGCCCGGAATCAAGGGGCGTCCGCCCCGCCGGGCCAGCGGCCGACCGCCCGCCCCCCACGCAAATAAGCGGCGCAAGGCGCCGCCGCGCATCGCCGGGCCACCCCCAGGCCCGGCGATTTGGCCGATGCCCCGCGAAACACCGATGTCGGAAGCACCAGGCTGGCATAAACTGCGATGCTGAAAGGTCGGATCGCCGTGCCGTGGCCCGACACTGCGCCCGTCAGGCCGCCACCGACTTGCGCACCATGTCCCAGTAAAGATCCCCGACGGCGGCGCGGCTCAGCCGCCCGCCCTCGCGGTACCAGGTGTTGACGCCGGTCAGCATGGCGATGATCGCCAGCGTCGCGATCTTGGTATCCGGCAGGGCGAACACCCCCGCCCCCTGCCCGTCCCGCAGGATCGTCTCAAGCCGCGTCTCATAGGTCTTGCGCAACGCCTCGATGGCGGCAAAATTCGCCGCCCCCAGATTGCGCAGTTCCATATAGGACAGGAACACCGCGTCGGGCCGTTCGAGGTTGAAGCGGATATGAAAGCGCACGAAACCTTCCAGCCGCGCGACCGGGGCGCCACCGGGATCATCCGCGTCCCAGGCGGCCAGAAGATCGTCCATATGCGCCTTCAGGAGATCGAAAAGCAGCGTCTCCTTGTCGGGCGTGTAAAGGTAAAGCGCCCCCGCCTGCACCCCCACCTCTGCCGCGATCTGGCGCATGGAGACGGCGGCAAAGCCGTGGCGCGCAAAAAGCTTCAGCGCCGCGTCACGAATGCGCGGGCCGGTGATTTCGGAATGCGATCCGGTCTTGCGGGCCATGGCGGCAGATTATCTGAACATGCGTTCAATACAATAGGCAGGCGATGGCGTCTTGCGGGCGGATGCGCGCGCTTGCTACTGTCGCCCTGCCGTTCCGAGGAGACCGAAGATGGGCCGCCTTGCCCTTTGCCTGACCGCCCTGACATCCCTTGCGGCCTGCGCGCCGCCGCCGCCCGCGCTGGTCGGCTCGACCGCGCCCGAGGTGACTTCGGCCCCCTATCCCGCGCTGGCGCCGATCGACGCGCTGCTGGCCTCGGTGCCTGCGGCCCCCGCGGCCGATCCTGCCGCGGCCACGGCGGGCCGTGCCGCAGCCCTGCGCGCCCGCGCCGCCCGGCTGCGCGCGATCCAGCCCGGCACCTGATCCGCCGCGCATTCCGTCGCGTTGCATGCCGCCGCGCAACCGGCTAACACGCGCCAGACCCCGGCGCGCGCCCGCGCCCGATGACTTTTTCGAGGAGAACCCGATGTCCGACCCCTTGCGTCTTGGCGTAGCCGGCCTTGGCACGGTTGGCATCGGCACCGTGAAGATCATCCAGCGCCACGCCGACCTGATCGCGCGGCGTGCCGGGCGCCCGGTGACGATCACCGCCGTTTCCGCCCGCGACCGGACGAAGAACCGCGATGCGGACCTCTCGGGCTTTGCCTGGGAAGAGGATGCCGTGGCGCTGGCCAGACGCGATGACGTCGATGTCTTCGTCGAACTGATGGGCGGCGCCGACGGCGTCGCGCTGGCGGCGACAAAGGCCGCCATCGACACCGGCAAGGACGTGGTCACCGCCAACAAGGCGATGCTCGCGCTGCACGGTCAGGCGCTGGCCGAAGCGGCGGAGGCCAAGGGCCATGTGATCCGCTTCGAGGCCGCCGTCGCGGGCGGCATCCCGGTCGTCAAGGCGCTGACCGAGGGGCTGGCGGGCAATGAGATCCGCCGCGTGATGGGCGTGATGAACGGCACCTGCAACTATATCCTGACGCGGATGGAGGATGCGGGCCTGCCCTATGACACCGTCTTCGAAGAGGCGCGGCAACTGGGCTATCTTGAGGCCGACCCGAACCTCGACGTCGGCGGCATCGACGCGGGCCACAAGCTTAGCCTTCTGGCCTCCATCGCCTTCGGCACCCGCGTCGCCTTTGACGCGGTAGAGCTTGAGGGGATCGGCCGCGTCTCTATCGACGACATCCGCCGCGCCGCCGACATGGGCTATCGCATCAAGCTTCTGGGCGTCGCGCAGATGACCGGCCGCGGACTTGAACAGCGCATGTCGCCCTGCCTTGTCCCCGCCGAGAGCCCGCTGGGCCAGTTGCAGGGCGGCACCAACATGGTGGTGATCGAGGGCGACAGCGTCGGCCAGATCGTCCTCAGGGGCGCGGGCGCGGGCGAAGGCCCGACTGCCAGCGCCGTCATGTCCGACGTGATCGAGATCGCGCGCGGCAGCCGTATCTCCACCTTCGGGCAACCGGCGACGGCGCTGGCCGACCCGGTTCCGGCGCGGGCCACGGCGCCTGCCTCCTACTACCTGCGCATGGGTCTGGCCGACAAGCCGGGCGCGCTGGCCAAGGTGGCGACGGTTCTGGGCGATGAAGGCATCTCCATCGACCGGATGCGGCAATACGGCCATGCCGACACCTCGGCCCCGGTCCTGATCGTGACCCATCGCACCACGCGCGAGGCGGTGGACCACGCCCTTGCCCGCCTGCCCGCGACCGGCGTCGTGATGGGTGAGCCGGTCGCGCTGAGGATCGAGGCGGTCTGAGGTCCGCACTGGTACCGTTAACCCGCTTGCCGCCCGGTGCTGCGCCCGTTATTCCGGCTTCAAGCCGGATTTGAGGAGCCCGTCATGGCCAATACGCAAGAATTTCTCGACCGCATGCTGTCGCTGGGCCTTGCCCGTGTCAGCGAGGCGGCCGCCCATGCCTCTGCCCGCCTGATCGGGCGCGGCGACGAAAAGGCCGCCGATCAGGCCGCCGTCAACGCGATGCGCGACCAGCTCAACCTGCTCGACATCAAGGGTGTCGTCGTCATCGGCGAAGGCGAACGTGACGAGGCGCCGATGCTTTACATCGGCGAACAGGTCGGCAGCGGCAACGGGCCGGAGGTGGACATCGCGCTCGACCCGCTGGAAGGCACGACGCTGACCGCCAAGGACATGCCGAATGCGCTGACCGTGATCGCCATGGCCCCGCGCGGCACCCTTCTGCACGCGCCCGACGTCTATATGGACAAGCTCGCCATCGGCCCCGGCCTGCCGGAAAACGTCGTCAGCCTTGAGATGAACCCGACCGAGCGGATCGAGGCGCTGGCCAGGGCCAAGGGCTGCACGCCGGGCGACCTGACCGTCTGCATTCTTGAACGCCCCCGGCATGAGGAGATGGTGGCCGAGGTCCGCGCGACCGGCGCCGCGATCCGCCTGATTACCGACGGCGACGTGGCCGGCGTGATCCATTGCGCGGAAAGCGAAATCACCGGCATCGACATGTATATGGGGTCCGGCGGGGCGCCGGAGGGCGTGCTGGCGGCCTCGGCCCTGAAATGCATGGGCGGGCAGATGTGGGGCCGTCTGATGTTCCGCAACGATGACGAACGCGGCCGCGCCGCCAAGGCCGGGATCACGGACCTGAACCGCATCTATGCGCGTGACGAGATGGTGACGAGCGACGTCATCTTCGCCGCGACCGGGGTCACCAACGGTTCCATCGTGCGCGGCGTGAAGCGCGAGCCGCATTTCATCGAGACAGAGACGATCCTGATGAGGTCGAAAACCGGCTCGGTGCGGCGGATGATCTACCGCAACCCGATCCGCTGAGGGGCCATGTGGGGGCGCTGCCCGTCGTCCATTGGGCTTGAACCAATGGCGCACCAATGGACAACCCCCCGGAGTATTTAGACAACGAAGAAGCAGGCGCGGAGCGTTGTTGCGGGCCGGAGCGAGGAGCAGCCATGACCGCATTCCTGGGCGTCGAGGCATCGCTGACCGGGCGCCGCTGGACCGGGCCTTCGGTCGAGGCGGAGCGGCTGTCGGAGGCGATGGCGCAGCAGACCGGCTTGCCGCTGCCTCTGGCGCGATTGCTGGCGGCGCGCGGCGTGGCGCCGGAAGAGGCCGGGCGTTTCCTCGACCCCCAGATCCGCGACCTGCTGCCCGACCCGCGCGGGCTGCGCGACATGGAGCGCGCGGCGCGGCGGTTTCTCGACGCGGTCCGGGCGCGCCAGCGGATCGCGGTCTTTGCCGATTACGACGTCGATGGCGGCGCCTCGGCGGCGCTTCTGCTGACCTGGCTGCGGGACATGGGACTGCCCGCCACGCTTTATATCCCCGACCGGATTGATGAGGGCTATGGTCCCAACGCCCCGGCGATGGCCGGGCTGGCGGCAGAGCATGACCTGATCATCTGCGTCGATTGCGGCACGCTTAGCCATGACGCGATCGCGGCAGCCGAGGGGGCGGATGTCCTTGTCCTTGACCACCACCTTGGCGGTGAAACGCTGCCCCCTGCCCTTGCCGTCGTGAACCCCAACCGGCAGGACGAAAGCGGCGATCTGGGCCATCTCTGCGCCGCCGCCGTCGTCTTCCTGATGCTGGTGGAGGCAAACCGGCAGATGCGCGAGGCAGGCGCTTCGGGGCCGGACCTGATGGCGATGCTGGACCTCGTGGCGCTGGCGACCGTGGCCGATGTCGCGCCGCTCGTCGGCGTCAACCGGGCGCTGGTGCGGCAGGGTCTGAAGATCATGGCGCGGCGCGAACGTATCGGGCTGGCCGCGCTGGCCGATGTGGCGCGGCTGGACCGGGCGCCGACGGCCTATCACCTGGGCTATGTCCTCGGGCCGCGCGTCAATGCCGGGGGCCGGATCGGCGCGCCCGACCTTGGCGCGCGGCTGCTGGCGACCGCAGACCCGCATGAGGCGGCGGCACTGGCCGAGCGGCTTGAGGTCCTGAACGCCGAACGGCGCGAGATCGAGAACCGGGTGCGCGACGCGGCCCTTCAGCAGGCCGAGGAACGCGGGCTGGACGCGCCGCTGGTCTGGGCGGCGGGCGAAGGCTGGCACCCCGGCGTCGTCGGCATCGTCGCCGCGCGGCTGAAGGAGGCGACCCACCGCCCCGCCATCGTGATCGGGCTTGACGGCGGCATCGGCAAGGGCTCTGGCCGGTCGGTCGAGGGGGTGGACCTTGGCGCGGCGATCCAGCGGCTTGCCGGTGAGGGGCTGCTTCTGAAGGGCGGCGGGCACCGGATGGCCGCCGGGCTGACGGTCGAGGGCGACAGGATCGAGGCGGCGATGGCGCGGCTGGCCGATCTCCTCGCCCGGCAGGGCGCCGGGGCCGCCGGGCCGCGCGACCTGAGGATCGACACGCTTTTGATGCCGTCCGCCGCGACGCCCGAGCTGCTTGAGCGGATCGAGGCCGCCGGCCCCTTCGGCCAGGCCGCCCCCGCCCCCCGTTTCGCCTTTGCCGGGATGGCGATCACCCAGTGCCGCCGGGTGGGCGAAAACCACCTGAAGATCGGCCTCTCGGACGGCAGCGGCCCGGCGCTGGACGGCATCGCCTTCGGCGCCTTCGACGGCCCGCTGGGGCCGCGCCTGACAGAGCATGGCGGGCGCCGGTTCCACCTTGCCGGGCGGCTGGAACTGAACCACTGGCAGGGCCGGACGCGCGTTCAGCTGCGCCTTGAAGATGCCGCCGAGGCGTAGGGAAAATCGGTGTCGAAAAACTGCAAGAATCCTCTTGCCAGTCCGCTGCGGGTGGCCTAAACACCGCCGCACGCCAAGCGTGGCCCGTTCGTCTATCGGTTAGGACGTCAGGTTTTCAACCTGAAAAGAGGGGTTCGACTCCCCTACGGGCTGCCACTTCTTCCCGCGAATTGCAGATCTGAACACCGCGTTGTTTGGCGCGGCCTTGGCGCATGGCGCGGCAAGCGCATCTTCCGGCCACTAAGGCCCCGCCCCCAAACGAAAAAAGCCGCGCCCGGAGGCGCGGCCCTGTTCCATCGGACAGGCAGATCTTACTTGATCTTGCCTTCCTTGTATTCGACATGCTCGCGCTTGACCGGGTCGTACTTCCGCACGACCATCTTTTCGGTCATGGTGCGGGCGTTCTTCTTGGTCACATAGAAGTGCCCGGTGCCCGCCGTCGAGTTCAGACGGATCTTGATCGTCGTCGGCTTCGCCATTGTCGTTCTCCACTTGCCGGGCGGCCTTGGCCACCCGCGAAATCCTTGAAGCCCGCCTTTTAACCGGGCGCCCTGCGGAGTCAACCGCAAAACCGGTGCCGGGCGCCGAAATTCCGCGCCCGGCGGGGCTTTGTCAGGCCATGCCCTGATCAATCCGCGCGCGGGTCTCGTCGCTCAGGCCCAGGGCGGTGGCAAGCTGGTTCAGATAGGCGTTCTCTTGCGGCGTATCGACCTGGATCGCCATCCGGGCGGAGGCATAGACCTGCGCCTTCATCGCGTCCCCGGTGGCCGAAGCCAGCGCCGAGACATCGACCGGCTTGTCCAGTTCCGCCTCGACAAAGGCGATCTCTTCATCGCTGGCGTCGGTCAGGTGGTCGAGGATCTTCTTGCGTTCCTCGGCGTCGATCTCGCCATCCGCCTTGGCGGCCTGGATCATGGCGCTGATCATCAGGCGGGCGTTTTCCTCCATCATGGCGTTGGCGGGCGTCCCGCCCATCATCGTCCCCATCATGTCGGTCATGGTCTTGCTGCCCGCCGCCGCCGTCGCGGTCATCGCGGAGATGAGGCTGCCAAGACCGGCCTGCCCCGCCTCGGTCGCCTGCGCGGCCTGGGTGCCAAACTTGCCCATCATGTCGCGCACGGCCTCGGCCCCGCCCGGCATGCCCATCTTCTCGGCCATCTGGCCAAGCTGGTCGCCGATGCCGCCCGGCTCACCCGACTTGCGCAGCGCGTCCTGCACGCCGTCCATGCCGCCCATCTTGCGGTATTTGTCAAAGCCCTTGGCGGCGGCGAAACCGATGGCCAGCGTGGCCAGCGTCTTGACGAAACTCATGTCGGACCTCCTGAGATGACATTTTGTCGATCATAGCGCAGGAATTGCATCCTGCATGCGAAGAATGACCTTCGGCCCGCAAAGCTACGGAAACGGGCGGAAATATGCGCGGACGGCCTGTAAGCCGGATTCTGTTCCCCCCGGACCTTGATCCGGGGTTCGATGACCATTCCTCTCGCCCCGCCGTTACCGGCGGGATCAAGCTGCCAACCCGGACCTCTCGGGCTGAAGCGTCCCTGCGGGCGGTCTCTGCGCTTGCGCGCAGACCGGCCCCCGCGCGAGGTCCCTATTTGGCATTGCTCCCGGTGGGGCTTGCCGTGCCGGTCCTGTTGCCAGTCCCGCGGTGGGCTCTTACCCCACCGTTTCACCTTTTCCCCGGACAGGCCGGGGTAGTCTCTTCTCTGTGGCGCTTTCCCTCGGGTTTCCCCGGCCGGGCGTTACCCGGCACCGCAGCTTCATGGAGTCCGGACTTTCCTCGCGCCCCGAAGGACCCGCGGTCATCCGGCCATCCGCGCGAAGGGGGAGTTAGGCGGTCAGACGGGCCACGTCAACCGGCATGGCCTGCCCATTGTATGAATGGTGGCTGTGCGTGACTGCGCCGAGGTTTGAAAAGCCGGGCATTGCCCGACCGCAGGCGGCTGTTCAGCAGCGCTTTATGGTGTGGCCCGCCTCCAACGGCTTCCGGGTTGAGGCGGTGCAATATCGCCCGCCCGCCCGGTCGGGCGATGCCCGGCGGCGCGGACCGCGCCTTGGTTCCGGGCAAGGGGAACGACCGCGAAGGGTTCAGCGGGGCAGGTTCAGGCCACACCGCCAAAGGGAAAGCGGCGGGCGAGGTCCTGGGCCATGGCGCGATCGGTTCCGTCCATGTCCCCCCTATGCCAGGGGCGAAACCTCAACCGAAAGGCCGCAAGAAGCAGATCTTCCTCCAGATCGGGATAGCCGAAACCGCGCGCGAAAGGCCCGAAGGCGGCGGGGTCCTTTGGCGCGCCCCCCTCATCGGGCCACACCGACAGCCCTTGCAGCGCCAGCCGCCGCCAGTCGAAGCGCGGGCCGGGGTCGCCCTTGCGGCCGGGCGCCATGTCGGAATGGCCGATCACGCCTTCGGGCGGGATGGCCCAGCGCGCCATGATGCCGCCAAGCAGACCCTCAAGCGCGGCCATCTGAGGCTCGGGGAAAGGGGCGTCGCCGGGATTGGCCAGTTCGATGCCGATCGAGGCGGAATTGACGTCGGTAACGTCTCCCCAGGCGCCCGCCCCGGCATGCCAGGCGCGCGCGCCCTCATCCACAAGCTGTTCAACCGTCCCGTCCGCGTCGATCAGCCAATGGGCCGAAACCTCGGCCGCCGGATCGCAAAGCCGCGCCCGCGCCTCGGCGCAACTTTGCATCGCGGTGTAGTGGATCACGATCAGGCGCGGCACCGCGCCATCCCGGCGCGGCCCGAAATTCGCTGAAGGGAAGCGGCTGCCGCCCGTCCCGGTCACCCTATTGCTTCGCCTTCTGGAACGGCGTCGGGTCCCAGTAGCAGGCAAATCCGTCGCCATCGGGATCAAGGTTCTTGGAATCGCGCTGCGGCCCGCCGGCACGCAGGAAGGCCTGCTGCGCGGCCTCGGGCGTATCATAGCGCCCGCAGTTCCGCTCAGAGCTGGAAATCGCGATGCGGGAGCGGGGATAGATCGTCTCCCCCTTCCGGTTGGGCGCGTTCAGCGCGTATTGCACCAGATCGACGGCGGCAGAGGCCGCGCCGGTGCGTTCGGGCAGGTCGGTCGGCTGGACCTGCTGATACTGCGCGCGGTTCTGTTCCATCCGCGCCTTGTCAGACGCGATGGTTTCGCGTGAGGCGACGGCGGAGAAGTCGTTTTCGTCCGAAATGCCGGTATGGCTTTGCGCCGGGGCCGCCGCGATCGCGTCCCCGGTCACCGGCGCGACCGGGTTGGCGGGCGCCACATCGGGGATGGAGGGCGACACCGCCTGCCCCATCGCGTTCAAGGGCGCGCCCACCGGCTGGCCCAGTTGGCCCTGCCCGATCCCGGCGGCGGCCAGATCGCCCGCCGTCGGCGCGCCAGAGGCGGTGGCATAGCCCGCGCCCTCCTGCACCGGCGAGGTATAGTTCGCGGGCGGCTGGACCGCCTGCGCCTGCGCGCGGCGCTCGGCGTTCAGCTGCGCCTCGCGCTGCTGGTGGTATTGGTCGTAATCGCCAAAGCCCACGCCGCCCAGCGTGTCGTTCGGCACCGGCGGCTGGCAGGCGGCCAGCGCGGCAAGGCTCAGAACCGGCAGAAACTTACGCATAAAGATCGTCCCCGTTCATTTGGCCGCGCGGATTACCACCATTTCGCCGGTCGCGCCACAAATCCCGCCGCGCGTTCGAGCACATAGGCGTGATTCAGCAACGCCCCCTCTTCCCACGGCCGCCCGATCAGTTGCAGCCCAAGCGGCAGCCCCTGCCGGTCAAGCCCGGTCGGAACCGCAACGCCCGGAAGGCCCGCAAGGTTCACCGTGACGGTGAAAACGTCGTTGAGATACATGGCGATCGGGTCAGCTTCGGCCATCTCGCCCAGACCGAAGGCGGCGGAGGGCGTCGCGGGCGTCAGGATCGCGTCGATGCCGTCGGCGAACACCGTCTCGAAATCGCGCTTGATCAGCGCGCGGACCTTGCGGGCGCGGTTGTAATAGGCGTCGTAGAACCCGGCCGACAGGACATAGGTCCCGATCATGACGCGGCGCTGCACTTCGTGGCCGAAGCCCTCGGCGCGGGTCTTTTCATACATCTCGGTGATGCCGTCGCCCTGCCCCAGCTTGGCGCGGTGGCCATAGCGCACCCCGTCATAGCGGGCGAGGTTCGACGACGCCTCGGCAGGCGCGACGACGTAATAGGCGGGCAGCGCGTATTTGGTGTGGGGCAGCGAAATATCGACGATCTCGGCACCCGCGTCCTTCAGCATCGCGGTGCCGTCGGCCCAGAGTTTCTCGATCTCGTCCGGCATCCCGTCCATGCGGTATTCGCGCGGGATGCCGATCTTCTTGCCGCGAATGTCGCCGGTCAGGGCGGCTTCGAAATCCGGCACCGGAAGGTCGGCAGAGGTCGAATCCTTCGGGTCATGGCCGCACATCGCGCCCAGCATGATCGCCGCGTCGCGCACATCCTTGGTCATCGGCCCGGCCTGATCGAGCGACGAGGCGAACGCCACGATCCCCCAGCGCGAGCAGCGCCCATAGGTCGGCTTGATCCCGGTGATGCCGGTGAAGGCGGCGGGCTGGCGGATCGAGCCGCCGGTATCGGTGCCGGTCGCACCAAGGCAAAGATCGGCGGCCACGGCCGAGGCTGACCCGCCCGAGGACCCGCCCGGCGTCAGCGCCGCGTCGTCATTGCCGCGCCGCCAGGGGTTCACGGCGTTGCCATAGCACGAGGTCTCGTTCGAGGAGCCCATCGCGAATTCGTCCATGTTCAGCTTGCCAAGCATGACCGCGCCCGCATCGACAAGCTGCTGGGATACGGTCGATTCATACTCCGGCTTGAAACCCTTGAGGATGTTCGACGCCGCCTGGCTCGGCACGCCCCTGGTGCAGAAAAGGTCCTTGATCCCGACCGGGATGCCGCACATGGCCGGTGCCTCGCCCGCCTTGATCCGCTGATCCGCCGCCGCAGCGCGGTCCCGCGCGATCTCGGGCGTCTTGTGGACAAAGGCGTTCAGCGCGCCCGCGCCGTCGATGGCACTCAGACAGGCCTCGGTCAGCTCCGCGCTCGTCACCTCGCCCTTGCGCAGCATGTCGCGCGCGGCGGCGATGGTCAGTTCGTTCAGCTTCGTCATTCGACCACCTTCGGCACGGCAAAGAACCCTTCGCGCGCGTCGGGCGCGTTCGACAGGATCTGTTTCTGGATATTGCCGTCGGTCACCACGTCCTTGCGGCGTTTCAGGCGCATCGGCGTGACCGAGGTCATCGGCTCAACGCCCTCCACATCGACCTCGTTCAATTGCTCCATGAAGGCCAGCACCGCCGAAAGCTCCCCCGCCAGCGCGGGCAGGTCCTCTTCCTTCACGGCGATCCGCGCCAGATGCGCGACCTTCCGCGCGGTCGAAATGTCGATGGACATCGGGCTATACTCCGTCCTTTGATCGGGGCAGGGTTTACCCGCGCCACGCCTTGCCCGCAAGGGCGCCGACGACAGGAGGACAAGATGAAGATCACATGGCTCGGCCATTCCGGCTTTCGCATCGAAATCGAACAGGCGGTGCTGCTGATCGACCCCTGGATGACCGGAAATCCTGTTTTTCCCGAGGGCCGCGAGGGGGAGGCCACGGCGGACGCGACCCATATCCTCCTGACCCACGGCCATGGCGATCACACCGGCGATGCCCTGGCCATCGCCAAAGACAAGGGCATTCCCGTCGCCGGGATCTATGACCTGATTTCCTTTTGGGAGGAAGGTGAGGGCATCACCGGCATCGGCTTTAACAAGGGCGGCACGATCGAGGTGAACGGGGCGAAGGTGTCGATGGTGCCGGCCCAGCATTCCTCCTCGCTCGGCGGGCCGAACGGGCCGGTCTATGCGGGGCATGAGGCGGGCTATATGATCGCGGGCGAAGGCCATACGATCTACCTCAGCGGCGACACGACGGTGATGGCCGACATGGGCTGGATGGGCGAATATTACGCCCCCGATATCGGCATCCTGTGCGCGGGCGGGCATTTCACCATGGACATGAAGATGGCGGCCTTTGCGGCGAAGAAATACTTTGCCTTCAAGACCGTGATCCCCTGCCATTACAAGACCTTCCCGATCCTCGCGCAGAATGCGGATGACCTGAAGGCCGGACTGCCCGGCGTGAACGTGATCGAGGCCGGAGTGATGGCCCCGATCACGCTTTAAGACGCAAGGGGGCGGCCCTCACAGCTCCCAATACCTTCGCCCCTGCGTCCGCGGATCAAGCCCGATGTCGCGCCGGATATGGTCGGACAGCTCCGTCTCCCGTATCCGCCGCGCCAGTGCGCGCCGCCCGGCGAGGTGGCGGACCAGCGCCAGCACCACCCGGACGGCGCCGTATTCGGCGACCAGCGCCCGGACGGCCATGGCAGGCCCCGGCAGGTCGCTCCTCAGTTCTGCGTTCATGTCGTCACATCGCCCCGGACCGGACCGGCCAAAGGCGCCCTAATCAGATGAATTGGAATGGCCTGAACCCGGCGCCGGGCCGGTGTCAGAGGTGGTTTTTCTGGAATGGATCGCGCCCGGTCAGCGCCGGTGCGCGGGTCCCTCGGTCGCGGGGCGGATCAGCAGGTAAAGGCTGATCGGTGGGACCAGAGCCACCAGGCCGCGCCAGCACCCGGACGAAGCGTCGAAAGATCATAGATGGTCATCCTGCGCCTCCTTTTCTGCGGGTGTCGGGACGGGCGCAGGAATATCGGGGGAATGACGGGATACAAAGCGCGGAATTGTACCCCCTGCCCGGCGGGGATTGTCTGTGTCGGATGCGACACAATCCCCGCGCCGGTCAGTCGCGGCGCCCGGCAAAGAAATCCTTCAAAAGCCGCGCCGCCGCGTCCGCGCCGATGCCGTCATAGACCTCGGGCGCGTGGTGACATTGCGGATGGGCGAAGACACGCGCGCCATGGGCGACGCCGCCGGATTTCGGGTCTTCCGCGCCATAGTAAAGCCGCCCGATCCGCGCGAAGGAGATGGCCGCGGCGCACATCGGACAGGGTTCCAGCGTGACGTAAAGATCATGCCCCGGCAGCCTTTCCGCCCCCGCCGCCGCACAGGCCGACCGCAGCGCCAGCACCTCGGCATGGGCCGTCGGATCGTTCAACTCCCGCGTCCGGTTGCCCGCGGCGGCAACCACCCGCCCGTCCGGCGCGACGACGACGGCCCCCACCGGCACCTCGCCGCGCGCGCCCGCCGCCCGCGCCTCGGCCAGGGCCGTTTCCATATAGCTGCGAAATCCGATCATCTTTCCGTCATGCCGTGCGTCCGGGGCGCATGCAAGCGCTTCCCTCGGCCCGCGATTGGCGCTAGAAGCGGCGCCTTGCAACAGCCGGGGACCAGACCATGAGTGAAGACCAGCCAAAGGGCGAGCGTATCGCCAAGGTCATGGCCCGTTCCGGTGTCGCCTCGCGCCGCGATGCGGAGAAGATGATCCTTGAGGGCCGGGTTTCCGTGAACGGGGTCAAGGTGGAAAGCCCCGCGCTGGATGTGCTGGACAGTGACAAGGTGACGCTGGACGGCAAGCCCATCGACGCGCCGCAGCCCGCGCGGCTTTGGCTGTATTACAAACCCGTCGGCCTTGTGACCTCGGCCAAGGACGAAAAGGGCCGCCAGACGGTCTTCGACACCATGCCGGAAGGCATGCCCAGGGTGATGAGCGTCGGTCGCCTTGACCTGACCTCCGAAGGGCTTCTCCTGCTGACCAATGACGGCGAGTTGAAGCGCAAGCTGGAACTGCCGACGACCGGCTGGCTGCGCAAGTACCGGGTGCGCGTGAACGGCCGCCCGAATGAGGCGACATTCGACCCGCTGCGCCGGGGCGTGACCATCGAGGGGGAAGAGTTTCAGCCGATGGACATCACGCTTGACAAGCAGCAGGGCGCGAATGCCTGGCTGACGGTCGGGCTGCGCGAGGGCAAGAACCGCGAAATCCGCCGCGCGATGGCCGAGGTCGGGCTGACGGTGAACCGGCTGATCCGGGTCAGCTATGGCCCGTTCCGGCTGAACAAGATGAAGCTGGGCGACGTGGTCGAGGTCAAGCAGCGGGTGCTGCGGGAACAGCTTGGCGCGCAGGATGGCGCGGGCGATGAGGCGGCGGGCGAACGGCGCCCCCGCAAGGGTCCGGGCAAGCCCGCCGGGGGCGCGAAGCCGCGCCGCGAGGGGGCCGGACCGCGCGGCCAGACGGACAAGCCGCGTTTCGCGCGGCGCGACGGCGAAGGCGACGCCCCCCGCCGCAGCGGCCCGGCACGCGACGGCGGCAAACGCTTTGGCGGCAAGCCGGAAGGCGACCGCCCCTGGCGCAAGGACCGCGACGAAGGGGACCGCCCGGCGCGGCGCGGGACGGATGAAGGCCGGGGATTTGGCCGCAAGGACCGCGCTGAGGGGGAGCGTGGGGACCGTCCGGCGCGGAAGTTCTCGCCCAAGGGCGGAGAGGATCGCGGCTACGCCCGCAAGGACCGCGCCGAGGGGGAGCGTGGCGAGCGCCCCGCCCGGCGCTTCGACGACAAGCCCGCTGGCGAACGCGGCTTCGCCCGCAAGGATCGCGCTGAGGGCGAGCGTGGCGAGCGTCCCGCGCGGCGTTTCGACGACAAACCGGCTGGCGAACGCAGCTACGGTCGCAAGCCCAGACCGGAGGGCGAGCGCGGGGACCGCCCGGCGCGGAAGTTCTCGCCCAAAGGCGGAGAGGATCGCGGCTACGCCCGCAAGGATCGCGCTGAGGGCGAGCGCAGCGACCGTCCCGCCCGGCGTTTCGACGACAAGCCCGCCGGTGAACGCGGCTACGCCCGCAAGCCCCGGCCGGAGGGGGAGCGCAGCGACCGTCCCGCGCGGAAGTTTCCGGCCAAAAGCGGAGAGGATCGCGGCTTCGCCCGCAAGGACCGCGCCGAGGGGGATCGCGACAGCCGGCCGAAGCGCCCCGCCGGGCCGCCCAAGGGGCCGCGCCGCGACAGCGGCGCGAAAGGCCCCGGCGGTCCGCGCAAGGGACCGGGCGGCGGCGCCCCCCGTGGCCCGCGCAAGGGGCCGCCGCGCAAGGGATGATCGCCCTGCCCGCGCGGAATTGGCCAGGATCCGCCGAAATTCCCCCTGCGGAAGGTCTTGGCCTTCGCGCGCCGACATGCCAGTCTTTGCCGTGTGATTTTGGGGGCGAGTGAATGACCGATAGCGGCTTGCAGAGGATCGCCTATGTGCTGCTTCTGGGCCTCATGCTTTATGTCGCGGTAACGGGGGGCGTGTGATGGCCGAGCGTTTCCGGGGCCGTTACAGCCCGGACCCCGCCAACCCGTCGGCCCCGTCGACGCGCAGGATACCCAGCGCCGCCGAAGGGCGCACGCGCTGGCTTTTCGTCTTCAGCCTGATCTTCGCGGCCAAGGCGTTCTTTCATGGCCCGGCGGACATGCTGCGCTATCTGGCGGTTTTCGCCATCCTGTTGCTGGCGACATGGCTGACCCGCGAAGGGGTGCGCGCGAAGGCCGCCTATGACGCACGGCGCAGCACCCGCAAACCCGCCTTTCCGCGCAAGATCTTCGGCAGCGTCCTGACCGGGATCGGCCTTGGCCTTGCCGCCGCCTCGACGGGCGCGGCGCTGGTGACGCCGGTCCTGATCGGGCTGGCCGGGGCGGCGCTGCATTTCGCCACCTTCGGCGCCGATCCGATGAAGAACAAGGGCATGGAGGGGATCGACACCTTCCAGCAGGACCGCGTCGCGCGTGTCGTGGCCGAGGGCGAGGGCTATCTGAAGGAGATGCGCGCGGCGGGCGCGGCGCTTGGCGACCGCAGGCTGACCGACCGGATCGACCGTTTCGCCGCCACCGCCCGCACGCTGTTCCGCACGGTCGAGGAAGACCCCCGCGACCTGACCGCCGCGCGCCGCTATCTGGGCGTCTACCTGATGGGGGCGCGTGACGCGACGATCAAGTTCGCCGACCTCTGGCGGCGCGAAAAGGACGACGCCGCGCGGTCGGACTATGAGACGCTGCTTTCCGATCTGGAAACCAACTTCGCCCAGCGCACCCGCGCGCTTTTGTCCGACAATCGCAGCGATCTTGACGTCGAAATCTCGGTCCTCAGGGATCGTCTGAAACGCGAGGGCGTTGTCCTCGATCTGCAATCCCCGCCCGAAAAGGAGCGTTCCGATGTCTGAAGCCACCCGTCAGGAAGCCGCCAAGGCCCTTGCCGCCGTCGAGGAAGTCACCGCCGTCGTCCTGCCCGAACCGGGCAATGAGGTGGTGGCGCTTGACGCCGCCCCTGCCCCGGTTGCCGAAGAAATTCGCCGCCGGATGGCGGAGCTTGACCTGTCCGACACCGGCTCCATCGTCAATTTCGGCTCTGCCGCGCAGGCGGAGTTGCAGCAGATCAGCCAGGCGATGTTGCAGGACGTGCGCAACAAGGATGTCGGCCCGGCGGGCGACAGCCTGCGCAACATCGTCACCACGATCCGGGGCTTTTCGGTATCCGAACTCGACGTGCGGCGGAAACTATCGTGGTGGGAGCGGCTTCTGGGCCGCACCGCGCCCTTCGCGAAATTCCTTGCCCGTTTCGAGGATGTTCAGGGCCAGATCGACAGGATCACCGATGACCTTCTGGGCCATGAACACAAGCTTCTGAAAGACATCAAGTCGCTGGACCTGCTTTATGACAAGACGCTGAATTTCTACGACGAACTGGCGCTTTACATCGCCGCGGGGGAAGAGAAGCTGAAGGAATTGGACGGCAAGACCATCCCGGCCAAGGAAGCCGAGGTGAAGGCCGCGCCGGAACCCGATCAGGTGATGAAGGCGCAGGAATTGCGCGACCTGCGCGCCGCGCGCGACGATCTGGAACGCCGCGTGCATGACCTGAAGCTGACCCGGCAGGTGACGATGCAGTCGCTGCCCTCGATCCGGCTGGTGCAGGAGAATGACAAAAGCCTTGTCACCAAGATCAATTCCACCCTCGTCAACACCGTGCCGCTTTGGGAAACCCAACTGGCGCAGGCGGTGACGATCCAGCGCTCTGCCGAAGCGGCGGGCGCCGTGCGTGAGGCCAATGACCTGACGAACGAACTGCTGACCGCGAACGCCAAGAACCTGCGTCAGGCGAATGAGGTCGTGCGGACGGAAATGGAACGTGGCGTCTTCGATATCGAGGCGGTGAAGACCGCCAATGCCGACCTGATCGCAACCATCGAGGACAGCCTGCGCATCGCCGACGAGGGCAAGCGCAAGCGCGCCGCCGCCGAGGAGGACCTGAAGAAGATGGAAGCCGACCTGCGCGACACGCTCGCCTCGGCCAAAGCGCGCTCCACCGGCAGCGGCGACAGCCTTGGCGGCAGCGTGCGGGGCTGAACACCGATCATGCGCAGCCCCGCCCTTTCGGCCCTGCTCCTTCCGCTCGCCCTTGCCGCCTGCATGGGCGGCGCGCCCGCGCTGCGCCCCCCCGCGCCGCCGCCCCTGCCGGACAACACCGCGCCCTCGGCCGAAATGGCGGCGGGGCGGGCCTATTACGCCAGGATCGAGGCCAACTACCTGGCCCAGGACCGGATGCGCGAGGATGGCGGCGGGCCGGATGCGCCCTTTACCACCCGCGATCTGGTGGACAACTTCCTTGCCATCGCCTTCTTTGACGAGTTCACCGAACAGGGCGGGATGCTGGTCGCGGGCGGGGGGGAAAACCTGCTGCACCGCTGGCAGGGGCCGGTGCGCGTCGGGCTGGTCTTCGGCGCCTCGGTCCCCGAAGCCGACCGCAAGGCCGACCGGGACGAAATCGCCGCCTATGTCCGGCGCCTGTCGCGCATCTCCGGCCTGCCGATGTGGATGAACGACCGCAATCCCAATCACACGGTCTTCATCCTCGGCCCCGAGGAACGGCGCGGCGCCGGGCCACTGATCCGCGCGGTGGCGCCCGAGACCTCGAAAGGCGCGATCCGGTCCGTCGAGGACATGCGGCGCGACATCTATTGCACCGCCTTCACCTTCAATTCCGGCCAAAGCCCGGTCATCGACAGCGCCGTGTCGGTCATCCGGTCGGAACTGACGCCGAAACTGCGCAGCCTCTGCGTGCATGAGGAACTGGCCCAAAGCCTTGGCCTTATCAACGACAGCCCGCGCGCGCGGCCGTCGATTTTCAACGATAACGAAGAATATGCTTTGTTGACGAAACAGGACGAGTTGATGCTGAAGATGCTCTATGACCCCCGCCTGCGCCCCGGCATGACACTGGCCGAGGCACGCCCCGTCGTCGAGGTGATCGCGGCCGAACTGATGGGGGGAGAGGTCTGATGTGGCGCTTTGCCCTTGCGCTTCTGGCAACGCCCGCCTTTGGCGGGGACATCCCCGGTGCCGCCGCCTGGCTGGCGCAGAACACCGCGCCCCCTCTCGAATTGCGCTCTGCCGGAAGCTACACCGTTTCGGGCGGCGCCATCATCGTCGCCGATCCGCTGATCTATGCGCCGCATCCGAACTGGGTCTGGATCAAGGTTCCCGACGGCAAGGCGCGGCTTTACCTGATGATCGACCCCGAGACCGACCGCGTCTCGAAGGCGGCGCTGGTCTTTTCCGATGCCGCCCCGGTCTGCGGCCATGATGAGACGACGGTCGGCGCCAGCACCGGCCTTGCCGCTTTCCTCGACCGGGCCGACGCGGCAGAGCTTGATACGACGGGGAACGAATTCGCCGACACGGGCAAGGATATCTACAACGACTGGTTCCACGAACGGATCAGCCACGCCTCTTTCAGGGGCAAGGTCCTGCCCCTGCCCAAGGGCGGCGAGGTCGCGATGACCACGACCGGCTGGGGTGACGGCGGCTATCCGGTGGCGAGCCTGTCGGACGCGAATGGCAAGATCGTCGCGGTCTATGCCGATTTCATGGGCCGCAATGCCGAAGGCACATGGCTCCTGCCCAAGGAATGCGCCAAATAGGGTCCACCAGCGGGCCGGAACAGAAGGAGTTTCACATGGGTATTCTCGATTTCCTCACCGGCGAGTTCATCGACGTCATCCACTGGACCGACGACACGCATGACACGATGGTCTGGCGGTTCGAGCGTGAGGGCCACGCGATCAAATACGGCGCCAAGCTGACCGTGCGCGAAGGTCAGGCGGCGGTCTTCGTCCACGAAGGCCAGATCGCCGACGTCTTCACCCCCGGTCTCTATATGCTTGAGACCAACAACATGCCGATCCTGACGACGCTTCAGCACTGGGATCACGGCTTCAAGTCGCCCTTCAAGTCGGAGATTTACTTCGTCAACACGACGCGCTTTACCGACCAGAAATGGGGGACCAAGAACCCGATCATGGCGCGCGATCCCGAATTCGGGCCGGTAAGGCTGCGCGCCTATGGCACCTATGTGATGCGGGTCAGCGATCCGGCGAAGTTCATTTCGGAAATCGTTGGAACGGATGGGGAATTTACCGCTG
The DNA here is from genome assembly GCF_002973535.1 of Albidovulum denitrificans. Lineage (GTDB taxonomy): Bacteria > Pseudomonadota > Alphaproteobacteria > Rhodobacterales > Rhodobacteraceae > Albidovulum > Albidovulum denitrificans. The sequence continues at coordinate 917,396 of NZ_PVEP01000001.1, forward strand.
ATGAGATCAGCTTCCAGATCCGCAACATCATCGTGCAGGAGTTTTCGCGCGTGATCGCCGGGTCCGGCATTCCGGTCCTCGACATGGCGGCCAACACGCTTGACCTTGGCAAGATTGTCGCCAGGGCGATCACTCCGGCGATCGGGGATTATGGCCTGACGATCCCGGAATTCTACATCGAAAACATCAGCTTGCCCGAGGTTGTTGAGGCAGCGCTGGACAAGCGGACCTCGATGGGGATCGTGGGAGACCTCAACCGCTACATGCAGTTCAACGCCGCCGAGGCGCTGGGGCGTGGCGATGGCGGCGCGGCGGGCGGCGCGATGGGCGCGGGCCTTGGCGCCGGGATCGGCATGGCGATGGGAACGCAGATGGGGCCGTGGGGACAGGTGGCGCAACCTGCCCCCGCGCCCGCCGCCGTCACCCCGCCACCACCGCCCCCGCCGCCGGTGGAAAAAGTCTGGCACATCGCCGAAAATGGCGCGGCGCAGGGACCTTACGGGCGCGGCCATCTGGGCCGGATGGTCGGCGACGGGTCGGTCACGCGCGACACGCTGGTCTGGTCGCAGGGCATGGATGGCTGGAAACCGGCAGGCGAGGTGGCAGAGCTTGCGCAGCTTTTCACCGTCGCCCCGCCGCCCCCGCCGCCAGGGGCCTGATCGCCGGACAGGCCCGCGATGCTGGACGAGACGCAAGATCACCGCTTTCCCTGCCCGCAATGCGGCGCCGACCTGCGCTTTTCGCCGGGCGAGGGAAAGCTGATCTGCGACCATTGCGGCTATAGTGAGCCGCTGACCACACCCCGCGCCGGGACCCGGCCGATCGAGGAGCTTGACCTGCGGCGCGGGCTTGAGGCCGCCCTGCCCGATGCGGAGATGGAGGTCACCCGGACCTCGCGCTGCCCCAATTGCGGCGCGGTGATCGAGTTCGACCCCGCTGTCCATTCCACCGAATGCCCGTTCTGCGCGACCCCGGTCGTGACCGGGACGGGGGAGAACCGGCATATCAAACCCAAGGGCCTCGCCCCCTTCGACATCACCGAACGCGAGGCGCGGGGCGCGATGAACCGCTGGCTCGGCTCCTTGTGGTTCGCGCCCTCGGGGTTGCAGGATTATGCCCGCAAGGGCCGCGCGATGCAGGGGGTCTATGTCCCCTACTGGACCTTCGACGCCGACACCCGGTCACGCTATTCCGGGCGGCGCGGGACGGTCTATTACGAAAGCCAACCGGTGCAGGTCCGCGACCAGCAGGGCCGCGTCAGGACCGAGATGCGGCAGGTCGCCAAGATCCGCTGGACCCCTGTTTCGGGCCGTGTCGCGCGGTTCTTCGACGATGTGCTGATCCTCGCCTCCCGCTCGCTGCCGAAATCGCATACCGACGCGCTGCTGCCCTGGGACCTGACACGGCTTGAGCCCTATCAACCCGAATTCCTCGCAGGTTTCCGGGCCGAGGGCTATACCGTCTCTCTCGAAGAAGGGCTGACCGAGGCGCGCGCCTATATGGACCGGATGATCGAACGCGACGTGCGCTTCGACATCGGCGGCGACCGGCAGGAAATCCACAATATCGACACCGAAGTGTCGGACGTGACCTTCAAGCATATCCTGCTGCCGGTCTGGACCGCCGCCTACAAGTTCCGCGGGCGGAGCTATCGGTTCGTGGTCAACGGCCAGACCGGCAAGGTGCAGGGCGAACGGCCGTGGTCGCCGTGGAAGATCACCGTCGCGGTGATCCTTGGCCTGATCGTGGCGGGGGTGGTTATCTGGCTGTCGCAGAACCCGGAATTCCAGCAGCAGTTCAATTAGGTTCGATGTCGGTGCTACGCCCAAGCCACCCTTGACCGCCCCCCTTCCCCCCCGCCAAGGTGATTGCCGGGACGGGCGGTCTGCGATATGGCATCGGCGTTATCGCTAACGGGAGGGCGAGATGATCCTGAGTTGCGGCGAAGCGCTGATCGACATGCTGCCCCGGCAATCGACCGGGGGAGAGGCCGCCTTTGCGCCCTATGCGGGCGGCGCGGTCTTTAACACCGCCATCGCGCTGGGGCGGCTTGGCGCGCCCTCGGGCTTTCTGTCGGGCCTGTCCACCGATCTTTTCGGCGAAATCCTGACCGACAGCCTGACCGCCTCGAAGGTCGACAGCAGCCTTGCGATCCGCTCCGCCCGGCCCACGACGCTGGCCTTCGTCAAGCTGGTCGACGGGCAGGCAAGCTATGCGTTCTATGACGAGAACACCGCCGGCCGCATGATCCGGCCCGAGGATATGCCCGCCCTGCCGGCCAATGTCGGCACGGTGTTTTTCGGCGGCATCAGCCTTGTCGTCGATCCCTGCGGCAGCGCCTATGAGGCGCTGATGGCGCGGGAGGCCCCCGCCCGCGTCACCATGATCGACCCCAATATCCGCCCCGGCTTCATCACCGACGAAGCGGCCTATCGCGCCCGGATCGCCCGGATGATCGCGCTGGCCGATCTGGTGAAACTGTCGGATGAGGACCTGCACTGGCTTGAGGGCAAGGGTGAGCTTTCCACCCTCGCCGCGAAGGTGCTGGATCAGGGGCCGAAGGTCGTCTTCGTGACCGAAGGCGCAACCGGCGCCCATGCCTTCACCCGCCGCGACGCGGTCTTTGTGCCTGCCCGCAAGGTCACCGTCGCCGATACGGTCGGCGCGGGCGACACTTTCAACGCGGGCGTTCTGGCGGCGCTGCACAGGGCGGGGCTTCTGGACAAGGCGGCGCTGAACGGGATCGGGGCGGCGGCGCTGACGGACGCGCTGACGCTTGGCATCCGCGCCGCCGCCGTCACCGTATCCCGCCCCGGCGCCAACCCGCCCTGGGAGGATGAGCTATGAGGGCGCTGCTGCAACGTGTCAGTTCCGCCCGCGTCAGCGTCGCGGGCCGCGTGACCGGGGAAATCGGCCCCGGCCTTCTGATCCTGATCTGCGCCATGCAGGGCGATACGGAGGCCGAGGCAGACAAGCTTGCCGCCAAGATCGTCAAGCTGCGCATCTTCAAGGATGAGGCCGACAAGATGAACCTCGCGCTGAAGGATACCGGCGGCGCGGCGCTGGTCGTCAGCCAGTTCACGCTGGCCGCCGACACCTCACGCGGGAACCGGCCCGGCTTTTCCCCCGCCGCCCCGCCGGAGGAAGGGGAACGGCTTTATCGCTACTTCTCCGACCGGCTGCGCAGCGAAGGCGTCAGGGTCGAGAATGGCGAATTCGGCGCCGACATGGATGTCGCGCTGGTCAATCAGGGGCCGGTGACGATCTGGCTGGATACCGCCGGGTGACGGCCCGTTGGGCTCCGCCCGTTCGGCGCTGAAAACGCTCCACCGGAGCGTTTTCCGGGCGCGCCTCACCCTTGTGGCGTCATCGACTTTCGCTGCCGGTCGCGCTTCAGGCCAAGCTGATGCTCGCGCCAGATGATCGCGATGCCCGCCGCCATGACCAGCGCCGCACCTTGCAGGACGACCCTGGTCGGCACCTCGGCAAAGACGAAATAGCCCACCAGAAGCGCGAGAATCATCGAGGCATATTCGAACGGCGCCACGACCGAGGCATCGGCAAAGCGGTAGGAAGAGGTCAAAAGCACCTGCCCCACCCCGCCCAGAAGCCCGGCCGCGATCAGCATCGCCGCCGTTCCCGGCGCGGGCCAGACCCAGCCGAAGGGCAGCGTCACCAGCGACACGCAGGTCGAGGTCAGCGAGAAATAAAAGACGATCGCCGTCGTCCGTTCCGCCAGCACCAGCTTGCGCACGAAGACCTGCGCCAGCGCCGAAAAGACCGCGCCGACAAGGACGATGATCGCGCCCAGGGTCTCAACCGTCCCCACCGCGCCCGATTGCAGCGCGGACAGGCGCGGCGACAGGATGATAAGGACGCCGACCATGCCCAGCCCGACGGTCGTGATGCGAAAGGCGCGCACCGCCTCGCCCAGAAACATCGCGGCGAAGATGACGGTCAGAAGCGGCGCGGCATAGCCGATCGCCGTGACCTCGGGCAGCGGCAGAAAGCCCAGCCCGGCGAAACTGCACCCCATCGCCGTCGTCCCCAGCAGGCCACGCCAGAGATGGCCCAAGGGGTTCGATGTGCGCAGCCCGTCGCCAAAGGCATGGGTCGCGTAAAGCCAGACAAGGATCACCGGGATCGCGAAGAACGACCGGAAGAACACCGCCTCACCCGGCGGCACCTCATCCGCCGTTGCCTTGATAAGCGCCGACATCGCCATGAAGAACGTGACCGAGATCAGCTTGAAGCCGATCCCCTTCATGGGCGACTGGGGGGCGCCGCTCACTCTGGCCGGACCCGCGCGGCGGTCTTGTTGGCAAAGGCCTCAAGCCGCCCGCGCGCGTCGGGCTGGGTGTTGACGATCCCGGCCACCACCGCCTCGGCATAGGCGGCATCGAGCGCGGACATGTTCTGCATGTGGCTGATGGCCGAACAGATGGCGAAGTTCGACAGCGGCGTGTTGGCGGCGGCCGCGCGGGCAAGCTCCATCGCCTTGGCCTCGCTATCCTCGACAAGGTATTGGCAGAGGCCGACCGCCATCGCCTCATCCCCCTTGTAGACGCGCCCCGTCAGCATCATGTCGATCATCCGCGCCTTGCCGACCAGATCCGCCACCCGGATCGTCGCGCCACCGCCGGTGAACAACCCGCGCTGGCCTTCGGGCAGGGCGAAATAGGTTGTGGCATCGGCCACCCGGACATGGGCGGAAGAGGCAAGCTCCAACCCGCCGCCAACAACCGCACCCTTCAAGGCGGCGATGACCGGCACCCCGCCATATTCCATCTTGTTGAACGCCTCATGCCAGCGCAGGCAAAGGTGCATGAACTCCGCCGGGCTGCGATCCTCCTTGAAATGCTCCACCAGATCGAGACCGGCGCAGAAATGCGTCCCCTCGCCCCGCAGCACCACCGCGCGCACGCCCGCCTGCGGGATCGCGGTGAAAAGGTCGACCAGCTCCCCCACCGTCTGCGCATCCAGCGCGTTGCGCTTGGCTTCGCGGTTCAGCGTCACCGTCGCGATCCCCAGATCGTCCACGTCGAGAAAAATCTGTGTCAGATCAAGGCTTTCGAGCGATTTCATGCGACCTCTCCCTCCGCTGGTGCGGGGTGAAGATGCCAGAGCGTGCCGGGGATGGAAAGCGGGGTTGCCAAGGACCTGCCCCAACGTCACACTCACGCCGCATTGACGGGCGAGGGTCCCGCAAGATTGCGCCGCATTGAATTTGGTTCGTAGCGTCAAAGGTTGCCCATGCCCTATATCATCGCGTTTCTCGGTCTGGTCGGGGCCGCCTATTTCTGGGCCATGCGCGCCCGCAATGCCGGTCACGTCGCGCAGGACCTGGCGGATATGGCGGGCGACGTGATGGGGGCCGCCCGACGTCTGGGCTTTCGTCGCCGCGCCAATGTCCACCCGGTCGAGTCCATCGAGGAACCCGCCCTTGCCATCGCAGCCCTTGGCACCGCCTTCATGGAGCTTGGCGGCCTGCCCTCGCGCGAACAGCAGGACGCGCTGTCGATGGCCTTGCAGCACCACACCCACCGCAGCGCCAAGGACGCGGAAGAGGCGATGATCCTTGGCCGCTGGCTGGTCACCGAATGCAACGGCCCGGAACCGGCGATCACGCGGCTGTCGCGGCGGCTGGCCAAGCTTGACCGCGCGGGCAGCCTGACGCCCCTGATGGGGGTTCTGAACGACACCGCACTGGCGGCGCGGGGCGGCACGCTCAGCGAGCGGCAGAAAGAGGCGCTGGCCGAGATTGCGCGCGCGCTGAAGGTCTGACGCCGCCCTTCCTTCCGCTTGCCCCGGCCCGCGCCCTCCCTTAAAACGCGGGCGGTACAGCCCGAAGGACCGCGACCATGCTCGACCTGACCTATGAAGCCCCGAAGCCCAAGGTAATCTCCGGCGCCAAGGAAGACTGGGAACTGGTGATCGGGCTTGAGGTTCACGCCCAGGTCGCCTCGAACGCCAAGCTTTTCTCCGGCGCCTCCACCACCTTCGGGGCCGAGCCGAATTCCAACGTCGCCTTCGTCGATGCCGCGATGCCGGGGATGCTGCCGGTCATCAACGAATATTGCGTGGCGCAGGCGGTCAAGACCGGGCTTGGCCTGAAGGCCGGGATCAACCTGCGATCGGCCTTCGACCGCAAGAATTACTTCTACCCCGACCTGCCGCAGGGCTACCAGATTTCCCAGCTTTACCACCCCATCGTGGGCGAGGGCGAGGTGATCGTGGACATGGGGCCGGGTATCGCGCGGCGGGTGCGGATCGAGCGCATCCATATCGAACAGGACGCGGGCAAGTCGATCCACGACCTTGACCCGACCATGTCCTTCGTCGACCTCAACCGCACCGGCGTCGCGCTGATGGAGATCGTGAGCCGCCCCGACATCCGCGGGCCGGAAGAGGCGGCGGCCTATGTCGGCAAGCTGCGCCAGATCATGCGCTACCTCGGCACCTGCGACGGCAACATGCAGAACGGCAACCTGCGCGCCGACGTCAACGTGTCGATCTGCCGGCCGGGCGATTATGAGAAATACCAGGCCACCGGCGATTTCGGCCATCTCGGCACACGCTGCGAGATCAAGAACATGAACTCCATGCGGTTTATCCAGCAGGCCATCGAATACGAGGCCCGCCGCCAGATCGCCATCGTCGAGGATGGCGGCAAGGTGGTGCAGGAGACCCGGCTTTACGACCCCGACAAGGGCGAAACCCGGTCGATGCGGTCCAAGGAAGAGGCGCATGACTATCGCTACTTCCCCTGCCCCGACCTCTTGCCGCTGGAGATCGAGCAGGCTTGGGTCGATGACATCGCCGCGTCGATGCCCGAACTGCCCGACGCCAAGAAGGCGCGGTTCGTCGGTGACTACGGCATGACCGAATACGACGCCAACGTGCTGACCGCCGAGGTGGAGAACGCAGCCTTCTTCGAAGAGGTCGCCAAGGGCCGCGACGGCAAGCAGGCCGCGAACTGGGTTATCAACGAGTTGTTCGGGCGACTGAACAAAGAGGGCCTGACGGTCGAGACGACGCCGGTTTCGGCGGCGCAGCTTGGCGGGATGCTGGACCTGATCGCCAAGGGCGACATCTCTGGCAAGATGGCCAAGGACCTCTTTGAGCTGCTCTGGACCACCGAAAAGGGCGGCGATCCGGCCGAGGTCGCGGCGAAACACGGGATGAAGCAGGTCACCGATACCGGCGCCATCGAGGCGGCGGTGGATGAGGTGATCGCCGCCAACCCGGCGCAGGTCGAAAAGGCCAAGGCCAACCCGAAGCTGGCGGGCTGGTTCGTCGGTCAGGTTCTGAAGGCCACGGGCGGCAAGGCCAACCCGGCGGCCGTCAACGAACTGGTGGCGAAGAAGCTGGGCCTCTGACCCCTGCTGAAGGCGCGAGAAGGGCGGCGCAAGGGCCGCCCTTCTTCCAATCCACCGCCGTTTCAGGCCAGACGCTTGCGCCGCAGCCCGGCCATCAGGCCCAGCGCGCCCAGCAGGCCAAGCCCCGCCGCAGGCAGCGGCACCGGCGTCAGCGCGATATTGTCGATATAGCCGCCGCGCCCGTCGCTGGCCCCCATCGCGCCGACATAGACCTGATAATCGCCCGCAACCTGCACCAGCACATTCAGGCTGATCTGCGACCACTCGCCCCGGCGCGCGCCCATGGTGCCAACCGTCGCCACACCGCTGCCAAGGCCGGTGATGCCAAAGTCGATGCCGTTCGTGGCCGCGTTGTTGGTGTTCGGGCTGTACCAGAGGTTCAGCGTATAGGCCCCGACGGTCAGCGCAACCGTCTGCGTGATGCGGGCATTCCCGATCACGTCGAGGCCGACATAATGTTCGCCGTCCTGGGCGTCGATCTTGTTGTTGGAGCGGTCCGTCTCGACCGCGATGCCGGGGCCAGAGGCCAGCGTCCAGCCGTCCAGCGACCCATAGGCATCCCAACTGCGGCTTCCCGTCGTCAGCGTGTCGAACGTGGCGCCGTTCACCGACCCCGCCGGATTGCCAAGCGGGCCGCTCTCGAACGAGCCGTTGACAAGAAGTGTCGCACCCGACGCCGGAACGGCGGACAGCAGCGCCAGAAGCGCCGCACCGAAGAAACTGAAAGACTTGGCCATGATCTTCACTCCACAACTCACGCGCAGGTCTAAAGGCCAATTGCGGTGGAACCGGGGCGGATCGGCGGCGTTTTGCGTAAACGGGTTTCCCGTTCGTTGACATTCCGCCACGTCAGCATGGCGTTGTCCCCGGCGGGGTTGCCGCAATGGCGCGCGCAGGCTACATGCGGGGCTTGGCGAAGACCGGACCAGACCGCGACCGAAGGGATGCGAGGACGATGCAGCACTACGAGTACAAAGTCATTCCCGCCCCCGATCGCGGCGAGAAGGCCCGCGGCGCCAAGACGCCGGGCGACCGTTTCGCCCAGGCCATGACCTCGGTCCTGAACCGCATGGCGCGCGAGGGCTGGGACTATGTCCGGGCCGAGATGCTGCCCTCCGAGGAACGCAGCGGCCTGACCCGGCGTGTCACGGTCTATCACAACATGCTGGTCTTCCGCCGCCCGGTGGAGGCGGCCGCCGACCGCCCCGCCCCGCCGCGCCAGCTGACGGCCGAGGCGGTCGAGGGCAAGGCGCCACGGCTGGAAAGCCCCGCCGCACCGCCCGCGCCCGAGGCGAAAGCCGAGGCAGCCCCGGAACCTGCCGAAGAGACCCCCGCCGAAACGGTTACCGAGACGGCCGAGACCAAGGCAACCTGACCCCGCCGTCGCGCGGGCGGCAACAGTTCCCCTGCCCCACCCGGATCGTCGCCCGCCCCGGATCAGCGGGCCTTGACGCGCCGCCATGCGCGCCGCCGGGAAACTTACCTTTATAAATCAACATATTGCCGACCCGACCCCCGGCCTTGCGCCACACCCCGGCCCCAGGAAAGCCACAATCGCGCCACAATCTCCTTGCGCCGCGCGCCGCTCTGGCGTGACTGTTATCCGGTACAAAAGTGTTTCGGGTTTTCGTTGAGAACGTAAGTATCAGACTCCGAACGAAACAAGTTCGAATTCCGGTTCAGGGCAAACCCGAAATGCTAAAGGGTGGGGAAAGCTTATGTACGAATACAAATTCATGCCTGCGCCAAAGCAGGTCCGCAAGGGACAGGTGACGCAGAACGACGGCGACGCGCTGACCCGAACGCTCGACAGCGAAATCAGCCTGATCGCCCATGGCGGCTGGGAATTCCTGCGAACGGAAAGGATGCCGGTCAGCGGGCGCTGGCTGTTCCTGCCGGTCCGCCGCCAGCAGGAGTTCATGGTCTTCCGCCGCCCGCTGAGCGAGCCTGAACGCCCGGTGATCCCGGTGATGGCAACCGCACAGGTCGTCCGCCCGCGCCGCATCCAGCCGACCGGCAACGCCGCGACAGCGCGCCCCGGCCCGGTGGCGGTCGCCTGACCGCCTGTAGCATGTCGGGTTTGCACTGACTCAGAATTCGAACTTATTTCGTTCGAATTCTGATACTTGCTTTCTCAACGCAACCCCGAAACGCTCTAGCCGTCGAGGTCCAGCGCCAGCGCGTGAATCCGCCCGACAAGATCGAGGCCAAGGGCGGCATGGACCGCCCGGTGCCGCGCCACCCGGCCCAGCCCGGCCAGCGCGGGCGCGCGCATCAGGATGCTAAAATGGCTCTCTCCGCCGTCGCGATAGCCGGCATGGCCGCGATGGGCCTCGCTTTCATCGGCAATTTCCAGCCGGGTCGGCGCAAAGGCCGCCTCAAGCCGCGACTGCATCTCCTCGGTGATCGTCAAATTTCCGTCTCCCCCTTCAAAGCGCCGGGAAATCCCCTAAACTGTCCTCCCCGAGTCGAAACGACACCGGATGAGGCAGAGCATGACACGACCCGATCCTTTCGGATTCGACATTTCCGCTGCGTCGGACAAGAAGAAACGTACCAAGGGCCGCCGCGGCATGTCCGGCGCCTTCGAAACCTCCAGCCGCGGTTGCGAGCATCCGGGCTGCACCGAGGCCGGTCAATACCGCGCACCGAAATCGCCCGACAACCTCGACGACTACTTCTGGTTCTGCAAGGACCATGTGCGCGAGTACAATCTGAAATGGAACTTCTTCCAGGGTTCCTCCGAGGATGAGTTCGAGAAGTTCATCGACAAGGACCGCGTCTGGGGCCGGGAAACCAAGCCCTTCGGCAAGCGCGGAACCGAGGATCGCGCCTGGGCGCGTCTGGGGGTCGATGACCCGATGGAGATCCTCGGCGCCAATGCGACGCAGAATCCCGGCCGCTCCATCGGCCGCAAGCTGCCGCCGACCGAACGCCGCGCGCTGGATATCCTTGAGGCGAAGGACAGCTGGACCCGGACCGAGATCCGCAAGCAGTACAAGAGCCTGGTGAAGGTCTTGCACCCCGACATGAACGGCGGCGACCGTTCGGACGAGGACCGCCTGCAAGAGGTCGTCTGGGCCTGGGACCAGATCAAGGAAAGCCGCAACTTCCGCGACGGGTAGGATTGGCGGGCGCTGTGTTGCTCCGGGTATGGAGCCGGGCCGGTGAGGGATGCCGCGTCAGAGGGCGGGCGCAGGCGACACCGTCCCGGACCCGATCCGGGACCACTTCCTCCGGTGCGGGAGGTCCCGGATCAGGTCCGGGACGGCAACGCGCGGGCGTTCCCGTTCTCCTTCACCACCGCCGCAGGGCTTTTGAGCAGTCTCAACAGAGGCCGCCTTGCTTCCGGGCGGGCGCAGCGACACCCCCAAAAGCTAAACCCGGGGGGATCGCTCCCCCCGGGTCCGGACTTTCGGTCCTCGGTTTGACGGATTGACCTGGACCGTCCTCCGGTTGCTCACTCGTCGTCGAGTGATTTCAGGAAAGCGACCAGATCGGTTTCTTCCGCCGGGGTCAGCTTGAGGTCCCCCAGCTCATCCCGGTTCATGGTCGCTTCGATTTCGGGCGCGGGCCAGCAGCCCCCGGCCATCGCCTCTGCCTCCGATGCCAGCGGATCGGCGCAGCGCGGCAGGGTGTCCCGCGTGTTGTAGAAATGCACGACCCCTTCCAGCGTCTTGAAATAGCCGTTGTGCATATAGGCCTTGGGGTCGTTCGGGGAGAGGACCTTGGTCAGGTTTCGCAGCGTCGGCACCTGCTGCGCGCCCATCACGCCATCGGCAAGGCTGGCATAGACCGGGTCGGTCTTCAGATAGGCGCCAAGGCCGGGGTCGATATAGTCCGCACCTTGCGGGTTGTCGCGGTTGCGCGGGACGCCAAGGTTGTCATAGGTCCAGTCGGTGAAGACCGCCCGCATCTCGCGCCCCGTCGGCGTCAGGACGTGACAGGCGGCGCAGTTGCCCTTGTCCTCGGCCTCGAAAAGCGCAAGCCCGCGCAACTCCTGCTCCGTCAGCGTGCCGGTCCCCGCGACCCAGGCGTCATAGCGCGAGGAGAAGGGGTTGACCTCGTCGGTCTTTTCGAAAGCCGCGAGCGCGATGGCGATGCGATCGAAGGCGGCGTCGATCCGGGCCGCCAGCACCTCATCCCCGATCTCGATCCTGGCGTCGGGGTCGTCGCATTGCGCCACGATCTCCGCCGGGATGTCGACCATCGCGTCGGCGCCCCAGACATCGGTGAAGGCGACGGGGTAAAGGTCGGGGTCGTCCGGGCTCATCACACGGGCGACTGCGCAGGCGGCATGGGGCAGCCCCATCTCCACCGGGTTCAGAAGCGGGCCTTGCGCCTGATCGGCGGTGGGGGAGCCAAGCTTCTTGCCCGTCGCCCGACCGTCTAGGAAGGCACCGCCGACGATGGTCACGTCGCCCTCGTCGATGATGTGATGCAGGATCGGCGAGAACGTCGCATAGGCAAGCGAGGGCGGCTTGCGGTTGCCGAAGCGGCCGGGGACGGAGCCTTCGACGACCGAACCGCCCGCGTTGAACTCCGCGAACGGACTGCCGAAACCGGCGGCGGGATCGTGGCAGGAGGCGCAGGACTGGTTGCGGTGGGCCGACAGGTTGGTGTCAAAGAAAATCTCCCGGCCCAGCGCCTCAAGCTGGTCCGGGCCGGTCTGCACGGCAAGCACGGGCGCCGCCGCGCCGAGTGCTGCAATGATGCTGATGACCGCCTTCATGGCCTTCGTTCCCTCTTCCGACCTGCCCCGGATCGGATTTCCGATTAAATTTGTCAACTACAATTTTCGACCGCCATTTCTCGCATCACCGGGCCGAAACGGCACAGAATGACTCGTACAACTTTGGTTATATTACAAGAAAACAAACCTAAGTGGCACCAAAACGCGCCTCACTACAAGGAAACTATTTCCCTTTGGAATCAGGATTGTTGCCCGGATAACGCGGAAAACCCCCGTGCGGGACGTCGCACGGGGGTTTTGGACGGGCTTCGGGTCGAATCGGATCAGGCGGGGCGGAACACCATCGCCACGCCGTTCATGCAGTAGCGCTTGCCGGTCGGTTTCGGGCCATCGTCGAAGACATGGCCCAGATGCCCGCCGCAGCGGCGGCAATGCACCTCGGTCCGGCGGCCGAGAAGGCCCCAGTCGGCCTTGGTCGCCACCGCATCCGGCAGGGGCCTCCAGAACGACGGCCAGCCGGTGCCGCTGTCATATTTCGTCGTCGAGGAATAAAGCGCGAGATCACAGCCCGCGCAGTGAAAGGTCCCGTCGCGATGTTCGTCGTTCAGCGGGCTGGTGAAGGCGCGTTCGGTATCTTCCTGCCGCAGCACCCTGTATTGCGCCGGGGACAGAAGCTTGCGCCATTCGGCATCGGTCTTCGTCACCTCAAAGGCTTCGGCGGCGCGGGCCAGCCCAGGCCCAAGGGCCAGAACCGCCACACCACTGGCCAGAAATCCACGTCGTGTCGTCATGGCGTCTTTCCCTTTCAACCTTGGCGCCACTATGGACCATATCCATGTTTCAGGGGGTAAAACCTTCCCCCGTCCCGCTCGCGATCGCGTGAGGAGCCCCACCCCGCAAGCGGCGTGCGGCAAGATGTATCCCGGCAAAGGCGGCGGCCCAGAAAAGCGCCTGCACGGGGCCATTGAACGTCACCATAAGTCCGTAGATCGCCCCGATCATCAGCCCCCCGACTACGCGCACATAGGGATCGGCCAGCGCCACCCCCATCCCGCCAAAGGCCCCGCCTGCCGCCGTGGCCAACAGCGCGCCAAGCACCGCGATGGCCCAGCCAAAGCGCCCGCGCCGCCCGAACCAGCCCGCAAAGATCAGCCCGCCGACCAGCGCCCCGCCCCCGGCGGCGGTCAGCGCCGCGGGATCGTAAAGCCCACCCTGCAGCACCATCTCCACCAGCATCACACCGGTCCCGGTCGCCCCGATCATCGCGGCGACCGCCATTCTTTGCCCAAACCTCATCCGTCCCTCCTGCCGTTTCGTGACAGCCCGGTTCTGCCAGCCCATTCGTGCAGAAATTCCCGAGCTTCCCCGCAGGAGATGCGCGCAAACCGCCCGCTCCCCTTGCACCCCCCCGCATTCTCCGCCATCAAGGCCGGTGTGACGCCCGGCACGGGTTCCGGGCGACCAGACGATGGCGGTCCCAATGCTCGATCAGAACGTGAAACCAACCGAAGAAATCTCCGTCCGGGAGGTTTTTGGCATCGACACCGAGATGAAGGTGAAAGGGTTCGCCGAGCGCACCGACCGCGTGCCTGACATCGACCCGACCTACAAGTTCGACCCCGACACCACGCTCGCCATCCTCGCGGGCTTTGCCTATAACCGCCGGGTGATGATCCAGGGCTATCACGGCACCGGCAAATCGACCCATATCGAACAGGTCGCCGCGCATCTGAACTGGCCCTGCGTGCGCGTCAACCTCGACAGTCATATCAGCCGGATCGACCTGATCGGGAAGGACGCGATCAAGCTGCGCGACGGCAAGCAGGTGACGGAGTTTCACGAAGGCATCCTGCCCTGGGCGCTGCGCAACCCCGTCGCGATTGTCTTCGATGAATACGACGCGGGCCGCGCCGACGTCATGTTCGTGATCCAGCGGGTGCTGGAACATGACGGCAAGCTGACGCTTCTTGACCAGAATGAGATCATCACGCCGAACCCGAACTTCCGCCTGTTCGCGACCGCGAACACGGTTGGCCTTGGCGACACGACCGGGCTCTATCACGGCGTTCAGCAGATCAACCAGGCGCAGATGGACCGCTGGAGCCTGGTGGCGACGCTGAACTACCTGTCCCACGACGCCGAAACCGCGATCGTGCTGGCCAAGAACCCGCATTACAACACCGAGAAGGGCCGCAAGACGATCGCCCAGATGGTGACCGTCGCCGACCTGACGCGCACCGCCTTCATGAACGGCGACCTGTCGACCGTGATGTCGCCCCGGACGGTCATCAACTGGGCCCAGAACGCCGAGATCTTCCGCAACGTGGGCTATGCCTTCCGGCTCACCTTCCTCAACAAATGCGATGAGCTTGAGCGGCAGACGGTGGCCGAGTTCTATCAGCGCTGCTTTGATGAGGAACTGCCGGAAAGTGCGGCGAGCCAGAGTATCCGGTAACGTAGGTTGGGCAATATTGCCCATCCCACGGGATAAATTCACGCCCTGTTAACCACGCGCCGCGACGCTGGCCGCATGACCAGCTATCGCCGCCTGCGCCAGACCGGCGCCACCTACTTCTTTACGCTCTGCCTGCAAAGGCGTGGGGCGACAACGCTCATCGACCATGTCGGCCTCCTCCGCGAGGCCTATCGCCGCACCGTGCAGGAACTGCCCGTGACCTGTCAGGCGATGGTCATTCTGCCCGATCATCTGCATGCGATCTGGACCGAACCGGAAGGGGAGGTGAACTATTCCGAACGCTGGCGGCGCATCAAGGCGCGGTTTTCACACGCCCTCGCCGGGGATTTCCGCCCCTGCGACAGCAAGGTCGGCAAACGCGAGCGCGGCGTCTGGCAACGGCGCTTCTGGGAACACGCCCTGCGCGGCGAGGCGGACTTCGTCTCCGCGATGGAGTATTGCCTGACGAACCCGGTAAAACACGGCCTCGTCGGCGCGCCGGAAGACTGGCCGTATTCAAGCTTCACCCGTAGGATGGGCAATATTGCCCATCCTACATCCTAAAGCGATTCGGGTTTGCGTTGAGAAGGTAACTATCAGAATTCGAACGAAATAAGTTCAAATTCTGATTCAGTATAAACCCGAAATGCTATAGCCCCTTGCAGCGGTCGCGGCACAGTGATTGATTGCCGCAATGACCCGCCCCTCCGACAACCCCGCCGATCCGTTCAAGAAGGCGCTCGCCGAGGCCACCAAGACGATGGCCGACGATCCCGAATTGACGGTGTCCTATTCCGTCGATCCGCCGGGCATGGCGGGCGACACGATGCGCCTGCCGCAGGTCAGCCGCCGCATGACGCGGGATGAGGTGCTGGTGGCGCGCGGCACGGCGGATGCCTTCGCGTTGCGCCACCGCTATCACAACGAAAAGGTCGCGGCGAAATACGCCCCCCAGGGCCAGATGGCGCGCGATCTCTATGAGGCGATGGAGACCGCGCGGTGCGAGGCGGTCGGCGCCCGCGACATGCCCGGCACGCTGGGCAATATCGACGCCAAGATCGGGGCAGAGGCGGAACGGCGCGGCTATGGCGGCATCCGCTCGGCCCAGGACGCACCGCTTGCACAGGCGGCGGGTTACCTCGTCCGCCACCTTGCCACCGGGCGCGACATGCCGGGTGCCGCCAAGAACGTGATGGACCTCTGGCGCCCGTTCATGGAGGAACAGGCGGGCGGCACGCTGGATCATGTGGGCGAGGTGCTGGGCGATCAGGCGGCCTTTGCCCGCCTCGCGCGCCAGGTCATCAAGGACCTCGGCTATGGCGACCAGTTGGGCGACGACCCCGACATGGAGGATGACGACACCCCCGACGACGCCGCATCCGAGGAAGAGGAACAGGATACCGACAGCCAGGACGGGCAGGAGGAGCCGGACGAAAGCGACGCCTCGCCCGAACAGGATCAGGACAGCCAGGACGATCAGTCCGAGGCCCAGGTCTCCATGGAAGAAATGTCGGACATGGAGGAAGGCGATGAGGCGGAACTGCCCGAGGGCGAGGCGCCGCTGGAACCGCCGCCCCCTGCCCCGCATTCCGACGCCGACCCGAATTATACCGTCTACACCACCGATCATGATGAGGAGATCAAGGCCGAGGAGCTTGCCGAACCGGCGGAGCTTGAACGGTTGCGCGCCTATCTCGATCAGCAGCTGGAACCCTTGAAGGGCGCGGTCAGCCGGCTGGCCAACAAGCTTCAGCGCCGCTTGCAGGCGCAGCAGAACCGGTCTTGGGAGTTTGATCTTGAGGAAGGTATCCTCGACGCAGGCCGCCTTGCCCGCGTGGTCGCGAACCCGACCACACCACTGTCCTTCAAGGTGGAGAAGGACACCGAATTCCGCGACACCTGCGTGACGCTTCTGATCGACAATTCCGGCTCGATGCGCGGCCGCCCCATCTCCATCGCCGCGATCTGCGCCGATGTTCTGGCCCGCACGCTGGAACGCTGCCAGGTGAAGGTGGAAATCCTCGGCTTTACCACGCGGGCCTGGAAGGGCGGGCAGGCGCGGGAAACCTGGCTGGCACAGGGGCGCCCGCAGCAGCCCGGCCGCCTGAACGACCTGCGCCACATCATCTACAAATCCGCCGATTCCCCGTGGCGGCGGACGCGGCCGAACCTTGGCCTGATGATGAAGGAAGGCTTGTTGAAGGAAAACATCGACGGCGAGGCGCTGGAATGGGCGCATCGGCGGATGATCGGCCGACCCGAACAGCGCAAGATCCTGATGGTGATCTCCGACGGTGCGCCGGTGGACGATTCCACCCTGTCGGTGAACCCGGCCAATTATCTGGAAAAGCACCTGCGCGACGTGATTGCGATGGTCGAACGCCGCCGCGCCGTGGAACTGATCGCCATCGGCATCGGCCATGACGTGACCCGCTATTACCAGCGCGCCGTGACGATCACCGATGTGGAACAGCTGGCAGGCGCAATGACCGAACAACTGGCGAGCCTGTTCGACAGCGACCCCCGCGCGCGGGCGCGGGTGATGGGGATGAAGCGGGCGAGTTGAGGGCGCTCGCTTGCGCCGCCCCCGCTCTCGGGGCAAGGTAACGCGGACGGACGCCCCTCGGGCGTCCGTTTCGTGAAAGGGCCGCCCCGATGTTCCAGAGTTTCGAAACCACCTCCCGCCCCGAACAGGGGCCGCCACGGCTGGCCGCGCTGCGGGCGGCTTTGGCCAAGGCCGGGTTTGACGGCTTCATCGTGCCGCGCGCCGATGCCCATCAGGGGGAATATGTCGCCCCCGCCGATCAGCGTCTTTCCTGGCTGACCGGGTTCACCGGCTCGGCCGGGTTCTGCATCGTATTGCCCCGGATCGCGGGCGTCTTCATCGACGGGCGCTACCGGACGCAGGTCAAGGCGCAGGTCGACCTTGCCGCCTTCACCCCGGTCAACTGGCCCGAGCTAAAGCCCGCCGTCTGGCTGAAGGAGCATCTGCCGAATGGCGGGCAGGTCGCTTATGACCCCTGGCTGCATACCGCGAAAGAGATTGCCGATCTGGAGGCAGCACTTGAAGATAGTGGCGTAACCCTTTGCGCCGCGCAGAATTTCGTCGATGCGATCTGGGCAGACCGGCCGCCCGCGCCGCTGGGGCCGGTCAGTGTCCAGCCGGACGATCTGGCCGGGGAAAGTGCCGCCGCGAAATGCGCCCGCCTTGCCGCCGATCTGAAAGCCGCCGGGCAAAGCGCCGCGATCATCACGCTGCCCGACTCGATCGCATGGCTTCTCAACATCCGCGGCTCGGATATCGAGCGGAACCCGGTCGTGCAGGCCTTCGCCATCCTGCATGACACGGCCCATGTGACGCTTTTCATCGCGGCAGAGAAGCTTGGCGACGCGGTCCGCGCCCATCTTGGCCCCGATGTCACGATCCGCCCGCCTTCGGCCTTTGCGCCCGCGCTGCGCACTTTGGGCGGCACCGTCCGTGTCGATCCCGCCACCGCGCCGGTGGAGGTGTCGCGGGAACTGGCCGAGGCGGGCCTGGCCATCGCCCCTGGCCCCGATCCCTGCATCCTGCCGAAAGCGTTGAAGAATGCCGCCGAACTGGCAGGCATGCGCGCGGCCCATCTGCGCGACGGGGCGGCGATGGTCGAATTCCTCGCCTGGCTTGATGCGACAGCACCGGGGGGCGGGCTGACGGAGATCGACGTGGTCACGAAGCTGGAAGGCTTCCGCCGCGCCACCAATGCGCTGAAGGAAATCAGCTTCGAGACGATCTGCGGCACCGGCCCGAACGGCGCGGTGATCCATTACCGCGTGACCGAGGACACCAACCGCCCGCTCAGACCCGGAGAGATCGTGGTGATCGATTCCGGCGGCCAGTATCAGGACGGCACGACCGACATCACCCGCACCGTCTCCATCGGTCCGGTGGAGCCTGAGGCGAAGGCCGCCTTCACCCGCGTCTTGCAAGGCATGATCGCCATTTCCCGCCTGCGCTGGCCGCGCGGCCTGACCGGCGCGCATCTCGACGCGCTGGCGCGCTATCCGCTCTGGCTCGCCGGGCAGGATTACGATCACGGCACCGGCCATGGCGTCGGCTGCTATCTGTCGGTCCATGAAGGGCCGCAACGGCTTAGCCGGGCGACGGATGTGGTTCTGGAACCGGGGATGGTGCTTTCCAACGAACCGGGCTACTACCGCGAGGGCGCCTTTGGCATTCGGATCGAGAACCTCGTCGTGGTTCAGGAGGCGCCCGATCTGCCCGGCGGCGATGCCCATCGCAGGATGCTGGAGTGGGAGACGCTGACCTGGGTCCCGATCGACCGGCGGCTGATCGACGCGGACCGCCTGTCCGGCGACGAGCGCGCCTGGATCGACGCCTACCATGCCGGGGTGCGCGACCGCATCGGCCCCCGGCTTTCCGACGCGGCGCGCGACTGGCTGAACGCCGCGACGGCGCCCCTTTGATACGAAACTGACATGACGGGCGGGCATCATGCCCCGCCAAGCCCAGCAAGGAGAGACCCATGGCCGACCATATCCGCATCCGCACCGCCCCCGGAACCTGGGTGGTGCGCGCCGGGGGCGCGATCCTTGCCGAATCGAGCCGGGCGCTGGAACTGACTGAAGGGGACTATCCGCCGGTCATCTACTTCCCGCGTGAGGATATCGCGATGGCCTTCCTTGACCCCAGCGCCACGACCTCCACCTGCCCGCACAAGGGCGCGGCGGAATATTTCTCCATCGCGGCGAAAAGCGGACCGATCACGGACGCAGGCTGGAGCTATCCGTCGCCGAAAGAGGGCGTCGCCCAGATCGCCGGGCATATCGCCTTCTATCCCGACAAGGCGACGATCGAGCGGATCTGACCCCGCCCGACCCTTCGCTCAGCTTCGGTAATCGCGCAGCACGGCGGCGGCGATGGAATCGCGCGTCAGCACGCCGATCACGTTTTCCGGGCGCGGCATGGTCTTGTCCGGCAGGACCAGAAGCGCCGCATGGTCGCGGTCGGCCATGTTGGTCATGGCGTTTTGCAGGAAGCTCGTCTCCTGCACATAGCCGACCGGGTGGATCAGCGGGCCGTGACGCTTGGTCGGGTCCTCGGGGTGGACGCGGACGATGCCCACGACGTTGCGCCCCTCGGTCACCACGGCATATTGCCGCTCTGCGCCCAACTGGGTGTCGACCATGCCACGCTCGCCCAGATCCTCCTTCTCGATCACCGCGACGGCGGGTTCCATCATCTCCTTGATGTGGCGAATGGCGAACATGTGCGACCGGCTTTCACGCGGGATGCGGTGGCCCCGGCGGGTCAGCTTCAGCGTGTAGATGTCATCCGAGGACAGCCGCCGCCGCACCCCGATGGCCACGACGACCGCGATGATGGCGGCGACCGTGATGGTGTAATCGCCCGTCATCTCGAAAAGCATCATGATGGAGGTCAGCGCCGCCCCGGTCGAGGCGCCGACGATCCCCGCCATGCCGATCAGCGCGAAGGTGACGGAATGGAAGCCCAGATGCGGGAACATCAGGTCCAGCGTCGCCCCGAAGGCCCCGCCCAGCGCCGCGCCAAGGAAAAGCGAGGGCGAAAACACCCCGCCCGAGGCCCCGGCCCCAAGGCTGACCGAAGTCGCCAGCATCTTCAGCACGAACAAAAGCAGCAGAAAGCCCGGCGCCGCCAGTTGCCCGGTCAGGATCGCCTCGATCGTCGCATAGCCGACGCCGGCCGTATGATACATGCCGGTCGTCTGCATCAGGACATACATCAGGATACCAAGCGCCAGCATCCCGGCGGCGTTCTTCAGGTAGGGGTTGGCCTTCCAACCGTCAAAGACATCCTCGATCCGGTAAAGGCCACGCACGAAGATCGTGGCGGCAACCCCGGAGACAAGGCCGAAGATCACGTAAAGCGGCAGCATGTCGACCGACAGCGGCACGAACAGTTCCGGCCGTTCATGCGCGGCGACAAGGAAGGCGGGCGCCATGCCGAAGGCCAGCCGCCCGACATAGGTCGCCGTCCCGGTCGCCAAAACCACCGGGATCAGGGTCCGCGCGCTGAATTCCGGCAGCATCAGTTCCACGGCGAACAGCACCGCACCCAGCGGCGTGTTAAACGTGGCGGCGATCCCCGCCCCCGCCCCCGCCGCGACCATGGTGATAACCTGCCAGCTGCGCAGGTTGAACAACTGCCCCAGCACCGACCCGATACCCGAACCGATCTGGATGATCGGCCCTTCGCGCCCGACCGAGGCGCCCGAACCGATGGACATGGCCGAGGCGAGCGACTTGACGATCACCACCTGCGGCCGGATGCGCCCGTTCTTGTAATAGATCGCGTCCATCACCTCTGGCACGCCATGGCCCTTCGCCTCGGGTGCGAAGCGGCGCACCATCCACAGGACAATGGCCCCGCCGACGACCGGGGCGAGGATCACCAAAGGCCCGAAAGGCGCGGGCGGCGTGGCGATATTGGCGTCGTAGAAGGTCGAAAACTCACCAAGGAAAAAGAAGTTGTGGATGATGGAGATCAGGTATCGCAGCGCAATGGCGCCAAGCCCGGTGACGACGCCGATCCCGATGGCGATGAAGGACAGCGTGATGACCGAGGCGCGCCTGTGGTCGGGCGCTGCGTCGGCGGTGTCGGTCGGCAAAGATTCGTTCATGGCACCCGAGCGATGGTTGTGACGGCCGGACGTGACCTGTAAGACTGCGCGCAACCCGGCCGGACACCGGAATGCTCCATCCCTGCTACGCCTTTGCCCGCAAGGATGCAAACCCGACGCCCGGCATCAGGCCCCTTCTTCGGTTCAAGCGGAAAGGACGCGTCATGGCCCAGATCAGCCTCAAGGGCTTTCGCCGCCCCAGCCGGGGGGAATGGATCGCCGCCGGTGCGACACTGGCCGCGACGCTGGTCTATTTCCTTGTCCTCGGCGCGCTCGACCGCCGGGCAGCGCGGTACTTTGAGGAGTTGCGCAGCAGCGACCCCGCCACCTATCTGGTGCAACTGCGCGAGGCGAAAGGGTTTTCCGCCTACCTGCCGGTTTATGGAGAGTTGAACGGCTATGGCGACTACCGCCCGCAACCGCCGGTCTTCCTCGTCGGGCGCTGGACCATGCGGGAAGAGGCGCTGCGCCTGACGCCGGGACAGGCGCCCGAGGTCTGTTCAGACCCCGTCACCTTCGATTTTGGCCTCTTGCTGACCGTCGAATCGGGTGGCGTCGCCCTGCCCGTCCAGTACCGCCTGAATGGCGAAACGGTGGAGATGCGCGCCCGCAATGACGCGGTCTTCCCGATCAAGCTTGTCAGCTACGGCGCGCAGCTTGACCATATCGAGTTCACGCCCCCCGGCCACACCGCGCCGGTCCTCGCCTATCTTTGCGGACGCTGAGCCATGTCGCGCGACGCGGCCCTTGCCGAACTTCAGGCCCTTCTAGGCCCGCGCCTCAGCCGTTCGGCGGGGGATCTCGCCGACCATGGCCGGAACGAAACATGGTTCGCCCCCATGCCCCCCGATGCCGTCGCCTTCCCCGAAACGACGGCGGAGGTCTCGGCGCTGGTCGCGATCTGCGCGCGCCACGGCCTGCCGGTGATCGGCTGGGGGACCGGGACCTCGCTGGAAGGCCACGCGATTGCCCTTCACGGCGGGGTCAGCGCCGATTTCAGCCGCATGAACCGCGTCATCGAGGTGCGCCCCGGCGATCTTCAGGCCGTCGTCCAACCCGGCCTGACGCGCGAGGGGCTGAATACCGAATTGCGCGCGACCGGCCTGATGTTCCCCATCGACCCCGGCGCCAATGCCTCGCTCGGGGGGATGGCCGCCACCCGCGCATCCGGCACCACCGCCGTTCGCTACGGGACGATGCGCGACAATGTCATGGCGCTTGAGGTGGTGCTGGCCGATGGCCGCGTGATCCGCACCGGGTCCGGCGCGCGCAAATCCGCATCCGGCTATGACCTGACCGGGCTTTTCGTCGGATCGGAAGGGACGCTGGGCCTTATCACCGAACTGACGCTGAAACTTCATGGCCAGCCCGAGGCGATCACCGCCGCCGTCTGCGCCTTTGACACGTTCGAGGCGGCGGTGGACACGGTGATGGCGACGATCCAGATGGGCATTCCCATGGCAAGGATCGAGTTCGTGGATGAAACGACGGCGGCCATCTTCAACGCGCAGAACGGCACCCGCCTGCCGGAAAAGCCGCATCTGATGGTGGAATTCCACGGCTCCGCCACCTCCGCCGCCGAGGATGCGCAGCGCTTTGGCGAGGTGGTGGCCGATATGGGCGGGGCGCATTTCGACTGGGCCACGACGGTTGAGGACCGGAACCGCCTGTGGAAGATGCGCCACGGCGCCTATCCGGCCTGTATCGCCTCACGTCCCGGCTGCATGGGCCTTGTCACCGACATTTGCGTCCCCATGTCCCAACTGGCGAAGGCGGTCGCCGAAACCCGCGCCGACATCGCCGCATCGGGCCTGCCCGGCCCGATCCTCGGCCATGTCGGGGACGGCAATTTCCACGCGATCCTCTTGGTGGAACGTGGCAATGACGATGAGTTGAAAACCGCCAAGGCGCTCGCCCGCCGCATGGCGGAACGCGCCCTCGGTCTGGGCGGAACCATGACGGGCGAACATGGGGTGGGCATGGGCAAGAAGGATCTGATGGCAATGGAACATGGTGAGGCCTGGGAGGTCATGGCGCGGATCAAGCGCGCGCTTGACCCCGACGGCATCCTGAACCCCGGCAAACTGGTGGAGGTCGCGCAATGACCGTCGCCGCCCCCGATCACCTGCCCCGCGCCTTCGCCGCCGCCTGGTCGGCGCGCGACGCCCGCCAGATCGCCGACCTCTTCGCCGAGGATGCAGACCTTCTGTCGCTGACCGGCCATTGGGCCGAGGGGCAGAAGGCAATTGCCGAAACCTTCGCGGGCGAACTTGCGGGCGCCTTCCTGCGGGCAAAGCTGGTGACCGGCCGCGTCAAGCACCGCGATCTTGCGCCGGGCGTCGCGCAGGTCATGCAGCGCTTCGTGCTGTCGGGCATCCTGAATGCCGATGGCTCTGACGCGGGCCGCGTTGGCGCAATCCTTTCGGCGGTTCTGGTCGAGGGGCCGCAAGGCTGGGCCATCGCGGCGGCGCAGTTCACCGCCGAGGCGTGAATGTTCGATCTGTGAAGGGTTCGGCGGATTTCCGCCGGGTCCACCGGGCCGGAATGTTCTAATCCGACAGGAGCGCGCGGGCGGCTTCCCGCGCCGCCTCGGTGATGTTCTCACCCGACAGCATCCGCGCCACCTCATCCAGCCGCGCGGTTTCATCCAGCGCGGTGACGGTCGATGTCGTCATGCCGCCCGACACATGCTTTGCCACCCGCCAGTGATGCGCGCCGCGCGCCGCGACCTGCGGCGAATGGGTGACAACCAGGATCTGCGCCCCCTCGGCCAGCCGCGCCAGCCGCCGCCCGACCGCATCCGCCGTCGCCCCTCCGACGCCCCGGTCGATCTCGTCGAAGATCAGCGTCTGCCCCGCCTGCCCGCGCGCCAGACAGACTTTCAGCGCCAGCAGGAACCGCGACAACTCCCCGCCCGAGGCGATCCGGTTCAACGGCCCGGACGGCGCGCCGGGGTTGGTGGCGACGGTGAATTCGACCTGATCGCGCCCCTCCGGCCCGGCCTCCCCCGCGCTCAGCACCGTTTCGAAATGCGCGCGCTCCATCTTCAGGGGCGCAAGTTCGGCGGCGATGGCGGTGTCGAGCCGCCCGGCCGCCTCACGCCGCGTCTCGCTCAGCGCCGTCGCGGCGGCGTCATACCCGGCCTCGGCCTTGTCCACCGCGCCCCGCAGCGTGCCGATATTCGCAGCCCCACCGTCCAGCGCCTGCAAACGGGTGCGCAGATCGTCGGCGAAACCGCCCAGATCGTCGGCCTGCACGCCATGCTTGCGCGCCAGCCCCCGGATCGCGAACAGCCGCTCCTCCACCCTTTCCAACTCATGCGGATCGAAGCTGAGGGTATCGAGCGCGCGTTCCACGCCCTGCGCGGCCTCCCCCAGCTCGGTGATCGCGCGGCCAAGCGCCCCGATCGCCTCGTCCAGCGCGCCTTCGGCCTTGTCCGCCGCCCCGTCAAGCCAGCGCGCCGCGTCGCCCATCAGCCCCTCGGCCCCCTCCGGCCCCAGCGCCTGAAAGGCCCGCGCCACATCCTCGCGGATCCGCGCCGCACCCTGCATCAGGCGGCGCCGCGCGTCCAGCTCCGCCTCCTCCCCCGGCTGCGGGTCAAGCGCGTCCAGTTCCCCCACCGCATGACGCAGGTAGTCCTCCTCTGCCCGCATCTCGGCCAGCGCCGCCTCGGCCGCCGCCAGCGCCTTGCGCGCGCCCTGCGCCGCGCCCCAGGCCGCGCGAACCACGCCCGTATCGGACCCCGCGAAGGCGTCAAGAAGCGCGCGATGCCCGCGCGGGTTCAAAAGCCCGCGGTCGTCATGCTGGCCATGAAGCTCCACCAAAGTATCGGACAACGCGCGCAGCACCTCGCCCGAGGTGCGCCGGTCATTCACCCAGGCGGTCTTGCGGCCATCGGTGCTGTTGACGCGGCGCAGGATCAACTCCTCCCCCGGCTCAAGCCCGGCCTCTTCCAGAACCGCCCGCGCCGGATGGCCCGGCGCCAGATCGAAGACCGCCGTCACCTCGCCCTGCGCGGCACCGGCGCGGACCAGCTCCGCCCGCCCGCGCCAACCCAGCACGAAGCCCAGACAATCAAGAAGGATCGACTTGCCCGCCCCGGTTTCCCCGGTCAGCACGTTCAGACCCGGCTGGAAGGCAAGCTCCAGCCGGTCGATCAGCAACATGTCCCTGATTTCAAGCGCGCGCAGCACCGCCGACCCCGTAGGATGGGCGATCCGCCCATCCCCCGATCACAGCCATTCGCCCTTGACCACCTGACGATAGACCTTGGCCAGCCAGCTGTCGCCCCGGACCTTCATCTCAAGCCCCTGCTTGGTCAGCAGCTTGTAGGCATCCTCATACCAGATCGTGGACTGGAAGTTGTGGCCGAGGATCGCCCCCGCCGTCTGCGCCTCATCCGTGAGGCCAAGCGAGAGGTAGCATTCGATCAGACGGTAAAGCGCCTCGGGCGTCTGGCTTGTCGTCTGGTATTGTTCGACCACCACGCGGAAACGGTTGATCGCGGCGGAATAGAATTCTTTCTTGAGGTAGTAGCGCCCGATCTCCATCTCCTTGCCGGCGAGGTGGTCGAAGGCGAGGTCGAATTTCAGGATCGCCGATTTGGCGTATTCGCTGTCCGGATATTGCTCGATCACCGCGCGCAGCGCCTGAAGCGCCTGAAAGGTCAGGCCCTGATCGCGGCCGACATCGTCGATCTGGTCGTAATAGGACAGCGCCAGAAGATAGCTGGCATAGGCCGCGTCCTCGGACCCCGGATAGGTGTCGAGGTAGCGCTGCGCGGTGGCGCGGCTGTCTTCGTACTTGCGCGCCTTGTGATAGCCATAGGCCTCCATGATCAGCGCGCGCTTGGCCCATTCGGAATAGGGGTAAAGGCGTTCCACCTCGCTGAAATAGCGGATCGCGCCATCAGGCCGCTTGGCATTGGCCAGTTCCGCCTCGCCCAGCTTGTAGATCTGCTCGGCGTCCATGTCCTCAAGGGCGACCTCCTGGGTCCCCTTCCCGGCGCAGCCCGCCAGAACGATGGCCAGCGTCAGCGAGCCGACAAGATTTGCCGTTGATTTGGCCCGACTCATGACCTGCCTACCCCGTCTCTGCTTTCCCTTATCCCCGCCCGAAGAGGGGGTAATTCCCCACGCGCCCCGAACCGGTTCGCCCCGTCCTAGCACAGATAAATAGCCTGCGCAAAACGCCAATCGCGCGCCAGAGGCGTCAGGCGACGGCGGCGATATCGGCCTTGGAAATGCTGCTTCCGGGCAACAGGCGGCGACGCTCCGGTCCGCATTCGACCAGGCCATAGGCCTCGGGCCGGGCGAAGAGCGCGCGCAGCAGGCGATTGGTCATCGCATGGCCCGCGCGATAGCCGGTATAGCGGCCCAGGATCGGCGCCCCGGCCAGCGCCAGATCGCCCAGCGCGTCCAGCATCTTGTGGCGCACGGGTTCGTCCTTGCGCCGCAGCCCGCCCGGCGACAGGACCCGTTCGCCATCGACGACGACGGCGTTTTCATAGGTCCCGCCCAGCGCAAGCCCGTTGTCACGCATGAAATCCACATCGGCCTGACGGCAGAAGGTACGGCAATCCGACAGTTCGCGCAGGAAGGTGCCGTTGGCCATGACAAGGTGCTTGTGCTGATGGCCGATGGCGGCATCGACAAAGTCGATCTCGAAGTCGATCTCAAGCGTTTCGGCCGGTTCCAGCCGGGCAAAGGCGTCGCCTTCACGCACCTCGACCACCTCACGCAGTTCGAAGCAGCGCAGCGGTGCGTCAAGAACGCGCACCCCGCGCGACAGGATACCCGCGACGAAGGGCGCGGAGGACCCGTCGAGGATCGGCACCTCAGGCCCGTCGATCTCCACCAGCGCGTTATGGATGCCGCAACCGGCCAGCGCCGCCATGACGTGTTCGATGGTCGAAACCTCGACGCCCTCGGCATTGGCGATCAGGGTGCAAAGCTTTGCAGAGGGGACCGCGTCCCAGCGCGCCGGGACCATCGGGTCGCGGCCGATCACATCGGTCCGGCGGAACCAGATCCCGTATTCGGCCGAGGCCGGACGAATGGTCATGCGCGCCCGTTGCCCGGAATGAAGCCCGGCGCCAGAGAAGCTGACCGCTGATTTGATCGTCGTCTGCACGTCTGCCTGTAGCCCTTGATGGGCCCCTTTTGTTGCAGACATGACCTAGAGGTCGTTCGAATTTATCTCAACTCACTCTTTGCAACGGAATGTAACAATGATTCGGCGCAGCGGCGGAACCCCGCGCGGGGGCGCGGCGGCGCCACGCAACCCGTTGATACAAAAGGAAAAGGGCCGGATCGCTCCGGCCCCTCATCCTCACCCGTGACCTTGCGTCAGTTTGCCTGACGGCGCAGGAAGGCCGGGATTTCGATCCGCTCCTGGTCTGGATCGGCCTCCTGATCTTCGTCGAAGGACGAGCTGACCTTGGGTTGCGGGCGCACCGCGGGCTGCTGGCGCGGGGCCGGGGCGGCGCCGCCCTCGGCATGACCGGCCATCCGGTTCAGAAGCGTGTTGATGCCAAAGCGCGGCTTTTCCGGCATCCGCGACGGATGCTGGCCACCGGCGGCGGCCTGCTGCTGCGGGCGCGCGGCCATCGGGGCCTGCGGCTGCGGCGCGGCGGCGCGTTGCTGGCCGGGCTGCGGCTGGCGGTTGACGGCGGCCTGAAGCCGGGCCATCGCCTCGGGCGTCGGGGTGCCGGGCGCGCGGGCGCGCGGGGCGACGAAGCTTTCCGCCTCATCCTCGACATGCAGCGTCTCGGGCGCGGGGCGGGCGCTGGTCGGGCGATAGACCGGCGGCGGCAGATCGTCGTCGGCGGCATCGTCATCGAACAGCGTCCGCGGCTCGGCGGCGCGCGGCGCCTCTTCGCGCGGGGCCTCGGCCCGGTCGTCGCGGCCAAGCTGGAAGGCGTTGTCCGGCGCGCGCGCGGGTTCATGCGCGATATGGACCTGTTCCGGCGCGGTCAGCGGCTCGGCCATGCGGCGGCGCGGCGTCGGGACGTCAAGCTGCGACATCGACGCGTCGATACCCGTCGCCACGACCGACACCCGCATATTGCCTTCCATCGCATCGTCGAGCGTGGAGCCGACGATGATATTGGCGTCCGGGTCCACTTCCTCGCGGATGCGGTTCGCGGCCTCGTCCAGTTCGAAGAGCGTAAGGTCCGTGCCGCCGGTGATGTTGATGAGAACGCCCTTGGCGCCCTTCAGGCTGATCTCGTCCAGAAGCGGGTTGGCGATCGCCTTCTCGGCGGCCTGGATCGCGCGATCCTCGCCCGCGGCCTCGCCGGTCCCCATCATGGCCTTGCCCATCTCGTCCATCACCGCGCGGACGTCGGCGAAGTCGAGGTTGATAAGGCCCGGACGCACCATGAGGTCGGTCACGCCCTTGACGCCCTGATAAAGAACGTCGTCGGCCAGCGCGAAGGCTTCGGTGAAGGTGGTCTTTTCGTTGGCGAGACGGAACAGGTTCTGGTTCGGGATGATGATGAGCGTGTCGACGACCTTTTGCAGCGCCTCAAGCCCCTCTTCGGCCTGACGCATCCGCTTGGCGCCCTCGAACTGGAACGGCTTGGTGACGACGCCGACGGTCAGCACGCCCAGCTCCCGCGCGGCCTGCGCGATGATCGGGGCAGCGCCGGTGCCGGTGCCGCCGCCCATCCCGGCGGTGATGAAGCACATATGCGCGCCCGCGAGGTGATCGACGATCTCCTCGATGGTTTCCTCGGCGGCGGCGGACCCGACCGACGGCCGCGCGCCCGCGCCCAGACCCTCGGTCACGCGGACACCCATCTGGATGCGGGCGGGCGCCTGGCTTTGCGCCAGCGCCTGGGCATCGGTATTCGCGACCACGAACTCGACGCCTTCGAGCTGCTTTTCGATCATGTTGTTGACGGCATTGCCGCCAGCCCCGCCGACCCCGAATACCGTGATCCGCGGCTTGAGATCTTCCCGCTCCGTCATCGTCAAATTCAATGCCATATCCTATCCGCCTGTCGTTGCCCCGGTCAAAGCCGGGTCTTGTCCCGCATTTCGGCGATTTTACTGAGGTCTTCGCCTAAGGTCACCCCAAAATCGCCACATTTGCACAAAATATGGTGTTGCAACTCAACTCGTAAGCGGCATCTTGCCGACACATCAAGATCGTGAGATTACCAGTTGTCTTTAAACCATTTCATGGCCCTGCGCAGCGACCGGGCCGGGTAGCGTTCGGCCGGAATCTCGAAATCCCACCACTCGTCTTGCGGGTGTGCGGCGAACAGACACAGACCCACGGTTGAAGAGAACGACGGCCCCGTCGCCGCCTGCGGCAAGCCCTGAACGCGAAGCGGACGGCCGAGTCGCACGTTCTGGCCGAGGATTCGCGCCGCCAGCATGTCCAGACCGGGGATCTGGCTTGCGCCCCCCGTCAGCACGATCTGCTGGCTTGGCAACTGGTCGAACCCGGCCGCGTCGAGGATGGCGCGAACCTCTTCCAGGATCTCCTCCACCCGCGGGCGCATGATGCCGATCAGTTCGGTGCGGCTGACCTTGCGGCGGTCCTTTTCCCAGTCGCCGCAATCGGCGCCGATCTCGATCATCTCACGGTCGTCCATGCCGGTGGCGTGAACCCCGCCATGGATGGTCTTGATCCGCTCGGCCACCGCCATCGGCACCCGAAGCCCCTTGGAGATGTCGGAAGAAACGTGATCGCCGCCCAACCGCACGCTTTCGGAAAAGATCATGTGCTTCTTGAAGAAGATCGACAGCCCCGTCGCGCCGCCGCCCATGTCGATGCAGGCCGCGCCCAGTTCCTGTTCATCCTCCACAAGGCTCGCCAGACCCGAGACATAGGCAGAGGACGCGATCCCCGCGATTTCCAGATCGCAGCGCTTGATGCAGTAAAGCAGGTTCTGCACCGCGCCGGTGTCGATGGTCAGAAGGTGCATGTCGGCAGCAAGCTTGTTGCCCACATGGCCGCGCGGATCGCCAAAGCCCGACCTATGGTCGATGGCGAAATTCACCGGATGGGCGTGCAGCACCTCACGCCCAGGCCCGAAATCGGGGACATCGCAGGACGCCAGCACGCGCGCCACGTCCTGCTCGCTCACCTGCCCTTCCGGCAGCTCGGTTTCCCCCGCCAGCCCGTAGCTGCGCGGCTTGGCGCCGGAAAAGCAGGCGATGACGTGATCGACCCGCGTCTGCGCCATCTTCTGCGCCGCCTGCACGGCGGTGCGGATCGCGCGCTCCGTCTCCTGCATCGCGTCGACCTCGCCGAAGCGCACGCCGCGTGACCGCGTGGTGGCCGCGCCGATGACGCGGAACTGCGACTGCCCGGCAAGGGAGCCAAGGCCATCCTCGCGCATCTCGTCCAGCGGGTCGAATTTCAGCACAAGGCAGGCGATCTTCGACGAGCCGACGTCAAGCACCGCGACAAGGCCCCGCTGAAGCGCGGCCCGCCGCATGTTCCGCATCGCGCGCTGGGATTGGTAGAGGTCGGTCATGGTGCGGAAACCCCGGTCACTTGGCTGGTCAGAAATTCGCTTGCTCCGGCGCCAAGCCGGACCGTCGGACGCGCGGTATTGCGCATGTCGACGACGGTCAGGTCGCGCCCCATCATGTCTTGCGCGCTGTCCAGCGCGATCACCCGTTGCAGCGCGGGGACCGGAGCGTCCTCGGGCAGAAGGATACGCTGCCCCCGGTCCAGCACCACGTCCCAGCGCCGCTCGCCGATCCAGACAAGGCCGCGCACGCGCGGGCCAAGCGGCCCGGTCGCGGCAAAGATCGTCAGCGCCTCGGCCACATGGTCGTCCGCCCCCTGCCCGGCGATCACCGGCAGGTCGGGCCGCGCGGCGCGGTCGATCAGCGTGGCAACCCGGTGGCCGGTCGTGTCCAGCATCTCAAGCCCCGTGGCGCTGCGCCACAGGATCGCGGGCTGGCGTTCGGTCACCCGCACCTCAAGTACGCCGCCCTTGCGGATCACCAGATCCGCATTGGCCACCGCGTCGATCTGTTCAATCGCCGCCCGCATCGCCGGCAGGTCCAGCCGGAAGGACGACACCGGCAGATCGACCGGCATCATCGACCGGATCGCCGCCGCGACCGGGTCCGACGCGCCCTCGACCGACATCATGGCGACCATGAATTCCGGCCGCTCCTCGACGCTGGTGCGCATTTCCTCGTAGCTTTGCACGATGGCGGCGCGCCGGTCGGCATCCGACAGCCAGACGGTGACGCCCGTGAAGGCCAGCACGAAGGGCAGCCCGACCCGCAGGCCAAGCCGGAAACCCGGCGTCAGGCGCAGACGCTCCATCTTGTAGGACAGGCGCGAGGGGGCGGGATCGCGCCGCTCACGGCGGCTTTCCTCGCGGTAGCGCGCCCGCGCCCCGGCATTGGCGCGCCCTAGCGGCCACATGAGGCGTCCTCCACGATCCAGCGGCAAAGCTCCGGGAAGGACATGCCCCCCACCGCCGCCTGTTCAGGCGCGAGAGAGGTCGGCGTCATCCCCGGCTGTGTGTTGATCTCAAGCAGGTAAAGCCCCGCCAGCCCCCGTGTGTCGTCCCAGCGAAAGTCACAGCGGCTCAGCCCCCGGCACCCGACGGCATTATGCGCCTTGACCGAAATCGCCAGACAGGCCGCCGCGATCTCTTCGGGGATCTCGGCCGGGCAGACATGGCGCGACCCGCCCTCGTCGTATTTCGCGTGATAGTCGTACCAGCCCGCGGTCACGATTTCCGTCACGCAAAGCGCCCGGTCGCCCAGCACCGCCACGGTCAGTTCCCGCCCCGGAACATATTCCTCGACGATGACGCTTTCGGGCATCTCGGGGCCGAATTTCGGCGGCGTATTGGCGTCTTTCGTGACGATATAGACCCCGACCGAAGACCCTTCGTTATTGGGCTTCGCGACATAGGGCGGCGGCATCACATGGCGGGCCATCACCTCATCCCGGTCGGCGACGACACTGTCGGCCACCGGCAGACCCGCCGCGCGGAACGCCTCTTTCGCGCGGGTCTTGTCCATGGCCAGCGCCGAGGCAAGGACGCCCGAATGGGTATAGGGCATCCCCATCCATTCCAGCATCCCCTGGACGCAGCCATCCTCACCCCAGCGGCCGTGAAGGGCGTTGAAACAGACATCCGGCTTGATCTGCGACAGGCGCGCGGAAAGGTCGGGGCCGGCATCCAGCTCGACCACCTCAAATCCCGCCTCCCGAAGGGCTGCGGCGCATTCGCGCCCGCTTGACAGCGAAACGTCCCGCTCGGCAGAGCGTCCGCCCATCAGTACCGCCACTTTGGGGGCTGCCCTGCTCGACATACCCGCCACGTCTTGCCTTTCATTCCCGGTTTGACCGGGTTTCTCCGCCTACTCTAACGGCTTCCGGCGAATCGCAAAAGCCCTTTTTCATTCGGAATTTGCGCGACAGCCCGACCTTGCCTATGTGAGGATGGGATCGCGCGAAAGGGATATCGAAATGGTGGACTGGCAGGGCCTGATACGGGAGTTCATCATCCTCTTCGTGGTCATCGACCCGGTGGGGTCGCTGCCGGTCTTTCTCTACGTCACCGCCCATGTCCCGCGCCGCCTGCACGCCCGGCTTGCGATCCGCGCGGTCTTGGTCGCGGCGATCGTGCTGATGGTATTCCTGGCGGGCGGCCAGATCCTTATGGAATCCATCGGGATGCGGCTCGGCTCATTCCAGATCGCGGGCGGGATCATCCTTTTCCTCTTCGCGCTGACGATGATCTTCGGCGAATCCAAGCCGGAGTCAGAGATCGGGCAGGCAGAGCGCGACCATCTCGACGGCGCGGTCTTTCCCCTTGCCATGCCCTCCATCGCCTCGCCCGGCGCGATGCTGGCGGTGGTGATCCTGACCGACAATCACCGCAACTCCATCGCCGATCAGGCGGTGACGGCGGGGCTTCTGCTTCTGGTGCTGGCCTTCACGCTGGGGCTTTTGTTGCTGGCCACGAAGCTGCACAAGCTGATCGGGCGCACCGGGGCCTCGATCATCAGCCGGGTGATGGGGATCATCCTGGCCACGGTCGCGGTGGATTCGGTCGTGGGCGGGCTGACCTCGCTGAACCTTATCGACGTGCCTGCCGCAGCCGACGCGCCGCTGGTCGCGCCCGCGCCAGAGAAGTGATCAGCGCTCGCCGACGCGGATCACTTCCCATTGCAGGTCATGCCCGCTCATCTCCTTCACGCGGGCACGGACCCATTCGCCCAAACCTTCCAGATCGGCGGCGCTCGCCCCGCCGGTGTTGATCAGGAAGTTGGGATGCTTCTCGCTCATCTGCGCACCGCCAAGACGATGCCCGCGCAGCCCCGCCCGGTCGATCAGCGACCAGGCCTTCAGGTCATGCACGTCATCCGCCCGCCCGGTCGAGGAAAAGCCAGCCGGGTTGCGGAAGGTCGACCCGGCGGAACGGTCCTTGACCGGCTGGGTCGCGTCGCGTCTGGCCAGCTGGTCGGCCATCTTCGCCTCAAGCGCCGCCGGATCGCCCGCCGCGCCCTCAAGCACCGCCTCGACGATCACCGCCCCTTCGGGGAGGGTCGAGTGGCGGTAGCCAAAGCCCGCCTCGTCGCGCCCGATCGTGGTGACGGTCCCGTCGCGCAGGACGACCGTCGCCTGAACGAAGTGATCGGCCGTGTAGCTGCCATAGCAGCCCGCGTTCATCCTGACCGCGCCGCCGATGGCACCGGGGATGGTGCGCAGGAACGTGAGGTCCACCCCCGCCTCCGCCGCCCGGCGCGCCACATGGGCATCAAGCGCGGCCGCCCCGGCAGTGACGCGGTCGCCCGCGACCGCGATCCCGTTGAACCCGCGCCCAAGCCGGATCACCACCCCCCTGATGCCGCCATCCCGGACGATCAGGTTCGACCCGACCCCCATCGGAAAGACCGGCACATCGGCGGGAAGGGCGCCGAGGAACGCCGACAGGTCGTCGAGGTCCGCCGGCTGAAACAGCCACTCCGCCGGGCCGCCTACACGCAGCCAGGTGAGGTCGGCCAGGGGGCGCTCCGGCGTCAACGCGCCACGCACGGGGGGAAGGGTCAGGGTCATGGATGGGTGGTTAAGATGGGTGGAACGTGAAGGCAAGCGGACAGTGCGGCAAGGGCAGCGCCCGGCCCCGCCCTTCCGTCAACCGAGCCACCCGACGGACCGCGCCCGACCGGGGCGGGGGCGGAACCGCACCCGCCTGGGGGCGGGCGGGCGCGGTCCGTCGCTTGCGCGACGGGGGATGGAAGGGAGCGGTGGTGACCGAAACCACCCCAGATAAGCTACCCAGATCCGAACATCTGCGCGAATGCCCGCAGTGCGCGCGCCAATTCCTGTACCGCCTCCAGATGCGACACCCATCCGACCAGACCTGCCCCTATCAGAGCTTTCGCGCCGGACGATCCAAGTTCCTCAGCGGCCTTTTTCAGCACGGCATCGCCAAGCGATGCGCAGTAGGCAAGTGACTTCGCCGAAATCGAAAGAAGCACTCGCCCGACCCTGTTGAGCACCGCCGCACGGGGGGCCGCCCGTGCCAGTTCAGCTTCCGCCTCGTTGAGAGCGGCACCAATCTCATTAGCGTGCCGCTCAATCTCGCCGACAGGGTGAAGCAGTTCCGGCGGGTTGTTGTGACCACGGTTCGTCAAGGCAACGATATCGGCCCGAGCCACCGCAAGCTCCTCGTTCAGTCGCGCAACCTCATGCTGTAGCCGGAACTGCTCCTCAATCCGCGCAATCTCCGCCGCGACCGCCTCCGCGCCCTGGTCCCAGACCTCGTCCGGGATGAGGGCGACCTTCTCCTGCAAGTCCCACGGCAATGGCCTGCCCGACACGACCCCGTCCCACCAGCGCAGCCAGAATGACCAAATCTCCGCGCCTTCCTTCATCCAAATTGCGCGCATCTGCTCATCTCTGCGCCCGAACCAATCGGGATGCGGAACCGACCACAATCTCCTCTTGAACGAATCCTCCTCTGCTTCGCTCAGACGCGCATCTTCGCGCACTTGCTCCCAAATCCCGTTGATCCCCCACGCAGATCGCGCCGTGATATCCACGACCTGCGACGCGTTTCCCCTCGCCATGCCTGCAAGATCAAACTCATCATCGCCCGCCAACCTGCTATATTGGTGGACAAGATCCGCAGCATCAGCAGCGCCTCGACACGCCTCAATTGCATGTGCAGCACGGTCATTTCCCGCAGCTTCGGCGGCATGATACAGGGGATCATCGTAGGCTGCACTGATGGGACCAACTGTGTCCTTCTCGGTATCGTCTGACCGGATGGCAACTGTGGAGTTGAGGATAAGCCGGAACATAGGAAGCATTGAAGCGCCTACTTCATTCGCCCACTGCTCCGAAAGTGCGCTACCAAAGACCGGCACTACCCGGCACACTGCCCGGATTGCGACTAAAGCGGCGGCTGTGGGAGGTCTCCCCTCCAACCACTCCCTCAGGCTTTCCCTATCCCGTATGTCATCCGCTCTCACCATCCCCGAACCTTCCCCGAAACCCCGCCTCCGGGCAACCACATCTGTAGCTACAGATCCCCTACACGCCCCCTACGCAAACCCCACCGCCCTCCCGACGCGGCCGAACGCTCAGGCGCGGCGCCGCCGCCGGACGCGCCGCCAGAGATAGATCAGCGGCCAGCGCAGGATGGAGGCGCCGGCGCCAAGGACGATCAGCCCGATCCAGGGGCCGTTCTGCCAGGTCACCCAGCCAAGGATCGGGATGCCGATGGCGATCAGAAGATAGGCCGCGCGCCAGTGCTTGTCGCGCGAGGGCAGCATCGCGATCAGCGTCGCGGTGGTGGCCCAGAGGCAGGCGAGGACAAGCGACCCGTTCATGCGCCATCATCCCCGGACGGCCGCGGCGGGACCCGGCCCATCGCCCGTTTTGCAAGGTATATCAACGGCCTGCGGAACATCGACACAAAAACGGCAAGGATCGCCACCCCGGCCCAGACCCCATAGGTCACCGCCAGCCAGACGATCAGCACCGGCACCATCGCCAGAAGGACGAAGCCCGGCGCGAATTGCCGCCGCATCGGCAAGAGCGCCACGAGGGCGGCGGCAAGGACCCAGAGACAGGACAGGACGACGGGCAGGCTCATCCCGACCGCGCCCAAATCGCCGCCGCGAAGGCGAGGATGCAGCCGAACATGCCGATCCAAGGGACCACGGCGGCCACCACAAAGGGCGCCGCCGGCCGCTTCCTCTTCGCCCCGATCAGCGCCGCGTTGACGATGGCAAAGACCACCAGAAGCGCCAGCGTCGTGATCTCGGCCAGAAGCGCCACCGGCAGCGTGAGCGCGGCGGCTATGACAGCCACCCCGACCACCAGCGTCGCGCGGACTGGCGTGCCGAAGGTCGGGTGCGCGCGGCGGAAGGTCATCAGCGCGGGCGACCACTTGCCAAGACCGAAGATCACGCGCGAGGCCATCACGATCTGCGCAAGGATGCCGTTCAGCGCCGCCGCGACGGCGATGGCGGCAAGAAAGGCGGCACTGGTCCCGGTCCCGGCTTCCCAGACCAGCGCCAGCGGCCGCTCGGAGACGGCGAGCGCCTCACGCGGGACCGCCCGGACGGCGGCAAGCGAAACCAGCGCGTAAAGGACCGCCGTGATCGCCAGCGACCACAGGATCGCGCGCGGCAGATTACGTTCCGGCTGCTTCGACTCCTCGGCCATGTTGACGAGGTCGTCAAAGCCGACAAAGGCGAAGAAGGCAAAGGTCGTCGCGGCGGCGATCCCGGCCCATTCCGGCGCGGGCATCGGCAGGCGCCATGCCTCCACAGGTTCGGCGGCAAAGCCCGCGCCGATCACAAGAAGGAGGCCCGCGACCTCGATCACCGTCAGAAAGGCGGCGAAAGTCAGGCTTTCAAGGACGCCGACGATGGCAACCCCGGTCAGCGCGATGCCAAGCCCGACCACCGCCCAGTCGAAGGGGATGGGTACGATCGAGGTAAGATAACCGACCCCTCCCCGCAGCACTGCCGCGGCGGCGACCGTTCCGGCGAGGACGTTGATCGCGCCCACCAGCATCGCAAGCCAGTGCTGGCCAAGGCCGACCTCGACATAGGAACTGTCGCCCGCCGCTTCGGGGATGCGCGACGCAAGCTCGGCAAAGGACAGCGCCGAGGGCACCGCGACGAGCCCGGCGAGTAGAAAGGCCAGCGGCGCCCAGAGCCCGGCCGCCCCCGCCGCCGCCCCGGTCAGCACATAGATCCCGGCGCCCACCATGACGCCGACGCCATAGGCGATCAGGAGCCCAGGCCCGAGGCGTCGTTTCAGGCCCGCAGCCACCCGCCTATGCCCCCAGCCGCTCCGGCAGCGCGTTGGCCCAGGCCGATATGGTGCCTGCGCCAAGGCAGACCACGATATCTCCGGGCCGCGCCTGTTCCCGGACCAGCCGCCCCAGGTCGGCCTCATCAAGGATCGCGCGCACATGGCGGTGGCCGTGGCGGATCAGGCCGGCCACCAGGTCGTCACGCGAGGCACCGGGGATCGGGTCCTCGCCTGCGGCATAGACCTCGGCGATGGCGACCACGTCGGCCTCATTGAAACAGGTGCAGAAATCCTCGAACAGGTTGGACAGGCGGCTGTAGCGATGCGGCTGGTGGCAGGCGATGACGCGGGCGCCGGGGCGATCCTCCACCGCCTGACGTGCGGCCTTCAGCACCGCTGCGATCTCAACCGGGTGGTGGCCGTAATCGTCGATGATCGTCACGCCGCCCAGAACCTCGCCCACCTTGGTAAAGCGCCGGTTGACGCCGCCGAAATTGGCCAGCGCGTCGCGGATTTCATCCTTCTTCATGCCGAGGTGGCGGGCAACCGCAACGGCGGCCAGCGCGTTCGAGACGTTGTGATCCCCCGGCATCGGCAGGGCGCAGCCCTCGATCACCTGATCCTCGGCCGCCAGCACGATGTCGAAATGCGCCACCCCGCCCTTGTATGTCAGGTTGACCGCCCGCACGTCGGCCTGGGTGTTGAAGCCGAAGGTGACGACCCGGCGGTCGGTGATGCGGCCGACCAGCGCCTGAACCTCCGGGTGATCGGTGCAGCAGACGGCGAGGCCGTAGAAGGGGATGTTGGTGACGAAATCGTAAAACCCCTTGCGCAGGTTCTCGATCGTCCCCCAATGCTCCATATGCTCGGGGTCAATATTGGTCACGATGGCGATGGTCGCGGGCAGGCGGTTGAAGCTGCCGTCGCTTTCATCTGCCTCGACCACCATCCATTCCCCCGCCCCGGCACGGGCGTTCGAGCCATAGGCATGGATGATGCCGCCATTGATGACGGTCGGGTCAAAGCCGCCCTTGTCCAGAAGCGTGGCCACCATCGTCGTCGTGGTGGTCTTGCCATGCGTCCCGGCGATGGCGACGTTCGAACGCAGCCGCATCAGTTCGGCCAGCATCTCGGCCCGCCGCACGACGGGAAGCCCGCGCTTGCGGGCCTCTTCCAGCTCCGGGTTGCCCGGCTTGATGGCAGAGGAGATGACGACGACGCCGACCTCTTCACCGATATTTTCCGCCTTTTGCCCTTCGAAGAAGGTCGCGCCCAGCTTCACCAGCCGGTCGGTGATCTTCGAGGCCTTCGCATCCGACCCCTGCACGCGGTAGCCGAGCGTGATCAGCACCTCAGCGATGCCGGACATGCCGATGCCGCCGATACCGACGAAATGGATGGGGCCAAGCTCTCCGGGCAGTTTGGTGGCGGCGTTCATTCAGGTCTTTCTTTCGGTCAGGGTCAGGACCATCTCGACAAGGCGGTCGGTCGCGTCCGGGTTTCCGTAGCCAAGCGCCGACTGCGCCATGCGCGTCGCCGCCGCCGGATTTTCAAGGATCGCGGCGACATGCCCCGCGAGCGTGGCGACGTCAAGGCGCGATTCCGGGATCAGGACGGCTGCCTCCGCCTCGACCAGACCACGGGCATTGGCGGTCTGATGGTCGCCGGCGGCGGCGGCGAAGGGGATCAGGATCGCGGGCCGCCCGACGATGGAGATATCGGCGACCGAAGAGGCACCGGAGCGCGAGATCACCAGTTGCGCCTCGCTCAGGCGACGGGGGACATCGGCGAAGAAGGGTTCAACCTCGGCGCGGATCCCCGCCTCGGCATAGGCGGCGATGACGCGGCCCTGATCCTCGGCGCGGGCCTGATGGGCGACGCGGACATTGGCGCGAAGCGCCTCGGGCAGCGCGGCCAGCGCGGCGGGGACCACGTCCGACAGGATGCGCGCGCCCTGACTGCCGCCGATGACAAGCACGCTCATCGGGTAATCGCCCGGCGGGATATAGGGCGCGCCCGCGCGTTCCAGGATCGCGGCGCGGACCGGATTGCCGGTGAAGGTGCCGGTGACGCCCTCGGGCAGGTCGGTCGGCCAGGTGCCGCAGGCGATGGCATCGACGCGGGGGGCGAAAAGCCTGTTCACCCGCCCCAGCACGCCGTTCTGTTCGTGGATCATCCGCGGGATGCGCAGGATCGTCGCCGCCGACAGCGCCGGGATCGTCGGGTAACCGCCAAAGCCCACCACCGCCGCCGGACGGTCGCGCCGCATCGCCAGCATCGCGCCCAGCACCCCGCCCGCGATGCGCAACGGCACCAGCGCCTTCGCCGCCAGCCCGCCCCGCGCGAATGTGGCCGAGGCGACCTCTTCCACCGCCACCTCTTTCGGAAAGCCGCCCGCATAGCGCGCGCCCCGCGCGTCGGTCGACAGCTTCACCCGCCAGCCGCCCGCGACCATCATTTCGGCAAGGGCCTGGGCGGGAAACATATGCCCGCCGGTCCCCCCCGCCGCGATCAGGAGAAGCGGGGCCGCCACCTACCTGCCCCGCTTGATAAGGATGTCATGCAGCCGCCCCTGCGGCCGCGACCGCGTCAGCGCCAGCAACATGCCAAGCGCGATCCCGCTGGCGATGACGGACGACCCGCCATAGCTGACGAAAGGCAGCGTCATCCCCTTGGCGGGCAAAAGGCGCACCGCGACGCCCATGTTGATCAACGCCTGAACGCCGAAGGCGCAGGCAAGGCCGGTGCCTGCAAGACGAGTGAAGGGGTCACGCTCCTTCATCAGCCGGAGCAAAGATCGCCCGGTCACAAGGGCATAAAGCGCGATGATGAAGAGGACGAGGATCAGCCCGTATTCCTCGGCCGCGACGGCGATGATGAAATCGGTATGCGCGTCCGGCAGCGACCATTTCACCGTCCCCTCGCCCACGCCGACACCGAAGAAACCGCCCGACTGGATCGCGTCGGTTGCGTAGCCGATCTGGGTCCGGGGATCGACCTCCGAGGCGAGGAAGCCGTCGATCCGCCGCGCGAAATGTTCCGAGGCGTCATAGGCAGCGATTCCCCCCGCCACGACGATGCCGCCGATCACGGTCAATAGCGTGATCGGCGCACCGGCGACGAAATACATCACGCCCCAGGCAAACAGGATCAGGCTCGCCTGCCCGAAATCGGGCTGAAAGGCGAGGAAAAGCACGACGGTGACGGCCAGGAAGAAGGAATAGAGCCGACCGGGAGGGCCGTTGATTTCCTGCGCCGCCGCCATCAGCCAGGCGCAGATGATGACGAAACAGGGCTTGAGGAATTCCGACGGCTGAAAGCTCGCGAAGCCCAGCGAATACCAGCGCACAGCCCCCTTGCCGAAATCGGTGCCAAACACGGGCAGCAAGGCCAATGCCGCGAAGGCGCCGAGAAAGCCGATCACCCCCATCCGCCGCACCATGTCGGGCGACATCATGGAAATCACCAGCATCACCACCATGCCGACGCCGCCGAAGAAGGCCTGACGGGTGACGTAGTGGAAGGGCGGCAGCCCGTTCTTTTCGGCCAGCGGGACCGAGGCCGCGAGGCCAAGCAGAAGTCCCACCCCGAAAAGCACCAGAACGCCCGCCAGCGACCAGCGGTCAATCGTCCGCCACCACCGGGGAAGGACAGGTTCGCCCGCGCGCACGGGGACGGTGCCGAACACCATTTCCGTCATTGGATTACCGCTCTTACTGCCTCGTACATGCCCGTTTGCCGGGTCTGGGGCGAAGTGTAACGCGGATCACGGCGCGGTGCTAGGAAAAGATCGCCTTTGCCGGGGTGCTAAAGCGGGTCCTTGCGCGTCTCGCGGCCGCTTGGCAGCCTGCCATGGGCCGCCCGGTAGCGCCGCGCGAAATGGGAGCGCGAGGCATATCCCGCCGCCCCGGCCGCCTCCCCCGCCGCCGCGCCGCCTTCGATCAGCCGCCGTGCGGCGGCCATGCGCGCCCCGGTCACGATGTCGCGAAAACCGGTCCCCGCCTCAGCCAGCCGCCGCCGCAGGGTCGAGGCGCCCAGCCCCATCTCCCGCGCGGCCTCTGCCACCGTCCAGCCGTGATCGGGCCGGGCCGCAATCCGCCAGGCGAGGTCCTCGGCCAGATCGCGGGTGAAGATATGCCGCGCGGCCGGGTCGGCCTGCATCAGCGCCAGCATCTCGGCCAGCCGCAGCGCCTTGATGTCACCGCGCGCGGGTGTGGCGGCGATGGCCGTCGCGGCATGGGCCACCGCCTCGACCAGATCGCCGGTCAGGCGCAGGGCCAGCGAAGCGGAGCGGCCACGCCCTTGCGGCAAAGTCCCGATGCCGGGCGGCAGGCCCGCAATCTCGAAGATCAGCGATTCATAGACACCGCCTTCCGAGGGGATGTTGACGATGTCCATCCGCACCCCCTTCGGCAGGCTGAACAGCGTCCCCGGCAGAAGGGTTTCGCCCGCATCGCCAATCCACACCTCCTTGCGGCCACGCAGGACGATGCCGATCAGCGGATGGTCAAGCGTCGTGGCCGCGAGCCGTTCGCGTTCAACCGCGCAATAGGTGAAAAGCTGGTCGCCCTGCGGGTGGAAACCGCCCGCGCGGGGCAGCCCAAGGCCGCGCATCTGGCCGAAAAGCCGGTCGAGCAAGGCGCGCCGCAGGGTGTCGGCCTGAAAGTCGGGATGCAGGTTCATGGGCGCAAGCTTACGCCGCGCCACAGGTCCGCGACAGGTCGAAACTGAGCGTTTCGGGCGC
Organism: Albidovulum denitrificans; assembly: GCF_002973535.1. Lineage (GTDB taxonomy): Bacteria > Pseudomonadota > Alphaproteobacteria > Rhodobacterales > Rhodobacteraceae > Albidovulum > Albidovulum denitrificans. Next base: position 959,601 of record NZ_PVEP01000001.1, read on the forward strand.
AAAGCTGCGCCATTCCGGCCCTTTCCGCCCGCGCCCCCATCCCAGTGTCATCGAACCGAAACAGGAGACTTACATGAAACTGCTTCCCCCCGCCCTGCTGATCGCCGCGCTGTCATCCGGCGCCACGCAGGCCGCCGAGACCGAGCTTTGGCGGCTTGATTGCGGCACCATCGCGGTGAAGGACATGAACGCCTTTTCCGACAATTTCGCCTATCGGCCCGCGCCGAAGACCCTGACGAACAGTTGCTACCTGATCCGTCATGACGGCGATTACCTGCTGTGGGATACCGGCCTGCCGCTGGCGCTTCTGAACGCCCCGACCGACCCGGAGGCGCCGATGTCCGCGACGCTGACGCGCGACCTACCCGCGCAACTGGCGGACATCGGGGTGACGCCGGACCGGATCGGCCGCATCGGCATCAGCCACGGCCATTTCGACCATACCGGCCAGGCGGCGACCTTCCCGCAGGCCACGCTGATGATCGGCCAGCCCGACCTTGCGGCGATGGAGGAAACCCCGCCACCCTTCGGCTTCGATCCCGCGACGCTGAACCATTGGCGCACCGGCAATGGCGCTGTTGAGGTGGTGACCGGCGACCGGGACATCTTCGGCGACGGCAGCGTCACGATGCTGTCCATGCCCGGCCATACCGAGGGGGAAATGGCGCTTCTGGTGCGGCTGGAAAAGACCGGGCCGGTGCTGCTGTCGGGCGACGTCGTGCATTTCCACGAACAGATCGGAGCGAAAAGCGTGCCCGCCTTCAACATGAGCCGCGCCGAAAGCCTTGCCTCCATGGCGCGGCTGGAAGAGGTGGCGGCGAACCTGAACGCGACGCTGGTGATCCAGCATGACGCCGCGGACATCGCGAAACTGCCCGCTTTCCCGCAAAGCGCGAAGTAAGGGCAAGGCCGGGTGCGTTACGGCGCGCCCGGCCGTCCCCGGTCAATCTGCCCGCGCGGCAAAGACCTCCTTCGCGGCGAAAAGACCGTTCAGCGCCGCCGGGAACCCGGCATAGACCGCCATCTGCATCAGGATCTCGGTAATCTCGGTCCGCGACAGGCCGACATTCAGCCCCGCCTCGATATGAACTTTCAACTGCGGCGCGGCGGTTCCCATCGCGGCCAGCGCGGCGATGGTCGCGATTTCCCGGTCACGCAGGGCAAGGCCGGGGCGGGAATAGATGTCGCCAAAGGGAAACTCGAACAGATAGGTCGCGAAATCCGGCGCGATACCGTCCAGCGCGTCAATCACGCTGCGCCCCGCCGCCCCGTCAATGGCGTCAAGCGCCCTCCGCCCGCGGTCCAGCCTGCTTTCCGTCGTGGTGTCGTTCTGTTGCGTCATTTTCTTCGATCCTCTGTTCCGCATCGGCATAGCCGCCGATCTTGCTGTCGAGGACGAGGAGACAGGCCTGAAGCTCGGCCACATGGGCGCGCACCGTTTCGCGATGCGCCTCAAGAAGCGCGCGGCGTTCGGCGCCGGTTGCCGGTCCGCGCTCGCGCAGCGCCGCATAGCGCAGCATCTCGCGGATCGGCATTCCCGTGGTCTTGAGCCGCCGAAGAAACTCGATCCAGATCAGGATCGAGGCGTCGTAGTCGCGCTGCCCGGACCCGTCGCGATCCGCGCGCGGCAAAAGCCCGATCCGCTCATAATACCTGAGCGTATGGGCCGATAATCCGCTGCGCCTGGCGAGTTGTCCGATCTTCATCTGCCTGTCTCCCGTCACGACGCAGGGGACCCTACGGCTTTGAGCGCGCTCGAAGTCAAGGGGCCTGCCGGGCGCAATCGCCCCCGCCCCCGGCCCTTCAGAAGATGCTGAGCGGATCGTCCGCGCGGTCGAAGGCGACGCAGCGTTTGACGGCGACGGCAAGCGGTTCGCGCGCCGACAGGGTCAACTCGCCATGCTTGTTCTCGATGCTTTCGATCAGGACAACCGGATCGCCTGCCTGCTCCGCCAGTCGCCGGATCGAGGAGATCGGCACCCGGTCGTCCAGTTCCGAATGCAGCGCCAGAATGCGCGCGCCGGTGTCGTGGACGAAGGACGGATAGGCGAAGCCGCCGGAGAAGGAAAAGACCGTCGCGATCTCGGGCCGGTCCAGCCCCAGATGCTTTGGCAGATAAAGCGTGTTCAGCGCGGAAATCGCCCCGGCGGAACTGCCGCCCAGAATCATCCGGCCGGACAGGCCATGGTCCTCGGCCGCCCCGGCGATGAAGCGCAGGAAGGCGCAGCAATCCTCGACCACGCCCAGGGGGCGCGGGCCGAAGAAGGTTTCATTCATCTCGATCCCGCCAGAGGTGGCGTCGGCGATCAGCTCCTCAAGCCGCGCCTCGGTGCCGGGGGCGAGGATCGCGGGCGGGCGGGCAAGGCGGTAGTCGATGAAGGCCATCGCATAGCCATGCTCGGCGAAAAGGTTCGCGGCCTTGGCATGCGACGGGTGGCTGCGATTGCCGGTGCGGAACCCGCCCGCATGCATCCAGGTGATAAGGTCGGCAGGCTTCTCCTGCCCCTCGGGCAGGTAAAGGTCCGCGAAAAGTTCCCTGGGGCCACGGCGGGTCGGGTGGGTGGCGTAGGAGAGTGTAATCGGCTCTATCACGCGGGGGCCAATCTCGGTCGTTTGGGATGTGGGCCGCTTATTGCACGGGGCGCGCCGGATCACAACGCGGGGCGGCGCGCGCCCCTTACGGCAACGCCTGCACCAGCGCGGTAAAATCCTCCCCCCGTTTCTCGAAATTCGGGTACTGATCGAACGAGGCCGCCGCCGGGGCCAGCAGCACGACCTCTCCCGCCTCGGCCTCCTCGGCCGCGCGGGCGACGGCGCGTTCCATCGTTTCGCAGATCTCATGCGGGGTCTGGCCCAGTTCCAGCGCGAAATCGCGCGCCGAATGGCCGATGAGATAGGCCTTCACGACCGAATTCAGGTAAGGCACCAGCCCGGCGATGCCGCCATCCTTGCCCAGCCCCCCGGCGATCCAGCGGATCTTCGGGAAGGCCTGAAGCGCCTTGGCGGCGCTGTCAACATTGGTGGCCTTGCTGTCATTGACAAAGCGCACCCCGCCGCGTTCGCCGACCAACTGGCTGCGATGGGGCAGGCCTGCGAAGCTGTGCAGCGCCTTCTCGATCTCTTTCGGGGCAAGGCCCAGCGTCCGCGCGGCAGCATAGGCGGCGCAGGCGTTCTGGTGGTTGTGCGCGCCCGGAAGACCGCCGACCTCACGCAGGTCGATGGCGGCCACCTGCCGCCCCTTGCGCCATTCGGCAAGGAACCCCTTGCGCGCGAAGACCGACCAGCCCTCGCCGTCAAGCTTCTGACCCGAGGAGATGCGGATCACCCGGTCGTCCGCCGCCCCCTCGGCCATCTGGTTGGCGAGGAACCGACCTTCGACCTCATCGACGCCGATCACCGCGCGGTCCGGCCCGCCCTCGGCAAAGAGCCTGCGCTTGGCGGCGAAATATCCGCCCTTGCCGCCATGGCGGTCAAGGTGGTCGGGCGAGAGGTTGGTGAAGACGGCGATGTCGGGCGTGAGCGCGCGGGCAAGCTCTGTCTGGTAGGAGGACAGTTCCAGCACCACCACTTCACCGTCCTGCCCCGGTTCGATGTCCAGCACCCCGCGCCCGATATTGCCCGCCATCTGGGTCGGGCGACCGGCCTCCTTCAGGATGTGGTGGATCAGGGCGGTCGTGGTGGACTTGCCGTTCGATCCGGTGACGGCGACCACCTTCGGCGTGCGCTCCATCTTTTCCCAGTCGGGCGTCGCCCAGGACCGGAAGAACAGCCCGATGTCGTTGTCGACCGGCACGCCCGCCTCCATCGCGCGGGCGATCAGCTTGTTCGGCTCAGGGTAAAGATGCGGGATGCCGGGAGACACGATCAGCGCGGCGACACCATGCCAGGCATCGGACCGCGTCAGATCGGTCAGCGCAAAGCCCTGGGCGGCGGCATTGTCGCGCGCCTCGGGGCTGTCGTCCCAAAGACAGGGCTCGGCCCCGCCCGCCGCAAGCGCGCGCGCGGTGGCAAGGCCCGACCGGCCAAGTCCCAGAACCGCCACCTTCTGACCGGAAAAGCCCTGAACCGGAATCATCTTCACCCCCGCGAATGCGCCCGGACAATGCCCGCTGCGCCCCGGCCCCGCAAGGCCGGGCAAATCGCGGGGTTTACCCTTGGGGGAATGCCCTCTACCCTTGCGCCCACGCGAGTACCCGCGCCAGGCGCGGCCTCAGAATTCACCCCGACATATCCCGAAAGGACGCCATGACCGAAGTCAAATCCGGCGATACCGTGCGTATTCATTATACCGGCACCCTGGCCGACGGCACCACATTCGACAGCTCCCAAGGCCGCGCGCCGCTGGAATTCACCGTCGGCTCGGGCCAGATCATCCCCGGTCTCGACCGTGAATTGCCCGGCATGCAGGTGGGCGAGAAGAAGACCGTGACGATTGCCGCCGACGACGCCTATGGCCAGCGGCAGGACGGCGCGATGCAGGCGATCCCGCGCGACCAGATCCCGGCGGAGATCCCGCTTGAGGTCGGAACCGGGCTTCAGATGCGCACCCCGCAGGGCCAGACGGTCAACGTGACCGTGGCCGAGGTGACGGCCGACACCGTCACGCTTGACGCCAATCACCCGCTTGCGGGCAAGGACCTGACCTTCGATTTCGAGGTGGTGGAGATCGCCTGAGCTACCAGTCGATCGGCCGGCGGTCGCGAAAGAAGCCGCCGGTCGGCCCGTCCTCGGGCAGAAGCGCAAGCCAGAGGGCGGTAGCCGCGCCCTCCTCCGGGCTGCGGGGCGCGCTTGCGCCGCCCATCCGCGTCGCGACCCAGCCCGGACACATCGCGTTGACCTTGACACCCTTCGGCAGGTCGCGCGGCAGCGCCTTGGTCAGCGCGTTCAGCGATGCCTTGGCGACACCATAGGCACCCGGCCCGCCCAAACCGGCGGCAAAGCTGCCCCAGTCGGAAGACAGGTTGACGATCCGGCCCCAGCCGCTGTCCCGCCAATGCGGCAGGTTCAGGCGGATCAGGTCAAGCGGCGCGTTGACCATCACCTGCATCGCCCGGTCGAAATCGCTGTCGGGCGCCAGAAGCGAGGCATGGCCAAGAACGCCCGCATTATTGACGAGGATGTCGACCCCGCCCGCCCGCGTCATGGCGGCGAAATAGCTGTCAGGCTCTTCAAGGTCGAGATGCACCCAGTCGCAGCCAAGCTCCGCCGCTGCCGCCTGCCCCAAAGCGCGGTCACGCGCGCCGATGGTCACCCGGCAGCCCTTGGCGATCAGCCCCGCCGCGATGGCGCGCCCGATGCCGCGATTGGCCCCGGTGACAAGGGCCGTGGGGTGAAGCGGGCGGGTCATCTCGGGGTTTCTCCCGTCGTCGCGGCGGTGCCTTTGGGCGTCAGCGCGTAGATACCGCGATCGACCCTCTCGAACCAGCCGTAGTGGTCGTCGTTGAGTATTCGACCGGCCCGCGCCACCCCGCTTGCCGCCGCGACGTCTGCCGCTTTCGAAGGCCCGTGGGCGCCAAGATGGGCAGCACAGCGCAGCGCCTCCTGCCGGTAGGCGGTCATCCGCACCATCCCGGTGGTGCCGCCGGTATTCGGATCGCCCACACGCCGGTCGAACTCCCGCACCAGACGCCCGGCCTTCACGGCATTACGCCGTGGCGCATAGGGTCCGGGATCGAGATGCGCCTCGACCGCGCCGGGATCGCCGGGCTTCACCGCCAGAAGGCCCAACCCAAGCCGGCGGCAGAGACGGAGAATATCGCGGTAGCGCAGCTTCCAGCCGCGCTCGGACGAGACCGGCACGGCGAGATAGACATGGTCGAACATCGTCTGCCGCGCCACGCCCTGCATGACAAGCGCGAGCGAGAAGGTCAGCTTCATTTCCACCACCACCGGCGGCTCCTCCCCCCGCCGGGCAAGGACGTCGCAATCGCCGATCTCGGCCTTGACGTCATAGCCCTGCGCCTCCAGATGCGCCTTGACGGGCGCGTAGAGGTCGGCCTCGCGCATCACCGCACTTTCAGCGTCGCCAACCCGATCAGCGCGAGGATCAGCGAGATGATCCAGAACCGGATCACGATCTGCGCTTCTCCCCAGCCCTTCTTTTCGAAGTGATGGTGGATCGGCGCCATCAGGAAGACCCGCTTTCCGGTGCGCTTGAAATAGGCGACCTGGATGATGACACTCAGCGCCTCAACCACGAAGAGGCCGCCGACGATGGCCAGGACGATCTCATGCTTGGTCACGACCGCGATGGCGCCCAGCGCGCCGCCCAGCGCCAGCGACCCGGTATCGCCCATGAAGACGGCGGCGGGCGGTGCGTTGTACCACAGGAACCCAAGGCCGCCGCCGATCAGCGCGGCGGTGAAGACAAGGATCTCCCCCGTTCCGGGAACGTAATGCAGGCCGAGATAGTCGGAGAAGTTAATGTTGCCGACGAAATAGGCGATGATCCCGAAGGTGGCCGCCGCGATCATCACCGGCATCACCGCCAGCCCGTCAAGCCCATCGGTCAGGTTCACCGCATTGGCGGCGCCCACGATGACGATCACCGCGAAAGGCACGAAGACAAAGCCGAGGTTGACCAGCACGTTCTTGAAGACCGGCAGCGCAAGCTGGTTGGTCAGTTCCGCCGGATGGACATAAGCCGCCGCCGCCCCGGCGATGGCCGCGATCACAAGGCCGATCAGAAGCCGCACCCGCGAGGATACCCCGCGCGTGTTCTGCTTGGTCACCTTGGCATAGTCGTCGGCAAAGCCGATCAGGCCGAACCCGTAGGTCACGAACAGCACGATCCAGATATAGGGGCTGTCGAGACGCGCCCAGAGAAGCGTGGACACCAGAAGCGCCGAAAGGATCAGCAGTCCGCCCATGGTGGGCGTCCCGGCCTTGGTAAAATGCGTCTCAGGCCCGTCATCGCGGATCGGCTGGCCCTTCTTCTGCTTGCGGCGCAGGAAGTTGATAAGCGGCCTGCCGAAGAAGAAGCCGAAGAGCAGCGCGGTGAAGAACGCCGCGCCCGCGCGGAAGGTGATGTAGCGGAACAGGTTGAAAATGTCCCCGCCCTCGGCGAGGCCCGAAAGCCAGTAAAGCATCTACTCTGTCCCCTGTACGGCGCCGGCGCCCGGTTGTCCCAGTTTCTTCAGCGCGTCAACCACAATGCTGACTTTCGAGCCTTTTGAGCCCTTGATCAGCACGACATCGCCTGCATCGGCGATGTGATGGGCGGCCTCGGCCATTTCCTTCGCCGTCTCGCGCCAGTCGCCGCGCTTGCGGGGGGGCAACGCCTCCCACAGCGCGCGCATTCGCGGGCCGACGCAATGGACGGTGTGGATGGTGGCCATGGCGGGATGGGTGGCGATGGCGGCATGAAGCGCTGCCTCGTCCGGGCCAAGCTCCAGCATGTCGCCCAGAACCGCGACCCGGCGGCCTTCGAGGATGCGGCCGATGCCGTTGCGCGGTTCCGCCGCCGCCAGCACATCCAGCGCGGCGGCCATGGAGGCGGGGTTGGCGTTGAAGGCGTCGTCGATCAGATCGAAGCTCAGCCCCTCATCCACGATGTCGAGATAGATCCTCTCGCGCGCGCCACGCCCGGCCGGGGGCGCCCATTGGCCAAGATCGCAGGCCGCGACCGCCGGATCGACGCCCAGCGCATCGGCCACCGCCAGCACGCCCAGCGCGTTCATCGCGAAATGGCGGCCCGCCGTCTGGACCTTGAAGAGGATCGGTTCCCCCTTGCGGGTGGCGCGCACCACGGTGCGGTCCTGCGCGAGCGTAATCCCGGTCGCGCGGTAGTCGTCGCCCTCGGCCCCGCCGAAGGTCAGGACCGTCGCCCCGGCCTCTTCGGCAGCCGCGCGCAGGATCGGGGTCACGTCGAGACCCGAGGGGACGACCGCGATGCCCTCCGCTTCCAGCCCGCCGAAGATCGCGGCCTTTTCGCGGGCGATCCCCTCGACATTCTCGAACGCCTCAAGATGGGCGGCGGCGACGGTGGTGATCATCGCGACATGCGGGCGGGCAACGGCCGCCAGCGGCGCAATCTCTCCGGGGTGGTTCATGCCGATCTCGATCACCGCATAGTCGGCATCGGCGGGCATCCGCGCCAGCGTGATCGGCACGCCCCAGTGGTTGTTGAAGCTCGCCTCGGCCGCGTGGACCCGGCCCTGCCCGGCCAGCACGGCACGCAGCATTTCCTTGGTCGATGTCTTGCCGACCGATCCGGTGACGGCGACGACCTTTGCCCCGCTCCGCGCCCGGCCCGCGCGGCCAAGGGCGACAAGGCCCTCCAGCACATCGGGAACGATCAGCAGCGGATCACCCTCGGTGCAGCCTTCGGGCATACGCGAAACCAGCGCCCCCGCAGCCCCCTTCCGCAGCGCGTCGGCGACGAAGTCATGGCCGTCGCGCACATCCTTCAACGCGACGAACAAATCACCCGGTTGCAACGTCCGCGTGTCGATGGACAGGCCCGTCGCCTCGAAGGCCCGCGTGACCCGCCCCCCCGTCGCGGCCACCGCGTCGCCTGAGGTCCAGAGCGCCGCCATCAGATCCGCCCCTCAAGGGCCGCCACGGCAACGCTGGCCTGTTCGGCATCGTCGAAAGGATAGACGTCGGAGCCGATGATCTGCCCCGTTTCATGCCCCTTGCCCGCGATCAGAAGCGCATCGCCGGGCAGAAGCGCATCGACGCCGCGCAGGATCGCCTCGGCGCGGTCGCCGATTTCCGTCGCCTCGGGGCAGCCCTTCATCACCTCGGCGCGGATCGCCGCCGGGTCCTCGCTGCGGGGATTGTCGTCGGTCACGATGACGACATCGGCAAAGGCCGCCGCCGCCTCGCCCATCAGCGGGCGTTTCAGCCGGTCGCGGTCGCCGCCCGCACCGAAGACGACGACGATCCGGCCAAGGACATGCGGGCGCAGCGATTGCAGGGCCGAGGCCAGCGCGCCGGGCTTGTGGGAATAGTCGACAAAGACCGTCGCGCCGTTGTCGCGTTTTGCGGCAAGCTCCATCCGCCCGCGCACCGTGGTCAACCCGTGGAGCGTGGCAAAGACCGCCTCCGGCTCCTCCCCCGCCGCGATGGCAAGACCGGCGGCGGCCAGCACGTTTTCGGCCTGAAAGCCGCCGATCAGGGCCAGACGCGCCAGATAGGCACCGCCCTGATAGCTGAAGCGCAGGTCCTGTCCGGTGGCGTCGAAACGCTGGCCGGTGATGCGCAGATCGGCGGCGGCATCGCGGCCCACGGTCAGAAGGGTCTGGCCCCGGTCTTCGGCAATCGCGGCCATCTGGCGGCCGCGCGGTTCATCCACGTTGATGACGGCGGTGCCGTCCTCGGGCAGGACACGGTCGAAAAGCCCCGCCTTGGCGGCGAAATAATCGTCGAAATTGGCGTGGTAATCGAGATGGTCCTGGCTGAAATTCGTAAACGCCGCAGCCGTCAGCTCCACCCCGTCAAGCCGCCCCTGATCAAGCCCGTGCGACGATGCCTCCATCGCCGCATGGGTGATGCCCGCATCGGCCATGTCGCGCAAGAGACGGTGGAGGGTGATGGGTTCCGGCGTGGTATGGGCGAGCGGCGCGGTGAAATCGCCCAGAACCCCCATGGTGCCGAGATTGGCCGCGGGTCGGCCCAGCGCCTGCCAGATCTGGCGTGTGAACGTCGCGACCGAGGTCTTGCCCGAAGTGCCGGTGACCGCCACCATCGTTTCCGGCTGACGCCCGAACCATAGCGCGGCAGCATAGGCCAGCGCCTGACGCGGGTCCTCTGCCAGGACCAGCGCGGCGTCGGAAGCGGCCAGTTCGGCCTTCGCGATCGCCGCCCCCTCGCGGTCGGTCAGGATCGCGGCCGCCTCCATCCGCAGCGCATACTGGATGAATTCGCCGCCATGGACCTTCGACCCCGGCAGCGCCGCGAAAAGATGGCCGGGCTTGACCTGACGGCTGTCGACCGCGAGGCCGGTGATGCGCGCCTCGCGCCCGGACTGGGCGGTCAGCCCCAGCTCCGCCAGCGATTTCGTCTCTGCCGCCATGTCGCGCCCCCCTGGCGCCCCGGCGCCCGTCAATTGCGAACGCGTATTACTTCAGCCTGCGAGAGCTGTTCAAGTTCCGGCCGCAATCCCAGAAGGGGGGCGGCGCGCCGGATGATCTCTGCCCCCACCGGAACGGCGGTCCAGCCCGCCGTGCGGCGCGGCTCGTCGCCCGAGGTTTCCACCGGCTCGTCGAGCGAGACGATCAACACATATTTCGGCGCCGTGGTCGGGAAGACCGAGGCGAAGGTGGCGATCACCTTGTCCTTGTAATAGCCCCCCGTCGGCTTGGCCTTGTCCGCCGTGCCGGTCTTGCCGCCGACGGAATAGCCCTGCACCTCGCCAAAGCTGGCCGTGCCGCGCGACACGACCGCGCGCATCATGTCGAGGATCTCGCGCGACGTGCCTTCGGAGATGACCCGCTCCCCCTCCTGGCGCCGGTCGGTCTTCAGCAGCGTCGGCGTGATCCGCGTCCCGCCATTGGCAATCGTCGCATAGGCGGCGGCAAGATGCAGCGGGCTGGCCGACAGGCCGTGGCCGTAAGAGATGGTCATCGTCGAAATCTCGGACCAGCGCTTGGGCAGCAGCGGGCGGCCCGTCGGCGCCTCGGCCAGTTCGACCGCGGTCGGATCGAAAAGGCCCAGCGATTTCAGGAATTGCTGCTGCCTCTCCCCCCCCAGCATCAGGGCGATATGCGCCGTCCCGATATTGGAGGATTTCACGATCACGTCCGACACGGTCAACTGCTTGCCGTAGTTATGGAAATCACGGATGCGGTACTTGCCCCAGACCATCGGACTTTGGGTATCGACCAGCGTATCGGGGTTCACAAGCCCCAGTTCCAGCGCCTGCGCGACGGCGAAGACCTTGAAGGTCGACCCAAGCTCATACACCCCCTGCACCGCGCGGTTGAACAGCGGGCTGTCGCCGGGATTGCCCTTCAGAAGCGGCGCGGGACGGGTGTTGGGGTCGAAATCGGGCAGCGAGGCCATGGCCACCACCTCACCCGTATGGACATCCATCAGGATGGCGGACGCCGCCTTGGCGTTCATAAGCTTCATGCCGCCGTAAAGCACATCCTCCACCGTCGATTGCACGGTCAAGTCCAGCGACAGTTGCAGCGGGGCGCCACCATTGGCGGGGTCGCGCAGCCAGGTGTCGAAGGTCTTTTCCACCCCCGCCGTCCCCACCACCTCGGCCGACCGCACGCCTTCGCGGCCGAAACTCGCCCCGCCAAGGACGTGCGAGGCGATGGCACCGTTCGGGTAAAGCCGCATCTCACGCGGGCCGAAGAGAAGGCCGGGATCGCCGATCTCATGCACGAGCTGCATCTGCTCGGGGGAGATTTTCTTTTTCACCCACAGAAACTTGCGCTTGCCGGTAAAGTCCTTCTTCAACCGCTCTGCATCCAGGTCGGGAAAGATCGCCGCCAGCTTTTCGGCGGAACCGACAGGGTCGACCATCTGCGGCGGCTGGGCGTAAAGCGAATGGGTGACGAGGTTGGTGGCCAGAATGCGCCCCTCACGGTCGACGATGTCGGCCCGCTGGGCGACGATGGCCGACCCGGACTGGGCGCTGACGGGCTCGGCGGGCTCGCTCGCCGCCAGAAAACCCATCTGCGCCGCGACGACGCCGAAGACCGCAAGAAATGCACCGCAGAGCAAGAGCAACCGCCCTTCGGCCATGGCGCGGGACCGGTCGCGCATCTCTTCATGGCGCTGGCGGATATTCTCACGCTCGATCACATCGGGGTTCTCGCCCTTGGCGCGGGCGGACAGGATACGGGCCAGCGGGCGCAGCGGGATACGGGTCATTGCACGCCCCCTTCGGCAAGCGCGGCCGCGGCCGCGGTTTCGATCGGGTTGGTGATCGGCGGCAGGACGATATCGGGATAGGTGATCGCCGCCACATCGCCGAACTGTTCAGGGTTCAGCGGAAGAAGGCCCAGACGGGGGAAGTTCAGGTCCGCCAGTTCACGCAGCCGGTCGGGGCGGTTCAGATAGGCCCACTCCGCGTTCAGCATGGAAAGCGATTCCTTCAACTGCCTTATCTCGGCCTGAAGCGCCTTGACCTGCGAAATCTCCGCCTGGGTCCGGTAGTTTTCCCGGTAGGCCCAGAAAGCCAGGCCCATGACCGCGACGGCCGAAAGGAAAAGCATCAGGTTACGCATCAGGATCGCCCTCCCAGGGCCGGTTTCGGCAGGCCAAGCGCGGCACGGTCGGCACGCCCGGCGGGTGCGTCGGTGCGGACGCCGACACGCAGTTTCGCGGACCGCGCGCGGGGATTGGCGGCCAGCTCCGCCTCATCCGGGCCGACGGCGCGGCGGGTTTTGAGCGTGAAGGCCGGCGCCTCCTGCACGCGGGCGGGGGCGTAGCGGCTGCCCTGCCCCTCGGCCCCCGAACGGTGTTGGAAAAACCGCTTCACGATCCGGTCTTCAAGCGAATGGAAGGTCACGACGGCCAGTTGCCCACCGGGTTTCAGCGCCCGTTCCGCGGCCTCAAGCCCCTCGGCCAACTGCCCGAATTCGTCATTCACGGCGATACGGATCGCCTGAAAGCTCCGCGTGGCGGGATGACTTTGCCCCGGCTTCGGGCGCGGCAGGCAGCGTTCGATGACCTGCACAAGATCAAGCGTGCGGGCAAAGGGGCGCCCCGCGACGATGGCGCGGGCGATACGGCGCGCGGCGCGTTCCTCGCCATAGTGAAAGAGGACATCGGCAATCTCGGCTTCCGAAGCGGTGTTGACGAAATCCGCCGCCGTCGGCCCGCTATCGGACATGCGCATGTCCAGCGGGCCGTCTTTCTGGAAGGAAAACCCGCGCTCTGCCTGATCCAACTGCATCGACGACACGCCAAGGTCGAGGACGACACCATCCACCGGTTCGCCCGCGAGGGTATCGAGATCGGAAAACGTACCTTCGACCAGCCGCAGCCGGTCGCCATAATCCGCCGCCCAACCCCTTGCCATGCGAAAGACCGTCGGGTCGCGGTCGATCCCGATCACGGTACCGGCCCCGGCAGCCAGCAAGCCGCGCGCATAGCCGCCCGCGCCAAAGGTGCCATCCACCCAGGTGCCGGACACCGGCGCGACCGCCTGAAGAAGCGGCCCGAGCAGGACAGGGATATGGGGGTCGGTCGGGGTTGCGCGGGCAGCGGCGGCAGCCATGGCTTACCCTTTCGGCAGGGCTGGCAGGAGGCTTCTGGGATCGAAGTCCTCGGGGTACTGATCGGCCAGCTTCGCGCTGCGACGGGCGGCCTTGGCGTCATAGGCCTCGGGCGTCCAGATACGGAAATAGTCACCGGCGGAGATAAAGAACGCCTCGCCCTTCAGGCCGATCTTGTCGCGGTATTTCTGCGGGATGGTCAGGCGGCCGTCATCGTCGATCTGCGCCTCGAAGGACTGACCATACATCAGTTCCTCGTTCATCAGACGTTCGGGAGAGCCGCGCTGCATCATGCCGATCTGCTCATCCATCTCGAACACCGCCTCCATCGAGAAGACGTCGAGCCAGTTCTGGCTTTCGGGGCCGTAGACGATGACGATGTTGGGGCGAAGGCCTTCTTTCCAGTCGGGGTCAGAGGCTTCGATGACACGACGGAAGGCGGCCGGAATGGAGACGCGACCTTTCGCGTCTACCTTGAATGTCTCCGAGCCTCTGAACCTGCGTGCCACTGGCCCGCGCTCCCGTCACTGTCCCCTCCCCCCGGAATTTACCGCTGCCTTGCGGACCCGAGACCCTGGAACGACAACGGCGGATCGGGCTGCTGCCACTGCCCGATCCGCCGCCCTCGTTCCCATCTCTGGGTCTGTCCGGCTGCGCATGCCACCTGGGGGGATGTCTGCTCGCTTGCGCGCCGGATCTCTTGGTTCGATGAAAGCGGGTGCCTGTATGAAACCTGACTTGCCTTATGGGTCTTTGCGCCCGTTCGTGCCCGTCCTCATCGGTGAACCCTGTTTGCCATGGGATTTTACGGGAAGCAACAGGAATCCACCCCACCAAGGCACAAGATGGGGCTTCGAGACCCCTTCAGAAACAGCATTTGGGGGCGATTGCGACGCCAAAATTCATAAATGTAGCGGAACGGACGGAGAGATCGCACAATATAAGGGTAAAATCTGGCAAGAAGATAAATTCCCGCAAAATCCCAGAAAATTCCAGATTTCGCCCGGGCGCACGGCCTTCCCCAGCAAAAACCGCCCGGAATCGCGGAAAATCACGCCGACTCACGCCCGATTGATTCGGCGCAAGCGGCGTGATCCCCAGAGTTTCCCATGCCCTCCCAGAGGAGGGGCATCATTCCCATGAAATCCCGAAGCCGGGTGCGTTCAGCGGCGCGTCAGGCCATTCCGCCCGCGATCAGGCGCGCGGCGAGGCGGGCATAGGCCTCGGCCATCGGCCCCTCTCCGGCGGCGACCGGCACGCCGGTGTCGCCCGCCTGCCGGATCTCAAGGCTCAGCGGGACCTCGCCCAGGAAGGGGACGCCCAGCGCCTCGGCCTCGGCCGCGACGCCGCCATGACCGAACAGATGCGCCTCATGCCCGCAATTCGGGCAGACATAGGTGGACATGTTCTCCACCAGGCCAAGGATCGGGGTCTTGAGCTTGCCGAACATGTCGATGGCGCGCCGCGCGTCGATCAGCGCCACGTCCTGCGGCGTCGACACGACGATGGCGCCGGTCATATGGGTGCGCTGACACAGCGTCAGCTGCACATCCCCGGTCCCCGGCGGCAGGTCGACGATCAGCACGTCAAGCTCGCCCCAGAACACCTGTTCAAGCAGTTGTTGCAGCGCGCCCATCAGCATAGGGCCGCGCCAGACGACCGCCTCGCCCTCTTTCAGCATCAACCCGATCGACATCATCACGACGCCATGCGCCTCAAGCGGCAGGATACGCTTGCCGTCGGGCGAACCGGGGCGCTTGTTGACGCCCATCATCCGCGGCTGCGAGGGACCGTATATATCGGCGTCCAGCAACCCGACCCGCCGCCCCTGCCGCGCCAGCGCGACGGCGAGGTTCGAGGACAGGGTGGACTTGCCCACCCCGCCCTTGCCGGAGGCGATGGCGACGATGCGGTCGATGCCGCTGATCTGCTGGGGGCCGGTCTGCGGCGTCGGGTGGCCGCCGATCTTCAGGCTGGGCGGCTCGGCCGGTTTCGGCGCCGGGCCATGCGCAGTCAGCACGGCCGAAACGGAGGTCACCCCCGGCACCGCCTGCGCCGCGGCCTCGGCCGCCTTCAGCACCGGCTCCATCTGCCGCGCGACGGCGGGGTCCGGCACCTCGATGACGAATCGCACCGCGCCATCGGTGACGGACAGGGCGCGCACCAGATCGGCGGAAACCAGATCCTTGCCATCCGGCAGGGCGATCCGCCCAAGGGCCTCAACTATCTTTTCACGCGTCACATCCATCGTACTACCTTTCCCGTTTTGCCCAATTTATGACCATGTCGCCCGACAATGAAGTGGCCACGTGGGAATTGTGACATAATTGTGCAAGTTGCCGTAACGGAACACAAAATTGCCCCCCTCGGCCATGCAATTGCTGCATGGCAGCATTGCTTCGAAGGGCTATTGTGCAATCGCAGCATAAACCTCATGTTAGCCCCAACGGTGACAGACAGGTCGCCAGCTAGACGAAAAGACGAGACGACGAGATGGCTTTTGCAAACGTAACACGCAGCGGTGAGTTCGGGTTTTTCCACGGCCTTGGCGCCCTGGTCGAGAAGTTCCGCGACCAGCGCCGCCGCAACCGGGTCTATCGCCAGACCCTCGCCGAGCTGAAATCGCTCTCCAACCGCGATCTGGCGGATCTGGGCATCGCCCGGTCGATGATCGGCGCGGTCGCGATGGAAGCCGCCTACGGCAAGTAAGGTTTCTCCGGGGCCTCCTCCTCCTCCCTGGCCCCGGAAAAAGCGGCACGCCCTCCTCCCGGAAACGGCCGCACAAGACCGGACCTTCGGGTCCACCAGGACACGGGCAACCTCCCTCCTCCTCCCTGGAGGTCCCGTGCAGAAGAGCGGCGGTCCCCTCCTCCTCCCTGGGACCGCCGCGCCTTCACCCCCCGGCGGTCTGCCGGACGACATTCGGGCCTGAACGGCCCAACGTGATACGACCCCGCCCCTCCTCCTCCCTGGGCGGGACCGTAGTGAAGACGGTGGCAGCTCCTCCTCCTCCCTGAGCTGCCACCGCCCCTTCACATCAAAACGTGAGGTCCCCTCCTCCTCCCTGGGACCAGAGCGTCATGACGGCGGCCCCCTCCTCCTCCCTGGGGCCGCCGTTTTTTTATGAAAAGCGTCAGATAGTTCTGCCTTTTTCGTCCGAGGCATTGCCCGACCGCGGGTGGGCGTAGGGCGGGCTGTTCGGAAGCGCTTTATGGTGCGGCCCACCTCCAACGGCTGTTCGGGTCGGGACGGTGCAATATCGCCCGCCCGGTGGGGCGGTCGGGCGATGCCCGGCGGCGCGGGACGCGCCTTGGTTCCGGGCAGGGGGAGCGACCGCGAAGGGCTCAGTACCACCGTTCGCCGCGCGCTGCCCGAAGGGCAGCTTCGGCGTTGCAAGCGCCATGCGGCCCGTGAGAGGCAAGGTCTTCTGAGAAGAAAGCCAATCCCGGCTCGGCTTTGAGATCGCCGCTCTGTTTTTCAACGACTTTTTCTCGACCGAAACGCAACTCCTTGTGGCGTCTGCCATTTATGCCCCGATGCCGACCCGCGATGGACAGCGGCCGGTTCGCGCCCTACCCTTCCCGCCCGCAGGGCAGACGGAGGCAAAGATGGGACGCGCGAACCCCAAGGCCGAGGTGTTCTATGCAAGGCAGGACAGATGGCGCGCGGAACTGGCCGCCCTGCGCGGGGTCCTGCGTGACAGCGGGTTGTGCGAAGACTTCAAGTGGCGCTCCCCCGTCTATACCCATGACGGCCACAACGTCGCGCTGGTCTGGGGCTTCAAGGACCACGCGGCGCTGGGGTTCTTCAAGGGTGTGCTGCTGGCGGACAAGGCGGGCATCCTTGTCGCGCAAGGTGAAAATTCGCGCAGCACACGGGTGGTGAAGGTCACCAGCGTGGAGGAGGTAAGGCGGCTGGCGCCGACGCTTGCCGATTACCTTGCCGAGGCGATCGGGATCGAGAAGGCCGGGCTGAAGGTCGATCTGCCGAAGGACGACCTGGATTATCCGGCCGAGCTTGTCGACCGGCTGGATGCGGACGATGCGCTCCGCACCGCGTTCGAGGCGCTGACACCGGGGCGGCGGCGCAGTTGGGTGCTGCATGTCTCGCAGGCGAAACAGTCCAAGACGCGCGTCTCACGAATCGACAAGGCGGCGGAAAAGATCTTTGCCGGCAAGGGGTTGAACGACCGTTAAAGCGTTTCGGGTCTACGTTGAGAAAGCAAGCATCAGAATTCGAACGTAATAAGTTCGAATTCTGATTCAGTGCAAACCCGAAATGCTATAACTCAGAACGGGATCTCGTCCGCGATGTCGGCGGCGACGACATATCCCGCCAGGACATGCTTCGTCCCCGCCTTGTCGAACGCCACCTCCAGCTTGTCGCCCTCAAGCGCCTCGACCGTGCCGTAGCCGAACTTCTTGTGGAACACCCGGTCGCCCTCGGTGAAGGACGACACCGCGTCGAGGTCGATCACGACATGACGTGCCTCGCGCGGCTGGCTGACGGGGCGGCTTCCGGCGCGGTCCTGCAACCGCTTCCAGCCGGGTGAGTTGTAGACGTCGGCGCGGGCAGCGCGATCCTCGACCGCCGAGGTGCCGAAGCCCTGACCGGCGGCGCCAAAGCCGCCGCCGTAAAGGCTCGGAGAGCTAATGTCGTCTATGTGCTCGTCAGGAAGTTCTTCGAGAAAACGCGACTTATATTGCGCCTCCCATCGCCCATAGATCCGGCGGTTCGACGCATAGGAGATCGTGCAAAGCTCCTCGGCCCGCGTGATGCCGACATAGGCCAGCCGCCGCTCCTCCTCCAGCCCCTTCAACCCGCTTTCATCCATGGAGCGTTGGGACGGGAACAGCCCGTCCTCCCATCCCGGCAGGAAGACCACCGGAAACTCCAGCCCCTTGGCGGCGTGAAGCGTCATGATGGTGATCTTCTCCTCCGCATCCTCGCTGTCATTGTCCATGATAAGCGAGACATGTTCGAGGAAACCCTGAAGATTATCGAAGGATTCCAGCGCCTTCACGAGTTCTTTCAGGTTCTCCAGCCGCCCCGGCGCCTCGGGCGTCTTGTCGTTCTGCCACATCTCGGTGTAGCCGGAGTCTTCAAGGATCGTCTCGGCGAGGCGGACGTGGTCCCCGTCTAGGAACGATAGCTCCCTTTCAACCAGCCATCGTTTGGATTGATACTGTTCAAGTTCAATAGCAATTGGCTCCGCCAGCGCTCGATCGGCGCCTTCAGGTTCGGGAAATTCATCGAGTTCAGCCGCCAACTGCGCGATCGCTTCATCAAAGACGCCAATCGCTTCTTTGCGCTTCTTAATCTCCAATTCATTCCCGACATTTCGAATAAACCAGTGCCAGCGGTCCACCGCCTCGACAAAGACGCGCAACTGCGCCCCGCCCTTGCCGCCGATCTGACCCGACGCTACGCAGTAGCGCGCGCCTTCCAACAGGTTGACGCCATCCTCCCGCGCCTGACGCTGAATCACCTGCTGTGCCTTGTCGCCCAGCCCGCGCTTGGGGGTGTTGACCACCCGCTCAAACGCCAGATCGTCCTCGGGCGACACGGCGAGGCGGAAATAGGCCATCGCGTCGCGGATCTCCAACCGCTCATAGAATCGCGGGCCGCCGATGACGCGGTAGGGCAGGCCGATGGTCAGGAAACGGTCCTCGAAGGCGCGCATCTGGTGGCTGGCGCGGACGAGGATGGCCATTTCGTCGAGTCCAAAAGTCTGCGGGATCGGGAGATTGGAACGTCCTTCGGGCGTCAAGCTCTCCGCCCGCATGAGATTTACCTGATGAATATCCCCATCGCGATTCTTCGAGACCGTGCCGCCTTTGGCCAAGCGATCTGCTTCCTGTCCGGGCGATACAGACCGAGCGTTCTGCCTGCGTTTGGCGATAGCCGACACGCCGCTGTAGAGCGCTTCAATCTCCTCCCCGATCCAGCGGGCCTCTTCCTCGCCGTCCCAATGGCCGATCAGGCGAATCTTCTCTCCCCCCTTTTCTTCGGTCCAGAGATCCTTGCCCAAACGCTCCGCGTTACCCGAAATCAGCCGCGAGGCGGCGGCGAGGATGTGTTCGGTGGAACGATAGTTCTGTTCCAGCCGGATCACCTTGGCGCCGGGGAAGTCCTTTTCGAACCGCAGGATGTTGCCGACCTCGGCGCCGCGCCAGCCATAGATCGACTGGTCGTCGTCGCCCACGCAGCAGATGTTCTTGTGCCTGCCCGCCAGAAGCCGCAGCCAGAGATACTGGGCGATGTTCGTATCCTGATATTCGTCCACCAGAATATAGCGGAACCAGCGCTGATATTGTTCCAGAACGTCAGGCCGGGTCTGGAAGATGGTCACGACGTGAAGCAGGAGATCGCCGAAATCGCAGGCGTTCAGCGCCAGAAGACGTTGTTGATAGGCCGCGTAAAGTTCGGTTCCCATGTTGTTGAAATGGCTGGCTTCGGCGGCGGGGACCTGCTCCGGCCCCCAGGCGCGGTTCTTCCAACTGTCGATCAACCCGGCCAGTTGCCGCGCGGGCCAGCGTTTTTCGTCGATATTGGCCGCGACGATCAACTGCTTCATCAGCCGGATCTGGTCATCGGTATCGAGAATGGTGAAGTTGGATTTCAGCCCAACCAACTCCGCATGGCGGCGCAGGATTTTCACGCAGAGCGAATGGAAGGTCCCCATCCAGGGCAGGCCTTCCACCGGGCCGCCCATCAGCCGCCCGACCCTTTCCTTCATCTCGCGCGCGGCCTTGTTGGTGAAGGTGACGGCGAGGATCTCATTCGTCCGCGCCCTGCCCTGCCCCAGAAGATGCGCGATCCGCGCCGTCAGCGCGCGGGTCTTGCCGGTCCCGGCCCCCGCCAGCATCAGGACCGGGCCGTCCAGCGCATCCACCGCCTCGCGCTGCGCGGGGTTCAGCCCGTCAAGATAGGGCGCAGGCCGCGCGGCCATGGCGCGGGCGGAAAGGGATGCGCCTTCAAAGGCGTCGGCATCGTCAAAGCTGCTCATGCGCGACAATCTAGACGCATCGTTTCGCGAATAAAAGACAAGTTCACACTCTGTTCCTTCCGTTACGCTGGACTTTCCCGCGCAGGCCAAGAAGAAATGCCGCCATGGACCTGCATTCGCGCTACCCCGCCCTCTCCGACCTGAAAGCCCGCGCAAGGGCGCGGATGCCGTGGTTCGTCTGGGAATACCTCGAAAGCGCCACGGGAACCGAGGCGACGCAGGGCCGGAACCGCGCGAAGCTGGATGAGGTTCTGCTCAGCCCCTCGGTCCTGCATGGCGAATTCACCCCGGACCTGAGCGTGCAGATGTTCGGCCAGACCTATCCCCTGCCCTTCGGCATCTCGCCCGTCGGCATGTCGGGCATCTTCTGGCCCGATGCGGAACGGATGCTGGCGGCGGCGGCCGCGGCGGCGGGCATTCCCTATGGCCTTTCCACCGTCGCCGCCCAGACGCCCGAGGCGGTGGCACCCCATCTGGGCGCGCATGGCTGGTTCCAGATGTACCCCCCGCGCGATCCCGGCATCCGCACCGACATGCTGAAACGCGCGAAGGCGGCGGGGTTTTCCGCGCTGATCCTGACCGTTGACGTGCCGGTCGCCAGCCGCCGGGAACGCCAGACCCGGTCGGGCCTGACCCAGCCGCCGCGCCTGACGCCGCGCCTTCTGGCGCAGGTGATGCAGCGCCCGGCCTGGGCGCTTGGCACCCTGAAACACGGGATGCCCCGGATGCGGCTGATGGACAGCTACGCCGACACGTCGGTGAAGACGTCCTCCACCGCGCATGTGGGCTATCTGCTGCGCACCTCGCCCGACTGGGACTATGTCAAATGGTTGCGCGACGCCTGGGACGGCCCGTTTATCGTCAAGGGCGTGCTGCGCGCCGACGATGCCGCGCGCTTGCAGGACGAAGGCGTGGACGCGATCTGGGTCTCGAACCATGCCGGGCGGCAGTTCGACGCCGCCCCCGCCTCGATCGAGGCTTTGCCCGAGGTGCGCGCCGCCACGACCCTGCCGGTGATCTTCGACAGCGGGATCGAGGGCGGGCTGGACATGCTGCGCGCCGTGGCACTCGGCGCGGATTTCGTGATGATGGGGCGGGCCTGGCACTATGCACTGGCCGCGTTGGGCGAAGCTGGTCCCGCGCATCTGGTCGATATGCTGAGGCTCGACCTGATTTCCAACATGGGCCAGATGGGGACCCGCAGCCTGACCGATGTCCGCGCCCGCCTGATCGGCTGACCCGGTCGTTTTCGGCGGAATTGCTTCGTTCCCGCAGCAGCCTGCGGCACGGGGCGCGGTATCACGGGCAAAATGTTACAGAAACCTTACACTCTGCGGCCCTAAGGCATTGCGCCGCAGCGCAGCATCGCTAATCTTCGCGCCGCGCAATGGGAGAGCCTGGCATGACCGACTTCAAGAAGATCCTAGTGGCCAACCGGGGTGAGATCGCGATCCGCGTGATGCGGGCGGCGACCGAGTTGGGCAAACGGACCGTGGCGGTCTATGCCGAGGAGGACAAGCTGTCGCTTCACCGCTTCAAGGCGGATGAGGCCTACCGGATCGGCGAGGGCATGGGGCCGGTCGCGGCCTATCTGTCGATCCCCGAGATCATCCGGGTGGCGAAGGAATGCGGCGCCGACGCGATCCATCCGGGCTATGGCCTTCTGTCGGAGAACCCCGATTTCGTCGAAGCCTGCGCGGCGAACGGCATCACCTTCATCGGCCCGAAGGCCGAAACGATGCGCGCCCTTGGCGACAAGGCCTCGGCCCGCCGCGTCGCCATTGCCGCCGGTGTGCCGGTGATCCCGGCGACCGAGGTGCTGGGCGATGATTTCGACGCGATCAAGCGCGAGGCCGCGGAAATCGGCTATCCGCTGATGCTCAAGGCCTCATGGGGCGGCGGCGGCCGGGGCATGCGCCCGATCACCAAGCCCGAGGAGCTGGTCGAGAAGGTCCGCGAGGGGCGGCGTGAGGCGGAAGCGGCCTTTGGCAATGGCGAGGGCTATCTGGAAAAGATGATCCTGCGCGCGCGCCATGTCGAGGTGCAGATCCTCGGCGACCAGCACGGGCAGATCTATCACCTCTTTGAACGCGACTGCACCGTCCAGCGCCGCAACCAGAAGGTCGTCGAACGCGCCCCCGCGCCCTATCTGACCGATGCGCAGCGGGCCGAGATCTGCGAGCTTGGCCGCAAGATCTGCGCCCATGTGAATTACGAATGCGCGGGGACGGTCGAGTTCCTGATGGATATGGACTCCGGCCAGTTCTACTTCATCGAGGTCAACCCCCGCGTTCAGGTCGAACATACCGTCACCGAAGAGGTGACCGGCATCGACATCGTGCAGGCCCAGATCAAGATCGCCGAGGGCAAGACCCTGGCCGAGGCGACCGGCGTCGCGCGGCAAGAGGACGTACAGCTTCGCGGCCATGCGATCCAGTGCCGGGTCACGACCGAGGACCCGCAGAACAACTTCATCCCCGATTACGGCCGCATCACCGCCTATCGCTCCGCGACCGGCATGGGCATCCGCCTTGATGGCGGCACGGCCTATGCGGGCGGCGTCATCACCCGCTACTACGACTCGCTTCTGGTCAAGGTCACGGCCTGGGCGCCGACGCCGGAACAGGCGATCAGCCGCATGGACCGGGCGCTGCGCGAATTCCGCGTGCGCGGTGTCAGCACCAACATCGCCTTTGTCGAAAACCTGCTGAAGCACCCGACCTTCCTCGACAACACCTATACGACCAAGTTCATCGACACGACGCCGGATCTTTTCAGCTTCAAAAAGCGCCGCGACCGGGCGACGAAGATCCTGACCTATATCGCCGACATCACGGTGAACGGACACCCGGAGACGGCGGGCCGTGCCCGGCCCCATGCCGAGGCGCGCCCGCCAAAGGCCCCGCGTCCGGCCAAGGCCCCCGCGAAGGGGACCCGCGACCTGCTGGTCGAAAAGGGTCCGCAGGCGGTTGCCGACTGGATGGGGGCGCAGAAAAAGCTTCTGCTGACCGACACGACGATGCGCGACGGGCATCAGTCGCTTCTGGCCACGCGGATGCGCTCGATCGACATGATCAAGGTGGCGCCGGCCTATGCGGCGAACCTCTCCCCGCTTTTCTCCGTCGAATGCTGGGGCGGCGCGACCTTCGACGTCGCCTATCGCTTCTTGCAGGAATGCCCATGGCAGCGTTTGCGCGACCTGCGCGCGGCGATGCCGAACCTGATGACGCAGATGCTGCTGCGCGCCTCGAACGGGGTCGGTTACACCAACTATCCCGACAACGTGGTGCAGGAATTCGTGCGTCAGGCCGCGACCACCGGCATCGACGTCTTCCGCGTTTTCGACAGTCTCAACTGGGTCGAAAACATGCGCGTCGCGATGGATGCGGTGATCGCGAACGACAAGGTCTGCGAGGCGGCGATCTGCTACACGGGCGACATCCTGAACCCGGACCGCGCGAAGTATGACCTGAACTATTACGTCGCGATGGGGAAAGAGCTGAAGGCCGCGGGCGCGCATGTGCTGGGCCTGAAGGACATGGCGGGGCTGCTGAAGCCCGCCGCGGCCCGCGCCCTCTTCAAGGCGCTGAAGGAAGAGGTCGGCCTGCCGATCCACTTCCACACCCATGACACGAGCGGAATCGCAGGCGCCACGATCCTTGCCGCCGCCGATGCCGGAGTTTCGGCCGTGGATGCGGCGATGGATGCCTTCTCGGGCGGGACCTCGCAGCCCTGCCTTGGCTCCATCGTCGAGGCGATGGCGCATACGGAGCGTGACACCGGCCTCGACATCGCCGCCATCCGTGAGATTTCGAACTATTGGGAGGCCGTGCGCCACCAGTATGCGGCCTTCGAAAGCGGGCTCGAAGCCCCGGCGTCGGAGGTCTACCTGCACGAAATGCCGGGCGGGCAGTTCACCAACCTCAAGGCGCAGGCGCGGTCCCTTGGCCTTGAGGAACGCTGGCATGAGGTGGCCCAGACCTATGCCGATGTGAACCGGATGTTCGGCGATATCGTCAAGGTCACGCCCTCCTCGAAGGTCGTGGGCGACATGGCGCTGATGATGGTGGCGCAGGGCCTGACACGGGCGCAGGTAGAGGACCCGGGCATCGACGTGGCCTTCCCCGACTCTGTCGTCGACATGATGCGCGGCAATCTCGGCCAGCCGCCGGGCGGCTTCCCCGAAGGCATCGTCAGGAAGGTCTTGAAGGGCGAGGCGCCCAATACCGAACGCCCCGGCAAGCACCTGACGCCGGTCGATCTTGAGGCGACGCGCGCCGAGGTCTCGGGCGAGCTTGGTGGTTTCAGGATCGACGATGAGGACCTCAACGGCTACCTGATGTATCCCAAGGTCTTCCTCGACTACATGGGTCGGCACCGCAACTATGGCCCGGTCCGCACGCTGCCGACGCCGATCTTCTTCTACGGCATGGAGCCGGGGCAGGAGATCACGGCCGAGATCGACCCCGGCAAGACGCTGGAAATCCGGCTTCAGACCGTGGGCGAGACCGACGATCAGGGTGAGGTGAAGGTCTTCTTCGAACTGAACGGCCAGCCCCGCGTGATCCGGGTGCCGAACCGTCTGGTCAAGGCCGCGACCGCGACCAAGCCCAAGGCGGCCGAGGGCAACCCCAACCATATCGGCGCGCCGATGCCCGGTTCCGTCGCCTCCGTCGCCGTGACGGCGGGGCAGAAGGTCAACGCGGGCGACCTTCTGCTGACCATCGAGGCGATGAAGATGGAAACCGGCATCCATGCCGACCGCCCCGCCACCGTCAAGGCGCTGCATGTCGCGGCGGGCGCACAGATCGACGCAAAGGACCTGTTGATAGAACTGGAATGAGTGATGCGTTTTGCCTGTCTTCTTGCCCTCTCGCTGGCCCTGCCGGGGCTGGCGCGGGCGCAGGACCCCACCATCAATTTCGCCGGCGACGACCCGGTGATGAACCGCGCCATCGAAACGGCGGTTTCCACCCTGCCGGTCTTTCTGGCCCATGCCGGGGCCGGGACAAAGCTTTCGGCGATCGAATATTCGGTCAAGGTCTCGGTGAAGGTGGACCATCCCGAGATGGAGCATGAGATCATCTGGGTCTCTCCCTTCATGCTGTCGCCCGACGGTCAGGGCAAGGGAGAGCTTGCCAACGAACCCGTGGCGCTGCCGGGGATGCAGATCGGCGACACGCTGACCTTCACCCGCGACCAGATCGAGGATTGGGGGTTCGAGGGGCCGGACGGCCACCTTTACGGCCATTACACCACCCGCGTGATGATCCCGCAGCTTGACGCCGAATCCGCCGCCTATATCACCGATCTTCTGTCGAAGGACCCGATGCCCGCCGATTGGCGCTGAGCGGGGGGGGGGAGGCCCATACCTCGCCGTCCCGGACCCCGATCCGGGACCTCCGCCACCGGAAGAAGAGGTCCCGGATCAGGTCCGGGACGCTGCCGCCGTCACCCCCCTCCGGCCCCGCCGGGCCAGCGGCCGACCGCCCGCATGGGCGGCCGCTTCTGCAACGTGGCGCGCTGAACGAACGATGGATGCACCGTCACCATAAAGTGGCAACCTCAACCGTCGCGGCGCCCCCCCGCGGTCGTCCGCCGACCCTGCCCCGTTAGGCCAGCGTTAATCGCCCCCCTCTACCCTGCCTGCGGGGAATGAAGGGGTAGCAAGATGATTCATGACAGACACGCGGCGCTTGAGGTCTTTCTGGTGCAGGACGTGATCCTGACGCTGGGCGGGCTGCGCGGCACGCTGGGCTGGCTCGGCACGGCCGAGGACTGTTCGCCGGTCCAGCGGGCCGAGGCGTTCGCGCGCATCGCCCGCCAGATCGGCGCGGTCGAGGATCGCGCGCGCGCACTTTGGCAGGACATGCGCACACCGCCGCCCGACGATGCCGGGGCGGCGGCGAACCTGTTCCTGCCCGAGGCGGGCGAGGCCGCCCTGCCCGCGCGGGCGATCTTTCGCACCTGCCGGGCCGGGGCGTGAGGCGCGGGTCACGCGGCGCGGGGCAGCTCGTCAAGGCTGAGCGCCCCGCAGCCGATCAGCGCCATCAGGTCACGCCCCCGCGCCAGGTCAAGGACGGGGTGATAGCCCGCATCCGTCCCCTGCCCCGACGGGCAGCCCAGGCAAAGACCGGAGGCGGCAAAGATCACCTCATCCTCGGCCAGGCGCAGCGTGGTGATCCCCATCGGCGCGGGCTGCGCCAGCCGGGTGATGCCACGATACCCCTCCAGCGCCGCGGCGGGCAGAAGGGCTGCCTCGGCCTCAAGCACGGCGGCGACGACCGGCGACTGGATCAACACCTGCTGATCGGGGTCAAGCCAGACCGCGCCGCAATTGTTCAGAACACCCCCCGGTACCCGGATCAGGCTGCGCCCGGCGGGGTGGCGCCGCGCGGTATCGACCGCCAGAAGCGGGCGGAACCCGCCGTCCCAGGTGGCAACGCGCATCCCCGGAACAAGCGCATCGGCCCGGCGCCAGCCGCCCTCGGTCTCGATCAGCGTCGCCCCGGCAACGCCGCCGGGCTGGCGGTTCATGAACCGGGCGAGCAGATCGACAGGCTGGGCGGGTTCGAAATGGCGAATGTCCTGCATGAACATGATGGTGGTCCTTTCTGACGGTGGCCCCTCGGGGCGCGGTGTTGTGGGTGCCGTATCGGCGATGTCCCCAGTCAGCACCGCGAATTCGCCCGGATTTCGACATGGTTGCGTCGAAGATTTGGCACTATCCCGCCACGATCCTTAATCCGCCCTCGCGCCCCGGCTTTGGCGACGTTTTCGCCCCGCCTTCATCCCCGGTTAACCAGGTTTCCAAGCGATTCCATACGCTTGTTCAAGCTTTCACCGCTATTTGGGCGAATCACCCCGGCGCCGGAACACCCCACAAAGGCCCGTTTCCGGCCGCACGCCCCCGCCCAGGGCCAGCACGACAAAGATTCTCACCCCGCCCCGCGATTTTCCTCTTGCAGCCACCCGGCAGAGTTTATAAATCCGCCTCACCCAAAGGATGCGGGCGTAGCTCAGGGGTAGAGCATAACCTTGCCAAGGTTAGGGTCGTGAGTTCGAATCTCATCGCCCGCTCCAATTTTCCCGGACAGGGAACGCTGAAACGGCCGCCGCAAGGCGGCCTTTTGCGTTGCATATCGCGACATTCTCGAAAACCGCGCCCGATAGGACGTTTGCCGGGGTGGCGGGACCCCGGACCCGGTGCTAAGCGAAAGTCACCGTCACGAATCCGTCATCCGGCCCCGCTGGGGACCAGATCTAGAAGGACCCGCACATGGCCAGCATGACCGAACCGAAGCTGATCTCCGGCAATTCCAACCGTCCCTTGGGCAAATCCATCGCGCGCCGCATGTCGATGCACCGGGGCATGAACGTGGGCCTTGTGGATGCGCGGGTCGAACGCTTCAACGATCAGGAGATCTTCGTCGAGGTGTTCGAGAACGTCCGGGGTGAGGATATGTACATCATCCAGTCGACGTCGAACCCGGCGAACGACAACCTGATGGAACTTCTCATCATGACCGACGCGCTGAAACGCTCCTCGGCCAATCGCATCACCGCCGTGATCCCCTATTTCGGCTATGCCCGCCAGGACCGCCGTGCCAAGGCGCGCACGCCGATTTCCGCCAAGCTGGTCGCCAACCTCATCACCGAGGCGGGCGTGGACCGGATCCTGACGCTTGACCTGCACGCGGCGCAGATCCAGGGCTTCTTCGACATTCCGGTGGACAACCTCTATGCCGCGCCGATCTTCGCGCTGGATGTCGAACATCACTTCAAGGGCAAGCTCGACAAGGTCACCGTGATCTCGCCCGACGTCGGCGGCGTGGCCCGCGCGCGCGAACTGGCGCAGCGGATCGGCTGCGGGCTGGCCATCGTCGACAAGCGCCGCGTGAAGGCGGGCGAAGTGGCGGAAATGACCGTGATCGGCGACGTCACCGGGCAGACCTGCATCATCGTCGATGACATCTGCGACACCGCCGGAACGCTCTGCAAGGCGGCCGAGGTGCTGATGGAGGCGGGCGCGGCCGAGGTGCATTCCTACATCACCCACGGCGTCCTGTCCGGCCCTGCGGTTGAGCGGATCACCAAATCTGTGATGAAAAGCCTTGTCATCACCGATTCGATCGAGCCGAGCGAGCATGTGAAATCCGCCAAGAACATCCGCATCGTCCCGACCGCGCCGATGTTCGCGCAGGCGATCATGAACATCTGGTCGGGGACCTCGGTTTCGTCGCTTTTCGATGCCGAGACGCTTGGCCCGATCTATGAGGGCATGTACAGCCGCGACTGACCGCAGCCGTCCCCGCCGCCCGAACGCATAAGCCTTGGGAGGTCCCCGATGCCCAGCACCACCGGCGGATGCCTCTGCGGCGCGGTGCGCCTGACGGCCACCGGCGCGCCTGACCGGGTGGGCCTCTGCCACTGTCTCGACTGCCGCAAGCATCACGGCGCGCTCTTCTTCGCCGCCGCGATCTTTCCCGCCGCCGCCGTGACCGTGACGGGCGAGACGCGCGCCTACAAGGGCCGCCACTTCTGCCCCGCCTGCGGCTCCTCCGTCTTCGCCCGCTGGGGCGATGAAATCGAGGTCCACCTTGGCGCCCTCGACGCGCCCGACGCATTCACCCCGACCTATGAGCTGTGGACGATCCGCCGCGAAAGCTGGCTGCCGCCCTTCCCGCTTGCACAGCGCGTCCCCCGCGACCGGACGCCATAGCTGTCGCTACAGATAAACGACAGGAACCCGACGCAAACCCGAACGTTTGCACCCCGCCCCGCCCGCCCCCATATCAGGGGGACCGGCAAACGGAGGCCCCCATGTCCTACACCATCGACCGCACCCTTTCCGGCGTCAGCTTCGACGAGGCCGACGCCCGCACCCGCGCCGCCCTTCAGGCGCATGGCTTTGGCGTGCTGACCGAAATCGACGTCGCCGCGACGATGAAGAAGAAACTCGATCGCGACATGCCCGGCTACCGCATCCTTGGCGCCTGCAACCCGAACATGGCCTGGGAGGCGATCGGGATGGAACCGAAGATCGGCGCCATGCTGCCCTGCAACGTGATCCTGCGCGAGGTCGAAAACGGCATCGAAGTCAGTGCGATAGACCCCGTCGCCTCGATGATGGCGGTGCAGAACGCGGCCCTTCCCGGCGTCGCCGGACAGGTGCGGGACATGTTGGCGAAAGCAGTCGCCGCGATCTGACCCGTCAGGGGCAGGACCAGTCGGTCACGGTGAAATACGCGGCCGGGAAGGCGCGGGCGCCAGTCATCTCAAGCACACGGTCGTCGTCGAAGCGGTTGATATATTCCCACACCGTATCGCCCTTCGCGTCCACCTGAATGACCCGCCCCGCCTCCGGTTCCGCGATCAGGAACCCGCCGCCAGGCTGCTCTTGCAGATAGCCGCGAAAGACGCTGAGCATATCCCCACCGTAGCGCACCCTGGCGTCGCCAGAGACCGGATCGACGGCAAGGATCTGGCTCGTCCGCGGCTGGCTCAGATCGGTCACGCCGTCGGGGCCGGACTGATAGGAATAGGTGTTGTTGTTGAATACCGCGATGGTCCCGTCCGACACGAACTTCGCGCTGTGCTGGCGCAGCCATGGCCCGGTACCATGCCATTTCACGCGCCAGTCGGTCGGGTCGACGACGAAGACAAGATTGTAATCGCGTACCGAAACAACGAGGTTCCCCGCCGCGAACTCCGGGAAGGCCGGGGCGAGGTCGGACGAAAGTTCGTCGATCATGTTGACGTGCATGAGTTCGTTGTCGGTCAACGATTCATTGGCCATCATTTCCCCGGTCGCGCT
The DNA here is from genome assembly GCF_002973535.1 of Albidovulum denitrificans. Lineage (GTDB taxonomy): Bacteria > Pseudomonadota > Alphaproteobacteria > Rhodobacterales > Rhodobacteraceae > Albidovulum > Albidovulum denitrificans. Next base: position 989,605 of record NZ_PVEP01000001.1, read on the forward strand.
CAGCAACGGTTCGAAACCGTTCTCCATCATCAGCTTGAACACCGATTTTCTGGACAGGATGCGCCCATCCTCACCCACATGCAGGATCAGATCGTCCTGGATCGTCCCACGCGCACGCGTCGGGCTGACCAGTGGGCGGTAGGTCGGATTGTTCGCGTCGGCATCGACGTCAAGCCCGCCAACCCAGTAGCCCCCGGCAGCGGCCTTCTCGATCGAGTGATGGGTCCGCTCCGGCAGCGCCCAAAGCCGTTCGCCGCAGCGCGACAGCTTCACCGTACCCTGATATTCAAAGTTGAAGACAACCGACCCGTCCGGTTCGATGTAAGATCCGTGCAGATCCACGTTCCAGTCGGTTTGCGGCGCGCCGGGCTTGTCCGCCCGTTCCGGCAGCAGTTCCGAGAACGCCGCCCGCCATGAGGCCACGGTGCTGCCGTCACGCCGGATCAGGCGCAGGCCCGGATCGCCGTCGAAAAAGCCGGTCAGAAGAACAAGGTCATCAGTGTCCATCAGCGTGTTGACCGTCACCCCTGCACCCGGCTTGCGGGACGGCTGGAGGAAATGTTCCGGCAGCGGGTCGGCGGCCTGCTCCCAGCCCGAGGACAAGACCTCGACCGCATCGCCGGACCATTGCATCAGGAGGGCGGAGGCGGATTTGGGCGAGCCTTTGGCATAGCCAGCCACAAAAATCGCCGCGCCGCCGAACAGCACGCCCACCCCGATCAGAACACGCAGATAATGCTTCTCGTACCAGGACACGAACGGCATCGGCTGACCCTTCCGCCACGGGACCTATCCCGTGAACGTTACCAGCCGATGTTCAAAAATCAACATTTTCGGCGCCAGGGGCCGGGTTAGCGCTGAATTCCGCGCAGATACTCCGCCAGGGCGACCAGGTTCGCGGGCGTTGGCGTTTCCACCCCGTCGCCGGTCGGGACCATGACCAAAGGCCCTTCCTGAAGCGCCACACCCAGTTCCGGCATGACCGAGGCACGGTCGCCGCGCCTTGTATAGCCGTCGATCGCCGACATCACCCGGACCATCGGGAACGTGCCGCCATTGCGTTCGGAGATCCGCGTCAGGTCGGCTGGCGGATGGTCAAGACCCGCCGCCGCCGGGCCGTCGCCGATGCCCGAGGTGCCATGGCAGGACACGCAATACTGGTCGTAAAGCGCGCGTCCGGCGACGCGGCCATCGGGTGCGCAGGCCGCCAGGACCGCAAGGCCGAAGACAGCCGCAACCCCCGGCGCGATCAGGTGTTTCGTCATGACACTTCCCCCTTCAGCCTGCGATCAACCGGCCGTTTTCCAGCCGCAGCACACGGTCCATCCGGCCCGCAATCTCAAGGTTATGCGTCGCGATCAGGGCGGACAAGCCCGTCTCGCGCACAAGCTGCATCAGGACGTGAAAGACCTGATCGGCGGTCGCGGGGTCAAGGTTGCCGGTCGGCTCATCCGCCAGAAGAAGACGCGGCCCGTTGGCCAGCGCCCGGCAGAAAGCCACGCGCTGCTGTTCGCCGCCCGACAGCGCCGCGGGGCGGTGATCGGCCCGCGCGGCAACACCCACCTGCCCCAGCAACGCGCGCGCCCGCGCCTCGGCCGTCGCGCGCCCGACACCCGCCGCAAGCTGCGGCAGGACAACGTTTTCCAGCGCCGTGAATTCCGGCAGAAGGTGGTGAAACTGATAGATGAACCCGACCTCGGTCCGCCGAAGCGCCGTGCGCTCACCATCCGGCAGGCCGGTCGCCTCGCGCCCGGAAATCAGCACCTGCCCCGCATCCGCGCGGTCAAGCAGCCCCGCTATATGGAGAAGCGTGGACTTCCCCGCGCCCGACGGCGCGACAAGGCCCGCGACCTCCCCCGGCGCCAGGGCAAGGTCAAGCGCGTCCAGCACCCGCACCTCGCCCGGCTGGCCCTTCAGATAGACCTTCGCGATCCCGCGCAGTTCCAGCACCGTCTCACTCATAGCGCAGCGCCTCGACCGGGTTCATCCGCGCCGCGCGGCGGGCGGGGAAGATGGTGACAAGGAACGACAGGATCAGCGACAACCCCACCGCGCGCCCGACATCCCAGGCCCGCAGCTCTGCCGGCAGCCGGTAGATGCCCCGGATCGACGGGTCCCAGGCCCCGCCACCGCTGAGCCAGTTGACGCCCGACATGATGGCGTCGATGTTCCAGGCGATCACGCTGCCAAGGGCCACCCCGGCGATGGTCCCGGTGATCCCGGTGAAGGCACCGCAGAGGAAAAAGACCCGCAGGATCGACCCTTCGGTCAGGCCCATCGTGCGCAGGATGCCGATGTCGCGGCCCTTGTTCTTGACCAGCATGATGAGACCCGAGGTGATGTTGAGCGTCGCGATCAGCACCACCAGCGCAAGGATCAGGAACATCACGTCATCCTCGATCGAGAGCGCGCGCAGGAACGCGCCCGAGCGGTCCTTCCAGGTCCAGACATAGCGCCCCTCCCCCGCCGCCTCTTGCAGCGCGGGAACCATCGCGTCGATCTCCTCCGGCCGCTCGACATAGACCTCGATCTGGTCCGCGCCACCCTCGCGGTTGAAGAAGGATTGCGCCTCGGCGAAGGGCATGTAGATCCGCGCGCTGTCCACATCCGCCCGCCCGGCGGAGAAGATATAGACAACCTCATAGACATTGACGCGGGGGCTGACACCAAAGGCGGTCTTGACGCCGTTCGGCTGGATCAGCTTCAGCTTGTCACCGATGCCAAGGCCCAGCGTCCGCGCCATCCCGGCCCCGACCGCGATCCCCTGATCAAAGCGGCCGATGTCGCCCAATGGCTCCGGCGCGCCCTCGAATGTCGGCAGGTCGCGCAGCACCTTGGCCGCGACGCCATGCACCTCGGCCACCGCGGACTGGTTGCCATAGGTCGCCATCGCATAGCCAAGGACACGCGGATTGGCGCGGGTCACCCCCGGCACGGCCAGAAGCTGCGCAGTCAGCGCCTCGTAATCCGTGATTGCGGTCGTGCTGACGCCGTTCTCGTCCAGATAGGAATAGCTGCCGATCTCTGCATGGGCATAGGCGCCGATGACGGTATTGACGAACTCGGTCCGAAACCCGGCCCGCACCGCCAGCGTCACGACAAGCGCCATGACCCCCAGCGTGATGCCGATGAGGCTGATCCAGGTCATCGTGCTGACCCCGCCCTCGGCACGGCGCGCGCGCAGGTAGCGCCAGGCGATCATGAATTCGAAAGGCGCGAAAGGCGCGGGTCGGCTGGCCATCGGGGCTCCGGGTCATCAGGGCGCGCGCAAGGTGGCGAGGGCGGGGGGAAAGGTCAAGGGCAAGAGGGCCCTCAGTCCGGGGTGATCCGCAAAAGCTCCCCCTCCGGCGAATCCGTCACGGCAAGGATCGCGCCGTCGCGGTCGATGGCGATGTCGCGGAACCGGGCGGCGCCGGTGAAATACCGCGCCTCGCCCGTGACCCGTCCCTCCGCCAGCGTCAGCCGCACCAAGCCGCCGGGGTTCAGCGAGGCGGCAAGGATGTCGCCCTGCCAATCGGGCAGCATCGCGCCATCGTAGAAGGCAAAGCCCCCCGGCGCGATGACCGGGTCCCAGAAATAGACCGGCTCTTCCATCCCGTCGCGATGGGCGAGGCCCTCGCCGATGGGGCTGCCGTTGTAATTCTCGCCATAGCTGACGACGGGCCAGCCATAGTTCCGGCCCGGCGCGATCCTGTTCAGTTCATCCCCGCCGCGCGGCCCGTGTTCCAGCGTCCAGAGCACCCCGTCCGGTGCCAGCGCCGCGCCTTGCAGGTTGCGGTGACCCAGCGACCAGACCTGCGCCGCGACCCCGCCCTGCCCCGCGAATGGATTGTCGGACGGCACCGTGCCGTCGGCGTTCAGCCGGATCACCTTGCCGTAGCTTTTCGCCGGGTCCTGCGCGAACTGGCGTTCCCGCGGGGTGAAATGTTCGCCCGTGGTGATGAAGACATGATCGCCGTCCGGCACGACACGCGACCCGTAATGGGCGGCGGTGGGCGATGGCGGGTCCTGCACGAAGACCTCGGTCAACCCGGTCAGCCGGTTATCCGCCCCCAGTGTCGCATAGGCCGCCGCCGTGGCCGACAGGCCACCGCCCAGCGGTTTGGCATAGCTTAGCCAGATGCGGCGGCTTTCGGCGAAGTCAGGCGCCAGCGCCACGTCGAGCAGCCCGCCCTGCCCCTCGGCCAGCACATCCGGCACCCCCGCGACCGGCTCGCCCACCCTGCCATCCGCGCCGACGACACGCAGCGTGCCGCCCCGTTCGGTGACAAGGTAGCCGCCATCGGGCAGCACCGCGACGGCCCAGGGCGTGTCCAGCCCGCGCGCCAGCGTCCGGGCTGTCAGAACCACCCCGTCCTCGGTCTTCGGCGCGCGGGTCTGATCGGCGCGGGCCGGGGCCAGGTGGGGCGTGTTGCGGGCGCCATGGTCCCAACCCTCGGCCGCGGCCGCACCGGCCAGAAGGGAGAGGATGGCGGCGGCTTGAACGGTGCGGGACATCTCGGCTCCTCAATCGCGGGGTCACGTCCCCATTGAACCCGCTCCGGCCCGATTTGGCCCCTCACAGTTGCGTCAGAGGCGCGCGTCAGGCGGGACGGCGCCGGAACGGCCGCAGGATCAGCGCCAGAAGCCCCATGATCGCGGCCCAGCCGCCCGCAAAGCCCACCGCCCCGGTCGTCACCCCCGCCGTGGTGGCCGGGACGGCGGGCTGAAAATCGGACCAGGTGGCGCTTAGAAGCTCAGGATCGTCGAAGCGTTGCGGCAGGAACAGCCGTTCGATCGGCCCGGCCTCGCGCAACAGGGTCAGGTCGGATTGCAACCGGTCATGGCGCGTGAAGGTGGCGCGCATGTCGGCCTGCCTGTAGCCGAGGAATTCGGTCCCGGTCATCGACGCCAGCGCCGCCTCGCGGGTCAGGCCGGACTTGGCGGCAGAGGCATCGAAATCGGCGGTCACGGCGGACAGCGCATCGACCTGCCCAGCGAGCCGCTGAAGGTATTGCTGCGAAAACTCCGGGAATTGCGACAGGGCGAGGCCGCCCGCGACACCACCGGCAAGGGCAAGAAGCCTGACGACCATCAACCTACCTCGGACGCGGTTTCATTGCGCCGAGTGTCCGCTTTTGCCGCGCCCCGCGCAAGGCTGGGCTGGAGCATGTGGCATGAAAAGTGGGAGCCGGTTTTCGTGCTTCCCGAACATGCGACACGCTCTACGCGGCCTTTTACGGATGCTCCGCGTAGATCTTCGCCATGCGGTCGATGGCGGCCTCGGGCGACATCTCCTCGCTCTCGCCCGTGCGGCGGCTGGTCAGTTCGACCTTGTTCGCGGCGATCCCGCGCGGCCCGACGGTGATCCGCCACGGCAGGCCGATCAGGTCGGCGGTCGCGAATTTCGCCCCCGCCCGTTCGTCGCGGTCGTCGTAAAGCGGATCAAGCCCCTTGGCCTTCAGCGCGGCATAGATCGACTCGCAGGCGCTGTCGGTGGACCCGTCGCCCTGCTTGAGGTTGACGATCCCGACAGAGAAAGGCGTCACGCCCTCGGGCCAGATGATGCCCTTGTCGTCGTGATTGGCCTCGATCAGCGCGCCGACCAGACGGCTGACGCCGATGCCGTGGCTGCCCATCTGCACCGGCACGCGGCTGCCATCGGCGGTGACCACCGTCGCGCCCATCGGTTCGGAATACTTGGTGCCGAAGAAGAAGATCTGCCCGACCTCGATCCCGCGCCCGACCTTGCGGCGTCCCTCGGGGATCGCGTCGAACACGGCCGCGTCATGGGTTTCGTCCGTGCGGGCATAGGGCGTCGTGAACTCCGCACAGATCGCGGCGACCTCCTCGCGGTTGTCGTAATCGACCGCGCGGTCGCCCAGCTTCAGCTCGGTCACCGCGCTGTCATAAAAGACCTCGCTTTCGCCGGTCGAGGCGAGGACGAGGAATTCATGCGTGTCGTCGCCGCCGATCGGGCCGCTATCCGCGCGCATCGGGATCGCCGTCAGGCCCATGCGTTCGTAGGTCCGCAGGTAGCTGACCATGTGGCGGTTATAGGCATGCAGCGCGTCTTCGCGCGTCAGGTCGAAATTGTAGCCGTCCTTCATCAGGAACTCGCGCCCGCGCATGACGCCAAAGCGGGGGCGCACCTCGTCGCGGAACTTCCACTGGATGTGGTAAAGCGTCAGCGGCAGGTCCTTGTAGCTGTTCACATGGGACCGGAAGATGTCGGTGATCATCTCCTCATTCGTCGGACCGTAAAGCATGTCGCGCTCATGCCGGTCGCGGATGCGCAGCATTTCCTGCCCGTAATCGTCATAACGGCCGCTCTCACGCCAGAGGTCGGCGGGCTGAAGCGTCGGCATCAGAAGCGGGATATGGCCCGCGCGCTGCTGCTCCTCATGCACGATCTGTTCGATCCGGCGCAGCACCTTGAAACCCATCGGCAGCCAGGAATAGATCCCGGCGGCCTGCTGCTTGATCATGCCCGCGCGCAGCATGTAGCGATGGCTGACGATCTGGGCCTCGGCGGGATTTTCCTTGAGGACGGGGAGGAAGTAGCGGGACAGACGCATCGCGGACTCTCGGGTTGAAGACCTTCCCGCGTTCCTAGCCGCAAGCCCCGCCACAGGCAAGCAGCCCCGCCACGCCGCCCGCTATTCGGCCGCCTGATCGGGCCGCGCCGGGGGCGGGTGGAGGCCGCCCGCCAGCAGGTCCTCGACGAAATAGGCGGCGAACTGGTGACGGCCCGAGGTGCCGGACTTGGCGTAGATCGAGGTCATCTGCGCCCGCACCGTGCCCTGCGCCGCGCCGCGCATCGCCGCGATCTCGGCAATGTCGAAGCCCTTGAGGGCAAGCATCCCGATCTCCCGCTCTGCCGGGCTAAGCCGCCATGCGTCGAACTGCGCGGCGATGATGTCGGACATCGCGCCCGAGGCGACGGCCAGCGCGTCCTCATGGCTGCGAAGCTCCGAATGGGTGCGGCGCAGCTCGATGATCCCGAAGACGCTGCCCAGCGTCAGGCCGACGGCGATCACCGCTTCGGCGACAGTGTGCAGGCCGACCGCGGCACCGGAGAGGTCGGCGGCGGAATCGGTCACGAAAAAGACCGCCGCCGTCGCCTGCACCAGCGTGAAGATGGCAAGCGCGGTCTTGCGCCGCCGTCGCGCCGTGGCTGTATCCTGAGGGTCCATGCCATGCCTCCGGTGGTCTTCCGGGAAGGCATCCCCGGATCAGCGCCGCGTCCCGAAGAGCATAGGGCGGACGATATTGCGCCGCAACACAAGGCTTTCGGCCAGAACCCCGCCAAGGTGGAGAACCGCCAGGACCAGCAGCAGGTTTGCGCCGATCTCGTGCAAATCCTGGACCCAATGGCCGCCCTCCGCCTCTGCACCCGCGCTGCCGGTACTGTCAGCACTGTCATCGACCAGCGCCGACCAGTCGCCCGCCGCGACCGCCTCTTGCTGGCGCGCGACGTCCCAGGGGGTTGCCCCCTTGGTCATCACGATCCCGGTCGCAATCACGATCCCGAGCGAAAGCCAGAGCGCATAGATCATCATCGCGCCCGCCGGGTTATGCGACCGGAACTCCCGCCGGCGGCGCCGCGCGAGGCGGTTGAGGTGGCTCAGCGCGTCGATGGGCCGGGGCGGGAAGGCGGCGAACCGCGCCTCCCACGGGCCGACAAGACCCCAGACCAGCCGGATGGCAAGAAAGGCCATCCCGATCCAGCCCAGCCAGACATGCAGCGCGCCCCCGCCCTTGGTGAACAGCGCGTTGGCGGCCACCGCGCCCGCGATCACCCAATGGCTGACGCGAACGACGGGGTCCCAAAGGGCGGGCGGCGGGCCGACAAGGTCACGCGACATATCAGTCGTTGTCCTTGATATCGGTGACAGCGCCGGTCTTGGGGTCGATATAGACCTCCATGGGCTTGTTGGTGGCGGTGTCGGTGCATTTCGCCTCGATCTTGCCGCCCTCGGCCTCGAAATCGTTCACCGCGCAGCCCGCCGCCTCAAGCGCCGCCTTGGCGTCGTCCGGGTTGGTGCCGACCACATCGCCGACCTGCGGCATCGCAAGCGCCGCCACCGGGGTCAGGGCGAGGAGAGCGGAAAGAAGGATCGAGGGTTTCATGGATCTGCCTTTCAGAAGCGTCACAATGGGAAACGTCGCCGGAACCTGCCGTCCCGGCGCCCTTCACCTGCCCCCTGCCCCGGCCCCCGTCGATTGTCCAAAAGCTTATACCCCCCCGAATAAGCAGGTGCTGACAGCGGGAAATCGCCGAAGGTGCAAGCTTGCATGGCCGCACCGAACCTGCCATCTGATGGGGAAAGGAGAGCCTGACCCGCATGAGCATGCCCGTTCGCCAGCAACTCATCTACTGGGGGATCGCCGCGGCGGTCTTCTTCCTGGTGCTGTGGGGGCTTGGCACCGTGATCCTGCCCTTCCTCGTCGGCGGGGCCATCGCCTATTTCCTCGACCCCGTCGCCGACCGGCTTGAGGGGATGGGGCTTAGCCGCACCGCCGCGACCGCCGTCATCTCGGTCTTTGCGCTGGTGATGTTCGTGGTCCTGTCGCTTTTGATCGTGCCGATGCTGCTGCGCCAGCTTGGCGGGCTGGTGAACGCCGCGCCGGAAATCATCGGCCAGCTTCAGGTCTTCCTGAAAAACCACTTCCCCTCGCTCTTCGACGATCAGAGCGTTTTGCGCGAGACCCTCGCGGGCGTCGGCAAGACGATTCAGTCGAAGGGCGCGGAACTGGCCAGCACGCTGCTGTCCTCGGCGCTGTCGGTCATCAACTTCGTCGTCTTCATCGTCGTCGTGCCGGTGGTGGCCTTCTACCTGCTTCTCGACTGGGACAACATGATCGCGCGCATCGACAAGCTTTTGCCGCGCGAACACCGCGACACGATCCGCCAGCTTGGCCGCGACATCGACCAGGTGCTTGCCGGGTTCGTGCGCGGGCAGGTTCTGGTCTGCCTGATCCTCGGCACATTCTATTCTGTCGCGCTGATGCTGGCGGGGCTGAATTTCGGCCTGATCGTGGGCGCGATCGCGGGGCTTGTGACCTTCATCCCCTATATCGGGGCGCTGACGGGCGGCGCGCTGGCGATCGGGCTGGCGCTGTTCCAGTTCTGGGGCGACTGGTTCCAGATCGGTATCGTCGCGGGCATCTTCGCGCTTGGCCAGTTCCTTGAGGGCAACATCATCACGCCGCGCCTGGTGGGCAAGTCGGTGGGGCTGCACCCGGTCTGGCTGCTTTTTGCCCTGTCGGCCTTCGGCACCGTCTTTGGCTTTGTCGGCATGCTGGTTGCCGTCCCGGTGGCGGCCGCACTTGGCGTCTTCGCCCGCTTCGGCATCGCGCAATACCTCGACAGCCGCCTCTACCGGGGCGATGCGGGCGGAACGGACGGCTGAGATGGTCGCGCAACTGACCTTCGACCTGCCGGTGCGCCCCGCACTGGGGCGTGAGGATTTCTTCGTCTCCCCCGCCAATGCGCTGGCCGTCGCGACGCTGGACCAGCCCGACCTATGGCCCAACGGAAAGCTTCTGCTGATCGGGCCGGAGGGCGCGGGCAAGACCCATCTGGCGATGGTCTTCGCCGCCAGGACCCGCGCGCAGGTGATCGAGGCGGACGATCTTGCCGCCGCCGACCTGCCCGAGGCCGCGGCACTGGTGATCGAGAATGCCGATACCGCGGCGGGCGATCCTGACGCCGAAACCGCGCTTTTCCACCTGCACAACCACATGACCGGACGCGGCGGGCTGCTGCTGCTGACCGCCACGCGCGCGCCCCGCGACTGGGGCCTGACGCTGCCCGATCTGCAAAGCCGGATGGAGGCGACGGCGACCGCCACCCTGCTGCCGCCCGATGACGCGCTTCTGGGCGCGGTGCTGGTCAAGCTGTTCGCCGACCGCCAGCTTCAGGTCGCCCCCGGCTTCATCCGCTGGCTGGTGCGGCGCATCGACCGTTCCTTCGCCACCGCCCGCGCCGTCGTGGCCGCCCTTGACGCCGAAGCACTTGCCACGAAACGCCCGATCAACAGCACCCTTGCCGCCGGGCTTCTCGACAGCGACGGCAAGGTCGCGCCATGATGGGTCAGGCATCCCCGCGCGTGTAAGAGAGTAGCGAGCATCCGATGACACAGGCAGATTTCCTCAAGGCCCCCTTCCCGACCCCGGCATCGCTGCCAAAACTGGACTGGACCGGCCCGCACCGCTTCTTCAACCGTGAACTCAGCTGGCTGGCCTTCAACTGGCGGGTTCTGGATGAGGCGCGCAACCCCCGTGTCCCGCTTCTGGAACGGGTGCGGTTCCTGTCGATCTCGGCCACCAACCTCGATGAATTCTACACCGTCCGCGTCGCGGGCCTGCGCGAGTTGACGCGCGAGGGGACCACCGTCTGTTCCGACGACGGTCTGTCGCCCGCCGAACAGCTCAAGCGCATCGACGCCGATGCGCGCCGCCTGATGCAGGTGCAACAGACCGTCTGGAACAAGCTGAAGCGCGAACTGGAAAGCGCCGGGATCGCACTTCTGACCCGCGCGAAGCTGACGAAACGGGATGAGGAATTCCTGTCCACCTATTTCATGAGCCAGGTCTTCCCGGTCCTTTCGCCCCTTGCCATCGACCCGGCCCACCCCTTCCCGTTCATCCCCAACACCGGCTTCTGCCTTGCGCTGGAACTGGAACGCGGCGACCGGCGGCGGTTGCAGGCGCTTCTGCCGATCCCGCAGCAGATCGCCCGTTTCGTCGCCCTGCCCGGCGGCAAGCGCTTTCTTCCGCTTGAGGAATTGCTGCTTCTCCATCTCGGCTCGCTCTTTCCCGGTTACCGCGACACCGGCCATTGCGCCTTCCGCGTCCTGCGCGACAGCGACATCGAGGTCGAGGATGAGGCCGAAGACCTTGTGCGCGAATTCGAAACCGCGCTGAAACGCCGCCGCCGGGGTCAGGTGATCCGCATGAAGATCACCGCCGGCGCGCCCGAAGGCCTGCGCGCGCTGATCATGGAGGAACTTGGCGTCAGCCCCGATGAGGTGGTTGAGGTCAAGGGCATGGTCGGCGTCGCCGATCTGAAGGAACTGGTGCTGGACAGCCGCCGCGACCTGCAATGGCCCGCCTTCACGCCCCGCGTGCCGGAGCGCGTGCAAGACCATGACGGCGACATGTTCGCGGCGATCCGCAAGAAGGACATGCTGCTGCATCACCCGTATGAGACCTTCGACATGGTCATCCGCTTTCTCAATCAGGCGGCGGCGGACCCGAACGTGCTGGCAATCAAGCAGACGCTTTACCGCACCTCGAATGACAGCCCGATCGTCGCCGCGCTCTGCGACGCCGCCGAAAGCGGCAAGTCGGTGACGGCACTGGTGGAACTGAAGGCGCGCTTTGACGAGGCCGCGAATATCCGCCAGTCGCGGCGGCTGGAACGCGCGGGCGCCCATGTCGTCTACGGCTTCATCAACTACAAGACCCATGCCAAGATCTCGACCGTGGTCCGGCGCGAGGGCGACCAGCTGGTGACCTATACCCATTACGGCACCGGCAACTATCACCCGATCACCGCGCGCATCTATACCGACCTGTCCTTTTTTACCTGCGATCCGGCGCTGGGGCGGGACGCGACCAAGGTCTTCAACTATCTCTCCGGCTATGTGCAGCCCGAGGGGCTGGAAAACCTGTCCATCTCTCCCATCTCGCTCAAACCCCGCCTGCTGGAGCTGATCGCGACCGAGGCCGATCATGCCCGCGCCGGACGCCCGGCGGAAATCTGGGCCAAGATGAATTCGATCATCGAGGCCGACGTGATCGACGCGCTTTATGCCGCCAGCCAGGCCGGGGTGAAGATCAACCTTGTCGTGCGCGGCATCTGCGGCCTGCGCCCCGGCATCAAGGGACTGTCCGAGAATATCCGCGTCAAGTCCATCGTCGGGCGGTTTCTGGAACACAGCCGTATCGTCTGTTTCGGCAACGGCCATGGCCTGCCCTCGAAACATGCGCGCGTCTTCTTTTCCTCGGCCGACTGGATGGGCCGCAACCTGAACCGCCGGGTGGAAACGCTGGTCGAGGCGATGAACCCGACCGTCAAGGCGCAGATCGTCAGCCAGATCATGGCGGCGAACCTTGCCGATGAGGCGCAAAGCTGGGTCCTGCAACCCGACGGGCGCTATATCCGCGATCTGCCCGAGGGGCGCGACGACATCTTCAACTGCCATCGCTTCTTCATGGAATACCCGTCGCTTTCCGGGCGCGGCTCGGCAGGCGCCAAGGACGTTCCAAAGCTTGCCCATTCGATCGAATGAATTGTAGACCGGGGGCGCGCAACGAATCCGTCACGCCCGGAGGTCCCCGATGAACCGTGAAGCCAAACGGGCGATGGATGAGGGCGGACCCTTTGGCCGCCCGCTGTTCGACGACCCTTCCGCACGGGCGCTGGAACGGGTCGGCGTGGTCGATGTCGGGTCGAACTCTGTCCGTCTGGTGGTCTTCGACGGCGCCGCGCGCAGCCCGGCCTATTTCTACAACGAAAAGGTCATGGCAGGCCTTGGTCAGGGGCTGGTCGAAACCGGGCGGCTGAACCCGCAGGGCCGCGAACGCGCGCTTTCGGCGCTGAAGCGCTTTGCTGCGCTCGCCAGGGGCATGGCGCTGCCGACGCTGTCCTGCGTCGCCACCGCCGCCGTGCGCGAGGCCGAGGACGGCCCGGACTTCCAGAAACAGGTCGAAAAGGAAACCGGCCTCAAGCTCTGGGTCATCGACGGCCAGGAAGAGGCGCGGCTGTCGGCGCAGGGTGTGCTGCTGGGCTGGCCCGAGGCCGAAGGGCTGGTCTGCGACATCGGCGGCAACTCGATGGAACTGGCCGAGGTGTCGGGCGGCAAGGTCGGGCGCCGCGTGACCTCCCCCCTTGGCCCGTTCCGGCTGCAACAGGTGAAGGGCGGCAAGAAGGGCGTTCACGATTTCATCGAACGCACCATCGCGGATCTGGCCGAACAGATCGGCACCCACCATGACCGCATCTACCTTGTCGGCGGCTCATGGCGCGCCATCGCCCGGCTGGACATGGAACGGCGCGGCTACCCGATGACGGTCCTGCACGAATACCGCATGGGGCCGCAATCGGTGCTGCAAACGGTGCAGTGGATCGGCAAGTCGAATCTGGATGATCTGCGCGCGAAAACCGGCACCTCGGCCGCGCGGATGGACCTTGTCCCGCTGGCCAGCCAGGTGCTGCGGCAACTGGTCCTGACCTTCCACCCGCAGGAAATCGACGTGTCGTCCTATGGTATCCGCGAGGGGCTGCTTTACGAACAGATGCCCGCGCGGCTGCGCTCCCGCGATCCGCTGATCGAGGCCTGCCGTCATGCCGAACGCACGATGGCGCGCATCCCCGGCTTCGGCAAGAAGCTGTTCGCCTTCATCGAACCCTTGTATCGCAATGTCTCGGACGAACGGCTGCGGCTGATCAAGGCGGCCTGCCTGCTGCATGACACGACCTGGCGCGCCCATCCCGACTACCGGGCCGAGGTCTGTTTCGACAACGCCACGCGCGCTAACCTTGGCGGCCTCAGCCATGCCGAAAGGGTCTTCCTCGGCCTCGCCCTTCTGCACCGCTACAAGAACTCCCGTCAGGGGTCGCGGATGGAGCCGCTGTTTGCGCTTCTGACCGACCAGCAGATCCGCGATGCCGAGGTGCTGGGCAAGGCGATGCGCTTTGGCGCGATGTTCTCGATCAAGTCGCCCGAGGATGCGGGCAAGCTGACCTGGCGGCCGAAGAAGAAAATCCTTGAACTGACGCTGAACCCCGAAGCCGAGGCGCTGTTCGGTGAGGTGGCGCTGGCGCGCTTCACCTCGCTCGCGCAATCGCTGGGGGCCGAGGCGAAGGTGGAGATGGCGAAGCGGTAGGCGCGACCTAAAGCTCTATATCCTCACCCCGGTCGGTCAGGATCTCTGCCGGGGTCTTGCGGCGGATGATGATGTCGCCATTGGGCAGCTTTTCCGGCGGGTGATAGTTCCGCAGATCGCCGATCATCCCGCCCAACTCCCGCAGCGCCGGTTCCATCTCGCGTAGCGCGGCGCCGAAATCCTCCTGCATGTCGCGCATCGCGGGTTCCATCTCTTTCAGCATCGATTCCATGAGGATCCGCGCGCCTTCGCGCAGCAGGCTGAAGCCTTCATCCACCGTGGCGGAATCGTCCTGCGCCAGCGCGGGCGCCGCGACAAGGACAAGAACCGGACCGAGATACCATTTGCGCAACATGCCCCTATCATAGCCGATTCCACCGGCGGCGGACAGGCGAGACTACAGCGGGATGTCGATGCTGACGGGAAAATGATCGGACGCGGTCAGAAGCGCCTCGCGCAGTTCGGGCGTGCGGTAGCAGGCCGGGTCGTCGAACGGATGCCAGATCCGCCATTTCGGCCGCAAGGGCCGCAGGTCGGGCGACACCATGACGTAATCCAGAAGCGCGTTGAAATAGCGCCCGTGTTCGTCAAGGTAGAACCGCGCGCTGACCGGCATCGCGGCCAGCTTCTTGCCGAAGGCCAGCCGCGCGTTCTGGTCGTAAAGCCGCGTCTCACGCGGCTCATCCCAGCCCAGCACGATCTCTACCCCCGACCGGCCAAAGAGCTTTTCGTATTCGTCCAGCCCCGGACCGTCGTTGAAATCGCCCATCACGATCAGGCTGTCACCCGCCGTCAGATGTTCCAGAACCCGCCCGCGCAGCCAGATCGACTGCGCCAGATGCTTGCGGCGGTTCTCGATCGCGATGCGGCGGGCCTGTTCCTCATTCATCGCGCCGTGGGGCGCCTTGGATTTCAGATGCACCCCGATCATCCGAAACGCCTTTCCGGCGGCAGAGCGCGCGGCAATCTCCAGCGGCGGTTTTGAGAAATCGACCGTGTCGAGCGTGCCGTCGATATTCAGGTCGATGCGGAATGTGCTGTCGAAACGCGGCACGGTGCCGTCGGTCTGCACCACCTCGCCCTTCGGGTCATGCTCCACGCTCAGCTTGTCGGGGTCGTAAAGCAGGGCGATTTCCTGCTGCGTGGTGTTGTCGAAGCCGATCAGCGCCTTGCGGGTGCGCAGGCCGAAGCGTTCCGCGAACCGCTCAAGCTGCACCGTGGTCGGATGGCGGGTGCTGTCGTCGGGCGCCTCGATCACCATCACCGCGTCGGCATCCAGCGCGGTGAAGACGATGCCCAGTGCCGTCAGTTGATCGGCCCGCGTGACATTATAGCGCGCCGACCACTCCCCATCCTCCAGAAGCCGCCCGTTGCGGTCGAAGAGATTGGTGAACCATTCGACGTTATAGGTCGCGATCCGCATCGCTCAGGCGGCCTTCTTGCCGTTGATCTCATCCCAGGCGCGGTTGATCGCCGCCATCCGGTTTTCGGCCAGCCGGATCGCCTCTTCCGGTAGCCCACGGGACATCAGCCGGTCGGGGTGGTTGTCGCGCACCGCCTGCCGCCAGGCGGCGCGGACCTGGTCGATGGGCGCGTCATGGGCCACGCCCAGCACGTCATAAGGGTCCGGCACCGCATCGGGGACGAACCGCGCGACGAGCGAACGGAAGCAGGGCGCGCCGATGCCGAAGATACCCGCCACATCACGCAGGAACGCATCCTCATGCGGGTGATAGTCGCCATCGGCCAGCGCGATGTGAAACAGCCCCTCCATCAGGTCGACCAGCACCGGGTCGCCGGGGCCGAACATCGCCGCGATCTTTTCGGCGTATAGATCGAACCCCGCCACGTCCTGCCGCGCAAGGTTGAAGACCCGCGCGGCGTTCCCCTCTTCCTGCGGCGGGATGGTGAAGACCTCGCGAAAGGCCATCACCTCATCCCGCGTCACGGTACCGTCGGCCTTGGCCATCTTGGCGCCCAGCGCGATCACCGCGATGGTAAAGCCGATCGACTTTTCCGGCGGGGTCTTCAGCCGGTCGAAAACGGCCGATAGCCCCTCGCCCTTGGCAAGGGCGGCGAGCGCGTCAGATATGCGGGTCCAGATCGACATCGGGGTCACCTTAGCCGCAGCGCGGCGAAATGTCAGCGCGTCACAAAAACTTCGTCATCAGGATCAGGTCAAGCCAGCGGTCGAACTTGCGCCCGGCCTGCGGGATGCGTCCCGCGGGGACGAAACCGATCCGGTCGTGAAAGGCGATCCCGGCGGTGTTTTCACCCGAAACCCCCGCCACCAGAAGATGCGCGCCACCCTGCCGCGCGTGATCCTCCACCCGCGCCATCAGCGCCCGCCCGATGCCTTTGCCCCAGGCCCCCGGCGCAAGGAGGATCGTGTGTTCCATCGCGTGAACATAGCCGTTCCCGCCGCGAAACTGGCTGTAGGTGGCAAAGCCGGTCAGGCCATCGGTGTCGGCCACGAAGAACTCCCGCCCCGCCGCGCGACGCTCGGCGATCATCGTGCCAAGCGTCTCAACCGTCTTCTCCTCGCTCGAAAAGGTCACCGTCGTGTCGCGGATGATCGGGTTCCAGAGCGCCAGCAGCGCCGGGATGTCACCGGGTGTCGCGGGGCGGATCTGCGTCACAGAAGCCGCTCCCCGCCCGGCGTCGCGATCCGTGCCGCGAGGCCCGGCGGCCCCGCCACCACCGTCACGCGCGGATCGTCCAGCGGCAGCGCGCGGGCCAGCGCGCCCGCCTCCGGGTGGCTGACGGTCAGGGAGACCAACCGGCAGCCCCGGTCGGGCAGCATCGCCGCCGGATGCGCGCCCTGCCACTGGATCAGGCCGGGAAAACCGTCGTCAAAGGGCAGGCAGCCATCCCCCGGCACCGCCATCCGCCAGCGCAGCGCGCCCCGCGCCAGATCGGTCGCCCGCCCCGCGCCTTCCGGCGCCACCGCCAGCGCGGCGTCCAGATCATCGGCCCGCAGCACCCAGTTGGTCAGCCGCGGCGCCCCGGTGAACCGGTCCAGCCGGAACCAGCGCGGATGGCCGGGCGCCGGGCGCGACGGATCGGCGGCGATGACCTCAAGATACTCCCCCTCGCCCAGCCGCAGAAGCCGGTTATGCGTCGCCATCAGGTCGTGCTGACCGCCCGGCTCGGTCGGGACGCCCAGCACCGCCTCGACCCAGGCCCCGCCCTCCCCGAGCGCCCCGGCCGAAATCACCAGATGATCGAACGCCGCCATTTTCGCCTCCATTCCCGCATTTCCCGCGTTTCAGGGCCGAAAACGCCCGACTCGCGGTTGACTTCCCGCACCCTGCCCCCATTTCAGCCCCAATGATAAGGAAAACAATCGGGAATTCGATATGACATTGGGACGTGCCCTCGACCGCTTCTTCCGCCACGATGCCGCCGGGGGGATCGTTTTGATGGCGGCCGCCGTTCTGGCCCTTCTCATCGCCAATTCCAGCCTGTCGGATCTGTACCAATCCGTCCTCGTCAAGAAATTCTCCATCCTTCTGGATGGCGAGGGGCTGTCGAAGGAACTGATCCTGTGGATCAATGACGGCTTGATGGCGATCTTCTTCTTCCTCATCGGGCTTGAGCTGAAGCGCGAGATGATGGAGGGCAAGCTGAAGAACCCGCGCGACGTGATGCTGCCGGGCATGGCGGCGGTGGGCGGCATGGCCGTGCCTGCGCTGATCTTCCTTGTCTTCAACTGGTCGGACCCGATCACCAAGGGCGGCTGGGCCATTCCCGCCGCGACCGACATCGCCTTTGCCGTCGGCGTTCTGGCGCTTCTGGGCAAGCGGGTGCCATCGGCGCTGAAGATCTTCCTTCTGACGCTGGCGATCCTTGATGACCTTGGCGCGATCCTCATCATCGCGCTTTTCTACACCAGCGAATTGCATGTCGATTACCTGTTCCTCGCGCTTGCGCCGCTGGCGGGGCTTTTGTGGCTGAACCTGAAGGGGACGCACCGGATCGCGCCGATCCTGCTTCTGGGGACGATCCTTTGGGTGCTGGTGCTGAAATCCGGCGTCCATGCCACGCTGGCGGGCGTCGTCACCGCCTTCTTCGTGCCGCTGAAGGACCGTTTCGGCAAATCGCCGCTGCATTCGCTGGAGGACGGGCTGTCGCCTTACGTCCTGTTCCTGATCGTGCCGATCTTCGCCTTTGCCAATGCGGGCGTGGTGCTGAAGGGGCTGACCTTCGGCGACCTCTTCGCGCCGCTTCCCCTTGGCATCGCCGCCGGTCTGGTGCTGGGCAAGCAGATCGGCGTCTTCGGTGTGACCTGGCTCTTGGTCAAGGCGGGGGTGGCGCGTCTGCCCCATGCGGTGACCTGGACGCATATCTACGGGCTGGCCTGCCTTGCCGGGATCGGCTTTACCATGTCGCTCTTCATCGGCGGGCTGAGCTTTTCCGATCAGGCCCATATGAACGAGGTGCGCCTTGGCGTGCTGGCAGGCTCCGCCATCTCCGCCCTGATCGGCTATACGGTGCTGCGCCTGTCCGCCCGCCCGGATGAGGATGCGGTGGCCGAGGACCTGAAGACCCCCGCTCTCCACTGACCGGGGCCACGGAAAACCCGGCCGGTGGCACCGGTCGGGTTGATGGGGCGCAAGCGGCGCCCGCGATTATTGCGCGATCACCTCGGCGGTCGGGCGCGGCGTGGTCGCCGTTTCCGGCGGCAGGACCGGCAGCGTGACCTCCGGGACGGTCCCGGTCAGGCTGTCGAGGAAGGCCACGACCTGCGTCGCTTCTTCATCGGTCAGCGCCTCACCCAGCTGCGATTCCGCCATGATCTCCACCGCGACCTTCAGGTCCCAGACCTTGCCGGAGTGGAAGTAGGGTGCCGTCACCGCCACGTTGCGCAAGGGCGAGGCGCGGAAGACATATTCGTCATCCACCGTCTCGGTCACCGCGAAACGGCCCTTGTCGCCTTCGGGCAGCACATCCGCGCCCGGCTTTTCGACAAGGCCGAACGGATAATAGCCATGCCCGCCCACGTTCACGCCCGAATGGCAAGAGGAACAACCCTTGTCCATGAAGACCGCAAGCCCCGCCTTGGCATCGTCCGACAGCGCCGCATCGTCGCCGTTCAGCCAGGCGTCGAAGGGCGCGGGCGTGATCAGCGTCGCCTCGAACGCCTCGATCGCGCGGGCCATGTTGTCGAAGGACACCGGGTCCTGTTCTTCGGGGAAGGCCACGGTGAACCAGTCGACATAGGCGGGCATGGAATTCAGCGTGACGACCACGTTTTCAGGCGTGTTCGCCATCTCCACCCCGGCCTGAACCGGCCCCTTGGCCTGCGCCTTGAGGTCCTCGGCCCGGCCATCCCAGAACTGCGCCTCGTTCAGGACGGAGTTCAGGACGGTGGGCGAGTTGCGCGGCCCCTTCTGCCAGCCATGGCCGACCGAGGTCTCCATGTTGTCGTCGCCGCCGGTGGTCAGGTTGTGGCACGAATAGCAGGAAAACACCCCCGAGGCGGAAATGCGCGGATCGAAGAACAGCGCCTTGCCAAGGTCGATCTTGGCGGGCGTGATCGGGTTTCCGGCGACGGCCGGCACGGTCGAGGGCAATGGCGCGAAGGTTTCCTTCGCGAGGTCTCGCAACTCGTCAGCTTGCGCCATGGTTCCGCCGACAAGGAATGCGGCGGCCAGGCCCAGCATGGCTCTTTGCATGGTCTTCTCCAAAGTTGATACACGTTCCCGCATACAACTTTGGTTATATATTCAGATTCTTGCGATGATCTGGATCAAAAGTTCTAGAATGATTCCAGATCACGCAGCGGCAAA
Source organism: Albidovulum denitrificans (assembly GCF_002973535.1). Taxonomy (GTDB): domain Bacteria; phylum Pseudomonadota; class Alphaproteobacteria; order Rhodobacterales; family Rhodobacteraceae; genus Albidovulum; species Albidovulum denitrificans. The sequence goes on from NZ_PVEP01000001.1 coordinate 1,009,275, forward strand.
TCGCCGCCCTACCGTCCGCGCGGGGCGCCGTTTCGCCAGGGCGACAGGATCGCCGCCACTGCCGTGCTGTTGGGGACCGGCACGCCCAGCTCCCGCCCCATCCGGGCCACCGCGCCACAGATCCGGTCGACCTCGATCGGCTTGCCGTGGTCAAGGTCATGCGCGGTCGAGGCGCGCGCCTCATCCGGCATCTTCGCCGCGAAAGCCATGGTGCGCTCGACCGCGTTCTCCGGCAGCGCGACGCCCTTCGCGCGGGCGACGGCATCGACCTCGGCCACCAGACCGCGGAAGAACGCCATCAACTCGGGGTTGGCCCTGATCTCGCGAAACCGGCAGCGCGCGGCGGCGGTGGTGCCGCTGACCGCGTTGAACAGAAGGAACTTCTGCCACAGGTCCACGGTCACGTCGGCGCAATCGGGCGCATTGATCCCCGCCGCGCGGAACGCCTCGATCACTGCCCTGACGCGCGGGCTGGTCTGCCGCCCCTCGACGTCGCCGATGGTAAAGCTGCTGCCGCCGCCATATTGCGTGACCACGCCCGGCGCGGTGATGTTGGAGAAAATCCGCGCGATCCCGGTCAGGGTGTTGCCCGCGCCAAATGCCGCCGCCAGAAGATCGGGCGCATCGACCCCGTTCTGGAACGGCAGGACAAGCGTGTCGGACTTCGCATGGGGCCGATAGGCGGCGATCACCTCCTCAAGGTCCTGCCCCTTGACCGCGAAGATGGCCAGATCGGCGGGCGGAAGCGCGGCAAGGTCATCGCTGATGGCGGCGGGGTGGACGACCGTCTCGCCCCCGCCCTCGACCAACTTCAGCCCGTCGCGGCGGATCGCCTCAAGATGCGCGCCCCGCGCGAGCAGAAAGACGCGATGCCCCGCCGGGATCAGCTTTGCCGCCAGAAAGCCGCCGATCCCGCCGGCCCCGATCATCAGGATGTCCATGCCTCACCTCCCTGCGCTCGTGTCCCTCAAGCCGCCCGCGCAGCGCGGATCAGGCCAAGGATATCCTTCGCCGCCGCCGGGATATTTGTACCCGGCCCGAAGATCGCCTTGACCCCGGCCTTTTTCAGGAACTCGTAATCCTGCTGCGGAATGACGCCGCCGCAGATCACGATAATGTCCCCCGCGCCCTTGTCCTTCAAGGCCTCGATCAGCTTCGGCGCCAGCGTCTTGTGTCCCGCCGCCTGAGAGGAGATGCCGATGACATGCACGTCATTGTCCACCGCATCCTGCGCCGCCTCTTCCGGCGTCTGGAACAGCGGGCCGACATCGACGTCGAAACCGATATCCGCAAAGGCGGTGGCGATCACCTTGGCGCCCCGGTCATGGCCGTCCTGCCCCATCTTCACCACCAGCATCCGGGGACGGCGGCCTTCTTCCTCGGCGAAGGCCTCCACATCCTTCTGGATCCGGGCAAAGCCCTCATCGCCCTCGTAGGCCGCGCCATAGACGCCCGCGAGGGTCTTCACCTCGGCCCGGTGACGGCCGAACACCTTTTCCATCGCCATGCTGATCTCTCCCACGCTCGCCCGCGCCCGCGCGGCCTCGACCGCCGCTTCAAGCAGATTGCCGCCGTCCTTCGCGCGCCGTTCCAGTTCGGCAAGTGCCGCGTCGCATTTGCCCGCGTCGCGCGTGGCGCGGATCTTCTCCAGCCGCGCGATCTGGCCGTCGCGGACCTTCATGTTGTCGACGTCGAGGATGTCGATCTGGTCGGTGCCGGTCGGGCGGTACTTGTTGACGCCGACGACGACCTCTTCGCCCCGGTCGATCATCGCCTGCCGCCGCGCCGCCGACTCCTCGATCCGAAGCTTCGGCATGCCGGAGGCGACCGCCTTGGTCATGCCGCCCATCGCCTCGACCTCCTCGATCAGCGCCCAGGCCTTCCCGGCCAGTTCGGCGGTCAGGCTTTCGACGTAATAGGACCCGGCCAGGGGATCGACGACATGGGTGATGCCGGTTTCCTCCTGAAGGATAAGCTGCGTGTTCCGCGCGATCCGGGCGGAGAATTCCGTCGGCAGCGCGATCGCCTCATCGAGCGCATTGGTGTGCAACGACTGCGTGCCGCCCAGCGCCGCCGCCATCGCCTCATAGGCCGTGCGGATGACGTTGTTATAGGGGTCCTGCTCCTGCAAGCTGACGCCCGAGGTCTGGCAATGGGTGCGCAGCATCATGGAGCCGGGTTTCTTCGGCGCGAATTCCGACATGATCCGGTGCCAGAGCATCCGCGCCGCGCGCAGTTTCGCGGCCTCCATGAAGAAGTTCATGCCGATGGCGAAGAAGAACGACAGCCGCCCGGCAAAGGCGTCCACGTCCATGCCGCGCGCGATGGCGGCGCGGACATATTCGCGCCCGTCGGCCAGCGTATAGGCCAGTTCCTGCACAAGGTTCGCGCCCGCCTCCTGCATGTGATAGCCGGAGATGGAGATGGAGTTGAACTTCGGCATCTCGTTCGCGGTGTATTCGATGATGTCGGCGACGATCCGCATCGAGGGTTCGGGGGGATAGACATAGGTGTTGCGCACCATGAATTCCTTGAGGATGTCGTTCTGGATCGTGCCGGACAGCGCCGCGCGGTCCACCCCCTGCTCTTCCCCCGCGACGATGAAATTCGCCAGGATCGGGATCACAGCCCCGTTCATCGTCATGGAGACAGAGATCTTTTCCAGCGGGATACCGTCGAAAAGGATCTTCATGTCCTCGACAGAATCGATGGCGACACCGGCCTTGCCCACGTCCCCCACGACACGGGGGTGGTCGCTGTCATAGCCCCGGTGCGTGGCAAGGTCGAAGGCGACCGAAACGCCCTGCTGCCCGGCGGCAAGGTTCTTGCGGTAAAAGGCGTTACTCTCCTCGGCGGTAGAGAAACCCGCATATTGCCGGATGGTCCAGGGCCGCCCGGCATACATCGTCGCGCGCGGGCCACGGGTGAAGGGCGCCACGCCCGGCACCTCGCCCATCTGCGGCAGGCCCTCGGTATCGGCGGCGGTGTAAAGCGGCTTGACCGCGATCCCTTCCAGCGTCTCCCAGGTCAGATCCTCGGGCGTCCGCCCCCGCAACTCCTTCTCGGCCAGCGCCCGCCAGCCTGCCAGTTTGTCCGTCATCGCACTTCCTTTCCGTCCGTCGCGCCCGAAGGTCACGCTAATCCTTTGGCAAGGCCGTCCTTTCCCCTATATCTGAGGGGAAGGAGACCCGATGAAATCCATCCTTGTCGCACTTGCACTTGTCACCGCCGCCGCGCCCGCCCTCGCCGCCGAGGACCCGGGCTTTGCCCCCCTCGACGCCGCCGAAGTGGCGCTGTCCGATTTCCAGTGGCAAAAGCGCCCCGTCGTCGTCTTTGCCGACACGCCCGCCGATCCGGCCTTTGGCGAACAGATGCGGCTACTTGAGGCGCGCTGGCCGGAACTGGCCGAACGCGACGTCGTCGTCATCACCGACACCGACCCGGCGGCGGAAAGCGAGGTGCGCCAGTCCTTGCGCCCGCGTGGCTTCGCGCTGGTGCTGATCGCCAAGGACGGCACCGTAAACCTGCGCAAACCCTTCCCCTGGGACGTGCGCGAGATCACCCGCGCCATCGACAAGATGCCGATGCGGCGCGAGGAGATGCGGGTGAAGCGGCTGACGAACTGACCCGTCATGTCCCCGCCCCCGCATGGGTGATGTAGGCATCGGCCGGAAGCGTCGGGGCGAAAGCTTCGAGCTTGCCGCGCAGTTCCGGCGCATAGGCGGGGTCGGTCGCGTAGATCGCCACGGTCCAGCCGCCAAGCAGGCCGCGCGCGCGATGCATCTCCAACGCGCCCACCCGCACCCAGTCGGGACCGACAGCGGTGCCGAACCAGTGGTCATAAACCATCGCCGCCTTGACGCCATGCTTCGCGGCCAGCGGCGCGGCCCAGCCATCGGCGGGCTTCGGCCCATCAAGCCGGGCGCGCCGCGCCTCATCCGAGCCAAGCCCGAAGATGTCGAGAACGTAATAGGGATTGCCCCAGACCACGCGGCCAAGGTCGTTCACCATCACCGGCGCCTTGACGAAATCGCGCGCGAAGCGGGCCATCTGCGCCTGCTGAAGATGAAGCGCCCGCGGGTTCCAAGCATAATAGGTCCAGGTGGAGGGGATATAGACAAGCGCCCCGGCAAGGATCGCGGCAAGGGCGGCGCCCCCGGCAATCCGGCCCGCGCCCGGTTCAAGCGGTGACGCGGCCAGCAGGATCGCACCCAGAAGGCTAAGGAGGATATAAGGCTCATACCGGTTCAGCCAGCCGATCTGCCCGGCCAGCAGATGCGCCAGCGCCGACAGCCCCACCGCCATCAGAAGCCAGAAGCCCGGCCCGCGGCGAAGCGACGGAACCGCCACCGGCAAAAGCAACGCGACCGCCGTCAGCACCGCCAGCAGCGCGCCCGCAGGCTGGCTCACGTTCTCCGCGAACGTCATCAGCACCCCGTCGAACGGGCCGCCCCCGGCGCCCAGCGTGGCGGTCTTGGCAAGGATGGACCCCGGCACCGGCGGCAGGCCGAGCGCGACAAGGAACAGGCTGAACCCCGCAACGACCCCCAGCGCCGGGACCGCGATGGCGAAACCCGCCCGCCGCTGCCCGTGAAGGAAAAGGACAAGCGCCGCCATCAGGCACAGCGCCAGCCCCTCATACCGCAGAAGGGGTGCCGCGATCGCGGCGGCGATGAACCAGCCCGCAACCCCGCGCCCGGTCAGCGCACGCCAGAGACCCAGCACGATCATCAGGCTGGCCAGGATATGCCCCGCCGCCTCCATCCCGGTAAAGCCGACGCCGGAAATGTTCAGCCCGACCGGCGCCCCGACCGCGATGCAGACGGCCACAAGGCCCGTCAGCCGCGCCTCACCCACGATACGGCCCCAGACCCAGCCGCCCCCGGCCACGGCCAGCGTGTTCCAGAACAACGGCAGCAGACGCTGAAACCCTGTTTCAGGGAAGGGCAACAAGAGCAGCGGATAAAGGATCGAGGAGGAGGCCGACGCAGGCTCCCCCGCGTTGACGCCATAGCCGCCACGCATGATCTCGGACGCGATGGCAAGGTGGATATAGACGTCGTCCAGCGGGTATTCGAACACCCCGGCATGAAGGACGGCCGCGACCTCCCAGACCAGAAAACCCGCCAGCGCGGCGAGCAACCCCAGTACCGGCAGGGTGTTCGGCCGCGCCTTTGGCATCCTATTCGAACTCCATGATCACTTCGTCGACCTTCAGGCTCGCCCCCGCCTCGGCGGCGATCTTCTTGACGACGCCCTTCTTCTCGGCGCGCAGGATGTTTTCCATCTTCATCGCCTCGACAGTGGCCAGCGCCTGACCTTCCTGCACCTCCTGCCCCTCTTCGACGCTGATCTTCACGACCACGCCGGGCATCGGGCAAAGCAGGAATTTCGACGTGTCGGGCGGCAGCTTTTCCGGCATCAGCTTTGCCAGTTCGGCCTGACGCGGCGTGCGGACATGAACCTTCATATCCGCGCCACGGGTGCGGATACGGAAACCCGACGGGATCTTGCCGACCTTCAGCACCACCATCTGTCCGTCTACATCCAGCCGGGCGAGCGCCTGACCCGGCGTCCAGTCCGAGGCGACGCGGACGGAATGGCCATCCTCGAACGTCACCGTCGCGCCATTGCGGTCGGCGGCGATCTTCAGGGCAAAGTCGGTCTCTTGCAGGCTGACGACCCAGTCGTCGCCCACCTTGCGTTCGTGATTGCCCAGCCGCCCGGTGATGCGCGACCGCCGGATCTCAGCCACCCGGTTCATCGCGGCGGCGGCGGCCGCAACCTTGCGCAGTTCAGCCTCCGGCAGGGTCACGCCCTGAAAACCGTCGGGATATTCCTCGGCGATGAAGGCCGTGGTCATGTCGCCCGAACAGAACTTCGGATGGTCCATCACGGCCGACAGGAACGGCAGGTTATGCCCGATCCCTTCCACCTCGAACGTGTCAAGCGCCTGGCGCATCCCCTCGACCGCCTCGGCGCGCGTCGGCGCCCAGGTGCAAAGCTTGGCGATCATCGGGTCGTAATACATGCTGATTTCGCCGCCCTCATAGACGCCGGTATCGTTGCGCACCACGCCCGTGGGCGTCGCCGCCTCGACCGGCGGGCGGTAGCGGGTCAGCCGCCCGATAGAGGGCAGGAAGTTCCGGTACGGGTCCTCGGCGTAAAGCCGGCTTTCCATCGCCCAGCCGTTGATCTTCAGATCCTTCTGGGCAAAGGGCAGCTTTTCGCCATTCGCCACCCGGATCATCTGTTCGACCAGATCGACCCCGGTGATCAGCTCCGTCACCGGATGTTCGACCTGCAAACGGGTATTCATTTCAAGGAAGTAGAAGTTGCGGTTGCCATCGACGATGAACTCGACCGTCCCCGCTGACGTATAACCCACGGCCTTGGCCAGCGCGCAGGCCTGTTCGCCCATCGCCTTGCGCGTCGCCTCGTCCAGGAAGGGGCTCGGCGCCTCTTCGATCACCTTCTGGTTCCGGCGCTGGATCGAACATTCGCGTTCGTGCAGGTAGACACAGTTGCCATGCTTGTCGGCCAGCACCTGAATCTCGATATGGCGCGGCTGGGTGACGAATTTCTCGATGAAGATCCGGTCGTCGCCAAAGCTGCTGGCCGCCTCGTTCTTCGAGGATTGAAAGCCGTCGCGCGCCTCTTCGTCGTTCCAGGCGATCCGCATCCCCTTGCCGCCGCCGCCCGCGCTGGCCTTGATCATCACCGGGTAACCGATTTCCTTCGAAATCTTCACCGCCTCATCGGCATCGGCGATCAGGCCCATGTAGCCCGGCACGGTCGAAACCCCGGCACCTTGGGCGATCTTCTTCGAGGTGATCTTGTCCCCCATCGCCTCGATCGCGGGGCTGGGCGGGCCGACGAAGACCACACCCTCTTTCTCAAGAGCTTCCGCGAACTTCATGTTTTCGCTAAGAAAACCGTAACCCGGATGCACTGCCTCGGCGCCGGTCTGGCGGATCGCCTCCATGATCTTGTCGATCACGATATAGGATTGGTTGGCGGGCGGCGGGCCGATATGCACCGCCTCATCCGCCATCTTCACATGCAGCGCATTGCGGTCGGCATCGGAATAGACGGCGACGGTCTGGATGCCCATCTTGCGGGCCGACTTGATGACCCGGCAAGCGATCTCGCCCCGGTTCGCGATCAGGATCTTCTTGAACATCTCCGTCCCTCTTCTTGGATCGCGCCGGGCCGCTGCCCGTCCGCGCAAACGAAAAGACCACCGCGGCGCGTGGCCGCGATGGTCCCGATTTCAAACCCTGCGATCCCCGTCAGGGGCCGCGATGACCGCTTAGCGGCAAACGCCCGCGTCGTCGCACAGGACGCCGCCAAGGCCGCCGATGGCCGCACCGGCCAGAACGTTGTTATCCGTCGCGTCGGCGACAAGCGCGCCTGCCGCGGCACCGGCCAGCCCGCGCTCCGTATCCGTTTGCAGGCAACCGGCCAGCGTACCGACCAGCGCGACCGCCGCGAGATATTTGATGTACCGCATTCTGCTCTTCCTCCTGAATGGGAATTTATATGGCGGCAGATTAGCGAATTTCCCGTCCGGGAAAAGTGATTTCGACGTGAGGGGGATCGCCCGGCACAGGGGTGCGCGCCCCCGCGCGGCCCCGGCGCATGAACGAAAACCGGCCTGACCCCGAAGGGGCCAGGCCGTAGAGAAGGGGAAGGGTAACGGTTTTGACAATTCGGGGCGGAAAGCTTGCTGTAGGGTGACGCCCCACAGACAGCATGTTCGCCATGCCCGTCGCAGGCAAACCCAAAGTTTCCGCCGGGGAAACGGTCGGCAAAATCGCGCCAGTTCACGCCTTGGTTGCGCGAAATCATGCCTATTCCTCCCCCTCGAACACCTCGGGGAAGGCCGCCCTTGCGCGTGGAAGATCAATTTTCAGCAAGGCTTCGTAGGAATTCGCGTCAAACGGCTCTTCCGCCGGAACCACCTCGCGCCCGAAAAACCAGCTGAGTCGCCCGGCATCGAGATTGCCGCGCTCGAACGGCTCTTCGCCGAAATGATCCCACAGCGCCGCCAGAAACGCCGCATCGGCGCGGCGGTCGGCGGGGCTGCGGTCGCGATACCGCTCACGCGCGAAAAGCTTGCTGACCCCCTTGGGGTTGGCGCGGCGGATGGTGAACTGGAAATCGGTGCCGGGAAGCCGGCCGGGAAAGCCGCGATGCTTCAGCATGTCGCACCCTCCCCCGCCCCGCAAGACAGGGCGAAGACGGCCGGCCCGAACCCCGAAGGCCGGGCCGACCGAAGGCGCTTACTTGTACTTGCCCGTGAACACCGGCTCTTGCGAGACGGGCTGTTCGACATAGACCGTTTCCTGCTTCTTGGCGCAGGCGGCGACGGCGGCAACCAGAATGGCCGCGAAGAGAACTTTCTTCGACATGTATTTCTCCTGCTCAGAGGACGGGCCGTGCGGTCTTCCGCATTCGCCCCGCCGGGGTTGACCTCATCGGACGCCAGGGCGCCGATTGCGCGCACCATAGCCGATGTCGCGGCGCCTGCCCATCCCATGTTCGCCCCCAGGTTCGGCCGCTGTGGCGACCGGGCATCACCCGCGTGGATCATCAGAACGGCTCCCAGACACAGCGATCCCCGTCGATGCTGTAGGCTTCGAAATATTGCGTGGCCTCGGGGGCCGGTTCGCCAAAGGCGACCTCGCGGTCCGACAGCACGATGATGATCTGCGCTGGAACCGGCCCGGTCTGCGCCAGGCGCGGCAGGGCGAAATCGTTGCACAGCGCCTCCATATCCGCCTGCGCGGCCTCTGCACCGATGGTCCCGCCCGCGCGCGCGATGGCGGGCGCGATGAAACGGAACCGCTGGGTCAGGCCCTCTGGCCCCGGCTCGGCAAGGATGGTGTCGAGAAACCGCACCTCCTGCCCGGACGGCACCACGATGGGGTCCGCCTTCCGCTTGGTCTGTTCCACCTGACCGGCCATCGCGATGCGCCCTCACAGCGGGATGTTGTCGTGCTTCTTCCACGGGTTCGAAAGCTTCTTCGACCGAAGCGAGGCAAAGGCCCGCGCCACCCGCTTGCGGGTCGAATGCGGCTGGATCACCTCGTCGATAAAGCCCTTCTCGGCGGCGACGAAGGGGTTGGCGAAACGGTCCTCATACTCCTTCGTGCGCGCCGCGATCTTGTCCTTGTCGGCCAGTTCCGAGCGATAGAGGATCTCCACCGCGCCCTTCGCGCCCATGACCGCGATCTCCGCCGTCGGCCAGGCATAGTTGAAATCGCCGCGCAGATGCTTCGACGCCATGACGTCATAGGCCCCGCCATAGGCCTTGCGCGTGATGACCGTGACCTTCGGCACCGTCGCCTCGCCATAGGCGAAAAGCAGCTTCGCCCCGTGCTTGATGACGCCGCCATATTCCTGGCCGGTCCCCGGCAGGAAGCCCGGCACGTCGACCAGCGTCAGGATCGGAATTTCGAACGCATCGCAGAAGCGCACGAAACGCGCGGCCTTGCGGCTGCTGTCGATGTCCAGACACCCGGCCAGCACCATCGGCTGATTGGCGACGACGCCGACCGTCTGCCCCTCAAGCCGGATAAAGCCGGTGATGATATTGCCCGCGTAATCCTTCTGTATCTCGAAGAAATCGCCCTCATCCGCGACCTTCAGGATCAGTTCCTTCATGTCATAGGGCATGTTCGGGTTGTCGGGGATCAGCGTATCAAGGCTTTCCTCCATCCGCGCGACATCGTCGAAGAAGGGCCGCGTCGGCGCCTTTTCACGGTTGTTGAGCGGCAGGAAATCCACCAGCCGCCGCACCTCGGCCAGCGCCTCGACATCGTTTTCGAACGCGCCATCGGCGACGGAGGATTTTTTCGTATGCGTCGATGCGCCGCCCAGTTCCTCGGCGGTCACAATCTCATTCGTCACGGTCTTGACCACGTCGGGGCCGGTGACGAACATGTAGGAGGTATCCTTCACCATGAAGATGAAGTCGGTCATCGCGGGGGAATAGACCGCGCCGCCCGCGCAAGGCCCCATGATGACCGAGATCTGCGGCACGACGCCCGAGGCCATGATGTTGCGCTGAAACACCTCGGCATAGCCTGCAAGGCTGGCCACACCTTCCTGAATCCGCGCGCCGCCGCTGTCGTTCAGTCCGATCACCGGGGCGCCGTTCTGCACCGCCATGTCCATGATCTTGCAGATCTTCTGGGCGTGGGTTTCGGAAAGAGAGCCGCCGAAGACAGTGAAATCCTGGCTGAACACATAGACCATGCGGCCGTTGACCGTACCCCAGCCGGTGACGACACCGTCGCCCGCCGGGCGTTCCGCCTGCATCCCGAAATCCGTCGCGCGATGGGCGACGAACATGTCGAATTCCTCGAAAGAGCCATCGTCCAGCAAAAGCTCAATCCGCTCCCGCGCGGTCAGCTTTCCGCGCGCGTGCTGGGCGTCGATCCGCCGCTGGCCGCCCCCCAGACGCGCCTGCTGGCGACGGTCTTCAAGCTGTTGCAGAATGTCTTTCATCGGATACACTCCTCCCCAATGCGGCACCACGGCCCGGCGGACCCTAACGGCAAAGCCGCGCGCCGGGAAGCTGTTTCCGTCAAATTTGCAAACTCTTGACAAGAGGCCGTCCGCAAATTGCAAACAAGGGTGAGCGATGCGCAGTGACCGCGTGATCCATGTCGTCTCCGTCCATGCCGAAGGCGAGGTCGGCAATGTCATCACCGGCGGGGTCGCGGCCCCACCGGGCGACACGCTCTGGGATCAGCGCGACTTCCTGCACCGCGACGGGGCGCTGCGGCGGCTGATGCTGAACGAACCGCGTGGCGGGGTCTTCAAGCATGTCAACCTGCTGGTCCCGCCCAGGACCCAGGGCGCCGCGATGGGGTTCCTCATCATGGAGCCGGAACATACCCCGCCGATGTCCGGCTCCAACTCCATCTGCGTGGCGACGGTGTGCCTTGAAACCGGGATCGTGCCGATGACCGGGGATGAAACGCGCTTTGCGCTTGAGGCACCCGCCGGGCTGGTCCAGATCGTCGCCGACACCCGCGACGGTCAGGTCAATTCGGTCGAGATCGCCAATGTCCCCTCCTTCGCCGACCGTCTCGATGCCGCGCTTGAGGTCGAAGGCATCGGGACGCTGACGGTCGACACCGCCTATGGCGGCGACAGCTTCGTTCTGGTCGACGCGGCGGCCCTTGGCTTTGCCCTGACCCCGGATGAGGCGCGCGACATCGCCGCGATGGGCGCGAAGATCACCGCGGCGGCCAATCAGCAACTGGGCTTCCGCCACCCGACGCAGGACTGGCGGCACATCTCCTTTTGCCAGTTCACCGGCCCGCTGGCCCATCACGGCCATACGCTCAGCGGGACCAATGCCGTGGTGATCGACCCCGGCAAGATCGACCGTTCGCCAACCGGGACGGGCTGTTCGGCGCGCATGGCGGTGATGGCGGCCAAGGGACAGATGGCGCCCGGCCACGCCTATGTCGCACGGTCGCTGATCGGCGGGCGCTTCGACTGCACCTTCGCGCTGGCCCCGCCGGAGGGGGACCGTCAGGCGATCCTGCCGCGCATTCGCGGCCGCGCCTGGATCACCGGCACCCATCAGGTGATGCGCGACCCGCGCGATCCCTGGCCCGAGGGCTACCGGCTGACCGATACCTGGCCCGCGATGCCGGGCTGACCCTTCCCTCTCTCAGGATACCCCACATGCCCGCCGCCGCCCTCACGATCGGCCTTCTGATCGCGTCCAACGTCTTCATGACCTTCGCCTGGTACGGCCACCTGAAGTTCCGCGCCGCGCCCCTTCTGACGGTGATCCTTGTCAGCTGGGGGATCGCCTTCTTCGAATACCTGCTTCAGGTCCCCGCCAACCGGATCGGCTATGGCACCTTCAACGCCGCCCAGCTGAAGACCATACAGGAGGTCATCACCCTGTCGGTCTTCGCCATCTTCTCGGTCACCTACCTGAAGGAAAGCCTTGGCTGGAACCATGTCGCGGGCTTTACCCTGATCGCCGCCGGGGCCTTTTTCATCTTTCACAAATGGTGATGGCTGGCGAAAGCAGGGCCTGGCCGGGTACGCTCGCACCGATTACGATGGCGGCTCTTGTCGCGGTCGGATTTGGCGATTTCGGCCAGATCGGAACCGCCCCCGACCCCACGCCCGGCGGGCCTTTCGGGTTCAGGTTCGTTTTACGCATCGCACAGCTGGTGCCGTTCTTCCCCCTGCTCATGCTGGCGCTTGCATGTCTGACCGGCCTGCATCTTCCGAGCGGTGTCGCGCGCTTCCTGTCCTTTCTCAGCGTCGCGCTCGGCTTGACGATAACCGCTGCCAGCGCTGCTGCCTCCGGGCCCGGCAGCCTGATCGTGCTGGTCGAGGGCATCGCCCTTACTCTCGCGGTTGCCGCGACCTTTCGGTTGCTTGCCCGACCGGATGGCGATGCACGGACGCGACGGGCGGCGCTTATGCGGATGGTGCCCGCAACCGCCGTCGCCGTATGGTCGCTGGGCGCGGCCGCTCTCATCGCGGCCTCGGCGACACGGATCAGCGACGGCCGCCCCTATTGTCTGGCGCGTCACGGCGACACCGAGGCGGTCGAAAGCCTCGCGACGCTGCGCGGTCTGTCGTTCTACACCACCCGGTCCGGCTACAAGAGCAACTCGAACTGGTACATGCACGGCATCCTGATTGTCGAAACCGGCGCCGCGCCCGAGGTCTATAACTGGTCGCCAAGGCGCCTTCGCTTTGATCGCCTGAGTGAACCCGGCCGCCTGACCATCGACCCGCGCGGGAATTGCAAGCCCCGAGCGGATTTCCTTGCCGCGCTGCCGCTTCTGTAGATCGCCGCCGGGGCCTTTTTCATCTTTCACAAATGGTGATGATCCCTGCGACCTTTTGACATGGACGCCCGCGTTCAAAGCCCCTAAGCCCCGGTCATGCCCCCGCCAGACCGCCCCGCGATCCGTTTCCTCGACCGCAGCACCCCGCCCCATATCCTGACGCTGGTGCTGGTGGCGGGCGTTCCGGCGCTGTCGCTGAACATCTTCCTGCCCTCGCTGCCTTCGATGGCGCGTCATTTCGACGTGGAATACCACCTGATCCAGCTGTCGATGTCGCTTTACCTGGCGATGACGGCCGTCGTGCAGCTGATGATCGGGCCGCTGGCGGACCGTTACGGGCGCCGCTCCGTCCTTCTTCTCGTGACCGCGATCTTCGTCGTCGCCTCCATCGGCACCGTGCTTGCGCCGGGCTATGTCAGCTTCATGATCTGCCGCATGGCGCAGGCCGCCATCGCGGTCGGCTTCGTCCTGTCGCGCGCCATCGTCCGCGACATGGTGGCCGAGGATCAGGCCGCCTCGATGATCGGCTATGTCACCATGGGCATGTCGGTGGTGCCGATGGCAGGCCCGGTGATCGGCGGCGCGCTGGATGAGGTCTTTGGCTGGCAGGCGACCTTCGTGCTCTTGGCGCTGAGCGGGGCCGGGTTGTTCGCGCTGATCTGGGCCGATCTGGGCGAAACCGGCCAAAGGCGGCAGACCTCATTCCTCGACCAGGCGCGGGAATATCCGGCACTCTTCCGCTCCCAACGCTTCTGGGGCTATTGCCTGGCCGCCACCTTCGCCTCGGGCGCTTTCTTTTCCTATCTCGGCGGCGCCCCTTTCGTGGGGTCAGAGATCTTCGGCCTCTCCCCGGCCGCGCTCGGCATCTATTTCGGCGCCCCGGCGGTGGGCTACATGGCGGGCAACTTCCTCTCGGGCCTGTACAGCGTCCGGGTCGGGCTGAACCGGATGATGCTGGCGGGCGCGCTTGTCACGCTGGCGGGGATGACGGTGCTGGCGCTGGTGACGCTGGCGGGTTTCGTCACGCCGCTGATCTTCTTCGGCTTCACCGGCCTGATCGGCTTTGGCAACGGCATCCTCCTGCCCAGCGCCAATGCCGGGATGCTGTCGGTGCGCCCGGCGCTGGCCGCCTCGGCCGCCGGGATCGGCGGCGCGCTTCTGATCGGCCTTGGCGCGGCGCTGTCGGCCATGGCGGGCGCGGTGCTGACGCCAACCTCGGGGCCGATGCCGCTGATCCTCTTGATGCTGGTCACATCGGCCCTGTCGCTGGCCTGCGCGATCTGGGTCATTCTCCGCGCACGGGCGGTGACCCGGCAGTAACCCCTTGCCGGAGACGGTTTGCAAACGTACCCTGCGAAGGCAGCAAAGCAGGGCGGACGGAAATGGCGGTCCAGAAACTCTATGCCGGGGTCAAACTGCGCGAGACGCGCACAAGGCTTGGCCTGACGCAGAAGGCCTTCGCCGCCAAGCTGGGCGTCTCGCTGCCCTATCTGAACCAGATGGAGAACAACCACCGGCCCGTTTCGGCCGCCGTGGTGCTGGCGCTGGCGGGTGAATTCGGCCTTGATGTGACCGAGCTGTCGGCGGGCGATGCCGAACGCATGGTCAGCGACATGCGCGAGGCGCTGGCCGATCCGGTCTTTGCCGACGCCACCCCGCCGCTGGCCGACCTGCGCCTTGCGGCCTCGAACGCGCCGATGCTGGCGCGGGCCTTCCTCGAACTCCACCGCGCCTACCGGCAGACCCACGAACGCCTCGCCTCGCTGGACGAAGCCTTGGGACGCGAGGGCGGCGCCACCGCCGTCTCCCCCTGGGAGGAGGTGCGCGACTTCTTTCACTATTGCGACAACTACATCGACGCCGTGGACCGCGCCGCCGAACATTTCGCCGGCCCCGACCCCGCGCAACTGACCGAGCGCGCCCGCGCCGCCCTGTCGGCGCGCGGCTACACCCTGCGCTTCGCCGATACCGATGAGGTGCGCCGCCTGGACGACAAGGTGCTGACGCTGTCGACCCGCGCCGCGACTGCCACCCAGCGCTTCCAGCTTGTCCACCAGATCGCGCTTCTGACCCAGAACGACCTGCTGGAGGCGACGCTGGACCTTGCCCGGTTCCAGACGCCCACCGCGCGCGCCATCGCCAAGATCGGGCTGGCCAACTACTTCGCCGGGGCGGCGGTGCTGCCCTATCAGCCCTTCCTCGCCGCCGCGCGCGAGACGCGCCATGACCTTGAACGCCTCTCCGACCTTTTCACCGCCTCGGTCGAACAGGTGGCCCACCGGCTCTCAACCATGCAGCGCCCCGGCCAGAAGGGCATCCCCTTCTTCTTCGTTCGCGTCGATCAGGCCGGGACGATCACCAAGCGCCATTCGGCCACGCGGCTGCAATTCGCCCGCTTCGGCGGCGCCTGCCCGCTTTGGAACGTGCATCAGGCCTTCGAGACGCCGGGCCGCTTCCTGCGCCAACTGGCCGAGACACCCGACGGGGTGCGCTATTTCTGCCTGGCCCGCGATGTGTCGAAACCCGGCGGGTCATTCCGCGCGCCGGTGCGCCGCTATGCCATCGGCCTTGGGTGCGAAATCAGCCATGCGGGCGATCTGATCTATACCGACGGCATGGACGTGACCAACGCCCGCGCCTTCGAACCGATCGGCATTTCCTGCCGGATATGTGAGCGGGCAGACTGCCACCAAAGGTCGGTCCCCCCGCTCGAACGGCAGTTGCGCGTCGACCCCGACCGGCGCGGCGTCCTGCCCTATGATATTGGCTGACCCTCAGCCCGCCGAAAGAATTCGCGCGATTTCATCCTTCAGATGCGCGCGCTTCTTGCGCAGCTCGGTCTCGGCGAGGCTTTCCATCGGCTCGATCCCGGCCTCGGCCCGGTGAACCTGACGGTTGATCTCGTGATATTCATCAGCAAGGCGCGAAAAATGCGCGTCCGAGGTTTTCAGCGCGTGAATCCGATCGGCGTCGGCGGGGAATTCCTCGTGCAACTCGTGTGGGGTATGTTGTGACATGGCGTCTCCTGTTGTTTGCCTCACAAGCCTAGCAACCATGGCCATCGCGCAACTTGACCTCGGTCAAAGCGCGACGCGAATGGCGGGTGAAGCGGCGGCAACGTACTTGCGCCAAGGCGGCGGGGCGGTCACTTTCCGGCGGACGATTCACGGAACGCGCAGATGATCCTTCTCGAACATGGCCCCGGCGGGGATGCCGCCCTTTTCCGCGCGCCGCGCCGGGTGATCCGCGCCGACCACGCGGATGAGGTGCTGCCCGCGCTTCTGGCGCTCGACGCCGCGCAGGCGGAGGGTCTCTGGGCCGCGGGCTTCGTCGCCTATGAGGCGGGCTATGCGCTGGAGCCGCGCCTTGCCCCCCTGATGCCCGCCAACCGCCGCGGCCCGCTCCTGGCCTTCGGCCTTTACGACGCCCCCGAACCGGGCAGCGCCACGCTTGCCCAGGCCGAAGCGCTGGCGGCGAAAGCCACGCTCAGCCCCGCCGCGCCGGACTGGTCGGCGGCCGATCACGGCGCGGCGATGGCGTGCGTGCTGGACCACATCGCGGCGGGCGACATCTATCAGGCCAACCTGACCCTGCGGATGCGCGCCCATGCCTCCGGCCCCGCCCTGGGCCTTTACGGCGCGCTGCGGCGGCGTCAGCCGGTCGGCTACGGCGCCTTTCTCGACCTGCCGGAGATGCCGGTCCTCATCTCCCGATCCCCCGAGCTTTTCTTCGCCACCGATGCCGAAGGCAGGATCGAGACCCGCCCGATGAAGGGAACCGCGCCCCGCGCGACCAACCCGGCCCATGACGCGGCGCTGCGGATGGAGTTGCAGCGAAGCATCAAGAACCGCGCCGAAAACCTTATGATCGTTGATCTTTTACGCAACGATATCTCGCGCATATCGACCATCGGATCGGTCAGGGTGCCAGAGCTGTTCGCCATCGAATCCTATGCCACCGTGCATCAGATGGTCAGCCGCGTAACGGGTCAGCTTTTGCCCGGTACCACGCCGTCAGGTCTGTTCCGCGCGCTCTTTCCCTGTGGCTCGATCACCGGCGCGCCGAAGATCCGCGCGATGGAGATCATCCGCGATCTGGAACTGACACCACGCGGGGCCTATTGCGGCGCGATCGGCTGGCTTGGCCCGGACGGCGCGTCGGCCTTCAACGTCGCGATCCGCACCCTGACGCTGCATGACGGCGGCGCGGTTGAGATCGGCGTCGGCGGCGGTATCGTGGCCGACAGCACCCCCGCTGGCGAATATGAGGAGGCGCTGTGGAAAGCCCGTTTTGCCGCCCTGACACGCGGCTGATCGAGACCTTCGGCTGGGACGGCGGCGCCTTTCGCCGCCTTGACGCCCACCTCGCCCGCGCCCGCGCCTCGGCGGCGGCGTTGGGGTTCCGCTGGAACGAAAGCGCCATCGGGGCGGCGCTTGGCGGCGTCACCGGCGCGGCGCCCCTTCGGGTCCGCCTGACCATCGGGCGGGATGGCGCGGCAGAGATCACGACCGGCCCGCTGGCCCCCACGCCGCCCCTCTGGCGGCTGACCCTCGCCAAGGACCGGCTGGCCCCCAACGACCCGCGCCTGCACCACAAGACGACGGAACGCGCGCTTTACGACGCGACCCGCGCCGCGCTGCCAGAAGGCACCGATGAGGCGCTGTTTCTGAACACGCGGGGCGAGGCGGCGGAGGGGACGATCACCAACCTTTTCTTCGACCTCGGCGCGGGGATGCGAACGCCCCCCCTTGCCTGCGGCTGCCTCCCCGGCATCCTGCGCGCGGAACTGCTGGCCTCCGGCCGGGTGCAAGAGGCGGTCCTGACGGAAGCCGACCTGCCCCGCGCGCGGCTCTGGATGGGCAACGCGCTGCGCGGCCTGATCCCGACAACGCTAGTGGGGATTGCGCCGGACCTGGTGTGATGGCCGGAGCGAAAGAGCGGCGGTGAAGGACGAGAACGGGAAGGCCTGCGCCTTGCCGTCCCGGACCTGATCCGGGACCTCCGCGACCGAAAGAAGAGGTCCCGGATCAAGTCCGGGACGCTGCCGCCTTCCCCCCTGCGCCGCGTCCCTCCCCGGCCCGGAACAAGGGGCGCCAGCCCCGCCGGGCCAGCGCCAGACATCTACCAAGTAGACCCCGCGCCGCCGCGCATCGCCGCGCCACCGGCCCGGCACTCAGCGACGGTGGACGAGAACGGGAAGACCCGCGCCTTGCCGTCCCGGACCTGATCCGGGACCTCCGCCACCGGAAGAAGAGGTCCCGGATCAAGTCCGGGACGCGGCCGCCTTCCCCCCCTGCCTCAGCGCCCCCCACGGTCGCCCGCCGCCCGGCCACACGCAAAAAAGCCGCCCCGAAGGGCGGCTCTTGTCCGGCACCATGGCCGCAGCGATCAAAGCGCCGCGGCGACCTCTTCCGGCACGTCGAAATTATGCGTCACGGTCTGCACGTCGTCATCCTCTTCCAGCATGTCGATCAGCCGCATCAGCTTTTGCGCCGTCTCCATGTCGACCTCGGTGCGCGACTGCGGCCGCCAGACGAGCTTCGATTCCGTCGACTCGCCCAGCGCCGCCTCAAGCGCGTCGGAGACCTCGGACAGTTCCTCGAACCCGCAATAGATCCAGTGGCCTTCCTCGTCGGAGTCCACATCCTCCGCCCCGGCCTCGAGCGCGGCCATCATCACGTCATCGGCGCTGCCCGCCTCTACCGGATAGGACACCTCCCCCATGCGGTCGAAGCTGTGGCTGACCGACCCCGTCTGGCCAAGGTTGCCACCGCATTTGGTAAAGTAGCTGCGCACGTTCGACGCGGTGCGGTTGAGGTTGTCGGTCAGCGCCTCGACGATGATCGCGATGCCGTTCGGGCCATACCCCTCATAGCGGATCTCGGTGTAATCCGCCGCATCCCCGGCCTGCGACTTCTTGATCGCGCGGTCGATCACGTCCTTGGGCATCGACTGCGACCGCGCGGCCTTGACCGCCAGACGCAGGCGCGGGTTCTTCTCGGGGTCCGGGTCGCCCATCTTCGCGGCGACCGTGATTTCCTTGGAAAGCTTGGAAAACAGCTTCGAGCGCGCCGCATCCTGCCGCCCCTTGCGGTGCTGGATATTCGCCCATTTTGAATGGCCTGCCATGACCCTCTCCGTCCGACATCTGGTAAATCCGGGCTTCTATATGTCAGGGCGGCGGGAACCTGCAAGGGCGCGCTCGGGTTGCACCCCCGGAACGGACGGGGTTCACTGGGGCCATGACCCACGATCAGCTTTTCCTTTTCGCGCTTTTCGCCGGTGTTTTCGCGGCGCTCCTCTGGGGCCGCTGGCGCTATGACCTGATCGCCTTTTCCGCGCTTCTGATCGCGGTCGTCGCGGGCCTTGTCCCCGCCGGGAAGGCGTTCGAGGGCTTTGGCCACCCCGCCACCCTGGTCGTGGCGCTGGTCCTGGTCGTTTCGGCCGGGCTGACGCGGGCGGGCGTGGTGATGGAGATCACGCGCCGTTTCGTCGTGGCGGGCCGCGCGCTTGGCAGCCATATCGCGATCATGGGCGCGGTCGGCATGGCGCTGTCGGCCTTCATGAACAACGTGGCGGCGCTGGCGCTGCTGATGCCCGTGGATGTAGAGGCCGCGCGCAAGGCGGGCCGCACCCCCGGCCGATCGCTGATGCCGCTCTCCTTCGCCACCATCCTCGGCGGCATGGTCACGCTGATCGGCACGCCGCCCAACATCATCATCGCGACCTTTCGCGGCGACGCGCTGGGCGAACCCTTCCGCATGTTCGACTTCGCCCCGGTCGGCGGCGTGGTGGCCATCGTCGGGCTTCTCTTCGTGGCGCTGATCGGCTGGCGGCTGATCCCGCAGCGGGGCGACGCCACCATCCGCGCCGAGGCGGCCGCCTATCTCGCCGAACTGGTGGTGGCCGAAGGTTCGGACATCGTGGGCAAGACCATGGCGGCACTTTACGATGAAGGCGACCGCGCCGGCGCCACCGTCATGGCGCTGGTCCGCGACCGCAAGCGGCGCTACGCCGTCTCACGCGACCGGGTGATCGAGGCGGGCGACGTGATCCTTGTCGAAGCCCCGGCCGAGGCGCTGGACGAACTGCGCGCGGGCCTGAAGCTCGACTTCGCCGACCAGCGCCGGAAAAGCTATCTCAGCGCCGAAAAGGCGGGGTATGAGCTGACAGAGGCGGTGGTCCCGGCCGATGCCCGCATTCGCGGCAAGACGACCGAATCCGTCGGCCTGATCTGGCGCCAGCGCACCGTGCTGCTGGGCATCTCACGGCGTGGCCAGCGCATTCGCGGCCCTTTGCGCAAGACCCGCATCCGGGCGGGCGACATCCTGCTGCTGCTCACCCCCGGCGATACGTCCGCGGCGGTGATCGACTGGCTCGGCTGCCTGCCGCTGGCCGATCAGGGCGTCGCCATGACGCGGGCCGACAAGCTTTGGCCCGCCGTGGGCATCTTCGTCGTCGCCATCGCCGCCGCCAGCTTTGGCCTGATCGACCTGCCGGTCGCGCTGGGGATCGTGGTCGTGGGCTATGTCGCGACCGGGGTCCTGCCGCTTCAGGACCTTTACAGCCATATCGAATGGCCGGTGATCGTGCTGCTGGGCGCGATGATCCCGCTGGGCGCTGCCCTGCAAACCTCGGGCGGGACCGACCTGATCGCGCGGGGGCTGGTCGATCTGTCCTACGGCGCGCCGGCCTGGGTGGCGCTGCTTCTCCTGATGGTCGTGACCATGTCGCTGTCGGATATGCTGAACAACACCGCCACCGCCATCGTCGCGGGGCCGGTGGGGATCTCCATGGCCCGCTCCCTCGACGCCTCGCCCGACCCGTTCCTGATGGCGGTCGCGGTGGCCTCGTCCTGCGCCTTCCTCACGCCCATCGGACACAAGAACAACATGCTGATCCTCGGCCCCGGCGGCTATGCATTCGGGGATTACTGGCGCATGGGGCTGCCGCTGGAACTTCTGGTGATCGCGGTCGGCCTGCCCGCGATCCTGATCTTCTGGCCCCTTTGATGCCGCATGTTCGCGAAGCATGAAAACCGGTTCCCACTTTTCATGCAACATGCTCTACAGCGGCCAGAGGATCGGGATCATGAAGCTTGCCGTCAGCGCCAGAAGCAGGTTCATCGGGATCCCGACCTTCAGGTAATCGGTGAACTTGTAGCCGCCCGGACCGTAGACCAGCATGTTGGTCTGATAGCCGATGGGGGTGGAAAACGCCGCCGAGGCCGCGAACATCACCGCCACGACCAGCCCGCGCGGATCAAGGCCCAACGAATTCCCAAGCTCGATCGCGACCGGGGTGAAGATCACGCCCACCGCGTTGTTCGACACGATCTCGGTCAGGAACATCGCCAGAAGGTAGATCGCCAGCACCACCAGTTGCGGCGGCAGGTTCGCCAAAGCCGGGCTGACCCAGCTGACCAGCAACCGCGCCGCCCCGGTATGGTCCAGCGCCGCCCCGACCGCGAGCATGGCGAAGATCAACGCCAGAAGCCGCCCCTCGATAAAGGAAAACGCCTCTTCCGCGTCGATGCAGCGGGTCAGCAGGACAATCGCCACCCCGACGATGGACAGGACGAGGATCGGCGCCACACCAAGCCCCGACAGCGCCACAATGCCCGCCAGCACGCCAAAGGCGATCGGCGCCTTGTTGCGGCGATAGGGCTTCACCGTGGGCTTCGACACATCGACAAGGTCCATGTCGGCGGCCAGACGCTGAATATCCTCCGCCGCGCCTTCCAGCAGCAGCGTATCGCCCACGACGACGACCAGATCGTCCAACTGGCGGCCGATATTCTGGTTCCGCCGATGCACCGCCAGCGGATAGACGCCATAGCGACGACGCAGGCGCAATTCGCCCAAGGACCGCCCGACCATGCGGCAGCCGGGCGAAATCAGCACCTCCACCGTCTCGGTCTGGACCGATGACAGCTTATCGACCAGCCGCACGTCCTTGTTTTCCTGCATCCCCAGCAGTTCCGCCATCTCGGTCCGCAGGACCACGCGGTCGCCCGCCTGCAACATCACCGGGTCGAGGTCGCGGCGCAGCGAGGCATCGCCGCGCAGCACGTCTACCAGCCGCACGCCGGGCCGCTTGAAAAGATCCACATCCAGCGCCCGCTGCCCGACCAGCCGCGAATCCTCCGGCAGCGCCACCTCGGTAAAGAATTTCAGCTTGCGCCGGTCGCCCAACAGCCCCGCCATCGACTGCCGTTCCGGCAACACACGGCGCCCGACAAGGCCGAGATAGGCAAAGCCCACAAGCACCTGGATCAGGCCCAGCGGCGTGATCTCGAAGATCGAAAAGGGCGCAAGGCCCGCGTTGCGCCCGACACCGTCCACCAGAAGGTTGGTCGAGGTGCCGATCAGCGTGATCGTGCCGCCAAGGATCGCGGCATAGGACAGCGGCATCAAAAGCTTCGACGGCGACGTTCCCAGCTTGCGTGCAATCGTCACCATGACCGGGATCATCACCACCACGACCGGCGTGTTGTTGAGAAACGCCGAGGCCAGCGCGACCGATCCGAAGATGATGACCAGCGTCACCGTCGGGCGCTGCCCCGCGCTCGCCTCTGCCGTCCGCGTCAGCCAGTCAAGCGCGCCGGTCCGCACCAAGGCCCCCATGATGAGGAACATCGCCGTGATGGTCCACGGCGCCTGGTTGGTCAGCGCCTTCAGCGCGTCGTCATAGGGCAGAAGCCCCAGCACAAGACAGGCCGCCGCCCCGGCGATGGCGATGACCTCGGTCGGGAAGCGTTCCCGCACGAACATCACGAACATCGCGACCACGATCAGAAGCGCAAGGATGGCCTGACCGTCCTGCGACAGGTGAAGGTCGATCATTCAGGATACCTGCCTTTCATCCGCCCTGATCTTAGCGGGGTCGGGATGGGGAACAAGATTTTCCCCGTCCTTGCCGCGACGGCGCGGCTGGACAAGGAACAAACCGATGAAAACCACGGCAATCGCGGCCCAGACCCAGATCGAATACCGCTCTCCCAGCAAGAGCATCGACCAGACCACCGCCGATCCGGTGACCAGATAGCTGACCTGCGCGCCAAAGACCGCGCCGCCGTGGCCGACGATCCAGACATAGCCGGTATAGGCGACGGTATGGATCACGGCGACGCCGATCATCAGCACGTCAAGCGAAAGCGCCCCCTGCCCCGGCCAGATCCAGGCCCCGGTCAGGATCGCGGGCGGCAGCGCCAGCGGAATGCCTGCCAGCGAGGCCCCGGCCAGCAGTTGCACCGGGTCCAGACCGCCCGCGCCAAACTTGCCCAGCCCCGTCGCCTCGACGGCATAGCACAGCGCCGAGGCCAGCGCGAAAGGCAGGAAGATCAACGCCGCGCGGTCCGGCAAGCTCGCCTCCGGCACCACGATCAGAAGGATGCCGACCATCCCCGCGACAAGACCCAGAAGCCGGGCAAGGCTGGGCCGCTCGATCCCCACCGCCAGCGCCAGCGGCAGCGCCATCATCGGGATCAGCGCGAAACAGACCGAAACGAGACCCGATGGCAGCCCCTCTTGCGCGATATAGGACCCGGCATTGGGCAGGATCGTCCCGAACAGCGCGATAAAGACATAGCGGCCAAGCGCGGCGGGCGTCATCGGCAGCCCCCGCCCCTGCACGATCAATGCGCCCCCCAGCAGCGCCGAACAGACCACGAGCTGCCAGAAGATGATGCCGAAATGCCGGTAGCCGCCTTCGACGACGACCTTGGACATCGGCATGGTGATGCCCCAGACCACGCCGACGGCAATGAGGGCCGCGAAGAGAACGCGGGCCGGGGGCGTCATCAGACGCCCGCCCCCTGAAGCCGCCCGCCGATACGGATCATGCGGACGGTCTTTGCCTTGCCGGTGGCGTCGTCGGTTTCCACGTAGACACCCGACAGCGTCGCCTCGCCATTGGCAGGGGTGAAACGCTCCTTCGCCATGCCGGTCACGAAGCGCCGCATGGGTTCAAGCTTTTCCATCCCGATGACGGAATCATAGTCCCCGCACATGCCCGCATCGGTCAGGTACGCCGTACCGCCCTTCAGGATCATCGCATCGCCCGTCGGCACATGGGTATGGGTGCCGACCACAAGGCTTGCCCGCCCGTCGCACCAATGGCCCATGCCCATCTTCTCGCTCGTCGCCTCGCAATGCACATCGACGATGGCGGCCTGCACGGCGGCACCCAGCGTATGGGCGCGCAACACCTGATCGACGGCGGAAAACGGATCGTCGAAGGGCCGCTTCATGAAGACCTGGCCCAGCACCTGCGCCACCAGAACCTTGCGCCCGCCCGGCGCGGTAAAGACCCGCGCGCCCTTGCCCGGCGCGGTCTTGGCGAAGTTCAGCGGCCGAAGGATACGCGGTTCGCTTTCGATAAAGCCCATCATGTCCTTCTGGTCGAAGGCATGATCGCCCAGCGTCAGGCAATCCGCCCCGGCATCGAGAAGCGCCTTGGCATGCGCCGCCGACAGCCCCGCGCCCGAGGTCGCGTTTTCCCCGTTCACGACCACGAAATCGAGGCCAAGATCCGCGCGCAGGCCCGGCAGCCGCGCCGCCACCGCCGCGCGCCCCGCCCGTCCCATCACATCGCCAAGAAAAAGAAGCTTCATGCGCCCTGCGTAGTGTCCCCGCAGCGCCAAGGCAAGCGCGCTGCTGCGCGCCCGCACAGGGCGGCCTTTGTCGTCCCCCATCGGCGAAAGATCGCGCAGATTAACACCTGTGCCGAAATTGTGGCGATTGCGCCGCAGATTCGCCACATTTGCCCCAGTAAGGTCGAAAAGGTTAACGGTCTGCGGTACACTCGCGACTCGTTGCAACGTGATGAACAGTTCAGTGGAGGTCCCGATGGGCCGTCTTTCCAATCTCGCCGCCGCCTCGGTTTTCTGCGTTGGCCTGGCTGGCGCGGCTTCGGCCACCACGATGACCTTCGACACCCTGCCCGATTACGGTACGGTCATGTCCGGCGGCGGCACCGGCAGCCCCTATGTAGAAAACGGCATCACCGCGACCGCCACCTCCGCGGGCGGCGTGATGGCAAGCTACTTCACCCCCGGCACCGTCCATCTGGACGATTCCGGCACCGATGCCACATCGGGCGTGATGTTCACCACCGGCTCTGTCTTCGACGTGCTGGGCTTTTCCTTCACCTCGCTCGGCTTCAACTTCCTCGACACGGCGCCGAACGTGATGGGCAACATCTTCATTCAGGGCTTCCTGAACGGGCAGAAGGTGGTGCAGGAACATATCACCATGTCGCCGGTTTTCGGCACCGTGCAGGACATCGTCCTTGGCGCAGCCTTCGCCGGGCTTGACGCCTTTTCGATCGAGATCCTCTATCCGAATACCGAAGCCTTCTGCGACGCGCCCTGCGGTCACCTCGACCTTGACAGCGTGACCTTCGGCGGTATCGCACCTTCGCCGGTGCCGCTGCCCGCCTCGGGCCTGCTCCTTGGCGCGGCAGCGCTTGGCCTTGCCGGGATGCGCCGCCGCAAGACCCGCGCCTAAAGCCGGATCACGCCGCGTTCCGTCACGATCAGGTCCAGCTTCTGGTCCGTCGGTTCGGTCGGGACGCGGTCAGCCTCCTGCGCGGCGAAGGCAAAGCCGATGGCCGTGACAGGCCCGCGCGCACGTAAGCCTTCCAGCGTCCGGTCATAGAAGCCGCCGCCATAGCCAAGGCGAAAGCCCGCCCGGTCGAAGGCCAGAAGCGGCACGATCAGGACCTCTGGCACCACCTCTTCCGCGACCTCGGGGATCAGCGCGCCGAAGGCACCCGCGACCATGGGCGCGCCGGGGCGCCAGCGGTGAAAGACCAGCGGCTGCGCCTCACCCGGAATGACGGGCACCCCCACAACGCCGCCATGCGCTGCCATCGCCGGCAAAGGGTCGATCTCCGTCCGCATCGGCATATAGCCCGCCAGAACCTTGCCCGCATGGCCCGCCAGAACCTCGCGCAGCAGGTCCGTATCGCCCGGCCCGCGCCCCGCGAAGGCCGCCTTGCGCCGCGCATAGGCCGCCGCCCGCGCCTCTGCCTTGATCCCGCCAGACGTCACAACAACACCATCGCCGCCAGCCCGAGGAAGGCAAAGAACCCGACCACATCCGTCACCGTCGTCACGAAGGCGCCAGAGGCAAGCGCGGGGTCCACGCCGACCCGTTCCAGCGTCACCGGAACGATGATCCCGGCCAGTCCGGCAACGACCAGATTGATCACCATCGCGGCCGCCAGCACCCCGCCGATCAGGCCGGAATCGAACCAGAACCAGCCGACCGCCCCCATCACGGCGGCAAAGACCAGCCCGTTGACGAGGCCCACCATCACCTCGCGCCGGACAACCCGCCAGACGTTCGCGCCGGTCAGGTCGCGCGTCGCGATCGACCGCACCGCCACGGTCAGCGCCTGGGTCCCCGCATTGCCGCCCATCGACGCCACGATCGGCATCAGGACCGCCAGCGCCACCACCTGCGCGATCACGCCTTCGAATTGCGCGATCACGACCGAGGCAAGGATCGCCGTCACAAGGTTCACCGCCAGCCAGGGCAGCCGCTGCTTCGTCGTCTCCACCACGCTGTCGGAGAGAGAGCCTTCACCGACACCGGCGAGGCGCAGGATGTCCTCTTCGTGTTCTTCATCCAGAACCGCCATGGCGTCGTCGATGGTGATGACACCGACCAGACGTTCATCCTCATCCACCACGGGGGCGGAAATCAGGTGGTACTGGTTGAAGGCATAGGCGACGTCGCCTTCCTCTTCCATCACGTCGATGGTGCGGAAACTGTCCTCGGCCAGATCCTTAAGCGCCACCGCCCGCTTGGCCGACAAAAGCTTGCCCAGCGTCACATAACCAGTCGGATGCCAGCGCGGGTCGATCAGGATGACGTGGTAGAACTGGTCCGGCAGTTCCTCGGCACCGCGCAGGTAGTCGATCGTCTCGCCCACCGTCCAGTGTTCAGGCGCGGTCACCACCTCGCGCTGCATCAGACGGCCGGCGGAATATTCCGGGTAGGTCAGCGACTGTTCGACGGCGGCCCGGTCACTGTCCTCAAGCGCGTCGAGGATACGTTCCTGCACCGGCTCTTCGAGGTCTTCGATCAGGTCGACGACATCGTCCGAATCAAGCTCGCGCACCGCGTCGGTCAGGACGTCATGCGGCAGCGCCTCGATGATCTCCTCGCGGATACCCTCGTCGAGTTCCGACAGGATCTCCCCGTCGATCCCCTTGGACCAAAGCTGCACCAGCGCCGCCCGCGGCCCCGATCCGATCTGTTCCAGAAGGTCGGCGATGTCGGCCGCGTGCAGCGGCTCCATCAGCGCATCGACGGCCTCGGCATTGCCGTCCTCAACGGCATCGAGAATGGCCTCGACGACACGCGGATCAAGGCTGTATTCGTCCTCGTCCCGGTCCTCGATGTCTTCCTCGTATTCGCTCATGCCGCCCCCATCTCGCTTGCCCGGACAGTATCGGAAAGAGTTTCAAAGAAACAGAGGCAAAGGTCCGATTGCCCGCGCGGAACATGGCCTTACACTATGACGCTGAGATGACTTTGGGGAAACGCGATGGCGGACCTTCTTCTGGGCCAGACGCTGGCCTTCGACGGCAATCCGATGACCGACGGCCCCGGCGTGGCGCGCCATGACCGGACCGGCGCGATTCTGATCCGCGACGGCCGGATCGCCGACATGGGCGATGGCGACACGCTGCGCCAGCGCCACCCGCAGGCCCGCGTGACCGACTATGGCCGCGCGCTCATCTCCGCAGGCTTCGTTGATGCCCATGCCCATTACCCCCAGACCGCGATCATCGCGAGTTGGGGCAAGCGGCTGATCGACTGGCTGAACAGCTACACCTTCCCCGAGGAGATGCGCTTTTCCGATCCCGCCTATGCCGCCGACATTGCCACGCGTTATTTCGACCTGACGCTGGCGAACGGCACGACGACGGTCTGTTCCTACGGCACGATCCATCCCGAAAGCGTCGATGCCTATTTCACCGAGGCGCAGCGCCGGGGCCTCTGCGCCTTCGCGGGCAAGACCTGCATGGACCGCGACACCGCGCCGGGTGGCCTGCGCGACAGCGCGCAATCGGCCTATGACGACAGCAAGCGCCTGCTGGAGCGCTGGCACGGGCAGGACCGCCTGTCCTACGTCATCACGCCGCGCTTCTCCCCCACCTCGACGCCGGAACAGCTTCAGGCGCTTGGCGCGCTCTGGGCCGAACATCCCGACTGCCTGATGCAGACGCATCTGTCCGAACAGACGGACGAAATCGCCTGGGTCAAATCGCTCTACCCCACGGCGCGCGATTACCTTGATACCTATGAAAGCCACGGCCTTCTGGGTCATGGCGGGCTTTACGGCCACGCGATCCATCTGGAACCGCGTGAGGTCGATCGTCTGCGCGAGGTGGACGCCAGCCTGATCCATTGCCCGACCTCCAACACCTTCATCGGCTCGGGCCTGTTCGACATGGACGGGCTGACGCGGGCGGGGCATCGGGTTGGCCTTGCCACCGATACCGGCGGCGGGTCGTCCTTTTCCATGCTGCGCACCATGGCCGCGGCCTATGAGGTCGCGCAACTGCGCCACCGCGCCCTGCATCCGGCAGAGCTTTGGTGGCTGGCGACCGCAGGCTCCGCCCGCAGCCTTCTGGCCGATCACCGGATCGGCAATCTTGCGGCGGGCATGGAGGCGGACATCGCCGTCATCGACCTCGCCTCCACCCCCGCCATCGCCCAGCGCGCGAACCGCGCCGGGGACATATGGGAGGCGATCTTCCCGACCATCATGATGGGCGACGACCGCGCGATCCGCGCCGTCTGGGCGGGCGGGCGCGAGGTGACGCTGTCGGGACGCGGACCTTACAAAAACCCCACGCTGTAGCGACGCGAACCCTACGCCGGTTTCAGCCCATCAGACGGTGCGCCAGCCGGGTCTGATCCTCGATCACGCGCGGCAGGTCGATGGTGGTCAGTTGTCCGTCCCGCACCACCTGCCGCCCCTCGACGAAAAGGTCGCGCACCCGCGTCGGACCGCAGAAAACAAGGGCAGCGACCGGGTCCCAGGCGCCCGCCGCCTCGATCCCCGACAGGTCCCAGACGGCAATATCGGCGCGCTTGCCCGGCTCAAGCGATCCGCAATCGGGCCGCCCCAGCACCTGCGCCCCGCCGAGCGTCGCGATCTCAAGCGCCTCACGCGCGCCCATCGCATCGGCACCCAGACTAACCCGTTGTAAAAGCATCATTTGCCGCGCTTCCGCGACAAGGTTCCCGGCATCGTTCGAGGCCGATCCATCGACGCCCAGCGCCACCTTCACCCCCGCATCCCGCATCGCCCGCACCGGCGCGATGCCAGAGCCAAGGCGACAATTCGAACAGGGACAATGGGCAACCCCGGTGCCGGAGCGGGCGAAAAGATCAATTTCCGAACTATCCAGTTTCACGCAATGCGCATGCCAGACATCGTCGCCGGTCCAGCCCAGATCTTCGGCATATTGCCCCGGACGGCAGCCGAATTTTTCCAGGCTGTAAGCGATATCTTCGTCATTCTCGGCCAGATGGGTGTGCAGCATCACGCCCTTGTCCCGCGCCAGCACCGCCGCCTCGCGCATCAACTCACGGCTGACGGAAAACGGCGAACAGGGCGCAAGACCCACGCGGACCATCGCGCCTTCGCTGGGGTCGTGAAACGCATCGACCACGCGCGCCATATCGTCCAGGATCGCGCCCTCCCGTTCCACCAGCCCGTCAGGCGGCAGGCCGCCATCGCTTTCCCCGATCGACATAGCGCCCCGTGTCGGATGGAAGCGCAACCCGATCTCGCGGGCGGCGTCGATCGTGTCCTCCAGCCGGGCGCCGTTCGGAAAAAGATAGAGGTGATCGGAACTTAGCGTACATCCCGACAGCGCCAGTTCGGCCAGCCCCACCAGTGCCGACACCCGCATCTCCTCCGGCCCGAAGCGCGACCAGATCGGGTAAAGTGTCTTCAGCCAGCCGAACAGAAGCGCGTCCTGCCCGCCCGGAACCGCGCGGGTCAGGGTCTGGTAAAGGTGGTGATGCGTGTTCACCAGGCCGGGCGTGACGACGCAGCCCCTGGCCGACACGACCTCGCCGCCCGTGGTCAGACCCTGCCCCACGGCGGCAATCACGCTGCCCCGGATCAGCACATCGCCCCCGGCAATCTCCGCCCGGCGGCCATTCATGGTGACGACCGCCTCGGCACCCCTGATAAGGATTTCCCGCATGTCCCGTTCCCTGCCCCTTCGGTCCAACGGGACGGCCGCCGACAGAAGGGGGAAGGACTCGGCGGCGGGCGCAGGGTACGAAACCCCGGCCTTCGGGGCAATGACGCCCCGTCAGCCGTTCAGAAGCGCCATCGCCTCGGCATGGATCGCGCGGTTCGCGGCGGCAAGAATCTGCCCCCCCTGCGGCGCCGGGTTGCCCTGCCAGTCGGTCACGATCCCGCCCGCCGCTTCGATCACCGCGATGGGGGCCTGAATGTCATAGGATTGCAGCCCGGATTCGATCACCACGTCGATCTGCCCCGCCGCGATCAGGGCATAGGCATAGCAGTCCATCCCGTAGCGCGTCAGCCGCGCGGCCCGCGACACCCGGCGGAAGGCCGCGCCTTCCTCAGCCGTGCCGACCTCGGGGAAGGTGGTGAACAGGATCGCCTCGGACAAGGCCCGCGCGGGGCGGCTTTGCAGGCGGGTGGTGCCGGTCGGCCCGGAGACCTCCGCCACCCCGAAGCCGCCGGAAAATCGTTCGCCGATATAGGGTTGGTCGATGATGCCAAAGACCGGCCCGACCGCGTCGGCGACGGAAATCAGCACCCCCCAGGTCGGCGTGCCAGAGAGGTAACCGCGCGTCCCGTCGATGGGGTCAAGCACCCAGGTCAACCCGCTGGTGCCGGATTTGGCCCCGAACTCCTCGCCAAAGATCGCGTCATCCGGCCTGCGCCGCGCAAGGATCGCGCGCATCGCCTCTTCCGAGGCGCGGTCGGCGACCGTCACCGGATCGAACCGCTCGGTTTCCTTGTTATCGGCCGACAGCCCGGCGGCGCGGAAATGCCGAAGCGTCTCCACGCGCGCCGCGTCTGCCAGTTCATGTGCCGTACCGATCAGCTCGGCACGCTCGGCGTCGGTCAGGACGGTCATGCGCTTCCCCCTCGAAATTCGGGTTAGCGGTACCGCCCCGCCTCCGGCCGGTCAATGGCCATCAGGCCGCGTCCGACAGGACCTTCGCCAGATCGAAGAGACGACGCCGCTGTGCCTCGGGGATCGCGTAATAGGACCGCACGAGCATCAGCGCTTCCTTGTCGGCGAGGATGTCGCCGTCAACCTCTTCGGTCACCGGATTGCGCGAGTCGAGCCCTTCGAAAAAGAAGCTGATCGGCACGCTCATGGCTTCGGAAATGTCCCAAAGACGGGAGGCCGAAATCCGGTTCATGCCGGTTTCGTATTTCTGGATCTGCTGAAATTTGATTCCGACCTTGTCGGCCAACTGCTGCTGGGTCATGCCCACCATCCAGCGGCGATGGCGCACGCGCTTACCGACATGGACGTCAACGGGGTGTTTCATAATATACTCCTTACACTCGTCACCCGTTTTCAAGCAAGCGGCGTGCCAAGTTAGAAAATCCTGCAATCTATCCACAGGAAATCGCCAAAAAATTGATCCGAATCACAACCCGAGGCTGATCGCGGAATTGCATCGCAAGTTCGAAACAATCCACCTATACGAAAAGACATGTCCCTTCACTCGCCTCGGATGAGCGTTGCGTTTTGATTTGCAAAATGCAACGCAATTTGGCGAGCGCCCGTCGCAAAATGCAATCAATGGGCGAAGTTGCAGGGCTGGAATCCGTCCCGCCGCCGGTTTAGCGTCACTTCGAACGGATGGAGAGCCCCAATGCGACGCTTTGCGATCACCTCTTATGGCGCGACCCCGGCGCTAGGCGACGCGCCCGTGCCTGAACCAAAGCCGGGCGAGGTCCGGGTGAAGATCGCGGCCTGCGCGCTGAACTTCGCCGATCTCCTTATGATCGAAGGGAAATATCAGGAACGGCCCGAACCGCCCGTCACGCTGGGGATGGAGCTTTCCGGCACGGTCGAGGCGCTTGGCCCCGGCACCACCGGCCCGGCCATCGGCACCCGCGTCGCGGTCTATTCCAACGGCGGCGGGCTGGCAGAGCATGGCTGCTTTGCCGCCGACCGCTGCCTGCCGATCCCCGACGCCATGCCCTTTGACGCCGCAGCCGCCTTCCAGATCGCCTATGGAACCAGCCATGTCGCGCTGGACCACCGGGCGCGTTTGCAGCCGGGGGAAACGCTTCTGGTCCTCGGCGCTGCCGGGGGTGTCGGGCTGACGGCGGTGGAGATCGGCAGGAAAATGGGTGCGCGGGTGATCGCCTGCGCGCGCGGGGCCGACAAGCTGAAGATCGCCGGGGCGGCGGGCGCCGACCACCTGCTCGACAGCGAAACCGCCGACCTGAAGGCCGAGGTCAGGGCGCTTGGCGGCGCCGATGTGGTCTATGACCCGGTCGGCGGCGCGCAATTCGATGCCGCGCTGCGCGCCACCAACCCCGAAGGGCGCATGATCGTGGTCGGCTTCGCGGGCGGCACCGTCCAGCAGATCCCCGCCAATCACCTTCTGGTCAAGAACATCACCGTGATCGGCCTTTACTGGGGCGGCTACCTGTCCTTCCGGCCAAAGGTCCTGACCGGCAGCCTTGCCACGCTGATGGGCTGGTATGCCGAGGGCGCGCTGCACCCCCATATCTCCCACCGCCTGCCGCTGGAACGCGCGGGCGAGGCGCTTGAACTACTCCGCAGCCGCAAGTCGACCGGCAAGGTCGTCGTCACGATCTGACCCGCGCCCGGCGCCTGCTGCGCGTTGGGCCGCGCAGGCATCGCCATAGGCGCAGCGCAGTTGCGCCAGAAGGCTGTCGATCACCGGCCCGTTCTGGCGCCCGGCATTGTAAAGGCAGATCGAAAGCGTCCCCAGATCGGGCAGCGCATTGCCCGCCTCGATCACCTCAAGCCCGCCGACCGCGCCTTCCATCCGCGCGGTGATCGACAGGTCGGCGGCCACCGTCGCCTCTGCCACCTGCTCCGACCCGCCACCGACGGCAAGGTCCCAGCGGATGCCTGCCTCGGTCAGCGCATCCTGCGCGATCGGGCGGAAGAAACAGGTCTCGACGAAGGCAAGCCGCACCGGGCGTTGCTGCCAGGCGATCCCGTCCGGCGCGCCGACCCAGACCAGCCGCCGTGTGGACAGCCGCTCCGCCCCCTCATCCGGGCGCATCTCGGTCGTCATGATCAGGTCGTATTCCCCGCGCCCGAAGCCCTGCTTCAGCTTCGAGGTAAAACAACTGTCGAGGTTGATCCGCACCCGCGGATATTCCAGCGCCATCGCCTTCAGGATCTGCGGCAGTTGCGGGTAGACGATGTCATGCGGCACGCCGATGCGGATCTCGCCCTCGAACGCGGTATCGGTCAGGCGCAGCAACGCCTCATCGTTCAGGTCGATCATGCGGCGGGCGTATTGGGACAGCAACTCCCCCTCGGGCGTCAGCGACAGCTTGCGTTGCACACGGTTGAAAAGCGCCGTGCCAAGGCTTTCCTCCAGCCGCTTGATCTGCATCGAGACCGCCGACTGGGTGAGGTTGAGAAGCCCGGCGGCGCGGGTGACGCCCCCCACTTCCGAGACGGTGACAAGCGCGCGCAGCGCGGTGAGGTCGAGATTGCGGGCCATCGTTCACATTCTGTGATGATTATGCG
Organism: Albidovulum denitrificans; assembly: GCF_002973535.1. Lineage (GTDB taxonomy): Bacteria > Pseudomonadota > Alphaproteobacteria > Rhodobacterales > Rhodobacteraceae > Albidovulum > Albidovulum denitrificans. The sequence goes on from NZ_PVEP01000001.1 coordinate 1,042,896, forward strand.
GATATATCTTCATTTCCGATGATGAACCGCCTCGGCGTATAAATCAAGCATGTTGATAAGGACGCGAAACATCATCACGGAAAGGAAAGATCATGGACCTCGCCTCATCCCGTCATCGGCCCCATCCGCGCCGCCGGTCGCTGTTCCAGCGCCTGCGCGACATGGTGGCCATCCGCCGCCACCGCAGGCGCCTTGGCGACCTCGACCCCTATCTTCTGCGCGACATCGGCCTGACCGAATCCGAAGCGCGGGAGGAGGTAGAGCGCCCGTTCTGGGACGTCCCCGGCCACTGGCGGCGCTAAAACGTGGAAAATCGGCCGGAAAAGCTTGAAATCCCGCCCACGCTTCCCGATATTTTCCGTCAGGAAGCGGGCGGACCTTAACCGATCCGCATGCGACGCAGCTGGAGGCTTTGATGGCTGACTATGAAACGATCCACGCCGGCCGGGTAGGCACCCGCGGGCTTGCGATCGACGAAGGGCTTCGCGCCCATATGAACAAGGTCTACGGGCTGATGTCCGTGGCGATGCTGATCACGGCCGGGGCCGCCTGGGCGATTTCGGGCCTTGCGATCAGCCATGAACCGACCGCCTATCAGATCGGTGCCGATACCTATCTGACCAACCTGGGCTATTCGCTTTACGCCTCGCCCCTGAAATGGGTCATCATGTTCCTGCCGCTGGTGATGGTCTTCGCCTTCGGCGCCATGATCAACCGCCTGTCGGCGGCGGGCGCGCAGTTGTTCTTCTATGTCTTCGCCGCCGCGATGGGCCTGTCGATCAGCTGGATCTTCATGGTCTTCACCGGCATGTCGATCATCCAGACCTTCCTCGTGACCGCGATCGCCTTCGCGGGCCTCTCGCTTTGGGGCTACACCACGAAGCGCGACATCTCGGGCTGGGGGTCGTTCCTTATCATGGGTGTGATCGGCCTGATCGTCGCCTCGATCATCAACATCTTCCTCGCCTCTGCGGCGGTGATGTTCGCGATCTCGGCCATCGGTGTGCTGATTTTCGCGGGCCTGACGGCCTATGACACGCAAAACATCAAGAACACCTATATCGCCCATGCCCAGCACGGCGATACGGAGTGGCTTGGCAAGGCTGCGATCATGGGGGCGCTGAACCTCTACCTCGACTTCATCAACATGTTCATGTTCCTGCTGCAACTCTTCGGCAACCGGGAGTGACCGGACGGAAATGACGGGAAAGGGCCGGTCTCGCACCGGCCCTTTTTCTTTGCACCTCAGCGCAAGACCATCCCGTGCCGGTTTTCCAGAACCGCGCGGGTGCTGCGCAGCTCGGCCCTGCGCCGCCTGGCGTCCCAGTTCAGCGTGAACGCCGCAAGGTCTGCCATCCGCTCCAGATCGGCAATCGTCAGCCGCCCGGTGACGGCAAGGTCCGTCCGCCGCAGGATCAGGTCGGCAAGGTGGACGACCCGTTCGTTCTGCAAGAGCCAGTCAACCTCCTGCTCTGAATAGTCCCCCGCGACGGGAAGCGGCACCGGCGCGGCCCCCTCATGGCGCAGCACGGCCCCGGCCCGCGTCCCATAACGCGCCAGAAGCGTTTGCGCCCTGCCCTGCGCCGCGCCCGTTTCCTGTGCCATCCGCGCGGCCCAGGCCCCGGCATCGGCCGGAAAGTCGCGCCCGCCGCCGATCGGCAGGTCCCGCGTGCTGACCCGGCGGTCATGGCCCAGCCGCGCCAGCAGGGTATCGGCCACCTCTTCGGCGAAACCCCGGAAGGTCGTCCACTTGCCGCCGACGAGAGAGATCACCGGCCAGGGCCGCGTATCCGACGCCTCGATCACCGGCGCCGAATGGTCGCGGCTGATAAGGCCGGGGGTCGAGGCGTCGGAGGCCGGCAAGGGGCGGATGCCGGAATAGGTATAGACGATCTGGTCGCGGCTGACCGCGATCCCCGGCAGAAGGCTGCGCAGGCTGTCGAGGAAATAGGCGATCTCCTCCTCCTCACAGCGCACGGTATCGGGATCGTCATCGCGGATGTCGGTGGACCCGACCAGCGCCCGGCCGAGATAGTCGTAGACAAGGCAGATGCGCCCGTCATCGGCCTCGAAATAGATCATCCGGCCTTTCAGCGCGCGGATCAGGCCGGGGTGGTCCAGAAGGATGTGCGATCCCTTGGTGCCGCCGATCAGCTTTGTCGTCAGGCCAAGCGTGGCATTCACCCGGTCGATCCACGGCCCCGCCGCATTGACGACGATCCGGGGGCGCAGGGCGTGTTCCTCACCCTCGCAGGTGCGGAACCGCACCCGGGACCCGGCACCCAGAAGCTCAACATGGTTGAAGGCGCGGCTTTCCCCGCTCGCGGCCAGCCCGTCCAGCACAAGCTCAAGCACCAGCCTCTCAGGGCAGGCGACCTTGGCGTCGTAATAGGTCCCGGCGGCGACGATGCGCGGCGTCAGGGGCGGGATTTCCCGCAAGGCTTTGGCCCGCGACCAAAGCGCGTGGCGCGGCATCACCCGGTGGCGGGCGCCGTAAAGGTCGTAAAGCCAAAGCCCGATCTTGATCAGCACCGCCCCCCGGCTGCGCGGCGCGGTCGTGGCGCCGAACAGCGTGCGGATCGCGGCGGGAATGCCCTTCAGCCAGGAAAAGATCGGGATCAGCGTCGGCAAAGGCGTGACCAGATGGGGTGCGTTGCGCAACAGCAGGTTCCGTTCCAGCGTCGATTGCGCGACAAGGCGGAATTCGCCGGTCTCCAGATACTTGATCCCGCCATGGATCAGCCGCGAAGGCGCGGCAGAGGTCCCCGATCCGAAATCGTCCTTGTCCAGAAGGACGCAGCGCAGCCCCTGTTCGCAAAGGTCACGAAACAGCCCCGCTCCGTTGATCCCGGCGCCAAGGATCAGCACGTCGATGTCGTCGGTCCCGTCAGCCATGGCGCTACCGCCCTGCCCCCTCTGCCAGCGCCTCGATCCGGGGCCAGAAGGGCGCAAGCGCCGCCGCCAGATCGCAATGCAGCGCATAGGCCCGCGCCAGATCGGCGCTGCGCCCCGGATCGGGCCGGTAGAGGATCGAAATCTCCGCCATGTCACGCGGATCGTGACGTGGAGAGGTAAAGATCCCCACACCCGATCCCGCACAAAGCGCCGCCCCCCATGCGGCGGCCTCCTCGGTCGCCGTCACGGTGACGGGCAGGCCCAGCGCATCGGCAAAGACCTGCGCCACGGTCGGGTTGCGCGATATGCCCCCGGTCAGCCGCGCCTCTGTCGGCGCGAAGCCACCCCGCAGCGCATCGACATGGACACGGTGATTGAAGGCGATCCCCTCGACCACCGCGCGCAGCATGTCGCCCCGCCCGTGCCAGCCATGCAGGCCGAAAAACCCCGCGCTGGCCGTCGCGCCATGGGGGGAGCCGTAGAGATAGGGCTGGAACAACACCGAAGAGGGTCGCGCCAGCGCCTCTCTCAACTCCGGCTCCAGCATGTCGTGGATCGACCCGCCCTCTGCCTCGGCGCGCGCGCGGTCGGCCGCGCAAAGCTGATCGAGGAACCAGTCGTAATTGGCGGTCGAGGCGGGGGAGATCGACATATTGTTCCACTCCCCCCGCGCCAGCCCGTTGCGGCAGAACCAGCGCCGGTCGACCGAAGGCGCGTCAGACACGGTTTCGTTGATCGAATAGGTCCCCGCAACGATGGCGACCACGCCGCGCCCATAGCCCCCGATCCCGAGGGCCGAGGCGGTCACGTCATGCAGCCCCGCCACCACCGGCGTGCCGGGCAAAAGCCCGGTCAGCCGCGCGGCGTCAGGCGTGACATGGCCCACGACCTCATCGGGCAGCGCCACCTGCGGCAGCGCATCGGCCAGCGCGCCAAGGCCGAAAATCGGCAAGATGTCATCTGCGTAGACCTGCGTCCGCACATCGGTAAAGGCGGTGCTGGCCTCGGTCAGGTCGGTGCCGATGCCGCCGGTCAGGCAAAGGCGAAGCCAGTCCTTGCAGGCAATGACATGGCCGATCCGGGCGAAACGGTCGGGGTCGTTGTCGCGTATCCAGGCAAGGATCACTGAGGGGGCAGAGGCATGGGGCATCTGCCCGGTCCGCTCCAGCGCGCGACGGGCGGTCCCGTCCGCCTCCCACGCCGCCGCGACATCGCCCGCACGACTGTCAAGCGACAGGATACCGGGGCCAAGCGGCCGCGCCCGCCGGTCGAGCAGGTACAAACCGTCCCCATGGGCGGTCGTGGCAACGGCGGCAATCTCCCCCGCCGGGCGCCCCGACTGCGCGATGACCTCTGCCACCGCCTCCGCCGTCGCGGACCAAAGCGCGCCCATATCGCGTTCCACATGGCGCGGGCGCGGCATCAACGTCGGCACCCGCCGCCGGGCCAGCGCGACCACGCGCCCGGCCTCGTCGAACAGCACCGCCTTGGTGACGGTCGATCCGTTGTCGATCCCCAGAAGCAGCGCCATCTTTCCCCCGGTTCAGTCGATACCAACCGGCGCGGCCACGACCACCTCAACCCCCAGCGCGCGCATGTCGTCGATGCTGCGCGCGGGCGTCGCGGCATCCACGATCACGGTGTCGAAGGCGTCGAGCGGCCCCATCACATGCAGCGCGCGGCGTTCGAATTTCGTATGATCCGCCAGAAGGATACGCCGCGCCGCGCAATCGGCCATCGCGCGCTTGGCCTCGGCGGTATCGGGCGACTGATGAAAGATCATCCCGTCCACGATGGCCGAGGGCGACAGGAACGCGATGTCGGTGCGCAGCCGCCGGATTTCGGCCGCCGTGACGGGGCCGAGGAAGGCGTTGCACCAGGCGTGATACTGCCCCCCGATCCCCAGAAGCGTCAGGTCGCGGATGTCCTTCAGCGCCGCCATCAGCGTCAGCGAATAGGTGGCCGCCGTCAGCGGCACCTTGGCCGCCAGATACGGCACCATGCGGGCAACGGTGGTGGAATCGTCGAAAAACACCGCCTGCCCCGGATCGAGATAGCGCATGGCGGCGGCGGCGATGGCGGATTTCTCACGCGCCTGACGGACGTCGCGATAGGCCTCGCTCGATTCGATCAGACTGGTCGGCGCGGCGGAAACGACACCGCGCGTCTTGCGCAAAAGCCCCCGGCTGGAAAGGTCGTCCAGATCGCGATGCGCGGTCATCAGGCTGATGCCGAAGCGGTCGACCAGATCCTCGATCCGCATCGTCCCCTCGGCCATCACCGCCTCGGCGATCAGGTGGCGGCGGGCGATCTGGCGGGCCTGACGGCTGTCGCTGGGCAGGTCGGTCCCCGACAGGGCGTCGGGCATGGGATCGGTCTTTGGCGGGCTCTGGGTCATGTCGCGTCTCCTTGTCCCAGATAGCGATCATGCGGGCCATTGCGAAAGGAAATCTTCGCGAAACGGCCGGGGTTGCCCCGGCGCGAAAGGCCGGGCGCGCACCGTGGCGCGCGCCCGTTTGTCTGGATCATTCGGACAGGGTGAAGGCAGCGGTGTAGTTATCGACATTGTCCTTCGTGATGAGAAGGCAGTCGAAAAGCTGCTTTTCCGTGGCCGCGCCGGTTTCACCCGTCTTGATGAAATTGTCGGCCTGCTTGACCGCCTCGGCGGAGAAGACCGCGACCGGCTGAAGCACGGTATACTGCATCTCACCGGCCTTCACGGCCTCGACCGCGTCGGGCGAGCCGTCAAAGCCGCCGACCTTCACCTGGTCAAGCTTGCCGGCCTCTTTCAGCGCCGCGATCGCGCCCAGCGCCATCTCGTCATTGCCCGAGATCACGCCGATGATGTCCGGGTTGGCCTGAAGCAGCGACTGCATCTTCTGGTAGCCCTGGGTGCGGTCCCAGTTCGCCACTTCCTTGCCGACCTTCACCAGATCCGGGTACTGGGTGATGACCGTTTCATAGCCGTTCGAACGGGTCGCGGCGTTGTTGTCGGCCGGGTTGCCGAACAGCTCGACATAGTTCCCGGCTTCGCCGACATCGGCCACCCACTGCTCGGCACCAAGCGCGGCACCTTGGGCGTTGTTGGACACAAGCTGCGCCTTGGCCAGACCTTCCTGGTTGATCTCGGCATTGACGAGGAACACCGGGATACCGGCATCCACGGCCTTCTTGACCGCACCGACAGAACCGTCGGCATTGGCCGGGTCAAGGATGATCGCCACCGACTTGTTGGTGATCGCGGTGTCGATCAACTGGCTTTCGACATTGGTGTCGCCCTTGTGGGCCGCGACATTGGCGGTATAGCCCATGTCCTCGGCGGTCTTCTTGGCGACCTCGCCCTCGGTGAACCAGTAGGGGTTCGCCGGATCGGTCACGATGATCGACATAAGGCCCTCGGCATTGGCCGCGTAGGCCATCAGGGGCATGGTGGCCACAGCGGCCATCAGCGCCCGGCGTGTCATCTTCATCATTGGTATCTCTCCCTTGGGTTGGTGGTTGTCTTGCCTTTCGGGGCAATCTTTCCGCCCGGCGCGATAAAGCCTTTGCAGCACCGGGCGGAGAAGCTCTGTCGGGGTCAGCCCTTGCGCGCGCGGCCCCCGTACTGGATGGAGTTCATCAGGACGGCCAGCACGATCACCGCGCCGGTAAAGACGGTCTGCCAGTAGGACGACACCCCGATGATGACGAGGCCATCCGACAGAAAGCCGATCACGAAGGCGCCCAGCATCGTGCCGCGCACCGTGCCGCGCCCGCCGGTCAATGCCGCGCCGCCGATCACGACGGCGGCAATCGCCGTCAGTTCATAGGTCGTCCCCGCCGTCGGCCCGGCGGAGGTGAGCTGCGAGCTAAGCACAAGCCCCGCGACGGCCGACAGGATGCCCGACAGCGTGTAAACCGTGATCTTCACCCGCTTGACCGGCACGCCCGACAGTTCCGCCGCGCGTTCGTTCCCGCCCGAGGCATAAAGCCAGCGCCCGAAGGACGACCGGCTGAGCATGATGCCCGCCAGGATCGCGATGGCCGCCAGGACCAGGACCGAAATCGGAATACCAAAAAGCCGGTTGAAGCCCAGCCAGTCAAAGCCGGTATTGCCAAGCTCTGCCCGCCCCGAGAGGTTGTTGTAGGTCAGCCCGTTGGTCATCAAAAGCGCGACGCCCCGCGCCACATACATGACGCCCAGCGTGGCAACGAAGGCCGGCACCTTGAACCAGGCCACAAGCACCCCGTTCACCGCGCCGACCAGCGCCCCCATGACGCAGGTCAGGATCACGACGGCCCAGACCGGCGGATAAAGGATCACGCCCGCCGCCTGAATTTCCACCCCCTGCATCATCGCCCCCGCGACCACCCCCGCCAGCGCGAGGATGGACCCGACGGACAGGTCGATCCCGCCATTCAGGATCACCAGAAGCATCCCGATGGCCAGAATGCCGTAAATCGCCACATGGCTGGCCATGATGAGGAAGTTCGACACCGTCAGGTAGTTCGGCGACAGGAAGGAAAAGACCGCGATGATCACGATCAGGGCAAAGAAGGCGCGGCCTTCAAGCAGAAGGCGCACGATGCCCATGCCCCCCTCTTTGGATGAGGAAGCGCGCGTGACGCCGGTATCGCTCATGTCTCTGTCTCCCTCAGTCTCTCAGGCGGCCACGGATTCGCCCGACGCGGCCATGATCTGTTCCTTGGTCGCGCTGGCATCGAACTCGGCCGAGATGCGGCCCTTGTGCATGACGATGATGCGGTGGGCGATCGACAGACACTCACCGACCTCGGATGTGGAATAGACGACGGCAAGGCCCTGACGGGCGCCCTCGGCCAGAAGGCGGAAGACCTCGGCCTTGGCGCCGATGTCGATGCCCCGCGAGGGCTCATCCAGCATGATGACCTTGGGGTGCGTGGCCATGATCTTGCCGATCACCACCTTCTGCTGGTTGCCCCCCGACAGGGACCCGATGGCGGCCCCGCCGCCCGAGGTCTTGACGGTCACGTCGCGGATCGTGTCCTCGATCAGCTTCTTCTCGACCGCGGGCCGGATCAGGAAACCGCGCACGAAATGGCGGATGGAGGCAAGCGACAGGTTCTGGCCCACCGACATGGTCTGAACCAACCCGTCGCGCTGGCGATCCTCCGGCACAAGGGCAAGGCCGCGTTCGATGCGGTCGGCAATGGTCAGGTGCGACACCTCGCGCCCTTCCAGAACGATCTCTCCGCCCGAGGCGCCGAAGCGCCCGGCGACCGTCTCAAGCAACTCGGTCCGCCCCGCGCCCATCAGGCCATAGATGCAGACCACCTCCCCCGCGCGCAGGTCAAGCGACAGGCGGTCGACCACGTTATAGCGCCCCCCCGCCGGGTCCGGCACGGTCAGATCGCGGATCGACAGCGCCACCTCGCCGAAATCATACCCGTCAGGCGGTGAGCCGAGGTCATAATTCTCGCCCACCATGTTGCGGACGATCCATTCAAGGTCGATCTCGGCGCGCGGCGCATAGGCCGTCATCGTGCCGTCGCGCAGCACCACCGCATGATCGGTGATCTGAAGCGCCTCTTCGAGGTGGTGGGAGATATAGACGATCGACACGCCCTTGGCGGTCAGGTCGCGGATGACCTTGAAAAGCACCTCAACCTCTGCCGCAGACAGGGCGCTGGTCGGTTCGTCCATGATCAGGATACGGCTGTCCACCGACAGGGCGCGGGCAATCTCCACGATCTGCTGCTGGCCAAGACGCAGTTCTTCAACCGGGGTCAGCGGGTCGATCTCTTCCTCCAGCCCCTCCATCAGGACCTTGGTCTGGCGCTCTTCCTCGGCGAAATCGACGCCGGTGGCGCCCATGATCTCCCGCCCCATGAAGATGTTGTCGCGCACCGACAGATTGGGGGCGAGGCTCAGTTCCTGGTGGATGATCGAAATGCCCCGATCGCGCGCCTCGGTCGAATTGGCGAAGGCGACAGGCTGGCCGTCCAGAACGATCTCGCCCGAGGTCGGCTGAATCACGCCCGACAGGATCTTCATCAGCGTCGATTTGCCCGCGCCGTTTTCGCCGAAAAGCGTCGTCACCTGCCCGCGATGAATGTCGAAGTTCACGCCCTTCAGCGCCTGAACCGCGCCATAGGACTTCGCCACATTGCGCGCGGCCAGAACGACCTCGCCCGCATCGGGCCGGGCGGCGGGGGTGTCGGACAGGGCGGTCATTTCACGTCGATCCGAACCGGGGTGATCATCCAGTTCTTCGGATTGATAAGGCGAAAAGCGCCCACGACATCGACCGTCTTGCCACTCAGCGCGGCGGTATCGAGACCATCGAGGATCGCCTTCTTCATCGCCCGGTTGATGCCGGAACCTGCGTCCTGATATTCGATCTGGTTCTTGAAATGGCCGAATTCGATGTCGCCCGGCGCGTCGCGCAGGTCGGTGCCGTTGATCGCCGGGCCGGTCTGGACCCGCACCCGGATCTCGGGCGGCACGCCATCGACGGCCAGGGTATAGATGCCGGATTTCCCCTCGCCCACGACGCCGGTCAGCTTCACCGACATGATCGCCCCGGTCGAGGCGGCGGTGCCGTATTGCTTCGCGGCCGCCGCCTTGTCGGCCATGACGGCGGGGGCAAGCGTCAGCGCATCGACCGCCTTCGCCTCGACCGCGGCCTGGATGCGCGGGAATTCCTGCTCACCGAAAGCATCGGGGTTGAAGGCCTGCTGACGCACGTCCGCCTCGGAGCCGATATGAACGACGGTGGTATCGAAGGCCATCGCGGCAAGGACGACGACGGCCAGCCCGGCCGAGATCATAAGCCCGCGGCGCGAGGCGGCGGGAGCTTTCGGCGCGGGGGTCCGGGCGGGTGACTGGGTCTGCGACATGATCGGCCTTTCGCAATACTGCAAGGGGTCAGAGCGCGGCGGCGGAGTGCAACAGGGGGCGCCTCGCCCCGCTTGCGACAGGCTGCGACAGATGGATCAGTCTCATGACACCCTCCCCTTCCCGGCGCGCCCCACCCCTCCTCGGGCCAGACCGCCGGCTGCTTGCGGCATTCTTATGTGGTATCGCAATGTTATATTCATCGTCAAGTGAGATAGATTTATGGAAGTTCAAGCGGTTATTCGGACGGATAACGAAACGCCGATTCGAATCCCGAACAACCACCGCTTTCCGTGGCGCCACCGTGGAATCGGACCGCGCGACCATCGGGACCGCAACGACGCCAGACCCAGGCAAGACCCCATGCGGGCGCCCGACACGGACCCTATATTTTCCTGATTTCACAGACATATCGCCGGACTCCCCCACCCGCGATCTTCGCTGTCCCGCAGCATCCCACCCCGCCGCCACAACCCTTTCCCAAGGCACCGCGCCCAAACCGGGGCGCACCGGGGATAAGACCGGCAGCATCAGAGCCTTGCCCAAGTGTAGCTGAAATAATTTACTGTGTCAGAAAAAAAATACATGCATAGCGTGATAACTATGTTATGAATATATCGCGACCCCGGAGGGGGAGTCTGCTAAGCGCGACACAGGGGCCGCGCGGAATGCGGCGCCGGAATTCGCGACGGAGGTCTTCAATGAACGGCAGGTCGGGCGCGCAGCCACGATGGACGGGACATGATGGCGGGAACTGATATCCTCATCGGGATCGACGCGGGGACCTCGGTCATCAAGGCCGTGGCCTTCGATCTTTCCGGTCGACAGATCGCCGTCTCGGCCGTCACCAACCGTTATCGCGCCGCCGGGGATGGCGCGGTCACGCAATCGCTGGCCGACACATGGGCGGACTGCGCCGCCGCCCTGCGCGGCCTTGGCGACAGGATCGACGGTCTGGCAACCCGCACGGCGGCCATCGCCGTCACGGCGCAGGGCGACGGCACCTGGCTGGTCGGGCGGGATAACGCGCCGGTCGCCGATGCCTGGCTCTGGCTTGACGCGCGCGCCGCCCCCACAGTCGCCCGCCTTGCCGCAAAGGGCGCCAACCGCGCCCGGTTCGAGGCGACCGGCACCGGGCTGAACACCTGCCAGCAAGGCAGCCAGATGGCGCATATGGACACCCATGACAGCGGCCTTCTGGACCGCGCCGAAGTGGCACTGCACTGCAAGGACTGGCTTTACCTCAACCTCACCGGCCTTCGCGCGACCGATCCGTCCGAGGCGAGCTTTACCTTCGGCAATTTCCGCACCCGCGCCTATGACGACGCGGTGATCGACGCGCTCGGCCTGACCCATCGCCGCGCCCTGCTGCCGGACATCCTCGACGGGACCGAGACGACCTGCCCCCTGACCGCCGATGCCGCCGCCGTCACCGGCCTGCGCCCCGGCACGCCGGTCAGCCTTGGCTATGTCGATATGGTGATGACCGCGCTCGGCGCCGGGGTTTACGGCGGCACCGGCGATGTCGCCTGCTCCACCGTCGGCTCCACCGGCGTCCATATGCGCGCCGTGCGCTGGCAGGACGTGCATCTAAACGACGAAGGCACCGGCTATGTCATCGCCCTGCCGATCCCCGGCATCGTCACGCAGGTGCAGACCAACATGGCCGCCACGCTGAACATCGACTGGGTGCTGGGCCTTGCCGCCGACGCGCTGCGCGATTTCGGCCATGAGGTGACGCAGAAGGACCTTGTCGCCCGGATCGAAAGCTGGCTGATCCAGAGCCGTCCGGGCCAGATCGCCTATCACCCCTATATCTCCGAGGCGGGCGAACGCGGCCCCTTCGTCAACGCCGAAGCCCGCGCGGGCTTTACCGGCCTGTCGCTGGCGCATCGCTACCCGGACATGGTCCGCGCGGTGGCGGAAGGCCTTGGTATGGCGATGCGCGATTGCTACGCCGCGATGGGACACCTGCCGGGCGAATTGCGCCTGACCGGTGGCGCGGCGCGGTCAAAAGGCCTGCGCGCCATCCTGTCGGCCGCGATCCACGCGCCCGTGCGTGTCTCGGCGCGGGAAGAGGCAGGGGCGGCGGGCGCCGCGATGATGGCCGCCGTCGCCATCGGCGCCTATCCCGACATGACATCCTGCATCGCCGAATGGGTGACCCCGCTGCTGGGCAAGGCCGAGGCGCCCGACCCCGCGCTGGTCGCCGCCTATGACCGGCTTTTCCCCGCCTTCAGCGCCGCGCGGCGCGGCCTTGTCCCGGCATGGGACGCGCTGGCCGCCGCGCGGCAGCCCGTGAAAGGAGAGTAAGATGACGACCACCCCCGAACTGATCGACCTTTTCGTGATCGGCGGCGGCATCAACGGCGCCGGCATGGCCCGCGACGCGGCCGGGCGCGGCCTGTCGGTGGTGCTTTGCGAAAAGGACGATCTGGCCGAGGGGACGTCCTCCCGCTCTGGCAAGCTGGTCCATGGCGGGCTGCGCTATCTGGAATATTACGAGTTCCGCCTGGTGCGCGAGGCGCTGATCGAACGTGAGGTCCTGATGGCCTCGGCCCCGCATATCATCTGGCCGATGCGCTTCGTGCTGCCGCATTCGCCGCAGGACCGCCCGGCCTGGCTGGTACGGCTGGGTCTTTTTCTGTACGACCACCTCGGCGGGCGCAAGAAGCTGCCCGGCACCCGCACGCTCGACCTGCGTCGGGACCCGGAAGGGACGCCGCTGCTGGATCAATACACGCGCGGCTTCGAATATTCCGACTGCTGGGTCGATGATGCCCGCCTTGTCGTCCTGAACGCGCTCGACGCCGCCGAAAGGGGGGCAAAGGTTCTGACCCGCACCGCCGCAACCTCGGCCCGGCGCGAGGACGGCGCCTGGACGGTTGAGACGAAAAACGCCCTGACGGGCGAGACCCGGACCTTCCGCGCCCGCTGCCTTGTCAACTGCGCCGGGCCCTGGGTCATGGACGTGATCGGCCGGGTCGCCGGGTCGAACTCCCCCCGCAACGTGCGGCTGGTCAAGGGCAGCCATATCATCGTCCCGAAATTCTGGAACGGCGACAACGCCTACCTGGTGCAGAACCACGACAAGCGGGTGATCTTCATCAACCCCTATGAGGGGGACAAGGCGCTGATCGGCACCACCGACATCGCCTATGAGGGCCGGGCCGAGGACGTGGCGGCGGATGAGGCGGAAATCGACTACCTGATCGCCGCCGTGAACCGTTACTTCAAGGAAAAGCTGCGCCGTCGGGACGTGATTCACAGCTTCTCGGGCGTAAGGCCGCTGTTCGACGACGGTCAGGGCAACCCTTCGGCCGTGACGCGCGACTATGTCTTCGATCTTGACGAAACCGGCGGCGCGCCGCTTCTGAACGTCTTTGGCGGCAAGATCACCACCTTCCGGGAACTCGCCGAACGCGGGATGCACAAGCTGGACGCCATATTCCCCAGGATGGGCGGCGACTGGACCGAGACGGCGAAACTGCCGGGGGGGGAAATGCCGGACGCCGATTACGAAAGCTTCTTCGAAACCCTGCGCGAGACGTATCCTTGGATGCCCCGCCCCCTCGCCCGTCACTATGGCCACCTTTACGGCGCACGGACCAGGGACCTGGTCGGGGCGGCACAATCGCTGAACGACCTCGGCCGGCATTTCGGCGGCCTCTTGCATGAGGCCGAGGCGCGCTATCTGATCGCGAAGGAATGGGCGCTGACGGCCGAGGACATCCTTTACCGCCGCACCAAGCACTACCTGCACCTGACCGGGGCGGAGCGCGCCGCCTTCACCGACTGGTTCAACGCCGAAATCAAGCTTGCCGCCTGAGGTCATCCATGCCCCTGACGCTCTCCCTCAACACCAACCCGCTCGTCAACCGCTTTGCCGAGCCGGACGACCTGATCGGGACGGTGGCGCGCGACCTGAAGATCCGCGACCTGCAACTGACGCATGAATTCATCAACCCGTCCTGGCCCGCCCCGGTGATCCGCCGACTGACCCGTCAAATGGGCGCGGCGCTCGCGCGGACCGGGGTGCGCGTGACCAGCGGCATGACCGGGCCTTACGGGCGGCTGAACCATTTCGGCCATCCCGACCGCGACGTGCGGCGCTATTACGTCAACTGGTTCAAGACCTTCGCCGACATCATCGGCGATCTGGGCGGCAGTTCCGTCGGCACCCAGTTCGCGATCTTCACCTACAGGGACTATGACGACCCCGCGCGGCGCGAGGATCTGATCCGCATCGCCATCGACTGCTGGGCCGAGGTGGCGGAGCATGCGAAATCGGCGGGCCTGTCATACGTCTTCTGGGAACCGATGAGCGTGGGGCGCGAATTCGGTGAGACGATCGCCGAATGCCTTGCCCTTCAGGACCGTCTGACGGCGGCCGACATGGCCGTGCCGATGTGGATGATGGCCGATATCGACCATGGCGATGTCACCTCTGCCAACCCCGACGATACCGATCCCTATGCCTGGGCGCGCGCCGTCCCCAAGGTCTCTCCCATCATCCATATCAAGCAGTCGATGATGGACAAATCCGGCCACCGCCCCTTCACCGCCGCCTATAACGCCAAGGGCGCGATTCAGCCCGCCCCCCTGCTGGCGGCCTTTGCGGCGGGCGGCGCGGTCGACAATGAAATCTGCCTTGAGCTGAGCTTCAAGGAGAGGGAGCCGAATGACCGCGAGGTCATCCCCCAGATCGCCGAAAGCATCGCCTTCTGGGCGCCCCATATCGACACAGGGGCTTCGGACTTGAAATACTGACGGCCGGGCGGCTACCCAAGGTCGCGACCACCGAAAGGACCACGATGATGCCCGCCGCCTTCTCTTTCATGACCGCGACCGAGATCCTGTTCGGGCGCGGTCAGGCCGGGCAGGCGGTGGCGAAGATCGCCGCCCTTGGCCCGCGCGTCCTCATGGTCCATGGCCGCAACCCCGACCGCGCCGACTGGCTATGTGACGCGCTGGCCGCGTCCGGGACCGCTGTCGCCCGCTTTGCCGTGCCGGGGGAGCCGGACATGGACCTGATCGCGGCCGGTCTGCGCGCCGCGCGCGACCATGGCGCGGCTTCCGTCGTGGCGCTTGGCGGTGGCGCGGTGATCGACGCGGGCAAGGCCATCGCGGCGCTGGTCCCCACCACCCGGCCGATCCTTGACCATCTTGAGGTTGTCGGGCGCGGCCTGCCGCTCGACACCGCCCCCCTGCCCTTCGCGGCCCTGCCCACCACCGCCGGGACCGGGGCCGAGGTCACGCGCAACGCCGTCATCGGCGTCCCCGAACATCACCGCAAGGTCAGCCTGCGCGACGCCCGGATGTTGCCGCGCCTCGCCGTGGTCGATCCGGCGCTGACCGATGGCTGCCCGCGTGCGGTCACGCTCGCCTCCGGCCTCGACGCGCTGACACAGGTGATCGAGCCCTTCACCTCCACCCGCGCCAATGCCATGACCGACGCGCTTTGCCGCGACGCGATCCCGCAGGCGCTCCCCGCGCTGATGCGGCTGATGAAGGGCGAGGACAGCGCCGCCCGCGATACGATGGCCTGGGTCAGCCTTTGTGGCGGCCTTGCGCTGGCCAATGCGGGCCTTGGCGCGGTGCATGGCCTTGCCGGGCCGCTGGGCGGGCTGACCGGGGCCGCGCATGGTGCGATCTGCGGCGCGCTGCTGCCCCCGGTGCTGCGCGCCAACCGCCGGGCCGTCACCGACCCCGCCCTTGGCCAGCGCCTCGATCAGGTGGGCCACTGGATCGGCGCCGCCTTCGGCCGGCCCGACGCAACGCTCGATACCGCTTGCGGGCTGCTGGCCGACTGGTCGCGGCAGGCGGGGCTGAAGCGCCTTGCCGATCTGGGCATCGCGGCAGACGCGCAATCGGACGCCGCCGAAGCCGCCGCCACCTCGTCCTCGATGAAAGCAAACCCGGCCTTGCTGCCGACCGAGACCCTCCGCGCCATCATGGCCGAAGCCTGAGAAAGGACATCATGGCCCGCAAGACCGACCCCGAAGACAGCCTCGCCATCCGCGCGGCATGGCTCCATTACGCGGGCGGGCTGACCCAGGCGGCCGTCGCCAAGCGGCTTGGCCTGCCCTCCGTCAAGGCGCACCGGCTGATCGCCCGCGCCGTGGCCGACGGGGTCGTCAAGGTCACCATCGACGGCGAGATCGTGGAATGCGCCGCGCTGGAAGACCAGCTTTGCACCCGCTACGGGCTGGATTTCTGCGAGGTCGCCCCCGACCTTGGCGAAGAAGACCTGCCGCTTCGCGCCCTGGGCCTTGCCGGGGCGGCATTTCTGCGGCGGGAGATCGAGCGCGGCGATACCCCCGTCATCGGCCTTGGCCATGGCCGCACCCTTGCCGCCGCGATCCAGGAAATGCCCCGCATCGACGCGAACGGCATCCGCTTCGTCTCGCTCCTCGGCGGGTTGACGCGGCATTACGCGGCCAACCCGCATGACGTCATGCACCGCCTCGCCGCCAAGACCGGCGCGCAGGCCTATGTGCTGCCCGTCCCCTTCTTCGCCAATTCGGCCGAGGACCGCGCGGTCCTGCTGGCCCAGCCGGGGGTGCGGGAAATCTTCGACATGTCGGGCGGCGCGGGGCTTAAGCTTGTCGGCATCGGCACGGCGGATTCCGGCGCGCAGCTTGTCGCCTCGGGCATGATCGAACCGCGCGAGATCGCGGAGATCAACGCAGCCGGTGGCGCGGGGGAAATGCTGGGCCATTTCTTCGACGCGCAGGGCGGGGTTCTGGAAACCACGCTGACCGCGCGGACGCTGTCGGTTGAGCTGAACACCCGCGATGACAGCCGCATCGTCGCCATCGCGGGCGGCGCGGAAAAGGTCGGCGCGGTGCGCGCGGTGCTGCGCAGCGGCTGGCTGAAGGGCCTCATCACCGATGAGGCGACCGCGCGGGCCATCGTCGGGACACCCTGATCGGGGCCGCAAATTGTAACATCATAGAATCACAAAATAACAAAATGTGAGTTGATATGTAACATCGCAGGAGTTACACACCGACCAAACCCGCCCCCGCCCGAAGGAACCCCATGAAGCGCGAGGACCGCAGGCAGGCCATCATGGACGCGCTTATCGCCGAGCGCGCGGTTGAGCTTGATGCGCTGGCCGACCGCTTCGCCGTCTCCAAAATGACCATCCACCGCGATCTGGATGAGCTTGAGCAAGCAGGCCTTCTCCGCAAGGTGCGCGGCGGTGCGACAATCGAGGCCGGGACGCAGTTCGAAAGCGACTTCCGCATCCGCGCGCTTCAGGATGGCGAGGCGAAGGCGCGCATGGCGCGCGCCGCGCTCGACCTGATCGAGCCCGGCATGACGGTGATGATCAATGACGGCTCCATGGCCGCCCTTCTGGGCGCGCGGCTATCGGACCGCCGCCCCGTCACCGTCATCACCAACAACGCCGCGATCCTCGACAGCGCCCGGACCGAGGCGGGGGTCACCCTGATCGCCCTTGGCGGCACCTTCAGCGCCCGGTTCAACGCCTATCTCGGCGTCGTCACGGAACAGGCGCTGTCCCACCTGCGCGCCGACATCGCCTTTATCTCGGCCCCCGCCGTCCACGGCACCCGCGCCTTTCACATGGACGACGCCGTGGTGCGGGCCAAACGCGCGATGATGGCGGCGGCGGACCGGCGCTGCCTTCTGGTCAACCACCGCCGCTTCGGCCAGTCGGCGCTGCACGCGCTGGCCGATCTTGCCGAATTCGACACGATCATCACCGATGCCCCGCCCGCCGCCCCGGCGCAGGACGCGCTGAGCGCGGCGGGCCTGACCCTGACCCTTGCAAAGGACTGACCGATGGAACCGCGCGCCTGGATCGGCACAAGCTGGAAGATGAACAAGACGCTGGCCGAGGCGCGCGCCTTTGCCGAAGGGCTGCAAAAGGCCGACGCCGACCCGCGCATCCAGCGTTTCGTGATCCCGCCCTTCACCGCCGTGCGTGAGGTCAAGGCGATGCTGGCCGACACCACGGTCAAGGTCGGGGCGCAGAACATGCACTGGGCCGACGAAGGCGCCTGGACCGGCGAGGTCAGCCCGGTGATGCTGACCGATTGCAGGCTCGACATCGTCGAACTGGGCCATTCCGAACGGCGCGCGCATTTCGGCGAGACGGATGAAACCGTCGGGCTAAAGACCGAAGCCGCCGTCCGCCATGGCCTGATCCCGCTGATCTGCATCGGCGAAACGCTGGCCGAACGCGAAGCCGGGCGCGCGGGGCAGGTCCTGGAGGCGCAGGTGCGCGGCGCCCTTGGCCGCCTGTCGGACAGCCAGAAAGCCGCGCCGATCCTGCTGGCCTATGAACCCGTCTGGGCCATCGGCGCGGGCGGCATCCCGGCGACGTCGGATTATGCCGATGCGCGCCAGAAAGACATCATCGCGACTGCCAATGACGTGCTTGGCCGCCGCATTCCCTGCCTCTACGGCGGCTCGGTCAATCCGGGCAACTGCGAGGACCTGATCTCCTGCCCGCATATCGACGGGCTTTTCATCGGGCGCTCGGCCTGGAACGTCGGGGGCTATCTCGACATCCTGTCCAAATGCGCCGCCAAACTGTGAGGATGACATCATGAAACTGGCAATTGCAGGCGACAGCGCGGGCGAAGGTCTGGCCAAGGTTCTGGCCGATCACCTGAAGGACCGCCATGAGGTTTCGGAAATCTCGCGCACCGAGGCGGGGGCGGACGCCTTCTACGCCAACCTTTCCGACCGTGTGGCAAGCGCGGTTCTCGACGGCACCTATGACCGCGCCATCCTTGTCTGTGGCACCGGCATCGGCGTCTGCATCGCCGCCAACAAGGTACCGGGCATCCGCGCCGCCCTGACCCATGACACCTATTCCGCCGAACGCGCGGCGCTGTCGAACAACGCCCAGATCATCACCATGGGCGCGCGCGTGATCGGGGCCGAGGTCGCGAAATCCATCGCCGATGCCTTCCTGAAGGAAAGCTTCGACGCCAACGGCCGCTCGGCCGGGAACGTCAGGGCGATCGACGACGTGGATGCCAAGTACAACGCGCGCTGAAGGCACGGGCCATGCTGACACTGCCCAATGACGGCCCCGCCACGGGCCGCCCGCTGGACACGGCGCTGACCGGCGACGGTGCCGCCGCCATCGTGCTGGCCATCGCGCGGGCGACGCCTGCACTGGCCGACCGCCTTGCCGCCGGGCGCCTTTACGGCGACCCGGCCGCCATCGTCGGCACCAACGAAAGCGGCGACAGGCAGAAGGCGCTGGATCAGGGCGCGCATGACCACATGATCGCGGCCCTGACGCAGGCGGGCGTGCGGCAGGTCCTGTCGGAAGAAGAAACCGGGGTCGCCACCCTGAACCCCGGTGGCGCCTTCGACGTCGCCATCGACCCGATCGACGGCTCCGGCTCCATCGGGATTGGCGCGCCCTTGGGGTTGCTTTTCTCCATCCTCCCCGCCGCGCCGGAGGGGTTCCTGCGCCCCGGCCGGGCAGCGGTCGCGGCGGGCTATGCCTCCTTCGGGCATTCGACCGATTTCGGCTGGTCGCTGGGCGACGGTGTCCATATCGCGACCTTCGACCGCGCCCTTGGCGGCTTTCGCATCGTGCATGAACAGGTCCGCCTGCCGTCGGCCGCGAAGACCATCGCCTACAACGCCTCGAACGAACGGCACTGGCCCGAGGGGCTGAAACGCTATGCGCTCGACCTCAGGGCGGGAAAGGACGGCCCGCGCGGGCGCGATTTCAACATGCGCTGGCTGGCCGCGGCGGTGGGAGAGCTGCACCGCATCCTGCTGCTGGGTGGCCTGTTCATGTATCCCGCCGACCGCCGGAAAGGGTATGAGAAGGGTCGCCTGCGCCTGATCTACGAAGCGGTCCCCATCGCCTTCCTGATCGAACAGGCCGGCGGGCGGGCGACCGACGGGCTGGTCCCGATCCTTGACCAGATGCCGGTGGAATTGCATGGCCACACGGCCCTTGTCTTCGGCTGCGCGGAAGAGGTCGGGGTGGTCGCCGATTACCTTGGGCGGGCGTAGCCCCCTGCCCCATGGCATTTCGGGTTTGCACTGACTCAGAAATCGACCTTATTTCGTTCGAATTCTGATACTTACGCCCCCAACGAAAACCCGAAACGCTTTAATCGTGATGCTTGCGCCGCACCGTCTCAAGCCGGTCGGCCATCGCCGCGCGGGCCTCAGGGCGCATCGCGTCGAGCCGGTCGAGGAGGAGAGAACGACCGAGGGTCAGCCGTTCTTCGATCCGCCCGGATTGCGTTTCCATCACCGTCTCGACCGCCGCGCGGTCATAGGGCGTGGCGCGGATCGCATTGGCCAGCGCGGCCATGTCGGCGCGAATTTCCTCCCGCCGCTGGCGGAAATCGGGGGCGGATTTCAGGAATGCCTTGCGCAGTTCCGCGCGGTCCTCGGGCGACAGCGCCTCGGTATAGGGGCCAAAGCCCACGTCGCGCACCCGGCGCGGGTCGTCGCGCCAGCCATGGGCGATGATCGACCCGCCGATGACGCCGACCACCGCAAGGTTCAGCGCCAGCGACAGGATCAGCGCGATCTTCACACCGCGCCCGGTGCTTCCGGTTGTTTTCGTCTCATCCATCTTTACCATCCCGTTCCCCCGGCCACCGTAAAGCTGTCCGCCCCCGGCATCAGTTCCACTGTCAACGGCGCTGGCCCGAACAGATCGCCCGTGACCGTCACCGGATCGGCCAGCCCCGCGACGCCGATCCAGACCCCGGCGCCGACCGCCGTGGCAAGCCCGCCAACCCCGATCCAGCCGCCGATGGCCGACATCAGCGATGCGATCATGCCGCGCCGCACCGGGGCAGGCGTCGGCAGATCGCGCGTCGCCGGTCGCGCTTCGGCCTCAGCCGCGTCCAGCACGCGGGCCATCAGCGCCCCGGACGGTTCCGGCGCGCGGTCCCGTGCCGCCGCGAAGAAAAGATCAAGATCGTGTTCGCCCAGATCCTTGTCAGCCATGTTCATACCCCAGTTCGGCCCGGCGCCCCGACAGCGCCGCAACCAGTCCGCGTTTCCCCCGTGCGACAAGGCTTTCGACCGCCTCGACGCCCACTTCCATCACCTCGGCGATCTCGGGGTTCGACAACCCTTCGAGATGCCTGAGGATCACCGCCTGCCGCTGCCTGTCCGGCAGCGCCGACAGCGCCTGTTCCAATGCCGCCGCCCGGTCGGCCTCGATCATCCGCTCGGCCACGCCGGGTGCGCCGTCCTCAGGTTCGGGCGCCGCGTCAAGCGGCACCCAGCGCCGCTTGCGCAGCCGGTCGGTGCAAAGGTTGGCGACTACACGGTAAAGCCAGGTCGATACCCGCGCCGCCCCCGGCTGCCAGCCCGGCGCCATGCGCCAGAGCCTTAGCATCGCCTCCTGCGCCACATCCTCGGCCTCGGCCGCGTCGCCCAGCATCCGCTGCGCAACCCTGAGGGCGATGGGCGTGAACCTTTGCGCCAACACATGCGCCGCGCCCCGGTCCCCCTTGGCGTAGAGGGCCAGCAAGGCTTCGTCGGGCCTGTCGTCCTTGGCGTCGAAGGGCATCTGCATCCTGTCCCAAGCCCTAGACCGAAGGCGGCGCGCCTCCAAGGTCCAAGTTTGCCGGGGCGGCCTGTGGGCGCCGCCCCGGCAGTCCGGTCACGGGCGGGCGCAACCGGCCCGCCCGCCGCCGGGATCAGTTACCGCCATTCCAATCGAACCAGCCCTTGCCGTGGCTGTGGCGTCCCTGACCCTGCCCCTGACGATCGCCATGGCCATGCCCGTCACGCATCCCGCGCTGGCCGTCGCGACCACCGCCCATGCGCTGCTGCATCTTCGCCTTGGCCTGCGCGATCTCCTGCTGGCTGACCGCGCCGTCGCCATCGGTGTCAAGCCGGTCGAACATCCGGGTCGGCATCGGCGGGGCAAGCAGTTCCTCGGCCGACAGCATGCCATCGCCATTGAGGTCCTGCGAGGCGACCCGCGCCTTGGCGCGTTCGTCGATCTTCGCATCCATCCGCGCCTTCATATGCGCGGCCAGTTCCTCGGTCGCGATCATGCCGTCGCCATTGGCATCCACGCCCGACATCATCGTCTGGCGATAGGCCGACAACTCTTCCTTGGTGACCTTGCCGTCGCTGTTGGCATCGGCGCTGTCGAAGTCGAACATCGGGCCATCGCCGCGCATGCCCTGCATGCCCATGCCCTGCCCCATACCCTGACCTTGCCCCATGCCCTGACCCTGACCCTGACCTTGCATCATCTGCTGGCCATTGCCGCCGCCATTGGCGTTCTGCGCGAGAACCGGCACGGCGACCGCGCCAGCCCCAAGGATCAACGCCAGAGCGGTGAGATAGGTTTTCGTTGCCATTGCTCGTCTTCCTTTCGATCTGCCATGACGGTCGGTGCCGCCTGATACCCGTCAAACGCGCCGGGTGCGGATTTCCGTCGCAGGTCTTTTTCGGTGATTTGCCGTGGCCGCCGAAAATGCTACACACCCCGCAACAGGAGACACGCGATGACCGATATGACCGCCCAACTGGACGACGACCGCCCCTTGCGCCCCGCCATGCTGCGCGGCTGGCGCCGCCGCTGCCCCGCCTGCGGCGAAGGCCGCATGTTCGAGGGCTATCTGAAGGTGCGCCCCACCTGCCCGTCCTGCGGTGAGGACCTGTCGCATCACCGCGCCGATGACGGGCCGGCCTATCTGACGATCCTGATCGTCGGACACCTGATGGCGCCGCTCATCATGGTCGCCTTCGTGGAATTCCGGCCCAGCCCGCTTGTCCTCGCCTCGACCTTCTCGGCGGGCTGTGTGGCGCTGTCGCTTTACCTTCTGCCACGGCTGAAGGGGGTGATCGTCGGCATCCAATGGGCCAAGCGGATGCACGGCTTCGGCTCTGCCCCCAAGGACGACTGAGGACGCATGAGCGATACCGCCGCCCCGGTCGATCCCAAATCGCTTGTCGTTCGCGACGCGGCCACCGTGATCGTGATCCGGCAGGATACCGGCGCGCCCGCCGTCCTGATGGGGATGCGCGGCGCGCGGGCGGCCTTCATGCCGAACAAATATGTCTTTCCCGGCGGCGCGGTCGATGCGGGCGACGCCGCGATCCCGCTGGCGGGGGACCTCGCGCCCGCCTGCACCGCGCGCCTTGACCTGCCACCCGGCACCGCCGGGCGCGGCCATGCCCTTGCCGCCGCCGCAATCCGCGAATTGTGGGAAGAGACGGGGCTGCGCCTTGGCCGCCCCGGCACATGGCCCGGCACCCCACCCGAGGACTGGACCAGCTTCGCCGAAACCGGCCTTGTCCCCGATGCCAGCGCGCTGCGCTTCGTCCTGCGCGCCATCACGCCGCCGGGCCGCCCGCGCCGCTTCGATGCGCGCTTTTTCCTGACCGATGCCGCCCGGATCACCGGCGACCCCGACGATTTCTCCCGCGCCTCGGACGAACTGTCCCATCTTCACTGGGTGCCACTGGCCGAGGTGCGCGCGCTGAACCTGCCCTTCATCACCGAGGTGGTTCTGGGCGAGGTCGCGGCACATCTGCGCGAGGACCGGCTGGACCAGACCGGCGTCGCCTTCTTCGACAACTCCACCGACCGCCCGGCCTTTCGCCGCCTCGGCTAACCGCTCAGAACAGCCGCTCGGCAATGACCAGCGTCACCGGGATGGTAACGAAGGACAAAAGCGTCTGCACCGTGATGATCCCGGCCATCAGGGGCGCATCGCCCCCCATCTCGCGCGCCAGCGTATAGGCGGAAACGGCGACCGGCAGCGCCGCGTAGATCATCGCGATCTGCAAGGGCATCGCCCCCGGCGCGATCACGGCAGCCACCAGCAGCACCGCCGCCGGAAAGACGACAAGCTTGCCAAAAGCCGACAGGATCATCGGCACGAAATGCGCATCCATCCCCCGGATCTTCAGGTTCGCGCCGACCGCCAGCAGCATCACCGGCAGCGCCGCCTGCCCCAGAACCAGCGCCGTATCATGCAGCACCGGGACATGATGCAGCCCGATCATGTTGAACAAAAGCCCCGCCACGATGGACAGGATCAAGGGATTGCGCGCCAGATCGCGCAACGTCCCCAGAACGATATTCCCCCGCCGCCGGGGCAGCATCAGCGCCAGCGCCGTCACGATCACGACATTGACGACCGGCACAAGGATGGCGGAACCGACAACGGCGGCCTGCAAGCCCTGCGCGCCGTAAAGCGCCTCGGCAATGGCAAGACCGACGAAGGTGTTGAAGCGCGACGCGCCCTGCACCACATCCGTCCCCTGCGGTGGCGCCAGCCGCGCCAGCCGCTGCGCCAGAAGGCCAAAGGCGACGGCCGCGAAGAAGCCCGTGTAAAGCAGCCAGGCGAAGGCGCCCAAGGGCTGCGCCCCCAGATCGGCGGCCGAGATCTTGGCAAAGAACAGCGCCGGCATCAGAACCCAGTAGACCAGCCGGTCATTGAGGTTCCAGAACTCCACCGACGGGATGCCGCCACGCCGGAGGGCATAGCCCATCAGGATCAAGAGGAAGGTCGGCGCGATGGCCAGAAAGATCGCCCCCATGCTCAGCGCGCCCCCAGGATCAGGACCAGAACCGACAGGACGACCAGCGCGATCCCCGCCCCCTCACGCCCGCTCAGCCTTTCGCGGAAAAAGAGGGCGGAGGCCATGAGGGTAAAGACGATCTCCACCTGCCCCAGCGCCCGCACGAAGGCCGCGTTCTGCAAGGAAAAGGCCGCGAACCAGCCCATTGAGCCAAGAACGCCCGTCACCCCCACCGGCAAGGTCCGCCGCCAGCCGCGCGCGACGCGGCCCAACTCCCCCGGTTCGCGCCAGCGCAGCCAAAGCCCCATCAGGACCGTCTGAGTGATCGTCGCGGCGGCCAGCGCCACAACCGCGCGGGTCAGGAACGGCAACGGCTCAAGCGCCAGCGTGGCACCCCGGTAGCCGATCGCCGACAGGCCGAACAGCCCGCCCGCCAGAAGGCCGTAAAACGCCGCCCGGCCAAAGAACCGCGCACCGGGTTCCGGTGTGCGCGACAGCAGAAGAACCCCCGCCAGCCCGATCCCGATGGCAAGCCAGCCCACCGGCCCCACCCGTTCGCCCAGCAGGAGGACGGAGAAGGCCGCGACCTGCACCGTCTCGGTCTTGGTAAACGAGATACCCACGGCGAAATTGCGCAGCGAGAAGAGAGAGACGGTCAGGAAGGTCGCGACGATCTGGCCAAGGGCCCCCATCAGTACGAAGCCCGCGAAGCCAAGGCCCAGCGGCGGCAGCGCCCAGCCCGCCTGCCAAAGTGCCACCGCCGCCGCCGTCGCGGCAATCGGCGCGGCATAAAGAAAGCGCGAAAAGGTCGCGCCGCCCGTCGACAGCCCCGCCCCCTTCAACTGCTTTTGCAGCATGAAGCGGACCGTCTGCATCGCCGCGGCGGCAAGGGTGAACAGAATCCAGGCGCTCATGCCCCCTTCTGGCACGCCCCGCGCGGGGGCGGAAGGGGCGCTAGAGACCCGGCCTTAGCGGATGGGGAACCGGGTCCTTGGTGCGCAGGAAATAGCGGCGGAAGACCTCGGCGTAAGAACGGTAGACATAGCCATCGTTGCGGCGGTGGTAGTCCTCTTTCCGTTCCTCGTAAAGCGCCGGAAGCCGATACCAGGCAAGGTTGGGCTTTGCGTGATGAACGACGTGGAAGTTGTTGTAAAGAAAGAGGAAGGGCAACAGCCCCCGCCCCTCGACGATCACCGTCCGCCCGCGCGCCAGCTCATGCGCGCGATGTTCCAGGAAGGTGCGGATCTTCAGGATCGACAGCGCCCCGTAACAGGACAGCACGAAAAGCCAGAACGGGATCGCAGCAACGGTGGACAGCCAGACCAGCACCGGCACCATCCCCGCCAGATGCAGCAGCCAGTCGCGCCGGATCGCCCGGTCCCCCGCCCGGATCGCCGCCAGATCGCCGCGCAACAGCGCGAAAACCGACACCGCCGGCCCGATCAGCATCCGCCCCAGAAGCGTGTTGTTCGCCCGCAGGATCACCCGAAGCGCGGGTGACAGCCGCACCCAGACCTTCGGGTCCATGTAATTCGATTCCGGGTCGTCATAGGGATCGGTCAGGTTTTCGTCCCGGTGATGCGCCAGATGCAGGTCACGGAAGCGGCCATAGGGATAGATCACCCCCAGGGGCAGGAACATCAGCGCTTCATTCGCCGGACGGCTGGCGAAGGGGTGGCCGTGCAACACCTCATGCTGAAGCGAGGAATGAAGCGTGATGGCCAGCATCGTGACGACAAAGCCCAGCGGCAGCCACAGCGCCGACAGGACCGTCGTCGCCAGCGCCCAAAGCGCGTAGCAGCCAAGGATCAGCGCAAGGGTCGGCCATTCGATGCGGGGCGCGTCACGCATGGCGGCCCCACGAAATCCGCGACCACACCCGCTCGTACCCGATATAGGTGACGAAGCCGATCCCGGTGTTCAACACCGCCAGCGCGCCCCCGACCGAGGCAGAGCCTGTCAGCACGAACCCGGTCAGCGTCATCGACGCAAGACCAAGCACATTCCATAAAACTGCTTTGAGAACAGAGCGTTTTGCCGTTTCCATGACCATCCTTTCCCCTGCCGACAGATGACCGGGAAAAGGGTCGGTTGCGAATTCCGAATATGATTAACATTTGTCACATAAAGTGATATTTATCAGCAATGCAGATAAATATAGACAAACGCGACCGCGCCTCCCTGTTCCGCGACCGTCTGGGGCAAAGCATGGGCGAACGGGAGATGACCCAAAGCGGGCTGGCGCGGGCCGTGGGCGTTGACCGTTCCACCATCTCGCAGCTTCTGGGGGATCAGGGCGCGCGGCTTCCCAACGCGCAGGTCGTTGCGGAATGCGCGGCCGCTCTTGGCGTCTCAGCCGACTGGCTGCTGGGCCTGACCGAACGGCCCGAACGGCTGGCCGACCTTCTCGCCACCTCTCTGACCATGACCGAGGCGCCCCGCGCCCTGATTGATGAGACGATCTTCAACTGGCACCAGGAGGCGGCGGGCTACAAGATCCGTCACGTCCCGGCGACCCTGCCCGACATGCTGAAGACCCACGCCATGCTGCGCTGGGAATATGAGCCGCAGCTGGGCCGGACCGCCGAACAGGCCATCGGCGCCAGCGAGGACCGCCTGTCGCTCATGCGCCGCTCAGGCTCCGACTACGAAATCGCGCTGCCCTTGCACGAACTGATCTCCTTCACCCGCGCCGAGGGCTATTATGCGGGCCTGCCCGCCGAAGTCAGGGCCGGGCAGATCGCACGTTTGCGCGACCTTTATGCCCAGCTTTACCCGGCGCTGCGCATCTATGTCTTCGACGCGCGGCGGGTGTTTTCCGCGCCGGTGACGGTTTTCGGGCCGCGCCTCGCCGTCCTCTACCTTGGCCGCCATTACATCGCCTTCCGCGATTCCGCGCGG
The DNA here is from genome assembly GCF_002973535.1 of Albidovulum denitrificans. Classification (GTDB taxonomy): domain Bacteria; phylum Pseudomonadota; class Alphaproteobacteria; order Rhodobacterales; family Rhodobacteraceae; genus Albidovulum; species Albidovulum denitrificans. The sequence continues at coordinate 1,070,071 of NZ_PVEP01000001.1, forward strand.
GTGCAGAGCTTTTCGGGCCATTTCGACTGGCTGGTGCGCGAAAGCGACAGCGGCGCGCGCGATTTCGTGAGCCTTCTCAATGACCTCGCGGGCGACGCGGGACTTCAGACCGGCGTCAGCCCCGCCGGGTCATAGCCGTTGAAGCGCAGCACGTCGCGGGCCGCGCGCATCAGATCGTCGCGCGCGGCAGGGGTGCGCGAAAGGACGCGGGCAAAGCGGCCGTCGGGCGTACCGATGACGGCGACGCGGTAATCGGCATCGACCCAAAGCACCCAAAGCGCCTCCTCCCCGCCCGGCATCGCGCGCGCAATCCGCCCCGGCCCGGTCATCCGCGCGGGCGCAACGAAGGCGCGCGCGCCGTTCGGGCCGCACGTCGTGCCGGTGACACGGAAACTGTCGGCGCCGGTGCGGGTCCAGGTCTCGGCCAGCGGGCCACAGCGCGCCTCATCCCCATAGGCGGCCACGACATGCCAGACATCGCCAAAGCGCGCCGGATCGAAGGCGGCGGCAGAGGAGATCGGCGCATCGGGCGACCGCAGGCCCTGCGGCGCGGGGGCGCAGGCGGCAAGTGCGGCAAGAAGAAGGGGCGACAGGACGGCAAGACGCATGGGGACACTCCGCAAGGGCTGACCCCGACCATCGCGCGGGCGGCGCCAGACCGCAAGCGCCGCTTGCCGCGCCGGAATTTGCGCAATACGAAAGGCTTGATGAAACCCGAAAGCCCCCTCTTCGCCGCCGATCCGCGCCCTCTGCGCGTCGCCGTCCTTGTGATGGGCGACACCAACCTTTTCTCGCTCGCCGCCGCCGTCGATCCGATGCGCGCGGCGAACCGGCGCGCGGGGCGGGAGCTGTTCGACTGGCGCTATGTCTCGACCAGCGGCGGGCCGGTGCCGCTGACCGCCGGGTTCACCATCCCGACCGAACGGATGCCGGAAAAGCCGGGCGACGATCTCTTGATGGTCGTCGCGGGCTTTCGCATCATGGAACAGGCGACGCCCGCGCTTCTGGCGCGCCTGCGCCGCCTTGCACCGCAACTGCGCGGCATGGCGGGGATCGACGGCGGCCCGTGGTTCCTGGCCCTTGCCGGGCTGCTGGAGGGGCGCGCCGCGACCGTGCATTGGGAGGACCTTGAAACCTTCGCCGCCCGCTTCCCGGCGATCGAGACGCGGGCCGACCGCTATGTCATCTCGGGCCGCTACATCACCACCGGCGGCGCGGCGCCCTGCCTTGACATGATGCTGGACCTGATCCGCGCCCGCTGGGGCGCGGAACTGGCGCTGCGTGTCGCGGGCGCGTTCGTGTATGAGCCGTTCCAAACCGCCGCCCAGCCGCAACAGGCGCTGCCCGCCGCCCGCATCGCCCGCGCCGACCCGGCATTGGGTCAGGCCATCGCACGGATGGAGCAAGGGGTGGAGGACCCGCCCGCCATTGCCGAGATCGCCGCCGGCATCGGCCTGTCGCAACGGCGGCTGGAGATGCTCTTTGCCGACCGGCTGGGCGTCAGTCCGGGGCGCTTCTTCCTTGACCTCAGGCTGGATGAGGCGCGGCGGCTTCTGACCGACACGCGGATGTCAGTGCAGGAGATCGCGCTGCGCACCGGCTTTTCCGGCCAGGCGACCTTCGCCCGCGCCTTCCGCGCCCGGTTCGGCATGACGGCCTCTGCCCTCAGGCGCACCACCCGTCCGGTGGCGCGTCAATAGGGCATCGGATGGGCGTGATGGGCCTTCGCAATGGCCGCCAGCACATCTTCAGGCAAGATCAGCTCCGCCGCCCCCAGCGCGTTTTCCAGATGCGACAGCCGCGTCGCGCCCAGGATCGGCACCACCGGGAAAGGCCGCGTCAGCGTCCAGGCCAGCGCCATCTGCTGCGGATCGAGCCCCGCCTCGCGCGCGATCGACAGATAGGCCTCTGTCGCCGGGACCGAACGCGGCGTCATGCGGCCGTTCAGGTCGGGCTGGTTCTCGCGCCGCGATCCCGCAGGCGTCGCGTCGCCGGAATATTTCCCCGTCAGCATCCCCGCGCCCACCGGCGAATAGGCCAGCAGCGTCACCCTCTCATTGTGCCCAAGCTCTGCCAGATCGGTGTCGTAGAGGCGGCAAAGCAGCGAATATTCGTTCTGAAGGCTGACGGCGCGCGGCCCTGCCCCCTGATCGGCCAGCCGCAGCCACTGCGCCATACCCCAGGCGCTTTCGTTCGACAGGCCGACATGGCGCAGCTTCCCCTCGGCCTGCAAATCGGCGAGCGTTCGCAGGCATTCCTCCATATTGGCCAGCACCGCCGCCGTGTCCTGCCCCGAGGGGTCATAGCGCCAGTTCTTGCGGAACATGTAGCTGCCCCGGTTCGGCCAGTGGAACTGGTAAAGATCGACGTACTCCGTTTGCAGCCGCCTCAGCGAAGCCTCAAGCGCGCGGCGGATCGAGGCGCCGGTGATCGGCTCCCCGCCGCGCGCCTTGCTGCCCTCACCCGCGATCTTGGTGGCGATCACCCAATCCTCGCGCCGTCCGCCTTTGGCGATCCAGCGGCCGATGATTTCCTCCGTCACGCCCACGGTCTCGGCCCGGACGGGGTTGACCGGATACATCTCGGCCGTGTCCATGAAGTTGACACCCGCCGCCCCGGCGCGGTCGATCTGGGCATGCGATTCCGCCTCGCCCGTCTGGTTGCCGAAGGTCATGGTGCCAAGGCAAAGCGCCGAGACGGACAAATCCGTCGGGCCAAGTGTCGTGCGTTTCATCCGTTTCCCTTTCGCCTGCGCGGGGCGGACATTAGCGGCTGTCCCCGCGCAGGCAAGGGCAGAGGGACCTATGGCCGGACGTAGGCGTAGCCCTGTTCCTGCAACTCGATCAGCCGCACCACGCCCGAGGGGACGATGGCGGCCTCGCTCAGCAGGGCCACCTTCTCACCCGTCTTCTTCTCCATCCCGGCGATGGTGTTGGCACAGGCGGAAAAATGCAGCCCCTCATTTTCCAGCGACATCTGGGCGATACGGTCGGCGACCGGGCTTTTGCCCTCGACATACATGTTCAGGCCCGGCCCGTAGGCGACGATCTCGATCTCGGCTGTGTCGCCCTGACCTGCGTAATAGGCGGTCAGGTTCTGGGCGTTGTTCAGCACCATGTTCATCAGTTTCGGGTCATTCTCGTCCACATGCAGCGCAACATGGTGAACGACCCCGTCCCCAAAAGCCGCCGAGGCGGCAAGCGTGAGGGCAAGGGCAAGGCTGGCAGTCGGGTTCATCGCGTTTCCTCCCGTGGGTTTCCCGGTCTCGCGGGCCTGATCGGCCCCTCCTCCGGGCCATCCCATCATCATATCCGGTTTTTTGTATTTGTCCCGCCCGACGGCACCCCGGCCTATAAAATCCGCGCCGATGTCGTTTTTCGCTGGTCCCCGCCCCGCGCGCCGCGACATGGTGGCGGGACAAGCCGGATCTGACATGCGCCTTCTGATCTCCTTCGCCGCCCTCTTCCTCTCGGTCGTGCTTTTGCAACTGGGGACCGGCGGCGTGGCCCCGCTCGACGCGCTGTCGGGGGTGGAGCTTGGCTTTACCACGTCGCAGATCGGCACGCTCGGCTCGGCCCATTTCTTCGGCTTCTTCATCGGCTGCTGGTGGGCGCCGCGCCTGATGGGGGCGGTCGGCCATTCGCGCGCCTTCGCGGCCTTCACGGCGGCAGGCACCATCGGGCTGATCGCGCATATGATGATCGTGAACCCGACCGCCTGGGCGCTTTTGCGCATCCTTTCGGGCGCCTGCGTCGCGGGCTGCTACACGGTGATCGAGGCCTGGCTGAACGCCAAGGTCACGAATGAGACGCGGGGCCGCGCGATGGGCATCTACCGGGTGGTGGACATCTCCGGCTCGCTCGCGGCGCAGCTGGTCATCGGGGTGCTGTCGCCTGCGGCCTACTTCTCCTACAACCTGCTGGCGCTGGCCTGCTGCGCGGCGCTCCTGCCGATCACGGTCAGCCGCGTGGAACAGCCCGCGATGCCCGCCGCCCCGCGCCTGCGCCCCGGCCTGGCCTGGCGGCGATCCCCGCTTGGCGCGGTGGGCGTCGTCGTCTCGGGCGTCACCGGCGCGGCGTTTCGCATGGTCGGCCCGATCTATGGCGTCAAGGTGGGGCTGTCCGCCGACAGCATCGCGCTGTTCCTTGCCGCCTATGTGCTGGGCGGCGGCGTGGCGCAGTTCCCGCTGGGCTGGCTGGCCGACAAGTTCGACCGGCGCGGCGTGCTGATCGGCCTCTCGGTCGCCGCCGTCCTGGCCTGCGCGGCAACCGTCCTGATGGCGGGGCTGGGCCGCAATGGCGTCTTCCTTGCCGCCTTCCTTTTCGGCATGGCGACGATCCCGATCTATTCGCTCTCTGCCGCCCATGCCCATGACTTCGCCGCAAGCGAAGAACGGGTGGAGCTGTCCGCCGCCTTGATGTTCCTTTACGCGGTCGGCGCCATCGCCTCGCCGCTTTTCGCCTCGACCCTGATCCAGCAGTTCGGCGCCTCGGCCATGTTCGCCTTCATCGCGCTGACCCATGCGGCGCTTCTGGCCTTCGGGCTGATCCGTATGCGCGCCCGCCCTGCGCCCCGCGCCAAGACACCCTATATCTACACCCCGCGCACCTCCTTCCTGGTCGGGCGTCTCCTGAAGAAGCAGCGCGACGGCGACACCTAGTCGCCCCCCCACCCAAACCCTCTGGCCCTGACAGCGCCAAGCGGGTAAATCGGCGCAAAGTACAAGAAAGGTGCGCCGATGGCCCGGATTCTCATCACCTCCGCGATTCCCTATATCAACGGGATCAAGCATCTGGGGAACCTCGTCGGGTCCCAGCTGCCGGCCGATCTTTATGCCCGCTACATGCGCGCGCGCGGCAATGAGGTGATGTTCATCTGCGCCACCGACGAACACGGCACCCCGGCCGAGCTTGCGGCCGCCAAGGCCGGGATGCCGGTCGCCGATTACTGCGCCGAGATGCATGAAGTGCAGGCCAACCTCGCCGCCGGGTTCCGCCTGTCCTTCGACCATTTCGGGCGCTCCTCCTCGGGCCGCAACCACCGGCTGACGCAACATTTCGCCAAGGCGCTGGGGGAAAACGGGCTGATCGGGGAAGTGGCCGAAAAGCAGGTCTTTTCCGTCGCCGACAACCGCTTCCTGCCCGACCGCTATATCGAGGGCACCTGCCCCAACTGCGGCTATGACAAGGCGCGCGGCGATCAGTGCGAGAACTGCACCAAGCAGCTGGACCCGACCGACCTCATCAACCCGCGCTCGGCCATCTCTGGCTCGACCGAGCTTGAGGTGCGGGAGACCAAGCACCTCTACCTGAAACAGAAATCGCTCAGGGGCGATCTGGCGAAGTGGATCGACGCCAAGGCCGACTGGCCGATCCTGACCACCTCCATCGCGAAGAAATGGCTGAACGACGGCGACGGGTTGCAGGATCGCGGCATCACCCGCGACCTCGCCTGGGGCGTTCCGGTGCAATTCGACGGCGCGCCATGGCAGGGCATGGAAGGCAAGGTCTTCTATGTCTGGTTCGACGCGCCGATCGAATACATCGCCGCCACCGCCGAATGGGCCGACGCGCGGGAAGAGCAGGATAGTGCATGGGAACGCTGGTGGCGCACCGACAAGGGCGCCGATGATGTGCGTTATGTGCAATTCATGGGCAAGGACAACGTCCCCTTCCACACGCTGAGCTTCCCCGCGACCATCATGGGGTCGCGCGAACCGTGGAAGCTGGTCGACTATATCAAGAGCTTCAATTACCTGAACTATGACGGCGGCCAGTTTTCGACCAGCCAGGGCCGTGGCGTCTTCATGGATCAGGCGCTGTCGATCCTGCCCGCCGATTACTGGCGCTGGTGGCTTCTGTCCCACGCGCCCGAAAACGCCGACAGCGAGTTCACCTGGGAGAACTTCCAGACCTCTGTCAACAAGGATCTGGCCGACGTTCTTGGCAACTTCGTCAGCCGGATCACCAAGTTCTGCCGGTCGAAATACGGCGAGGAGGTCCCGGCGGGCGGTGAGACGGGCGAACGCGCCGCGGCCCTGATCGAAGAGCTGGAAACCCGCCTGCGCGCCTATGAGGCGCATATGGACGCGATGGAGATCCGCAAGGCCGCGACGGAATTGCGCACGATCTGGGTCGCGGGCAACGAATACCTGCAAGCGGCCGCCCCCTGGACCGTGTTCAAGGAAGAGCCCGAGCGCGCCGCCGCCATGGTCCGCCTTGGCCTGAACCTGATCCGTCTTTACGCGATCCTGTCGGAACCCTTCATCCCCGACGCCTCGGCCAAGATGCTGCACGCGATGAAATGCGACGACAAGACCTGGCCCGGTTCCGTCGCCGAGGCGCTGGCGGCCCTGAAACCCGGCCACCCGTTCGAAACGCCCGAAGTCCTCTTCGCCAAGATCGCGGACGAGGAGCGGGAGGAATGGCAGCAGCGGTTTTCAGGCGTGCGGACGTAGATCGCGCGAAAGGATAACGCGGCCGGGCAGGCCTGGCCGCCCCCCTCACGGGTGTGACAGCCTCTATTCGGCGGCAAACAACGTCGGGATGGCGGATACATCCACCTCCCGTGCGGCATGCCAGGCGTCATAGGCGCCCTGCATCCTGATCCAGACCAGCGGTTCGTTCCCGAACAGCTTGCCCAGCCGCACGGCAACCTCGGGGCTCACGGGTTTGCGTTCGGCCAGAATGTCATGCAGATGCTGGCGCGAAATGCCAAGCATCCGCGCAATTTCGGATTTCGATTTCCCGGTCGCGGGGATCACGTCCTCGCGGAGCAGTTCGCCCGGATGCGTCGGGCAGCGGTCGGGGTTGCGGCTCATCAAGCGCCCCCGTTCAACCGCATTTCGAATGGCCGCAGGACGGGCAGGTCATGCAGCCCTCGATCATCTGCATCCCGAACTGGCCGCAGGACGGGCAGGCCGGGCCGCGCGGGGCCTCCCCCACCGCCATGACCTGTGCCTTGGGGTCGGATTTCAGGCCCAGCCCCTCGCCCTCGATGAAGCCGATGGCGATCATGTGGCGTTCGATCACGCCGCCGATGGCCGCGAGGATCGACGGGATATACCGCCCCTGCATCCAGGCCCCGCCGCGCGGGTCGAAGACGGCCTTCAACTCCTCGACCACGAAACTCACATCGCCTCCGCGCCGGAACACGGCGGAAATCATCCGGGTCAGCGCCACGGTCCAGGCGAAATGCTCCATGTTCTTCGAATTGATGAAGACCTCGAAGGGCCGCCGGTGGCCACCTTGGACGATGTCGTTGATCGTGATATAGATCGCATGTTCGCTGTCGGGCCATTTCAGCTTGTAGGTCGCCCCTTCAAGCGCCTGCGGCCGGTCGAGCGGTTCGGAGAGATAGACCACCTCACCATCCGTCGACATCGCGCCCCGGACCTGATCCGGGGCCTCATCGGCGGCTTCGCTGACAGTCAGCACAGACCCTGTCACCGCGTTCGGGCGGTAGGTGGTGCAGCCCTTGCAACCCTGGTCCCAGGCCGCCATGTAGACGTCCTTGAACGCCTCGAAGCTGATCTCCTCGGGACAGTTGATGGTCTTCGAAATCGACGAATCCACCCATTTCTGCGCCGCCGCCTGCATGCGGACATGGTCGAGGGGCGGCAGCGTCTGGGCGTTGACGAAATGGTCGGGCAGCGGCTTGTCCCCGAACCGTTCACGCCAAAGCTGGACGGCGTAGTCGACCACCTCTTCTTCCGTGCGGCTGCCGTCCTTTTGCAGGACCTTGCGCTTGTAGGCATAGGCAAAGACCGGCTCGATCCCCGAGGACACGTTGCCCGCGTAAAGGCTGATCGTGCCAGTGGGCGCGATGGAGGTCAAAAGCGCGTTGCGGATGCCGTGTTCCGCGATCGCGTCGCGCAGATCGGCGTCCATCTGCATCATGTTGCCCGAGGCGAGGTATTTCGCGGCGTCGAAAAGCGGAAACGCCCCCTTTTCCTTCGCCAGATCGACGGAGGCGAGATAGGCCGACCGCGCGATGCGGTGCATCCAGTCCTCGGTCTGCGCGGCCGCGTCCTCGGACCCGTAGCGCAGGCCGACCATCAAAAGCGCATCGGCAAGCCCGGTAACGCCAAGACCAATCCGGCGCTTGGCCTCCGCCTCCGCCGCCTGTTGGGGCAGCGGAAAGCGCGAGGCGTCGACGGTGTTGTCCATCATCCTGACGGCGACCCGCACCAGATCGTCAAGCGCGTCCTCATCCAGCGCCGCGCCCTTGCCGAACGGGTCCCTGACCAGCCGGGCGAGGTTCACCGACCCCAGAAGGCAGGCGCCATAGGGCGGCAGCGGCTGTTCCCCGCAGGGGTTGGTGGCGGCGATGGTTTCGGCATAGCGCAGATTGTTCATCGCGTTGATGCGGTCGATGAAGATCACGCCCGGCTCGGCGTAATCGAAGGTCGCCCGCATGATCTTGTTCCAAAGATCGCGCGCGTTCAGCGTGTGATAGACCTTGCCCTCGAAACTCAACTCCCACGGGCCGTCTGCCTTCACCGCCTCCATGAAGGGATCGGTGATAAGGACGGAAAGGTTGAACATGCGCAGCCGCGCGGCGTCCTGCTTGGCCTCGATAAAGCTTTCGATGTCGGGGTGATCGCAGCGCATGGTCGCCATCATCGCGCCACGCCGCGACCCCGCCGACATGATCGTCCGGCACATCGCGTCCCAGACATCCATGAAGCTTAAGGGGCCGGAGGCATCGGCGGCCACGCCCTTCACCTCCGCGCCCCTCGGCCGGATGGTGGAGAAGTCATAGCCGATCCCGCCGCCCTGCTGCATGGTCAGCGCGGCCTCTTTCAGCCCGTCGAAGATGCCGCCCATATTGTCGGGGATCGTCCCCATGACGAAGCAGTTGAAAAGCGTGACCGACCGCCCCGTCCCCGCGCCTGCGGTGATGCGGCCCGCGGGGAGGTATTTGAAATCCTCAAGCGCTGCATAGAATCGCCCCTCCCACGCGGCCGAGTCCTTTTCGACCGAGGCGAGCGCGCGGGCGATGCGGCGCCAGCTATCCTCGACCGTGGCGTCGATAGGGGTGCCGTCCGCCTCTTTCAGGCGGTATTTCATGTCCCAGATCTGCTCGGCGATCGGGGCGGCGAAACGGGTCATCGGCAGCGGTCCTCTGGCAGCGGGGAAGGAGAGTCAAGATACGCCCGGCGGCGGCGGCGGTCAACTTGATGTCGCGCCGCCAAGCGCTAGAATAGCAACTTCTTGGGGGTGCCATGGCCGAGTCTGTTCATCTTCTGAAGCTTTGCGTCGGCGCGGAAAGCGTCGATGACCTCTTGGAGTGGCACCGGACCCACCCCTCGCCCTTTCCCACCGGGGAACGGCGGCATGTCACCCGCATGTGGCCGAAGCGCGAGGCGGAGGTGCTGAACGGCGGTTCGCTTTACTGGGTCGTCAAGGGCGTGATCCTCTGCCGCCAGCGCATCCTGCGGCTGGACGAGGTGGACCGGGGCGACGGCATAAGGCGCTGCGGCATCGTCATGGACCCAGACGTGATCCGCACCGAGGCCGCCGCACGCCGCCCGTTTCAGGGCTGGCGCTACCTGTCGCCCGAGGACGCGCCGCGCGACCTGCCCAAGGGGCGCGAGACCGACAGCGCCCTGCCCGAGGAGATGGCGCTGGCGCTGGCCGAGATCGGGTTGCGCTGAGGCCGACGCCGGGGGCTTTGCGCACCCGGACCCCCGCAAGGTAGTTCCGGCAAGATGAACCTCAGAGCCTTGGCGCCGTGAAGCCGAGGCGCGGGGCGAGGTCGGCCAGTGTCGTGGCGGCATCAGACCAGTCGGCGGCGCGGGCGGCATAGAGCGTCGCCTGGCTTTGGTGGACGAGGCCATCGGCGAGGATCTTGAGGTGATTGGCGCGCAGGGTCTCGCCGGTCGAGGTGATGTCGGCGATGGCCTCGGCCGTCAGGTTCTTGACCGTGCCTTCGGTGGCGCCCTGGCTGTCGACCAGCTGATAATCGGCAACGCCGTTCGCGGTCAGGAAATCGCGGACGAGGCGGTGGTATTTCGTGGCGATCCGCAGCCGGTGGCCATGGGCGCGGCGAAAGGCGGCGGCGGCGGCGTCAAGATCGTCGAGCGTGTCGACATCCGGCCAGCAGGCGGGGACCGCGATGATGAGGTCGGCATGGCCGAAGCCCAAGGGCGCAAGCTCGGCCACCTGCCGGTCCCAGTCGGCCAGCTTGTCGCGCACCAGGTCCGATCCGGTGACGCCCATATGGATGCGGCCCGCGGCCAGTTCGCGCGGGATCTCTCCGGCGGAGAGGAGGACGAGGTCCAGCCCCTCGGCCCCATCGACCGCGCCGGCATATTCGCGTTCCGTCCCGGCGCGGCTGAGCGTGATGCCACGGGCGCCGAACCAGTCGAAGGTCTTGTCCATCAGCCGACCCTTGGAGGGGATACCCAGCTTCAGCATGGCGCGCCCTCCTTCAGGTCGGCGACGATGCCGGGGCGGATCACGCCGCCGACAGCGGGGATCGACCGGCCCTGCCCCAACACGGTGGTCAGCGCGTCATAGCGCCCGCCGGAGGCGAGCGGCGGCAGGTCGGGATCGGTCGCGAGGAAGGAAAAGACGAAGCCGTCGTAATATTCCAGCGTCGTGCGGCCATGGCTGGCCTCGAAATCGAGGGTATCGACGGCGATCCCCCTGGCGGCCAGCGCGTCGAGCCGTGCCGCCATCCGGTCCACCGCAGGCGCGATGGTGGGCATGTCGCGGGCAAGGCCGGTCAGGTGTGCCAGCGCCGCGGTGCAGGTTCCGGTATAGGTCAGCAGATCCTCAAGCCGCGCGACCTCTTCGGCAGAGATCGGGGCGCTTTCGGCATCCTCTTGCAGGGCGGCAAGCCGGGTGGCGATTTCGGCATCCGAGCGCAGGCCGATCATCGGGCTTTGGGTCAGCGTGTCGCCCGAGGCCAGCGCGGCCAGAAGCCGGGCGCGACTTTCCGGCACCGCCGCCCGCCCGCCGAAACGGTCGAGAAGCTGGGTGAAGCGGCGGGGCCGCCAGATGTGGCGCAGAAGTGCTGCCTTGCGGCTTTCCAGCGTCTTCAGCCCGCGCACCGCCGCCGTCAGGATGGCAAGATCGCCGGTCACCGCGCGCAGGTTCAGGGGCGCGAGAAGGCTCGCGAAAAGCGCAAAGACCTCGGCATCGGCGGCAACCGGGTCAGCGCGGTCGAAAACCTCATACCCCACCTGGAAATATTCGCTTTTCCGGGCGCTCAGATGTTCCTGCTTGCGAAAGACCTCACCCATATAGCAATAGCGCGCGGGTTCCGCGCCGCCGTCCATGTGCATCTGCACGACCGGCACGGTGAAGTCGGGCCGCAGCATCATCTCGCCCCGGATCGGGTCGTTGGTGACATAGGCGCGGGCGCGGATGTCTTCGCCGTAAAGGTCCAGCAGCACCTCGGCCGGTTGCAGGATGTCGGCCTCGACCACGGCCGCGCCCGCGCCCTGGAAGGCGGCCATGAGGCGATCCGCCTCGGCCCGCGCGTCGGCCTTCAGCGCCATTCAGCCCGCCCCCAGAAGGCGCCTGACCTCGGCCACGAGGTTTTCGCGCGGCACCTCGGTCTGGGCGGGCTGGCTTTTCCATTCCTCGTGGCTGGCCTCGGCGGCGATCTTCGCGCCAAGAAACAGGTCCTTGATCTGGACGACACCCTTCGCGGCCTCGTCCCCACCCTGGATCACGGCAACGGGGGAATTGCGCTTGTCGGCATACTTCAACTGGTTGCCGAAGTTCTTTGGATTTCCAAGATAAACTTCCGCCCGGATACCGGCGCGGCGAAGCTCGGCCGCCATCTTTTGATAGTCGGCCATGCGGTCGCGGTCCATCACCGTCACGACGACCGGACCGCGCGTGTCGGCCTGCATCCGGCCCTTGGCGCGCAGCGCGGCCAGCAGCCGGTCGACGCCGATGGAGACGCCGGTGGCAGGCACCGACTGGCCGGTGAAACGCTTGACGAGATCGTCGTAGCGCCCGCCCCCGGCGACAGAGCCGAACTGACGCGGACGGCCCTTTTCGTCGAGGATTTCGAAGGTCAGTTCGGCCTCGAAGACCGGGCCGGTGTAGTAGCCGAGGCCACGGACGACGGAGGGGTCGATGACGATGCGGTCGGGGCCGTAGCCCTGGGCGGCGAGGAGGGAGGCAATGGTTTCGAGTTCTTGCACGCCTTCGGCGCCTACCCGAGAGGCGCCGACCAAGGACTTGAGGGCCTTAAGGACACCCGGAACTGGATTGATATGCCGAGAGAACACCTCCGAAGATGCGATCAAGCCCTGCTGGATCGACGTTGATTCACGAGTGAACTCGCCTGCCTTAAGGAAGCCCATGATTGGTGCAATCTGCTCGTCACCAAGCCCCGCGCCCTTCGTGAAATCCCCGCTTTCGTCCTTCCGCCCTTCACCCAACAGCGCCCGCACCCCTTCCGGCCCCAGCCGGTCGAGTTTATCTATCGCCCGCAGAACGATCCCGCGCTCATGTTCGAACTTCTCGGGGTCGTTCGGATCAAGGATACCCGCGACCTCCATCACCCCATTCAGCACTTTCCGATTGTTCACCCGCACCACATAGTCCCCGCGGGGAATGCCGACCTCTTCCAGCGCGTCGGCCAGCATGGCGCAGATCTCGGCGTCCGCCGCGACCGACGCCGCGCCGACCGTGTCCGCATCGCATTGATAGAACTGGCGAAACCGCCCCGGTCCCGGCTTTTCGTTGCGCCAGACCGGCCCCATGGCATAGCGCCGATAGGGCGTGGGCAGGTCGTTGCGGTATTGCGCGGCGACGCGGGCCAGGGGCGCGGTCAGGTCGTAGCGCAGCGCCAGCCAGTCGTCATCCTCCTGCCAGGCAAAGACGCCCTCATTCGGGCGGTCGACGTCGGGCAGGAATTTCCCAAGCGCCTCAACGGTTTCCACGGCAGAGGTCTCAAGCGGGTCGAAGCCGTGGCGGTGATAGACCCCGGCGATCTTGTCGAGCATCGCCTTGCGTTCGGTGACATCTGCACCGAAATAGTCGCGAAAGCCCTTCGGCGTCTCGGCGCGCGGTTTTCTCGGACCCTTGTCCTTGGCCATCGTTTCGACCCTTCACTTGCCATCGCGCGCGGGTGTAGCGGATGGGGATGCGGGGAACAAGCGGCAGCGTCGGTTCCGCGCAGGCCCCGCGTCGGCTATGCGTAGGGTATCAGTAGCGACAGGGCGCGAAAGGGGAGCGGCGATGGAAGACCGGCTGAACCGGACCGAGGAAGAGGTGGCGCATCTGCGCCGCGCGGTCGATGACCTGTCCGACATGGTCGCCCGCCAGACGCGGGAGATCGACCTGCTGACCCGCCGCGTCGCGATGCTTCTGGAACGCGCGGCAGAGGCCGAGGCCGAGGGCGGCGGAACGGTGCCGCTGGCCGATCAGAAACCGCCGCATTGGTGAGGGGACGGGGGGGAGCTTGCCGGGCGCGCCCCCCTCAATGCACCGCCGGACCAAGCTTCAACCGCAACTCCGGCGGGACGCGCGCCGCGTGGCCGGTGTCGGTCAGGCAGACCAGCGTCACATGCGCCTGAAACAGCATCTCGCCCCCGCGCAGGACGCTTTGGTCAAGCACGATCCGCGCGCCGGTGACGGCTTCGGGACGTGTGACCACGGTCAGCTCATCGTCGAATTTCGCGGGCCGCAGGTAATCCGCCTCGACCCGGCGGACGGCGAAGACGATGCCCTCTTCCGCCTTCAGGCGCCCCTGGTCGATGCCCAGCCCGCGCACCCATTCGGTCCGCGCGCGTTCGATGAATTTCAGGTAGTTGGCGTAATAGACGATCCCGGCAAGGTCGGTATCCTCGTAATAGACGCGGATCGGAAAATCGTGCTGCATCGCCCTGCCCCCTGCTCTCGCCGCGACCCGAAAGCGTTTCGGGTTTACGTTGAGAAAGTAAGTATCAGAATTCGAACGAAATAAGTTCAAATTCTGAGTCAGTGCAAACCCGAAATGCTATAGACGCGGGCCGTGACAGAGACAAGAAGGCCGCAGCGTGGGCCTTTTCCCGCCCATCGGCCAAAGTCCGCTTGTCCCGGCGCGGCCCTGTCGTGTAGCGAGAGGGAAACGAAGCACAACGCGAAGGCGGAAGCGAGCATGACGAAATCGGTCATCGAGGAAGACCTCATCATCGAGGGCAACATCGCGTCCAAGGACGGCGATATCGAGGTCAAGGGTCAGGTCAAGGGCGATGTGACGGGCGAGAACGTCTCGGTCCACACCCATGGCAACGTGACCGGCGCGATCAAGGCGACCTCGGTCCGCGTTCAGGGCCGCCACACCGGCCAGATCGAATGCACCGAACTGGCGCTGGAAAAGAACGCCGAGGTGAAGGCCGACGTGAAGGCCCAGACGCTGTCCTCGGAAAAGGGCGCGCGGCTGGTCGGCAAGGTGCAGATCACCGGCTGACCCCTTCGGGGCTGCCTTTCAGCGATCAGGCCGCGCCAAGGCGCGCGGCCAGACGCAGCGCGTGGCTTGGGTCATGCGCGACGACCGGCATGACCGGATCGTAGGCAGCGCGGATCAGCGTGCCGATCTCCGGCCTCAGGATCACCGCCTCACCCGCCCGCGCAAGGGGCGAGCGGTCGCGGAAGGCGCGGTCGGACCAAAGCAGGATCACCTGCGCCGCAAGGCTGAGCGCGATGGTCTCGGCCGGCAGGTCCGACAGGCTTTCATCCATGCGGATGAAGACGAAACAGGCCCGGATCGCGCCCGTCTCCTCAAACCGGAAATGGCGGTACTGGGTGGCGTCCTCGGCCGCAAGGCGCGCCGTCAGACCGTCCAGCCCCTCGACCAGCCGGCCCAGATCGGGGACGGCGTTCAACTCTTCCCAGTCGCGGAAGAAGAAGATCATCAGGTTTGCGCCCTGCTCGGGGTCGGTCTCCTCCATCGGGTGTCCGGCAAGGCCGGTGATCGCCCGAAGCGCGCCTTTCAGGGTGGACAGCGTCGCATCCTCGACCCCGAAGACCACCGGCACGATGGGCCGCGTCCAGCGGGCGAAAAGGTAATCACCTTCCGAACGGGTAAAAAGCGCGGCGATCTCCTCGGGCGTCATCGGGGGCGGTCCTCCGGTCGGTTGCGCCCTGGGCATAATGGCTTTGGCCCCGCGCCTCAACCCGCCGGGTCAGCCGTCGCCGAAAAGGTCCGACTGCCCCGCCGCCCTTGGCTGCGGCAGGCCCAGATGCGCCCAGGCCTTCTGCGCCAGCATCCGCCCGCGCGGCGTGCGCTGGATCAGGCCCTGCTGAAGCAGATAGGGTTCGATCACCTCTTCGATGGCATCGCGGCTTTCCGACAGCGCCGCCGCGATCGTCTCCACCCCCACCGGGCCGCCGCCGTAATTCTCGGCGATCAGGCTCAGGTAGCGCCGGTCCGCCCCGTCAAGGCCAAGGTGATCGACGCCGAGCCGCGTCAGCGCGCTGTCGGCAATCGCCCGGTCCAGCCGCCCGTTGCCCTCGACCAGCGCGAAATCCACGACCCGGCGCAGAAGCCGCCCGGCGATCCGGGGCGTCCCCCGCGCCCGCCGGGCAATTTCCAGCGTGCCTTCGGGGTCGGCGCTGATCCCCATCATCCGCGCGCCGCGGGCGACGATCCGGTCCAGTTCCGCCACGGTGTAGAATTGCAGCCGCGTCGGGATGCCGAACCGGTCACGAAGCGGCGTGGTCAGAAGGCCAAGGCGTGTCGTCGCGCCGACCAGCGTGAAGGGCTGCAACTCGATCCTGACGGTACGGGCGGCGGGGCCTTCGCCGATCACCAGATCAAGCTCGAAATCCTCCATCGCCGGGTAAAGCACCTCTTCGACGGCAGGATTGAGGCGGTGGATCTCGTCGATGAACAGCACATCGCGCGCCTCAAGGTTGGTCAGGATCGCCGCCAGATCGCCTGCGCGGGCAAGAACCGGGCCGGACGTCATGCGAAAGTTGACGCCCAACTCCTTCGACATGATCTGCGCCAGCGTGGTCTTGCCCAGACCGGGCGGGCCGTGAAACAGCGTGTGATCCATCGCCTCGCCCCGCCTGCGGGCGCTTTCGATGAAGACACGCAGGTTGGCGCGCGCCTCCTCCTGCCCGACGAAATCGGTCAGCGCCTGGGGCCGCAGGCTGCGGTCCGCATCCTCGGGCTGCGGCGCGGGGCGCAGGGTGGGATCGGGGGTGGTCATTGTCGATTCAACCCGAATTCAATCGTATGAAGCCGTTTCTTCCACTGGGTTTCGCGCGCAACGACATCTTCCATGCTCGTATCCGGCCCTAATCTCTCCAGCAGCGAAAAGCGCAAGGCGGACGTCTTGCGATGCCCCAGTTCCGCCGTCACGCCCTGTTCGCCCGAAACATGCGCCCGCCAGCGACCATAGATATTCGCTTCGCCATAGGCCGATCCGACATATCTGCCGCCATCGGTCTCGTCGAGGATAAGGTATATCCCGCGCCATTCGGAAAGCCGCGCGCGCCACGATGCAGGCAAAAGCCTGACCTCGGCAGCGCTCAAGACCAGATCGCGCCAATCGGGAACCGGTGCGGAAAAAACCGGTTCTGGAAGCAGGGCAAATATCTCGGCGTCCAACCGTTCGGCGAGCCGTGTATAGGTGCGCCCCGGCGGTGATTTGATCACCAGTCGCCCGCGCAAATCGCTCAGTTCAGGACACAGGCGGAACACGAACCGATACTGCTCCTGTCGTTCGGCGATATGCCGTGTCGGCGCGGTATCGACGGCCCCGTAATCCCGCTCAAGCTCGACAAAGCGGGGGTCGGAATAAAGCTCTGCGGTCGGAACAAGCTCCGCCGCGATCTTGCGGTAAAGGCCCGCGAACACCAAAGTCCCCGATCCGTTTGGCACGAAGCTGGCGGCATGGTCCCTGCGGCGAAGCGTCGAGGTCGCGCTGTCGGAATGAACAGACTGGTAGGCATCGAACAGGTCGGGCCGGTTTTCGACGAGCCAGGGCAAGACCTGCCGGAAGCGCGGCAGGTTGGTCTTGTGCAAGATGATCGCCACCGTCTCGGGCGCGACCCCGGCCTCCGACAATGCCGAGTTGAACAGCATCCCCTACCCCTTCGGCGCCAGAAGTTTCAGCGCCGCGCGGATCAGCGCCGGGGCTTCGGCGCCCTCATTGGCGCCTGCGGCCTCGGCGACGGCGGCGGCGGCCTCGCCCTGACCGTAGCCGAGGTTGAGAAGTGCGGAAAGCGCGTCGGCGGTGGCGGAGGCAGAGGCGGAGACCGTCGCGGCGGGGCGTCTGGCGGGTTTCGCGGCGGGTTCGATCACCTCATCCCCCGCCGCGACATCGACCGTCAGCGCGCCGCCAAGGGCCATGACCGAAGGCGCCTTGTCCTTCAGCTCCATCACCACCCGCTGCGCGAGCTTCGGCCCCACGCCCTGCGCCGCCTTGATCGCCGACCAGTCGCCGAGCGCGATCGCCCGGCCGACCCCTTCGGCGCCGAGCGTACCAAGGATCGCCATCGACGCCTTGGCGCCGACGCCCTGCACCGACATCAACAGCCGATGCCATTCCTTTTCCAGCAGCGTCGGAAAGCCGAAAAGCTGCAACAGGTCCTCCCGCACCAGCAGGTCGGTATAAAGCGCCACGGCCTCGCCCACCGGCGGCAGCGCGGCGGCGGTGCGTTGGGAGACGTGGACGATATAGCCCACGCCGCGCACGTCGATCAGGACGTGATCCATGGCGCGGTGCAGGATGACCCCGGCGATGCGGCCGATCATGCGGCCCCCTTCAGCGCGGCGGCCAGACGGCCCGCGCTTTGCAGGTGATGGGCGTGGCAGATGGCGATGGCCAGCGCGTCGGCCGCATCCGGCCCGTCAAGCTGAACACCGGGAAGCTGGTGGCGGACCATATGCGCGATCTGCGTCTTGTCGGCATGGCCAACGCCGACCACGGCCTTCTTGACCGCGTTCGGGGCGTATTCGCCAACGGCCAGCCCGGCCTGCGCGGCGGCCAGCACCGCGACACCCCGCGCCTGCCCCAGTTTCAGCGTGCCTGCGCCGTCGCGGTTGACAAAGGTCTGCTCCACCGCCGCCGCGTCGGGGCTGTGAGCGGCCAAAACCTCTCCCAGACCGGCGAAAAGCGTCAGGAGCCGCGCGGCAAGATCGCTGCCTTCGGTGCGGATGGTGCCGTTTGCGACATGGCTGAGTCGCGATCCCGCGACCTCGATCACACCCCAGCCAAGGCATCGGAGGCCCGGATCAATTCCCAAAACGCGCATCTGCTCCCTCAATCTGTTGCTTTTTTCCCACGACTAGCACGAAAAGAGAACATCCGAAAGGCGGAAAGCGGCGGTGGGATTGTTGCCGATGACGCGACATCGGCGGTCGAAATTCGCCTTCGCAGGTGCAGAAAACGACATTTTTCGCATCCGCAGAAACGGTTTTATGACAGTGACTTAACGGAAGACCGACCCATGCAGCAATTGCATGACGGCCCTGCATCGGCGTGGCTTGTGGCAACGGGGCGGCGGTTCTATCTGACGCCTCGAAAGCAGGGCGCACAGAAAACAGGCGCCTTGAAAACTGAGGAAACGGAAATGTCTGTCTATACCACGAACCGCACCGCGCAACACCACATGGGTGGCTTCTTTGGCACCATGGTTTCGGCCTTCGCCGCCTGGAACGACGCCCGCGTCACCCGCAACGCCCTGTCGCGTCTGACCGACCGCGAGCTGGACGATATCGGCCTGACCCGCGCTGACATCGACACGATCGCGACCCGCTGAGGTCGGAACCATCCGACGGCGCCCTTGGGGGCGCCGGGACGCGCGATCGCGCCAAAGGCCGTGACAGCAGATGCTGTCACGGCCTTTCTCGTTTCAGAAAAGCCCGATGACCGGCCCGGGCCGGGCCGGTCCGGGAAATCAGTTCAGGATGTCGCGGATCTTGCCGGAAATCGCCAGCGTCAGCGGATCGGCCTGAAGCACATAGGCCCCGGCCTTTTCCACCGCCGTCCCCTCGCCCAGCGCGGCCACACGTTTCTCATAAAGATCGGCGCCGATGGTCGCATGGACCGTGGATTTCAGCGCCACGACCGACATGGCGACCACCACCAGCGGCCCCAGAATGCCCACGCGGCGCGTCCTGCGGCGACGGCGGGCGTTGTAGAAGGACATGCCCAGCGTGCCTTCGGCCTCAAACCCGCCACCGGCCTGATGGATGCTGTCGATGCGGCCAAGTCGGCCGTAGAAGTTCTGCAAATTGCGATCGACCATGTCGGTGCCTCGCTGTTACCCAGTTATCACGCCCCCGGATTTGACCAGGGTGCGGTATCATTGCGGCAGGAATTTGGCGGTGGCCAGCTTTTCTCGCCTATTGGTTGCGGTGCAGAACCAATATCGTCCACTCGCCCTGTTCGTCGCGGTGACGCAAGGTAAATCCGGTTTTTTCATAGGCCGCGATCACCTCATCCGCCTGCGGGACGAGGATACCGGACAGGATCGCGATTCCTCCGGGGGCGACATGGCGGCCCATGTCGGGGGCCAAAGCGATCAGCGGAGCCTTGAGAATATTGGCAAAAACCAGATCGAAGGGCGCTGCGGCCCTCAGCGCGGGCGCGTCAAATCCCGCCGCCTCGACGCAGGTCACGCGGTCGGCGAAACCGTTGGCCGCGACATTCGCGCGCGCCACGTCCACCGCGACCGGGTCGATGTCCGAGGCCAGAACCGGATCGGGCCAGATCGCGGCGGCGGCCATGGCCAGAACCGCCGTGCCGCAACCGATATCGGCCACGTTCTTCGCCACCACGCCCTCGGCCGCCAGGCGTTCCAGCGCCAGAAGGCAGCCCTTGGTGGTGCCGTGATGGCCGGTGCCGAATGCCATCGCCGCCTCGATCAACAGCGGCACGCGGCCGCCCGGCACCTTGTCGGCGTCATGGCTGCCATAGACGAAGAAGCGCCCCGCCTCGACCGGCTGCAATTCGCGCCGGACGTGCGCGACCCAGTCGGTTTCGGGCAGTTCCGATATGGCGAATTCCGCCGCGCCGAAGGCCGCCGCCAGAAGCGACAGCGCGATCTCATCCGGGGCGTCTTCGAAATAGGCGCCAACCTCCCAACGGCCCGAGCCGTCCTCGATCTCAAAACAGCCCACACCCGCGGGGTCCAGATCCTCAAGCGCCTCGACCAGCCCTTCGGCGGGCGCGCGGGCGGGCAGCGACGTGATCGCGGTGAAGGTGGTCATCGGTCTCTCCCGGTCAGGTATCCGGCTTGGGGATTATCGCGCCGGGTCGTTCAACGCCAGCCCTTCGCGCGGTCCGGGGCAACAGGCGCGCGGGCCAGCCGCCGGATATAGCGCCACGCGAACCACGCGGCCAGACAGCCCGCCGCGACATTGGCCAGCGCATTGGCCCAAAGGACGCCCGGCGCGCCCAGCCACATCGCCCCGCTCAGCGCCAGCGGATACATCAAAAGCCCGTCGCGGAACCAGTTGCCAAGCGTCGACCAGAGCGGGCGGGCAAGGTTGTTGAACGTGGCGTTGGCGACGAAAAGCGCGCCGGTAAAGACAAAGGCACCGGCCGCGTAATGGGTGAATGTCCGCAGCACCGCCACGCCTTCGGGCGACAGGCCGAACGACCGCGCAACCGGCCCGGTGGCGGCGATCATCAGGACCCAGGTCACCATGGTGTAGACGGCGCAGAACTTCAGCGCCGCCCAATAGGCCCCCGCGACGCGGTCGATGCGCCCGGCGCCGAAGTTCTGGCCGATGATGCCGCCGATGGCGCCGGAAAGTGCGAAGATGCCCCCGAAGGCCAGGATCGTCAGCCGCATCACCACGCCCCAGCCCGCCACCGCCGCCTCACCGAACTGGGCGATTTCCCGCGTCAGGATCCAGTTGCCGAAGGGGGTGGACAGCTGCGTGACGATGGCGGGCAGCGCAATGGCGAAATAGGGACGGAAGAAGGTGGCCATATCCTCGACCGACGGCCGCGCCAGCAGGTCGTGCTTGCCGATCACGAACCAGAGGCCCGCCACCGCCATGACCGCGCGGGCGACGACGATCGAGATCCCGGCCCCGGCAACGCCCCAGCCCATCCAGACGATCATCACCGGGTCCAGCACCACCGCCACCAGCCCCGCCGTCATGGTGACCGACATCGACCGCCAGGCATCGCCCACGGCGCGCAAGATGGCCGAGGCGTTGATCCCCAGCGCGAGCAGCGGCATCGAGGGCAGCGTCAGCGCCAGGAATTGCGAGCCGAGCGTCAGCACCTCCCCCTCCGCGCCGGAGGCAAGAAGGATGGGGTCGCGGAAGACCCAGATCAGCGCCGCGAGAAGCGCCTGCAACCCGGTCGTCAGCACGATCCCCACCGTCGCGATCCGCCGCGCCCGCGCCCGTTCGCCCATGCCGATGGACCGCGACACCAGCGCCACGGCACCGATCATCATGCCGATGGCCACCGACATGACCGCGAACTGGATCGTCCCCGCGATGCCGACCGCGGCGATCATCGCCTCGACCCGAAGCTGGGAAATCCACCAAAGCGCGAGGAAGTCGACGAGGAAGGTGAACGAAAGGCCCAGCGCCCCGGAAAGCGCCATGGTCACGACATGGCGCATCAGGTTGCCGGTGACGAATTTTCCCTGCTGGGGACCGGCCATCTATTCCGCCGCGACCGGAAGGCCACGGGCAAAAATCGTCTCATACCCCGGCTCGGGGTGGCGCGGGATCATCAGCGCCAGAAGCAGCGAGACGATGGCAAAGCCCGCCGCAAGGCCAAAGACCGCGCCGGGCGACAGAACCCAGAGATAGCCCATCGCGGCGGGCAGGAAGACGGCGGCGATATGATTGATGGTGAAGGCCACGGCGGCGGTCGGCGCGATGTCGCCCGGTGCCGCGATCTTCTGGAAATAGGTCTTCAGCGCGAAGGCGAGCGAGAAGAAAAGGTGGTCGATGACGTAAAGCACCGCCGCCACCACGACGCCCCAGCCGAACCAGTAGATGCCGCCATAGGCCAGAAAGACCGCGACCAGCCCGACATATTCGAAGATCAGCGCGTTGCGTTCGCCGAACCGGCCGACGGCGCGGCCCATATAAGGCGCGGCAACCATGTTGATGAGGTAGTTGATAAGGAACAGCGCCGTCACCTCATCGACGCGAAAGCCGAAGCGTTCGACCATCATGAAGGCCGCGAAGACGACGAAGATCTGCCGTCGCGCGCCCGCCATGAATTGCAGCAGGTAGTAAAGCCAGTAGCGCTTGCGCAGCACGAAATGCTTCAGCTGCGGGTCCGGCGCCTCGAACCTCGGATAGGCGAAGGTCGCGAAAAGGACGATGGCGACGGTCAGCCCGCCCGCGGTCGCATAGACCATCTCATAGCTGAGGTCGAAGGTCTTCCACGTCAGCACGATCAGCCCATAGGCCACCATCGACGCACCCGATCCGATGGCGACGATCCAGCCGATCGTCTGCGGCGCCTTGGCCCGGTCGATCCATTGCAGTTGCAGCGACTGGTTCACCGTCTCGAAATAGTGAAACCCGATCGAGGATAGAAGCGTGATGACAAGGATGCCGCCAAGGCTGGGGAACAGCGCCGTCACCGCCGTCGCCGCCCCCAGAAGCGCCAGCGCCAGCAGCGCGAGCGTCTGTTCGCGGAACAGCCACAGCAGCACGATCACCCCGATGGCGAGAAAGCCCGGTATCTCACGCACCGTGTGAAGCCAGCCGATCTCCACCCCGGTAAAGCCCGCGGCGTCCTTGACGAAATTGTTCAGAAGCGCCGACCAGGTGGCGAAGGACAGCGGCATCGCCGCCGCCATAAGGAACAAAAGCGCCGCAGGCCGCCGCCAGCGGGGCAGCGTCTGGGCCTCTTCGATTGTCATGGTCCGCCTGCGCATGGCCTTGCCTACGCCGGAAACCGGGCCGAGGCGAGCGCTATTCGCGCCCCCGCCCCGCACAGCCGCGCCGCCCTTGTGTGCGCGGATGCATGATCTGTATCAAGGAAAACATATTCTTTATAATGCATGCGTCGAAGGCGACAGCGGAGGGAAACGCGCATGGACCTGGTTTCGATCATCGACCGGATCGGTGAGGCGCCGACGGCAGCACTTCTGGGCCTGATGACGGGCGCGGTCTTCGGTGTGGCGGCGCAACGGTCACGGTTCTGCCTGCGCGCGGCGACGGTGGAATTCGCCCGCCGGCAGCTTGGGCCACGGGTGGCGGTCTGGCTTTTGTGCTTTTCCACCGCGCTGGTCTGGGTGCAGGCGGCAGAGCTTCTGGGCTTCTTCCGGGTGGAAGAGGCGCGGATGATGGCGGTGCCGGGGTCGTGGTCCGGCGCGGTGATCGGCGGGCTGGTGTTCGGCGTCGGCATGGTGATGTCGCGCGGCTGCCCCGGACGGCTTCTGGTCCTTGCCTCCTCGGGCAACCTGCGGTCGGTCGTCTCGGGCCTGATCTTCGCCGTCGTCGCGCAGATGAGCCTGAAGGGCATCCTTGCGCCGACACGCGACCGGCTGGCCTCGCTTTCGATCACCGAGGGCGGGCAGAACCTGAACCTGATCGACTGGCTGGGCCTGCCGCGCGAAAGCGGGCTGATCCTTGGTCTTGCCATCGCGCTTCTTGCACTTGTCATCGCGCGGCGCAACCGGATCGGGGTTTCAACCCTGATCTTCGCCTCGGGCGTTGGCTTTTCGGTGGCGCTTGGCTGGATGTCGACCTACGCGCTGTCGCAGGTCAGCTTCGATCCCGTGACGGTCAGTTCCGTCACTTTTTCAGGGCCTTCCGCGACAACGCTGATGTTCTTCCTGTCGCCCGAACGCATCCTGGAATTCGATGTCGGCCTGGTGCCGGGCGTCGTGCTTGGCGCGGGCGTCTCGGCGCTGATCGGGGGCCAGTTCCGCCTTGAGGGCTTCGACGGCGAAAGCAGCATGCGCCGGTCGATGACAGGCGCGGTCCTGATGGGGTTCGGCGCGATGCTGGCGGGCGGCTGTTCCATCGGGGCGGGCGTCACCGGCGGGTCGATCTTTGTCGGCACGGCATGGCTTGCGCTTTTCTGCATGTGGCTGGGCGCGGCGGTGACCGACCTGCTGTTCGATCAAAGGGTCGAACGCGCGGCGGCCTGATCGGGCGCGCGCGGGCAAAGGACGGTGGACCATTGGCCATCGACCGTCCTAGACTGCCCCTGCCTGCGAACGGGACGAGTCGAATGGGTCTTCTGGATGAGATCGAAGCGATGGCGCCACGGCTGCGCCGCGTGGCGCTGGCGCTGACCGGCGACATGGCGGCGGCGGACGATCTGGTGGCCCATACGATCGACCGCGCGCTGACGCGGCGCCATCACCTGCGCGACGACGGCCCCATCGCGGGCTGGATGTGGCGGGCGCTGATGAAGCGGCACCGGGACTGCGACCGGCGCAAGGGCGCGCATCTGGTGCTGGTCGACGCGGGCGCGGCGGGCGCGGCAGAGGATGGCCCGGAGGCGGACATCGCGGCCCTGCGCGCGGCGGTGGCCCGGCTTCCGCTCGATGCGCGTCAGGCGCTGGCCCTGACGGCCATCGACGGGCAAGGCCTTGCCGAGGCGGCCGCGACGCTGGGCCTGGCAGAGGACGCGCTGATCGCGCGGCTGGCGCGGGCGCGCTCGGCGCTGGGCAGGCTGACAGGCCGCGCGGCGGACCCGGCCCCACGTCAGGGCAAGGCGTGATGGATGCGGCGCGGCCTGATCTTGCGGCCTTGCTGATCCGGCTGCATGCCGGGGCGCTGTCGGGGCCGGAGCGCGCGAAACTGTCCGAACGCGGCGCGAATGACCCGGACATTCGCGCCACGCTGGCGGGCTGGGCGCGGCAGGACGACCATCTGCGGGCCGCCTATGCCGGGGTGCTGGACGCCCCGCTGCCGCAGATGCTGCGAGACAGCATCGCGGCGGCGCGGCGGGATGAACGGCTGCGGCTGCGCGCGCGACTGGCGCGGCCGCTGCGGGTGGCTGCCATCCTTGTCCTTCTGGCGCTGGGGGTTCTGGCCGGGTTCGTCGCCGGGCGGCAGTCGGCCCTTCATTCCCCCGCCGGCAGTGTCGCGCGCGATGCCATCGCCGCCTATGCCACCTATGCCGCCGACGGCCTGCCGCCGGTCGAACGCCCCCTCACCGACCGCGCCGCCATCACCGCCTGGCTGAGCGACCGCCTCGGCCTGCCCGTCGCGCCCCCCGGCCTGACCAAGGCGGGGCTTCATCTGACCGGAGCGCGGGTCCTGCCCTCGGAAAACGGGCCGGTGGCCTTCCTGCTTTACGAAGACAGCGCGGGACACCGGATCGCGCTGACCATCGGGCGCACGGGGATGGATGCCGACGACACCGCCTTTCGCTTCGCGGGCCATGACGGGGTGGAGAACATCGCCTGGACCGATGGCGGGCTGACCTTCACCGTGACCGGGCAAACCAGCCAGGACGCGCTGCGCCGGATCGCCGCCGCCGTCTATGCCCAGATGGACTGAGCGTCAGTAGAAGCTTTGCGGGTCGATATCTATCGACAGGCGCAGGGTGTTCGGCGACTTCACCTGTCCCACCCAGGCGGCCAGAGCGGCCTGTAGGGGCGCGGCCTTGTCGGCCTTGACCAGAAGCCGCACCCGGTGGCGCCCGCGCACCCGCGCAATCGGCGCCGGGGCGGGGCCGAAGACCTGCGCGCCGATGCGGCGCAGGGGTGCGTCGCGCCGCGCCAGTTCGGTGCCGAAATCGAACACGGTCTGGGCATCGGGCGCCGACAGGATGATCCCGGCAAGGCGGCCATAGGGCGGCATTCCCGCCCGCTGCCGCTCTGCCGCCTCGGCGCGCCAGAACGCCTCTTCCTCGCCCGACAGGATCGCGCGGATGACGGGATGCTCGGGCTGATAGGTCTGGATCAGCGCCAGCCCCGGCCTCTCCCCCCGCCCCGCGCGGCCGGAAACCTGACGGACAAGCTGAAAGGTCCGCTCTGCCGCCCGCAGGTCCGATCCTTGCAGCCCGAGATCGGCGTCGATCACACCGACCAGCGTCAGCAAAGGAAAGTTGTGGCCCTTGGCAACGATCTGGGTGCCGATGATGATGTCCGCACCACCCCCGGCGATCTTGCCGATGGTCTCTTTCAGCGCGCGGGCGGAACTGAAAAGGTCCGAGGACAGCACCGCCAGTCGCGCGTCGGGAAAGCGGGCGGCGACCTCCTCGGCCAGCCGCTCCACCCCCGGCCCGACGGGGGCGAGCCGCCCTTCGGCCTTGCAGTTCGGGCAGGCCACCGGCACCGGCTTTGTCTCGCCGCATTGATGGCAGACCAGGCGCTTGAGGAAGCGGTGTTCGACCATCCGCGCGTCGCAATGGTCGCAGCCGATCTGGTGGCCGCAGGCGCGGCAGATGGTGACGGGTGCATAGCCACGCCGGTTGAGGAACAAAAGCGCCTGCTCCCCCCGCCCGATCCGGTCGGTCACGGCCCCGGCCAGCGTCGGGCCGATCCAGCGGTTCGCCTCAAGCTGTTCGTCGCGCATGTCGATGGCGCGCATCTCGGGCAGTTCAGCGGTGCCGAAGCGCGATGTCAGGTCGATCCGGGCATATTTGCCGCTTTCGGCATTGACCCAGGTTTCAAGGCAGGGCGTGGCCGAGGCCAGAACCACCTGCGCGTCCGTCAGCGCGGCGCGCAGGACGGCCATGTCGCGGGCATTGTAAAGAACGCCATCCTCCTGCTTGTAGGAGGTGTCGTGTTCCTCATCCACGACGATCAGGCCCAGGTCGCGGAACGGCAGGAACAGCGCCGAGCGTGCGCCGACGACCAGCCCCACGCGCCCCTCGCCCGCCATGCGCCAGAGACGGCGGCGTTCGGTCTGGGTCACGCCGGAATGCCATTCGCCGGGGCGGGCGCCAAAACGCTCCTCCACCCGCGACAGGAATTCGGACGTCAGGGCGATCTCCGGCAGCAGGACCAGCGCCTGCCGCCCCTGCCGCAGCGTCTCTGCCACCGCCTCAAGATAGACCTCGGTCTTGCCCGACCCGGTGACGCCCTTCAAAAGCGTCGTGCCATAGCGCCCGCCCGCCACGGCCCTGCGCAGGGTCTCGGCCGCCCCACTTTGATCTCCGGCCAGCGCCTTGCCCTGCAGGTCGGGGTCAAGCGCCGGATAGGGCAGATCGCGGGGGGCTTCCTCCTCGGCCACCGCGCCGATCTTGACCATACCCTTGATAACGCTGGTGGAAACGCCCGCAAGCGCGGACAGTTCCGACAGGGTAAAGGCCGCGCCGCCGTATTCGTCGAGCGTATCCAGAACCCGCCCCCGCGCATCGGTCATCCGGTCCGGCTCCGCCCAGCCCTTGCGGTAAACCTTGCGCGGCCCCGGCGGATCGGCCAGCCCCGGAGCGCGGGTCGCCAGCCGCAGCATCGCGGGCATCGGCGTCAGCGTGTAATCGGCCGCCCGCATCAGGAAACCGCGCATCGCCGCCGCCATGGGGGCGGCCTCCAGCACCCGCGTCACGGGGCGCACCTTGGCAAGGTCATAGCCCCCCTCGCCCGGCCCCCAGACCACGCCCAGAACCCGGCGCGGCCCCAGCGGCACCTCGACAAAGGCGCCCGTCCAGCAGCCCTCCTCCGGCGCGCGGTAATCCAGAGGCCGCCCCAGCGGCTCGGTCGTCAGAACCGAGATCAGCGCATTCGCGTCGAAAAAGCCCGTCTCCGTCACCCGCGCCCCCCGATCACGGGTTCCTGCCGCCCGATGTTTGCGCTAAAGAGGCGCCGAAACGAAGCCGCCATCTGAGGGAGTGCTGCCATGAAATTCTTCGTCGATACCGCCGACACCGCCGCGATCAAGGAATTGAACGACCTTGGCATGGTGGATGGCGTCACCACCAACCCCTCGCTGATCCTGAAATCGGGCCGCGACATTCTCGAGGTTACGAAAGAGATCTGCGACATGGTCTCGGGTCCCGTTTCCGCCGAAGTCGTGGCCACCGAGGCCAAACAGATGATCACCGAAGGGCTGAAGCTTGCCAAGATCGCCCCGAACATCGCGATCAAGGTGCCCTTGACCTGGGACGGCCTGACCGCCTGCAAGGCTTTCGCATCCGAAGGCCACAAGGTCAACGTCACGCTCTGCTTCTCGCCCGCGCAGGCGATCCTTGCGGCGAAGGCCGGGGCCAGCTTCATCTCGCCCTTCATCGGGCGTCTGGACGACATCCATCTCGACGGGGTGGACCTGATCCACGACATCCGCACCATCTATGACAATTACGACTACCGGAC
The DNA here is from genome assembly GCF_002973535.1 of Albidovulum denitrificans. Taxonomy (GTDB): domain Bacteria; phylum Pseudomonadota; class Alphaproteobacteria; order Rhodobacterales; family Rhodobacteraceae; genus Albidovulum; species Albidovulum denitrificans. Next base: position 1,098,246 of record NZ_PVEP01000001.1, read on the forward strand.
AGAGATTCTCGCCGCCTCGATCCGCACGGTGAACCATGTGATCGACTGCGCCAAGATCGGCGCCGACGTCATCACCGCGCCCCCCGCCGTCATCAAGGCGATGGCGAACCACGTCCTGACCGACAAGGGCCTTGACCAGTTCCTGAAGGACTGGGCCAAGACCGGCCAGAAGATCGTCTGACCTGAGGGCGCCGGCGGCGGGCCGGAATGGGCGGTTGAGGGAGTCCTTCCTGCAACGCCTGCCCCGGCCCGTTGCCGCATCTGCGAAAAAACGCAAGCCTTCCCGGCCCTGCACGGTTAGGATCGCGGCAAACACCGCATAAGAAGAGACAGGCATGGCAGATACGGCGAGCATCGCGGCAGACCTCAGGGACAGGCTGATCGCGGAACCCGAAGTTATCCTTGAAGACCGCGACCTGATGCGCGCGCTGATCGCGGCGAACGAACGCGCGATGGGCGCCAATATCGTCGATCTGCGCGGCATCGCGATGGAACGGCTTGAGGCGCGGCTGGACCGGCTGGAGGATACCCACCGGTCGGTGATCGCGGCGGCCTATGAAAACCTCGCCGGGACCAACCAGATCCACCGCGCGATCCTGCGCATGCTCGACCCGACCGCGTTCGAGGAGTTCCTGAAGAACCTCGGCGGCGACGTGGCGCAGATCCTGCGCGTCGATTGCGTGCGGTTGGTGCTGGAAACCGTGCAAGAGGACCGCGACCCCTCGCTTGAGCGTGTGGGTGAGGTGCTTTGCGTCCGTGACCCCGGTTTCGTTGACGACTACCTGGCCGGGGGCCGCGGCGCGCCGGAACGGCAGGTGGTGCTGCGTCAGATCCATTCCGATGACGGCAGCTCCATCTACGGCGAGGCGGGCGCCTATATCCGGTCGGAGGCGGCGCTGCGGCTTGACCTCGGCAATGGACGGTTGCCGGGGATGCTGGCGCTGGGGGCGGAGGACCCGCACCAGTTCCGCGCCAATCACGGCACCGATCTTCTGGCCTTCCTCGGCGGCGTCTTCGAAAGGGCGATGCGCCGCTGGCTGGCCTGAGCGGGGCGATATGAGCCTCGCCCTCTCCCCCGCGCTGCGCGACGCCTTGGCCCGGTGGCTGGATCACCTCGCCGCGCTGGAGGGTGCGTCGGCGCAGACGATCCGCGCCTATCGCACCGACGTGACGGGCTTTCTGGCCTTCCTTGCCGAACATACCAGCGACAGCATCGGCCCGGCGCGGCTGGCGCGGGTGACGCAATCGGACATGCGCGGCTGGATGGCGCATGAACGGGCGCGCGGGGTGGCATCACGGTCGCTAGCCCGCAGCCTGTCGGCGGTGAAGGGGTTCGCCCGCTGGCTGGCCGAGCGCGACGGCTTTGACCCGACCGCGATCCTGGCCGCGCGCAGCCCGAAATACCAGCGCAAGCTGCCCCGCCCGCTCTCCGAACCCGCCGCGAAAGAGGTCATCGGCCTGATGGGCAGCCTGCCACGCGAAGACTGGGTGGCCGCCCGCGACGCGGCCGTGGTGACGCTGCTTTACGGCTGCGGGCTGCGCATCTCCGAAGCGCTTTCCCTGACCGGCGCCGATGCCCCCCTGCCCGAGGTGCTGCGCATTCGCGGCAAGGGCGGGAAGGAGCGCGTCGTCCCGGTCCTGCCCGCCGCCCGCGCGGCGGTCGCGGAATACCTGCACCTTTGCCCCTTCCCGATCTCCGATGAGCCGGACGAAGCGCTGTTCCGCGGCACCCGTGGCGGGCCGCTGAACCCGCGCCTGATCGCGGGCGCGATGGCACAGGCGCGGGGCGCGCTTGGCCTGCCTGCGACGGCCACGCCCCACGCGCTGCGCCACAGCTTCGCAACCCACCTTCTGGCGGCCGGCGGCGACCTGCGCGCGATCCAGGACCTGCTTGGCCATGCCTCGCTTTCCACCACCCAGGCCTATACGGCGGTGGATGCCAGCCGCCTTATGGAGATATACGAGAAAGCGCATCCCCGCGCCTGAAGGGGAATCGCGCGTTCAGAAAGGTATCCGATGTCGGCACGGCTCAAGGCACTTTACGTCCATCTCTTCACCGCGACCGGCGCGGTTCTCTCGATGCTCGCCATGCTGGCGGCAGCGGAGGAAGAGTGGAGCATGATGCTCCTCTGGCTGGTGGTCGCGCTGATCGTGGACGGTATCGACGGCCCCCTGGCGCGCCACTACGACGTCAAGACCAACTGGCCAACCTATGACGGGGTGCTTCTCGACCTCATCATCGACTACCTGACCTATGTGTTCATCCCGGCCTTCGCGCTCTTTCAGTCGGGCCTCTTGCCGGGCTGGACCGGGTGGTGCGCGATCATCGTCATCACCTATGCGAGCGTCATCTATTTCGTCGACACACGCATGAAGACAAAGGACAATTCCTTCGCGGGATTTCCGGCCTGCTGGAACATGGTGGTGATCGTCCTGTTCGCGCTGCACCCGAATTTCTACCTGATGCTGGCGATCATCATGGTGCTTGCCGCCTCGATGTTCACCAACCTGAAATTCATCCACCCGGTCCGCACCGAACGCTGGCGCTGGCTGTCGCTGCCGGTGGCGCTGGCCTGGATCGCCTTCGCCGCCCGCGCCGCCTGGGTCGATTTCGCGCCGGGCGAGATCGCGCACTGGGGCCTTGCGATCACCTCGCTCTACCTGCTGCTGGCCGGGGTGGTGCAACAGATGGTACCCGCGCGGGGGTGAAGGGGGCAGAACCCCCAGACTCTGCGCCACAGCGAAAAATACGCCAGAAGCGATTTGAGGCACGCCGGGCTTCAGATGTGCGCAGGGAAAGTAGTGGTGCCCAGAGCCGGAATCGAACCAGCGACACGCGGATTTTCAATCCGCTGCTCTACCAACTGAGCTATCTGGGCACCGGGGACGTTACCGTCCGGTTTCGGGTGTTTAGGCGAGGTGGGCGGGGCTGTCCAGAGGGTTTTTGCGGATTGTGGCGGCCCGCCGCCCGGCTCAGTGCGGCCTGGCCCCGGCGGCGCCGAAATCGGCCTCGTCGGGGTCGTCCTCTTCCTCGGCGGGGATCGCATAGGCGCCCGTCAGCCAGCGGCCGAGGTCGATATCGGCGCAGCGCTTGGAACAGAAGGGCCGGTATTTCGGGTCCGTCTCTTTCTGGCAGATCGGACAGGCCATGGCTTATCCCCCCAGGATCTGACGCAAGGGCAGCCGGTCGCGCTTGCGCTGAAGCTCATAGTTGCCAAGCGGCGTCCAGCCCGCAAGGCTCGTCTCATTCGCCTCGCCGCGGAAGGCCGCGCGAAGCTGTTGTTCCAGCGCGGCGCGGTCTCGTTTGGGCATCGGCGCGAAATCGACCGTCACCTGCCCGCCCAGCCCGCGCAGGCGCAACTGGCGTGGCAGGTCGCGGGCGGCGGCGATATTGGCCTTGAGGCTGGCGGCGGGCGAGGTGTCGTTGCCGGTATTCACATCGACCGCGATCAGCGCGCGGGTCGGTTCGATCGCCATGTGGCCGCCACCGGGAAGGGCGGCGGAAGGCGACAGAAGCGCGTCGATCATCTCCTCGACACCGTGGCGGGCTAAGGCGTCCTCACCTTGCGCGACGTCGTCCGGCGCAGGCTCCATCCAGTCGCTCAGCGCCTGGTCATGCGGGCCGGGCGGATCGAGAAGCAGTTCGGGCGCGCCGTCGGCATCGTCCAGGATCGCCTCGGCCAGACCGCGCATCTGGGCGATGTCGGCGGCGATGTCGTCGTCGTCCGCGGCCCCGGCGGCAGAGCGGATCACAAGGCCGAAGGGCGACCCTTCCATCCCCGCGCCCGCCAGCGCAGCCAGCCTCTCACGCCCCTCGGCATCCTTGATCCGGCGCGAGATGTTCTGCCCCGGCGCGAAGGGCGTCACGATGGCCAGCCGCCCCTTGAACATAAGCCGCGTGGTCACCGGCAGCGCCTTGCCGGGTTCGGCATGGCCCGAGACCTGCACCAGAACCGCCTGCCCCGGTCGCAGCCCGCCGGTTTCGCGCAGGAACCCCTTCGCGCCATCTGGCAGGCGCAGGAACACGCCGCCCTGCCCCTTCATCTGCCGGTCCACCGTCCCGCGCAGGATGGCACCCGGCGCGAAGGGGGCGGTGTCGCCCGCATCGACCAACAGGTCCTGCAAGACGCCGTCCACGATCAGCGCGGCGGCCTCGCGCCCCTGATGCTGGCCAATAACGACCACCCGCCCCTTCATTCCGCGCCCCCGTAAACTATCACGCCCGCTGCCTGCAACAGCTGCGCCGTCTCGGCCACAGGCAGACCGACAACCCCGGTGAAAGAGCCCTGAATCCACGGGATGAACGCGCCGAAAGCGCCCTGAATGCCATAGCCACCCGCCTTGCCGCGCCATTCGTCGCTGGCCAGATAGGCGTTCACCTCAACATCCGACAGCGCCTTGACCTTGACGGTGGTTTCAACCTCCCGCTCCCAGATCCGGTCGCCCCGCTTCACCGCGACGGCGGTGATCACGCGGTGGCGGCGGCCGGAGAGTTTCAGAAGGAATGCCGCCGCCTCACCGGCATCGGCGGGCTTGCCAAGGATGCGACGGCCCAGCGCCACCGTGGTATCGGCGCAGAGGACCACCTCATCGGCGGTCGCCGGAACCGCCGCCACCTTCTCGCGCGCCATGCGGGCGCAATAGGGGCGCGGCAACTCGCCCGGACGGGGGTCTTCGTCGATATCGGGCGCACGAATATCGTCCGGCACAAGGCCAAGCTGCGCCAGAAGCTCTTTCCGGCGCGGGCTGGCCGAGCCGAGGATCAGGCGCGGGCGCACCTTACTTGAAGCGGTAGTTGATCCGCCCCTTGGTCAGGTCATAGGGCGTCATCGTCACCTGAACCTTGTCGCCGGCAAGAACGCGGATGCGGTTCTTGCGCATCTTTCCTGCCATCGTCGCGATGATCTCATGGCCGTTTTCGAGCTCGACCCGGAATGTCGCGTTTGGCAGGAGTTCCTTCACGACGCCCGGAAATTCGAGTCCTTCTTCCTTGGCCATGGTCACTCCATTATTGATCCGTCCCCGCCGCCGGGCGGGGCGCGCAGTACATGCGCCCGAAAGCCGGGGATTTCAAGCCTTAACTACGCCCGCCCCCAGACGGGTGATGCGCGAAAGCTGCGCCTCCTGTTCCGGCCAGTGGCGGAAATTCAGCACGACACCATCGGCGCGGACATCGGCCACGGCGGCGGTGGAGACATCGGCATAGACCCAGCCCGCCTCGCCCAGCCCGCCCTCGGCGAAGATGCCGGTCGGGGGGAAGCCACGGTCGGGCGGCCCGTAGATCGACGCGCGGCCGGTGTTTTCCTCCATCCCGGCGCACCAGGGCGCGGGGCCGACGACGGGGGCGTGGACGGCGATCATCTGCCCTTCCAGCGCACGCGCCATGGCGCCGACGCGCACGCGGGTGAACCCCGCCAGCGCTTCGGTCGCCGAGGGGACCAGCAGGATCTCCACCCCCGCCTCCGCCAGTACCCGGCCCAGAAGCGGAAACTCGCTGTCGTAGCAGATCAGGACGCCGATCCGGCCAAGGTCCGTGTCGAAGACCGACAGGCCGTCGCCCGCGACCACGTCCCAGTCCTCCCGCTCGAACCGGGTCATCATCGCCTTGTCCTGATGGCCGAGAAGGCCCTTCGGGCCGATCAGGCTGGCACGGTTGACCGGGCGTCCCCCGGCATGGGGCGCGTCATAGGCCGGGCCAGAGCCCGTCAGGATATGAACGCCATGCTCTGCCGCGAGCCGCGCATGCAGGTCCAGAACCGCCGCGCGGTGGCTGTCCACCTCGCGCAGCGCGCCTTCCAGATCGCGCGCGACCGCCTCACCGCCGAGCGAGGCAAGCTCCATCCCGCCATATTCGGGGAAAACCAGAAGCCTTGCCCCCTGCCCGGCCGCCTCGGCGACCCAGCGGGCGATCTTCGCCTCATAGGCGGCGAATGTGTCGAACCAGTCCAGCGGATAGGCGGCGGCGGCGATCCTGATCGTCTTTGTCATCGGGCGTTCCCTTTCGGCGGGCGTTACAGCTCACGCATCCAGAATTGCATCGTCTTGGCGGTCGGCGCATCCTCCCCCACATCCTTCCAGACATAGTCGGCGGTGACCCCGTCCAGCGGCCGGTAGCCCCGCTTGCGCCAGAACCCGTCGAGCGGACGGTAGTTTGCCGGGTGCAACGGGTGGCTATCCGGCCGCAGGACGCGGCAAAAGACCGAATAGCGGCGGCCGAGGGCGCGGGCATGTCCCTCCCGCGCGTCGAAAAAGGCATGGCCGATCCCCTGACCGCGATAGTCGGGCAGCAGCACGGATTCGGCGCAATAGAAGATCTGCTCCAGATCGAAGCCCGACCCTTCGAAGGCGGCGCCGAATTCCTCGCCGTGATCCTCCATCGGCGTGCCGGTCGCGGCGCCGATCAGCCGGTCGCCGTCGAAGGCGCCGACAACCACCGCCCCGGCACTGTCCCGATAGGTGGCAAGATAGCCCCTCTCATAGTCCAGGTCGCCGTCGTAAAGGTAAGGCCAGTCGCGAAAGACCGCGATCCGCAGCGCCGCCACGTCCCCCAGCACCGCATCCAGCGCGGCGCCGGTCAGGCTGCGCACCGCGACCGTCACGCGGAAACCTGCGCTATCCAGTCGTTGAGGTTGTAATAGGTCGTCACCCGCGTGATCTTGCCATCCTTGAGGGTGAAGAACCCGCCCGCCGGCAGGACATAGGTTTGCCCACGCGCCTCGGGCAGGCCGGGGTCGGTCTTCAGATAGGTGCCGTTCACGGTGAATTCGGCCGCGCCCCGTGTCCCTGCATCGTTGGAAAAGACCACCATGTCGGTCAGGTGTTCCTTGTAGGTCTCGCTCATATGGCGGCAGAAATCGGCGAAGGCCGCTTTGCCAAGCCGGGTCGCGCCTTCGTTGACGTTATGGGCGAAATCCTCATGCAACGTGTCCAGCATCGCGTCGAGATCACCCCGGTTGAAGGCGTCGTAATAGGCTTCGATCGTGGCGCGGGTCATCGGGGTCTCCAGTATTGCGGGCAAGGGGAAGATAGGCATGGCGCCGCAGGATGCCCAGCCCCTTCGCGGCACTCTGCGCGCCCTTTGCGGCAAGGGGTCAGCCGTCCGCCTCGGGCGGGCCGAAACGCTCGATCATCCGGGCCCTGATCTGGTCGCGGGTCTGGCGATAGGCGGCCAGCTTCGCCTCGCGCGTCTCACCGATGCCGGTCGGGTCCATGACCGGCCAGTATTCGACATCGAGATGAAAAAAGCGCGTGAATTCAAGGGCCTGCCGCTGGCTGGCGGGCGACAGGGCGACGACAAGGTCAAAGCCCGACAGATCGTCGCCCCATTGCTGCATCTCCTCGAAGGACCGCGAGCGGTGGCGCGACAGTTCGATCCCAAGCTCCTTGCAGGCGGCGATGGCGAAACCGTCGATCTCCATGTCGTTCTTGACGCCCGCGGACTGCACATAGGCGCGCTGACCGTAGAGCTGTTTCATCAGCCCCTCTGCCATCGGCGAACGGACGGCATTGTGATCGCAGCAGAACAGCACCGATTGCGGAAGCCCCCCTGCCAAGATCAGCCCCCGAAATGCAAAACGCAGATCAGCGTGAAAAGCCGCCGCGCCGTGTCGCTGTCCAGATCGGCCTTGCCTTCCAGCCGTTCCCGCAAGACCCGCGCGCCTTCGTTGTGGATGCCGCGCCGGGCCATGTCGATGGCCTCGATCTGGCTGGGCGGCAGGCGTTTGACGGCGTCGAAATAGCTTTCGCAGATCTGGAAATAATCCTTCACCACCTGCCGGAAGGGCGACAGCGACAGGTGGAACTCTGCCACCTTCTCCCCCGCCTCCGATCCGATGTCGAAGACCAGCCGCCGGTCCCGGATCGCCAGCGCAAGGCGAAACGGCCCCTCGGGCGCCACGCCGTCGCCGCGCGCGGGAAGGTCAAAGCTGTTATCCTCCAGCAGGTCGAAGACGGCGACCTTGCGCTCCTGCTCGATCTCCGCCGTGGGGGCCGGCAGGCCGGTATCGTCGATCTCGATATGACAGATACGGCTCATTGCCCGCCCTCCCGGTTCAGGCGGTCAAGCCGCGCGCGCACCGACAACCCGTGCGCCTGAAGGCTTTCGGACTTGGCAAGCCGCTCCGCCGCCGGGCCGATGGCCGCCAGCGCCTCGGGCGTCATGCGCGCAATCGTCGTCCGCTTCAGAAAATCCATCACACTCAGCCCGCTGGAAAACCGCGCCGACCGTGCCGTGGGCAGGACATGGTTCGGCCCGCCCACGTAATCGCCGATCGCCTCGGGTGTCCAGTGGCCAAGGAAGATCGCCCCGGCATGGGTGATCTGCTCCGCCAGCGCCTCGGGGTCGGCCACGCAAAGCTCCAGATGCTCCGGCGCGACGCGGTTCGAGAGCATCGCCGCCTCATCCAGATCGCGGGTCACGATGACGGCGCCGAAATCGCGCCAGCTTGCGCCCGCGATGGCGCGGCGGTCCAGCGTTTGCAGCCGCGCCTCGACCGCCGCGACGACCGCCTGCGCCAGCCCTGCATCGTCGGTCACAAGGATCGCCTGCGCGCTTTCGTCATGCTCCGCCTGGCTAAGCAGGTCGAGCGCGATCCAGTCGGGATCGTTGTCGCGGTCGGCAATGACGAGAATCTCCGACGGCCCGGCGATCATGTCGATGCCGACGCGGCCGAAGACCCGGCGCTTGGCGGCGGCGACATAGGCGTTGCCCGGCCCGGTGATCTTGTCCACCGGCCGGATCGTCGCCGTCCCGTAGGCCAAGGCCGCAATCGCCTGCGCGCCGCCGATGCGATAGACCGTGTCCACACCCGCAAGCCTTGCGGCCAGGAGCACCAGCGGATTGACCGCCCCGCCCGGCGTCGGACAGGCGACGACCAGCCGTTCCACCCCCGCCACCTTGGCCGGGATCGCGTTCATCAGGACCGAGGACGGGTAGGACGCCAAGCCCCCCGGCACATAAAGCCCCGCCGCCGAGACCGGCGTCCAGCGCCAGCCGAGCGAGGCGCCCGCCCCGTCCGTCCAGCGCTGATCGTCCGGCATCTGGCGTTCGTGATAGGCGCGGATGCGGGCGGCGGCCAGTTCCAGCGCCGCGCGATCCTCGGGCGAGACCTTGTCGCATTCCGCCGCGATCTCTCCCGCCGAAAAGGCCATGCTTTCCGGCGTCAGGGACAGCCGGTCGAAGCGTTCGGTCAGTTCGATCACCGCCGCATCGCCACGTTCGCGGACATCGGCAATGATCCCCGCCACCACCGCGTCGACATCGGGCGCATCCTCGCGCTTCATGGTCAAGAGCGCGGCAAAGGCGGCGTCGAAATCCGGGTCGGTCGTGGTCAGGAATTGCGGCATGGCTTACCCCTTGGTCGCCCTCCCCATACATGGAGCGGCAGATCGCCTCAAGTCACTGGCGGGTCAGGCGAATACCGGCAGCCCTTCGACCGCGCGGGCAAGATCGGCACGGCAGGCGGCGATGATGAAATCGGTGAAGGCGCGGATCTTGGGGTCGCGCAACCGGCGATGCTGGGTCAGGCAGGTCAGTTGCACCGGCAAGGCCGGTGTTTCGCGCACCACCGGAACCAGCCGCCCGGCGCGCAGGTGATCGGCCACCTCGAAGATCGGCTTCATCACGATCCCCCGCCCGTCCAGCGCCCAGCCGGTCAGCACATCGCCGTCGTCGGTCTCGAACGGCCCGGCCACCTCGAACCGGCGCGGGCCTTCGGGGGTGCGCAGCGTCCACTGAAACTCGGGCGCGCCGGGAAAGCGCAGGTTGAGGCAATCGTGACGGTCGCGCACCATCGCCTCCCCCGTCCCCGGATCGCCCCGCCGCGCGATGTAGGAGGGCGCGGCGCAAAGGATGCGCGGGCATTCCGCCACCAGCCGCATCTTCAGCGTCGAATCCTCAAGCGTGCCAAGATGAAAGGCCATGTCCAGCCCCTCGCTTACCACGTCGATCTTGCGGTCCGACAGGCGCAGGCGGATGTCGATCTGCGGATAACTATCCTTGAACTCCGGCACATGGGGGGCGACGAACCGCCGCCCGACGCCAAGGGGGGCTGCGACAAAGACCGTCCCGCGCAGCATCTGGGTTGAGGCCATGACGGCGGCCTCGGCATCGTCGATCGCCTCAAGGATCTTGCGCGCGCCGTCGTAGAAAAGCCGCCCGTTCTCTGTCGGTTGCAAGCGCCGCGTGGTGCGGTTGAACAGCCGGATGCCCAGATGTTTTTCCAGATCCGCGATCCGGGCCGAGGCGACGGCGGGCGATGTCCGCTGATCCCGCGCGGCGGCGGACATTGAACCAAGCTCGAACACGCGGACGAACATCTTGATGTTGTTGACGTAGGACATCGACCCGCTGCCTCGCCCGATTATTCGGCACTGTTTGAAAGTATTCAGATATTGAATGAATTATCAGGAAGATTGCGGTTGGTATAGCCTAGGATGACCGGAATGGATCGGAGAGCGGCATGTACGACTTCATCGTCCTTGGCGATTGGCTGGAATTCGCGGTGCGGTGGCTGCATGTCATCACCGCGATCGCCTGGATCGGGTCGTCCTTCTATTTCATCGCCCTCGATCTCGGCCTGCACCGCGACCGCAACCTGGCAAGCGGTGCGGATGGTGAGGAATGGCAGGTCCACGGCGGCGGCTTCTATCATATCCAGAAATATCTCGTGGCGCCCGAACGGATGCCCGACGACCTCGTCTGGTTCAAATGGGAAAGCTACGCGACCTGGCTGTCGGGCTTCGCACTTCTGTTTCTTGTCTACTACCTTGGCGCGGACCTCTTCCTTGTCGATCCGAACGTGATGGACCTGAAGATCTGGCAGGCGATTGCGATCTCTGTCGGCTCGCTGGCGCTTGGCTGGGGGCTTTACGACACGCTTTGCAAGTCGAAGCTGGGCGACAGCCCGACCACGCTGATGGTGGTCCTTTATGTCATCCTCGTCGTGATGGCCTGGGGCTATACCCACGTCTTTTCGGGCCGCGCGGCGCTTTTGCACCTTGGCGCCTTCACCGCGACGATCATGACGGCGAATGTGTTCCTGATCATCATCCCGAACCAGAAGATCGTCGTGGCCGACCTGATCGCGGGCCGCACGCCCGACCCGAAATACGGGAAAATCGCCAAGCTGCGGTCGACGCATAACAACTACCTGACGCTGCCGGTCATCTTCATGATGCTGTCGAACCATTACCCACTGGCCTTCGCGAGCGAATATAACTGGATCATCGCCAGCCTTGTATTCCTGATGGGCGTCACGATCCGGCACTGGTTCAACAGCGTCCATGCGCGCAAGGGCAAGCCGCTCTGGACCTGGCTGGTGACGGTGCTGATCTTCCTTCTTGTCGCCTGGCTGTCCACCGCGCCGCTCTATCGCGCCGGGGGGGAGGCTGCCCTGCCCCTGACACCCGCGCAGCAGCGCTTTGCCGATGCGGGCGATTTCGCGGATGTGTCGGACATCGTGCTGGGCCGCTGTTCCATGTGCCATTCGACCGAGCCGGGCTATGACGGCATCCACTATGCGCCAAAGGGCGTGATCCTTGACCGGCCCGAGGAGATCGCCCGCTGGGCGCCCGAGATTTACCTTCAGGCGGGCCTCAGCCACGCCATGCCGCCCGCCAACGTGTCCTTCATCGAACCGGAAGAGCGGGCGAAGATCGTCGCCTGGTATCGCGGCGTCACGCGCAACGACGGCTGATCAGGGGGCGACGAAACGCCATTCGGTGATCTGGCGATAGGTCTCACCGGGGCGGAGCAGGATCGACGGGAAACACCGATGGTTCGGCGCATCGGGCCAGCCCTGCGCCTCGATCGCCACGCCCTCGCCCGCCTGCCGCCCCGGCCGGGCGGCGCCGGACCCGTCATAGACCTGCACGCCCGGTTCCGTGGTGGACAGCGTCATGGCGACGCCCGTCGCTCCGGTCAAGGTAAGGACAGGGCGAAGCGCCACGCGCCCGTCCGACAGGCAGAAGCAATGATCGAGCGGCGGCTGCCCCGGCCCGGCCGGTTTGCCCGCGAGAAAGTCGAACACCGTCCCCGCGACCGGGGCGATCTCCCCCGTCGGCAGCACGTCGTCGGTCGCGGGCAGGTAGTGATCGGCCGCAATTTCAAGGCGATGGCCCTGCCAGCTTTCGCTGCCGTCGAGGTTCCAGTAGCTGTGGTTCGCAGCGTTGAAGAGCGTGGGGCGGTCGGTTTCCGCCACCACCTCAAGCCGCAGGCAGTCCGGTTCCGGCAGGGAGTAGGTCGCGCGGATCGTTCGATTGCCGGGAAAGCTGCCCGCGCCATGGGGCAAATCCAGCGCCAACGTCACGGCATCCGGGCCGCTTTCCTCCATCGACCACAGTTTCAGATGCGTCCCCGCCGCGCCGGAATGCAGGATGTTCGGCTGCTCCGGCCCCGGATCGAAGCGCAACACCTGCCCGCAGACCTCGGCCCGGTTGCCGCCGATCCGGTTCGCCACCGGCGCGATCAGCGAACCGTGAAAGCGCATCGCGCCTTCGTAATCCGCCACGCTGTCCGAGCCGAGCGTCAGGCTGCGCCCCACCCCGGCAAGGCGCAGGTCCTGAAGGATCGCGCCCAGCGTCAGCACCCGGACCGTCAGCGCGGCGGACCGCAACGTGGCCACCCGGACCGCTTCCGCCGCCCGCGTCCGGCCGAATTCCGCGATCTCCACCGCCATGCCGCCCTCAGCGCCAGATCGGGTTCGACCAGGCCCGGCGGCCCGCGCGGTCGACGACCGTCACACGCAGCCAGTCCGACCTGCCGAACCGGTCCAGCGGCACCGAGGCGCGGGTCATCGACAGCCCGTGAACCCCTTTCGCGGCCTGGCCATAGCCCTGCACGATCACCGAGGCGGCGGCCGAGCATTCCACCTCAACCGTCTTCTCCGTCACCTCGATCCGCCTGATTTCAGGGCCTTGCGTGGAATAGTTGAGACCGGACCTGAGCGCGGCGACCAGCGCCTCGGGGTCGTTCTCCTCGGCCTTGACCATGACCCAGCCACCGAAGTGGTCGGGTTCGGAGAAATGCGCGTCGTCGGTGGCGACAAGGTTGATCCGCCGCCCCTCCGACAAAAGCAGATCGTTGATCGCAAAGCCATCCGGCCTGTCGCAACCGGCCCAGCAGCCGTGATTATAGGTTTCGACCGCATGGGCGGCCTGGACGGTGCGGGCATCGGCCAGCGTCAGGCCCGACCATTGCGGATGGGCAATGGCGACGAACGCGCCCGCGTCCCGCGCCCGCCGCGCAAGGTCGGCAGCACTTTCGGACCCTTCGACCGCCTTGAAATGCGGCGCCTCGGGCGGTGCGAAATCCTCGGGCAGACCCACGGCAAGGATGTGCCACAGCTCGCCATTCTCCTGACTGCCGGTGTGAAGTTCCGCACCAGCTATGGTCGTGAACCCCTTGGCGCGAAAGGATTTCGTGTCGGTAAGGGGATAGCCGTAAAGACCGATGAAATGGTCGGTCAGCGCCATGAAGTCATAGCCTTCGTCCCGATAGCGGCGACAGACCTCGGCAGGGTCCAACACCCCGTCGGAGCGGGTCGAATGAGTGTGCAGGTTGCCCCGATAGAACCGTCCGGGCGCGGTGAAAGCGTCGGTCATGCGAATCCCCTCCCACGCGCAACAGACTGCCCGAACCCGCGCCCGGCGCAATCGCCTTGACGTATCCGGCCCCGCCCGAACGGGCCGTCTTTGCCCCGCAGACTTGGCATCCCGGCCGAATACATGCTATTTTGCCACATTCCTGCATCAGAACAGGCGGGCGGGCGCCTTGGCACCCGACACCCGATACGGGCGGTTTGACATGAAGAAAGTGGAATTGGGCGCCGGGGCGCCACAGGAAACGCAATCGCAATTCGCCGCGCTTTGCTATCGCAGCGCGGGCAAGGACGGTGTGGAAATCCTGCTGATCACCAGCCGGGACACCGGGCGCTGGATCATCCCGAAGGGCTGGCCGATGAAAGGCCGGAACGGGTCGGAAACCGCGCTGCGCGAGGCCTTCGAAGAGGCCGGCGTCGAGGGCAAGCCCGCCGCGACGCCGATCGGCGTTTACAGCTATGACAAGGTGCTGGACAACGGCGCGCTTCAGCCCTGCATCGTCTCGGTCTTTCCGGTCAAGGTAAGCAAGCTGCGCAAGAAATACCCCGAGGTCGGCCAACGCACCCGGCGCTGGTTCAAGCCGAAGAAGGCCGCCGAGAAGGTCAATGAAGAGGAATTGCGCGCCCTTCTGGCCAATTTCGCCCCCGCATAGCCCGGCTTGATTTCCCGCGCGATCTGGCCACATAGAAGGAAAGGCAACCCTTTCGACGGCCATGATCCGCTACACGCTGAAATGCTCCGACGACCATGAATTCGACAGCTGGTTCCAGTCTGCCGATGCCTTCGACCGCCTGCTGGGCGCGGGCCATGTCAGCTGCGCCCTCTGCGGGTCGTCTGAGGTCGAAAAGGTCCTGATGGCCCCGGCCGTCCGCCCGGCGCGCAAGGCTGCCGCGCCGCTGACCGCGCCTGCGAACCCCGCCGAAGAGGCGCTGGCGAAGATGCGCCGCGCGGTCGAGGAAAACTCCGACTATGTCGGCATGAACTTCGCCGCCGAGGCCCGCGCGATCCATGAGGGCGAGGCCCCCGAACGGTCGATCTATGGCGAGGCCCGCGCGGATGAGGCGAAGAAGCTGATCGAGGACGGCGTGCCGGTCGCGCCCCTGCCCTTCCTGCCGCGCACCAAGGCGAACTGACGCAGCCACCCTTCGCAGACCGCCCCTTGCCCTTGCCCGCGCGCGCGCATAAGAAGCGCGCGATTTGACCATGCGGACGCAAGGGGGGCCGGAATGCCGCTTCTCGTGATGAAATTCGGCGGCACCTCGGTGGCCGATCTCGACCGCATCCGCAATGCCGCCGAGAAGGTCAAGCGCGAGGTCGAGCGCGGCTATGACGTCATCGTCATCGTCAGCGCCATGTCGGGCAAGACCAACGAACTGGTGGGCTGGGTCGAACAGACCTCGCCGCTCTACGACGCGCGCGAATATGACGCGGTCGTGGCCAGCGGCGAAAACGTGACGGCCGGGCTGATGGCGCTGACGCTTCAGGAAATGGACGTGCCGGCCCGGTCCTGGCAGGGCTGGCAGGTGCCGATCAATACCACCTCGGCCCATGCCGCCGCGCGCTTCGTGTCGATCCCGCGCGAAAACCTCGACGCGAAATTCGCCGAAGGGTTCAAGGTCGCCGTGGTCGCGGGGTTCCAGGGCCTGAGCCATGAGGGCCGCGTCACCACGCTGGGCCGGGGCGGGTCGGATACTACGGCCGTCGCCTTCGCCGCCGCCTTCGCGGCCGAACGCTGCGACATCTACACCGATGTGGACGGCATCTACACCACCGATCCGCGCATCACCTCGAAGGCCCGCAAGCTTGACAGGATCGCCTTCGAGGAGATGCTGGAACTGGCCTCCCTTGGCGCGAAGGTGCTGCAAACGCGGTCGGTGGAACTTGCCATGCGCTACAAGGTGCGGCTGCGCGTATTGTCCTCATTCGAGGATACCGACGAAAACTCCGGGACCCTGGTCTGCGACGAGGATGAAATCATGGAATCGAAAGTCGTCTCTGGCGTCGCCTATTCGCGCGACGAGGCAAAGATCACGCTGTTTACCATCGAGGACCGGCCCGGCGTCGCCAGCGCCATCTTCGGGCCGCTGTCGGACGCGGGCGTGAACGTCGACATGATCGTTCAGAACATCTCGGAAAAGGACTATGACGAGGCCCATTCCGGCGCCGTCACCGACATGACCTTTTCCTGCCCCGTCAATCAGGTCGCCCGCGCCAAGAAGGCGATGGAAGACGCGATGGCCGCCGGTGAGATCAAGTATGACGACCTTATCATCGACACCGACGTCGCCAAGATCTCGGTCGTCGGCATCGGGATGCGGTCCCATGCCGGTGTCGCCGCCCGGATGTTCGAGGCGCTTTCCGCCGAAAACATCAACATCAAGGTCATCTCGACCTCAGAGATCAAGATTTCGGTGCTGATCGACCGGAAATATATGGAACTCGCCGTGCAGGCACTCCATGATGCTTTCGAACTGGAGAAAGCGGCCTGACGGCGGGGGCCGTACAGGCAGTCACGGGGGGTCATGCCCGAACGGACGGAAAGCGAAAGTCGCAAGCTCCTCAGGCGCTTGCGCGACTCTCTTGCGGAGCAGGGAGAGGGGCAGGAGCGGCTGGACCGTATCACCCATCTGATCGCGGATTCGATGGAGACGCAGGTCTGTTCCATCTATCTCTTCCGCGATGACGAGACGCTTGAGCTGTGCGCGACCGAGGGCCTGAAAAAGGAATCGGTCCACCAGACACGGATGCGGCTGGGCGAAGGTCTGGTCGGCCGCGTCGCCAAATCCTCGACCGCGATCAACACCGGGAACGCCCCCGCCGAACGCGGCTTCCGCTACATGCCGGAGACCGGGGAAGAGATCTATTCCTCCTTCCTTGGCGTGCCGATCCAGCGGCTGGGCGAAAAGCTGGGCGTTCTGGTCGTCCAGTCCAAGGAAGCCCGGCAGTATTCCGACGATGAGGTCTATGCGCTGGAAGTCGTCGCCATGGTGCTGGCCGAGATGACCGAGCTTGGTGCCTTCATCGGCGAGGGCGAGGCGTTAAGCGCGCTGCACACCCATCCGGTGATGTTCCGCGGCGCGACCGGGCAGGAAGGCACGGCCGAGGGCCATGTCTGGCTGCACGAACCCCGCGTCGTCGTCACCAACATGGTCGGCGACGACCCCGAGGCAGAGCGTGAAAGGCTGCGCGCGGCGGTCGAGAAGCTGCGGATGTCGGTCGACGATATGATCTCTCTCACCGATGCGCAGGGGACCGAACAGCGCGAGGTGCTGGAAGCTTACCGCATGTTCGCCCATTCGCGCGGCTGGATCCGGCGGATGGAAGAGGATATCGGCCGCGGCCTGTCGGCCGAGGCGGCGGTGGAAAAGGAACAATCCGCCGCCCGCGCCCGGCTGGAAACCGTCCCCGACCCCTATCTGCGCGACCGCCTGCACGACCTTGACGACCTGTCGAACCGTCTCTTGCGGCTTCTGACCGGACAGGGGCGCGATACCGGCGCCGACATGCCCGCCGACCCGATCCTTGTCGCGCGCAATATCGGCCCGGCCGAACTGCTGGACTATGGCCGCAAGCTGAAAGGGATCGTGCTTGAGGAAGGCTCTGTCGGGTCCCACGCCGCCGTGGTGGCGCGCGCGCTGGTCATTCCGCTGGTGATCCATGCCGAACGTATCACCACCGAGGCGCTGAACGGCGACGCGATCCTGGTCGACGGCGATCAGGGCCTCGCCCATCTGCGCCCCGAAGACAGCGTCGCCGCCGCCTTCCGCGACAAGATCGCCATGCAGACCGAGGCGCAAAGCCGCTATGCCTCGCTCCGCGAACTGCCCGCTACGGCGCTTTGCGGCACCACGATCGGGCTGCACATGAATGCGGGCCTGATGGCCGATCTGCCCTCGCTGGCCGGGTCGGGGGCCGAAGGTGTGGGCCTGTTCCGTACCGAGCTGCAATTCCTGATCCGCAACCATGTCCCGAAACGCTCGGAACTGGCGGCGATCTATTCCAACGTCCTGGACGCCGCCAAGGGCAAGCGCGTGGCCTTCCGCACGCTCGACATCGGGTCGGACAAGGTGCTGCCCTACATGAAGCGGGTGGAGGAGCCGAACCCCGCGATGGGCTGGCGCGCGATCCGCGTCGGGCTGGAAAAGCCCGGCGTCCTCAGGATGCAGTTGCAGGCGCTGTTGCGCGCGGCGAACGGGCGGCCGCTGACCGTGATGTTCCCCTTCATTGCCGAATATGACGAATTCCGCGTCGCGCGGCAGATGGCCCTGGACGAGATGGAGCGCGAGCGGCGGCTGGGCCACATCCTGCCCGCGTCGCTGGAAATCGGCGCGATGATGGAGACGCCCTCACTCGCCTTCGCGCCCGACACCTTCTTCCGCGAGACCGATTTCATCTCCATCGGCGGCAATGACCTCAAGCAGTTCTTCTTCGCCGCCGACCGCGAGAATGAGCAGGTCCGGCGCCGCTATGACATGCTGAACACCAGTTTCCTGCGCTTCATTTCGCAGGTCGTTGCGCGCGTGGGGGAATTCGGCACGCCGCTTTCGTTCTGCGGCGAGGATGCGGGCCGCCCGGTCGAGGCGCTGTGCCTTGCGGCGTTGGGCGTTCGGACCCTGTCGATGCGGCCCGCCTCCATCGGCCCGGTAAAGCACCTGATCCGCAAGGTGCGCCTCAGCGAGCTGCGCGATCTGCTGACGGCCGAGATGGCGAAGGACAGCGTCAATGTCCGCCCCGCCGTCATGGACTGGCTCGCCCGGCAGGAGATTTGATCCGGGTCAGCGGCTTTTCAGACGCTTGCGTTCCGCCATTGCAGAGTTGAACGAAAGCCGCACCACTTCTTCGCCATGCTCATGCGCCAGCCTGCGAAGTGCGAACCGGATTTCGGCTAGTTCCTGGTAATAGTCAGTGAATGCATAATTTACTCCTGCGCCGGTAACACTACCGAGGACTGGAATGGTCTGGGCGGCAAGCTTCTGCGTCAGGACTGCTGCCAGACGCGGCGCAACGCTTGCGATCAGTCCATGAACAGTCACACCGTTAATGAGAACGCGTGATGCGAGAAAGCTGGTGTTGATGCCGTCATCTTGGGTGGTTGCGGGATTGCCGCTACCGAACACCAGAAGACACTCTCGGCGCACTTCTTCGTCCTTTGGGTCGAAGCCTTCTGCGCGAGCGGCTTTCTGGATCGCCGCGAACATGATCGATACTGTTACCGGCAATTCAACGATCGCCGACGATACTCCCGCAAATCCCCCCACCGCCCCGGTGAAGACCGAAGCCAACTTGTGCCCATGCTTGCCCACATCTGGCGCCATTCGGCTTTCCGACGTCATGGAGGCACCCCGATACGCCAAATCGAGCGCCCATACAGTTGCGTCCTCGAGACTGTCCTTCGCAACGTCCGGCAGGCTCTCAAGAATATTCTCTGCGTTGCTTCCGACGAATGCCACGAGTTTCATCAGCATACCGCTGGCAGAGTCCGCACGCTTCGCCAGAACTGCTATCTCTTCCTCATGACTCGCAGAAAGCGAAGAGATCACGTTAGTTTTTGAGGTGCCCGGCATCAAAGTTCTCCACTGCGTAGGTAGAATTGAGAACTTCACCCACTTCCGTCAACTGCCAAATAGCCGCCGTCTTTCTCGACCGGCCCCCTGACCCCTTCCCAGGCGCCGGAGCGCAGCGATAGCGCCAGAACCCGGTCCGGGTTGGTGGGGGGCGGCATGATCACGCCCTCGATCTTGCGAAAGCCGAAGCGGCGGTAATAGGGCGCGTCGCCAACCAGCAGCACCCTTTCCCAGCCCAGCCGGGCCGCCTCGGCCAGGCTTTCGCGCATCAGCAGGCCGCCAAGCCCCTCGCCCTGCCGGGTCGGGTGGACCGCGACGGGACCAAGAAGCAGCACCCGCCTGCCGCCGACCCGCACCGGCCAATAGCGGATCACGGCGGCAAGGATGCCGTCGGCGTCGCGAAGCGTCAGGCAAAGCTCTGCCACCTTGGCCACCCCGTCGCGCAGCCGGTACGAGGACAGCGCCGTGCGCCCCGGCGCGAAGCAGAGGTCGTAAAGCGCCTCCACCTCCCACCAGTCGGCCTCGGTTTCCTCCTCAAGCCGGTACACTGGGCCTTCTCCCCCCGAATCCGCTGGAAATCGGCCCTAACATGCGGGCAGGATTGGAGCAAACCGAATGAGGCGCACGATGTTCTACCGACCCGAGGATGGCCACGGCCTGCCGCACAATCCCTTCAACGCGATCGTCACGCCGCGCCCCATCGGCTGGATTTCGACGCGAGGGGCCGCGGGCGACAACCTCGCCCCCTATTCCTTCTTCAACGCCATCGCCTATGTGCCGCCACAGGTGATGTTTTCCTCCACCGGCGCGAAGGATTCGCTGCGAAACATCCGCAAGACGGGCGTTTTCGCGGTCAATATCGTGGAATACGCGATGCGCGAGAAGATGAACCTGACCTCGGGCAGCTATCCGCCCGGCACGGATGAATTCGACCTGGCCGGGATCGCCAAGGCCGCGTCCCGGACCATCGACTGCCCGCATGTCGCGGGCGCGCCCGCCGTGCTGGAATGCAGGATGACCGAAATCGTGACCCTGAAGGGCGAGGCGAACTTCCTGACGCTGGGCGAGGTCACGGGCGTGCATCTGCGCGATGACTGCCTTGTCGAGGGGCAATTCGACGTGACGCGCTTCAACCCCGTGGCGCGGATGGGCTACCGCGACTATTCCGTCGTGCGGGAGGTGTTTTCCATGACCCGCCCGGATGAGCGGTAACCGGCTGTTCCTGAACGGGATTTCCTGGAGCGGGTAGCGGGAATCGAACCCGCACCTGGAGCTTGGAAGGCTCTCATGATACCATTTCACCATACCCGCCCGGCTGCGCTGTAGGTAGTTGAGGGCGCGTGCAAGGTCAAGCCGTTCGCCGCTGCCCCGCCCCTTCCAGCCTGACGATGACCGACCGCCCCCGCCCGGCATGCTTGGCCGCGTAAAGCGCCCCGTCGGCCGCGCGCATCAGGTCGTCCGGCCCCGCAACCGGCCCCGGCCCCGCAAGGACCGCACCGATGCTGGCCGAAACCCGCGCCGCCTCTCCGGGGACCGGGACCAGCGCCTCAAGCCCCGCGATGATGCGGGCGGCGATGGCGGCGATCTTGCGTTCGTCGCCGATCCCTTCGGCCAGCGCCACGAATTCATCGCCCCCGACACGCGCGATCACGTCCTGGCCCCGCAGCTCCCGCCGCAGGATCGCGGCGACGCCGGTCAGGACCGCGTCGCCCGCCGCGTGGCCATGGGTGTCGTTGACAGCCTTGAAATGGTCGAGGTCGAGATGCAGCAGAGCGAAGCAGCCGCCACGCTCGGCCCGCAGCCGGGTCTGGGCCAGCGCCGCCTCGAACGCGCGGCGATTGGCAAGGCCGGTCAGCGGATCGGTCATCGCCTGCGCCTCGGCCGCCAGATGGGCGTCGCGCAGCCGCGCGTTCAGGGCGGCCAGTTCGCCCATCACCACGCCCTTGACCTCCGTCAGGTAAAGCAGTTCGACGGTCAGGTCGGTGGGGGCGAAATCGGCATGGGTCAGGCGATGGTCGCGCACCGCCTCCGCCACCGACAGCCCGAAGGAGAGGTTGAAGAACAGCCCCTGCCCGTCGGCGCTGCGCACAGCGACGCCGCGCAGCGTCGTGGCGGGCGCGGCGCGCAGCGACAGAAGGATGCGCTGATTGGCAAGCGCTGCCAGCGCCTGCGGCCCGCCGACGCCCCTTGGCTTGCGCAGTTCGAAACAGTCGAAGAAATTCGCCCCCGCCAGCGGCGACGGTGACAGCTTTGCCAGCGTCGGCCCGGCGGCGCGGATCATGCCCGCGCGGTCGATCCACAGATGCATCGGCATCAGCCCGGCCAGTTCCGCCGGGCCAAGGCAGAGAAGGCCCGCTTGCCGCCCGCCGTCCATCACACACCGTCCGGCAGGGTCAGAAGGAAATCGCGGCCCGAGGCATAGGCGGTTTCGAACAGATCGACCTGCACCGCCTGCCCGTCTTCATGCAGCGCGATCACGGCCAGCGCGCCGTAATCGTCGGCCATCGCCTGAAGCACTCCGCACATGACCTTGGCAAAGCAGGGATGGCTGTCGCGAAAGCCGACATGAAAGCTGCCGGGGGCGAAATGGGTCAGCGTGATCTCCGGCAGGATCAGGTCCGGCACGGCAAGGCGGACGCGGCCCGGAAGCTCTTCCAGCGAATAGAGGAAATCGACGAAATCCGCGCCGCCGAAGCGCAGAAGGCGGCGCAGCCCCTCACGCCCGGCAAGGTAGATCCCGAAATCCTCAAGCAGCGCGGAGCGGGGTTTGTCCAGCCGTTCCGCCGCCAGCACCATCATGCGTTCGGTGGCCGCGTCGTCATAGCTCAAGAGCGCCTCGAAGCCCTGAAGCGGCAGGTCGCCCGCCAGCGCAACCTCTTCCCACAGCGACGCCCCGTAGGTGTCGCACAGGAATCCCTGAAACGCTCTGTTGACTAGCCCGTGCATCCGCATCGCCCTTCTTCACCCCCCGGACGCTAGCGCGCGGAGGGTTAAGAAAGGGCAAAGGCGGTCAGAAATCGGTGGGCGCGCCGCCCTCTTCCTTGCGCCGCGCGACGAAGGCCTGAAGCTCTTCCCGGATGGCGTCTTCCATCGGCGGGGCCTGGAAATCCGCAAGGATCGCCTTGGCGATCCGGTGGGCACGCTCCGCCGTCCAGACCGCGCCGTCCAGCTTCCACGCCTCGAAGTTGCGCCAGTCCGAGGCTATGGGCGCGTAGAAGGCCGAGGTATAGCGTTCCTGCGTGTGCTGGCAGCCGAAATAATGCCCCTCGGCCCCGACCTCCTGCACGGCGTCAAAGGCGATGTCCTCAGGCGTGGTGGCCCAGACCTGCGGCTCCATATAGCGCTGGAGCATCTGGAGAACCTCGCAATCCATGACGAACTTCTCGGGGCTGGCGATCAGCCCGCCCTCAAGCCAGCCCGCCGCGTGATAGACGAGGTTGGTGCCAGAGGTCATGGCGGCCCAGAGGGAATTCGACGTCTCCCACATCGCCTGCCCGTCCGGCACGTTGGCCGCGCAAACGCCGGAAGAGCGCAGCGGCAGGCCGTAGAAGCGTGCCAGTTGCCCGGTCATCTGCGTGGCGCGCATATATTCGGGCGTTCCAAAGGCGGGCGCGCCGGATTTCATGTCGACGTTTGAGGTGAAGGTCCCGATCATCGAGGGCGATCCCGGCACGACATATTGTTGCAGCGCGATGGCCGACAGCGCCTCGGCAATCGACAGCGACACGGCACCCGCCATCGTCACCGGCGCCATCGCGCCCGCCAGCGTGAAGGGCGTGA
This sequence comes from Albidovulum denitrificans, assembly GCF_002973535.1. Lineage (GTDB taxonomy): Bacteria > Pseudomonadota > Alphaproteobacteria > Rhodobacterales > Rhodobacteraceae > Albidovulum > Albidovulum denitrificans. The sequence goes on from NZ_PVEP01000001.1 coordinate 1,121,189, forward strand.
CAACCACCGCCTGCCCGGCCCGCGCCATGCGCAGCAACCCGTCGATCATCGGAAAGTCGTGCTTCAGCGGCGAGACGGAGTTGATGTTGGTGAACATCCGCGGCGTGGCGCGGAACGCCTCATCGCTCAGCCCGCCCGCGATGCGCACCATCTCCATCGCGTCCTCGATCCGCTCTTTCCCCAGCGCATAGGCATGGGTGACCTTGTCGGTCAGGGTGAGCTTTTCATAAAGACAGTCCAGATGGCGGACCGAGGGGTGAATGTCGATCGGCTCGACCGGATAGCCCCCGGCGAAATGGATGCAGTTGAAATACTGCGTCAGCTTGATGAAGTCGCGAAAGCCATCCATGAAGCCCGAGACCTTGCCACGTTCAAGATCCCAGTAGTTCGGCGGCGAAGAGACATTGCCAAAGACGATATGCTTGCCGCCCATCGGCAGGGCGCGGTCGGGGTTGCGCGGGGTGATGGTGAATTCCGGCGGCGCGCGGCGCACCATCTCCATCACGAAATCCTCGTCCATGCGGACGGTTTCGCCATCGACGATGCACCCCGCCTCTTTGAAGATCGCCACCGCCTCGGGGTTCAGAAAGCGGATGCCGATCTCCGACAGGACCCGCATCGCACCCTTGTGGATGGCGTTCACACCGTCCTGGTCCAGCGGCTCGATCGGCCGGTCGGGGTTCAGGGGGATGCGCCAGGGCATCTGGTCGATGGCCCGCACCCCGGCCCGTTCGGCATGGCCCGCCCGGCCGCCCGACCGTCTGCGTCGCTGTTCGTCCGACATCCTGTTCTCCGCTGTTGCTGCGGCCAGCATTCCGCCAGCGCGGAGCAACTGCGCAGCATAAAACGACACGAACAGGTCGTTTTTTTCTAGGAGGCCGGGTGAAGCGCGCCCGGAACACGGTCAAGCCAGCCCGGCAGGTGGCCGATATCGGGCAGGACGACGTCGGCATGGGGGGCCAGTTCCTCGGCGCCCGCGATGCCGGTCAGGACCGCGACCGTCGCCATGCCCGCCGCGCGGCCGGATATCAGGTCATGGCGGCTGTCGCCGACCATCGCCACGCGGGCGGGGTTCAACCCCTCGGCCGCGCAGAAGGCCAGCAGCGGGCCGGGTTCGGGCTTTGCCCCATGGCCGCTGTCGAAGCCCGCGACAAAGTCGAAATAGCCCAGCACCCCGGCATGGGACAGGTGGCTGCGGGCGGCTTCCTCGGCGTCGTTCGTCACCAGCCCGACCTTCATCCCCCGCGCGCGAAAGCCGGTGAACAGCGGGATGAGATCGGCGGCAGGGACCGGCTCTGCCTCGGCCGCCAGCCGGTTCATCCGCGCGACAAGGGCCGCGTGATCGGTGCCTTGCGGCAGGTGCGGCATCAGGTCCGCCGCGATCTCGGGCGCGGTATGGGCGATGACCGGGCTGTCGGGGGCGAAGGCGTGGGTGGTCACGTCGAACCCCACGGCGCGGCCAAGGCGATGGAACAGGCCCGTGTCGCCGCCCGCAAGCTCACCAAGAAGTGAAGCCGACCAGGCGCCCCAGGTCGCCTTGAAATCGAAAAGCGTGCCGTCCTTGTCGAAAAGGATGCCGTCAAACGCGCGCATGATGCCCCCTGCCCTGTCCCGCGCGCGCCACACTGGCCGAGGCGTGGGGCGAAGGCAAGGCGGCTCTCAGGTCCAGTGGTGATCGTCGCCGCCGGGCAGCGCCGCGCGCACGGCAGCAAGGCTGTCATAGGCCAGCCCCGCGCTGTCGCAAAAGCCGATCACGCGGCGGTCTTCGGCCAGGATGAAGTCGATCACCGCCAGCAGGACCTCTGCCTCACCGGCGCGTTGCATCAGGTCGGCGGGGGCAAAGCCGCTGGCGGCAAGAAAGGCGTCCCGCTCTGCCTCCGCCCCGATCACCCAGCCCAGCGCCTTCAGCGCCACGGTCTCTGCATTGTCCCTGTTCATGCCCTGCCCGTCCCCCTCCCCCGTCGCCGGAAAGCTTTTCTTAACCTTTGCAAACGAAAGATGAGCGACAGGTACGAGTTAGTAAAGTGAATGGAGGATTCCGTGGGCGGGAAAATCCTTATTGCCGATGATGTTGCGACGAACCGGATCGTGTTGAAGGTCAAGCTCGCATCGGCTTTCTACGAAACGATTCAGGCGTCCAGCGGGCGCGAGACGCTGGCACTGGCGCGCTCGACCCGGCCGAACCTGATTCTGCTGGATGTGGAGATGCCGGACATCAGCGGCATCGACGTCTGCCGTCGGTTGAAGGCCGATCCGGCAACCTGCGACATCCCCGTGGTGATGGTCACCGCCTTTCGCGACATGGATCGCAAGATGGCAGCGCTTGAGGCCGGGGCGGACGAAGTGTTCTGGAAACCGCTGGATGAGGTGGTGCTGCTGGCGCGGCTGCGCAGTATCCTCAGGGCGCGCGAAACGGCCGAGGAGCTGTGGCTGCGGCAGGGAACCGCGCGGGAGCTTGGCCTCGCCGAACCCGCCGCGGCCTTCACCCGGCAATCGAAGGTGGCGCTGGTGTCGAACGACCGCGCCCGGCGCACGTCCTGCCTGGCAGAGCTTGGCGCCTATCTCTCCGATAACCTCGTCGCGATTGAGCCGGAAGGCGCGCTGTCCGACGCCGCGCCCGAGGGCGCACCCGATGTCTTCCTGATCGGCTCCGATCTGGCGGCCTCTGGCGCCGGGCTGCGGCTGATCTCCGAACTCCGCTCCCGCGCCGCGACACGGCATTCGGCAATCTGCGTGATGCTGCCTGCGGGCGCGCGCGACCTTGCCGCGATGGCCCTCGACCTTGGCGCCAGCGACCTGATCGAGGCCGGCGCCGACGCGTCCGAAGTCGCGCTGCGCCTGCGCATCCAGTGCAGCCGCAAATATCAGGCCGACCGGCTGCGCGACAGCCTGGAAAGCCGCCTGCGCCTTGCGATGGTCGATCCCCTGACCGGACTGCACAACCGCCGCTATGCAATGGCGCATCTGGGCCGCATCGCCGAACGCGCGACGCTATCGGGGCAAAGCTTCGCGGTGATGATCCTCGACCTTGACCGGTTCAAGTCGATCAACGACACCCACGGCCACGCGGCGGGCGACGCGGTGCTGATCGAGGTCGCCGCGCGTCTGGGGGAGGTTCTGCGCCCCTCTGACCTTCTGGCCCGGATCGGGGGGGAGGAATTCCTTGTCGTCCTGCCCGAAGCCGACCTTGCCCGCGCCAGCACCGTGGCCGAACGGCTGCGCCGCATCATCGGCGAAACCCCGGTTCCGCTGCCCCATGACGGTCAGGCGATCCCCGTCACCTCCTCCATCGGGCTGGCCATCGGCAATGCGCCCACAACCGCGGGCCTTGGCGTCGATGAACTTATGCACAGCGCCGACATGGCGTTGCTTTACGCCAAGCAGGACGGGCGCAATCAGGTGATCGTCGGTCAGCACGCGGCCTGAGGGATTGGCGCGCCGGCAAAACTCGCTTAAAGCGTTTCGGGTTTGCGTTGAGAAAGCAAGTATCAGAATTTGAACGAAATAAGATCGAATTCTGATTCAGTGTAAGCCCGAAATGCTATAGCCTGAGGATGTAACGAGAAAAGGGAGCGTCCCGATGCGCCTCATCATCATCCTCATGGGCCTTGCCGCCGCCACGCTTTCCGGCTGCGGGCCGCTTCTGGTCGGCGCAGGCGGCGCGGTGATCGCCGACAAGGCGGTCGAGGACCAGCAGGGCGGCGACGGCCTGTTCTAGGCGCCCCGCCGGACGCCCGTTCAGGAGGTCAGCCGCCCCCGCGCGGCAACGGCATCCAGTGCCGTCCCGATTTCATGCACCGCACTCGCGGCCATGGAGCGGAAGACCATGATGTCGAACCCCGTCTCCGATGTCCGCGCGATCAGCATCATCATGTGGTTCAACCCGCTGCGCGCCACCTGACCGATACCGAATTCCGACAGCCTGAGGTCCAGCGGCACCAGACGCGCCAGCGCGGCCTCCGCCTCCGGCCCCTTCAACTGCATCCGCGCCCAGCCGTCGCCCTGATCGCTCAGCGCCGCCAGACCGGAAAGCGGCGCGGGATCGGCGCCGATCAGAAAGGCCTGATCCCGGCCCGACCAGAGGATCGAGGCCCCCTCCGTCCCCACCGCTTCCCCCGGTTTCGGCCAGCCCAGCCCCATTTCCTTCAGCGCCGCCCCCAAGGCGCGGGTCTTCCCGGCAAAGGGCGCGACCGAGGTCACGCGCGCGGCGGGCAATTCGGACAGCACCGTGCCGCCCGCCACCCTGGGCAAGAGGCCGTCGCAGGCGGATTTCTCGATCAGGCTAGCCACGGGCGCGTCCCCCCTCGGGATCGAAGAAGACGGGATGGACGACCTCGCAGATCACATCCGTCTTCCGCAGGTGATCGACAAGCCGGACGCGGGTCCCGATCCGCGCGCGGCCGTTTATCAGGAAACCAAGCCCCAGATGGCTGTTCAGCGTCGGCGACCAGCAGACAGAGGTCACATAGCCCTGATCGTTGACGCGCACCGGCTCGGCCCCCTCGTCGAAAAGATGCGCCCCGGCGCCGATGGATTTCGACCCCGGCACCGGCTTCAACCCGACCATCTGCTCGCGCTCAGGCCCGCTCAGCCCCGGACGGGTCGAGGCGCCCTTGCCGATGCAATCCTTCTTGGCGCTCACCATGCCTTGCAACCCGATGTCGAAAGCGGTCACGCGGCCATGAATCTCGGCATGGGTGATAAAGCCCTTCTCGATCCTCAGGACGTTCAGCGCCTCCATCCCGTAGGCGCCGCCGCCAAGGTTTTCCGCCCGCGCCACCAGATCGCGGTAAAGCGCCGCGCCATAGCGGGCAGGCACGGCAATCTCATAGCCCAGTTCCCCGGAGAAGGAGATGCGGAACAGCCGCCCCGCCACCCCCATGACACGCACCGGCGCCACGCCGAGGAAGGGAACCGTGTCGCCATCGACCGGCTCCTCCAGCAGCGTGTTCAAAAGCTCCCGCGCCAGCGGGCCGGCGACCGCGAACTGCGCCCATTGCTCGGTGGCAGAGATCATGTGGACGTCCCAGGCCGGGCAATGCGCCTGCGCCACGAAATCGAGATGCCGCATGACCTGCCCTGCCGCCGCCGTGGTGGTGGTCATCAGGTAATGCCCCTCCGCCAGACAGGCGGTGGTGCCGTCATCCATCACCATCCCGTCCTCGCGCAGCATCAGCCCATAGCGCACCCGCCCCGGCTTCAGGGTCGAAAACGTGTTGGTATAGACGAGGTCAAGGAAGCGGCCCGCATCGGCGCCCTGAATGTCGATCTTGCCAAGCGTGGAGACATCGCAGACGCCAACCCGGTCGCGGACAAAGCCCACCTCGCGGTTGCAGGCGTCAAGCCAGCTTTGGTCGCCGGGGCGCGGGAAATAGGACGGGCGGTACCACAGCCCCGCCTCCACCATCGGCGCGCCGCGTTCGACGCTGGCCTGATGCGAGGTGGTAAACCGCTGCGGCGCGAACCCCGCGCCCTGCCCGCCCGCGCCAAGCGCCGCGACGGAGATCGGAACATAGGGCGGGCGAAATGTGGTGATCCCGGTTTCGGGGATGCCACGCCCGGTGGCATCGGCCAGCACCGCCAGCGCCGCGACGTTGGAGTTCTTGCCCTGATCGGGCGCCATCCCTTGCGTCGTGTAGCGCTTCATATGCTCGACCGAGCGGTAATTCTCCTGCGCCGCCAGGCGCACATCCTTGGTCGTCACGTCATTGGAGAAATCGAGCCAGGCCCGGTGCTTGCCGCCACGCACCTCCCAGAAGGCACGCAGGCGATAGGCGCCATCCTCGGCCTGCGGCAGATCGACCGCCTTGGCCTTGCGCCCAAGTTCGGAAAGTGCAGCTTTCGCGGCCTCCAGCCCCTCGGCAAGACATGCTTGGGTAGAAAATGTGCCATTCGCCGCCCCGGCCACCGCCAGCCCCGGCACCATGCCGGGCTGCGGAACGAATGCCGCGATCTCCTCGCGCCAGACCGGGCGGCCGTTCATGTGGCAGGCAAGGTGCAGCGCCGGGTTCCAGCCGCCCGAGATGGCAAGGCAATCGCAGGGAATGCGGGTGATCTGGCCCGAACGGTCGGCGATCACCACCTCACGCAGGCCCTTGCGGCCGACGGTATCGACCACCTGCGCCCCGGCATGAAGCGTCGCGCCGTCCGGGGCGGTCGCCTCCTCTCGCACGTCGATCAGGGCCGAAACCTTGACACCCGCCGCTTTCAGGTCACGCACCGTGCGATGGGCGTCGTCATTGTTGCCGAAGACCGCGACGGTCTGGCCCGGCGCCACGCCGAAACGGTTCAGATAGGCCCGCACCGCGCCCGCCATCATCACCCCCGGCCGGTCGTTGTTGGGGAAGGCGATGGGCCGTTCATGCGCGCCGGTCGCCAGGATCGCGCGCTTGGCGACGATCCGCCAGAAGCATTCCTGCGGCAGGTCCATCGGCGGCCGCGCCAGATGCAGGCCTACCCGCTCCAGCGCGCCGAAGGTGCCGCCGTCATAGGCGCCGGTGATCGAGGTCCGGGTCATCAGGCGGACATTGGGCATCGTGGCCAGTTCCGCCAGCACCCCCGCCGCCCAGTCCGCGCCGGGCTGCCCCGCCACCTCCTGCATCTCGGCCAGAAGGCGGCCACCCATGACGTGATCCTCTTCCGCAAGGATCACATCCGCCCCCGCGCGCCCCGCCGCCAGCGCCGCCATCAGGCCCGCGGGGCCAGAGCCGACCACCAGGAGGTCGCAAAAGGCATAAGCCTTTTCGTAGTGGTCTTCGTTATGCTTCCGCGACAGCGCGCCAAGCCCCGCCGCCCTGCGGATCGCGGGTTCATAGAGCGATTCCCAGAACTTACGCGGCCACATGAAGGTCTTGTAGTAAAAGCCCGCGCTAAAGAACGGAGAGAAAAGATCATTCATCGCCATCAGGTCGACATTGACCGAAGGCCAGGCGTTCTGGCCCCGCGCATCGAGGGCCGCGTGGATTTCCTGCACCGTGGCGCGGACGTTCGGCACCTGCGCCGCGCCGCGCCCGATGGTGACAAGCGCGCATGGCTCCTCCGACCCCGCCGTCATCACGCCTCTCGGGCGGTGATACTTGAAGGACCGGCCAAAGACCCGGACGCCCGAGGCAAGCAGCGCCGAGGCCAGCGTATCGCCCTGAAAGCCGGTATAGTCCTTGCCGTCAAAGCGGAAGCCCACCGGCGTGTTGCGGTCCACAAGGCCCTTGCCCGCGATCCTCATGACCTTGCCCCCTTCTTCGTGGGCGTCGCCCGGTCCGCCAAAAGCCGCGTCGCGCTGATCGCATGCGTCACGGTGTTGCGCGTCACCTCGATCCAGGCGGAACAGCCAAGCTCGTGATACCAGAGGTCCGTGATCTCCCCCGCCGGGTTGTCGCGCAGGTGCAGGTAGTCGTCCCACACCTCGGGCGCGGCGCCTTCGGCCGGGCGGTCGGCATAGACCGAGGCGCCGTAATAGGTGAACTCACGCCGGTCACGCGCGCCACAAAGGGGGCAGGTTATGCGCATTGTCTGGCTTTCCCTTCATCTGTCGCAAGAAGGGGCGCCGCCCCTCGGCCTTCGGCCTCACCCCGAGGTATTTCTGGCAAGATGAAGCGGGTACAGCATTTCATCTTGCCAACAATACCTCCGCCGTAGGCATCCAACGGCGGGGTCCGGCGCAAGGGCTTTATGGTCATGAACGGCATCACCCCGCCCCCTCAGTGCAAGTTATGCTGCGAGCCGGTGCCTTCTTCGTCCAGAAGATGCCCGGTCAGGAAGCGGTCGAGGCGGAAACGGCGGGCGACCTCGTGCGGTTCTCCGGTCGCCATCAGATGCGCCATGCACCAGCCCGAGGCAGGCGTGGCCTTGAAGCCGCCGTAGTTCCAGCCGCAATCGACGAACAACCCGCCCACGTCGGTCCTGTCGATGATGGGGGAGCCGTCGGGCGTCATGTCCACGATACCACCCCAGGAGCGCAGGATCTTCGCCTTGCCGATCATCGGCATCAGCGTCATCCCCGCCTCCATCACATGTTCCAGCATCGGCAGGTTCCCCCGCGCGGCGTAGGAGGCGTAGAAATCGAGGTCGCCGCCAAAGACCAGTCCGCCCTTGTCGGATTGCGAGATGTAGAAATGCCCCATGCCATAGGTCACGACATGGTCGATGACGGGTTTCAGCCCCTCGGTCACGAAGGCTTGCAGGACGTGGCTTTCGATCGGCAGGCGCATCCCGGCCATCGCCGCCACCTGCCCCGACCGGCCCGCCGCGACGATGCCGACCTTCTTCGCCCGGATCGGGCCGCGTGTGGTCTGGACGCCACGCACGCGGCCGTCCTGAATGTCGATACCCGTCACCTCGCAATTCTGGATCAGATCAACGCCGCGCATGTCGGCGCCACGCGCGAAGCCCCAGGCGACCGCATCATGCCGCGCCGTGCCGCCACGCCGGTGCAGAAGGCCGCCATAGATCGGAAAGCGCGTCTGCTCAAAATCCAGGTAAGGCACCATGCGCCGCACGGCCTCGCGGTCCAGCAACTCCGCATCGTCGCCCTGATTGACCATGGCATTTCCGCGCCGGGCGGCGGCGTCGCGCTGGCCGTCGGAATGGAAGAGGTTGAGGATGCCGCGCTGCGAGTGCATCACGTTGTAGTTCAGGTCAAGCTCCAGCCCCTCCCACAGCTTCAGGGAGTGGGAGTAGAATTCGGAGTTGCCCGACAGGAAGTAGTTGGCGCGCACGATGGTGGTGTTGCGCCCCACATTGCCCGACCCGAGATAGCCCTTTTCCAGCACCGCGACATTGGTGATGCCGTGGTTCTTCGCCAGGTAATAGGCGGTCGCAAGGCCATGTCCGCCGCCACCGATGATAATGACGTCGTATTCCGCCTTCGGCTCAGGCTCCCGCCAGGCCGGTTTCCAGCCCTTGTTGCCGAACAGGCCCTCCTTGAGGACGCTCAGGCCCGAATACCGCATCGGCCACCTCCGTTTCCGGTCTGGATTGAACCGGCTTGCGGCGGAGATTTCAACGTCTGACGTGACTTGCCCCGCCTCTTCGCGACATTTGGCGTCGCTAGAGGGCAAGCGGCGCGAATTTTCTGCGCCCTTGCGTCAGGCCCAGTCCCACGGGCGGGTGAATTCGCCAAGCTTCTGGGCCACCGCCGCCTCATCCACCGCGCCTGTCTTTTCCAGCCGCGCGACAAGGCCGCGTTTCTTGTCCTCGACCACCTCCTTGACGCGGACGTTCAGATCCGCGTCGGCCAGCGCCGCGTCATAGACCCGCGTGATCGCCAGCCGCCTGAGATCGGGCTTGAAGATCTTGCCGACCGCTGTCTTGGGCAGTTCTTCCATGATCTCGATATGTTTCGGCACCGCGGCGCGTTCGTGGATGCGGCCGCGCACATGGTCGAGCAGTTCCTCTACCGTCACGGTCTTGCCCGCGACCAGCTCGACATAGGCGCAGGGCAGTTCGCCCGCGAAGCTGTCGGGCTGACCGATGGCGCCCGCGAAGGCGACGGCGGGATGGCTTAGCAGCGCTTCCTCGATCTCGGCCGGGTCGATGTTGTGGCCACCCCGGATGATAAGATCCTTGGCCCGCCCGGTGATCCAGAGATAGCCGTCCGCGTCCATCCGCCCCAGATCGCCGGTGCGCAGAAAGCGTTCGGCGGCGAAAAGGTCGTGGTTCTTGTCCGCCTCGGTATAGGTGGAGCCTTCGAAGACGCCGGGATTGGCGACGCAGATTTCGCCGACCTCATCGGTGCCGCATTGGTGGAACCCCTCGGGCGTGGCCCGCAGGATGCGGATCTCGGTATAGGGCAAGGGGATACCGACCGATCCCACCTTCTTTTCCCCGTCCACCGGGTTGCAGGAGACAAGGCAGGTCGCCTCGGTCAGCCCGTAGCCCTCGGCGATCTCGACGCCGGTCGCGGCCTTGAAGCGGTTGTAAAGCTCAAGCGGCAGCGGCGCAGAACCGGAAATCGCGGTTTTCAGCGAGGAGACATCGGCATTCACCGGCCGCTGCATCAGGGCCGAAATGGCGGTCGGCACGGTGATGACGAAGGACACCTTCCAACGCTCGATCAGCTTCCAGAAATTGTCAAAGACGCCGTCGCCCCGATACCCGGCAGGCGTGGGAAAGACGACATGCGCGCCCGAGCCGAGGCAGGACATCAGGATCGGATAGGCGGCGAAGACGTGGAACAGAGGCAAGGGGCAGATCAGCACATCGGTTTCGTCAAAGAGAAGCGTCGCGCCAAGCCAGCCGTTATAGACCATGCCGGAATATTTGTGCTGCGCGACCTTGGGCATGCCGGTCGTGCCGCCGGTGTGGAAATAGGCCGCGACCCGGTCGCCGGTGCTGTCGGCGAAGGTCAGCCGGTCGGCGGGCATCTTGCGCGTCTCCTGCCCGTAGGAGAGGACGCGTGCCTTGTGATGGGCCTGCACCTTGGGCCGGATGAAGGGGACGATCCACTTTTTCGGCGGCGTCAGGTAGCGGTTCAGATCGACCTCAAGCACCGCCTTCACGCCGGGGGCATTGGCGACAGCCTTGGCGGCCTTCTGGGCGATGTCGGTCTTGGGAAACGGCTTCAGCGTGACAAGGACCTTGGCCTTCGTCTCACGCAGGATACCCGCGATCTGCTCGGCCTCAAGCAGCGGGTTGATCGGGTTGACGATGCCCGCCACCGCGCCGCCCAGAAGCGTGGTCACGGTTTCCAGCGCGTTCGGCAGCAGATAGGCGACAACATCGCCCTCGCCCACGCCAAGGCTGCGGAAAAGGTTCGCGGCGCGGGTGACCTCTTGCCGCAACTCAGCCCAGCTGAGCGTAACGGCGGGGTCATCAGGGCCGGAGAGAAGCTGAAAGCTGACCGCGGGGCGGCTGGGGAACTTTGTCGAGACGGCATCGAGAAAGCCGTAAAGCGTGACCGGCAGGTCGCGCTTGGCGTAATCCATTTCCCGTTCGACGGCATTGCGGTCATAGACCGTTGCGAAACGCGCCATGCTTCCTCCCCCTGTGCGCCCCTCGCGGCGCATCTCCCCCGTGACAAAGGATGGGGACAAAGGCGCCGCGAGGCAAGTGTGACGCGCCGTCCCGGTCCTGCCGCGACGCCGCGTCAGAGGCGAAGGACCGGCGCCGGGGCGCCGGCCTGAAGGCCTTATTTCGCCGGGATGCGCAGCACCTGGCCCGGATAGATCTTGTCCGGGTGGGTCAGCATCGGCTTGTTGGCCTCGAAAATCTCCGGGTAGCGGTTGGCATTGCCAAGCGTCTTCTTGGCGATGGCCGACAGCGTGTCGCCCTTCACGACCGTGTGGAAGACGGCATCCGCCGTGTCGCCGTCATCGCTGGTTTCCACCTCGGCGACGCCATCCACGTTGCCGACGGCGAGGATGACCTTTTCCTTCATCTCCGGGCTGATGGCCTTGCCGCCGACCTTGACCTTGTCACCCTCGACCTTGATGTCGAGGCCGGATGCGTCAAGACCGAGGTCCTTGATCTCTTTCTGCAACGCGTCCTGCTGCACCTCGGCCGCCTCGGCGGCGCCGCCGCCGAACAGCTTCTTGCCCGCGCCTTTCACAAAGCTCCAAACACCCATGTCGATCTCCACTTGGTTGCGTTCACGCGGCAAGCCGCGCCTGTGACCTCACTATCGGCACTAAGCCTTCCGGTCGCAACCGCCGACATAGGGGGAAAGTTCCGCGATCAGCCGCAAATCAGTCGGCGATGGCGCCTTCGGTGAACTGAAGCCGGGCAAGGCGCGCGTAAAGCCCGCCCTCGGCCACCAGCGCGTCATGGCTGCCGGTCGCGACGATACGGCCCTGATCGAAGACGACGATGCGGTCGGCCTTCTTCACGGTCGCCAGACGGTGGGCGACGATGATCGTGGTCCGGCCCCTGGCGAGTTCATCCACAGCCGCCTGCACCAGCCGTTCGCTTTCGGCATCCAGCGCCGATGTCGCCTCATCCAGCAGCAGGACCGGGGCGTCGCGCAGGATCGCGCGGGCGATGGCGATGCGCTGTTTCTGCCCGCCCGACAGCATCACCCCGCGTTCGCCAAGATAGCTGTCATAGCCATCGGGCAGCGCCACGATGAAGTCATGCGCGGCGGCAGCGCGGGCGGCGGCCTCCACCTCGGCATCGCCCGCATCGGGGCGTCCGTAGCGGATATTCTCCCGCGCCGAGGCGGCGAAGATCGCCGGGTCCTGCGGCACCAGCGCGATGGAGCGGCGGAAATCGGACCGCGCGAGGTCGGTCAGCGGCAGCCCGTCCAGCAGGATGCGCCCCTCTTGCGGGTCGTAAAAGCGCAGCAGAAGCTGGATCACCGTGGTCTTGCCCGCGCCCGAGGGGCCGACAAGGGCCACCGTCTCACCGGGTTTGACATGCAGGCTGATGTCGCTCAGCGCCGATTGATCGGGGCGCGAGGGGTAGCGGAAGGACACGTCTTCAAACCGGATGTCGCCCTTGGCAGGCGCGGGCAGCGCCCTGGGGCCGACCGGGTCGTTCACGGTGTCCGTCGCGCCCAGAAGCTCCACCAGCCGTTCGGTCGCCCCCGCGGCGCGCTGCAACTCCCCCCAGATTTCCGAAAGTGCGGCGACCGACCCGGCCGCCATGACGGCATAGATGACGAATTGCACCAGCTCGCCCGCGCTCATCGTGCCGCCGCGCACGTCGCGCGCGCCGATCCAGAGAACGCCAACGACCCCGCCGAAGACAAGGAAGATGACGATGATCGTCATCACCGCCCGCGTGCGGATGCGACGCTTGGCCGAGAGGTAGGACTGCTCCGTCACCTTGGCGAAATCGCCCCTCGCCTCGCCCTCATGGGTGAAGGCCTGCACGGTCTGGACCGCTCCCAGCGCCTCGGCCGCGGCGCCCGAGGACTGCGCGATCCAGTCCTGATTCTCGCGGCTCAGCACCCGCAAGCGGCGGCCCTGGGTGACGATCGGCACGATCACCGCCGGGACGATCAGGAAGACCAGAAGGGTCAGCTTCGGTGCGGTGACAAACAGCATCACCAGCCCGCCCAGCAGGATCAGCACATTGCGCAGCGCGACCGAGACGGAAGAGCCGATGACCGACAGGATCAGCGTCGTGTCGGTGGTGATGCGGCTGACAACCTCGCCGGTCAGGATCTTTTCGTAGAAGGCCGGGCTCATCCCGATGACACGGTCGAAGACGGCCTTGCGGATGTCGGCCACGACCCGCTCGCCCAGCCGGGTGACGAGGTAGTAGCGCGCGCCCGTCCCCAGCGCGAGCAGCGCCGCGATCACCAGCGCCCCGGCGAAATAACTGTCCAAAAGCGCCGCGCCCTGGCTGAACCCGTCGATCACACGGCGCACCGCCAGCGGCAGGAGGAGAGAGACCGAGGCGGTCAGCACCAGCGCGAGGCCCGCCATCACGATCATCCCGCGATAGGGCGCGAGAAACGGCCAGAGGCCGCTAAGCGCGCCGACCCTGCGCGACCTTGCGCGGTCTTCGATAACGGTAACGGGTGATCTGGCCATGGCGCGTCCTTCCGGTGCGGGCGGTTTAGGGCGCGCGGGAGGCAGGGGCAAGGGCAAGCGCGCAGGCGGTTTGTCGCGGAACAGGATGGCCAGGCGGAATCGCCTTAAACGCGATTCGAAGGATCGTCGCGGTATTCGAATAGAATTCGAAGATTATTGCATATATCGCCACTTCATCGCAGGTCATTTCGAATATTATTGCCGATCCAGACAACAAAGGGACATGCTCCCATCCGTTTCGCGCAACACTGAACCACCCCAGGACAATGGGGGTTCAAAGGGAGTGAAACATGGTAGATACCTTCATCGCCGCCTATGACGGGAGTGAGGCCGCCGGGCGCGCCGTCGACTTCGCCGTCAAAAGGGCCAAGGCCGGCAAGGCCCGGCTTCTGGTCGTCCACGTTCTGGAATGGTCGCCCTATTCTTTCCTCACGCAGGAGGAACTGGCCGAACGCCACAAGCGCCGCAACCAGGAGCTTGACCGCGCCGCCAAGGCGGTTCTCGACCCCCTGAAGGCGAAGCTGAAAGACAGCGGTATCGAGATCGAGACCGCCATCAAATACGGCCATGTCGCCGAAACGCTCTGTGACATGGCAAAGGCCGAAGGCGCGGCGCAGATCTTCATCGGGCGCACCGGCTCCTCATCCCTGATGGACCGGATTTTCGGCTCCGTCGCCGGATCGCTGGCCCAGATCGCGCCGGTGCCTTGCACCATCGTGCCATAACCAACGGGGACAGACACATGACAGCAGCATTTATCAAGCGCGCCGCAGTCGGCGCGGCCGGGGCCGTGTCCTTCGCGGGCGCCGCGGCGGCACAAACGCTCGACGAACAGATCAACGCAGGCTTTGCCAGCGCGACGGGATGGTTCGTCAACCTCATCTTCGCGCCGTTTCCCGGCACGTCCTTTCCCTGGATCGTCGCCTGGCTGGTGACTGCCGCAACGATCTTCACCATCTATTTCGGCTTTATCCAGTTCCGGGTCATCAAGCATTCGATCCAGCTGGTGAAGGGCGACTATTCGGACCCGAACGACGCGGGTGAGGTCAGCCATTTCCAGGCGCTGGCGACCGCCCTCTCTGGCACGGTCGGCCTTGGCAATATCGCCGGTGTCGCCGTGGCGGTCGGGATCGGCGGACCGGGGGCGACGTTCTGGATGATCCTTGCCGGTCTTCTCGGCATGGCGTCGAAGTTCACCGAATGCACGCTCGGCGTGAAATACCGCAACGAATATCCCGACGGCACCGTGTCCGGCGGGCCGATGTATTACATGACCAAGGGCTTTGCCGAACGCGGCATGCCGGGCGGCAAGGTGCTGGCCGTGCTGTTCGCGATCTTTTGCATCCTCGGCTCCTTCGGCGGCGGCAACATGTTCCAGGCCAACCAGGCGCATCAGCAGCTTGCGGGTATCCTTGGCGATTATCCGGGCTGGATCACCGGCGTGATCTTCGCCGCCATCGTCTTCGCGGTGATCGTCGGCGGCATCAAGTCCATCGCGCAGGTGACGGAGAAAATCGTCCCCTTCATGGGCATCCTCTATGTCGGGTCCGCGCTGCTGATCATCCTGATGAACATCGGCAATATCGGCTGGGCCTTCGGCCAGATCTTCGCGGGCGCCTTCACCAGTTCGGGGATCGCGGGTGGCGCGGTCGGGGCGCTGATCCAGGGCTTCAAGCGGGCGGCCTTCTCCAACGAGGCGGGCGTCGGTTCCGCCGCCATTGCCCATTCGGCCGTGCGCACGAAAGAGCCGATCACCGAGGGCTTCGTTTCGCTGCTTGAGCCGTTCATCGACACCGTCGTGATCTGCACGATGACGGCTCTGGTCATCATCTTCACCCAGCAGCTTGTGGTGGACGCGGAAACGGGGATGTACCTGCTGAACGACAACGGCACGATCCAGACCGTGACCGGCGCGTCAGGGGTCGGCCTGACCTCGGCCGCCTTCGCCTCGGCCTTCTCGTGGTTTCCCTATGTGTTGGGGCTGGCGGTGATCCTCTTCGCCTTCTCGACGATGATCTCCTGGTCCTATTACGGGCTGAAAGCCTGGACCTATCTCTTCGGCGAGGGGAAGGGGAAGGAACTGACCTTCAAGCTGATCTTCTGCCTCTTCGTCATCATCGGCGCAGCAGCGAGCCTTGGGCCGGTCATCGACTTCTCGGACGCCGCGATCTTCGCGATGGCGGTGGTCAACATCATCGGGCTTTACGTCCTGATGCCGATCGTGAAGCAGGAGGTGAACAGCTATCTCGCGCGGCTGAAGTCGGGTGAGATCAGGAAGTTCAAGTAGGTGAAACGGGCCGGGCGGGACACCGCCCGGTCCTTACTCCGGGTGTTTCGGCATATGCCGTGACGGCGCCGCATAGGGCCGGGTCACATCCTTCAGCGTCACGTCAAGGCATTCGACATCGGCCCGGATCGCGCCGTCGCCCGCCAGGACAAGCGTCACGGCCCCCGCGCCATCCTCGCCCGGCGTCCAGTCGACCGAGAGAAGCGACAGCACCTCATCCCCGTCGCCCCGGTCCACGCCCTGCGAGGCGACGCGCATCACCCCGTCGATCACCAGAAGCGACCGCACCCGTTCATAAGGCCGCCCGCGCGCCTCGGCGCGCGGCGCGTCCTCCCAGCGGAAACGGTTGATAAGGAAGGCCAGCCGCCGCTCCTTCGGGCGCCAGGTCATGTCCGCCGCCGTCAGGACCGCGTCCTGCGAAAGCGTGGCGATGACCTGAAGGTCCTCCCCCTCATAGGCCTTGAGGTTCAGCCCACCCTCGGCGCCGTCCTCGAATGTCGCATCCGCCATGCTGCCCTCACTCGGCCTTCACACGTTCGATCTTCGCGCCACAGGCGCCCAGCTTCTCCTCCACCCGCTCATAGCCGCGGTCGAGGTGATAGACCCGGTTCACGACCGTCTCCCCCTCGGCCGCAAGCCCCGCGAGGATCAGCGAGACCGAGGCGCGCAGGTCGGTCGCCATGACCGGCGCGCCCTTCAGACGCTCCACCCCGGTCACGGTCGCATGACCGCCATGAACCTCGATCTCCGCCCCCATGCGCATCAGTTCGGGCGCATGCATGAAGCGGTTTTCAAAGATCGTCTCTTCCAGCACGCTGGTGCCGTCGGCGGTACACATCAGGGCCATCATCTGCGCCTGAAGGTCGGTCGGGAAGCCGGGGAAGACCTCGGTCTTCACATCGACCGCATGGATGCGGCCATTGGCGCGGGCGACCTTCACCCCTTCATTGGTCTGGGTGATGCTGATGCCACCCTCCTGCAACTTCTCGCAAAAGGCCGGCAGCAGGTCCATGCTGCCGCCGATCAGCTCCACCTCGCCGCCCGCGATGGCCGGGGCGATCATGTAGGTGCCAAGCTCGATCCGGTCGGCGACGACGCGGTGCGTGGCCCCGCCCAGCCGGTCGACGCCCTGGATCTCGATCGTCGCCGTCCCCTCGCCCGCGATCTCGGCGCCCATGGCGCGCAGGCAGCGGACCAGATCGACGATTTCAGGTTCCCGCGCCGCGTTCTTCAGGACCGTGGTTCCCTTGGCGAGCGTGGCGGCCATGACGATGTTTTCCGTAGCGCCGACCGAGGCGAAGCGCTGTTCGATCACCGCGCCTTTCAGGCCGCCCTTCGCCTCGGCATGGAGATAGCCGTCCTTCAACTCGATCGCCGCGCCCATCGCCTCAAGCCCCGAGATATGCAGGTCCATCGGCCGCGCCCCGATGGCACAGCCGCCGGGCAGCGACACCACCGCCCGCCCCGCCCGCGCCAGAAGCGGCCCAAGGACGAGGTTCGAGGCGCGCATCTTGCGCACGATGTCATAATCGGCGGTCAGATTGGTCAGGTCATGGCTGGACAGCGCCAGCACCCGCCCGCCCTGCATCGACGTGACCTCGGCCCCCAGCGATTGCAAAAGCGTCGTCATCGTCTTGATGTCCGACAGCCGCGGCGCGTTGGTCAGCGTCAGCGGTTCATCCGACAGCAGCGTCGCCGGCATCAGCGCCAGACAGGCGTTTTTCGCGCCTGCAATGGGGATCTGCCCCGACAGCGGCGTCCCGCCCTTCACGATGATCGAATCCATGCCCGCCTCAGCTTTCCTCTTCGTCCACTTTCCCCGCCGCACCGCGCGCCTTGGCCTGCGCCTTGCGCCGTTGAAGGTTCGCCTTGAGCGCCGCCTTCAACCGCACCTCACGCGGGTCTTCGGCCTTTTTCGGCCGGGGATCGGACCGTTTTTCATTCATGCCGCCCTCTCTATAGCGGATGGTCGAAAGGGTCCAGATTGCGCTTGCGCGGACGCGGATTTGCGTCTAACACGCGCCCCGAACCGGCGCTGCGGTAGCTCAGTGGTAGAGCACTCCCTTGGTAAGGGAGAGGTCGAGAGTTCAATCCTCTCTCGCAGCACCATCAAACCCTCGAAAACTTGTCTATCCGCGCGAAACCGCCCAGCGGCGGCCTGCGTCGAATTGCTTTGGCGCGAAGACTTTCGCCCGCGACGCCCCCCCAAACGAAAAGGGCGAGGCAACAGCCCCGCCCTTCCCTCTAATTCCGATGCGACGCGATCAGGCGAGCGCGAGGTTCGTCGCCGATTCACGGCCGTCGCGGCCGGCTTCGATGTCGAAGGTCACGGCCTGGCCGTCCTTCAGGCTGCGCAGGCCCGCACGCTCGACCGCAGAGATGTGGACGAAGACGTCCTTGCTGCTGCCTTCCGGCGCGATGAAGCCGTAGCCCTTCGTTTCGTTGAACCATTTCACGGTGCCGTTGGCCATCCGTAGTCTCCTTGTCTTGCCGCCCGCGGAAGTGCGGCGGCCCGGCGCAGTCAGTCGCAATCGAAGAACTGGGCCGAAGACGGAGACAGCAGTCGATAGAGGTAACGTCGCGTCCCCGATAATGCCCGAATCAAGGCGAAAACACAATGGTGACAAAAAAGGGCGGGAAAAATCCCGCCCTTTTGGCGCTCAACCCTGGCGACAGATCAGTTGCCGCCAAGCCGCCGGATGCGGCCCTCGACCCCGGTCGTGACCTTGCCGGTCGCAGAGACATAAGCGATCACGTCATTCGCCATCAGGTTCCCGTTCCCGGCGTTGATCAAGACCTTGCCACCACCCAAAGCGGTATAGCCGTCCCCACCCGACAGCATGTAGTCGTTGGTCGCCACCGTATAGACCTTGTTCAGGTCAAGCGGCGCACCGCCCACCATCACCTCGGACACCCGCGATCCGGCGGGGGCGGAGGGGTCGAAGGCGAAGGTAATGCCGGAGACTTGCGGGAATCGCCCGGCGCCTTTTTCCACCTGGCTGACCCCGTTTTCCAGCGCGGCGAGGATCTGGCTGCCGGGCAGCTCGGTCTCCACCGTCACGTTGCCGAAAGGCAGTTCGGTCAGGATGTCGCGCCGGGTCAGCGTGGTCCCCGCATCATAGGTCCGGTCGCCACGGATGCCGCCGCCATTGGCAAGCGCGATATCCGCCCCGGTCGCGGCACGCTGCGCATCCGCGATCAGGTTGCCCACCGCCGACTCCTCGGCCCGCACCACATTGCGGCGACTGTCGAGCGGCACCTCGGTCACGCCGATCTCAACATTCAGGCTTTCATCCAGCTTGGTCTTGAGCTGATCGACAAGCGCCTGCGTCTCGGCGTCGGGCGTGACCGTCGCGGTGTCGATGAAGCGGAACTCCGGCGTCCAGTCGATCGTCCGCTTGCCATCCTTGTCCTGCCCGATCTCCACATTCAGGTCGAGCGGCGACAGATACTGCCCGTCGATGGAGGTTTCGACATAGGCCGTCACCCCGTCATAGGCGGTGGCATAGGAATGGTCGTCGCCCGACAGGATAACGTCGAAGGCATGGCTCGCGATCAATTGGCGGTCGTTGCTCATGTCGGTCTGGACCACGCCGACAACCAGATCGGCCCCGTCCTCGCGCGCCTGTTTCGCCGCCGCGATGCCGGTTTCGACCGTCGGCAGGAACACCAGATCCCCGGTCGAAGCGACCTGGGGCGAGGTATCCTGCGCCACCGGGATCAGCGCGACCTTCACGCCGCCCACCTCTTTCATCATCACGCCGCCCAGCCCGTCGATGGCGGACCCGTCGGCATTGGTGATGTTGATCGCAGCCCAGGGGTATTTCGACGCCTTCATCTTTTCATAGAAATTCTCCGGCCCGAAGTCGAATTCGTGGTTGCCCGGCACGGCAAGGTCGAAAGGCACGATATTGGTCAGGTCGATGGTGTTCTGGCCCTTGTCGAAGCCCGACAGAAGCGAGGGCGACAGCATGTCGCCATCGAAGACATAAAGCGTGTTCGGATTGGCCGCCCGCTCGGCGCGCGCCACCGCGTTCAGCCGGGCAAAGCCGCCGCGGCCATCCTCTTCCTCGAAGTTATAGGCGTCGCCGACCCCAAAGATCGTGATCTTGACGGAGTCGGCGGCGGCGGCATCGGCGAAGGCAAGGGCGCTGGCGCCCAGAAGCAGGGCCGCGCTGTGGCGGGCGGTGATCTTCATCGGAGAACTCCCTTCGGGGTTGGACAAGGTCAGACTGCGGCCAAGCGGGGCCGGAGTCAAAGCCTGATACCCGCCCCCGGCCCCGTCCGCTCCCCCGTGCCGGCCAGAAAGCCGTTCGTCGGCCATTGACCGCATCCCGGTCAGGGGGCATGAGAAGCCATGCTCATCTTCAAGATCTTCCGCCGCGCCGAATGGGACGCGCTTCGCACCGCCGGTCAGACGCTCGGCGCGCCCGTCGATCTGGCGGACGGTTTCATCCATTTCTCGACCGCCGAGCAGGTGGCAGAGACGGCCGCGCGGCATTTCGCGACCGAAAGCGATCTGGTGCTGGTCGCGGTCGATGCGGGCAAACTCGGCGCCGACCTGAAATGGGAACCCTCGCGCGGCGGCGCGCTGTTCCCGCATCTCTACCGCGCGCTGACGCTGGGCGATGTCGTCTGGGACAAGTCGCTGCCCCTTGGCGCCACCGGCCATATCTTCCCCGAGGGCATGTTGTGACCCCCATCGAACGGCTCGGTCTTTTCGCGCTGCACCGGCTTGACCCGGAAAAGGCCCATGGCTGGTCGATCCGCGCGCTCAGGGCCGGTCTCGTCCCCCTGCCCGGCCCCGTCACCTCGCCCCGGTTGCGGACCCGGCTTGCGGGGCTGGACCTGCCCAACCCGGTCGGCCTTGCCGCCGGGTTCGACAAGAACGCCGAGGCGGTCACGCCGCTGTCCCGCGCGGGTTTCGGCTTTGTCGAGGTCGGCGCCGCCACCCCGCGCCCGCAGCCCGGCAACCCCGCGCCGCGCCTTTTCCGTCTGACCGAGGATCGCGGCGTCATCAACCGCTTCGGCTTCAACAACGAGGGCGCGGAGGTCATCGCCGCCCGGCTGTCGCAGGCCCGCCATGACGTGCCGGTGGGGCTGAACCTTGGCGCCAACAAGGACGCCGCCGACCGCGCCGCCGATTTCGCCCGCGTGCTGGCCACCGCCGGGCCGCATGTCGATTTCGCAACCGTCAACGTCTCCTCCCCCAATACCGAAAAGCTGCGCGACCTTCAGGGCAAGGCGGCGCTTTCGGCGCTGCTCGCCGGCGTGATCGCGACCCGTGACGGGCTGGCGCGCCGGGTCCCCGTCTTCCTCAAGATCGCGCCCGATCTGGCTGACGCCGAACTGGCCGACGTGGCCGAGGTCGCGCTGTCCTCCGGCATCGACGCGGTGATCGCGACCAACACGACGCTCTCGCGCGACGGCCTGAAAAGCGCCCATCGGGGCGAGGCGGGCGGCCTGTCCGGCGCGCCCCTGTTCGAGAAATCCACCCGCACCCTCGCGCGGCTGTCGGACCTCACGGGCGGCGCACTGCCGCTGATCGGGGTTGGCGGCATCGCCTCGGCCGAGGATGCCTATGCCAAGATCCGCGCCGGTGCCTCGGCGGTGCAGCTTTATTCGGCGCTGGTCTATGGCGGGCTGTCACTGGCCGCCGATATTGCGCGGGGCCTCGACGGGCTTTTGCAACGCGACGGCTTCGCCACCGTGGCCGAGGCGGTCGGGACGGGACGAAAGGACTGGCTGTGACGACGATCTGGCACAATCCACGCTGCTCCAAATCGCGCGAGACGCTGGCGCTTCTCGAAGCGCAGGGCATCGCCCCCACGATCCGTCTCTATCTCCAGGACCCGCCATCCGAGGCGGAACTCCGCGACGCCCTCGCGCGCCTCGCCCTGCCCGCCCGCGACCTCATCCGCCGCAAGGAAGCCGCCTTTCGCGACGCGGGCCTCTCCGCCGACAGTGACGGCGCCACGCTGATCGCCGCGATGGCCGCCAACCCGGTGCTGATCGAACGGCCCCTTGTCCTTCATGGCGACCGCGCGGCGCTCGGCCGCCCGCCCGAGGCGGTGCTGGCGCTCTTCTGAGCTTCTCCGTTGTCCCAATACTCCGGGGGTGAGCCCCGGACCTGGGTCCGGGGTGAGGGGGCCGCGCCCCCTATACCGCGCCCGCCGCCCGCTCCGCGCGCGGATAAAGCGCCGCCATCGTCACCCCCCGCATCGCGTTCAAGACCATCAGCGACAGCCAAAGCCCGTGATTGCCCAAAGCGCCGGGCAGCGTCAGCAGCGCCACAAGATAGACCGCGCCGGAAATCAGCATCGCATTGCGCATCTCGCGCGACAGTGTCGCACCGATGAAGATACCGTCGAACATCCAGCTTGCGATGCCGACGACCGGCGCCAGCGCCACCCAGGGCAGGTAGTCCCGCGCCGCCTCCCGCACCGCGGGATCGGTCGCCATCATGTCGATGATCCCCGGCCCGCCAAGCCAGAAGGCAAGGCCAAGAACAACCGATCCCCCGACGCCCCACTGGCTTGCCACGACCGAGGACCGCCGCACCGCGATGACCGACCGCGCCCCCACCGCCTGCCCGACCAGCGACTCGGCGGCGAAGGCGAACCCGTCCAGCGCAAAGGCGGTGATTTCAAGGAATTGCAGCAAGACCTGGTTCGCCGCCAGCGTCACGTCGCCGAACCCGGCGGCGAGGAAGACGAAGGTGGTGAAGGAAAGTTGCAGCACGATCGAGCGCAGCATGATGTCGGAATTGACCTTCATCATCCGCACGATCCGCGCCCGGTCGAAGACCCGCGCCCAGTCGTGCCACTGCCCGCCCGAAAACGCCGCCCGGCAAAGCCAGAGGCCAAGGACCAGCCCAGACCATTCCGCAATCAGCGAGGCGGTGGCGACGCCCCCGACCCCCCAGCCCAGACCCAGCACGAACCACAGGTCAAGCGCCACGTTCAGGCCGTTCATCCACAGCTGCAGGACCAGCACCCCGCGCGTCCGCTCCACCGCGATCAGCCAGCCGGTGACGGCGTATAGCGAGATCGTCGCAGGCGCGCCCCAGATGCGGATCGACAGATAGTCCCGCGTCAGCGCCTCTACCTCGGCCGAGGCCGGGGCAAGGTGGAAGGCGAGCCAGAAGATCGGCAGTTGCAGCACGATCGCCGCCAGCCCCGCCGCCGCCCCGATCATCAGCGCGCGGGTCAGAAGCGCGCCGGTTTCGGCCACGTCGCGCGCGCCATGCGCCTGCGCGACCATGCCCGATGTCCCCATACGCAGAAAGCCGAAGATCCAGTAGAACGAAGCAAGGATCACCGCCCCCACCCCCACCGCGCCAATGGGGGCGGCCAGCCCCATCTGCCCCACGACGCCGGTATCGACCGCGCCCAGAAGCGGCACGGTCGCGTTCGACAGGACAATGGGCAGCGCGATCTTCAACACGCGCCGGTGCGTGATCTCATTCATCGGCAGGGGGCGCCGTTCTGTCGGGCATCAGGAAATGCCCGGTCGCCTGCGCGAAAAGCCGGGCGCGATTGTCCTGCCAGGCCTCGACATGAATGCTCGCATAGCGCCGGCCGGAACGGTTTACCCGCGCCCGCGCATAGGCGTCGCGCGGCAGGCCGGTGCGCAGGTAGTCGACGGTAAAGTCGATGGTCTTCGGCAGGCGCGGCAGATGCGTCGCGTCCAGCGCGCGCGGATCGACGCGGCCCGCCTCCATATCCTCCCACACCAGCGACCAGCTCAGCCCGATGATCGCCGTCACCTCAAGGAAGGCCGCCGTCACTCCGCCATGCAGCGCGGGCAGGTAGGGGTTGCCGATCAGCTTGTCGTCATAGGGCAGCACCGCCGTCAGCTCATCGCCGCGGCGGTCGAAGCGGATGCCCAGAAAGCCGATGAACGGCACCCCGCCGATCAGCGATTGCAGCGCGGCGTCGCGGCGTTCCTTGACGATCTGGACCGGCTCGGGGCGCAGGCGCGGGCTCATCCCCTGTCTCCTTTCGCGGCGTCGAAGGTGAAGGTGCCGGTGGCCGTGGCGACGGGCCGGTCCTGATCGGCGTCATGCGCGGTGGCACGCACGAAGGCGACCGATCGCGTGACATGGTAGCATTCTGCCCGCGCGGTGATCCGGTCGCCCGGACGCGCCGGGCGCATGTAGTCGATGCGAAGGTCGATGGTCGCGGTGGCCGAGGGCGCGCGCGGATGGCTCATCACCGCCGCGCCGCCGCAGGTGTCCATCAGGGCCGACACCGCGCCACCATGGATCACCCCCGATTTCGGATCTCCCACCAGCCGGGCGTCATAGGGCATGGAGATCGCGGCAACCCCGTCCCCAAGCTGCTCAAGCACCATGCCCAGCGCCCGCGAATAGGGAATCGCCTCGATGAACTGCTGCGCCGCTGTCCGCTTCTTGTCATTCATGCATCAGGCTCCGGGATCACACCCCCGCCAATTTGCCGGTTGACGGAGGCACCGCAAGACCTATATCCAAAATATAGCCTAGGGTTCAAATTATATACGAATGAAAGAAAGCTAGACCATGGCATTGACCGCCCTCGCCCCCAACGCCGTCCGACGGCCTGGCCGGATGGACCCGCGACGGCTGGCGCTCGTCGGTCTTATCGTCGCGCTGGCGCTGGCGCCGGGCGATCTGGGTGCGCTGACGCGCGGGCTGATGCAGGACGCTTTCGTGCAGGTCTCGGCCTTCGTCGCGGCGACGCTCCTGCTCTTTTACGGGTTGGAGCGGCTGTTCCGCTTCGACCTTGGCCAGGCGATGGGTCAGTCGCGCATGTTGCAGGTGCCGTTCGCCGCGCTTCTTGGCGCGACGCCCGGCTGCGGCGGCGCGGTTGTCGTCGTGGCGGCCTATGCCTCGGGCAAGGTCAGCTTTGGCGCGGTCGTGGCCACGCTGACCGCAACGATGGGGGACGCGGCCTTTCTGCTGATCGCGACACGGCCGGATGTCGCGCTGGTTCTGCTGCCGATGCAATTCGCGACCGGCATCCTGACCGGCTGGCTCGTCGATCGCTTCCTGACCGTCGACTACCGCCCCGCGCAGGGCGGTTGCGAGGTCGCGCCGCTGATCGGCGCCACCCGCCCGCGCCATTACCTCTATCTGGCCGCGCTTATCCCCGGCCTGATCGTTGGCGCCGCGCAGATCGGCGGCATCGAGGTGACGCAGGTTCTTGGCATTCCCGTCGCCGCCTTCGCGCTGACCGGCATCTTCACCGGCCTTGCCATCTGGACCGTTTCGCCGGTCAAGGCGATGACCAACCCGGCCGACGCGCCGGTGACGCGCATGGCCGAGGAAACCGCCTTCATCTCGATCTGGGTGGTGATCGCCTACCTGGCCTATGACTATGCCGCGGCCTATGGCGGGTTCGACCTCAAGGCGATGTTCCAGACCATCGCCCCGGCTCTGCCGCTGATCGCCGCCGCCATCGGGTTCATTCCCGGCTGTGGCCCGCAGGTCCTTGTCGCCACGCTTTTCGTGAACGGGGCGATTCCCTTCTCGGCGCTCGCGGCGAATGCCATCTCGAACGACGGCGACGCCCTCTTTCCCGCCATCGCCCTTGCCCCGCGCGCGGCGATCATGGCCACCGTCTTTTCGACCGTTCCCGCCCTGACCGTCGCCTATGCGCTTTACCTCTTCGCGCCCGGTTTCCTGAACTGACCCCCGCGCAAGCGAGTTGTGCGGCCCCCCGCCTGCCGCTAGGCTCTGCGCCAGGAGGACCCCCGGATGGCCGAAGAGCGCATCAGTTTCAAGGATATGTGTACCCGCTTCGACGTGACCCCGCGGACGCTGCGCTATTACGAGTATATTGAGCTTCTGTCCCCCGAAAAGGACGGCCGCGCGCGCTTTTACGGCCCGCGCGAGGTGGCCCGCATGACCCTGATCCTGCGCGGCCGCCGCTTTGGCTTCAGCCTTGAGGAAATCCGCCAGTGGCTGCTTCTCTACAATGAGAGGGGAACCAAGGAACAATACTCGGTCTGGATCTCCATGGCCGACCGGCAACTGGCCGAGCTTGGCAAGCAGCGCGAGGAGCTTGACGCCACGATCGCCGACCTGAAGGACCTGCGCGACCGCACCCAGGCGCTTCTGGACGACTGATTTGGGCGCCCCGGACGCGACAGAAAAATAGCCCTCCGCACGCTTTTCCGAAAGGACATTACGTCACCGATTTCGTGACGCGACGTCACGGTGACGTTAACGTCAACTTCGCTTGTATGGTCGGATCACTCTTCCGATCTGGGGGCCACGAAACCCTCAGACACGGATGAAAGGATATGTGTATGAGTGACGATGTTCTGACCATTCGCGAAATGTGCGACGGCTTCGACGTGACCGCCCGCGCGCTTCGCTTCTACGAAGCCAAGGAACTGCTTTTCCCGATGCGCCAGGGCCAGAAACGCCTGTATTCCCGCCGCGACCGCGCCCGGTTGAAACTGATCCTGCGCGGCAAGCGGTTCGGCTTCAGCCTGGAAGACATCCGCCAGTTGCTCGATCTCTACGATGTCGATGACACGCATGAGACGCAGCTGGCCGAGACGCTCGACGCAGCGCGCAAGCGGCTGGCCGACATGGAACAGCAACGCGATGAGCTTGACCAGGCGATCGCCGAACTGGACGAGATGATCGCGCAGAACGCCGAGACTCTGACGAAACTCAGGCTGACCGCCGCCTGAAACACGACCGACGACCTTTAGGGAGAGAGACGCATGCCGACCTACACCGCCCCGATCCGCGACATGGAATTTGTCCTGAATGAGGTTCTGGGCGTCGCCGCCAGCGACGTGCCAGGCTATGGCGAGCTTGAGCCCGGCTTCACCTCTGCGATCCTCGAAGAGGCGGGCAAGATCGCCAGCGACGTGCTGACGCCCCTGAACGCCAGCGGCGACCGCGAAGGCTGTCGGCTGGAAAACGGCGTCGTCTACACGCCGAAGGGCTTCAAGGAAGCCTTCGCGGCGATGAAGGAAGGCGGCTGGAACGGTCTTGATCTGCCCGAGGACTATGGCGGGCAGAACCTGCCCTACATCATGGGGACTGCCGTGGGCGAAATCTTCGTCTCCGCCAACATGGCCTTCAACATGTATCAGGGCCTGACCCATGGCGCGATCTCGGCCATCCTCGCCCACGGGACGGACGACCAGAAACAGACCTTCCTGCCGAAGATGGTCAGCCTCGACTGGACCGGCACGATGAACCTGACCGAACCCCATGCCGGGACCGACCTTGGCATGATCCGCACCAAGGCCGAACCGCAGAAGGACGGCAGCTACAGGATCACCGGGCAGAAGATCTTCATCTCGGCGGGCGATCACGACCTTGCGGACAACGTCATCCACCTGGTGCTGGCCAAGGCGCCCGGCGGTGGCGAGGGGACCAGGGGCATCTCGCTTTTCATCGTGCCGAAGTTCCTGGTGAAAGAGGATGGCACCCTGGGCGAACGCAACGGCGTTTCGGTCGGCAATATCGAAGAGAAGATGGGCATCCACGGCAATGCCACCTGCGTGATGAACTATGACGGCGCGACCGGCTACCTGCTGGGAGAGCTGCACAAGGGCATGCGCAACATGTTCACGATGATGAACGAGGCGCGGCTGGGCGTCGGCCTTCAGGGCTACGCGGTCGCCGAACCGGCCTACCAGAACGCCGTCACCTATGCCCGCGACCGCCTTCAGGGCCGCGCGGTGACGGGGACCGAAAACCCCTCCGGCCCCGCCGACCCGCTGATCGTGCATCCCGACATCCGCCGCAACCTGATGGACCAGAAAAGCTTCCTTGAAGGCGCGCGCGCCTTCACGCTCTGGGGGGCCTCGCTGATCGACCGCGCGCATCGCTCGGACGACAAGGACGCCGAGGGGATGATCTCGCTCCTCACCCCGGTCATCAAGGGCTTCCTCACCGACAAGGGGTTCGAGACCGCCGTCGCCGCGCAGCAGGTCTATGGCGGGCATGGCTATATCGAGGAACAGGGCATGTCCCAGTTCACCCGCGACGCCAGGATCACCATGATCTATGAGGGCGCCAACGGGGTGCAGGCGCTTGACCTCGTCGGCCGCAAGCTGGCGGCGGATGGCGGCAAGCATGTCATGGCGTTTTTCGAGATGGTGAAGGGCTTCATCAAGGAAAACGACGGCGACGACGCGCTGAAGAAAGACTTCCTCGACCCGCTCAAGGCCGCGTCGAAGGATCTTCAGGCAGCGGGCATGTTCTTCATGCAGAACGGCATGAAGAACCCCAACGCGGCGCTGGCGGGGTCCTACGACTTCATGCACCTCTTCGGTCATGTCTGCCTTGGCCTCATGTGGGCGCGCTCGGCCAAGGCCGCGCTGGCAGCGCTGGCGGGCGGAACCGGCGACAAGGCTTTCTATGAGACCAAGCTTGCCACCGGACGCTACTACATGGCCCGGCAACTGCCGATGACCACGACCCACCTCGCCCGCATCCAGTCCGGTGCCGAACCCGTGATGGCGCTTGCCGCAGAGGCGTTCTAGGCTTCCCCGACACGAACGGGTCCGCGCCCCCTTCGGCGCGGCCCCCAGAACCCGATGAGGACCGGATGCCCAAACGCCTGCGCCTGACCCGCCGCTTCCCCGCCGCGATGACCAACGACGCCTACCGCGCGTTGCAGACCCTCGCGGCCCAGGCCGGGATCACGCAGGATGAGGCGCTGACCTTCGTCTTCGAACATTTCAACAGCGTCATCGACGCCGAGACGTTCAACCACCGCCTCAGGCTTTTCAAGGCGGAGCTTGAGGACCGAAAGGCATGACGGGCGGAGAGGGCGGAATGAGTATTTGTGCAACGAAGAAGCGCAAAGTGCGCCCCGGAACCGGCGCCGGCCCTCAAACCTGGGGTGCTTCTCGCCGGAACCAGGGCGACTTCTCCGTTGGCGGTCATCGGCTCTCCAGCCTGTACCGCGCGCCGAGCCTCGCCCGATTCTGGTTAACAAATCCTTCTTCTTCGTTGCGGAAATACTCCGCAGGGGTGTGGGGGCGCGAAGCCCCCACTTCGACGGTCAGACAAGAGGCGACGACATGACGGCGAAACTCTACTGCTTCGGCGAAAGCGGCAATGCCTACAAGGCGGCGCTGACGATGGCACTTGCGGGCTATGACTGGGCGCCGCTCTGGGTCGATTTCTTCCACGGCGCCTCGCGCAGCGCCGACTTCCTCGCCATCAATGAAATGGGTGAGGCGCCGGTCTTCGTTGAGGGCGATCTGACGCTGACGCAAAGCTGCGTGATTCAGCTTCATGTCGCCGAGAAGACCGGGAAATTCCTCGACGGCGACCGGAACGAGATCCTGCGCTGGCTGTTCTGGGACGGTCAGAAGGGATCGGGCCAGCAGGGCGCGCTGCGCTTCCTGATGAACTTCGTCCCCGAGGAGAAGCGCCCGGCCGAGGCGATCAAATGGCTTTCGGGCCGGGTCATGACGGCGCTTGGCGTTCTCGACCGCCATCTTGAGGGCCGCAACTGGGTGACGGGCGACGCCCCGACGCTGGCCGACCTCGCCTGCTGCGGCTATCTCTACTACCCCGAACCCTGGGGCTTCGACCGCAAGGCCCTGCCCCATATCGACCGCTGGCTTGACCGCATCGCGGCCCTGCCGGGCTGGAAACACCCCTATGACCTGATGCCCGGCAATCCGTCCGACCGGGCCTGAGCGGAGGAACCGACATGAACTGGCTGCTGATCGCGGTCGTCTACACCGTCACCGGCGAAAACGTCCCCCATGAGGTGCGCGTGAACGAGACGCCCTTTGCCACCGAGGCGCTCTGCGAGGCGGCGCGCACGAAGATGGAAGACCAGCTCAGGACGCGGGCGATCACCGTCAAGGCGACCTGCGTGCAAGTGAGCGAATAACGGGAGAAGACCATGACCGACGCCTATATCTATGACGCCGTCCGCAGTCCGCGCGGCAAGGGCCGCAAGGATGGCAGCCTGCATGAGGTGACCTCGGTCGCGCTGTCGGCCAAGGTCCTGAACGCGGTGAAGGAGCGCAACAACCTTGCCGGTCACGCGGTCGAGGACGTGATCTGGGGCAATGTGACCCAGGTCGGCGAACAGGGCGGCTGTCTTGCGCGCTCGGCCGTGCTGCTGTCGGACCTCGACGAACATATCCCCGGCCTTGCGATCAACCGCTTCTGCGCATCGGGGATGGAGGCGGTGAATATTGCCGCCAACCAGGTAAAGGGCGGCGCCGGGATGGGCTATATCGCCGGCGGCGTGGAGATGATGGGTCGTGTCCCCATGGGCTCTGACGGGGCCGCGATCGCGGTCGACCCGTCCCTTGCCTGGAAGACCTATTTCGTGCCGCAGGGCATTTCCGCCGACATCATCGCCACCGAATACGGCTTTTCGCGCGATGAGGCCGACGCCCTTGCGGTGGAATCGCAAAAACGCGCCGCAAAGGCGTGGGAAGACAAGCGTTTCGCGAAATCCATCGTCACGATCCGCGACCAGAACGGCCTGCCGATCCTCGACCATGACGAATACATGCGCCCCGGCACCGACATGCAGACGCTGGGCGCGCTGAAGGCCAGCTTCAAGGACATGGGCGAGGTGATGCCCGGCTTCGACAAGCTCGCGCTGATGAAATACCCGCATCTGGAGCGGATCGAGCATATCCACCACGCCGGGAACTCCTCGGGCATCGTGGACGGGGCGGCGGCGGTGCTGATCGGCAACAAGGAATTCGGCGACAAATGGGGCCTGAAGCCCCGCGCCCGCATCCGCGCGACCGCGAAGATCGGCACCGATCCGACGATCATGCTGACCGGCCCGGTGCCGGTGACGGAAAAGATCCTGAAAGACAGCGGCATGTCGATTTCCGACATCGACCTTTTCGAGGTGAATGAGGCCTTCGCCGCCGTCGTCCTGCGCTTCATGCAGGCTTTCGACGTCTCGCCCGACAAGGTCAACGTCAACGGCGGCGCCATCGCCATGGGCCACCCGCTTGGCGCCACCGGCGCGATCATCATCGGCACGCTGCTAGATGAGCTGGAGCGCACCGGCAAGGGTACGGGCCTTGCCACGCTTTGCATCGCGTCGGGCATGGGTGCGGCCACGATCATCGAGAGGGTGTGATGGGCATCATCGACAAGGCCAGCGTACCGGTCAAGACCGGCTCCATCTACCCCGAACCCTATGCCAGCCAGATGGCCGGGCGATCCTCGCTGCGCCTCGGCGATGCGGGCGGGCTGACGCAGTTCGGCGCGAATGAGGTGATCCTGCAACCCGGCGCACGGTCGTCGCTCCGCCACTGGCACCACCGTGAGGATGAATTCGTCATGATCATGCAGGGCGAATGCGTGTTGGTGCAGGACGGCGGCGAAACCGTCATGCGCCCCGGCGATTGCGCGGCCTTTCCGGCGGGCGATCCGAACGGGCATTGCTTCGTCAACAGATCGGGGGCGGAGGCGCGTTTCCTCGTCGTCGGTTCCCGGATGAACCCCGAAAAGGCCACCTATTCCGATGTCGATCTGGAGATCGCGATCCAGGACGGCAAGGCCAGCTTCACCTACAAGGACGGCACCCCTTACACGGGAGAGAGAACATGACCGATTTCACCTATTCCGTGGACGCCGACGGCGTTGCGACGCTGACCTGGGACGTGCCGGGCAAGTCGATGAACGTGATGAGCCGCGAGGGCTTCGCCCAAGTGAGCGAGATGGTCGATACCGCGCTGGCCGACGACGCCGTCAAGGGCATCGTCATCACCTCGGGCAAGGAAACATTCGCGGGCGGGATGGACCTGAACGTGCTGGCGAAAATCCGCGAGGAGGCGGGGGAAAACCCGGCCCAGGCCCTGTTCGATTTCACCATGTCCGGCCACCATATCCTGCGCAAGCTGGAACGCGCCGGGATGGACCCGAAGACCCTGAAGGGCGGCAAGCCTGTGGCCTGCGCCCTGCCCGGCACCTCGGCCGGCATCGGGACGGAAATCGCGCTGGCCTGTCATCGCCGCTTCATGGCCGACAGCCCGAAGGCGAAGATCGGCCTGCCGGAAATCCTGGTCGGCCTCTTCCCCGGCGGCGGAGGCACCACGCGCTATTCCCGCATGGTGGGCGCGATGGCGGCGGCGCCGGTGCTGCTGGAAGGCAAGATGCTGGACCCGAAAAAGGCCAAGGGCGCGGGGCTGATTGATGAGGTTGTGGCGCCCGGTGAGTTGCTCGCTAAGGCGAAGGAATGGGTTCTGTCGGCCGCTGACGCCGATATCGTCAAGCCCTGGGACCAGAAGGGCTTCAAGATGCCCGGCGGCGCGCCCTATCACCCGGCCGGCTTCATGACCTTCGTTGGAGCCAATGCGATGGTGCATGGCAAGACGCAAGGCGTCTACCCGGCCGCCAAGGCGCTACTGGCGGCGGTCTATGAAGGCGCGATGGTCGATTTCGACACCGCGCTGCGGATCGAGGCGCGCTGGTTCACCAAGGTGCTGATGAACCCGTCCTCTTCCGCCATGATCCGGTCGCTGTTCCTGAACAAGGAGGCGCTGGAGAAGGGCGCGAACCGCCCTGACGTGCCGGACCAGCGGGTGAAAAAGGTTGGCGTTCTGGGTGCCGGCATGATGGGCGCGGGCATCGCCTATGTCAGCGCGAATGCCGGGATCGAGGTCGTGCTGATCGACGCCGCGCAAGAGGCCGCGGAGCGCGGCAAGGCGCATTCCGCCGACCTGCTCGACAAGGGCATGAAGCGCGGCAAGGTGACGGCCGAGAAGAAGGAAGAGGTGCTGGCCCGGATCACCGCGACGACGGATTACGCCGCGCTGACGGGCTGTGACCTGATCGTCGAGGCGGTGTTCGAGGATATGAAGGTCAAGGCCGGGGTGACCGCGAAGGCCGAGGCGGTGATCCCCGAAGGCGCGATCTTTGCCACCAACACCTCCACCCTGCCGATCAGCGATCTGGCGAAGGCCTCGAAACGGCCGGAGCAGTTCATCGGCATCCACTTCTTTTCCCCCGTCGACAAGATGATGCTGGTCGAGATCATCAAGGGGAAGGAAACAGGCCCGGTCGCGGTCGCCAAGGCGCTGGATTTCGTCCGCCAGATCAGGAAGACGCCGATCGTCGTCAACGATGCCCGCTTCTTCTACGCCAACCGCTGCATCATCCCCTATATCAACGAAGGCATCCGCATGGTGGCCGAAGGGGTGGAACCGGCGCTGATCGAACATGCGGCGACGCTTCTGGGCTTCCCGCTTGGCCCGTTGCAACTGGTCGATGAGACCTCGATCGACCTTGGCGTGAAGATCGCCAAGGCCACCAAGGCCGCGATGGGCGACGCCTATCCCGACGGCGCGGTGGACAAGATCCTGTTCGCGATGGCCGATCAGGGGCGGCTGGGCCGCAAGGCCAAGGCGGGGTTCTACGCCTATGACGAGAAAGGCGGGCGGCTGGGCCTTTGGGACGGGCTGGGGGCGGCCTGGCCCGTGGCGGCGGATCAGCCGGAGCTGACCGGGGTGCAGCACCGGCTGATGATGGCGCAGGTGCTGGAGGCCGTGCGGGCGCTTGAGGACGGCGTGCTGGAGGACATCCGCGAGGGCGATGTCGGCGCGATCCTCGGCTGGGGCTTTGCGCCCTGGTCGGGGGGTCCGTTCTCCTGGCTCGATATCATCGGGGCGGAACGGGCCGTGGCGATCTGCGACGGGCTGGAAGAGGCCCATGGCGCGCGGTTCGCGGCACCCAAACTGCTGCGTAACATGGCGAAGGCGGGCGAGACGTTCTACGGACGCTTCGGAAGCGGCGCCAGGGCCGCCTGAGGGCGAGGCAGCGGGGGGTTTCACACCCCCCGCACCCCCCGTGGAGTATTTTCACAACGAAGAAGCCGCAGGATCGAAGCTGTAGCCAAAGCGGGCGATATCCTCGGCGCAGAGGGTGGCGAGAAGCGCGGCATCGGCATCGCTGTAATAGCCCCGCCAGTCGCGGGCGCGCTCGGAACTGTTGGCGCGTGGCAGGGGACCGAGGCGGAAGCCCAGATGCGCCTCAAGGCGGGGCGCGTCGGCTGCGAAGTGTTCGAGACGCAGGAAGAGATCGCAACACTCCTTGCCCGTCCTGTCGCGCATATAGCTGCCATAGGGGGTGGCGGCAAAGCTGGCGCAGGTATCGGGCGCGTTCAGGAAGGCGCTGAAATCGAGGCGTTTGGCCAGCGCGACCGCCGGGTGGGCGAAGTCCTGTACCCTGAGCCAGTGGTAGTAGCTGACCATCCGGTCCCAGGGGTTGCGAACCAGCGTGAAGGTGAAGAACTCGGCGATCTCCGCATCGCGCGCCAGCCCGCCGATGTCGGCAAGCGTCGAGTGTTTCCAGAGCCGCCCTGCCGTCTCCACCCCCTGCACCCGCCTGCGGCGCGCGCGGCCCTTGGGCGTGTCGGCGACGATCACGTCATCCTTCATCGCGCGCCCCTCAAGCGCCAGCGTCAGCGCCGTGCCGCCGGTCTTGGGGATATGGATGAAGATATAGCGGCGGCCGCGTGAGAGGATCATGGGCCGAACTTAGCGTCGGCGGAGCACGATGATAAGCCCGGCGAGGAAGATCAGCCCCATGCCAAGTGCCGCGCGCGGGGAAACGACCTCTGCCCAGAGCAGGTAGGACCAGAGCGCGCTGGCGGGCAGGATGACATATTCGAAGATCGCGACCCGGCTCGCCGCCGCGATCTGGTAGGCGCGGATCATCAGGCCGACGCCGATCAGCGATCCTCCGGCCTGCACGAAGGTCCAGAAAAGGAAAGGTCCGGTCGGCACCGTCGCGCCACGCAGGACGAAGCCTGCCGCGCCCTCCGGCACAGGGACCGGCCAGAGCGCGAGGGCGATCATCCCGATCACGCCGAAAAGGCCGAGCGTCACGAAGAACCCCGCCAGCAGGGTTTCGGCCGTCTCGCCCGCGCACCATTCGCGGGTGGCGAGGTTGCCCAGCGCATAAAGCGCCCCCGCCGCGACCGGCAGGACCGTGGCCGCACCGATCCGTTCGCCCGAGGCGGGGCCGAGGACGAGGATCACACCCAGAAACCCGATCAGCACCGCCGCGATCCGGTAGGGGCCGACCGCGTGGCCGAAGGCGAAGCGGGAGATCAGGAGGACGAAGATCGGCGCGGTGAAAAGCCCCGCCGCCACCGTCGCCACCGGCAGGAAGGCGAGGCAGCCGAAATAGATCAGCATCGCGCAGCCATGGATCAGGCTTCGCCCCGCCACGGCGCGCAGGTTTCGCGGCGCAAGGCGCAGGCCAAGCGGCCGGGCCGCGACGCCGAGGATCGCCATCGCCATCACGCCGCGCAGCGCGTGAAACTGCCAAAGCCCCGCATCCGCCGCGATCACGCGGACGAAATTGTCGGTAAACCCGATGATGATCGCATAGCCGAGGATCGCCGCCGCGGCGGCAAGGGTGCGGTCCGCCGCCGCTGTCATCGGAATAGTCGCCATGCTACCCACGCTCCGTCTCTTGGTCCTTTCCAAGAGCCTGACAAGCCGCAATAATCGCGCCTGTTCGCGACACGTTTGCGCCGGAGGGAGGGCAGAATGGGCTGGATGAGGGACGAAACCGGACTTGAACGCAACGCGGCCAATTTCGTGCCGCTGACCCCGCTCTCCTTCCTTGCGCGCGCGGCGGCGATCTTTCCCGGCCACACGGCGATGATCTACGGCAAGACCCGGCGCAGCTACCGCGACTATCACGCGCGGGTCAGCCGCCTTGCCTCGGCTCTGGCGCGGCGCGGGGTGAAGCCGGGCGATGTGGTGGCGACCCTTCTGCCGAACATCCCGGCCCAGGCCGAGGCGAGTTTCGGCATCCCGGCGGCAGGGGCGGTGCTGAACACGATCAACACGCGGCTCGACGTCGATACGGTGGGCTATATCTTCGGCCATGGCGAGGCGAAGATCGCGCTGGTCGATACCGCGCTTCTGGGCCTCGCCGAGACCGCCATCGCGATGATGGAAGGCGATGGGCCGACCATCATCGAGGTCGTGGACGAAGAGGCGGGGTTCGAACCGTCGGGCCGGTATGTCACCTATGAGGATCTTCTGGCCGAGGGCGATCCCGATGCGCCCTGGATCCTGCCCGAGGATGAATGGGAGAGCCTCGCGCTCAACTACACCTCCGGCACGACGGGGCGGCCGAAAGGCGTGGTCTACCACCATCGCGGCGCCTATCTGCTGGCGATGGGAACGGCGGTGGCGTGGAAGCTGGGCATCCACCCGGTCTACCTGACCATCGTGCCGCTTTTCCATTGCAACGGCTGGTGCCACACCTGGGGCATGCCTGCGGTCGGTGGCACCGTCGTCTGCTGCCGCGACGTGACGGCGAAGAACATCTATGACGCCATCGCCGATCACGGCGTCACCCATTTCGGCGGCGCGCCCATCGTGCTGAACATGCTGATCCAGGCGAAGGAGGGTGATCGCCGCGCCTTCGATCATGTGGTGGAGGTCTTTACCGCCGGCGCCCCGCCCGCCGCCGCCACGCTGGCCGCGATCGAACCGCTGGGCTTCAACGTGACGCAGGTCTACGGGCTGACAGAGACCTATGGCCATGTGACCGAATGCATCTGGAACGCGGAATGGGACACGCTCCCGCAGGAAGACCGCGCGGTCATCAAGGCGCGAACCGGCGTGCTGATGCCCTTCATGGAGGACATCGCCGTCCATGACGATCACGGCCATCCGGTGCCGTGGGACGGCCACTCGACGGGGGAGATCGCGATTCGCGGCAATGCGGTGATGAAGGGCTACCTCAAGAACCC
Organism: Albidovulum denitrificans; assembly: GCF_002973535.1. GTDB lineage: Bacteria > Pseudomonadota > Alphaproteobacteria > Rhodobacterales > Rhodobacteraceae > Albidovulum > Albidovulum denitrificans. The sequence goes on from NZ_PVEP01000001.1 coordinate 1,157,680, forward strand.
CGAGGCGACGGCAGAGGCGTTCCGGGGCGGCTATTTCCGGTCGGGCGACGTCGCCTTCCAGCATGCCGACGGCTACATCAAGATCACCGACCGGGCGAAGGACATCATCATCTCGGGCGGCGAGAATATCTCTTCCGTCGAGGTGGAGGGCGCGCTGATGCACCATCCGGCGGTGTCGCTTTGCGCCGTGGTCGCCCGGCCCGACGACAAATGGGGCGAGGTGCCTTGCGCCTTCGTGGAATTGAAAGAAGGCCAGATGGCGACGGAAGAGGAACTTATCGCCTTCACCCGGACCCGGCTGGCCGGGTTCAAGACGCCGAAGAAGATCGTCTTTCGCGACCTGCCCAAGACCTCGACCGGGAAAAGCCAGAAATTCGAACTGCGTCTGATCGCGAAGGACGTGTGACGCTGTGCGCGCCCCGGCGGGAATTGTCCTGCCCCGCCGCTTCGGCTAGGGTCGGGCCAAGTGGGGAACAGGGCAGTCGCGGCCGAAGATGACGGCACTTACCGAATTCCAGAGACTGGAATGTACCGGCCTCTGGCGCGAGGCGCCCGAGGCGCAGAAGCGCGAGGTCATCGTGTCCTTCGGGGATGCGACCCTTGTGCTGTCCGAGGCGCGCAGCCAACGCGCGCTGACCCATTGGTCGCTGCCCGCGATCCTTCGCCTGAACCCCGGCGAGGTGCCTGCGCGCTATGCCCCCGCCGCCGATGCCGACGAAGAGTTGGAGATCGAGGACGCGACGATGGTCGCGGCCATCGACAAGGTCCACACCCTCATTTCCGCCCGCAAGCCGCATCCGGGTCGGTTGCGCGGCTGGCTGATGTGGTCGGCTCTGGCGGCGGTTCTGGCGGTCGGGGTCCTCTGGCTGCCACGCGCCATCATCGACCACACGGCCGAGGCCCTGCCCTTCGCGACGCGGCAAGCCCTCGGCCGCCTCGCGCTTGAGGATCTGGAGCGGCTGACCGGCGCGCCCTGCGGCAATGTCGAAGGCACCGCCGCGCTGACGCGCCTGCGCGACCGGATGACTGGCACCGGGGGCGAAACCTATGTCCTGCCCGCGCCGCTGAAACGGCCCCGGATGCTGCCGGGCGGGGTCCTTGTCCTGCCGAATGCGCTGATCGACGGGCAGGACCGGCCCGAGGTGGCGGCGGCCGCGATCCTCGCCGCGCAACTGGCGGCAGAGGACACAGGCCCCACCCGCGCCGTTCTGCGCCATGCGGGGTTGCGCGCGACGATCGGCCTTATCACCACCGGGTCGCTGTCGGCGGACGCGGTGAAGGGCTATGGCGATGTGATCCTTGCAGGCAGTGACTGGCTTCCCCGGCCCGAGAGGTTGCTTCAGCGTTTCGCCGAGGCCGGGATTTCCAGCACCCCCTTCGCCTATGCCATCGACCCGACGGGGGAAACGACGCTGCCCCTGATCGAGGCCGATCCCCATGCGAAAGACGCAAGGCCGGTCATGACCGACACCGACTGGGTCGCGCTTCAGGGGATCTGCGACGGGTAACGCCTATGGCATTTCGGGTTTACACTGACTCAGAATTCGAACTTATTTCGTTCGAATTCCGATACTTACTTTCTCAACGCAAACCCGAAACGCTTTAGCCGCGCGTCGGATAGGCGTCCGGGTAGCCGTTCCGCCGGAGCAGCGTCACGGCATCCCTCACCTCGGCCGCGCTGGCGAAGGGGCCTGCAAGGATGACCTTCAGCCGCCCGCCGACACCGACCGAAACCGGCAGCCCCAGCCCGTTCAACGTCGCGATGGCGCGTTCGGCATTGGCCGGATCGCCGAAGGCCCCGATCTGGACAAAGGCCCCGCCCGTGGCCCCGGCCGGTTCCGTCGCCATCGCGGCCCGGCCCGCCTCGGTCAGGTTACCCTTGGCATAGGTCACGCGGTAGCCGCCCTGATTGGCGGTCTCGGCGCGGCGGATCTCGGCCGCCGTCGGGGCGCGGTCCGTCACCGTCAGGCCCGGCACGCCAAGGCCGTTGAGGTAAGGCACCGCCGCACCCGTCGCGCTGTCGTCACATTGCGTCACCCGGCGCCCGTCGCTGAGCAAGTAGCGCTGTGCCGTGTCGATCCGGTCGGCGCAGTAGGTGTTCGCCTTGGCGACGGTACTCTGCCGGACAAGGGCGGTGGTTGTGCTGTCGGGCGCGCGCTTGGCCTTGCGGGCGGTCTTGCGTACGGGCTTTGCCCGCGCGGGCTTCACCGTGGCAGGCGCGGCCGCAGGCGCCGGGGCGGCCTCGACCGGCGCGGCAACCGGGTCCGGCGCGGGGTCGGCGGCGACCGGCGCAGCGGCGGCTGCCGTCACGCTCGGCTCATAGCCACAGACCGGGGTGCGGTCGCGCCCCAGACGCGGGACCCAGCTTGTCTGCCCGCCAAGACCCGCGCGCAGAAAGACGCACCCGGCGCTGTCGACATACTGGTTGCCACCGAAATCTGCCGGGGGCAGTTCCCTTGGCCCCTGGTTCCCCTGCGCCACGACGACACCGCCGGCCAGAACCGCCATCACTGCCGCCACCGCGACCCCTGCAAATACACGCATCATCCGCCCCTGAATCTGTCGCGGAAGGATGCCAAACCGGGCGGCCCGCGTAAAGGGGATACGGCCTATTTTGTGCCAAACATGCGGTCGCCCGCATCCCCTAGCCCCGGCACAATATATCCATGTTCGTTCAGACGCTCATCCACAGCCGCTGTGACGATCGGCACGTCGGGATGGGCCTCTTTCATCCGCGCCACCCCTTCCGGCGCGGCCAGAAGGCACATGAAGCGGATGTTCCGCGCGCCCGATTTCTTCAGCAGGTCCACCGCCGCGGCCGAGGAATTCCCGGTGGCCAGCATTGGATCGAGCGCGATCACCAGCCGGTCCTCAAGCCCCGCCGGAACCTTGTAGTAATACTGCACCGGCTGAAGCGTCGCCTCGTCGCGGTAAAGCCCCACGAACCCGACACGGGCGGCCGGGATCAGTTCCAGCACCCCGTCCAGAAGCCCATTCCCCGCCCGCAGGATCGAGATGAGCGCAAGCTTCTTGCCGTCGATCACCGGCGCGTCCATCTCGCAGAGCGGGGTCTGGATACGCCTGGTCGTCATCTCCATCTCGCGCGTGATTTCATAGGCGAGAAGCTGGCTGATTTCGCGCAGCAGGCGGCGGAAGGAATTGGTCGACGCGTCCTTGTCGCGCATCAGGGTCAGCTTGTGCTGCACCAGCGGGTGGGTGACGACGGTCAGGTGTTCAAGCATGCGCTTTCTCCAGTCTCTTCAGTATCTTGTCGCGCGTTTCTTCCATGCAGAATGCAGCGCGGATCGAGGTGTCGGCGATCTGGCGAAAGACGCCGTCATCCCAGCCGAACGCCTCGGCCAGCGCATCGTATTCGCGCGCCATGGTCGTGTGGAAGAAGGGTGGATCGTCGGTGGAGACCGTCACCTTCACGCCGCGTTCCATAAGCTTTTCAATTGGATGCGCACGAAAGTTCGGGTAAAGCTTCAAGGCAACATTGGACCCCGGACAGACCTCAAGCACGATACCCGCCTCGGCCAGTTCATCGACCAGTGCGGGGTCCTCGATGGCGCGGACGCCGTGGCCGATCCGCTCCACCCGCAGATCGCGGACGGCATCGCGCACACTGTCGGGGCCGCCCCATTCGCCCGCATGGCAGGTCAGCCGCAACCCGGCCTCACGCGCGCAATCGAAGGACCAGGCGAAATCCTTGGGCCGACCGACCTTCTCATCCCCGGCAAGGCCGAAGCCGACCAGCCAGTCGCCCGCCGTCTCGGCGGCGCAGAGCGCAGTCTCACGCGCCTTCTCGGGTCCGAAATGGCGGATCGGCGTGACGATGCCACGCAGCGTGATACCGTCCTGCCGTTCTGCCTCCTCCGCCGCCTCGCGAATCGCATGGAGGTATTCGCGCCAGGCGCCCACGTCCCGCCCGCCGCAGAAATCGGGGCTGAGGAAGCATTCCGAATAGATCACCCCCGAAGCCGCGCTTTCGGCCAGAACCGCGCGGGTCAGGCGGGCGTAGTCGGCGGGCGTGGTAAGGACCGAGGTCGCGGCCTCATAGACCTTCAGGAAGTGCCAGAAGTCGGTATAGGCGTAGTTGCCCCGGTCGTCGAAGATGCCGGAAATGTCGATCTTCTTCTCGGTCGCCAGACCGCGCACGAAGGCGGGCGGCGCCGCCCCTTCCAGATGCAGGTGCAGTTCGATCTTCGGCAGGGTCACAGAACGCTCCTTCCCGGCCCTTGCGACGGAACGCCCAGATGCGCGGCAACCGTGGCCGCGACATCGGTGAAGGCGATCTGGCCAAGGCCGCCCGCCCCCGCGCCCGCCATTACGACCGGGACGCGCTCGCGGGTGTGGTCGGTGCCAACCCATGTCGGATCGTTGCCGTGATCGGCGGTGAAGATCGCCAGATCGCCGGGCCGCAGCGCCGCAAGGAAGCCCGCCACCTGCCCGTCGAACCATTCCAGCGCACGGGCATAGCCCGAGACGTCGCGGCGGTGGCCGTAGAGCGTGTCGAATTCCACGAAGTTCGCAAAGGTCAAGGACCCACCCTCAGCCCCCTCAACCGCCGCCATCAGATGTTCGAAAAGGACAGAATCCGTCCCCTTCCTCACATCGTCTATCCCGCGCATGGAGAAGATGTCGCCGATCTTGCCGATGGCATGGACCTTGCGCCCGGCGGCGTGGACCCAGTCGCAGAGCGTCGGCGACGGCGGCGCGATCGCGTAGTCATGACGGTTGGCGGTGCGGCGGAAATTTCCCGGCCCGCCGGTGAAGGGCCGCGCAATCACGCGGCCGACCTTCATCGCATGCAGCCGGGGCGCGATGTCCTGGCAGAGCTGCAACAGCCGGTCGAGGCCAAAGCTTTCCTCATGGCAGGCGATCTGAAACACGCTGTCAGCCGAAGTGTAGCAGATCGGCCAGCCGGTGCGCATGTGTTCGGCGCAGTGTTCCTCGATGATCGGAACGCCTGAGGCATGGCAATTGCCCAGCGTGCCGCCCGCGCCGCAAAGCCGCGCCACCTCATCCATCAGGTCCTGCGGGAAGGCGGGGACGGTGTCGGGGAAATAGTGCCAGTCCCACGGCACCGGGACACCCGCCAGTTCCCAATGCCCGGACGGCGTGTCCTTGCCGCGCGACACCTCTGTCGCCGCGCCCCAGCGCCCGGCGGGGTCGGCGGTGAGCCCCGGCATATCGGCGCCCGAGGCCAGCCGCACCGCCGCGCCCAGCCCCAGCGCATCGAGGTTGGGCATCCTCAAGGGGCCGCTCCGCCCCTCCTCGGCCCGGCCCCCGGCGCAGGCGGCGGCAATATGGCCCAGCGTAGAGGCGCCGGTATCGGGTACATCGCCGTTGAAGAACGTATCGGCATCGGGCGCGCCGCCCGCGCCGACGCTGTCCATCACGATCAGGAAGGCGCGGGTCATGCGACGATCCTGTCATGGATCAGGGGCGGTTCTTCGGGGTCGTCCTCACCGATCCGGTAGGCGGCGATCACGGCGGCCAGCGCCGCCTCGGCATCCCCGTCGCTGGCGGCGTGGATGCGGGCGATGGTTTCGCCTGCCGCCAGCGGCTCACCAATCGGCATCATGTCCGACAGGCCGACCGAGGGGTTGATCCTGTCGCCGCCCCGCAGCCGCCCGCCGCCCAGATGGACGACGGCATGGCCCAGCGCCTCGGCGTCGATTTCGGTCACGAACCCGGCGCGCGGCGCGGGAACGTCACGCACGACCCGCGCGGCGGGCAGCCGGTCGGGATAGCGGTCGACGAAATCGCCCGGTCCACCCAGCGCCGCGACCATGCGACCAAAGACCTCGGCCGCGCGGCCCGATGTCAGCGCCTCATCCACCTGATCGGCGCCGTCCTCTTCATCGCTCGCCAGCCCGCCCAGGACCAGCGCCTCGGCCCCCAACGCAACGGTCACGTCCCAAAGCGCCTGATTGACGGCGTTGCCGGTCATCGTCTCCATCGCCTCAAGCACCTCAAGCGCGTTCCCGGCAGAGGAGGCGAGCGGCTGGTTCATGTCGGTGATGAGCGCCGCCGCCCGGCACCCCGCCCCTTCCGCCGTCGCGACCAGCGATTTCGCCAGCGCCTCGGCCCGGTCCATTGTCTTCATGAAGGCGCCGGTGCCGACCTTGACGTCCAAGACAAGGCCCTGAAGCCCGGCGGCGAGTTTCTTCGACAGGATGGAGGCAGTGATAAGGTCAATGGATTCGACCGTCCCGGTGACGTCGCGGATCGCATAAAGGCGGCGGTCGGCGGGGGCGATGTCCCCGGTCGCGCCGATGATCGCACAGCCGGTATCGGCGACAAGGCGATGCAGGTCGTCGGTCGAAATATCGGTGCGATAGCCCGGTATCGCCTCAAGCTTGTCCAGCGTGCCGCCGGTATGGCCAAGCCCGCGGCCCGAGATCATCGGCACATAGGCCCCGCAAGCCGCCAGCGCCGGGGCGAGCAGGAGCGACGTGCAATCGCCGATCCCCCCGGTCGAATGCTTGTCGAGAACCGGCCCCGGCAAGGCCCAGTCCAGCACCTGCCCGCTATCGCGCATCGCCAGTGTCAGGCCCACCCTTTCGGCCTCGGACAGCCCGTTGAGGAAAACCGCCATCGCGAAAGCGCCCGCCTGCGCATCGGTCACCCCGTCCGAGGCAAGTCCATCGGCGAACCATTCCGCCGACGCCCCCGGCAGGCCCTTGCGGTCGCGCAGCGCGGCAATGATGGTCCGGGCGTCCGGCATCACGACCTGTCCATGTGGCCCGCGCCGAAACTGCCCGGAAGCAGATCGCCGATGGAGGTTTCCAGCGTCGCGCCCTCGACCGTGGCCAGCGTCACCTTGACGTCGTGGCGCCCGAACTCCGCCAGTTTCTGCCGACAGCCGCCGCAGGGCGGCACCGGGTGCGGGCAATCGGCGATGACGGCGACCTCACGCAACTCCGTCTCGCCCGCCGCGACCATGGCGGCGATGGCGCCCGCCTCGGCACAGGTGCCTTCGGGATAGGCGGCGTTTTCGACGTTGCAGCCCTGATAGATCCGCCCCGACGCCCCGCGTACCGCCGCGCCGACCTTGAAATGCGAATAGGGCGCATAGGCGTTGTCGCGCACCGCCGTGGCGGCCTTCAGCAATGTCTCATACCCCATCTCGCCCTCTTTTCATTGCGGACCGGTCCCCTCGCCCGCGACTTTAGGTCCGCCCCGCGCGATTCAGAAGCGGAATCCAACCACGCGGCCCCTTGACCCTGCGGCGAAGGCCCGTCGCGGAAGGTCCCTTCCGTGTCCCCGGAAGATAGTTTAGCGTTAAATGAAACAGCGGAGGACAGGACGTGGACGAGACCAGACAGGAAAACGCGCGTCAGGCCGCCCTTGACTATCACGAGCATCCCAAGCCCGGAAAGCTTGAGATCCGCGCCACCAAGCCGCTTGCCAACGGCCGCGACCTGGCCCGCGCCTATTCCCCCGGCGTGGCCGAGGCCTGTCTTGAGATCAAGGCCGATCCCGCCACCGTCAGCCGCTACACCGCGCGCGGCAATCTCGTCGCCGTCGTCACCAATGGCACCGCCGTGCTGGGCCTTGGCAATATCGGTGCGATGGCGTCAAAGCCGGTGATGGAGGGCAAGGCGGTCCTGTTCAAGAAATTCGCCAATATCGACTGCTTCGACATCGAGGTGAACGAACCCGACCCGGAAAAGCTGGCCGACATCGTCTGCGCGCTGGAACCGACCTTCGGCGCGATCAACCTTGAGGACATCAAGGCGCCCGACTGCTTCATCGTCGAACGGCTTTGCCGCGAGCGGATGAATATCCCGGTCTTTCACGACGACCAGCATGGCACCGCCATCGTGGTCGGCGCGGCGGCGACCAATGCGCTGCACGTCGCGGGCAAGGATTTCGACAAGATCAAAGTCGTCTCTACCGGCGGCGGCGCGGCGGGGATCGCCTGCCTCGACATGTTGCTGAAGCTGGGCGTGCGGCGCGAGAATGTCTGGCTTTGCGACATTGAGGGCCTCGTCTACCACGGCCGCGAAAGCCAGATGACGCCGCAGAAGGCCGCCTATGCGCAAGGCACCGCCCCCGCGACGCTGGAGGAGGTGATCGAGGGCGCGGACATGTTCCTTGGCCTGTCCGGTCCCGGTGTCCTGACGCCCGCGATGGTCGCGAAGATGACCGCCCAGCCCATCGTCTTCGCGCTGGCCAACCCCACGCCCGAGATCCTGCCCGATGAGGTGCGTTCCGTCGCGCCCGATGCCATCATCGCCACGGGCCGCAGCGATTTCCCGAACCAGGTCAACAACGTCCTTTGCTTTCCCTTCATCTTCCGCGGCGCGCTGGATGTCGGCGCGACGACGATCAACGATGAGATGGAACTGGCCTGCATCGACGGCATCGCGGCCCTTGCCCGCGCCACCACGAGCGCCGAGGCGGCGGCGGCCTATCGCGGCGAAAAGCTGACCTTTGGCCCCGATTACCTGATCCCGAAGCCCTTCGATCCGCGCCTGATCGGCACCGTCGCCTCCTCGGTCGCGCGGGCGGCGATGGAAACCGGCGTCGCGACGCGGCCGATCGAGGATCTGGACAGCTACCGGCGCAAGCTTGACGGCTCGGTCTTCAAATCCGCCCTTATCATGCGGCCGGTCTTCGAGGCCGCGCGCAGCGCCAACCGCCGCATCGTCTTTTCCGAAGGCGAGGATGAGCGGGTCCTGCGCGCCGCCAACGCGATGCTGGAGGAGATGACCGACAGCCCGATCCTGATCGGCCGCCCCGAGGTGATCGAGCGGCGCTGCGAACGCGCGGGCCTGCCGATCCGGCCCGGTCGGGATTTTGAGATCGTGAACCCCGAAAACGACCCGCGTTACCGCGACTACTGGGGCAGCTATCACGACCTGATGGCGCGCCGGGGCGTCACGCCCGACCTTGCCCGCGCGATCATGCGCACCAACACCACCGCCATCGCCGCCATCGCCGTTCACCGGGGCGATGCCGACAGCATGATCTGCGGCACCTTCGGGCAGTTCGGCTGGCACCTGAACTATATCAGCCAGGTCCTGGCCCGCGACGGGCTGACGGCGCATGGCGCGCTGAGCCTGATGATCCAGGAAGACGGCCCGATCTTCATCGCCGACACCCATGTGAACGCCGTCCCCACGCCCGAACAGATCGCGACGACGATCATCGGCGCCGCCCGCCATGCCCGCCGTTTCGGGGTGACGCCGAAGGTGGCGCTGTGTTCGCATTCGAACTTCGGCAGCCTCCAGTCGGATTCGGGCGTGCGGATGCGCGCCGCGATCGCGCTTCTGGACCAGCGCGGAGTCGATTTCACCTATGAGGGCGAGATGTCGGCCGATGCCGCGCTGGACCCGGAACTGCGCGAACGCATCCTGCCCGGCAGCCGGATCGAGGGCGCGGCGAATATCCTCGTCTTCGCCTATACGGATGCCGCCAACACCGCGCGCAACATGCTCAAGCACAAGGCGGGCGGGCTTGAGGTCGGGCCGATCCTGATGGGGATGGGCAACAAGGCCCATATCGTGACCCCGTCGATCACCGCGCGGGGGCTTTTGAACATGTCCGCCATCGCCGGGACGCCGGTCACGCATTACGGTTGAGCAGGCGCCGGGCCGGGCCGGTTTGCAAACACGGCCCGGCATCGCCTGCGATTTTTACCCGAAAAACGACATTTGCAAATCATTGCGCCCCGCCGCCCCGCGGTTCTGCAAATTCTTCCGCCCCCGCCCCGGATGTGAACGGTAACGCGCTTGCCCGGTGCGTTTTCGCTCCGTAACAGTTGCATAGCAGTTCGGAGGAGAATGCCATGTCGTATGAGGATGTCTACAGTAGCTGGAAGACCCACCCGGATGCGTTCTGGATGAAGGCGGCCGAGGCCATCGACTGGGTCGAACCGCCGAGCAAGGCGCTCTTCTCCGAGAATGCACCGCTTTACGAATGGTTCTCTGACGGCATGGTCAACACCTGCTGGAATGCCGTCGACCGCCATGTGGAGGCCGGACGCGGAGAGCAGCTGGCCATCATCCATGACAGCCCGATCACCCATTCCACCAAGGGCATCACCTATCGCGAGCTGCGCGACCGCGTGGCAAGCCTTGCCGGGGCGCTGAAGGCCAAGGGCGTCGGCAAGGGCGACCGCGTCATCATCTACATGCCGATGGTGCCAGAAGCGCTTGAGGCGATGCTGGCCTGTTCCCGCCTCGGCGCGATCCATTCGGTCGTCTTCGGCGGCTTCGCGGCGCATGAGCTGGCCGTGCGGATCGACGACGCCACACCGAAGGCGATCATCGCGGCGTCCTGCGGGCTCGAACCCGGCCGGGTCGTGCATTACAAGCCGCTTCTCGATGCCGCCATCGACCAGGCGAAGCACAAACCCGATTTCTGCGTCATCCTGCAACGCGAGCAGGAGGTGGCGAAACTGGTCGAAGGGCGCGACTTCGGCTGGCATGCGTTCCAGTATGGCGTTGAGCCTGCCGATTGCGTTCCGGTCGAGGGCAACCACCCGGTCTATATCCTCTATACCTCAGGCACGACCGGCGCGCCGAAAGGCGTGGTGCGACCGACCGCCGGCCACCTCGTCGCGCTGAACTGGACGATGAAGAACCTTTACAACGTCGGGGCGGGCGACGTGTTCTGGGCCGCCTCGGACGTGGGCTGGGTCGTCGGGCATTCCTATATCTGCTACGGGCCGCTGATCGCGGGCTGCACGACGATCGTGTTCGAGGGCAAGCCGGTCGGCACGCCCGACGCGGGCACCTTCTGGCGCGTGATCCAGAACCACAAGGTGAAGTCGTTCTTCACCGCGCCCACGGCGCTGCGCGCGATCAAGCGCGAGGACCCGAACGGGGAGCTGATCAAGGAATACAACCTGCGCCACCTTCAGGCCCTGTTCCTTGCGGGTGAGCGTGCGGACCCCGACACGATCAAATGGGCGCAGCGCCACCTGCGCGTGCCGGTGATCGACCACTGGTGGCAGACCGAAACCGGCTGGGCCATCGCCGGGAACCCGCTCGGGATCGAGGAACTGCCGGTCAAGATCGGCTCCCCCTCTGTCCCGATGCCGGGCTATGACGTGAAGGTGCTGGACGAAGGCGGCCATCCGGTGAAATCGGGCGATCTTGGCGCCATCGCGGTCAAGCTGCCGCTGCCGCCGGGAACGCTGCCGGGCCTGTGGAACGCGGAAGAGCGGTTTCGCAAAAGCTACCTCACCCAGTTCCCCGGCTATTACGAAACCGGCGACGCGGGCTATATCGACGAGGACGGCTATCTCTACATCATGGCGCGCACCGACGATGTCATCAACGTCGCGGGCCATCGCCTGTCCACAGGTGCTATGGAAGAGGTTCTGGCGGGCCATGACGACGTCGCCGAATGCGCGGTCATCGGCGTGGCCGACCAGTTGAAGGGCCAGATGCCGCTGGGCTTTCTCTGCCTGAACAAGGGGACCAACCGTCCCTCGGAAGAGATCGTCAAGGAATGCGTCAAGCTGGTGCGCAACCAGATCGGCCCCGTCGCGGCCTTCAAGCTGGCCTGCGTCGTCGACCGGCTGCCCAAGACCCGGTCGGGCAAGATCCTGCGCGCGACCATGGTCAAGATCGCCGATGGCGAGACCTACAAGATGCCCGCAACCATCGACGATCCGGCCATCCTGGATGAGATTGCAACAGCATTGAAGGGGCTGGGCTATCCGTCACAGTGACTTTGCGCCACAAATCGCGAAACAATCGGGTCCGGCCGCGTGATTTATCATGCGCGCCGGACCTGTCGTTTCAGACAAGTTGGAGGAATGCGTTTCGTCGCATAGAAAGCAAACATCATGCAACCTCCACTTGTGTTCAGATTTCGACCGAGGGCAGTTCCAGGTAAAGATTGATGCAACTCGGCCGAACGCAGAATAACGGCGACGACGGATCGACCGACGCGGGGAACATGAACCTTCTGGGTCATGACGTCCGCGCCGCCGTCTCCGACATCATCGGCGGGCTGCGCCTGATCGATCAGGCGGGGATGGACCCGGCCACGCGGCTGCAACTGGAACGGGTCCGCACGTCAAGCGAAACGCTCGCCCGCCTTCTGGAAGAGGCGATGATCATTCTCTTCGGGGAAGACGCGACCTTTCCAAGGACAACGTCGAATGTCCAGCTTGACCGCTTCTTTTACGACATCGAGATGCGCTGGTCCGGGCGGGCCACGGCCAAGGGGCTGACGCTGGCCTGTCACCGGGACGCGAACCTGCCGCAGGTCCTGACTGTCGACCGGATATCGCTGGACCGGATCCTGTCGAACATCCTGTCGAACGCGATCAAGTATACCGATCAAGGTACGGTCCGCATGGAGGTGGGCCTTGGCGCGACCGGCGGCCTTCGCATCGACGTCACCGATCAGGGACCGGGCTTTTCCACCGGCGCGCTTGACCGGCTGTTTCAGTATCAGGGCCGCCCCGAAGGCACCGGCAAACCCGGCCAGGGCCTTGGCATGCATATCTCCAAATACCTCTCCGGCTCTCTCGGCGGCACCATCGGGGTGGAGAATCTTGACGGCGGCGGGGCGCGGGTGACGCTGGAACTGCCGCCCTCGGTCTTCTCAAGCGCGGCGCGCGACGACCATCCCGACCTGCCGGACCTGAGCCGGACCAAGGTCCTTCTGGCCGAGGATAGTGAGACCAACCAGCTTGTGCTGGGCCAGATGCTGCGCCAGCTTGGCGCCGAATTCGAAACCGCGTCGGACGGGGTGCAGGCGCTCAACTGGCTTGAGCGTGAGGAATTCGACCTGGCCCTGATCGACATCGAGATGCCGCGCCTTGGCGGCATCGACGTGATCCGCACCGTGCGCGCCGATAACCGCGTCTATTCCCGGATGCCCATCGTCGCCATCACCGCCTATGTCCTCAGGGCGAACCGCGACGCGATCTATGCCGCGGGCGCCGATGCGATCCTCGCCAAGCCCATCGTCAGCCTTGAAACCTTCGGCCAGGCGATCGCGAATGTCCTGCGCCGCAGCGCGCTGACCGACGCAGAGGCCGCCATTCAGGTCGAGGAAGGGCTGGCGGAGTTCAACCGCGACTGCTTCGACCGGCTGATCGAGGTGGCGGGACCGGACGCCTCGCGCGAGTTGCTGATCCGGCTTGCCGCCGACCTGCGCAATTGCGAACGCAATCTGGTCGCGGGCCTTGCCGAACACGACATGACCAAGATCCGCGCCGAAACCCATGTCCTGATCGCGCTGGCGGGCGCCGTGGGGGCCGAAAGGCTGTCGGGTCTGGCGCAGAACCTGAACGCCATCGCGCATCGGCAAAGCGAGGGCGACATCGCCACGCTGGGCGACGAATGCCTGGGACAACTTGACCGGCTGATCCACTTCATCACCAAGGAAAAAGCCAGCCGGGGGGAGGCCTGATGGCAAGCGCCCCGCTTCTTCTGGTGGAAGACACGCCCTCGCTTCAACTGGTCTATGAATCGGTCCTGAAGGCGGCGGGGTATGAGGTGACGACGGCCGGCACCGCCGCCGCAGGGCTGGCGATGTTTCGCACGCAAAAGCCCGCGGTCGTGCTTTTGGACCTGATGCTGCCGGATCGCGACGGGCTTGATCTGTTGCAGGACATGCTGGCGGTCAAGCCCGACGCGCATGTGATCGTCATCACCGCCAATGGCTCGATCAACAAGGCGGTGGCGGCGATGCGGGCGGGGGCGCATGAATTCCTCGTCAAGCCCATCGACGAACAGCGTTTTCTGAACGCGGTCCAGAACGCGGTCACCGACGCGCATACCGATACCGCCGACACGCCGGAGACGCGGCCGGAAACCCCTCCGCCGGGGGAGTTCATCGGCGCCTCGGTCGTGATGGGGCAGGTCTATGACAAGATCCGTTCGGTCGCGCGGTCGATGGCGACGGTCTTCATCACCGGTGAAAGCGGCACCGGGAAAGAGCTTTGCGCGCAGGCGGTCCATGATCTGTCAAACCGCCGCAACGGCCCCTTCGTGCCGCTGAACTGCGGCGCGATCCCGTCCGAGCTTCTGGAATCCGAGGTCTTCGGCCATGTGAAAGGCTCCTTCACCGGCGCGATTTCGGACAAGCCGGGCGCCGCCGCCTCGGCCGATGGCGGAACGCTGTTTCTGGATGAGATTTGTGAGCTTGACCTGAACCTTCAGACCAAGCTTTTGCGCTTCCTTCAGACCTCCACCATCCAGCCCGTCGGCGCGACGCGGCCCCGCAAGGTCAATGTGCGCATCGTCTGCGCCACCAACCGCGATCCGCTTCAGGCGGTCCGGCGCGGCCAGTTCCGCGAGGACCTTTATTATCGCCTTCACGTCGTCCCGATCCACATGCCGCCGCTGCGCGAACGGGGCGAGGATGTGAACGTCATCGCGACCGAGGCGCTGCTGCGCTTCGCCCGCGAAGAGGGCCGCGCCTTCACCACGCTGGGTGAGGATGTGCGGGCGCTGTTTCGCGACCTCGACTGGCCCGGCAACGTGCGCCAGCTTCTCAACGCGATCCGCCATGTGGTCGTGCTGAACGACGGGACCACGGTGACGCGCGCCATGCTGCCCGCCGAACTGCTTGAAACCCAGACTGCCGAAGCGGTGGCCCCCGCGCCCGGCAGCCCCGAACCGATGACGCTTGACGGCCTTGTCGGCCGCCCGCTGGCAGAGGTCGAACGGATGCTGATCGAGGCGACGATCGCGCTGCATGGCGGGTCGATCCCCAAGGCAGCGCGGGTTCTCGACGTCTCCCCCTCGACCCTGTACCGCAAGATCGAAAGCTGGCGCGGGGCAGGGAAGGCCTGATCTATAGCATTTCGGGTTGACGCTGAATCAGAATTTGAACTTATTTCGTTCGAATTCTGATACTTCGTTCACCCTGAAAAAAGTAAGCCCATCATGACCTGCAATAAGATCATTCTGGTAGCTGAAAGCACGTGCGGTAAGCATTTATCCATCCGCAACAATGATGAATTTCATGTCATCGGAAAATGATATAAGAAATACGGACTTGTTCCGTTCTTTTAAATATATCTCTTGACCTGCTCCCCTTAGAGTCCGCGTTTATAAGTTAGCTCTGTTCAGGGTTTGGTCCTCTTCTGACCGTTTGTGATACTCCCGCGGGGTGAGCCCGTCGAGACTCGAGTGCGGGCGGTGATGGTTGTAGTCGTCGCGCCATGCCGCAATCAAATGGCGGGCATGGCGCAGGTTGGGGAACAGGTGCTCGTTTAGGCACTCGTCCCGCAGGCGGCCGTTGAAGCTTTCCACGAAGCCGTTCTGCATGGGCTTACCCGGTGCGATGTAATGCCATTCCACTTGGCGATCCTCCTGCCATTTCAGCATCGCGTTCGAGGTCA
>NZ_PVEP01000002.1 GCF_002973535.1 Albidovulum denitrificans
CGGTGGTCGTGGGCCGGTCGAACATCGTCGGCAAGCCGATGGCGCAGCTGCTGCTGGGGGAAAGCTGCACGGTGACGATCGCGCATAGCCGGACGAAGGACCTGGCCGAGGTGTGCCGCCGGGCCGATATCCTGGTGGCCGCGGTGGGCCGGCCCGAGATGCTGAACGCCACGCATGTCAAGCCCGGCGCGACGGTGATCGACGTCGGCATCAACCGGATCGAACGCGACGGCAAGACGAAGCTGGTGGGCGATGTCGATTACGCCAGCGCCGCCGAGGTCGCAGGCGCCATCACCCCGGTCCCCGGCGGCGTCGGCCCCATGACCATCGCCTGCCTTCTGGCCAATACCCTCACCGCCTGCTGCCGGATGAACGGGTTGCCAGAGCCGGAGGGGTTGACCGTTTAAAGCGGTTCGGGTTTGCGTTGAGAAGGTAAGTATCTGAATTCTAACGAAATAAGTTCGAATTCTGATTCAGCGTAAACCCGAAATGCCCTAGGTCGGGACCATCGTCCCTTGCAGAAGGGCGATCAGCTTGCGCTGGCCGCCCGTTTCCGCCGCCACCTCGGCCGTGACGATGGTCAGGCGGCGGCCCGCGCGCACCACGCGGCCGGTCGCGATCAGCCTTTCACCGGCGGCGGGGGCCAGCAGGTTGATCTTCATCTCCACCGTCATCACTTCGGCCTCTGCGGCAAGCAGGGTCAGCGCCGCGTAGCCCGCCGCGCTGTCGCCAAGGCCGAAGGTCAGCGCCGCGTGGCCGACGCCGTGCTGCTGGCGCGCGCCGGGCAGGATCGGGGCGGACAGCACCACCTCCCCCGCGGCGAGTGACAGGATTTCGGCGCCGAAGGTGGTCATCATCGTCTGGCGGGCGAAGCTGTCGCGGACCTTGTCTTCGATCGCGTGGGGCAGGGGATCGGTCATGGGGTATCCTTCGGGATCGGCACGGGAAGCGCCTTGCGCCCGGTCAGGATGGCGATCGCGCCCTCTTCCATCAAGCCGGAAAAGGCGATGCTGTCCGACGAAAGCCCGCCGGTATAGGTGCCGAAAGCGGGCAGGATCAGCCGCGCCCCGTCGAGAAGGAAGCAGCGCCGGGACTGTCCGGCAACACGCATCTTGGGGTGGTAATGGCCCGACACCTCGCCCGTCGCGCCCAGAAGCGCGATGTGGCGGAAGGTCAGCGGGCCAAGTGTCAGCTCTGTCCGGTGTTCGCCGCCCAGATCGACCGGGCCGGGATCGTGGTTGCCCTCGATCCAGACCCAGCGCCGCCCCGCCATCAACCGCGTAAGCCAGAGCGCATGATCCTCGGCCAGATCGGCGGCTTTCAGATCGTCGAAACTGTCGCCGAGGCAGATCACCAGACGCGGCGCGGTGGTGGCGATGTCGGCGTCGAGCCGCGAGAGGGTTTCGGTCACCTCATAGGGCGGCAGAAGGACGCCGCTGCGCCGCGCGATGCGCTCGGACTTGCCCAGATGCAGGTCCGAGACGACCAGCACCCCCTGTTCCGCCCAGTAAAGCGCGCCGGAAGGCAGCGCTGTCAGGGCCGTTTCACACAAACGGAAATCATACGCACTCATGCCGCCCGTCCTGCCGCTTCGGGCGGGAAAACGCAATCGCTGTCCTTGGTGACAACCTGTTTCCGTCACGACAGCCCCGCCTCGGCCATCAGCCGTGCCGCCGTCTCCTCAAGCAGGCGGTCGCGGGCGGCGCCGTCCACCGGGACGCGCCCGTGTTCAAGGAAAAGCGGCGCGGCGAGCGGTGTCACGCGGCCGGGTGTGACATGGTCGATGCGCCCGCCGATGCGGTCCAGCATCTTCTCGATCCGGCCAAAACTGACAAGGCCGCGCATCGCCTCTTCACGGGTGATCTGCAAGAGCAGGTGGTCCGGGTCGAAGCGGTGCAGCGTGTCGTAGAGAATGTCCGAGGAAAACGTTGCCTGTCGCCCGGACTTGCGCTGGCCGGGATGGTTGCGCTGGATCAGCCCGGCGACAAGCGCGACGTTGCGGAAGGTGCGTTTCATCACCGCGTTGCCCTTCAGCCAGGTGTCGAGGCCGTCGCGCAGGGCCGCGCGGTCCAGCAGCAGCGCCGGGTCCGGGACCGGATCGAGGCCCCAGATCAGCGTGGCGTAATCGGTGGCGACGAAGCCGAGGGGGTTCAGGTCCTCCTCCTCCATCCGCCGGGTGAGCAGAAGGCCCAGCGTCTGCTGCGCGGCGCGGCCCGCGAAGCCGTAAAGGCAAAGATGCGCGCGCCCCTCGGCCGGGAAGGTTTCGACCAGAAGCCGGTCGGGTTGCGGCAGGCGGGACATGTCGCGCTGAAGCGCCAGCCAGGCGGCGGTATGGGCGGGCAGGCGGGGCCAGTCGGGTTGATCCAGAAGGCGCAGGATGCGTTCGGAGAGTTGGGTGGAGGTGGAAAACTTGGTGCCGGAAAAGACCGCGATCTTCGGTTCGCGCCCCGGCGCGGGCGTCACCTCAAGCGCCATTTCACGCAGGCCTACATAGCGCACGATCTGGCCGCCGATCAGGAAGGTGTCGCCGGGCGACAGCGTCGCGGCAAAGGATTCCTCCACCTCCCCCAGGGCCGCGCCTCCATGGCGGTTCTGCCAGCGGACCTTGACCATCTCGGCATCGGTGATGGTGCCGATATTCATGCGAATGTCGCGGGTGGCGCGCGGGTCCCGCAGCGTCCAGTTTCCATTTCGCAACATCAGCCGCTGCCAGCGGTCATAGGCGCGCAGCGCGTAACCGCCAGTGGCGCAGAAGTCGAGGCAGGCGTCGAAGTCGGGCCTTGTGAGGGCGGCATAGGGACCGGCGGTGGTGACCTCGGCATAAAGATCGTCGGCCGCGAAAGGGCCGGAGCAGGCGCGGATCAGGATATGCTGGCAGAGCACGTCGCGCGGGCCGGGGCCGCGCGGATCGCCGTCGAGGTCATGGTCGCGTACCGCCTCAAGCGCCGCCTGACATTCGACCACCTCCCAGCGGTTCGCGGGGACCAGAAGCGCCTTCGAGGGTGCATTGTAGCGGTGGTTCGCCCGCCCGATCCGCTGCACCAGACGTTTGACGTTCTTCGGCGCGCCGACCTGAATAACAAGGTCCACATCGCCCCAGTCGATGCCAAGGTCGAGCGATCCGGTACAGACCACGGCGCGCAACTCGCCCCGGACCATCGCGGCCTCCACCCTTTCCCGCGCCTCGCGCGCAAGCGATCCGTGGTGGATGCCGATCGGCAGCCCGTCATCGTTGGCAAGCCAGAGGTCGCGGAAGAACAGCTCTGCCTGCGCGCGGGTGTTGTGGAAGATCAGCGTCGTGCGGTGGCGGCGGATCTGGGCCAGAATGTCGGGGATCGCATAGCGCCCGCCACCCCCGGCCCAGGGCGGGGGCGCTTCGGTCTCCAGCATCGAAATGTCCGGGTCCGGGCCGGGATCGGCGGTCAGCACCTCACAGGGATCGGGGTGGCGGGCGAGGAAGCGGGCGATGGCGGCGGGGTCCTCGACCGTCGCCGACAGGCCGACGCGGCGCAGACCGGGGCAAAGCGTGGAGAGGCGCGAGAGGCAGAGCATCAACTGATCGCCGCGCTTGGATTCGGCCAGCGCGTGGATCTCATCCACCACGACGCGCGAGAGGCCAGCGAAGATGCGCGGTGCGTCCTCATAGCTGAGAAGCAGCGCAAGGCTTTCGGGCGTGGTCAGCAGGATATGCGGCGGATCGGCGCGCTGGCGCTGACGCTTGGTGTAGGAGGTGTCGCCGGTCCGGTCCTCGACCCGGATCGGCAGGCCCATTTCGGTGATCGGCGCCGTCAGGTTGCGCCTGATATCGGCGGCCAGCGCCTTGAGGGGGGAGATGTAAAGCGTGTGAAGGCCGCTGCGCGGCGCCTCGGCCAGGTCGACCAGCGTCGGCAGGAACCCCGCCAGCGTCTTGCCGCCCCCTGTTGGCGCGACAAGCAGAAGCGCGGGCGCGGCGGCCCGGTGGAGCATGGCGATCTGGTGCGGGTGGACCTGCCATCCGCGCGCGGAAAACCAGTTGGAAAAGGGCGCGGGCAGGGGGCGCATGGCGGCAGTCTAAAGCGCCGCCGCCTGTGCGCAAGTCAGTGCAGGTGGCGCGCCTTCACGCTGCGCATCACGGTTTCGAACGCGCGCGGCGGGGTCAGGTGCGCCCCGGCCAGCGCGGTGTCAAAGGCATGTTCCACCTCATGCACGAGGTGGTTGATGCTGTCCTCTGTCTGCTGGCCGATAGGGCAGAAGGTCGGCGCGTCCTCTGGCGCCTCGGACCCTTCGCCGCCCCGGCCCGCCATCTCGACGATCCGCGCCTCGTCAATCCCCTGCGCCTCGGCCCAGTCGAGTGCGATGCGCGTGACGGCATTGTTCGTCGCGGCGAGGAAATCGTTCATCACCTTGGCCGCCATCGCCGATCCGAAACCGCCCATCCGCACCGTCTTGCGGGTCAGGAGGTCAAAGACGGGTTTCAGCGATTGGATCACGTCAAGCGGGCCACCAAGGAACATCGTCAGGCGGCCTTCTTCGGCGGCGCGCCCGGTGCCGATCACCGGCGCGTCGATCAGCGCGATCCGCGCGTCGATCCGGCCCCGCAGCGCACGCACATAGCGCGGCGACAGCGTCGCGGCGATGACGATCGCGCCCAGCGATTTGGCGTTGCGGGCAAAGGCCTGCTCTTCGAAGAGAAGCGCCTCGGTCTCGGCAATGTCGGCGGGGACAAGGATCAGCGTCCCCAGACCAGCGGTGAAGCGCTGCGCGGCCCGCTGGGTGCGGTCGCCACCGCCCTCGGGCGTACCCAGCCCGAAGGTCGCGGCACTGATCCCGGCGTCGGAAAGACGGGTGGCGAATGACCGGGCGATCCGCCCCGATCCGGCGATGCCGATCCCGTTCATCAGTGGACGATCTTTTCGTCGCGGACGAACATGTTCGCCCAGGCGCGGTCGATGAGTTCTGGCGTCATTTGGTACGGAATGCCCTCGAAATTGCAGATTGCGATCATCTGATCGATGAGGAAGACCGGCTGATAATTCGCGTAGATATTATCAATCGTTGGGTATTTTGTCTTCAGAAGGTGCAACAATGCCTTCTCATTCAGGGGGATTTTCTTCTTTTTGGCAACCATCGCGAAAATCTTCAAGAACATTTCCTGGTTTGGCCCGTCAATCTTGATCTTGAAGAAGATCCGGCGAAGGGCCGCCTTGTCGAAGATCTCGTTCGGATGGAAGTTGGTGGAGAAGATGACGAGCGTGTCGAAGGGGACCTCGAACTTCTCGCCCGATTGCAGGGCGAGGATGTCGCGGTTTTCCTCCAGCGGCACGATCCAGCGGTTGACGATCTTCTGCGGCGGCTCGGCCTGGCGGCCAAGGTCGTCGATGATGAAGACGCCGCCGGTGGCCTTGAGTTGCAGCGAGGCGGTATAGGTCCGCGCCGTCGGGTTATAGGTCAGGTCCAGCATGTCGAGCGAGAGTTCGCCGCCGGTGATCACGGTCGGCCGGTCGCACAGCACATAACGGTTGTCGAACCGGTTCGAGGATCGGCGCAGCGCGTTCGGATCGTCCTCGGACGCCTGCGCGGCGGAATGGACGATCGGGTCATAGACGGTGATGACCTGGCCGGAATATTCGATCGCGCGCGGGATATAGATCCTGTCGCCGATGGCGTCGCGGATCCCGTTGGAGATCGAGGATTTGCCGTTGCCCGGCGGCCCGTACATCAGGATCGACCGCCCGGCACCCACCGCAGGGCCGAGATGGTCAAGCAGCTCATCGGGCAGGATCAGGTGGCCCATGGCGCCTGTCAGGCGTTCGCGCGAAATCTGGATGTTGCGGATCGACTGCTTCTTCACCTGCTCGCGATACATCTCAAGCGGGACCGGCATGGCGCCGTAATATTCCGACTGCGCCAGCGCATCAAGCGCGCGGGCCTTGCCGGCATCGGCCAGCTGATAGCCCATTTCACCGCCCGAGTTGGCGTGCAGCGTCCCCGTCGCCTCAAGCAGTTTCTGGCTGCGGGCGAGGTCGATCAATTCCTGCGTCACCGGGATCGGCAGGGCGATCTGGCGCGAGATTTCGGTCGCCGTCTCAAGGTTCATGCGGAACATGGTCTTGAGAAGGATGTCGCGCATCATCACCATGCCGATACCCGTATCGGCCATCGAGCGTGGCGCCATCGGCGCGATCACATTGGGCACCTGCATGTTCATCGGCTGCGCTCTTTCCTGGGCGTCATGGGGCGGGTGCGCCGGGGCCTGTGCTGGCGTCCGACCTGCCCACCTTTGGGATTCACAGGGGCAATCTGACCGGGTATTGTGGCTAAAAAATGGAAACAAAACAGGCATTGAAAGACGAATGAGCAGGACACGAGTGGAATTGATCGCCGCCGTCATGGCCCTTGCCGTCCTTGTCTTCGGGGGCGCGGCGCTGTTGAAAGGGGGCTTCTACCTCGGCAAGCACGAAGGCGATGCGATGCATCTGGCCGACCTTGTCCTGAGGATGGCGGACGGTCAGTGGCCCCATCTCGATTTCATGACCCCGATCGGCGTTCTTGCCATCGCGCCGATTGCCCTTTTCGTGAAGGCGGGCTTTGGCATCGGTCATGCCATCTTCTATGCCCAGATCCTTGTCGCGCTGATCCTGTTCCTGCCCACGCTTTATGTCGCGAAGACCCGGCTGACGGGGATCTGGCCCTATGTCTATGGCGTCTTCGTGATGCTGCTGCCGCTGGCGCTGGTGCATGGTGAGGCGCAAAGCGCGATCTCCATCTCCATGCACTATAACCGCTGGGCCTGGGGCGTGGCCTATGTCCTTGTCCCGCTGGCCGTGCTTGCGCCGCTGGGCCGCGACCGGCGCTGGCTGGACGGCGCGCTGATCGGGGCCGGGCTTGGCCTTCTGGTGCTTCTGAAGATCACCTATTTCGTGGCGCTTTTCCCCGGCATCATGGTGGCGCTTCTGGCGCGGCGGAATGGTACGGCCTTCGTCGCCGCGATCCTTGCCGGGCTGGCCGTGGCGGCGGTCACGACGGCGATCGCGGGGCCGGTCTTCTGGCTGGCCTATCTGAAGGACCTGCTGACGGTCGCGACCTCCGAAGGGCGGCAGGCGCCGGGGGAAAGCTTTGCAGGCGTCGTCACCCTGCCGCTTTACGTCGGCGGCAGCCTTGCCCTTGTCGCCACGGTGATCTTCCTGCGCCAGTCGGGCCGCATGGTGGAAGGGCTGGCGCTTTTGATCCTGATGCCGGGCTTTTTCTACATCGCCTATCAGAATTTCGGCAACGATCCGCAATGGATGTACCTGCTGATGCTTCTGGCCTTCGTGCTGCGTCCGGGGCCGGAGGTGACGAACAGCTATGGCTGGAACATGCGCAGGGCGCTTGGCACGATCGGGGTGATGGCGCTGGCCTTCGGCGCGCCCTCGGCGCTGAACCTCGCGTTCAGCCCGTTCCGGCATCTGGCCTCTGACACCGAAAAGACCGCCCCGCTTCTGCCTGCCCTGCCGCAACATGCCGACCTGCGGACCGAGGAAAAGCGGATCTACACCGCCAACCTGAAGCGGCCCTATGACAACCCCGGCGACCCCTTCGCCGCCTATCGCGAGATCGCCGAACGCGAGGACCCCGACACGCTGAATGGAGAGGTCCTGCCAATGTGCCAGTTCGAGGGCGGCATGACGCCCTGGTTCGAGGTGGTCGCGGCCGATCTGGAACAGGCGGGCTATGCCGGGTCGCGGATCATCTCTACCGACCTTTATTCGGCCTATTGGATGTTCGGCGATTTCCAAAGCGTGAAGGGCGCGGCGCCGTGGTATTACGGCGGTCTGCCGGGGATCGAGAATGCCGACTACATTGTCGTGCCGCTCTGCCCGATGTCGCTGTCGCTCCGCCATGAGATGCTGAGCGCGCTGGACAAGAAGGGCTGGACCCTGCGCGCGGTGCGCAGGACCGATCTTTACATCCTGATGGCGGCCAGCAAGGTCTGAATGGCGATCATCAGCGAGGGAAAGGCCATCAGCGCCAGATAGGTCATCAGCGTCCCGACCAGCGCAAGGCCCATCGGAAAGTCCTTGCGCTTCCACGACACCCAGTCGGGCGCCATTGCCCTGACCGCGGGGATCGCCCGCAGGATGCGGTGCGCGGTGAAGGCGCCCAGCAGGAAGGCCGCGAAGAGGATCAGGATCAGTATCAGGTGATCCATCCGCTGCGCCGCGAAGGGCGCGGCGGCGGCAGCGAACTTGGCATCGCCCGCGCCGACATTGGCGATCATGTTCAGGATGAAGCCGATGGCAAGGACGACGGCAAAGCTCGCCCACCGCCAAAGCCATGTCTCAAGCGGAAGGACCATCAGGCCGGAGAAGAAGTAGATCACCAGAACCGTCATCACGGCCTTGTTCGGGATCTTCATCGTCTTCAGGTCGGACCAGGCCACCCAGGCGCAGACCGGCAGGCAGAGGAAGAAAAAGACCGAATAGGCAAAGGCCGCGTATTCGAGCGTGTCGAGCGGATAGGGGTTCAGCATCTATCAGCCTTTCGCAACCTGCGCGTTCAGCGCATCAAGCGCGCGCTGCGCCTGTTCGAAATAGCGTGGGCTGGTTTCGACCGCATCCTCCAGAAGACCTTTGCCGGTCGTGACGTCGCCTTGCTTGATCGCGCTGAGCGCCGCCGTGTAAAGAAGCTGCGCCCGTTCCTCCTGCGTCATGGAAATGATCGGCAGGTCGTATTTGCGCTGCCCCGCACGGGCAAGGACAAGGTTGTTCTTGGTGGTGAAGTTGCTGCTGTCATAGCTCAGCGCCTGGGTGAAAAGCTTTTCCGCACCGCCGAAATCGCCGCGCGTCAGCTTGGAAAAGCCCCAGTTGTTGAGGACGCCGGCCGGCTTGGTCGTCAGGCCAAAGGCGGTCTCATAAAAGCTGTCGGCCTTCTTCCACTTCTTGTTGGCATCCGCGACCATCGCCTCAAGCCGGTAACGCTCATAGGTTTCATGCGTCGGCGGGATGGTGTTCAGCGTCGTCTCGGCCTTGGCCCATTCGTTGCTGCGGATATAAGCGTCGGCCAGTTCGACCTTGTCGTCATTCGTGCCTTCGGCGCTGGCGGCGACCTCGGCCCAGACCTTCGCGCCCTCAAGGGGTTTCTTGGCCCGGATCAGCGACTTCGCCAGACCGCGTTTCAGGTCGATCCGGTCGGGATTTTCCTGCGACGCCTTGGCGAAATAGGCCACCGCCTCATTCGGGTCGCCGACCGTCAGCATGATGTCGTTGAGGTTGGTTTCGTCGATGACATTCACGCTTTTCATCGCGCGCTTGACATCCGCGTCGCTGTTGCGGTTACAGCCGGATACACCGACCGCCCCTGCAATGCAGAGCGAAATCAGGATAGGGTGGCGCATTATCTGCGTCCTTTTCTGCTTCGTGCCTCAAGGTGTGGTGAGCAGCAGGTATTCCCCGGTCCCGCGACGCACCAACGAGAATTCGTTATTATTGGGCGGATCATATGCAGGTTGCTTCATCTTGGCGAGCGCCAGCCGCAGATTTTCGCGAATGGCGTCCGATTCGCCACTGTCCAGCGCATAGGCCGTGCGGAACACACGGCTCGCCTCGCCGATCTCGCCCTTCTCCATCAGCACGACGCCAAGGTTGTTCCAGGCCGGGACGAAGGTTTCGTCGTGATTGAGGGCGCGGCGCAGCATTGTCTCGGCCTGTCCCAACCGGCCAAGCTTGAGGTTGGCTGACCCGATGGCCGACAGCACATCGACCGTTGCGCCATGTTCCGTGGCGCCGCGGTAATAAGCCTTGAGCGCAAGCTCGTATTCCCCCGCCTCCATCAGGCGATGGCCGACGATCAGCCCATCGACGGAGTCCTCGCCCCGGACGGTGCCGGTCGGCGCGAAAGGGGAGGATTTTTCCTGCGAAAAGCCGCCTGTCGACTGACAGGCGGCCAGAAGGCCCGTGAAGGCCAGAATTGCCGCGATGCGTACTGCCATGACCCTTACGGTTGGAAGTTCTGGAAGAGTTGCAGCATATCGTAAACCGACGGACCCACAAGGATCATCAGCAGCGGCGGAACCGTGAACATCATGGTGCCGAGCGTCATTTTCGTGGGCAGCTTGTTGGCGGCCTCTTCGGCGCGCATCACACGCTTGTCGCGCATCTCGCTTGCATAGACGCGAAGCGCTTCGGCGATCGAGGTACCGAAGGACTGCGACTGGATCATCACGGTCACGAAGGAGGCGACATCGGGGACGCCGGACCGTTCGGAGAAGCCACGCAGAACCGTGGTCTTGTCCTTGCCTGCCTTGACCTCCTGGGCGACGATCTCGAACTCTTCGGCCAGGGCGGGGTAGCCTGCCTGAAGCTCTTTCGACACCCGGATGATCCCCTGGTCGAGCGATTGACCGGCCTCGACGCAGACCAGCAGCATGTCGAGCGCGTCGGGGAAGCCATTCTGGATTTCGCCCTGGCGGCCCTGGATGCGCCGTTCGACCCAGTATTTCGGCAGGTAATAGCCCACCGCGCCGGGCAGCATGACGGCGATGATAAGCGTCGTTGTCGAAATCTCCCCCGTGGCCGAGGCGACGATGGCGTAGATCACGCCAAGGATCAGGAACACGATGCCAAGGATGAACTGGATGGCGTGGAACTTGCGCACCGCGTCGCGGCCGCGATAGCCCGCGCGGGTCATCTTCAGACGCCAGGTGCTTAGCTCCTCCTCGGTTTTCGGTTCGAGGAAGTTGGCGAACTTGTCGAGCTTCTCGGAACTCTTGCCCTGGCGCAGCGTCTTTTTCTGCCCCTTGCCACCGGCTTCCGCCGCGCTCTGGACGGCAGCACCGCGCAGCTTGGCATAGGGATCGGCGCGCTTCTTCAGAAGCGTCGGCAGGACGGCGGCGATCAGGATGATGCCAAGCACGCCGACCACCGCCAGCGGACCCAGAGGGCCGAGGGTTTCGGTCAGCATGTCCTTCAGTGTCGTCAGCATGTCAGGAACGCCCCCTCAGACCTTGATGTTGACCATCATCTTCATGAAGATGACGTTGATCCCCAGGAAGACGAAAACGATAAGCGCGGCCGGCACGAAGGCGGCGGTGTCCTTCACCGTGTCGAAATAGTCCGGCTTCAGGATCTGGATGACCGCCAGCACGCCAAGCGGGAAGCCGGACAGGAACATGCCCGACCATTTCGCCTCGGCGGTGATCGCGCGCACCCGGCGGAACAGGCGGAAGCGCGCCCGGATCACCTTGGCCAGACCGTCGAGGATCTCCGCCAGGTTACCACCCGACTGCTGCTGGATCGTGACAGCGACGGCGAGGAAGCGCAAATCCTGCATGTCCATGCGTTCGGCAAGTTCCTTGAGCGATTCCGACACGTCGCGGCCATAGGCGCTTTCGTCGGCGATCATGCCGAATTCGGTCCCGAGCGGATCGGGGACCTCTTTTGCGACGATCTGGATCGCCGAGGAAAACGGATGGCCGACGCGCAGGGAGCGCACCATCAGTTCGACCGCGTCGGGAAGTTGTTCCTCGACCATGTCCATGCGCTTCTTGGCCTTGCGGTTGACCCAGAAATAGACCGCGCCGACGCCCATGATGATCGAAACCGCGATCTGGACCGGGGTCGAGGCGCTGGTGCCGATCTTGAGGCCAAGGAAGGCCACGACCGACAAAAGCCCCATGATCCCCAGAAGCGCCTTGGGCGAAAAGGCGATATTGGCCTTCTGCGCCTTGGTGGCGAGGATCGAGTAAAGCGGGATGCCCTTGGCCTTGAGGTGCTGGCTGGCCTCCTTGCGGAGCTGTTCCAGAACCTGTTCGCGCTGACCGCCCTTTTCCAGAAGGTCGAGACGCCGGTTGACCTTGGAGTTGAGGGAAATCGACTTGCCGAAGACGACAAGATAAAGCCCCTCCACCAGCAGCAGCACCGCGAGGAAGATCAGGCCATAGATGATCGGGGTCGGGCTGATGATCATGTCTGTTACTCCGCCGCGACGGGTTCGTAGATCGACGCCGGCAGGTCATAGCCCCAGGACCGGAAGCGGTCGGCATAGGCGGACCGGACGCCGGTGGCGGTGAAACGGCCAATGATCTTGCCGTCGGGCGCAAGGCCCAGACGCTCATACCGGAACAACTCCTGCATGGAGATGACGTCGCCTTCCATGCCCGTGATCTCGGTGATCGAGGTCATCCGGCGCGAACCGTCCTGAAGGCGCGAGGCCTGCACGATCAGGTTGACGGCCGAGGCGATCTGGCTCCGCACCGCCTTGATCGGCATCTCGATCCCGGCCATGGCGATCATGTTTTCCAGACGGCTGATACCGTCGCGGGCCGAGTTGGCGTGGATCGTGGTCATGGACCCGTCGTGGCCGGTGTTCATGGCCTGCAACATGTCGATAACCTCTTCGCCGCGCGTTTCACCGACGATGATCCGGTCGGGACGCATACGAAGCGCGTTCCTCAGACAGTCGCGCTGGGTGACGGCGCCCTTGCCCTCGACGTTGGCGGGGCGGCTTTCCATCCGGCCCACATGGGTCTGCTGAAGCTGAAGTTCCGCCGTGTCCTCGATGGTCAGGATGCGTTCGGAGTTGTCGATGAACGACGACAGCGCGTTCAGCGTGGTCGTCTTACCCGAACCCGTACCGCCCGAGACGATGACGTTCAGCCGGCAGGCGACCGCGGCCTGAAGATAGGCCGCCATTTCTTCGGTAAAGGCCCCGAATTTCACGAGGTCGTCGATGGCGAGCTTTTCTTTCTTGAACTTACGGATCGAAACCAGCGACCCGTCCACCGCGATCGGCGGCACCATCGCGTTGAAACGCGAGCCGTCGGCAAGACGGGCGTCCACATAGGGGTTCGATTCGTCGACCCGCCGGCCCACGGCCGACACGATCTTGTCGATGATCCGCAGAAGGTGGCGTTCGTCCTTGAAGGTCGTGTCCGTCAGTTCAAGCTTGCCCGCCCGTTCGACGAAGACCTGCTGCGGCCCGTTGACCAGAATATCGTTGACCGTATCGTCCTGAAGCAGCGGCTCCAGCGGGCCAAGGCCCATGACCTCGTTGTAGAGCTCCTGGAAGAGGGTGCCGCGTTCGTCCTTGTTCAGGACCATGCTCATCTCTTCCAGCGCCTCGGTGGAGATCGACACGATCTCCTGACGAAGCTCGGATTCGCTGGCATGTTCCAGCGCGCCAAGGTTGAGGTTGTCGAGAAGGCGCTTGTGCAGCTCGACCTTCAGCTCGCCCATCCGCTCCTTGCGCTTGCGCTCCTTGTCGCCTGCGATGTTGGTCGCGGCGGCCTTGGCCGGCAGCGGCTTGCGCATGGCGGAAGGGCTGGCGCCTGCCGCGGGGGCCGGGGCCGCGGTCTTGGCTGCGGCGGCGGCCGGTGCGGGGGGCGCAGATTTCTTGTAACGCGAGAACATGTCTGGGTCCCAGCCTTATGCGCCCGCGGCTTCCGCGGCGCTGTTCAGTTCAAAGATCGACTTCGCCAGCTTGGCCACTTCTTTCCGAAGCGGGTTCTTCGCCGCCGTCTCGGCCAGCGGAAGGCCATGGTCGTTCGATTGCGTGACCTGCTTCGAGCCGTCGGGCAACTGAAGCTCGATCGAGATGTCGAGGCTTTCGGCCAGCCGCTTGACGCGGCTCTTGCCGGAAAGGTCGGTGAATTTCGGCGCCCGGTTCAGGAC
Source organism: Albidovulum denitrificans (assembly GCF_002973535.1). Classification (GTDB taxonomy): domain Bacteria; phylum Pseudomonadota; class Alphaproteobacteria; order Rhodobacterales; family Rhodobacteraceae; genus Albidovulum; species Albidovulum denitrificans. The sequence continues at coordinate 13,629 of NZ_PVEP01000002.1, forward strand.
ATAGCGCAGCTTTTCGAAGGGCAATTCCTCACCCTTCAGCGCGCGGATCATCCGCAGCGTGTTCTGGGCCGACCGCATGTCCAGTTCCATGGTCGCGAAATAGACGTCGGCTTGGTGCAGCACCGCCTCGGTCCACTGGACCACGGTCGAGGGCATGTCGACCACGACGAAGTCGAAATTCGCCCGCGCCACATCCAGCACGCGGTTGATGTCTTCCGAATTCACGATGTCGAGCGGCAGCATTTCCGACGGCGCGGTCATCACATGCAGCTTGTCGTTGAAGGTCAGAAGCGACTGGAGGAAGCTGACATTATCAATCGAGGCGGTATCGGCCAGCATCTCATAGACCGCTTCGCGACGCGGCAGGTCGAGATAGGTCGAGACAGAGCCATACTGGAAATCGAAGTCCAGAAGGCAGACGCGCGGGGCGTTGTCCTTGCTGATCGTGGCCAGTTCCCAGGCGAGGTTGACCGCCAGTGTCGTCGCGCCGGTGCCGCCTGCAAGGCCGTGGACCGGCAGGATCACGCCATTGCGGTCGCCCTTCGGCTTGAAACTCGGCGTCGCGGCGTTCTGTTCCATATAGGCATCGGGGCCGGGCGCCTGCTGAAGCCGCTCGATCGCCTCATGCAGGGCGTTCTCGGGAAGCGGGTAGGGGACGAAGTCGTCGGCCCCAAGCTTGAGAAGCTGGTGCAGCGCGATCGGGCTGACCTCTTCGGCGATGAGGATGATCTTCACCCCCTTCTCCTTGGCGGTCGTGATGATGCCGGAGATCCGCGCCAGATCGCTTTCGTCATCCGAATCGACCGCCACCGCGACGAATTCAAGCGAATCCGCGTCGGGCTGGTTCAGAAAGAGGATGGCGTCATCGAAGGTCAGATCGCCCCAGCTTTCGCCAAGCTCCGTTTCCATGTCCTCGATCAGAAGATCGAAGTTGCTGACATCACGCGAGATCGTACACGCGACAATCGGCGCCGGTTCCGGCTGCAACGCTGCAACACTGCTCATTCCCACACGTCCTTCTTCACCTGGTCTTTGGGAATGGTCCTTATAAATCCGCTTCGTCATCGAATGGACCATTTCCCAAACCCGAACACCCCGCGCGACTCTCTGGACGCGCCATTACTCTCGACTGTGAAACTCGCGGAGAATCTTGGCAATAATGGGGCTAAATCATCGTAATTATGCGATGAGCGTAGACGATAAAACAAGTGGGGCGGGCTTTGTCGCCAAAGCCCGCCCAGAACGCGAAACAATCGCCCTGAACTCGCCTTAGCCGCCCTCGCCGCCTGTGGCCTGGCCCGAGATCGTCACGATCGGCTTGGAGGTGGCGCTTTCGATATAGCTGCGCCAGATGATCTGGGCGTATTTGCCGTTCAGCACCAGCGGGTTGGTATGGACAAAGCCCGACACCTCGGTCACCGTCCGGCGGTTGCGCCGGTTCGGGTCCTGCGTGTAGACGACCGGCTGCGTCTCGCCGAAGGAGGACACCGCCTCAAGCCGCGACCGGCTGATGCCGAGGCTGCTGAGGTAGGACACGACCGCCTGGGCGCGGCGCAGGCCAAGACGCTTGTTAAAGGCGTTCGATCCGACAAGGTCGGTATGGCCATAGACGCGGAAGCGTACCTCCGGGAACTGCCGGATCCAGTCCGCCTGCTTGCGCAGCGCCGCCTGGGCGTCACCGTCCAGAACCGCACTGTTGAAGGCGAAGTTGACCGTGTTCGGCACATCGGCGGCAAAGCGCCGCGTCAGGTCGATGGCAAAGTCATGCTCTTTCTTCTGGACTTCCGTGTTGTTCATCGTCGCGTTGCCGAAGTCCCGCGTCTCGATCTCCGACCCCGCCTCGGAATAGAAGGAGCGGGCGAAATTCGTCTCGCGCGAACATCCGGCCAGCGTCACGATGCCTGCGGACAGAATGAGAAGTGTTCTCTTCATTGTCTCACTCCATCACATAGCCATAGGAGCCGGTGTAGTCCTGCCGGGCAACCTCGCCCACCGCGCTGTTGGACCGGCCGGTGCGGGAGGTCTTGCCGAACAGGAACAACTCGGCCTCGGTGGGCGGCTTGACCCGGTCGGTCGGCAGGGCCAGCGCCTCGCCGCGCGTCGGCGACACCAGATGTGGCGTCACGATGATCACAAGCTCGGATTGCTGACGCTGATAGCTGGAACTGCGGAACAGCGCGCCCAGCACCGGAATGTCGCCCAGCCAGGGAACCTGACCGGCAACATCGTTGAAGTCGTCCTGCAACAGGCCGGCAATCGCAAAGCTTTCGCCGTCGCGCATCTCGACGGTGGTTTCCGTTTCGCGCCGCTTGAAGGAATTGACGGTGTATCCGTTTGTGGTGGAGGAGTTCGCCGTATCCAGCGCCGAAACCGCCGCCTTCAGTTGCAGGTTGATGATGTCGCCATCGACCACCGTCGGCGTGAAGGCAAGCTCCACACCGAAGGGCTTGTATTCGATCGTGACCGAGTCGCTGCCGGAGCTGCGAACCGGAATCGGGTATTCGCCACCGGCAAGGAACTTCGCCTCCTGCCCCGAAAGGGCGGTCAGGTTCGGTTCCGCCAGCGTGCGCACAAGGCCCTTGCTTTCCAGCGCTTCGAGAAGAACCCCGAACTGGAACGCGCCCGTGGTAAAGCTGAAGCCGACCGCGCCATTGGCCGAGGTAGTGACCGACGTTCCGGCCAGCACGTTGTTGATGCCGCCGATATTGCCCGCGACACCAGCCTGGAAGTTCGACCCGCCCGTCCGGTTGAAGCCGAAGGAACCGTCAAGCTGCTTGGTCACGCTGCGCTGCATCTCGGCGAAGCGAACCTTCAGCATCACCTGCTGCACACCGCCGACATTCATCAGGTTCGACACCCGGCCCGGCGCATAGCGTTCGGCGAGGTCAAGCGCGCGGTCAAGCTTTGCGGTCGAGGACACGACGCCCGACAGCACGATGCCGTCATTGGCCGTGCGCACCTCGATCTTCTCGCCCGGAATGATCTGTTGCAGCCGTTCCTTGAACTCCGCGACGTCGAGTGAGACCTGAACGTCCACGTTGGTGATAAGCTTGCCCTCGGGCGACAGCAGCGTCAGCGTGGTGCGTCCGGGCGCCTTGCCCAGAACGTAGATCGACTTGTCCGACAGCGTGGAGATATCCGCGATGCCGGGGTTGGCGATCGAAAGCTCTGCGAAGGGCTGGTCGGATTCGACGATCACCGCCCGGTTCATCGAGACGTTGAGCGTGCTCGACGCCGTGCCGTTGACGATCTTAAGTGTTTCCGAATGTGCCATCGGCACGGCGGTCAGGGTAAGCGAAATGCCCAGCATCCCTGCCGCAACAGTGGTTTTCATACTCATGTGACCTGCCTCTCCGATCACGCCTCAGGGTGGGTCTTTGATGCCCGTTTGCCCGACACAATGCGGCAGGAAGGGTTTTTTTGCAAGAATCAATGCGTTGCGAAGCGACTCTTATGTGGGATGCAGGCAACAGACCGGCAAGTGTAGCAGCGCCGCCCAGTGGGCGGCACCGCATCTTGTGCATCTGTCAGAGGGATCGGTCGTTCCGGCTTCGGAAACGACAGATCAGTTGGTGCAGGGGATGACGGTCTCCACGACCTCACCACCCTTGTTGGTGCGGATCGTGCAGACCTTCTCTTTCGGCGCTTCCGGCGCGGCCACTTCCTGCTGGATGCCCAGAAGGGAGTTGCGGTCGATCTCAAGCGCGCCGACGGTCGCGGTGTCATTCGTCCCGACCAGCGACAGCGTCAGCCGTCCGGTCTGCTGCGCCAGCGCCAGCGCCGCGACCTGCTGGGGGCTGCCCTCGATGGTCACGGTGCGGGCGATCATGGTTTCCTCGGAACGGTCGGCATCCGCGCTCTGGTTGATCGCGATCAGGCGCACGGCCTCGTCGATCAGCTTGGCGGTGTCCTGGCCGTTGATCTGGCCGCTCCAGTAGACGTCGACCCGGTCGCCCGGCCGCAGGAAGCCGGAAACACCCGTGCTGACGTCGACGTTGATCGTGAAGGCGCGCATGCCGGGGCTGAGATTGGCGTTGATGCCTGCATCGACGCCGGGTTCGGTGATCTTCTCGCCCAGGATCGGTTCATAGGGTTCGTAGCTGCGCAGCGTCGCGCGCGACCGCGTCTCGCCTTCCCAGAAGACCGGGTTGATGGCCTTGTTGCCGTCCTGCGGCGCGACGACGGCGTTGAAGACCCCCTTGGGCGTCTTGCCGTCCTGAACCTTGATGACTTCCAGATCGGCGCGGGTGAAACGGTCGCCGTATTTCAGCGCCTTCTTGGCGACGACCACATCGACAAGCCGCGGCGCGTTGCGCTGTTCGGCGGCAAGCCGGTCACGCTCGGCCTGGGTCTGCGCAATGTAGTCCTGGGCCATGTAGACCGCAAATCCTGCAAGTCCGATGCCAAGGACCAAAACCAAGCCAAATACCAAACGCATCCTTCGTCCTTTCGTCAGTAATGCGCCACCCACCTGGAAGGTCGGAATGCGAGGCGCCGCGACATGACTACATTGTTGTGGATTGCGGCGAAAGGGTGGTCAAAGCGCGCCGATTGGGTGAAATTTCGCCCAATCGGAAACATTGTGAGTGCTCATACAAGGAAAACGCCCATTTGAAAATGGGCGCTTTCCAATGGCAGCACGGTTGAGCCGTGGCTCAGTTCGTGTTGATCGTCAGGTTTGACAGGATGTTCCCGGCGTTCTCGCCGATGCTGGTCATGTTGCCCTGGAGGCCCGCAATCGCGAGAACCACGAGACCGCAGACCGATGCGGTCAGCACAACCCAGTCAACCGTGACCGCGCCGTCGTCTTCCGAGGTAAAATCCTTGAATTTGATCCGCATCTTCATCGCAGTCTCCATATACTCTGTACGGCCGCGCAGGAACTGTCATGTCCGTCAGATGTGTTTCCGGCCCCGCCTGGGGCCGGAAAGCGCAGTGTCGGCTATCAGTTGGTGTCGATCGTGACGCTGGACAGATAGGCGTCGATCTTGCCGGTGACGTTCATGGTGCCTTTCTTGACGGCGGCCAGAGCGGCCACGCCGAGGCCCACGACGGCGGCGGTCAGCACGACCCAGTCAACCGTGACCGCGCCTTCTTCTTCTTCGTTGAACTTCTTCGCAAGCTTGAAAAATTTCATGGACTTTCTCCGTTGTTTCGCCCGTTACACACTCCTGAGACAGATACGCGGGCTAGCTTCGCCTTGTCCGTTCCGCCTTGGATGAAGCTGTTATCACCGCGAATCGTGTTCCAACTTGGGCGTGGTCCGTTTTTTTCTGTGTATTTCTACGCCGGTTTGGAAACAGATCCGGCTTGGTGTTTCCATCCCGTGATCGTTCCGCTGGCCGCGCCGATGCGCCGATCTGCCGTTCCTGGAACGCCAAAAAAAACTGCGCCCCCGAAGCGGGGGCGCAGCTTGAACCGTCTGTCAGGTCGATCAGTTGGTGTCGATCGTGACGCTGGACAGATAGGCGTCGATCTTGCCGGTGACGTTCATGGTGCCTTTCTTGACGGCGGCCAGAGCGGCCACGCCGAGGCCCACGACGGCGGCGGTCAGCACGACCCAGTCAACCGTGACCGCGCCTTCTTCTTCTTCGTTGAATTTCTTGGCAAGCTTGAAAAATTTCATTGTCGTTCTCCGTTGTTTCGCCCGTTACACACTCCTGCGGGAGGGACCTGAGTGGCTTCGCCTGTGATCCGTTCCGCCTTGGATGAAGCTGTTATCGCCGCGAATCGTGTTCCAACTTGGGCAGGCACATAGTTTTTCTGTGTAATTCGACCAAATGTCGGAAACAGAAGGCGGCGAATGTTTCCGTGGCGGGGAAGGGTGGGGCGGCGCAAAATAACGACGGCCCCGCCTGGCGGGGCCGTGTCTGGCCATGCAGAGAAATCGCGCCTTGCGGCCGGTTGCACCGGGGCGCCGCCCGTCCGGTCAGTTGGTGTCGATGGTGACGCTGGACAGATAATTGTTGATCTTGTCGGTCAGGCTGTCCGTGCCTTTCCTGATGGTGGCAAGCGCCGCCACGCCCAGTCCGACCACAGCGGCGGTCAGGACGACCCAGTCAACCGTGACCGCGCCATCCTCGGCGTCGTGGAATGTCTTCGTCGGCTTGAAGAACTTCATCGTCATCTCCATCGGGGTGGTTACCGGCACGGGCCGGACACCGCCTTTGGTGGGCTTGCCGGTCTGCGGCGGATCCACCTACAGCATCGCTTCGCCACACATCATATTACCGGCGGGCAGCCAATGCAAAGACCCGAAGTGAAACGGCGCGGTGGGCGGAGCTGTTCCCCTGGCGCCAAAAAAAACTGCGCCCCCGAAGCGGGGGCGCAGCTTGAACCGTCTGTCAGGTCGATCAGTTGGTGTCGATCGTGACGCTGGACAGGTAGGCGTCGATCTTGCCGGTGACGTTCATGGTGCCTTTCTTGACGGCGGCCAGAGCGGCCACGCCGAGGCCCACGACGGCGGCGGTCAGCACGACCCAGTCAACCGTGACCGCGCCTTCTTCTTCTTCGTTGAACTTCTTCGCAAGCTTGAAAAATTTCATTGTCATTCTCCGTAGGTTCGCCCGTTGCACCATCCGATGACGGGGTTTGTGGGTGGCTGCGCCTTGGCCCGTTCCGTCTCGGCATGGGGGTATATGGCCCCCGAATCGTGGCAGGAGTTGGGCGGGGATCGTACTTTTTGAAGGGATGAATAATCTGTTGAGGTTGGAGTAATTCATTGAAAAATATACGAAAAAATACAGACTTCCCGTGTCGCGTGTCCCCTGCTGTTGCCAAAACGCCTGACAGGCGTGCAATTCGGCGGGGGCGGGCGCGAAAGGCTGGCCCGGTCGCATGTAATCTGCGACAAACGCCCAAGAACGATGAACAAGCAGTACAGGCAGATGGCTCAGGGCAAGAGGATTGCCATGATGGTCGCGGCCGCTTTGGCGGCCATGTCTTCCGTCGCGCTGGCCGAAACCACGCCGGAACCTTACCCCGACTTCACCTTCAAGCGTATCTCCGCCCCCGGCGCGGGCAAGACCGCCACCGGCGGGCCAAAGCGCATCACGGTGCAGATCGACCCCGAGGAGCAGGCCCGCCGTCTGGCCGCCGGTGCGCTGCCGCTGCCGGAAAACCCGATCCCGAAGGGCAAGGCCGATCCCGCGCTTCTGCCCGCCGATCCGACGCCACCGGCCAGCGCCTATGACTGGTACTGGAAGATCGTCTCGCCCGGCATTGCCGACGGGGACGGGCGATTCTCGGCCGCGTTGCAGGCCCTGACGCAGGCGCCGAAGGGCGCGGCGGTTCCCGCGCCGCGGCTTCAGCACCTTAACGACATCGCCGCCGCGCATGGGAGCGAGATCCTGAAGGCCACCATCGGAACCGAGGTGTCCCCCGCGCTGGTCCTTGCCATCATCAGCGTCGAAAGCGCGGGCAAGGCGACGGCCGTTTCCTCGGCCGGGGCGGTGGGCCTGATGCAGCTGATCCCGGCCACTGCCGACCGTTTCGGCGTCGAGGACAGCACCGATGTCGCCCAGAACATCAAGGGCGGTGTGGCCTATCTCGACTGGCTGATGAAGGAATTCAACCGCGACCCGCTGATGGTGATCGCCGCCTACAATTCCGGCGAAAACTCCGTCAAGGGCAATGGCGGCGTGCCGCCTTTCGCCGAGACGCGGGCCTATGTGCCGAAGGTGCTGGCGGCCTGGGCCGTCGCGCGGGGGCTTTGCCTGACCCCGCCCGAGCTTGTGTCGGATGGTTGCGTATTTGCCGTGAACGGATGAAGGCCCGCTAGATGACCGAGACCAAACCGCTCGTCCTGGACGTGGATGGCACGTTTCTCAAGACCGACATGCTGTTCGAGACGTTCTGGGCCGGGCTTGGCACCGATCCGCTGGCGACGCTCCGCACCACGCTGGCCAATTTCCGCGACCCCGCGCGGCTGAAGGCCGATCTGGCGCGGATCGCGCCGCTGCGGGTCGATCTCTTGCCGGTGAACCCCGAGGTCGCCGACCTTGCGCTGCGCAGCCGCATGGCCGGGCGCGAGGTGGTGCTGGCTTCTGCCTCCGACCGCAGTCTGGTGGAGCCGCTCGCCCGCGAATACGGGCTGAGCGAGGAGGTCTTCGCCTCGGACCCCGGCCATAACCTGAAGGGTGAGGCGAAGGCGAAGGTGCTGGTCCAGACTTTCGGCGAGGGCGGGTTCGACTATGCCGGCGACAGTTCCGCCGACATGCCGGTCTGGAAACGCGCCGAAAACGCGCTGGTCGTCGGCAACGTCCCCTCGGCCCGCGCGCTGAGTGCCGAGGGCCGCAACGTGGTGGAGATCGCGGGCGGGTGGAGCTGGCGCGCGCTGCTGAAAGCGATGCGCCCGCATCAATGGGTCAAGAACGTCCTGCTGCTTCTGGCGATGATCGCCGCGCACCGCTTCGATCTGGAAACGCTGATCCCGATCCTCTGGGGCATCGCCGCCTTTTCGGCCGCCGCCTCGTCCATCTATATCGTCAACGACCTTCTGGACCTTGAGGCGGACCGCCTGCACCCGACGAAATGCCGCCGCCCCTTCGCCAGCGGCAACGTCCCGATCCAGACCGGCATGATCGCCTTCCTGTTGCTCGCCGCCTTCGCGCTTGGCGTCGCGGCGGCGATCAATATCGGCTTCCTTGGCGTCGTTCTGCTCTACATGGTGCTGTCGCTGGCCTATTCGCTGAAGCTCAAGCGCATGCGGTGGATCGACATTTCGACGCTGGCCGCGCTTTACACCATCCGCGTGATCGCGGGCGCGGCGGCGGGGCAGGTCGATGTCTCCATCTACATGCTGATCTTCATCTTCCCGATCTTCATCACGCTTGGCTGCGTGAAGCGGCTGACGGAACTGACGCTGGCCACATCAGACGAACGATTGCCGGGGCGGGGCTATGGTCGCCCGGACCGGGGCGATCTGCTGAACGTCGCCTGGATCGGCACCATCGGCGCGCTCTTGATCTTCTTTCTTTATTCGATCAGCGATCAGGGCCAGTTGCTTTACCCGACGACCTGGATCCTCTGGCTTGCGATGATCCCGATGGCGCTCTGGCTGATCCGCATGGTGGCGCTTGGCTGGTTCGGCAAGCAGGATTACGACCCGATCGTCTTTGCCATGCGCGACAAGTTCGGGATCGGCATCCTGATGATCACGCTCAGCCTGATGTTCTGGGCCGCCGGGCTGTGGAGCCAGTGGTTCGGCGGCTGACCGTCAGATCTTCATCTTCTTGAAGATGAATTCCGGGATATGGATGATGATGAGCATGATGAAGCGCCAGAAGAACGGCGTGTAGATCACGTTCTTCTTCTTCCTGACGGCTTTCAGGATGTCCTCGGCCACCTTTTCGGGGGAGGCGACAAGGAACATGCCGGGCAGGCCCCAGGTCATCGAGGTATCGACGAAGCCGGGTTTCACCGTCACCACATGCCCGCCCGCCCGCGTCAGGCGGTTGCGCAGGCCCGACAGGTAGGTCGCAAAGCCCGCCTTGGCCGCACCGTAGACGTAATTGCCGATCCGTCCCCGGTCGCCCGCGACCGAGGCCACGCCAACCACCGTCCCGCCGCCGCGCGCCTCCATCACCGGGGCCAGCAGTTGCAGGAAGCGGGCAGGGCCGGTGAAGCTGTCGGTGACCGTCCCGTCGATCAGGGACGGATCTGCGTCGATCTCTGCCTGCGGCGGCATGGAGCCGACGAAGACAGCGGCGTTCAACTCGCCCTCTTCCTGTTCCATCCGCGCGACGATCCCTGCAAAGCCCTCGGGCTTGCGGGCGTCGAAGGCCACCACCTCGGCCAGGGCCGCGCCGCGCAAGCGGCAATCGGTGGCCAGCGCCGCCATATCCTCAACATCGCGGCCCGCCAGCAGGACGCCCGCGCCGGTTTCCGCGACCGCCCGCGCAAAGGCGCGCGCCATGGAAGAGGTCGCGCCAAGAATGATCCAGGTCCGGTTCATTTCGCCCCCCGCAGTTTCAGCCGCCGCACGATGTCGGTCTGCAACGCGCCGTCAGGGTCGGCCTTGGCCACTTCCTTCCGCCAGAGGTCAAGTTCGGGGTACATCGCCGGTATCTCCTCGGCCCGGGCGAGGCTGTCCTTGGCGAAATAGATCCGCCCGCCAACCTCGGCCGCGCGGGCCTGCATATGCTTGATAAGTTCACGCGCCGCGGCGCGGTTCGGGAAATCGACGGCGAGCGTATAGCCCTCCATCGGGAAGCTCAGGTATCCCGCGCGCCCCGGTCCCATGCGTTTGAGAACCGCCAGCGGCGAGGCAAGGCCGGAACCCGCGATCTCTGCCAGCATCTCGCGCAGCGCCGGGGCCTGATCCAGCGGCACGACGCACTGGAACTGATGAAAGCCGCGCTTGCCGTAAAGCCGGTTCCAGTCGTGGATCTTGTCGAGCGGGAAGAAGAAGTCCGAAATCGGCCGCACGACCGTCCGCCCCTTTTCCGGCACGCGCCGGTAATAGGCGTTGTTGAACATCCGCACGATAGGGGAGGAAAGCGCGAAATTCGGCGCGTCCAGCGGCACCTTGCGGCGCTTGATCTTCGTCGGCATCAGGCCCGACCCGGTTTCGCCTTCCTCAAGGATACCGCGCCCCAGCGCAGCGCCCTTCGCCGTCGCGTCGATCCAGCCCACGGTATAGGTCGCCTGCGACATGTCGAGATGGGCGATGAAATCGTCCCAGTCCGTCATCCGCCGTTCGGTCACCACCATCACGTCGCCCTTGCAGGGCGTCAGCCGCATCTTCGCCTTCAGGATCACCCCGGTCTGGCCAAGGCCCCCGGCCGTGGCGCGGAACAGGGCCGCATTCTTTTCCGGCGTGACCTCGACGATCCCCTTCGCGGTGCGCAGCGTGATTGCCGTCACATGCTCGCAGAACGACCCCGCATGGTGGTGGTTCTTGCCATGCACGTCCTGCCCGATGCAGCCGCCCACGGTGGCGAACCCGGTGCCGGGCATCACGGCGGGCAGCCAGCCCTTGGGGCCAAAGGCCGCCGCGATCTCGCCCACGCGCGCGCCGGCCTCGACCGTCAGGATGCCGGTTTCGGGATCGAAATCCAGCATCCGGTCCAGCCGCGTCATGTCGATGGCGCGGCCGCCGTCGTTCAGGGCGGCGTCGCCATAGCTGCGCCGCATCCCCATCGCGGGGGCCAAAGCATCGTCCAGCGCGGCGGCCAGCGTAGCCTGGCGTTCGGGGCGGGCAACCTCGCCCGTGGCGGTCAGGACGCGGCCCCAGCCGGTATAGTCAGCGGATTTCCAGAGCATTCTTCTGTCTCAGTGAAAGGCGTTCGGCGAAGGGAAAGACCGCAAGGCCCAACCCCAGCGCGAACCAGAGTGTTGTGACACGGATGATGGCGGTGGCGGGGACGGAGACCTCCATCGGCACGCCGTCAAGCGCCAGAAGCGCGATCATCGCCGCCTCGGCCCCGCCAACCCCGCCCGGCGCGCCGGTCAGGCCCCCGGCAAGGGTGGCGAAAACGAAGATGCCGATGGCTTTCCAAAGGCCGATCTCGGCCCCCATCCAGCCAAGGAGAAGGTGAAAGGCATAGCCTTCGGCCAGCCAGCCCGCGACGCCAAGCGCGATGGCGGGCAGGATTGTCGAGGCGCGGGTGAAATGACGCAGCGACCGGGCCGCGGCGCGGATGCGGGCGAAGAGGCGCGGGAAGCGGCCGGTGATACGATAGGCCCGCGTCACGATGGCGGCCAGAAGCCGGGGGTGGGTCGCCGCATAGGCGGCCAGAAGCGCCAGCATAGCGACCGGCAGCGCGCCGCCCATGCCGCCCGCCGCGATCGCGACCGACAGCGCCAGGATCACCGCCATCGCGGCCAGGTCCGAGGCGCGGTCCATCAGCGCCAGCGGCGCCGTGCGTTCATAAGCCCAGCCGGTTTCGCGCTTCAGCCAGCGCATCCGCACAAGTTCGCCCACGCGGCCCGGTGTCACCACCATGGCAAAACCGCCAAGGAAATGGCGCATGTCCGCGCCAAGCGTCGTCGGCAGGCCCAGACGGCGCGCGAACAGATGCCAGCGCACCCCGCGCAGCAGGTAATTGGCCAAAGACAGCATGAGAAGCAGCGCGCCCTGCCACAGCGTCAGCCGGGCGATCTGGGCGGTCGTCTCCTCCCACCCGGTCGCGGCGAACATGCCGATCAGGCCCGCGATGAACAAAAGCCCCAGCCCCGCCATGACAAGCCGGTCCCGTAGCCGCCGGGCGGGCGGTTTGGGGCTTGGTGGGGAAAGGGGCAGGTCGGCACTCATCATTGCCCCGCTCGCTAGCAACGGATTGGGGCAGCATTATGAATTTGTTTCGATAAAGTCGACAGTTTCCGGGGCGCCTTAAGCGAAAACGTCCGCCCACTCCGGGTGCTTGCGCGCCATGGACGCCACGAAGGGGCAAAGCGCGATCACGGTAAAGCCCGAGGCGCGGGCATCCGCGACCAGATGTTCGACCAGCCGCCGCCCGGCGCCGGTGCCGCGCAGGCTGTCGGGAACGCCGGTATGATCGGCGATGATCTTCGTCGGGCTGACGACGGACCAGGTCAGCTCCGCCTCTTCCCCGCCCTCGTGAAGGACGTACCGGCCCTTGGTCGGGCCGGTCTCTTTCGTGATCGCCGGATCAGTCAACGATCGTGGCTTCGGTCGCGGCGCGAAGCTCCTCTTCCGTGACGCCATCGGCCAGTTGGACGATCTTCAGCCCGCCCGGCACCACGTCCAGCACCCCGAGGTTCGAGATGATCCGGTCCACCACACCCTTGCCCGTCAGGGGCAGGGTGCATTCCTTCAGCACCTTCGATTCGCCGTGCTTGTTGGTGTGGTCCATGACGACGATCACCTTGCCGACACCGGCGACAAGGTCCATCGCCCCGCCCATGCCCTTGACCAGCTTGCCGGGGATCATCCAGTTCGCGAGGTCACCCTTTTCGTCCACCTCCATCGCGCCAAGGATCGCGGCGGCGATCTTGCCGCCCCGGATCATCCCGAACGATGTGGCGCTGTCGAAATAGGCCGTCCGCTTCAACTCGGTAATCGTCTGCTTGCCCGCGTTGATAAGGTCGGGGTCCTCGTCGCCCTCAAAGGGAAACGGCCCCATGCCGAGCATGCCGTTTTCCGATTGCAGCGTGATGTCCTTGTCGCCGACATAGTTGGCGACCAGCGTCGGGATGCCGATCCCGAGGTTCACATACATCCCGTCTTCCAGTTCCTCGGCGGCCCGCGCCGCCATCTGGTTACGATCCCAGGGCATCAGGCTTCCTCCCGCTTGCGCACGGTGCGCTGTTCGATGCGTTTCTCATGCGCGCCCTGAATCAGGCGATGCACATAGATGCCGGGCAGGTGGATGAGGTCGGGGTCAATGCTGCCGGTCGGCACGATTTCCTCGACCTCCACCACGCAGACCTTGCCGCACATCGCCGCCGGCGGGTTGAAGTTGCGCGCGGTCTTGCGGAAGACGAGGTTGCCCGTCTCATCCGCCTTCCAGGCCTTCACGATCGACAGGTCCGCGACGATCCCGCGTTCGAGGATATAGTCCTGCCCGTCGAAGGTTTTCACTTCCTTGCCCTCGGCCACCACGGTGCCGACGCCGGTCTTGGTATAAAAACCCGGAATGCCGCAGCCGCCCGCGCGCATCCGTTCGGCCAGCGTGCCTTGCGGGTTGAATTCCAGCTCAAGCTCCCCCGACAGGTATTGGCGCATGAATTCGGCATTCTCGCCCACATAGGAGGACATCATCTTTTTGATCTGCTTGGTGTCCAGCAGCTTGCCAAGCCCGAACCCGTCCACGCCGCAATTGTTCGAGGCGATGGTCAGGTCCTTGACCCCGCTGGCGACGATGGCGTCGATCAGAAGCTCGGGAATGCCGCAGAGGCCAAAGCCCCCGGCGGCGATCGTCATGCCGTCCTGCAAAAGCCCGTCAAGGGCGCTTGCGGCATCGGGATATACCTTCTTCACCAGGAACCTCCTTGCCTTCCGGTGGTGCGGCCCCCGGAAGGCCGCCTTGGGCAGGGAAGGTGACGGATTGCACCGCGCATCGCCATCCGTAAGAATACGTATATATCTACGTATCGGCGGGGAGGGGGAGATGGGCGGCGTGACCGGAACCGGGACCGGGCGGGAGTTCGAGAGGCTGGCCTTCCTGCACGGGCCGGATGCCACGATGATACTGGCCGACCGGGTGATCCTGCGGGCCAGCCTGCGGGTCGAGGATGTGTTCGGCTGGACCCCGGATGAGCTTGAGGGCCAGTCGATCCGCATGCTTTATCCCGGCCAGAGCGACTATGAGGTCATCGGCGAACGCGCGCGCAAGGCGCTTGAGGCGCAGGCGGTCTGCCATGACGAACGCTTCATGCGCCGCAAGGACGGGCAGGTCGTCTGGATGGAGGCGTCCGGCACCGCGCTTGATCGGGGCGATCCGCTGAAGCTCGCGGTCTGGACCTATCGGCTGGCCGACCGGCAGGCGGCGCCCATCGGGCCGCTGACGGCGGCCGAAAAGCGCGTCGCGCGTTATCTGGTCAACGGCTTCACCAGCAAGGAAATCGCGCAGGCGTTGACCTGTTCGCCCCGCACGGTCGAGGTGCATCGCGCCAACATGATCCGCAAGCTGAAGGTGCGCAACAGCTTCGAACTGGTCCGGCGCCTTCTGATCGCGCCCGACCCCGAAGGGCTGGGCTGACGCGCGGGACGGCTCAGGCGCTCTTGCCCGCCTTTGCCTTGGTCGCCTTGGCCTTCGCCGCCGGTTTCCTGGCGGCGGTCTTCTTCGCCGCAGGCTTCTTCGCGGCGGTTTTCCGGCCGCCTTTCTTCGCCGCCTTGGCCGCGATCAGCTCAAGCGCCTGTTCCAGCGTCACCGTTTCCGGCTCAACCTCTTTCGGCAGCGTGGCGTTGACCTTTTCCCATTTCACATAAGGCCCGTAGCGGCCCGACATGACCTCGATCTTGCCGCCATCGGGATGCTCGCCCAACTCCCGCAGCGCCGCCGGGGCCGATGCGCGCCCGCCGCGTTGCGCCTTTTGCGCCAGCACCTCCACCGCGCGGTTCATGCCGATGGTAAAGACCTCATCCACCTCCGGCAGGTTGGCATAGACGCGGCCGTGCTTGACGTAAGGCCCGTAGCGCCCGATGCCCGCCTCGACCAGTTCGCCATCCTCCGGGTGCGCCCCGATCTCACGCGGCAGCGACAGAAGACGCAGCGCCTTTTCAAGGTCCATCGCATCCGCGGCCCAGCCCTTGGGCAGGCTGGCGCGGGCGGGTTTCGGCGTCTCTTCCGTCGCCTCGCCACGCTGGACATAAGGCCCGAACCGGCCGGATTTCAGCCAGATGTCGTCGCCCGCATCCTCACCCAGCACCTGATCGGCCACCCCGGCCTCTTCGCCATTCACCGCCGACAGCGACCGCGTATAGCGACAGTTCGGGTAATTCGAGCAGCCGATGAAGGCCCCGCCCGACCGCGCGGTCTTCAGGTTAAGCCGCCCCTCGCCGCAGGTCGGGCAGATGCGCGGATCGGACCCGTCCTCACGCGGCGGATAAAGATGCGGGGCGAGGAATTCGTCGATCTTCTCCAGCACCTCGCCGATGCGCAGATCGGCGGTTTCCGCGATGGCGGCGGTGAAATCGCGCCAGAACCGGGCCAGCACGTCCTTGTAGTTCCGTTCCCCGGCGGAGATGTCGTCAAGCTCCTCCTCCAGATCGGCGGTGAAATCGTATTCGACATAGCGGCGGAAATAGTTGGTCAGGAACGCCGTCACCAGCCGCCCCTTGTCCTCGGGGATCAGGCGGTTCTTGTCCTTGCGCACATATTCGCGGTCCTGGATGGTCGAGACGATGGAGGCATAGGTGGACGGCCGGCCGATCCCCAGTTCCTCCATCCGCTTGACCAGCGTCGCCTCGGTATAGCGCGGCGGCGGCTGGGTGAAATGCTGTTCGGGCGCGATCTTGCGCTTTTCGGCCGCCTCACCCTGCATGATCTGCGGCAGGCGGGCGCTGTCCTCGCCCTCATCGTCGTCGCGGCCCTCGTCATAGACCTTGAGGAAGCCGTCGAACATCACCACCTGCCCGGTGGCGCGCAATTCGACCTGACCGTCGGACGAGCCCACATCGACCGTGGTCCGCTCAAGCCGTGCCGCCGCCATCTGGCTGGCGATGGTGCGCTTCCAGATCAGGTCGTAAAGCTTCCTCTGGTCGTCGGCGACCTTCAGCTTGTCGGGCGACAGGCTCATATCCGTCGGGCGGATACATTCATGCGCTTCCTGCGCGTTCTTGGCCTTGTTCTTGTACATGCGCGGGCTGTCGGGGACATACTCCGCGCCAAACCGCCGCTTGATCTCGTCGCGCGCGGCCATGACCGCCTCGGGCGCCATGTCGATGCCGTCGGTCCGCATATAGGTGATGTGGCCGGCCTCATAAAGCCGCTGGGCGGCGGACATGCAGGCCTTGGCGCCCATGCCGAACTTGCGGCTGGCCTCCTGTTGCAGGGTGGAGGTCATGAAGGGCGCATAGGGGTTGCGGGCGGCGGGCTTCGCCTCGACCGACTTCACGGCCAGGTCGCGGGTGGTGATCGCCTGCACGGCAAGTTCGGCGGCGGTCGCGTTGGCGATGTCGAACTTGTCAAGCTTCTTGCCGCCAAGGACGGTCAGCCGCGCCTGGTATTCCTGCCCGCGCGGGGTGACGAGCGTTGCCGTCACTGTCCAGTATTCGCGCGCCTTGAAGGCCTCGATCTCCATCTCGCGCTCGACGATCAGGCGCAGGCAGACCGACTGCACCCGGCCCGCAGACTTCGCGCCGGGCAGCTTGCGCCAGAGAACGGGGGAAAGGTTGAAGCCGACGAGATAGTCCAGCGCGCGGCGGGCCAGATAGGCCTCGACCAGCGGCGCGTCGACGTCGCGGGGATGGGCCATCGCCTCGGTCACGGCGGATTTGGTGATCGCGTTGAAGGTGACGCGGCGGACGGTCTTGCCCTTCTTGATCGACGAGGCCAGCGCCTCTTGCAGGTGCCAGGAAATTGCCTCCCCCTCGCGATCGGGGTCGGTGGCGAGGATCAGCGTATCGTCGGATTTCAGCGCCTCGGCGATGGCGCGGACATGCTTCTTGCTGTCGCTCGCCACCTCCCATTTCATGCCGAATCCGTGTTCGGTATCGACCGAGCCGTCCTTCGGCGGCAGGTCGCGGACATGGCCGTAAGAGGCGAGGACGGTGTAGTCGGAGCCGAGATATTTGTTGATTGTCTTGGCCTTGGCGGGTGATTCAACGACGACGACGGCCATGACTTCCTCTTGAAATACGCTTTTGCTCTCGGGCGCGGAACATGTGGGGGATGGGGTGGGAATGTCAATGGACCGCCCGGCAGGCGGGACCGGGGCGGCCGGCGGCGTTGCCGGAACCGCCCGGCCGAAGCAGGGATGCGCTGTGCGTTCCGGCGAGGAAACCGGGTGCCTTGGGCGGCCGCCCTAGTTCATGCGTGACAGCAGGCCGCCCGGCTGGCGCAGGATCTGGCCTTCAAGCTCCAGGCTGACAAGCACCGGCGCGATCTTTGACGTCGGCAGGCCGAGGTCGCGGATCAGCTGGTCTTCCGCCACCGGGCTGGGGCCGAGGCGTTGCAGGATCTGGTCGTGCAGCGTGGCAAGCGGGGTCGCGTCGCGGCGTTCCATCCGGGGCCGCCGTCCCGCCGCCATGACGGGCGCATCGACCGGCGGCGTCGCATCCCCGGTTGCCGCGCCCTCATCCGCGGTGCGGTCCACCGCGTCGCCGGAGGCAAGCCCCAGCGCCTCGATCACGTCCTCGGCACTGCGCACCAGGACCGCGCCGTCGCGGATCAGCATGTTGCAGCCCGAAGCGCGCGCGTCGAACGGATGGCCCGGCACCGCCAGCACCTCACGCCCCTGGTCAAGGGCGAGCCGCGCGGTGATGAGGCTGCCGGACTTCGCCGCCGCCTCGATCACCAGAACGCCGCGCGAGAGGCCGGAAATCAGCCGGTTGCGCAGCGGGAAATGCCGCGCCATCGGGTCAAGCCCCATCTGTTGTTCGGACAGAAGCAGCCCCTCGCGCCCGATATCGCCGGCAAGCGCGGCATTTTCGGGCGGATAGACCACATCGACACCGCCTGCCATCACGGCGACCGTCCCGGTGCCAAGTGCGGCCAGATGCGCCGCAGTGTCGATCCCGCGCGCAAGGCCGGAGACGACGGTGATCCCCGCTTCGCCAAGATCGCCCGCCAGCTTGCGCGCGATGCGCGTGCCAAGTGCCGAGGCAGAGCGCGCGCCCACCAGCGCCACCATCGGGCGGTCGAGAACGGCCGCGTCGCCCTTGATCCAGAGAACGGGCGGGGCATCGGAAAGGTCGGCGAGCGCTTGTGGATAGGCGGGCTCGCCCCGGCAGATCAGCCGCGCCCCGGCGGCTTTTCCCGCCTTGCATTCCGCGTGAATGACATGTTCCGGGCAGACGGCGTAATCGCTGACCCCGGCCGAGCGGGCAACCCCCGGCAGCGCTTTCAGCGCGGCCTGTGCCGACCCGTGTTCCGCGAGCAGGCGCCAGAAGGTGACGACACCGACCCTGCGGGAGCGAATGAGACGGAGCCACGACAGTCTGTCGTCTTCCGTGGTGGGTGGGGTGAAGGGGGTGGGGTAAGAAAACAAACCTTTTGTCCCTCGTGCCTTCGCCTCATTCGCAGGGACAGAATGCAGCGGCAGAGTTAATCAAAGGTTACGATTCGCGCTCTGATGATTTTTTCTCGCGCTTTTCCTCAAGATGCTCCAGCCGCTGCTTCACGACCCGGTCGCCGATCTGGCTGACGAGCAGGGCGAAAACGCCGATTCCCATGAAGATCAGGACCGTGGTGCCGATCTTGCCGATCGCCGTTGCGGGCACCAGGTTGCCGTAGCCCACGGTCGAAACGGTGACCACGGTGAAGAACCACGCATCGAGCCAGGCCCAGTTCTCGACGTAATGGAAAAAGACCGTGCTGCCTGCCAGAATCATGACGGCAAGGCCGAGCACGGCCGACAGCGGCGCGGGTTTCACCGTCCGGCCCCGCCCACGGTCAGACCGCCGATCAGCAGCGTCGGCTGGCCCACGCCCACCGGCACCCACTGACCCGCCTTGCCGCAATTGCCGATGCCGGGGTCAAGCTTCATGTCATTGCCGATGGCGCGGATGTTCTTCAGCGCGGTGGCCCCGTCGCCGATCAGGGTCGCGCCCTTGACCGGATCGCCAAGGGTGCCGTTCTTCACCCGGTAGGCCTCGGTGCAGGAAAACACGAACTTGCCATTGGTGATGTCGACCTGCCCGCCGCCGAAGCCGACGGCATAGATCCCGTCCTTCATCTCCGAGACGATGGAGGCCGGATCGGCCGCGCCGCCCAGCATGTAGGTATTCGTCATGCGCGGCATCGGCGCATGGGCGAAACTTTCGCGCCGCCCGTTGCCGGTGGGCGCAACCCCCATCAGCCGGGCGTTCTGCCGGTCCTGCATGAAGCCGACCAGCACGCCATCCTCGATCAGGACGTTGCGGCCCGAAGGCGTCCCTTCATCATCGACGGTGATCGACCCGCGCCGGTCGGGGATGGTGCCGTCGTCCAGCACCGTCACGCCGCGCGCCGCGATCTGCTGCCCCATCAGCCCCGCGAAGGCCGAGGTCTTCTTGCGGTTGGCATCGCCCTCAAGCCCGTGGCCCACCGCCTCATGCAGCAGGATGCCGGGCCATCCGGCGCCAAGCGCCACATCCATGACACCCGCGGGCGCATCGACGGCGCGCAGGTTGACCAGCGCGATCCTGAGCGCCTCGCGCGCCTCGGCCTGCCAATGCTCGGGCGTCATCAGCGCGGCAAGCCCGGTCCGCCCGCCGCCCCCCGTGCCGCCACTTTCGCGCCGCCCGTTTTCTTCCACGATGACAGAGATATTCAGCCGCGCCATCGGCCGTATGTCCGAGACCAGTCCGCCGCCGGGGCGCAGGATGAACACCTCCTGAAGCGAGGCGGCCACGGTGGCGGAGACCTGCACCACGCGCGGGTCCAGCGCGCGGGCATAGGCGTCGATCTCGCGCAGCGTCTCCACCTTCAGGCCGAAGGAGGCATCCGCCATCGGGTCGATGTCGCGGTAAAGATGGCGGTTGGTGCGCGCGGGCGCATCGGCCAGCACCCCGCCGCCCGCGCCAACGGCCAGCCGCGCGGTTTCCGCCGCGCGCCGCAGCGCCGCCTCGGAAATCTCGGTCGAATGGCCATAGCCCGACACCTCGCCCTTCACCGCGCGCAGGCCGAACCCTTCCGAGGCGTCGTAGCTGGCATTCCGCAGCCGCCCGTCGTCAAGGACCAGCGCCTCGGACCGGCGGCGTTCCAGGAAAAGCTCCCCATCCTCGGCGCCGGTCAGGGCGCTGTCGAGAATCGCCTCGGCGCGGTCGCGGTCGAGCAGGGTTTCGAACGGGTCAAACCGACCTTCTTGCATGGCACGTCCTTCACGATCTTTGACTTCGATCAAAAAGCGTCCCGTTTTTCCATCGGTTTCGCTTGTCGCTTGGGCACTAATATGATTTTACAGTCTCGATATACAACCGGTCGTCGAGGGCGGCCATCAGTGCAAGCGGCGAGACAAGCCGCGGCTGGACACGGGAAACAGACATGCGCTTTGGACAAAGACTTGCCGGCCTCGGGGCCACACTCTCTGCAACGCTCCTCGCCGGTGCCGTCGCCGCGCAGGACGCGATCTCGGACCTGCCGATCGTTGGCGCGCCGCACCCGGAAGGCATCGGCTTTCAGCCCGCGGCGACCGTGACCGCGCGCGAACAGCAGTGGCTTGACCATATGCTGATGATCCTCTGCGCCGCCGTCGTGGCGCTGGTCATGGTGCTGCTGCTGATCTCCATTGTCCGCTTCAACAGCCGCGCCAACCCGACGCCCGCCCGCTTCACCCACAACACCCCGCTTGAGATCGCCTGGACGCTGATCCCGGTGCTGATCCTCGTCGTTCTCGGCTCTTTCTCGCTGCCGGTGCTGTTCAAGCAGGAAGAGATCCCGGCCGCCGACGTGCATCTGAAGGTGACCGGCAACCAGTGGTTCTGGTCCTACGAATATCCCGACGAAGGCATCAGCTTCGACGCCTTCATGCTGGCGCGCGAGGATCTTGAGGCCGCGGGCTACACCGCCGACGAATATCGCCTGGCCGCCGACAACGCCGTGGTGATCCCGGTCGACAAGAACGTGGTCGTCGATGTCACCGCCTCGGACGTGATCCATGCCTGGTACATCCCGGCCTTCAACGTTCAGCATTCGGCCGTTCCGGGCCGGATCGGCCAGCTTTGGTTCCGGGCCGAGAAGGAAGGCGTCTATTTCGGCCAATGTACGACGCTCTGCGGCAAGGACCACGCCTATATGCCGATCACCGTGAAGGTGGTCAGCCAGCAGGTCTATGACGACTGGGTCGCGCAGACCAAGACGGCCGGGCTTGGCAATTCGGCCGCGGTCCGGGTTGCGTCGAACTGAAGCGGCGTTGCCCGCGCGGGGCTGATCCGCGACGGGCGGGGGAGAACGGATGAGCGACACCAGCGCCATTGACCACGGGCGGGAAGCGGGCTTCGGCGATTTCGTCCAGCTCCTGAAGCCGCGTGTCATGTCGCTGGTCGTGTTCACGGCGATGGTCGGGCTGATCGTCGCGCCGGTGCCGGTCCACCCTTTCGTGGCCTTCACCGCGATCCTCTTCATTGCGCTCGGCGGGGGTGCCTCGGGCGCGCTGAATATGTGGTACGACGCCGATATCGACCGCATCATGCGCCGCACCAAGGGGCGCCCGGTGCCGACCGGCAAGGTTTCCGAGGGCGAGGCGCTGGGCCTTGGCCTCGCGCTGTCGGGTATCTCGGTGATGATGCTGGGGCTGGCGGCGAACTGGTTCGCGGGCGGCTTCCTGGCCTTCACGATCTTCTTCTACGTCGTCATCTACACCATGTGGCTGAAGCGTTCGACGCCGCAGAACATCGTCATCGGCGGCGCCGCCGGGGCCTTTCCGCCGATGATCGGCTGGGCCGTGTCGACGGGCGGGGTCAGCGTCGAATCGGTGCTGATGTTCGCGATCATCTTCATGTGGACGCCGCCGCATTTCTGGGCGCTGGCGCTCTTCATGAAGGACGACTATTCGAACGCGGGCGTGCCGATGCTGACGGTCACGCATGGCCGCAAGGCGGCGCGGCGCCACATCTTCGTCTACACGCTGCTTCTGGCGCCGGTCGCGCTGGCCTTGGCGCTGTCCTCGGTCGGCGGGCCGGTGGTGCTGTTCGCGGCCGTGGTGCTGAACGCGCTTTTCATCCGCGGCGGCTGGCAGCTTCTCCGGCGGGATGAGGGCGCGGCCGAGGCAGATGGCTACAAGGCGGAAAAGGCGTTTTTCCGCTTCTCGCTCGCCTATCTCTTCCTGCATTTCGGCGCGCTTCTGGTCGAGGCGAGCCTGAAGGCCTACGGGCTGGGGGGCTGGTGATGGCGATTCACAAGGAACATGAACTTCACCAGCGCCGCTTCGGTCGCAACATGGGCCTTGGCGCGGTGCTGCTGGCCTTTGTCGTGATCGTCTTCGGCCTGACCGTGGTCAAGGTCTCGCGTCAGGATGCGAACGGCAATCCGCCCTCGGCGGAGGCGAAGCCATGAAGAAGCTTGACGGCAACAGCAAGGTTGCGGCCCTCCTCGTCGGCGTCGTCGTCACGATGGGGGCGCTGGCCTGGGCGGCGGTGCCGTTCTATTCGTGGTTCTGCCGCGTGACCGGCTATGCCGGGACGACGAACACCAGCGTTCAGGCCTCGGACAAGGTGCTGGACGAATATGTCACCGTCTGGTTCGACGCCAACACCGCGCCCGACATGCCGTGGCAGTTCAAGCCCAAGCAACGCTCCATCAAGCTGAAGATCGGCGAAAGCGGCATGGCCTTTTATGAGGCCTACAACCCGACCGACGAAACCGTCGCCGGGACGGCCAGCTACAACGTCGCCCCCGACCTCGCGGGCTATTACTTCACCAAGATCCAGTGCTTCTGCTTCACCGAGCAGGTGCTGAAACCGCATGAGCGGGTGGAAATGCCCGTCGTCTTCTACGTCGACCCGGAAATCGTGGACGATCCCGATGCCGGGCGTATCCGCAACATCACGCTGTCTTACACCTTCTACGAAACCGAACTGCCCGACACGCAGGCGAGCCTTCCGGCAGCCAAACCGGCAGGCTATAACTGAAAAAGTCGCAATTCAGGGACACCGACATGGCGCACGAAAAGAACCACGACTACCACATCCTTCCCCCCTCGCTCTGGCCCTTCCTTGGTGCCATCGGCGGTTTCATCATGCTGTTCGGTCTGGTGCTCTGGGTGTCGCCGCAGGTGTCAAACAACCAGCCCTGGATGTTCCTGATCGGCCTCGCGATCGTGCTTTACGTCATGTATGGCTGGTGGGCCGAGATGGTCCATGAAGGCAATGCGGGCGACCACACCCCGGTGGTGCGGATCGGCCTGCGCTATGGCTTCATCCTGTTCATCATGTCCGAGGTGATGTTCTTCTCGGCCTGGTTCTGGAACTTCTTCAAGAACGCGCTTTACCCGATGGGGCCGAATTATCCGGCCGTCGATGGCCCCTGGCCCCCGGCGGGGATCGAGACCTTCGACCCCTGGCACCTGCCGCTGATCAACACGCTGATCCTGCTTTGCTCCGGCGCCGCCGTGACCTGGGCGCACCACGCCCTTGTGCATGAGAACAACCGCAAGGACCTGATCAACGGTCTGGCCCTTGGCGCCGTTCTGGGTATCTTCTTCACCATCCTTCAGGCCTACGAATATTCCCACGCGGCGTTCAGCTTCTCGGGCAATATCTACGGCGCGTCCTTCTTCATGGCGACGGGGTTCCACGGCGCCCATGTCATCATCGGGACGATCTTCCTTCTGGTCTGCATGTTCCGCGCCATGCGGGGTGACTTCACGCCCGAACGCCATGTCGGGTTCGAGGCCGCCGCCTGGTACTGGCACTTCGTCGACGTGGTCTGGCTCTTCCTCTTCGCGTCGATCTATATCTGGGGGCAGTAACGCCCCTGTCCTGAACGACGACAGGCGCGGGGGGGAACCTCCGCGCTTCGCTTTTGGAAGGCCCCGATGCGCCGCTACATCTTTCCCGTTCTCCTCGGTCTGGTCGGTATCGCGATCCTTCTGTCTCTGGGTTTCTGGCAGGTGCGGCGGCTTGCGTGGAAAGAGGCGCTTCTGGCCGACATCAACGCAAGGATCGGCGGCAGCCCGGTTCAGATCGCGACGCTGACCGCCCCCGATCCGGCGCGCGACCAATACCAGCCGGTAAGTGTCGAAGGCCGGACCACGGGGCAGGAGCTTCTGGTCCTGTCGGGCAAGAAAGGGCAGGGCGCGGGGTTCGAGGTGATCGACGCCTTCGAGACGCCCGAGGGCCGCCGCGTCCTTCTCGACCGTGGTTTCATACCCGAGGATATGCGCGACACCGCCCGCCCGGCGATCCGCGTGACCGGCACCGGCAACCTGCTGTGGCCGAACGATTCCGACAGCTACACCCCGCCGCCTGACGCAAAAACGGGCCTCTGGTTCGCCCGCGATGTCGCAGGCATGGCCAAGACGCTGGGGACCGAACCGCTGCTGATCGTGCTGAAAGCCTCCGAAGGCGACCTGCAAGGCGTGGGACCGCGCCCCGTCGATACCTCGGCCATCCCGAACGACCACCTGAACTATGCCATCACCTGGTTTTCGCTCGCCCTTGTCTGGGCGGGGATGACAGGCTTCCTTCTCTGGCGTATCAGGCAACGGCAGATTTAGGGGCGATTGAATGCGTTATGTTTCCACAAGGGGGAAGGCCCCCGTCCTGACCTTCGACGAAGCCATGCTGACCGGCCTTGCCCGCGACGGCGGCCTTTATGTGCCTGAAACGATCCCGACCCTGACGGCGGACGGGATCGCGGCGCTTGGCGGGCTGTCCTATGAGGAGACCGCCTTTCGCGTGATGCGCCCCTTCGTCGGCGACGCCTTCACCGACGACGAGTTTCGCAGCGCCATCGGCAAGGCCTATGAGGGCTTCGGCCACACCGCCCGCGCGCCCTTGGTGCAACTGGCGCCCAACCACTTCCTGCTGGAACTGTTCCATGGGCCGACGCTTGCCTTCAAGGACTTCGCGATGCAGCTTATCGGGCAGCTGTTCCAGATCGCGCTGGCGCGGTCGGGCCGCCGCATCACCATCGTCGGTGCGACCTCGGGCGATACCGGGTCGGCCGCGATCGAGGCGTTCCGCGGCCTCGACAATGTCGATGTCTTCATCCTGTTCCCCGAGGGGCGCGTCTCGGATGTGCAGCGGCGCCAGATGACGACCCCGTCCGAGGCGAATGTCCACGCCCTTGCCGTGAAGGGCGATTTCGACGATTGCCAGGCGCGGCTGAAGGACATGTTCAACGATTTCGACTTCCGCGATGAGGTCGGGCTGGCGGGCGTCAACTCGATCAACTGGGCGCGGGTGCTGGCGCAGGTGGTCTACTATTTCTCCGCCGCCGTGTCGCTGGGCGCGCCGGGGCGCAAGGTCAGCTTTACCGTGCCGACCGGCAATTTCGGCGACATCTTCGCGGGCTACATCGCGAAACGCATGGGCCTGCCGATCGAACGGCTGGTCATCGCCACCAACCAGAACGACATCCTGCACCGCTGCCTGACGACGGGGCGGTATGAGATGGACGGGGTGAAGCCCTCCATCTCCCCCTCGATGGATATTCAGGTGTCCTCGAACTTCGAACGCGCGCTGTTCGAGGCCTATGGCCGCGACGGCAACGCCGTGGCGCAACTGATGGAGGAGATGAAGCGCGAGGGCGGCTTTACCGTCAGCCAGGGCGCGCTTCAGGCGCTTCGCGATCTGTTCACCTCGGGCCGGGTGGGTGAGGATGAGACGCTTGAAACCATCGCCGCGACCCATGCCGCGACAGGCGAACTCATCTGCCCCCATACCGCCGTCGGCGTCCGCGTGGCCGAGGCCGAACGCGATGCGGCCGTGCCGATGATCACGCTGGCCACCGCCCATCCGGCGAAATTCCCCGATGCCGTCGAAAAGGCCACCGGCCAGCGGCCCGGCCTGCCCGATCGCATGGGCGATCTTTTCAAGCGCGACGAACGTGTTACATCTGTGCCAAACGACCTTGCCGCGCTTGAGGCGGTGGTCCGGGAAAGGCGGCGGACTTGACGATCGACCTGACGACCCTGCCAAACGGCCTGCGTATCGTGACCGAACGGATGCCGGGCATCGCCTCGGCCTCGGTCGGGGTCTGGGTGCTGGCGGGCGGGCGCCATGAGGCGGTCGAGCAGAACGGTATCGCGCATTTCCTTGAACACATGGCCTTCAAGGGGACCAAACGGCGCAGCGCGCTTCAGATCGCGGAAGAGATCGAGGATGTCGGCGGCTATATCAACGCCTATACCTCGCGCGAGGTGACGGCCTATTACGCCCGCGTGCTTGAGGCGGACGTGCCGCTTGGCCTGGACGTGATTGCCGACATCGTGCTGAACCCGGTCTTCGACCCTAAGGAGATCGAGGTCGAGCGGCATGTGATCCTGCAAGAGATCGGGCAGGCGCTGGACACGCCCGACGACATCATTTTCGACTGGCTGCAAGAGGCGGCCTTTCCCGACCAGCCCCTTGGCCGCACCATCCTTGGCCCGGCCGAACGGATCGAAGGCTTCGGGCGCGACGACCTGACCGGCTTTGTCGCGCAGAATTACGGCCCCGACCGGATGATCCTGTCTGCCGCGGGCGCCGTCGATCACGACCGCATGGTCGCCGACGCCGAACGCCTTTTCGGCCATCTGCAACCGCTGAAACGCCGCCCCGCCGCGCCCGCCGTCTGGAGCAGCCGCGAACGGCGCGAGACGCGCGATCTTGAGCAGGTGCATTTCGCCCTTGGCCTTGCCGCGCCCAGCATCCGCGACGCCGATTTCTATCCCGCGCAGGTCTATACCACCGCGCTTGGCGGCGGCATGTCCTCACGCCTTTTTCAGAAGATCCGCGAGGAGCGGGGGCTGTGCTATTCGATCTATGCGCAGGCCGGGGCCTATGACGATACCGGGATGCTGACCATCTATGCCGGCACCTCCGCCGATGAGATCGCGGAACTGTCGACCCTGACCATCGACGAGATGAAGCGCAGCGCCGAGGATATGTCCGAGGCAGAGATCGCGCGGGCAAGGGCGCAGATGAAGGCAGGGCTGCTGATGGGGCTGGAAAGCCCCTCGGCACGCGCGGAGCGCATGGCGCGCAGCCTTGCGATCTGGGGCCGCGTGCCGTCGGTCGAGGAGAATGCCGCGAAGATCGAAGGGGTCACCCTGGCCGAGGTCCGCGCCTTCGCCGAACGCCTTGCCGGGGCCGAGGCGGCGCTGGCGCTTTATGGCCCGGTCGCGGCGGCGCCTGCGCTGTCCTCCTTGCGCGAACGGCTTGCTGCCTGATGATCGGACGCAGGCGGAGGGTCCGTATCGAGACGGAGCGGATGACGCTGCGCTTGCCGCAGCATTCCGATTTCCGCCCCTGGGCGGCGCTGCGCGACCAAAGCCGCAGTTTCCTGTCCCCGTGGGAGCCGGTCTGGGCCGCCGATCACCTGACCCGCAAGTCCTTTACCAACCGCGTCTACTGGGCCGCGCGCGCCCATGCCAGCGGCACGGCGATGCCGCTGTTCCTGATCCGGCGCGCCGATGATGCGCTGCTGGGCGCCGTCACGGTCGACAACATCCGCCGTGGCCCGGCGCAGGCGGCGACCATCGGCTACTGGATCGGCGCCCCCTTCGCGCGCGAAGGCTATATGTCCGAGGCGCTGCGCGCGGTGATCCACCATTGCTTCACCACGCTCGACCTCAGCCGCTTGGAAAGCGCCTGCCTGCCGGAAAACACCGCCTCGCGCGGGGTGCTGGAAAAATGCGGCTACAAATATGAAGGCGTGGCGCAGAGCTATCTTCAGATCAACGGGCGCTGGCGCAATCATGTGCTTTACGCCAACCTGCGCGGGGACCGGCGCGGGCGGACCGACGCTGGCTAGGCGCCGGGGGTTCCACCCCCGGACCCCTGAGGTATTTGGCGCAAGATGAAAGGCAGGATGGAATGACGCTTCAATCCGCCGATGAGGGCTTTGCACGGACGCTGGCCGGTCTGCTTCCCGAGGGGACCATCGGCCCGGCCGAGCCACGCTATCTGGAAGAGCCGCGCGGGCGGGCGGTGACGCCGGGCGCGCTTCTGGCGCGGCCGCGTTCGGTGGACGAGGTCGCGGCCATCGTGCGGGCCTCAGCGGCGGCGCGGGTCGGGATCGTGCCATGGGGCGGCGGGACCGGCCTTGTGCTGGGGCAGGTGGTCCCCGATGGCCCGGCGCCGCTGATCCTGTCGCTTGAGCGTATGGCCGCGCCGCGCGGCATCTGGCCCGAGGAGCGGCTGATGGCGGTCGAGGCCGGGATGGTGCTGGCCGATGTGCAGGCGGCGGCAGAAGGGGCGGGGCTTTTGTTTCCGCTGTCGCTCGCCTCGGAAGGGACGGCGCGGATCGGCGGCAACCTTGCCACCAATGCCGGGGGGACGGCGGTGCTGCGCTATGGCAACGCCCGCGCGCTGTGCCTTGGGGTGGAGGCGGTGCTGGCGGACGGGTCGGTCTTTCACGGGCTGAAGCGGCTGCGCAAGGACAATACCGGCTATGACCTGACCGACCTGCTGATCGGGTCCGAGGGAACGCTGGGCATCCTGACGGCGGCGACCCTGCGGCTTTATCCCCGGCCCGCGGCCCTTGCCACCGCGATGCTGGCGGTGCCGGGGCCGGAGGCGGCGCTGAGCCTTCTGGCGCTGGCCGAGGCGGCGACGGGGGGCGCGGTCAGCACCTTTGAGCTGATCCACCGGCAGGGGCTATTGTTCCTTGATGAGGTGATGCCCGAGGTCCGCCAGCCCTTCGCGGAGCGGCCCGAATGGTCGGTGCTGGTCGAGATCGGGCTGGCGCCGGGGCAGGACCCGCAAGCGGTTCTGGGCGCGATCTATGAGGCGGCCGACGACAGGGGCCTTGTCGGCGATGCCGTGCTGGCGGCGAGCGAGGGGCAGCGGCAGGACCTGTGGAATCTGCGCGAGCGTATCCCCGATGCCAATCGAAAGATCGGTGCGATCTGTTCGCACGATATCTCTCTGCCGCTGGGCGAGATCGCGGATTTCGTCCCGCGCGCGGGGGAGGCGGTGGCAGCGTTCGGCCCGTTCCGCATCAACTGCTTCGGCCATCTGGGCGATGGCAACCTGCATTACAACATCTTCCCGCCGAAGGGCGAAAAGCGCGACGCCTATCTGCCGCAGGCAGAGGGGATCACGCGGGCGATCCACGACCTTGTCCACGACCACGGCGGCTCGGTCAGCGCCGAACACGGGATCGGGCGGCTGAAGGTTGGCGATCTTGAACGCTACGGCGACCCGGCGAAGCTGGCCGCGATGCGGGCGATCAAGGCAGCGCTTGACCCGGCGGGGATCCTGAACCCCGGCGCGGTGCTGCGGGCCTGAAAAGGGGTGCCCCGCCGACGGGCGGCCGGCGGGGCGGTTCGGGCGTCTATCCGCGAGTGTGCTTTCGGAGGAGCCTTCTTCGTCCTAACGGCCAAGTCTTGCGCATTCGTTAACGCGGCCCCTCAGGCGCCCTCGAAATCGCACAGAACATGCACCTTCATCCCCAGCTTTTCCAGCAGCGCCCGCCCGCCGAGATCGGGCAAGTCAATGACGAAGGCGCAGCCGACGATCTCGGCCCCGAGCCGTTCGCAAAGCCTGATCCCGGCCTCGCAGGTGCCGCCGGTCGCCAGCAAGTCATCGACAATCAACACTTTCTCGCCCGCTTGCAGGGCGTCGTCATGAACCTCCATCACCGCCTCGCCATATTCCAGCGTATAGGCCTGGCTGATCACGGCGCCCGGCAGCTTGCCCTTCTTGCGGATTGGTACGAAGCCCACGGAAAGCTGGTGCGCGATGGCGCCGCCAAGGATGAAGCCCCGCGCCTCAAGCCCCACGACCTTGTCGATCCGCATCCCGGCATAGGGGTTGAGAAGCTGGTCGATCGCCATGCGAAAGCCCCGCGCATCGGCGAAAAGCGTGGTCACATCGCGGAACATGATCCCTTCATGGGGGAAGTCGGCGATGGTGCGGATATAGTCCTTGACGGTCTTCATGGCAGGCTCCGGTCGGTCATGGCCCCGTCGTAGCACGGCGGGCCGCAGGGCGGAAAGTGGCGTCGGGGTCGCGTCGGGTTTCTGTCGGGGTGGTGTAGGGGGTTTGTAGCGACAGGCGCCGGGCGGGTCAGGCGAAGGGGATCGCCTTCGTCACCATCAGCCAGAAGACGAGGGTCAGCGCCCCGAAGGCGGGCCAGCCGAGCGCGAACCAGATCCGGTAAAGCGCGACCGCGCGGGCGGGCAGCGGCGCGCCTGCGGCAAGCGCCTGCCCGGCGAGGTCACGGATGCGGATCTGAAGCGCCACGACCGGCGCCCAGGCGAGGAAGGCGAGCAGGTAGAGCGCATAGGTCAGCAGCAGCCAGGGCTCGGTCAGCGACCAGCCCTGAAGATGGATCAGCCAGAGGCCGGTCGCGGGCTGCACGATCCCGGCGGGCGTGGTGAAAAGCCAGTCCGCCACCACGACGCCGGAGGCGACGGAATGGACCGTCTCCACCCGCCCGGTGCGCATCGCCCAGACCATCTGGAAGGCGGTGCCGATCCCGGTGCCGAAGAGGACGGTGGAGGACAGGATATGAAGCCAGCGGGCGGTGAAATACCAGTCCATCAGCGTTCCTCCGTCAGCGCGAGGTGGGTGAGAAGCAAGGCGAGGACGGGCAGGTTCTTGAGCAGCCCGCCGAACGGGTCAAGCCAGAGATGCGGCGCGATCAGGGAAAGGCCGACCGTATAGCTGCCGACAAGGGCGATCTGCGCCAGCGCGGTGGCGCGGGGCCGCCAGTTGAGGATCAGCAGGGCGGCCAGCGCAAGGTCAAGGACGCCGCCCGCGCGCGCAAGCATCGTCAGCGCCGCGTCGGGCAGCGGGGAGGCGAGGTGCGGCAGGAACCGACCGGTCGGAAGGAAAAGGCCGAGAAGGCCGGAGACCGCCCACATCAGCGCCAGCACCAGGCGGATCAGCGGTTTCAGCAGGTAAAGCCGCGCCTGCCAAAGGTCCTGCGTCCCCGCCGGGCGGCGGAAGAGAAAGCGGCTGACCGGAGCGGGTCGTGTGGCGATCCGTTCGAGAAGCGGCGCGGGGTCCGCGACGACCCCGGCGGCCAGCTGGTCGAGCGCGGTGGAGGAGACGGGGCCAACCCGCAAGGCGTCGCCGATCCGGCCCATGGCGCGGGACAGCCCGCGCGGCAGGATCAGCGCCGGGACCGGGGCAAGGCCCAGCCAGCGCCGGATCAGGGCCGAGAGCGCGTCCTGACTTAACGTCTCGGGGCCGCCGATGTCCCACGCGCCGTCCTGGGGGCCGTCGCCGGGCGGGGTGGCCAGACATTCGGCGATTACCCGGGCAAGGTCTTCGGCATGGATCGGGTTCATCGGCTCTGCCCCCGTTCCGGCGAGGGGGCGGCGGAAGGGCAGGGCGGCAAGCGCGCGCAGAAGGGAGGAGCCGCCATAGGAGGTATCGGCCAGGACAAGGCCGGGGCGCAGGACGGTGACCGCGCCGCTGTCGCGCGCCACGCCCTCTCCCCGCCGCCGCCAGCGCGCGAAAGGCGTGTCGGCGTCAAGGCCGACGGCCGAGATCAGGACGGCGCGGCCACCGTCAAGTGCCGCGTAGGCGGCGCGCGGGGCGATCTCATGCACGGCGGCGAAGCTGGCCTCGGACCCCGTCAGAAGCCCCGCCGCGTTCACCAGATGGGTGCCGCCCGACAGGTGCGGCTGCCAGAAGGCGGGGCTGTGGCAGGCGGGGTCCGTCAGGTCGGCGCGGAGCGTGGCAAAGCCCATCGCCGCCAGCCGTTCGGGGCGGCGGGCCAGGGCCGTTACCTCATGCCCGGCGGCACGCAGCGCGAAGGCGATATGGCGGCCGATGAACCCGTCGGCGCCGAGGATCAGGACATTCATGCGGTGGGTCGTTTCCTTGGATGTGTGCTGCGCGCGGGCCGTCCCGGTGGCGTCGTCAGTGTCCGGCCCCTCACCCCGCCAGCACCCGCCCCGCCACCGCGTCGAGCTTTGCCACCAGCGCCGCGTCCCGCTTCTCCGGCGCGGTCATCAGCGCGAAGTCGAGCGCCCGGTCGCAGCCGCAGGGGCAGGTCTCGGGGCGGTCCGTCAAAAGCGCGGGCAACTGGGTGACGAGGTGCTTGGCGTTCTTCGAATTGGCCGTCAGAGTGCGGATCACCACGGCCACGTCCACCGCGTCATGGTCGGGGTGCCAGCAGTCATAATCGGTGACCATGGCGACGGAGGCATAGCAAAGCTCTGCCTCGCGGGCGAGCTTGGCCTCGGGCATCCCGGTCATGCCGATCACGTCGGCGCCCCAGTGGTCGCGGTACATCCGGCTTTCGGCGAGGGTAGAAAATTGCGGCCCCTCCATCGCCAGATAGGTCCCCTTTGCATGCACGCGCACATCCCCCGCCGCCGCCTCGGCGCAAAGCGCGGAAAGGCGGGCGCAGGTCGGGTGGGCAAGGCTGACATGGGCGACGCAGCCGGTGCCGAAGAAGCTTTTCACCCGCTCGAAAGTGCGGTCGATGAACTGGTCGACGATGACGAAATCCCCCGGCGCCATCGCCTCGCGGAACGATCCGCAGGCGGAAACGGCGATGACGTCGCGCACCCCCAGCCGCTTCAGCGCGTCGATATTGGCGCGGTAGGGCACGGATGAGGGGGAATGGACATGGCCGCGCCCGTGGCGGGGCAGGAAGGCCATCTCCACCCCACCAAGCCGCCCGGTCAGGATCTGGTCCGAAGGCGGACCCCAGGGCGTTTCCACCGTCTGCCACTCGGCCCCTTCCAGCCCGTCGATCTCATAAACGCCCGAGCCGCCGATCACGCCGATCCTTGCCGTCATGGATTTCCCCTCCGGGTTGTTTCGGGGCGAGCCTAGGGGCATCCTGGGGCAAGGGGAAGGGGCGTGGCATGCGATATCACGCCACGTCGCCGCGCCTTTCATTGC
The DNA here is from genome assembly GCF_002973535.1 of Albidovulum denitrificans. Lineage (GTDB taxonomy): Bacteria > Pseudomonadota > Alphaproteobacteria > Rhodobacterales > Rhodobacteraceae > Albidovulum > Albidovulum denitrificans. The sequence continues at coordinate 46,693 of NZ_PVEP01000002.1, forward strand.
GGCGTTTCGGCCCTATCTTGGTGTCAGGCACGACAGCGGAGGCACGGCGATGCAGTTTCGGATCAACGGCACGGTGCATGAGGTGGAGGTCGAGGATGACATGCCGCTTCTGTGGGTCCTGCGCGACGTGATCGGCCTGAAGGGAACGAAATACGGCTGCGGCATCGCCGCCTGCGGCGCCTGCACCGTGCATCTGGACGGTGAGGCGGTGCGATCCTGCCAGACCTTCGCCAGCGACGCGGCAGGGCGGGAGGTCACGACGATCGAGGGGCTTGGCAGCCCAGAGGCGCTTCACGCCGTTCAGACCGCCTGGATCGAGGGGCAGGTGGCGCAATGCGGCTACTGCCAGTCCGGCCAGATCATGCAGGCCGCGGCGCTTCTCGCGGTCACCCCGAACCCCACCGATGATGAGATCGACGAGGCCATGGGCGGCAATCTTTGCCGCTGCGGCACCTATCCGAAGATCCGCGCGGCCGTCCATGCCGCCGCCACGAAGATGCAGGAGGGCTGAGCCATGTCGCGCGCCGGAAAGATCGCCCGCCGGACCTTCCTGATCGGCTCCGCCGCCATCGCGGGCGGTGTCGCCTTTGGCTATTACAAATACAAAAGCCCGGTCGCGAACCCGCTGCTGGAGGATCTGCCGCAAGGTGCTGCGGCGCTGACGCCCTATGTGCTGATCGACGAGACGGGCGTCACGCTTATCACACCGCGCATGGATATGGGGCAGGGGGTCTGGTCGGTGCAGGCCATGCTGATCGCCGAGGAACTGGACATCGACCTTGACCAGATCCGCGTCGCGCCCGGAACGCCCTCGCCCGCCTATTACAACACCGCCCTGTCGCATGAGGCGGTGCCATTCGATCCCACCGATACCTCCTTCACCGCCGAGACGGCCCGTGGGGTCGTGGACGCGGCGATGAAGTTCATGGGGATGCAGCTGACCGGCGGATCGACGACGGTGCCGGACGGCTATGACAAGCTGCGCCATGCCGGGGCCGTCGCGCGCGAGACGCTGAAGGCCGCAGCCGCCGCGCGGACCGGCATCCCCGTGGGCGACCTGAAGACCGGGCGGGGGGCCGTGGTGCTGCCGGATGGCACACGGCTTGACTACACCACGCTGGCGCCCGACGCGGCGGTGATCGCCCCGGTCACGGATGTGGCGCTGCGCGACCCCAAGGACTGGCGCCTGATCGGCCACAGGATCGAACGCATCGACATCAGGGCGAAATCCACCGGAACGCAGGTCTATGCCATCGACCTTGAACCCGACGGCGTCGTCCATGCCGCCGTCCGCCTGAACCCCGGCCGCAGCGGCGCGCCCTTGCGCTATGACGCGACGGCCGCCGAAGCGATGCGCGGGGTGGAAAAGGTGGTGCCGGTGACGGGCGGGGTGGCCGTCCTTGCCGACAACACATGGCGCGCCTTTCAGGCCGCCGACGCGATCAGGATCGACTGGCCCGCCCCGGCCTTCCCGGCCGAGATGGAGGCGCATTGGGCGATCCTGTCGGACGGCTTCACCGAGGCCAACCTTTCCGCCACGCCGCGCGAGGCGGGCAATGTGGCGGCGGCCCTGATGCAGGCGGGCGACGCGGCGCTGAGCGTGGAATACCGCGCGCCCTACCTTGCCCACGCGCCGATGGAGCCGATGTCGGCCACGGTTCTGGTCGAGGGCGGCCGGACCGAGGTCCGGGCCGCGACGCAGGTGCCGCGCTTCACGCAGGCCAATGTGGCCAAGGTGCTGGGCCTGCCGGATGAGGCGGTCCATGTCCATGTGCAGATGGCGGGCGGCAGCTATGGCCAGCGGCTTGAGGATGACGCGATCCGCATCGCGGCAGAGATCGCGGATACGGTTCCGGGCCGCCCCGTCAAGCTGACCCTGAAACGGGAAGAGGATTTCGCGACCGATTATCCCCGTCAGATCGCCATGGCGCGGGGGCTGGGGACGGTCGCGAACGGGCAGGTGACGGGGTTCGACCTGTCCATCGCGATGCCTTCGGTCATGGCCTCGCAGATGGGGCGGCAGGGCTTCGGGGCGCTCGGTGCCGACGCGCAGATCACCGCAGGCGCGGGGGATCAGCCCTTCGCGATCCCCGACTACCGGGTGCGGGGCTATCAGGTCGATGGCCTCGCGCCGGTCAGTTCCTGGCGCTCGGTCGGGGCGTCGACCAACGGGTTCTTCCACGATTGCCTGCTGGATGAGCTGATCCATGCCGCCGGGGCCGATCCGCTGGCCGAACGCATCCGCCTGACCGCCGACCCCGAGGCGAGAAAGGTGCTTGAGGTGGTGGGCGAGATGTGCGGCTGGGGCGCGCGGCTGGCGCCGGGGCAGGGCCGGGGGCTGGCCTTCTGCCGGTCCTTCGGCGTCCCGGTCGCCGAGGTGGTGGAGGTTCGCGCCACGCCCCAGGGGATACGGATCGAAAAGGTCTGGATCGCCGCCGGGGTCGGGCGCGTCATCGACCCGGCGAACTTTGAAAACCTCGTCGCGGGGGGGGCGGTCTTTGGTCTTGCCCATGCGATGAACTGCCAGATCACCTATGCCGGGGGCGCGGCGGAACAGACCAATTTCGACAGTTATGAGGGCATGCGCCTGCCGCAAGGCCCCGAGGTCGAGGTCCGCGCCGTCGAAGGCATGGGCCGGGTGCGCGGCATCGGCGAACCCCCCGTGCCGCCCGCCGCCGCTGCACTGGCCAACGCCATCTTCGCCGCGACCGGGCAGCGGATCAGGGAACTGCCGCTGGGCAATACGGTCGATTTCGCCTGACCCTCAGGGATGGGTCGCATCGCCGCCCTCCGACAGCGTCGTTTCGGCCAGGACAGCGGCCAGCCAGTCGCGGATCAAAGGTCCGCGCACGCCCCGGTTTTCGGTCCAGATGTCGCTGTCGTCGTCGCGAAAGCCGAAATGGTGCAGCCCCCGGAAATGTCCCGCAAGGTCAAGGACGGGCGCGCCCGAGGTCCCCTTTGCCGTGTCGCAGGTATGGGTGAAATCGCTGTCCACCGCGCGCCCGTTCACCGGCGCCGCCGCGATGGCGCAATCGACAAGCGACACCTCCTTGGTCCGGGTCGCGTTATGGCCGGAATGCTGGATCACCGCCATCGGCCCGGTCAGGTCGTCGCTGGCCGTTGCCGGGTCGATCATCCCGTAGACGTCCCCCGGCCCGTCCTTCAGCCGCACCACCGTGACGTCAAGATCGAAGCTTGTCAGGCGCGGGTCATAGCCCGCACAGCGGTATTGCCGCCCGTAGCTGAGCTTGCCGTCCACACCCACCTCATAGCCGAAGGTGGCCGACAGGCTGCGGCAGCTTTCGTCGCTGTTGATGCAATGTTCGTTGGTCATCAACAGGTCGCGCCCGACCAGAAAGCCGGTGCAGATGCCGCTGCGCCCGCCCGCAAGGAACGACAGATAGGCGACAGGGCGGCCAAGGCGGCGGATCTCTTCCGGTACGGACGGGTCGTTGATGCCGGTGATCTGGTTGCCGCCATGGGCGGAATATGCGGCGATCTCCTGCCCCGGATAGGACAGGCTGTCGATCACCAGGGCCGAGGCGGGGTCGAGCGTGCCGTCGCCGGTGACCACGGCCAGCCGCACCCGGCCATTGGGCAGAAGATCGGTCCAGTAGCCTTCGCGCGGCAGCTCGGCAAGGGCAAGGTCGCTGCGCCCGTCATCGGCGGTGAAAAGCGCGACGAAGCTGCCTTCGGGGAAGGGCGGGCCTTCGGTCCTGAGCAGGAGCCGCAGCCAGGGCGCTTCGGCCACCGCCACCTCGCCGGTCCACAAAACCGCCCCGTCGCTGTTGCGCGATGCCGCGTCGATGCGAATGTCGCGCGCCTCGACAACGCCGGTCGCCAGCGCCTCAAGCTCCGGCGCGGTCGGCGCATCCTGCGCCGAGGCCCCCGCCGCCGCGAAGAGAAGCGCGAAGGTGAAGGCCTGCCTCATTCGTCGAACAGCGGCGAGGTATAGTCGCGGATGTCGGCGAAGGTGAATTCCTCCACCCGGCTTTCGCTGCCGTCGCGCGTCAGCACCTTCACCGGCGCCGAGTCGGTTGCCACCAGACACCCCGGATCGCGCTTCAAGGATGCGTCACGATTGCCCTGCTCCTGTGTATCATGAAAATAGAGGATGTGCTGTCGGCGGACTTGGTTGAAGACCAGCCGCCTGACGTTCGCCCAAGTCGGGAAAGTCCGGCTCGGTCCCCTCGGCCCACAAGCGAACTGTACCGGAGCATCAAGGACCTGCCCGACGATGGACCGCCCGTCGAAGAGGGTGAACTGCGCATCTGCCACGGCGATCGCCCGCCCGATATTCAGCCGACCGGAGCGGACCTTGCCGTTCAGCGAAGGAAAGAAGTCGGCGGTATAGATCAGCCGGTCCTTCACCGCCTTCGGCGACAGTTGCGCGCCCTCGGCATTGTCGCCAAAGACCGTCTCCCCCGCCGAAAAGACAAGCGAGGCCGCCGCCGCGACCTGCGGGGCGGCGAAAGAGGTCCCGGTCTTGCGGGCAAAGCGGTTGTGGGTGACGGTGGTCAGCACCGCCTCGGCCGGGGCGCCGATGTCGAAGAAGGGGCTGGTGTTCGACCCCTGGGTTTGTGAACGCCACGGCGCGGGGTCCGCGCCGTCGGTGTTCAGCCCGATCACCGTGATGACATTGTCGAGGTCGTTCAGGCAGGCGGGCAGGATCGCGCAGCCGGGGGAAAGGCCAAGCCCCTCATTCCCGGCGGCGGCGACGATCAGCACCCGCGCCCTTTGAATGTCGAGCGCGTTGCGCACCCCGGTATCGACGATGGGCCGCACCCCAAGGCTGAGATTGGCGACACGGACCTCTTCGGGAAAACCGATCTGCATGTTGCGCACCAGATCGGCAAGCTGCCGGTCGGCGGGGTCGTCCCGGTCATAGTCGTAAAGCACCAGCCGCGCCTCGGGGTTGATGCCGACGATGCCCTTGCCGTTTTCCTGCGAGGCGATGACCCCCATCACCCCCGCCGCGTGGTCCGCGTCGGTTTCCGACAGCGCGTCGACCTGATCGCAGCCATCCGGGTCCGTGGCGCCGGGCGGTGCGATCTCTGTCCCGTCGGGGCGTTCCATGGTCGGCAGGTCGCAATGACCGTTCTCAAGACGGCTTTCAAAGACCGCGATCCCGACCGGGCTGTGCAGCTCTGGCGGCAGGTCCTGCAACTGCGCGAAGGGATGGTTGATCAGCTCGAAAAGCGGCACCTGTTCCCCGGCCAGCGGCTCGTCGGCCACGCCAAAGCGGTTGATCGTTCCGATCGGGGCCAGCGTCCGGCGCAGCGCATCGACCGTGACGTCGGTGGGGGACTGCTTGACCGAAAGGGTCTTCCAGTCGCTTGAATAGGCCGTGTCGGGGACGGCGAAGTTGACCGCCTTGACGCCCCCGTCCGGCGCCGGGGCCGGGGGCGGGGCGCCGGTCTGAAGGATGCGGCTGCTGAGTTTCGAGGCCTCATCCGGCCTGAGGGGGATGGCGGTGGTCCATTGCACGATGGGCAGGGTGACCGAAGGGGGGCTGGCCGTCATCCTGATCTGCGGCGGGTTGAAACGCGCGACCACCTCGGCGCAACTCATCTTCCAGGGCGTGCAGTCGGCGTCCGCAGGCGGCTGGTAGCTGGCGGTCGTGAACCCTGCCGGGGCGGGGACGCGGGTCAGGCTGGTGATGCTGTCGAAGCTGTAATCGGGGATCGTCACGACCTGATCCGCCTGCACCTTCCACCTGCCGCGCGTGGGCTGATAACCGCCCACATGCGCGCCAAGATCGGCAAGGTCGGCGGCTGCGGCGGGCCGAAGGTCGCGGGAGCAGACCGCGCTGTTCAGATCACAAAGCAGCGCGTCGAGTTCGACCGGAAAGTAGCTGCCGCGAAAGACGCCCGCCTCGCGCAGCAGGGTTTCGACGAAGCCATCGGTCAGCTGCGCCTGCCGCACGGCGAGGTTGCCGGAATTGTGCAGCGTCACATAAAGGCGGGCGATTTCGGTGGCGAGCGTTTCCTCGCGCCCGCTCGACTGCCAGTCGAGGACTAGTTGCGGGACCTGTTCTTCCGCCTGCGCCGCCGTCGCGGCCAGCAGGGTCAGGGCCAGTGCGTTGCGAATACTCATGGTCAGCCTCCCTTCCTACGGGCCGGTTGCAGTGACGGTGAGAGAGAAGCGCCCGGCGCTATAGCCGTGGACGCCGACAAGCGCCTGCGACCTGCCCTGAGGCACGTCGAAATCGCATTCCTCCTCCGCCCCGGTATTGTAGGGGCGGCAGTCGTAATCGGCGAAGGAGGGCAAGCCGTCGAGCTTGACGTAAAGATCGGGGTCGCCGGGGGCGTCGCCTTCGCCCCGCATCACGACCCGGAAGCGCGATCCGGGGGCGACGTCGAAGGCGCCGATCTGCATCAGCTCAACCGCCGCGACGTCGAAGGGACCAAGGTTCTGCACCCCCGGCGTGCCGCCGCCCGCGGGTTGACAGAGGGCGGTGTCGATCTGAAAGCCGGGCGCGGCCCCGTAAAGGCAGGCGACCCCGCTCATGTCCCGCGCGGTCAGCGCCAGCGACCAGTCGCCCAGCCCGTTGCATTGCGGATAGTGCATCACCGAAAACGCGTCGTAGTCCGTCACGCCGCGCCAGTTCGCATCCTCAAAGCAGGTGCCTGCCTCGGGGCGTGTGTGTTCGTGGCGCCCGCCGATGGTATGGCCCAGCTCATGCCTGAGGATACCGCGCAGGGTCAGCTTGCCGTTGGGGTCAAGCTGGAAGGAGGACGGGTCGATCACCAGGCTGCGATCGGCGCGCGGATCGTTGGGAAAGAAGGCGGCGGCAAGGAACTGGCCACCCGCATTCACCGGGCGCACGTCAAAGAGGACGCGCGGGTTTTGCGCGTCGCACTGGCCATCCTCGGCCGGGACATGGATGAAGTCGAGATCGGCGACCGCCTCCCACGCCGCTGTCGCTGCCTCCATCTCGCTGACCACGGTGGTGTGGCGGCTTCCAAAGCCGGTGCTGACGCAATAGCTGAGCGCATGGCGCGTCGCGGCGTTCCAGATCTGGTCAAGGCCGCCGACGGTGATGACGGCAAATTCCGGCACGTCATCGCCGCCGGGCGCGGGCGGCGCGGATCTGACGTTCTGTTCCCAGAACTCCCGCAACAGCTTTTCGTTGCGGATCGGCGTGTCGCCGTTGACATAGAACTTGCCGGTCCCGTCCACCACGGGGACGGTTGCGCGGAACGCCTCATAGTTTTGCGCCGCGGCCTTTTCGCGGGCCTCTTCGGCCAGGCGCTTCAACTCCGCCGCGCCCTCTTCGGGGGTCAGCGGCGCGGCCCCGGCGCCGGTGGCGAGCATGGCCAGAAGGGGCGCGGCGGTCAGGATCGACTGAATATCGTTACGCATCGAATACCTCCTTGTTTTTCGGCCTGCGGAGGGCTGGCCGGGCAAATGCACTAGGGGTCGAAAATCTCGGCATAAAGCGGGTGGGCGCCATGGAAGGCCGCGACCCGGTCACGCTGCTTCCCCGCCCGGTCGAGGCCGAGGAAGGTCATCGCATTGCGCCCCATGACGCCTGCAAGCTTGTCCGGCGCCAGCGCCAGATCGCCGCTGAGCGATCGCTCCACACCTGCAAGGTAGCCCTTGTGCGACGGCTCCCGCCCGATCATCGACCAGTCGGAGCCATACATCATCCGCTCAAGCGCAAGCGGGTGCCGGTCGATCAACTGCCGCGTCCTTTCGATCACGCGGGCATGGTCGGGCGAGGTCGGATCGCTCGCCTCGGTCCAGTAGCCAAGGTCGAAATAGACCCCGGCATAGCTGCCGATCATGTCACCCAGCGTCTCTTCCCAGTCGCCGCTCGACCCAAGCGCTGCGGGCGATCCCGTTTCATCGAAGCCGCCGTAATGGGCAAGGTTCAGGCGCAGCCCGGCAAGGGCGGGGCGGTCCAGAACCGCCTTCCAGTAATCCGGGTCGGCATGTTCGGCGGTATCGGGGCCGGCCCCCATGGAGCGGTTGGCATGGGCGGTGATGGGGACGTCATGCGCGACGCACCAGGCGTAAAGCGCCCCCAGCTCCGCGTCGATCTTGCGTCCAAGATCGGCGGGGCGGTCGGGCAGCCAGTTCCCGGTGGTCTCATCGTTTCCGATCGGGCGGAAGCCCATCGGCGGATAAAGCTTCACCCCCACGAAGCCGCGTTCAAGGACCGCGTGGCGGACATTGCGCAGCGGCTCGCGCCCCGCCGCCCGGTCGCGCACGGCGCGCAGCGGGCAGAAGGCGACGAAGGGCAGCACCAGCGCGCCGCCATACGTGCGCGCGATGGCCGATGTGACCTCGATCTGCTCTGCGATCGGGGTCGCGTCCTCGGCCGTCAGAAGCCATGAGCCGAGATCGACAAGCGAGGGGGTGAAGACCCGGATATGCTCCGCGCCGCCGTAAAGCCCGTCGAGCGTCGCCATCAGGTCATAGCGCGCCCGCGTCAACAGCCCCGCCCAGCGGATCGTCTGAAGGAACGGCGACTGAAGGGTGAAGGCGCGGTCGTCCCCCGCCGAAAACCCGCCCGGCTGGCCCGTCTTGTAAAGAAGGTCGGCCAGGGTCCCGGCCTGCTGTTCCGGGGTCATAAGACTGTCGCGCAGGCCCGGCGCGGCAAGCTCCGCCGCCAGCCGGTCGAGGATGCGGTTCGCCGCGCCCCGGTCCGCGGCGGTGAAGGATTGCTGGCTTGTGCGCTGAAACCGGGCGATCCCGGTGGCCACGTTGTCACGGTCCTGCGCGGCAAGTGCCGCCTGTCCCTGCGCGCCCGCGCCCGCGTTCAGCCGCGCCAGTTCCTGCGTTGCCGTGGGGGTGCCGGACAGCATGATGTCCTTCAGAAGAAGCAGGAAAGCGTCGGTCAGCATGTCCGCGTCGGGCGGCGTATGCGGATCGCGGATCACCACCTGGCGCAGGAACCCCACGGCGGGCAGATCGCGGCCGTTGAAGATATGGCTGTGGATATCAACCGCCCCGACCCCGAGCGCGGGGTTCGCGACCGGCCCGCCATCGCAACCGGGCACCTTCAGCAAGGCGGTACCGGCAAGGCCGAACGAAAAGGCGCGCCGCGTGAACATGACCGTCCCCCTGGGCGAACAACTTTGGGGAGATTATAGCGCGAAGGGCGCACCGATTAAGTCAGGAAATCACGACCGTTGGGGGGGAGGGCGAAGTACAGCGGAAAGGCCCGGAACAAGGGGCATCAGCCCCGCCGGGCATCGCCAAAAGCCAGCAGAGCGATCTTTGCCTCGGCCTGCCCCATGGATAGGAATTCCCCAACAAAATGGACAATCTCCCGTCACTAATGGAAGATCTATCCGTCACTTTTCAGGGGTATGTTGGTGGAGCCAAGGGGAGTCGAACCCCTGACCTCTTGAATGCCATTCAAGCGCTCTCCCAACTGAGCTATGGCCCCACCGGAGGTCCGGGCGTCGCCGCCCGCGTGAGGGGCGATATAGGCAGAGGCGTCTGGGGGTGCAAGAGAAAAGTGCGCGGTATCGGGGGAATTCCGCGTGGCCCGTCCGCGCGGGGCTTCGCCAGACGAAAAGGGGCGCGGCCCGTTGGCCACGCCCCCCCGTCATCCCGCTGACCGCAAACCGGTCAGTCGTCGTCGTTGCTCGCCACGTCCGCGATTTCGTCCAGCGAGACATCGTCGTCGCTGTCGTCTTCCAGCAGATCGTCGTCGAGATCGGAATCGCTCGAATCGTCGTCGATGTCGTCGTCGTCGTTCAGGTCATCGACCTCGAGATCGGTTTCCTTGGTCGCGGTCTTTTCGCTGATAAGCGTGCGCCCACGGCCCGCCACAAGGCTTTCGGCCGTGAAGGTGTGGCCGCATTCCGGGCAGGTCATCGGGTCGCGCTGCAAGTCGTAGAACCGGCTGTTGCAATGCGGGCAAAGGCGTTTGGCGCCCCATTCGTCCTTGGGCATGGAACACTCCTTTAGTGCGCGTCTGTCTCAGAGTCGCAGCCAACTGCCACAAGAGGGCGGGGCTGTCAAAGGCTTTCGGGACCATCGCGCGCCGGGGACGGATTTGTGCATTCCGCCCGCGCCCGCGCTTTGCTAGATTGGGCCAAAGGCAGGCAGGATATGGTAGAGCGGACCCTTCCCGGCAATCCCCCGGTTCCCGTCACGCTGCGCCGCTCGGCGCGGGCGCGGCGGTTCTCGCTGCGCGTCTCGCGGCTGGACGGGCGGGTGACGCTGTCGATGCCCGCCCGCGCCTCCGAGGCCGAGGCGCTGGCCTTCGCGGGCAGCAAGGCCGACTGGGTCCGCGCGATCCTGGCGGAAACCGCGCCAAGGCAGGCGATCGGGCCGGGGGCGACGGTGCCGTTCGAGGGGCGGGCGCTGACCATCACCCCGGCCAGGGTGCGGGCGGTGCGGGTCGAGGGCGACGCCCTTCTGGTGCCGGGCGATCCGGCGCGCTTTGCCACCCGGATCGAGGCCTTCCTGAAACTCGCCGCGCGCCAGCGGCTTCAGGCGGAAAGCGAAGGTTTCGCCGCCGCGCTGGGCCGCAAGGTTCATGCCATCACGCTGCGCGACACCCGGTCCCGCTGGGGGTCCTGCACCCATGACGGGCGGCTGATGTATAGCTGGCGGCTGATCATGGCCCCGCCCGAGGTGCTGCGCTATGTCGCCGCCCATGAGGTCGCGCACCTGCGCGAGATGAACCATTCGCCCGCCTTCTGGGCGCATGTCGCCCGGCTGATGCCCGATTACGCCCGCCATCGCCGCTGGCTTCGGACCCACGGAAACGACCTTCACGCGCTCGATTTCAGCCGGATGGATTGACGCGGGCGCGGATTTGCGCCTTTCCTCAACCATGCTGATGCAGAACCGCCCCCTTGATGCCGGGATCGCCGCCCATGACCGGGTCTACCGGACGCTGCGCCAGCAGATCATGCATGGGGAACTTGCCCCCGCCCAGTCGCTGACGGTGCGCGGGCTGGCCAAGACCTTCGGCGTCTCCATGACACCGGCGCGCGAGGCGTTGCGGCGGCTGGCGGCGGAGGGGGCGCTGACGCTGTCGTCGTCGGGGCGGGTGACGACGCCGGACCTGTCGAACGAACGGATCGAGGAACTGGCGACGCTGCGCGCGCTGATCGAGACGGAGCTGGCCAGCCGCGCCCTGCCGCGCGCCCATTTGGCGTTGATCGAACGCTTGCAGGTCATCAACATGGCCAATGCCGAGGCGGCGGTGAAGCGCGACGCGGTGGGCTATATCCGCACCAACCTCGACTTTCACCGCACGCTTTACCTGCGCGCCCAGGCCCCGGCGATGCTGGCCATCGCCGAGACGGTCTGGCTGCAACTGGGGCCGACCATGCGGGCGGTCTATTCCCGGCTGAAACGCAGCGATCCGCCGCAGACCCATCGCATGATCCTGGCGGCGCTGAAGGCGGGCGACGAACCGGCGCTTCGGCTGGCGGTGCGCACCGATGTGACGCAGGGCCTGCGCCATCTTCTGACCTGATTTTTCCGCGCCGCGGCGACGGAACCCTGCCGGGCCTGCGTGTAGCGGGTATAGGTCCCCAGGGGCGGGACCGCTTGTTTTTGCAGGAGTTTCCGATGCCTTCCCTTGTTTCCCGCTACGCCACCCCGCTGATCACGGGGCTGTTCCTCGTTTCGCTCGTCTCCGGGATCGCGCTTTTCTTCCATGTCGGCGGGGCCGCTTTTCACGGCATGCATGAATGGCTGAGCATGGTGCTGATCGTTCCCTTCGCGCTGCATATCTGGAAGAACTGGAAGCCGATGACGGCCTATCTGAAACGGATGCCGATGGCGCTGTCGCTGGCGCTTTCGGTCGTGGCCGCGGCGGTGTTCTTCCTGCCGACCGGCGGTGAGGCCGGGCGCGGCGGGCCGCCGCAGTTCCGGCTGGCGCAGACGGTTCTGTCGGCCACGCCTGCCACCGCCGCGCCCCTTTTCGGGATGAGTGAGCCGGACTTCGTCGCCGGATTGAAGGATGCGGGGCTTGTCGCCACCGGCACGGGCCAGACGCTGCGCGACATGGCCACGGCGGCGGGCAAGACCGATGCGGAACTGGCGGCGACGCTCCTGCAATTTGGCTCGTGACACGAAAAGCGCCCCGCCGATCCGCGGGGCGCTTTCCTTTTATCTCAAAAGGTTAGGCGTGAATTGCGCCGTCGCCGCAGGCCAGAGCCGCCTCGCGCACCGCTTCCGAGAAGGTCGGGTGGGCGTGGCAGGTCAGCGCGATGTCCTCGGCGGCGGCGCCAAACTCCATGCCGACGCAGATCTCATGGATCAGCTCGCCCGCCGACGGGCCGATGATGTGGCAGCCAAGGATGCGGTCGGTTTCCTTGTCGGCAAGGATCTTCACAAAGCCCTCGCCCTGGAACACCGCCTTGGCGCGCCCGTTGCCCATGAAGGAAAACTTGCCGACCTTGTAGGCGCGGCCCTCTTCCTTCAACTGATCCTCGGTCTTGCCGACACTTGCCACCTCGGGCGTGGTGTAGATCACGCCGGGAATGACGCCGTAATTGACGTGGCCATGCTTGCCCGCGATGACCTCGGCCACCGCCATCCCCTCATCCTCGGCCTTGTGGGCGAGCATCGGGCCGGTGATGGCGTCGCCGATGGCATAGATGCCCTTGACGCTGGTCTGCCAGTGGTCGTCGGTCTTGACCTGGCCGCGCTTCTCCATCTCCACGCCCAAGGCTTCAAGGCCCAGCCCGTCGGTATAGGGCTTGCGGCCCGTGGCGACGAGGACGACCTCGGCCTCAACCGTCGCCTCGCTGTCGTCTTTCCGCAGCTTGTAGGTCACGGTGTTCTTGCCCTTGGCGGTCTTCACACCCTGAACGGCAGCGCCCATGATGAATTTAAGGCCTTGTTTGCCAAGGATTCTCTGGAAGGTCTTCTGCACCTCACCGTCCATGCCCGGCGTGATCGCGTCAAGGAATTCGACCACCGTCACCTCGGCCCCCAGACGGGCATAGACCGACCCCATCTCAAGCCCGATGACACCGGCGCCGATCACCACCATCGACTTCGGCACCTTCGGCAGCGCCAGCGCGCCGGTGGAGGTGACCACGGTCTTCTCGTCGATCTCGATCCCCGGCAGCGAGGACGGCTCTGACCCGGTGGCGATGACGATGGACCTGGCGTTATGGACCTCATCGCCGACCTTCACCTGCCCGGCGGCGGGGATCGACCCCCAGCCTTTCAGCCAGGTCACCTTGTTCTTCTTGAACAGGAATTCGATGCCCTTGGTGTTCTGGCCGATGACATCGTCCTTGTAGGCCAGCATCTGCGTCCAGTCGACCGAGGGGGATTTGCCCTTCAGACCCATCTTGGCGAAGTTATGTTCCGCCTCATGCAGCGAATGGGTCGCGTGTAGCAGCGCCTTCGACGGGATGCAGCCGACGTTCAGGCAGGTGCCGCCCAGCGTCTCGCGCCCCTCGACACAGGCGGTTTTCAGCCCCAGCTGCGCGCAGCGGATCGCGCAGACATAGCCACCGGGGCCGCCGCCGATCACGATCACATCAAAATCTGCCATGTCTTAACTCCTTCGGAAAGTCGTGTCGGCCCGGCGTCGGGCGGGCGTAGGTTTCTGTAGGGCATCTGTCGCGACAGATGCCGGTGCGGGTCAGGTCATCAGCGCCACGAGGTAAAGCGCCACGGTCGCGGCAAAGCCCGCAAGCCAGAGGAGCGTGCGCACCCCGGTCAGCTTCAGCGCATAGGCCGGGACATAGAGGATGCGGGCGATCAGGAAGGCCTGCGCGGCGGTCAGGGTCGTGGCGCTGAATTCCTCCTTCACGGCCAGGATCAGGATCGCGGGGGCGAACAGCGCCATCGCCGTGACGGCGTTCACCAGCGCCCGGTCGAGACGGCCGGTGATGCCGGTCAGCGTACGGTGTTCGTCGCGCGAGGACAGCAGGTACCCCATGCCGAGTTGCGACATCGCGCCGGTGACCTGCAAGAGAAGGATCAGCGCCGTGTAAAGCCCGTAAAGGGCAAGGATGTTCAGTTCGCTGGTCATTTGGCGTGCCTTTTGATGGCTGCGGCTGGGGGCAGGGTGCTATGGCAGGGCCGAAGGGTCAAGGTCGGGACCATGGTCGCGCGGATCACGCCGTCTTCACGAATTGCCCCGAGACGCCGCCCTTCAGCGCCGCCTGCTCGTGTAGCCATGCCTCGGCCCGCTTGCGGTCGCTGACCTCGAAAAGCACCACGGCGCGGTCCGCATCATCGGCATCGCGCCACATCTGAAGCATGGTCAGCCCGGCCGCGTCGCGGGTTTCGGCATGGGCATCATAACCGGCCTTCCAGGCGTCGAAACCGTTGGTGGAGAAGGTGGCGATGAGGTGCATGGGGGTTCTCCCGTAGGATGGGCAATGAATGCGCAGCCTATTGGTGGCGGCGAGATAGACGTTGTTCAATGGCAGATGAACGGGTCATTTGAGGCTTACATACTCAGCCAATTGTACACCCATCGCGACTTGGGGACCCCACTTGCCGATGCCGGATCTTTCGCAGATCGAGGCGATGGAGTGAGCCTTAAGCTCTTCGGCGTGCGTGACGCCGAAGAGAACGACGAAGGCGTGCTTTTTCCGATAAGGCGCGCTGTCGTAAGCTTTACGCAAGAGATCGGCGAGTTGTTGTTCGGTCATTTCGTATCTTACCCTATCGAGCGCACGCCACACCCCGCCCCGTAGGATGGGCAATATTGCCCATCCTACCAAAGGGTCACAGATCCATCAGCAGACGCCGCGGATCCTCCAGCGCCTCTTTCACGCGCACGAGGAAGGTCACCGCGCCCTTGCCGTCGACGATCCGGTGATCGTAGCTCAGCGCAAGATACATCATCGGGCGGATCACGATCTGGCCACCGACGACGACCGGGCGGTCCTGGATCTTGTGCATGCCAAGGATGCCCGACTGCGGGGGGTTCAGGATCGGCGACGACATGAGGCTGCCATAGACGCCGCCGTTCGAGATGGTGAAGGACCCGCCCTGCATTTCCGCCATGCTGAGCTTGCCGTCGCGGGCGCGGGTGCCAAGCTCGGCGATCTTCTTCTCGATCGCGGCAAAGCCCATCTGGTCGGCATCGCGCACCACCGGCACGACAAGGCCCGAGGGCGTGCCGACGGCCACGCCCATATGGACGAAGTTCTTGTAGACCACGTCGCCGCCGTCGATCTCGGCATTGACCTCCGGCACCTCTTTCAGCGCGTGGCAGCAGGCCTTCACGAAGAAGGACATGAAGCCAAGCTTGACCTTGTGCTTCTTCTCGAAGGCGTCCTTGTATTCGTTGCGCAGGTCCATGATGCCCTTCATGTCCACCTCGTTATAGGTGGTCAGCATCGCGGCGGTGTTCTGCGCGTCCTTGAGGCGGCGGGCGATGGTGGCGCGCAGCCGCGTCATCTTCACCCGCTCTTCCCGCGCCGCATCCTCGGCCGGGACAGGTGCGCGGGGGGCAGAGGCCGGGGCGGGCGCGGCCGAAGCCACGGGCGCGGCGGCGGGGGCAGGGGCGGCCGACGCCTTGGCAACGTCTTCCTTCATCACCCGTCCGTCGCGGCCAGAGCCTGTGACCTGATCGGAGGACAGGCCCTTTTCCGCCATCGCCTTCTTGGCCGAAGGCGCGTCTTCCACATCCTTGCGTTCGGTCAGCGTTTCGGGTCCGGCGCCGGGGGAATCGACGGCCTCCGCCCTGGCCGCTGCGGACGGGGCGGCGCCCGTGGCGCCTTCGGTCACGACGGCAAGGCGGGCCTTGGCATCGACCGTGCTGCCCTCGGGCGCGACGATCTCGGCCAGCACGCCGGCGACGGGCGAGGGGACCTCGACCGAGACCTTGTCGGTCTCAAGCTCACACAGCATCTCGTCCACGGCGACGGCGTCGCCCGGCTTCTTGAACCAGGTGGAGACGGTCGCCTCGGTCACGCTTTCGCCCAGCGTCGGGACCATCACGTCGATATTCTTGCCAGCCATCTTGCCCTCATCGGCTTGCGGCGCGGAAACGGCGCCTTTCTTGGGGGTTACATCTTCGGAACCGGATTTCCCGGCCTCGGTAATCTGCGCGAGCAGCGCGTTCACGCCGACGGTCGTGCCTTCGGCGGCGACGATCTCGGCCAGCTTTCCGGCGACGGGAGAGGGGACCTCGACCGTCACCTTGTCGGTCTCAAGCTCGCACAGCATTTCATCCACTGCGACGGTGTCGCCCGGTTTCTTGAACCAGGTGGCGACCGTCGCCTCGGTCACGCTTTCGCCCAGCGTGGGGACGCGAACCTCGACCGCCATCAGGCACCTCCCGCGACGCCGAGCGCGTCGGCGACAAGCGCCTCCTGCTCGGCCTTGTGGCGGCTGGCGAGGCCCGTCGCGGGCGACGCCGTGGCGGACCGTCCGGCATAGACCGGGCGCTGGGCCTTGGCCCCGATCCGGGTCAGGACCCATTCGAGGTTGGGTTCGACAAAGAACCAGGCCCCCTGGTTCTTCGGCTCTTCCTGGCACCAGATCACCTCGGCGCCCTTGAAGCGGTCCAGCTCCTTCACCAGCGACTGCGCCGGGAAGGGGTAGAACTGTTCAAGCCGCAGGAGGTAGACATCGGTCAGCCCGCGCTTGTCGCGTTCGGCCAGAAGGTCGAAATAGACCTTGCCGGAACAGATCACGACCCGCTTGATCTTCTTGTCCGCGACCAGCTTCGTGTCCGAATGCCCCTTCTGCGCGTCGTCCCAGAGGACGCGGTGGAAGGTCGACCCGGTGGTGAAATCCTCGGCATCCGAAACCGCGAGCGGGTGGCGCAGAAGCGATTTCGGCGTCATCAGCATAAGGGGCTTGCGGAAGCTGCGATGGATCTGGCGGCGCAGGATGTGGAAGTAGTTCGCGGGGGTGGAGCAGTTGGCGACGATCCAGTTGTCCTGGGCGCAAAGTTGCAGCCAGCGTTCCAGCCGGGCAGAGGAGTGCTCCGGCCCTTGCCCCTCGAACCCGTGCGGCATCAGGCAGACGAGGCCCGACATGCGCAGCCATTTGCTTTCGCCCGAGGAGATGAACTGGTCGAACATGATCTGCGCGCCGTTGGCGAAGTCGCCGAACTGCGCCTCCCACATGGTCAGCGCGTTGGGTTCGGCCAGCGAATAGCCGTATTCGAAGCCCAGCACCGCGTATTCGGAAAGCATCGAGTCGATGACCTCATACCGCGCCTGACCCGCCTTGATGTGGTTCAGCGGATAATGCCGTTCCTCGGTCGTCTGGTCGACGAAGGCGGAGTGACGCTGGCTGAATGTGCCGCGCGTGCAGTCCTGGCCGGACAGGCGCACCGGATAGCCCTCGGTCAGGAGCGAGCCGAAGGCCAGCGCCTCGGCCGTGGCCCAGTCGAACCCGGTGCCGGATTTGAACATCGCCGACTTGGCGTCCAGAAGCCGGGTCACGGTCTTGTGGATGTCGAACCCGTCGGGGACGCGGGTCAGCGCGGTCCCGATTTCGGCCATCAGCTTCTTGGTGATCGCGGTCTTGCCGGGCGAATATTCCTCCCCCTCGCGGTTGAGGTGTGACCAGCGCCCGTCAAGCCAGTCGGCCTTGTTCGGCTTGTAGCTTTTGCCGGTCTCGAATTCCTCGTTCAGATGCGCCTGGAAGGCGGCCTTCATGTCCTCGATCTCACCTTCCGGGATCAGGCCGTCCTTGACCAGACGCTCGGTATAAAGCTGAAGCGTGGTCTTGTGGGTCTTGATCGTCTTGTACATCGCCGGGTTGGTGAACATCGGCTCATCGCCTTCGTTGTGACCGAAGCGGCGATAGCAGAAGATGTCGATGACGGCGTCCTTGCCGAACATCTGCCGATACTCGGTCGCGACCTTGGCGGCGTGGACGACGGCCTCCGGGTCGTCGCCGTTGACGTGGAAGATCGGCGCCTCGACCATCAGCGCGATGTCGGTCGGGTAGGGCGAGGAGCGGCTGAAATGCGGCGCGGTGGTGAAACCGATCTGGTTGTTCACGACGATATGGATCGTGCCGCCGGTGCGGTGGCCGCGCAGGCCCGAGAGGCCAAAGCATTCGGCCACGACACCCTGACCGGCAAAGGCCGCGTCGCCGTGCAGCAGGATCGGCAGCACCGCGCGGCGCTCTGACTGGTCCGAGAGCTGGTCCTGCTTGGCGCGCACCTTGCCAAGGACGACCGGATCGACCGCCTCAAGATGCGAGGGGTTGGCGGTCAATGACAGGTGAACGGTGTTGCCGTCGAAGGTCCGGTCGGACGACGCGCCGAGGTGGTATTTCACGTCGCCGGAACCATCGACATCCTCGGGCTTGAAGCTGCCGCCCTGGAATTCGTTGAAGATGGCGCGGTAGGGCTTCATCAGCACATTGGCCAGAACCGACAGACGGCCCCGGTGCGGCATGCCGACGACGATCTCCTTGACGCCAAGATTGCCGCCGCGCTTGACGATCTGTTCCATCGCCGGGATCAGCGCCTCGCCCCCGTCAAGGCCAAAGCGCTTGGTCCCCATGTACTTGACATGCAGGAACTTTTCGAAGCCCTCCGCCTCGACCAGCTTGTTCAGGATCGCCTTGCGGCCCTCGCGGGTGAACTGGATTTCCTTGCCGAAACCTTCGATCCGCTCCTTCAGCCACGCGGCCTGGGCCGGGTCGGAGATATGCATGTATTGCAGCGCGAAGGTGCCGCAATAGGTGCGCTTCACGATCTCCATGATCTGCCGCATCGACGCGATTTCAAGGCCAAGCACGTTGTCGATGAAGATCGGCCGGTCCATGTCGGCCTCGGTGAAGCCGTAGGATTTCGGGTCAAGCTCAGGGTGCGGCGTCGTCTCACGCAGGCCGAGCGGGTCGAGATCGGCGATCAGGTGGCCCCGGATCCGGTAGGCGCGGATGATCATCAGCGCGCGGATACTGTCGAGAACGGCGCGCTTGACCTGATCATCGCTGACCGCGACGCCCTTTTCGGCGGCCTTGGCGCGGATCTTGTCGCCCGCGGCCTTGCCTTCGGCCACCTGCGGCCATTCGCCCGTCAGCGCCCCGGTCAGGTCGTCGGCGGGCACCGGCGGCCAGTCCGGCCGCTCCCACGAGGCGCCGCGCGCTTCCTTGCGCACATCGGTTTCGCTGTCGCCGAGCGAGCGGAAGAACGCGGCCCAGCTTTCATCGACCGCCGAAGGGTCGGCCGCGAAGCGGGCGTAAAGCTGTTCGACATATTCCGCGTTATGCCCTTGCAGGAACGAGGAAGCGTGGAACTGGTCGTTGGGGGACTGGTCGGTCATGGGGTCACCTCATGCGAGTTGAGACCGGGGTTGAAATGGTGGAGGGAAGCGGTGGTCATCCCCGCCTCCCGGTCAGCGCGCCGACAAGGCCCTTGAGGCCCGCGGGTTTCGCGGCGGGGGCCTTGGATTTCGGGATCTGGTCGATGGCATAGCCGAAGCGGGCGAAATCCTCGGCATAGGTCTCGGCCACCCGCGCCAGCGTCTCGGCCGAGGGCGTCATGCGCGGGTCGTCCTTCGACATCGCCTTCTTGCGCACATTCTCCGCCGCGATCTCACGCGGGCCGTCCTTGTTGCCCGCCAGCCGGTCAAGATGCGCGACAACGGGGGCAAGCCCGTCCTCCATGCGGAAGGCGGCCGCGTCCGCAGGCACAAGGTCGGCCATCGGGCGCAGGTGGTTGTCGTAAAGGAACGGCTCCGCCTCGCGCCGTTTCAGCCAGTCGTCGAACCATTCGTCGATGGACCAGAGCGGCGCCACGGTCTTTTCGACCTCCACCTGAAACTGGAAGGCTGAGGTGAGCCGCTTCAGCGGATGGCGCACGACGGCGAAGGAACTGGCGATCCAGCCTTCGGGGATCAGCTTGTGAAACGCGTCAAGCGGCAGGTGCTGCGGCGAGGATTTGGTCCAGCGCGACGGCTCGGGATCGCTGAGGAAGCGGCTGTTGACGAAGGCGAGCGCGCCGAAGCGCTTCTCAAGATAATGCTCCACAGATGTGCCGGCGCATTTCGGCACATGGGCGTAATAGTGCAACCTGTCACCGATACGGAAAATGGGCATCGCCGCCGTGTCCTCCCCTGGCGTCGTCGCGGCCCCGGTGGTTTTCGGGGCCGCGCCGGACGCTTACCCCTTGATCGCCTTCATCACCGCCTCGCCCAGCGTGGCGGGGCTGTCGGCGACGACGATCCCGGCGGCTTTCATCGCCTCAATCTTGCTCTCCGCGTCGCCCTTGCCGCCCGCGACGATGGCCCCGGCATGGCCCATCCGGCGGCCCTTCGGCGCGGTGCGACCGGCGATAAAGCCCGCGACCGGCTTCTTGCGGCCGCGCTTCGCCTCATCGGCCAGGAACTGCGCCGCCTCTTCCTCGGCCGAACCGCCGATCTCGCCGATCATGATGATCGACTGCGTTTCGTCATCGGCCAGGAACATCTCCAGCACGTCGATATGTTCCATCCCCTTGATCGGGTCGCCGCCGATGCCGACGGCCGAGGACTGGCCCAGACCCACGTCCGAGGTCTGCTTCACCGCCTCATAGGTCAGCGTGCCGGAGCGGCTGACGACGCCGACCGAGCCGCGCTTGAAGATATTGCCGGGCATGATGCCGATCTTGCATTCGTCCGGCGTCATGATGCCGGGGCAGTTCGGGCCGATGAGTTTGGATTTCGACCCGGAAAGCGCCCGCTTGACGCGCATCATGTCAAGAACCGGGATGCCTTCGGTGATGGCCACGATCAGCGGGATTTCGGCGTCGATCGCCTCAAGGATGCTGTCGGCGGCGAAGGGGGGCGGAACGTAGATCACGCTGGCATTTGCGCCGGTCCGCTCCACCGCCTCATGGACGGAATTGAAGACCGGCAGCCCGATATGTTCGGTCCCGCCTTTGCCGGGAGTCACACCACCGACCATCTTGGTGCCATAGGCGATGGCCTGTTCGGTGTGGAAGGTGCCTTGCGAGCCGGTGAGGCCCTGGCAGATGACTTTAGTGTTCTTGTCGATAAGGACGGACATGCGTCAGTTCCCTTGCTTTTCTATGGCTTGCGCTGCGTCGATCTGGTTCTTCGTGTAGTAGTAGTACCCACCTCCGGCTAAGCCGACGATTAGTACAATTACCCAAGTCGGTACGAACAATCGAAGAACCAGAAGGCTTCCTCCGATGAAGAGTGCGATTGAGAAGCCCATGGCTACCCCTTCACCGCCTTCACGATTTTCTGCGCGGCGTCGCTCAGGTCGTCGGCGGCGATGACGTTCAGGCCGGAGGTGTTGATGATCTCCTTGCCCTTCTCGACATTCGTCCCCTCAAGCCGGACGACCAGCGGCACTTTCAGGCCCACTTCCTTGACCGCGGCCACCACGCCCTCGGCGATGATGTCGCAGCGCATGATGCCGCCGAAGATGTTGACGAGGATGCCCTTCACGTTGGGGTCCGAGGTGATGATCTTGAAGGCCTCGGTCACCTTCTCCTTCGTGGCGCCGCCGCCGACGTCGAGGAAGTTGGCCGGTTCCGCGCCGTAAAGCTTGATGATGTCCATCGTCGCCATCGCGAGGCCCGCGCCGTTGACCATGCAGCCGATCTCGCCATCCAGCGCGATGTAGTTCAGGTCGAACTTGGAGGCGGCAAGCTCCTTCGGGTCCTCTTCCGTCTCATCGCGCAGCGCGGCAATGTCGGGGTGGCGGTAGATCGCGTTGCCGTCGAAACCCATCTTGGCGTCGAGGCATTTCAGGTCGCCCGCCGGCGTCACGATCAGCGGGTTGATCTCAAGCATCTCCATGTCTTTTTCGAGGAAAAGCTTGTAGAGTGTGCGGATCAGGCCCACGCATTGCTTGACCTGCGCGCCCTGAAGGCCAAGCGCGAAGGCCACGCGGCGGCCGTGGAAATCGGAAAGACCCGAGGCCGGATCGACGGAGAAGGTCAGGATCTTCTCGGGCGTCTTGGCGGCCACTTCCTCGATATCCATCCCGCCTTCGGTCGAGCAGACGAAGGCCACGCGGCTGGTCTGGCGATCGACCAGAAGGGCGAGGTAAAGCTCACGCGCGATGTCGCTGCCATCCTCGATATAGATCCGGTTGACCTGCTTGCCGGGGGCGCCTGTCTGATGGGTGATCAGGGTGCGGCCCAGCATCTGCTTGGCCAGCTGCGCGGCCTCTTCCACCGACTTGGCAAGGCGAACACCGCCCTTTTCACCGGCCTCGGGTTCCTTGAAGTGGCCCTTGCCGCGCCCGCCGGCGTGGATCTGCGCCTTCACGACCCAGAGCGGCCCGTCAAGCTCACCGGCCGCCGTCTTGGCCTCTTCCGCGCGCAACACGGGCCGGCCATCGGAAACCGGCGCGCCATATTGGCGCAGGAGAGCCTTGGCCTGGTATTCGTGGATGTTCATCGCCTCAGTCCCTGTCCATTAGGTTCGCCCCGGTGATGACACATAGGGGCGCAGGCATGAACGAATAATTACGTGAGGCGGGAAAGCGGCGCGGAAAACCCGCTTTTTGTGATCACGCGATTTGAGGGTGTGATCACATTTCCGGCCGGTCCTGCGCGAATCAGTCGCGGTTGACCTTGCTTGCGGGCAGATCATAACTGAGACGTCGGTTGAATGCGAAAGGGACGGCCTGTGGTTTTGCCGCGTTGGGGGATCGTGACGACGGCGGATGCGCCGGTGTCCCTGCTGATCGCCCATGCCGCCCATCACCTCGTCGCTGGGGCGGGGGAGGTTCACCTTTATCTCGACAACGCCCCGGAGGCGGCAGAGGATCTGGCCCCGTTGCGGTGCCTGCCCGGCGTCCGCGTGACCGTCGCCGACCGGGCCTGGTGGCGCGGCCAGGGGCGGCGGCGGCCGCGCCTGCACCAGGTGCGCCAGACCCACAACGCCACCGCCGCGCTGGCCGCGACCGGGATGGACTACCTCATCCACCTCGATATCGACGAATTCCTCTGGCAGTGGGAACCGCTGGCCGAGGAACTGTCGCTGCTGCCCGAGGGGCATTTCCTGAAGATCGGTAATATCGAGCGGGTCCATGCCGCGACGGACCCCGGCACAGACATCTTTTCCCCGCTCTTCCGCCTGCCCGAAGCCCTTGTCTCGGGGCGGGAGGCGGCGGAGGAGGATCTGCGGAACGGCGGCCTGACCCGGCAGGGCCTGACCGGGCATTCAAGCGGCAAGGCCGCAAGCCCGGCGGGCCTTGGCTATACCGCCGGTATCCACCGCCCGCGTCTTTCGGCCCGCCGTGGTGGCCTTTATCCGCGCCACCGCTTGTCCGAAAGCGCGACGATCCTGCATTTCGACGGCGTCACGCCGCGCGACTGGCTGCACAAGCTTTTGCGCAAGGGCGAGGCGCTTGAGCGTGACCCGCAAAGCCCTGCCGCAGAGGAACGCGCGCGACAGGTGGCGGCGCTGATGGCCTGCGGCCCCGATCTGGCGGCGGCGCTTGCGCTTTACGACCGGCTGAAACGGCTCGACCCGGCGCGCGAGGCGACATGGCGCGGCGAGGGCCGGGTGATCGAGGTTCCCTTCGACCCCGCCGGGGCCATTGCTGAACTGCTGCCGGGCCATGTCGCCGACTTGAGCCGCGATGGCTATGACCGCTGGCTGGCATCGACGAAGGGCGATGTGTTTGCCCGGTTCGGGATGCCTGTCGGCGGGTAGGTCTTCGGAAAAGGCGTGGAGCCGCGGCGGCGGATGACCGCGGGGGCGGCGGGGCCTGGGGTCCCTTGCTTACGGGCCGGTGAGGGACGCGCGGGCCGAGGTGGCGAGGCAGGTGAAGTTGGCAGCGTCCCGGGCTTGACCCGGGACCTCCGCCGCCGGAAGACGAGGTCCCGGATCGGGTCCGGGACGGCAAGGAATAGGCCTTCCTGCCCCGCTCCCAACCCCCGACAGCCAAATCTCCGTGCCAGGCGATGCGCGACGGCGCGGGCGCGCCGCTGTTTCGGGCGCAAGAGGTGAAGTTGGCAGCGTCCCGGGCTTGATCCGGGACCTCTGCCACCGGAAGAAGAGGTCCCGGATCAGGTCCGGGACGGGACAGCACGGGCCTTCCCGTCCCGCTCCCCAACGGCCGTCAGGACGCGCTGCCCATCCGCGCGTCACCCCCCAAACGTAAAAGGCGCGCCACCGGGACGGGGCGCGCCGTTCTGTCTCAAATCAACCCGGATCAGGCCAGCGTGGGGTCGATGCCCTTGCAGGCCTCCACAAGGCCCTTCACCGCATCGACCGACTTGTCGAACATCGCCTGTTCGTCCTTGGCCAGCTTGATGTCGACGATGCGTTCGATCCCGCCCGCGCCGATGATCGTCGGCACGCCGACATACATGCCGTTCAGGCCGAAGGCGCCGTCGACATAGGCGGCGCAGGGCAGAAGGCGCTTCTGGTCCTTCAGATAGGCCTCGGCCATCTCGATGGCGCTTGCCGCCGGGGCATAGAAGGCCGATCCGGTCTTCAGCAGGCCCACGATCTCCGCCCCGCCGTCGCGGGTACGCTGCACGATGGCGTCCAGCTTTTCCTGCGTCGTCCAGCCCATCGCGACCAGATCCGGCAGCGGAATACCGGCGACGGTGGAATAGCGGGTCAGCGGCACCATCGTGTCGCCATGGCCGCCCAGAACAAAGGCGGTGACGTCCTTCATGGAGACGTCGAACTCCACCGACAGGAAGTGGCGGAAGCGGCCGGCGTCCAGCACGCCCGCCATGCCGACCACCTTGTTCGCGGGCAGGCCGGAGAACTGCTGAAGCGCCCAGACCATCGCGTCAAGCGGGTTGGTGATGCAGATCACGAAGGCGTTCGGGGCGTGGGTCTTGATGCCCTCGCCGACCGATTTCATGACTTTCAGGTTGATGCCCAGAAGGTCATCGCGGCTCATCCCCGGCTTGCGGGGGACACCGGCGGTGACGATGCAGACATCCGCGCCCGCGATGTCGGCGTAGTCGTTCGCGCCCTTCAGGCTGGCGTCGAAACCTTCGACCGGCCCCGACTGGGCAATGTCGAGCGCCTTGCCCTGCGGGGTCCCTTCCGCGATGTCGAACAGAACGACGTCGCCAAGTTCCTTGATCGCGGCGAGATGGGCGAGCGTGCCGCCGATCTGTCCCGCGCCGATGAGGGCAATCTTGGGTCTGGCCATGATATGTCTCCGGCTCCTGATGAGTGACGGGCCTTGGGTTACTGCTTCGCGGCCCGTCGCGCAAGTCCGCTGCGATGCGGCAAGCGGGCGGGCCTTGTCTCTGCCGGTCAGGTTGATATGGCGTTAACGATAACGGTTTTGCGGGGCAGGGCGGGCATGGAAGGGGCGGTATTCTGGACCATCGCGGTGATCGCCTCGGCCCTTGTCGGCATGTCGAAGGGCGGGCTGCCGGTGGTGGCGATGCTGTCGGTGCCGCTTCTGGCGCTGGTGATGCCGCCGGTCGCGGCGGCGGGGCTTTTGCTGCCGGTCTATATCGTGTCGGACATGTTCGGGCTTTACGCCTATCGCCACGCCTTCGACCGGCGGGTGCTGGCGATCCTTGCGCCCGCCGCGACCGTCGGGGTCGGGATCGGCTGGGCCACGGCGGCCATGGTGCCGGAGCGGCTGGTGATCGGGCTTATCGGTCTGATCGGCACCGTCTTCGCGCTGCGCCTGCTGCTGCGGCGCGGGCCGCAAGGCCCCGCGAAGACGCCACAGGTCGCGCCCGGTCTTTTCTGGGGCGCCGCGGCCGGGTTCACCAGTTTCGTCAGCCATGCGGGCGGGCCGCCCTATCAGGTCTATGTCCTGCCCCTGCGCCTTGAAAAGGCGGTCTTTGCCGGGACCACCACGGTGCTGTTCGCCTATGTCAACGCGATCAAGCTGATCCCCTACTGGGCGCTTGGCACGCTGACCTTCGACGATCTGAAGATCGCGGCGGTGCTGATGGTGCCGGCTTCCATCTCGGTCTTCGCAGGCGTTGCGCTGGTGAAGATCCTGCCGGAGAAGCTTTTCTTCCAGATCGTCACCTGGGCGCTTCTGGCAGTATCGCTGCGATTGCTGTGGGAAGGGGCAATGGGCGCATAGCGCCGCGCCGGTCCGCGTGCGAGAGAAGCAGAATCAGCGCCGCGAAGCCAAGCGACAATCCGAACAGGTCCCGTGCCATCGTCATCCCCCTGAAACAGCGCACGGCCATCCTTTCCGTCTGCCCTGAACAAAGGGAAAAACCGGCGTTCGGTCAAAAATTGCTGCGGTGCGGAAATTTTTGGCTTGCCGAATATGCCGGAAATATGGTCATTGACGAAATATTGTTGCGAGGAGAGTCCGATGCTTGCCGAAACCCTGCGCCCCTGCCGCTCTGTCCTCTATATTCCGGGGTCGCGGGAACGTGCGCTGGAGAAGGCCCGCGACCTTCCCGCAGATGCGATCATCTTCGACCTCGAAGATGCCGTCGCGGCTGAAGAAAAACCCGCCGCGCGGGCGCTTTTGGCGCAGGTTCTGGGCGCGCATGACTATGGCGGGCGGATACGGATCGTGCGGATCAACGGGCTGGACACCGAATGGGGCCGCGCCGATGTCGCGGCTTTTGTCGGCGCGGGGATCGACGCGATCCTGATCCCCAAGGTCTCCTCCCCCGCCGATCTTGATGCGGTTGCCGCGCTGATCCCGGACACGCCCCTCTGGGCGATGATGGAGACGCCGCTGGGCATGTTGAATGCCGCCGCCATCGCCGCCCATCCGCGACTGGCCGGGATGGTCATGGGGACGAACGACCTTGCCAAGGACCTCAACACCCGCTTCCGCCCGGATCGGGAGCCGTTGTTGACCGGCCTTGGCCTTTGCCTTCTGGCCGCCAAGGCCTATGGGCGGATCATCGTCGATGGCGTCTACAACGCCTTCAAGGATGAGGAAGGGCTGCGCGGCGAATGCGCGCAAGGCCGCGACATGGGCTTTGACGGCAAGACCCTGATCCACCCCGCGCAACTGGCCATCGCCAACGACGCCTTCGCCCCGTCCGAGGCGGAAATCGACCTCGCCCGCCGCCAGATCGCGGCCTTTGAAGAGGCCGAGGCGGCCGGGCAGGGCGTGGCCGTCGTCGATGGCAGGATCGTCGAAAATCTCCATGTCGTGACCGCGCGCAAGACGATTGCCCGGTCCGAGGCTATTGCGGCCATGGCGAATTAGTCCAAACTCGCGCCGGTTCGCGACAGGAGGTTCGCCATGCAAGTTCTGATCCTGGGTCTCGTCCTCTGGACGGCTGCCCATCTGTTCCGCCGGGTGCTGCCGGGGCTGCGCGCAAGGCTGGGCGAAGGCCCCGGCAAGATGCTGGTCGCGGTCCTGTCGCTGGCGGCGGTCTTCCTGATGGTCATCGGCTATCGCCGGGCCGAGGTCGACCCGGTCTATACGCCGATGGACGGCATCGGCCATCTGAACAACCTGCTGATGCTGATCGCGCTGTTCCTCTTCGGCGTCTCGCACAGCAAGGGCCGCGTGAAGGCGATGGTCCGCCACCCGATGCTGTGGTCGGTCGTCATCTGGGCCGTCGCGCATCTGCTGGTGAACGGCGATCTGGCCTCGCTCGTCATGTTCGGCTGGCTCGGTCTCTGGGCGCTGGTGGAGATCGTCTTGATCAACGCGCAAGTGGAATGGAAACGCCCCGCGCCCGGCCCGCTGCGCAGCGACGCCATCGCGCTGGTGATCGCGCTGGTCCTCTACGGGCTGATCGCGGGGGTGCATATCTGGCTGGGCTACAACCCGTTTCTGGGAACCTATGGATGAAACTTTACCGTTTCCTCAGCGATGACGACAACGCCGCCTTCTGTCACAAGGTCACGGCGGCGCTGAACGCGGGCTGGGTGCTTCATGGCGGCCCGGCCTATGGTTTCGACGCCGCGCGCGGTGTGATGCGCTGCGGGCAGGCGGTGGTGAAGGAGGTGGCGGGCGATTACACGCCCGAGCTGCAACTGGGGGAACAATGAAGACCAATCCGGGCCGTTTCTTTGAGGATTACCGGCTGGGCGAGGTGATCGTCCATGCCGTGCCGCGCACCCTGTCGGGGGGGGAGCGGGCGCTGTACCACGCGCTCTACCCGGCGCGTCATGCGCTTTATTCCTCGGACGAGTTCGCGCGCGGATGCGGTCTGGCGGCGGCGCCGATGGACGACCTGATCGCCTTTCACACCGTCTTCGGCAAGACGGTGCCGGACATCAGCCTGAATGCGGTGGCCAATCTCGGCTATGCCGAGGGGCGCTGGCGGCACCCGGTCTGGCCCGGCGATACGCTGCGGTCGCAATCCGAGGTGATCGGGCTGAAGGAGAACTCCAACGGCAAGTCGGGCGTCGTCTATGTCCGCACGCGGGGCCTGAACCAGACGGGTGAGGTGGTGCTGGACTATGTCCGCTGGGTGATGGTGCGCAAGCGCAACCTCGACCTGCCCGCGCCCGCCCCGGTTGTTCCCGAATTGAAGAAATCCGTGGCGCCAGGCGATCTGATCGTGCCGGAAGGGTTGGATTTCTCCAACTACGATTTCGCGCTGGCGGGCGAGGGGCATCGCTGGGGCGACTATGCGTTGGGCGAGAAGATCGACCATGTCGACGGCGTCACGGTGGAAGAGGCCGAGCATATGCTGGCCACCCGCCTCTGGCAGAACACCGCCAAGGTCCACTTCGACGCCACCAACCGCGAGGACGGGCGGCGTCTGATCTATGGCGGGCATGTGATCTCTCTGGCGCGGGCGCTGTCCTTCAACGGGCTGGCCAACGCGCAGCTGATCGTGGCGCTGAACGCAGGCGCGCATGCCAACCCCTGCTTCTCTGGCGATACGGTGCGGGCATGGTCCGAGGTGCTGGACAAGGCCGAAACAGCGGCCCCCGGCGTCGGCGCGATCCGTCTGCGGCTGGTCGCGGTGAAGCAAGGGGGGGCGGAATTCGCGCTGAAGGGCGCGGATGGGAAATATCTGCCCGAGGTGCTTCTGGATCTCGACTACTGGGCGCTCATGCCCCTTTGACCCGGCAAGCGCGGTCCGCGTTCCCGCCTGCCGGCCGCGTACTGTGATCACGCCTTGAAAAATCGTGATCACAAACACCAGGTTTTTCGCTAACACGCGCCGAAACGACGAATTTATGCCAATCGCGGCGTGACATGGGCGTGATTTGGGTCCATGAAGAGGGCGACGGCGCCCCTGTGAGCCACCCGCTCGCCGGGGGCGCGGAAGCTTCAAGGGGAGAGACATGGCCGATGTGAACCGGGGCAAGCGCCCGCTATCGCCCTTTATGATCGGGCCTTACTACCGCCCGCAGCTGACCTCGATCACCTCGATCCTGACCCGGATTACCGGAAACGCCCTGATCGTTGCGGCGCTGCTGATCGTCTGGTGGCTGCTCGCCGCCGCGACCAGCGCCGAATATTTCGCGGTCGCCGACGGTGTCCTGCGCAGCTGGTTCGGCAAGCTTGTGCTGTTCGGATCGATCTGGGCCGTCTGGTACCACTTCCTCGCCGGGCTGCGGCACCTTTACTACGACAGCGGCCGCGGCCTTGATATTCCCACCGCCGAAAAGCTCGGCTGGGGCGTCATCTTCGGGTCGGTCATCCTGACCCTGTTCACCGTTACCATTCTCTGAAAGGGCCTCGCGATGCGTTACCTGACCGACCGCAAGCGCGCCGACGGCCTTGGCTCCGCCAAAAGCGGGACCGAGCATTTCTGGCACATGCAGGTCAGCGCCGTGGCGCTGGCGATCCTGATCCCGCTCTTCATCCTGACCTTCGGCCGCATCCTTGGCGCGCCCTATGAGGATGTCGTGGCCTATTACAGCCGTCCCTTCCCGGCGATCGTGGCCGGGCTGACGCTGATCGTGGGCATGACCCATTTCAAGAACGGCGCCCAGGTGATGATCGAGGACTATGTCCACGGGTTCGCCCGCAAGGCCCTGGTCGTCGGCACGGTCTGCCTGTCCTATGCCGTGATGGCAACCGGACTTTACGCCCTGATCCGGCTCGCGCTTTAAGGAACTCTCTCCATGACCGCTTATCCTTACGAAGTACACGAATACGATGTCGTCGTGGTGGGCGCGGGCGGATCGGGCCTGCGCGCGACGCTTGGCATGGCCGAGCAGGGGCTGAAGACGGCCTGCGTGACCAAGGTCTTCCCGACCCGCTCGCACACCGTCGCGGCGCAGGGCGGCATCGCGGCGTCACTGTCGAACATGGGGCCGGACCACTGGCAGTGGCACATGTATGACACGGTCAAGGGCTCGGACTGGCTGGGCGACACCGACGCGATGGAATACCTCGCGCGCGAGGCGCCGAAGGCGGTCTATGAGCTGGAACATTACGGCGTGCCGTTTTCGCGCACCGAAGAGGGCAAGATCTATCAGCGCCCCTTCGGCGGCCATACGACCGAATTCGGCGAAGGCCCCCCGGTGCAGCGCACCTGCGCCGCCGCCGACCGGACCGGCCACGCCATCCTGCACACGCTTTACGGCCAGTCCCTGAAGCAGCAGGCGGAATTCTATATCGAATACTTCGCCATCGACCTCATCATCACCGACGGCGCCTGCACCGGCGTTGTGGCGTGGAAGCTTGACGATGGCACGATGCATGTCTTCAACGCCAAGATGGTGGTGCTGGCGACGGGCGGCTATGGGCGCGCCTATTTCTCCGCCACCGGCGCCCATACCTGCACCGGCGACGGCGGCGGGATGGTCGCGCGCGCGGGCCTGCCGCTTCAGGATATGGAGTTCGTCCAGTTCCACCCGACCGGCATCTACGGCGCGGGCTGCCTGATTACCGAAGGCGCGCGGGGCGAGGGCGGCTATCTCACCAACTCCGAAGGCGAGCGGTTCATGGAACGCTATGCCCCCACCTACAAGGACCTTGCCAGCCGCGACGTCGTCAGCCGCTGCATGACGATCGAGATCCGCGAAGGGCGCGGCGTCGGCCCGAACAAGGACCATATCCACCTGCACCTGAACCACCTTCAGCCGGAAACACTGGCCGAACGGCTTCCCGGCATCTCGGAATCGGCGCGGATCTTCGCCGGTGTCGATGTCACCAAGGAACCGATCCCGGTCCTGCCAACGGTGCATTACAACATGGGCGGCATCCCGACCAACTATCATGGCGAGGTGCTGAACCCGACCAAGGACAATCCCGACGCCGTCTTCCCCGGCCTCATGGCGGTGGGTGAGGCGGGCTGCGCCAGCGTTCACGGCGCCAACCGTCTTGGCTCCAACTCGCTGATCGACCTTGTCGTCTTCGGCCGTGCCGCCGCCATCCGCGCGGGGGAGATCCTTGACCCCAAAGAGCGTAACCAGCCGGTCGACAAGGCGGGCGTCGAGAAGGCGCTGGACCGCTTCGACGGCCTGCGCAACGCCAATGGGTCCGTCCCCACCGCCGAACTCAGGCTTGAGATGCAGCAGACCATGCAGGCCGATGCCGCCGTCTTCCGCACCGACAAGTCGCTGGCCGAGGGCGTGGAGAAGATGGAGAAGGTCGCGGGCAAGATCGCCGACCTCAAGGTCACCGACCGCTCGCTGATCTGGAACTCCGACCTGATGGAGACGCTGGAACTGACCAACCTGATGCCGAACGCGCTGGCCACCATCGTGGCGGCCGAGGCGCGCAAGGAAAGCCGCGGCGCCCACGCGCATGAGGATTACCCCGACCGCGATGACAAGAACTGGCGCGTGCATTCGCTGTCCTGGGTCGATGGCAACAAGGTCCGCCTCGGCTCCCGTCCCGTTCACCTCGATCCGTTGACGACCGAGGAGAAGGGCGGCATTGATCTCAAGAGGATCGCGCCGAAAAAGAGGGTTTACTGATGCACACACTCGCCCGCACGACACTGCTTGCAGCCATGGCGCTTGCGCCGATGTCCGCTCCGGCCGTTGCGCGGGCGAAGGCGGATTACGCCCGCCAGTGCCAGATCGAGGTGAAGCCGAAGGGCTATTACAGCTATGACAGCAGCGCGGGTATCCCCGTCGTCCGGCCAGCCGAGGGCGGAACGGCAGAGGAAGCCGCACGGCTGAACGCCTGCATCCAGGCCAGGGCCGCCGGCCGCACGGCCCCGGCCTCTGCCGCGACCCCGGTACAGGAATACGGCGCCCAGGCGCCGACCTATACCAAGCGCCAGCGCGGCGCCGCGGCCCTGTCGGGCGGGGCGGGTTATCACGGCTCTTACCTCGAAGGCGGCACCGGGCAGGGCGCGTCGCTGACCGCGCCCGAGGGCCAGCGCAAGACCTGGTGGCAAAGGGTCTTCGGCGGCGTCGGCGGCAGAGGCGTGTCGCTGCCCGCGGGCTATCCGCTGATGCCGGGGGATGAGGCGCTTTGGAACTCGCTGACCGTGGCGCAGCAGGAACGCGCGCGGCGCTTCCTGGAAGACGGCTCCACGATCCGCTCGTCGCTGAAACCGGATTACTGATGCGCGCCGTGTTGACCCTTGCCGGCATCCTGCCCGCCCTTGCGGCCTGTGGCCCGGTCTCCGTCGAACAGGCGGAACGCGCCTGCGCCGAGCGCGCCCGCACCGCCGCCAGCCCGATCCGGCTGAGCGAGGCCGCCTTTGGCAGCGACGGGATGCATGCCGCGGTCGATATCGACGTCAACACCGACACCCTGTCCGGCAGGGACCCGTCGGCCCTCTACAACGCCTGCGTGCTGCGCAGGTCCGGCCAGCCACCCCGGCAGCCGCTTTATACCCGCCCCGACTGGAAGGGATAAGTCACATGGTTCAGTTCTCACTTCCCAAGAATTCGAAGGTCCGGGTCGGCAAGACCTGGCCGAAGCCCGAGGGGAAGACGATCCGCAAGTTCCAGATTTACCGCTGGGACCCCGACACGGGCGAAAACCCGCGTGTCGATACCTATTTCATCGACATGGACAAGTGCGGTCCGATGGTTCTGGACGCGCTGATCAAGATCAAGAATGAGATCGACCCGACGTTGACCTTCCGCCGGTCCTGCCGCGAGGGGATCTGCGGCTCCTGCGCGATGAACATCGACGGGATCAACACGCTGGCCTGTATCTATGGTCTGGATGAGATCAAGGGCGACGTGAAGATCTATCCGCTGCCGCATATGCCGGTCGTGCGCGACCTGATCCCGGACCTGACGCATTTCTACGCCCAGCACGCCTCGATCATGCCCTGGCTTGAGACGAAGACGAACCGCCCCGAAAAGGAATGGCGCCAGTCGATCGAGGATCGCAGGAAGCTTGACGGGCTTTATGAATGCGTGATGTGCGCGTCTTGCTCCACCTCCTGCCCGAGCTATTGGTGGAACGGCGACCGTTACCTTGGCCCGGCCGCGCTGCTGCACGCCTATCGCTGGATCGTCGACAGCCGCGACGAGGCGACGGGTGAGCGGCTGGATGAGCTTGAGGATCCGTTCAAGCTTTACCGCTGCCACACGATCATGAACTGCGCCAAGACCTGCCCCAAGGGCCTGAACCCGGCCAAGGCGATTGCCGAGATCAAGAAGATGATGGTCGAGCGGATCGTATGACGCCGCAGCACCGACCGGAACAGCAAACGGGCCGCTTTCGCGGCCCGTTTTCGTTTCGCGTGAGTGGTGTCACGTCCTTAGGACGCGGTAGACTGCCGGGATCACGAGGACCGTCAGCAGGGTCGAAGACGCCAGCCCGAAGAGGAGCGAGATGGCAAGCCCCTGGAAGATCGGGTCGGTCAGGATCACCGCCGCGCCGATCATGGCGGCCAGCGCCGTCAGCAGGATCGGTTTGAAGCGGATGGCGCCTGCCTCGATCAGCACCTCGGTCAGCGGCCGGTCCGGCCCCTTGGCATGGCGGATGAAGTCCACCAAGAGGATGGAGTTCCGCACGATGATGCCCGCCAGCGCGATGAAGCCGATCATCGACGTGGCCGAAAAGGGCGCCCCGAACAGCCAGTGGCCCCCAAGGATGCCGATGAAGGTCAAGGGGATCGGCGTCAGGATGACCAGCGGCACCTTGAACGATCCGAATTGCGCCACGACAAGGATATAGATCCCCAGAAGCGCCACGCCAAAGGCCGCGCCCATGTCGCGGAACGTGACCCAGGTCACCTCCCACTCGCCGTCCCACAGAAGCGTGGCGTGGCTTTCATCCTCGGGCTGGCCATGCAGGCTGATGACCGGCTTTTCCAGCCCGGTCCAGTCCATCGCGTCGATGGCGTCCTGCACCGCCAGCATCCCGTAAAGCGGCGCCTCGAAATCGCCCGCCAGTTCGGCGGTCACCATCTCGGCCGGGCGGCCATTGTGGCGGAAGATCGGGAAAGAGGTATCCTCTTCCGTCACGTCCACGACGTCGCCCAGTTCCACCACGCCGCGGCTGCCGGGCAGGACATTGGCGGGGATCGGGGTGGTCAGGAACGCTTCATCCAGCACCCGCTCGCCCTTCGGGCGCTCAACCCGGATCGGGATCGGCATCCGGCCCTCGCCGCGATGGGAATAGCCGATGGTCGTGCCGCCGTTGAGGATGCCGATCGTGTCGAAGACATCCGTTTCCTGCACCTGGAAGAACTCCGCCTTGTCGGTGGAGACGGTGGCGCGCAGCTTGCGCGCGGGCGTGCCGAAGGAATTGTCGACATCGACGATATAGGGGACCGAGCGGAACGCCTCTTCCACCTTGGCGGCAACCGCGCGGCGGGTGGCGCCGTCCGGCCCGTAGATCTCGGCCAGAAGGGTCGCCAGAACCGGCGGGCCGGGGGGCGGTTCGACGGTTTTCAGGCGCGTGCCCTCGGGGACGTTCAGTTTGGAAATCCGGTCGCGGATCTCCAGCGCGATCTGGTGGCTGGTGCGGTCACGTTCGCCCTTGGGCGTCAGGTTGATCGCGACCTCGCCCATTTCCGGCGCGGCGCGCAGGTAGTAATGGCGCACGAGGCCGTTGAAGTTGAAGGGCGAGGCGGTCCCCGCATGGGTCTGGACCGATACCACCTCGGGCAGGGCCAGCACCTCTTTCGTTACCGCCTGCGCCACGGCATCCGTCGCCTCAACCGACGACCCTTCGGGCAGGTCGATCACCACCGACAGCTCCGACTTGTTGTCGAAGGGCAGAAGCTTCACCGTCACATGCTTGGTGTAGAAAAGGCCGAGCGATCCGATGGTCAGCGCCAGCACGACCCCGATGAACAGCCAGCTGCGCGCTTTCGACTTCAGGATCGGCTTGGCGACCGAGGCATAGGCGCGGCCCAGAGCGCCGCCGGGATGGCCGCCATGGGCGTCGTCATGGCCATGGCCCGCCATCTTCGCGCGCCCGGCGATCTTCAGCATCAGCCAGGGCGTGACCATGACCGCGACGAAGAAGGAAAAGATCATCGCGGCCGAGGCATTGGCGGGAATGGGCGACATGTAAGGCCCCATCAGCCCCGAGACGAAAAGCATCGGCAAAAGTGCTGCAACCACGGTCAGCGTGGCGACGATGGTGGGGTTGCCAACCTCGGCCACCGCGTCGATGGCGGCTGTCTTGCGGTCGCGCTTGTCGCCCATGCCCCAGTGCCGGGCGATGTTCTCGATCACCACGATGGCGTCATCGACAAGGATCCCGATGGAGAAGATCAGCGCGAAAAGCGACACCCGGTTCAGCGTGTAGCCCATGACATATGAGGCGAAAAGCGTCAGCAGGATCGTCACCGGGATCACGACCGCCACGACGATCGCCTCGCGCCAGCCGATCGTGGCCCAGACCAGCGCGATGATCGACACGGTGGCAAGCGCGAGGTGATAGAGAAGCTCATTCGCCTTCTCATTGGCGCTTTCGCCATAGTCGCGGGTGACCTCGACCTTGACGCCCTCGGGGATCAGCGACCCTTCAAGGCTTTCGGTGCGGTGCAGGATCTCTTCCGCGACCGTGACCGCGTTCGACCCGGCGCGCTTCGCAATCGCCAGCGTCACGGCGGGGGCGCGCTCAACCGCGCCGTTTTCCAGCGTGACGTTCGACACCATCTGCCCCTCGGGCGTGTCGGCAAAGCCCACATCGGCCACGTCGCGGACATAGACGGGCCGCCCGTCGCGGGTGGTCAAAAGGAGGTTCCCGATCTCATCGGGGGACCGCAGGGTTTCCCCCACCACCAGCATGATCTGGTCGCCCTCATCGCGGACCAGCCCGGCGGGGAAGGCGGCATTGGCGCCCTGCACCTTGCCCGCCAGCTGTTGCAGCGTGACGCCGTAAAGCGCAAGTTTCGCCGGATCGGGCGCGATCCGCAGCCGCTCGGCGGTTTCGCCCACGATATAGGTCAGCCCGACATCGGGGATCTTCGTCACCTCGGTGCGCAATTCCCGCGCGATCCGGGTCAGGTCATTGGCACTGATCCGGCCCTTCGCCTCGGCCTTCGGGCTAAGCGTCAGGGACAGGATCGCCACGTCGTCGATGCCACGGCCCACGATCAGCGGTTCGGGAATGCCGACCGGGATGCGGTCCATATTGGCGCGGACCTTGTCATGCACGCGCAACACGGCGGCGTCCGAGGAGGTGCCGACAAGAAAGCGCGCCGTCACCATCACCCGGTCGTCATAGGTCTGGGAATAGACATGCTCGACCCCGTCGATGCCCTTGACGATGGTCTCCAGCGGTTCGGTGATCAGCTTTTCGGCGTCCCCGGCCTTCAGGCCATTGGCCTGCACGTGGATATCGACCATCGGGACGGAGATTTGCGGTTCTTCCTCGCGCGGGAGCGAGATCAGCGCGACGATCCCGAAGACGAAGGCCGCCATCAGGAACAATGGCGTCAGAGGCGAACGGATGAAGGCTTTCGTCAGCGCGCCCGCGATGCCGAGATGGGGGCCGGGATTGGAATTGTCCGTGCTCACTTCGTCACCACCTCGTCACCGGCTTGCAGCCCGGTCAGAACCTCGATCATCGCCGCGCCGTCGTGGGTGAAGGGATCGCCCGTCACCACCGTGCGCTCCACCTCGGCCCCGCCTTCGGTGACGGTCACGAAATCAAGCCCCGACCGCGTGGTCACCGCGCCCGCGGGAACCGCAAGAGCGGCGCGGCTGCCGACCGGCAGTTCGACCAGGACGCGGGCGTTTACATAGGCGGTGTCAAGGCCATCGACATTCACATCCGCCACCACGCGACCGTTTTCGATCAGCGGATAGATCTTGGCGATAGTCCCGCTGCCTTGTGTCCCGCTTGCGGTGATGCGGATCTCCGCCCCCTGTTTCAGCGCATCGGCAAAGCGTTCCGGCACCGCAAGGCGCAGGAAGAACCCGCCCTCACCGATGGTCGCGACCGGCTCCCCCGGCATCAGGACGGAACCGAGCGTCGCGGGTACGGTCAGAACGCGCCCGTCGCCGGGGGCAAGCACCTTGCCCTCATCCGCCTGCTGAAGGGAAATCTTGCGCTGCGCCTCGGTCGCGGTGATCTGGCCGGTGACCACATCGACCTGGGTGCGCAACTGATCCAGCCGCTGCGCCGTGGCGACGCCCCGATCGACAAGCGCCTGTCCCCGCTCAAGATCGGCCTTCGCCGTCTCAAGCTGGGATTGCAGCGCCTCGATCTGGGCGTCATAGGCGGCGATCTGGAAGGCGATCTTGTCGTCATGGATCAGGGCGATTTCCTGCCCCGCCCTGACCTGATCGCCCTCGGTCACCGACAGGCTTTGCACCGTGCCGCCGATCCGGGCGCGGGCTGGCACGGTTTCACGCGCCTCGACCGTGCCGTAGACGGATTTCCACTCCGTCACCGTGACCGGCTCAAGCTTGACCGTCCCGGCCAGCGCGGGGCTGGCGGCGAGAAGGCAGGTGGCAAGCATCAATGCACGCATGTCGGCGGCCTTTCTTCTGGTTCAGAACGCACAGCCCGGTTTGATGCCGAGCTTGCGGAAGATCATCGCGGCCGGACAAAATCCGGTAAACGCCGATTGCAGCATATTCAGACCGATGAAAACCGTGAACCAGATAAAGTAGGGCGAGACCCAGACGGTCAGCGCGACGGACAGCAGGACCATCACGCCGGCAAAGGCCAGAACGGTGCGATCGAGGGACATGGGGAACTCCTTGGCTTGGTTTCACATTCAAGATAGTGAATACATCTTCGCGATTGCAAGTGCCAGCCCCGAAATCGCTTTTCCCCTGCGGCAAATTTGCAGCGGGCAGGGCAGGGGGCGGAGGGGGATTCACAGGCGGGGCGCCGCCGTGCTACTTTGCCGCCAAAGGGCCGCAAAGGTCCGGGGGCAGGCGATGGGTACGGGCGGCAGATCGGTCAGCAGGCCGGGCGTGGGGCAGGGGATCTTCGCAATCCCGGCCGCGCACTGCGAAATCGACGGCGTGCGGGGCGCGCCTTGCGGGGACATCTTCATCGGCTCCACCTGGCGCTGGAAGGGCGGCGCGGCGCGGATCGACGGCCCCTCCGGCCTCTTGCGGCTGGACGGCGCGCTGGGCGCGGATGAGGTGCAGGAGGGCGCGCGCCGGGCGGTGCGAAAGTTGCTGGGCGACCTCGTCCCGCCGGTGTCCCTGCGCCCGCAGACGGATATGACGGCCCCGGTGGCAGGCTTCACCGTCACGGACGGGCAGGCGCGCTATGCCATCGGCTTTGCCGCCGGGGGGGCGCTCTTGACGGTCACCGGCGCGCTGCCGCCCCGCGACCGCGACCTGACCGTCATCGACCGGCAGGGCGCGCTGCCCGCCAGCCATCTCCCCGGCGCGGCGGGTGGGGCGATCTGTTTCACCCCCGGCACCCGCATCCTGACCCCCGACGGCACCTGCCCGGTCGAGGAGATCGCCCCCGGCCAGACCATCCTGACCCGCGACAACGGCCCGCAAGAGGTCCTCTGGACCGGCCAGCACCGTCTGGGCGGCGCGCGGCTTTTCGCGATGCCGCATCTGCGCCCGATCCGGCTGCGCGCCGGGGCGCTGGCGACCGGTATCCCCGACGGCGACCTGATCGTCTCACCGGAACATCGCCTGCTGGTCACCGGCGCCAGCGCCCGCGCGCTTTTCGGCGAAACCGAGGTGCTGGTCGAGGCGCGCGACCTGCTCGACGACCGCCGCGTCACGGTCGAACATGGGCTGACCGAGGTCCGCTATATCCACCTCCTGACCGCGCGGCATCAGGTGATCTGGGCCAATGGCGTCGCGACCGAGACCTTCCACCCCGCCCGCGCCGACCTGACCCTGATCGACCCGGCCGCGCGCGACGCCCTTCTGTCGGTCGCGCCGGGGATCGGGGCCGACCCCGCCGCCTATGGCGCCGATGCCCGCCGTTGCCTGACCCGGCCCGAGGCGGCGATCCTGACCCACAGGCCGTAAGGCGGGGCAAAGCCCGTTGACTCCGCCGCGATGCCCTGTATAAGCCGCCCGTCCCGGTGAAACGCCGGGGCATTTCATTTGGTGTTGGTGGACCCCGCAAGGGGGACCCTGTCGCCCCGGACCCGATCCGGGGAAAGGACAACGCCCTTCACAGCCGCCCCCTTGGCGGCGACCCATAGAAGGAGATCAGCGGTGACCAAACGCACCTCTGCCAAGTACAAGATCGACCGCCGGATGGGCGAAAACATCTGGGGCCGTCCGAAATCCCCGGTCAACAAGCGTGAATACGGCCCCGGCCAGCACGGCCAGCGCCGCAAGAACAAGCTTTCGGACTTCGGCACGCAGCTGCGCGCCAAGCAGAAGCTGAAGGGCTATTACGGCGACCTGACCGAAAAGCAGTTCCGCCGCATCTATGCGGAAGCGGAGCGTGTGAAGGGCGACACCGGCGAAAACCTGATCGGCCTCCTGGAGCGCCGTCTCGACGCCGTCGTCTACCGCGCGAAATTCGTGCCGACCGTCTTTGCCGCGCGCCAGTTCGTGAACCACGGCCATGTCACGGTGAACGGCAAGCGGGTGAACATCCCCTCCTACCGCGTCAAGGAAGGCGACGTGATCGCCGTCCGCGACAAGTCCCGCCAGCTTGCCCTCGTGCTTGAGGCCGTGGGTCTGGCCGAGCGTGACGTGCCGGACTATGTCGAGGCCGACCACTCGAAGATGACCGCGACCTTCGTGCGCACGCCCGCGCTGGGCGACGTGCCCTACGCGGTGCAGATGGAACCGCACCTCGTCGTCGAATATTACGCCAAGAACTGATCCTTCGGCGCAGACACAGAAAAACCGGGCCGCCCGCGCAAGCGAGGCGGCCTTTTTCTGCGCCGCCTGCCTGCGATTGCCTCAGTATCGTCACTTTTCTGGCGACAATCCCTGCCAGATCGCGCGCAAAGTCCCGTTTTGGGCCGCTGCGCCAAGGCAATTGAAAGGTTCGCGTTGCAGACCCCGTCCGTCGCCCCCCGTTTGCCCGGTTTGAACCCGTCGCTGGTACGGCGCGCGACGCTTGTCCTGTCGGTCTATCTCGCGGTGATGCTGATTGCGGTCCTGTACCACTTCTTGCAGAGCCGGGCCGAGGGGCAGGCCGGCTATGATTTCCGCTATTTCTGGGTCGCGGGACGGGTCTGGCTTGAGGGCCTGTCGCCCTACGGACCCGATCTTCCCCGTCTGTCGGCAGAGATGATCCCCGAAGGTCATGTCCCGCGGATCTGGCCCTATCCGCCGACGCTCTGGCTTCCGACGGCCTTTCCCGCCCTCTTCCCGTTCGAAACGGCCTGGAGAATTTGGCTGGGGTTGCACGGGGTGGCGATGATCCTGGCCAGCGCCGTGATCGCCGTCGGCTTGCCCGCGCTGCGCATTTCTCTTGGCGCAGGTGGTGAGTTTGCCGTGCCGCGTCCGCTTTTCTTCGCACTGCACCTGGGACTGATGGCCTATGGCGAGGCCAATCTGCTCAGCGCGAACAGCGGGCAGGTGACCGGGCTTCTCTATCTCGGTGCGGCGGTGATGATGGTCGGGCTCTATCACGACCGTGACAAGACAGCGATCGTCGGGCTGACGATCTTGCTGATGAAGCCGCATATCGGTGCGGCCGTCGCGCTTGGTCTTCTGATTTCCGGCGCGCGGGGCAGGCGGCTTGTCCTCTGGGCTGCGGTGGCATCGGTCGTCCTGATGCTGCCCGCCCTTGCCATCGCACCGACGGCGATTTTCGACTGGCTGCGGGGACTGGCCCGCTATGACGGAGAGAACAGCGCCAATCTGCCCGAGGCGATGACGGGGCTGCGCAACTTGCTGTGGGAGTTCGGCGGCCTGACGCTGGGCAATCTTGCCGCCTCGCTGGCCGGTCTGGCCGTGTCGGGCGTGATCGCGGTCTGGCTTTGCCGGAAGGATCGTCGCGGCGAGGCGCCCCTGACGGACGAAGGGCGGCTGACCCGACTGTCGGCGGCGATGATCCTGGCCGCCCTCGCCGCCGCGCCACTGCACCTTTACGATTTCGTTCTTCTCGGCGTCGCCCTACCGTTGTTGCCGCTTCTGGCGCCGACACGGGTGTGTGCCGCCCTGATCGCCATCCTCATGCTGACGCGACCCTGCTATCTTCATGTGCAGGTCACCGGCGAACTGCCCACCCAGATCTTCGTCGGCTCCACCTTCGCGACCCTGGGCGCGGCGGTCCTTCTGGCCGTCCTGCTCGTCCCCGCCCCTGTGGCCGGTCTGCGTCGGCCCGCGCCCCTCTGACCGCCCCGCCGCTTCCGTTCTGGCATTCCCATCCCGGCCTCGGTAGAAAACCGGGAATCTGCCGGAGTCACTGCCATGACCGAGTTCATCCGCCCCCAGCCGGGTATCCTTGAGATCGACCTCTATCAGGGCGGTGCCGCGCATGTCGCGGGGCGCAGCGACGCGATCAAGCTGTCGTCGAACGAAAACCCCTTCGGCCCCTCCGACAAGGCCAAGGAGGCGTTCCAGCGCGCGGTTCACAAGCTGCACCGCTACCCCTCGACCGACCATGCCGCGCTGCGTCAGGCGATCGGCGAGGTGCATCGCCTCGACCCGGCGCGGATCATCTGCGGTGTCGGCTCGGATGAGGTGATCGGCCTTCTTTGCAACGCCTATGCGGGCCGTGGGGATGAGGTGGTGTTCACCGAACACGGCTTCCTGATGTACCGCATCTACACGCTGGCCGCGGGCGCCAAGCCCGTGGTGGTGCGCGAACGCGACCGGACGACCGATGTCGACGCGATCCTTGCCGCCTGCACCGCCAGGACAAGGCTGGTCTTCATCGCCAACCCGAACAACCCCACCGGCACGATGATCGGCCCGGCCGAGGTCGAACGGCTGGCCGCCGGGCTGCCGAAACAGGCGATCCTCGTCCTCGACGGGGCCTATGCCGAATATGTCGAGGGCTTCGACGGCGGGGCCGAGATCGCGACCGCGCGGGAAAACGTCTTCATGACG
This sequence comes from Albidovulum denitrificans, assembly GCF_002973535.1. Classification (GTDB taxonomy): domain Bacteria; phylum Pseudomonadota; class Alphaproteobacteria; order Rhodobacterales; family Rhodobacteraceae; genus Albidovulum; species Albidovulum denitrificans. The sequence goes on from NZ_PVEP01000002.1 coordinate 88,755, forward strand.
CGCACGTTTTCCAAGATCTACGGGCTTGGCGGCCTCAGGATCGGCTGGGGCTATGGGCCGCAGGCGATCATCGACGTGCTGAACCGCATCCGGGGGCCGTTCAACCTGTCGAACGCGCAGCTTGAAACGGCCGAGGCCGCGATGCGCGATCAGGACCACGTCGCCCGCTGCCGGGCCGAAAATGCCCGGATGCGCGCCTGGCTGGCCGAGGCGCTGGCCGAACTTGGCGTGCCGTCGGACACCTCGACGGCGAATTTCATCCTCGCCCGTTTCGCGGATGAGGGCGAGGCGAACGCCTGCGACGACTTCCTGCAAGGGCAGGGCCTGATCGTGCGGCGCGTGGCGGGCTACGGCCTGCCCAACTGCCTGCGCATCACCATCGGGGATGAGGCCTCCTGCCGCCGCGTGGCCCATGCCATCGGCCAGTTCAAGGCCCGCGCATGACCGCTCCGTCCCAGTCCCCTATCTATGACCGCGTCGCCCTGATCGGGCTTGGCCTCATCGCCTCTTCCATGGGCCATGCGATGAAGAAATGGGGGCTGGCGCGCAGCGTCGCGGGCCATGCCCGCACCGCCGAAACCCGCGCCGCGGCCCTTGAGCTGGGCTTTTGCGACGAGGTCTTCGAAACCGCCGCCGAGGCCGCGAAGGGCGCCGATCTGGTCGTCCTTGCCGTGCCGGTGGGCAATATGGGCGCGCTCGCCGAAGAGATCGCGCCGGTCCTGAAGCCCGGTGCGACCGTCACCGATGTCGGTTCGGTCAAACAGGCGGTGATCGAGGCCGTCGCGCCGCATATTCCCAACGGTGTCAACTTCATCCCCGGACATCCTCTTGCCGGGACTGAACATTCCGGGCCAAGGTCCGGTTTTGCCACGCTTTTCGCAAACAGATGGGTCCTTCTGATCCCCGGCGAGGCCGCCCCCGACGCGGTCGCGAAACTGCGCGCCTATTGGGAAGCCATGGGCGCCTTTGTCGAAGAGATGGACGCGGCGCATCATGACCTTGTCCTTGCCGTGACCAGCCACACGCCGCACCTGATCGCCTACACGATGGTGGGCGTGGCCGATCACCTGCGCCGGGTGACGGAAAGCGAAGTCATCAAGTATTCCGCCGCCGGGTTTCGCGATTTCACCCGCATCGCGGCCTCGGACCCGACGATGTGGCGCGATGTCTTCCTGACCAACCGCGAGGCGACGCTGGACATCCTCGGCCGCTTCACCGAGGAGCTGTTCATGCTGCAACGCGCGATCCGCATGGGCGACGGCGACATGCTGCATGACTATTTCACCCGCACCCGCGCGATCCGGCGCGGCATTATCGAGGCCGGGCAGGATACCGCCGCGCCGGATTTCGGCCGTTCCGTCACCGGGGCGGGGGAATGAGGCGGGCTTTTTGCGCGCTGGTGCTGGCCCTGATGCCGGGGCTGGCGCTGGCGACGCCGCCGGAAACCTCTCCGCGTCCGATGGCGCGGCTGTCGCAGGGCGGGGCGGTGCCGGGGATCGTGCCGGTTACGCTGCCGATGGCGCCCCCGCCGGGGCTGACGGCTGTCGCGCCGGTCATCCGCGCCGTGCCGGGCGCACGGCCCGCGCCGCGCCCGATGCGGCAGGCGACGCCGCAGCCGCTGCGCCCCCGCACCCGGCCCGAGGGAACCCGCGCGACACCGACGCCCGGCCTGACCGTCAAGGCCCCGTCACACCTCGCCGTTCTGGTCGCGCTGCGCCCACCGATGCGCCCCGCCGGTCTGGCCCGCACGGCCCGCAAGGCCGCCTATATGGCCCAACCGCTGCCCGGTGCGATTGCCGGGCGGAAGGGCGCGGTCTGCGGCGATCCGGCGATCCGGGGCGTCGCCATCGCGCCCATCGCGGCGAAGGTAAAGGGCTGCGGGCTGAAGGAAGGGGTGCGCGTGACCTCGGTCGCGGGGGTGCGGCTGTCGACGCCTGCGAATATCGATTGCACCACCGCCAAGGCCCTGAAAACATGGGTCGAACGCAGCGCCATCCCGGCGGTCGGCAAGCGCGGCGGCGGCCTTGCCGCGCTGACCGTCGCGGCCAGCTATTCCTGCCGCACCCGCAACAACCAGCCGGGCGCGAAGGTCAGCGAGCATGGCAGGGGCCGGGCCATCGACATTTCCGGCTTTGTCCTTGCCAATGGCAAATCGGCCTCCGTCCTCAAGGGTTGGGGCAATGGCGCGGCGGGCAAGTCGCTGGCGGCGATGCGCAAGGGCGCCTGCGGGCCGTTCACGACCGTTCTGGGGCCGGGATCGGACCGCTTCCACCGCGATCACCTGCATCTGGATACGACGCGCGGGCGCGGGCCGTACTGCCGCTAACCCGAAACGCCATAGGCGTCAGAAGCGCGGCGCGGGGCCAAGGGGCAGGGGGCCAAGCGCCACCCAGCCGCCGGTGAACGAAAGCGGCAGCGACAGTTCCCCGGCCCCGCCGGACAGCAGCGCCAACTGCCCCATCGTGCGGGTCAGCGCCGGGGCCTCTGCCTCCGCGATCACGCCAAGGGCCACCAGAAGCGGCGGCAGATCGCGCCAGTTCGCAAGGCGAAGCTGGATCGTCCCTTCGGGCGTGCCATCCGCGCCGATGCGCAGATCGCCCGCGCCGCGCAGCGCCAGCCGCCCCCAGTCAAGCTCAAGCGAGCGGACCTTGAGCGCCGTCATCCGGGGCGGCACCTCTGCCGCGCTGCGGTCAAGCGCCCGGTCCAGCACCGCGTCGGCGTCAAGCCGCACACGGCCCGGCCCGTCGGCCAGCCCGGCCTTCGCAAGCATCACCGCCGGGGCGCCGGCCAGCGTCAGCGCCGTGGCCTCGGCCCCCAGCCGGTAGCGAAAGCCCTCGCCGTCTTCCTGCCGCGCCGCCAGCCGCAGCGCATCCATCGCCAGCGACCAGCCCTGATCGGACCGCGCGGTCAGGGGGCCGCTGACCGCCTCGGCATGGGTCAGCGGCACGGCGGAGGAAAGGCCAAAGGCGACGCTGGCGCGCATGTCCTTGGTCGTCACGGCAAAGGTTTCGCCCGCCACGCGCAACGTCTGCTCTGGCGGCAGGACGGCGATCACCCGGTTCGGGCTATAGGCCAGCGCGTGAACCGCGACCTGAGGCACTGACCAGGCCCATCCGGCGGCGGGGTCGCGGACCGACAGGTCCGCCAGATCCGCCTCGAACCGCGCGGGGAAGCCGCCGATGGAGAAGGCGCCATAGCCCAGCCGCCCGTCTTCCTGCATCTGGTCAAGCGCCGTGCGCCCTTCGCTTGTCAGGACCCGCGCGCCGACGAACCAGTAGCCGCACCAAAGGACGGTCAGAACCGCCACGATCCGCATCAAGGCCCGCATCCGCCACCCTTTCCCCATCCGTCGCGATGGTATTTAAGGTCCGGGCAAGGAAAGGACCAGTGAGGGGGCGCGTGATGTGGGTCTTCGGCTATGGATCGCTGTTGTGGGAGCCGGGCTTTGCCTTCACCGAACGGGTGATGGCGCGGCTGGACGGCTGGCACCGCAGTTTCTGCATGCGCTCGATCCACCATCGCGGGACTGAGGCCGAACCGGGGCTGGTCCTGGCCCTCGACGCCGCCCATGGCGCCGCCTGCGAAGGCGTGGCCTTCGCCGTCGCGCCGGACCATCAGGCGGAAACGCTGGCCTATCTGCGCGAACGCGAACTCATCTCCTCGGCCTATCTGGAAAAGGTCCTGCCCCTCAGGCTGGGTGACGGGCGGCAGGTGGAGGCGGTGACCTATGTCATCGACCCCGACCATGTGCAGTATTGCGGCGGGCTGCCGCTTGAGGAACAGGCGCAGATCATCGCCCGCGCCAGAGGCGGGCGGGGGGAGAACCGCGATTACCTCTGGAATACCGCCACGCATCTTCACGACCTTGGCATCGCCGACGCGGAACTCGACTGGCTTTCCGCAAGGGTGCGTGATCTGACACCCCCCGCCTGACCTTTGACCTTGAGCGGTCGCGGCCCGCCGCCTATTGTCCCGCCAGAGGCAAGGACAGGGGCGGCCGGCCAGATGGACAAATCCGTGCGCAGCGCGCAGCCGTTTTTCTCGCAGCCGGTGCGTCAGGTGCTGATGATGCTGATCGTGCTGGTGCTGGTGGGCGTCGGCGCCTATCTGACCTATGGCCGCATCCTGCCGATCTTCACCGCAAACCTTTGGCTGAACGGGATGATCCTCGCGGTCTTCCTTCTGGGCGTCCTGACCTGCTTCTGGCAGGTGGCGCAGCTTGTCCGCTCGGTCAGCTGGATCGAGGGCTTCGCCGCCCGGACGCCGGGGCATGAGATCACCATCGCGCCCCGGATGCTGGCCCCGCTGGCGGCCCTTCTACGCTCACGCGGGCCGCGCGGCGGGCAGATTTCATCGACCTCCGCGCGGTCGATCCTCGAATCCGTGGCGACCCGGATAGATGAGGCGCGCGACATCACGCGCTACCTGACCAGCCTGCTGATCTTCCTCGGCCTTCTTGGCACCTTCTACGGTCTTGCCACCACGGTCCCCGCCGTCGTCGACACGATCCGCGCCCTGGCCCCGCAGGAGGGCGAAAGCGGGTTGCAGGTCTTCGATAAGCTGATGAGCGGGCTTGAACGGCAGCTGGGCGGTATGGGAACGGCGTTTTCCTCCTCGCTCCTTGGCCTCGCCGGGTCGCTGGTGGTCGGCCTTCTGGAACTTTTCGCGGGCCATGGCCAGAACCGCTTTTACCGCGAGCTTGAGGAATGGCTGACCTCCTTCACCCGCCTCGGCTTCGCCGGCGGCGATGGGGAGGGCGGGGAAGGCGGACTGGATCAGGCGGCGGTCGCGGGCGTTCTGGACCACATGGCCGATCAGGTCGAAACGATGCAGGCGCTTCTGGAACGCTCCGACGCGGGCCGCACGGCGGTCAACGCCCGGCTTGAGACGCTGGCAGGATCGGTCGAGGCGCTGACGCGCGAGTTGCAGGGATCGGGCGGGTCGGCCGCGATCCTGACCCGGATCGCCGAGGGGCAGGACCGGATGGCCGCCGCCCTGACCGGCAGTGGGGAAGGGGAGGGCGCAGGCCCCGACGCCGAAAGCCGGATGCGGCTGCGCTCCATCGACATGCAGCTTCTCAGGCTGCTGGAAGAGGTCGCGGCGGGGCGGCAGGAAAGCATGGCCGACCTGCGCGGCGATCTGGCGCAACTGACCCGCGCGGTACGGGCGCTGGCCCGTCAGGCGCCACCGGGCGAGCGGGGCTGAGCCATGGCGCTGTCGCGCGGACGTGGCGGACAACGGTTCTCGGCCCTGATCTGGCCGGGCTTCGTCGACGCGATGACGACGCTGCTTTTGATCCTGATCTTCCTCGTCACCATCTTCATGGTGGTGCAATTCGCCCTGCGCGACGCGATTTCCACCAAGGACAACGAACTGAAGGACCTCTCGGCGCAGGTCTCTGACCTTGCCGATGCGCTGGGCCTTGAACGCAGCCGCAGCGCGTCGCTGTCCGACAACCTCAATGCCGCGCAGGCCGAGGCGGACCGCCAGTCTACCCTCATCGCCACGCTGAGGGGGCAGGTGGCGGAAGGGCAGCGCAACCTTGATCAGGCGCAGGCGCAGATCACGTCCTTTGAGGCGCAGGTCGCTTCGCTTCTGTCGGAACGCGATGCCGCGCGGGGGCAGGTCAGCGACCTGACGGCAGAGCGGGAGAAGCTGCTGTCGGATCAGGAGGCACTGAACCTCGCCGTCGCCAAGGCGCGGTCAGAGATCGACGCGCAGGAAGAGGCCGCAAGGCTCGCCGCCGCCCGGCGCGAGGCGCTTGAGGCGCTGGTGGCCGACCTCAAGGCCAAGGGCGAGGCGGCGGACCAGAAGCTGAGCGAGGCCGAGGCCGCAAGGCTGACCGAGGCCGCCGCCGCCGCGGCACTGCGCGACAAGCTGAAAGGCGCGGAGGATGAATTGACCGCCATGACCCTTGCGCTGGAGGATCAGCGCAAGAAGGCGGAGGATACGCTGACCCTTCTGGCCGCCGCCGAAGCGGCGAAGAAGCAGTTGGACGAAAGGCTTGCCACCCAGGCCGACCTTGCCGATCAGGCCGACCAGGCGCTCAGCGAGGCGGACAGGCAAAAGGCGCTGCTGGCCGTCGCGAATGATGCGCTGTCAAAGGAAAAGGCGGCCTCTGCGGCGTCCGAACGCAAGGTTGCGCTGCTGAACCAGCAGGTCGCGGCGCTGCGGGTGCAGCTTGGCTCGCTTCAGGATCTTCTCGATGCGTCCGAGGCGCGCGATGCCGACGCCAAGGTGCAGATCGACGCGCTGGGGACGCGGCTGAATTCGGCCCTTGCGCAGGTCGCCTCTGAACAGAAACGCCGCGCGGAACTGGAAGAGGCCGAACGCATAAGGCTGGAGGAAGAGGCGAAATCGCTGAAGGCGGAGACCAAGGAACTGGCCCGCTACCGTTCGGAGTTCTTTGGCAAGCTGTCGCAGATCCTTGCCGGGCGCGAAGGGGTGCGCGTGGTGGGGGACCGCTTCGTCTTCTCCTCCGAGGTGCTGTTCAATCCCGGCGCCGCCGACCTGTCGCCCGAAGGCAAGGCGCAGATCGCGCAGGTGGTCGCGACGCTCAGCGATGTCTCCGCCGAAATCCCGCCGGGCATCGACTGGATCATCCGCGTCGATGGCCATACCGACGACGTGCCGCTGTCGGGCTTTGGCGAATTCCGCGACAACTGGGAGCTTAGCCAGGCGCGCGCCCTGTCTGTGGTGCGCTACATGCAAGGCACACTGGGCTTCCCGCCGAACCGTCTGGCCGCTGCGGGCTTTGGTGAATATCAGCCCGTCGCCCCCGGCGACAGCGCCGAGGCGCGCGCGCAGAACCGCCGGATCGAGCTGAAGCTGACCGAACGCTGAGGCGGCGCTATTCCGCCGCCATCTGCGCGTAGGGTGTGGACAGGGACAGCGCGCGTTCCTCCTCCGTCATATCCTCGACGATCCCGTCGAAGAGCGGCGTGGAAAGGTAGCGCTCGCCGGTATCGGGCAGCATGGCAAGGATGACCGAGCCCTTGGGCGCCGTCTCTGCCACCTTCATCGCCACGGCAAAGGTCGCGCCGCCGGAGATGCCGGTAAAGATGCCCTCTTCGGCCGCCAGCCGTTTTGACCACTTGATGCCCTCGGGGCCGGGAATGGTGATGAGGTCGTCGTAGAAGGCCTTGTCCAGCGCTTCCTGCAACACCAGCGGGATGAAATCGGGCGTCCAGCCCTGAATCGGGTGCGGCTCAAACGCCGGGTGGCCGCCCGAGGGGCCGCCATCGGGCGCGCGGTCCTGCGGGGTGCCGGATTGCACAAGGGCCGCGTTGGCGGGTTCGGTCAGGATGATCTTCGTTTCCGGCCGTTCCTTCCGCAACACACGCGCGACGCCGGTCACGGTGCCGCCGGTGCCATAGCCCGAAACGAAGTAATCCAGCCGCTCGCCTTCGAAATCGGCCATGATCTCCCGCGCCGTGGTGGCTTCGTGGATATCGGCATTGGCCGAGGTTTCGAACTGACGGGCAAGGAACCAGCCATTCGCCTCGGCCAGTTCCTTGGCCTTGGCATACATGCCATAACCTTTCAGCGCGCGCGGCGTCAGCACCACCTTGGCGCCCAGAAACCGCATCAGCCGCCGCCGCTCGACCGAAAAGCTGTCGGCCATCGTCACCACCAGCGGATAGCCCTTGGCGGCGCAGACCATGGCAAGGCCGATGCCGGTATTGCCCGATGTCGCCTCGATCACCGTCTGGCCGGGGGTCAGCTTGCCGTCACGTTCCGCCGCCTCGATGATGTTCAGCGCCAGCCGGTCCTTGACCGAGGCGGCCGGGTTGAACGCCTCGGCCTTCACATAGACCGTGACGCCCGCGGGCGCGATCCGGTTGATGCGGATGACGGGCGTATCGCCCACGGTGTCGAGGATGGAGGCGTAGCGCTTGCCGCGCCCGTTGGTCGTGCGAATGCCCATGTCTCAAGTCCCCCCTGTGGACGGCAAACCGCTGTGTCGCGATCACTTTATAGCATTTCGGGTTTACACTGAATCAGAATTCGAACTTATTTCCTTCGAATTCTGATACTTACTTTCTCAACGTAAACCCGAAACGCTTTAGCACAGGTTTGGCGCGCGCCCTACTCGGCAGGGTTCGCCGCCGGTTTGCGCCGGAACCACCTGCGTTTCTCCGGCGCACCATGCTTCGGCGCATCCCGCGTGACCAGCATCAACAGCGAGGGCGTCACCACCAGCGTCAGAACGGTCGCGAAGGCCAGGCCGAAGACGATGGCCGAGGAAAGCGAGATCCACCACTGCGTCGAGGGCGCGCCATAGGTCGTTTCATGGTTCAGCAGTTCAAGGTTCAGGCCGAAGGCGATCGGCAGCACGCCCAGAATCGCGGTCAGCGCGGTCAGGACGACGGGCCGGGCGCGTTCGTGGCAGGTCTCAAGGATCGCCTCGACCTTCGGCATCCCTTCGCGGCGCAACGTGTCATAGGTGTCGATCAGCACGATGTTGTTGTTCACCACGACCCCGGCCAGCGCGATGATGCCGATGCCGGTCATCACGATGCCAAAGGGCTGGCCCATGATCATCAGCCCCAGGAGCACGCCGATGGTGGACATGACCACGGCCGAAAAGATCAGCCCGACGGAGATGAAGTTGTTGAACTGCGCCAGAAGCACCAGGAAGATCAGGAACAGCGCCGCGCCGAAGGCCTTGCCAAGGAAGGCGCCGGCGGCGGCCTGTTCCTCATCCGCGCCGGCCATTTTCCAGCGGATGCCCTTGCTTTCCAGATCGGCTTTGCCAAGCTCCTCCGCGATCACCTGACGGACCGGGTCGGCCTGCACGCCTTCGCGGATATTGGCCTGAACGGTTACGGTGCGCGCGCCGTCGATACGGCTGAGCGTGCCGGTCGTGGGGGCGGGGGTGCGGGTGACGAAGTTCGACAGCGGTACCGGCCCCTCGGGCGTTTCGATCCTGAGCTGGTCGAGTTGGGAGATGGTGCGCTGATCCGGCGGCAGGCGCAGGACGATGTCCACCGCATCATCCGATCCGGCGGGGCGGTAGTCGGACAGTTTCAGCCCGTTGGTCACAAGCTGCACCACAGCGCCCACGGCGGCGGGCGACAGGCCGTAACGCGCGGCGGCGGCGCGGTCGACCTTCAGTTCCCAGTCGACGCCGGGGGGCGGCAAGCCGTTGTCGATGTCGATCACGTCGGGCATCTTCTTCAACTCATCCGCGACGGTCCGGGCCACGGCGTTCAGCCCCGCGGGGTCGGCGGCCGAAAGCTGCACCTGGATCGCCTTGCCGGTCGGCGGACCGGCATCGGGTACGGAAACCTCCACATCGACGCCGGGAATGCCGGTCATGGCGATGCGCAGATCGGCGAGGATCGCGTTTGCATCCTTGCGTTCGCGCCAATCGACGAATTCATACTGAATCACCCCGATCACGTCGGCGGCCACCTCATTGCCACCGCCCCCGGCCTTGCCGGAACGGGTATAGACGGTCTTGATGCCGGGCCAGCCAAGGATGCGGTCCTCGGCCTGCTTGACCAGCGCGTCCTTCTCGTCAATCGACAGGTTGCCACGCGCATGGACGTACAGCAGGCCATAGTCCGGCTCGACACTGGGGAAGAACTCCACCCCCTTGCCGTAGGTGCCATAGGCGTAAGGCACCGCGACCAGCAGGGCGAGCGCGGTCAGCACGACGGTCCAGGGATGCCGGATCGCGCGCCCGACGAAGCGCATGTAAAGGCTGTCGCGCCCGTGATCCTCTTCCGGGACCGGGCGGGCGATGATGGCGCCGATGGTCGGCGCGAAGATCAGCGCATAGACGAGTGATGCCGACAGCGTGGAGATCAGCGTGATCGGCATGTATTTCATGAACTCGCCCACGACGCCGGGCCAGAAGAGAAGCGGCGAAAAGGCCGCGACCCGCGTTGCCGTCGCCGCCAGAACCGGCCCGGTCATTTTGTGCGAGGCCTGGGCAAAGGCGGTGCGCTTGTCCATCCCCTCGGCCATGCGGCGTTCGGCATATTCGGTGACGATGATCGCGTCATCGACCAGCATCCCGACGGCAAGGATCAGGCTGAACAGCACCACGATATTGACCGTCAGCCCGGCAAGTTGCAGCCCGAGGATACCGATCAGGAACGAGGCCGGGATGGCCAGCCCGATCAGGATCGAGGCACGGCCCGACAGCGCGAAGAGGATGACGATGAAGACAAGGATCACCGCCGTCAGGACCGAGTTCTGAAGGTCGCCCAGTAGTTGGCGGATCGTGGTGGACTTGTCCTGGCTGTAGGCGACCTCGGTCCCGGCGGGCAGCGTCTTCTGGAACGCCTCTGTCACCTGCTTTACCGCATCGACCGTATCGACAAGGTTGGCGCCGGTGCGCTTCGATACCTCGATGGCGATGGCGGGCTTGCCGTCAAGCCGGGTGATCGTCTCGGGGTCCTTGGCGGTGTTGCGGATCGCGGCGATATCGCGCACCCGCACGGTCGCGTTGCCACCCGACAGCACCGGCAGGTTGGCGACATCCTCGATGGTCTCGATCAGCGAGGGGACCTTGATCGCATAGCGCCCCTCGGCCCCTTCCAGCGCGCCTGCGGCGATCAGCTGGTTATTGGCCGTCACGCCCTGGATCATCGTATCAAGACGGATGCCGTATGATGTCAGCTTGGCCGGATCGACGATGATCTCCACCAGATCGTCGCGCACGCCCTGAAGGGCGGCGTCGAGGACGCCGGGGATCTCCTCGATCCGGTCGCGGAGTTCGCGCCCCGCCCTGGTCAGCACCCGTTCCGGCACATCGCCTGACAGCGTCACGACAAGGACCGGGAATTCCGAGATATTGACCTCGTTCACCGTCGGCTCATCCGTACCCTGCGGCAGGTCGCGCTTGGCCTCGGATACCTTGGTGCGCACATCGTCCAGCGCCTTGTTCAGGTCGGTGCCTGCCTGAAACTCCATCAACACGTTGCCGCCGCCCTGATAGGCGGTCGATTTCATTTCCTTGATCCCGGTGATGGTCTTCAGCGAGGTTTCCATGGGCCTGAGGAGCAGCCGCTCGCTATCCTCGGGCGAGATGCCCTGATAGGTCATGCTGACATAGATGATCGGGATCTGGACGTCCGGCTCGGCCTCTTTCGGGATCGTGACATAGGCCTGCGCCCCGGCGATCATCAGGAAGATGAGGACCGAGATCGTCAGCCGCGCGTTGCGGATGGCGGTTTCGACGATCTGCATGTCAGTTCGCCCCGGCGGCCGGCTCGATGGTCGTGGTCTGGACGTTCACCTTCTCGCCGTCGCGGACAAGGTCCTGCCCGGCGACGATGATCCGTGTTCCGGCATCGACCCCGGCAAGGACCAGCCCCTCGGGCGTGTCGTCGATCAATTCGACCGAGGCGAAATGCGCGACATTGTCGGCATCGAGGACGCGCAAGCCAAGCTCCCCCTCATCCGACAGCGTGATGACCGAGCGCGGCACCGTCACCGTCTTTACCGGCGCGGCGAAAAGCTTCAGTTCCGCTGTCATGCCCGCGGGGATCTGATGATCGGGGTTCGCCAGCACGACCTCGACCGGATAGGTGCGGGTGTTGCCGGTCGCGACGCGCGACAGGTGGCGCACGGTGCCTTCGGCCATGGCGCCGCTGACCAGCTTCACCTCGACCTTGTCGCCGACCTCGACATAGCCGACATCGACCTCGCTGACCTCCGCGCGCACGATGATCGGGTCAAGCGCCAGCAGCGTGGCGATCGGGGTGCCGGTCTGGACCCATTCGCCAAGCTCCACATCGACGCTGTCGATGACGCCCGCGAAAGGCGCGTTCAGCGCCAGCCGGTCGGCGGCGGCCTTGGCCTGGCTCAGCGCCGCCTCGGCGGCCGCAAGTGCCGCGCGCTGGCCTATCAGCTGCAACTCGGCGGTGTTGCCGCTGCGGTAAAGTTTCTCGGCCACGTCAAGCTCCTGCTTGCGCTGGGTCAGCGCGGCCTTGGCGGTTTCCACCCCGGCGGCAAGCTCCGGGCCTTCGATGGTCATCACCGCCTCACCGGCGGCGATATCCGCGCCCTCGGCAATCGGCAGCGACAGGATCACGCCGCTTGTCCGCGCGGCCAGGACCGAGCGCTTGTCGGCATCCGTCACGCCGGAAATGCGGATCGCGCGGGCGTGTTCCTTCACCTCCGGCGTGATCGCCGCGACGGTGCGCAGCGTTTCGGCCTTGCCTTCCGCCGCGTCGGGCGCTGTCTGTTCCTGCCCCGCCTCATCCCTTGCGGGGACGGCGGCATTCGCCTCCTCGCTGCCGACCGAGGCGAATTTTCCCGTGCCGACCCAGATCCCGGCCGCGACCAGCACGAGGATGGCGGAAAGGCGATGCGCCCTGAATCGAGATGACATGATACGAATCCTGCGGCTGCAACCAGTTCACCCGGGCCGGCCCGTCAAAACAGGCCCGGTGCGCGTTTCCAAATGTCCTTCGCCCTGCATATACAATCAAGTAAATGAACGCGAAAGTTCAATATCTCGGTCAACATTATCTCGGCCGGTTTTTCGCGGAAATATGCTGGACTAAGGGGGCAAAATCCGGTTCCAAGGGGTGAAACGGAGGGCAAACGTGGCTTTGGCGGGCGAAACGGGCGATCTGCCGCGGGTGGTGCCGATGGGGTTGGGCGGCATTCTGGTGCAGCTTTCCGACCGTCTCGACGATGCCGCGAACCGCCGCGCGCTGGCCCTTGCCGCCCGGATCGAGGCCGAGGTCGGGACCGGGGCGCTGGCGGGGGTGGAGGAGGCCGCGCCCTCGCTCGGTTCCGTCTTCCTGCGCCTTGACCCCTTGCGCGCCGACCGGGTGGCCATCACCGGCAGGATCGCGGAGCTTTTGAAGGATGCGGCAGGGCAGGGGACGGCGCCGTCGCGGCGCTGGACCATCCCGGTGGCCTTTGGCGGCGCGGGCGGGCCTGACCTTGATGCGGTGGCGGCCGAACTGGGCTGCTCGGCGCAGGCGGCGGTTGAGGATCTGACCGCCCAGGACCTGCGCGTCATGGCGATCGGCTTCGCGCCGGGGCTGCCCTATATGGGCATCCTGCCCGACCGCTGGGACATTCCGCGCAAGGCCGGGCTGACGCCGAATGTGCCCGCGGCGGGCATCGTCGTGGCCGTCCGGCAGGTGATCCTGTTCCCCGCCGACACGCCCACCGGCTGGTGGCATGTCGGACAGTCGGGCCTGCGCGCCTTCCGTCCCGGCGCGGCGGACCCCTTCGCCTTTCGCGCGGGCGACAGCGTCCGCCTGCGGGCCGTGGGACCGGACGAATTGCAGGCGCTTCGCGAGGCCGATCCCGAAGGCGGCGGGGCGCGGCTTGAGGTGCTGCCATGACCCGCGCGCTTCTCGTCCACCGCGCCGGTCCGGCGATCACCGTGCAGGACCTCGGCCGGCCCGGCTACCTTGCCCGTGGCCTGTCGCGCGGCGGGGCGGCGGACCGGCTTGCGCTGCGGCAGGGGGCGGCGCTTCTGGGGCAGGCGGCGGGGGCGGCGCTGGAAATGGCGGGCCTTGGCGGCAGTTTCACCGTCACCGCGCCGACCCGGATCGCCCTGACCGGCGCGCCCATGCGCGTCCGCCGCGACGGCACGGCGCTGGTCTGGGGCGCAAGCCACCTCCTTTCCCCCGGCGAACGGCTTGAGATCGGCGCGGTTGAGGCCGGGGTCTACGGCTACCTGACCCTGGGCGGCGGGATCGCGACGGACCCCGTCCTTGGCAGCCGCGCGGCCCACCTGACGGCGGCGATCGGGCGGCGGCTGGCCGATGGCGACCGGCTTCCCCTTGGCCCCGATCAGGGTGCCGGGACGGGGCTGGCGCTGACCGACCGGCCCCATACCGGCGGCGGCACGATCCGCATCCTGCCCACCGCCCAGACCGCCCTCTTCGCGCCCGAGGACCGCGCCCGGTTCGAAGCCACGGCCTTTCACCGCGACGGCCCCGGCAACCGGCAGGGCGTGAAACTGGCGGGCGGCGCGCCGATTGCGACGCAGGGCCAGCGCAGCCTCTTGTCGGAAACCGTGCAGCCGGGCGACATCCAGATGATCGGCGCGGGCGCGCCTTACGTCCTTTTGAGCGAATGCCAGACCATGGGCGGCTATCCCCGCATCGCGACCGTCCTGCCCGACGACCTGCCGCGCGTGGCGCAGGCCGCCCCCGGCGACCGGCTGCGCTTTCGCTTCGTCACGCTGGAGGAGGCGCTGGCCGACCACGCCCGCCAGCGGCCGGGCGGGCGGGTCAAGATCGGGACAAGGCGGCTCTTGCGGGACCCGGCGGAGATGGCCGATCTTCTGTCCCATCAACTGATCAGCGGCGTCACCGATGGACGCGGGGAGGGGGAGGAATGACCCGGATCGACCTGAACGCGGATATGGGCGAAGGCATGGGCGACGATGCCGCGATGCTGTCCATCGTCACCTCGGCCAATGTCGCCTGCGGGATGCATGCGGGCGACCCCGACACGATGGCGCGCACGATGCGCGCGGCAATCGAACGGGGCGTCGGCATCGGCGCCCATCCCGGCTTTGCCGACCGGGAGAATTTCGGCCGCCGCCGGACGGTTCTGCCACCAGAAAACCTTGCCACCCTGATCCGCTATCAGGTCGGGGCGGCGCAGGCGATCGTTCAGGCGGCGGGCGGACGGCTGAGGCACCTGAAACTGCACGGGGCGATGTCGAACATGGCCGCGACCGACCGCGCCATGGCGCTGACCTGCTATCGCGCCGCGCTGGAAGTGCAGGGCGACCTGATCCTGATGGTCCAGGCCGCGACCGAGATGGAGCGCGCGGCGGTTGAGCTTGGCGCGCCCTACGCCGCCGAGATCTTTGCCGACCGCGCCTATGAGGAGGACGGAACCCTTCTCGACCGCTCCAAACCCGGCGCGGTGCTGCATGACGCGGCTGAGGCGGCGGCGCGCATCGGCGCGATGATCGGCGAAGGCGCGATCATCACCGCCTCCGGGCGCCGCATCCCCTCGCGCATCGACACGGTCTGCGTCCACGGCGATACGCCGGGCGCGGTGGCCATGGCGCGGGAGTTGCGGGCGGCGCTTGAAGGGCAGGGGGTAGAGGTAGCGGGGCTGTGAGGGGGGAGAATGGCGGCTATGCGGGACAAATTGAGCTTTCGCTGAGGCTGCACCAATGGCCGCTATCGTTGCGATTGACTAGATAGCATCAACTGCTGCTCTATCAGGCGATGTGATAATTCGCTTGAGCAGCGGTCTGAGCGGCCAAAGAAGCATCCTGCCAATCAGCGTCAAGACTGGCCTCGAATTCCGCATCATTGTCCGAGCATATTCATCTGCTTCCTTTTCCTGTTCAGCCACCTGACCGCCCTCAATGTGACCAGATGCGTGATGCCCAACCTCATGGTAGAAGGTGAACTCCGCATCCAGACGGCACCACCAAAGCTTGATACCCTTGGGTGTGCTAGCAGGCCATGTCAGGATGATGCCGGAGAAGAACAAGTTATATTTGCCCAGATAATCAAGGCCGGGTTGGCGCGCGATTACATCTATGCGGGTAACGTTGTCTAGCGTCAGGCCTTTAGTCTTGCACCAAGTTTCTACATTTTTGACGACTACATCGCGATCCGCGATGTCAGAGGCAACAAACAAAGGTATTCTGTCGGTTATCAGCTTGGCGGGATTTTCGAGAACACGCCGTGAAAGAATATCCAACGTCTTAACATGCATGGGATGCAAGTTGCTCTTTCGTAGCCTTGCGATTTCCTGCTCAAATGCAGATGCGTCAAGCTCATCCAAGAGGGCAAGTAGTACGCCAAAGTACTTGGAAAGAGGTCCGCGAGGATTCTCAGACCATGCTGACGACGCCAGTTTTTCTTGAACCTGGCGGACTGACGCATCGCGGTCGTTTAAGGCTTCCCGCCATGCATCCCGAACGGTTTCGACATGATTCGTCGAAATCCCTCGCAACAGTTTCCCGATGGCTGGTTTGGATTTCTCAGTCATATAAGAACCATAGCAACAAGAAGAGGCGTTTTTCAGCCACGACTGAAGTGTCTGCAAAAGTAATTTTGTACTTATGCAATTAGCAGTCCTAGCAGAGAACAGCCATTCGGGCATAATGCAGCATCACGCACTCTGGGCTCAAACCGCACCCCCGCCCCCGAAACGCGAAAGCCCCGACCCGCGCGGCGGCTCCCCCCCCCGCCTTACTCCGCCGCGCTCAGATCCGGGTCGTCCGCAATCCGCGCCAGGTACTTGCCGTATTGCGTCTTCAGATAGGGCCGGGCCAATTCGCGCAACTGGTCGGCGTCGATCCAGCCATTGAGAAATGCGATCTCCTCCGGGCAGCCGACCTTCAGGTTCTGGCGGTCCTCGATCGTGCGGATGAAATCGGCGGCCTCAAGCAGGCTTTCATGCGTCCCGGTATCCAGCCAGGCAAAGCCCCGGCCCAGCGTTTCCACGTTCAGCCTGCCGTCGCGGTGGTAGTGGTTCAGCAGATCGGTGATCTCCAGTTCCCCCCTTGCCGAAGGCTTGATCGCCTTGGCCCGCGCGGGTGCTTCGGCGTCAAGGAAATAGATGCCGGTCACGGCATAGGAGCTTTTGGGATGCTCGGGCTTTTCCACGATGGACAGCACCTTGCCCGCGCGGTCGAATTCGACCACGCCGTAACGCTCCGGGTCCGACACGCGATAGCCAAAGACGGTGCCGCCCCCGGTCCGCGCATCGGCCGCGCGCAGCTTGGCCGACAGGCCCTCGCCGAAAAACACGTTGTCGCCCAGCACCATGGCCGAAGGCGCGCCGTCAAGGAAATCCTCGGCCAGAAGATAGGCCTGCGCCAGCCCGTCGGGCGAGGGTTGTTCGACATATTCGAACCGCATCCCCCAGGCCGCGCCATCGCCCAGAAGCGCCCTGAACTGCGGCAGATCGCGGGGGGTGGAGATGATGCAGACCTCGCGGATGCGCGACAGCATCAGCGCCGAAAGCGGGTAGTAGATCATCGGCTTGTCGTAAAGCGGCAGCATCTGTTTCGACACCGCATGGGTGATCGGGTAAAGCCGGGTCCCGGACCCGCCCGCCAGAATGATGCCCTTCCTGCCCGTCCCGCTCATGCCTCTGCCTCCAACTCACCAATGACGTCTGCCAGGCTTTTGCGCCAGTCGGGCTGGGTGATGCCATAGGTTTTTACAAGAAGCGAGCAGTCGAGCGCGGAATTGCCGGGCCGTTTCGCGGGCGTGGGGTAATCCGACGACGGAATGCGATTGACCACGGGTTTGCGCGGAAGGGACGAGGCGGCAAAGATCGCCTCGGCGAAATCGGCCCAGCTGACGGTGGGCGCGCCCGCGAAATGGTAGATGCCCGGCACGCCGCGCCCCTTGCCGAACGCGGCGGCGATGGTGAAAAGCGCGTCCGCAATGTCCGTCGCCGCCGTTGGCCCGCCGCGCTGGTCATCGACAACGCTCAGCACCTCGCGCTCCGCCCCCACCCGCAGCATCGTCTTGACGAAATTCTTGCCATGGGCGGAAAAGACCCAGGCCGTGCGCAGGATCACCGCTTGCCCGCCCGCCTCGGCCACCCGGTGTTCACCCAGAAGCTTCGATGCGCCATAGGCGCCCAAGGGCGCGACCGGATCGCCCTCGCTCCAGGGCCGGGTGCCAGAGCCGTCGAAGACATAGTCGGTTGAGACATGGAGGAACGGCAGCCCCCGCGCCGCCGCCGCGCGGGCCATCGCGCCGGGCGCCTCGCCATTGACCAGATCGGCCGTCGCGCGGTCGGTTTCGGCCTGATCGACGGCGGTATAGGCGGCGGCGTTGAGGATGAGGTCCGCATCGGTGGCGGCCACCGCGGCGGCGCAGGCGGCCGGGTCGGTCAGGTCGGCCGTATCGCGCCCGACGGCCTGAACCGCGACGCCCTCGGGCGCCCTGCGCAAAAGCTCCCGCGCGAGCTGCCCTGTCGTTCCGAAGACCAGAATTCGCATGAACCGTCCTTTCCGCCTTGACCCTGCCTTACCCTCTACGGCGCGAGTGATCGCGCAGCGCACACGGCGATTCAACCCCATGTGAGAGGGCTGACACATAGTTGGGTTCGGGCGGAAAAGCGACAATCTGTTGCCCGAGGGGCCGCGAGGAGGGGACGAAAACCGCGCCCCGCGCCGGTCCCGACCCCTGTCCGGCCAGCCCGGCAATGCACCGTCTCAGAACCGACACGGAAAGACCGATACCATGAAAACACCCACTCTTCCCTCGCGCGGCCGCAAGGTCCTTCTGGCGGGCGTTTCCGCCCTGTCGCTGATCGTCGCCGTCCAGATGCCCGTTCTGGGCCTTGACCCGTTCAACGGCGCGGCCATCGCCGCCACCACCACGACGATGAGCAATGCCGACATCGTCGCGCAGATGAAACCGGCCGTCGTCACCGTCCTGACCGAACTTTCGCCGCAGGCCGATCAGACCGGGGCCGGGCCGGATACTATGCCGCCCGACGAATTCTTCCGCCGCTTCTTCGGCGAGAACGGCCCCTTCGGCGGCATGCCCGGAATGCCGCAGATGCCGGGCGGCCGTCAGGCGCCGCAGCAGGGGGGGCATGCGCTCGGCTCCGGCTTCATCGTCTCGGCCGACGGCTATGTGGTCACGAACGCCCATGTCGTCGACAACGCGCAGAAGATCACCATCAAGACCGAAGACGGCCAGGAACTGCCCGCGACGCTGGTCGGCACCGATGCCAAGAACGACATCGCCGTCCTGAAGGTCGATGCCAAGGACAAGCTGCCGACGGTGCAATGGGGCAATTCCGACAGCCTGCGCGTCGGCGACCCGATCCTGGCCATCGGCGACCCCTTCGGCGTCGGCACCACGGTGACCTCGGGCATCGTTTCGGCCCGTGGGCGCGACCTGCATTCGGGGCCGTATGACGATTTCATCCAGATCGACGCGCCGATCAACCACGGCAACTCCGGCGGTCCGCTGGTGAATGGCGAAGGCAAGGTCGTCGGCATTAACTCGGCCATCTATTCGCCGAACGGCGGCAATGTGGGCCTTGGCTTCGCGATCCCCTCGGCGCAGGCCGAAAAGGTCGTGGGCCGGATCATCGAAAGCGGCTCGATCCAGCACGGGTTCATCGGCGTGACGATCCAGCCCGTCGATGACCAGATCGCGGGCACCATCGGGTTGAAGGAGGCCAAGGGCGCGCTGATCGCCTCGGTCCAGGACGGATCGCCCGCCGCCGCGGCAGAGCTGAAGCCGGGTGACGTGATCGTCAAGGTCAACGGCACCGCGGTGGAGACGCCGCGCAACGTCTCGCGCGCCATCGCCGACCTTGCGCCGGGCGACAAGGCGGAGCTGACGCTCTGGCGCGACGGGGCAGAGACGACGGCCACGCTGACGGTCGGCACGCTGGGCGGTGAGGATACCGCGCAAGGCACGCTGCCGGGCCAGGCCGGTCCGGGCGCCGAAGTGCCGGACCTTGGCCTGTCGGTCGAACCGCTGACGCCGGACCTTGCCGCCCGGATGGGCGTGCCGGAGGATACCGCAGGCGTCGTCGTGACCGGGGTGGACCCCAAGGGCGCCGCCGCCGACAAGGGGCTGCGCGAGGGCGATATCATCGTCTCTGTCAATCAGACACCGGTCGACAGCGCCAAGGCCGTCACCTCTGCCGTGGATGCGGCAAAGACCCAGAACCGCGACGGCGCGCTGCTGCTGGTCCAGCGCGGCGACGGCAAATCCTTCGTGGCGGTGCCGTTCGCGCATTCCTAAGACGCAGACGAAAGACGAAAAGGGGGGGCGGGCCCGTCCGGGCCGCCCCCTATGCCGCCTGCCGTCGCGGCCGGTTGATCCACAGCGTGACGGCCGCGACCCAGATCGAGGCTTCAAGCGCGAAACTCCAGTGCAGCAAGAAGGACCAGAGCCAGAAGTCGTGGCTGGGTGGTACGTCGAAGAAGGAGACGAGCCGGGTGCTGAACGGCGCGCCCCACATGATGTCGCCCACGACGGTGTCGAGGATCAGGTGCAGGAAGACCGACGCAAGGAAGGCCAGCGCGGGCAGGCGCGCGGCGGTCCGCCAGACTAGCGGCAGAATCACGGCGCTGAGGATCATCCAGAAGAACGGGACATGGACCCAGTAGCGGTGGTGGTGAACGCTCCAGTTGTCGATCAGGACGAAATAGGCAAGGTCGAAATCGGGAAAGACCGCCCCGGCAAGCGCGGCGGGCAGGACGAACCGCCCTGGCCGGTTGACCCCGCGCCCCAGAAGATAGCCGGCCGGAAGGTGGGCGGTGATCATGCCCTTACCCGGTTCCCAGCCGCTGTCCGACGCCGTCGCGGTCCTGAAGCGCGCGCCACCAGTCCTCATGCGCGAGATACCAGTCGATCGTCTTCTCCAGCCCCTCATCCAGCGTGACCGAGGGGCGCCAGCCCAGTTCCTCGCGGATGCGGGTCGGGTCGATGGCATAGCGCTGGTCATGGCCGGGGCGGTCGGCGACGAAGGTGATCTGCCCGGAATAGGGGGCGTTGCCGGGGCGTTTTTCATCAAGGATCGCGCAGATCTTCTGCACCAGCTCAAGGTTCGTGGCCTCGTTTTCCCCCCCGATATTGTAGCTGCGCCCAAGCGCCCCCTTCTGGACGACCAGCAGCAGCGCGTCGGCATGGTCCTCGACAAACAGCCAGTCGCGAATGTTGTCGCCCTTGCCGTAGATCGGGATCGGCGCGCCCGCTAAGGCCTTCAGGATCACCACCGGGATCAGCTTTTCGGGGAAGTGGTAGGGGCCATAATTGTTCGAACAGTTGGTCAGCACGACCGGCAGCCCGTAGGTTTCCGCCCAGGCCCGGACGAGGTGGTCCGACGACGCCTTGGATGCCGAGTAGGGGGAGCGGGGATCGTAAGGCGTGTCCTCGGTGAACTTCACCCCCGGATCGGCGGGGAGCGAGCCAAAGACCTCATCGGTGGAGATATGGTGGAAGCGAAAGCCCTGCGGCTTGCCCTGCGCGGTCCAGTAGGCGCGGGCGGCCTCAAGCATCGTGTAGGTGCCGATGATATTGGTTTCCATGAAGGCCGCGGGGCCGTCGATGGAGCGATCGACATGGCTTTCGGCGGCCAGATGCATGATCGCGTCGGGCTTGTGCCGGTCAAGGATCGCATCCACCGCCGCGCGGTCGCAGATGTCGGCCTTCTCGAACGCATAGGCGGGGCTGTCCGCGACCTCGGCCACATTGGTCAGCGACCCGGCATAGGTCAGCTTGTCGAGGTTGACGACCGAATGCCCGGCCCGGATCGCGCGGCGGATCACGGCCGAGCCGATGAACCCCGCGCCGCCTGTGACGAGAAGCTTCATGCCGTCACCTCATAGCGGAAGGGGCTTTGGAAATCCTTCAGGTAAGGCGCCTTGGCGTCCTTCTCCGACAGGACCGCGCCGGCGGTGTCGATGCCCCAGTCGATGCCGATCTGCGGATCGTCGAAGCGCACCGCGCCGTCGCAGTCGGGCGCGTAGACGTCGGAGCATTTGTAAAGCAGCTCGCTGTCTGGTTCCCGAGTGATGAAGCCATGCAGGAACCCGGCCGGGATCAGCAGTTGCCGCCCGTTGTCGGCCGACAGCTCCTCTCCCACCCACTGACCGTAGGTGGGGGAGCCGACGCGGATATCCACCGCCACGTCGAAGACCCGGCCCCGCCCGCAGCGCACCAGTTTTGTCTGCGCATGGGGCGGCGCCTGGAAATGCAGCCCCCGTACCGTGCCGACAGTGGCCGACATCGAATGGTTGTCCTGCACGAAATCGTACACGATCCCCTGACGCGCCAGCGTCTCCTTGTTCCAGACCTCGGAAAACCAGCCGCGCGCATCGCCGAAGCGGCGCGGCGTCAGGATCAGCACACCGGGGAGTTTTGTCTTGTCTATCTGCATGGAAACCTGGCCACTTGTCGTTGCGGCGGACCATATCGGGGCCGACGCGGTGGTGAAAGCGGAAATGGGGCGGGGTGCGGGCGGGCTGGCGAAACCTCGCGGCCGGGTGTAACTGACCGGTGGCATTGTTTCCGTTCCGTGGCCGATCACGGGCGTCTTCGACGGCCTTTCGCGGGGCTGAAACGTGGCTTGTCGCGGTTCGCCGGGAATCGTGCTATTTCTTGGCGGATGCAGAAAAACGCTGGCGGCTGCACGGCTGGCGAGAGATAAATGCAAGGTGACGGGCGGATTGGTTGAGTGATAGTCGACTGCGATTTCGATGCAGATGCGTGACGAAGGGGACGGCCCCGGCGGGCGCAGACCCCGAAAGATTGACTGACCGAGGATTTGAAGGCGCGATGCGGTATTTCGGAACGGCAGGCGTGACCATGCCCTGCCCTGATGCGTTGAGGGGGGCGGGCGATACAGGGCGCATCGTCATAATCCTGCCCCGGACATCTGGGATGAGGGGCCGCGCCGGGCAGGCGCGCGCAGGCGGAACGGACAGCGAAGGCAGCGCGGCATGAGCGTGATTTCCAAGCGGATTCTGGTGACGGGCGGTGCGGGCTTCCTTGGCTCCCACCTTTGCGAACGGCTGGTCGCGGCCGGGCATGACGTGCTGTGCGTCGACAACTACTTTACCGGCCGGCGCGAGAACGTGGCCCATCTGATCGGCCATCCCCGGTTCGAGATCATGCGCCATGACGTGACCTTCCCGCTTTATGTCGAGGTGGACGAGATCTACAACCTCGCCTGTCCCGCCAGCCCGATCCACTATCAGCACGACCCGGTGCAAACGACGAAGACCTCGGTCCATGGCGCCATCAACATGCTGGGTCTGGCCAAGCGTCTGCGCGCCAAGATCCTTCAGGCCTCCACCTCCGAGGTCTATGGCGACCCGCAGGTCCATCCGCAGCGCGAGGGCTACTGGGGCCATGTGAACCCGATCGGCTACCGGTCCTGCTATGACGAGGGCAAGCGCTGTGCCGAGACGCTGTTCTTCGACTACCACCGCCAGCACAGGCTGCGCATCAAGGTGGCGCGGATATTCAACACCTATGGCCCCCGGATGCACCCGCAGGACGGCCGCGTGGTGTCGAACTTCATCATGCAGGCGCTGGCGGGCGAGCCGATCACCATCTATGGCGATGGCAGCCAGACCCGGTCCTTCTGCTTTGTCGATGACCTGATCGAGGGGCTGATCCGCCTGATGGAAACCCCCGATGAGGTCACCGGGCCGATGAATATCGGCAACCCGGTGGAAATGACGATCAAGGAACTGGCCGAGGCGGTGATCGACCTCACCGGCTCCTCCTCGAAACTCGTCCACAAGGCGCTGCCGCAGGACGACCCGATCCAGCGCCAGCCCGATATCGGTCTTGCCCGCAGCGCGCTGGGCTGGGAGCCGCAGGTGGCGCTGCGCGACGGACTTTCCAAGACCATCAGCTATTTCAGGGCCTTGCGCGAAGAACTTGACGCGGCAGGGCGGGTGGAGGCATGACCGTCACAACGATGCAGACCCAGACGCGAAGCGGTAGCGCGGTTGGCAACGCGCTCTGGATCATCGCGGCCTTCGTCGCGATGTTCAGCGTCATGGTCATCAATGGCCGCCCGTTGTTCTATTTCGACACGATCGGTTATATCTCGCAGGGTCATAACGGCTTGCGGCAGTTGGGGTTTGAGGGCGAATCCCCGATCCAGGCGGAAAATGCCCAAGCCTGGGCGCAGCAGGAAGCAGGGGTGAATGGCGGCGAGACCACCGCGCCCCGGCCCGACCTGCCCCAGATCGACGCGAAGAACACGGTAGATGGCTCCCGCTCCGCGCCCTATGCGCTTCTGACCGGCCTGCTGGCGCGGCTTGGCCTGCTTGAAGGGCTGAACCTTCTGAACGCCCTGGCGGTGATGCTGGCGGTCTGGCTGCCGATGCGGATCGCGCAGCGCAAGATGGGTCTGCATGTCTCGCTGGCGCAGATGGTCTGCCTGCCGGTGATCGTCGCCTCGCTGGGCTCGCTGCCCTTCTTCGTGGCCTATCTGATGCCCGACACCTTCGCGCCGGTGCTTCTGCTTTGCATCGCCTCGCTGACGATCTTCGGGCGCGGGATGCGCTGGTGGGAGCTTTTGCTGACCATGGGCCTTGCCTCTTTCGCCGTGGTCTCGCACCTGTCGCATCTGGCCATCGCGGCGCTGATGGTCCCGGCCTCACTTCTCGTATCGCTCATCATCACGCGGCATCGCTGGTGGCTGCCGCCCGCGCTGGTGCTGGTCGTCCTCGGCATCGGCTTTGCCGAACAAAGCCTTCTGCGCACCGCCGCGAAAGAGGTCTCCGGCTCCGAGGTGGTGATCAAACCCTATATCACCGCGCGGCTGATCCAGGACGGGCCGGGCCTGCACTATCTGGAAACGCATTGCCCGAATGACGCGATCCCGACCTGCAAGCTTTATACCGCGCTGCAAATCTCGGACGATCCCTATCGCCTGACCGCGACGCATATCGTGTTCGAGACGAGCCAGCAGCTTGGCTCCTTCCGGCTGATGACGCCGGACGACCAGCGCGTCGTGGCCGAGGCGCAGATCGGCTTTTTCTTCGACGTTCTGGCCGATGCGCCCTTCGACACGACCTTTGCCTTCCTCAAGAACACCCTGATCCAGTCGCGTCTGGTCAGCGTCGACATGACCCTGCCGACCGAGGCCATCGTGGCGCAGAACGCCGCCGCGTCGGGGCTGATGACGGGGCCGTTCACGCATGGGCGGCTGACAGAGGACCTTGGCTGGTTCGGCCCGGTCAACGCGATGCAGGACATGCTCTACCTCGTGTCGCTGATCGTGGCGGCGGGGCTGCTTTTCTGGCCGAACCGGGTGCCGGGACGGATCAAGGGTTTTGTGGTGATGCTGCTTCTGGGCATCCTCGCCAATGCGCTGGTCTGTGGCGGCATCTCGCAGCCCGCGACGCGCTATGGCGCGCGGGTGATCTGGCTGCTGCCCCTGGGTGCGACGATCCTTGTCCTCTTCTTCCGCCGCGCGCGGCAGTTCGCCAACGGGGCGGGGGGGCAGATATGACGGCGGGTGGCCCGACAATCTCGGTCGTGATGCCCGCCTTCGGGGCCGAGCGGTTGATGCCGCGCGTTCTGGCGCCCCTGATGGCGATGCAGGCGCGGGGCGAGGTGACGGAGGTCATCGTGGTCGATGACCGCTCCCCCGACCGCACGGCCGAGGTCGCGCGCGGGATGGGCGCGCGGGTCCTGACCACACCGCAGAACGGCGGGCCGGGCCTGGCGCGCAACATGGCGGCGCAAGAGGCGGTGGGCGACATCCTGTGGTTCGTCGACAGCGACGTGATCGCCCATGACGACGGCGCCGGAAAGGTCCGCGCCGCCTTTGCCGACCCCGAGGTCGCGGCGGTCTTCGGGTCCTATGACAGCGCGCCCGACGGGCAGCACTGGTTTTCCCGCTACAAGAACCTGATGCACCGCTTCTACCACCAGACCGCGCAGCGCGACGCGCATACGTTCTGGGCCGGGTGCGGCGCGGTCAGGAAGGACATGTTCCTGAAGATCGGCGGCTTTGACGTGGAAACCTACCGCGTGCCGTCGATCGAGGACATCGAGCTTGGCTACCGCATCCGCCGCGCGGGCGGGCGCATCACCGTCGATCCGACGCTTCTGGGCAAGCACCTGAAGGTCTGGACGCCGAAGGGCGCCTTTCACACCGACATCTTCCGCCGCGCGCTGCCCTGGTCGCGGCTGATGATCGCGCGCGAGGGGGTGCATAACGACCTCAACACCAGCCATGGCGAAAAGGCCAAGGCGGTGCTGGCGGGGCTGCTGATCCTGTCGATCCTCGCGCTGCCCTTCGCGCCGGGGATCTGGCCCCTGACGCTGGCGCTGATCCTGCTGGCCATCCTCGCCAACGGGCGCTTCGTGCGCTTCATGTATGCCCATGGCGGCGCGGGCTTTGCCGCGGCGACGCTGGCCTGGCACCAGTTCTACTACGTCTACTCGGCCACGGCCTTTGCCTGGTGCCTGTTCGAATATCACGTCCTGGGCGTGAAGAACCGCCTGCATGTGCCGTAACGGGCCGCGAAGGTACAACAAACCCAACCGGAAGCGGGGAAGGGAATGAAGGATATGGATACCAAGACCGCCGGCAAGACGGCCGCGCAGAAGATCGCGTCCGAGCTTGACGGCATGACGCTCAGCATCGTGATCCCGGCCTATAATGAGGAAGGCGCGGTGCGTCACACGATCGAGGAAGTCCGCGCGGCGATGGACCCGCAGGGCATCCCCTATGAGATCATCGTCGTCGATGACGGGTCCGAGGACCGCACGCTTGAGATCGCGCGCGAAACCGGCGTGATCGTGGACAGCAATCAGGTCAATACCGGCTACGGCGCCAGCCTGAAGCGCGGGATCAAGAAGGCGCAATACGAATACGTCGCCATCATCGACGCCGACGGCACCTATCCGCCGCATTACCTGCCCTCGATGCTGGCCATGTGCCGCGATCAGGACATGGTGGTGGGCGACCGGGGGGCGGCGATGAAGAACGTCCCCTGGGTTCGCAAACCGGCGAAATGGGTGTTGAACACCTTCGCCTCCTTCCTGGCGGAGCGGAAGCTGAACGACCTCAATTCCGGCCTGCGGGTGTTCCGCAAGTCGGAGCTTGTCCCCTTCATCCCGCTCCTGCCGCAGAAGTTTTCCTTCACCACGACGATCACGCTTTGCATGTCGTGTAATGGCAAGCGGATGATGTATACGCCGATCGAATACGGCAAGCGGGTTGGAAAATCGAAAATCCGGCCGGTGGATTTCCTGAACTTCATCATCCTCGTCCTGCGCATGACGGTGCTGTTCAACCCGCTCAGGGTCTTCATCCCGCTGGGCCTTGCGCTGATGGGCGTGGGGGCGTTGAAATTCCTCTATGACATCTGGATGGACAACCTGTCGGAAACGACGATCTTCGCCTTCCTGTCGGCCCTCATCATCTGGTCGCTGGGCCTGATCGCCGACATGATCTCGCGCCTGCACCTGAGGCCCTGATCGTGGCCGTCGGGCGCAGCGCGATGCGGAAATGGCTGATCCGGGCATCCGGGTCGGCGGTCGTGCTTGGCTTCATCTTCTGGTTCTTGCCGAAGGAGGCGATCCTTCAGGGCTTCACCCGGCTCAGCTGGCCCCTGTTCCTGTCGGTTCTGGGGGCGTTCCTGCTGTGCCATGTCGCCACCGCGTCGAAATGGTGGCTGCTGATGGAGCGCGCGGTCAGCTTCCCGGTCGCGCTCAGGGCGCATTTCGCGGGGCTGGCGGCCAATCTCTGCCTGCCCGGCGCCGCCGGGGGCGATGCGGTGCGCGCGGGGCTGGCCCATGCGGCGCTGCGTGACGGGCCGAAGGTGGCGGCGGCGGCGGTGGGCGACCGGATGATCGACCTTGCCGCGCTGGCCTGCCTGATGCTGACCGGCTTCATGCTGCTGCCCGAGGCGGGTGAGCCGGGCGAACAGGGCATGGTGGTGCCGGTCGCGATGGCCGTGCTGGCGCTGGCGGCGGCGGCGCTTTTCGCCTTTCCGCCGGTGGCGCGGCTGGTCTGGACCCGCTGGCCCGGCCTGCCCGCGCGGGGCCTTGCGCTGCGCGTCGCGGAGGCCTTCGGCGCGCTGGCGAAACGGCCGGTCCTGCTGCTCTTCACGCTGGTCTATTCGGCGGCGATCCAGTCGGTGCTGATCTGGCTGTCGATCCGTCTGGCAGAGCCGGTGGGCGTCCATGTCCCCTTCGCTGCGTGGTTTTTCGCCTGGCCGCTGGCCAAGATCATCGCCACGCTGCCCCTGTCGCTGGGCGGGCTTGGCGTGCGCGAAGGCTCGCTTGCAGCCCTTCTGGTGCCGTTTGGCGCCGCCGCGCCCGATGTCGTGGCCTCGGGCCTTGCCTGGCAGGGCATTCTTTACCTCGCCGGCGCCATCGGTGCGCTGATCCTGGTGCTTTCGGGCGGGCGGCTGCAAACCCGCGCCACCACCCTCAAGGAGATTTCCGAATGACGAGTTCCAAGGGTGAAGGCCGCGCGAAACCGCGTGTGCTGGTGCTTGGCGCGGGCCCTGCGGGCATCGCCGCCGCCTACCGGCTGAGCAAGGGCAAGGCCGAGGCAGAGGTCTTTGAACGCGCGCCGGTCGCGGGGGGCAATTCGACCTCGTTCCAGATCGACGGCATCTGGTGCGACTATGGCTCGCACCGCTTTCACCCGGTGGCCGATCCGAATGTGATTGCCGATGTGAAGGGGCTTTTGGGCGATGATCTTCTGCTTCAGCCGCGCCATGGCCGTATCCGGCTGGGCGGGCGCTGGATCCACTTCCCGCTAAAGCTTCAGGACGCGCTTTTGAAACTGCCGCCGGCCTTTGCGGCCTCCCTGATCGGCGACATGGTGCTGAAGAAGTTCCGCAAGGCATCCACCGGGCCGCGCAGTTTCTCCTCCGTCCTTTACGACGGCCTCGGCCCGACGATTTCGGAAAATTTCTACTTCCCCTATGTCCGCAAGCTTTGGGGCCTTGACCCCGACAAGCTGGCCGTGACGCTGGCGGAACGCCGCGTCTCCGGATCGTCCATCGGCAAGATCCTTGGCAAGATGATGCGGATGATCCCCGGTCTCAGGGGCGAGACGACGGGAAGATTCTACTATCCGAAGAAGGGCTTCGGGCAGATTTCGAATGCGATGGTTGAAGCAGCGCGGGGGCAGGGTGCAGCCTTCCGCTTTGGCGCTGACATCGTGCGGATCGAACGGGACGGGAGCCGCGTCACGGGCATCGTCACCCGCGAGAATGGCGAAGAGGTGCTGCACAGCGCCGATCAGGTCTATTCGACGATCCCGCTGACGACCGTCGCCCGCCTGATGGACCCAGCCCCCCCGGCCGAGGTGATCGAGGCGGCCAAGGCAATCCGGTTTCGGGGCATGATCCTTGTCTACCTGATCCTGGAAACCGACCAGTTCACCGAATACGACGCGCATTACTTCCCCGAACTCTCGATCCCGATCAGCCGCATGTCGGAGCCGAAGAACTACAATTCCGCCACCGGGCCGAAGGGCAGGACGATCCTTTGCGCCGAACTGCCCTGCGATCCGGGTGAGAAGTGGTGGGACATGACGGATGAGGAGCTGGGGCGGCACTATTGCGACTGGCTCGGCAACCTCGGCCTGCCGGTCAAGGTGCCGGTGATACGGACCGAAACGCGCCGCATCGCCCATGCCTATCCGGTCTATGACCTTGACTATCAGCGCCATTTCGAAACCGTGGACAACTGGCTTTCGACGCTGGACGGCTTCCTCAGCTTCGGGCGGCAGGGGCTTTTTGCCCATGACAACACGCACCACGCCTTCGCCATGGCCTATGCGGCGGCCGATGTGCTGACGGCCGAAGGCGGGGTGGACCGCGCCCAATGGGCCGCGCATCGCAAGGATTTCGAACACCACCGCGTCGAGGACTGACATGGCGGGGCCGGTCGTCGATATCCTGATGTACCACTCGATCTCGGGGCAGGGCGGGCCGACGGCCATCGCGCCCGACGCCTTCGCCGCGCAGATGCGCGCGATCGCCGAGACGGGCGTGCCGGTCATCACGCTGGACGATTTCTGCGCGGCCAAGATCGGCGGCGCGGTGTTGCCGGACCGGTCGGTGATCCTGACCTTCGACGACGGCTTTCAGGATTTCGCCGATGCCGCCTGGCCGGTGATGAAGGACCTTGGGTTTCGCCCCATCGTCTATCTGCCGACCAACTATATCGGCGGTCGTGAGGGCTGGCGCGGGATCGCCGCGCAGCCCCGCAAGCTGATGGGCTGGGACACGATCCGCCGCCTTCAGGGCGAGGGCGTGATCTTCGGCAGCCATACCGAAAGCCACCCCGACCTCGACGCGCTTGAGGAGGCGGCGGTGGAGGCAGAGCTGATCCGCTCCCGCGACCGGATCGCGGCGGAACTGGGCGCCGCGCCCCTGCATTTCGCGCCGCCCTATGGCATCGCGGGCAAGGCCACGCAGGCGCGCATCGCGCACTATTACCGCAGCTCCGTCGGCACCCGTCTGGCCAGCGCCGGGCCTGCCTCGGAACGCTTCGACCTGCCGCGGCTTGAGATGTTCTATTTCACCGATCCGGCCCGCTGGCGCGCCCATCTGGCCGGGCGCGGCTCTGCCTATCTGGCGGCGCGGCGGGGGTTGCGCGCGGTCAAGGGCGCGGTGATGAAACCCTGGAAGGGCGTCGCGTGACCGTCGGCGCCAAGTTCATCCGGGGCGTCGCCTGGATGGCAGCGGGCGGCTGGACCGAACAGGCGATCAAGTTCGCCGTCTTCGCCGTTCTTGCCAATATCCTCGGGCCTGAGCTTTACGGGCTGATGGCGATGGCGGCGGTTTTCTCCGTCTCGGCGGAACAGCTTGTCCGCGAAAGCGTGTCGGAATACCTGATCGCCGCGCATGACCCGGATGAGGCGGACTATAACGCGACCTTCTGGCTGACGACCGGAATCGGCCTGACGCTGGCGGTCTTCCTGAACCTGATCTCCGGCCCCGTGGCACAGGTCTACGGTCAGGCCGAGGTGGGGGAGATGTTGCGCGTTCTGTCGGTCACCGTGCCGCTGATCGCCTTCACCGCCGTCCCCGTCGCGATCCTGCGGCGGGAGTTCAACTTTCGCGCCATGTCTCTGCGCGCCGTCGCGGGGGAGGTCGTCGGCGGCGCGGTTGGGATCGGCATGGCGCTGACCGGCTGGGGGGTGTGGAGCTATGTCGGCCACTGGGTCGCGCTGATTGCGACCAATGTCGTCCTTGCCTGGACGGCGGTCGACTGGCGGCCGGGCCTGCGCACGACCCCCGCCCATCTGCGCCGCGCCGGTGCCTTCGGCATCCGTGTCCTAGGCCTGCGCGCGGGCGAGGTCAGCCTTGTGCAACTGCCGGTCTTCCTGATCGGCGTCACGCTCGGCCCGCTCGCGACCGGCCTTTACGGCATCGCCTGGCGGCTTGTGGAACCCTTGTCGAACCTGATTTCCACCCCCTTGCGCATGGTGTCGCAGCCCGCCTTCGCAGAGATCAACCGCGCCGGCGGGCGGGCGGGCGACCTGCTTCTCGACATCGCGCGCATGTCGGGGCTGGCGGCGTTTCCCTTCTTCGCGGGTCTTGCCGTGCTGGCCCGCCCGATCCTGGGCGTGGTTTTCGGGCCGGAATGGCTGCCCGCCGCGCCGGTCTTGCAGGTGATGTCCTTCCTCGGCCTCTACATCTGCATCGCGATGGTGCAGCAAAGCTTTTGCCTTGCCGCCGGTCATGCGGGCGACATCACGATCCTGACCTGGGCCACGGTCGCGCTGGCCGCCGTCCTGATGCTGATCGCCGCCCCCTATGGTGTGGTCGCGATCACAGCGGGCTTTGTCGCCGCCTTCTACCTGCTTTGGGTCTTGCGCTTCCGCATCGTTTCGCGCCTCGGCGGCGGCGCGATCGGGCCGCTGATCGCCTGCAATGGGAAACCTGCCATCGCGGCGCTGGTCATGGCGGGGGCGGTGCATGTCATCCACGGCGCGCTGACCGGCGCGGGCTGGTCGGCGGGGCTGGCGCTGGGCGTCAGCATCCTTGCCGGGATCGCGGTCTTTGCCGCCCTTGCGATCCTGATGATGCGCGACCGGCTGGCCCTGTTCCTGAGCTATGTCGCGCCGGGGCGCTTCCCCGCGCCCGAGGTCTGAGAGGTTTCATGCGTTCGCTCTCCATCGTCATGTTCACCACCTTCTACCCGCCCCATTCCTTCGGCGGCGACGCCATCGGCGTGCAGCGGATGGCGCGTGCGCTGGCGGCGCGCGGCCATGACGTGACCGTGGTGCATGAGGAAGACAGCTACCGCATCCTCGGCGGCAAGGTGCAGGGCGAGGGCGCGCCGGATGGCGTCCGCCGCATCGGCCTTCGGGCGAAAAATCCGATGCTGTCGAACGTGCTGACCCAGCAGCTTGGCCGCCCCGTCATCCATGGCCCCCGCATCCGCGAGATACTGGAGGCGCGCAAGCCCGACATCATCTGGCACAACAACACCTCGCTGATCGGCGGTCCCGGCCTTCTGGGTATGGGCGACGCGCTGAAGATCTATGAGGCGCATGAACATTGGCTGGTCTGCCCGACCCATGTCCTCTGGCGCTATGGGCGGGAGCTTTGTGACGAACGCCACTGCCTGAAATGCCAACTGTCCTACAAACGCCCGCCGCAGCTTTGGCGCGCGACGGGGATGCTGGACCGGGCGCTGGCGGGCATGGACCTCATCATCGCCAAAAGCGAATTCAGCCGCGCGAAACATGCCGAATTCGGGCTGCGCCACGACATGACCGTGCTGCCCTATTTCCTGCCCGACCTGGCGCAGATGGCCGCGCCCTTCACCGGCCACCCGCGCCCCTATTTCCTGTTCGTGGGCCGTCTGGAGAAGATCAAGGGCCTGCAAGACGTCTTCCCGGCGATGGACCGCTACCCGGATGCCGACCTCATCATCCTTGGCGATGGCGACTATGCGGCGGAGCTGAAACGGCTGGCGGAGGGGCGGCGGAATATCCTTTTCCTCGGCCGCAAGAGCCCTGAGGAGCTGGACGCCTATTATCGCGGTGCGCAGGGCCTCATCGTGCCATCGGTCTGTTATGAGACCTTCGGGATCATCCTGATCGAAAGCTTCCGCCTTGGCACCCCGGTGATCGCCCGGCGGTTGGGGCCGTTCCCCGAGATTGTCGAGCGGTCGGGCGGGGGCGCGCTCTTTTCCACCGAGGATGATCTGGTCGCGGCGATGCGGGGGCTTCAGGGTGACCCGGCCCATCGCGCCCAGCAATCCGCCGCCGCGCGCAAGGCGTTCGAGACGGTCTGGCACGAAACGCCGGTGATGGCCGCCTATGGCGCGGCACTGGCCGGGGCGGCGCATCGCCGGGGCGACGCGGAGCTGGCCCGCGCGCTGGAGGGCGGGGCGTTCGAGAACGGCGCGGGTTAATCGCTTAGCGCGCCGATCCTGTGGGCGTTGGCCATCACCGAATAGGTGATCGTCGTCGCCGGGATCGCGGGCAGGCTGGTGGCGTCGATCAGGTGCAGCCTTTCCCAGCCAAGGGGGCGGCCCAGACGGTCGGACTGCCCCGCCTTCGGTTCTGCCGCCATCGGGACCGAGGCGCCGACATGAAAGCTCGACCCCGGCGCGCCGGGTCTGGTGGCGAAACTCAGGGGCAGCAGTCCGAGTTTCGACATCGCCCGCCCCATATGCCGGGCCGCGGCCTTCAGCGTCCCCTCCATCCCCTCATGCGTCTCAAGCCGGGCCGACAGGCGGCCATCGGCGGCAAGGCGCAGCGCGATGCGGTGGGAGTGGTCGGAATGCAGGAACATCTGCGCCACGATCAGCCGCCGCGCCAGCGCCGCGAAGAGGGGGGCGGAAAAGGGAATCTTGCTGGCGTAATTCCCGATCAGGTCGCGCGGGAAAAACTCGTTCCAGGTGTAAAGCTGGGAATGGACCAGATGGGGGGAAATGGCGGGGGCGGCGATCTCCACAAAGGCCTGCGGCAGGGTGTGGAAGCGGCCCCGGTCGGGCCGGGTGCGGTTGGCCCAGCGATGCAGCATCGGCAGGAAGGCATGCTGGCTGTCGCGCAGCGTCAGCTCCCCCAGGCCGGGCTGTGAGGCCAGAAGGATGCGCGCGGTTTCCAGCACTCCGGCGCCGAGATAGGCGCGCGCGCCCCTGATCGTGCCGCCGCCCTCAAGGTGCAGGGTCACGGCGCCGTCACCCTCATCAACCCGGGTCACGACGGCGCCGGGGCGGTAGCTGAAACCGGGGTGCTGGCGGAGATTCGCCAGCGTGTCGCCTGCCTTCCAGATCAGCCCGTAGGGGCAGCCATGCAGGCAAAGGCCACAAAGCCGACAGCCGCTATCGACCGCCTGCCTTGCCTGACCGGCGGTCACGCCCATCCGGGCCAGCGCGTCCCCCCGCCGCGCCATCCGCGACAGCAACTCGCGCGCCTGCGGCGACGGCTCAATCCCCCTCCGCCCCGCCATCGGCGGTTCGGGCAGCAGCGGCGCCAGCGCATCGGGGACGCCCGCGACCGGCAGGAACCCGGTGACCGCGCGGTAATGCGGCGCAAGATCGGCCGCCGTGACGGGCCAGTCCGCCATGTCGCGCGCGGCATAGGGCAGAACGGCCGCGCCCCACAGGTTCGACAGCCCCCCCGCCGCGCGGGATGCGCGGAGCGCAAACCAGCCGGGCAGGTCGGCCATCGTCTCCGCCCCCGGCTCCATCGCGAAATCGGACCCGTAGCGGCGCACCTGCCCCGGCAGGGTCGCGAATTGCGGCGCCATCCAGCCGTCCCGGTCCTGCGCCGTCCAGCCCCCCGGATCGTCCGCGGCCATGGCGTCACGGCGTCGGGCGGCGTCCCTGTCCAGCACCTTGCCGCCATCGACCATCACCACGGTCCGCCCGCGCGCCAGAAGGGCCATCGCGGCCGACACCCCGGCGGGGCCGGAGCCGATGACGATATGCGCGCCCTCAGTCACGCCTGAGAACGACCATGCCGCCATCCCCCAGCGTCCCGCTGAAACAGCGCAGCACCTTGAGGGGCAGGTCCGTCACGCGGTCGGGGTCGCACATATCGGTCCCGTCATCATAGCCCGCATCGGCGCCAAGCGCCGGGACATCGCGGAAGGACCGCGCCGGGAAACCGACGACAAGGATCACCGGCCCCGGTTCGGCCAGGGCGGCGCGGTATTCGTCGTCCGTGTAGATCTCCGGCCAGCCCGCCTTGTACCAGCTGTTCAGGTCGGGGCCGGTATGACCCACGGCAAGCACACGCTCGCCCGGCTGCTGAATCCCGGTCACATAGGCATAGGCCCCGGCGGTGTCCTGCTTCGGGAAATCGTAGTTCCGCTTCGCCAGATAGGCCGAGATCGCGACGACCCCGACGGTGCCGAGGATGAAAAGCCCCCGTCCCAGCGCCGCGCTGCCCGTCATGCGGCCGATGAGGTCGCAGAAAAACCGCCCCCCCAGCACGATCAGCAGCACCAGAAAGCCGATATCGACGAAGAAGAAACGCGGCCAGATGCGCATGCCCACCGTCATCAGAAGCGCCACGGTCAAAAGGATGTGCAGGACCGTGATCGGGGCGAAAAGCGGCTCCCTCCGCCGCAGCGAAAGGCTGCCGAGGCCAACGAGGGCCAGCACCGCCAGCCCGGTGACGGCCACCAGCGCGCCGCTTTGGCCGATGCCGGTGCGGATCGCCTCCATCGCCGTCCAGACCGGGTTCTGGTATTCCTTCATCACATCGACGGCAGAGGTTTCGGAGACGTTCGAAACCGTGGCGAGAAGGCTGGGCAGGATCGGCAGGTAAAGCAGGATCGTCAGCACACCGCCGATCACGAAGCCCATCAGTGGCAGCTTGACCAGCGCCCCGTCCAGCCGCCCGCGCGCCAGTCGCCAGAGGATGAGGCCAAGCCAGACCACCCCCTGCGCCATGAAGAAGAAGGCGCCCGTCAGATGGGTGAAGACCGCCGCCGCGAGGGTGACGCCAAAGGCGACCCATGTCCCCGTTGCCGGGCTTCGCAGCCCGCGCAGGAAGTAAAGCATCCCCAGCGTCGAGAAGAGCGCGAGGCCGGTGTAACCGCGCGCGTTCTGGGAAAACCAGATCTCGTGATACGAAAGCGCCAGCAGCAGCGCCGTCACATGGGCGATCGTCACGCCCGCCATCTCGCGCGCCAGAACCCAGGTCGCCCAGATCACGCCCAGCCCGAACAGCATCGCCGGCAGGCGGATCGCCCAGGGTTCGCGCCCGAACAGCTCCATCGTCGCCTTGGCCGCGATGTTGTGGAGGTAGTGGTGGTTCATCGAATAGTCGCGAAGCATGTCGCCCCAGGGCAGGTCGAGATGCGTGACGACGGTGTGGATCTCATCATGCCAGAGCGGCGCGTTCAGGCCCCAGATCCGCAGGACCGCCGCCAGCGCGAGGATCGCGGCAAGCCAGAAAGTGTCGCGCCTCGATGTCTCCGCCATGGTCAGGCCGCCATCGCCGCGCGTTTCTCGGCGACGATGTCGCGGATGATTTCGGCCAGCGGGCGGCGCGGGCGGAAGCCGATGGTGCGTTCCAGTTTCGAGACGTCGGGCAGGCGGCGGGCCATATCCTCGAACCCGACCGGATAGACGTCGGAATAGGGGATAAGCTGGATTTCCGAGGTGGACCCCGTCGCGGCGATCACCTGTTCGGCAAGGCCGCGGATCGACACTTCCTGATCGTTGGCGACGTTGAAGACCTCACCCTGCGCGGCGGGTGTGTCCATCAGCCGGACGAGCGATTCCACCACATCGGCGACATGGCCGAAGCAGCGGGTCTGTTCGCCCGTGCCGTGAACCATCAGCGGCAGCCCCTCCAGCGCGGATTGCACGAAATTGGGCAGGACCATGCCGTAACGCCCGGTCTGGCGCGGCCCGGTCGTGTTGAAGAAGCGCAGCACGATGGCGGGCAGGCCGACCTCGCGCACATAAGCCAGCGTCAGGAATTCGTCGAGCTGCTTGGCCGAGGCATAGGACCAGCGCAGGTTCTTCGTCGCGCCGATGGTCAGGTCGTCGTCTTCGGAGAACGGGAATTTCGTCGCCTTCCCATAGACTTCCGAGGTCGAGGCGACGAAGGTCAGCTTCTTGTCCTTCAGCGCCGCCTTCAGCACGTTTTCGGTGCCGTTGATATTGGTCAGGATCGAACGCGAGGGTTCGTCCATGATCAGCTTCACGCCGACCGCGGCGGCGAGGTGAAAGATTACCTCGGCCTCATCCACCAGCGCCTGCACGAGGCAGGGGTCGAGGATCGTCCCGGTGACGAGGCGAAAGCGGTTGCTGCCCTCAAGGCTTGCGAGGTTCTCGCGCCGCCCGGTCGACAGATCGTCCAGCGCACAGACGCTGTGACCCTCGGCCACAAGCCGTTCGGCCAGATGCGACCCGATGAACCCCGCGCCGCCGGTAATGAGAACCTTCATATCGCCTCGCTGAAACACGCCCCGATGAACGCCGCGATGCTAACACGCACCCCCGCGCCCCGCCATCGGCATCTGCGGACTTTGCTGCGAATGCGAAACAGTCGGGGGCGGCGCCTGCGGATGGTTGCCCGGCGCGACCCGCCCGACCGCGCGATGGCGCGAATCTGCTGCCACGTATTTGGGCATTCTCCGGGCGATCGGGGGTCAAAAACGCCTCGAAAGCGCCATTGTTCGCCACAAAGGTACAACATTCCCGACTGGTCGCGTTGTGGTTGCCTGCCTTATTGTGCAGGTGCAATAAGTCTCCGGGCTGTGATATTGATAACGTCTGCGGGCGGCCTGCATCTGGATTGAACATGACCAACGCATTTTCCCTGTTCTCGACCCTGAAGGATCGCATTTCCTCGCGCCAGGCGCGGATCGCGACGGTGGGTCTGGGCTATGTCGGGCTGCCGCTGGCGCTGACGATTTCCGAGGCCGGGTTCCCGACGACGGGCATCGACCTCAACCGCGCCCGCGTCGATGCGATCAACGCGGGGGAGCGCGTGATCTCCTACTTCGCCGAGGATCGGATCGCCAGGGCCATCGCGGGCGGCAAGTTCGGCGCGACCGCTGATTTCGCCGTGTTGCAGGAAATCGACGTCGTCCTGATCTGCGTACCGACGCCGCTGTCGCCCGCGCGCGAACCGGACCTCAGCTATGTCGTCCGCGCCGCCGAAGGCATCGCCAAATGGCTGCGGCCGGGGCAGCTTGTGGTGCTGGAAAGCACCGTCTGGCCGGGCGCGACCGCGACCGTGGTCAAGCCGATCCTTGAAGCGGGCGGGTTGCGCGCGGGGGAGGATTTCTTCCTTGCCTTCTCGCCCGAACGCGAGGACCCCGGCAACGACAAGTTCGACACCAAGTCGATCCCGAAGATCGTCGGCGCCGACGACGCGCGGTCGCGCGAGTTGATCGACATGTTCTATTCGCGCATCGTCGCGCGCACCGTGCCGGTCAGTTCGCTGGCCACGGCCGAGGCGGTGAAACTGGCCGAAAACAGCTTTCGCACCGTCAATATAGCCCTTGTCAACGAGATGAAGGTGGCGATGGAGGCGATGGGCGTCGATGTCTGGGAAGTCGTCCGCGCGGCGGCGACGAAGCCCTTCGGCTACATGCCTTTCTACCCCGGTCCCGGCATCGGAGGCGACTGTATCCCGGTGTCGCCGGTCTATCTGTCCTGGCGGGCGAAGGATGTGGGGTCTTGCCTGCCGATCATCGATCTGGCGCGCGGCAACAACGACAACGCCCCCGACATGATCGCGGGCCGTGTCGCGGTGGAACTGTCGAAGGACGGCGGCAAGCCGGTGAAGGGGGCGCGCGTGCTGATCCTTGGCGTTTCCTACAAGAAGGACATCGAGGACACGCGCGAAAGCCCCGCCCTCGCCATTCTCAACCGGCTGGAGGAGATGGGAGCGGCCTGCGACTATCACGATCCCTATTTCCCGGTGATGCCCCAGACGCGCGATCACCCCCGCCTTGCGGGCCGTGTGTCGGTGCCGCTGACGGCGGAGGCGCTGGGCGGATATGACGCCGTTCTGGTGACGACCGATCACACGTCGGTCGATTACCAACTGGTCGCCCGCGCCGCCCCACTTGTGCTGGATACGCGCAACGCATTTGACGGGCGCGGCATTCCGGTTCAGGGTCGTTATGTTAAGGTGTGACGGTGGGTCTTGCCTCCAATCAATTGTTTTCAATGGGTTATAATGAGTTTTGTTGGGTATGTGAAAGTCGGATCGGGGAAATGTGCCGATTCGAAGGCAGTTAAGCGTAGGGTTGTTGTGGCTTTCGGTTTTTCCATCAGGGGTAGAGATATGTATTTCCGTATCAAGGACTTGCTCTTCACGGCTCAACGAACCGGGTCAAACTTGCTTGATTGGTTCCAAAACGGCGGTCTGCACCATGGTTTTGGACGGACAGGGTTTGGCCCCGCCCTTATCCCGATATATACTCGGGACGTGAGGGTGGATTTCAGAAACGACGATTTTCGGGAACGGTGATGTCTAACATGCAGCAGGACGAGCGTAGCCCCGTCGTGGTGATCGGGGGCGGCCCGGCGGGCCTGACCGCAGCCTATGAGTTGCAAAAGCGCAGCTCCGGGTTCAAGCCCAAGGTCTATGAGGGCGGGACCATGGTTGGCGGCATCTCGCGGACCGAAACCAACAACGGCTACCGTTTCGACATCGGTGGCCACCGCTTCTTCACCAAGGTCTCCGAGGTGGAGGAGATGTGGCATGAGGTGTTGCAGGACGATTTCATCACCGTCCCGCGTCTCAGCCGGATCTACTACCGCGAAAAGTTCTTCGACTATCCGCTGAAGCTTTTCAACGCGCTGTGGAACATCGGCCCCTATGAATCGATGCGCATCCTCCTGTCCTACTTCAAGTGGCAGGTGCGGCCCTACCGCAATGAGGAAAGCTTTGAGGAGTGGGTCATCAACCGCTTTGGCGGCCGCCTCTACATGCACTTCTTCCGCAGTTACACGCAGAAGGTCTGGGGCATCAATCCGCGCGAGATCCGCGCCGACTGGGCCGCGCAGCGGATCAAGAACCTGTCGCTGTTCAAGGCGGTGTGGAACGCGATTTCCGGCGCCAACGACACCACCAGCCTGATCGAGGAATTCCAGTATCCGCGCCTTGGCCCCGGCATGATGTGGGAAAAGACCGCCGAACTGGTGAAGGAGAAGGGGGGCGAGGTCCACCTGCGCTCGGAAGTCGTGCGCGTCAACCGCGACGGCAACCGCGTCACCTCGGTCGATGTGAAACACTGGAACGAGGATGGCAGCGAGCCGGTGATGGAGCGGGTCGAGGGCGACCACTTCGTCAACACCATGGCGCTGCGCGACCTGATCCAGGCGATGGATCCGCCGCCGCCGCCCGCCGTGGTGGAGGCCGCGAACAAGCTGAAATACCGCGACTTCCTGATCGTGACGCTGGTTCTGGACCATGCCGACCCGTTCAAGGACAACTGGATCTACATCCATTCGCCCGCGGTGAAGGTCGGCCGGATCCAGAACTTCCGCGCCTGGTCGAAGGAAATGCTGCCCGACCAGAACACCGCCTCCATCGGCATGGAATATTTCTGCCAGAAGGGCGACGGGCTGTGGAACATGTCGGACGAGGACCTGCGCGAGCTTGCGGGCAAAGAGCTTGAACAGCTTGGCCTTGCCAAGGCCAGTGACGTCATCGGTGCCGCCATCATCCGCCAGCCCAAGGCCTATCCGGTCTATGACGGCGAATACCGCGCCGCGCTTGACGTGCTGGAAGAGTGGATCGTCTCGCTCGACAACTTCCAGACGGTCGGCCGCAACGGCCTGCACCGCTACAACAACCAGGACCATTCGATGCTGTCGGCGATGC
This sequence comes from Albidovulum denitrificans, assembly GCF_002973535.1. Taxonomy (GTDB): domain Bacteria; phylum Pseudomonadota; class Alphaproteobacteria; order Rhodobacterales; family Rhodobacteraceae; genus Albidovulum; species Albidovulum denitrificans. The sequence continues at coordinate 128,979 of NZ_PVEP01000002.1, forward strand.
TGGCCGCGCGCAACATCCTGGGCGAAGAGCATGATGTCTGGACCGTCAACGTCGAACGCTCCTACCACGAGGAATTCGAGGTGAAGAAGCCGACGCCGGAAATGAAGGCTGCCATCGCCGCCGAATAGGCGACCGATCTTCCCGTCCCCGGCCTGTCCGGGGGCGGCACCACGACCCCGAGGGCTGCAATGCGCCGTATTACCGATAACGTATACCTTTTCTGGGCTGTCCTGACACTTCCCGCGATCTGGTTCCTGCTTGAACGGCTGGTCTTGCACGGCAAGGTTCCCTACGTTCCCTGGACCGGCGTCCTGTCCTGCTGGCTTCTGATCGTGACCATGCTGGTGACGCCGCTTCAGCTTCTTTTCGGCCCCTTGCCCTGGCTGAAACAGCGCCGCCGCCACCTTGGCGTGGCGAGCTTCGGCTACGCGCTGCTGCACCTTCTCTTCTGGCTGATGAACGCCAACATGGGCGCGCTGATCCGGTCCTTCCTGCGGGTTGAGATCCTCGTCGGCTGGATTTCCTTCGCGATCATGATCCCGCTGCTGCTGACGTCGAACGACCAGTCGGTGCGCAAGATGGGGACGGACTGGAAACGGCTTCAGCGCTGGGTCTATCCGGCGGCCGTGCTGGCCTATATCCACTGGCTTATGACCACCCATGTCGTGATCGAGCCGGTTCTTTACGCCGCGCCCTTGATCGTGCTGACGATCTGGCGGATCATCCGCTACCGCAACCGGATGCGCCGGGTCTGAGGGCTTCGGCCCCGCGCAGGGGGCCAAGGGAGAGGCGATGACTTCCGAACCGACCGGCGCGCTGACGCTGCGCACGCTTGCCATGCCGCGCGACGTCAATGTCAACGGCGACATCTTCGGCGGCTGGGTCCTTAGCCAGATGGACATCGCCGCCGGGATGGTTGCCGGTGAACGGGCGCAGGGGCGCGTCACCACCGTTGCCGTCGATGCGATGAAGTTCATCCGCCCGGTCAAGGTCGGCGACGTGCTGTGCATCTATGTCGAGGTGACGCGCGTCGGCCGCACCTCCATGGCGCTGGGGGTGGAGGCCTGGGTGAAACGCGGCCGTATCGGCGACCGCGAGAAGGTGACAGAGGCGACATTCACCTTCGTCGCCATCGACGATGCCGGCCGGCCCCGCCCGGTCCCCGATCTGGCCCCCTGACACGCCGCGCTTCGACCTTGTCGTCGAAGCGGCAACCGACGATACTCACGCGATGAGTCTGCCCCCCGGTTTCCTTGATGAACTTCGCACCCGCGTGACGCTCTCCAGCGTCATCGGCCGCAAGGTGACGTGGGATCAGCGCAAGTCGAACGCGGCCAAGGGCGACCTCTGGGCGCCATGCCCCTTCCATCAGGAAAAGACGGCATCCTTCCACGTCGATGACCGCAAGGGCTATTACTACTGCTTCGGCTGCCATGCGAAGGGCGACGCGATTTCCTTCCTGAAGGAGGTCGAGAACATGTCCTTCATGGAGGCGGTGGAGGACCTGGCGCGCGAGGCCGGAATGCCGATGCCCGCCCGCGACCCGCGTGAGGCGCAAAAGGCCGACCGGCGGGGCGAGCTTGCCGCCGTCATGGAGGAAGCCGCGCGGCATTTCCGGCTGGCGTTGAAGACAGGCGCCGGGGCCGCCGCGCGCGATTACCTTGCGGGCCGCAAGCTGACCGGGGCGGCGCTGGACCGTTTCGAGATCGGCTTTGCGCCCGACGGCTGGCAGGGGCTTTGGGATCATCTGCGCCAGAAGGGTATCGCCGAGGACCTGATCCTGGGCGCGGGCCTCGCGCGCCCCTCGACCAAGGGCAAGCAGCCCTATGACGTCTTTCGCAACCGGATCATGTTCCCGATCCGCGACGCGCGCGGGCGCTGCATCGCCTTCGGCGGCCGGGCGATGGACCCGAACGACAGCGCGAAATACCTCAACTCGCCGGAAACCGAGCTGTTCGACAAGGGACGCAGCCTTTACAACCACGGCCCCGCGCGCGAGGCCGCCGCGAAGGGCCAGCCGCTGATCGTCGCCGAAGGCTACATGGATGTGATCGCGCTTGCCATGGCGGGGTTCGAGGCCGCAGTGGCCCCCCTTGGCACCGCCATCACCGAGGATCAACTGCGCCTGATCTGGCGGCTGCATCCCGAACCGCTGGTCATGCTGGATGGCGATACCGCCGGCATCCGCGCCGCGACCCGGCTGATCGACCTGGCGCTGCCGATGCTGGAGGCGGGGCAGGGGCTGCGCTTCGTGATCCTGCCCGAAGGCATGGACCCCGACGACATGATCCGCGCGCGCGGACGCGAGGCGATGGCCAAGGCGATCGAGGCCGCGCAACCGATGGTCAACCTGCTCTGGCGGCGCGAGACCGATGGCAAGGTCTTTGACAGCCCCGAGAGGAAGGCGGCGCTGGATAAATCGCTCCGCGCCGTGATCAAGGGCATCGCCGACCCCTCCATCCGCTCCCATTACGGGGAGGAGATCAACCGCCTGCGGCGTGAGTTGTTCGGCCCCGCGAAACCCACCTTCGTGCCGCGTGCGCCCGGACGGCAGCAGGGGCGGCGCTTTGGCGCGGCGGTGCCGGTCTCCCCGCTGCCTGCCACGCGCGGTTCGCTTCTGGCGGCGGCGCCGGGGCCGGAGGTGGAGGAATATCTGCATGAGGCGATGATCCTTGCCATCGCGCTCACCCATCCCGGCACGATCGAACGGTTCGAAAGCCAGATCGAAACGGTGGACATGCGCGACCCCGGCCATGACCGGCTGCGCCACGCCCTGCTGGCCGCCTTTCACGCCGCCCCGGTGGCCGACGCCGCCGCCTTTCGCGGGAAAATCGTGGCCGCGGCGGGCGAAGAGGTTGAAAAGCTGATGTCCCTTGCCCATGTCCGCATCGCGCCACCCGTCCGCAACGCGGAGGATGCGGACTTTGCCGTGATGTGTCTGGCCGAGGAATTCGCCCGGCTTGAGGCCCGCCGCGGCGCCGAGGCCGAGATCGAGGAAGCGATGGAGGACCTGACCGGCCTTGCCGACGAGGGCCTGACTTGGCGTCTGAGCCGGGCCGCCGAGGCCCGCCACCGGGCCGAACGATCGAAGCTGGATGAAATCTCGGAACAGGGCGAGGATCGGGCCGCGCTGTCCGCCGAATTGCAGCGGCTGATCGACGGTGCGGCCTGGATCAAGAAGAAACCCTGAACGTGGCGGACGGGGAGAATCGCCCCTCTGTGATTCGCTCTCATGATTCGCTACACAAATAAGACCGATTCGCACCGGCCCCGCCCGCCGGTCCCGACGAAGCAAGGAGCGCCCATGGCTGCCAAGGACACCGACGATCAGAAGACCGAGGACCGGGACAACGAGCATACGCTCGACATGAGCCAGGCCGCGGTCAAGAAGATGATCGCGGATGCGCGTGAGCGCGGCTACATCACCTACGACCAGCTCAACCAGGTGCTGCCGCCCGAACAGGTCTCGTCCGAGCAGATCGAGGACGTGATGTCGATGCTCTCTGAAATGGGCATCAACGTGATCGAGGATGACGAGGCGGGCGAGGAAACCGAAAGCGCGGGCGCGGTGGTCGAAACCTCCACCTCGCGCGAGGTGGCCATCGCGACCTCCAGCACCGAGACGCTGGACCGCACCGACGACCCGGTGCGCATGTACCTGCGCGAAATGGGCAGCGTCGAACTGCTCAGCCGCGAGGGCGAGATCGCCATCGCCAAGCGCATCGAGGCCGGCCGCAACACCATGATCGCCGGGCTGTGCGAAAGCCCGCTGACCTTTCAGGCCATCACGATCTGGCGCGATGAGCTTCTGAACGAAGACATCCTGCTGCGCGACGTGATCGACCTTGAGACGACCTTTGGCCGCTCGCTTGACGATGACGACGAAGAGGACACGCCCGCCGTCGCCGAGGGGACGGACGGCCAGTCCGCCGCGCGGCGCCGCGAGAGCGACGAGCCGGAGCTGGACGCCGACGGCAACCCGATCCAGCAGGCCGATGACGACGACGAGGATGAGGATGACGCCTCGAACATGTCGCTGGCCGCGATGGAATCGGCGCTGAAGCCGCGCGTGCTTGAGACGCTTGAGGTGATCGCGCGCGATTATGCCACGCTGGCCGCGATGCAGGATCAGCGGATGTCGGCCACGCTGAACGAGGATGGCACCTTCTCCCTCGCCGATGAGACGGCCTATCAGAAGCTGCGCGCAGAGATTGTGTTGCTGGTGAACGAACTGCACCTGCACAACAACCGGATCGAGGCGCTGATCGACCAGCTTTACGGCATCAACCGCAAGATCATGTCGATTGACTCGAACATGGTGAAGCTGGCCGATCAGGCCCGCATCAACCGGCGCGAATTCATCGACGAATATCGCGGCTATGAGCTTGACCCCACCTGGCTGGACCGCATGGCCGAGAAAGCGGGCCGTGGCTGGCAGGCGCTGATCGAGAAGAGCCAGAGCAAGGTGGAGGATCTGCGCGCCGAGATGGCGCAGGTCGGCCAGTATGTCGGCGTCGACATCTCTGAATTCCGCCGCATCGTGAACCAGGTCCAGAAGGGCGAGAAGGAAGCCCGGCAGGCCAAGAAGGAAATGGTCGAAGCGAACCTTCGCCTCGTTATCTCCATCGCCAAGAAATACACGAACCGCGGCCTGCAATTCCTTGATCTTATTCAGGAAGGCAACATCGGCCTGATGAAGGCCGTGGACAAGTTCGAATACCGGCGCGGCTACAAATTCAGCACTTATGCGACATGGTGGATCCGTCAGGCGATCACGCGCTCCATCGCCGATCAGGCCCGCACGATCCGCATCCCGGTCCATATGATCGAGACGATCAACAAGCTGGTGCGCACCGGCCGCCAGATGCTGCATGAGATCGGCCGCGAACCGACGCCCGAGGAATTGGCCGAAAAGCTGCAAATGCCGCTGGAAAAGGTTCGCAAGGTGATGAAGATCGCCAAGGAGCCGATTTCGCTGGAAACCCCCATAGGGGATGAGGAAGACAGCCAGCTTGGCGATTTCATCGAAGACAAGAACGCGATCCTGCCGCTGGATTCCGCCATTCAGGAGAACCTGAAGGAAACCACGACGCGGGTTCTGGCCTCCCTCACGCCGCGCGAGGAACGGGTGCTGCGGATGCGCTTTGGCATCGGCATGAACACCGACCACACGCTCGAAGAGGTCGGCCAGCAGTTCTCGGTTACCCGCGAACGCATCCGCCAGATCGAGGCCAAGGCGCTGAGGAAGCTGAAGCACCCGAGCCGGTCGCGGAAGCTCAGGAGTTTCCTCGACCAGTAGGATGGGCAATATTGCCCATCCTACAGCCGGGCCACCAGACGCCGTCTCCTCGCGCCCGCCCGTCCCCACCCTCGCACAATCTTGATCCCGCGCCCCGAGACTTCCCCGCGAAAACCGGCCATCATGCCGCGTCACCCGCAGGAGGCCCCATGCTCCGCTCGTTCCTCATCCTCGCCCTCGCGGCCCTTGCCGCCCCGTCCCAGGCCTTCACCGCGCAGAACGGGATGCGGGTCGATGCGACCGGCCCGCAGGGCTTCACCGTCCGTTTCCCCAGCCCGGCGGCCGAGACGCAGTATCTTTGCGCGGCGGGGGATTTCGTGATCCGGGGGCTGGGCCTGCCGGGGGCGACGCGGATCTACCGTGCCTCACCCCCGCCTCGCAAGCAGGGGCAGGGGATCGCCTTCACGCTGGATGCGGGGCAGAAGGTGAAGATGGCGCTTTTCACCTCGCTTGGCGCGAAGGACAATGACGGGGGCATTTCCGCCGCCGTCGCGCGGGGCAGCTATTGCACGATCCTGCGCATCTGGCCGGAGTGATCAGACCTCGGCCAGCACCGCCTCATCCAGCGCGATGTCATAGGGCTGCGGATAGATCGTCGGGATGCGCTGAAAGGCAAAGCCGACGCCGATGACCCTGGGGCGCAGCCCCTTTGCCCGCAGCCCGGCCAGCGTCCGGTCATAGAAACCGCCGCCATAGCCCAGCCGGTAGTTGCCGTCATCGAAGCCGACGACGGGGGAGATGACGATCTCCGGCACGACCTCAGGCGCCGTCTCGGGCGGGATGGGGATGTTCCAGACACCGCGTTCCAGCCTCTCCGCCCCGGTCCAGTCGCGGAAGATCAGGGGGGCGGCCTTCTGCACCACGACCGGCAGGCAGGTCCGCCCGCCGACAGCGCGCCATGCGCTTGCCCAGCCGCGCAGGTCGGGTTCGCCCTTGAAGGGCCAGTAAAGCGCTGCCATGCGGCCCTTCGCGTCACCGATCCGCCGCGTCAGTTCCGCCGCGATGGCCGCATCCGCCACGGCCCGCGCCGCGACCGGCACCGCCTGCCGCGCCCCGATCAGTCGCGCGCGTTCGGCCTTGCGCCAGCGGGCGACGTCGCGTTCGGTTTCCTCATCCGGGATGCCGCTGATCGCGGGGTCAAGTTCGTGCAGGAAGCAGGGCGGGGTGCCGCCGCTTTCCTCATCATCGGGCTTGGTCATGGCGCGTCCTCCTTTGCCCATGTCAGCACGGGGCGCGGGCGGGCGCACGTGGAAAATCGCCTACCTGGGTGCGGGAAACGCCACGCGGCCCCGGCGGCTGGTGCGGTGACGGGCCGCCCGGTACCGTCGGAAACGTCGCGTTATCAAGGCGTTGCCTGCCGCGTCGCGCCTGAAATCCCGCTTCCCAATCGCCGCGCCGCCTTTATACTCCGCGCCATGACCCTCGTCCTTTATTCCGCCCATTACGGCCAGGCCGACCCGATCAACCCCGACGTCTTCGGCGGCCATGAGACCTGCCGCCGGGTCCTGTTCACCGACCGACCCGACGTCACCCTGCCGGGGGTGGAGGTCATTCACGATCCGCTTGACGGGCTTGACCCCGCCCGCGCCTCGCGCCGCGCGAAACTGCGCCCGCACCTCTATTTCCCCGATGCCGACTGGTCGATCTGGATCGACAACAAATCCCGGCTGAAGCGCGACCCGGTCGAAATCCTCTCTGCCCTCCGCGCCCAGTCCGGGGCCGGGTTCTTTGCCTTTCCCCATTTCCGCCGCGACTGCGTCTATCAGGAAGGGCAAACGGTGCGCGAAATGGGCCTCGACGACCACCGCATCGTCCTTGAACGGATGCGCACCTACCGGGCCGAGGGGATGCCCGAACATGCCGGCCTGATCGAGGGGCATTTCATCACCCGCCGCCATCACGACCCCGACCTGATCCGCTTTGGCGAACGCTGGTTCGAACATGTGCTGCGCCATTCGCGGCGCGATCAGATTTCCTTCCCCTATCTGGCCTGGAAACTTGGCCTGAACTATGAGGTGATCCGCGCGCTCGACTGGAAAGAAACGGTCGACTTCACCGTCCATGACCGCAAGACGCGGGCGCCCGAATTCCCGCGCCACAACCTGCTCTACCAGAAGGCCCGCGCGCTCTATCACCGCATGAAACGCAAGGCCGGTTAGCAGGCGCCCCCGATCCCCTCGGCGGTATTCCGCCGCACTGTTCACCGTATACCATTGAAACTGCCGGGAAATGCGGCATTGTTAACGTGCGGGCTGTGACATGCGCGCCGGACCTTGTGGTGGGGCCGGTGCTGGGCCACTCTCGCGACGGGTGAAGACTTAAAGGGTGGGCAAGGTGGCTCTCAACGCAACGGTTGGGGTGTCCCGCGCGGTTTCGTGGGGGCAGTTTCGGTCCCTCGGCATCGTGTTGCTGTGTCTGCTGCCGGTCTTCGTGGCGCCGGTGATGCCGCTGATCGACTTCTACGCCCATGCGCTGCGCTACGACATCCTCGCGGGCGCCAGCGGCGATCCGTCTTTCGACGAAAACTACCGGGTCGCGTGGAAACTGGTCCCGAACCTCGGCTTCGATCTGCTCGGCGCGCTGGTGTTCCGGGTGCTGCCAGAGCTTGCGGCCGCGCGGGTCGTGCTGATCATGGTCATCTCTGCGCCGGTGATCGGGGTCATGATCCTCGGGCACTGCCTGCATGGGCGGGTTCCCGTGGTCTCGGCCGCGTTGGCGGGGATACTGGCGCAGAATTTCGTTCTGGGCTGGGGCTTTGCCAATTTCCTGCTGGGGCTTGGGGTCTCGCTCTCTGCGCTTGGCCTCTGGATCGCGACGGCGGATCGGCCGGGGCGGCAGCTTGGTATCGCGGTCCCCTTCGGGCTTGTGATCTTCCTCACCCATGGCTTCATGTTCGCGCTTTGGGGGCTTTTGCTTTTCTCGGTCGAGGTGATGGCGAGCGTAAGGGATGGCAGGCTTGAGGCTGGAACGCTGCTCCGCCGCGCGGCGCGGCTTCTGCTCGTGGCCGTCGGGCCGGTCCTGCTGTTCCTCGCCGCCGATACCTCGCAGGCCCAGGGTGGCGTGACCACGGCCTTTTCGAATGTTGCGGCCCATCTTGAGGCGGGCGATCTGATGCGCCGGATGGTGGTTGAGATCTGGCTGCGCCTCGACGCGGGCCTCAGGGTCGCTGACAGCAACTGGCCCGTCGCCGACCGCATTTTCGGGGCGGCGCTTTGGGCGGTGATCGGGCTTGGCCTCTGGTCCGGGCGGTTCCGGCTTGACCGGCGGCTTGCCCTTGCCGTGCCGCTGCTGGTCCTGCTTGCCATCGCCATCCCGCCCGCGATGTTCGGCGTCGGCCACCTGCCAGAGCGTTTGCCGCTTGTCCTTCTGGCGGTGCTGGCGGGCGGCATCGCATCGACGGGCGGCACGCCGGGTAAGCGGACCCTGACCCGGCTTGTCCTGCTGCTTTTGCCGCTGCATCTCTTCATGGTGACGCTTGGCTGGGCGCGGGAGCGGTCGTCCTACACTCATTTCCTTGACGTCGCCGGGGCCTTGCCCGCGCAGGGCATAGCGGTTTCGGCCTTCGCGCCGGGGGCCGAGGCGCGGGATCAGGCCCGTGGCTGCAAGCCGTTGCAGTTCCTTCTGGGCCTGACCGGCCGGATCGCCGTGCCGACCTTCGCCAATGCCACCCAGCAACCGCTTGAGATCGTCGGCCCGCTCGCCGCCGCGATGCGCGCCTACGATGACCATGAAGCCGCAACACCCGGCCTTGCGGGCGTCGATCAGGTCGCGGCGCAACTTGCCTCGGGCTTCGATTATGTCATCCTCTGCACCGGCCGCGATGGCATGGCCGCGACGGGGCAGGGCGGTGGCGCACCGGCCATCAAGGGCGCGGCGACGGTCGGGTCCGGGGCGGGCTGGATCCTCTACCGGGCCGTCGCGAACTGACCCGTCGCGGTCCTGTCCTTTCGCCATCTGGTGGCGTCATTTGACCCCTACCCAAACCCTAGCGGTGCGCCTATAGTGCCTGTGGATAATCGGAACCAAAGGCCGAGGGGAAGGGAATGCGCTGTCCGTTTTGCGGCAATGTCGATACGCAGGTGAAAGATTCGCGACCGGCGGAGGACCATGTCGCGATCCGGCGGCGGCGGTTCTGCCCGGCCTGCGGCGGCCGTTTCACCACCTATGAGCGCGTTCAACTGCGCGACCTTGTCGTCATCAAGACCAGCGGCAAGCGCGAGGATTTCGACCGCGACAAGCTTGAACGCTCCATCCGCATCGCGATGCAGAAACGCCCGATTGAACCGGAGCGCATCGACCAGATGATTTCCGGCATCGTGCGGCGGCTGGAAAGCATGGGGGAGACGGACATCCCCTCAAAGACCATCGGTGAGATCGTGATGGAAACGCTGGCCCGGATCGACACCGTCGCCTTCGTTCGTTTCGCCAGCGTTTACAAGAACTTCCAGGAGGCGGACGACTTCGACAAGTTCGTTTCCGAATTGCGGCCGAGCGTCCAGGCGGACGAGTGACCGCCGACGCCGACCGGCGTTTCATGCGCCATGCCCTTGGCCTGGCCCGTCGCGGGCTGGGCCGTGTCTGGCCGAACCCCGCCGTCGGTTGCGTGATCGTGCGGGACGGCCGTGTCGTCGGGCGCGGCTGGACGCAAGCTGGCGGGCGGCCCCATGCGGAAACCGTTGCCCTGGCGCAGGCTGGCGATACGGCGCGCGGGGCTGTGGCCTATGTCACGCTGGAACCCTGCGCCCATCACGGAAAGACGCCCCCCTGCGCCGAGGCGCTGATCGCCGCCGGTATCGCGCGCGTGGTGTCCGCGCTTGAGGACCCCGACGCCCGCGTCGCCGGGCGCGGCCATGCGATGCTGCGGGCGGCGGGCATCACGGTTGAAACCGGCATCATGGCGGCCGAGGCGGCGGCGCTGCAACAGGGGTTCCTCACCCGCATCGGGCAGGGCCGCCCGATGGTGACGCTGAAGCTCGCCACCAGTTTCGACGGCCGTATCGCCACGGCTTCGGGCGACAGCCAGTGGATCACCGGGGAGGGCGCGCGCCGCCGCGTCCATGCCATGCGCGCCGCCCATGACGCGGTGCTGGTCGGTGCCGGGACGGCGCGGGCCGATGATCCCTCGCTGACCGTGCGCGGGTTGGGCGTGGCGCATCAGCCGATCCGCATCGTCGCCGCGCGCTGGCTTGACCTGTCCTTGGTCGGCACGCTGGCCCGGACGGCCGCCGAGGTGCCGGTCTGGCTGTTGCACGGCCCCGCCGCGGCGGAGGAACGGCAGGAGGCCTGGACCGCGCTCGGCGCGCGGCTGATCGAGGTTGCGGAAACGGAGGGCGGGCTGGACCCGGCGGCGATGCTGGCGGCGCTGGGGTCGGCCGGGCTGACGCGCGTCTTCTGCGAAGGCGGCGGGCGTCTGGCCGCCGCGCTGATCCGCGCCAGGCTGGTGGATGAGCTTGCGGTCTTTTCCGCCGGGATCGGCATCGGCGGCGACGGACGAGCGGCGCTGGGGGCCTTCGGCCTGTCGCACCTTGCCGAGGCGCCGCGTTTTGCTCTGACCGGCGTCGAACAGATCGGCCCCGATGTGCTGACCCTCTGGTCGCGCGGCTGACTTACCGCCAAAGCCAGGACCGGCTCGCCAGCAGCCCCTGCACCTTCGACAGCATCCGGTTCGCGCGTCCCGGCACCGGCACCTCATGCCGCGCCAGCCGGGCGACGGCGACCTCGGGCGGGCAGGGCAGGCCGGAGACGGGGTCAAGATAGCGCGGATAGGCGATCAGCGCGGCATGGGCCAGCGCGGCAAGGCTGGGCCGCGCGGTACGGCGGGGCGGCGCGGGGAAAAGATCGCGGGTCAGGCCCCAGCCCGCGTAGAAGGGCATCCCGAGACAGGTCACCGGCTTGCCCCGCAACAGCGCCTCGAACCCCAGAAGCGAGGTGATGGTCCAGACCTCATCCACCGCCTCGATCAGGTCGGTGGGGCTGACATCGGTCAGGATCATATCGGCGTGGCGCATCGCCTCGCCCTTCGGGATCGCGCCGGGACGCAGGCCCGCCTCGACATCCGGGTGGGGCTTGTAGATCACCACCGCGTCGGGGTTTTCCGTCCGCACGCGGGCCAGAAGGGCAAGGTTGGTATGTTCCGCCCCGGCGCCAAGGCGGATCGAGGCGTCATCCTCCACCTGCCCCGGCACAAGGATGCGGTGGCCCGGCGGAAGATCGGGCAGGGCGGCGTGGTCGAGGTTGTATTTGCTCAAGCCCGCCCGCGTGATGCGGGCGATCAGCCGTTCGGCCCGGCGTTCGCCCCCCGGCGGCGGACCGGCGGCGATCACGCGTTCCAGATCGCTTTCGCGGGCCGGGTCGTAATAGATCCCGCTTGCGTCTGTCACCAGCGACAAGGGCGGCACCAGAGCCGCGCCAAGGCCGCGGGAGCGCAGGAACCCGTCCTCAACCCGCGCCACGGCGGTTTCCCCGGCCAGTTGCGAAAGACCCTCGCCCTCCTTCCCGGCCCAGACCAGAAGGCCGCGCCCCTCGGCCTTCGCGCGGTGTATGGCGCGGGCCGGGTCATCCTCGAAGCGCAGCCGCTTTTCCGCACCGAAGAAGCGTTGCAGATGCGGCCGCTTCCACAGGCGCATCCCCATCGCGACATGGCCCGCCCGGTCGGCGCGATGGGCGCGGAGCGTCGCCTCAAGATGGTCCACCGCCTCTTCGAACCTGCAAAGCCGGTCGCGGCAGGGGTCATACCATGTCGGCGCCAGGATCATCGCGGCGGCGAAAAGCTGCGGCCGGGTCAGGTGCCGTTCACGCCGGGGGACGGGGTTTTCATCTGCCGTCAGGCCCCAGCCGGAATAGAAGGGCTGACCAAAGACGCGGGGCTTGTGGCCAGCCATGATCGCCTCGAACCCCATGAGCGAAGAGACGGTGTAGACCGCCGTGGCACCCTCCAGCAGCGCCCAGGGGGAGACGGGATCGCGCAGGACGGAGATCAGGCCATGCGCGTGGCCGTCATTATAATGGCCGGGGCGCTGGCCCGCGATCGTCTCGGGGTGGCTTTTGATGACGATCCGGGCGCCGGGGTTTTCCTCCTGCGCGAAGACGAGCATCTCACGAAAGGTCGAGGGCGTCGCCTTGCCGTAAAGGATCGAGGCATCGCCCTGCGTCTGGTCGAGGACGAGGACATAGCCCGGTTCCGGCACCGCCGCGCTTGGATCGAAATCGTTGTATTTTGACAGGTGCAGGTGCTTCAGCCGCTCGATCCCGTCCCGCGCACGTTGCAAAACCGCAAAATCGTCAAGCGGGTCGTGCATCAGCATATGTTCAAGCGCCGAGGGCGCGGAACTGTCGAAATGCACCCCGCCCTTGCGGTCGATCATCAACCCGATGGGCGGCTCGCCCCCGTCGCGGCCGGGGCGGATGGAGCGCAAAAGCGCGTCCTCTACCCGCACGATGGCGGTGTCTGTCCGCTCTGCCACCGCCTCGCCGCGCGGCGCGGTGGGGCTGCGGCCCCAGACGCCGACACGATCCTCCGGCGCGCCGGGCTTGCCCAGCCGGATGTCATAGCCCGCAAGGTCGAGGATACGCCTGAGGCGCGGCTGGGTCAGGAAGCCGCCGTTATAGACATAAAGCGGGTCCTTCGCCGCGCCTTGCCCCTGCGGGCGGCCATGATCGCCCCCCGAAGGGTCGGCAGCCATCAGTTCCCGGCGGCGTTCGAAATGGCGTCAGCCGAGCTTGCGGTCCCGGTCAGCACCGAAAGCGTCTTTTGCCACTGAACATAGGGCGCCTCGGTGACATAGACGGTGTCGCCGTCGCGAATCATGAAGTCGCGCGCATTGAACAGGCCGTCCGCCTCGGTCAGGCTGATGATATAGGCGACGCGCTGCGACCCGCTGAGGTCGGGGCGGTTCAGCACCTGACGCGCGATGCCCTGATCTTCGTCGCGCAGGATGAAGACGCCGGTCGGGTCGGCGAAGTTGGTGGACAGGCCGCCGACCTGGGCGATGGCCTCGACCGCCGAAAGCTCTTGCGTTTCGAACGGGACGCGGGTCTGGGTGCCGGTCGCGCCAAGCGCGGTGAAGGTCCGCTGGTCCTTTTCGACCAGGATCACGTCGCCCGGACGCAGCGCGATGTCCATCTTCGGGTTGCTGTACAGCTCTTTCAGCCAGACCTTGCCGGAATGGCCGCCGCGCTTGACGGTGATCTGCGCGATCTCCGGCTCGATCGCGACGCCGCCGGCCTTGGCCAGCATCGCCGAAAGGGTCCGCGTCGGCTGGGTGATCGGGTAGACGCCCTGTCCGCCGACGCCGCCCATGACCGAGACGGTGGCCCCGTCGCCCGCGACCCGTGCCACCGTGACCTGCGGGTCCGGCGTCTGGGCGCTAAGCTTTTCGGTGATCACCTGGCGCAGCCCCTCGGGCGTGTTGCCGGCGGCCTTGATGCGGCCCGCATAGGGGACGAAGATGCTGCCAGAGCCATCGACCTGCACTTCGTTGAGAAGCGTGGCATTGGTCCCGGCACTGGCCAGAAGCCCGTTATCGACGTTTTCCCAGATCGTCAGGCTGAGGATGTCGCCCGAGTGAATCACGTCCGAACCGACAAGGCTGGCGGACATGAAGCCGTTGGTGAAGCCAAGCTTGGGGGTGACGTTGGTCAGCTTGGTGATGCGCTGATCGACGGGAACGATGAAGGTATTGCCGCTTTGTTCGACGGAACCCGAGAAAATCTCACGTTTATTGGGGCCTGAGCGCGGAAGGCCGCAGCCAGCAACACTGCCGACGAGCAGGGCGCAGACCAGAAGCCTGGCGCCACGACTGTTCACGATCATCACTCTTGTCCGCTCCCCTGGACGAAGCTGCCTCATATTCCGGGCTGGACCTTACTCCAGACCCCTGCCGTTTTTCCAGTTGGATCAGCCGGTTCCGGTCAACTGTTGCCGTGGCGCCGCTTTGCCGGAGATCAGCGCGTCATAGGGGTCCTCGGGCGACAGGATCATGTCGACGACCTGCCGCAACATCCGGCGGCGCCCGCGCGCGGCATAGAACCCGCCGGGAATCTGTGAGGTTTCAAGAAGATAGTGGCGATAGTCGCGATAGCCCCGGCTGTCCGGCCGGGTCGGCGCGGCGAAGAATTCCGCAAGCGTCTGGTCCGAGATGAACTCCGGCAGGCAATAGACCGCGCGTCCCAGCGCCTTGAGCGGCAGCCCGCGCCAAAGAACCTGTTGACCGGCGGTCGAATTGACCGTGACCGCGCTGCGGGCCGCGTCAAGAAGTCGCGCCAGCTTGCCGCCGCGCACGAAATGCACCCGCCCGGTCAGGCCAAGCCGCGCCGCCGTGGCCCGAATCGTCGGCGCGACGGCGCTGCGTTCATCTTCCAGCGGGTGGGCCTTGAAGACGATGTGATGATGCGCCGGCGCGCCCTGGGCAAAAGCGTCAAGGCAGGTCTCGATAAAGCCGGTGGTCGAGGTGAAGTCCGAATGCGCCCGAAAGCTCGCGTCATGGTCGAGTTGCAGCAGGACGAGGTGATAGGGGAACCCGCCCGCGCGGATGCGCAAGGTCGCCGCCCAGCGTTCCAGCCGGTGCCACGGCATCAGAAGAAGGCGGCGCAGGTGCAGGCGAAACTCTTGCGTGACGGTGATGCCGCGATGCGGGCGAAAGCCCTTGTAGCGGCCGTTCAGCGCCAGCACGCAGAAATGATAAAGCGCGCCGTAGAAGATATGTTCGCGCATGTCGCCCCAGGTTGCCGGGGCGGGCGGCATGTCCATCCCCGACCGGGCAAGCGCCGCGCGCATATCGTCAAGCGTCATCGACATCAGGCGCGAATTGCCGTTCGACCCGCCGCGTTCATAGCTCGCCCAATAGGGGCGCAGATAGCCTTCCTCGAAGACGTGGACGGTGATGCCGCGCGCTTTGGCGAGCCGGATCGCCTCGGCATGGATGGGGCGCGAATCGCCGTAAAGGACAAGGTCGGTCACGCCCAGATCGTCGAAAAGTGCCGCGCAATGGCGGGGCCAGTCCTGAACCGTGCCGGTATGGGCGATGTAATTGCCGCCGCCCCAGAAGACCTCATCCCCGCGGTTGAAGCCCACGCGCCACACCTCGGCCCCGGCCTGCCTGAGATGGCGGGCCAGTTGCCGGAAGAAGGGTCCGTGCGGCCCCTGAAGCATCAGAAGCCTGCGCGGGGTCTGGGTCTGTCCCTGCGGTATCATGCCGTTTGCCGGTGCGATCCCCTTCATCTGACGCCCCTATGCGCCCTTGTCATCATCAATCTGTCGTTTTCGGGGCGTCAGGGTTCAGGATGGATGCCCGGATGCGTCATCTTGCCAGCCGCGAGGCACCGCGCTAGGCAGGGTCCAAACGGAGGGCGCGACACATGTTCACCGGCATCGTGACGGATATGGGCGAGGTTCTGGCGGTAGAGCAGCAGGGCGACCTGCGCGCCCGCATCGCGACATCCTACCCGGTCGACACCATCGACATCGGCGCCTCGATCGCCTGCAACGGGGTCTGCCTGACCGTCATCGCCACCGGCACCACGCCGCGGGGCTGGTTCGACGTCGATATTTCGGCCGAGACGGTATCGAAGACCAATATCGGCCGGAACGGCTGGGCGCCCGGCAAGCGGATCAATCTGGAACGCGCGTTGAAGGTGGGTGACGAACTTGGCGGCCACATCGTTTCCGGCCATGTCGATGGCGTGGCGACGATCATCGAGATGCACGATGAAGGCGACAGCACCCGCTTCACCTTCCGCGCGCCGAAGGAACTGGCCGGGTTCATCGCGCCCAAGGGCTCCGTCGCGCTGAACGGCACCTCGCTGACGGTGAATGAGGTGAACGGCGCCGATTTTGGCGTCAACATCATCCCGCATACCAAGGAGGTCACCACCTGGGGCGGGGCGGCGGTGGGCGATGCCGTCAATCTTGAGATCGACACGCTGGCGCGATACGTCGCGCGGCTGCGCGACTGGGCGGCGCAATGACCGCGCCGGGGCCGGGCCACAACGGCGGGCCGGGCCTTGAGGGCGGGCGAAGCTGGCGCGTGCAATGCTGGCGGGCGGCGCGGGCGGACTTGCTGCCAAAGCTTCCCGTCGAGGTGGTGCGCCTGCGCGTCAAACGCGCGGCAGAGATCGGGCTGGACTACCGCACCTATGCCGGGGTTCGCGCGGCGACGGGGCATGACCTGATCGCCTTTCTCTTTTCGAACAACGCCTTGCGGCTTTTGCGCGACAGCGACCGGATGCAGGCGGCAGAGGCAGCGAAGCTTGCCGCGCTGACCGGCATCGCCCGCGCCCTTGCGGTTCACCCGCCGCTTGACCCCGCCCGGATGACAGCGGCGTTGGCGGGGCAGGGCGTCGCGCTTGATGCCGCCGCCCGCGCGCCGGGGCTGACCGATGGCTGGGGCGCGACGCGGGCGCGGCTGCGCGAGATTGCCGTTGCCCTGAAGGCGCCCACCGACCGCATCCTCGTCATCGGCGACACGATGATTGAGGGCGAATGGCCCGGCATCGCGCGGATGGCGGGCTACCTTCCCGCCGACCGTTTCTTTGCCGACCGGACGCCGCCTGCGCCCTCTGCGGGCTGGCATATCGGCGGGGCTTAGGCTATCGCGGCGCAAAGGAACAAAGGACCCTCGCCCATGACCAGCGAATTCTCCGGCGCCATCGCCTCGGCCGATGAGATCATCGAAGAAGCCCGCCAGGGGCGCATGTTCATCCTTGTGGATGAAGAGGATCGCGAGAATGAGGGCGACCTCTGCATCCCGGCCGAACATGCGACGGCCGAGGCGGTCAACTTCATGGCGACCTACGGCCGTGGCCTGATCTGCCTGACGCTGACGGGCGAACGGATCGACGCGCTGGGCCTGCCGATGATGGCGATGACCAATTCCTCGCGCCACGAAACCGCCTTCACCGTCTCCATCGAGGCGCGCGAGGGCGTGTCGACCGGCATTTCCGCCCAGGACCGCGCGCTGACCGTCGCCGTCGCCATCGACCCGAAAAGCGGGCCGCAGAACATCGCGACGCCCGGCCATATCTTCCCGCTGCGCGCGCGCGACGGCGGCGTTCTGGTCCGCGCCGGTCATACCGAGGCCGCGACCGATGTCAGCCGCCTTGCGGGCCTGAACCCGGCGGGCGTGATCTGCGAGATCATGAATGACGACGGCACCATGGCGCGGCTGCCCGAACTGGTGGAATTCGCCCGCAAGCACGGGCTGAAGATCGGCACCATCTCCGACCTCATCGCCTATCGCCGCCGCCACGACAATCTCGTCCGCGAAAGCCGCAGCGCAGAGGTCACCTCGGCCTATGGCGGCGCGTGGACCATGCGCGTCTTCACCGATGTGACCGAAGGGATCGAGCATGTCGTGCTGACCAAGGGTGACGTCACCACGGCCGAGCCGGTTCTGGTGCGCACCCATGCGCTGCATGAGCTTGAGGACGTTCTGGGCCTTGGCCCGGCGCCGGTGGGCGAATTGTCCCGCGCGATGGAGATCATCGCCGAGAAGGGCCGGGGGGCGGTCTGCCTCTTCCGCAACCCGCGCACCAAGCTGATGATGGAGGAAGAGGAAGGCCCGCGCACGGTCAAGAACACCGGCCTTGGTGCGCAGATCCTGTCCTCCATGGGGCTGCGCAAGCTGATCCTGCTGACCAACTCGCCCCAGACCCGCTACCTTGGCCTTGACGCCTATGATCTGGAAATCGTCGGCACCCATCCGATCACGAAAGGGTAAGGCCATGGCCGGGAACGAAACCCACTATACGCTCGACCTGCCGAAATTCGACCGGGCGGTGCGCCTGCTGATCGTCGTGGCGCCCTATTACAAGGACATCGCCGACGGGCTGATCGCGGGCGCGAAAGCGACGGCGGAAAAGGCCGGTGCCACGGTCGAGGTGATCGAGGTCCCCGGCGCGCTTGAGGTTCCCAGCGCCATCGGCATGGCCGCGCGGATGGCGGATTATGACGGTTTCGTCGCGCTGGGCTGCGTGATCCGCGGCGAGACGACGCATTACGACACGGTCTGCAATGACAGCTCGCGCGGGCTGACGCTTTTGGGCCTTCAGGGGGTCTGCATCGGCAACGGCATCCTGACGGTCGAAAACCGTGATCAGGCCGTCGTGCGCGCCGATCCCGAAGGTCAGGACAAGGGCGGCGGCGCGGCGGCTGCGGCCTTGCATCTGGTCGCGCTTTCCCGCAAATGGGCGCGCCAGACCAAGGGGATCGGGTTCAAGCCGCAGGGCGAGGAATTCCGCATCGCCGGGGAAACCGAAGGACCCACCCGCGCATGAGCGACGCCAAGCCGAAACCCACCGCCGCCGACAAACGCCAGAAGAAGGCGGCGGCCCGTCTTTACGCGGTGCAGGCGCTTTTTCAGATGGAGGCCTCGGGCCAGCCCGCCGACCGCGTCGCGCGGGAGTTCGAGACCTATCGCTTCGGCGCGGTCTATGATGAGGACGAGATGGCCGAGGGCGACCTCGACCTGTTCCGGCAGATCGTGGATGAGGCGGTGAACTGGCAGGCGAAGGTGGACCAGATGACCGACCGGGCGCTGGTCGCGAAATGGCCCATCGCCCGCATCGACCCGGTTTTGCGCGCGCTCTTCCGCGCCGCGGGGGCGGAACTTGTCGCCACGACCACGCCGCCCAAGGTCGTCATCACCGAATTCGTCGACATCGCGCGGGCCTTCTTCCCCGACGGGAAGGAGCCGAAATTCGTGAACGCGGTCCTTGACCACATGGCGCGCGAGGCCCGGCCCGAGGCGTTCTGACGCGCCTTATCGTGATCGCGGACCTATAGGCAGACGGCCCGCGCCGCGCTAGACTGGCCGGATAAGGGAGATATGCCAATGCCCGCGCTGGTCCGCCTCTATATCAAGAACGTCATCATCGGCTTTGCCCTGTCGGCGGCCTTTGTCGCGACGCTTCTGGTGCTGAATGTCGGCAATCTCTGGCACCTCGTCTCTGCCACGCAGGGCGGCTGGATCGCCGTCGTGATGCTCTTCGTCTTCAACGGCATCGTCTTTGCGGGCGTGCAATTCGCCATTGTCATCATGCGGATGGCCGACAAGGGCGGTCAGGGCGGCACCCGCCGTCCCGTGGGGCGCGTGGGCGCGCTGGCCCCGGTTCCGGCCAAGGCCAAGGTGCGGGCGCAGGACATGGAACACCGCTAGACCCACCCGGCGCGTGAACGGTGTTGTGTTAACTATGGCCGGACGTCAATGGACCTCGCCCTTCTGAAAACCTTCCTGTCTGTGGCTGAATCCGGCTCTTTCGCGGCGGCGTCAGAGCGGCTTTTCGTGACCCAGTCGGCGGTCAGCCTGCGCATCCAGCGCCTTGAAGATCAGCTTGGTAAACCGCTGTTCCTGAGGTCGAAGGCGGGGGCGGAACTGACGCCCTCGGGCCGCGAATTCGAAGGTTTCGCGCTGTCGCTGGTGCGCAACTGGGAAAAGGCCCGCCAGCAGGTCGCCGTGCCGGAGGGGTTCAAACGCTCGCTGACCATCGGGGCGCAAATCTCCCTCTGGCCCCGGCTTGGCTTTCGCTGGGTCGATGCGCTGCGGGCGGCGGAACCGCTTCTGGGCCTGCGCTGTGAGGTGGGCATGCCCGATCAGCTGACCCGCGCCATGTCCGAAGGCGTGATGCAGATCGCGCTGACCTATACGCCCACGCTGCGCCCCGGCACCGTCGTGGACAAGGTGCTTGAGGAAGAGATCGTGCTGGCGGCAAGCTGGGCGGACCCCAGGCTTGACGATCTGGCCGGGCGCTATGTCTATGTCGACTGGGGGCCGGATTTCTTCCAGTTCCACAACCAGACCCTGCCGGGCCTGTCCAATCCCGGCCTGACCCTGTCGATGGGGGCGCTGGCGGCGCGGTATCTGGTGGATCGGGAGTTCGCGGCCTTCCTTCCGGCGCGACTCGTGAAACGGTATATGGAGCGTGGAACGCTCTGGGTGGTGCCGGGCGCGCCGGTCTATACCCAGACCGTGTGGTCGGTCTGGCGCGACGACCTTGACGATGACCTCGCCGATGTTGCGCATGCGACACTGGCCAAGGTGGTGGACGGCGCCGAAACCGACATCGAAGAGATCCGCGACCTTATCTGAGCGGCCTTCACCCCCCGCTGGACCGCCCGCCACACCCCCGCGTGTATCCGCGCAAGAGGCTGATTCAACACATAAAACCGCCCGCCCGGCCCGCCGCCGCGCGGGCGGTTTCCGTTTTCGGCCCCCTCCGCCCGAGTTCAAGGGGTTCAAGCCCGAGTAATACTTGTCTCAACCCCGATTATTCTAAATTTCAGTTGTGGAAGGCGGTTCCTTACATCGGCGTCAAGGCAGACGACTGCCTGCTGACGGCTCCCTCATGGGGCCTTTCCGATGAAAGGAAGAAACATGAAAACCATATTCAGACCCGCCGCCTCGGTCCTCGTGCTGTCGCTTGGCGTTGGTGCGGCACCCGCCTTCGCGCAGACGACCCTGACCGGGATGCGCGCGATCAACGATCAGGTCCGCGACATCGAGCGTGACGTGCAGGACGATTTCGCCCGCTCCGACGATGACGCCCGTTTCGGCAATCCCGACACCAAGCTTGGCCTTTCGGGCAGCGTCGCGCTGACCTATTCGGGCATCACCGGCAACCAGGACACGCAGGACCTGAGCATCGGCGCCCGCGTGCGCCACAGCAACGGCACTTTCGTGCAGACCGTCGGCCTGGCCATTGAATTCTCCGAGGCCGCGGGAACCACGACCGAGAAAAGCGCCTTTGGCGTCTATGACGCGAACTACTACTTCAACGACAAGTTCTATGGCTTCGTTCTGGGGCGCCTGAACACCGATGGCCTTGCCGTCACCGCGACGGAATACAAGAACGACGGCTTCCTCGGCGTCGGTCCGGGTGTGCGGATCGTGAATACGCCGGACACGACCTGGCGCCTTCAGGCCGGTGTCGGCGCGAGCTATCTTGAGGATGGCCTTGGCGCGGAGACGACCGAGGTCGGCTATATCGCCTCCTCGCGTTTCTACCACCGCTTCACCGACACGATGTTCGCGACCATGGACACCGACGTCCTGACCTCGGACACCGCGACGCGGGTCAACAATGAGCTGGGGATGAACTTCAAGATGACCGACGCACTTTCGACGCGGGTCAGCTACATCACCGACTATAACGATGCCCGCGCGATCAAGACCGACAACAAGCTGGGCGTGTCTCTGGTGATCGGGTTCTAAGCCTGCCCGCGTTTGAAGGAGCTTGACCTGGGGGCGGATCATCCGCCCCCCTTTTTCATGGGCCGCGGGAAAGTGGCGGGAACCGCGGCAACCGTAGAGGCGTGTATTTCCCGAGAGCCTGGCTTAACCAGGTGGGCGCCAGATACCGGGACCACGGTCCCGGCAGAGCCAGCTCCCTCGGAAGAGATTATCGGCCACTGGAAAAGGGCCTGCTACGAGAGGGGCAGAACCCGCCAGCGGTTAATCTAGGCGCACGCTGTCCGCCCCGCAAGGGGGATGCGCGGATGTGCCGGGTTGCGGGCACCAGGCCGATTGTCTGCGTATGGGCGATGCCAGTTCGCGCGCCGACGGGACGCGCCGCATGCATGGGCTGGACATGTGTTCACTTTATGTTCATAGTCCGCCCATGCTTCCCGACCTCATGCCCGGCCAGCTTCTTGCACGCGGCGTCTGCCGCCACCTTCTTGACCATGGCTTCGCCACGGTCGAGGAACTGGTCCCCTGCGCGGGCCTGCGCGTCGATGTCATGGCGCTGGGGCCGAAGGGCGAAATCTGGATCGTGGAATGCAAGTCGAGCCGGACCGACTATATCTCGGACCGCAAGTGGCAGGGCTATCTGGAATGGGCGGACCGCTTCTTCTGGGCGGTCGATACCGAATTCCCGATCCATCTGCTGCCACCGGAGACGGGGCTGATCATGGCCGACGGGTACGGCGCGGAGATCCTTCGGATGGGGCCTGCGACCCCGCTGGCAGGCGCCCGGCGCAAGGTCATCACGCAGAAATTCGCCCGCCATGCCGCGCTGCGCCTTCAGGGCTTGCGCGATCCCGGCGTCACTTCCGTTGCCTAGGCCCCTTGGCACCGCCCATGTTGCGGGCAGCATCGGCGGCGGCGCGCAGTTCTTCGGCGATCTCCTCGGCCTCCTCGGGGTCGAAATCGAGCGGCAGTTCAAACCCCTCGGCCTCGACATAGATCCGCACCATGCCAAGCGAGGTGGGGCCGATCTGGAGATTGGCCGCGATGTCGCTTTCCTTGTCGATGCTCATCCTTCGGACCCCTTCGAAATCCCGATCCCCGTCCAATAGGACGCGCCGGGGAGAAGCGCAACGCCTTGCTCAGCGTGCCGCCTTTTCCGCGATGCCCGAGGTGCCTTCGCGCCGCGCCAGCTCCGCCTCCACGTCCGCCAGCGTCACGTCGCGGGCGGCGAGCATGACGAGCAGGTGGTAAAGCACGTCCGCCGCCTCGGCCGTCAGCCGCGCCCGGTCGCCCTTCACCGCCTCGATGATCGCCTCGACCGCCTCTTCCCCGAACTTCTCGGCGCATTTCTCCGGGCCCTTGGAGAGGAGCTTCGCGGTCCAGGAGGTCTCCGGGTCGGCCCCCTTGCGGGCGGCGATGGTGGCGGCGAGGGTGTGGAGGGTGGTCATGTCAACCTCATCGGAATGCCCGCGCGGGCCATATGTTCCTTGGCCTCGCGGATCGTGAAATCGCCAAAATGAAAGATCGAGGCGGCGAGGACGGCAGAGGCGTGGCCCATTGTGATCCCCTCGACGAGGTGGTCGAGCGTGCCGACGCCACCCGACGCGATGACGGGAATGTCGACCGCATCGGCGATGGCGCGGGTCAGGGGCAGGTTGAACCCCGCCCGCGTCCCGTCGCGGTCCATCGAGGTCAGAAGGATCTCTCCCGCGCCCTTGGCGGCGACGGTGCGGGCGAACTCCACCGCGTCGATGCCGGCGGATTTGCGCCCGCCATGGGTGAAGATCTCCCACCGGCCCGGTTCCACGGTCTTGGCGTCGATGGCCACCACGATGCACTGGCTGCCGAAACGGTCGGCGGCCCCGGCCACGACATCCGGGTCGGCGACGGCGGCGGAGTTGAAGCTGACCTTGTCGGCACCCGCAAGGAGAAGGGCGCGCACATCCTCATGGCTGCGCACCCCGCCGCCGACGGTGAGCGGGATGTAGCACTGTTCGGCGGTGCGGGTAACGAGATCATACATCGTGCTGCGGTTCTCATGCGTCGCGTGGATGTCGAGAAAGCAAAGCTCATCCGCGCCCGCCGCGTCATAGGCCTTGGCGGCCTCCACCGGGTCGCCCGCGTCGATCAGGTTGACGAAGTTCACGCCCTTGACCACGCGCCCGTCGGCGACGTCGAGGCAGGGGATGATGCGGGTTTTCAGCATGGGCGGCACCTTTCCTTGCGCGTTCCTAGCGCGGGACGTGCGGGCGGGGAAGGGGTTTCGGCCTCGGGCTTTGCCTCGGCCGACGCGCCAGGAGGGCGCTGCCCTCCCGGACCCTCCCGGAGTATTGGGACAACGAAGAAGATCAGGCGGCGAGGGCCTTGAGAGCCTCGGCCAGGTCAATCGCCCCGTCATAGAGCGCCCGGCCCGAGATCGCGCCCGCGATCACGCCGGTGTCGCGCAGCGCGGTGAGATCGGCGAGCGAGGCGACGCCGCCCGAGGCGATGACGGGGATGGTCACGGCGCGGGCCAGCGCCTCGGTCGCCTTGATGTTGGGCCCCTGCATCGCGCCGTCACGCAGGATGTCGGTATAGATGATCGCGGCGACGCCCGCATCCTCGAAGCTTTGCGCGAGGTCGGTGACGAGGATGTCGGTCTCCTCGGCCCAGCCCTTCGTGGCCACGCGGCCGTTCCGTGCGTCGATGCCGACCGCGACCTTGCCGGGGAAGGCGGCGGCGGCCTCGCGCACCAGCGCGGGATTTTCCACCGCGACAGTGCCGAGGATGACGCGGGAAAGGCCCTTGGACAGCCACCCCTCGATCGTCGCCATGTCGCGGATGCCGCCGCCGAGCTGGCAAGGCACGGTCACGCGCGACAGGATCGCCTCGACCGCGGCGGCGTTGACCGGGGCGCCGGCGAAGGCGCCGTTCAGGTCGACAAGGTGCAGCCAGTCGCAGCCCGCCGCCTGAAACTTTGCCGCCTGCGCTGCGGGGTCGTTGCCGAAGACGGTAGCCTTGTCCATCTCTCCGTGCAGAAGCCGAACGCACTGGCCGTCCTTGAGGTCGATGGCGGGGTAGAGGATCATGGGCGGGTCTCCGTTTGCGCGCCTCATGCCACAGGCGGGGGAGGAATGCAAAGGCGGGGCCAACGTCACGTCACGCTGGACGAAGGGGGGCCTTGTCGCGGATGATCCGGGCGAGATGTCAGGGAGGACATGACCAATGAAGACGATGCTTTTCGCGGCCGCTCTCGCGTTTGGCGCCACCGCCGCCATGGCCGATCCGATCGAAGGGGTCTGGAAGACGGAACCTGATGACGGCTCATACGCGCTGGTGAAGATGTCGCCTTGCGGCCCGAACTACTGCGGCGTCATCTCGAAGACCTTCAACGCCAGCGGGGAATACAAGTCCCCGAACCTTGGCAAGACGCTGGTGATCGACATGGCGCCCAAGGGTGACGGGGCCTATGCGGGCAAAGTCTGGCGGCCGTCGAACGACAAGATCTATACCGGGAAGATCCAGTTGAACGGCAATTCCATGAAACTGGCGGGCTGCGTGGCGGGCGGGCTTATCTGTTCGAAGCAGACCTGGCAGCGGGCGCAGTAGTCACGGCTTCCACGCCAGGAAGTTGGCGATGAGCTTCAGGCCCGTCGCCTGGCTTTTCTCGGGGTGGAACTGGGTGCCGACGATGTTGCCCTGCCCGACGATGGCGGTGATGTCGCCGCCATAGTCGCAATGCGCCAGCCGCTCGGCCGGGTCGGCGACGCGGAAATGGTAGGAATGCACGAAATAGGCATGCGCTCCGGTCTCGATGCCCAGAAGGACCGGGTGGGCATGGTCGATCACAAGGTCGTTCCACCCCATATGCGGCACTTTCAACGCCGGGTCGGCGGGGTCGATATGCACCACGTCGCCGCCGATCCAGCCAAAGCCGTCGGTGTCGCGGTATTCATGCCCGCGCGTGGCCAGCATCTGCATCCCGATGCAGATGCCAAGGAACGGCACCGCGCGGCGCGTCACTGCCTCGGCAATCGCCTCGGTCATGCCGGGCACGGCGTCAAGGGCGGCGCGGCAGGCAGGGAAGGCGCCGTCGCCGGGCAGCACGATCCGGTCGGCGCGCGCCACATCCTCGGCCCGCGAGGTCACGATGACCTTGCCCGCATCGGTTTCCGCCGCCATCCGCTGAAACGCCTTTTCGGCGGAATGCAGGTTACCGCTGTCGTAGTCGATCAGGACCGTCAGCATCGGATCAGAGCGCGCCCTTGGTCGAGGGCAGCGCATCGCTGCGGGGGTCGGGTTCGACGGCCATGCGCAGCGCCTTGGCCAGCGCCTTGAACGCGGCCTCGGCGATGTGGTGGCTGTTGAGGCCGTGGTTCAGGTCCACATGCAGCGTGATGCCGCCATGGGTCGACACGGCCTGAAAGAACTCCCGCACCAGCTCGGTGTCGAATGTGCCGATCTTGGCGGTCGGGAAAGCGAGGGTCCAGACAAGGTAGGGCCGCCCGGAGAGGTCGAGCGCGCAGGCCACCTGCGCGTCGTCCATCGCCAGCGTGAAATGGCCGTAGCGGCGGATGCCCTTCTTGTCGCCAAGCGCCTTCACCAGCGCCTGACCCAGCGCGATGCCGGTATCCTCGACCGTGTGGTGGTCGTCGATATGCAGGTCGCCCTTGGCGCGCACGGTCAGGTCGATCAGCGAATGGCGCGACAGCTGGTCAAGCATGTGGTCGAAGAAGCCGACGCCGGTTTCGTTCGAATAGCGGCCCGTCCCGTCGAGGTTGACCTCGACCGAGACGCTGGTTTCCGCGGTCTTCCGCTCGATCTTCGCCTTGCGCATGGGGCCATCCTTTCCGGCTCGCGCCGCCTTATAGGGCGCGGCGGGCGGCGGGCCAATATGGCATGCGCCGAATTTCCGGGGCTGTCGCAGAAAAGCGAAGGGGTCAGGCGGGGCTGGCCCCGGTCACAGATCCTCGATGATGTGGTCTTCCCAGTCTTCTTCCGGGATCTCGTATTCCGGCAGGGTCCAGCCGCGAATGGATTCCCCCGCCTCATGCACGCTTTCCGCGCGGCCGGAGATCAACGGATGCCAGTCGTAAAGCGGCCTGCCCTCATGGCGCAGCCGATAGGCGCAGGTGGAGGGCATCCAGTAGGCGACCTTGGCGATGGTCTTCGGCGTCAGCACGACGCATTCGGGGACGAAGCGCTTGCGTTCCTCATACTGGCCGCAGCGGCAGGTTTCGTCGTCGAGAAGCCGGCAGGCGATGCGGGTGAAGAAGACCTGACCCGTATCGGCATCCTCAAGCTTGTTCAGGCAGCATTTGCCGCAGCCGTCGCAAAGCGCCTCCCACTCACGCGGGGTCAGCGTGTTCAGCGGGCGCTTCCAGAAACCGGGCCTGAGGCCGTCGCGGGGGATCGGGTCTTTCATCGGCGGCGACATTGCCCCTGTGAGGGTGGAAAGGGAAGGGGGTCAAAGACCGGCGAGGATCGCCCGCGCCCGGTCGCAATCGGCGTTCATCTGGGCGACCAGCGCATCCAGCCCGTCGAACTTCATCTCTGGCCGCAGATAATCCACCAGCGCGACGGACAGGTGCTGGCCGTAAAGGTCGTCGCCAAAATCGAAGATATAGGTTTCGAGGTTGGGCTGGTTTTCCCCGAACATCGGCCTGACCCCAAGGCTGGCCGCGCCGTTATGCGTTCCCTTGTGCGGGCCGGTCAGGATATCGACCTTCACCGCGTAGACGCCAAGTTTCGGCAGGTGAAGCCCGCCGACGCCCATATTGGCGGTCGGAAAGCCAAGCCCCTTGCCGCGCTTGTCGCCATGCTGCACCGCGCCCTCGATCCGGTGCCAGTGGCCAAGCATATGCGCCGCGTCGCGCGGGCGGCCCTCGGCCAGCGCGGTGCGGATCGCGGTTGACGAAATCTCCGTCCCGTCAAGGGCGACAAGCTTTGCGATGGTGACGCCAAAGCCCAGATCGGCCCCCATCCGGCGCAGCGTGTCCACCGTACCCTTGCGGCCCTTGCCAAAGCAGAAATCCGCGCCGACGGTGACATGGGCGATGCCAAGGCCGCCGACCAGAACCTTGGCCACGAAATCCTCGGCCTCCATCCCGGCCAGCGCGGCGGTGAAGGGAAGCTCATAAAGCCGCTTCACCCCCAGCTTCTCAAGCCGGTGGGTGCGCGCCTCGGCGTTCATCAGGCGGAAGGGTGGCGCGTCGGGGGCGAAGAATTCGCGCGGATGGGGTTCGAACGTGATGATGCCAAGGGGTGCGTCCGGCTGACGGGCAAGGTCGATCACCGCCTGATGGCCAAGATGCACGCCATCGAAATTGCCCATCGCGACGGATGCGCCGCGATCCGCGGCCGTCAATCCCCGCCAGTCCCTGAAAATGCGCATCTGCCCCCGTCTGGCGGACGCCCCCGCCGAAGATCAGTCGAACTTGCGGCTGGGCGCCAGAACCAGCGCTTCGCCTTTCAGAACGACCGTATCGCCCACGGCGCAATGGGTTTCAAGGGTCACCCGGCGGCGGGCATGGTCGATGGCCGCGACCTTGACCTCGGCATAGACGGTATCGCCGGGGCGGACGGGGGCCATGAACTTGAGGCTTTGGCCCAGATAGACGGTGCCATGGCCCGGAAGCTGTTCGCCGATCACCGCCGAGATCAGCGCGGCGGTCAGCATCCCGTGGGCGATGCGGCCCTCGAAGATCGTGTCGCGGGCATAGTCGTCGTCCAGATGCACCGGATTGCGGTCGGTCGAGACCTCGGCGAACATCTCGATGTCGCGGTCGGTGATCGTCTTCTGGAGATAGCGGGTCATCCCCACTTCCAGATCCTCGATACAGATCGTTCCACGCGGCAGGTTGTCGAGCATCATCGCGAATCCATGGCAGTCATGTTGCAGTGCAGCATAACCCTTGAATCCGCTGCGCGCAATCGGGCGCGCAACTTATTTGCCGAATGGCTTCTCTTGTGGCAACAATATTGCCGGGATGTTTCGGCTATCTCAGCCGGCCGATGGCATAGGTCGGCGTGATCTGCCGGTCGTCCAGCCAGTCCCGCAGAAGCCCCGCTTCGGGCGCCTCGACATCCGGCCCGAACGCTTCGACCGCCAGCCCGCCGGTGACGAAAAGCGTGTCGATCCCTTCGCCCAGACCGCCCTGAATGTCGGTGCCGATACCGTCGCCCACCGCCAGCGTGCGGGCCGGGTCGAAATCGAACCCCGCCGCGATCACGCGCCGCCGGGCAAGGTCGTAGATCGGCGGATGCGGCTTGCCGAAATACAGGCTTTCGCCCCCCATCTCGTCGTAAAGCGCGGCCAGCGCGCCCGCGCAATAGATCCGGCGGTCGCCGTAATCGACGACCAGATCGGGGTTGGAGCAAAGCAGCTTCAACCCCTTGGCCTTGGCGTAAAGGAAGGTCGCCCGGTAATCCTCGGGCGTTTCGGTCAGATCGTCGAAGGGGCCGGTGCAGACGATGCCCTCGGCCTCTTCCAGCGGTACGCGGGTGATCGCCGGGGCATCGGCGAATTCTGCCGGAATGTCGGTGAAGAAGCCATCATCCTTCGCCGGGCCAAGGTGATAGACCCGCCGCCCGACCATGCCGCCGAAAAGCCCCGCCTGCGCGGCATCGCCCGACGACGCGATCAGGTCCCAGGCGTCCTGCGGCACGCCCAGCCGGTCAAGCTGCGCCCGCACGCCCGCCTGCGGACGCGGCGCGTTGGTCAGCAGAACCACCCGTCCGCCCTTGGCGCGAAACGCCTGAAGCGCCGCGACGGCGGCGGGGTAGGGGGCGCGACCGTTGTGAAGGCAGCCCCAGAGGTCGCAATAAAGCGTGTCGTAGGGGTCCGATATGTCGGCAAGCGACGGGATGATCCGGGTCATCGTTGGCCTCGTGCGGTCGGAAAAAAGCAAAGGCGCCCGAAGGCGCCTTGCGGGAAGCGGGGGACCGGATCAGAGCTTCAGCGCCGGGATGATCTGCTTCTTGCGGCTCATCACGCCCGGAAGGACGACGGTATCGCCGGTGACGGTCGCGCCGAACGAGGCCTCGGCCATCTGCTTGACCAGATCGTTCGGCACCAGCAGCGTCGCCTCTTCCTTCAGGATGTCCACGACGAAAAGAAGCACCTGATCGGCGCCGTCTTCTTTCGCCACGGCCTCCATCGACGTCATCAGGCTGTCCTTGCGATCAAGGATCAGCTTCGGCGCGGTGGTCTCCAGAACCGAGACGCGCAGCTCCTTGCCCGCGACGTTGTATTCCTTCGAATCCATCCGCAGCAGCTCCGCGTCGGAGAACGCGCCAACGTCCGACTTCGCCTCGAACAGCTCGGCGGCATAGGCCGCGACGTCGATGCCAAGGTCCCTGGCCAGGTCAAGCGCCAACGCCTTGTCCTGTTCGGTGGTCGTGGGCGAACGGAATTCCAGCGTGTCGGACAGGATGCAGGACAGCATCGCGCCCTTGATCCCGCGCGGCATCTTGGCGGCGTTCTCGCCCATCAGGTTGTGCATGATGGTCGCGGTGCAGGCCAGCGGCTTGATGGTGATGTCGATCGGCCCCTTGGTCTCGATCCCGCCGGTCAGCTTGTGGTGGTCGATGATCTGGATGATGTCGGCATCGTTGATACCGTCGGGCAGTTCGGCCGGGTTGTTGGTGTCGACGATGACGACCTTGTCGCCCGCCGCGATGCCGGAAATGATCTCGGGCTTCGGCAGGTCCCATTTCTTCAGGACAAAGGCCGCTTCGGTGTTCGGTTCTCCCAAGAGCTTCGCCTCGGCGGGCTGCTTGCGATGCTCGGTCAGGTACCAGGCCCAGATGATGGGCGAGCCGGTGGAATCGGTGTCGGGGGATTTGTGGCCAAAGACTTTGATCATGGGTCAGGGTTCCGCTGAACGAATTAAGGTCGCGGGCCTTATAATCAGGGCTTCGGGGAATGTCACCACGCCGCAGCGCGGAAACGCCCCACGCCCGGCCCGATCAGCGGAAGGGGATCGGTTCGACGCGGAACCCCTTGTCGCGCAAAAGCGCCAGCACGCCCTTTTCGCCCGACAGGTGCAGCGCGCCGAAGGCCACGAACAGGCGGCCGCGGTTCGTCGCCTCCTCGATCACCGGTATCCAGCTTTCGTTGCGCTGGATCATCAGCGTGTCCTCCATCATCGCATAGACCCGGTCGACCTGATCCTGATCGAGGCCGGGTGTCTTTTCCGCCATCATCCGGCCAAGGTCCCAGACCAGCCG
Organism: Albidovulum denitrificans; assembly: GCF_002973535.1. Taxonomy (GTDB): domain Bacteria; phylum Pseudomonadota; class Alphaproteobacteria; order Rhodobacterales; family Rhodobacteraceae; genus Albidovulum; species Albidovulum denitrificans. The sequence continues at coordinate 159,669 of NZ_PVEP01000002.1, forward strand.
CGCATCCTCGTCGAAATAGGCGCGCGACAGGGTGGCGAGCATATCCTCGGCGTCATCGTCCATCAGCAGCGACATGCGCAGCATCTCTACCTGAACTTCGGGCGCCATGGCGCGGAACCGTTCGAAGGCGGCGTCATAGGGTTCAAGCGCCAGGATCGGGATCTGACGGTCCAAAGCGCGCGAGATGACGCGGGCGTCAAGGCCGTTCGTCTCCCCCGTTTCCAGTTCCGGCATCATGCAGGGCGGCGCGGCCAGCAGCATGGTCGCATACCAGGGCTGAAGCTTGGCGGCGAAGATCGCGGGCATCCCGCGCTTGGCCAGCGCGCCCGACAGGTCCTGCCAGTCCGCCTCCGTCATCATCTCGGGCAGGGTGGCGCCTTTCATGACGAACATCAGCTCCGGCTTGGTCAGCATGTCGGATTTCAGTTCTTCCATCTCGCTCGGCCCGGCCTCGACCAGCACGGCGGCGGCGGTGTCGATCCGCGGGCGCAGCGCGGCCATCACCTCTTCATGGCGCGGGTCGTCGAAATGATAGGTCCCGACGATGTCCACCACGGCGGTGCCGCGCGTGGCGCGCCAGGCATTGCCGCGCCCGAAGGGTGTCGCGTCGATCTGCGCGTCAAGCGCCGCGCGGTCCCCGGCGGGCAGGCCCGGCACGATGTCCTGCCCGGTGCAGGCGGCCATGCCCGGCAGGGCGGGCCACAGCCACAGAAGGGCAATCGCGATCTTTTTCAGCATGACATCCTCCACCAGCGGCCGGAACGCTTGCCCTTTCTGCCCCCTCCGCCGCCTGCCGCCAAGGCGCGGGCGGGGCGATTTTGTGGCGGGCGGGGTGTTGACTCGGCTCTGCCCGCCCCCTAACTACCCTCCGTTAGCACTCGCCGCCAGTGAGTGCTAACGAGAGATAAACTGGATACCCATGGGAGTGAACCAGATGGCATTCAAACCGCTTCATGACCGCGTGCTGGTCAAGCGCGTGGAAAGCGACGAAAAGACCAAGGGCGGTCTGATCATCCCCGACAGCGCCAAGGAAAAGCCCGCCGAGGGCGAAGTCGTCGCGGTCGGTGAAGGCGCGCGGAAAGATTCCGGCGAGCTGATCGCGCCGTCGGTCAAGGCCGGCGACCGCATCCTCTTCGGCAAGTGGTCGGGCACGGAAGTGACCGTCGACGGCACCGAGATGCTGATCATGAAGGAAAGCGACATCCTCGGCATCATCGCCTGAGGCTGCCTTTTCCCTAACGAAACCAAGACATTCAGGAGAAGCCAACATGGCTGCTAAGGACGTCAAGTTCAACACCGATGCCCGTGACCGCATGCTGCGCGGCGTCAACATCCTCGCCGATGCGGTGAAGGTGACCCTCGGCCCGAAAGGCCGCAACGTCGTGATCGACAAGTCGTTCGGCGCCCCGCGCATCACCAAGGACGGCGTGACCGTCGCCAAGGAAATCGAGCTGGGCGACAAGTTCGAGAACATGGGCGCGCAGATGGTGAAGGAAGTCGCTTCCCGCACCAACGATGAGGCCGGTGACGGCACCACCACCGCGACGGTTCTGGCCCAGGCCATCGTCAAGGAAGGCATGAAGTCGGTTGCCGCCGGGATGAACCCGATGGACCTCAAGCGCGGCATCGACATGGCGACCGCCAAGGTCGTCGAGGCGATCAAGGCCGCCGCCCGCCCGGTCAACGACAGCGCCGAAGTTGCGCAGGTCGGCACCATTTCCGCCAATGGCGAGGCCGAGATCGGCCGCCAGATCGCCGATGCGATGCAGAAGGTCGGCAACGAAGGCGTTATCACCGTCGAAGAGAACAAGGGTCTTGAGACGGAAACCGAAGTCGTCGAAGGCATGCAGTTCGACCGCGGCTACCTGTCGCCCTACTTCGTGACCAACCCCGACAAGATGATCGCGGACCTCGAGGACTGCTACATCCTGCTGCACGAGAAGAAACTCTCCTCGCTTCAGCCGATGGTCCCGCTGCTGGAATCGGTGATCCAGTCGCAAAAACCGCTGCTGATCGTCGCCGAGGATGTGGAAGGCGAAGCCCTTGCCACGCTCGTCGTCAACAAGCTGCGCGGCGGCCTGAAGATCGCCGCCGTCAAGGCGCCGGGCTTCGGCGATCGCCGCAAGGCCATGCTTCAGGACATCGCGATCCTGACCGGCGGCCAGGTCATCTCCGAAGACCTCGGCATGAAGCTTGAGAATGTCGGCCTCGACATGCTCGGCCGCGCCAAGAAGGTTTCGATCAACAAGGACAACACCACCATCGTCGACGGCGCCGGTGAGAAGTCCGAGATCGAAGCCCGCGTTGGCCAGATCCGCACGCAGATCGAGGAAACCACCTCGGACTACGACCGCGAGAAGCTTCAGGAACGTGTCGCGAAACTGGCCGGCGGCGTTGCCGTCATCAAGGTCGGCGGCATGACCGAAGTGGAAGTGAAAGAGCGCAAGGACCGCGTCGACGACGCGCTGAACGCGACCCGTGCGGCGGTTCAGGAAGGCGTCATCGTCGGTGGCGGCGTTGCCCTCGTGCAGGCCGGCAAGGCGCTTGACGGCCTGACGGGTGCCAACTCCGACCAGGAAGCCGGGATCGCGATCGTCCGCAAGGCGCTGGAAGCGCCGCTGCGCCAGATCGCCGAGAACGCGGGCGTCGACGGCGCCGTCGTCGCGGGCAAGATCCGCGAGTCGAAGGACAAGAACTTCGGCTTCAACGCCCAGACCGAAGAATATGGCGACATGTTCAAGTTCGGCGTCATCGACCCGGCCAAGGTCACCCGGACCGCTCTGGAAGACGCGGCCTCGGTCGCCGGTCTGCTGATCACCACCGAAGCCATGGTTGCCGACAAGCCGGAGCCGAAGGGCGCGGCCGGTGGCGGCATGCCCGACATGGGCGGCATGGGTGGCATGGGCGGCATGATGTAATCACGCCGTTCCGCTAAAGCGTTTCGGGTTTGCGTCGAGAACGTAAGTATCAGAATTCGAACGAAATAAGTTCAAATTCTGATACAGCGTAAATCCGAAATGCTATAAGGAAACGGAAAGGGGCCTCGGCGACGGGGCCCCTTTTTCGTTGCCGGGCACTGCCCGACCGCGGGTGGGCGTAGGGCGGGCTGTTCGGCGGCGCGGGACGCGCCTTGGTTCCGGGCAGGGGGAGCGACCGCGAAGGGCTCTTTTCGGCCGCCCACCGCAATGCCGCCAGAAAATCATGGCGCAGAGTCATAAACCCCGGACGCCCGGCAAGGCCCTACCAGGTCAGCAGCAGGCGGTCCTGCACCACCTCGGCCTCGCAGCTTTGGCCCGCCATCTGGAACCGCCGCAGCATCGACCGGCCAAGCGTCAGCATGATTTCCCGCGCGAAAAGCCCGCTGGGCAGGGGGATGTCGCAGGGGCGAAGGCCGCTTTTCTTGCTGCCGTCGATGCTAAGCGCGACATGAACGCCGCGCGCCTTGCAGGCGGCGATGGTCTCCATCAACTCGGCCAGCGCGAACCCCTGCGCGCCGTAAAGGATGGATTGCGAATGCGCATAGGGCGGGTCGCAATAGATCAGGTCGCCCGGCCGGGCGCGGGCCATTGCCTCGCGGTAATCCAACTGCTCGAACCGGCAGCCCGCCAGCCGGGCGCGCCACTGATCGACGCGGCGGGCGAAGGCCTCGGGCCGGATCGGGGGATGGGCGCCGACCGGGGTGGACATATAGCCGTCCGACTTGCGGAACCGCACCACACCGCCATAGCAACTGCGCGTCAGGAACAGGAAATCCGCCCCGTTCGGCGCGGCGTTATAGGCGGCCTTGATCGCCTCATAGCCCGCGACGCGATCACCCGCGTGGAACAGGTGCCACCGCTCGGCATACCAGCGCTTCAGCAGCTCCGGCTCCGTCGCCAGCGCCTGCCATATCTCGATCAGCGGCGCGAAAGTGTCCGATCCGTAGCCCTCGCGCGGGGCCAGCACCGCCATCACCCCGGCAGACCCCAGGAAGGGTTCGTGATAGGCGCCGAAGCGGGGCGGGAAATGGCGGGCGATCTCATGCCCGATCTTCTGCTTGCTGCCGACCCATTTCAGAAGCTGGGTCTTGAAGGGGCGGGGCGCCTCCACCCGCCGTTCCGTGCCGCTGCCTGCGTCCACCGCCCCGATCCTTTCGCCGCCGCCCCCCTTCGATAGGCCGAACAGGCCCGCTTCGCAACGACCGGCCCCGGCGGCGCCCGAATGACCGGCAAAGCACGATCACTTTTCCCCGGTGGCGCGCATTGCCGCAGTCTGGCCCGTTGCCGTCACAATCTTTCTATGGCAAGAGGTTGCCAGCCCGGATTCAAACCCATGAGTTCAGACATGACCGACTTCGCCGCGCTGCGCACGATGATGGTGGACACGCAGGTCCGCCCCAACGACGTCACGAAATTCCCGATCATCGAGGCGATGCTGAGCGTCCAACGCGAAGCCTTCGTCCCCTCCGCCCTGCGCGCCGCCGCCTATGTCGGCGGAAATCTCGACCTTGGCCAGGGCCGGGTGATCCTTGAGGCGCGGACCCTGTCGAAGATGCTCGACGCGCTCGACATCCAGCCCACCGACCTTGTCCTCGATCTGGGCTGCGGGCTTGGCTATTCCTCCGCCGTGATCGCCCGGATGGCCGAAGCCGTCGTCGCGGTCGAGGAGGACGGCGATCTGGCCGCCCAGGCCGAGGCGCGTCTGGCGGGCGAGGATGTCCACAACGTCGCCGTGATCGAGGCGCCGCTGAACGAAGGCGCCGCCAAGCACGGCCCCTATGACGTGATCGTGGTCGAGGGCGCGGCCGAAGCCGTCCCGGCCGCTATCGAGGCGCAGTTGAAGGAAGGCGGCCGCATCGCCTGCCTGTTCATGGACGGCGCGCTGGGCGTCGCCCGCGTCGGCTACAAGATCGACGGCGTGGTGACCTGGCGCTATGCCTTCACCGCCTCGGCCCCGGTCCTGCCGGGCTTCGCCAAGGCCCCGGCCTTCGTCCTTTAGGAATTCAGAACGGTCGCGCCGAAACGGTCCGCGGCCAGAGTGAGGTACGCCAAGATGAAAACTGCGCCCGGAAAAAGACTTGTCGCCGCCGGTCTTCTTGCCCTGACGTGCCTTGCCCCGCTGACCGCCTCGGCCGAGACGCTGGCCGATGCGCTGATCTCTGCCTACAAGAACTCCAACCTGCTTGAGCAGAACCGCGCCGTGCTGCGCGCCGCGGATGAGGATGTGGCCTCCGCCGTGTCCGCCCTGCGCCCGGTTCTCGCCTTCGTTGCCAATGCGGGCTATACTGACCCGGTCGCCATGGGGCGCGATAATCTCAGCGCCACCATCGCGCTCAGCGCCTCGATGACGCTCTTTGACAGCGGTCGCAACCGGCTGGGCGTCGACATTGCCAAGGAAACCGTGCTTGCCACGCGCGAGGCGCTGGTCTCGGTCGAACAAAGCGTCCTTCTGGGCGCCGTGCAGGCCTATTTCGGCGTCCGTTCGGCGATCGAGAACGTGTCGATCAACGACAACTCCGTCCGCGTGCTGGAAGAAACGCTGAAGGCCACGCAGGACCAGTTCGACGTGGGCGAGGTGACGCGCACCGACGTCGCGCTGGCGCAGGCCCAGCTTGCCGCCGCGCGCGCCGGTCTTGCCGCCGCGCAGGGGCAGCTGGCGGCGGCGCGGGAAAGCTACAAGGCCGTGACCGGGCATTACCCCGGCGCGCTGGCCATCGCGCCGAAGGTCCCGCCGCTGCCGAAATCGGTCACCGAGGCGCAGGGCATCGCCATGCGCAGCCATCCCAGCATCCTTCAGGCGCAGCATCAGGTCGCCGCTGCCGATCTTGGCGTCGCGCTTGGCGCCGCGCAGCGGCTGCCGACGGTGTCCGCCGACGCCTCGCTGGCGCGCGATGACAACGGCATAAATGCGTCTTCCGTCGGCATCCAGTTGCAGCAGCCGATCTATGCCGGGGGCAAGCTGTCCTCGGTCCACCGCAAGGCCATCGCGCAGCGCGAACAGGCCCGCGCGGGCTTGCAGCAATCCAGCGTGATCATCGCCCAGAACGTCGCCAATTCCTGGGCCGACATCTCGGTCGCGCGGGCGCAGATTTCGGCCACCGATCGCCAGATCTCGGCCGCGACCATCGCCTATGACGGTGTGCGCGAAGAGGCGAAGCTGGGCGCGCGGACGACGCTGGATGTGCTGAACGCGGAACAGTCGCTTCTGGACGCGCGCTCCAGCCGGATCACGGCCGTCGCCAATCTTCAGGTAGCAAACTATTCACTTCTGGCCTCTATGGGTCTTCTGACTGTCGACCACCTGAACCTCGGCATTCCGGTCTACGACCCGGCGGCCTATTACAACGCCGTCAAAAGCGCGCCGCCGACCTCGGTCCAGGGCAAGAGCCTTGACCGTGTTCTGAAGGCCATCGGGAAGAACTGACCCCGCAGGGATCGGTTGTCGGAGGGAAAGCGGCGGGATATGGTACCCGTCGCCAGCCGATAAGGAATGCCCATGTCTGATCCCCTCTCGAATGCCGAGATCCAGGATGTCCTCTCGTCCATCCGCCGCCTCGTGTCGGAAGACCGCCGCCTGCGGACGCCGGTTCCGGTCGCGGAAGAGGAGGAGGGCGCGGGCAAGCTGCTTTTGACCGACGCCTTGCGGGTGGAGTCACCGGCGGCGGAGGTCGAAGAGACGCCGGAAGACGCGCCGGAGGAGGCATCGCTGGTCAACGTGGTCAGCGAAGAGGAACAGGACGCCCGCTGGCCGGTCCATGTGTCCGAAATCCCCGCAGCGCCCGCCATCCGGCCCGCATCGGCGCTTGAGGAAGACCTCGCCACGCTTGAAAGCACGATTGCAGAGCTTGAGGCCGCGGTGGCCGGGATCGGCGCGGAATTCGAACCCGACGGCAGCGAGGTGGCGAAGGATAGCGCCGACCCCTCGGCGCTGGCGCTGGAAGAGGCGTTCGACGACGGCTTCGTGGTCGATACCGGCGGGCCGGTGCCTGTGCGCCCCGACGACCCGTCAATCTCTGCCGGGGTGACGGAAGACACGGCCCTGGCGCCTGAGGCCGAAGAGGTGGCCGAAGCGGAAGAGGCCACGACCGAGGATGCCACGGCGGAGCCCGCCGAGGATCACGGCACGGATGAGATCACCTTCCTGCGCAGCGGCCCGGCCGGTCGGCGCAGCGACTGGCAGGTCATTTCCGGCGACATGGACGGGCAGGGCAACACCGGCCGCCTGCACCTGACCGCGAGCGACGCGGTGGAGGGTTCCGGCGAAGATGCCGAAGCCGATGGTGCCGTCGCGGAGGGCGCGGACACGCCCGAGATGGCCGAAGATGCGACGCTAGAGGTCGTCTCGGCAGAGGATGAGGCCGCGGAGGTCGCGGAGGAACAAGGACCGGAGGCGGAGACGCCCGACCTTGCCGGGGAGGCTTACGCAGCACCGGAAACGCCCGAGGCGGCTTACGCGGCGCCCGAGGACGTCGAGAGCGCCGAAGTGGCCTTTGCCGAGGCCGACCCCGTGGAAACCCCCGAGGCGGTCGAAGATGCCGTCGCGGAGGCCGACCTGCCGGACGCCGCCGATGTGGCGCCAGAGGGTGACCCCATGCCCGCCGCCGCCATGGCCGGTGCCGCCGCGATGGCCGCCGTGACCCCGGACGAGGGCGAGGAGGACGGTGTCGATCTGTTCTCGCAGGACGATGAGGCCGTCATCGACATGGAGATGCTGCGCGACCTGATTTCCGAGGTCATCCGGGAAGAGCTTCAGGGGCCGCTGGGCGAACGTATCACCCGCAATGTGCGCAAGCTGGTCCGCCAGGAAATCGCCCGCGCCTTGGAAGCGCAGAAGTTCGAGTGACGGCCAAAGCGTTTCGGGTTTTCGTTAAGAAAGCAAGTATCAGAATTCGAACGAACTAAGTTCGAATTCTGAGCCAACGCAAACCCGAAATGCTATAAGCCGCGCCCGCCAACCACCTGAACAGACCCGCAAAAACGAAAACGCGCCCCTGGGGCGCGTTCTCTCGTTTCCAGGCGTTACCCTGAACTCAGGCCGCTTCGGCCTCTTCCGCGGCATGGCGGCGTTCGCTTTCCTCGCGCGACAGCGCGACAGAGGTGCGAACCCCCTTGGAGACGAACTCCATCAGCCCCTTCACGACCCGCTCGTTCGGGTCGATCCCGGCGCAGGACAGGACTTCGCGGCCATCACGCGACCGCGCCCAACGGGCAATCTGCTCAGGCCCGTTGCCATACTTTTTATCATCGGCAATCGCATCATCCAGCGCTGCAAGGACAACGGCGGCGAAAAGTTTCCGCGACCTCTGGCCTTGTTCGTAGTTGAATGCGGTGCCGTCAACGAAATCGCGCATCTCAGTTCCTGTTTTTCTTGCTCTTGCGTTTACCGGCGTTCTGCTCAATACGGCTATTTGCGCTCGATTCGGTATGTCCCAAACCGCATGTCAGCCATGCGTCTTGTGCATGGCCGTCGAAAGGGCGTCACAGCATCTAGTAAACTTGCCACAGAACGGCCCGGCATATATAGGAGCCGGAAATTTCCTTTCAACCTTAGCCAAGGTGCTTTCGGATGGCCAAGATCAACGGCAACGAAATTCGTCCCGGCAACGTGCTGGAACATGATGGCGGGCTTTGGGCCGCCGTGAAGGTCAACCATGTGAAGCCCGGCAAGGGCGGCGCCTTCGCGCAGGTGGAGCTGAAAAACCTCCGCGACGGGCGCAAGCTGAACGAACGCTTCCGTTCGGAAGACAAGGTCGAACGGGTCCGTCTGGACCAGAAGGACCAGCAGTTCCTTTATGAAACCGACGGCCGTCTGGTGTTCATGGACAGCGAGACCTTCGAGCAGACCGAACTGGACGCCGACCTTCTCGGCGATCGCCGCCCCTTCCTGCAAGACGGCATGACCGCGACCATCGAATATTACGGGGAAGAGGCGCTGTCGGTCGCGCTGCCGCAGAAGGTGACCTGCAAGGTGGTGGAAACGGAGCCGGTCGTGAAGGGCCAGACCGCCGCCAACAGCTACAAGCCCGCGATCCTCGACAACGGCTTGCGCATCACGATCCCGCCTTTCGTGGGGGAGGGCGAGGACATCATCGTCAACACCGAGACGTTCGAATATTCCGAACGCGCCTGAGCGGGCGAAAACCGCGCGGGAACGATCAGGGCCGCCTTCGGGCGACCCTTTTCATGCGCGATGCAGGATCGCCCCGCCGGCCCGCATCTCGCCTTCGGCCCTGTCGAACCGCAGGTAGGCGATACCCATCCCGCCCGACTGGGTGTAAAGGACGCCCGCCGGTTTGCCCCCGGCCTCGATCTCTGTCCCGACCGGCGCCGCGCCATCGACCCGCACGCGGACCAGCCCCTTGCGCAATTCCGTCTTGTGCTTCATCCGCGCGGTCACTTCCTGCCCGACATAGCAGCCCTTGCGGAAATCGACGCCATGCAGGCGCTCGAACCCGGCCTCAAGGATGAAGCTGTCGTCGGGGATCAGTTCGACGCCTGTTTCGGGGATGCAATGGGCGACCCGGATCGCGCCCCAGTCGATTGCGGGCGCGCCGCCCGTGGCCCCATAGGCCCGCCAGCCAAGGTCGGGATGGCGCGGATCGGTGAAGGCGCCTGCGGGCGCGGGGCCAAGGCCACGTGTGACGGCCAGCGGCGATACCGCGATCCGCACATCCGCCCGCAGCTTGTACATCGACAGCCGCCGCGCCAGGCCGTCCGCAAGGCTGTCCTTGACGTCGATCAGGATCGCCTGATCCCCCGGCACCAGGAAGAAATCCGCCAGATACTTGCCCTGCGGCGTCAGCAGCGCGGCATAGACCAAACCGTTCTTCAGCCTGCCAAGGTCGTTGCTGACCAGCCCCTGAAGGAAATCGACCCGGTCGGTGCCGGTGATCTCAAGGACTGTTCTGTCGGGGGCGCTTTCGCCTGTCATCGTTTCAATCCGTGGTCGTCCTGTTGCCGCCGCACCATCGCAGGGGCGCGGCCGATGGTAAAGCCGGTGCCGGGGGTCAATTGACCTTCCCGCGCCCCGGCACTACGCCTTTGTCCCAGAAAGCCGGAGATCGCGCCCATGTCCCTGTCCAACGGTCGGCCCTACCTTGCCATTCCCGGCCCCTCGGTCATGCCCGACCGGGTGCTGCGGGCCATGCACCGGGCCGCGCCGAATATCTATGAGGGCGCGCTGCACGACCTGACGCGGGATGTGGTCGCGGACCTGAAGCGCGTGGCGCTGACCGACGCCCATGTCGCGATCTACATCGCCAACGGCCATGGCGGGTGGGAGGCGGCGAATGCCAATATCTTCTCGCGCGGGGATCATGCGCTGGCGATCCTCACCGGCCGCTTCGGCCTTGGCTGGGCGCTGTCGGCCGAGGCGATGGGGGTGCAGGTCCAGCGGATCGACTTCGGCCGCCAAAGCCCGGCCGATCCCGACCGGATCGAGGCCGCGCTGCGGGCCGATACCGACCGCCGTATCAAGGCGGTGACGCTGACCCATGTCGATACCGCATCCTCGGTCCGCAACGACATCGCCGCCGTCCGCGCCGCCATCGACGCCGCGGGCCACCCCGCGCTGCTGGCGGTCGATGCCATCGCCTCGCTGGGCTGCGATCCCCTGAAGATGGACGACTGGGGCATCGACGTCCTTGTCGCGGCCAGCCAGAAGGGGCTGATGACGCCGCCGGGGCTGGCCTTCGTGTGGTTCTCCGCCCGCGCGCGCGAGGTGACGCGCGGCGCCGATCTGAGAACGCCCTACTGGGACTGGGGGCCGCGCGCGACCCCCGCGCAGTATTACCAGTATTTCGCCGGTACCGCGCCGACCCATCACATCTACGGCCTGGCCGAGGCGTTGAAGATGCTCGTCCATGAAGAGGGCCTGCCCGCCGCCTGGGCGCGCCACGCGACGCTTGCCCGCGCGGTCTGGGCGGCGTTCGAGGCCTGGGGGCAGGGCGGGGACATCGCGCTGAACATCGCCGATCCGGCGTTCCGGGGGACCTCGGTCACGGCGGCCAGGATCGGGGATGGCGGCGCCGGGCGGCTGCGGCGCTGGTGCGAGGAAGAGGCAGGCGTGACGCTGGGCATCGGCCTTGGCATGGCCGAGCCGACCGATCCCGCCTATGGCGATTTCCTGCGCGTCGCGCATATGGGTCATGTGAACGCCCATATGACGCTGGGCGTGCTGTCGGTGATGGAGGCGGGGATGCGCGCGCTGAATGTCCCGCACGGGGACGGTGCGCTGGCCGCCGCCGCCGGGGTGGTGGCCGGCGGTTATAGCATTTCGGGTTTACACTGAATCGGAATTTGACCTTATTTCGTCCGAATTCTGATACTTACCTTCTCAACGCAAACCCGAAACGCTTTAGCCCCCCCGCGCCGCCGCCAGCGCCTCGGGCAGGGCGGCGCCGAAAAGCGCGTTTTGCGGCGCGGTGCCGCAGCTGACGCGGATGCAGCGGTCCTGCGGCGCGACAAAGGGCATCCGCACGAAGATGTCGCGCGCGATCAGCCCCTCCAGCACCTTGCGCGCAAAGGCCCCGTCGCCGCCGCAATCCATGGTGACGAAGTTGGTGGCCGAGGGAAGAGGTGTCAGCCCGTTCAGCCGCGCGATCCGCGACAGATCCTCTCGTGAACCCGCGACGCGGCGCTGGACCAGATGCAGGTGGCCCTGATCGCCAAGCGCCGCCAGCGCCCCCGCCTGTGCGATGCGGCCGACGCCGAAATGGTTGCGGATCTTGTTGAAGGCGGAGATCAGGCCGGGATGCCCCAGCGCATAGCCGACCCGCGCCCCTGCCATCCCGTAGGCCTTTGAAAAGGTGCGCATACGGATCACGCGCGGATCGTCGGCATCGACCGCCGCCGCCGTCCCTTCAGGCGCGAAGTCCACATAGGCCTCATCGAGGATCAGAAGCGCACCCTCGGGCAGCGCCTCGATCATACGGGCGGTGACGGTGGCGTCATGCCATGTCCCCATCGGGTTGTCGGGATTGGCGATGTAGACGAGCTTCGCGCCGGTTTCGGCCGCCAGCGCCACCAGCGCCTCGGGGTCTTCGTGATCGCCCTTGTAGGGCGCCTTGTGCAGCACCCCGCCAAAGCCCACGACGTGGAAATTGAAGGTCGGGTAGGCGCCGTCCGAGGTGACGACCGCATCCCCCGGTTCGATCAGCAGGCGGACGAGATAGCCGAGCAGCCCGTCGATCCCTTCGCCCACGGTGACATGGGCCGGGTTCACGCCATGATGATCGGCCAGCGCGGCGCGCAGGTCGTGGTTTTCCGGGTCGCCATACATCCACACCTCCTGCGCCGCCTGACGCATGGCGAGGATGGCCGCGGGCGAGGGGCCGAAGACGCTTTCATTCGCGCCGAGCCGCGCCCGGAACGGCCGGGCGCGCGCGCGCTCCTGCGTTTCCGGGCCGACGAAAGGCACGGTGGCGGGAAGGGTTTCGGCGAGGCGGGTGTAGCGGGGTCCGGTCATGGCGGGATGATGAGCATGAATCCCCGTCCTTCGGCAAGCGGGATGATGCGGGCGGCAGGTCTTGCCCTTCCCGCCCCGTGGGCGCAGAAAGAGGGGGCGCAGGAACGGGGGCAGCACCATCGCCACGTCGATCACATTGGCGCCGCTCGCCAACCGCAATTTCCGTGGCCTCTGGGTGGCCAGTCAGGCCTCGAACTTCGGTTCGCTGATCCAGGCGGTCGGGGCGGCCTGGATGATGGGCAGCCTGACGACCAGTCACGGCATGGTGGCGCTGGTGCAGTCGTCGAACACGCTGCCGATCATGGTGTTCTCGCTGATCTCTGGCGCGCTGGCCGACAATTTCGACCGCCGCCGGATCATGCTGTCGGCGCAGGTCTTCATGTTCGTCGTGTCGGTGGCGCTTGCGGTTTTCGCCTGGGCCGGCTGGATGACACCCTGGCTGCTTCTGGGCTTCACCTTCCTGATCGGCTGCGGGACGGCCTTGTTCAACCCGTCCTGGCAGGCCTCCATCGGCGATATCGTCCCACGGGCCGAGGTCGCGCAGGCGGTCAGCCTGAATTCCATGGGCTTCAACCTTGCCCGCTCCGTCGGTCCGGCGCTGGGCGGGGCCATCGTGGCGGCGGCGGGGGCGGCGGCGGCCTTTGCGGTCAACGCGGTCAGCTATCTGGGCTTCATCTTCGGCATCTGGCGCTGGCGCCGCCCGGTGGCGGAACGCACCCTGCCGCGCGAAGACATCACCCGCGCGCTGGGCGCCGGGTTCCGCTACATGGTGATGTCGCCCGCGCTGATCCGGGTCATGGCGCGGTCCTGCCTTTTCGGGGTGGGCGCGTCCTGCCTGATGGCGCTGTTGCCGATCTATACCCGAGACACGCTGCAAGGCTCGGCACTGCTTTACGGGGTCTACCTCGGCTGCTTCGGCGCCGGGGCGATCTGCGGCGTCTTCCTGAACGCGCGGCTTCGCGCCTGGCTGAGGAATGAGCGGGTGGTTCGGCTGGGCTTCGCGGGCTTTGCCATGGCGCTGGGCCTTCTGGCACTGGTGCCGCCGGTCTATGTCATCGTGCCTGCGCTGATGCTGGGCGGGGCGTGCTGGGTGCTGGCGCTGTCGCTTTTCAACACCACGGTGCAACTCTCGACGCCGCGCTGGGTGCTGGGGCGGGCCTTGTCCTTCTACCAGATGGCGACCTTCGGCGGTATGGCGGCGGGCGCCTGGGCCTGGGGCGCGGTGGCCGATAAGGGCGGCGTACCGCTGGCCTTCGGGCTGGCGGCGGGGGTGCTGGCGCTGGGGCTGCTGGCCGGAAAACTGCTGCAAGTGCATGAGTTTACCGATCTCGACCTGACGCCGCTTGGCCTTGTCGCCTCGGTCGAGCCGCAGATCGACCTGCGCGCCCGAAGCGGGCCGATCTTCATCATGGTGGAGTACGAGATCGCGCAGGAGGATGTGGACGACTTCCTGGCCCTGATGCAGCAGCGGCGGCGGATACGGATCAGGGATGGCGCAAGCCGCTGGGCGCTGCTGCGCGACCTGAACCGGCCGGAACTGTGGAGCGAGAAGTACTACGTTCCGACCTGGGTCGACTATGCCCGCCACCTGGCGCGGCGCACCAGGGCGGATGAGGCGGTGCAGACCGCGATAAGGGCGCTGCACCGGGGGACGGAGCCGCCGAAGGTCTGGCGCAAGATCGAACGCCAGACCGTGCCGCAGCATGACGACGCGCCGCCCCTGCCGCCGGTGGAGCTTGCCTGAGGGCAGGCCGGGGGGCCGTCTGCCCCCCGGACCCCCCGAGAGTATTTCCGAACAGAAGAAGCGCTATGGCATTTCGGGTTTGCGCTGACTCAGAATTCGAACTTATTTCGTTCGAATTCCGATACTTGCTTTCTCAACGAAACCGGAAACGCTTTAGCCGATCTCGGAAAGGCGTTGCAGGGCGGCTTTCAGTTTCGCCGCCTCGTCCTGCCCAAGCTCCAGCTTTTCGCGGGTTTCCTCGACGATCTCCTCGGGCGCGCTTTCGACGAACTTGGGGTTGGAGAGGCGGCCTTTGAGGCCGTTCAGATCCTTCTCCAGCTTCTCCAGGGTCTTGGAAAGGCGTGCCTTTTCCTCGGCGATGTCGATGACGCCTTCCAGCGGGATGGCGAAGCTGCCGCCTTCGACGGCAATGGTGATCGCGCCCTTGGGGGCGCTGCCTTCGCGCATCCCGTCAAGGCGGGCGAGGCGTTCGATCATCGGCTGGTTGCGCGCGAAGGCTGCGCGCCCACGCTCGTCCATTGCGGTCATCACGATGGGCAGTTTCAGGCCCGCCGGGACGTGCATCTGGGCGCGGGCGGAGCGAATCTCATCAATCAGCCCGATCACCCAGTTCATCTCGCGATCAGCGTTTTCGTCAATGAGATCAGCGCCATAGGTCGGCCAGTCAGCATGGACAAGAAGCTTGTCACGGCTCCCCGTCAGCGCCCAGAGTTCCTCGGTGATGAAGGGCATGATCGGGTGCAGGAGCGTGTAGCACTGGTCCAGCACCCAGGCCATCGTCGCCTTCGTCTCCTCCGCGTGGTCGCCGTCCATCAGGGGTTTGGCGAACTCGACATACCAGTCGCAGACCTTGCCCCAGACGAAGGCATAGAGCGTGTTCGCGGCGTCGTTGAAGCGGTAGGCGGTCAGCGCCTCATCCACCGCGAGGCGGGCGCGGGCGGTCTCTCCGATGATCCAGCGGTTGACCGTGTGGGTCGCGTCGGGTTTCTGTAGGGGTTCCGTAGTGACAACGTCACGGTGCAGGCAGGCGTTCATTTCGGCGAAACGGGTAGCGTTCCAGAGCTTCGTGGTGAAATTCCGGTAGCCCGCGATGCGGTCCTTCGACAGTTTCAGGTCGCGCCCCATCGCGGCCATGGCGGTCAGCGTGAAGCGCACCGCATCGGCGCCGTATTCGGCGATGAGGTCGAGCGGGTCGAGGACGTTGCCGAGCGACTTCGACATCTTCTTGCCCTTCTCGTCGCGGACAAGGGCGTGGACATAGACGGTGTGGAAGGGGACCTGATCCACGACGGCAAGCTGCATCATCATCATCCGGGCGACCCAGAAGAAGATGATGTCGAAGCCGGTGACGAGGACGTCGGTGGGGAAGTATTTCTTCAACTCCTCCGTCTCTTCGGGCCAGCCGAGCGTGCCGATGGGCCAGAGGCCGGAGGAGAACCAGGTGTCGAGGACGTCGGGGTCGCGGACCAGTTCTATCGCTGCGTAGTTCCCGTCCGCATCGTTGAAAACAAGCCCTCGGTTAAGCTTCAGGACTGCATCGACCAGGCCTTCTTCCTCCTCGGCCAGCGAAACCTCAATGGAACCGGGCAGATCGCGATAATAGGCTTTTGCCTTTTCTAGCGCGTCATGTCCCGTAGCTGCGCAAAACGGGATCAGTCCCGAAGTGACTTCGCCTGTTTCGCCGAAGGCTGGCCCATACCACACCGGAATCTGATGCCCCCACCAGAGCTGGCGGGAGATGCACCAGGGCTCGATGTTTTCCAGCCAGTGGAAATAGGTCTTGGCGTCGCGTTCGGGCAGGATGCGGGTGTAGCCGGCTTTCTCGTCGAACGCACCCGCCTCCTGCGCCGCCATCCCGTCGCGGACGGCTTGCAGCGCCGGTTCGACGATCTTCGCGGTATCGACGAACCACTGGTCGGTCAGCATGGGTTCAATGACCACCTTCGAGCGGTCGCCATGGGGCTGCATCATCTGGTTCTTTTCGACCAGCGGTATGCGTTCGAGATGTTCGGCGCCGGTCTCAGCGTCGATGGATTTCTCAAGCACGGTGACCGCCAGCCCCTCGGCGGTGATCTGGTCGATGACGCGCTTCCTCGCCTCATAGCGATCCAGCCCGCGCAGGTCTTCTGGCACAAGGTTCAGGGCGTCCACTTCCGCCTCGCTCAGCGTCAGGGGCTGTTCGGCGAAACCCGCCGTCAAATAGCCCTTGCGGATCAGCCAGGACCGGGCAACCTGCTGGGCCGTTGCGGCGGCTTCCTCATACGGAGCGCCGTCCGACCGCATCGCGGCCTTGGTGTCCATGAGGCGATAGCAGGGGATGTCGTTGCGTTTCGCCACGCCATAGTCGTTGAAGTCATGCGCGCCGGTGATTTTCACCGCGCCCGACCCGAAGGTGGGGTCGGGGTATTCGTCGGTGATGATCGGGATCAGGCGGCGGTGTTCTTTCGGCCCCACGGGGATTTCGCAGAGTTTTCCGACGATTGGCGCGTAGCGTTCATCCGACGGATGAACCGCGACCGCGCCGTCGCCCAGCATCGTCTCGGGCCGCGTGGTGGCGATGGAGATATAGTCGCGCGTCTCGCGGAAGGTGACGGTGCCGTCTTCGTCCTTCTCGACATACTCATAGGTCTGCCCGCCCGCGAGCGGGTATTTGAAGTGCCACATCTGGCCCGCGACCTCGACCTGCTCGACCTCAAGGTCAGAGATCGCGGTCTCGAAATGCGGGTCCCAGTTCACAAGGCGCTTGCCGCGGTAGATGAAGCCCTTGTTGTAGAGATCGACGAAGACCTTGATGACGGCGTCGTGGAAATTGCCCTGATCCGAGGCCGGCGCACCGGGGGCGCCGGACATGGTGAAGGCGTTGCGCGACCAGTCGCAGGAGGCGCCGAGGCGCTTCAACTGGTTGATGATCGTGTCGCCGGACTTGCCCTTCCAGTCCCAGACCTTCTCAAGGAACTTCTCGCGCCCCATCTCGCGCCGGGTCTGGTTGGACTTGTCCTTGGCCAGTTCCCGTTCCACGACCATCTGGGTCGCGATGCCCGCATGGTCCTGCCCCGGCTGCCAGAGCGTGTCGAAGCCCCGCATCCGGTGCCAGCGGACAAGGATGTCCTGCAAGGTGTTGTTGAACGCATGACCCATGTGGAGCGAGCCGGTGACGTTCGGCGGCGGAATCATGATGCAGAAGGTCTCTGCCCCCGGCTTGGCATTGGCGCCCGCCTTGAAGGCGCCGGAGTTTTCCCAGGCGTCATAGAGGCGCTGTTCCGCCTCGGCGGCGTTGAAGGTCTTTTCCATCGGTGTCGTCCCGTCCTTGGTCGCGTTTCCCTTAGCGAATGGGCGCGCGAAGGGGAAGGGGCGGGCTATTCGGCGGGCAGGCGCGCGCGGCCCGATTGCCGCAGCGCGCGGGCGGGCCTAGAAGGGGGACATGCGGCTTTTCTACCTGACCCTTCTGACGATGCTCGCCTTCGCGGCCAATTCGGTGCTGAACCGGGCGGCTGTCGGCGCGGGGCTGATTGATCCCTTGGCCTTCGCGGTGCTGCGGCTGATCGCCGGGGCGGCGATGCTGGGGGTGTTGCTGATCGCGCTGCGCGCCGGGCGGGGCGGGGCAGGGGGATGGCACGCGCGGGCGGTGGGCGTGGTGTCGCTTCTGACCTATCTGTTCGGCTTTTCGCTGGCCTATGGCGCGCTTGATGCGGGCGCCGGGGCGCTGATCCTGTTCGGGATGGTGCAGATCACCATGTTCGCAGGCGCCGTCCTGGGGCGTGAGGGGATGCCCGCGCGGCGCTGGGTGGGCGCGGGGCTGGCCTTCGCGGGGCTGATCTGGCTGCTGGCGCCCGGATCGGCGCCCTCAGGCCACCCGGTCGAGGCGGCGATGATGGCGGCGGCCGGGGTCGGCTGGGGCATCTATTCGCTGTCGGCGCGCGGTGCGGACGATCCGCTGGTCGCGACGGGGTGGAACTTCATCCTTGCCGTGCCGGTCGCGCTGGCGATCTGGCTGGTCGTCAGTGGCGGGGTCTGGCCCCAGATGCGGGCCGGGGGCGTCGCCCTTGCCGTGGTGTCCGGTGCGCTGACCTCGGGGCTTGGCTATGCGCTTTGGTATGCGCTCCTGCCCGCGCTCGGGCCGTCGCGGGGTGCGGTGGCGCAGCTGACGGTGCCGATCTTTGCCGTCGCGGGCGGCATGATCTTTCTGCACGAGGCGCTGACGCTGCGCTTCCTGATGGCCGCGCTTCTTGTCCTTGGCGGTGTCGGCTGGGCGCTGAAACGGCGCTGAGCGGTCAGACGGCGCGGTCGAGCTTGGTCGACAGATGAATCAGGCTTTCCGAGCTTCGGACCCCCGTCAGTTCCCCGATCTGATCCAGCACATTGTCCAGAACCGTCGTCGAGGGCGCGGCGATCTGCAACAGGAAATCGACCCGGCCCGAGGTGGTATGCACCCGCTCCACCTCGGCGATCGAGCGCAGGCGCGACAGCACACCGGCCTGCGCGCGCGGTTCGATCGTCAGAAGGACCGTGGCGCGGATGCGGGTCTGGCGGGCCGCTTCGCCCAGTTTCACGGTATAGCCCGCGATCACCCCGGTCGATTCGAGCCGCTCCAGCCGGGCCTGAATCGTGGACCTTGCCACCTTCAACCTGCGGGCCAGCGTGGCCACGGAAATGCGGGCGTCGGCGCCAAGGGCGGCGAGGATCGCGCGGTCGAGATCGTCCATGAAACAACACCGGCATATTGATTGCGGATTTCGTCATTTTAACGAGGATGACAAACAAATCTACTCTTTTGATCGGTAAGATTGTGCCCCATATCCCCCGCACTTCGTTCAGGAAAAAGGGCGGCTCATACGCACCTTGCCTGGTTGGTTGAAACGCGTAAGCGCTCTCCCGACCCGTCAAGCCGGGGCAAGAGGTGGCTGCGCTCTGTTGGCAGGAGCAGGCCGATGGGGCTTTCCAAGACAATCTGGACGAATCCGTCCGAATTCCTCCGCAATCAGCAGCCGATGAACCCGGTGATGTTCTTCGCGCCGGCCGTGCTGCAATCCACGGCGCGCCGCTTCATCGACGGCTTTCCGGGCCTTGTGACCTATGCGGTCAAGTCGAACCCGGACGAGATGGTGATCCAGAACCTCGTCGCCGCCGGGATCGAGGGCTTTGACGTCGCCTCGCCGGTAGAGATCGAGATGATCGCCCGCCTCGCGCCGAGCGCCGCCATGCACTATCACAACCCGGTCCGCGCCCGGCATGAGATCGCCTATGCCGTGTCGATGGGCGTGACCTCCTATTCCGTGGACAGCCACTCGGAGCTGAAGAAACTGGTCGAGATCGTGCCTGCGGGCGCGGAAATCTCGGTCCGCTTCAAGCTGCCGGTCGCGGGTGCGGCCTATAACTTCGGCGCCAAGTTCGGCGCGACGGTGGACAAGGCGGTGGACCTTCTGAAGGTCGTCGCCGAAAACGGCTATGTCCCCTCGCTGACCTTCCATCCGGGGACGCAATGCACCGACCCGATGGCCTGGGACGCCTATCTGCGCGCCGCGGCTGAGATCTGCCGTCTGGCGGGCGTGAAGGCGCGCCGCCTGAACACCGGCGGCGGCTTCCCCTCGCACCGCCTGAACGGCGTGATGCCCGAGCTTGAGGCGATCTTTGCCCTGATCGGCCGCGTCGCCGATGAGGCCTTTGACGGCAACCCGCCCGCGCTGGTCTGTGAGCCGGGTCGGGGTCTGGTCGCGGAAAGCTTCTCTCTCGCCGCGCAGGTCAAGGGTGTGCGGGATGATGAGCATGTGTTCCTGAACGACGGCACCTACGGCAACCTCGACGAGCTGCCGATCACCGGCATCATCGACCGCATCACGGTCGTGGCGCCCGACGGCAGCAAGCGCGACGGCGCGGCCAGCCCGCGCGTCATCTTCGGCCCGACCTGCGACAGCGTCGACCGGCTGCCGGGCGATGTGGCGCTGCCTTCGGATATTGAGGAGGGCGACTACCTCGTCTTTTCCGGCATGGGCGCCTATTCGACCGCGACCAACACCCGCTTCAACGGCTTTGGCGACATGGTCGTGGCCACGGTGATGTCGCTGGCCAACTGAGGTTCGCACGGATCGACCGAAGGCCCGGACACCCCGTCCGGGCCTTTTCGCGTTGTGGCGCACCCTCAACCCTTTCTCAGCACTTCCCGGCGCAGAGTCGCCGTCGGACCCCGCGACAGAGGCCACAAGGGCGGCGCCATTGTTCGCGGGGCGGCGACGACACGGGGCCGTGATGCAGGGTCTGGCTTTCCGGTATTGGCCGGAACCGCCGGCCCGGCGTAGAGTTGGACCAGGGAAAGGGAAGGAAGGCTCGGGTGACGCGGCTGACCGAAAAGCTGCTTCAATTCCTGCGCATCGGCCGCCAGGTCGAGACGCACAGCCCCACGCGCGGCCGCACGGCCACCACCCATGTCATCTTGCTGGACGGAACCGCATCCTCCCTCGAACCGGGGGAGGAGACGAATATCGGCCGCATCTACCGGCTCTTGCGGGAACAGCCCGCCGCCGCCCATCTGTCGCTTTACTATGAGGCGGGCGTTCAATGGCATATGTGGCGCGACACCGCCGACGTGGCCATGGGGCGCGGCATCAACCGCCAGATCCGGCGCGCCTATGGCTGGCTGGCCGGGCGCTATCGCCCCGGTGACCGGATCTTCCTCTTCGGCTATTCGCGCGGCGCCTATGCGGTGCGCTCGCTCGCCGGGCTGATCGACCAGGTCGGGCTCTTGCGCAGCGATCAGGCGACGGAACGGAACGTGCAGCTTGCCTATCGCTATTATCAGCGCGGCGGCACATCGGACTTTATCCCCGTCTTCCGGCGCAAGTTCTGCCACACGACGGCGGTGGAGGTGGAGATGATCGGCATCTTCGACACCGTCAAGGCGCTGGGGGTGCGGTTGCCCTTCCTCTGGATGTGGACCGATCCGCAGCACGAGTTTCACAACCACGCGCTTAGCCCCGTGGTGCGCCACGGCTTTCATGCCCTGGCCCATGACGAAAGCCGCGCCGCCTATTTCCCGACGCTGTGGAGTACCGCCAACGGTGACTGGCAGGGGCGGGTGGAGCAGGTCTGGTTCCGCGGCACGCATGGCGACATCGGCGGGCAGCTGGGCGGTTTTGATGCCGCGCGGCCCCTGTCCAACATCCCGCTGGTCTGGATGCTGGAAAAGGCCGAGGGCTGCGCGCTGAGCCTGCCGGAGGGCTGGCGCGACCGTTACCCGACCGATGCGGGCGCGCCTTCGGTCGGGACATGGAACGGCTGGGGCAAGGCCTTCCTTCTTCGCGCCCGGCGCGAGATCGGCCGCGACCCGAGCGAGCGGGTGCATAGTTCGGTCCATGCACCCGCACCCGCGCCGCTGGCGATGTGGCTGGCGGGGCTGTGGCGGCGGTCCTGAGCCGCTTTCCCGAAACGGCAAAAAAAGACGGCCCCGGCCTTTTCAGGACGCGGGGCCGAGACATGCGGAACGTGGCCTCTGGCATTTCGGGTTTACGCTGACTCAGAATTTGAACCTGTTTCGTTCGAATTCCGATACTTGCGTTCTCAGCGAAAACCCGAAACGCGTTCAGGCGACGTTCTGCAGGGAGACTTCCGGCACGATGCCAAGCGCGAAGCAGACATCGCGCGTCATGGTCGGCCGGTTCAGGGTGTAGAAGTGCAGATCCTCGACGCCTTCCTGGATCAGGCGTTCGCAGAGGACGGTGCATTGGGTCAGCGCCAGAAGATCCTCGCGCCCGTCGCGGATCGCGGTGGCAAAGGCTTCCTCAAGCCGCGGCGGGACATAGGCGTTGCAACGCTCGGCAAAGCGGCGGGCGCCATCCCAGGAGATGATCGGCAGGATGCCCGGCACGATCGGGGCGTCGATACCGGCCGCCGCGCAGGCGTCGCGGAACCGCAGGAAGGTTTCGGCCTCAAAGAAGAACTGGGTGATGGCGCGGCTGGCGCCCGCGTCGATCTTGCGCTTCAGCCAGTCCACATCGGCCTGCTGATGGGCGGCCTCGGGGTGCGGCTCGGGATAAGCGCCGACGGCGATGTTGAACTTGCCGGTGGCGGCCAGCGCCTCGACCAGCTCCACCGAATTGGCGAAACCGTCGGGATGCGGCACAAAGCGGTCGGCGCCCTTCGGCGCATCGCCGCGCAGCGCCACGATGTCGGTCACACCGGCCTCGGCATAGGCCTCCGCGATCTCAAGCGTTTCGGCCCGGCTGGCATCGACGCAGGTCAGGTGGGCGGCGACGCGCAGCCCGTAGTTCTTGCCGATGGTCGTCACCGCCTCATGCGTCAGCTCGCGGGTGGTGCCGCCCGCGCCGTAGGTGACAGAGACATAGTCCGGTTTCAACGGCTGAAGCGTCTGCACCGTATCCCAGAGCCGGAACGAGGCGTCGAGCGAACTGGGCGGGAAGAACTCGAAGGAAATGCGGGGCGTGGCCATGATGGTGTCCTTTGCTGTTGGCCCCTTGTGTCACGGCGATAGACGTGAGACAAATTCATAATCTTCAAGATCAATATGAAGTTGGTTCATGCATATAGAATTGCGCCACCTCAAGACCATCAAGGCGATCCATGACAGCGGCGGGCTGGCGCGGGCGGCGGAGGTGTTGAACATGACCCAGTCGGCGCTGAGCCATCAGGTCAAGGGGCTTGAGGATCAGGCAGGGGTAGAGCTTTTCGCCCGCCGGTCCAAGCCCTTGCGCCTTTCGGCGGCGGGCCTGCGGCTTCTGCGCGCCGCCGAACGCATCCTGCCGGAGATCGACGCGGTGGGCGAGGAATTCCGGGCGCTGCGCGCGGGCCGGTCGGGGCGGCTGCATATCGCCATCGAATGCCATGCCTGTTTCGACTGGCTTTTCCCGGTCCTCGAACAGTTCCGCCGCGCCTGGCCCGAGGTGGACGTGGACATCCGCCCCGGCCTCGCGTTCGAGGCGATGGCGGCCCTGATGCGCGAGGAGGTGGACCTTGTCATCTCCTCCGACCCCGAAAAACTGCCCGGCATCGTCTTCAACCCGCTTTTCGACTATGCCCCCACGCTGGTCGCGGCGCGGTCGAACCCGCTGGCCGCGAAGCCTTGGGTCGAGGCCGGGGATCTGCGCGATCAGGTCATCATCACCTATCCGGTGGACCGTACCCGGCTGGACGTCTTCACCGGCCTCCTCACGCCTGCGCGGGTGGAACCGCAGGCGGTGCGGCAGGTGGAACTGACGGCGGTGATCCTGATGCTCGTCGCCTCGGATCGCGGCGTGTCGGTCCTGCCCGACTGGGTGCTGCGCGAGGCGAAGTATCAGCCCGACTATGTCACCAGACGGCTGACCGAAAAGGGCCTGACCAAGCGCATGTATGCCGCCACGCGCGAGGAAGAGGCGACCTTGCCCTATATGGCGCATTTCCTGCGGCTGGCGCGGACGGAACCTGTTAAACTGCAACGGCAATGAGCCGGCACCCCTTCCTTGACCATCCCCGCCCGATCGCCTTCGCGCATCGGGGCGGCTCGCTTGAGGCCGAGGAAAACACCATGGCCGCCTTCGCCCA
Organism: Albidovulum denitrificans; assembly: GCF_002973535.1. Classification (GTDB taxonomy): domain Bacteria; phylum Pseudomonadota; class Alphaproteobacteria; order Rhodobacterales; family Rhodobacteraceae; genus Albidovulum; species Albidovulum denitrificans. The sequence continues at coordinate 183,388 of NZ_PVEP01000002.1, forward strand.
TGCGGTGCGGCTGGGCTACACCCATATCGAGACCGACGTTCAGGCGACCCGCGACGGGGTGGCGGTGATCTTCCACGACGACACGCTGGAACGCATGACAGGCAGGCCCGACCGCGTGGCGGACCTGACATGGGAGGAGCTGTCGAAGCGCCGCACGAAAGGCGGCGCGGCGATCCCGCTGCTGGATGAGGTGCTTGAGGAATGGCCGGAGCTTTACGTCAACCTTGAACCCAAGACCGCGGGCGCGGTGCAGCCCATCGCCGACGCGATCCTGCGGGCGGGCGCGCTGCACCGGGTCTGCGTCGGCGCGTTTGAGGCAGAGTATGTGGACCGGCTGCGCCTGGTGCTGGGGTCGGGGCTTTGCTGGTCGCCCGCGCATTCCGGGGTGCTGCGGCTTTGGCTGGCGGGGTGGGGGCTGCCCGTGGCGGTGCCGGATTTTCCCTGCGTTCAGGTGCCGACCCATTTCAGGGGCATCCCCGTCGTCACCCGCCGCTTCGTGAAGGGCGCGCATGCTCGGGGCATTCAGGTCCATGTCTGGACCGTGGATGACGAGGCGGAGATGGAGAGGCTGCTCGACCTGGGCGTCGATGGCGTGATGACCGACCGGCCCGCGCTGCTGCGCCGCGTGCTGGAACGGCGGGGCGCGTGGCACGGGCGGGGCGAATAGCCCTTCACATCGCGCGCCCGCCCGCGTATAGCCCGCCCCTGATCCGGCGGAGACAAGACGATGCAAGGCAGCGCCAACCTGAACCTGATGATCAAGGCCGCCCGCAAGGCGGGCCGTTCCCTCGTGAAGGATTTCCGCGAGGTCGAGAACCTTCAGGTGTCCGTCAAGGGCGCGGGCGATTTCGTCAGCCGCGCCGATCTGGCCGCCGAGAAGATCATTCGCGATGAGCTGATGGCGGCGCGCCCGACCTATGGCTGGCTCGGCGAGGAAACGGGCGAGGCCGACGGCGCCGACCCGACCCGGCGCTGGATCGTCGATCCGCTGGACGGGACGACGAACTTCCTGCACGGGCTGCCGCATTTCGCCGTCTCCATCGCGCTGGAACATAAGGGTGAGATCGTCGCGGGCGTGGTCTTCGACCCCGCGAAGGATGAGTTGTTCTGGGCCGAGAAGGGCGCCGGCGCCTGGATGAACGAGACCCGCATCCGCGTGTCGGGGCGGCGCAACATGTCCGAGGCGCTGCTGGCCACCGGCATCCCCTTCGGCGCGAAAAAGACCCTGCCCGCGATGATGCGCGACCTTGCCCGGCTGATGCCCGCGACGGCGGGTGTGCGGCGCTGGGGCGTGGTGGCGCTGGACCTTGCCTATGTCGCGGCGGGCCGCTTCGACGGGTTCTGGGAACGCGAGATCTATCCCTGGGACATGGCGGCGGGGATGATCCTGGTGCGCGAGGCGGGCGGTTTCGCCGAGGCCCTGCGCGAGGGGCGCGAGATCTTTGAAAGCGGCACGATCCTGGCGGGGAATGGCGAGTTGTTCGCCCAGGTCGCCAAGGTGCTGCGGGCGCCGGAATAGGGGGCCTTCTGCCCCCTCCTGGCCTGACGGCCAGTTCACCCCCGAGAGTATTTTTGCAACGAAGAAGTTCAGACCCGGTCTGACGGGTGGTTGACGCCGTCGGTCCAGTCGACCGGGCCGAGGTCGCGGGGGTTCACGCCGTCAAGGCAGGCGACGTTGACGCCGTATTCGTTCGGGTTCGACCGCCGCCGGTGGTGGGTATAGATGCCGCAGGTCTTGCAGAAGTAGTGCTGCGCCGTGCCGGTGTTGAAGGTATAAAGCGTCAGGTTGTCTTCGCCCTTCACGATGCGGACGCCGTCCAGCGGCGCCGAGACCGCGATCGCGCCCCGGCGGCGGCAGAAGGAGCAGTCGCAGCGCCGCGCCGAGGCGAAGCCCTCTGCCCCCAGCGTGACGGCGAGTTCGACGGCGCCGCAATGGCAGGTGGCGCGGTGGGGGGCTTGAAGCCGGGGCAGCATGTCAGCGTCTCCTTCGGACCGGGGGGATGGAACTGCGGCGATAGGTGATTTCCGGGTGCGGCGGCTGACCATGGGTGCGGTTCCAGAAGCCCGCGCCGCCACGGCGGAGCCAGACGGGAAGGGTCAGCACGATCCCGGCGATGAAGCCCCCGGCATGCGCCCAGAAGGCAATGCCGCCGCCCTGGGCAGGCGTGCTGAAGCCGCCGAAGACCTGAAGCGCGAACCAGATCCCCAGCATGACCCAGGCGGGAAGCGTGAAGACGCGGAAGATGATGACGATGATCACCACCACATCGACCCGCGCGCGCGGGAAGAGGAGGAGATAGCCGCCCATCACCCCCGCGATGGCGCCCGAGGCGCCGACGGTGGGCACGGTGGAGCCGGGGGCGGAATAGATATGCGCCAGCGCCGCCAGGATGCCGCAGGCGAGATAGAAGATCAGAAAGCCGACATGGCCCATCTGGTCCTCGAGGTTGTCGCCGAAGATCCAGAGGAAAAGCATGTTGCCGCCGATATGCATCCAGCCCGCATGGAGGAACATCGAGGTGAAGATGCCGGTATAGTCGCCATACTGCGTGACCGCCGCCGGGTAGAGCGCGAATGTCCCCCAGAAACCCGCCAGCGCCCGGTCATTGCCGCTATAGGGCAGTTGCAGCAGGAAGACCGCGACGTTGATCGCGATCAGGGCGTAGACGACATAGGGCCTGCCGCCGGACGGGTTGTGGTCGCGGATCGGGAACATGCGCGCAGGCTTCCCGATCCGCTGCGCGGCGTCAAGCGGAACCGGCCTCGGCCAGAAGCGCCGCGTTGCCGCCCGAGGCTGTGGTATCGACGCAGACATGGCGTTCATACGCGACATGGGCGCGGTCCGGCATCGCCGTCAGGACCGGCAGGATCGGGCCGTCGCGGCGGGCGAGCGTGGCGGCATAGGCGCGGGCGGTCTTCTCATCGCCCCACCAGATCACGCCGGAATAGCCCGTCAGCGTCGCCAGCGCCTCTGCCGCCAATTCGCCGGGCAGGGAAAGCGCCTGTCCGCCAAGCGCCTCGACCGCCTTGCGCTGCGCCTCGGCGGCCGTGCGCCCCGGCCCGAGGCAGAGGAGCGGCGCGCGGGGCAGAAGCGTCAGGCGGTTCGACTCGCCCGTCGGGCCGGGCAGGTCCAGCGTCTCGATCGGCCCGGCGGGCGGGGTGGCGTCAAGCGCGGCCTGAACCTTGGCGACCTCGGCGGTTCCCTCCGCGTGGCCGCCGGGCTGGCCGGGGTCGGGCGCGGTGAAGCGGGGCAGGTAGTCCGGCCCGCCCGCCTTGGGGCCGGTGCCGGAAAGCCCCTCGCCCCCGAAGGGCTGGGAACCGACAACCGCGCCGATCTGGTTGCGGTTGACGTAGATATTACCGACATGCAGCGCCTCGGTAATCTCCTGCACGCGGTTGTCGATGCGGGTGTGCAGTCCGAAGGTCAGCCCGTAGCCGGTGGCGTTGATGGCATCGGTGACGTTTTCAAGATCGTCGGCGTCGAAGGTGGCGATATGCAGGACCGGGCCGAAGATCTCGCGCTTCATGTCCTCGATCCCCTTCACGCGGATCACGGTCGGGGCGACGAAATGGCCCTTGCGCGGGGTGGAAAGCTGGCGCAGCAGGCGGCCTTCCTTGCGGGCCTTCTCGATATGGGCGCGGATGCCGCCCTCGGCCTCTTCGTCGATCACCGGGCCGACATCGGTCGAGAGGTGCCAGGGGTCGCCGACGGTCAGTTCCTCCATCGCGCCGAAGAGCATGTCGGTGAAATGGGCGGCGATGTCGTCCTGAACGTAAAGGCAGCGCAGCGCCGAGCAGCGTTGACCGGCCGACTGGAAGGAGGACGCGACGATGTCGCGCACCGCCTGTTCCGGCAGCGCGGTCGAATCGACGATCATGGCGTTCAGCCCGCCGGTTTCCGCGATCAGCGGCGCGCCGGGGGCGAGGTTTTCGGCCATGGCGCGCTGGATCAGCCGCGCGGTTTCGGTCGATCCGGTGAAGCACACGCCCGAGACGCGCGCGTCCGAGGTGATCCGCGCGCCGACCGTGGCGCCATCGCCGGGCAGGAGTTGCAGCGCATGGGCCGGAACGCCCGCCTTGTGCAGAAGGGCAATGGCATGGGCCGCGATCAGGGGGGTCTGTTCGGCGGGTTTGGAAATCACCGCATTGCCCGCCGCCAGCGCCGCCGCGATCTGGCCGGTGAAGATCGCCAGCGGGAAGTTCCAGGGGCTGATGCAGGCGAAGGTGCCAAGCGGCGCGCGGGTCAGATGCGCCGATTGCGCCGCGTAGTAGCGCAGGAAATCCACCGCCTCACGCAGTTCGGCGACGGCATCGGGCAGGGATTTCCCGGCCTCGCGCGCCAGAAGGGCGAAGAGCGGGCCGAAATCCCCCTCATAAAGATCGGCGGCGCGGTTCAGGATCGCCGCGCGCTCGGCCTGCGGCGCGTCCCAGATGCGGGCGGCGGAAAGGGCCGCGTCGATATCCTCGGGCGCGGCATCGGTCACCGCGCCGACCCCGACCCCGGTGGCGGGGCTGATGGCGGCGCGCGGCGCGATACCTTTGGCCTTGCCCGCGATCATCGGCGCGGCGGCGAAGGGCGTGGCGGCGAAAGGCGCGCGGGCGGCCTCGATCCGGGCCAGCGTTCCGGCATCGGTCAGGTCGAACCCCTCGGAATTCGCGCGTTCGGGCGCGAAAAGGTCCGGTCCCCGGCGGATGGCGTGGTTCGACAGGCCCGGCAGCGTCGCCTCGACCGCGCTCAGCGGGCAGGCGGCGACGACCTCGGGTGCCACATCCTCATCCACGATCTGATTGACGAAGGAGGAGTTGGCGCCGTTTTCCAGAAGGCGGCGGACCAGATAGGCCAGAAGGTCACGGTGCGCGCCCACGGGGGCGTAGATCCGGCAGCGGGTCTTTTCGCGCTTCAGCACGATGTCGTGCAGCCGTTCGCCCATGCCGTGCAGGCGCTGAAACTCGAACGGTTTGCCTTTGCCCATGTCGAGGATCGCGGCGACGGTATGGGCGTTGTGGGTGGCGAATTGCGGATAGATCCGGTCGGTCATGCCAAGCAGCTTTTTCGCATTGGCGATATAGCTGACATCGGTCGCCTCTTTCCGGGTAAAGACCGGGAAATCGGTCAGGCCAAGGACCTGCGCGCGCTTGATTTCGGCATCCCAATAGGCGCCCTTCACCAGCCGCACCATGATCTTGCGGTCAAGCCGACAGGCCAGCGCATGGAGCCAGTCCAGCGCCGCGCCCGCGCGGCGGCCATAGGCCTGCACGACGATGCCGAACCCGTCCCAGCCCCGCAGCTCATCATCCGCCAGAACCGCCTCGATCACCTTCAGGGAAATCGTCAGCCGGTCGGCTTCCTCGGCGTCGATGTTGAAGCCCATCTTCGCCTTCGCCGCCTGCCGGGCCAGATCGCGCACGACCGGCACCAGTTCTTCCATCACGCGCGCTTCTTGCGCGACCTCATAGCGGGGATGCAGCGCGGAAAGCTTCACCGAGATGCCGGGATTGGCGCGGATGTCGTCATGGGTGGCGGCGGCGGAAATCGCGGCGATGGCGCGGGAATAGGCCACCGCATAGCGGTCGGCATCCTCGGCGGTCTTTGCGGCCTCGCCCAGCATGTCGTAGGAATAGGTGTAGCCCTGCGCCTCCATCTTCGCGGCGCGTTCCATGGCGGCGTTGATCGTCTCACCCAGAACGAACTGGCGGCCCATCTCCTTCATCGCCTGGCGCACGGCGCGGCGGATGACGGGTTCACCCAGCCGCCGCATGGCGCCGCGCAGATGGCCGACGATGCCGGGTTCGCGGTCTTCCTCCAGCACCTTGCCGGTCAGCATCAAGGCCCAGGTGGAGGCGTTGACGAGGGACGAGGCGGAATGACCCAGATGCTTGCCCCAGTCAGAGGGTGCGATCTTGTCCTCGATCAGCGCGTCCATGGTCTCGGCATCCGGCACGCGCAGAAGCGCCTCGGCGAGGCACATGAGAGAGATGCCTTCCTCCGTCGATAACCCGTATTCGGCCAGAAAGACCTCCATCAGACCGGGGCGCACATCGGCGCGGATCTGGCGGACGAGATCGGCGCCCGAGGCCGCGATCCGCGCCCGGTCGTCGGTGGACAGGTCGGCACTGGCAATCAGCCGCGCCGCCAGGGCGCCCTCATCGGCCAGGGTTCCGGTTTCGATTGCGCGCCACAGGTCCGACATCATGCCCTCCACAAAGATCGGACCATGATAATCTTGAATGAAAAGGAGATTTGCCTGATTATGATTAGAAAGATGGTCAGATCGACCAATTTGTGAGGGTTTTGAATGTCAGACGATCTTCCCGAGCTTGACCGTTTCGACCGCGCGATTCTGGCCGCCCTGTCCGGCGATGGCCGGATGCCGGTGACCGAGCTTGCGCGCCGCATCGGCCTGTCAAAGACGCCGACGCAGGCGCGGGTGAAACGGCTGGAAGAGGCGGGCGTCATCGCCGGCTATCGCGCGGTGCTGAACCCGATCCGCATGGGGCTGGCCAATGTCGCCTATGTCGAGGTGCGCCTGACCGACACGCGCGAGGCCGCACTTCAGGCCTTCAACCGCGCGGTGCGGGCGGTGCCGGAGATCGAGGAATGCCACATGATGGCGGCGGGCTTCGACTACCTGATGAAGGTCCGCACCGGGGACATCGCCGACTATCGCCGGGTGCTGGGCGAACGCATATCGACGCTGCCGCATGTCGCCTCCACCTCCACCTATGTCGCGATGGAGGCGGTGAAGGAAACCGGGCTTTGACGGCGATTGCCCGGCCCCGGCGCGGCTGCTATCAGGCGGGACGCGAGCGCCGTGCGGGCGTGGTGGAACGGTAGACACATGGCACTTAAAATGCCTGGGCCGAAAGGCCGTGCGGGTTCGACTCCCGCCGCCCGCACCAGTCCCCGGAGGCAGGGGTTTCGGTTGGGGCGGTTTTTGTCAGGGTGATGGCCGCGTCGTGCCACGGAGGGCCGGATAGGAAAGGTCCGGTTGCCTCTTCCCGGCCGAACGCCCGCCCGTGTCAGGCGGGCAGGGTGGCAGGCGCGGCCCGATTTGTCGCGGCACAAATCGGGCGAGCATACTCACTCTAGGTTTCTAACTTTCGGAAAAAAAGGCCGAGTATGCTTGCAGAGCAGTGGCAATAGCAATGATAACTGTTATCCAGAATAGACGCTTATTCTGTCGAACACTGTCCCGATGCCTTCTTTCATCTTGTTCGTAGGACGATATGGTTTCTAGAGCCTGTGGCTCTAGCTGAAACTCATGAAGATTGGCCTTCTTTAAATCTCCAGATGCAGCAAGGGACTCAATAACCAACCTGAAGCGAGCGCTTACCTCATCCAACTGAGGATGGGCGTAAATTCTGTTCCCATAGAAATCAGAAAGAAGTTGGATAATAGACTTTGGCTCCGGTGTCGTTAACAAGGCGTTTTGCGTTTGGGCGTGTTGGAGGTGTAACTGCACTAGTTTGCGAAGAACATCAACGCGTTCATGTCGGAACCGAGTTCTAGCGTTATAATAGGATTGAGTCAGCCTTCCCTTTATCCATGACCTTTGCGGCGCAAAAGTTAGCTCGGTTAACCAAAAATCCCAAACGCCTTGGCACTTGGTTTGGCTGTAGCCGTAGAATCTAGTTATCTCTAGTTCCCAAAGTTGTAGGCTCTTTAAGGGAATATCCGCATTTATATCAAAACATTCTCCATTCCACAATCGACCTAACAATGAGTCTTTGGTGATCGTGTCAATGAGAAATATCCGGGCGTCGGCTTTGTTATTCAGATGGGATACATAGTAGTCATTGGAATCGGCGTAGGGAAATTGTGGCGGAGCAACCTTTTTTAGGCTCCGTTTGATGGCTTGCAATTTGAGCTGGCGATCAAACTCCTCAAACATCCAGCTCCTCCACGAACCTCGCATTCTCCGAGATATATTGAAACCGCAATTCCGGCTTCTTGCCCATCAGCCGCTCGACCAGATCGCCGGTCTCGCCCGGCTCATCCTCATCAATCGAAACCCGGATCAGTTTCCGGGTCGCGGGGTTCATGGTGGTGTCCTTCAGGTCCTTGGCGTCCATTTCGCCCAGACCCTTGAAGCGCTGGACGTCGATCTTGCCCTTGCCGCCAAGGCCCTTTTCCAGCCACTCCTCCTTCTCGGCATCGTCCGCCACATAGATGCGCTTGGCACCCTGCGTCAGGCGGTAGAGCGGCGGGCAGGCGAGGTAGAGGTGGCCCTTGTCGATCATCGGCCGCATCTGGGTGAAGAAGAAGGTCATCAGAAGCGAGGCGATATGGGCGCCGTCCACGTCGGCGTCGGTCATGATGATGATCTTGTCATAGCGCAGGTCGTCGAGGCGGAATTTCGACGCCATGCCAACGCCAAGCGCCTGACAAAGATCGTTGATCTCCTGGTTCTGGCCCATCTTGGCCGAGGCCGCGCCGAGGACGTTGAGGATTTTCCCGCGCAAGGGCAGCAGCGCCTGATTGGTGCGGTCGCGCGCCATCTTGGCCGACCCGCCGGCGCTGTCGCCCTCGACGATGAACAGTTCCGTCCCCTCGCGGTTGGTGGCCGAACAATCGACAAGCTTGCCGGGCAGGCGCAGCTTCTTGGTCGCGGTCTTCCTCTGTGTCTCCTTCTCTGCCCGCCGCCGCAGGCGTTCCTCGGCCCTGAGGACGAGGAAGTCGAGGATGGCACCGGCGGATTTCGTGTCAGAGGCCAGCCAGTTGTCGAAATGGTCGCGCACGGCGCTTTCGACCCATTTCGCCGCTTCCTCGGTCGACAGCCGGTCCTTGGTCTGGCCGACGAAGGACGGCTCACGGATGAAGATGGAGATCAGCGCGCAGCCGCCGGTCAGCATATCCTCGCGCGTGATCTGCCCGGCCTTCTTGTTGTTCACCAACTCGCCGTAAGCCCGCACGCCTTTCAGCATCGCGGCCCAGAAGCCCGCCTCATGCGTGCCGCCTTCGGGCGTCGGCACGGTGTTGCAGTAGGAATGGATGAAGCCGTCGCGCGCGGGCGTCCAGTTGATCGCCCATTCGACCGATCCGGGAACGCCGAACTTGTCCTGGAAGTTGACCTTGCCCGCGAAGGGGCGGTCGGCATAGGTCGTCGCGCCCTCCATCGACAGCGCAAGGAAATCGGCCAGGCCGTTGGGGTAGTGGAACGTCGCCTCAAGCGGCGTGTCGCCATCCTCAACGGCGGATTTCCAGCGGATTTCCACGCCGGAGAACAGATAGGCCTTCGACCGCACCATCTTGAACAGGCGCGAGGGCTTGAACTGGAGCGAGCCGAAGATTTCGGCATCCGGGTGGAAGGTGACGGCGGTCCCGCGCCGGTTCGGGGCGGCGCCGATCTTTTTCACCGGGCCAAGGGGGGTGCCACGGGAAAAGCGCTGCTCATAAAGCTCCTTGTTGCGCGCGACCTCAACCACCATCGAATCCGACAGCGCGTTGACGACGGAAGAGCCGACGCCGTTCAGACCGCCCGAGGTCGAATAGGCCTTGTTTGAGAACTTGCCCCCGGCGTGCAGGGTGCAAAGGATGACCTCAAGCGCCGATTTGCCGGGAAATTTCGGGTGCGGGTCGATGGGGATGCCGCGGCCGTTGTCGCGCACGGTGATGGCGTAGTCGGCGTGAAGCTCCACCTCGATCCGGTTGGCATGGCCCGCGACGGCCTCGTCCATGGAGTTGTCGAGGATCTCGGCCACCATATGATGCAGCGCGCGGTCGTCGGTGCCGCCGATATACATGCCCGGCCGCTTGCGCACGGGTTCAAGCCCTTCAAGGACCTCGATCGAACTGGCATTGTAGTCGTCGCCGTGGGTGAACATGTCATCGGCCATGGGGGATGCTCGTCTTTTCTTGCCTGAACGCGGATTAGACCATGCGGGGCGTCCGGGGGCAAGCGGCGCCGGTCTTGATTGCGCCCGCACGGGGCGAAATATGGGGGCGGTCCGCAAGGGCGCTACTAGGGAGAGACAGCATGTGGAACGATCGCTATGCGGGGGAAGATTACCTGTTCGGCACCGAACCGGCGGATTTCCTGCGCCGCGCGGAGCCCTGGCTGACCGGCGGGACGGCGCTTTGCATCGCCGATGGCGAGGGACGGAATTCGGTCTGGCTGGCGGGGCAGGGGCTGACGGTGACGGCCTTTGACCCGGCGGAGAATGCGGTCGCCAAGGCGCGCAGGCTGGCGGCGGCGCGGGGGGTGGCGGTCGATGTCCATCTGGCGGACCTGAACGGCTGGGACTGGACGCGGCAGTTCGACGTGGTGGCCGGTATCTTCATCCAGTTCGTCGGTCCCGATGATCGGGCGCGGTTGTTCGAACGCATCCGGGGCGCGGTCAGGCCCGGTGGCCTTCTCCTCCTCCACGGCTATGCGCCGCGTCAGGTCGATTACGGCACCGGCGGCCCGCCGCAGCGCGAGAACATGTATACCGAGGACCTGCTCAGCGATGCCTTCGCGGGGTGGGAGGTGCTGCGGCTGGCCGATTTCGACGCCGAGGTGGATGAGGGGCGGGGCCATTCCGGCCGCTCGGCCCTGGTCGATTTCATCGCGCGCAAGCCGGGTTGAGGCGCGTCACGCCACCCGCGCCATCAAGAGCATGGAGCAGACGGCAAGGCAGATGCCGAGGATTTCCCGCGTCTCAAGCCTCTCCTCGAAAAACACCACGCCCATCGCGCAAAGCGCCAGCAGCGAGAAGATCGAAAAGGCGACACCGGTTTGGGCCAGCGAGATGTGGCGCATGGCAAGGAACCAGCCGATGGCCGACAGCGCATAAAGGCTGCATCCCAAGAGGAAGACCGGCGATTGCAGGCTGTGGCCACGGTCCACGGCAAGCTTGATGTAATAATCCCCCGCGATCACGACGAGGGTGGCGACGAAACAAAGCGCATATCCAATCAGGGCAGGCATGAAACACTCTCCGAAGAATGGCGCGAGGGTAGGGGAGAATGCGGCGCGGGCAAAGCCTCTTTACGCAAGGGTAAGGTTTCCCTGACCTTCTGTCCTTCGTGGAGTCTGCAGGTGTGGTTTGACACGGGTCAAGGTGGCGTTGCGCCGCAACTGATAGGATAGGGCGGTTGAACAGTGAAGGAGACGCCATGTCTGAAGCAATTCAGGACGTGCAGGAAAGCCTTGTGAAGGACGAGGTCACCCCTGCGAACGACGCCGACCAGTCAAAGGTGAAGACTGCCGAAACGAAAGCCGACGCGCCCGCGGACGGGGCGAACGGGGCCGCGCCGAAAGGGCCAAAGGCCTTTCCGGTCATCAATGCCGACCAGATCCGCCAGGCGTTCGAAAGCGGCAAATACCCCTACAAGCGCAAACTGGGCCGGGATGATTATGAGGCCGAAAAGGCCCAGCTTCAGGCTGAGCTTCTGAAGGTCCAGCTTTGGGCGCAGGAGACCGGGCAGAAGTTCGTCATCCTTTTCGAAGGTCGCGACGCGGCCGGGAAGGGCGGGACGATCAAGCGGTATATGGAGCATCTGAACCCGCGTTTCGCCCGCGTCGTCGCGCTGAACAAGCCGACCGAGCAGGAGAAGGGCCAGTGGTTCTTCCAGCGCTATATCGAACATCTGCCGACGGCCGGTGAAATGGTGTTCTACGACCGCTCCTGGTACAACCGGGGCGGGGTCGAGCGGGTCATGGGCTTTTGCTCGCCGACGGAATACCTCGAATTCATGCGCCAGACGCCCGAGATTGAGCGGATGCTGGCCCGCTCGGGCATCCGGCTTTACAAATACTGGTTCTCTGTCACCCAAGAGGAGCAGCGCAAGCGCTTCGCCGCGCGTGAGACCGACCCCCTGAAGCGGTGGAAACTGTCGCCGATCGACAAGGCCTCGCTTGATAAATGGGACGATTATACCGAGGCGAAGGAGGCGATGTTCTTTTACACCGACACCGCCGATGCGCCCTGGGTGGTCGTGAAGTCGAACGACAAGAAGCGCGCGCGGCTGAACTGCATGCGCCACTTCCTGTCCTCGCTGGATTACCCCGGCAAGGACCCGGCCATCGCGCAGGCCCCCGATCCGCTGATCGTGGGCGGCGCGAACCATGTGGTCCATGGATCGGATCATATCCTTGGTGCGTCGATGCACCCGGACCTGCGCCGGTCGGACAAGCAGGAGGCGGCGGAAAAGGCCCCGGCAAAGCGGACGCGGACCGCGAAGCCTGCCAACGGTGCCGCGAAAGCATAAGGCCCCATGCCTGAAAAGACCGCAAAAGGCGCCTTTCGGGGCGCCTTTTTCTTGGGCGATCCGGGGGATTTGTCGGCGTAAAGGCGCCTGTGACGCAGGGTTTTCGATGGGGCGTCACGGGAATCACCTACACTCATGCTGCGATGCCGCAATGCATTTGCAGCATGAGAGTTGCCATGGGTCTGCAAGCCCGATTGAGGACCGGCCTGACCGCGACGCTTCGCGCGGCGCTGGCGCGCCATCTTCGCGGCCTTGACCCGCTGTCGCGGCTGAACCGCTTCTTCGCGCCCGCGCCGGATGGCATGATCGACGCCTATATCCGCGAGGCCGCGCCCCTGTTCGTCGTCACGGCCGAAGAGGATGGCCGCATTTGCGGCGTGGCCGAGGTTCACCTGCACCGCGATCCCGCGAGGGGGGCAGAGATCGCGGTTTCGGTCGATGAAGACCGGCGGCGCGCGGGGCTTGGCTCGGCGCTTTTCGCCCGTGCGGTGGCAGAGTGCCGGGCGCGGGGTGTCGCGGATGTCAGCATCGTCTGTCTGCATGGCAATGTCGCGATGCGGCGGATCGCCGAGCGGGCGGGCTTCGCGCGGGTTCCGGGCGGCGACGCGGCCACGGTGACGGCGCGGCTGGGTGGGCCTCTGCCGTCGGGGCGGGCGAAGATGGACGGGACCTGACGCCGGTGATAGAGGCCGGGGATGAATAGCGCGACCGGCATCCCCCCGGCGGCAGGGCCAAGGCCCGCCGTCATGGGCTATCCCGCCCATGCGCGGGCGCTTCTGGCGCTCGCCCTGCCGCTTGTGGGCTCCAACCTTGCGCAGATGGCGCTGCATGTGACCGATACGGTGATGCTGGGCTGGTACGGGGTCGTGGAACTGGCCGCCGTGGTGCTGGGCGCGTCGTCCTTCTTCATCCTCTTCATCCTTGGCGCGGGCTTTGCCCAGGCAGTGATGCCGATGGTCGCCTCGGCGCTGGGCCGGGGGGATGAGGTTCAGGTGCGGCGCGACACGCGGATGGGGTTGTGGCTGTCGCTGCTGTTCGGGGCGGCGATCTATCCGGTGATGTGGTGGTCCGGTCCGATCCTGATCGCGCTGCATCAAAAGCCCGAGGTTGCGGCGTTGGCGCAGGAATACCTGCGCATCGCCGGGCTGGGCATGGCGCCCGCGCTTCTTATCATGGCGTTGAAAAGCTTCCTGTCGGCGCTGGAACGGGCCGGGGTCGTGCTTTGGGCGACGCTGGCGGGGGTGGCGCTGAACGTGGCGCTGAACTGGATGCTGATCTTCGGCAACTGGGGGGCGCCGGAACTGGGCGTGCGCGGCGCGGCGGTGGCCAGCGTCGCGACGCAGGTCCTGACGCTGGCGGTGATGGCGGGCTATGCCGGGCTGCACCGGGATTTCCGCCGTTTCAACCTGTTTCAGCGCTTCTGGCGGCCGGACTGGCCCGCCTTCCGGCAGGTCTACCGGCTGGGCTGGCCCATCGGGCTGACCGGGCTTTTCGAAAGCGGCCTCTTCGAGGCGGCGGCCCTGATGATGGGCTGGATCGGCACGACGGAACTTGCCGCCCACGGGATCGCGCTGGAACTCGCGGCGATCACCTTCATGTGCCACCTTGGCCTGTCCAATGCCGCGACGGTGCGCACCGGGCGGTTTCAGGGCATGGGCGACCGGGCGGGGCTGCGCGCGGGCGCGCTGGTGGCGATTGCCCTGTCGGGCGTGCTGTCCGCCATCATCATCACGGTCTTCCTGACGATCCCCGCGCCTCTGGTCCGGCTTTTCCTCGACATGACCAATCCGGGGGCGGAGGCGATCGTCGCCTATGGCAGCGCCCTTCTGGCGATGGCGGCGCTGTTTCAGCTGGCCGATGCGGCGCAGGTCATGGCGCTGGGCTTCCTGCGCGGTGTGCAGGACACGCGGGTGCCGATGATCATCGCCTCGGTCAGCTACTGGCTGATCGGCATTCCGGTCAGCTATGTGCTGGCCTTCCCGCTGGGTTATGGCGGTGAGGGGCTGTGGTTCGGCCTTGTCGTCGGGCTGGCCGTCGCCGCCGTCCTGCTGATGCTGCGCTTCTGGCGCGGACCCTGGGTCAGCGATAGGCGCGCAGATAGTGGTGTTCGAAGGCGCGCTTGAGCCAGTGAAGCGGCTTTAGCGCGGGCAGGATGAGGTTGATCCTGCCGCGCCGGAAGACCAGCATCCCCTTGTCGAGACTGTCCATGATGCAGATAAGCTCTGCCGTGAACGGGGTAGAGGGCGCCTTGCCCGCCAGCGCGTCGGCGATATTCGCGGCGGCGGCCTTGGCCTGAAGATCGGCCTGATGGGCCTGTTTCGGCAGCCATTCGGGACCGGGATAGGAGCCACTGTCCCCCGCGACCCAGACCCCCTCGCAGCCCTCCACCCGGCAAAGTGCGTCGGCGCGGATCATGCCGCCGGGCGACAGCGGCAGGTCGGTGTCGCCAAACCAGGGCAGGCCGGTCATGCCCGGTTGGAACAGGATCAGGTCGGCGGGGATCTCCCCCCCTTCGGTCACGACGCGGTCGGGGTCGATCCGCACCATCTTGTGGCCCAGATGGGTGTCGAAACCGCGCCGCGTCATCTCGGCCAGGATACCGTCCACCGCCTTTTCGCCCAGCCTTTGGCCGGGCCGTGGCGAAGGCGAGAAGAAGGTGATGCGGAACCGGTCGCGGCGGCCTTGCTTGCGCAGGAGCGTGTCGAGGATGAAGGCATATTCGAACATCGGCCCGCCCCGGATCGCGCCGGGTTCCTTCGGGTTGGTGGCCATGCCGATGGCGATGGTCCCGCCGTCAAGCTCCGCCAGCCGCGCCGCCATCGCCTCGGCCGAGGCGATGCCTTCGCAGGGGATGATGGCATTCTCGATCCCCGGCAGCTTGCGCAGGAAACGGCCCCCGGCGGCGATCAGGATATGTTCGGCGCTGATGACCTCGCCCGTGTCGGTGGTGATCTCTCGCCGTTCGGCGTTCAGGCCGGTGACGCTGGCGGCAAGGTAACGGACCTGATGGCGGGCGAAGAAACGCCCGAGCGGAAGTTTCAGCGCCTCCCCCTTGCGCAGCCCGGCCGGTATCCAGATCGAGGAGGGGATGTAATGCAGCGCGTCGCGCGGTGAGATGACGGTGATATACGCCGCGACATGGCGCTTGCGCAGTTCACGCACGGCGGTCAGCGCGGCAAAGCCCGATCCGATGATGGCGATATGGGGCATGGCGCGCTCCTGTTATATTCGGTAACGCGAATGTAAAGGCGGCGGCAGAGTCCGGCAAGCGGGGCGCGCTGTGGCGGAATGGCGCGGGGGTCAGTCCTTCGCGGTCCCGCCCTTTTCCAGCCGGTCGGCCTGCTTGCGCACAAGGGTGCGGCGCAGGTCGTGCATCGCCAGAAGCAGGGCGTTCGTCACCGCCGACAGTTGGTCGTCCGTTGCCCGCGACTGCGCCCATTGCGCGGTCAGGTTCAGGTGATCGACGGTGCGCAGGATGTCATCGACCTCACGCGCGGCCAGAAGCGCCTGACGTTCGGCCAGCCAGTCCCGGATCGCGGCCTGATCGGCCTCGGTCAACTGCCGCTCGCCCTGCGGCCTGACCTCGCCATTGCGGACATTGACGATGGCGATCGGCTCCATCTCGATCCGCTGCTGGCGGTTCTCGGTATCGACGCGGAAAACGGCCGCCCCGTTCTCACGAATACGAAAGTAATAGTCCGGCAGTCTCAATGGCATGGCGGCCCCATCACAGTCTTTCGCAGGACGGTATCAGTTCCGCGCCGGGCTGGCCAGATTGCTCCGGCCAGCCCGACCGATCACTTCAGCCCGGCGCAGAAACGCTGGATGCGCGAACAGGCCTCTTCCAGCGCTTCGTCCGAGGTGGCGTAGCTGACGCGGAAATTCGGGCTTAGGCCAAAGGCCGCGCCGAAGACGACGGCGACCCCGGTTTCCTCAAGAAGGGCGGTGGCGAAGGCTTCGTCGCTGTCGATCGTCGCCCCACCGGCCGAGGTCTTGCCGATGCAGCCGGAAATGTCGGGATAAACATAGAAGGCGCCTTCGGGGCGCGGGCAGGTCAGCCCCTTGGCCTGATTCAGCATCGACACGACCAGATCGCGGCGGCGCTGAAAGGTCTTCTTGTTCTCGGCCAGGAAATCCTGCGGCCCGTTCAGCGCCTCGACCGCGGCATATTGCGCGATGGAGCAGGGGTTGGAGGTCGATTGCGACTGGATCGTCCCCATCGCCTTGATCAGTTCCACCGGACCCGCCGCATAGCCGATCCGCCAGCCGGTCATCGCATAGGCCTTCGACACGCCGTTGCAGGTCAGCGTCCGGTCGTAAAGCCCCGGTTCGACCTGCGCCGGAGAGACGAATTCGAAATCGTCGAAGACGAGGTGTTCGTACATGTCGTCCGACATCACCCAGACCTGCGGGTGTTTCATAAGAACATCCGTCAACGCCTTGAGTTCGCTACGCGAATAGCCCGCACCCGTGGGGTTCGAAGGGGAGTTGAAGATGAACCACTTGGTCTTCGGCGTGATCGCCGCCTCAAGCTGCGCGGGCGTCAGCTTGAAATTCGTGTCGATCCCGCATTCCACGGCGACGGGCGTCCCGCCCGCCAGCAGCACCATGTCGGGATAGCTGACCCAGTAGGGCGCGGGGATGATGACCTCATCGCCGGGGTTCAGCGTCGCCATCAGCGCGTTATAAAGCGTCTGCTTGCCGCCGGTGCCGACCGTGATCTGGTTCGGCTGGTAGGTCAGGGCGTTTTCCCGCGCAAACTTGCGACAAATCGCCTCCTTCAGTTCCGGTATGCCATCAACTGCGGTATACTTGGTCTTGCCCTCGTCAATGGCGCGCTTCGCGGCCGCCTTGATATTGTCGGGGGTATCAAAGTCGGGTTCGCCGGCCCCCAGGCCGATGACGTCCTTGCCTGACGCCTTCAACTCGCGTGCCTTGTTGGTTACCGCAATGGTCGGCGACGGTTTCACGCGGGCGAGCGTGTCGGAAATGAACGGCATTGGTCGGAACTCCGGTTTGTAATTGCCGGGGTCATGTCTTAGTTTGCCGCCGAAACCCGTTCAAGCGACTTCGGAAAGGACACCCTCACGATGACGATTGAAACCGGCGCCGCCGCTGCCGTCGACTACGAAAACTGGTACAGCGAAGGCAACGCGACCTTCGGCGACCGCCTCGCCGGTGCGCGCGAGGCGCTCGGCATGACGCAAAAAGACCTCGCCGGGCGGATCGGCGTCCGGCTGAAGACCCTGCAACAGTGGGAAGAGGACCAGAAAGAGCCGCGCGCGAACCGGCTTCAGATGCTGGCCGGGATGCTCAATGTCTCTCTCATGTGGCTTCTGACCGGCGAGGGCGCCGGGGTTGCGCCGCCGATGGGCGAGGATGCGCGCAGCGCCGAGGCCGAGGGGCTGATGGTCGAACTGCGCGAGATGCGCGCCACCATGGGCGCGCTTGCCGAACAAATGGGCCGGGTCGAGGCGCGGCTGCGCCTGTCCATGGCGCGTGAGGCCGCGTGAGCGAGGCGCCCGACCAGCGGCTCAAGCGCATGGGGATGCGCAGCTGGCGTCGTGGCACGAAGGAGATGGACCTGATCCTCGGCCCCTTCTCCGACGCCCGTCTGGGCGCTTTCGATGCCGCGGCACTTGATCTTTACGACGCGCTTCTGGCGGAGAACGATCAGGACCTTTACCCCTGGATCACCGGCGCGGCCCCCGCGCCGGAGCGGTTCCGGGCGCTGATTTCCGACATTTCGGCCTTTGCGCGGGCGCGGCTTTCGTAGCGCGTGTTGCACAAAAGCGGAAACCGGTTTTCGTGCTTACCGAACACGCCGCATCAAAGGGTTAAAGCGTACCGCGTGACTGCGAATGCGCGCGGTACGCTTTAACGCGCGCACCCTTGCGGGCTTTTTAACCAAACCTTCGGCTTTCGCCGCCATTCTGCCCGAAATCGGAATGAGCGGGAGCGCGAGATGTCTTTTCATGCCACGATGGCCGGGACCCCGGACCGTGACCTGCACAGGTCCTATCTGGAAACGCTGGGCCTGGTCGAACGGCTCCACCGCCTGCTTCTCGACGTGATCAAGGATGAATTCGAGCGTCTGGGAGAGATGGAGGTCAACTCTGTCCAGGCGCTCTTGCTGTTCAATATCGGTGAGAATGAGGTCACGGCGGGGGAGCTGAAATCGCGCGGCTACTATCAGGGGTCGAACGTCAGCTACAACCTCAAGAAGCTGGTGGACCTGGGCTACATGCACCACGAACGCAGCGCGATCGACCGGCGGTCGGTGCGGGTGCGCCTGACCGACAAGGGGCTGGCCGTGCGCCGCGTGGTGGAGGAGCTTTTCGCCCGCCACACCGCCACGCTGGACGATCGCGGCGTCATCGGGCGCGATGCCGGGGCGGAAACCAATGCGGCGCTGAAGCGGCTGGAACGGTTCTGGGGCGACCAGATCCGCTATATCTACTGACGCGACAGGGCCGGGCGGCGGGATTTCGCCGACCTCTGACAAGGGCGATTGCCCGAACCCCCGCGCCGCGCCAGAAGGGTGGGGCCGGTGCGCAATGCCGGTGCCTTCTGGCGTCCACCGATGCGAACCGCCCTTCGCCCGCTTCTCACCGCTCTCCTCCTCTGTCTGCCCGCCGCCTGCGTTCAGGCCACGGGTGAGGCGGAAGTGACGCAGATGTCGCTTCTGCCCGTCATGCGCTGGGATCACCGGCCCGAGGCGGAGCGCTGGACCCAGGCGACGCTGGCCGCGCTGCGCAGCGAAGGGGCGGTTCTGGAAACCACGGTTCCCGCCGACATCGACGCCTTCTGTCCGGGATATGAGGAGGCCGCGCCAAAGGACCGCCGCGCCTTCTGGGCCGGGTTCCTGTCGGCGCTGGCCAAGCATGAAAGCACCTGGAACCCGAAGGCCAGGGGCGGCGGCGGCAAGTGGATCGGCCTGATGCAGATCGCGCCGCAGACCGCGCGGGCCAACGACTGCGCGATCCCCGAGGGCAAGGGGCTGACCGACGGGGCGGCGAACCTTGCCTGCGCGGTGCGGATCGCGGCGAAACAGGTCCGGCGCGACGGCGCCATCGTTTCGGACGGGTCGGGCGGCTGGCGCGGCGCGGCACGGGACTGGGCGCCGCTGCGCAGCGCCGAAAAGCGCGCCGACGTGGCGGGTTGGACCAGCCGGCAGAGCTACTGCAACTGACCTCTCAGGCCAGAACGCGCACGCCGCGCAGGCCGAATTCGCGGATGATCTGCTGAAACTCCAGCTTCTCTGCCCCCGGCAGCGGCAGGATTTCCCCCGTCCCCATGTTCAGGAAACAGGCCGTCGCGCCCTTGTTGGTGCGGCAGACCGTGACGCTGTCCACCTCGCGCAGCTGGATCACGTCGACGCCGCGCGGGCGGTAGATCTCCACCCAGCCGCGGCCAAGGCGGAACCCCTTGACGGGGTTAAGCCAGAGCCGACGCACCACAAGCGCGACATAGACCAGCGCCAGCGCGATCACCAGTTGGCCGAGGTCGAGCGTGATGCAGAGATAGACGACGGCCATCGCGAGGCCGAGTGCGATATATGTGCCAGGCCGTCTGGCCTGACTGCGATAGCCAAAGCTTTCGGTATTCATGGTTCAGCCCTTTCCACCCGGCGCCAGATTACGCGCCGCGCGCGGCCCCGTCGAATGCGGGGCCGGGTTTGATGCGCGGGCCGAAACGATTCCGGCCGACCGGGGGCATTGACGGCGCGCGGACCCCAGTCGGCGGGGCGGCGAACAATCAGCGGGCGAATGTCCCCGGAATCGCTGCGCTATCAGGCCGCCCCGGCGCCAAGGATACGGCCCACCATCTCACCCGTATTGCGCGACAGGCCCGGCTGGCCCGCGATACGTTCCAGCTCGGCCCGGATCAGGGCCTGCCGGTCGGCATCGTAGCGCGCCCAGGTCTCGAACGCCGTGGTCATGCGGGCGGTGGTCTGCGGGTTGACCGGGTCGAGGCGCAGCAGCCAGTCGGCGTAGAAGCGATACCCCGCGCCGGACGCGTCGTGGAAGCCCGCGTGATTGGCGGCCAGCCCGCCCAGAAGCGCGCGGAAACGGTTGGGGTTCTTCCAGTCGAAATCTGGATGCGCGGCCAGCTTTCGCGCGGTTTCCGGGGCGCGGGCCGGGTTGCCGTGCAACATTTGGAGCATGAACCACTCGTCGATCACCAGACGGTTGCCCTGCCAGCGGTCGTGGAAGGCGGCAATCGCCGCCTCGCCGCGCCCGGCATCCAGAAGCGCCGCCAGGGCGCCCGCGCTTTCGGTCATGTTGTCGGCGCCGGCGAAAAGCGCCGCCGCCCTGTCGCCGCCGTCGATCCGGTTGAGGAAGGCAAGGCAGGTCAGCCGCAGCGCCCGCCGCCCCGCAGGACCGGCATCGGGCGAAAACGGGGCAGAGGAGGCCAGCGCGTCATAGGCGGCCGACAACGCCGCCGCGTTCGCCTCGGCAATCGCGCGGGCCAGCGCCTCGCGCCCGGCATGGATGGCGGCGGGGTCGGGGACGCGCCCCGCATCGGCCAGCGCCTGCGCCAGATCGTCCTCTCCCGGAAGCCACAGGCACAGCGCGCGGAAGGCGGGGTCGAGCGTTTCGTCGCGCAGCACCGCGCCCATCGCCTCTACCAGCCGCGTCGAGGGCGCGCGCCCCTCGGCGATCATCCCGGTCAGTACATCCTTGGCCAGCGCGCGGCCCGCCTCCCACTTGTTGAACGGGTCGGTGTCATGGGCCAGCAGGAAGGCGCGTTCCGCCTGATCGGTCTTGCGCTCCAGCATGACGGGGGCGGAAAAGCCGCGCAGGATCGAGGGGACGGGGCGCGCCGCCAGCCCCTCGAACCGGAAGCTTTGCGAGGTTTCGGTCATCTCAAGGACCGTCGTCGGCACCACCTCATCCCCGTTGGGGTTCAAAAGCCCGACGGCAATCGGGATCACGCGCGGGGGCTTTTGGTCCTGCCCCGGCGTCGGCGCGGTCTTTTGCGTGAAGGTCAGCGTATAGGTGCCGTCCGACCAGGCTTCGGAGACATGCAGGCGGGGCGTTCCGGCATCGGTGTACCAGCGCTTGAACTGCGACAAGTCGCGGCCCGTCGCATCCTCGAACACCTTCAGCCAGTCCTCGATGGTCGCCGCGTCGCCGTCATGGCGGTCGAAATAGAGGGCCAGCGCGCTGGCGTAGCCCTCATCCCCCACCAGACGTTTCAGCATCCCGATGACCTCGGCGCCCTTCTCATAGACCGTGGCGGTGTAGAAATTGTTGATCTCCACATAGCTGTCGGGCCGGACCGGATGGGCGAGCGGCCCGGTATCCTCGCGGAACTGGCGGGCGCGCAGTTGCAGCACGTCGTCGATCCGCTTGACGGCGGCCGAGCGCATGTCCGAGGTGAACTGCTGGTCGCGGAAGACGGTCAGCCCTTCCTTCAGGCACAACTGGAACCAGTCGCGGCAGGTGATGCGATTGCCGGTCCAGTTGTGAAAATATTCGTGCGCGATGACGGATTCGATCCGCTCGAAATCCGCATCGGTCGCCGTTTCGGGAGAGGCGAGAACGAGCTTGGAGTTGAAAATGTTCAAGCCCTTGTTCTCCATAGCGCCCATATTGAAGTCATCGACGGCGACAATGTTGAAAACGTCCAGATCGTATTCGCGGCCATAGACCTCTTCATCCCAGCTCATCGACCGTTTCAGACTGTCCATCGCATAGTCGCAGCGCCCCTCGTCGCCCTTGCGGACCCAGATGGCCAGCGCCACCTCGCGGCCCGACCGGGTGGTGAAACGGTCGCGCACCGCGACCAGATCGCCCGCCACCAGCGCGAAGAGATAGGCGGGCTTCTTCCACGGATCGGTCCATTCGGCCCAGCCCGCGCCACTGGCGCCGGGATTGCCGTTCGACAAGAGGACCGGCATGTCGCTTTCGATCCTGACGGTGAAGGGCGCCATCACGTCGGGCCGGTCGGGATAGAAGGTGATGCGGCGAAAACCTTCTGCCTCGCACTGGGTGCAGTACATGCCGCCGGACATGTAAAGCCCTTCGAGCGCGGTGTTGGTTTCGGGCGCGATCTCCACCTCCGCCTCGAAGGTGAAGGGGCCGTCGGGCAGCAGCGCGGCGGGGATCGTCAGGCCGGTGTCATCCGCCGTCACGTCGATGTCGGCGCCCTCGATCGCCGCCCGGATCAGCGTCAGCCCGCCACCGTCAAGGCGCAGGTCATGGCGGCCGGGGCGGTCGGGATTGGGCGCGAAGGCGATGCGCGACAGGACGCGGGTCGTGCGCGGGTCCAGCCGGAAGGTCAGCGCCACGTCCCCGATCCGGTAGGGATAGGGCTGATAGCTGGCCAGAAGGGTGGGCTGGGGGGTGGCATCCTTCATGGAAGGGGTCCTTTCGCTGGGGCGTCGCGGGCGGCACGATAGGGCGGGGCGTCCCTGCCCACAATGGCCGCTTTGGGGGCGTTTCGGGATATTATTCGAAAAACACGAAAGGTCCTTTCGGGAAAATACGGCAATCCGGCGGGTCCCCTCGGTTGCGACAGGTCCGGCGCGGGGCTACCTTGCCGCTGCCGGAGGTCCGCCCCGGCGCCAGAAAGGATCGCGACATGGGCATGAGAGTGGAACGCGGCGGCCTTGCCGTCGATCGCCGTCTGGCAGAGTTCATCGAGGACCGCGCCCTGCCGGGAACCGGCATCGCGGCCGACCGCTTCTGGCGCGGCTTTTCCGCCATCGTCTCGGACCTTTCCCCCCGCAACCGCGCGCTTCTGGACAAGCGTGAGGCGATGCAGGAGCGTATCGACGCCTGGCACGTCGCCCATCGCGACACGGCCCATGACCCGCAGGCCTATCGCGCGTTTCTTGAAGATATGGGGTATATCACCCCCGAAGGCCCCGATTTCGCGATCGAGACGGCCAATATCGACCCCGAATTTGCCCGTATCGCGGGGCCGCAACTGGTCGTGCCGATCATGAATGCGCGCTTTGCCCTGAACGCCGCGAATGCGCGCTGGGGATCGCTCTACGACGCGCTTTACGGCACCGATGCGCTGGGCGACCTGCCATCGGGCAAGGGCTATGACCCGGCGCGCGGCGTGCGGGTGATTGCCTGGGCGAAGGCGTTTCTGGATGGGGCGGTGCCGCTGAAGCGCGCGAGCTGGGCCGAACTGACGGGGATCGAGGCGGGCGCCGCTTTGCGCCTGCGCACCGCCGGGGGTGAGGTCGCGCTGGCGCGACCGGGGCAGTACCTCGGCCATGCCGAGGGCAAGGCGGGTCGCGCGGTTCTTTTTGAAAACAACGGCTTGAAGATCGAAGTTGTGATCAACCCCGACCACCCGATCGGCAAGGGCGACCCGGCGCAGATCGCGGATGTGCGGCTGGAATCCGCCATCTCCGCCATCATGGATTGTGAGGATTCCGTTGCCGCCGTCGATGCAGAGGACAAGGTCACTGCCTATTCCAATTGGCTTGGCCTGATGCAGGGCGATCTGGCCGAGGAGGTGACGAAGGACGCCCGCACCTTCAGCCGCACGCTTCACGACGACGCCACCTATACCGCCCCCGACGGCAGCCGCTTTGACGTCAAGGGCCGCGCGCTGATGCTGGTGCGCAATGTCGGACATCTGATGACCAACCCGGCGATCCGCGACGCCAATGGCGAGGAGGTCCCCGAAGGCATCATGGATGCGATGGTGACGGTACTGATCGCGCTTCATGACCTGAAAAAGACCGCAGGCCCGCGTAACTCCGCCACCGGTTCGGTCTATGTGGTCAAGCCCAAGATGCACGGACCGGAAGAGGTCGCCTTTGCCGATGAGGTCTTCACCCGCGTCGAAAAGGTGCTGGGCCTGGCGCAATACACCGTGAAACTTGGCATCATGGATGAGGAACGCCGCACCTCCGCCAACCTCAAGGAATGCATCCGCGCCGCCAGACACCGTGTCGCCTTCATCAATACCGGCTTTCTCGACCGCACGGGGGATGAGATTCACACCTCGATGGAAGCCGGGCCGATGGTGCGCAAGGGGGAGATGAAGGCCCAGCCCTGGATTTCCGCCTATGAGGATCGCAACGTCGATATCGGTCTGGCCTGCGGGCTGTCGGGCAAGGCGCAGATCGGCAAGGGCATGTGGGCGATGCCCGACCGGATGGCCGACATGCTGCGCGAGAAGATCGCCCATCCCATGGCCGGGGCGAACTGTGCCTGGGTCCCGTCGCCCACCGCCGCCACGCTGCACGCGACGCATTACCACAAGGTCGATGTCTTTGCCCGCCAAAGGGAAATCGCGGCGATGGCCCGCCCCGCGCGGCTGGACGATCTGCTGACGATCCCGCTTGCCCAGGGCCGCAACTGGTCAGAGGAAGAGATCGCGGCAGAGGTGGAGAACAACGCCCAAGGCATCCTTGGCTATGTCGTGCGCTGGGTCGATCAGGGGGTGGGCTGTTCCAAGGTGCCGGACATCCACGATGTCGGGCTGATGGAGGACCGCGCGACCTGCCGCATCTCCAGCCAGGCGCTTGCCAACTGGCTCTTGCATGGCGTCGTGAGCGAAGGCCAGGTGATGCAGGTCCTGCGCAAGATGGCCGCGGTCGTGGACCGCCAGAACGCGGGCGACCCGGTCTATCGCCCGATGGCCCCCGATTTCAGCGGCCTTGCCTTTCAGGCCGCCTGCGATCTGGTCTTTCTCGGCCGGGTCCAGCCCTCGGGCTATACCGAGCCGGTGCTGCATCAACGCCGGGCAGAACTGAAGGCGGCGGGGGCAGGGGCATGACCCTGACCGATGCGGGCTTTCGCGTCGAGGTGCTGTGCCTGCCCGACACCCCGCGCGACAGTCTCGATAAGGCCGCCGGGGCGCTTTATGCGCTTTTCGGCGCGCGGGAGAAGGAATTCGGCTTCGGCCCGAATGTGATCGTGGACTATCCGCAGGTGACCGGCCCCGACACGGGCTTTCTCGCCGATCCCGTGGCCCATATCGCCGCACGGGTGGAGGCCCTCGGGCGTGACGGCCCGATCGCGCGCGTCGTCCTGCTGACCACCTATGGCGATCTGCTTTTGCCGCCGCTGACCGGGGCGGGCTACCGCGCCGAACGGATCGACATGCCCGCGGGCCCCGACCAGACCTTTGCCTTCACGCTGGACCGGGACAGCGGGGCGGGGCGCTGCCTCTACCTTGAGGCCGTGAACGAGGCCGATGAAAAGATCCGCCCGAGTTTCGTGATCCGGTTGCTGGATGGGACCGGGCGGCTTTGCGGCGGCGCCTGCGGCGCGGTCCACGGGACCCATGCCTATCTCTCGATCCTGACGCTGATCCCCGGCCTGCCCGCCGGAACCGGCACCACGCTGGCGCGCGAGGTTCTTGCCATCCTGCGCGGGCAGGGGGTGAGGGCGGTCGATCTCGGCACCCAGACGGCGGGGCGGTTCTACGAAAAGCTTGGCTTTCGCGTGACGCACCGGCTGGTGCGCGGGCTCAGGACGCGGGTCGCCGCCGATGGGCGGCAGATCGACGACGATCTGGTGATGCTGCGCGCCACGCTCTGACCCGGATGCAGACCCCCCTGTGCGGCGGCGGGGCTTTTCTTGGCCGCGACGGCATCCTATCCTTCCCCGAAGACCATGACGGAGAAGCCCATGCCGCGGCCAGTTGTCGGCATCATCGGCAACATGAGCTTGCTGAACGACCAGTATCCCGCGCATTCCGGCGGCACGATGAACAGTTGCGCCGTGGCGCAGGCTGCGGGGTGCCTGCCGCTCATCATTCCCGCCGATCCGCGCCTGGTCACGGTCGAGGAACTGCTCAGCGTCTGCGATGGTTTCCTGCTGACCGGCGGGCGCCCGAACGTCCACCCCGAGGAATACGGCGAAGCCGCCACCGAGGCGCATGGCGCCTTCGACCGCTGCCGCGACGCGATCACGCTGCCGCTGATCCGCGCCTGCGTCGATCGCGGCCAGCCCTTCCTTGGCGTCTGCCGGGGCTTTCAGGAGGTCAACGTCGCCATGGGCGGCACGCTTGACCCCGAGATCCGCGACCTGCCGGGGCGGATGAACCACCGGATGCCGCCCGACGGCACGCTTGAAGAGAAATTCGCCCTGCGCCACCCGGTGCGCTTCACCGAAGGCGGCGTCTTTCACCGGCTGCTGGGGGCGGGGGAGGTGATGACCAACTCGCTTCACGGTCAGGGGATCAAGGCGCCCGGCGCGCGGGTGGTGATTGACGGCACGGCGCCTGACGGCACGCCCGAGGCGATCTATATCGCCGGTGCGATAGGTTTCACGCTTTCGGTCCAGTGGCACCCGGAATGGAACGCCACGGCCGACCCTGTCTCCCGCCCGCTGTTCGAGGCCTTCGGCGATGCGGTCCGCGCCTGGGCCGAAACCCGCCACGCCCCGCAGCGCGCCACGGCCTGAGGCCGGTCAAAGCGCCGTGCGGACCTGCCAAAGCTCGGGGAACAGCTCCACCTCCAGCATCCGCTTCAGATAGCTGACCCCGCCGGTGCCGCCGGTGCCGCGCTTCAGGCCAAGCACGCGCTCTACCGTGGTGACATGGTTGAACCGCCAGCGGCGGAAATAATCCTCGAAATCCATCAGCTTCTCGGCCAGTTCGTAGATCGGCCAATGCGCCTCGGGGTCACGGTAAACCACCGCCCACATCGCCGCCACCCCGTCGTCCGCCACCCAGGGCGCGGCGCAGTCGCGGGTCAGAACCGCCCCCGGCACCGGAAGGCCGCTGCGCGCCGCCGCCGCCAGCGCGGTATCGTAAAGCGAGGGCCGCGCCAGTTCCGCCTCAAGCAGGGCAACAAGGTCGGGCCGGTGCGCATGGGGCTTCACCATCGCCGGATTGCGGTTCCCGGCGGCGAATTCGATCAGGCGGTACTGCCAGGACTGAAAGCCCGAGCTTTGCCCCAGCGTATCGCGAAACCGGGTGTAATCCGACGGCGTCATGGTGCGCAGCACGTCCCAGGCGGAATTCAACTGCTCCATGATCCGCGCGACGCGGGACAGCCCCTTGAAGGCCGGTTGCAGCCGGTCCGCCGCAATCGCCTCGCGCGCCCGGCCCAGCTCATGCAGCATCAGCTTCATCCAAAGCTCCGAGGTCTGGTGCTGGATGATGAACAGCAACTCATCCCCCGCATCGCTTTGCGGATGCTGCGCCGTCAGCACCGCGTCCAGCGACAGGTAATCGCCATAGGACATGGCGCCCGCGAACGACATCCGCGCGCCCTCTGTCCCCGGATCATAGGGGTCCGCCATGCCATGTCTCCTCGCTTCTTCGTTGTCCAAATACTCCGGGGGGTTGTCCATTGGTGCGCCATTGGTCCAAGCCCAATGGACGACGGGAGGAACCCCCACACGGGTCCGGGCCGCAAGGCCCGGAAACGCCCTCAGGTCACACCCGCGCGCCGCTTGTATTCCGCGCGGTCCCAAAGTCCCCCGTCCATGATCCGCGCCATCACCGCCACCGCGCCCTCCACATCCGCCATCGTCGTGTAAAGCGGCGTGAAGCCAAAGCGCAGGATGTCGGGCGCGCGGAAATCGCCGATCACGCCCTCGGCAATCAGCGCCTGCATGATCGCATAGCCCTCCGGGTGGCGAAAGCTGACCTGGCTGCCGCGCGCGGCCGGGTCGCGGGGCGAGGCGAGCGTCAGGCTGGGGCAGGCCGCCTCCACCCCGGCGATGAAGGCCTGCGTCAGCTCGATCGACCGCGCCCGCACATCGGCCATCTCGACCCGGTCCCAAATGTCCAGTGACGCCTCAAGGGCCGCGAGCTGCAGGACCGGGGGCGTGCCGACCCGCATCCGCTCCACCCCCGCGCCGGGGCGGTAGTCAAGGTCGAAGGCAAAGGGCGCCTCATGCCCCAGCCAGCCCGACAGCGCGGGGCGCGCGGTGTCCTGATGGCGGGGGGCGACATAGATGAAGGCCGGGCCGCCGGGGCCGGAATTGAGGTATTTGTAGGTGCAGCCGACCGCAAAATCGGCCCCGGCGCCTGCCAGGTCCACCTCGATCGCGCCTGCCGAATGGGCCAGGTCCCAGACCACCAGCGCGCCCGCCGCATGGGCCTTTGCGATCAGCCGCGCCATGTCGTGCCTGCGCCCGGTGCGATAATCGACCTCGGTCAGCATCAGGACGGCAAGGTCGGGGCCAATCGCCGCCTCCACCTCTTCCGGTGCCACGGTGCGCAGCGCGTAGCTCGGCCCCAGCGTGCGCACGAGGCCATCGGCGATATAGAGGTCCGAGGGGAAGTTGCCGGTATCGGACAGGATCACCTTGCGGTCGGGCCGCAGCTCCAGCGCCGAGGCCAGCGCCTGATAGACCTTGATCGACAGCGTATCGCCCAGAACGATGCTCCCCGGCTCCGCCCCCAGAAGCCGCCCGATCCGGTCGCCCAGGCGGCGCGGCTTTTCCATCCACCCGGCGCGGTTCCACGCGGTGATGAGCATCCCGCCCCATTCCTCTTCGACGCAGGCCCGGACACGCTCGGCCGCCCCGCGCGGCAAGGGGCCAAGCGAGTTGCCGTCAAGGTAGATCACCCCTTCGGGCAGGGCGAAAAGATCCTGTGTCCTGTCGAAATCCGTGGCCATGGGCGTCTCCCTTTGCGCAACTCCGCCGATCTTCCGTCATGCTTGGAACACAACGTTCTGCGATACCACAGGAAATCCGGCCCGCCCGCAAGACGTGCCGGGAAACGGCACCGGCCGGACTTGCGCCCCATGGGTCGGGGGCCATAGATATGCCGCCGGGGCGTGAGGAGACGAAGACAGAGAATGGCCAAAGAGATTGATTACCCGCCCGTCTGGCTGGCCGGTTTCGCCGCGATAGGGCTGATCGTGGGCAGCGTCTTTCCCCTGTCCTTCGACGTGAACAGCATCATCGGGGCGGCGCTGATCCTGGTCGGGCTGGTCGTCATGCTGGTCGCGGCGGGCCAGATGTTTCTGGCCAGAACCACCGTCATTCCCCACCGCGACCCCTCGGCGCTGGTGATGGGCGGGATCTTCGCCCTGTCGCGCAACCCGATCTATCTGGCCGATGCGCTGGTCTTGACCGGGCTTTACCTGCACTGGGACGCGATCGTCGCCCTGCCGCTTGTCATCGTCTTCATGGTCGTCATCACCCGCCGCTTCATCCTGCCCGAGGAAGCCCGGCTTCAGCGTCTTTTCGGTGAGCTTTTCGAGGACTACCGCGCCCGCACCCGGCGATGGATCTGACCTTCCGGCACCCCCTACAGGAATTGCCTGTTGTCCCCTGATGCCGCAACGCGGTAACAGTGACCCGACGCTTTTGGCAACAATATTGCGTGGTCAGGGGCAAGGTGTTGAGCCTGGAAGGGGAGAGACAGTGAAGATCGGGGTTCCGAAGGAGATTTTCGAGGGCGAGAACCGGGTCGCGATGACGCCGGACTCGGCGCTTCAGTTGCAGAAGCTGGGTCATGAATGCCTGATCGAGGCAGGCGCGGGCGCGAAGGCCGGTTTCTCGGACGCGGCCTATGAGGCGGCGGGCGTCAAGGTCGTCAAGACCGCCGCGGCGCTTTTCAAGGAGGCCGACCTGGTGGCCAAGGTCCGGCCGCCCAGCGATACCGAGACCAAGCGGCTCCGCAAGGACCAGACCCTGATCTCCTTCTTCTATCCCGCTCAGAACAAAGAACTTCTTGAGCTTGCGAACAAGCAGGGCGCGACCGTCATCGCGATGGACATGGTGCCGCGCATCAGCCGCGCGCAGAAGATGGACGCGCTGTCCTCGATGGCAAACATCGCGGGCTATCGCGCGGTGATCGAGGCCGGCAACAACTTTGGCCGCTTCTTCACCGGCCAGGTGACCGCGGCAGGCAAGGTGCCGCCCGCGAAGGTCCTGATCGTCGGCGCAGGCGTCGCGGGTCTTGCCGCCATCGGCACCTCCACCAGCCTCGGCGCCATCACCTATGCTTTCGACGTGCGCCCCGAAGTGGCCGAACAGATCGAATCGATGGGGGCGGAGTTCGTCTATCTCGATTTCACCGAAAGCCAGACCGACGGGGCGGCGACCGGCGGCTATGCCGCGCCCTCGTCCCCGGAATTCCGCGAAGCGCAGTTGAAGAAGTTCCGCGAACTGGCGCCCGAGGTCGACATCGTCATCACCACGGCGCTGATCCCCGGCCGCGATGCCCCGGTTCTCTGGACCAGGGACATGGTCGAGGCGATGAAGCCCGGCTCGGTCATCGTCGATCTTGCCGCCGAGCGCGGCGGCAACTGCGAACTGACCAAGGCGGATGAGAAGATCGTCACCGACAACGGCGTGACCATCGTCGGCTATACCGACTTTCCCAGCCGCATGGCCGCCCAGGCCTCGACGCTTTATTCCAACAATATCCGGCACATGATGGCCGATCTGACGCCGGGCAAGGACGGTGTCGTCAACCAGAACATGGAAGACGACGTGATACGCGGCGCCACGGTCACCCATGACGGCGCCATCACCTTCCCGCCACCGCCGCCCAAAGTGCAGGCCATCGCGGCGCAAAAGCCGAAGGAAAAGGCCCGCGAGCTGACGGTCGAGGAAAAGCGCGCGAATGAGGTTGCGGCCTTCAAGGCGCAGACCCGCAACCAGGTGACGCTTCTGGGCGTCGGCGCGGTGCTGCTGCTGGCCGTCGGCCTTGTCGCACCGGCCAGCTTCATGCAGCACTTCATCGTCTTCGTGCTGTCGGTCTTCATCGGCTTCCAGGTGATCTGGAACGTCTCGCATTCGCTGCACACGCCCTTGATGGCGGTAACGAACGCGATTTCGTCGATCATCATCCTTGGTGCGCTGATGCAGATCGGATCGGGCTCTTACCTCGTCATCCTCCTGGCCGCGCTGTCGGTCTTCATGGCCGGGATCAACATTTTCGGTGGCTTCATGGTCACCCGGCGCATGCTCGCCATGTTCCAGAAGTCGTAAGGGGAGGCCGGGGAAATGGAATTCGGATTCACCACGGCCGCCTATGTCGTTGCGGCAGTTCTTTTCATCCTCTCGCTCGGCGGGCTCTCCGGGCAGGAAAGCGCCAAGCGCGCGGTCTGGTACGGCATTGTCGGCATGGCGCTGGCGGTCGTGGCCACGCTGATCGGGCCGGGCGCGGGCCTCTGGCTTCTCTCGGTGATCCTGATCGCCGGTGGCGGCATCATCGGTCTTTACGTCGCGCAGCGCGTCCAGATGACCGAGATGCCGCAGCTTGTCGCGGCGATGCACAGCCTCGTCGGCCTTGCCGCGGTCTTCATCGGCTATAACGCCCATATCGAGGCCGCCCGCGTGGCGGCGATGGACGAAACCGCCCGCGCGGCGTTGCACGGCTTTGCCGCCGTCCTGGCGCATAAATCGCCGGTGGAGCTGTCGATCCTTCGGGTCGAGGTCTTCCTTGGCGTCTTCATCGGGGCGGTGACCTTCACCGGCTCCATCGTCGCCTTCGGCAAGCTTGCGGGCAAGGTCGATGGCAAGGCCAAAAAGCTGCCCGGCGGTCATATGCTGAACGCGGGCGCGGCGATCCTGTCCTTCATCTTCCTCCTGATGTACCTCAACGGCGCGGGGACGCTGCCGCTGATCCTGATGACGCTGCTGGCCTTCTTCATCGGCTATCACCTGATCATGGGGATCGGGGGCGCGGACATGCCGGTCGTGGTGTCGATGCTGAACAGCTATTCCGGCTGGGCCGCGGCGGCGATCGGCTTTTCGCTCTCGAACGATCTGCTGATCGTGGTGGGCGCGCTGGTCGGCTCTTCCGGTGCGATCCTCAGCTACATCATGTGCAAGGCGATGAACCGGTCCTTCATCAGCGTGATCCTCGGCGGTTTCGGCAACACGACCGGCCCGGCGATGGAGATCGCGGGCGAACAGATCGCCATCGACGCCGACGGCGTGGCGGCGGCGCTGAAGGATGCCGACAGCGTCATCATCGTGCCGGGCTATGGCATGGCCGTGGCGCAGGCGCAGCAATCGGTCAGCGAGCTGACGCGGAAACTCCGCGCGCAGGGCAAGGAGGTGCGTTTCGCCATCCACCCGGTCGCGGGCCGTCTGCCGGGCCACATGAACGTGCTGCTGGCCGAGGCCAAGGTGCCTTACGACATCGTGCTTGAGATGGATGAGATCAATGAGGACTTCCCCGAAACGGATGTCGTCATCGTCATCGGCTCGAACGACATCGTGAACCCGGCGGCGCAGGAAGACCCGAACAGCCCCATCGCCGGGATGCCGGTGCTGGAGGTCTGGAAGGCGAAACAGGTCTTCGTGTCCAAGCGCGGGCAGGGGACCGGCTATTCCGGCATCGAGAACCCGCTCTTCTACAAGGACAACACGCGGATGTTCTATGGCGACGCGAAGAAATCCGTCGACGGGCTTCTGCCGATGCTGGACTGAGGCGGCCAGCATTCCCGATCAGCGTGACCCCGCCCGAAACGGCGGGGTCATTTTCTTTTGTGCGGGGGGGGGGCGGCCTGCACGAAAGCCCGCAAGACCGCCAATACCCCCGGATCGCGGACCTAAAGCGTTTCGGGTTTCCGTTGAGAAAGCAAGTATCAGAATTCGAACGAAATAAGTTCGAATTCTGATTCAGTGTAAACCCGAAATGCTATAGCGGCCGTCGCATACCACGGTATGCCTCTAACCAACTGCAATAATTGAATTTTTCTCTTTATCGGTCGCGCCCTTTCCTCTAGCCTGCCCGGCAATCTCACGCGGACAGGCGGATATGGCCCCGATCGACAACCATCCCTTGCGCTATGCGCTGGTGAACGAGCTTCATGCGCGGCCGTTCCCGAACCTCGATGCGCCCTGTCACGCGGTCTATTTTGCGGTCAAGCAGCCCGCCGATGCGCATAACCGCGACCGGACCGCCGACCGCGATCACCTGCTTGCGCTTCTGGACCGCAACGGTGCCGTTCACCCGCCCGAAGGCGCCACCCATCACGCCGCGCGCATCGGGCGCTATGACCTGAAATGGGAAAGCCACACCGAATTCGTGACCTATTCGGGTTTTGGCCGCGGCCTTGGCGCGCGCCCCTTCGACCCGGCCGAGGCCGAAGTCTTTCCGGCCGACTGGATGGCAACCGCGCCCGGCAAGGTGGTCGCCGCGATCCTGGTCCGGGTAGAACCGCTGCCCGAGGACCTCGATGAGGTCAAGACCAAGGTCGAGGACTGGTTCGTTGCCGAAAGCGTCGCCTGTTCCTGGGTGCTGGATGAGGCCGCGATCATCGCGGGCGATTTCCAGATCGACCCGGCCGGGATGATGCGCTTCGCGGCCTTCGTTCGCCCCGGCACCGGGCAGCGCCGCATCGGGCGCATCGTCCAGCGCCTGTGCGAGATCGAGACCTATCGCGCCATGTCCATGCTGGGCCTTGGCCGCGCGCGTGAGCTGGGGGCAGGGCTGAACGCGCTTGACCCGCAATTGTCGGACCTCGTCCGCACCATCTCGGACCAGGCGCGGGATGCGGAGGAAACGCTGAACGACCTGCTGGACATCTCTGCCCGTCTGGAAAGTCTGGCTGTCGCGCATTCCTTCCGCTTCGGCGCGACCGGGGCCTATGAGGCGATCGTGACCCAGCGCGTCTCTGTCCTGCGCGAGACAAGGTTCGACGGCCGCCAGACCTTTGGCGAATTCATGATGCGCCGCTACGATCCGGCGATGCGGACGGTGAAATCGGCCGAGCGGCGGCTGGAGCAGATGGCGGAGCGGGCCGAACGGGCGGGGGAGCTGCTGCGCACCCGCGTCGATGTCGAACGGCAGGGGCAGAACCAGAAGCTTCTCGAAAGCATGGACAAGCGCGCCGACCTGCAACTGAGGCTGCAACACACGGTCGAGGGGCTGTCGGTCGTGGCGATCAGCTACTACGCCGTCAGCCTTGCGACCTATCTGCTGCTGCCTGTGGCCGAGGCGCTGCACTGGCCGAAATCGGCGCTGACGGCGGGGCTGGTCCCGGTGGTCGCGGGCCTTGTCTGGCTGATGGTGCGGCGCATCCGCAAAAGCTTTCATTAAAGGCGATTGACCTTTCCCCAAAGCGGCGCGACGGTCGCGCCGCAAGGGTGAGGGCAGGGTGATGGGCAAGACGTCAGGGATCGTGTTTCCGTTCCATGCGGGGCATCCGCCCCGGTTTGCGGGGCCGGTCCCGCGTCAGGCGGATGTGGTGGTGATCGGCGGCGGCGTGATCGGCGTGATGACCGCCTGGTTCCTGGCCGCGCGCGGCGAAAAGGTGGTCCTGTGCGAAAAGGGCCGGATCGGCGCGGAACAGTCGGGCCGCAACTGGGGCTGGGTCCGCAAGCAGGGCCGCGATCCGGCGGAACTGCCGATCATGATCGAGGCGCTTGAGATCTGGGCAGGGCTGGCCGAAGCGGCCGGGGCCGATCTGGGGTTTCGCCGGACCGACATCCTTTACGCGGCGAATGATGCGGCGGCGCTGGCGCGTTACGAGGCGTGGATGGTCCATGCGCGCGACCATGGCCTTGATACGCGGATGCTGGGGCGGGCTGAGATCGACGCCTATATCCCCAACGCGGCGGGCTGGTGCGGCGGCATCCTGACGCCGTCCGACGGGCGGGCGGAGCCCTGGGTCGCGGTGCCGCGTCTGGCCGCCGCGCTGGCGGGGCGGGGCGTGAGCGTCGTCGAGGAGTGCGCCGTGCGCGCGATCGACACCCAAGGCGGCGCGGTCGCGGGTGTGGTCACGGAACAGGGCCGCATCGCCGCGTCGCGGGTGGTGCTGGCGGGCGGGGCGTGGTCCGCGCTTCTCCTCGGGCGTCACGGGGTGCGCATCCCGCAGCTTTCGGTGCGCGCGACAGTGGCGGCGACGGGGCCGCTGCCGGAGGTTCATTCCGGCGCCGTGGCCGACCGCGACTTTGCCATGCGGCGGCGGCTTGACGGCGGCTATACGCTGGCGCCGGGGCATTTCCACGAATTCTACATCGGGCCGGATGCCTTCCGGCATCTGCGCGCCTATGTGCCG
Source organism: Albidovulum denitrificans (assembly GCF_002973535.1). Classification (GTDB taxonomy): domain Bacteria; phylum Pseudomonadota; class Alphaproteobacteria; order Rhodobacterales; family Rhodobacteraceae; genus Albidovulum; species Albidovulum denitrificans. The sequence continues at coordinate 218,493 of NZ_PVEP01000002.1, forward strand.
CAGATCCGCGCGGATCTTTCCGGGACGAAGTTCCTGCCCGCCGCCCCGCGCGGCTATCCCGACGCCTGGCTGACCCCGCGCCGCTGGGCGGAGGACGAGACCTCGCCATTTGAGCGGATGCGCATCCTCGACCCGTCCCCGAACCGGCGCGAGGTGGAGCGGTTGCGCGACTGTTTCAGCCGCGCCTTCCCGGCGCATGGCCGCCCGCCCGTCGCCGCCGCCTGGGCCGGGATGATCGACACGATGCCCGATGTGGTGCCGGTGATCGACCATGTGCCTGCGTTGCCGGGGCTGACGCTGGCGACCGGCATGGCCGGGCATGGCTTCGGCATCGGGCCGGGGGTGGGCCGCGTGGTGGCCGATCTGGTCGGCGGCCGCGCGCCGGGGCATGACCTGACGCGGTTCCGCTTTGGCCGCTTCACCGACGGGTCGCGCATGGATCTTGGCCCCGCCCTGTGACCCATGACGGTCTTGTGAGCCATGACCGCCTCGGGGGGCATTGAGCCCCCTCTCGGCGGGGCGCTCCCGCGCGGGGAGTATTTGGGCAACGAAGAAGCCGGGCGGTGTCAGAGCCGGTCGCGGAGCGAGAACCAGACCATCGCCAGCACCAGAAGCGGCCAGCGCAGCGCCACGCCGCCGGGGAAGGCGCGGGTGGGGACGGTCGCCATCAGGTCGAAGCGTTCCGCCTGACCGGCGATGGCCTCGGCGGCAAGCTTGCCGCCCAGCGTCGCCAGCGCCACGCCATGTCCCGAAAAGCCCGAGACGCTGAGGATATTGCCCGCGACCCGCGCGAAATCCGGCATCCGGTTGAGTGTGATGCCAAGCGTGCCGCCCCAGGCGAAGTCGATTTTCGTGCCTGCGAGCTGGGGGAAGATCTCAAGCATCGGCTTGCGCACAAGCGTGGCGATGTCGGGGAAGCGGTAGCCATAGCTTTCACCGCCGCCGAAGAGCAGCCGGTGATCTTCCGAAAAGCGGAAGTAGTTGATGACGAACTTGGTATCCGCGACGGCGTGGTTGCCCCGGACGATCTCTTCCTGCGCCTCCGCGCCCAGCGGTTCGGTGGCGACGATGAAATTGTTGATCGGCATGACGCGGGCGGCGGTGCGGCGGTCGAGCGTTCCCAGATAGCCGTTGCAGGCGAGAAGGACATGGGAGGCGCGGATGCTGGCGGTATCGGTGCGGATCGTGGCCGGGCTGCCGTTGTCGAGGCTGCGCACCTCGGACCCTTCATGGATGCGCACGCCTGCCGCCGCCGCTGCGCGGGCAAGGCCGAAGGCGTAGCGCAAGGGGTGCAGGTGGCCGCCGCCCATGTCGATATCGCCGCCGTGATAGGCGGGGGAGCCGACGAGGTGGCGCATCTCCTGCCCGTCCAGCGGACGGATCAGGTCGTAATCATACTCGCGCGCCATCTTTTCCGCATAGGCGCGGGCATGGGGCAGGAAACGTTCGCGGTGGCAGGCGTGGATGATGCCGTTCGCAAAGCCCGCCTCGGGCGCGTGGCGGGCGGCGAGGGCCTTTGTCAGCGCGACCGCCTCTTGCGACAGGTCCCAGAGGCGGCGGGCGTGGTCCTTGCCGACCATCGTCTCAAGATCGTCCTGTTCCAGCCGCTGCCCGGTGCCGACCTGTCCGCCGTTCCGCCCCGAGGCGCCCCAGCCGACGCGGTGGGCGTCAAGAAGCATCACGTCGAAGCCGCGTTCGGCCAGGTGCAGCGCGGCCGAAAGGCCGGTAAAGCCCGCGCCGACGATGCAGACATCGCAGGTCAGGTCGCCCTTCGCCGCCGGGAAGGGGCCGGGGGGCGTGGCCGTTGCGGCATACCACGACCGGGGAAACTCCCCGGCCGTGTCATTGGCGTGCAGGACGTTGACCATCGCCCGTTCAGGCGGCCTTGAGAAGCCCGTCGGACTTCAGCCCCGCATAGCATTCGTCAAGCGAGGTCGTGGCGCGGTCGACAAGCACGTCGATCTCGGCCGGCGTGATCGTCAGCGACGGCGCGATGATCATCCTGTCGCCGACATGGCGCATGATAAGGTTGTTGGCAAAGCACCGCTCGCGGCAGCGATAGCCGACGGTTCCGGCATCGGAGGCAAAGCGCGCGCGGGCCGCCTTGTCCGGCGTCAGCGCGATGGACCCCATCAGGCCCACCAGCTTCGCCTCACCCACCAGCGGGTGATCGGCCAGCTTCTGCCAGCGCTCCATCAGGTAGGGATGGGCGACGTCGCGGACATGTTCGACGATCTTCTCGTCCTGCATGATCTCAAGGTTCTTCAGCGCGACGGCCGAGGCGACCGGGTGGCCGGAATAGGTGTAGCCGTGGTTGAAGTCGTCGCCGGAAGTGGCGATCGTCTCATAGACCTCATCGCAGATGATCGAGCCGCCGATGGGCGCGTAGCCCGACGAGAGACCCTTGGCGATGGTCATGATATGCGGCTTGATGCCGAAGGTCTGCGATCCGAACCAGTTGCCGGTGCGGCCAAAGCCGGTGATGACCTCATCCGCGATCAGCAGGATGCCGTATTTGTCGCAGATACGCTGGATCTCGGGCCAGTAGGTCGCGGGCGGGACGATCACGCCGCCTGCGCCCTGGATCGGTTCGCCGATGAAGGCGGCGACGCGGTCGGGGCCGATCTCTTCGATCTTCTTTTCCAGTTCGCGGGCGCGGGCGAGGCCGAAGTCGTCCTCATCCATGTCGCCGCCTTCGCCCCACCAATAGGGCTGGTCGATATGGACGATGTCGGGGATCGGCAGGCCGCCCTGCGCCCAGATGCCCGTCATGCCGCCCAGCGATCCACCACCCATGGTCGATCCGTGATAGGCGTTCTTGCGGCTGATGATGACGGTCTTTTCCGGCTTGCCCTTCACGTCCCAGTAGCGCCGGACGAGGCGGATATTGGTGTCATTCGCCTCCGACCCCGACCCGGCATAGAAGACGTGGTTCAGATCGCCGGGCGCGAGTTCGGCAATCTTGGCGGCCAGCGCGATGGCGGGGACGTGGCTGGTCTGGAAGAAGGTATTGTAATAGCACAGTTCTTCCATCTGCTGCGCGGCGACCTCGGCCAGGTCCTTGCGGCCATAGCCGATATTGACGCACCAAAGGCCCGCCATGCCGTCGATGATCTGCTGGCCCTCGCTGTCGGTCAGCCAGACGCCCTTGCCGCGGGTGATGATCCGCGCGCCCTTCTTCGCCAGCGCCGCATCCTCGGTGAAGGGGTGCATGTGGTGGGCGGCGTCCAGCGCCTGAAGCTCTTTCGTCGGCAAATGGTTGGTGATCTTGGTCATGGCATGGCCTGTCATATCTGTGCGGGTGTGTCCGGGCGGCGGGGCGGTTTTTGTCGGCCGGATGTGCCGACCGCCCCGGCGCCCCGAAAGCTCTGACCAGAATATGATCAAAAGCGGGGGAGTCAATCGGATTTGATCAAATTCCCGTGGTGTCGAGGGACAGACGGATCTGGTCGACGCCCTGGACGATGTCATCCTCGACCGCGCGGGCCAGCGCCTCGGCATTGCCCGCGCGCATGGCGGCCAGCGCCTCTTCATGCCGGTCGGGCAGGTTCAGCGTGCCGAAGCGGCCGCAGACGACGCGCAGCGACGGCCCGAAGCGCAGCCAGAGCGTATGGGTCAGCGCGGTCAGGATCGGCGCGTCGGCGCGGTCGTAAAGCGCGAAGTGGAAGCGGAAATTGCCGCGCAGATAGGCGCCCACGTCACCCGCCGCGATGGCCTCGTCGATCTCATCGTCGATGCGCGACAGCTTTGCGACATCGGCGGGCGTGATCTGCGGGGCGGCCATTTGCGCGATCTTGGGCTCGATCGTCAGGCGGGCAAAGGCCAGTTCGTCGATCTGCGAACGGCTGAGGACCGGCACCATGACCCGCCGGTTGCCCTGAAGCGCCAGCGCGCCCTCCGCCGTCAGGCGCCGGATCGCCTCGCGCACCGGGGTCATCCCGGCCTCGAGCGTATCGGCCAGGCCCTGGATCGTCACCGCCTGTCCCGGTGCCAGATGACCGAAGAGAATCATGTCCCGCAAACGGCAATATGTGATTTCGTGGGATGGCACTTTTGTGGGCGTTTCGCCCGATTGTCGAAGCTTCTCCATCGCATATCCTTATGGGGGCTGCGGGAAATTTTCTTTCTGTCATAATAAAATACGCCACCACGAAATGCCATGTTGAATCGAGTCGCGATTTTTGATCAAAATAGGCAATCGGGGACAGCAACCCACCTGGCGGGCGCGAACCACACGCGCACCGACCAAGACCCTGACTAGGAGGTACTATGAAATTCACGGGGATGACGGCCCTCGCCACGCTGCTGATCGCAGGTGCCGCGGGCGCGGAAGAGGTCCATGTCTACAACTGGTCGGACTACATCGACGAGTCGTTGTTGGGCAAGTTCGAGGAAGAGACTGGCATCAAGCTGATCTACGACGTGTTCGATTCGAACGAACTTTTGGAGACCAAGCTTCTGGCCGGAAGCTCGGGCTATGATGTCGTGATCCCGACCGGGACCTTCCTGCAACGCCAGATCCAGGCGGGCGTGTTCCAGAAGCTCGACAAGTCGAAGCTGCCGAACATCGTCAACGAATGGGACATGGTGGCCGAGCGGACGTCGAAATACGATCCGGGCAACGAATACTCGGTCAACTACATGTGGGGGACGACCGGCATCGGCATCAACGTCGCCAAGGTCAAGGAAGTCCTTGGCGAGGACGCGCCGGTCGATTCGCTCGCCTTCGTCTTCGATCCGGCGAACATGGAAAAGCTGAGCCAGTGCGGCGTCTATTTCCTCGACGCGCCGACCGAGATCATTCCGGCGGCGCTGAAATATCTGGGAGAGGACCCGGACGCGCAGGACTATGACACCATCGCCAAGGCCGAGCCGGTCCTGACCGCCGTCGCGCCCTATGTGCAGAAGTTCCATTCGTCCGAATACATCAACGCGCTGGCCAATGGCGACATCTGCGTCGCTTTCGGCTGGTCGGGCGACATCTTCATCGCCCAGTCCCGTGCCGAAGAGGCCGGAAACGGGGTGGAGATCGAGTATCACATCCCGAAGGAAGGCGCGCTGATGTGGTTCGACCAGATGGCGATCCCGGCGGATGCGCCGAACCCGGACGCGGCACACAAGTTCATCAACTTCATGCTGGATGCGCATAACGCCGCCGCCGCGTCGAACTATGTCTACTATCCGAACGGCAACAAGGCGTCGCAGGAATTCCTGAACGAGGACGTGATCGGCGATCCCGCGATCTATCCCGACGACGCGACCATGTCGAACCTCTACACCGTCTCGCCCTGGGACCCGAAGGTGAACCGTTCGGTCACCCGGCTCTGGACCAAGATCAAGTCCGGCGTCTGACCGTCTGAAAGAAGATCGCCCCGCGCCCTCGACGGCGCGGGGTTTTACAATAAGCCAACAGGACGAGGATATCATGGCCCAGCCCGCAAACCGTCCGGTCTTTGCGCCTTGGGACGATCCCGAGGAAAAGCCGCTGATCCGGTTTCAGAACGTCACCAAGCGGTTCGGAGAGTTCACGGCGATCGACAACATCACGATCGACATCTTCCGGCGTGAATTCTTCGCGCTGCTTGGCCCTTCCGGCTGTGGCAAGACCACGCTGATGCGCATGCTCGCCGGGTTCGAGACGCCAACCGAGGGCAAGATCCTTCTCGACGGGGTGGACCTTGCGCCGATCCCGCCGAACCGGCGCGAAACCAACATGATGTTCCAAAGCTACGCGCTCTTTCCGCATCTGTCGGTCTGGGACAACATCGCCTTCGGGCTGAAGCGCTCCGACATGGCGAAGGACAAGATCCCCGCGCGGGTGGAAGAGATGCTGCGCCTGACGCGGCTTGAGAAATTCGCCAAGCGCAAGCCGCACCAGATCTCCGGCGGCCAGCGTCAGAGGGTGGCGCTTGCCCGCTCGCTCGCCAAGGCGCCGAAGCTTTTGTTGCTGGACGAACCGCTTGGCGCGCTCGACAAGAAGCTGCGGCAGGACACGCAGTTCGAGCTGATGGATATTCAGGAAAAGACCGGCACCACCTTCGTGATCGTGACCCACGATCAGGAAGAGGCGATGACGGTGGCCTCCCGCGTTGCGGTGATGAACCATGGCGAGATGATTCAGGTCGACACACCCGACCGTATCTACGAACACCCGAAATCCGTCTATGTCGCGGATTTCATTGGCGATGTGAACATCATCGAAGGCACGGTCGACACGCTTGAGGGCGACAAGGCCGCGATCGTCTGGGCCGAGGGGCAGCCGCCGATCAACGCGACCGTGACGGAGAGCGTTACCAGGGGGCAAAAGGTCCATTTCGCGGTCCGGCCCGAAAAGGTCGCCATCGCCGCGACCCGGCCCGAGGGGCGCGCCAATGTCATACAGGGCAAGGTCATCGACATCGCCTATCTTGGCAATATCTCCACCTACAAGGTGGAGGTGGCGGGCGGGCTGATGGTGAAGGCGCAGGTCGCCAACGAACGCCGCCTGTCGCGCCGCGACATCACCTGGGAGGATGAGGTCTGGCTGTCGTTCACCGACACCGCCGGCGTCGTCCTGCTAAGCTGAGGGGCAGGGGAGATGAACAATTTCCGCCGCGCCCTTCTGATCTTCGTTCCGTATTCCTGGCTGATCTTCTTCTTCCTGATCCCCTTCGTGATCGTTCTGAAGATCTCGCTTTCGGATTACGCGATCTCCATCCCGCCCTATACGCCGCAGTTGGACCTTTCGGCGGGCTGGGCGGGGATCACGGATTTCTTCGGCAATCTCGATTTCGAGAATTTCAGCTTTCTGGCCTCGGACGCGCTTTACTACACGGCCTACCTGTCCAGCCTTAAGATCGCCCTGATCTCCACCTTCCTCACGCTCTTGGTGGGCTACCCGATCGCCTATGGCATGGCGCAGGCGCCCGACGAATGGCGCCCGACGCTGATGATGCTGGTGATCCTGCCGTTCTGGACCTCATTCCTGATCCGCATCTATGCGTGGATCGGCATCCTGTCGAACGAAGGTTTCCTGAACCAGTTCCTGCTTTGGACCGGGCTGATCGACGCGCCGCTGACGGTGCTGAACACGCCCTCGGCGGTCTATATCGGTATCGTCTACGGCTATCTGCCCTTCATGATCCTGCCGATCTACGCGGCGCTGGAAAAGCTTGACGGGTCGCTGATCGAGGCGGCAGAGGATCTTGGCTGCTCCAAATTCTCTGCCTTCTGGCTGGTGACGCTGCCCCTGTCGCGGCCCGGCATCATCGCGGGGTGTTTTCTGGTCTTCATCCCGGCGCTGGGCGAATTCGTCATTCCCTCGCTGCTGGGCGGCACATCGACCCTGATGATCGGCAAGACGCTTTATGAGGAGTTCTTCAACAACCGCGACTGGCCCGTGGCCTCGGCGGTGGCGGTGGTGCTTCTCCTGATCCTCATCATCCCGATCATCCTGTTCCAGAAGAATGAGGAACGTCAGAGGGAGGCGAACGGATGAACCGCAGATTTTCATGGTTCAACGCGACATCGCTGACCTTCGGCTTCGCGTTCCTTTACCTGCCGATCCTGATCCTGGTGATCTATTCGTTCAACGAATCCAAGCTGGTGACGGTCTGGGGCGGCTTTTCGACGAAATGGTACGGGGAGCTGTTGGGCGATCAGGCGTTTCTTGACGCGGCCTGGGTCACGCTGAAGGTGGCGGTGGCGTCTTCGACCATCGCGACGGTGCTTGGCACGATGGCGGCCTATGTGCTGATGCGGGCGGGGCGGTTTCTGGGGCGGACGGTCTTTTCCGGCATGATCTATGCGCCCCTCGTCATGCCCGACGTCATCATGGGTCTGGCTTTCCTGTTGCTCTTCATCTCCATCGGGCTGGACCGGGGGGTGTTCACCATCATCCTTGCCCATACGACCTTTACCATGTGCTATGTCTCGGTCGTGGTGTCCTCGCGCCTGGTGACCTTCGACAAGTCGCTGGAAGAGGCGGCGCTCGATCTTGGCTGCACGCCCTTCGATGCGTTCAAATCGGTGACGCTGCCGATCATCGCGCCTGCGGTCATCTCCGGCTGGCTTCTGGCCTTCACGCTGTCGCTGGACGATCTGGTGATCGCTTCCTTCGCGGCGGGGCCGTCGTCGACCACCTTGCCGATGAAGGTGTTTTCCTCGGTACGCCTCGGCGTCAGCCCGCAGATCAACGCGCTCTCGACGATCCTGATCGCGGTGGTGACGCTCGGGGTCATCACGGCCTCGCTGGTGACCAAGCGGCAGATCGCCCGGCAGAAGGCGGACGAACAGGCAGCGGCGCGGACCTGAGGGGGCGGGATGAAGCGGATCTATCAGGACTTCGCCTATGGCAACGGCCCGGTGGCGGAGTGCTACTGGGACACCACCATCGCCCGTCCGGCCCGCCGTCCGGGGCCTGCGGGCGAGGTCACGCATGAGGTGGCCGTCATCGGCGGCGGTTATACCGGCCTCTCCGCCGCCTATCACCTTGCCCGCGAAGGCGTCGATGCGGCGGTGATCGAGGCGAACGGCATCGGCTGGGGCGCGTCGGGCAGGAATGGCGGCTTCGGCTCCATGGGCGGGACGAAGGCCAGCGAGACCTCGCTTTTGAAGCGTTTCGGCGCGGCGGGGATGGCGGAATGGTACGCGGCGCAGAAGGGCGCCTGCGAACTTCTGGGCGAGCTGGTGGATGGCCTCGGCCTTGATGTCGATGCCCATTCGCGCGGGGGGGAGATCTGCGTCGCCCACCGCCCGCGCGACCTGACCGCCTTTCGCGCCGAAAAGCCCGATCTGGAACGCGCCTATGGTGTCAAGGCGGAGGTCTACGACCGCGCCGACCTTGAAAGCATGGGCATCACCGGGCCGGAGTTTCACGGCGGCATCCGCCTGCCCATCGGCTTCGCGCTGAACCCGCTGAAATACGTCCTTGGCCTTGCCCGCGCGGCCGAGGGGCAGGGCGTGACGGTCTATGAGGATGCCCCCGTCAGCGCCATTTCCCGCGACAACGGGGCCTATCTCCTGACCACGCCCACGGGCCGGGTGCGGGCGAAGAAGCTGATCCTCGCCACCAATGGCTATTCAAGCGAGGATGTGCCGGGCTGGATGGCGGGGCGCTATCTGCCCGCGCTGTCGGCGATCCTTGTCACGCGCGAGCTGACAGAGGCGGAGATCGCCGCGCAGGGCTGGACGACAGATTACATGGTCTACGACTCGCGCAATCTTCTGCATTACGTCCGCATGTTGCCGAACCGCCGCTTCCTCTTCGGCAGCCGCGGCGGCACCAGTTCCAGCGCCGAAGCCCTGACCGCCCGCCGTGCCATCGTGCGCGCCAGTTTCGAACGCATGTTCCCCGCCTGGGCGAAGGTGGAGACACCCCATTTCTGGTCCGGCCTCGTTTGCCTGACCCGTGACCTGACGCCCTTTGCCGGGCCGATCGGGGATTGGGACAATGCCTGGACCGGCTATGGCTGGCACGGCAACGGGGTGGCGCTGGGGACATGGTCGGGCAGGCTTCTGGCCGGGCTGGCCACCGGCACCCGAACGGCCCCCGCGCTGATGGCGCCGCCGCCCCGGCGCTTTCCCTTCGGTGCGGCACGGCGCGGCCTGTTGCGCCCCGCCTATGCGTGGTACGGCTGGCAGGACCGTTGATCCGGCCGCGACGCCGGAAGGAGGAGCCGATGCCCGTCAAGAACCGCTTTGCGGAGTTGCAGCCCGAAATCGCCGCCTGGCGCCGCGATTTCCACGAAAACCCCGAGCTTCTGTTTGAGGTACACCGCACCGCCGCGAAGGTCGCCACGCTGCTGCGCGACTTCGGCTGCGATGAGGTGGTGGAAGGCATCGGTCGCACCGGCGTCGTCGGCGTGATCCGGGGCCGCAGCGACAGCAAGGGCCGGGTGATCGGGCTGCGCGCCGACATGGACGCGCTGCCGATCATCGAACAGACCGGGCTGCCCTATGCATCGAAGGTGCCGGGCAAGATGCATGCCTGCGGCCATGACGGCCATACCGCCATGCTTCTGGGCGCCGCGAAATATCTGGCCGAGACGCGCAATTTCGACGGCACCGCCGTGGTGATCTTCCAGCCCGCCGAGGAAGGCGGGGGCGGGGGCCGCGAGATGGTGAAGGACGGGATGATGGAGCGGTTCGCCATCCAGGAGGTCTACGGGATGCACAACATGCCGGGCATCCCCGTTGGCACTTTCGCGATCCGCAATGGCGCGATGATGGCGGCGGCGGATCAGTTCGACGTCACCGTGACCGGCAAGGGCGGCCATGCCGCGAAACCGCATGACTGCGTGGATTCGGTTCTGGTCGCCGCCCAGATCATCGTCGCGCTGCAATCCATCGCCAGCCGCAATGTCGATCCGCTGAAAGAGGTGGTCGTTTCGGTCTGCACGGTCGCGACCGAAAGCGACAGCTACAACGTGATCCCGCAAAGCGTGACACTGAAGGGGACGGTGCGGACGCTTGACCCCAAGGTGCAGGATTTCGTCGAAGAGCGCATCAAGGCCGTCGTGACCGGCATCGCCGGGGCGCTGGGGGCCACGGCCGAGATCGACTATCGCCGCGGCTACCCGGTCACGATGAACGCGGAAGGGCCGACCGGCCACGCCGCCGAGGTCGCGCGCCAGATCGCGGGCGATTGCGACATGGGCGTCGCGCCGATGATGGGGGCCGAGGATTTCAGCTTCATGCTGAACGAACGTCCCGGCGCCTATATCTTCACCGGCAATGGCGACACCGCCATGGTCCACCATCCGGCCTATAATTTCGACGATGAGGTGATCCCCTTCGGCGCAAGCTGGTATGCCGGGATGGTCGAGGCGCGGATGCCGGCATGACGGGCAAGCCCTTCCTGATCCTGCAACTCCGCCCCGAGGATGAGGCGGCGGATGAGGAATTCGCGGCCTTCCTGCGCAAAGGCGGCCTGCCTGCCGGTCGCGCCCGTCGCATCCGGCTGGACCGCGAAGACCTGCCCGCCGATCTGAACCTGTCGGATTACGCCGGTATCCTCGTCGGCGGCGGTCCCGGCTGCGTCTCTGACCCGCCGGAAAAGAAAAGCCCCGCCGAGGCGCGGATCGAGGCGGCGATCCTTGGCCTGATGCCCGAGGTGATGGCCCGCGATCACCCCTTCATGGGCTGCTGCTACGGGATCGGAATCCTCGCCCATCACCTTGGCGCGCCGGTGTCGAAGGCGCGTTATGGCGAGGCGGTCGGCCCGGTCCTGTGCCGGATGACCGAAGAGGGGGCCGCCGATCCGGTGCTGGCCGGGATGCCGTCCGAGTTCCCAGCCCTCGTCGGCCATAAGGAGGCGGTGCAGGTGCTGCCCGAAGGTGCGGTCCACCTGATGACATCCGCCCCTTGCCCGTTCCAGATGATCCGCGCCGGGCAGAACGTCTATGCCACCCAGTTCCACCCCGAGGCCGATGGCGACAGCTTCGCGCTGCGCATCCGGGTCTATCGCGACAAGGGCTATTTCCACCCCGATGAGGCGGATCGGCTGACCGACACGGTGCGGTCCGCCGATGTCGGCCTGTCGGGCCGGGTGCTGGCGAATTTCGTCGCGCGCTACGGCTGAACGGCCGGGTAGGGAAATGATGACCTGCGGCGAATCACCTTTTCTGGTTGAGTGATGCGGCCCGGAGATTACCGGGCGTTGTTCGACATCATTTTTCCAAGGAGGTTCCCATGGCAATCGAGTTTCGCCAGCTGACAATCCATTTCGACCCGACCCGCGGCATCCGCCAGCGTGAATCGCAGACTGTCACCTTCAATTCGACCGTGCAGAAGGCCGAGGCGATGCTGAAGGGCTTTCGCCTGCGCTACAACAACGGCGACCATCACGTGCTTGAGGAAGAGGTCGATCTCGACATCACCCGGATCAGCGGCAATGCGGTGACCGTCGCGGCCGATTTCCTGCTGCGTGACAGTTCCGGCAATATCGACGACCCGTTTTCGGGCTATGTGCAGGCGGTGGTGGTGGCCGATACGGCGGCCAATCCGCAGACCTGACCGGATCACCGGCGGCGGCCCATCGGGCCGCCGTTCACCCCGCCGCCCTGCGCCCCGTCCCCGGCGCGCGGTTCAGGCGCGACAGCAGCCACAGATAGGCGACGCTTGCTCCGATCCAGAGCGCGGGCGTCAGCAGGGGACGGTAGAACAGTTCGGCAAACGGCTCCCCCGGACCCCAGGTCGCGCCGAAGTCGATGGCGTAGGAAAAGGCGATGTCATCGGCTATGAAATACCAGCCATAGGCGAAAAGCAGCACGCTGAGCGCCCTGAGCGGCCAAGGTCCCGAGATCATCGCCAGCACCGCCAGCGGCGGGACCAGAAGCAGCCCGCGCAGCCCGACCTCGATGGCCAGCGACAGCGGCGTCACCTCGATCGACGGCGTCATCCCGTGGCCGATGCCCAGCACCTTCGGCCCAAGCCCCGCCATCAGGTTGACCCAGACCGTCGCCGCGGCCAGCGCGGCACCGGCAAGCGCGATGGCCCCCGCCCGCAGAAAGCGCCGCAGTTTGGGGGTCATCCGCCGGTATGGCTCATGTGGCGCGACATCTGGCCTTCGACCTTCTGGCGCGAATAGTCGAAATCGTGGCCCTTGGGCTTGCGCGCGATGGCGCGGCGGATCGCGTCCTCGACCAGTTCGTCACCCTCGCTGGCGCGGAGCGGCGCGCGCAGGTCGGCGTTGTCTTCCTGCCCGAGGCACATGAACAACTCGCCCGTGCAGGTCACCCGCACCCGGTTGCAGCTTTCGCAGAAATTATGCGTCAGCGGCGTGATAAAGCCGATCTTCTGCCCCGTCTCCTCCACCCGCACATAGCGCGCCGGGCCGCCGGTGCGTTCGGAAAGCTCGGTCAGCGTGAAACGTTCGGCCAGACGGGCGCGCAGGTCCTTCAGCGGCCAGTACTGGTCCAGCCGCAACTCCTCCCCCATCTCGCCCATCGGCATGACCTCGATGAAGGTCAGGTCGTTGTCTTCCCTGGCGCACCAGTCGAGGAGCGGGAACAACTCCGCCTCATTGAAGCCTTTCAGCGCGACGGTGTTGACCTTGACGCGGATGCCCGCCGCCTTCGCGGCCTCGATCCCCTCCATCACCTGCGCGAACTTGCCCCAGCGGGTGATGTCCTGAAACTTCTGCGGATCGAGCGTGTCGAGAGAGACGTTGATGCGCCGGATACCGCAATCCGCCAGCTCCTTCGCGAACCGCTTGAGCTGCGAGCCATTTGTGGTCAGCGTCAGTTCCTTCAACGCGCCGCTGTCCAGATGCCGGGACATGGCGCGGAAGAAGGTCAGGATGTCGCGGCGGACCAGCGGCTCCCCCCCGGTGATGCGCAGCTTTTCCACCCCCAGCCGGATGAAGGCCGAGGACAGGCGGTCCAGTTCCTCAAGCGTCAGAAGATCCTTCTTGGGCAGGAACTGCATATGTTCCGCCATGCAATAGGTGCAGCGGAAGTCGCAGCGATCGGTCACCGAAACCCGCAGGTAGGTGATCGGACGGGCAAAGGGGTCGATCAAGGGTGCCATGGCATCAATCTAGGCCCGCCGAGGGGCGGCGGCAAGGTGGGCCAAGGTCGCAGGGTCAGAGGTATTTTGCCGCTTCCTTGCGCGCGAAGGGTTTCAGGCGGTCGCCATGGGCGGCAAGGAAGGCGCGCACCCGGTCGGGGTCATGCTTCGACAGCTCCCGCAGCCACCAGGCGATGGCCTTCTGGATGAACCATTCGCGGTCGTCCGCCATGCCAGCCGCCCAGCCCAGAACCCGGTCGCGTATCGCCAGGTCCTCGGGCTTGGGGAAGTTCTGCTTGGTCCAGGGCAGGGTGACGACAAAGGCGGCGCGGCGGGTCCAAAGGCTCTCCGCCCCGGTCCAGCCTTCGACCTCGTCGATCCGCGACGGGTCTGCGACCAGTCGCCGGGCGCCCACCTCGCAGGCATGATCGGCGATGGCCCAGGCGTCGAAGTCCGGCACCCAGGCGGTGAACAGGTCCCAGACCGGGCCGTCATCCCGGATGCGCGCCTGCGTCAACAGCTTCGCGGCCGCGACGCGCGCCTCATGGATATTCGTCCGCCAAAGCGCATCGGCCAGCGCCACGCGGCCCGGCACGTCCATCCCGTCGCGCCAGCCCTTCGCCAGATCGGTGACGACCGGCACCGGCACGCCCAGATAGTCGCGCGGGGCCTTGTGATAGGCGGCGGCCCCGGCGGCGCGGTCGGGGTCGCCCGCCGCGCGCAATTCGGCCAGCGCCTGTTCCGCCGTCACGCTCACTCCACCGTCACCGATTTCGCCAGATTGCGCGGCTGGTCCACGTCGGTCCCCTTGGCGACGGCGGCGTGATAGGCCAGAAGTTGCGCCGGGATCGCGTAAAGGATCGGCGCCAGCAGGTCGGCCACCTTGGGCAACACCAGCACCTTCCACGTCCCTTCGCCCGCCTCGCGCGCGCCCGCCGCGTCGGTCAGAAGGATCACCATCCCGTGCCGCGCCATCACCTCCTGCATGTTCGACACGGTCTTGTCGAACAGCGCGTCACGGGGCGCGAGGACGACGACCGGCACCGCGCGGTCGATCAGCGCGATGGGGCCGTGCTTCAATTCGCCCGACGCATAGCCTTCGGCGTGGATGTAGCTGATTTCCTTCAGTTTCAGCGCCCCTTCCAGCGCCAGCGGGAACATCGCGCCCCGGCCCAGGAACAGCACGTCCTGCGCCTCGGCCACGGCGGCGGCGATGGCGGCGATCTCCCCCTCGCGGGCCAGCGCCTGATTGACGAGGCCGGGCAGCGCCGCAAGGTCATCCAGATGGCCCTGCACCTCGGCCTTCGTCAACTGGCCGCGATCAAGCCCGGCCTTCAGCGCCAGCAGCAAAAGCACCGTCAACTGACAGGTGAAAGCCTTGGTTGAGGCAACGCCAACCTCGATCCCGGCCAGGATCGGCAGCGCCACGTCGCTTTCCCGCGCGATGGTCGAGGTGGGGACATTCACCACCCCGACGATCTTCTTCACCTTCTCCTTGGCATAGCGAAGTGCCGCCAGCGTATCGGCGGTTTCACCCGACTGGCTGACGAACAGCGCGACGGAATTCGCGGGCAGCGGCGGTTCGCGGTAGCGGAATTCCGAGGCGACATCGACCTCGCAATTCAGCCCGGCCAGTCGTTCGAACCAGTATTTCGCCGTCAGGCAGGCATAATAGGCGGTGCCGCAGGCGACCATGGTCAGCCGGTCGAGGCCCGCAAAGTCGATCCCGGCGGGCAGGGCGATGCCGCCCGCGCCCGCGTAATGCTTGATCGCGTCGCCCAGAACGACGGGCTGTTCGGCGATCTCCTTGGCCATGAAATGCTTGTAGCCCGCCTTTTCGACGCGGGTCTGATCGACGCGGATGCGGGTCAGGTCGCGGTTGGCGCGGCGCCCCCCGGCGTCGAAGATTTCCACCCCCTCGCGGGTGACGAAGGCATGATCGCCTTCCTCAAGATAGGTGATACGGTCGGTCATCGGCGCCAGCGCGATGGCGTCGGAGCCCACGAACATCTCACCGTCCCCATGCCCGATCGCGAGGGGGGAGCCCTTGCGGGCGGCGATCATCAGGTCCTCCTCCCCGTCGAAGAGGAAAAGCAGCGCGAAGGCACCCTCCAGCCGGGCAAGCGTGGCGCGCGCCGCCTCGCGCGGGGCCATCCCCTGATCCATGAAGCGACGGGCCAGAAGGGCGACGGTTTCGGTATCCGTCTCCGTCTCGGCCGCGATCCCGGCCTCGGCCAGTTCGGCGCGCAATTCGCGGAAGTTCTCGATGATCCCGTTATGGACGACCGCCACGGGGCCGGAGCGGTGCGGGTGGGCGTTGGTGACCGTCGCCGCCCCATGCGTCGCCCAGCGGGTGTGGCCGATGCCGGACTTGCCCGCCAGCGGCTCGTGAACCAGAAGGTCCGAAAGGTTCACCAGCTTGCCGACAGCCCGGCGGCGGTCCAGCCGCCCCTGATTGACGGTCGCGATCCCGGCGGAATCGTAGCCGCGATATTCCAGCCGTTTCAACGCCTCGACAAGGATCGGCGCAACCTCATGGTTCCCCAGAACCCCTACAATTCCGCACATTTTCAGGTCTCTTTCTGGCGAGAAGCCTTCTTCGCCTTCAACAGATCGAACAATTTGGCCGCGAACCCCGGCTTGTTCTGTTGCCGCGCCCGGCCAAGGGCCAGCGCGTTTTCCGGCACGTCCTCGGTGATGACGGACCCCGACGCAGTCATCGCCCCCGCGCCGACGCTTACCGGGGCCACCAGCATCGTGTCCGAGCCGATGAAGGCCCGCGCGCCGATCTCTGTGCGGTGCTTCATCACGCCGTCATAGTTGCAGGTGATCGTACCCGCGCCGATATTCGTATGCTCCCCCACATGGGCGTCGCCCAGGTAGGTCAGGTGGCCGACCTTCACCCCTTCGTCGAGGATCGTGTTCTTCACCTCGACGAAATTGCCGACATGGACATCCTCGGCCAGTTCCGCGCCGGGGCGCAGCCGGGCGAAGGGGCCGACCCGCGCGCCGCGCGAGATATGGCAGCCTTCCAGATGGCAATAGGGCAGGATCTCCGCCTCGGACTCCACGGTCGTTCCGGTTCCGAAGACGACATGCGGGCCGACGATGGTATCGCGGCCGATCACCGTGTCATGGGACAGGAACACGGTGTCCGGCGCGCTCAGCGTCACGCCGTTTTCCATCACCTCGGCGCGCAGGCGCGCCTGCATCGCGGCCTCGGCGGCGGCAAGGTCGGCGCGGCTGTTGACGCCCAGCGTCTCCGCCTCGGGGCAGGTCACGACCTCGGCCGTCAGCCCTTCGGCGCGCGCGGCACCGATGATGTCGGTCAGGTAATATTCACCCGCGACATTGTCGTTCCGCAACGCCTGCACCAGCCGTTTCAGCGTGCTGAACTCGGTACAAAGAACGCCGCTATTGCAAAGGGTTATCCGGCGTTCCTCATCCGTTGCGTCCTTGTATTCGATGATCCGGTACAACTGCCCCAGATGCACGACCAGCCGCCCGTAACGGCCCGGATCGGCGGCCTCGAACCCCAGCACGACGACGTCGGAAGGGGCGTCGAGCATCTGCTGCAATGTCTCGGGCCGGATCAGGGGCGTGTCGCCGTAAAGGACGATGACGCGGCCCTCGAACCCTTCCAGCGCGGGCAGGGCCTGCTGCACGGCATGGCCGGTGCCTTCCTGCCTCTCCTGGATCACGACCTCGACGGCCCCATCCCACTCCCGCGCGGCCCTGGTCACCGCCTCGGCGCCATGGCCCGCCACGATCACCGTGCGTTCGGGCGAAAGCCCCGCGCCCGACATCATCGCATGGGCCAGAAGCGGCGCGCCCGCGATGCGGTGCAGGACCTTGGGCAGGTCGGAATTCATCCGCGTCCCCTGTCCCGCGGCAAGAATGATAAGCGCTGTGGCCATGTTGCTGCTTTCTTTTACCTCCGGCCCGTTTTAACCAAGGCCCCGGTTGCCGCAAGGGGGTGGGCATCACTCTTCCTTTCGGCAGGTTACACGGGAAAAGACCCATGCGGACTGTGATTTTCGACCTCGACGGCACGCTTGCCGATACCTCTGCCGACCTGATCGAAGGCGCGAATGCCTGTTTCCGCGAGATGGGGGCAGGCGATCTTCTGGACCCGGTGGCCGACGCGCTGACGGCCTTTCACGGCGGCCGCGCCATGCTGCGCCTTGGTCTTTCGCGGCTTGGCCAGACGGGGGAGGAGGCGGTCGAACGCTGGTTCCCGATCTTCCTGAACGCCTATGAGGAGGGCATCGACCGCGAGACGCGGCTTTACCCCGGCGCGGTCGAGGCGGTGGAGGCATTGCGCGCCGCAGGTTTCGCCACCGGCATCTGCACCAACAAGCCCGCCGGACTGGCCGAGCTGCTGATGCGCCGTCTGGGCGTGCGCGACCTTTTCGCCTCGCTCGTGGGCGCCGATACGCTGCCGGTGCGCAAGCCCGACCCGGCGCCCTATCACCTCTCGGTGCGCGAGGCAGGGGGGCTGTCGGACCGCTCCGTCCTGATCGGCGATACCGAAACCGACCGGCTGACGGCCAGGGCGGCGGGGGTGCCGTCGGTGCTGGTCACCTTCGGGCCGGAAGGCGCGGGGATTGCAAGGCTTTCGCCCGAGGCGCTCTTGGATCGCTACGCCGATCTGCCGGGGCTGGTCGAAGGCCTGCTGCCGCGCTGAGCGTCAGAAATAGCGCCCGCAGGCGGGCAGGACGGTCTTGAACTCCCGACGCAGCGCGCCGGGTTTCGACCGCAGCATGATCCGGTCCGCCATGCCTTGCATCGCGCGGGCCTTGTCGCGGCCATTGCCGGGCAGGGGGGCCAGAAGCTGGCCGATGGCGCCCATGCTCTTGCGATGCCCCGCGGCGTCCAGCCGCCCCTCGGAGCGGGCGAAATTCCCCGCCAGCGACAGCATCGCCGCGCATTTCAGCCGCGCGGCATCCTCGCCCGCATAGGTGACGCTTTCGGCCATCACGGGCGGTGCGGCGAGGGCGGCGATCAGGGCAAGGGCGAGACGGGTCAAGGGCAACGCTCCATCGGTCAGAAGGCCGGACAGGGCCATCCCGCGCCGCCCTTGTCAACCCGCGACCGATTGACCTTCCCCCGCCGCCCCGCCAGAGTCGCGCCATGGAAAGATTCACCGGCAGCTTCACCCAGCAGGAACCGATCCCCGAAGCGGGGATCGAGGCCGCGCTGCGCGTCCTCAACCACGGGCGGCTTCACCGCTACAACACGGCGGAAGGCGAAATCGCCGAAGCCGCGCTTCTGGAACAGGAATTCGCCGCCTTCACCGGCGCGAGATACTGCCTTGCCGTCGCCTCGGGCGGCTATGCGCTTGGCTGTGCGCTGCGCGCGCTTGGCATCGGGCCGGGCGACCGGGTCCTGACCAACGCCTTCACGCTCGCCCCCGTGCCGGGCGCCATCGCGGCACTGGGCGCGACGCCCGTCTTCGTCGAGACAACCGAAGCGCTGACCATCGACATGGAGGACCTCGCCGCCAAGGCCCCCGGCGCGAAGGCGCTGCTCCTCTCCCACATGCGCGGCCATATCTGTGACATGGACCGGCTGATGGCGATCTGCGACGCCGCCGACCTGCCGGTGATCGAGGATTGCGCCCATACGATGGGGGCCGCCTGGCGCGGCACGCCCTCGGGCCGGCACGGGGCGATGGGCTGCTATTCGACCCAGACCTACAAGCACATGAATTCGGGGGAGGGCGGGCTGATCGTCTCGGATGACCCCGACCTCATGGCCCGCGCGATCCTGCTGTCGGGCAGCTACATGCTCTACCCCCGCCACCGCGCCGCGCCGCCGCCCGAGGCGTTCGAGCGGGTGAAATACATCACCCCCAACGTGTCCGGCCGGATGGACAACCTGCGCGCCGCGATCCTCAGGCCCCAGCTTGCCGACCTGCCGCGCCAGCTTGACCGCTGGAACAAGCTCTACCGCGCTATGGAGGCGGGGCTGCGCGACACGCCCGGCCTGTCCCTCATCACCCGGCCGGCCGAAGAACACTACGTCGCCTCCTCCTTCCAGTTCCTGCTGCCCGACTGGCCCGCGGGCAAGGTGCGCGCCTTCCTCGCCCGTGCCGCCGCGCGGGGGGTGGAACTGAAATGGTTCGGCGCCGCCACGCCGCAGGGCTTCACCTCGCGCCATGACAGCTGGCGCTACGCCCCCGCACAGTCGCTCCCCAACACCGACCGCATCCTCGCGGGCCTGATCGACCTGCGCCTGCCTCTGACCTTTTCGACCGAGGACGCCGCCCTCATCGCCCGCATCCTGCGCCAGGAGGCAGCCGCCACCTTCCAGTCGGATGAGGATCTGGCCGAGGCGCCCCTGGCCGACTGATCCGGCTTCTTCGTTGTCAAAATACTCCGGGGGGAGGCCGCATGGCCGGGGGGCAGCGCCCCAATAGCGTTTCGGGTTGGCGCTGAATTAGAATTCGACCTTGTTTCGTTCGGATTCCGATACTTACCTTCTCAACGCAAACCCGAAACGCTTTATTGCGCCGCCTCGTAAAGCGGCACGGTGGAAATCGACATCTTCCCCGACCCTTGGGTCAGTTCCGAGGCATGGGCGAGGTAGATCAGCGTATTGCTTTTCGCGTCGTATATCCGCGTCACCTGAAGCGACTTGAAGATCAGGGACGTGCGTTCGGAAAAGATACTCTCACCATCCTTGCCCCTGTCGATATCGCCGACCGTGATCGGCCCGGTCTGGCGGCAGTCGAGCGCGGAATAGGACGGGTCCTCGAACCAGTTGCCCTGGCTCAGCCGGTCCAGCACCGAACGGTCGAAATAGGCGACATGGCAGGTCACGCCCTGCACCTTCGGATCGGGGATCGCCTCGACATAGATGTCATTGCCGACCCAGTCGACGCCGACCTTTCCGACGACCTCGGCCGTGGCGGCGGCGGGCAGGGCGCAAAGGATTGCGAGTGCAAGGCGCAGGGACATGGGCGTTCCTTTCAGATGGGTCCGGGCTGACGATGCCACAACGCCCGCCGCCCCGCCACGGGTTCCGGTGAAAGCCGCTTGACCCGACTCAGTGGCTGGCCTTATGAATTGAACAGTCGTTCATTTCCTTGGGAGGATGGGGCATGTTCACCGCGTCGATGAAGTTTCACCTGGGCGAAGAGGTCGAGGCGCTGCGCGACATGGTTCACCGCTGGGCGCAGGACCGGGTCAAGCCGATTGCGGCGGAGGTCGACCGGACCAACACCTTCCCCGCAGAACTGTGGAAGGAGATGGGCGATCTCGGCCTTCTGGGCATCACCGTACCGGAGGAATACGGCGGGGCGGGCATGTCCTACCTCGCCCATGTCATCGCGACGGAGGAGATTGCCCGCGCCTCGGCCTCGGTCTCGCTCTCCTACGGCGCGCATTCCAACCTCTGCGTGAACCAGATCAAGCTGAACGGCACGGATGAGCAGAAACGCAAATACCTCCCCGGCCTGATTTCGGGGGAGCATGTCGGCGCGCTGGCCATGTCCGAGGCGGGCGCGGGGTCCGACGTCGTGTCGATGAAGCTCAGGGCAGAAAAGCGGAACGGCTACTATGTCCTGAACGGCACCAAATTCTGGATCACCAACGGGCCGGATGCGGATACTCTGGTGGTCTATGCCAAGACCGACCCCGAGGCCGGATCGAAAGGCATCACCGCCTTCATCGTGGAAAAGACCTATAAGGGTTTCTCCACCTCAAAGCATTTCGACAAGCTGGGGATGCGCGGGTCGAACACCGCCGAGCTGATCTTCGAAGATGTCGAGGTGCCGTTCGAGAACGTGCTGGGGGCCGAGGGCAAGGGTGTCCGCGTCCTCATGTCGGGCCTCGATTACGAACGGGTGGTGCTGTCGGGCATCGGCACCGGCATCATGGCCGCCTGCATGGATGAGGTGATGCCCTACCTCGCCCAACGCAAGCAGTTCGGCCAACCCATCGGGTCGTTCCAGCTGATGCAGGGCAAGATTGCGGATATGTACACCAAGATGAACTCCGCCCGCGCCTATGTCTATGAGGTCGCGCGGTCCTGCGACCGGGGCGAGGTCACGCGCCAGGACGCGGCGGCCTGCGTGCTTTACGCCTCGGAAGAGGCAATGACCGTCGCGCATCAGGCGGTGCAGGCGATGGGCGGTATGGGCTTCATGAACGAGACCCCCGTTTCCCGCATCTTCCGCGACGCGAAACTGATGGAGATCGGCGCCGGGACATCCGAGATCCGCCGCATGCTGGTCGGGCGCGAGTTGATGGGGGCGATGGGGTGAGGGCTTTCCGCCGCCCCGCCCGGCCTTGCGCCGCGCAGCGCCCGACCCGCCCCCTCGGGCCGGGCGCCGCCCTTCGTGGCGATATCGGACGCCCCCCGTGCGCGCGGCAAAAAAGAAAGGGACGCGCCGCCTACCTGACGCGCCCCTTCCCCCTCTCGATCCGCGGAAACGGATCAGAACTTGTGGACGTAGGAAACCCCCACGACCAGCGGGTCGATATTGGTCTTGCCGATCTTGGTGCCGTTCAGCTTGACGTCGGAACTGATGTCGATCCAGCGCACTTCGGTACGGATCGCGTCATTGGCGCTGACCTTCACGTCGAAACCGGCCTTCAGCGCCAGCCCGAAGGAATCGTCGATCTTGACGTTACCCAGCGCGGATTTCTCGCTGAAGAACACGGTGTAGTTCAGACCGGCACCGGCGAAGGGAACGAATTTGCCCCCGTTGTCAAAGTGATAGACCAGCGAGACGGTCGGCGGCAGATGTTTGGTCGTCGCCGTGCCGACACCCTGGATGGTGACCGTGTGCTTGAAGGGCGTCGCGGCCAGAAGCTCAACCCCCAGATTGTCGCGGATGAAGTATTCCGCGGTGATCGTCGGGCGGGTGTTGGAATTGATCGTGGTCGGCGCACCGGCCAGAAGGCCGTTATTGTCCTTGGGCTCGACATAGCCAAGGCCGAAGCCGAGGGTCCAGTCCCCGGCGGACTGGGCAAGGGCGGGCGTCGCGGCGCCGAGCGCCAGAAGGAAGGGCAGAACGATGGTCTTCATGTTTTCTCTTTCCATTCTCGCGCGCATCATCGCCATAACGCCGCCGGTGGCCATGTCATTGACCTGAATCAAGATTGCGGAACCGGCGCCGCGACAATTTGGCCGCGTGGCGCCGGGGGAACAGGCCCGGCCGCCGCGCCGCGCCCTTTGAAGGGGGAAAGAGGATGAAGCTCCGCTCATCGGTCCAGACCGGGTCCGAGGCGTTCCGCGCCAACCGCGCGGCGCATGAGGCGATGCTGGCGCAGATCGCCGATGCCGCCGCCCTCGCCACCGCCGGGGGCGGGGAAAAGGCGCTGGCGCGTCACATCGCGCGCGGCAAGCTGCCACCGCGTGCGCGGGTCGCGGGCCTTCTCGACGCGGGCTCCCCCTTCCTTGAGGTGGGCGCAACCGCCGCACACGGGCTTTACGACGGCGCGGCGCCCTGCGCGGGCCTCATCGCCGGGATTGGCCTTGTCCACGGGCAGGAGGTCATGGTCGTCGCCAACGACGCCACCGTGAAGGGCGGCACCTACTATCCGATGACGGTGAAGAAACACCTGCGCGCGCAGGAGATCGCCGAAGAAAACCGCCTGCCTTGCGTCTATCTCGTCGATAGCGGTGGCGCCAACCTGCCCAATCAGGATGAGGTCTTCCCCGACCGCGACCATTTCGGCCGCATCTTCTTCAATCAGGCGCAGATGTCGGCCAAGGGCATCCCCCAGATCGCCGTCGTCATGGGCTCCTGCACCGCCGGGGGCGCCTATGTCCCCGCCATGTCCGATGTCTCGATCATCGTGAAGGAACAGGGGACGATCTTCCTCGCCGGTCCGCCCCTGGTCAAGGCCGCGACGGGTGAGGTCGTCAGCGCCGAGGATCTTGGCGGCGGCGATGTCCACACAAGGCTTTCGGGCGTGGCCGATTATCTGGCCGAGGATGATGCCCATGCCCTCGCGCTCGCCCGCCGCGCGGTGGGCAACCTCAACCGCCGCAAGCCCGAAACGGTCGCGTGGCAAAGCCCCGAAGACCCCGCCTATGACCCCGATGAGATCTTCGGCATCGTTCCGGGCGACCTGCGCACCCCCTATGACATCCGCGAGGTGATCGCCCGCATCGTCGATGGTTCGCGCTTTGACGAATTCAAGCCGCGCTTCGGCGAAACGCTGGTGACCGGCTTCGCCCATGTCAGGGGCTGCCCCGTCGGTATCGTCGCCAACAACGGCGTGCTCTTCAGCGAAAGCGCCATCAAGGGCGCGCATTTCGTCGAACTGTGCAGCCAGCGGCGCATCCCTCTGGTGTTTTTGCAAAACATCACCGGCTTCATGGTCGGGCGGAAATACGAAAACGAAGGCATCGCCCGGCACGGCGCCAAGATGGTCACCGCCGTCGCCACGACCTCGGTGCCGAAGATCACCATGCTGGTCGGCGGATCGTTCGGCGCGGGGAATTACGGCATGGCCGGGCGCGCCTATTCGCCACGCTTCCTCTGGACCTGGCCCAATTCCCGCATCTCGGTCATGGGCGGCGAACAGGCGGCAGGCGTGCTCGCGACCGTGAAACGCGACGGGATCGAAAGGGCAGGGGGGACGTGGACGCCCGAGGAAGAGGCGGAATTCAAGCGCCCCACGATCGAGATGTTTGAAGAACAGTCCCACCCCCTCTACGCCTCCGCCCGGCTCTGGGACGACGGCATCATCGACCCGAGGAAGACCCGCGACACCCTCGCCCTCTCCCTCTCCGCCGCGCTGAACGCGCCCATCGAGGACACGCGCTTCGGCGTGTTCAGGATGTGAGGCGATGCGCCGCCGCTCCCCCCTTGACCGGCTGCTGCGCGTGCTGATGGGCGCGTCCTTCGCGCTTGGCATCGGCCTGCCCGCGCTTTCCTTCGCCAACGGCACGCTGAAACCGCATGAGGGCTGCGCCGTGATCCTTGTCGTCGATGGCGACACGGTGAAGATGCTCTGCCCCGGTGAAGGGATCGTCACCGCCCGCCTCCTCGGCCTAGATACGCCAGAGATCTTCTCCCCCGGCTGTCTCGGTGAGCTTGGCAAGGGCCTGATGGCCACCGCCCGGCTGAACGCGGCGCTTTTCTCCGCCGCCCATATCGCCGAAACGGGCGCAAAGACCGACCGCTACGGCCGCCGCCTCGTCACGCTCCGCCTCGACGGTGCCGATGTCGCGCCCGCGATGATCGCCGCCGGTCTCGCCCGGCCTTACGCAGGCGGCAGGCGCGAAGGCTGGTGCGCATGACGGCCCCTTCCACTTCTTCGTTGCACAAATACTCCACGGGGTCGCCATTGAGTGCGCCATTGGTTCAAGCACCAATGGCGACGGGGTGTGAAACCCCCGGCCTCGCCGAAAGGACAGTCCCATGTTCCACAAGATCCTGATCGCCAACCGGGGCGAGATCGCGGCCCGCGTGATCGACACCTGCCGCAAGCTGGGCGTGCGCACCGTCGCGGTCTATTCCGACGCCGACCGCGATGCCCGCCATGTCGCCCTGGCCGATGAGGCGGTCCATATCGGCGGCCCCGCGCCCAAGGACAGCTACCTGCGCGGAGATGCCATCATTGCCGCCGCCAGGGCAACCGGCGCGCAGGCGATCCATCCGGGCTATGGCTTCCTGTCCGAAAACCCCGATTTCGTCGATGCGGTGGAGGCGGCGGGCCTTGTCTTCATCGGCCCTTCGGCCAAGGCGATCCGCGCCATGGGCCTCAAGGACGCCGCCAAGGCGCTGATGGAGCAGGCCGGCGTGCCGGTCGTGCCGGGCTATCACGGCGCCAATCAGGACCCTGAACATCTTGCGGGCGCGGCAGACACCATCGGCTACCCCGTCCTTATCAAGGCGGTGGCGGGCGGCGGCGGCAAGGGGATGCGGCTGGTGGAGCGGCCGCAGGACTTTGCCGAGCGCCTCGAGAGCGCGCGGTCCGAGGCACAGACGGCCTTCGGCAACCCCGCCGTGCTGATCGAGAAATTCGTGCAAAAGCCGCGCCATATCGAAGTGCAGGTCTTTGGCGACGGCACCAGCGCCGTCCATCTCTACGAACGCGACTGCTCGCTCCAGCGCCGCCACCAGAAGGTGATCGAGGAGGCCCCCGCGCCCGGCATGACCGAAAAGATGCGCGCCGCGATGGGGCAGGCCGCCGTCCGCGCCGCCGAGGCCATCGGCTATAGCGGCGCGGGGACGATCGAGTTCATCGTCGATGCCTCCGACGGGCTGCGCGCCGACCGCTTCTGGTTCATGGAAATGAACACCCGGCTTCAGGTGGAACACCCGGTGACCGAGGCCGTCACCGGCGTCGATCTGGTCGAATGGCAGCTTCGCGTCGCCTCCGGTGAAAGCCTGCCCGCCCGGCAGGAGGACATTCCCCTGACCGGCCACGCCTTCGAGGCCCGGCTTTATGCGGAGGATGTTCCGGCAGGCTTCCTGCCCGCGACCGGCACGCTGTCGCATCTGAAATTCCCCGACGGCGCACGGGCCGAAACCGGCGTGCGCCCCGGCGACACGATCAGCCCATGGTACGACCCGATGATCGCCAAGATCATTGTCCACGGCCCCACCCGCGCCATCGCGCTGACCCGGCTTGCCGCCGCGCTCGACGCGACCGAGGTGGCGGGGTCGGTGACGAACCTCGACTTCCTCGCCGCACTCGCCCGGCATGAAGGGTTTGCGGCGGGCGATGTCGATACCGGCCTGATCGCCCGCGACCTCGACGCGCTGACCGAACCGCGCCCCGCCAGTGCCGCCGTCACCGCGCTCGCGGCGCTGGGGGCCGCCGGGCTGGGGCAGGGGGGCGCGGCGCTGGCGGGCTTTCACCTCTGGCAGCCGCTGGCCCGCGACGTCGGGCTGGCGGGGCATGAGGCAGTGGTCGAATTGCTTGGCCCCGGCGCCGCAAGGGTGACCGTCGACGGGCAGACGGTGGACTGCCGCTTTGAAGGCGGGCGCTGGTGGATCGACGGGCGCCCGATGACCGACCGGATCATCCTCACCCAAGGCCATGTCAGCGTTTTCGGCCCCGGCGCGCATCATTTTGCGCTGACCGATCCCTTGGACCGCGATAGCGGCGTGGCGGGCGGCGGGCTGACGCTGTCGCCGATGCCGGGGCTGGTGAAGGCGGTCTTCGTCAGCGCCGGTCAGGCCGTCGCGGCAGGCGACCGGCTGGCGGTGCTTGAGGCGATGAAGATGGAACACACGCTGACCGCCGCCCGCGACGGCACGGTGGCCGAGGTGCTGGTGACCGCCGGTCAGCAGGTCGAGGCCGGCGCAGCGCTGGTCCGGCTTGAGGAGGAGGAGGAAGCATGATCCGCCTGCACCACTGCCACCAGACGCGCTCCATGCGCTCGCTCTGGCTTCTGAACGAACTCGGGGTTCGCTTCGATCTGGTCGTCCATCCGTTCGACAAGTCGCTCCGCGCGCTCGACTACCTTGCGCTGAACCCCGCGGGCCGGGTTCCGGCGCTGGAAATCGACGGGCGCGTGATCTGGGAAAGCGGGGCGATCACCGAATATCTCTGCGAGCGTTTTCCCGAGGCCGGGCTTGGCCGCGCGCCGGGGGATGAGGAGCGCGCCGACTGGCTGATCTGGGTCCATTTTGCCGAAACCATCAGCCAGCACACCGCGGCGCTGACCCAGCAGCATATCGCGCTTTACGACGATACGATGCGCAGCCCCACCGTCATGCGGATCGAGGCGAAGCGGCTGGAAAAATGCTACGGTGCGCTGGAACGGCGGCTGGTCGGGCGCGATCATCTCCTCGACGGCGGCTTTTCGGCGGCCGATATCGGCATCGGGCAGGCGCTTTACATGGCGCGCCACTTTGCCCGGACCGAAGATTTCCCGGCGCTGGCCGCGTGGTATGCCCGTGTGACGGCGCGCAAGGGGTTCCGCAACGCGCTGCCGCCGAAATCGGCCGACCTGCTTTATAAACGCGACTTCTACGAGGCATGGGATGGCTGAATTCGTCGAAATCGTTGAAATGGGTCCGCGTGACGGGCTTCAGAACGAAAAGCGCATCATCCCGACGGCGGAAAAGATCGCGCTGGTCGACCTGCTCAGCCGCGCAGGCTTTCGCGGGATCGAGGTGGCAAGCTTCGTCTCCCCCAAATGGGTGCCGCAGATGGCCGACAGCGCCGAGGTGCTGGCCGGCATCGCCCGCGCGCCGGGGGTGCGCTACGCCGCGCTGACGCCCAACATGAAGGGCTATGAAGGCGCGCGCGCCGCGAAAGCCGATGAGGTGGCGATCTTCGCCTCGGCCTCGGAGGGGTTTTCCAAGGCCAACCTCAACGCGACCATCGCCGAAAGCCTCGACCGTTTCCGCCCGGTGGCGGAGGCGGCGCAGGCCGATGGCATCCCGGTCCGGGGCTATGTCTCGGTCGTGACCGATTGCCCCTATGACGGCCCGGTGGCACCCGGTGCCGTCGCCCGCGTCACGGCGGCGCTGCGCGATATGGGCTGCCATGAGGTCAGCCTTGGCGACACGATCGGGCAGGGGCGGCCGGAAACGGTGGATAAGATGCTGACGGCGGTGCTGGGGGAGATGCCCGCCGAAAGGCTCGCCGGTCACTATCACGACACCGCCGGGCGGGCGCTTGCGAATATCGAGGCCTCGCTCGCGCGTGGTCTTCGCGTCTTCGACGCCGCCGTGGGCGGGCTGGGCGGTTGCCCCTATGCGCCCGGCGCGAAAGGCAATGTCGCGACCGAGGCGGTGGCAGGGCGGCTGGCGGAACTGGGCTATGACACCGGGCTGGATGCCGCGCTTCTGGCAGAGGCGGCGGCACTGGCACGCGCGATG
Organism: Albidovulum denitrificans; assembly: GCF_002973535.1. Classification (GTDB taxonomy): domain Bacteria; phylum Pseudomonadota; class Alphaproteobacteria; order Rhodobacterales; family Rhodobacteraceae; genus Albidovulum; species Albidovulum denitrificans. Next base: position 246,784 of record NZ_PVEP01000002.1, read on the forward strand.
AGGGGATGACGATGTACGAAACGATCCGCACGGACTGTGACGGGCGCGGGGTGGCAGTGCTGACCCTGAACCGGCCGGAAAAGCACAACGCGCTGTCCTCGGCCATGATCGGGGAACTGACCGAGGCCGCCGGGCGGCTTGGCCGCGATCCGGCGGTGCGCGTCGTCGTCCTGACCGGCGCGGGGGAAAGCTTTTGCGCGGGCGGCGATCTTGGCTGGATGAAGGAACAGATGGCGGCGGACGGGCCGACGCGGGCGCGCGAGGCGAAGAAACTCGCGCTGATGCTGAACGCGCTGAACCTGATGCCAAAGCCCCTGATCGGGCGGGTGCAGGGCAACGCCTTTGGCGGCGGTATCGGCATGATGTCGGTCTGCGACGTGGCCATCGGCGCCGCCACGGCGCGCTTTGGCCTGACGGAAACGAAGCTGGGACTGATCCCGGCCACCATCGGCCCTTATGTCCTTGCCCGGATGGGCGAGGCGATGGCGCGGCGCGTCTTCATGTCGGCCCGGCTTTTCGGCGCGGATGAGGCGGTGACACTGGGCCTTCTGGCCCGTGCCGTGGACCCGCAGGCACTTGACGCGGCGGTCGAGGCAGAGGTCACGCCCTATCTGTCCTGCGCCCCCGGCGCGGTGGCCGAGGCCAAGGCCCTGACGCGCAGATTCGGCCCCCCCATCGACGACGCCGCCATCGCCGGAAGCATCGAGGCGCTTGTGCGCCGCTGGGAAAGCGCCGAGGCCGGCGAAGGGATCGCGGCCTTTTTCGAACGCCGCAAACCCGGCTGGTCCGCCTGATCCCGCGGGCCGCGCGAATGCTGCGCCATGGCATCGGCCGTTACCGACGAAATCCGTAGGGTTTTCCGCCCCCTTCGCCCTGTCGTTTCCGCGCCGCAGCACGGCGCTTTCCGTGCCGCCTTCGGTTGACCATGCCGGGGGCGCGGAGTAAACGAACGGAAGCCACATGAGTGCGCCGGCCGGTTCGGCGTGACACGAAGGAGCCGATCCTTGGACATTCTCTTGCGCGAATACCTTCCCATCCTGATCTTTCTGGCGATTGCCGTCGCCCTCGGGCTGGTCCTGATCCTGGCCGCGGCGATCATCGCGGTGCGCAATCCCGACCCCGAAAAGGTGTCGGCCTATGAATGCGGCTTCAACGCTTTCGACGATGCGCGGATGAAGTTCGACGTGCGCTTCTACCTCGTCTCGATCCTCTTCATCATCTTCGACCTCGAAGTGGCCTTCCTCTTCCCCTGGGCGGTGGCGTTCAAGGACGTGAGCATGGTGGGCTTCTGGTCGATGATGGTGTTCCTCGCCGTCCTGACGATCGGCTTTGCCTATGAATGGAAGAAGGGGGCGATGGAATGGGCGTGATGACCTCTGCCAATACCGCAGGCCCCGACCGGGAGGTCGCGACACGGGCGCTGAACGCGGAGTTGCAGGACAAGGGGTTCCTGCTGACCACGACCGAGGACATCATCAACTGGGCGCGCAACGGCTCTCTCCACTGGATGACCTTCGGTCTTGCCTGCTGCGCGGTCGAGATGATGCAGGCCTCGATGCCGCGCTATGATCTTGAACGCTTCGGCACCGCGCCGCGCGCCAGCCCGCGCCAGTCGGACCTGATGATCGTCGCAGGCACCCTGACCAACAAGATGGCCCCCGCGCTGCGTAAGGTCTATGACCAGATGCCCGAGCCGCGCTATGTGATTTCCATGGGGTCCTGCGCCAATGGCGGGGGCTATTACCACTACAGCTATTCGGTGGTGCGCGGCTGCGACCGCATCGTTCCGGTCGACATCTACGTTCCGGGCTGCCCGCCGACGGCGGAGGCGCTGCTTTACGGCATCCTCCAGTTGCAGCGGAAGATCCGCCGCACCGGCACGCTGGTCCGCTGAGGAGGGAAGAGATGTCCGAAGCCCTGAATGAGCTTGCCGCCCATATCGAGCTGAAGCGCCCGAATGACGTGGTCGCGACCGAGATCGCCTTTGGTGAGCTGAACGTCACCGTGACGCTGGCCGGTCTTGTCGATTTTGTCGAATTCCTGCGCGTCGACAACAATTGCCGCTTCTCGACGCTGGTCGACATCACGGGTGTCGATCACCCGCAGCGCCCGGCGCGCTTTGATGTCGTCTATCACTTCCTGTCGATGTACCAGAACGCCCGCATCCGGGTGAAGGTCGCTGTGCGGGAAGAGGATTTCGTGCCTTCGATCATCGAGGTCCACCCCTCGGCCAACTGGTTCGAGCGGGAGGTCTACGACATGTTCGGGATCATCTTCTCCGGCCATCCGGACCTGCGCCGCATCCTGACCGATTACGGCTTCCGCGGCCATCCCTTGCGCAAGGATTTCCCGACCACGGGCTATACCGAGGTGCGCTATGACGAGGCGCTGAAGCGCGTCGTCTATGAGCCGGTGCAACTGACGCAGGAATACCGCCAGTTCGACTTCCTGTCGCCCTGGGAAGGCGCGAAATACATCCTTCCCGGCGATGAGAAGCAGGGGGCGAAGCAGTAATGGCGCAACCGGTGCTGATGTTCGGGGTGGGGGCGGCGAAGTCGGGGACTTCGTGGCTTTACCGTTACCTCGCGAAGCACCCGGACTGCCGCCTGCGCACCATCAAGGAATTGCACTTCTTCGACGCGCGCGACCTTGGCAACCGCGACTGGTACCTGCGCGACCTGGCCCGCAAGGCCGTCTCGCTGGAACGCCGGATCGCCGCGCGGGACGATGCCGCCCCGGTCGAGGATATCGTGCGGCTGGCCGACCTGCGGCTTTACGCCCATGTGCTTGAGAAGGGCGAGACCGAGGGCTACCTCGCCTTCCTGATGGAAGAGCGCGAGGAAGAGCGGGTGGTGGGCGACATCACGCCCGGCTATGCGCTTCTGTCCGAAGAGACGCTGCGCGAGATGGCCGGGCTGTCGGACGACGTGCGCTTCGTCTATGTCATGCGCGACCCGGTCGAACGGCTCTGGAGCCATGTGCGCATGGTGGCGCGCCGCCGCGCGCGGGGCGATCTGCGCCGTCAGGCGGGGCGTATCCTCGACAAGGTGCTGATCGGCGGCGAGACGCATATCAGCGAACGGGGCGACTATTCCGCGACGGTTGAGCGGCTGAAGGCCGCGGTCCCGGCGGAACGGCTGTTCCTTTGCACCAGCGAAGACCTGATGACGCAACCGATGCTTGACCGGCTTTGCGCCTTTCTCGGCATCGCGCCGCGCGCCGGGGTGTTCGAGCGCAAGATGCATTCCGGGGTCGACATATCGATGTCGGACAGCCAGAGACAACGCGCCGTGGCCTGGCTCAGGCCGCAATACGACTATGTAGCCGCCAATATGGGGGCGCTGCCGCCGGCCTGGCAGGCAAGCCTTGCGGGGATATGAGATGATGGATGGTCACTTCGACGACGCTCTGACGGGCGAACAGAAGATCCGCAACTTCAACATCAACTTCGGCCCGCAACACCCTGCGGCGCACGGGGTTCTTCGTCTGGTGCTGGAACTGGACGGCGAGATCGTCGAACGCTGTGACCCGCATATCGGGCTGCTGCATCGCGGCACCGAAAAGCTGATGGAAAGCCGCACCTACCTTCAGAACCTGCCCTATCTGGACCGGCTGGATTACGTCGCGCCGATGAACCAGGAACATGCCTGGTGTCTGGCGATCGAAAAGCTGACCGGGACCGAGGTGCCGCGCCGCGCCAGCCTGATCCGGGTGCTGTATTCGGAAATCGGCCGCGTCCTGAACCACCTTCTGAACGTGACCACGCAGGCGATGGACGTCGGCGCCCTGACCCCACCGCTCTGGGGGTTTGAAGAGCGCGAAAAGCTGATGGTCTTTTACGAACGGGCCTGCGGCGCGCGCCTGCACTCGGCCTATTTCCGCCCCGGCGGCGTGCATCAGGACCTGCCGCCGGAACTGATCGACGATATCGACCACTGGGCCGACGAATTCCCGAGGGTTCTGGACGATCTTGACGGGCTGCTGACGGAAAACCGCATCTTCAAGCAGCGCAACGTCAATATCGGCATCGTGACCGAGCAGGACGCGCTGACCTGGGGCTATTCCGGCGTCATGGTGCGCGGGTCGGGCATGGCTTGGGACCTGCGCCGCGCCCAGCCCTATGAATGCTATGACGAGTTCGATTTCCAGATCCCGGTCGGCAAGAACGGCGACTGCTTCGACCGCTACCTCGTCCGTATGGAGGAGATGCGGCAATCGACCTCGATCATCAAGCAGGCCTGCGCCAAGCTGCGCGCGCCCGAGGGGCAGGGCGACATTCTCGCGCGCGGCAAGATCACGCCGCCGAAGCGGGGCGAGATGAAGCGCTCGATGGAGGCGCTGATCCATCACTTCAAGCTTTACACCGAAGGCTTCCACGTTCCCGCCGGCGAGGTCTATGCCGCCGTCGAGGCGCCGAAGGGCGAATTCGGCGTCTACATCGTCGCCGACGGCACCAACAAGCCCTACCGCGCCAAGCTGCGCGCGCCGGGCTATCTGCACCTGCAATCCATCGACTGGATGGCCAAGGGCCACATGCTGGCCGACGTCGCCGCCATCATCGGTACGATGGATATCGTTTTTGGGGAGGTGGATCGGTGAGAATTCTGTCAAGTTTAGTATTGGTCAATGCCCTCTCGACGACAGCTTTTGCGGAGGATGCCAGCTTCGGAAATAGTGATGTAGTTCGGGCTTGTCTTGCGACATCAAAATATATCAGCGGATTGACGGCCGTGGCATTATCTTTAGACCGTGATGTGGCTCTCGATCGGTTTGATGAGACCGAAGCACAATTTGCTGATGAAGTCAGATTTTTCCAGTTAGTAGCTGGACCTGCTGCACAATCAGTGTTGTCGCGGCCAGAGTTTGCACTTCAAACCTTCCTGGGGGCGGCACTCGAATGCACGAAGTTGAGCGTGACCAAGTGCGACCCTGGGAATATTGCCGAACAGGCGGTTTTCGCCACCCATGCACTCGAAAAGGCCTGCGCCGCCGACTTTAGAGGAGAGGCGTAATGCTCCGCCGCCTGTATCACGACCAGCCCGCTTCCTTCGAATTCACGCCCGCGAACCTCGCCTGGGCGAAGGGGCAGATGACGAAATACCCCGAGGGCCGTCAGGCCAGCGCGATCATCCCGATCCTGTGGCGCGCGCAGGAACAGGAAGGCTGGCTGACCCGCGCGGCGATTGAACATGTCGCGGACATGCTGGGGATGCCCTATATCCGGGCGCTGGAAGTCGCCACCTTCTACTTCATGTTCCAGCTGCAACCCGTTGGGTCCGTAGCCCATATCCAGATCTGCGGCACCACGTCCTGCCTGATCTGCGGGGCCGAGGACCTGATCCGGGTCTGCCGCGAAAAGATCGCCGCCCATCCCCATACGCTGTCGGCCGATGGCAAGTTTTCCTGGGAAGAGGTCGAATGCCTCGGCGCCTGCACCAACGCGCCGATGGCCCAGATCGGCAAGGATTATTACGAGGATCTGACCGCCGAAAGCCTGTCGAAGCTGATCGACGACATGGGGGCGGGCAAGGTGCCGGTCCCCGGTCCGCAGAACGGCCGCTATGCCTCCGAGGCGAAATCCGGCCTGACCACGCTGAAGGACCATGAGGCGGGCCGCGCGGCCCATAACGCATCCGTCGCGCGGGCGGTGGAGATCGGCGATTCGATCAAGCGCATCGACGGGACCGAGGTGCCGCTTCTGACGCCGTGGCTGGGCGGGGCGAAAGCCGCGGCCCCGGCGGCGAAGGCCAAGCCTGCCGCGACGCCGAAACCCGCCAAGGCCGAGGCGGCGAAACCCGCCACGCCCAAGCCCGGGAAGGCGGATACCGCCCCGGCCAGGCCCAAGGCGCTGAAGGCGGCGCGCGGCGGCAAGGCGGACGATCTGAAGCAGATCAAGGGCGTCGGGCCAAAGCTTGAGACGCTGCTGAACACCCTCGGCTTTTACCATTTCGACCAGATCGCGGCCTGGACCGGGGCAGAGCTTGCCTGGGTCGACGACAATCTGGAAGGGTTCAAGGGCCGGGCCAGCCGTGACGGCTGGGTCGATCAGGCGAAGATCCTTGCCGGAGGGGGACAGACGGAGTTCTCGAACCGCGTGAAGAAGGGTGACGTATACTGACGGAACGATTGACGAGGGGTTTTGAGGATGAACGACATGGCTGATCCGACCTGCCGCCGCAATTCCTGGCTGGCCGCGCTGATCGTGGGGCTTCTGGTCGCCGCGATGCTGGCCCTTGTGGGGCATCACGGAGCTATCAAGTCGCTTTTCATCGGGGCCCTGGTCTGCGTTCTTCTGGGGTTCTTCCTCGTCTGGGCCTTCTGTTCGGGCAGCACGCAAGGCGTGGCGGAACCCGCCGCCCCGGCGCGGCCGGAACCTGCGCCCGCACCCGCACCGGCCGCCGAGGCGCCAAAGCCCGCCGCCGCACAGGCGGGGCAGGGGGCGGCAACCGCCACGGCCACGGCCGCGCCGGTGATGGCCAAGACGCCAGAGCCTGCGCCCGAACCCGCCCCGGCGCCGGAAAAACCCGCCGCCGAAAAGCCCGCACCGAAAAAAACCGCACCGGCCAAACCCGCCCCCGCCGCGAAACCGGCTGCGGCCAAGGCCAAACCTGCGCCCGCGAAAAAGCCCGCCGTGAAGAAATCCGCGCCGAAGGCGGCCGCCACGACGGTTCCGAACGACCGGCCGGGCCTTGCCCTGAACGCCGCGCTCGCCAAGTCGAAAGAGCCGGTCAGCAAGGCGGGGCCGGAACTTCTCTCCGCTCCGCGCGGCGGTAAGGCGGACGATCTGAAAGAGATCAAGGGCGTCGGGCCAAAGCTCGAAGGGCTTCTCAACAGCGTGGGGGTCTGGCATTTCGACCAGATCGCAAGCTGGAAGGCGAAGGACATCGCCTTCGTCGACGACAAGATGGAAGGTTTCAAGGGCCGGATCACCCGCGATGAGTGGGTGAAGCAGGCCAGGGTGCTGGCACGGGGCGGCAGCACCGAATTCTCTGCGCGCGTCTCCAAGGGCGACGTGTACTGAGGGGGACGATGACGAAGCCCGGAGGCAAGGACCAAGCGCTTGTTCGGGAAGCGCGGCTGGTGGCGGTGGTGATCGCCGTGACAGCGGTTCTCTGGCTCGGGGCGCAATGGCTGATCGAACCGGGCAACCGTATCATGGCCCTGTTCGACCTGGCCGCACTGGCCGCGTTCTTCTGGGCGCTGGTCGTAACCTGGCGGATCTGGCGGCGGCAACAGCGGCCCAAGGGGAATTGAGGAACTACGCATGCTGAAGGATCAGGACCGGATCTTCACCAACCTCTACGGGATGCATGACCGCTCCCTCGCCGGCGCGAAGAAGCGCGGGCATTGGAACGGCACCAAGGACATCCTGGCGCAGGGGCGCGACAAGATCATCGAGACCGTGAAGGCGTCGGGCCTGCGCGGGCGCGGCGGCGCGGGCTTTCCGACCGGCCTGAAATGGTCGTTCATGCCCAAGCAGTCGGACGGGCGCCCCTCCTACCTCGTCATCAACGCCGACGAATCCGAACCCGGCACCTGCAAGGACCGGGAGATTATGCGCCACGATCCCCATACGCTGGTCGAAGGCGCGCTGATCGCGTCCTTCGCGATGGGGGCGAATGCCTGCTACATCTACATCCGCGGCGAATATATCCGGGAGCGTGAGGCGCTTCAGGCCGCGATTGATGAGGCCTACGATGCGGGCCTGATCGGCAAGAACGCCTGCAAGTCGGGCTATGATTTCGACCTTTACCTGCATCACGGTGCGGGCGCCTATATCTGCGGCGAGGAAACCGCGCTGCTGGAAAGCCTTGAGGGCAAGAAGGGCATGCCGCGCATGAAGCCGCCTTTCCCGGCCGGTGCGGGGCTTTACGGCTGCCCGACCACGGTCAACAACGTGGAAAGCATCGCCGTCGTGCCGACGATCCTGCGCCGCGGGGCCGACTGGTTCGCCAGCTTCGGGCGGCCCAACAACACCGGGACGAAGCTTTTCGGCATCTCCGGCCACGTCAACAACCCCTGCGTCGTCGAAGAGGCGATGTCGATCCCGCTGAAGGAACTGCTGGAACGTCATTGCGGCGGCGTGCGCGGCGGGTGGAAGAACCTCAAGGCGGTGATCCCCGGCGGGTCCTCGGTGCAGCTTCTGCGCGCCGAGGAATGCGAAGACGTGCTGATGGATTTCGACGCGCTGCGCGAGCTGAAATCCGGTCTCGGCACCGCGGCGGTCATCGTGATGGACCAGTCGACCGACATCATCAAGGCGATCTGGCGGCTGTCGAAGTTCTACAAGCACGAAAGCTGCGGCCAGTGTACGCCGTGCCGCGAAGGCACCGGCTGGATGATGCGCGTCATGGACCGCCTGGTGCGCGGCGAGGCCGAGATCGAGGAGATCGACATGCTTCTGTCGGTCACCAAACAGGTCGAGGGCCACACGATCTGCGCCCTCGGCGACGCGGCCGCCTGGCCGATCCAGGGCCTGATCCGTCAGTTCCGCGATGAGATCGAGGACCGTATCAAGGCGCGCAAGACGGGCCGGGTGAGCGCGGTGGCGGCGGAGTAGGTGAGACGTTGATGGCTATCCTGCTATCTCTCGCGGTATATGCGGCCCTTTGCGGCGCAATTGCCCGGATTTACGGCCGGACTGGTCATTCGTTTATATGGAAGCTGCTCTCGTTTTCGCCATTGGCGCTCGTACTGCTCTCGTATGCGGCTGCTATGTTCGGCATTGTGCCGGAATTCGTTGGCGGAGCACTGATGTTAGTTGTCTTGGTCTACCTCGCGCTGTTGCTCGCTCTGGCATTCAAAGCCTGGCCTCAAGTTGGGGGTGAGAATGTTCGGCAATAGCCACAACCTCACCCCACCGAACGCCGGGCGCTTTACCGCCCCCTCGGACGCGCCGTACATGGCAGGAAGCACCCCCGCATGACCGCCGTTATTGCATATCGCGCGGGGGCGATCCCACATCCTGACCGGGGGCATTCCGCCCCGGAAGGATCGAGGAAGATGAAGCCTATCAAGCATTTCGCCCTGCCGCTGGCCCTTGCGCTGGTCGTGGGGACGGGGGCCGGCGCCTCGGCGTTGCAGCCCTTGCGCGACAACACCTATGTCACCGACCGCCTTGTCGCGGCGCGGGTCGCGGACCGCATTCGCAAGACCTGCCCCGACATTGGCGCCCGCCTCGTCTATGCGTTCAGCCAGGCCTATGCGCTGAAAAGCTGGGCCGAAAAGCAGGGCTATTCGGGCGATCAGATCGACGCCTTCCTGAAGGACAAGGCGGAAAAGCGGATCATCTACGACCGGGCCGAGGAATATCTTGCCTCGCGCGGGGCCGTGAACGGCAATGTCGAGGGCTTCTGCGCGCTCGGCTTCAAGGAAATCAGCGCGGGTTCGATCATCGGCTCGCTCATCTACGCGAAGTAACTGGCGCGCGGGGTAAAACCCTCGTCGCGTGACGTAAAAGGACGGGACACATGGCGGATCTGAGAAAGATCATCATCGACGACACCGAGGTCGAGGTCGATCCGAACCTGACGCTGATCCAGGCCTGTGAGCAGGCGGGGATCGAGATCCCGCGTTTCTGCTATCACGAACGGCTGTCGATCGCGGGCAACTGCCGGATGTGCCTTGTCGAGGTCGTGGGCGGCCCGCCCAAGCCCGCCGCGTCCTGCGCGATGCAGGTCAAGGACCTGCGGCCCGGCCCGAATGGGGAGCCGTCGGTCATCAAGACCAACTCCCCCATGGTGAAGAAGGCGCGGGAAGGGGTGATGGAGTTCCTCCTCATCAACCACCCGCTTGACTGCCCGATCTGCGATCAGGGCGGCGAATGCGATCTTCAGGATCAGGCCGTCGCCTATGGCGTCGATTTCAGCCGCTACCGTGAACCCAAGCGCGCGAACGAGGATCTGGACCTCGGGCCCCTGGTCGAAACCTGCATGACGCGCTGCATCTCCTGCACCCGCTGCGTGCGCTTCACGACCGAGGTCGCGGGCATCACCCAGATGGGCCAGACCGGCCGGGGCGAGGATGCGGAGATCACCTCCTACCTCAACACCACGCTCGATTCGAACCTTCAGGGCAATATCATCGACCTTTGCCCGGTCGGCGCTTTGACCTCGAAACCCTATGCCTTCACCGCGCGGCCGTGGGAATTGACGAAGACCGAAACCATCGACGTGATGGATGCGCTGGGCTCGAACATCCGCGTCGACACCAAGGGCCGCGAAGTGATGCGCATCCTGCCGCGCAACCATGACGGCGTGAATGAGGAATGGATTTCCGACAAGACCCGCTTCGTCTGGGACGGGCTCAGGCGTCAGCGTCTGGACACGCCCTACATCCGTGAGGGCGGCAAGCTTCGCAAGGCAAGCTGGCCCGAGGCGCTGGCGGCGGCAGCGGCGGCGATGAAGGGCAAGAAGGTGGCCGGTCTGGTCGGCGATCTGGCCCCGGTGGAGGCCGCCTTCAGCCTCAAGCAGTTGATCGAGGGGCAGGGCGGTTCGGTCGAATGCCGCACCGACGGCGCGCGTCTGCCTGCGGGCAACCGCTCCGCCTATGTCGGCACCGCCCGGATCGAGGATATCGACAGCGCGAAGTTCATCCAGCTGATCGGCACCAACCCGCGGGTCGAGGCGCCGGTCCTGAACGCGCGGATCCGCAAGGCCTGGGCCAATGGCGCCAAGGTGGGTCTGGTCGGTCAGGCGGTCGATCTGACCTATGACTATGCCCATGTCGGCACCGACCGCGCGGCGCTGGTCGGGCTGCTGGATCACACATTCGACGCGGTGCTGGATGCGCCCTCGATCGTCATCGTCGGTCAGGGCGCGATCCGCGAGGCCGATGGCGAGGCGGTTCTGGCCCACGCGATGAAGCTGGCCGAGGCGACGAAGTCGAAGCTTCTGGTGCTGCACACGGCCGCGTCGCGCGTCGGCGCGATGGATGTGGGCGCCGTGACCGAAGGCGGCATGACGGCGGCCATCGAGGGGGCAGAGGTGATCTATAACCTCGGCGCCGATGAGGTGGAGATCGCGGCAGGCGCCACGGTCATCTATCAGGGCAGCCATGGCGACCGTGGCGCGCACCGGGCCGACATCATCCTGCCCGCCGCCGCCTATACGGAAGAAAACGGTCTCTTCGTCAACACCGAGGGCCGCCCGCAACTGGCGCTGCGCGCCGGTTTCGCGCCGGGTGAGGCGAAAGAGAACTGGGCGATCCTGCGCGCTCTGTCGGCGGAGATGGGCGCGCAACTGCCCTGGGATTCGCTCGGTCAGCTGCGCCATGCGCTGATCGCGGCCCATCCGCATCTGGCGGGCATCGACGAGGTGCCGGAAAACGACTGGCAGCCGCTGCCGGTCCGGGCGCCGGGCAAGGCCGATTTCATCGGCGCCGTGAAGGACTTCTACCTGACCAACGCGATCACGCGCGCCTCATCCCTGATGGCGGAGCTGTCGGCGATGGCAAAGGCGCGGGGCGAAACGCCCATGGCGGCCGAGTAAGGGGGCGGGATGCGGGGCGCTCTGATTTCCGGGATGCTGGCGGTCTTTCTGCCGACGCTCGCGGCCTGTGCCGCGACGGACGGCAAGCCGCGCCCGGATGCGACCCGTGAACCCGTCTATCTGGGCGCCGAGCCGGTGGGGCTGGGCGGCGATCTTTACGGCTTTGCGGTCAGGATGCGCGCGCCGCGCGATGCGGCCGACATAGACGCCTATGTCACCTGCATCGTTGCGGGCTATGCGCTTCAAAAAGACGCGGGTTTTGCGCGCAAGCTGCGCACGAACGTGAAGGAAGAGGGTGGTGTTTGGATCGCGGATGCTGTTTACAGCATCTCGCCAGCACTGCCGAGCGGGCTGAGGACGATCGACGCGGAAGTGGCGGTCTCCGACTGCGCCGAAAACGGCATACCAACGGCATGAGACGGACGGTCTGAGGAATCGAGAATGGCTGAATTTCTGGCAACACCCTTGGGGACCTTCCTTCTGATCGTGGTCCAATGCGTGGGCATCGTCGCCTTCGTGATGATCTCGCTCCTGTTCCTGGTCTATGGCGACCGCAAGATCTGGGCCGCGGTGCAGATGCGCCGGGGGCCGAACGTGGTCGGCGCCTTCGGCATCCTGCAATCGGTGGCCGACGCGCTGAAATACGTCGTCAAGGAAATCGTCGTCCCCGCCGGGTCGGACAAGTTCGTCTTCTTCCTTGCGCCGATGCTGTCCTTCGTGCTGGCCATCCTCGCCTGGGCGGTGATCCCCTTCGATTCCGGCTGGGTCCTGTCGGACATCAACGTGGCGATCCTCTTCGTCTTCGCGATTTCCTCGCTTGAGGTCTACGGCGTCATCATGGGTGGCTGGGCCTCGAACTCCAAATACCCGTTCCTCGGCTCGCTGCGCTCGGCCGCGCAGATGATTTCCTACGAGGTGTCGCTGGGCCTGATCATCGTCGGTGTCATCATCTCCACCGGGTCGCTGAACTTCTCCGACATCGTCGCGGCGCAAGAGGGGGATTTCGGCCTTTTCAACTGGTACTGGCTGCCGCACCTGCCGATGGTGGTGCTGTTCTTCGTCTCCGCTCTGGCGGAAACCAACCGCCCGCCCTTCGACCTTCCGGAAGCGGAATCGGAACTCGTCGCCGGCTTCATGGTCGAATATTCCTCGACCCCCTACCTTCTCTTCATGGCTGGCGAATACATCGCCATCTTCCTGATGTGCGCGCTGATTTCGCTGCTGTTCTTCGGCGGCTGGCTGTCGCCCATCCCGTTCATCGCCGATGGCTGGTGGTGGATGGTCGGCAAGATGTGGGTCTTCTTCTTCCTCTTCGCGATGGTGAAGGCGATCGTCCCGCGCTACCGCTACGACCAGTTGATGCGGATCGGCTGGAAGGTGTTCCTGCCGCTCTCCATCGGCTGGGTGGTGATCGTGTCCTTCCTCGCGAAATTCGAAGTGCTTGGCGGCTTCTGGGCGCGCTGGGCGATTGGGGGCTGATATGGCGAATGTCGATTATGGCCGCGCCGCGAAGTACTTCCTGCTCTGGGATTTCCTCGTAGGCTTCAAGCTGGGCTTCAAATACTTCTTCGCCCCCAAGGCGACGCTGAACTACCCGCATGAAAAGGGGCCGCTTTCTCCCCGCTTCCGTGGCGAACATGCGCTGCGCCGCTATCCCAATGGCGAGGAACGCTGCATCGCCTGCAAGCTTTGCGAGGCGATCTGCCCGGCGCAGGCGATCACCATCGACGCCGAACCGCGTGAGGATGGCAGCCGCCGCACCACGCGCTACGACATCGACATGACGAAATGCATCTATTGCGGTTTCTGTCAGGAGGCCTGCCCGGTCGATGCCATTGTCGAGGGGCCGAATTTCGAATTCGCCACTGAGACGCGCGAGGAGCTGTTCTACGACAAGGCGAAACTCCTCGACAACGGCGCCCGCTGGGAGGCCGAGATCGCCCGCAACCTGGAACTGGACGCGCCTTACAGATGAGCCATCGTTGCGCATATCGCGCCCCGCTTGGGATGCACGGGCGGCGCCCGACCGAGGCGGGCGGGCCCCGCCCGTGCTTGCGCACGGGCGGTGGCTTGGCGGCGACGGAGGTGTCGCAATGACCGACGCCTTCCAGAAACTTTTCGCGCAGATGATGGAGCAGGGCCAGGAAATGGCCCGCACCCTGAACCCTGCGCTTGAGAATTTCTCGGTCGCGGGCTTTGACAAGATCTGGCCCACCATGTCCAAGGACATGATGGAAATGTGGTTCGGCAAGACCTTCAACCGCGAGGGGCTGGACGCCAAGACCCGGCTTCTGGTCACGGTCGCGGCGCTGACGGTCCTTGGCGCGCAGGGCGAACCGCAGATGCGCCTGACCATCCGGCACGCGCTGGAGGCAGGGGCCACGAAACGCGAGATCGCGGAAGTGATCTATCAGATGAGCATGTTCGGCGGGGTGCCCGCCATGACCAAGGCCCTCGAAATCGCCCAGGGCGTTTTCGATGAGGTCGGTGACAAAGCGGGGGACGACGCATGACGGTCGCGGTTTTCGCCTTCTACCTCTTCGCCATTACCGTGGTGGCGGCGGGCCTGATGGTGGTCCTGTCACGAAACCCGGTTCATTCGGTCCTTTGGCTGATCCTCGCCTTCCTCTCCTCGGCGGGTCTTTTCGTCCTGCTGGGGGCAGAGTTCGTGGCGATGCTTCTGATGATCGTCTATGTCGGCGCGGTGGCGGTGCTGTTCCTTTTCGTCGTCATGATGCTTGACGTCGATTTCGCCGAGCTGAAGGGCGAGATGGCGCGCTACATGCCCCTGGGCCTTCTGATCGGCGTCGTGATCCTGATGGAGCTTGGCGTGGCCTTCGGCGCCTGGACGACGGCCGACACGGCCGAGACGATGCGCGCCGCCGCGACGCCGGAGGGGGTGCATAACACCGCCGCGCTGGGGCTGCTGATCTATGACCGCTATATCCTGATGTTCCAGCTTTCCGGCCTTGTGCTGCTGGTCGCGATGATCGGGGCGATCGTCCTGACGCTGCGCCACCGCCCGAACGTCAAGCGCCAGAACGTGCTGGACCAGATGTGGCGCGACCCGGCCAAGGCGATGGAGCTGAAGGACGTGAAGCCGGGGCAGGGGCTTTGAGGATGGGCGATATCGCCCATCCTACGGGGAGTGCGGCGATATACCTCCCGGCCCGGCCGGGGATGACGACAGGGGTCGCGGATCAGGTCCGGGGCGCGCGAGAGAGAACGGAAAGACGACACAGGGTGCGCTGAGGCGCCCGGAGGGACGAGAATGATCGGATTGACACATTACCTTGGCGTTGCCGCCGCACTTTTCGTGATCGGCATCTTCGGCATCTTCCTGAACCGGAAGAACGTCATCGTCATCCTGATGTCGCTGGAACTGATGCTTCTGGCGGTGAACATCAACTTCGTCGCGTTTTCGTCCTTCCTGCACGACCTCGTGGGGCAGGTCTTCACGATGTTCGTCCTGACCGTCGCCGCCGCCGAGGCCGCGATCGGCCTGGCGATCCTCGTCTGCTTCTTCCGCAACCGCGGCACCATCGACGTCGAAGACGCCAACGTGATGAAAGGCTAAGGGGCCATGGAAACGATCATTGTTCTTGCGCCTCTTGTCGCCGCGATCATCGCGGGGTTCGGCTGGCGGATCATCGGCGAAACGGCGGCGATGGCGCTGACGACGGGGGTTCTGTTCCTCGCCTGCCTGATGTCCTGGATCGTCTTCCTGGGCTTCGACGGCACCACCCAGCACATTCACGTCCTCGACTGGATCCAGTCCGGCAGCCTCGATACCGCCTGGTCGATCCGGGTCGATCGGCTGACCACCATCATGCTGATCGTGGTGACGACCGTCTCCAGCCTCGTCCACCTCTATTCCTGGGGCTACATGGCCCATGACGAGAACTGGGGCCATCACGAGCATTACAAGGCGCGTTTCTTCGCCTATCTGTCGTTCTTCACCTTCGCCATGCTGGCGCTGGTGACGGCCGACAACCTGGCGCAGATGTTCTTCGGCTGGGAAGGCGTGGGCGTCGCGTCCTATTTGCTGATCGGGTTCTACTACAAGAAGCCCTCGGCCAACGCCGCCGCGATCAAGGCCTTCGTCGTGAACCGGGTGGGGGACTTCGGTTTCGCGCTTGGCATCTTCGGGCTTTTCTACCTGACCGACTCGATCCTGATGGACGATGTCTTTGCCGCCGCGCCGACGCTGGCGGAAACGCGGCTCGGCTTCCTCTGGACCGACTGGAACGCGGCCAACCTTCTGGCCTTCCTCCTTTTCATCGGCGCGATGGGTAAGTCGGCGCAGTTGTTCCTGCACACCTGGCTGCCGGACGCGATGGAAGGCCCGACGCCGGTCTCGGCGCTGATCCACGCCGCGACCATGGTGACGGCGGGCGTCTTCCTTGTCTGCCGCATGTCGCCCCTGTTCGAATACGCGCCCGAGGCGAAGACATTCGTGATCTATATCGGCGCGGCGACGGCCTTCTTCGCCGCCACCGTCGGTCTGGTGCAGAACGACATCAAGCGCGTCATCGCCTATTCGACCTGTTCGCAGCTGGGCTACATGTTCGTGGCCGCCGGCGCGGGGATCTATTCGGCGGCGATGTTCCACCTGCTGACGCATGCCTTCTTCAAGGCGATGCTGTTTCTTGGTGCGGGTTCGGTCATCCACGCGATGCACCACGAACAGGACATGCGGAACTACGGCAATCTGCGCAAGAAGATCCCGCTGACCTTCTGGGCGATGATGATCGGCACGCTGGCCATCACCGGCGTCGGCATCCCGCTGACCTCGATCGGCTTCGCGGGCTTCCTGTCGAAGGACGCGATCATCGAAAGCGCCTGGGGGACGGGCAACGGGTTCGCCTTCTGGGCGCTTGTCGTCGCGGCGCTTTTCACCAGCTTCTATTCCTGGCGGCTGATGTTCCTGACCTTCTACGGCAAGGAACGTGGCGATCATCACGCGCATGAACATGCCCATGAAAGCCCGGCCGTCATGACCGTTCCGCTTGGCGTGCTGGCGCTTGGCGCGATCTTCGCCGGGATGCTCTGGTACAAGCCGTTCTTCGGCGATCATGAGCGGATGCTGTCCTTCTTCGCCATGCCGCAGCATGAGGTGCAGGCGGCGGATCACGCGGCGGCGCCCGCCGAAGGCACCGCGGTTGAGGCCGCGACGACGGAACAGGCGGCGAATACCGGGGACGACCACACCACCGACACGACGATCGAGCATGCCCCCGCAGGCGCGATCTTCATGTCCGAGGCGACGAATACCGTCTTCGACAACGCCCACCACGCACCGGCCTGGGTCAAGGTCTCGCCCTTCATCGCCATGCTGATCGGCTTCTTCACCGCCTGGGTCTTCTATATCCGCGATCCGTCGATCCCCGGCCGTCTGGCCGCGCAGCAGCCGATCCTTTACCGGTTCCTGCTCAACAAATGGTACTTCGACGAGATTTATGAGGCCGTCTTCATCCGCCCGGCGCGCTGGCTTGGCAACTTCCTGTGGA
Source organism: Albidovulum denitrificans (assembly GCF_002973535.1). Classification (GTDB taxonomy): domain Bacteria; phylum Pseudomonadota; class Alphaproteobacteria; order Rhodobacterales; family Rhodobacteraceae; genus Albidovulum; species Albidovulum denitrificans. The sequence continues at coordinate 263,783 of NZ_PVEP01000002.1, forward strand.
AGAAGGGCGACGGCGACGTCATCGACGGGACGATCAACGGGGTGGCCATCGGTTTCGTGCCGATGCTGACCCGGATCGCGGCGCGGCTTCAGTCGGGCTACATCTTCACCTACGCCTTCGCGATGGTTATCGGGATCGCGGTCCTTCTTCTCTGGATGACGCTCTCGGGGGGCGCGCACTAATGGAAAACCTGATTTCCATCATCACTTTCGTTCCCCTCGTCGCGGCGGCGATCCTGGCCCTGTTCCTGAAGGGCAACGACCCGGCGGCACAGCGCAATGCCAAGTGGCTGGCGCTGATCGCGACGACGGTGACCTTCCTGGTCTCGCTTTTCCTGCTGGCGGGCTTCACGCCCTCCAACACGGACTTCCAGCTTGTCGAGGAGCATGAGTGGATCTTTGGCCTGAAGTACAAGGTCGGGGTGGACGGGATTTCCATCCTCTTTGTTCTGCTGACGACCTTCCTGATGCCGATCACCATCCTCGCGACATGGGAGGTGGATACCCGCGTCAAGGAATACATGGTCGCCTTCCTTGTCCTCGAAGGGCTGATGATCGGCGTCTTCGTGGCGCTCGACCTCGTCCTTTTCTACCTCTTCTTCGAGGCGGGACTGATCCCGATGTTCCTCATCATCGGCATCTGGGGCGGCAAGGACCGGATCTACGCGGCCTTCAAGTTCTTCCTTTACACCTTCCTCGGCTCGGTCCTGATGCTGGTCGCGATGATCGCGATGTATGTGGATGCGGGGACGACGGATATTCCGACGCTGCTGAACCACCAGTTCGCGTCCGAGACGCTGAACATCCTCGGCTTCCACATCGTCGGCGGGATGCAGACGCTGCTGTGGATCGCCTTCTTCGCCAGCTTCGCGGTGAAGATGCCGATGTGGCCGGTCCACACCTGGCTGCCCGACGCGCACGTTCAGGCGCCGACGGCGGGCTCCGTGGTGCTGGCGGCGATCCTGCTGAAGATGGGGGGCTACGGCTTCCTGCGCTTCAGCCTGCCGATGTTCCCCATCGCCTCGGACCAGATGTCCGGCTTCATCTTCTGGCTGTCGGCCATCGCCATCGTCTACACCTCTCTGGTGGCGCTGGCGCAGGCGGACATGAAGAAGCTGATCGCCTATTCGTCCGTCGCCCATATGGGCTACGTCACCATGGGCATCTTCGCGGCGAACCAGCAGGGCATCGACGGCGCGATCTTCCAGATGCTGTCGCACGGCTTCATCTCCGGCGCGCTCTTCCTTTGCGTCGGCGTGATCTATGACCGGATGCACACGCGCGAGATCGACGCCTATGGCGGTCTGGTGAACCGGATGCCCGCCTATGCGCTGATCTTCATGTTCTTCACCATGGCCAATGTCGGCCTGCCCGGCACCTCCGGCTTTGTCGGCGAATTCCTGACGCTGATGGGGGTCTTCCAGGTCTCTACCTGGACCGCGCTTTTCGCCACTTCGGGCGTGATCCTCAGCGCCTCCTACGCGCTTTGGCTTTATCGCCGGGTGGTCTTCGGCGATCTCATCAAGGAAAGCCTGAAGACGATCACCGACCTGACCGGGCGCGAAAAGCTGATCTTTGCGCCGCTGGTTGCGATGACCCTGCTTCTTGGCGTCTATCCCCGCCTTGTGACCGACATCATCGGGCCGTCGGTGGGCGCGCTCATCTCCGAATACCATGCCTCCCTGCCTGCCGTCGCGGATGCGGCGCAGGTGGCCAGCCACTAAGGACGACCCGCGATGATCTCTGCCGATTTCTCCGCCATCCTCCCCGAAGTGGTCCTGGTCCTTTACGGCATGGCCGCCCTTCTGGGCGCCGCCTATACCGGCAAGGACGAGCTGACCGGGACGCTGACCTGGGCGACCTCGGCCATCTTCGTCGGCGTCGCCGCCTGGATCGGCCTGTCGGGTTCGGGTGAGGCGCTGGCCTTCAACGGCGCCTTCATCGACGACGCCTTTTCACGCTTCGGCAAGGTGACGGTGCTTCTTGCCGCCGCCGCCGTCCTGGTGATGAGCCAGGATTACGTCCAGCGCCGCGGTCTGGGGCGGTTCGAGTTTCCGCTGCTGGTGAATTTCGCCGTGGTGGGGATGATGATCATGGTCTCGGCGGGCGACCTGATGTCGCTTTACATGGGGCTTGAGCTGCAATCCCTGTCGCTTTACGTCGTCGCGGCGCTGCGGCGCGACAGCGTGAAATCGACCGAAGCGGGCCTGAAATACTTCGTCCTTGGCGCGCTTTCGTCGGGCCTGCTGCTTTACGGCGCCTCGCTGACCTATGGCTTCACCGGCACGACGGTCTTCTCCGGCATCCTCGCCACCATTCAGGGCGACCATGTCTCCATCGGTCTGCTCTTCGGCCTTGTCTTCCTCATCACCGGGATCGCCTTCAAGGTCTCGGCGGTGCCGTTCCACATGTGGACGCCGGATGTCTACGAAGGCTCCCCCACGCCGGTCACCGCCTTCTTCGCCACCGCGCCCAAGATGGCCGCGATGGCGATGCTGGCGCGGCTGATGCAGGAAGGTTTCGGCCCCGCCGCCGGTGACTGGGGGCAGGTGATCGCGCTTCTGGCGGTGCTGTCGATGTTCCTTGGTGCCATCGCCGCGATCGGGCAGACGAATATCAAGCGGCTGATGGCCTATTCCTCGATCGCCCATATGGGCTTTGCGCTGGTGGGCCTTGCTTCCGGAACGCAGGAAGGCGTTCAGGCGATGCTGATCTACATGGCGGTCTATGTCACCATGAACGTCGGCACCTTCGCCTTCATCCTGTCGATGGAACGCGACGGCGCGCCCGTGACCGACATCGCCGCGCTGAACCTTTATTCCAAGCGCGAGCCGGTGAAGGCCTTCGCGCTGCTGATCCTGATGTTCAGCCTGGCCGGTGTGCCGCCGATGCTGGGCTTCTTCGCCAAGTTCGGCGTGCTGATGGCGGCGGTGAATTCGCACATGATCCTGCTGGCGCTGGCCGGTGCGGTCGCCTCGGTCATCGGCGCGTTCTACTACCTGCGCATCGTCTACTACATGTATTTCGGAACCGAGACGGACGCGCTGGACACGCGGATGATGCCCGCGCAATGGCTTCTCCTGATGGCCTCTGCCGTCATCATGGTGGTCGGTGTCGTCAACCTCTTCGGGATCGAGGGCGCCGCCGCGGCGGCTGCCGAAGCGCTTGTCCACTGACCCGGTGACCGACCCCTTCGCCTGGCCCGAGGGCGTGGCCCGCCACGCCCTCGCCGAGGTTGACAGCACCAATGCCGAGGCCGCGCGGATGGCGCCCGGCCTGACCCAGCCGACCTGGATCTTCGCCCATCGCCAGACTGCGGCGCGCGGACGGCGCGGGCGCGGCTGGGCGGCGCCTGACGGCAATTTCGGCGCCACGCTGGTGATGCGCCCCTCCGGCACCCCGCAAGAGGCCGCGCAGCGCAGCTTCGTCGCGGCGCTGGCGCTGGCCGACGCGCTGGCGCTGGTGGCCGGGCCGGGGGTGACGCTGCGGCTGAAATGGCCCAACGACGTGCTGCTGAACGGCGGCAAGGTCGCGGGCATCCTTCTGGAAAGCGCGGGGCAGGGCGGGGCGGTCAGCCACCTTGCCATCGGCATCGGCGTGAACCTGGCCGAAGCGCCGCCGCCCGAGGTGCTGGAACCCGGCGCCCATCCGGCGGCCTCGCTTCTGGGCGAAACCGGGCTGCGCATCCCGCCCGAGGAGTTCCTCGCCCCCCTCGCCAACGCCTTCGACAGGTGGGAACGGCAGCTGGCCACCTATGGCTTCGCCCCGATCCGCACCGCCTGGCTGGACCGCGCCGCCCGCATCGGCCAGCCGATCACCGCGCGCACCGGGACCGAGATTTTCGAAGGCACGTTCGAAACCATCGCCGAGGACGGCGCGCTTGTCCTCGCCACGCCGCAGGGCCGTCGGGTGATCCCGGCGGCGGATGTCTATTTCTGAGGGGGCCTGCCCATGCTTCTGTGCATCGACACCGGCAATACCAATACCGTCTTTTCGGTCTGGGACGGCACGCGCTTTGTCTGCACGCTGCGCACCTCGACCGAACATCAGCGCACGGCGGACCAGTATTTCGTCTGGTTCGTGACGCTGATGGAACATCACAAGGTCCCGGTGGAGATCGACGCCTGCGTCATCTCATCGACCGTGCCGCGCGTGGTCTTCAACCTGCGCGTCCTGTGCGACCGTTACTTCAACTGCCGCCCGCTGGTCGTGGGCAAGCCCGACTGCGCGCTGCCGGTCGCGCCCCGTGTCGATCAGGGGGCGACGGTCGGCCCCGACCGCCTGGTCAACACCGTCGCGGGCTTTGACCGGCATGGCGGCGACCTGATCCTTGTGGATTTCGGCACCGCCACGACCTTCGACGTGGTGGACACCGATGGTGCCTATATCGGCGGCGTCATCTCGCCCGGCGTCAACACCTCGCTCGAGGCGCTGCACATGGCCGCCGCCGCGCTGCCCCATGTCGATGTGACAAAGCCGCAGGTCGCCATCGGGACCAACACGGTTGCCTGTATGCAGTCGGGCATCTATTGGGGATATGTCGGCCTTGTCGAAGGGATCGTGCGCCAGATCCGCATCGAACGGGACCGGCCGATGAAGGTCATCGCCACGGGCGGCCTTGCGCCGCTGTTCGATCAGGGGACCGACATTTTCGACAGTGTCGAGGACGATCTGACGATGCACGGCCTTGAACTGATTTACCGCTACAACCGGGAACGGGACACCGCATGACCAAGAACCGCCTGATCTACCTGCCGCTTGGCGGCGCCGGTGAAATCGGCATGAACGCCTATGTCTACGGCTACGGCCCGGAAGGGCAGGAGAGGCTGATCGTCGTCGATCTCGGCGTGACCTTCGGCGACATGGACGGCTCTCCCGGTATCGACCTCATCATGGCCGACATGGACTGGCTGGCGGAGAATGCGGACCGGGTTGAGGCGATCTTCATCACCCACGCGCACGAGGATCACGTCGGAGCCCTCGGCCTTCTCTGGCCGCGTCTGAAGGCGCCGATCTATGCCCGCGCCTTCACGGCCGCCATCGCCACGCTGAAGATGGAGGAACAGGGCCAGCCGCTTGACAAGATCAAGGTCGTGAAGCCCCGGCCTGAGACGGTCGAGGCGGGACCGTTCCGCGTACAATTCGTCCCGGTCAGTCACTCGATCCCCGAAAGCGCCGCCCTTGTGATCGACACGCCCGCCGGGCGGATCGTCCATACCGGCGACTTCAAGCTGGATGGCACGCCCATCGTCGGTGAGCCCTTCGACCCCGCGGAATGGCACCGCATCGCGCATGAAGGCGACGGCGTGAAGGTGCTGGTCTGCGATTCGACCAACGTCTTTTCGACCCAGCCCGGCCGGTCGGAGGCGACGCTGGCGGAGCCCATCGCCAAGCTGATCGAGGGGCTGGACGGCATGGTGGTCGCCACCACCTTCGCCTCCAACGTCGCGCGGCTGAAGACGCTGTCGGAAGCGGGCCGGGCGGCGGGGCGGTCGGTCTGCCTGCTGGGCCGCGCGATGAAGCGGATGCTGACGGCGGCGGTGGAAACCGGCGTCCTGACCGATTTCCCGCCGATCCTGACCCCGGAAGAGGCGCTGGAGATCCCGCGCGAAAACCTGATGCTGATCGTGACCGGCAGCCAGGGCGAACGCCGCGCGGCCTCGGCCCAGCTTGCGCGCGGCAAGTATCTGGGGCTTGAGATGCGGGAGGGCGATACCTTCCTCTTCTCCTCCAAGATCATTCCGGGCAACGAACGCGGCGTGATCCGGGTGATGAACGCATTCTCGGAAATGGGCGTCGATGTCGTGGATGATCACGGCGGGCTTTACCACGTCTCGGGCCACGCCAACCGCCCCGATCTTGAGGCGGTGCATGACCTGCTGGCGCCCAAGATCCTGATCCCGATGCACGGCGAACACCGCCACCTGCGCGAACATTGCAAGATCGGCATTTCCAAGGGCATGGCGGCGGAACTGGCGGTCAACGGCGCGGTCGTGGACCTGACCGGGGATGAACCGCGCATCGTCGAATATGTGGAAGCGGGGCGGACCTATCTGGACGGCTCGGTCCTGATCGGGGCGATGGACGGCGTGGTGCGCGACCGGATTCGCATGGCGCTGAACGGGATCGTCTTCGCGACCATGATCCTTGACGAAGGCGATCAGCCGCTGGGCGACGCCTGGGTTGAGATCATGGGCCTGCCCGAACGCACGAAGGACGGCAAGCTCTTGGCCGAGGTGCTTGAGGCGGAACTGACCGAGCTTCTGGACCGCTCCGGCACCAAGGTGCTGGGCAATGACGACAAGCTGGAAGAGGCGGTGCGCCGCACCGTCCGCCAGGTCGCGGTCGAGGAGATCGGGAAAAAGCCCGAGGTCAACGTGGTGGTCAGCCGCTTGACGGCGGAATAGGCGGCGGCCGTCAGCGGCCCCCTATGGCATTTCGGGTTTACACTGACTCAGGATTCGAACGTGTTTCGTTCGAATCCTGATCCTTGCGTTTTCAACGCAAACCCGAAACGCTTTATCCGTCCGCCTTTTCCGCCTTGGGCTTGAAGCTGCGGGTCAGGAAATCGGGCATGTGATCGCCCATGCCGACGACACGGTCGTCACGGCCGCCCCGGCGGTCGTCCTTGTGGTCGCGCCGGTTGTCCTTGCGATCGCCCCGGCCACGGTTGTCCTTTTCAGGCCGGGTGTCCGCCTTCACCTCATCCCGTGCCTCGACTTGCGGCGCGGCCTGTTCGACGGGTTTCGTGACCTCCACCGGCGTCATCGCGGCCTCTTCGCCATGCGGCTTGACCGGGCGGTCGCGGCGGTCCTTGCGGCCGGTCTTCTCGGCACCCCGGCGCGGCTTGCGGTCGTCGTCCTTGCGGGCGGGCTTTTGCGCCGCCTCGCTTAGCGCGAAGCCCTCGGGCGGGGCGACGCGGGGCAGGGGGCGTTCCACCAGCTTTTCGATCGCGTCGAGGTATTTCTGGTCCGAGGGCGTCGCGATGGTGACGGCCACGCCCTTGCGGCCCGCCCGGCCGGTGCGGCCGATACGGTGGACGTAATCCTCGGCATGGCTCGGCACGTCGAAGTTGAAGACATGGCTGACGGCGGGAATATCAAGCCCCCGCGCCGCCACGTCCGAGGCCACGAGAAAGCGGATGGAGCCGTCGCGGAACCCGTCCAGCGTCTGCATCCGCTGCCGCTGATCCAGGTCGCCATGGATCGGCGAGGCGTTGAAGCCGTATTTCTTCAGCGATTTGGCGACGATATCGACCTCGGTCTTGCGGTTGCAAAAGAGGATCGCGTTGGTGCAGGCCTCGCCCTCCGCCGTGATGACGGCGCGCAAAAGCTCCCGCTTCTGCTTGGCGGTCTGGTCCTTGCGGGTCGGCGTGAATTCGATCAGCCGCTGTTCGATCGTCTCGGAGGTCGTGGCCTGCCGCGCGACCTCGATCTTGGCGGGGGCGTGCAGGAAGGTGTTGGTGATCCGCTCGATCTCCGGCGCCATGGTGGCCGAGAAGAAGAGCGTTTGCCGGGTGAAGGGCGTCAGCTGGAAGATACGTTCGATATCCGGGATGAAGCCCATGTCGAGCATCCGGTCGGCTTCGTCCACCACCATGATCTGCACGCCGGTCAGCAGAAGCTTGCCGCGTTCGAAATGGTCCAGCAGCCGCCCCGGCGTCGCGATCAGCACATCGACGCCCCGGTCGATCAGCTTGTCCTGCTCGCCAAAGGACACGCCACCGATCAGCAGCGCCTTGGTCAGCTTGGTGTGCTTGGCGTAGATATCGAAGTTTTCCGCCACCTGCGCGGCCAGTTCCCGCGTCGGGCAAAGGACGAGGCTGCGCGGCATCCTTGCCCGCGCGCGGCCCCGGCCCAGAAGCGTGATCATCGGCAGCGTGAAGCTTGCCGTCTTGCCGGTGCCGGTCTGGGCGATGCCCAGCACGTCCTTGCCTTCCAGCGCGTGGGGGATCGCGCCCGCCTGGATCGGTGTGGGGGTTTCGTAGCCCGCTTCGGCAACGGCTTTCAGGACCTTCGGGTCCAGCTTCAGGTCAGAGAATTTTGTCATCAGCGTCCATATAGTGCGGTGTCGGACCGCATAAGAATGGGACGCAACACTCGGGCGCCCCGACAGAGCCCACCGGATGTGAGCCGTCCGCGTACCTATCGCAAACCGTGGAAAACGTCAATCTGGCGGGTGCGACAGGCCCCGAAACGGGTGGCGCCGCCCGCGAGGTGCGGACGGCGCCTTGGTTTGGGGATTGGGTGGGTAAGGTTCTTGGGTGTACGACTGCCGATAGTTTTCCCGCCGCCTGCCTCAGACGTTGCGGCGATGACGGCGCAACGCCATCAGGCCGAGTGCGGAAAGAAGAAGCATCCCGCCCGCCGGAACCGGCACCTGGCCGACATCAACGCGGATCGCGCCGAGGTGGTTGGCCGTGTCGGTACCAGAACGGTCAAGCACGTTGAGCGAGATGATATAGGCGCCCGGACCAAGGATGAAGCGGCCCATGCTGTGAATGCCATCGGCAAGGGCGGCATCGAAGTTCATGCCGGTATTCGTCCCCCCGGTGCCGGGAAGCGAGGTGGTGCCGAGCGAGACACCGTTGGAGAAGACTTCGTACTGATCGCCGGCGAGGAAACCATCGACGATGGTCATGATCGCGTTCTGGGTCAGCGTGAAGCTGAACTGGCGCGTCACCTGCGTGCCAACGGCCCCGGCCGAGAAACGATCCCAGCCGCTGTCCAGCGTATAATTGATCGTACCGGCCTGCGCGGCCGAGGCGGCGCCGAGCGTGGCTGCCATCGCCAGCGCCTTGAGAGAAAATTTGAACATGGCAGCTCCATTCATTGCGGGTTGCGTTAACAATTCATTGGATGATTGAGACTTTTTTTGGGCGCGGAGACGGTGCGTTCGTGAATGCGGAACAAACCGGGGTGCGTGATGCTGATTTCGCTGCAACCGGGAACAATTCAGCAGGAACTCGCCTAAGGTTGAGGCGATTTTCACAAATTCATCCATTGGGAGAGTGCGCGTAAGGGTCCCTTTCGCCCTGCTAGCCCGCTGATAGCGGGCGAATCGGGCTTGAATCAGGCGGGCATCCCTGCATTTTGGGGGCGCGAGGGCCGGACGTGCCACATTGTCGCCATATTCCGGCCCACCGGGGCAAAAAAAGACCGCAGGCGCGGGTTTCGGGGACGATGACAAAGCAGCTACCCATCTTCGTCCTCAACCTCGACCGCGCGACGGATCGCTGGGCGGCGGTGTCGTCGCGGCTGACGGCCCTTGGCCTGACGTTCGAACGCATCCGCGCCCATGACCGGCGCGATCCGGCGGCAGAGGCGCTTTGGGCCGCGTTCGGGGGCGGGGATCTGGCGCGCGACTATCCGGCGACGCTGGGCGATGTCTGCTGTTCCCAGACCCACCGCGAGCTTTGGCAGCGGATCGCGACGCTGACCACCGGCGCGGCGATCGTGCTTGAGGATGACGCGCGCCCCGCCCCGGTCTTTGCCGCCTATGCGCAGGCCGATCTTGGCGCGCTGATGCGGGCGCACGGGATCGGCGCGCTGAAGCTGGAACACTGGCCGGGGGGGGAGCGGAGCCGCCGCTTTCCCATGGGCCGCCGCCTTGGCGCGATTGACTTCGCCGATGACGCGGGCCTTTACCGGCAAGAGGCGGGGTTCCTTGGCACTTGCGCTTATGCGATCACGCCCGAGGCGGCGGGGCGGCTTCTGGCGGCCCATGACCGCCTGAACGTGCCGGTCGATCATTACATGTTCTCGCGCTCTGCCGGTCTGGGCTTTCCCATCCTGCGCCCGGCCTTTGTTGCCCCCGCGCCGGTGCTGCATGATTTCCCCACGCTCGGCTCCGACATCCTGAACGACCGCATCGCCGCGGGCATCGCCACCCACCGCCCCGGCTGGCGCAGGCGCCTGCGCGAGGCGATCCTGCGCCGCCAGCTTGCCCGCCAGATGCGGCGGGGCGTGGTGGAACGGGTGGAAATGCACTGGGCCGGGGAACCGGAAGGCGCGACGGACGTTGGGCCAAACGCCCCCGCAATGCCTGCGATGGCCGCCATCAGAAAGGACCCGACATGATCGAGAAACACGCCTCCGCCACCTGGACAGGTTCCCTGAAGGACGGCCACGGGGTGATCGACAGCCAGTCGGGCGCGCTGTCGGGCATTTCCTACACCTTCGCCACCCGGTTCGAGGACAAGAAGGGCGCCAACCCCGAGGAGTTGATCGGCGCCGCCCATGCCGCCTGCTATGCGATGTTCCTTTCCGCCCTGATGGGGGGCGAGAAGATCGCCGCCGAGAAGATCGAGGCGAAATCGACCATCACGCTCGACCCCGCCACCGAAGGCAGTCCGACGGTGACGAAGGCCCATCTGACAGTGTGGGCCAGGGCCGACGCGCCCGAGGCGAAGATCCGCGAATTGGCGGAGAAGGCGAAAGAAGGCTGCCCGATCTCGAAACTCCTGAAGGCGGAGATCACGCTTGAGGTGACGGTGGGCTAGGGGCGTCGCTGCCCGTGACCTCATACCAGCTTAGCGTGCGGTAGTCGAAATTCCCCTCGATCGTCGGCTTGATGATCGCGAAATAGGGCGAGATATCGAAGTCGCGCGGCACGAACAGCGCGTGGTCGCGGACATGCAGCATCTCGCGCCCGCGCGGGTCGTCCGGGTCGGGGCGGATATTCGGCAGGATCGGGTAGCGGACCGACTGATAGGCCTCGGCGATCAGGGTGGAGCAGATGGCGCGGGTCGGGTCGCCCGACCCGAAGGCCAGCATCTGCCGCCGCCAGCGCCGTGGCACCGGCGGCTGCGGCAGCAGGTAACGCATCAGGTCAAAGACGTTCTTCAGGTCATAGGTCCGCCCCAGGGAGGCGCGCATATAGGCCACGACCTTTGCCCGGTCCTCATCGCTGAGGCCCACGGCGCGGCAGACGCGGGTGTTGAGATGGGCATAGGCATCAAGCCCCGCCCAGCGGACGCCTTCACGCACATCGGCCTCGATCAACTCCCGCCCGTCGCCCTCGCCGACGTAGAGCGCGGAATGCGACCAGGTAGAGGTGGTGAGGTATTTGATCGCCGAGGAGATGCGCGTGTCGCCCTCGACCAGCAGGATATCGGCAGGCCGCAGGCAACGGCGCAAGAGCGGCAGCGGCGTGACCGCCATCGGCGCATAGGACGCGCGCTGCTTTTGCAGATAGCGGATCAGGGCATGGCTGATCGGTTTCGTGACCCGGTTCACTGGCCCTCCGTTGTCGGTTTCCGGTGCCACCTCAGCATGAAGGGGAAGAGCGCGCGCGTCACGATGAAGTGAGGTCGCAGGGGCGTGATTGGGGGGGAGACCGAACGCATGGCCCCAGACGTCGAAACCTGCCCCCCGGATCGCCCGCGATCCGGTTCGCGCCCGACCCCGCCCCCCAGGGCGGGCGCGAAATCCTTCAGAGGTTTGAACAAGACGCGCCGTTGGCGGGATCTTCAGCGTTCCACCAAGAGTATCCGCGCCCACCCTCGGTGCCGGGCGCGAACCTCTGTCATGCCCGAACGCACGGTCTTTAAATCATCATCTCCTTCGTCGCCGACAGCGTCAGTTCCGGGTGATCCCGCACCACGCGGTCGATGTCCCATTGCAGGCGCGTCAGATAGACGATGTCGCCATCATGGTCGGTGGCGATGTGCTGCTTGTTGGTGTTCACGAACTTCTCCACCTCTGCCTTCGGACCCGTGACCCAGCGGGCCGAGGTGAATTGCGACGCCTCGAAGCGGACCGGCAGGGAATATTCGATCTCGATCCGGCTGGCGAGGACGTCGAATTGCAGCGCCCCCACGACGCCGACGATGAAGCCCGACCCGATGGAGGGCTTGAAGACCTTCGCGGCCCCTTCCTCGGCGAACTGCATCAGCGCCTTTTCCAGATGCTTGGCCTTCATCGGATCGCCCGCGCGCACCGTTTGCAGAAGCTCCGGCGCGAAGGAGGGGATGCCGGTGAAGCGCAGGCTTTCCCCTTCGGTCAGCGCATCGCCGATGCGCAACTGACCGTGGTTCGGAATGCCGATGATGTCGCCCGCCCAGGCCTCTTCCGCAAGCTCCCGGTCGGCAGCGAGGAAAAGGACGGGGTTCGAAATCGCCATCGGCTTTTTCGACCGCACATGCAGCAGTTTCATGCCGCGTTCGAAATGGCCTGAGGCAAGGCGCACGAACGCCACCCGGTCGCGGTGCTTGGGGTCCATGTTGGCCTGCACCTTGAAGACAAAGCCCGCGACCTTGCCCTCATCGGGCGCGATCTGGCGTTCCGCGGCGTTCTGCGGCTGCGGCTCCGGCCCGAAATCGCCGATCCCCGACATCAGTTCCTTGACCCCGAAGGAGTTGATGGCAGAGCCGAACCAGATCGGCGTCAGATGCCCTTCAAGGAACGACTTCCGGTCGAAGGCCGGCAACAGTTCGCGCGCCATTTCAATCTCTTCGCGCAGCTTGTTCAACTGCTCCGCCGGGATGTGTTCGGCCAGTTTCGGATCGTCCAGCCCCTCGATCTTGATCGACTCGGCCACCCGGTTCCGGTCCGCCCGGTCCATCAGTTCCAGCCGGTCGTTCAGGATGTCGTAACAACCCAGAAACTCGCGCCCCATGCCGATGGGCCAGCTTGCAGGCGCCACGTCGATGGCGAGGTTTTCCTGAATCTCGTCGATGATCTCGAACGTGTCGCGGCTTTCGCGGTCCATCTTGTTGCAGAAGGTCAGGATCGGCAGGTCGCGCAACCGGCAGACCTCGAAAAGTTTCCGCGTCTGGCTTTCCACGCCCTTCGCGCCGTCGATCACCATGATCGCGGCATCGACGGCGGTCAGTGTCCGGTAGGTATCTTCGGAAAAATCGCTGTGGCCCGGCGTATCGACCAGGTTGAAGCGGTATGTGCCGAACTCGAAAGACATCGCCGAGGCGGAAACGGAAATGCCCCGGTCCTGCTCCAGCTTCATGAAGTCCGATCGCGTGCGCCGCGCCTCGCCCTTGGCGCGGACCTGACCGGCCATCTGGATCGCGCCGCCGAACAGCAGGAACTTTTCGGTCAGCGTGGTTTTGCCGGCGTCGGGATGCGAGATGATCGCGAAGGTCCGGCGGCGGGCGATTTCGGGCGGAAGGGGGGCGCGGTTGTCAAGCATGGCGGGTCTATAGGGCAGGGCCACGGGCCGGGCAAGCGGCGCCTTTCGGGGCGCGCGCGCGCGGCTCAGCCCTCCTCCGTCGGGGGGATGCCGATCCCGCCAAGCCCCGCCACCGCGTCGCGCCCGATCTCGGTCCCGAAATGCTGGGTCTGGCTCAGGCGCGGGAAGCGCCGGCGCAGCTCCTCGGACAGTTCGGGGGGCAGATGCTCCACCGTGGCCGGGTTCACCATCAGGCTTTCGGCGGCGATCCCCTCGGCAAAGACGATCTCATGCCGGTCGAAGACCAGGCTGAAATAATCGACAAAGCCGCCCTCGCGCCGCAGGATGGTGGCGTCATCGACCAGATGCTTGGCCTGCACCAGAATCTCGGCCATGCCGCCGACGCGGGGGGTGCCGCGCTGATAGAGGAACAGCCGGTGATGCGGGCTGACGATCAGTTTCGATCCGTTGCCCAGCACGCCCGGCCGCACCACGACCGGCGCGAAGGCGCCCTTGGCGCGCAGTGTCGCCCGCCCGATCCAGCGAATCTCCTGCGGCCCGTGATCGCGGGTCAGGACCCGGTCGCCGACCGCCAGCGCCTCGATCCGCTCCTGCCGGCCGTCGGGCAGGGTGATGCGGGTGCCTGCGGCGAAGGACACGCAGATCAGGTCGGTCAGCGGCAGCGACCCGTCCGCCGGACGCGCGGCCAGAAGCGTGTAATCGGTGCGCGGCGACAGGGGCGAGAGCGGCAGCAGGTACTCCGCCCCCGTCTCCCCGACAGAAAGAAGGATCGCCTCCACCTGCTCGCCATCCGCGCTCATGAAGGTGAAATGCGACTGCGGCCGGATCGCCTCGCCCGGCGCGCCGATCTCCGATCCTTCGGCCACCGCGCGCCCGCCGCCGTCGCAAAGACCAAGGCGCAGCCGCATCCCGGCCGCGTCGGGAACAAGGCGGTAGACATCGCCCGGCTCGCACAGGCCTTCGCCCGCGATGGGATCGCCAAGATTGGCCCCGCTGACAACCGGCAGGTGCCGGGCAGGGTGAACGACGGCCCAATGGGCAGGTCCGGGTCGAAGCTGGTCTGACAAAGGTAGGTCCGGTCGGAGTGGTCTTTCAGCCGTAGCAGCCGCGCCCCCGCCACGTCAATCACGCCGCCTCTGGCCCTTGCCCGCCGCCGCCCGTAGATTGGCCGGGACAGAAGGGCAGGAGGCAGGGATGGATCTGGGTATCACCGGGAAACGGGCGCTGATCACGGGCGCGTCGAAGGGCCTTGGCCGTGGCTGCGCCGAGGCGCTGGCGGCGGCCGGGGTCGATCTGGTCCTGAACGCGCGGGGGGCCGAGGCGCTGAAGGCGACGGCAAGCGACATCGCCGCCCGCCACGGCGTCACCGTCACGCCCGTCGCCGCCGACATCACCACCGCCGAGGGGCAGGAAACGGTGCTTCAGGCCGCGGGCGCCCTCGACATCCTCGTCACCAACGCGGGCGGCCCACCCCCCGGCCTCTGGTCCGACTGGGGGCGGGAGGATTTCATCCGTGCGCTCGACGCCAACATGCTGACGCCGGTCGCGCTGATGAAGGCCAGCCTGCCGGGCATGATCGACCGGGGTTGGGGCCGGGTGGTCAACATCACCTCGCAATCGGTGAAATCCCCCATCGCGCAGCTTGGCCTTTCGAACGCCGCCCGCGCCGGGCTGACGGGCTATGTCGCAGGCACCGCCCGGCAGGTCGCGCCCCATGGCGTGACGATCAACAACCTTCTGCCCGGCATCCACGCCACCGACCGCGCCGACGCGCTCGACGGCGGGGTGGCCAAGGCCCAGGGCATCACGCTCGATGAGGCCCGCGCGCGCCGCGCCGCGACCGTCCCGGCCCGCCGCTACGGCACGGCGGCGGAATTCGGCGCCATGTGCGCCTTTCTCTGCTCGGTCCACGCGGGCTATATCGTCGGCCAGAACATCCTGCTCGACGGCGGCGCCTTCAACGCGACACTATAGACTTCTTCAGTCTTCTTCTGTTTCCAAATACTCCGGGTGGGTCCGGGAGGGCAGCGCCCTGCCGGCTTTGCCGATGAAACGCGACCTTGCGGGGCCGGGGCGGGGCTGCTATCCCGCCCTGAACCCGATAAAATCGCTCAGGCAAGGACAGCGCGTGCCAACCCCGCCCAGACTTGAGGTCCGAAACCTGATCCGCCGCTTCGACGGGCGGACGGTGGTGGACGACGTGTCGCTGGCGATCGAGCCGGGGCAGGTCACCTGCCTGCTGGGGCCGTCCGGCTGCGGCAAGTCGACGACGCTCAGGATGATCGCGGGTGTCGACATGCAGGACCAGGGCTCCATCTGGGTCGATGGCAAGCTGATCTGCGACACCGTCTTCCGCATCCCGCCCGAACGCCGTGCCATCGGCCTGATGTTTCAGGATTTTGCGCTCTTCCCGCATCTCTCGGTCGCCGAAAACGTCGCCTTCGGCCTGCCGAAAGGCGCCACGCGCGACATGAGAAGGGTAGAAGAACTCCTTGATCGCGTGTCGCTTTCCGGCTTCGGACCGAAATTCCCGCATGAGCTTTCGGGCGGCGAACAGCAGCGCGTCGCACTGGCCCGTGCGCTCGCCCCGCGGCCGCGCATCCTGTTGATGGACGAACCCTTTTCGGGCCTCGACGAACGGCTGCGCGACGGCATCCGCGACGACACGCTGTCTCTTCTGAAGGAAGAGGGGACGGCCGTCCTTCTGGTCACGCATGAACCGCATGAGGCGATGCGCATGGCCGATGAGATCGCGCTGATGCGCAGCGGGCGGATCGTTCAGCGCGGCGCGCCCTACAATATCTACAACGCCCCGGTGGATCGTGCCGCGGCAGGTTTCTTTTCTGACATCAATATCTTGCGTGGCGAAGTTCAGGGCGCGCTCACACGCACCGCCTTTGGCGAATTCCTCGCCCCCGGCGTCCCCGACGGCACCGAGGTGGAGATCGTCATCCGCCCCCAGCACATCAAGATCGACTTCGACCGCGCGGGCCGGGGGCCGAACCCGACGGCTGAGGACGGTACACCCGCCCGTGCCACTGTGGAACGCGCCCGATTCCTTGGCCGCGAAAGCCTCGTCGAATTCCGAATGTCCTTCGATAACAGTATCTTGCGCGCGACCGTTCCGGCGGTTTTTCTGCCGCGCCCCGGCACCGTCATGTGGCTGATGATCCGCCGCGACCGTTGTTTCGTCTTCCCCGTTACCACCCCTCAGGCGGGGGACAGCGTGGCGAGGTAATCGTCCACCGTTTTGCCGGGTTCGGGCAGGAAGGCGCCGCCGTCATGGGTCAGCCCCGTCACAAGATCGACGCGGAACACCCTGAAATCATGAAATTTCTCGGCCCAACCGGTCAGGGTCCAGACCTTGCCCCAATAGTCAAGGTGCAAGGGCCTTACCCGCTGCGCCTCGCCCCC
Organism: Albidovulum denitrificans; assembly: GCF_002973535.1. GTDB lineage: Bacteria > Pseudomonadota > Alphaproteobacteria > Rhodobacterales > Rhodobacteraceae > Albidovulum > Albidovulum denitrificans. The sequence goes on from NZ_PVEP01000002.1 coordinate 280,342, forward strand.
GCGATAGGTCAGCCGCAGGGTCAGGTGATCGCGGATTGCCCGGCGGATCAGCGCCAGATGCGGCGCGGCGCGGGCGGCCTCTTCGCTGGCGAAGACGAAACTGTCGCTGCCGGGGTCCTGCGCGCGGGCGGGCGCAACGGCCCCGATCTTGGCGCGCAAGCTTGCGGCGGCGCGGGAAAGGGTCGGGTCCTCGGCGCCTGCGGCCAGCGCCACGCCCAGGCGCAGCGCCTCGAACTCATCCCGTGTCAGGGCCATCGGGGGCAGGGTGGTCGGCTCGCGCATCTGATAGCCGATGCCGCGTGCGCCCTCCACGGGCAGGCCACTGTCGGCAAGTGTCGCCATGTCGCGCCAGATGGTGCGCACCGAAACGCCCAGCCGCGCCGCCAGATCGGTCGCGCGGTGCAGCCTGCCGTCGCGCAGGATCTGGACGATGTCGAACAGGCGGTTCTTGCGGGTCAACGACGATTTCTCCGTGCAACTGACAATATAATGTCAGTTGATCCCGCCCGGCAAGCCCTGCGGCCGATCAACAGGGCGCGAAGGGGCTTTGACCGCGCGGTGCGAGGTCTTACACCTGATGAAGGAGAACGGGCGCCGGCGAACAGCGCCCAAGGAGTAAGACACATGCTTAACAACATCGGCATCCCCGGCCTGATCCTGATCGCCGTCGTCGTCCTCGTCCTTTTCGGCAAGGGCAAGGTTTCCTCGCTCATGGGTGAGGTCGGCAAGGGTATCACGTCCTTCAAGAAGGGCATCAAGGACGGCACGGAAGAGATCGAGCGCGCCTCGGCGGACAGCGCCCGCGACGTGACCCCCGAATCCGAGAAGGACAAGGCGTAAGCCTGACCTTCGCCTGAACCGGGGCGCGAGACATCCATGTTCGACATTGGCGGAGGTGAGCTTCTGCTCATCGGCATTGTGGCGCTGATCGTGGTCGGTCCCAAGGACCTGCCCGGCATGTTCCACACCATCGGCCGGTTTACCGCGAAGGCGCGGTCGATGGGGCGCGAGTTCCAGCGCGCGATGGACGATGCCGCGAAGGAATCCGGCGTCAAGGGCGCGGCGGATGACCTGAAAGCGATGACCTCGAAGAAAAGCCTCGGCCTCGACGCGCTCGACAAGGCGGCGTCGAAGTTCGAGAAGTGGCAGCCGAACAAGACGGCCGAGACGAAACCGGCCACGCCGAAATCGCCCGCCCCGCAATCGGCCACACCGAAAGGGCCAGAGACGGCCGCGCTGGCCGAGAAGAAGAAGCAGGAGCAGGCCGCGCGTCTGGCCGAAATGGCCGAACGCAAGGCCGCAAGGGCCGAGGGCGCCGCCCCGGCGGAGACCCCCGCCGCGAAACCGGCACCGAAGGCGAAGCCCGCCAAGGCCCCTGCGAAAGCGGCCAAGGCCCCGGCCAAGCCGAAGGCGGCCCCGGCGAAACCCGCCAGAACCGCCGCCACCAAACCCACGAAACCCAAAGCGCCCGCCAAGCCCCGCGCGAAGAAGGGTGAGGCATGAGCACGAACGAAGACATCGAGGATTCCTCCGCCCCCCTGATCGAGCATCTGGCAGAGCTTCGGACCCGCCTTCTGTGGTCGCTTCTGGCCTTCATCATCGCCATGGTGGCCTGCTTTTCCTTCGGCAGCGCCATCCTCGATTTCCTGCTGATCCCGATCGAAAACACGATGCGCGCGCTCGGCAACCAGAACCCGGTGATGCAATACACCGCGCCGCAGGAATATTTCTTCACCCTGATTCGCATCTCCATGGTGGGCGGGCTGGCGCTGTCCTTCCCGGTCATCGCCTATCAGATGTGGCGCTTCGTGGCGCCGGGGCTGTACCGCAGCGAAAAGCAGGCCTTCCTGCCCTTCCTCATCGCCTCGCCGGTGCTGTTCCTCGCCGGGGCGTCGTTTGCGCATTTCGTCGTCGTGCCGATGGCGATGAAATTCTTCCTCGGCTTCGCCGACCTGCCGTCCTATGTCGCGGCGCTGGTGACCGGGCAGGGGGAGCCGGCAAGCTCTGACCACGGGATCGAGATCGTCTTCAACGGCAAGGTCAACGAAACCCTCGACATCACGCTGAAAATGATCGTGGCCTTCGGGCTTTGCTTCCAGCTTCCGGTGCTGCTGACGCTGATGGGCAAGGCGGGGCTGGCAAGCTCACGCGGGCTGCGCAGCGTGCGCAAATACGCCATCGTGGCGATCCTGACCGTCGCGGCGCTGGTGACGCCGCCGGATGTGACGACGCAGGTGATCCTTTTTACCGTGGTCTACGGGCTTTATGAGATCTCCATCTACCTCGTCCAATGGGTCGAGAAGAAGAAGGACGAAGAGGCCCGCGCCGAAGGAATCATCGGGGAGGATGAAAGCCTCTTCGATGTGGATGAGGATGAGGACGACGAGGGCGACACCAAGGCATGAGCGACGAGAGCCTGAAACGCATCGCCGAGGCGCTGGAACGGCTGGCGCCCGCCCCGGCGGCGGCGCCGGATTTCGCGGCGGCAGAGGCTTTTGTCTGGCATGTCGCACCCGACCGGCTTGAACCCGTAGGCAAGGTCGCGCGGGTGGGCCTGCCGCTTCTCGTGGGTATCGACCGGGCGCGCGACATCCTTCTGGCCAACACACGCCAGTTCGCCAAGGGCCACCCGGCCAATAACGCGCTTCTCTGGGGCGCGCGGGGGATGGGGAAATCCTCGCTCGTCAAGGCGATCCATGCCGAGGTGCTGGGCGAGGGGCTGGCCCTGAAGATCGTCGAACTGAGCCGTGAGGATCTGCCGACGGTCAGCCGCCTTCTGGCCCATCTGCGCGGCGCCCCCGAATGCCGCTTCATCCTCTTCTGCGACGACCTGTCGTTCAGCCATGACGATCAGCATTACAAATCGCTGAAGGCGGTGCTGGACGGCGGCATCGAGGGGCGGCCGGAAAACGTGTTGTTCTACGCCACCTCGAACCGCCGCCACCTGATGCCGCGCGACATGATCGAGAATGAACGCTCCACCGCGATCAGCCCCTCCGAGGCGACAGAGGAAAAGGTCTCCCTCTCCGACCGCTTCGGGCTTTGGCTTGGTTTCCATCCCTGCTCGCAGGACGATTACCTCGCCATGATCCGGGGCTATTGCGACGCCGCCGGGATCGCGATTCCGGATGCCGATCTGCGCGCCGAGGCGATCGAATGGCAGGCCACGCGCGGCGCCCGTTCGGGCCGCGTCGCCTGGCAATATTTCACCGACCTCGCCGGTCGCCGCGGCGTCACGCTCTGACCGCCCTTTCGGGCGGGCCTGCCGGCGGCGAGTATTTTTTGCAACGAAGAAGCCGCCATCGTGCTTCTTCGTTGTCAAAATACTCCGGGGGGAGGCCGCAAGGCCGGGGGGCAGCGCCCCCCTTCCGCGGGCCGGTCTTACTGGAGATAGGGCATCGGATCGACGCTTTCAAAGCCCTGGCGGACCTCGAAATGGACGAAGGCGGGGTCGGTGGCGCGGACCTTGGCGATGGGCTGGCCGCGCTTGACCTTGTCGCCCTTGGCCACGGTCAGCTTGTCGATATTGGCATAGATCGTCAGCAGGTTGCCCTCGTGGCGCACCACCAGAACCGGGACGCCGTCGGTATCCTTGGTGATCGCCGCCGCCGTGCCGTCGCCTGCCGCCGTGACCGTGGTCCCGGCCGGGGCGGCGATGTCGATGCCGTCGTTCTTCTTCTTCTGGTAGCCTCGGATGATCTTGCCCGAGACCGGCATGGCAAGCTTCGAGGTGCCGGAGGCGGCGGTCTTCTGTGCGCCGAGATCGGGCGCCGACGGCGTCTTGGGCGCCTGGGCGGCGGGGGCGGTCTTTTCCGCCGGAAGCGGTTTCGCGGCCGAGGGCGGCGTCGGCGTGGGGGAACCCGCGCCGGGCGCGGTGACGGTTTCGGCCGACGCCGTCCGGCCCTGGGCCATGGCGATCGGGATCAGGAGCGTCTGGCCCTCGCGCACCGCAAGATCGGGGCCAAGCCCGTTCCAGTCGGCCAGCGCCTTGACGTTGACGTTATAAAGCCGCGCGACGGAATAGGCCGTCTCGCCCCGCTGGACGCGGTGGCGGATCGGTTCGGTCTGGCCGATGGTGCTGGTCGTGCGGGGGGCGGAGCCGATGGCGGGGCTGCCCTGTTCGGCGCGGTCGATGGCGCCCGAGGCGATGGTGGTGACGTCGATGCCGCCCACCGGCGCGCTGGTCGTCGGCGGCACGGCGCCGCCCGCGACGCGGCGGGGCAGGGCCAGAACCTCGCCCTCGCGCAGCACGGTGGCCGGTGCGATGGCGTTGTAGGTGGCCAGTTCGCCCCCCGGCAGGCCGATGCGGTCGGCGACGCTTTGTACCGTGTCGCCGCGCCGGGCGACGACGATCTGGTAGGTCGGGTAGGAGATCACGCCCCGGTCATCGGTGGACGGGCGCGGCAGGGTGGCGTTGCGCGCGGCATCGGTGGTGTCGAACCCGCCGCGGCCGAAATTCCGCATGTCGATATCGAAACCGCCATTGGGATCGCAGGCGGTCAGGGCAAGAAGGCTGATCCCGGCAAGGGCGGGCAGCGGCGAAAGGTGGCGGCGCGACATGGCTCGATCCTCACTGTCCGGCCCGTTCCTGCGGGCCTTGTCATCCTCGGTCCTGCGAAGGGTCAATCCTGTCCCAACCCTTCGACCAGCGGCACGAAACGCACGGGCCGCAACTCATCATACTCATACCCGTCGGGGCCGCGCGTGACCTTGATCAGGCTCTGGACCGTGTCGGACTGGCCGACGGGCAGAACCATGATACCGCCGATGCGAAGCTGAGCCAAGAGTGGTCCGGGCGGGTCTTCGGCGGCGGCGGTCACGATGATGCGGTCGAAGGGCGCCTGATCGGGAAGGCCGTGGCTGCCATCGGCGGTCATGGCGGTGATATTGGTGATGCCGAGCCGGGCGAAGGTTTCCTCCGCCTCGCGCACCAGCCTCTTGTGCCGGTCGAGCGTATAGACCCGGCGGGCCAGCTCGCTCAGGATCGCGGCCTGGTAGCCGGAGCCGGTTCCGATCTCAAGCACCTTGTCGCGCGGGCTGACATCAAGCGCCTGAGTCATCAGCCCGACGACCGAGGGTTGCGAGATGGTCTGACCGCAGGCGATGGGCAGGGGCGTGTCCTCATAGGCGCGTTCGGCGAAGAGGCCGCGGACGAATTCGCCGCGGTCGATCCGCTCCATCGCCGTCAGGACACGGGCGTCGGTGACGCGCTTCGAACGCAAGGTGAAGAGGAACCGCATCTTGCGTTCGGCAAGATCGGTCATCCCAGCCGCGCCCCGAGATCGGCCACCGCGTCATGCGCGGTCAGGTCGGCGCGCATCGGCGTGACGGTGATATAGCCTTCAAGGTTCAGCGCGACATCGGTGCCGGGTGCCGTCGGCAGGTGTTGCGGTCCGCCCTTGATCCAGAGGAATTTCCGCCCCGAGGGGGAGATATGGGGTTCCACGCCGAAGAAGGTTTCGGTCCGGTAGCCCTGCGGCGCGGCGCGCAGGCCCTTGACCGCTTTCGCGCCGATGGGCGGGAAGTTGACGTTGTAGAACAGGCGGTAATCGTCGCTGTCCCAATGCGCCTTGTCGAGAAGCGCGCGCACGGTCGCCGCGCCATGGTCGCGCGCGGCCTCGAACGGCGTGTCGAGATCGTCGGTTCCCGGCCCCATGAACTGGCTGAGCGCGATGGCCGGGACGCCCTGAAGGGCCGCCTCCATCGCGCCGCCGATGGTGCCGGAGTAAAGCACGTTCTCGCCCGCGTTGTTGCCCCGGTTGACGCCGGAGAGCACAAGGTCGGGGCGGCCGCCCTGAAGCACGTCGTAGATGCCCGCCAGAACGCAATCGGCGGGGCTGCCCTCGGCCGCGTAGCGGCGGGGCCCGAGCTTGGCGATCATCATCGGGTGGGTGTAGCTGATGCAATGGCCGACGCCGGATTGTTCGAAGGCGGGGGCGACGGTCCAGACTTCACCGTTCTTTCCGGCGATCTCATGGGCGATGGCGGTCAGCACTTCAAGTCCGGGGGCGTTGATGCCGTCGTCATTGGTGATGAGAATACGCATGCCGCCCCCGAATTTGTCTCAGGCCCTGATTAGACGACCCGTTGCGGGGCGTAAAGCGCCGCTGCCGCCCTTGCGGACGAAACCGCGCGGGGGCAGGCCCCGCGCGGTGCCTCCGGCGGGAGTATTTTGGGCAACGAAGAAGCTGGTCAGATGAGCGCGAGGAGGCGGTCGGCTTCCTGGCCTGGCGGCGTGAGGGCCGCGCGGTCCTCGCCGGGGAAGAAGCGGGCGCGGGTGGCGGTGGGCATCGGCGCGGGCGTTTCGATCAGCACGCGGGGGCCGGTTTTCGCGCTTTCGGCCTGCCAGCTGCGGGCCAGCGCGATCTGGGCCGATTTGGTGGCGCCGTAGACGCCGAAGAATTTCTCCCCCGCGCGGGGGTCGTCGAAAAGCATCGCGGCACCTTTCGCCGCAAGGAGGAGCGGCGTCAGGAGCGGGATCAGCTGCGCGGTGGCGCGGATGTTGCAGGCGGTGGAGCGGTCAAGCTCTTTCGGGTCGGTATGGGCGGCGGGCGCAAGGGGGGCTGCCTGAATCGCGGCATGGACCCAGAGGTCGAGCTTGCCCCAGCGGGCAAGGATCTGCTGCGCCAGGTGTCCCATCGCGCCTTCATCGGTGATGTCGAGGGGCGCGATGGTGCAGGCGCCGCCCTTCGCCTGGATCGCGTCGTCCAGTTCCTCAAGCGCGCCGGTGGTGCGGGCGACGGCGAGGACATGCCAGCCGGAGGCGCCCAGCCGTTCGGCCATGGCAAAGCCGAGGCCGCGCGAGGCGCCGGTGACGAGGGCGAGTTTGGGGGCGAGTTTGGGGGCGGGTGCGGTATCCATCATGGCGCCCCTTTGGCATTGGAACCGGTGCTGTGCAACAGGAGAGATTGACACCGCGCGGCGCTGCGGCGAAATTGCGCGGCAAATCTGGCAGAGGAAGGACCTTCCCCATGACACTTTCCAAGGCGCTCGTTCGCACGCAATCCCGGATGGCGCAGGTGGCGCTGGTCGTGGGCGGATCGCTTTTCATCGCGCTGGCGGCGCAGGTCTCCGTTCCGATGATCCCGGTGCCGATGACCTTGCAGACGCTGGCGATCCTGCTGGTGGGCTTTGCCTTTGGCGCGCGGCTGGGCGCCGCGACGCTGCTGGCCTATCTGGCCGAGGGCGCGATGGGCCTGCCGGTCTTTGCGCAGGGGATGAACGGGATCGCCTTCTTCGGGCCGACCGCCGGTTTCCTCGTCGGTTTCGTCGGGATGGCCGCGATTGCGGGCGTTGCGGCCGATCGCGGCGTGCGCGGCTTTGTCGGCACGGCGGCGGTCGCGCTGCTGGCCTCGGCGCTGCTTTATGTGCCGGGTGTTCTCTGGGCGATGTCGCTGGCCGAGATGGCCGGGATCGACACGGCGAAATGGGGCGCGGACAGCTTTGGCTCGGTCTGGACCTATTACATGGCGCCGTTCCTGATCGGCGACGCGGTCAAGGCGGTTCTGGCCGCGCTGATCGTCACCGGCGGCTGGGCCGCGCTGAAGGGCCGCCGCGCCTGAGCGCAGGTTTCCCGCAACGGATCAGGAAGGGGTCGCCTCGGCGGCCCCTTCTTCGTTATGAAGCCGGGAAAGCGCGGCCGCGCACATCCCGTAGGGTTCCCATTCGCAGCCCGCGCAGAGGGTTTTCAGGCTGCCGGGCGGGACATGGGCGCGGATGCGGGCCTTGGCCTGCCCCCAGGTCAGGACCTCGCGCGGGGCAAGGCGCAGGGCCGCCGCATGGGCGCGGTCAAGCGTCCTGATCTTCGCCTCATTGGTGCAAAGCCGCCCGCGCCGCTTGGGGCAGGGGGCGCAGATGTCGTCGGTGGCGCCCGTGACCTCGATCACCGTCGCATCGCCCCCTTCGGCGCGCAACTGGCCCATGACGATGGCGGTCATGTTGGCGGTGAAGTCCGGCGAATAGCCCTTGCCCTCGAACCCGAGCGAGCAGAGGAAATGGTGCGGGCGGTAGCGGAGCTTGCCGTCGCTCACTCCGCCGCCTTCATCTCGAACCCCTGCGCGATCTGGTCGGAGGGGGCGACGGGGTATTGGCCGGAGAAGCAGGCATCGCAATATTGCGGGGCTTTCGGGTCGCGGCCCTGCGCCTCGCCCACGGCGCGGTAAAGGCCGTCGAGCGAGACGAACTTCAAGGAGTCGACGCCGATCCAGTCGCGCATTTCCTCTTCCGACATCGTCGCGGCGAGAAGCTTGGCGCGTTCGGGCGTATCGACCCCGTAGAAACACGGCCAGGCAGTGGGGGGGGAGGCGATGCGGAAATGGACCTCGGCCGCGCCTGCATCAAGGATCATGTCCTTGATCTTGCGGCTGGTGGTCCCGCGCACGACGGAATCGTCGACCAGGATCACCCGCTTGCCCTTGATGAGCGCGCGGTTGACGTTCAGCTTCAGCCGCACCCCCATGTTGCGGATCTGCTCCGTCGGCTCGATGAAGGTTCGGCCCATGTATTGATTGCGGATGATGCCCATGCCGAAGGGGATGCCGCTTTCGGCGGCAAAGCCGATGGCGGCGGGGGTGCCGCTGTCGGGGACGGGGCAGACCAGATCGGCCTCCACCGGCGCCTCGCGCGCCAGTTCCACGCCGATCTGGCGGCGGGTTTCATAGACCGAACGGCCGCCGAGGATCGAATCGGGGCGCGAGAAATAGACGTGTTCGAAGATGCAGAAGCGGCCCTTGGCCGGGGCGAACGGGTGGGAGGAGGTGACGGTGCCGTTCTCGATCACCACCATCTCGCCCGGTGCGATCTCGCGCACGAATTCCGCGCCGATGATGTCAAGCGCGCAGGTCTCGGACGACAGGGCATAGCCGTCGCCGATCTTGCCAAGGACCAGCGGGCGGACGCCCAGGGGATCGCGCACCCCGATCAGCTTGGTGCGCGTCATGGCGACGACGGAAAACGCGCCCTCGACCGCGCGCAGCGCGTCCTTGATGCGTTCGGACAGGGTCTTTTGCATCGAACGCGCCATCAGGTGAATGATGCATTCGCTGTCAGACGACGACTGAAAGATCGCGCCGCGCCCGATCAGTTCCTTGCGCAACTGGGCGGCGTTGGTCAGGTTGCCGTTATGGGCAATGGCGCAGCCGCCGATGGCGAACTCGCCGAAAAAGGGCTGCACGTCGCGGATCGCGGTCGCGCCCTTGGTGCCTGCGGTGGAGTAGCGCACATGCCCGATGGCAAGGCTGCCGGGCAGGGTCGCCATGACGTCGGCCTTGGTGAAGTTGTCGCGCACATAACCGAAGCGCTTGGCGTTGTTGAAACCCTCGACCGGGTCATAGCTGACGATGCCGCCCGCCTCTTGTCCGCGATGTTGCAGGGCATGCAGGCCGAGGGCCACGAAATTCGCCGCGTCGGCAACGCCGATCACACCGAATATGCCACATTCTTCCTTCAACTTGTCGTCGTCGAAAGGGTGGCTCAGGAATGGGCGCATCGCGCAGGTCTCCGAATCCGGGGAGCAGATGTCGCCCCCCGTTTAGAGACTGGCGCGGCCCATGTCACGCCGTTGTCACAACGAATTGCGGGATTAGGTCAGTTCGCCGGTGCGTCGGGGACGATTGTCTTGGCGCCGGTCCCCTGATCGGTGGTCGATTGCACGGGCGCGCCGCATTTGCCGATCAGGTCCTGATAGCGCGCGGTGATCCAGCCCGGCGCGTCCGCCGGCACCTCGGCGTTCAGGCGGTCCTGAAGGCTGGCAAAGACCTTGGCCGACTGGGAATTGTCGACAACCGGGATCCCTGCGCCCGACATCGCGCGGTCATAGGCGACGAAGGCGACGGCGACCAGAAGGATGCCGCGCAGCACGCCGAACAGGAAGCCAAGCCCCTGATCGACCCCGCCAAGCGCCGAACGCTGGACGGCCGAAGAAAACAGCGGCGTGAAGATCGACATTACGATCAGCGCGACCGCGAAGACGGCGGCGAAGGCCGCGATCACCGAAAGCTCGCAACTGCCGCCGAGGAACGTGTCCAGCACCGGGATCTGCTTGATGAGCGGTTCGGCCTGCGGCGCGAAGATGAAGGCCAGCACCGCGGCGGCGACCCAGCCCGCGATGGCCAGTATCTCGCGCACCACGCCGCGGCTGTAGGCGAGGATCGCCGACAACAGGATGACGACCGCTACCACGGCGTCTACGATCGTGAAACCTTCCATGCCCTCGCTCCTTGCTCTCAGCCTGCCGCAAACATCTCGCCGACAAACGTCGTCAGATCGGGCATCTTGCGCACCCGCATTGCGTCATCCCCGCCGGTCTTGCTCTGTTCCGGGGCGACTGCCTGTGAAAAACCAAGTTTTCGCGCTTCTTTCAACCTGTTTTCGGTCTGGCCCACCGGGCGCAGCGCGCCAGAGAGGCTGATTTCGCCGAAAATTACCATGTCTGGCGGAAGTGCAACATCTTCCCTTGCGGAAAGAAGCGCCGCCGCGACGGCCAGATCGGCGGCCGGTTCGCTGACCCGCATCCCCCCCGCGACGTTCAGAAAGACGTCGAGCCCGGCGAAGGGGATGCCGCAGCGCGCCTCAAGCACCGCAAGGATGGTGGACAGCCTGCCGCTGTCCAGTCCGACAACGGTGCGGCGCGGCGTACCAAGGGGGGAGGGGGCGACAAGCGCCTGAATCTCGGTCAGGACCGGCCTTGTGCCTTCGATCCCGGCAAAGACGGCCGAGCCGGGGCTGGCCTGCCCGCGTTCGGACAGGAAGAGGGCCGAGGGGTTGGCAACCTCGGCCAGACCGCCGCCGGTCATCTCGAAGACGCCGATTTCGTCGGCCGGGCCAAAGCGGTTCTTGACCGCGCGCAGGATGCGGAACTGGTGGCCGCGCTCGCCCTCGAAATAAAGCACCGTATCGACCATGTGTTCGACGACGCGGGGGCCGGCGATCTGGCCCTCCTTCGTCACATGGCCCACAAGGATCACCGAACAGCCGCGCTTCTTGGCAAAGCTCACCAGTTCATGCGCGGCAGACCGGACCTGACTGACCGAGCCGGGGGCGGCCTCAACATGGTCGGCCCACATGGTCTGGATCGAATCGATGATGCACAGATCGGGGCGCAGCGCGTCCAGCGTCGTCAGGATGTCGCGCAGGTTGGTCTCGGCGGCCAGTTGCACCGGCGCGTCGGCAAGGCCCAGACGCGCCGCGCGCATGCGGACCTGGGCCGACGCCTCCTCACCCGAGACGTAAAGGCAGGAAAGCCCGGTGCGCGCGAAACTGGCGGCGGCCTGCAACAGAAGCGTGGATTTGCCGATGCCGGGATCGCCGCCGACCAGGATCGCCGAGGCCGCGACAAGGCCGCCGCCCAGCACGCGGTCCAGCTCCTCCATCCCCGAGGCGGCGCGCGCGGGCGGCGTTTCCGAGGTGGCGAGCGTCGTCACCTCAACCCGCCGCCCCTTGGCCGCGCCCAGCGTCTTGCCCGCCGGACCGGCGGTCAGCGGCGCCTCTTCCACGATGGTGTTCCAGCCGCCGCAGGCGTCGCAGCGCCCCGACCACTTGCGGTGAACGGCACCGCAGGCGGTGCAGGTGAAGCTTGGTAATCCCTTGGCCATGGCCCTTCCTGCACCAGCGCCGCCCGGCCCGCAAGCGCCGCGATGGCAGGCTGCCGCCACGTCCCGCCAAGTTGTTTTGACCCCGGCGGGCTGTGGCTATATAGACGCGGACGTTCCTCTTGGAGGTCAGGGTTTGCTCCGGTTTCTCGTCTCGTCGGTCGGTGGTATCTTCAGCTGGATCGTGACCGGCATCTTTTTCGGCGTGCTGACCATCGGCGCGGTGTTCTGGATCTATAGCCGCGACCTGCCGGATCACGAATATCTGGCCCAGTACACGCCGAAGACGATCAGCCGCATCTATTCGGGCGAAGGCCGTCTGATGGACGAATTCGCGACAGAACGCCGGATCTATGCTCCGATCGAGGACATCCCGGACCTTGTGAAACACGCCTTCATCTCGGCCGAGGACAAGAATTTCTATACCCACCAGGGGTTTGACGCGCGCGGCATGGCGGGTGCCTTGTGGGATGCGATCAAGACGCGGGGCCAGACGCTGCGCGGCGCCTCGACCATTCCGCAGCAGGTGGCGAAGAACTTCCTTCTGGGCGGCGAACGCACGGCGGAACGCAAGATCAAGGAACTGGTGATCGCCAACCGCCTCGTCAACACGCTGCCGCGCGACAAGATCCTTGAGCTTTACCTGAACGAGATCGACCTTGGCTTTCTGTCCTTCGGCGTCGCCTCGGCCGCGCAGACCTATTTCAACAAGCCGCTGGCCGAACTGAAGCCGGAAGAGGCGGCCTATCTGGCGGCGCTGCCCAAGGCGCCCTACAGCTACCATCCGGTCAAGAACCACGACGCCGCCGTCGCGCGGCGCAACTATGTGCTGCGCGAGATGTGGCAGAACGGCTATCTGGACAAGGACGCCTATGAAACCGCCGTCGCCGCGCCGCTGCGGACGGTGCAGGGCGGCGATTTCCCCTCGTTCAAGTCGAACCTGCCGCCGCGCGACTACTTCACCGACGAGATTCGGCGGCAATTGTCGAAAAGCTTCGGTCAGGATGAGTTCTTCGGCGGCGGGTTGACGATCCGGGCCACCGAAGACCCGGAAATGCAGATGGCCGCCGCCGCCGCCTTGCAGGAGGCGCTTGAGAAATACGACCGCAGCCAGGGCGTCTGGCGCGGCACCCGCAAGGTGCTGAAGCCCGAGGATCTGGCAAGCGAGGATACCTGGCGCGCGGCGCTGGGCGGCATCGACGTGCCACGCGACGTGCCGGGCTGGCTGCCCGCCGTGGTGCTGGAGGTCGGCGAAAAATCCGCGCGGATCGGGATCGAGGGGGTCAGCGACGACGAGGACGGCCACTGGATCCCGGCCGAGGACGTGACCTGGGCGCGCAAGCGGCAGGCCGACGGGCGGCTGGGCAAGAAGGCCAAGGTCGCGGGCGATCTCGTCTCGGTCGGCGATGTGGTTCTTGTCAGGGCGGTGACCGGCGATGACGGCAGCTTCAAGCGCTGGTCGCTGCGTCAGGTGCCGGAGGTGCAGGGCGGCTTCATGGCGATGGACGTCAATACCGGCCGCGTCATCGCGATGCAGGGCGGTTTCTCCTACCAATCCTCGGTCTTCAATCGCGCGACGCAGGCGCAGCGGCAGCCGGGGTCCTCGTTCAAGCCCTTCGTCTATGCGGCGGCCCTCGATTCTGGCTTTTCGCCGGCCACGATCGTGGTCGACGCGCCGATCGAGGTCGACACGCCGCAGGGTCTCTGGCGGCCCAAGAACGCCTCGAACAAGTATTACGGCCCGACGCCGATGCGCACCGGGATCGAACAGTCGCGGAACCTGATGACGATCCGTATCGCGCAGGAAGTCACGATGAACACCGTCGCGGGCTATGCCGAACGCTTCGGCGTCTATGACCGGCTTGAGCCGTTCCTGGCCAATGCGCTGGGCGCGCAGGAAACCACGCTGTTCAAGATGGTCGCGGCCTATGCCATGTTCGCCAATGGCGGCGAGCGGGTGGAACCGACGCTGGTCGACCGGGTGCAGGACCGCTGGGGCCGCACGATCTATCGCCACGACCAGCGCGACTGCACCGATTGCGAGGCGGCGGTGCTGCCAGCGGGCGCGGCGCCGCAGATCACCTCGAACCGCGAAAGGGTGATGGATGCCATCACCGCCTATCAGCTGACCTCGATGCTTCAGGGCGTCGTGCAGCGCGGATCGGGCAGCGGCGTGAACCTGCCGGTGCCGACGGGCGGCAAGACCGGCACCACGAACGACGCCAAGGACGTCTGGTTCATCGGCTTCACCTCGAACATCGTGGCGGGCTGCTACATGGGCTATGACCAGCCCCGCACACTGGGCCGGGGCGCCTATGGCGGTACGCTTTGCGTGCCGGTGTTTCAGGAATTCATGCAGCAGGCGGTGCAGAAATACGGCGGCAGCCAGTTCAAGGTGCCGCCGGGCGGCCATTTCGTGAAGATCAACCGCTTCACCGGCGACATGCTGCCCCCCGATGCCGCGGGCGACTATGTTCAGGCCGAATATTTCCGCGACGGTCAGGAAACGCTGACGGGCCTTTATTCCTACGTCGATGGCGGCTTTGCCATGGGCCAGAACCTGCCGCTTTACGCCTATGGCGAGGTCGGCGGGGATGAGGGGGCGACCATCACCACCTCGACCGGGGAAACCAAGGTGATCCCGAAGAAGGCGGATTTCGGAACCATCAGTTCCGGCGGGCTTTACTAAGGGCAACACCGGGGCGGGGCGCCCGCGCTTGCCGCAGGCCGCGGGCTCGGCTATCACGCCGTTCGGGATCAAGGAAGGACGACGGCCATGCGCGCCGAGATGGAAAACATCGCCGACTCCGTGGGCAAGTCGCTGAAGCTGCTGGGGCAGCGGATGGACTGGGACACCGCGCCGCATCGGCTGGAAGAAATGAACGCCATGATCGAGGATGGCGATCTGTGGTCCGACCCGGCGCGCGCGCAAAAGCTGATGCGCGACCGCCAGATGCTGATCGACCGGATCGAGACCTACAAGCGCATCGACCGCGAGTTGAAGGACAATGTCGAGCTGATCGAACTGGGCGAGATGGAGGGCGATGAGGATATCGTCGCCGATGCCGAGAAAAGCCTGAAGGCGCTGAAGGATTTCGCCGACCAGAAAGAGCTTGAGGCGCTTCTGGATGGCGAGGCGGACGGCAACGACACCTTCCTGGAAATCAACGCAGGCGCCGGTGGGACCGAGGCCTGCGACTGGGCGCAGATGTTGCAGCGCATGTATGTGCGCTGGGCCGAAAAGCGCGGCTTCACGGTGGAATTGCAGTCCGAGGAACCGGGGACCGAGGCGGGGATCAAGTCCTGCGCCTACAAGATTTCCGGCACCAATGCCTATGGCTGGCTGAAATCCGAAAGCGGGGTTCACCGGCTGGTCCGCATCTCCCCCTTCGGCAAGGGGACGCGAGAGACCTCTTTCGCGAGCGTCTGGGTCTATCCGGTGGTCGACGACAATATCGAGATCGACGTGGCCGCGAACGACATCCGCATCGACACCTACCGCTCCTCCGGCGCGGGCGGGCAGCACGTCAACACGACTGACTCCGCCGTGCGGATCACCCACATTCCGACCGGGATCGTGGTGACCAGTTCCGAGAAGTCGCAGCACCAGAACCGCGACATCGCCATGAAGGCCCTGAAATCGCGCTTGTATCAGCTTGAGCTGGACAAGCGGAACGCGGCGATCAACGCCCAGCATGAGGCGAAAGGGTCCGCCGGATGGGGCAACCAGATCCGGTCCTACGTCTTGCAGCCCTACCAGATGGTCAAGGACCTGCGCACCGCGCATGAGACGTCGGACACCCAAGGGGTTCTGGACGGTGATCTCGACGGGTTCATGGCCGCGACGCTGGCGATGGACGTGGCCGGGAAAAGCCGCGCCGAGGCGAATGCCGACGATTGAAGGCTATCCCAGCGGCAGTTCCGTCGTCGCCTTGATCTGGCGCAGGACAAAGCTGGTGGCGGTGGATCGCACGATGCCGGTCGCCAGCAGGCTGTGCATCAGGAAATCCTCAAGATCCTCGGCATCCCGCGCGACGACGCGGATCAGGTAATCCGCGCTGCCGGTGACGCGGGCGCATTCCAGCACCCGGTCCTGCCCCTGAACGAAGCTGTCGAAGCGGGCGACCGTGTCGGCGGTGTGTTCGGTCAGCGAGACATGGATATAGGCCGAGGCACGCAGCCCCAGCGCGCGGGCATCCAGCAGCGCCACATGGCCGGTGATGATCCCCGCCTCCTCCAGCCGCTTGACCCGGCGCCAGGCGGGGGAGGTGGACATGCCCGCGGCCTCGGCAAGGTCCTGGGTAGAGATGCGGGCGTCGCGCTGAAGCTGCCGCAAAAGCCTGCGGTCCGACTCATCCAGAGGGATATGGGGCATGGGGTTTCTCTGTTTTGGACATTTTAGGTATGTGGTTCCCATCATGCGCCAATCTCGCCCGCGATAGAAATGAAATTCCGCCCCTCTGCGGTACAATTTTACCAGAACACAGGCGCGGAGGGGTATCCCATGCCCAAATCCACCGAATATGAGGCCCGCCTGCCGGATCAGACCGGCCGCATCCCCTATGATGCCGACGATGACGCGGTCTGGCGCGACCTCGTGGCGCGGCAACTGCCCGAGGTGCGGCGGCATATGTCGAAACCCTATCTTGACGGGCTGACCAAGCTTGACCTGCCGCGCGACCGGGTGCCGCAATGCGTCGATGTCTCGCGCAAGTTGACCGAGGCGACCGGCTGGCGGGTGGCGCCGGTCCCGGCGCTGATCCCCTTCGGCCGCTTCTTCGCGATGCTGGCGGAACGGACCTTCCCGGCCGCCTCCTTCATCCGCAAGCGCAAGCATTTCGATTACATCGAGGAACCGGACATCTTTCATGAGATCTTCGGCCACACGCCCCTTCTGACCGACCCGCGCTTTGCCGCCTTCAGCGAGGCCATCGGCAAGGCGGGCGTGCGGGCGGCGGCAGAGGATTGCGCCTGGCTGATCCGGCTTTACTGGTTCTCCATCGAGTTCGGCCTGACGGTCGAGGCGGGGGCGCGAAAGGGCCTCGGCTCCGGTCTCGCCTCCTCCATCGCGGAACTGCAATGGGCGGTGACGGATGACACCCCCGAACGCCGCCCCTTCGACGTGATCGACATGCTGCGCACGCCCTACCGGATCGACATCCTTCAGCCGGTCTATTTCGTCATCCACGACCTTGATGAGCTGTTCGCGGCGGCCAAGCGCGACCTTCTGGCCGATATACGCACGGCCCGCGCGCGCGGGCTTCACGCGCCGAAATTCCCGGCCAAGGCGGCCTCCTGACCCGTTCCCCGCGCAAAGATCTTGCGCGACGCCCGCCCGTCATCCTAGCCTTCCCTTGCGCGCGAGGGAGGAGGAGAAATGACAGAGATTCAGGCCGTGTCCGATACCCTGCCAGAGGTGCAGGAGGTTTCCATGTCCGACATTCCGGCCGTGCTGGCGGCCGGGTGGCGCGATTTCCTGCGCGCCCCGGCCTTCGGGTTGTTCTTCAGCGCCTTTTACGTCGCGGGCGGGGTGATCCTCTACCTCGTCTTTGCGGCGGCGGGGCAGGAATGGTGGCTGATGCCGGTGATCGTCGGCTTCCCGATCCTCGCGCCCTTCGCGGCGGTCGGGCTTTACGAGGTCAGCCGCAGGCTGGAACAGGGCAAGCCCCTGGTCTGGTCCGAGGTGCTGGGCGTCGTCTTCGCCCAGAAGGACCGGCAGATCCCGTCAATGGCGATGGTGGTGCTGCTTCTCTTCATGTTCTGGGTCTTTGTCGCCCACACGATCTTTGCCCTCTTCATGGGCCTGTCGGCGATGACCAATGTCACCTCCTCGATTGGCCTGATCTTCGAAGGCAACGGCCCGGTCATGCTTCTGGTCGGTTCTCTCATCGGGGCGGGCTTTGCGGGGGTGCTGTTTTCCGTCACCGTGGCGGGGCTGCCGCTGCTTCTGGACCGCGAGGTCGATTTCGTCTCGGCCATGATCCTCAGCGTCAGGTCGGTGCTTGAGAATATCGGCGTGATGATCGTCTGGGGGCTGGTGATCGCGGTGCTTCTGTTCCTGGCGATGCTGCCGGTCTTCCTGGGGCTTTTCGTGGTGATGCCGGTCTTGGGCCACGCCACCTGGCACATGTACCGCAAGCTTCTGGGGTAGGGGGACGGCCTTTAATGCAGAAAGGGCGCCCGACCAGGGGCGCCCTTTTTTTCGTATTCTTTGCCGCGGCTTACTGCGCGGCGGGGGCCGCCGGGATCTGCTTGGGCGCGTTGCCCGCAAGCGGATCATCCTGGCGCTGCACGGAGCCTTCGAAATGGGCGCCGGATTCGATCGCGATCGTCTTGTGGATGATGTCGCCTTCGACCCGCGCGGTCGAGGTCAGGCGGACCTTCAGGCCCCGCACCCGGCCGATCACGCGGCCGTTGACGACGATGTCGTCTGCCACGATCTCACCCTTGATGGTGGCGCTTTCGCCGACCGTGAGCATATGGGCGCGGATGTCACCATCGACGACGCCCTCGATCTGGATGTCGCCGGACGTCTTCACGTTGCCGGTGATCGTGAGGTCCGAGGACAGCACCGAGGCCCCCGGCTTCGGCTTGGTCGTGGTCACCGGATAGTCGAAGGCAGGCTTCGCCGTGGCGGGGGTGTCCGCCTTGCTGTGATCGGTCTCAGCGCCGGATTTCGGACCCGGTTCGTTGATCCTGCTTTTAGAAAACATTGTTCGCCGCCTTGATAAAGGTCATCGGATTGACAGCCGATCCATTGGTGCGCACCTCATAGTGCAGATGCGGCCCGGTGGACCGGCCGGTATTTCCCATATCACCGATCCTGTCCCCGCGCGAGACCTTTTGGCCGACGCTCACGCGGATCTTGGAAAGGTGACCGTAGCGCGTTTCGAGGCCGAAATCGTGCTTGATACGGATCAGGTTGCCATAGCCGTTCTGCCATCCGGCATAAACGACCGTACCGTCGCCGGTCGAATAGATCGGCGTGCCGGAGGCGCCCGCCATGTCGATGCCTTCATGCATCCGGCCCCAGCGGCGTCCAAAGCCCGAGGAGTAGCGGAAGGACGACTTCACCGGCATCGCGAAGGGGGCCTTTTCCACCGCAAGGCGATACAGGTTCATGCGGTCCAGACCCTCAAGGATCTTGGCCGCACGGCCGCTGTCGGGGTCGTCGCCGTTCATCACCGGCGGCATCAGCGGGCCAAGCGGGCCGCCCTGGCCGGAATAGCCGCGCTTGACCTGCGCGAGAAGGTCGTCGGGGTCGAGCCCGGCCGAGGTGAACATCTTGTCGAGCGGCGCCATGGAGACGGTGACCGCCTCTTCCAGCTGGGTGAAGATCTCGTCATGCCGCTCTTCGAGAAGCTTCTTCTCATAGGCGATCTCATCGGCGGCGGCGACGGCATCAAAGGCGGTCTTTGCCATCTCGTCGCGTTCGCCCGCGGTGCGGCCAAGCGCCGCAGTCAGGAAATCGAGCGTTTCGGAGACGTCCTCGGCCGAGGTGCCGCCCTTGGCAAGCTCGGTCCCGGTGCCGGTCAGTTGCGCGGTCAGTTCGGCCGATTGCGCGCGGGCCGAATCGCGTTCGGTCATGGTGCGGCGCAGCGTCGTCTGGATCACGCCGATGCCGGTCTCAAGCTCCTTCCGGCGTTCTTCCGAGGCCAGCAGCCGCGACTGCATGTCCGAAACCTGTTCCAGCGCCAGCGCGAAACGTTCCTGCGCGGCGGTCGCCTCCTCGGCCCGCTGGTCGCGTTCGCGCGACAGGGAATCGAGACGGTTTTCATACATCGCCTGTTCGCGCCGCGCCTGTTCGCGCGCGCCGCCCGAGCCGATCGAATCCATCAGAAGAATGGCGGTGGCGACGATGGACCAGGCCAGCACGATCGAGGTGCCCGCCAGCGCCACGGCCTGCGTCGTCGGTTTCAGGCGAATGAACCGGGTTTCGGTGTCCGAGCGCAGGAACAGACGCTGTTCCGGCAGGCGGCGCTCCAATGCCGTGTTCAAACGGCCCAAAAGACGTTTAGGCAAGCCCATCCCCGTTCGTAAAAGAACCATCAGGCGGAGGAGCGACTTCCCCAAGCTTCCTCCGGTTTCGGGCTTAGCAACCGGGTCCGGGTCGGGCAAGCTCTTTGGCCGGACACCCCTTCGGGGTGGCGGAACCCGGCCCATATCGGCGGGATTCCGCCGATCTTTCCGGGGCTTGGAGGGGATTTTGAACCGTGGGGGATTAGCGAAACGCGGCCGTCCCGGCGGCGCCTTCGACCTCATCGGCGAGCGGCCAGTAGAAGTCGGGCGGCAGGCCCGCCTCGGCGCGCTTTTCCTCGTTGAAGGGCGGTTTCAGCGCGCCACGGAAGTAGCGCCGCACAAGGGCGTGGAATTCGTCCTTCGGGTCCAGCCCGTCGCGCCCGCAAAGCCAGTTGAACCACTTCACCCCATAGGCGACATGGCCGACCTCTTCGGCATAGATCGTGCGGAGCGCCGCCGTCGCCGCCCCCTCTCCGGCCTTGTCGAAGATCTCGATCATGCCCGGCGTGACGTCCAGCCCGCGCGCCTCAAGCACCATCGGCACGACGGCGAGGCGGCCCATCAGGTCTTCGGCCGTATCCTCGGCCGCGCGCCACATCCCGGCATGGGCGGGAAGGGCGCCGTAATGGCTTCCCATCGCCTCAAGACAATCGCAGAGCAGGTTGAAATGCTTGGATTCCTCATCCGCCGACTTGACCCAGTCGTCATAGAATCCGGGCGGCATCGGCACATCGGTGAAGCGCGCGATGATGTCCCAGTGCAGGTCCACCGCGTTCAGCTCGATATGCGCCAGCGCGTGAAGAAGCGCGATCCGCCCGTGCGGCGATCCGGGGCGGCGGCGCGGCACGTCGCGGGGCGGCAGCAGGTCAGGCCGCGCGGGCCGGGCGGGACGCGGCGGCGGGGGCGCCGCCCCGATGGCCAGCGGCGCGCCCGCCGCCCGCGCCTCGCGCCAGCGCGCGGCATTGCGGTGCGAGATCGCGGTCTTTTCGCGCCCGTCGGCGGTTGTCAGCACCTCAACCGCCAGCTCCGCCAGCGTGACCCCGGTCACAACGCGCGCGCCGCGTCCAGCACCTGATCGGCGTGGCCGTTGACCTTCACCTTTGGCCAGACGCGGGCGATGGTGCCGGTGGCGTCGATCAGGAAGGTGGTCCGCTCGATCCCCATATAGGTGCGGCCATACATGTTCTTTTCCACCCAGACGCCGTAATCCTCGCAGACCTGCCCGTCCTCGTCCGAGCCGAGGATGATGCCAAGCCCGTGCTTCTTGCAGAACCTGTCATGCGCCTTGACGCTGTCCTTCGAGATGCCGACGACGACGGTCCCGGCACCTGCGAATTCATCGGCCAGACGGGTGAAATCCAGCGCCTCGGTCGTGCAGCCGGGGGTGTCGTCCTTGGGATAGAAATAAAGAACGACCTTCTTCGGGAAGAGGCCGGTCAGCGAAACCTCACCCCCGCCGTCACGGGGCAGGGTGAATTCGGGGGCCTTGTCGCCTTGGCTGGGCATGGCAGCGATCCTTTGCCGGTGTCGGACGCTTTATGTTTTAATCGCTGTGGCGGAAGTTTAAAGGGAAGCCCAAGCAAAAAGCGCGGGCGCGGGCAGGGCGGTCATACCGGCGATGGACGAAGAACGGGATGCGGGCAAGGCGGTCCGGCGCAAGCCGGTCCACAAGCGCGTCCATGTCTGGGCCATCGGGCTGGCGCTTGTGATCTTCATCGGCGGGCTTATCCTTCTTCTCGGCCTGACCGAACGGGTGCTGCCTGCGCCCGCCTGGGTCGTGGCGCGGGTCGAGGCGCGGGCGAACGACGTCCTGAAGGGCGAGGGGCGCGCGAAGGTCGGCGGGCTGGAACTTTTCGTCGATGAGAATTTCGTGCCGCATGTGCGGATGACGGAGGTCGACCTCTTCAGCCGCAAGGGCCAGCGGATCGCGCGGCTGCCCTCGGTCCGCAGTACGCTTGATGGTGGCGCGGTCCTGCATGGCCGCTTGCAGCCCCGCACGATCAGCATCACCGGGGCGGAGATCGCGCTGACGCGGAACGTGGACGGCACGCTTGACTTTTCCCTTGGCGAGGGGGGCGCCACGGAGGAGCCAACGCCCGCCATCGACCCGGTCGCCGCCGCCGACGCCTTCGACCGCGCCTTCACCCTGCCGGTCCTGCGCGACATCGACACGATCGAGATCGACGACCTGTCGATCGCCTTCACCGACCGCCGCGCGGGCAAGCGCTGGCGCGCGGACGGAAGCTGGCTGCGGATGAACCAGACGGCGGACAGCGTGACGGTCAATGTGGCGGTTTCCGTCTCCGAAGGCGGCGGAACCCCGGCGCGCGCCTCGGTCAACCTGATCTCGGCCAAGGGCAGTCACGCGGCCACGCTGTCGGCCGATGTGCGCGACGTGTCCTCGCGCGATCTGGCGGCGCAGTCCCCGGCGCTGGCCTGGCTTTCGCCGCTTGACGCAACGATTTCCGGCGCGTTCTGGTCCTCGGTCGATGACAAGGGCCAGATCCAGCCGCTGAACGCGACGCTGAAGATCGGCAAGGGCGCGCTGCAACCGAACGAGACGACGCGGCCGGTGGGCTTCGACGGGGTCAATCTGGCGATGACATACTATCCGGCCGCGCAGGAAATCCGGTTTCGCGACATCGAGGTCGACGGCCCGGCTCTGCGGGTGAAGGCGACGGCGAATGCCTGGCTGAAGGACATCACCGAAGGGGTGCCGAATGCGCTGGTCGGCCAGATCGCCATCAGCGATTTCAAGGCCGACCCCGAGGGGCTGTTCGAGAACCCGGTCAGCCTGACCGAGGGTGCGGTCGATTTCCGCATCCTGCTGAACCCCTTTACCCTGACGCTGGGCCAGCTTGTGCTGGTGGACGGCGACCACCGGATTTCCGCGAAGGGGGAGTTCACGGCCGCCCCGCAGGGCTGGCAAAGCGCCTTTGACGCCACGGTCGACGCCATCGAAAGCGACCGGCTGCTGGCGCTTTGGCCCGTTGGCGTGGTGCCGAAGACCCGCGAATGGCTGCACGAGAACGTGGCCACCAGCGAGTTGTTCAACGTCGTCGCCGGTATCCGCGTCACCCAAGGAGAGGAGCCGCGCTTTGCGCTGAGCTACGAATACCGCGCGACCGATGTGACCGTGATCCGCACCCTGCCGCCGATCCGCGACGGGGCGGGCTATGCCACGATCATCGACAATGCCTATACGCTGGTGGTGGACAGCGGCCATGTGACGGCGCCGGGCGGCGGCGGGATCGACATGTCCGGTTCGGTCATGCAGATTCCCGACCTGCGCGTCGTTCCGGCAGAGGCGAATGTCACGCTGCGCACGAAAAGCACCATCAACGCGGCGCTGTCCCTGCTGGACCAGCCGCCGTTCGAGTTTCTGAAAAAGGCCGGGCAGGGGACCGATCTGGCCGAGGGGCGGGCGGACGTGACCACCAACCTGTCGCTGCGGCTGGTGGAACAGCTGATGCCCGAGGACATCGCCTATTCGGTCGAGGGCATGCTGAGCGATGTGCGCTCGGACAAGATCGTGCCGGGCAGGCGCGTCACCGCCGGGGCGCTGAAGGTGACGGCCGATCCGACAGGGCTGACCATCGGCGGGCCGGGGACCTTTGACGGGGTGCCGGTCGATGTGACCTGGCGGCAGGATTTCGGGCCGGAGGCGAAGGGCAAAAGCCGCGTCACCGGCAAGGTGGAACTGTCGCCCCGCGCGCTGAAGGCCTTTGCCATCGGCCTGCCGGACGGTGCCGTGACGGGGACCGGCTGGGGCAGGATCGACCTGCACCTTGCCAAGGACAAGGCGACGACCTTTGACCTGAATTCCGACCTGTCGGGCTTGGCCCTGTCGATCCCCGAAATCGGCTGGACAAAGGGGCAGGGCGCGAAGGGGGAGTTGCATGTCTCCGGCGCGCTGGGGCAGCCCGCGACGATCGACAAGCTCAGCCTCGCGGCGGCGGGGCTGGCGGTCGATGGCAAGGTGGTGCTGACGAAAGACGGCGGGTTTGACGCCGCCACCTTCCCCAAGGCGCGGATGAAGGACTGGTTCGATGGCGCGGTCGTGCTGCGCGGGCGCGGCAAGGGCCGCACGGTCGGGGTGGAGATCGCGGGCGGAACCCTCGACATGCGCAAGGCAAGCTTCGGGGGCGGCGGCAAGGGCAGCGATGCGCCGATCACCGTCGCGCTTGACCGGCTACGGGTGTCCTCGGGCATCGCGCTGACGCGGTTTCAGGGCGCCTTTGGCACCAAGGGCGGCTTTTCGGGTCGCTTCGCCGCGCGGCTGAATGACGGGGCCGAGGTCACCGGCACGGTGGAGCCGGGCGCCGGTGGACGCGCCGCCATTCGCGTCCGCGCCGCCGATGCCGGGGGGGCGCTCCGCTCCGCCGGGCTCTTCAGCCGCGCCAATGGCGGCACCGCCGCCCTGCGCCTCGACCCGGCGGCGAAGGCCGACAGCTATACCGGCAGGCTTGTCCTCAAGGATTTCCGCGTCACCGATGCGCCGACGCTGGCCGCGCTTCTCGATGCCATATCGGTCGTCGGGCTGCTGACCCAGCTTGACGGGCAGGGCATCTTCTTCACCGACGCTTCGGGCGATTTCCTGCTGACCCCCGGCGCGGTCGAACTGCGGCGCGCCTCGGCCGTCGGGCCGTCGATGGGCATTTCCGCCGCCGGGGTCTATCAGTTCGCCAATGACCGGATCGACATGGAGGGGACGATCTCCCCCATCTATGTCCTCAACGGCATCGGCAAGATCTTTTCCAAGCGGCGCGAGGGCCTTTTCGGCTTCAATTATAAACTGACCGGGACGACGGCGGCGCCGGATATCAGCGTCAACCCCTTGTCGATCCTGACACCCGGTGTATTCCGCGACCTGTTCCGCGCCGAGCCGCCGAAACTGCCAGAGTGACCGACCCGCCATGAAGCTGAGCGACTTCGATTTCGACCTGCCCGAGGGGCTGATCGCCACCCGGCCCGCGCGCCCGCGCAGCGCCGCGCGGCTGTTGCTGGCCGAGGGGGACGGGATGCGCGACCTGCATGTGCGCGATCTGGTGGACCTGCTCGGCCCCGGTGACCGGCTGGTCCTGAACAACACCCGCGTGATCCCGGCCCGCCTTCAGGGCCTGCGCCGCCGCATGACGCCGCAGGGCGAGGCGGTGGCGAAGATCGAGGTCACGCTGACCGAGCCGCGCGCGCAAGGTGGCTGGGCGGCGCTGGTCAAACCCCTGCGGAAGCTGAAAGAGGGGGAGGAGATCGCCTTTGCCGGCGGCCTGTCCGCCCGCGTGGCAGGGATCGCGGACGGGCAGGCGGCGCTGGTCTTCAACCTTGAGGGGGCGGCTTTCGACGCCGCGCTGGCCAAGGCGGGCGACATGCCGCTGCCGCCCTATATCGCCGCACTCCGCGCCCCCGACGCGCAGGACCGCGACGATTACCAGACCGTCTTCGCCCGCCATGCCGGTGCCGTCGCCGCGCCCACCGCGTCCCTGCATTTCGACGATGATCTGCTGGCCGCGCTGCGAGATAAGGGCGTGGCTTTCACCGAAGTGACGCTCCATGTCGGCGCAGGCACCTTCCTGCCGGTGAAGGTGGAGGATGTGACGACCCACCGGATGCATGCCGAATGGGGCGAGGTGACGGAAAGTGCCGCGGCCGAGATCAACGCCACCCGCGCCGCCGGGGGCCGCGTGATCCCGGTCGGGACCACAGCCCTTCGCCTGATCGAAAGCGCGGCGGGGGAGGATGGGCAGATGCGGCCCTGGCGCGGTGCCACCGACATCTTCATCTATCCCGGCTATCGCTTTCGGGTCACCGACGGGCTGATGACCAACTTTCACCTGCCGAAATCCACGCTCCTGATGCTGGTTTCCGCGCTGATGGGGGTGGGGCGGATGCGGCGCGTCTATGCCCATGCCGTCGCCTCCGGCTATCGCTTCTTTTCCTATGGCGATGCCTCTCTTCTTCTGCCATCACGCCGCGACGAAGGTACCGAAAGTCGGCGCGAAGCCTGACTTTCACGTCATTTTCTGCCACCATCCCGAAACGCGAACGAAAGACCCCGACCCATGCTGACCGTGCTGCGCAATTCCTGGGCTTTGCTTCTGGGCATCATGCTTCTCATGCTGGGCAACGGCATGCAGGGGACGCTTCTGGGCATCCGGGGCGGGATCGAGGGGTTTTCGACCGCGCAGATGTCCTATGTCATGTCGGCCTATTTTGCCGGTTTCCTGATCGGCAGCCGCATGGCGCCCGAGATGATCCGGCGGGTCGGCCATGTCCGGGTCTTCGCGGCGCTGGGGTCGATGATCTCGGCCGTTCTCATCATGTATGCCGCCGCACCCGACTGGATCGCCTGGGCGGCGATGCGGGTCCTGATCGGGTTTTCCTTCTCCGGCGTCTACATCACCGCCGAAAGCTGGCTGAACAATTCCGCCACGAATGAAACGCGCGGCCAGGCGCTGTCGCTTTACATGATCATGCAGATGGCGGGGATCATCGCGGCGCAGGCACTTTTGAACTTCGGCGATCCGTCGGGCTATATCCTTTTCGTCATCCCCTCGGTCCTCGTCTCCATCGCCTTCACGCCGATCCTGCTGTCGGTCAGCCCGGCGCCCGCCTTCGAGACCACGAAGCGGCTAAGCTTCGCGGCCCTCTACCGCGCCTCGCCGCTCGGCTGCGTCGGCATGTTCCTGCTGGGGGGCGTCTTCTCGGCGCAGTTCGGCATGTCGGCGGTCTGGGGGACGGCGGAAGGGCTGACGATCAGGCAGATTTCGATCTTCGTGGCCGCGATCTATGTCGGCGGCCTTGTGTTCCAATACCCGATCGGCTGGGCCTCGGACCTGCTGGGGCGGCGGCAGCTGGTCTTGTGGCTTTCTGCCATCGGCGGGGTGGCGATGCTGCTGCCTGTGGTGTTCAGCCTGAATTTCACCAGCCTTCTGGTGATAGCACTTCTGATGGGCGGCGTTTCCAACCCGCTTTATTCGCTGCTGGTCGCCTATACGAACGACTTTCTTGACCTCTCGGACATGGCGGCTGCCTCGGCCGGGCTTTTGTTCATCAACGGGCTTGGCGCGATCTCTGGCCCGGTCATCACCGGCTGGGTGATGGAGCAGATGGGGCCGTCGGGTTACTTCCTGCTGATGGGGGTGCTGTTCCTCGCGCTGGCGGGCTATGCCGCCTGGCGGATGACGCGCCGCCGCGTCACCCTGGCCGACCAGACGGCAAGCTACACGCCGATTTCGCCCACCTCTGCGGCCCTTGCGGTCGAGGCGGCGATGGAGGCCGGGCAGGAGCATTCGGACGAGACCGGGACGCCCACGCCATAGGGGCTGGCATTCCGGGCGGCATCCTGCAAAGCTGGCGCTAACAGCGTGAGCAAGGGGAGGGAGGCCATGTCCGAACCGGAAGCCATCATCGAGTTCTGGCTGCATGAGGTGGGCGAGGGCGGCTGGTACACCGCCGTGGATGAGGTCGACGCCGAAATCCGCGCCCGCTTCCTGCCCGCCTGGGAGGCGGCGGAGCGGGGCGAGCGGGACTTCTGGCTGAACGGTCCGCGCGGATCGCTGGCCTACATGATCCTGACCGACCAGTTCCCGCGCAACATGTTCCGGGGCGATCCCCGGTCCTTCGCGACCGACGCCCGCGCGCGGGCCGGGGCGCAGGTGGCCATCGACCACGGTTGGGACATGGCGATCCCTGAACCGCAGCGTGTCTTCTTCTACATGCCGTTTGAGCATTCCGAGGATATGGCGGATCAGGACCGTTCCATCGACCTGATGACACAGAAGATGCCCGAACACGGCGCGGAATTCGGCCTTCACGCCCGCGCCCATGCCGAAGTGATCCGCCGCTATGGCCGCTTTCCCTTTCGCAACGCCGCCTTGGGGCGGCAATCGACGCCGGAAGAGGTCACGTTTCTTGAGAAGGGCGGCTATGGCGCCATCGTGGAAGACCTGAAACAGGCGGATTGACGCGCCATGCGCTGGCTGCATGGCGCTACGGCGTGGCCCGCGTTGCGCCGGTTTTGGAAATAGTTTAAGGCCAAACTACTTTTTCTCAGGGAGGGAAGACATGGCTGCCAAGACCTTCGACATGATCGTGATCGGCGCCGGGCCGGGTGGCTATGTCGCCGCGATCCGGGGCGCGCAACTGGGCCTGAACGTCGCGATCGTCGAGCGCGAGCATCTGGGCGGCATCTGCCTGAACTGGGGCTGCATTCCGACGAAGGCGCTTCTGCGGTCCGCCGAGGTCTTTCACCTGATGCACCGGGCCAAGGAATTCGGGCTGAAGGCCGACGGCATCGGCTATGACCTTGACGCCGTCGTCCAACGCTCGCGCGGGGTGGCCAAACAACTGTCGGGCGGCATCGGCCACCTGATGAAGAAGAACAAGATCACCGTCTTCATGGGCGAGGCGACGCTGCCGAAAAAGGGGGTGGTGTCCGTCAAGACCGACAAGGGGACGGAAGAACTGACCGCCAAGGCCATGGTGCTGGCGACCGGCGCACGGGCGCGGGAACTGCCGGGGCTTGAGGCCGACGGCGATCTGGTCTGGACCTACAAGCACGCGCTGCAAGCCAAGCGGATGCCGAAAAACCTTCTGGTCATCGGGTCGGGCGCCATCGGCATCGAATTTGCGAGCTTCTTCAACACGCTCGGCGCCGATACGACCGTGGTCGAGGTTATGGACCGTGTGCTGCCGGTCGAGGATGCCGAAATCTCTGCCTTTGCGAAGAAGCAATTCGTCAAGCAGGGCATGAAGATCATGGAGAAATCCACGGTCAAGAAGCTGGACCGCGCGAAGGGTAAGGTGACCGCCCATATCGAGGCGGGCGGCAAGACCGAGACGATGGAGTTCGACACGGTGATTTCCGCCGTCGGCATCGTCGGCAATGTCGAAAACCTCGGGCTGGAAGCCTTGGGCGTGAAGATCGACCGCACCCATGTGGTGACGGATGAATTCTGCCGCACCGGGGTGGACGGGCTTTACGCCATCGGCGACATCGCGGGCGCGCCCTGGCTTGCCCACAAGGCAAGCCACGAAGGCGTCATGGTCGCCGAACTGATCGCGGGCGGGCACCCGCATCCGATCAAGCCGAACTCCATCGCCGGCTGCACCTATTGCCACCCGCAGGTGGCCAGTGTCGGCCTGACCGAGGCCAAGGCGAAAGAGGCGGGGTATGAGGTCAAGGTCGGCCGCTTCCCCTTCATCGGCAACGGCAAGGCGATTGCGCTGGGCGAACCCGAAGGTCTGGTCAAGACCGTCTTCGACGCGAAAACCGGCGAGCTGCTTGGCGCCCATATGGTCGGCGCGGAGGTGACCGAACTGATCCAGGGCTATGTCGTCGGTCGCACGCTTGAGACGACGGAAGCGGAGTTGATGGAGACGGTCTTCCCGCACCCGACGCTGTCGGAAATGATGCACGAATCCGTGCTCGACGCCTACGGGCGCGCGATCCACTTCTGACCGGCGGGCGGGGGGCAGGTGGAACGCACCAACTGGCCCCTCATCGCCGCGCTGTGGTTTGCCGGGCTGACGGCGGCGGGCCAGTTCGCCAAGATCGGCGTGATCTTTGACCTGTTGCGCCCGGTCTGGCCGGGGGCGGGGATCTGGCTGGGCCTTGTCGTTTCGGTCGTGGGCTTTGTCGGCATCGTCTTTGGCACCTCGGCGGGGATCGCGGTCGCCCGCATCGGCCCGCGCCGGATGCTCTTGGCGGCGCTTGCGGCAGGCGCGGTGCTGTCGCTGGTCGAAAGCCTGATGCCGCCCTTGCCGGTGATGATCGCCCTGCGCGCGCTGGAAGGGATGAGCCATCTTGCCATCGTCGTCGCCGCGCCCGTCTTGATCGCGGCCACCGCCGGGCCCGAAGACCAACCTGCGGCGATGACGCTTTGGTCCACCTTCTTCGCCGTGGCCTTTTCGCTGGCGGCCTTCCTCGGCCGTCCGCTGGTTCTGGCGCACGGCCCGGCGGCGTTTTTCGTCACCCATGCCGGGTTGATGGCGCTGGCCGGTGGCGTCTTGTGGCGCATGCTGCCCGCAAGCGCGCCGCCGCCCGCCAATACCATCGCACGGGCGGGCGTGATCGAGGCGCATCGGCGCATCTATGCCTCCCCCCGGATCGCCGCCCCGGCGCTGGGCTTTGTCTTCTACACGCTGATGTTCGTGGCTTTCCTCACGCTCTTGCCCGATGTGATCGCGCCCGAATGGCGCTATCTGACGGCGACGGTGATGCCCTTGGCCTCCATCGTCGTGTCGCTGGCCGTCGGCGTGCCGCTGACCCGGCGGCTGGGCGCGGTGGAGACGGTCCAGATCGGCCTTGCCGCCGGGGCGCTGGCGCTGATCGCCTTCACGCTGAGCGGTGGGGCGGGGCTGCTGGCGCTGATCTCGGTCATGGCGGTGTCGGGCGCGCTGGGCCTTGTGCAGGGGGGCAGTTTCGCGGCGATTTCGGAACTGAACCAGACCGGCGCCGCGCGGGCCGAGGCGGCGGGCGCCATCGCGCAACTGGGCAATGTCGGCACCACGTTGGGGACGCCGGTCCTGTTGCGCATGACCGATCTTTGGGGGCTGCCCGCGGTGCTGTGGTTCGGCCTGCCGCTGTGCCTTGGCGGCATCGCCACCCATGCCTGGCTGGCGCGACGCCGGGCGCGGATCAGCGCGTGATCTCGCCGCCCGCCGCGTGCCAGTCGTAAAGCCCGCCGAGGTTATAGACCTCCTTGTAGCCCATCTGCGCCATCATCTGCGCGGCCATCTGGCTGCGCGCGCCCGAAGCGCAGTAAAGCGCGACCGGCTTTTCCAGCGACAGTTCGGCAAGGCATTCGGGGCTGGACGGATCGCAGCGCATCCTGAACGCGGCCAGCGGCACATGGAGCGCCCCCTTGGCCTTGCCCGAGGCGGCAATCTCGCTCCCCTCGCGGATGTCGATCACCAGAAGCTCCCCCCTTGCGGCACGCGCGATGGCGTCCTTCGCGGCGATGCGGGACACGGAACTGCCGCCGGGGCGGAGGAAGGAAAGCATGGAGGGCGCCTTTCGTTGCGGGTTGCGCCGATGATCTGGCGCGCGGGCCGGGGTGATTCAAGTGCTGCCGGGCAGTTAAATTCAAAAGAGTGAATTTGTATAGCGTCCTGATGCCGCAGAGATGGGCTGAACCGGAACAGAGGGTGAAAATGTTCCGCTATTGTTCTCGATTTGAGGTTGGAGACTCATCGCCCATGCACTATCTGTTAATTTCTGATCCCCGGGGGCGTTCATGGCCGAGCAGAAGTTCATCGAGGTGCGCGGTGCGCGCGAGCATAACCTCAAGTCCATCGACGTGGATATTCCGCGCGACCAGTTGACGGTCATCACCGGGCTGTCCGGCTCGGGCAAGTCCAGCCTCGCCTTCGACACGATCTATGCGGAAGGGCAGCGGCGCTATGTCGAAAGCCTGTCGGCCTATGCGCGGCAGTTCCTTGACATGATGGGCAAGCCGGACGTGGACCACATCACCGGCCTGTCGCCCGCGATTTCCATCGAGCAGAAGACGACGTCGAAGAACCCGCGCTCCACCGTCGGCACCGTCACCGAAATCTACGATTACCTCCGCCTTCTCTTCGCCCGCGTCGGCACGCCCTATTCCCCCGCCACCGGCAAGCCGATCGAGGCGCAGCAGGTGCAGGACATGGTCGATGCCGTCATGGCGATGGAGGAGGGGGGGCGCGGCTATCTGCTCGCCCCCGTGATCCGCGACCGCAAGGGCGAATACCGCAAGGAATTCCTGGAATGGCGCAAGCAGGGCTTTCAGCGCGTCAAGGTGGACGGGCAGTTTTACGATCTTGAGGAACCGCCCACGCTCGACAAGAAATACCGCCATGACATCGACGTGGTGGTCGACCGCATCGTCGTGCGCGAGGGGCTTGAAACACGGCTGGCCGACAGTTTCCGCACCGCGCTGAACCTCGCCGACGGGATCGCGGTGCTTGAAACCGCGCCGACCGAGGGCGACCCCGACCGCATCACCTTCAGCGAGAATTTCGCCTGTCCCGTCAGTGGCTTCACCATACCCGAGATCGAGCCGAGGCTGTTTTCCTTCAACGCCCCCTTCGGTGCCTGCCCGAAATGCGACGGCCTTGGGGTGGAGCTGTTCTTCGACGAACGGCTGATCGTGCCGGACGTGACGCTGAAGCTGAAGGATGGCGCCATCGCGGCCTGGTCGAAATCGAAAACCCCCTATTTCCTGCAAACCATCGACTCGCTGGCCAAGCATTACGGCTTCGACGCCCGCAAGCCGTGGAAGGACCTGCCGGAGAAGGTGCAAAACCTGTTCCTGCGCGGATCGGGCGAGGAGGAGATCAAGTTCCGCTTCGACGAGGGCGGCCGCGTCTATGAGATCAGCCGCACGTTCGAGGGCGTGATCCCCAACATGGAACGCCGCTACCGCGAAACCGACAGCGCCTGGAGCCGGGAAGAGATGGAACGGTTCCAGAACAACCGCCCCTGCCATGTCTGCGAAGGCTATCGCCTGCGGCCCGAGGCGCTGGCGGTGAAGATCGCGGGCCTGCATGTCGGCCAGGTGGTGCAGATGTCGATCAAGGAGGCCTATGACTGGATCGACACCGTCCCCGCGAAGCTGACCAGGCAGAAGAACGAAATCGCGCGGCTGATCCTGAAGGAGATCCGTGAAAGGTTGGGTTTCCTGAACAATGTCGGCCTTGAATACCTGACCCTGTCGCGGAATGCCGGGACGTTGTCGGGCGGCGAAAGCCAGCGGATCCGGTTGGCAAGCCAGATCGGGTCGGGCCTGACGGGGGTGCTTTACGTTCTCGACGAACCCTCTATCGGGCTCCATCAGCGCGACAATGACCGGCTGCTCGGCACGCTGAAAAACCTGCGCGATCAGGGCAATACCGTGCTGGTGGTCGAACATGACGAAGAGGCGATCCGCGAGGCGGATTACGTTTTCGACATCGGCCCCGGCGCGGGCGTCCATGGCGGGCAGGTCGTCAGCCACGGCACGCCGGAGGAGATCGCCACCGATGCCGCCTCACTCACCGGGCAATACCTGTCCGGCGCGCGCGAAATCGCGGTGCCGCGCCACCGGCGCGACGGCAATGGCAAGAAGCTGACCGTCGTGAAGGCCACGGGCAACAACCTGAAGGACATGACGGCGGAGTTCCCGCTGGGCAAGTTCGTCTGCGTCACCGGCGTGTCGGGCGGCGGCAAGTCCACCCTGACGATCGAGACGCTTTACAAGAACGCCGCCCTGCGCCTGAACGGCGCGCGGGAAACCCCCGCGCCCTGTGAGACGATCAAGGGGTTCGAACATCTCGACAAGGTGATCGACATCGACCAGCGTCCCATCGGTCGCACCCCGCGCAGTAACCCCGCGACCTATACCGGCGCCTTCACGCCCATTCGTGACTGGTTCGCCGGTCTGCCCGAGGCCAAGGCGCGTGGCTATGCGCCGGGGCGGTTTTCCTTCAACGTCAAGGGCGGCCGGTGCGAGGCCTGCCAGGGCGACGGCGTCATCAAGATCGAGATGCACTTTCTGCCCGATGTCTATGTCACCTGCGAAACCTGCAAGGGCCACCGCTATAACCGTGAGACGCTTGAGATCACCTTCAAGGGCAAGTCCATCGCCGATGTGCTGGACATGACCGTTGAGGATGCGCAGGGCTTCTTCTCGGCCGTTCCCGCGATCCGCGAAAAGATGGACGCGCTGGTGAAGGTCGGCCTTGGCTATATCAAGGTCGGCCAGCAGGCGACGACCCTGTCGGGCGGCGAGGCGCAGCGGGTGAAGCTGTCCAAGGAACTGTCGCGCAGGTCCACAGGTCGGACTTTGTACATTCTGGATGAGCCTACGACCGGTTTGCATTTCGAAGATGTTCGAAAACTGCTAGAGGTACTGCACGAGCTGGTGGAGCAGGGCAATACGGTCGTGGTCATCGAACACAACCTTGACGTCATCAAGACCGCCGACTGGCTGATCGACATAGGGCCCGAGGGTGGCGATGGCGGCGGGCGGATCGTGGCGACCGGCACGCCCGAAGACGTGGCGAAGGTCGAGGCAAGCCATACCGGCCGCTACCTTGCCCCGATGCTGAAACCGCGCCGGGTGGCGGCGGAGTGACCCGTCACCGCCGGGGCGGGTTTCGGATCACCTCAAGCACCTTGTAGCCCTTGGTGGAGACCCGGTAGATGTCCGGTCCCGACATGTAATAGCGCCACGGCCCGTCCACGGGATCAAGCCCGTAGCGGTCGATATTCATGATCATGGAATGATCGTAGACCGGAAACTCATCCCCCACGGTGAAGTCGGGCGGCGTGCGTTGCGACAGCGGCACGAAGATACACTTCCGCGTCGTCCGGTCGATCCGGCAATTGTCGGCCAGAGCAGGCCCTGCCAGCGGTGCGGCCGACAGGGCGAAGATCAGTACCAGTCTCATCATCGCGCGTTCCTTCTACCCTGACACGAACCCGCAACCAAGCGGATGGTTCCGAAAAAGGGGAAGGGCCGCGATGCCTGGGCCGGTCAGCTTTTCTTCATCGGGCAGGTGTTCAGCCCGATCAGGGAATATAGCGGGCAGGTGGACATGAGGCCGGTCCCAAGCGCGACGATGCCCAGCACCAGCGGCAGCCAGCGCAGGCCCATGCCGGGCGCGAAATACCACCACGCGATCAGCGCAAGGCCGACGACGATCCGCAGCACGCGGTCGATGCCGCCAACATTGGTCTTGAACATGCTCTCTCTCCTGTCTGAAGGGCAGGGCGATGGCGCCCCGCCTGCCAGCCAAGAATGAACCCTGCCGCCGCGAATGTCTGTGACGGAGTCACATTACTCTGCCGCCGCGGCCAGCCGTCGCAGCGCGGACATGTCGGTCAGCGTCACCGCCCCGCGTTCGGTCGTGACCCAGCCCGCGCGCGCGAAGGCCTCCAACCGGCGGGAAATCACCTCTCGGGCCGAGCCGATGGCGGTGGCGAGGTCCTGATGCGTGGCCGCGACCCGGCCCGCTTCGGCGCGGTCGAGAAGGGCGGCGGCAAGACGGCTTTCGACGCGCTGAAAGGCAACCCGTTCAAGGACATGCATCATGCCCTGCATCCGTTGCGCGAAGGCTGAAAAGACAAAGGCGCGGAACGGGGCGGAGCGGTCCATGAGGGTCAGGAACTCCCCCTTCGGGATCAGGACAACGCGGCACTCGCTGGCCGTCACCGCCTCACCCGAATACTCCTCGCCGCCCAGAAGGCCCAGCGTCGTCTGGATGCAGGTACCGCCGGGTTCGACCGCGTAAAGCAGGATGTCGCGGCCCGACGACCCGGTCAGGAAGACCTCCACCCGCCCCGCCAGCACGATCACGAAGCCCTTGGCGGTGTCGCCCGGATGGAACAGCGGCGCGCCGCGCGGCAGGGCCATGGGCGCCAGCCGGTCAAGCGCCGCGCGCGCCTCTGCGTCCAGTGCGCCCAACCCGCGCGCCTGCCCCACCCAGCCGGTCATTGCGTCAAGTCCAAGGGCAGGGGCAGCTCCGTTCCAGTCAGTCGAGAAGCGCCGAGACCGCGCGGATCACGTCCAGCACCTCATAGGTGTCACGATCGACGCGCAGGATCTGCCCGTCCACGACATAGTAACGCTCACCCGTGCGCAGCGGGTCAAGCCCGTAGCGGTCGGGATAGCGGATCAGGTGATAGTCATAGTCGCGGATATGGTCGCCGCGACGAATGCGCTCATGCTCCTCGCGGTGGAATTTCTTGGCCTGTCCGGGCGGCACGCAAGGCACCGCCTTCTTGGCCAGCCCCGGCGGGCAGCCGCCCGCGCTGGACATACCCGGCGTGGCGGCGACCAGTGCCGCCAGCAGCGCCGGCAGGAGGAGGCGGTTTGATCCCTTGCCCTTGATGCGCATGGTACGGTCCTTCGGATTCATCGTCTGTCTCCCGTCATATAGGCAAGCCCAACGGGAAATGCGCGCCGATGTTCCGAACCGGACCGTCCGTCGGCAAGGATCAGCCGCGATGGCGTTTTTCGAACCGCGGCAGCATGGCCGAGAAATCCATGCCGCGCCCGTCCTCCGCCTCCACGAAGGTTTCGTAAAGCGCTGCCGCCAACTGGCCCATGGGCGTGTCGGCATCGGCCGTTTCCGCCGCCTGCTGCGACAGGCGCAGGTCCTTCAACATCAGTTCGGCCGCGAAGCCCGGCTTGTAGCCGTTGTCGGCGGGCGATGTCGGGCCGACGCCGGGGGCCGGGCAATAGGCGTTCATCGTCCAGCTATAGCCGGAGGAGGTCGAGACGACATCGAACATCTTCTGCCGGTCAAGGCCCAGCTTGTCGGCCAGCGCGAAGGCCTCGCAGGTGGCGATCATGGTGACGCCAAGGATCATGTTGTTGCAGATCTTCGCCGCCTGCCCGTTGCCCGAGGGGCCGCAATGGACCGCCTTCTGGCCCATGACGTTAAAGAGCGGCTGGACGATCGCAAAGGCCTTGTCCGATCCGCCGGCCATAAAGGTCAGCGTCCCCGCCGCCGCCCCGCCGACACCGCCCGAGACCGGGGCATCGACGGCCAGAAGCCCGGCCTTCACCGCCTGATCGGCGACCGCGCGGGCGCTGTCCACATCGACGGTGGAACAATCGCACAGGACCGCGCCCGGCTGCATCGAGGGGATCACCTGTTCGGCGACCGCGCGCAGGATGGCGCCGTTCGGCAGCATGGTGATGACGACGCCCGCGCCCGCGACCGCCCCGGCGGCGCTGGTCGCGGCTGTGACGCCATCCGGCATCGGGGCGGCGGTGTCAAAGCCCGTCACCTCATGCCCCGCCTTGACGAGGTTGGCCGCCATCGGCGCGCCCATGTTGCCAAGTCCGATGAATGCGATCTTCATGGGGTCTCCTCCGCGAATGAAAGTTCGTCCGGCCCGAGAGGGGCGAGCATCCTTGCGACATCCCCCTCCGGCACGGCATCAAGCCCGCCATGCCGCCACTGCGGATTGCGGTCCTTGTCGATGATCTGCGCGCGGATGCCTTCCAGGAAATCCGCGTGTTCCATCGACCGGAAGGTAAAGCGGTATTCCTGCATCAGCGCCGCGTGCAACGAGGCGTTCCCCCGCAGGGCGCGGATCATGGCAATGGTGCAGGCGGCCGACAAGGGGGCGGCACGGCCAAGCGCGCGCAGCGCCTGCGTGGCAAAGTCGCTGTCATCGCCTTGCAGCGACCGGGCGATCCCGGCCAGCGTCGGCTGGCCGAAATGACGGTCGATCTGGCCCTGAAGCGCGGCGAAGGTGCCGTCCGGGGCAGGGCGCATGGCGGCCGCGATCGCCGTCGCCTCACCCGTTTCGATCAGCCGCGCCTTCAGCGCGCCCCAGTCCGCCTCCGGCACGAAGCTGTCGGCAAAGCCGGTCAGGATCGCGTCTGCCGGTCCCATTCGCGCGCCGGTGGTGCCGACATAGTCGCCCAGATGCCCCGGCGCGGTGGCCAGGATAAAGCTGCCGCCCACGTCCGGCACAAGGCCGATCCCGCATTCCGGCATCGCGATAAGGGAGCTTTCGCCAACGATCCGGTGGCTGCCATGACAGCCAAGGCCAACCCCGCCGCCCATGGTGAAGCCCTGAAGGAAGCTGACCACCGGCCTGGCATAATCCGCGATCCGCGCGTTCATCCGGTATTCGTCGAACCAGAACTTGCGGCCGTAGCCATAATCGCCTTGCGTCCCGGTCGCATACATCTCGGCGATGTCGCCGCCCGCGCAAAAGGCGCGCTCGCCCTCGGCGTCGATCAGGACCAGCGCGACATCGGGGTCACTGGCCCAGCCGATCAGCGCCGCATCGACCTCAAGGCACATCGCATAGCTTAGCGCGTTCAGCGCCTTGGGCCGGGTCAGCGTGATGCGCCCGGCGCGGCCTTCCTTGCGGATATGAATATCGGCCATCAGCCCCTCTCGGCCAGCAGGGTGCGCGCCACGATCAGGCGCATGATCTCATTCGTGCCTTCAAGGATCTGGTGAACCCGCAGGTCGCGCACGATCTTTTCCACCCCGTAATCGGCAAGATAGCCGTAGCCGCCATGAAGTTGCAGGCACTGGTTGGCGACGTCGAAGGCGTTGTCGGTGACCAGCAGTTTCGCCATCGCGCAGAATTTTGTGGC
The DNA here is from genome assembly GCF_002973535.1 of Albidovulum denitrificans. GTDB lineage: Bacteria > Pseudomonadota > Alphaproteobacteria > Rhodobacterales > Rhodobacteraceae > Albidovulum > Albidovulum denitrificans. The sequence goes on from NZ_PVEP01000002.1 coordinate 318,041, forward strand.
ATCCGGCGCCTTCATGTCCAGCTTCCACGCCGCCTGGCGCAGGAAGGTGCGGGCCGATTGCAGCTTTACCTCCAGCTCCGCCACGCGGAATTGGAGGGCCTGAAACTGATCGAGCGACCTGCCAAAGGCCTTGCGTTCCCCCATATAGCCCAGCGTCGCGTCCAGCGCCGCCTGCGCGCCGCCAAGGGCCGATGCCGCGATGTTCAGCCGCCCGCCGTCAAGCCCGGCCATGGCATAGGCAAAGCCCTTGCCCTCCTCGCCCAGCAGGTTTTCCGCCGGGATCGCGCAATCGTCGAACTGCACCTGCGCGGTGGGCTGTGCGCGCCAGCCCATCTTGTCCTCCAGCCCGCCGAAGGACAGACCCTTTGCCCCGTCCTCCACGATCACGGTAGAGATGCCCTTTGGCCCGTCCTCACCCGTCCTGACCATCGTGACATAGACGTCCGAATAGCCGCCGCCGGAGATGAAGGCCTTGGTGCCGTTCAGCACCCAGCCCTCGTTCGTCCGCTCCGCCCGCGTCCGCAGCGCGGCGGCGTCCGAGCCGGAGCCGGGTTCGGTCAGGCAATAGGAAAAGACCTTTTCCATCGAGGTCAGCGCGGGCAGCCATTTCGCCTTCGTCTCCTCGGACCCGAACTTGTCGATCATGCCGCCGCACATGTTGTGGATCGACAGGAAGGACCCGACCGCCGGGCAGGACATCGCCAGCGCCTCGAAGACCAGGGTCGCGTCAAGACGCGACAGGCCGGACCCGCCATGGTCCTCGCTGACATAGATGCCGCCCAGCCCAAGCTCTGCCACCTTGGGCCAAAGGGCCTTCGGGATCGTTCCCTCCCGCTCCCACTCCCGCGCGAAGGGGGCGATATGCTCGCGCCCGAAGGCCAGAGCCATGTCGAAGATCGCCTGCTGTTCCTCGGTCAGCGCGAAGTCCATCAAATCCCCCCTTTGCGGCATCGAATTGAACGAGTGTTAAATTCGAACTGTTTCAGGAGTTTTGCAAGATCGGCTGTCAGGGATATGCGCGGACGGCACGGCTGATTCGTGCCATTCTGTCAGGAAAACGATGAAAGACCCGGCAACAATCGTGAACTTGGAAACCCAAGGTTGAACGGAGCGAAACGCGCCCCGCACCCCCGGCAACCTGCGGGTGAATATGGCGAGACGGTGTTGGAAGGGCTCAAATATGGCGGTATTGTGGCGTCGGTGGCTTTAATTCTTGGGTGTTTCTGATGACTATGAAGTTTTCGATCAAGGCTTTTGCCTTGTCCGCGGCGTTCGCCGTATCGGCCATTGTGGGTGGGACCGCGGCGCAGGCGGCGTCCTGCCAGTTTGGCGATCAGTCGCAATTCTGGCTTCAGGCTGATGTCTGGACCTCGACCGCCTGTGTCAGCCAGATTGCTGGCAATGACAGTGACACGTCGGCGGGCAACAATATCGTCAACGTGAATACGGTCGGCGGGACCGGCCTGTTCGGGACGAATAGCTGGACGCTCGATTCCCGCTATGACGCCAATGGCTCTTACGGGCCGAGCGGCATCCTTTCGATCAGCAATGTCAGCACCGACATGCTGATGGGCGACTGGGCGGTGTCAAGCTGGTCCGGCGTCACCTCGGCGATGCTGGTCCTGAAGGCCGGGAATGGCTTTGCGTCCTACCTGCTTGATCTGACGGCGGGGACGATCGGCCAGTGGACAACCTTCGCGCTGACCAACAACGGCAGTCAAACGCCGGGCATCTCGCATATCTCGCTTTACACGACCTCCTCGACGCCGCCGGCGCCGGTTCCGGTTCCGGCTGCGGGCCTTCTTCTGATGGGCGCGCTTGGTGTGCTGACGGTCGCGCGGCGCCGCCGCAAGATGATGTGACATCCGCAAGCCACATCGCGAACGCATGAGAGAAGAGGGGGCGACCCCTCTTTTTTCGTTTCGGGGCGGGCATCACAGATCGGCGTGGTATTCCTCGATCAGGCTTTGCACCACCGCCCGCATCGCCGCGTCATGGCCGCCACCCTCGACCGCGCTGGCATAGACCGCGCGCTGACGATCCGCGCTGGTCCCGCTCGTGATTACCCCGCGCAGGCCCTCGATCTCGGCCATGCAGCCCAGCGCCTCGGCATCCTCGGCCACTAGCGCGATCATCTCCTCAAGCAGCTGCGCGAAGTCGACGACCGCCAGCTTGCCGAAGTCGATCAGCCCGCCGCCGGTCCCGTAGCGCTGCGCGCGCCAGCGGTTTTCGCCAATCAGGAAGTTGTCATAAAGCCGCCAGCGCTGGTTGCCCCGTTGCAGCCGCCAGAGCATCCGCGTCAGGCATTGCGTCATCGCCGCCAGCGACAGCGCCATCTCAAGCCGGGGGGAGACGTCGCAGATCCGGCTTTCGATGGTCGGGAAGCGGGCCGAGGGGCGCAGGTCCCACCAGATCTTCGACGAATCCTCGATCAGCTTCATGCTGACCAGCGCGCCCACCGCCCGCTCATAGGCGCCCCAGCTGTCGAATTTCGGCGGCAGGCCGGTGCGGGGCAGGTTGTCAAAGACCGTGAGGCGATAGCTGGCAAGCCCGGTATCCTCGCCCTGCCAGAAGGGTGACGACGCCGACATCGCCAGAAGATGCGGCAGGAAGTAGGAGAGCTGGTTCACAAGGTCGATGCGCATATCCTCGGACGGGATGCCGACATGGACATGCATCCCGCAGATCAGCATCCGCCGCGCCACCCCGCCCAGATCGCGGCGCAGGTCGTTGTAACGCTCCTTGTCGGTGTGGTGCTGGTCCTTCCAGTCCGCGAACGGGTGGCAGGAGACGGCGATCGGGATCAGGCCGAAGCGCGCGGCGTTGCGCGACACGCAGGCGCGCAGGCGGCGCAGATCGTCGCGCGCCTCGGCCACGTCCTTGCAGACGCGGGTGCCGACCTCGATCTGGCATTGCAGGAATTCGGGGCTGACCTGGCCCTCCATCTCGGCCTTGCAATGCTCCACCAGGTCGCCCGGAGCGGTGGCAAGCGCCAGCGTCTCGCGGTCGACCAGCAGGTATTCTTCCTCGACCCCGATGGTGAAATCCGGCGCGGCCATCGTATCCCCCCGTTTTTTGGTCAAGTTGAGCAAAGAGGGGCGTGTTGGGCAAGCGCGCAGCGACCTTGCGGGCAAAACGCCGCAGGTGGGGGCAGCGCGACCCGCAACCGTGGATTGCGTCCCGCGAGGCTGGCCGTTAGTCTCGCGACAACTTTGACAAGCAATATGGTTGTGTGGTGCGCAGGCGTTTTTCAGCAGGTCTTTTGCTTTGCGGTTTCCTTCCCCTCGGCGTCGCGGCGCAAGAGCCACCGTCCTACCGGCTTGCGGACGGTCGCCCGGTCACGACGCTTGAGGCGTTCCAGGACTGCGATCTCTGTCCCGAGATGATTGTCATGCCGACCGGGTCTTTCATGATGGGCGCGATACCCGGCGAGTCGCGCAATCCATTCGATATCACAGGCCCCGTTGATCAAAAGGGAAAGGTTCCGCGGGTGCGGGCCCCCGACGAGATCAACATCATTCCTAACGAGCATCCCCGCCATCACGTTGACATGGACATCCGCTATGCCATCGCCAGAAACGAAACCACGCATGCTGAGTGGATGGCCTGCGTTGACGATGGCGGCTGTACCCATGTGCCCGACCATCGGGTCCTGATGCCGGGCGGATACAAGCCGCTGGGGCCTGATCATCCGGTGATCAACGTTTCTTATCTCGATACGCTGGAATATGTGGCCTGGCTCAATCTGAAGGCCGGTGAAGACGTATACCGCCTGCCGACGGAAGCGGAATGGGAATACGCGGCCCGCGCCGGAACCGAGACCCCGTTTGCGCAAGGCGAAGACCTGACAGCGGATCAGGCGAATTTCTCACGCAGGTCAACAGAACATGTGCTGAGTCGAGGAAAGCGCCCTGGTGTTTCGCTGCCGGAGCTTGTCAACCGATATAGTCCGGTTCCTGTCCAAGATCTCGACGCGGCGAATGGATGGGGCGTCCGACACATGTCGGGAAACGTCTATGAACTGACTCTGTCGTGCTGGTCGGACGAGCATTTGGGCCTGTCGAGTGACAGCGCCTATTTGGCCAACGGAGACATGAGCCGCTCCTGTCGGCGCGTTGCCAAGGGTGGAGCGTTTACGACGGCGATGGATGGCCTCCGTCCTGCAGCGCGTGTGCGACCGACTGAGGACTATAGACGGGACTTCCTGGGATTCCGCGTGGTGCGGGAACTCGGCGCGGTGGTCGCGGAATAGGTCCCCCCCTCGCGCCGTCTGCCCCTGCCGTCGGCGAACCCACTGAAAAAAGGGCCGGAGGCGGTTTCACCCCCGGCCCATGTGATCGCGGGATCGTCCGGGGGGCGGATGACACCGCCCGCCTGAACGCGCCCCTCAGTCCATCGCCTTGAACGCGAACTCCCCGCCTTCCTTGATGCCGGAAAACCAGCGCGCCGTGACGGTCTTGGTCTTGGTGTAGAACTTGAAGGCGTCGGGGCCGTATTGGTTGAGATCGCCAAAGGCCGATTTCTTCCAGCCACCGAAGGAGAAATAGGACAGCGGCACCGGGATCGGGAAGTTGATGCCGACCATGCCGACATTCACCCGGTTCGCGAAGTCGCGCGCCGTGTCGCCATCGGCGGTGAAGATCGAGGTGCCGTTGCCATAGGGGTTGTCCATGGTCAGCTTCAGCGCCTCCTCGTAAGACCCGGCGCGGACCTGGCTGAGGACGGGGCCGAAGATTTCCTCCTTGTAGATGTCCATCTCCGGCGTGACCCGGTCGAAGAGCGAGGGGCCGACGAAATAGCCGTTCTCATAGCCCTGAAGCTTGAACCCGCGCCCGTCGACGACAAGCTCCGCCCCCTGCTTGACGCCCGACTCGATCAGGCCGCGGATGCGCTGTTCGGCCTGGCTGGTGATGACGGGGCCATAGTCCACGTCCTCGCCCGCCGTATAGGGGCCGACCTTCAGCTTTTCGATCCGCGGGACCAGCCGTTCGATCAGCGCGTCGGCGGTTTTCTCGCCCACCGGCACCGCGACCGAGATCGCCATGCAGCGTTCGCCCGCCGCGCCGAAGCCCGCACCGACCAGCGCGTCGGCGGCCTTGTCCATGTCGGCATCCGGCATGATGATCATGTGGTTCTTCGCGCCGCCAAAGCACTGCGCGCGCTTGCCGTTCGAACAGGCGCGGCCGTAGATATATTGCGCGATCGGGGTCGATCCGACGAAGCCGACGGCCTGCACCGTGTCGTTGTCAAGGATCGCGTCCACCGCTTCCTTGTCGCCGTTCACGACCTGAAGCACACCGTCCGGCAGCCCGGCCTCTTGCAGCAGTTCGGCCAGCCGCAGCGCGGTCGAAGGGCAGCGCTCGGACGGTTTCAGGACCATCGCGTTGCCGGAGGCGAGCGCCGGCCCCATCTTCCAGAGCGGGATCATGGCGGGGAAGTTGAAGGGCGTGATGCCCGCGACGACGCCCAGCGGCTGGCGCATCGCGTAAAGGTCGATGCCGGGGCCGCCGTCGTTCATGTACTCGCCCTTGAGCATGTGGGGCGCGCCCATGCAGACCTCGATCACCTCAAGGCCGCGCTGCACGTCGCCGCGCCCGTCGGGCAGGGTCTTGCCATGTTCGCGGCTGACCAGTTCGGCCAGCTCGTCCATGTGTTCGTTGATGAGGGCGGCGAATTTCATCATCACCCGCGCCCGACGTTGCGGGTTGGTCGCGCCCCAGGCAGGCTGGGCCTTGGCGGCCTCGGCCACGGCGGCGTCAAGCTCGGCCACGGTGGCCAGCGGGACCTTCGCCTGCACCTCGCCCGTGGCCGGGTTCATCACGTCCGAGAAGCGGCCCGACGTGCCTTTGACGTGCTTGCCGTTGATCCAATGCGTCAGTTCGTTCATGGAAAACCTCCCTGGGAATGTTCCCTGCCATCCTAGTCTTGCAGAGTTGCATTCAAAAGGGGCAGTATCCCAAAAGGGTTTTGCATTTCTGCAAGGGGTCGGGATGGCCGACTGGGACGATCTGAAAGTGTTTCTGGCCGTGGCGCGCAGCGAAAGCCTGTCGGGCGCGGGCAAGGCGCTGCGGCTTGATCCGGCGACGGTGGGGCGGCGGATTTCAAAGCTGGAAGACGCCATGGCGGCGCGTCTTTTTGCCCGCTCGCCGCAGGGCTACGCGCTGACCGAAGAGGGCGGGCGGCTTCTGACCCATGCGGTGCGCGTCGAACAGGCCGTCGCCGAGGCGATGGAAGAGGTGAAGGGCGAAGGGGGGCTGACCGGGCAGGTCAGAATCGGGGCGCCGGACGGGGCGGCAAACTATCTGCTGCCGCAGGTGGTTGCCCGCATATGCGACGACAATCCGGGGCTGGAGGTGCAGATTGTTGCGCTGCCCCGCGTGTTCAACCTGTCCAAACGCGAGGCCGACATGGCCATCGCCGTCAGCCGGCCCGAGGCCGGGCGCCTGACCGTGCAGAAGATCGCCGACTATCGGCTAAGCCTTGCCGCCGCTCAGGACTACCTCGACCGGCACCCGCCGATCCGCACGCTGGCCGACCTGCGCGGGCATCGGATGATCGGCTATATCCCCGACCTGATCTTCGACAAGGAACTTGATTATCTGGCCGAAGCGGGGGTCGAGACGGTCGCGCTCGCCTCGAACTCTGTCTCGGTCCAGTTCAACTGGGTGCGCACCGGGGCCGGGCTGGCCATCGTCCACGATTTCGCGCTGCCCTCGGCGCCGGGCGTCGTGCGCATCCTGCCGGGCAAGCTTTCCCTGACGCGCAGCTTCTACCTGATCCGCCATGCCGACGACCGGCGCGTCGAACGCCTGAACCGTTTCGCCGCCCTTCTGGCCGAGGCGGTCGGGCAGGAAGTGCATCATCTGGAAACGCTGGCTTGACAGACGGGCAGGGAGCGGCAACGCTGAAAACACCCTGAATGTCGGGAGGTTACCATGCAGGTTCACCAGATTCTCCGTTCCAAGCCCAAGGCAAGCGTCATTACCGTCGCGCCGGGCGCCACCGTGGCCGAGGCCGCGCGCCTTCTGGCGGAAAGGCGGATCGGGGCGGTCGTGGTGTCCCGCGACGGCGAGACGCCGGACGGCATCCTGTCGGAACGCGACATCGTTCGCGACCTTGGCCGTCGCGGCGAAAGCTGCCTGTCGGAAAAGATCGAATCCCTGATGACGCGGAACCTGATTTCCTGCGCGCCGGGCGACAGCACCGATGTGGTGCTGGAAAAGATGACCGCCGGGCGTTTCCGCCACATGCCGGTGATGGACGATGGCAAGATGGTCGGCATCATCTCCATCGGTGACGTGGTGGCGGCCCATATCTCGGAACTGGCGATGGAGAAGGATGCGCTGGCCGGGATGATCATGGGCAACTGATCCGCGTCATTCTGCACTTGCATTCTGCGGCGCAATATTGTTGCGTGCCCGTGACTTCGGACCTGAAAGGGGAGCCAGGCCATGCGCATCGGACTTTATCCGGGGACCTTCGACCCGGTCACGCTTGGCCATACCGACATCATCCAGCGCGCGCTGGCGCTGGTCGACCGACTGGTGATCGGCGTCGCCATCAACCGCGACAAGGGGCCGCTTTTCACGCTGGAGGAACGGGTGGCGATGCTGCAATCGGAATGCGCCGCGATCACCGCCCGTTGCGGCGGTGAGATCGTCGTCCACCCGTTCGAAAACCTGCTGATCGACTGCGCCCGCGATGTCGGTGCCGGGGTCATCATCCGCGGCCTGCGCGCCGTGGCCGATTTCGAATACGAATTCCAGATGGTCGGCATGAACCGCGCGCTCGACGCCTCGATCGAGACGGTGTTCCTGATGGCCGATGCGCGGCGCCAGGCGATCGCCTCGAAGCTGGTCAAGGAAATCGCCCGGCTGGGCGGGGACGTCGGCAAGTTTGTACCACCCAGCGTCAAGGCGGCGTTGGACGAAAAGCTTCGTTAGGCGGAGCACATGAACTGCATCACCTGATTTTCAGCCGGAAAGGTCCTGCGCTGGATCATGGTGCCAGTTTGTATGTTCTCAGTTATCATGCGCCGGTTCGATGATTGCACATCGAGAATGGTCACGTTGCCCTTGCCGCAGCGGTTCGCGGCGCTGACCTCGCAGCTGCCATGCAGCGGGATGGTTCCTGTGTTGAACAGCCCCTTCCGACCAGCCGTCGAAAGGTCCACGGTGCAACTTGTCTTATAGACGGCCTTCCCATCGCGGCTGCCGATCTGTTCGCCGTCACCGTATATGGCGCCGATGCACCCTGCGAGGGAGCCTGAGACCAGAAGCGGAAAAGCAATTCTTTTCATGATGTTCTATCCTGATCTTAATAATTTACTGCCGGGTAGCGCATCAGTTCATCCGAGACAATAAAAAAAGGACCCTGGTCGGGTCCTTTTTCCGTGCCGGTCTGGGGGGCGCCTCAGATCAACTTGCCCATCGCCACGGCGGTATCCGCCATGCGGTTGGAAAAGCCCCATTCGTTGTCATACCAGCTCAGCACCGACACGAAGGTGCCGTCCATGACCTTGGTCTGATCCATGTGGAAGACCGAGGAATGCGGGTCATGGTTGAAGTCGGATGAAACATTCTTGAACAGCGTATAGCCAAGGATGCCCTTCAGCGGCCCGTCGGCGGCGGCCTTGATGGCGGCGTTGACCTCTTCCACACTGGTTTCGCGCTTGGCGATGAATTTCAGGTCCACGACCGAGACATTCGGCGTCGGCACCCGGATCGCGAAGCCGTCCAGCTTGCCCTTCAACTCCGGCAGCACGAGGCCCACCGCCTTCGCCGCCCCGGTCGAGGTCGGGATCATGGACAGCGCCGCCGCGCGGGCGCGGTAAAGATCCTTGTGCATGGTGTCCAGCGTCGGCTGGTCGCCGGTATAGGAATGGATGGTGGTCATCATCCCCTTCTCGATCCCGATCGCGTCGTTCAGGACCTTGGCGACGGGGGAAAGGCAGTTCGTCGTGCAAGAGGCGTTGGACACGACGATGTCGTCCTTGGTCAGCGTGTCATGGTTGACGCCGTAGACGATGGTCTTGTCCGCGTCCTGGCCGGGGGCGGAGATCAGCACCCGCTTCGACCCGTTTTCCAGATGCGCGGCGCATTTTTCCTTCGAGGTGAAGATGCCGGTGCATTCCATCACGATATCGACATGGCCCCAGGGCAGGTCGGCGGGATTGCGGATCGCCGTCACCTGCATCGGGCCACGCCCGACGTCGATGGTGTTCTCGGTCGTCGTCACCTCGGCCGGGAAACGGCCATGCACACTGTCGAAGCGCAAGAGGTGGGCGTTGGTCTCGACCGGGCCAAGGTCGTTGATCGCCACGACCTCGATATCGGTACGACCGGATTCGATGATCCCGCGCAGCACGTTGCGGCCGATCCGGCCGAAGCCGTTGATGGCTACCTTCACAGTCATGGTATCTCCTTCCCGCTGGGTATCGCCCGCAGGCGGGCGATGTTGGCGCTAACATCGACAAAACGGCCGAAAGGTCAACCGCAGAGTAGCGATCCTAGCGCCAGAAGGCGAGATAATCGACGAAGTCGGCGAATTGACGCGCGAGGAACAGCGCCGCCCCCAGATGAAGGACAAGCGCATCGGCCACGAAGAAGGCCGCGATCAGAAGCACGATCGCAAGGGCGATTCGGTTCGTCATGGGCGGGGGCGGGACCCCCCGAAGCTCCTTATTGCAGGAGCCGCCCCATCGCACCGGCCACATCGGCCATCCGGCAGGAGAAGCCCCATTCGTTGTCGTACCAGGCCAGAACCCGAACCGTCCGCTTGCCGACGACCTTGGTTTGGTCGGGCGCGAAGATAGAGGAATGGGTGGTGTGGTTGAAGTCGATCGACACCTTCGGTTCGGGATCATAGGCCAGGACCATGCCCATGTAGCCTGCCGCAGCTTCCCTTACCACTTCGTTGACATCGGCCACCGTCACGTCCCTGGACGCGATAAAGGTCAGGTCCACGGCCGAAACGTTCGGCGTCGGCACCCGCATCGCGGTGCCGTCAAGCTTGCCGGTCAGTTCCGGCAGCACCTCACCCAGCGCCTTCGCGGCGCCGGTGGAGGTCGGGATCATCGCCATCGCGGCGGACCGCGCGCGGTAAAGGTCGTTGTGGCGGCGGTCCAGCGTCGGCTGGTCGCCGGTATAGGAATGGATCGTCGTCATGATGCCGGACTCGATCCCGATCGTGTCGTTCAGCACCTTGGCCAGCGGCGCGAGGCAGTTTGTCGTGCAGGAGCCGTTGGAGACGACGTGATGGTCGATCTTCAGGTCGCGGTGGTTGACGCCGTAGACCACCGTCTTGTCGGCGCGCTTGGCGGGGGCAGAGACCAGCACCCGCTTGGCGCCGCGCGTCAGGTGGACGGCGGCCTTGTCGCGGTCGTTGAACTTGCCGGTGCATTCAAGGACGACATCGACGCCGTCCCAGTCCAGCTCATCAGGGTTGTAGGTCGACATCACCTCAATCGGGCCACGGCCAAGGTCGATGGAATTGCCCGCGACCTTCACCGGCCCGGCGAAACGGCCATGGACCGAATCGTATTTCAGGAGATGGGCGTTGGTCTCGATCGGACCCGTCGCGTTGATCTTGACCACCTGCACGTCATTGCGCGCGGCTTCGGCGATATGGGCCAGCGTGCAGCGCCCGATGCGGCCAAAGCCGTTGATGCCGATAGTGACGGTCATGCGGTCTCTCCTTCAACCTGTCGCTTGTAAAGGGTTTAGCAAAGGTTATGCGTCGGGAAAATACGCGATTTCAATGTGTTAGCGGAAACAGCCCTTTGTTAGCGACAACAGGGCGAACAATGCCCGCCACGCTGCGCCCACTGTGGCGCCGCACGCCCTTGTCACGGCGGGGCAAACCTCTACCTTTGGGCGGGCAGGAACGGTGAGGGCGGGTATGAGCGGGCTTCTGGCACTTCTGGACGATGTCGCGGCGATTGCGAAGGTGGCGGCGGCGTCGGTCGATGACATCGCGGGCGCGGCGGCCAAGGTCGGTGGCAAGACCATGGGCATCCTGATCGACGACACCGCCGTGACGCCGAAATATGTCAGCGGCTTTTCGGCGGAACGGGAACTGCCGATCATCTGGAAGATCTCCAAGGGGTCGATCCGCAACAAGATCGTGATCCTCCTGCCGGGGCTTCTGCTCCTGTCGGCCTTCCTGCCCGCGGCGATCCCGATCCTTCTGATGATGGGCGGGCTCTATCTCTGTTTCGAGGGGGCGGAGAAGATCTACCACCACCTCGCCCCCCATCCCGATGCCGCGGTCGAGGCCGATTTCGACATCAAGGACCCGACCCATCTGGAACAGCAGAAGGTGGAAGGCGCGATCAAGACCGACTTCATCCTGTCGGCCGAGATCATGACCATCGCGCTGGCCTCGGTGCCGTCGCAGATCGACACGGTCTGGGGGCAGGCGGGGACGCTGGCGCTGGTGGCCATCGGGGTGACGGCGCTGGTCTATGGTTCGGTGGCGCTTCTGGTGAAGATGGACGATGTCGGGCTGGTCATGGCCTCGAAGGGGCGGCTCGGCGCCACGCGGGCGCTGGGCCGGTCTCTGGTGCGCCTCATGCCGCGCCTGATGACGATCCTGTCGACGGTCGGCACGGCGGCGATGCTTTGGGTCGGTGGCAATATCGTGGCGCATGGGCTGGCCGAGATGGGCTGGCCCTGGCTTTACGACCAGATCCACCACATTGCCGAGCTTGCGACCCACGGGCTGACGACCGGGCAGGGCTTTGCCGCCTGGGCGGTGACGGCGACGCTGGACGGTATCTTCGGCCTCGCCCTCGGCCTTCTCCTGATCCCCGTCGGAACCCGGATCGTCGGCCCGCTCTGGGGCAAGCTGACGGGCAAGGCAAGCGCCGCGCATTAACCGCCGTCGCGACCATGGGCAGCCTTGCTGTCGGGTGGCGCCCCGGCGCGGTCGTTCAGACCGTAGTCGCGCAGGACTTCGGCCACGCGCAGCCGGTAGTCGCGGAACAGGCCACCCCGTCCCTTTGTCTGCGCGCCGCGATGGCGGGGCAGGCTGCGCCAGCGCGCCACCGCCGCCTCGTCCTCGAAAAAGGACAGTGACAGAAGCTTGCGCGGGTCGGTCAGGCTTTGGAAGCGTTCGACCGAGATGAAGCCATCGACCTCTTCCAGCGCCGGGCGCAGCCCGGCCGCGATGTCGAGATAGCCCTCCATGCCGCCTTCGGCCGGTTCGACCTCGAAGATGACGGCGATCATGCGGGGACACCGGGTGCGTGCGGTGCCGAGACGAGCCTGAGGAAGGTCCGGTCCTCGCGCAGCAGGAATTTCTCCCGTTGCGCGAACAGGTAGTTCTCGCGACCCAGCGGGTCGGCGGCGAGTTTGGCGCGGTAAGCCTCATACGCGGAAAGGCTGGCGATCGTGTAGATGCCGTAGGCGAGGGTGCTGGACCCTTCATGCGGCGCGAAATAGCCCACCAGATCGGCCCCGCAGCGCGGGATGGCCTGACCCCAGTTGCGGGCGTATTCCGCGAACTGGGCGGTCTTCGTCGGGTCGATATGATAGCGGATCACACAGGTCAGCACGGCGGTCTCCTTCATCGGGTGTCCGGGTACAGACTACTGCCGGTGTCGGTCTGGATGTTTTGGTCCGGGCCGAACTGTCGCCGATCCGCCTGTCCGCTGACCGCGCCGTTGGCGGCAAGAAAAAACCGCGCGGGGCTGGCCCGCGCGGCTTTCTTTTCGACCACGAAGGCAGGGTCAGAGCAGCGCCTGAACCTTGTCCGCCACGGCCTCGGCCGTGATGCCGAATTCCTTGTAGAGCGTTTCCGCCGGGGCCGAGGCGCCAAAGCCCTCCATCCCCACGAAGCCCGCCTTCTTCTCGCTCCCGCGTTCGCCCATCAGGAAGCGATCCCAGGGCTGGCGCACGGCGGCCTCGACGGCGACGCGGACCGGACCGGCGGGCAGCACCTTCTTGCGATAGGCCTCATCCTGCGCGGCGAACAGTTCCATGCAGGGGACCGAGACGACACGGGTGCCGATGCCCTTGCCCTCAAGGATTTCCCGCGCCGCCAGCGCGATCTCGACCTCGGACCCGGTCGCCATCAGGATCGCCCGGCGCCGCGCCTCGGACTCGCGCAGGATATAGGCGCCCTGCGCGGTCAGGTTCTTGGCCGTGTGCTTGGTCCGCACCGTGGGCAGGTTCTGGCGCGACAGCGTCAGGACCGAAGGCGTCTTGTCCGACGTCAGCGCCAGTTCCCAGGCTTCCGCCGTCTCGATCAGGTCGGCGGGACGGAAGGTCCAGGTGTTCGGCGTCGCGCGGCAGATGGCAAGGTGTTCGACCGGCTGGTGGGTGGGGCCGTCTTCGCCCAGACCGATGCTGTCATGCGTCATCACATAGACGGTCGGCACGCCCATCAGCGCCGAAAGGCGCATCGCGCCGCGCGCGTAATCGGTAAAGCACATGAAGGTGCCGCCATAGGGGCGCACGCCGCCATGCAGCACCATGCCGTTCATCGCCGCCGCCATGCCGTGTTCGCGGATGCCGTAATGGACATAGCGGCCCTTGCGGTTCTCCGGGTTGAAGATGCCCAGATCGCCGGTCTTGGTGTTGTTCGACCCGGTCAGGTCGGCCGAACCGCCGATCGTCTCCGGCATCGCCGGGTTCACGACCTCAAGCACCATTTCGGATGCCTTGCGGGTCGCGACCTTGGGCGCGAGTTCGGAGTTCTGCTTTTTCAGCGCCCGGATCGTCGCGGCCAGCTTTTTCGGCGCCTCAAGGCCCATCTGACGCTCGAACTCCGCCTTCTTCGTGGCGGAGAGGCCGTTCAGGCGGTCTTCCCACTCCTTGCGCTCCGCCGCGCCCCGCGCGCCGGTCTTGCGCCAGGCGTCGAGGATGTCGGCGGGGATGTCGAAGGCGCCATGCGGCCAGCCATAGATCTCCTTCACCGCCTTGATTTCATCCGCGCCGAGGGGGGAGCCATGGGCGCCCGCCGTGTCCTGCTTTTTCGGGCTGCCGAAACCGATATGGGTCTTGCAGTCGATCATCACCGGGCCGTCGGCGGATTTCGCCTCTGTCATGGCGCGGTCGATATCCTCGGGGTCGTGGCCGTCGCAATGCAGCACGGTCCAGCCGGCGGCGCGGAACCGCTCCCGCTGGTCGGTGATGTCCGACATGCTGATCTTGCCGTCGATGGAAATGTCGTTGTTGTCCCAAAGCACGATCAGCTTCGAAAGCCGCTGCATCCCGGCAAGGCCGATCGCCTCATGGCTGATGCCTTCCATCAGGCAGCCGTCACCGGCGATGACCCAGGTGTGGTGATCGACCACCTTCTTGCCAAAGCGCGCGCGCAGGCTTTCCTCGGCGATGGCGAAGCCGACGGAATTGGCGATGCCCTGACCCAGCGGGCCGGTCGTCGTCTCGATCCCCTTGGCGTGGCCATATTCCGGGTGGCCGGCGGTCCTGGCGCCCCACTGGCGGAAATTGCGGATCTCTTCCAGCGTCATGTCCTTGTAGCCGGTGAGGTAAAGCAGCGCGTAAAGCAGCATCGACCCGTGACCGGCCGACAGGATGAAACGGTCGCGGTCGGCCCAGTCGGGCGCGGCGGCGTCGAATTTCAGGTGTTTGGAGAAGAGGACGGTCGCGACATCGGCCATCCCCATTGGCATGCCGGGGTGGCCGGAATTGGCGGCCTGCACGGCGTCCATGGCAAGCGCGCGGATCGCGGTGGCCTTCGCCCAGTGTTCGGGATGCTTGTCACGCAGCGTCGCAATGTCCATCGGGGGTCCTTCCTTCGTGTCTCGGTTGGCGCGGTGATAGCAGTAACAGGGGCAAGATCAAGCGCACTGGCTAAGCCTCTGGCGCGAAAGGGGGCAGAATTCCCCGTCCGCTTTGGTCTACACTCGCCGCAGGCACATCCCGTGCGATTCGCCTGTCTCAAGAGGGCGGCGCGGGGCGTGGTATGAGTGCAAGGGTTCGTGACGGCAATGCAGGGGGCTGAGCAATGAACGACATCGCAGGGCTGGAACAGCGTATCAACCTGGCGCTGGAACGGATCGGGGCGGGGCTTGACGCGCTGGACGCGGGTGCCATGGCGCCGGTCGCGGCGGCCGGGGGCGGCGACAGCGCCGCCGAGGCACATCTGGCCGAGGTGCAGGAGGCGCTTGAGGCGGAACGCACGACCAATGCGCAACTGACCGAACGGGTCCGCGCCATCCGCGAAAAGCAGGAAACCATGGTCGGCGCGCTGGAAAAGAAGGTCGCCTACCTCACCGAACAGGTCGACACGCTGACGCAGGACCTTCAATTGATGAAGAAGGTGAATGACGAACTTGCCGACGCCAACCACGCGCTCAGCACCGCGGCCGCCGAAGGCATCGCCGACCCTGAGCTTCTGAACGCCGCGATCCTGACCGAGTTGCAGGCGCTGCGCGCCGCGCGGGCCGCCGACGTGGCCGAGATGGACGATATCCTGTCCGAACTGAAACCCCTGATCGGAGAGGTCGCCTGATGCCCGAAGTCAAAGTCACCATCGGCGGTCGCGAATTCGAGGTCGCCTGCCAGGAGGGGGAGGAGCATTTCCTGCGCTCCGCCGCGAAGCTTCTGGATAACGAAGCGCAGGTGCTGGTCAGCCAGATCGGCCGGATGCCCGAAACGCGGATGCTTCTGATGGCGGGGCTGATGCTGGCCGACAAGGCGGCCGGGCTTGACGATCAACTGCGCATGGCCGAGGAACGCGCGGCGGTGGCCGAGCGTGTCGCGGCCGATGCCCGCGCCCATCCCGAACGGATCGAGGTGCCGGTGATCCCGGACATCGTGACCGACACTTTCGGCGAGATCGCCGCACGGGCCGAGGCGCTGGCCGCCCGGCTTGAGGACCGGCTTCAGTGACAGCGCCGCGCCTGGCCGCCGCGCTGGCCCTGCTTCTCGCCGCGCCCGCCCATGCGGAACTGGACCACTTTGGTGGCACCTATCTCTGCGACCGGGGCGTGACGCTGCCTGCCTCCTACATCAACGCCAGCGACGGGTCGGTCGCGGTGCTCTATGTCGAGGGGCGGCTTGTCACCCTGCCCGAGGCGCCCTCCGCCTCCGGCGCGCGCTATGCCTGGCCATCGGACGGGTCCGGTTATGTCTGGTGGACCAAGGGCGACACCGCGACGCTTTACTGGCGCGACCTCGCGACGGGGGACGAACAGGCGGTCTACGCCACCTGCACGATGCAGGAATAGGGCGGGCGTCTAACGGTCCAGCACCACATGGGGCTGGCCGTCCGATGTCCTCTCCCGCGTCCTGCCGGATGGCCCGACAACGCAGTGAACGCGCTTGCGGAAGTTCGAAAAGCTTTCGAAACTGACCACATCGACCGCCTCGTCAAGCTCAAGGGACAGGCGGAACCATCCGTCGCCCAGCATGGTGGCGGCAACGACCGTCGCCCGGAAAGGCTGCGACAGGTAGCTGCCCTGCACCCGCCCGCCCGGCGTCCAGTCTGCGGGCGGGCGGTTGCCGATCGCGGCGTGAAAGGCGTTCCAGTCGCGAAACCCGTGCTGATGCGCCACAAGTTCCAGCGCGCGCGCATGGCCGATCTCTGTCCCCTGTCTGGCGAGGTCCTGCCGCAGGCTTGCGGCCTGCGCCTTGGCCTCGGCGATGCTGGGCAATTGCAGGGTCATCGGATCTCTCCCCCAACGGTGTCGAACAGCCCCCAGCGCCGCGCGCCCCGCCGCGCGGTGACGGCCAGAACGGCGGCTGTCAGCGCCAGAAGGCAAAGCTCCGCCACCGGCCCGGCGGCCCAGATGCCCGCCTCGCCGAACAGGTCCGCCAGAAGGAAGGTCAGCGGCAGGGCGAAAAGATAGGGCTTGGCAAGGCCCAGCAGCCCCGCGCGCCTTGCGTCCCCGATGGCCTGAAAATGCATCGCGATCATCATCAGGGGGCCGGACAGCACGAAGAAAAGCACCATGACCGGCAGGATACGCGCCACTTCGGCGATGGTCACGGCATCCTCGACAAAGGCCCCGCCGATCCGCGCGGGCGCCGCTGTCAGGGCGACCTGCACCAGCGCGCAATAGATCAGCGCCGCCCCCAGCGCAAAGCGCAGGCTGCCATCCGACCGCCGCCAAAGTGCCGCGCCGTAGTTGTTGCCGGTGATCGTCTGCATCGCGTGGGACAGGCCCAGAAGCGGCAGGAAGGCGAAGGTCATCACGCGGGTGATGATCCCGTAGGCCGAAACCGTGTGGTCATAGCGCGGGCTTTCCACCATTTGCAGCGCGGCAAGGATCGCGGCGGAACCAAGAGAGAGGCCGATGAAGTTCAGGCTTTGCGGCGCGCCAAGGGCAAGGATCGGCCGCCATGACCGCGAAAGCCCGTGGGTTTTCAGGGCGGAAAGGCGCAGATGCGTCGGGCCGCGAAGGCGAAAGGCAAGGATGATCGCGAAGGCCAGCGCCTGCGCCAGAACCGTGCCATAGGCCGACCCGGCAACGCCAAGGCCCAGACGCGCGATCAGCAGGTAATTGAACCCGATATTGGCGGTTGAGACCAGAAGGCTCATCCCCGCCATGAAGCCCACGCGCCCCTCGTTGCGCAGCGCGTCCGAATTGACCGACATGAGGAAGAGGAGGGGGGAAAAGAGGACCACGATGCGCAGATAGGTCAGGCCCATCCCGGCAAGCTCTGCCGAGCCCGCCGCGGCGAGCAGGGTGACCGGACGCCCGGCCAGAAGGAAAAGCGCGATCAGCCCCCCGCCCGCCAGCAGCGCCAGACCATGCGCCCCGGCAAAGGCCGCCTGCGCTTCGGCCAGTCGGTTGGCGCCCAGATGGCGGGCCAGAACGCTTGACATGCCGCTCGACACCAGCGTCGCCAGCGCCACGACCAGCATGTAGAGCGGGAAGATCAGCGTCACCGCCGCCAGCGCCTGCGGTCCCACATAATGCCCCAGAAACAGGGCGTCGGCCACGGCAAGCAGCCCGTTCATCCCCATGACGAAGATGATCGGCAGCGCGGTTTTCGCGTAGGTCAGCCCAAGGGGCGCCTCAAGATAGGAGTTTTCCGGGATGTCGGACATGCCCTGTCACCCTCTTGCAAGGATCGCGCCGTTTCAGGATGGGAACCCGCGCTGCCATCCGCGCGATCTGCGTGGAGGAAAACAAGGAAAGCGGTCTGCCGAACTTCACCAGGACATCTGTCTGCGGGTGGCAGGCGTCAGCGGCCTGACCCCGCAGGTAGAGGATGCGGGGCGGGTCGTCAAGGTTTGTGGGGCTGTGGTGCAGGGTTCCGCGCGGCGGTGAGGGGGAAGGCCCGTGCCTCTCCGTCCCGGACCCGATCCGGGACGCTGCCGCCTTCCGTCCCGCCTCATCTTCTATTCTGCGCGAAATAGCGGCGCCCCCGCGCCGCCGCGCATCGCCGGGCCACCCCCCGGCCCGGCGATTGGCTGATGTCGTGCGAAACACCGCTGTCGGAGGCACTTTGCCGGGATAAAACACGATGCCGAAAGGTCGGTTCGCCGCGCCGTGGCCCGGCACTTGCTGACGGTGGTGAGGGGGAGGGCGCGTGCCTTGCCGTCCCGGACCCGATCCGGGACCTCTTCCTCCGGTGGTGGAGGTCCCGGATCAAGTCCGGGACGCTGCCGCCTTTCGCCCCGCCTCGTCTTCTATTCTGCGCGAAACACCGCTGTCGGAGGCACTTTGCCGGGATAAAGCACGATGCCGAAAGGTCGGTTCGCCGCGCCGTGGCCCGGCACTTGCTGACGGCGGTGGAGGGGAAGGCCCGTGCCTCGCCGTCCCGGACCCGATCCGGGACCTCTTCTTCCGGTGGTGGGGGTCCCGGATCAAGTCCGGGACGCTGCCGCCTTTCCCCGGCGTCCCCCCGCGGTCGGCCGCCGTCCCGGCTTCTTGCCCCCCTGAGTGCCGTCACAACGCCCCTTGCCCCGCGCAAAGCAAAAGGGGGCCGCGAAGGCCCCCCTTGATCGTCCCGCCCGTTTCGTCGCCTCAGGCGTTGGCGGCGCGGATCTGGTCGGCGGCGTCCTTGTTGTAGGACACGCCCTTGTCGTCGAAAAGCTGGTCCAGCTCACCCGAGAGCGTCATCTCGGTGATGATGTCGCAGCCGCCAACGAATTCGCCCTTGACGTAAAGCTGCGGGATCGTCGGCCAGTCGGAGAAGTCCTTGATGCCCTGGCGGATCTCGGCATCCTCAAGCACGTTCACGTCCTTGTAGTCGACCCCCATGAAGTTCAGCACCCCGGCCACGCGGCTGGAGAAGCCGCATTGCGGCATGGTCTTGGTGCCTTTCATGTAAAGCACGACGTCATTGGCGGCGACGGTGTCGCGGATCTGGTCGGTTGCGGTGGTCATGGGCCTTTACTCCGGTGCCTTTGTGGTCAGCGCGAGGGCGTGAAGTTCCCCCGCCGCGCCGTCCATCTTCCCTTTAAGCGCGGCATAGACCGCGCGCTGCTGTTGAACGCGGTTCTGTCCGCGGAAGCTTTCATCCTCCACGAAGGCCGCGAAATGCTGGCCGTCATCGCCCTGCACCTCGATCCGGGCCTTGGGGAAGGCCTCGCGGATCATGTGTTCGATGTCTTCGGCGCTGATCGGCATGAAACTCTCCTGTCCTTCGGGCGAATGTAAGCGGGCCGGTGCGCCGCCGCAAGGTGGCGCCGGTGGCGAAGGGCCGCCTCCGGCGGGAGTATTTGGGCAACGAAGAAGCCGGGGCCTCAGGCGACGGCGGCGGCGAAGGCGGTGCGGTAGAGGGTTGAAAGCTCGCCAAGGGGGGCAGAGGCCGCGCCCAGCGTGACCGTGTCACCGCCGAACCGCCCGACAAGCGCCAGTGGCACGCCCGCCGCCTGCGCCGCCGCGCTCAGCGCCGCGATGTCGGACTGGCGGAGCGCGACAAGATAACGCGCCTGATCCTCGCCAAAGAGAAAGGCGGTTTCGCCGGGGTCGAGCGTCACGCCCAGCCCGGCGCCTTCGGCCATCTCGAACGCGGCCAGCGCAAGGCCGCCGTCGGACAGATCGGTCGCGGCGCGGATCAGCTTTCGGTTGGCGCGCAGGAAGTCGCCGTTGCGCTTTTCGGCGGCGAGGTCGACATGGGGCGCATCGCCGTCCTCACGCCCGAAGGCTTCGGCCAGAAGTGCGGACTGGCCCAGATGGCCATCGGTCCGGCCGATCACCACGGCGGCGTCGCCGTCCTGCGGCTGGCCCGCGATCAATTCGTCGAGGGATTTCAGCAGGCCCACCGCGCCGATGGTGGGCGTCGGCAGGATGCCCTTGCCGTCGGTCTCGTTGTAAAGCGACACGTTGCCCGAGACGATCGGCATGTCGAGCGCCACGCAGGCCTCACCGATGCCTTTGATGGCGCCGACGAACTGGCCCATGATCTCGGGCTTTTCGGGGTTGCCGAAGTTCATGTTGTCGGTGGTGGCCAGCGGCACGGCGCCGACGGCGGTCAGGTTGCGATAGGCTTCCGCCACCGCCTGCTTGCCGCCCTCGACCGGGTTCGCCCTGACGTAGCGCGGCGTCACGTCCGAGGTGAAGGCCAGCGCCTTGCCGGTGTCGTGGACACGCACGACGCCCGCGCCAAGCCCCGGCGTGCGGATCGTGTCGGCCATCACCTGCGTGTCATACTGTTCCCAGACCCAGCCCTTGTGGGCGTAGTTGGGCGACCCGATCAGCGCGCGCAGCCCCGCGATCGGGTCGATCTGCGGCGCGTCCTTCAGGGCCGCGGCGGCGGGCGTTTCCACCCAGGGGCGGTCATATTCGGGGGCGGAGGAGGAAAGCTTCGACAAGGGCAGGTCGGCCTTCACCTCATTCCCGTGCAGGATCAGGAAGCGGTCCTCGGCGATGGTTTCGCCGACGATGGCGAAATCGAGGTCCCATTTTTCAAAGATCGCGCGGGCGACGGCCTCGCGTTCGGGCTTCAGCACCATGAGCATGCGTTCCTGGGACTCGGAGAGCATCATCTCATAGGCGGTCATGTTGGTTTCGCGCTGCGGCACGTCGTCAAGCTTCAGCTGGATGCCAAGCCCGCCCTTGTCGCCCATCTCGACCGCCGAACAGGTCAGGCCCGCCGCGCCCATGTCCTGAATGGAGATGACCGAATCCGAGGCCATCAGTTCCAGACAGGCCTCAAGCAGGCGCTTTTCGGTGAACGGATCGCCGACCTGCACGGTGGGGCGCTTTTCCTCGATCGTGTCGTCGAATTCCGCGCTGGCCATCGTCGCGCCGCCGACGCCGTCGCGCCCCGTCTTGGCGCCGAGATAGACGACCGGCATCCCCACGCCCGAGGCCGCCGAATAGAAGATCTTGTCGGCATCGGCGAGGCCCGCCGCGAAGGCGTTCACAAGGCAGTTGCCGTTATAGGAGGCATGAAACCGCACCTCACCGCCGACATTGGGGACGCCGAAGCAGTTGCCGTAGCTGCCGACGCCTTCCACCACGCCCTTGACCAGATGCGCGGTCTTGGGGTGCGACGGCAGGCCGAAAGAGAGCGAGTCCATTGCGGCGATGGGGCGCGCGCCCATGGTGAAGACGTCGCGCAGGATGCCGCCGACGCCGGTCGCGGCACCCTGATGCGGTTCGATGTAGGAGGGGTGGTTGTGGCTCTCCATCTTGAAGATCACCGCCTGATTGTCGCCGATATCGACGACGCCCGCGTTCTCGCCCGGCCCGCAGATGACCTGCGGCCCGGTGGTCGGCAGGGTGCGCAGCCATTTCTTCGAGGATTTGTAGGAACAATGTTCGTTCCACATGGCCGAGAAGATGCCAAGCTCGGTGAAACTCGGCTCACGCCCGATGATCTCCAATATGCGCGCGTATTCGTCGGGCTTAAGCCCGTGGGCGCTGATCAGGTCGGGAGTGATGGCCGGTTCTTGCATGGCACCCTGTCCTTGTTCGGTTCGCGCGACTCTTTAGGGCATGGGGCAGGCGGTGGGAAGGGCCGTTACGGCGCCTTTGGCGGGCGTGCGGCGTTGCGTTCGGCCAGCGTCAGGATGCGGGGCGTGACGGTGGGGGCGCCTGCGGCGTCGAAGAACGGGCTCGGGCGGTGCCGCCCGGTCAGCCGCGCGCCCGCCGCGCGCAGAAGAAGGCCCGCAATCGCGCGGCCCTTGCCGAAGCCCCGGACCGGCCGGCGCGCGGCGCCGGTGTTGGCCTTGGTGACCAGGGGGCCGAACCCCGCCTGACCGGGCCGCAGGACCAGCCCGACGAAGGGCAGGCGGGGGGTGGCGAGCGTATTGGCGACGGGCGTATCGCAGCAGCCCGCATACCAGCGGATCAACCCCTTCGGGCCAAGCCTGAGGGCGCGAAGGTTCTCTTGCCCCGCCGTGAACCGGACGTGACGGGGCAGGGTATGGAAGGATTCGGTACCGCCATCGGGGTCAAGCCAGAGGTCATCGGCCCGCAGATGGCGGGCGAAGCTTTGGCAATCGGCGCAGTAGCATTCGACATGGCACCCCGGCGCATTTGCAGCGACGGACCAGCGCGTCGCGCCGCAACGGCAGGAAAGATCACGGTTTTCCGGCATGGCGCCCCCTTCCTTTGAGGCAGAGCATAGCCGACATCGCCGCCGCGCGGGGGGACAAGATTGGCCCGGCGCAAAAAAAAAGGCCGAGACAAAGCTCGGCCCAAGTCCAACAGGGAGGTAGAAAACGAAGCGAGTTGCCTCAGCCATCGTCTTCAAGCCCGATTTATGTGCGCTGTGCGAACGGTTCAAGGAAAAACATGCCGCAACTGCAACATGGCCGCTATGCGTTGCGGACATGCCTCACCTCAACTTCCGGTTGTTGCCTCAGTTGGGCTCGTCCTCAACCTTGCGTTTGCGGTAGGCCATGATCTCTTCCATGACAAACTCGCGGAAGGCCGCGACGCGCTTGGACTGCCGCAATTCCTCGGGATAGGCGAGGAAAACCGGCACCTCGGCCGATTCCACATCCGGCAGCACGCGGACCAGATGGGGGAAGTCCTCGGCCAGGTAATCGGGCAGCACGCCGATGCCCAGATGGCAGAGAACCGCCTGAAGGACGCCGTAATAGTTGTTCACCGTCAGGGTGGAGCGGATTTCCTGATTGAGCAGGCTTTGCACAAGGAAGGCCCCTGCGGCGACCTGCGCCGTGGTCGGGTTCTGGCTGATGAGGCGATGGTCGGAAATATCCTCGATCGAGGACAGCTCGCCCGCCGCGTCAAGGTAATCGCGCGTCGCGTAAAGCCGCATGCGGATCGTCATCAGGCGGCGGCGGATCAGGTCGGCCTGGCTCGGTTCCTTCATGCGGATCGCCACGTCGGCCTCGCGCATCGGCAGGTCCAGCACGCGCTCTTCAAGCATCAGGTCGATCTTGAGGTCGGGGTAGCGTTCGTAAAGCTTGCCGAGACGGGGGGCGAGCCAGAGCGTGCCAAAGCCCGTCGTCGTGGTGACGCGCAATTCGCCAAAGACCTCATCCTCGCTGTCGCGGATCCGCGCGGCGGCGGTTTCCAGCCGCTTGTTCATCGAGCTTGTCGCGTCGAACAGCAATTCCCCCTGTTCGGTAAGAATCAGTCCCCGCGCATGGCGGTGGAAAAGCGTGGTGTTCAGGCTTTCCTCAAGCGCGCGGATCTGCCGGGAGACCGCGGACTGGGACAGATGAAGGCTGTCGCCCGCATGGGTCAGACTGCCCGCATCGGCAACCGCATGAAAGATTCTAAGCTTGTCCCAATCCATTCCGACACATTCACTCAAATTAACATCGCGGGTGTTATGCAGGATTTCACCAAATGGACAAAGCAAAAGCGCCCCGACCTTCGACCAAATCGTGAAGGGTTGCCCAAAATTCGCGCTTTGTAGGTCAGCATTTTTGACCTATAATGGGCGAAGGTGAGGGAGGCCGCCGATGACCAAGCACCAGATTTCGCTGAACGACCGCTACGATCTTGACCGCTCGCCGGTCCTGTTGAACGGGACCCAGGCGCTTGTGCGGCTGATGTTGATGCAGAAGGCGCGGGACGCGAGGGCCGGGCTGAACACTGCCGGTTACGTCACAGGCTATCGCGGATCGCCGCTGGGCGGGGTCGATCTGAACATGGCGAAGGCAGGCAAGCTGCTTGACGCGAACGATATCCGCTTTCAGCCGGGCCTGAACGAAGACCTTGCTGCGACCGCGATCTGGGGCAGCCAGCAGGCGGAATTGCGGGGCGAGGGCAAATATGACGGTGTCTTCGCGCTCTGGTACGGCAAGGGGCCGGGGGTGGACCGTTCCGGCGACGTGATGCGCCATGCCAACATGGCAGGCACCTCGCCCCATGGCGGCGTGTTGATGGCGATGGGGGACGACCACACCGGCGAAAGCTCTACCGTGCTGCATCAGTCCGACTGGGCGATGATCGACGCCTATATGCCCGTCGTCAGCCCCGCCGGTGTGCAGGAGATCATGGATTACGGCCTTTACGGCTGGGCGCTCAGCCGTTTTGCCGGGGTCTGGGTCGGCCTCAAGACGATGAAGGACACGGTTGAGGCGACGGCGGTCGTCGATGGCGATCCCTTCCGGCTTGCCTTCAAGACGCCGGACTTCCCGATGCCGGACGGCGGGCTGAACATTCGCCTGTCCGACACGCCCGTCGCGCAGGAAGCGCGGATGATCGACTTCAAGCGGTTCGCGGCCGAGGCGTTTTCCCACGCCAACCGCATGGACCGCCGCGTCTGGGGCAAGCCGGGCGCCAGGATCGGCTTCGTCGCGGCGGGGAAGAACTGGCTCGACCTCGTCCATGCGCTGAACCTTCTGGGAATTGATGAGGGCGAGGCAGAGCGCCTTGGCATTACCACCTACAAGGTCGGCCAGACCTTCCCGCTGGACATGAAGGGGTTCCACGACTGGGCCGAGGGCCTCGACCTGATCGTGGTGGTCGAGGAAAAGCGCAAGCTGATCGAGGTGCAGATCAAGGAGGCGATCTTTGACGACCGTCAGGGGCGGCGCGTCTATGGCTGGTACAAGGGCGGCGCGGGCGCCATGCACCGGGAGGAGTTGTTCCCCACCCGCTACGCGCTTGACCCGACCTATATCGCCGAGAAACTGGGCGGCATCCTGATCGAGGAAGGGCGCGGCACCGATGAGGTCAAGGCCCGCCTTGCCGCCATCGCCGAGGCGCGCCGCGCCGACAACGCGCCCGAGATTGCGGCCCGGCTGCCCTATTACTGCTCCGGTTGCCCGCACAACACCTCTACCAAGGTCCCCGAGGGCAGCCGCGCCTATGCCGGGATCGGCTGTCACTACATGGTGCAGTGGATGGATCGTTCGACCCTCGGCTTTACCCAGATGGGCGGCGAAGGCGCGAACTGGGTCGGTGAGGCGCCGTTTTCGACGCGCGGCCATGTGTTCCAGAACCTGGGCGACGGCACCTATAACCACTCGGGCGTGCAGGCGATCCGCGCAGCCCTCGCCGCAGGCACGACGATCACCTACAAGATACTCTTCAACGACGCCGTCGCCATGACCGGGGGCCAGACGAACGAAGGCGGCCTGACCGCCGGGCGCATCGCGCAGGAAGTGGCGGCGATGGGGGTGAAGAACATCTTCGTCGTCTATGACGAGAAGGAAGAGGTCGACCGCGCAGAGTTCCCGGCAGGGCTAGCCTTCCATGAACGCCGCGAGATGCCTCTGGTGCAGAAGAAATGCACCGAAATCAATGGCGTGTCGGTCATTCTTTACGTCCAGACCTGCGCTGCCGAAAAGCGTCGCCGCCGCAAGCGCGGGCAGTTCCCCGACCCTGACAGGCGGGTCTTCATCAATACCGAGGTCTGTGAGGGCTGCGGCGATTGCGGGGTGCAGTCGAACTGCGTCTCCATCGTGCCGGTCGAGACGGAACTGGGCCGCAAGCGCGCCATCGACCAATCGTCATGCAACAAGGATTTCTCCTGCCTCGACGGGTTCTGCCCGTCCTTCGTGACGCTGGAAGGGGCCAAGGTGAAAAAGGCCTCGGCGGCGGAGTTTGACCTGCCGGAATTGCCGGACCCGGCACTGCCCGCGATTGACGGCACCTTCAACGTCATCATCACCGGGGTCGGCGGCACCGGCGTCGTGACCATCGGCGCGGTGATGGCGCAGGCGGCGCAGATCGACGGCAAGGGCGCGGGCATGATGGAGATGGCGGGCCTCGCCCAGAAGGGCGGCGCGGTCCATATCCACCTGCGGCTGGCAAACCGGCCCGAGGATATCAGCGCGATCCGCGTCGCGGTGGGTGAGGCGGACTGCCTGATCGGCGGTGACCTCGTCGTCAGCGGCGGCGCCAAGACGCTGGGCCTGATGACGACGGGGCGCACCGGCGCGGTCGTCAACAGCCATGAGATCATCACCGGCGCCTTCACCCGCGACCGGGATTTTCACTTGCCCTCCGATGCCTTGCGCGTCTCTCTTCAGGCGCGGCTGAAGGATCGGGTCAGCTTCGTCGATGCCTCCGAGGTCGCGCGCAAGCTGATGGGGGATTCGATCTTTTCCAACATGCTGCTTCTGGGGGCCGCCTGGCAGAAGGGCCATGTCCCGCTCTCGGCCGATGCGATCCGTCAGGCGATCACCCTGAACGGCGCGGCGGTGGAGCGTAACCTGCGCGCCTTCGAGATCGGGCGCTGGGTTGCCCTGCACCCGGAAGAGGTTGAGAAACTGGTTGAAGAACCGGCGGCAACGCCCATGGATGAAAAAGAAAAGATCGACCGCCTTGCCGCCCGTCTGACCGACTATCAGAACGCCGCCTATGCCGACCGTTTCCGCACGCTGGTGGCCGGAGCGCCCGAGGATCTGCGCCTTGCCGTGGCCGAAAGCTATTACAAGCTCCTCGCCTACAAGGACGAATATGAGGTCGCGCGCCTGCATCTGGAAACGGCGGAGAAGGCCAGGGCCGCGTTCGATGGCGATTTCCGTATGACCTTCCACCTCGCGCCCCCGATGCTGGCGAAGACGGGGCCGGGCGGGCGGCCCCGGAAGAAGGCCTATGGTCCGTGGATGCTGCATGTCTTCCGCCTTCTCGCCCGGATGAAGGGCCTGCGCGGCACCGCCTTCGACCCCTTCGGCCGCGCCGCCGAACGGCGGATGGAACGCGCGCTGATCGCGCAGTTCGAGGGCGACATGGCCGAGGTGCTGCCAAAGCTGACGCCCGACACCGCCCCCGCCATCCGGGCGCTGGTGGAGCTGCCAAAGTCGATCCTCGGCTATGGCCCGGTCAAGGAAGCGGCGGAGCGCAAGGCCGCCAAGCGGCGGGAAGAGCTTCTGGCCACGATCCGCACGGGCGGTACGCCTCTGAAGGCGGCGGCGGAGTAGGGCCGCATGGCCTTGCCGTCCCGGATCAGGTCCGGGACCTCCGCCACCGGAGAAAGAGGTCCCGGATCAGGTCCGGGACGCTGCCGTTATCACCCATTGCGCCAATCCCCTCGCGCGACTGCGCGGCGTCACGGAACTGTCGCCTTCGCGCGCCATCATCGCCTGTCAGGTGAACCCTGGGAGGGCGAGAGTGGCAAAAGACATCGCGCGAGAGATTTCCTATGCCGCCTCGGCCCGGTCGCGCGGCGGGCGGGCCCTTGTCCGGCTTCTGGAAAACGCGACCGGGCGGATCGGTCTGATCCGCCGGGCGAAGGGGTATGAGGATGAGGTCGCGCGCGGGCGCGATTTCTGGCAGGTGATCGTCGAACGCTACGGGCTTCGCCTTGATATCGTGGGCGGCAGCCTGTCCAGCATCCCGGCCAACGGCCCGCTGATCCTGATCGCCAACCATCCCTACGGCATCCTCGACGGGCTGATGATGGGCTATATCCTGTCCGCCCTGCGTGGCGATTTCCGCATCATCGCGCATCAGGTCTTTCGCAAGGCGCGCGAGCTTGACCGCGTGATCCTGCCCATCGACTTCGATGAGACGGAGGCCGCGCTGAAGCGCAACCTTGAAACGCGGGCCGGGGCGCTGGCCTATCTCAAATCCGGGGGCGCCATCGGCATCTTTCCCGGCGGCACGGTCGCCACCGCGCCCACGCCCTTCGCCCGGCCCATGGACCCGGTCTGGCGCAACTTCACCGCCCGCATGATCGCGCGGTCGGGGGCGACGGTGGTGCCGATCTATTTCGACGGCCAGACCTCGCGCCTCTTCCAGCTTGCCAGCCACCTGCATTACACGCTGCGCCTTGGCCTTCTCATCAACGAATTCCGCGCGCGGATCGGCGAACCCGTGCGCATCGTCGTCGGCGATCCGATCCCGCGCGGCGAAATCGCGGCGCGGGCAGGGGATGCGAAAGCCATGATGGATTTCCTGCGCCGGACGACGTATGAATTATCCCCGAAGCCGCTGCCATCCCTGGCATACGGGTTTGAATTCGAAGAGAAATACCGCGCCTGAGGCCACGCGCCCCGGCGGCGGAGGGGGTCTGGCGATGGCGGTCGGCATATTCGATTCGGGGCTTGGCGGGCTGACGGTCTATGACGCGGTCGCCAGGGCGCTGCCCGATCTGGCCTTCGTCTATTACGGCGACAACGCCCACGCGCCCTACGGTGTGCGCGATGCCGACGACATCTTCAACCTGACCTGCGCCGGGGTGGAGCGTCTTTGGGCCGAAGGCTGCGATCTGGTGATCCTTGCCTGCAACACCGCCGCCGCCGTGGCGCTGAAACGGATGCAGGAGACGTGGGTCCCGGCCGACAAGCGCGTCCTTGGCGTCTTCGTTCCGATGATCGAGGCGCTGACCGAACGGCAATGGGGCGACAACTCCCCCCCGCGCGAAGTGGCGGTGAAACATGTCGCGCTTTTTGCCACGCCCGCCACCGTCGCCAGCCGCGCCTTTCAGCGCGAGCTTGCCTTCCGCGCCATCGGGGTCGATGTCGAGGCGCAGCCCTGTGGCGGCGTCGTCGATGCGATCGAGGACGGGGATGAAATATTGGCCGAAGCGCTGGTGCGATCCCATGTCGAGGCGCTGAAACGCCGGATGCCAAAGCCCGAGGCGGCGATCCTGGGCTGCACCCACTACCCGCTGATGGAATCCACCTTCGAGGATGCGCTGGGCGCGGGCGTGACCGTCTATTCGCAGGCAAACCTCGTGGCCGAAAGCCTGAAGGACTACCTTGTCCGGCGGCCGGACTTCATCGGCTCCGGCACGACATCGCGCTTCCTGACCACCGGCGACCCGGCGCGGGTCAGCAGCAAGGCCACGCAATTCCTGCGCCGCAAGATCGCGTTCGAGGCGGCCTGAGCGCTATAACATTTCGGGTTTGCCCTGACGCAGAATTTGAACTTATTTCGTTCGAATTCAGATACTTGCTTTCTCAACGCAAACCCGAAACGCGTTATTCCGTGAAATCGGCCCGTTCCGCCCCGGTCGCGGCCAGAAGGGCGGCGGGGGCGGCGGCGAAGACGTGGCGCGGCGTCCCGGCGGCGGCCCAGACCACGTCGAAATCCAGAAGACGCGGATCGTAATAGCTGCGGATCGGGGTCAGGTGACCAAGGGGCGCCACGCCGCCGATGGCAAATCCCGTCTCGGCCCGGATCAGGTCGGCATCGGCCTTGCCCAGCGGCTGACCGGCGACGGCGCTGGCCTTTTCCGCGCTGACCCGGTTGCCGCCCGCGGTCAGGAAGAGGACGACATGGCCGCTTTCCTCGCCCCGGAAGATGATCGACTTCATGATCTGATCGACCTCGCACCGCGCGGCGCGGGCGGCATCTTCGGCCGTGCGGGTGCCCTCAGTCATCTCAAGGATCTCTGTCTCAAGCCCCGCCGCCTCGATGGCGGCTTTGACGCGCTTCAGGCTCTTGCTCATCGCCCCTGTCCTTTCCCTTGTCCCGGCGGGGCGCAGGTAGCCATGGGGCGCGGCGAACTGCAAGGGCCGGGCGCGCGTGGGCCGTTGACGCCCGCCCGCGCGTCGCTACTGTCGCGCCATGACATTCGCCGCCCGTCTCACCCGCTCTCCGATCCCCTATGAGGATACCCGCACCGCAGAGGTGCAGGCCCGCTTTGCCGCGCAACCGCCTGAAATCCGCGCGCTTCTTGACGGAACGGCGGGGTGCAGCCCCTATCTGGCCGGGCTGATGGAGCGTGAGGCCGACTGGCTTGACGCTGCCCTTGCCGGAGCGCCGGAGGACGCGCTGGCAGGGGTGCTGGCCGCGACCGAGGGGCTGGCAAGCGACGCGCTGGGCGCCGCGCTGCGTCAGGCCAAGCGGCGCGTGGCGCTTCTGGCGGGGCTTTGCGATCTGGGCGGCGTCTGGCGGCTTGAGGAGGTGACAGGCGCGCTGACCACGCTGGCCGACCGCGCGACCCACGCGGCGCTGGTGGCCCTGACCGCCGATGAGATCCGGCGCGGCAAGGTGCCGGGTGCTGCGGCCGAAGATGCCGAAACCGCCGCCGGGATCGTGGCGCTTGCCATGGGCAAGATGGGCGCGGGGGAGCTGAACTATTCCTCCGACATCGACCTGATCTGCCTTTTCGACGAAACCCGCTATGACCCTGACGACGCGCAAGAGGCGCGGGCCTCGTTCATCCGCGTCGTGCGGCGGATGACGGCGATGCTGTCGGACCTGACGGCCGAGGGCTATGTCTTCCGCACTGACCTGCGATTGCGCCCCGATGCCTCGGTCACGCCGGTCTGCATCTCCATGGCGGCGGCGGAGCAGTATTACGAGGCGCAGGGCCGGACGTGGGAACGCGCGGCCTTCATCAAGGCGCGCGCCTGCGCGGGCGACATCACGGCGGGGGAACGGTTCCTGAAGACCCTGACCCCCTTCGTCTGGCGCAGGCATCTGGACTTTGCCGCCATTCAGGACGCGCATGACATGCGCCTGCGCATCCGCGACCACAAGGGGCTGCACGGGCCAATCGTGCTGGAAGGCCATAACATGAAGCTTGGCGTTGGCGGGATACGGGAGATCGAGTTCTTCACCCAGACCCGCCAGTTGATCGCGGGCGGGCGCGACCCGGACCTGCGCGACCGGCGCACGGTTCAGGGGCTGGCGGCGCTGGCGGCAAAAGGCTGGGTGCCAAGCGCGGATGCGGCGGAACTGACCGACCTTTACCGCGCCCATCGTGAGGTGGAGCACCGCATCCAGATGGTTGGCGATGCCCAGACCCATGACCTGCCCACCAATGCCGAGGGGATCGACCGCCTTGCCCGGATGATGGGTGAAGGCGACACCGCGCGCTGGCGCGAGGGGCTTCGCGCGCGGCTGATGCGGGTCAGCGAATTGACCGAGGGCTTTTTCGCCCCCGGCGAAACCGGCGACCTGCCGGAGATGAGCGCCGAGGCGCGCGCCATCGTCGAGGGCTGGCGCGGCTATCCGGCGCTGCGCTCGGAACGCGCGGTCACGATTTTCAAGCGGGTGCAGCCGGAGATCCTGCGCCGCCTCGACCGCGCCGCCAACCCCGATGAGGCGCTGCGTCAGTTCGACGGCTTCCTGTCGGGCCTGCCCGCCGGGGTGCAGCTTTTTTCACTTTTCGACGCCAATCCGCAGTTGATCGACCTGATTGTTGATATTTGTTCAACGGCGCCGGGGCTTGCGGCCTATCTGTCGCGCAATTCCGCCGTGCTGGATGCGGTCATCGGCGGCGGGTTCTTCAGCGAATGGCCGGGGACAGGCGCGCTGGCCGAGGAACTGGCCGGGAAGCTCGCCGAGGTCCCGGATTATGAGGGCAAGCTGACCACCGCGCGGCACTGGCAGCGGGAATGGCATTTCCGCATCGGCGTTCACCACCTGCGCGGGCTGATCGACGCCGCGCAAGCGGGGCGCGAATATGCCGATCTGGCCGGGGCGGTGTTGCAGGCGCTCTGGCCCGCCGTGGTCGCCGATTTCTCAGCCAAGCACGGCACGCCGCCGGGGCGGGGGGCGGTGGTCCTTGGCATGGGCTCACTCGGGGCGGAGCGGTTGAACGCGGCTTCGGACCTCGACCTGATCGTGGTCTATGACGCGGCGGGGGTGGAGGCGTCGGAGGGCAAGCGGCCGCTGGCGGCGCGGGCCTATTACGCGCGTCTGACACAGGCGCTGGTGACCGGGCTTTCCGCGCCGATGGCCGAGGGGCGGCTTTACGAGGTTGACATGCGGCTGCGCCCCTCGGGCCGTCAGGGGCCGGTGGCGACGTCGCTGTCGTCCTTCGAAAGCTACCAGATGGACGAAGCCTGGACATGGGAGCATCTGGCCCTGACCCGCGCGCGCGCCGTCGCGGGCGATGCGGCGCTGGCGGAGGAGATCGAGGCGATCCGGCAGAAGGTTCTGGCGGCGAAATCCACCGGCGACGCGATCCTGACCGATACCGCCGAGATGCGCGCCCGCATCTTCGCCGCCAAGGCGCCGGATGGCGAATGGGAGGCCAAGATCGGGCCGGGGCGGTTGCAGGATATCGAGTTGCTGGCGCAATCCTCGGCCCTGCGCGCCGCCGCCCCGGTGCGGCGCGTGGAACAGCAGTTGCGCGCCGGAAAGGCCGCCGGGCATTACGGCGCGGCCGCGGAACAGGCGCTGCAATCCGCCTATCGCTTCCTCTGGCGGCTTCAGGCCGGGGGGCGGCTGTTAAGCGAACGGCCCCTGGACATGGAGGCGATCGGCGAGGGCGGGCGCGCCTTTCTCTTGCGTGAAACGGATGCGTCGGAACTTGGCGATCTTGCGTCGCGGCTGGCGGGGCATGTGGCGAAGGCCGAAGAGATCATGGCGGCGATCCTTGGCGCCCCGTCGGACGGGGCGGTGCAATGAAGGGGCCGTGGACAGGATGGGCAGGAAGGTGATGGACGCGAAACTTGCCGACCCCAAGGGGCTTGTGCGCGAATCCTACGCGATCGAGGGGATCACGGCGGGCGAATGCCGGTCGATCTACCTTGACTGGGCGCTGAGCCTTGCGGGCGATACCGACGCACATGAGGCGATGCGCGTGCTGCTGTCGCACTACGCCCCCGCCAACCCCGACCACCCGATGACAAAGGTCCTGACTGACGGCCTCGTCCCCGGCGACAAGCCGACGCGGCGCGGCGGACGGTCGGCGCGTCTGGGCGGCTGACGCCCCCGCGCGACAGAAACACACCCGAAAATCGCCCCGAAGGGGACAGGCGCGCGCCGCTTCGGCGTCGCGAAGCCGCGTTAATCAGGGGCATTCACGGGAGTTTGTTTCCATGAAGACCTTTGTTAGATCCCTTTACCCGGCGCTGGCGTTCCTTGCGTTCTACCTGCCCGCCGGGGTCTTTTCCCTGACAGTGACCCGCTGGGCCGGGGTTCATGCGCCCGCGCTCGCGCCAGCGGTGCAACTGTTCCTTGGTGCGCTGGCCTTCGCGCTTGCCGTCGTGGCGGCGGCGGAGTGCTGCCTCCTCAGGGGCTATGCCGGGCCGCTGATCCAGCGGCTTTTGCACCTGCGCCGCGACCGGATGCGGCTGGCGCTGCTTTTCGCCATCCTCGGCGCGGTTCCGGCCGGTGCGGCGGATCTTTACGGCGCGTCGATGGCCCTTGGCGCCGGTCCGGGGCGGATCGGGGTGGCGGTCGTGATGCTTTCCCCGCTGGCCTGGCTGATCCTCGGCGCGATCTGCGCGCGCGACGACCTGATGCGCCGGGCACTGGGCGAGGCGGTGGGGCGGTCCTAACGCGGCAGCGCCGCCGCCGCGCGGGCCAGCGTTTCGATCTGGTCCCAGTCGCCCGCCTGAACCGCGGCCTTGGGCGCGACCCAGCTTCCGCCGCAGCAAAGGACGTTGGAAAGCTTCAGGTAATCGGCCACGTTCTTCATGCTGACGCCGCCGGTGGGGCAGAATTTCACCTGCGGGATCGGCGCGCCGATGGCGGCCAGCGCCGGGGCGCCGCCCGAGGCCTCGGCGGGGAAGAACTTCTGCACCGTGAAGCCCTTTTCCAGCAGCACCATCACCTCGGTCGCCGTTGCCGCGCCGGGCAGCAGGGGTAGCTCTTCGTCCACACAGGCCGCGATCAGCCGGTCGGTCGCGCCGGGGGAGACGCCGAACCTCGCGCCCGCTGCCTTGGCGGCCTTCACGTCGGCGGGTGTCAGCAGCGTTCCCGCCCCCACGACGCCGCCCGGCACCTCGGCCATGGCGCGGATCGCGTCGAGGGCCGAGGGCGTGCGCAGCGTTACCTCAAGCGCGGGCAACCCGCCCTTGACCAGCGCCTGCGCCAGACCCTTCGCCTGCGCGGCATCCTCGATCACAAGGACCGGGACGACGGGGGCGAGGGCGCAGATCTCGGCGGCTTTTTGGCTTTGTTCGGCGGGGGTCATGGGGCAGTCCTTCGGATCAAGAGGTCAGACGACGAGTGCGGCACCTTCCGGCGCGGCCCCGACATGGGCGCGGAAACAGGCGAAAAGCTCGCGCCCGGTGCCGTGGGCATTCGCGCCAAGGTCTACCGTGACCGGCGCGCGGTCCTCAAGGTCCACGCCGGGAACCTCAAGCCGCCCGCTGGCCGCGTCCAGCCGGACGATGTCGCCATCCCTCAGCCGCGCGATGGGACCGCCACAGGCGGCCTCCGGGCTGACATGGATCGCCGCCGGGACCTTGCCGGAGGCGCCCGACATGCGCCCGTCGGTCACAAGCGCCACCTTCAGCCCCCGGTCCTGAAGCACCGAAAGCGTGGGGGTCAGCGAATGCAGTTCCGGCATCCCGTTGGCGCGCGGCCCCTGAAAGCGGACGACGACGACCGTATCCTCGGTGAACTCACCACGCTTGAAGGCGGCTTTCACCTCTTCCTGATCGTGGAAGATGCGGGCCTTGGCCTCGATCACATGCCGCTCCGGCGCGACGGCGGAAATCTTGATGACGCCACGGCCAAGATTGCCGGTCAGTTCCTTCAGCCCGCCGATCGGCTGGAACGGGGCAGAGGCGGGGCGCAGGACCTTGTCGTTCAGGCTTTCCCCCGCGCCATCCTCCCAACTCAACACGCCACCCTTCAGCTTCGGTTCCTGCGCATAGCGGTAAAGGCCGTCCCCGGCGATGGTCTTGACATCGGGGTGCAGAAGGCCCGCTGACAGCAATTCGCCGATCATGAAGGGCAGCCCGCCCGCCGCGTGGAAGTGGTTCACATCGGCCAGACCGTTGGGATAGACCCGCGCCATCAGCGGCACGATGTCCGACAGCGCCGCGAAATCCTCAAGCTCAAGCAGCACACCCGCCGCCCGCGCCATGGCGGGCAGATGCAGGACGAGGTTGGTGGAGCCCCCCGTCGCCATCAGCCCGACGATGCCGTTGACGATGGCGCGTTCGTCAAGGATCTCGCCCACCGGGCGATAGTCGTTGCCAAGCGCGGTGATCGCACCGGCGCGGCGCACCGCCTCTTTCGTCAGCGCCTCGCGCAGCGGGGTGCCGGGGTTGACGAAGCTTGCGCCCGGCAGGTGCAGGCCCATGAACTCCATCAGCATCTGGTTGGAATTGGCGGTGCCGTAGAAGGTGCAGGTGCCGGGGCCGTGGTAAGAGGCCATCTCCGCCTCCATCAGCTTGTCGCGGCCGACCTCTCCGGCGGCGAATTGCTGGCGGACCCTGGACTTTTCGTCATTCGGCAGCCCGCTGACCATCGGGCCGGAGGGGACAAAGACGGCAGGCACATTGCCGAAGGTCGCGGCGGCCATGACAAGGCCCGGCACGATCTTGTCGCAGATGCCAAGGTAAAGCGCCGCGTCGAAACAGTTGTGGCTAAGCGCGACGCCTGCGGCCAGCGCGATCACGTCGCGGGAGAAAAGCGACAGTTCCATCCCGTCGCGTCCTTGGGTCACGCCATCGCACATCGCCGGGACGCCACCCGCGACCTGCGCGGTGATGCCAAGCTCCCGCGCCGTGTCGCGGATGATCTTGGGATAATCCTCATAGGGCTGGTGGGCCGACAGCATGTCATTATAGGCGGTGACCACGCCGATATTGGCGACCCGCCCTGCGGCGAGGTTGCCCTTGTCCGCGCCCATCGCGGCATAGGCGTGCGCCTGATTGCCGCAGGACAGGTGGGCGCGTGCCGGGCCTTCCTCGGCCGCCTTGCGCATCCGGTCAAGATAGGCGCCCCGCGTCCTGGCGGAACGGTCGCGGATACGCGCGGTGATCGCGTCGAGCTGCGGATGGATGGCCATCTGTGCCTCCTGATATGCCCGGCGCCAAGGGTGTCGGCGCGGCGGGGCCACTGTTCGGGCCGGGGTGTAGCATGATCCGTTAGCGCTAACAACCCTTGCCGGATGGCGATCCGACAGGCGGCGGCAGGGGCGCGTTTCGGTTGGGGAAAGTCTGCGCGCCCGTCCGGGCGACGTCAAGGCGGGGCCGGTCACGGGTGCCGCGAAAGGGCCGGGGGCTTTCGCTTCGCCGCGCTTCGCACTAGGGAAGGGGCCTGTCCAGCCTCCGGGGGTACCCATGACCTATCCCGTTATCCGTCTCAGGCCCAAGGCCGATGCCCGCGCGGTGCGCCACGGCTTTCCCTGGGTCTATGCGGATGAGCTTGTGACCGACCGGCGGACACAAGGGTTGACCCCCGGCACCATCGCGGTGCTTGAGGATGCCGAGAGGCGGGCGATGGGTGTGGTCACGATCAACCCGAAATCGAAGATCATCGCCCGGATGCTGGACCGCGACGCCGGGGCCGTTATCGACCGCGACTGGATCGCCGCGCGTCTGGCCCGCGCGCTGACGCTGCGCGAGACGCTTTTCGACGCGCCCTTCTACCGGCTGGTCCATGCCGAGGCCGACGGACTGCCCGGCGTCATCATCGACCGCTTCGGCGAGGCGGCGGTGATCCAGCCCAACGCTGCCTGGGCCGAGGCGATGATCGTCGACCTCTCCGCCGCGCTGGCCGATGTCACCGGCGTCACCGCCATCGTCAAGAACGCCACCGGCCGGGCGCGTGGGCTTGAGGGGCTGGATGAGGAAACCGGCATCCTCGCGGGCAAGATCGACGGCCCGCTGCCGGTGCCGATGAATGGCGCGACCTATCTGGCGGACCTCATGGGCGGGCAGAAGACCGGGCTTTTCTACGACCAGCGCCCGAACCACGCCTTCGCCGCCCGGCTGGCCGGGGATGCGCGCGTCCTTGACGTCTTTTCCCATGTCGGGGGCTTTTCGCTGGCGGCCCTTGCGGGCGGGGCCACCTCGGCTCTGGCGGTCGACGGATCGACCCCGGCGCTGGAGCTTGCCGAAGGGGGCGCGCGGGCCATGGGCATGGGCGACCGCTTCGCCACCCGCAAGGGCGACGCCTTCGCGGTGATGGAGGCGCTGCGGGGCGAGGGGGCGCAATTCGACCTCGTCATCTGCGACCCGCCCGCCTTCGCGCCCGCCAAACCGGCGCTAGAGGCGGGGCTGCGCGCCTATGAGCGCGTCGCGCGCCTTGCCGCGCCTCTGGTCGCGCCGGGGGGCTTTCTGGTGCTTTGCTCCTGCTCCCACGCCGCCGACCTGACGCAGTTCCGCAATGCCTCGGCCCGTGGCATCGGGCGCGGCGGGCGGCGCTCACAACTGATCCACACCGGCTTTGCCGGGCCGGACCATCCGCAACTGCCGCAACTGGCGGAGTCGGGTTACCTCAAGGCGCTGTTCTTCCGGCTTGACGGATGAAGGCGCTGCTGGATGCCTGCGTCCTTTATCCGACGGTGCTGCGGGAGATCCTGACAGGCGTCGCGCGGGCGGGGCTTTACACCCCGCTCTGGTCCGACCGCATCCTTGAGGAATGGGCGCGCGCGACGGTGAAACTCGGCCCCGGCGCGGAGGATATCGCGCGGGGGGAAATCGCGGTCCTGCGGGCGGCCTTCCCGGCCGCTTCGGTCCCGCCCAGACCGGGGTTGGAGGTGCGGCTGCACCTGCCGGACCCGAACGATATCCACGTCCTTGCCGCCGCCATCGCGGGCGGGGCCGATGTGATCGTTACCTTCAACGCGCAGGATTTCCCCCGTCAGACGCTGGCGGAGGAAGGGTTGCGCCGGATGGACCCCGACGAATTCCTGCGCGCGCTTCATGCCACCACCCCCGGCCCGGTCGAAACCGTGGTCGAAGAGGTCCGCGCCCGCGCCGAAGAGCTGTCGGGCGAGGCGCAACCCCTGCGCCCGCTTCTCAAACGCGCGCGGCTGCCGCGTCTGGGCAAGCTTTTGTCGGGCCGGGCGGCCCCTCACGGGTAGTTTACTCTTTCACTCAGAAAATCCTTTATCCGACCAAAAGACTGGGTTATGCCGGTCCCGGCCTCACCCGCCAGAACCGACTCGCAGGAGAAACCCCATGTCCCGTGCCGCCACCCCCTTTGCCCGCCTCGGCCTTCTGGCCGCCCTGACCGTCGCGGGCGCGGGCGCCGCCAGTGCCGCCCCCGTCGTGATCGAGTTCAGGGACGGCGTCATCACCCCGCAGGTGGTCGAGATCGCGGCAGGCGAACCGGCGGAACTGCTGATCCGCAACACCGGCACCTCGGCCGGGGAGTTCGAGAGCAAGGCGCTGAAAAAGGAAACCGTTGTCGGGCCGGGCAAAGAAATGACCGTGAAGCTGCCCGCCCTGCCTGCGGGCGACTACGCCTTTGTCGATGAGTTCCATGAACGGCAGGACAGCGCCAGGGGTACCGTCACGGTCAAATAAGGGGGGGGGGGCGGGGTCATGTCCGGGCAGATCATCTTCGTCATCTGGCGCGAAAGCATCGAGGCGCTTCTGGTCATCGGCATCCTGTCAAGCTGGCTCCGGCGTGAGGCGGCGACAGGGGCGGTCGGCGCGCGGGCCGGGCGTTACCTTTGGGGCGGTGTCGGCGCCGGGCTTGGCGTGGCGCTGGTCTTCGCGGCGATGGTGCTGGGCTTTGCCGAGATCATGCCGCCAGTCCTGCGCGATGACATGATGACGGCGATGGTCTTCCTTGCCGCCGGGCTGATCGTGCAGATGGTCCTCTGGATGCGCCGCCACGCCCGGACGCTGAAGCGCGATCTGGAATGGGGGCTGAGCGATGCGGCGCGGTCGGGCCATTGGTGGACCGTCTTCATCCTCGCCGCGATTGCCGTGGCGCGCGAGGGCAGCGAAACCGTGGTCTTCCTTTATGGCATGCTGGCGGGGGCGGCGGGGACCAGCCTTTTGGGCGTCCTTGGCGCCATCGCAGCCGGCTTCGCCATCGCCTTCGCGACCTATGCGCTGATGCAGCTTGGCAGCCGCCTTCTGCCTTGGGGCCGCTTCTTCCGCATATCCGAGGTCATGCTGCTGCTTCTGGGCTGTGCGCTGTTCACCACCGGGCTGGAAAAGCTGGTCGGGGCGGGCATCCTGCCGTTCCACGCGCCGCTTTGGGACATGGGTGGCATCCTTGACGACAGCGGCCCGGTGGGCGGTGTGATCGCCTCCCTGACCGGCTACCGCGCCGCGCCGGACTGGGTGACGCTGGCGGGCTGGGTCGGTTACTGGGCCTTCGTGACGGCGGCGCTGGCCTTCGTGACGCGGCGTACCCGGCTTGCGGTGCAGCGGGCGGGCTGATCCTATAGCATTTCGGGTTTGCACTGACTCAGAATTCGAACTTATTTCGTTCGAATTCTGATACTTGCTTTCTCAACGCAAACCCGAAACGCTTTAACGGATGGGCGTGACGTTCACGCCCCACTTCGCCTCGTTCCGCTCAATCGCCGCGATACGTTCGGCGGCCTTGGGATGGCTCAAGAGCCAGGCGGGCTGACCAACCCCCGCCGCCCCCGTCAACTTCTCCAGCTTGCGGAACAGCGACTTCTGCGGCCCGGTCCCGATCCCCGCCTTGATGAGCAGGGCAGAGGCCCATTCATCGGCCTCATATTCATCCCGGCGGCTGAGACGCGCGGCCAGAAGCGAGGTGACAAGCCCGGCAAGGAAGATGCCGACAAACGGGATCAGCCGCCCGAGGAGTGAGGCCAGCGCCACATAGACCGCGTTCTGGCCGGAAAAGTCGATCATCCGCCGCCGGGCATGACCATGGGCGATATGGCCCAGCTCATGCGCCACGACGCTGGCCATTTCCGGCCCCGTCACCGTGCCTTCGCGGTATTTCCGCACGAACCCCTCGGTCAGGAAGATCCGCCCGTCCGGCGCCGCCAGCCCGTTCACGGGGGCGATGGCGAAGACCCGGACCGGCACATGGGGCAGGTCCAGCGCGCGGGCCAGCCGGTCGATCTCGGCCTTCAGGCCGGGATCGTCCAGGGGCCGCGACTGCGCGTCCAGCATCTTCTTCGTCCGCCAGGCGGAGAAGTGATACATCAGGACCGCGTAGAGAATGGCCAGGAGGATCGGGGTCAGCTTCAGCATGAGGCGAATATGGGGGCGAGGGCGGCGAAGGGGTAGCCCCGTGCGGTCACGAGGACGGGCCACGCTTGCCGCTGCGGCCTAGATGGATCAGCCAAAGCCCCAGCAGGATCACCGCCGCCAGCCCGCCGACAAGGCCAAGGGCGGAGGACAGAAGCTCACTCGCCGCCTCAAGGTTGCCTGCAAAGCCATAGCCCGCGCCGGTGTAAAGCGTGACCCAGACGGTTTCCCCCGCAAGGCTGCCCAGCGTGAAGGCCCGCCAGCCAAAGCCCGAGGCCCCGGCGGCGAGGTTGGCCCAGGGGCCGACCGGGCTGAACAGCCAGCGGGTCAGGAAGATCGCGGCGAACCCGCGCCGCAGCATCATCGCCCGCGCGCGTTCCAGCAGCGCCGCGCGTTGCGGCCGGGCGGACAGACGCGCGACCAGCGGCGGGCCGCCTTGGCGCCCGGCGGCATAGCCGATCTGATCGCCCAGAAGCGCGCCCGCCAGCGCCGCCCCCGCGACCTGCCACAGCATCAGATCGCCCGAGGCCGCAAACCCGCCCGCCGCCAGCATCAGGATCGAGGACGGCACCGGCAGCGCCAGGCAGGACAGGAACGTCACCACGGCCACCAGCCAGGTCCCGTAATGCGGCACCAGTTCCAGCAGCCATTCGGTCATTCGACCGGGGCCTTCGCCCTTAGAACGGCGATCGCGGCCGAAACCTCACCCAACACCTGCGACAGCGGCACGCCGCGCGTCTCGGCGATCTCCTCGAACGAATGCGGGCGGTCGGATTTCAGCGGCAGGTTCAGTTCGGCCAGCAACGCCCCGCGCGGGATATGCCAGCTTCGCGCCACATAGCCCGGCGTCATCCAGCCTTCCGGCACCTGATTGCGATGGGCGGGATCGGTCCAGTAGACGGCAAAAAGGACGAAGCGCACGGCGAAGAACAGCGTCACGGCCAGTGCCGCCAGAAAGGCCAGAACCGCGATCCGGTGATCGCGCCAAAGCCGCGCCAGCGTGGTCATGTCAGCACCTTCATGGCCTGCGTGA
This sequence comes from Albidovulum denitrificans, assembly GCF_002973535.1. Taxonomy (GTDB): domain Bacteria; phylum Pseudomonadota; class Alphaproteobacteria; order Rhodobacterales; family Rhodobacteraceae; genus Albidovulum; species Albidovulum denitrificans. The sequence goes on from NZ_PVEP01000002.1 coordinate 359,160, forward strand.
TCCCCGACAGCGTCAGCGGGAACATCGCCCCTTCGAAAATCTGCCGGATCATCCCGACCGACTGGGTGTATTGCCAGTGCCGTTCGGGCAGGGGGTTCAGCCAGACGTTGTTCGGCCATTGCGCGCGGGCGCGGTCCAGCCAGACCTGGCCCGCCTCGGCGTTCCAGTGTTCGTTGGCACCGCCGGGATGGGCGATCTCATAGGGCGACATCGACGCATCGCCGACAAAGATCGCCTTGTAGTCGCTGCCATAGGTGCGCAGCACCTCATCCGTCGGGGTCTGCCGGTCCCAGCGACGACGGTTGTCGCGCCAGACGCCTTCGTAAAGGCAGTTGTGGAAGTACAAGGACTCGAGATGCTTGAACTCGCTCCGCGCGGCGCTGAACAGCTCCTCCACCACCTTCACATGCGGGTCCATGGAGCCGCCGACATCGAGGAAGAGCAGCACCTTCACGGCATTGTGACGCTCGGGCCGGGTCTTGACGTCAAGATAGCCGTGTTCGGCGGTGGCGCGGATCGTGCCGGGCAGGTCCAGTTCCTCCACCGCGCCCTCGCGCACCCAGCGGCGCAGGCGTTTCAGCGCCACCTTGATGTTGCGGGTGCCAAGCTCCACCTGATCGTCGAAATTGCGGAATTCGCGCTTGTCCCAGACCTTGACGGCGCGCTGGTGGCGGGACTTCTCCTGCCCGATCCGCACGCCTTCGGGGTTGTAGCCATGCGCGCCGAAAGGGGAGGTGCCGCCGGTGCCGATCCATTTCGACCCGCCCTGATGGCGGCCCTTCTGCTCCTCAAGCCGCTTCTTGAGCGTCTCCATCAGCTTGTCGAAGCCGCCAAGCGCCTCGATCTGGGCCTTCTCCTCTGCGCTCAGATGCTTTTCCAGCATCTTCTCCAGCCATTCGCGCGGCAGATCGACCGCCTCGATCACCTGGTCGGCGCTGATCCCCTCAAGCCCCTTGAAAGCCTCGGCAAAGGCGCGGTCGAAGCGGTCCAGATGGCGTTCGTCCTTCACCATCGCGGTGCGGGCGAAGTAGTAGAACCCGTCGATGTCATAGGTCACAAGACCCGCCGCCAGCCCTTCCAGAAACCCCAGATATTCGCGCAAGGTGACCGGAACGCCGGTCCTGCGCAGGGTTTCGAAGAAGCCAAGGAACATCGGCCTAGCTCATGCGCTGGATGAGGATCGTCAGGAAAAGCCCCAGAATTGCGAGGAAAATCGCGTGGACGGCCGCGTATTGCAGCCTGTCGAACATATTGCCGCCGCGCTTGGTTGCCCGGACATAGCCGATGACGGCGCCGAGCAGGATGGCGGTGTAGAAGATCATCTTGGCCTCGATCGGTTGAGGGGCGAAAGCGCCGCGATCTCATCAATCTGGCGGCGGACTTCCTTGTCCGGGCCGAAGCCATAGCGCGCCCAGCCCAGACTGTCGAGGCGGGTGCTGCGCGCGGCATCGTCGCGCCCTTGCAGCGTCAGCGCCTCGGCTTTCATGGCGAGAAGCGTGGCGAGAAGGGCGGCGTTCTCGGCCTCGGCGGCATGGGGCAGCGCGCCGTCGGCCAGTGCGATGGCCAGATCGGCGTCGCCCTGGGTCAGCGCGAAGGCGGCAAGCTGCATGTCGGCATGGGCCGACTGGATCGCCAGAAGCGGGTCGGCGTGATAGATGCGGCCCGCAGTCATCAGCGCCTCGGCCGCCGCGACCGGATCGTCGGGCAGCGAGAGGCGGCCAAGGATCAGCCAGGCAAAGCCCGCGCGGGTGTCGCGCCAGCCCATGTCCCCGGCGATATTCACGGCAGAGCGCGCGGCCGCGCGACGTGCGGCGCGCCCCGATCCGTGGCCAAGCGCGGTTTCGATGGCGCGGGAAAAGGCCACGGGCGTCGGGCCGGGATGGCGGGCGGTGCGCCCCGCACCGGCCGGGTTCAGCCGGGCGAGGATCGCGGGCAGGCGCGCGGCGACCTCGCCCTTCGTCATGCCGCTGTGAAGCTCGGGCGCATAGGTCGCGCGCAGCATCAGCATGTCGAACCCGGTCAGGACGGTGTGGATATTGTCGTCGTTGAAGACCGAATCCGGCAGCCGGTAAAGGTCGTTCAGCGGACCCAGCGCCTGGGCCAGTTCCTCATGCAGGCAATCGCGAACCTCCTGCGGGGCGGTGTCGTTGGGGATGAAGATCGCGGCGGTGCCGCGTTCGGTCAGCGTCGCCCAGTCAAGCTGATCGCGCCCCGCGCGGCGGTAGTCGGTCCAGGACCGGACGCGCGGCGCGACAAAGCAGGCCGCCCCCGGCACGATTCCATGCAGGCGTTTGCCGGGCAGGAACTCGATCGTGATCGTGGCCTCGGCGGCGTCTGTGCGGGTGATGGCAATCCCCGCCTCGGACCGAAGCCGCGCCAGCAGCGCGTCCAGATCGCGGGTCGCGCTTGCCGGGGCGGGGCCGGTGACGCGGAGCGTGATCGGGCCTTCGTAGCGCGTCAGCACCGGCAGGTCGCGCCCGGTTTCCAGCCGGAAGGACAGGTCGAGGAAATCCTGCGCCATATCCGCATTCGCCCGCTGCGGCGGCCGCCCGGCATGGGGCGAAAACTGCCGCATCCGGGGCAGGGTGGAGAGGGTCGAGGAAAGCCGCCCGGCCGATGGTGCCTCGACCGTCGGGACGCAAGCAGCCAGCGCCGCCAGCGCCAGCGTCAGGGACAGGAACGTCCGCCGCATCAGGGCCGCTGATACTTGATGAAGGGCGTCAGCGTGGCGATCCGGTCGTAAAGCTGGCGCGCCGTCGTGTTGAAGTCCTGCGTCATCCAGTAGACGGTCGCGGCCCCGTGGTCGTCGGCGGCGGCATAGACCGCCTCGATCAGCGCGCGCCCGATGCCTTTGCCGCGCATTTCGGGGTCTGCGTAAAGGTCCTGAAGGTAGCAGGTATCGGCCTCGGCCCAGCAGGTCCGGTGGAAAAGGTAATGCGTCAGGCCCACGGGGCGCCCGTCAACAAGGGCGATGAAGCCTTTGAATTCGTTTTCTTTTCCCGACAGAAGCCGGGCGAAGGTCGTGGCATAGACCTGCTCTGGCCGTTCGGTTTTGTAAAACGCCAGATAGGCACGCCAGAGGCGGCGCCACTCGGCTTCGTCCCCGGCCTCGATCGGGCGGATCACGACGGAGGGATGGTTGGACATCGCACACCTCATCTGTTGCCCGGCCACTCTAGCGGCAGGTCACGCGCCCCGCCAGCGCTACCCGCGCCCGCGCGCCAGGAAGGCAAGCCGCTCGAACAGCGCCACGTCCTGTTCGTTCTTCAAAAGCGCGCCGTGCAGCTTCGGCAAAAGGCTGGACGGATCGCGCCGCAGATCCTCGGGCGCCAGATCCTCGGCCAGGATCAGTTTCAGCCAGTCCAGCACCTCGGACGTCGAAGGTTTCTTCTTCAGCCCCGGCGTCTCGCGGATTTCGTAGAACTGGGTCAGCGCGGTGGCCAGAAGCCCCTCCTTGATGCCGGGGAAATGCACGTCCACGATCTGCTTCAGCACCTCCACCTCGGGGAAGCGGATGTAGTGGAAAAAGCAGCGCCGCAGGAAGGCGTCGGGCAGTTCCTTTTCGTTGTTCGAGGTGATGATGACGATGGGGCGATGCTTCGCGCGGATCGTTTCCCCCGTCTCGTAGACGAAGAATTCCATCCGGTCGAGTTCCTGCAACAGGTCGTTCGGGAACTCGATGTCGGCCTTGTCGATCTCATCAATCAGAAGGACCACCTTGCCGTCCGCCTCGAACGCCTGCCAAAGCTTGCCCTTGCGGATGTAATTGGCGACGTCATGCACCCGTTCGTCGCCCAGCTGGCTGTCGCGCAAGCGGCTGACGGCATCGTATTCGTAAAGCCCCTGCTGCGCCTTGGTGGTGGATTTCACATGCCATTCCACGATCGGCAGCCCCAGCGCGCCCGCGACCTGGCGCGCAAGCTCTGTCTTGCCGGTGCCGGGTTCGCCCTTGACCAGAAGCGGACGTTCCAGCGTGACGGCCGCGTTCACCGCGACGGTCAGGTCGTCGGTCGCGACATAGGTTTCGGTTCCGCTAAATTTCATGGCCGTGACAACACCTTGGGCAACGGGATCGCCGGACTAGTACCCGCGCCATCAATTTGCCGCAAGAACGGACTAGGGCTAGTGACAACCCCCCCGGCTTGGGATATGGGAGCGCCCGTGAGGTGCCGGACTATGTTTAACAATGTTGAACCGAAAGCCGGCCGGCAGAAGGAAGCGGACATGAAGCCAGAGGTCTTTCTTCCCGACGATTACCGTCCGGCCGAAGACGAACCCTTTATGAACGAACGCCAGCTCGAATATTTCCGCAGGAAATTGCAGGTCTGGAAAGAGGAACTGCTCGAACAGTCGGCGGAAACGCTTGAGGGTCTGCAAGACAGCGCCCGCAACGTCCCCGACATCGCCGACCGCGCGAGCGAGGAGACAGATCGCGCGCTGGAACTGCGCACGCGGGACCGTCAGCGCAAGCTGGTCTCGAAGATCGACGCGGCGCTCAGGCGGATCGAAAGCGGCGAATACGGCTATTGCGAGATGACGGGAGAGCCGATCTCTCTCAAGCGGCTGAACGCGCGGCCGATCGCGACCATGACGCTGGAAGCGCAGGAACGTCACGAACGGCGCGAGCGGGTTCACCGCGACGACTGATCCCGGTACGGGGCGCGGCAACGGAACCGGCACCGGGCTTGATGGCTCCGGTGCCTTTTTTCTTTCGGGGGATGACATGCTGAACGACCGCAGGGTGACGGTTCTCGGCGCCGGGGTCGCGGGGCTGACCGTGGCGCGGGCGCTGGCGCTGAAGGGCGCGCATGTCACCGTGCTGGAACAGGCGCCCGAGATACGGGAGGTCGGCGCAGGTCTGCAAATCTCGCCCAACGGCGCGCGGGTCCTGTCCGCCCTGGGCCTTGGCGCGGCGCTGGACGGGATCGGCATCCCGGCAGAGCGGGTGGACCTGATCGACGGCGAAGGCGGCGGGCGTGTCGTCTCGCTTGACCTTCGCTATGGCGGGCAGGGGGGGCATTTCCGCTTCGTCCACCGCGCCGACCTGATCTCCATCCTGGCCGAGGCGGCGCGCGCGGCGGGGGCCGAAATCCGGCTTCTGCAGCAGGTCTCCGACGTGACGCTGGGTCAGGGCGCGCCGCAGCTTCACATGGCCAACGGGGCCGAGGTGGAGGCGGATATCCTGATCGGCGCCGACGGGCTGCATTCGAAGGTGCGTCAGGCCCTGAACGGGCAGGTCGCGCCCTTCTTCACCGGCCAGGTCGCCTGGCGCGCGACGATCCCGGCCGAGCCGGGCATCGCCCCCGTGGCGCGGGTCTTCATGGGGCCGGGGCGGCATTTGGTGACCTATCCGCTGCGCGGCGGCAGCCTGCGCAACATCGTCGCGGTCGAGGAGCGGCGCAAATGGGTCGAGGAAAGCTGGAACCTGACCGACGACCCGCTGGCCCTGCGCATCGCGTTCGAGAATTTCGTGCCGGAACTGCGCGGCTGGCTCGACCGGATCGAGCGGCCAAATCTCTGGGGTCTCTTCCGCCACCCGGTGGCGGAGAACTGGCACGGCCATGGCGCGGCGATCCTGGGCGATGCCGCCCACCCGACGCTGCCCTTCCTCGCGCAGGGCGCCAACATGGCGCTTGAAGATGCCTGGGTGCTGGCCGCCTGCCTGGCGGAACGCGCCCCCGATCAGGCCTTCGCCGCCTATCAGGCGCAGCGTCGCCCGCGTTGCGCGCGCATCGTCGATGCCGCCACCCGCAACGCCCGCAACTACCACCTGTCGGGCCTGACGCGCGAGGTCGCGCATATGGGCCTGCGCCTTGCCAACCGGCTGGCGCCGAAATCCATGCTGCGCCGGTTTGACTGGCTTTACCGCCACGACGTGACCGGCGGGCAGGGCCGGGGCTAAAGCGTTTCGGGTTTTCGTTGAGAAGGTAAGTGTCAGAATTCGAACGAAACAAGTTCGAATTATGATTCGGTGTACACCCGAAATGCTATAGAGCGATCAGGCCGCCAGCTCGATCCAGACCGGAACGTGGTCCGATGGCTTGTCGCGCCCCCGCACCCCCTTGTCGATCCCCGTGCCGGTCAGCAGGTCCGCCGCCTGCGGGCTTAGCAGCAGGTGGTCGATACGGATGCCGTTGTTCTTCTCCCAGGCGCCCGCCTGATAGTCCCAGAAGGTGTAGACACCAGGGCGCGGATCGGTGGCGCGGATCGCCTCGGTAAAGCCGAGGTTCAGGATCCGGCGAAACGCCGCGCGGCTGTCAGGCAGGAACAGCGCATCCTCGCGCCAGACCTCGGGCCGTGCCGCATCCTCGGCCTGCGGGATGACGTTGTAATCGCCCGCCATCACCACCGGCATCTCACTTTCCAGAAGCGCCCCGGCGCGCGCCTTCATCCGCGCCATCCACGACAGCTTGTAATCGTATTTCGGCCCCGGCGCGGGGTTGCCGTTGGGCAGGTAAAGCCCGCAAAGCCGCACCGCCGTCGCGCCCACCACCGTCGCCTCGATCCAGCGCGCCTGCTCGTCGGCATCGTCGCCGGGCAGGCCGCGCATCACATCTTCAAGCGGCAGCTTCGACAGGATCGCGACGCCGTTGAACCCCTTCTGGCCATGGGTCTCGACGTTATAGCCCCGCTCCTCGAAGATCTCGCGCGGAAAGCCCTCATCGACCGACTTGATCTCCTGCAAGAGGACCACGTCGGGCGCGGCCTCCTCCAGCCAGGCGGGCAAGGCTTCGATCCGCGCCTTGATGCCGTTGATGTTGAACGTGGCGATTTTCATCACGCGCCCCCTGTTGCCCGGCGGCCATCTTCGCCCGGCGCGCAAGGCTCCGCAACCCGGCTGCGATGCGGATCGGAAAAATCCACGCGCGCCCTGCCCGGCATCAGGGGGCCTCAAGCCCCGCCGGGCCAGCGGCCGACCGCCCCCCAGGGCGGCCGCTCCTGCGAGGTTTCCTGCAAAACGGAGGTCCGGGGGGGCGGCACGATAAAGCGATACCCACGACCGGCGCAGCGGCCCCCCGTGGCCGTCCGCCGCCCCGGCGGCTTCTTCGTTGCAAAAATACTCAATGCGCCCCCCCACCACGGGCGGGACGCCTGAGGTCAGGCGCTCAGATCGAAAAACTCGTCCCGCAGCCGCAAGAGGAGGTCGCGTTCGGGTTCTCCACCACGAAGCGCGCGCCGATCAGCTCATCGGCGAAGTCGATCACCGCATTGGTCAGGAACGGAAGGGAGACGCTGTCGACCAGCACCTTCTGTCCGTCCTTCTCCAGCACCAGATCGTCCTCACCCGGATCGTCCAGCCGGATGTCGTATTGAAACCCCGAACAGCCGCCGCCCTCGACCGCGACGCGCAGCGCCTTGGCCTCTGCGGCGTCCTCGTTGATCTCGGCCAGCCGCGCGAAGGCGCGGTCGGTGACTTTGGGGGGCAGCGTCAGGGTCATGGCAAAGCCGGTGTCAATTCGTTCACCAACCGAATATATGAAGCCCCGACAGAGGCGACAAGAAGCAGGACCATGACGCTTGCACCCTATGCCTGCCAGCCGGAAGACAGCCGGGGGCGGCTTTATCCCGAAACCATGTCCACCTTCCGCTCGCCCTTTCAGCGCGACCGGGACCGGATCATCCATTCCTCGGCCTTCCGCAGGCTGAAACACAAGACCCAGGTCTTCGTGGAGCATGAGGGCGATTATTACCGCACCCGCCTGACCCATACGATCGAGGTAGCGCAGGTCGCGCGCACGATCGCCGGGCATCTGGGCCTGAATACCGACCTGGCCGAGGCGGTGGCACTGGCGCATGATCTTGGCCATCCGCCCTTCGGCCATACCGGCGAGGATGCGCTGGCGGAACTGATGGCCCCTTACGGCGGCTTCGATCACAACGCGCAGGCGATCCGCATCGTCACGAAACTGGAACGCCATTACGCCGATTTCGACGGGCTGAACCTGACATGGGAGACGCTGGAAGGCATCGCCAAGCATAACGGCCCGGTGATCGGCCCCCATGCCAGCGGATCGCATTCCGTCGGCGATCCGGCGCTCTTGCCCTATGCGCTGGCCGAATTCAACGCGGCCTATGACCTTGAACTCCACACCCAGGCCAGTGCCGAGGCGCAGGTGGCGGCGGTGGCCGATGACGTGGCCTATAACCACCATGACCTGCATGACGGCTTGCGCGCGGGGCTTTTCACCGAAGCCGACCTGATGGAGCTTCCCGTCACCGCCCCCGCGTTCGAGGAGGTGGACCGCCTTTACCCCGATCTTGACCCGATGCGGCGGCGGCATGAAGCGCTGCGCCGCGTCTTCGGCGCGATGGTGGAAGATGTGATCGCCGTCGCCCAGACCCGCCTTCAGGCCGCCCAACCCCAGTCGGCGGCCGAGATACGCGCCATGCCGGGGACGATCATCCGGTTTTCCAAGCCGCTTTACCAGAACCTCAAGGCGATCAAGTCGTTCCTCTTCACCCGCATGTACCGCGCGCCCTCCGTGGTGGAGGAGCGGCAGCGCGTGACGGCGATGATCAACGACCTCTTCCCGCTGTTCCTGAACGATCCGGGCCTTCTGCCGGACGAATGGCACCCCGATGTGGCCCGCGCGAAGGATCAGACCGACCTGGCCCGCATCGTGCTTGATTACGTCGCGGGGATGACCGACAGGTTCGCTATACAGGAACACCAGCGGCTTTTTGGCGAAAGCTGACGCGCTGGATTTGGAACCCGGCGCGATTGGCGGCATTGTCGCGTTGCGGGTTGTGTAAAAAGGGGGCGGGGGGTTCATGGCGGCGGAACAGGTGGCAGGGGCGATGAGCCCGATCATGGCCTTCGCGGTGGTCGGCGTCCTTGGCGTCGGCAGCCAGTGGCTCGCCTGGCGGCTCAGGCTTCCGGCCATCGTGCTGATGCTGGCGGCGGGCATCCTTGTCGGGCCGGTGCTGGGCCTCTTCGATCCGGCCCGCGACATCGGGCCGCTGACCGGGCCGCTGATCTCCCTTGCCGTTGCGGTGATCCTGTTCGAGGGCGGGTTGACGCTCGACTTTCACGAACTGCGCGACGCCCGGCACGGGGTGCGGCGGCTGGTGGTGATCGGCGCGCCGCTGGGCTGGCTTCTGTCCACGCTGACGCTGCGCTACGGCGCGGGGCTTGGCTGGGAATCCGCAACCGTCTTCGGCGGTATCATGGTTGTGACCGGCCCCACCGTCATCGCGCCGCTGCTGCGTCAGGCGCGGCTGTCGCGGCGGCCCGCGCAGCTTTTGCAATGGGAGGCGATCGTCAACGACCCGATCGGCGCACTGGCGGCGGTTCTGGCGCTTGAGGTGGTGCTGACGCTGCGCACCTCGGAGCAGCTTGGCCATGCGCTTTGGACCGTGGCCTTCGGCGTCGCCATCGCGGCGATTATCGGGCTGGGCGTGGGGTTCGCGATCTCGCGCGCCTTCTGGCGCAACCGGGTGCCGGAATTCATGAAGGTGCCGGTCCTCTTCGTGGCGCTGATCGCGTGCTTCGCGCTGGCCGATACGGTCCTGCATGAAAGCGGCCTTCTGGCGGTCACGGTGATGGGCCTTGTCATCGCCAATTCCGACCTGCCGAGTTTCGTCGAACTGCGCCGGTTCAAGGAACATGCGACGATCCTTCTGGTCTCGGGCGTGTTCATCCTGCTGGCCGCCTCTCTCGATTTCGCGATGGTGCAGAAGCTGAGCTGGCGGACAATCGTCTTTGTCCTGGCCGTGGTGCTGATCGCGCGGCCCTTGACGGTGCTTTTGTCGCTGGTCGGCACCGACCTGCCGCGCAAGGAACGGCTGTTGATCGCGCTGACCGGGCCGCGGGGCGTGGTTCTGGTCGCCGTCGCGGGCCTTTTCGGCGGCCGTCTGGCCGAGGCCGGGGTGGCGGACGGCGATCTGGTGGCGCCCCTGGCCTTCGCGCTTGTGGTCTTCACCGTCGTCCTGCACGGCTTCACCTTCGCGCCGCTGGCCCGCTGGCTTGGCCTCAGCGCCGCCGAGGCGCCGGGGGTGCTGCTGGTGGGCGGCTCGCGGTTCACCACCGGGCTGGCGGAGGTGTTGAAGAAGGCGGGGGTGGAGGTGCTGATCTCCGACCCGAACCACGCCCATCTGATCCGGCCCCGTGCGCTGGGCATCCGCACCTTCTATGGCGATATCCTGTCGGAGGCGGCCGAACATCAGGTGGAACTGCTGAGCTATGAAACCCTTCTGGCCGCGACCGACAACGACGCCTACAACACCCTTGTCGCCACCGACTTCGCGCCCGAATTCGGCCGTGACCGGACCTGGCAGATCGGCCGGGCGAAATCGGACAAGTCGCGCCACGCGCTGCCGACGCAACTGGGCGGGCGGCCCTTCGCGGCCGGGCGCACCCATGATGCGCTCGACGGGCTGATCGAGGAGGGGTGGAGCTTTCGCGCGACAAAGCTCAGCGAGGAATTCGCCATGGCGGACTGGCGTGAAAAGCGGCCCGACGCGATCCTTCTGGGGACCATCGGGCCGAAGGGAACGCTGCGCCTGCTGGCGGGTGACAAGGACCCCGATGTGGCCGCCGGGCATCGCCTCGTCTTCCTGCTGCCGCCCGGAACCGCCGTGGAAGAACCCGCGCCCGCCGTCTGATCGGCCCCCCGGCATTGACGGCGCGGGCGGCCTCTGGCATTGCCGGGCCGACGTCAGGGATTGATGAAAATGAACCTCTTTGCCGAGATCCGGGCGCTGGTCGTGGCCAGCCTTGATGAAATGGTGGCGGCGGGCGACCTGCCTTCCGGCGTCGACTTCGCCGCCGTGGCGGTCGAACCGCCGCGCGACGCCGCGCATGGCGACATGGCGACGAATGCCGCGATGGTGCTGGCCAAACCCGCCGGTCAGCCGCCGCGCGCGATCGCCGAAAAGCTGACCGCGCGCTTGCAGGGCAGGGGGGGCATCACCTCGGCCGAGGTCGCGGGGCCGGGCTTTTTGAACCTGCGCCTTCAGCCGGAAAGCTGGCAGGGCGTCGTCCGTTCCGCGCTGGCCGAGGGGCGGGATTTCGGCCGTTCCGACCTTGGGCGCGGGCGCAAGGTCAATGTCGAATTCGTCTCGGCCAACCCCACGGGGCCGATGCATGTCGGGCATACCCGTGGCGCGGTCTTCGGCGACGCGCTGGCAAGCTTGCTGGATTTCGCGGGCCATGAGGTCACGCGCGAATATTACATCAACGATGGCGGCGCGCAGGTCGATGTGCTGGCGCGGTCGGCCTATGAGCGCTACCGCGAGGCCTGCGGGCTGGAACCCGAAATCCGCGAAGGGCTTTACCCCGGAGATTACCTGATCCCGGTGGGCGAGGCGCTGAAGGACAAATACGGCGACAGCCTGCTGGACAAGCCCGAAGCCGACTGGCTGGCCGATCTGCGCGACTTCGCCACCGCCGCGATGATGCAGATGATCCGCGATGACCTCGCGCTTCTGGGCGTGAAGATGGATGTCTATTCGTCCGAAAAGGCGCTTTACGGCACCGGCAAGATCGAGGGCGCCATCGACCGCCTGCGCGGGATGGGCCTGATCTACGAAGGCACGCTGGAGCCGCCGAAGGGCAAGTTGCCCGAGGACTGGGAGGAACGCGAGCAGACCCTGTTCCGCTCCACCGCGCATGGCGACGATGTGGACCGTCCGGTGAAGAAATCGGACGGGTCATGGACCTATTTCGCGCCCGACATCGCCTATCACTTCGACAAGGTGACGCGCGGTTTCGATCAGTTGATCGACATCCTCGGCGCCGACCATGGCGGCTATGTCAAACGCCTGAAAGCCGTCGTTTCGGCGCTGTCGGACGGGAAAGTACCGCTTGAGGTCAAGCTGATCCAGCTGGTGAAGCTTTTCAAGAACGGCGAACCCTTCAAGATGTCGAAGCGCGCCGGCACCTTTGTCACGCTCCGCGACGTGGTCGAACAGGCGGGCGCCGATGTGACGCGCTTCGTCATGCTGACGCGAAAGAACGACGCGCCCCTCGATTTCGACTTCGACAAGGTGCTGGAACAGTCGAAGGACAACCCGGTCTGGTATGTGCAATACGCCCATGCCCGCGTCTCATCGGTGATCCGCAAGGCGGGGGAGGCCGGGATCGCCGCCGATGACGCGACGCTTGGCCAGGCCGACCTTGCGAAACTGTCGCATGACAGCGAACTGGCGCTGGCCCGCAAGATCGCCGAATGGCCGCGTCTGGTTGAGATCGCCGCGCGCGGGCAGGAGCCGCATCGCGTGGCCTTCTACCTTTACGAACTGGCCTCTGACCTGCATGCGCATTGGAACCGGGGCAATGACGATACCTCGCTGCGCTTCATCCAGGACGGCGATGCGGCCACAAGTCAGGCGAAAATCGCCCTCGCGCGGGCCGCAGGCGTTGTTATTTCCGCCGGTCTTGGTATTCTCGGCGTCACTCCGGCGGAAGAAATGCGCTGATCAAAGGCGCCGCCGTCCGGGGCGAAGCAGGCAAGAAGCGGAACGGCGTCCCGTCAGGGGCGCGTTCGGCGGGCGAGGCAGAGCATGGCGGACGCGGATTACGACGATTACTATGAGTATGGCGGTTACACGCCGGGTCATGCTGCCGGGGACGGTGGCGGGCGCTGGCAGCGGCTGATCAATGGCGCCGGGGCGCTGACCTCTCTGGCGCTGATGGCGGGCATCGCGGTCTGGGGCTACAAGCTGGCGGTGCGCGACGTGAACGGCATCCCGGTGATCCGGGCGCTGGAAGGTCCCGCGCGCGTCGCCCCGGAAAATCCGGGCGGGGAGCTTGCGCTCCATCAGGGCATGGCGGTGAACCGCATCGCTGCCGAAGGCACCGCCGGGGAACCGGCCGACCGTCTGACGCTGGCCCCCGCGCCGACAGGGCTGGCCGAGGATGACACCGCGATGGGGACGCTGTCGGGGACCAACCGCGACATGGGCGAGGACGGGGCGAAATTCGTCCGCGTGCCGCAGGGCGACGAACGCCTGCAACCGGCGGCGATGCGCCCGATCGAACCCTTGCCCGATGGCCCGGCAGAGCCGATCAACACCGAGGATGGCGCGCCCTTCGTCGCGCCCGACCTGATCCCGGCTTCCGTGCCGGGCGTGTCGCGTTCCCTTCTGCCCGCGCGGAAACCGGCGACGGGGCAGGGCGCGACTGTCAGCGTGCCCGCCTCTGTGGACGCGACCGAGGCCGGCGCCGCCAGCGATGAATTCGACGCGGTGGCCGAGGCCGCCGCCGCCGCCGTCCTTGCCGCGATGACGCCCGAGGCGGAGATCGACCTGAACGCCGCCACGCTGGCGCCGGGAACCCGCCTTGTCCAGATCGGCGCCTACCCGAACGAGGCCGAGGCACGGCTGGAATGGGACAAGACCGCCACCCGCTTCGCCGCCCTGATGCAGGGCAAGCACCGGGTCATCGAAGAGGCGACCAGCGGCGGGCAGACCTTCTACCGACTGCGGGTCGAGGGCTTTGCGGGGGCCGAGGATGCGCAGGCCTTCTGCGCCGCGCTCAAGGCCGAAAACGCCGTCTGCGTTCCCGCCACGGTGAAGTGATGGCCCTCTCGGCGACGGTGCTGGGCTGCGGCGGGGCGGACCTCTCCGCCGATGAGGCAGCGTTTTTCCGCGACGCCGCGCCCTGGGGTTTTATCCTCTTCGCCCGCAATGTCGAAACGCCCGACCAGTTGCGCCGCCTGACCGGCGGTCTGCGTGACGCGGTGGGGCGTGACGCGCCGATCCTGATCGACCAGGAAGGTGGCCGGGTGCAGCGCCTGCGCGCGCCGCATTGGCGCGAATACCTGCCCCCCCTGGATCAGGTCGCCATGACCGGCGCGGCGATGGAACGCGGGATTTACCTGCGCTATCGCCTGATCGCGGAAGAACTACGCGCCGCTGGCATCGACGTCGATTGCGCCCCTTCGGCGGACCTCGCCACGCCCGGCACGCATCCCTTTCTGCGCAACCGCTGCTTTTCCGACGACCCGGAGACGGTGATCCGCGCCGCCCGCGCCGCGGCCGAGGGACTCGCCGATGGTGGCGTGCTGCCGGTCGTCAAGCATATGCCGGGGCACGGCCGCGCGACGCTGGACAGCCACCATGAGCTGCCCCGCGTCACCGCGCCGCTGGAGGAACTGGAAGCCACCGATTTCCGCTGCTTCGCGGGTCTTGCCGACCTGCCGATGGCGATGACCGCGCATATCGTGTTTGACGCGCTGGACCAGGACGCGCCCGCGACGGCCTCGCCTGCCGCCATCGCCTATATCCGCGACCGGATCGGCTTCACCGGGCTGCTTCTGTCCGACGACCTGTCGATGCAGGCGCTGTCCGGCACGCTGGCCGAGCGCGCGGGCCGGGCCATTGCGGCGGGCTGCGACATTGCGCTGCACTGCAACGGCAAGATGGACGAGATGGAGGGCGTCGTGGCCGCCGCCGGACCGCTCTCCGGCCCCGCGAAAATCCGCGCGGGGGCCACACTTGCCAGCCGCCGGGCGCCGTCTGCCATTGACTCAAGGGCGCTTGCCGCCGAACTTGGGGCGCTTTTGGAAACCAGCGCCCATGTCTGACCCCACCGGGTTCGAGGAAGATCACCAGACCGTCAGCGACCGGCTTGCCGCCGAGGCGCTGATCGTCGATGTCGACGGGTTCGAAGGGCCGCTCGACCTGCTGTTGATGCTGTCGCGCACCCAGAAGGTCGATCTGCGCAAGATCTCGGTCCTGCAACTGGCCGAGCAATACCTGACCTTCGTCGACAAGGCCAAGGTCCTCAGGATCGAACTGGCGGCCGATTATCTGGTCATGGCGGCCTGGCTCGCCTTTCTGAAATCGCGCCTGCTGCTGCCGCCCGACCCGCAGGACGAAGGGCCATCGGGCGAAGAACTGGCCGCGCATCTGGCCTTCCAACTCGAACGCCTGCAAGCCATGCGCGAGGCGGCGGCGCAACTGATGGCGCGCGACCAGATGGGGCGCGACTTCTTCGTGCGCGGCCTGCCCGAAGGCGTCGCACGCATCCGCCGTGTCACCTACTCCGCCACGCTTCTCGACCTCATGCAGGCCTATGCCCGCATCCGCACCAAGGACGAGTTCCGTCCCTATGCCTTCGACCGCGACCATGTCTTTACCATGGAACAGGCGCTCGACCGGATGCGCGGGCTGATCGGGTTCGCGGGCGAATGGACCGACCTGTCCAGCTATCTGCCCGATGGCTGGTCCGCCGATCCGGCGCGGCGGCGGTCGGCCACGGCGGCAACCTTCGCCGCCTCGCTGGAACTGGCCAAGCAGGGGCAGATCGAACTCAGGCAAGGGGAAACCTTCGCCCCCATCTCCATCAGACGGAAGCCGACGTGACAGAGACCGACGAAAAGGAACAAAGCCTCTTCGAGGCGCCGCCGATGGGGGAACAGGAGCGGATGGTCGAGGCAATCCTTTTCGCCTCTGCCGATCCGGTGACGGTGGCGGAACTGGCCGCGCGGATGCCCCATGGCGCCGACCCGGCCGAGGCGCTGGTCTATCTGCGCAAGCGCTATGACGGGCGCGGGGTGCATGTCGTGAAGGTGGGCGACGCCTGGGCGATCCGCACCGCGCCCGATCTGGGCTTTCTGATGCAGAAAGAGACGGTTGAGCAGAAAAAGCTTTCCCGCGCGGCGATCGAGACGCTGGCGATCATCGCCTATCACCAGCCCGCCACCCGCGCCGAGATCGAGGAAATTCGCGGCGTCGCGGTCAGTCGCGGCACCATCGACCAACTGCTTGAACTGGAATGGATCCGCTTTGGCCGTCGCCGCATGACGCCGGGACGGCCGGTGACCTTTGTGGTGACGCAAGGGTTCCTTGACCATTTCGGCCTCGAATCCGCGCGCGACCTGCCGGGGCTGAAGGAATTGCGCGCCGCAGGCCTTCTCGACAGCCGCCCGCTGCCCGGCGGGCAGGGCGCGGGCGACGAGGAGGAGGGCGAGGATCTGGCCGGGCAGAGCGAGCTTTTCGAGGATTGAGGTCAGGATATGAGTGTCAATCGCTACGTCACCATGGTGGTGAACACGGTGATCCGGCAATTGGTGAATATCGGCGTCAACAAGGGCTTCACCTGGCTCTCGCGCCGCAATCCGCCCAAGACCCCGGCCGCGCCCGCCGCCGATGCAAGGCAGCGCCAGCAGGCGCGTGAGACGGCCAAACGCGCGCGCCAGGCGGCAAGGATCACGCGGCGGCTGCGGTAGGGGCGTTCAGGCATGGAAGGTAATTGAGCGCTACGACGGATTTCTCCCTATGGATTTAAATGTCATAATTCGTTTGGTCGTCAGCGGTTTGGTGGCGTTACTTTGTAGTGTCGTTGGATTGGTCGTTCTCAAGCGGGTCTGGTGGACATCACCGGGAGTGTCCGACAACGGTTGTAAGACGTTCCGGCCATCCGTGATCGTCTACGCGCCTACAGTCCTTGGGGGCGTGGCCATGGTTCTGCTTCCTATCTATTCGCCTTTACCAGGAATGATTGCTTGGCCGTTTGCTATCGTTGGCATGGTCATTGGCGGCTTCAGTTTGCCGTCCCTGTTGGGGTTACATCAGGTTGTTGTTCGGGATGGTGGCATCGAAGGCGCCTCCACAGGTTTCTTGCTGACACTGGGCCAGTCGCGCGACATGCTTAAGTGGTCGGAAATCTCGCGAAGCGGCAAAGCGTGGAATGGCTACACCTATATCGAGACCGATGACGGGCGCAGAGTTTACTGGTCCGATCACTATACGGGGGCCGCACATCTTTGGAATATCGTTTTCGAGAATTGCCCTCACCTGTTGTTTGACCAGAATGGTGATCATGAAGGCGATGATCGCGAAGGTTGACAATAAAACGCATCTGTAACGTCACGCAGGCAAGGATCACGCGGCGGCTGCGGTAGGGGCGTTCAGGCGCTGATTTCGGCCAGGTAAAGGCGCACCGCCTCCTGCACATGGCGGAAACGGTCGCCGCCAAGGTGCTTGCCGCCGTACCAGCGTGTCACGACGATCAGGTGGCCGCTCAACCCTGCGGTTTCCAGCATCCGCAGGATGATCGCCCCGGCGCCGGCTTCGCCATCGTCGGACTTCACCGGGCCGTCGGGTCCGATCAGGCCCCAGCTGTTATGCGTGGCCCTGGCGAATTTCTTGGTCCGCTTCAGGTCTTTCAGAAGCGCCTTCGCCTGCCCCTCATCCGCGCAGGGCGCGCCCGAGACGGCGTAGCGGGAGCCGCGGTCAGAGATGATGTCTTGCAGGATCAGCATGGGGTGCAGGGGTAGGGCAGGCCCGCGCGGATCGCAAGGCGGGGATGTGATACCGGCGGCCCGATGCTGACCCCTGTCGCCGGGTCGCTTGCGGCCCGGCATGCGCCCGCCCGCCCCAAGACGGGCGCATTCGCGCCCACCTCGTGCGGGCGCATGCCTCTGTAGGGCAGGGGCGACGCAAAGGGCCGTTGTCAGGGCGCGCGAAAATGCTTCGACAGTTTCAGCCCCTGGCCCTGGTAGTTCGACTTGATGTCGGCGCCGTAAAGCCTTTCGGGCCGTTCGGCCATGCGTTCATAGACCAGACGGCCCACGACCTGCCCGTCCTCCAGCACGAAAGGCGCCTCGTGGCAGCGCACCTCCAGCACCCCGCGAGAGCCTTTGCCGCCTGCCCCGTCAAAGCCGAAGCCGGGGTCGAAGAAGCCCGCGTAATGGACGCGGAATTCGCCGACCATGGCCAGGAAAGGGGCCATCTCGGCGGCGTAGTCGGGCGGGATCGTCACCGCCTCACGGCTGACCAGAATATAGAACGCGCCGGGGTCAAGGATGATGCGGCCCTCGGTCGTGCGCACCTCTTCCCAGTAATCGGCGGGGTCGTAATGGCCCAGCTTGTCGAGGTCGATCACCCCGGTATGCGGCTTGGCGCGGTAGCCGACCAGATCGCCCGTCCGGGGGCGCAGATCGACGGAAAAGCCAAGGCCCTCGGAGATGACCGCCTTGCCGGACACCAGCGGACTCTCAGCGTTCAGCGCGCCCAGTTCCGCATCGTTCAGAACCGCCTGACCGTGGCGGAACCGGATCTGGTTCAGCCGCATGCCGGGGCGGACAAGGACGGAGAAGGAGCGCGGGCAGATCTCGGCGTAAAGCGGGCCGCGATAGCCGTCGGGGATGCGGTCGAACTCGGTCCCGCCATCGGTGATGGTGCGGGTCAGCAGGTCCAGCCGCCCGGTGGAGCTTTTGGCATTGGCGACGGCGGTCAGCCCGGCGGGCAGGGCGAGGCTTTCCATCAGCGGCACGACGTAGACGCAGCCCTTTTCCAAGACCGCGCCCTGGGTCAGGTCCACCCGGTGCATCTCGAACTCTGCCAGCCGGTCGGCGACGCGGCACCCCTTGCCGGACAGGAATGAGGCGCGGACGCGATAGGCCACGTTTCCAAGGCGCAGATCGAGGCTGGCGGGCTGGATCTGGGCCTCGGGGATCGGCGCGCTGCCGGTGATCTCACCCGCGGCGATCATGGCGCGGATGGCGCTGTCGGCCAGCACTCCGGTTCCGGTCATTCCAGCCCCCTCATATGCGAACGCCCACCCCGGCAAAGGGGTGGGCGTTTCGGTGATGGTCGGGCCGGCGAGATTCGAACTCGCGACCTTCCGCCCCCCAGACGGACGCGCTAACCAGACTGCGCCACGGCCCGACGGGGCGGTGTATAGGCCGATTGCCGGGGCGGGGGCAAGCGCCAAAACGCACCGGCCGCGACGGGATTTCGGCGCGCATGGCGGGGCTCAGTCCCGGCCGGTCGTGTCGCCGGAGGCCACACGCTCGCGCAACTCGCGCAGGCGGCGGTAGACAGAGGTCAGTTCATCGCGCTTGTCGCGGGCGCGCAGCGCGTCCATGGCGCGCAGAAGCGTGGCGGCGGGGGGCCGCATGTCGCCCGTTGTGGCAGGGGTGTCGTGCATCTGCGGCGCTTCTGCGGCCTCTTCTTCGGGGCTGTCGTCGGGGTCGGGCAGAAGCGCATCGCCGGGGCCTGCCGTGTCGGGCGGCGGGCTTTCGGGCCAATGGTCCCCGGTGGGTTCGGCGGCGGGTTCCACAGGGCGTTCGGCGGCGGGGAAGGAATGGATCGTCGCGCTGTCCTCAGGTGCGGGCGTATCCTCGATCACCGCCATCGGCGCGGGCTGATCCGCGTCCCCCTCGGCGTCAAGATCGACGGGCGACAGCGCCGCGACATGGCGCACGCCCTGTTCGCGCAGCACCTTCTGCACGCCGCGAATGGTCATGCCGTCGTCATGGAGAAGCCGCTTGATCCCGCCCAGAAGCGCCAGGTCCGCAGGGCGGTAATAGCGCCGCCCGCCCGCCCGCTTGACCGGCTTGACCTGCGAAAAGCGGCTTTCCCAGAAGCGCAGCACATGGGCCGGCGTCTGCAAAAGCTCGGACACCTCGCTGATCGTCCGAAAGGCTTCCGCCGATTTCTCCATCAAAGACGCCTCAGCCCTTGTTCCCCTGCGCCACACGCTCTTTCATCAGATGCGAGGGGCGGAAGGTCAGCACACGGCGGGGGTGAATCGGAACCTCATCCCCCGTCTTGGGGTTGCGCCCGACGCGGGCCGCCTTGTCGCGCACCGAAAAGGTCCCGAAAGACGAGATCTTGACCGTCTCGCCGCGCGCCAGCGCATCGGACATATGCTGCAACACGCCTTCGACCAGTTGCGCGGATTCGTTGCGGGACAGGCCCACCTCGCGGAACACAGCCTCGCTCAGATCCATCCTGGTCAAGGTATTATCGCTCATCACGTCCCCCTTGCTGAATTTCAACAGAGGATGGGCGGATAAGATTTCCGAGTCAATATCAATGGCTTGGAGAGGGGCTTTCAAGCGGGTTTTCACCACCTCAGAACGACGGAACCCCAGCTTAGACCCCCGCCGATGGCCTCGGTCACGATCAGGTCGCCTTGCTTGATCTGCCCACGGGCCTTGCCGACCGACAGCGCAAGGGGAATCGACGCGGCCGAGGTGTTGCCGTGATCCTGCACCGTGACGACGACCCGCTCCATCGGAACCTGCATCCGCTGGGCGGTGGCCGAGATGATCCGCAGGTTCGCCTGATGCGGCACGATCCAGTCGACATCGGCGCTTGTCAGCCCTGCCTTGTCAAGCGCGGTATGGGCGGTCGCGGCCAGCTTTTCGACCGCGTGGCGGAAGACCTGGTTGCCCTGCATTCGAAGATGGCCCGCCGTGCCGGTGGTGGAGACGCCGCCATCGACATAAAGCAGGTCCTTGTAGGAGCCGTCGCTGTTCAGGTCGGTGGCAAGGATGCCGCGATCCTCGGGCGTTCCCGCGCCCTCGACCGCCTCGACCACCACCGCGCCCGCGCCGTCGCCGAAAAGGACGCAAGTTGCGCGGTCGGTGAAATCGAGGATGCGGCTGAAGGTTTCGGCGCCGATGACGAGAACGCGCTGCGCCTGACCGGACAGGATCAGCGCATTGGCATTGGCCATGGCAAAGACGAAGCCCGCGCAAACCGCCTGAACGTCGAAGGCGAAGCCCTTGGAAATGCCCAGTTTCGCCTGAACCATCGTCGCGGCGGAAGGGAAGGTCAGATCGGCGGTCGAGGTGGCGACGATCACGGCGTCGATGTCCCCCGCCGTCAGCCCGGCATCGGCGATCGCGGCACGCCCGGCGGCGGCGCCCATGTCGGATGTGGTTTCACCCTCGGCGGCGAAGTGGCGGCGTTCGATTCCGGTCCGGGCGCGAATCCATTCGTCGCTGGTGTCGAGCTTGTCCTCGAACTCGGCATTCTCGACCACACGGGAGGGCAGGTAATGCCCGACACCCCGAACCACGGCACGCACTGTCATTCGGAAGTCCCGTCCTCTTCTCCGCCCTGCGCCGCATCCTGCCCCGCCTGCGCGGCAGAGGCAACCCGCGCCGCGAGCCGTTCCTGAAAGCCCGACTTGGCCAGCCGGTAGGCAAGCTCGATCGCGGCCGCGACGCCGGTCGCATCGGCCGAGCCATGCGATTTCACGATGGTGCCGTTCAACCCCAGAAACACCCCGCCATTGACCCGTCGCGGGTCGATGCGCGCCTGAAGCCGCTTGAGCGAGCCAAGCGCCAGAACGGCGGCGATCTTCGACAGGAAGCTGGCGTTGAAGGCCTCGCGCAGGAAATCGCCGACCAGCCGCGCGGTGCCTTCGCCGGTCTTCAGCGCGACATTGCCCGTGAAACCGTCGGTGACGATCACATCGACGCGCGCGGAGGGCAGGTCGCCGCCTTCGACAAAGCCGACATAGTCGAATTGCCCGATCCCGGCGCTGGCCTCGATCAGCTCATGCGCGGCCTTCAGTTCGGCCCGGCCCTTGTGGTCCTCGGTCCCGACGTTCAGCAAGCCCACGCGCGGGCGCGCAAGGCCAAGGCCGTTGCGGGCGTAGGACGTCCCCATCAGCGCGAATTGCAGCAGGTCGGGCGCGTCGGCCTTGATGTCGGCGCCCACGTCCAGCATGACGTTGAAGCCGCCGGGATTGCGCGAGGGCCAGAGACAGGCGATGGCGGGGCGGTTGACGCCGGGCAGCTTGCGCAGCCGGATCACCGACAGGGCCATCAGCGCGCCGGTATTGCCGCAGCTCACGGCCACCGTCGCCTCATGTTCCCGCACGCTTTCGATGGCCGACCACATGGAGGTGTCGCCGCCATGGCGCATGACCTGGCCGGGCTTGTCCTCCATCGTCACCACGCCCGAGGCATGACGGATCGTGCAGCGCGCGGCGATGTCGGCGCGCTTGGCCAGAAGGCGCGTCAGCTCCTCCTCGGGGCCGTGCAGGATGAAGTCCACATCGGGGATGCGTTTCGCCGCCTCGGTCAGCCCGCCGATCACGGCCGCCGGGCCACGGTCGCCCCCCATCGCGTCTACGGATATGACAATGCGGCCCGACAGCCCGTCTTCCCGGCTATCAGGCGGCATGTCTGTCCGTGACGTCATCAGTCAGGAACGAACGCGGAGCTTACGCCGCGTCTTCGTCCAGATCGACCTCGGCGGCCTGCGCGACGACTTCGCGGTCATCGTAATGGCCGCAAGAGGCGCAAACGTGATGCGGGCGCTTCAACTCGCCGCAGTTCGGGCATTCGTGCGGATTGGCGGCGACCAGGGCATCGTGGGCGCGGCGCATGTTGCGGCGGGACCGCGTGACTCGGTTCTGAGGGACAGCCATGTCTCAACCTCGGGCTAATTGGGGGGCGAACCCCGGTTTTCCTGGGGTTTCGACACGGCGCGATCAGCATCTGACCGGGTGCGAACCCAACATTCTTGCGAGGGCCGGAACATACTGCGATTCCGCGCGGGCGCAAGTGTTTTCTCGCGCTTTTCCCGCGCCGGACCGGCGGCGCGAAGCGTCACCCCCGACCGCCGCCGTCTTCGCCCTTTTTCAGAAGGTCGGCAAGACCCGCGAAGGGCTTCGCCGTCTCATCCGTCAGGGCCTCGGTCCCCGGCGCGGCATGATCGATCTGGCCAAAGCGCGCCCCCGGCGCGCGGGGGTAAAGCGGCAGCGACAGGCTCAGCGCCTCGGCCATGACCGCGGTCAGGTCAAGCGTGACGGGCAGGGCCTCCACCCGGTCGTCCTCGGGCATCTCGACCTCATCGCCCTCGGGCTCGGGCATGTCGGCGGTGTAGATCCGTTCTACGGTTTCGCTCAGGTCGGTGGCGACCGGCTCGGCCGTGACGACGCAGGGCTGCACCACACGGGCGTCCAGCGCCGCCTCAAGCGTCCAGTCGCTGCGCCCCTTCGGCGTCAGCGCGCCGGTGAAGGACAGCCGGTCGATGCCCAAAAGGCCCAGTTCGGCGGCAAGCCTTGCCCGCGCGCCCTCATCGGGGCGCAGGGCGAACCGGGTCGGTTTGCGCGACGGCAGGTCGGCAAGGCGCAGGATATGCGGCGCGGGGTCGGTCATGGGTTTTCGTTCCTTCGCGGCGGTCTGGACCATAGGAAGGAACCATGCGCCTTGATGGCAAGTCCCCTCATGCTATAAGCCGGATAAAAGGCAGCGCTGTGCGAGACAAGAGGGCGGGAATGGCAAGGCTTGGTTCCGGGTTCAAACGGGCGGTAATGGTGATCGCCGTGCTTTCGCTGACGGCCTGCGCGGCCGTCTATCGCAATCACGGCTATGTGCCGCGCGATCAGGACCTTGAAAAGGTCGTCGTCGGCGAATCCACGACCGAAACGGTGGCCCGCGACATCGGCCGGCCGACCTCCACCGGGCTGCTGACCGGCGGGGCCTGGTACTATGTCGGCAGCACCTTCCGCCATTACGGCGCCCGCGCGCCGCAGGAGATCAACCGCCAGGTCGTCGCGATCAGCTTCAGCGAGGCGGGCGTGGTCGAGAATGTGGAGCGCTTCGGGCTTGAGAAGGGCGAGGTCGTCAGAATCTCCCGCCGCGTGACCAAGAGCAACGTGAAGGGTCCGGGCTTCCTGCGCCAGCTTCTCAGCAATGTCAGCAACTTCAATGCCGGGCAGCTTATCGACAGCGCGCGGAACAACTAAGGCGCGCGCTGGCCTTTCGGCCGGTGGCGGGGCGGCCCGTTCGCCTGCCGCTGCGGATATAGTCCCGTGATCTGTCGCGGCGATCCTGTCATTGAGTGAAGGCAGGGCGGTGCAGGGCGCCATGTCCGGCCCGCGAAACGGAGGGCGGGGGATGCCCGTGCTGGAAAAGGGCCGCTACCGGGTGCGAACGGCGGCAGGGGCCGAGGTCGACCGCGCGCTGACGCTGCGGGCGCTGGCCTTCCGGGGCGGTAAGGACGGTGCCGGCGGGCTTGAGGGCGATGCCTTCGACGCCCGCTGCCGTCATCTGCTGGTGGAAGAGGCGGCGACCGGCGATCTGGTCGCGACCTTCCGCCTTCTGCCGCTGCCCTCGGGGGCCGATCTCGGGCAGAGCTATTCCGCGCAATATTACGACCTTTCGGCGCTGGCGGCCTATCCCGGACGGATGATCGAGCTTGGCCGCTTCTGCCTGCATCCCGACCGCCACGACCCCGACATCCTGCGCCTTGCCTGGGGGGCGATCACGCAGGCCGTGGATGCCGAAGGGGCGGGGCTGCTTTTCGGCTGTTCCTCCTTCAAGGGGACCGACGCGCGGGAGTTCCGCGACGCCTTCGCGCTCTTGGGGGAGCGTCACCTCGCGCCGAAGCGCTGGCGACCCAGGGTCAAGGCGCCCCGCGTCTTCCGCTTCGGCCGCCGCCGGGCGGGGGGGGCGACGGATGTCAGGCAGGCGCTTCTGCGCATGCCGCCGCTGCTGCGAACCTACCTCGCCATGGGCGGCTGGGTCAGCGATCATGCGGTGGTGGACGCGGAACTGGGAACCCTGCATGTCTTCACCGGGCTTGAGATCGGGCGGATACCGCCCGCCCGGGCCAAGGCGCTGCGGCTGGTCGCGGGGTAGGGGTGTGGGGGAACCCGTCCCGGACTTGCTCTAGGACCCCCATCTGTGCGGGCGGAGGTCCCGGATCAGGTCCGGGACGGGCGAGTATCCAGGTTTCGAATCCTGATGCCCAGCAACCGGTGCCCCCCCGCGCGGGCCAGACTGATGCCCGGCGGCGCGTAATATTCTTGCAGGTGATGCGTCTCGGGTGGCGGTAGGAAACCCGCGCCCCGGACCTGATCCGGGGCCTCTATCTCCGGGGGCGGAGGTCCCGGATCGGGTCCGGGACGGGTTCGAAGCTATCCCGCGACCCTTGCCCTGACCGCGCCGGCCAAGGTGATACGGCTGGAGGGGGAGGCCACCTGCAGCACTGGCCGTTGTGCGGACTTTGTGGGACGTTTGAAAGGCCGGGCGTTGCCCGACCGCGGGTGGGCGTAGGGCGGGCTGTTCGGCAGCGCTTTATGGTGAGGCCCACCTCCAACGGCTCTTCGGGGTGAGACGGTGCAAGATCGCCCGCCCGGTGGGGCGGTCGGGCGATGCCCGGCGGCGCGGACCGCGCCTTGGTTCCGGGCAAGGGGATCGACCGCAAAGGGCTCGCAGCCCCCCAACGCAAAACGCCCCGGCGTACCGGGGCGCTGCGTTCGGACCTCTCGCCTGACCTCAGGCGCGGGCGCGGCGGCCGCCGCGGCGGCCGGAGGCGGCAGCGGACTGGCTGGAGGAGGCCTCGGCAAAGCTCATGCCGCCCTCGACCGCCTCAAGCACCTTGGAGAAGCGGATCCATTCACCGCCATTGGCGTCGTGGTTCATCAGGAAGTTGGCGGCGCGGATCGCCTCCATCTCCACCTGGCGGACCGGGTTCATGATCGCCGACGTCATGCCCGCGCCGATCGCCATCGGCAGGAAGGCCGCGTTGATGCCATGGCGGTGCGGCAGCCCGAAGGAGATGTTGGACGCCCCGCAGGTCGTGTTGCAGCCCAGTTCCTCGCGCAGGCGCTGCACCAGCGTGAAGACCTGACGGCCCGCCGTCGCCATCGCGCCCACCGGCATGACCAGCGGATCGACGACGATGTCATGCGCGGGGATGCCGAAATCGGCGGCGCGCTGGACGATCTTCTTGGCGACCTCGAAGCGCACGTCGGGGTCTTCGGAAATGCCGGTATCGTCGTTGGAGATCGCCACCACCGGCACGTTATACTTCTTCACCAGCGGCAGGACGAGTTCCAGACGCTCTTCCTCGCCCGTGACGGAGTTCAGGAGCGGGCGGCCCTGGCAGGCCTCAAGCCCGGCCTGAAGCGCGCCGGGGACCGACGAGTCGATGCAAAGCGGCGTGTCCACCAGACCCTGCACAAGCTCGATCATCTTGCGCATCAGGGGCGGCTCGGTCTCATTCGGGTTGGGGTTGGAGTTGTAGACCACGCCCGCGTTCACATCGAGAACCATCGCCCCGCAGGCGACCTGTTCCAGCGCGTCCTTCTCGACGGTAGAGAAATTGCCCGCCTCAAGCTCGGCCGCCAGCTTCTTGCGGCCGGTGGGGTTGATCCGCTCACCGATCACGCAGAACGGCTCATCAAAGCCGATCACGACGGTCTTGGACTTGGATTCGAGGACGGTACGGGTCATGCGGTTACTCCTTTCAGGCGCTGGAACATCTTGTCCAGCGCGGGGTCTGTGAAATCCTGGATGGACATATCCGCGCCAAGGGCGCGAAGGGCGGCGTCGTCAAGCGAGGAGCGCAGGCCGACGGTCATGGCGCCCGAGGCATGGGCCGAGCGGATGCCCGAAGGGCTGTCCTCGAAGGCCACGCAATCGCCGGGCGCGGCGCCGAGAAGGGCCATCGCCTCAAGATAGGGGTCGGGATGGGGCTTGCCGCGCGGCGTTTCCTCGCCCGACACGACGACCTCGAAATAGGCGCGCGCGCCGATGGCCTCAAGCATCGCCTCGGCATTGGCGCGCTGGGCGTTGGTGACGACGGCAAGATGCAGGCCAGCGTCCCGCGCCCGCGAAAGAAAGTCGATCACGCCGGGCATGGAGGGGTAGGGGCGCGGCAGGCGGCGGCGGAACTCTGCCTCCTTGTGGTCCGACAGCGCCACCGGGTCGGGTTCGCCGGGCAGGAACTCGGCAAAGAAATCGACGTTCAGGCGGCCATGGATATGGGACATGTAAAAGTCTTCGTCCACGGTCAGGCCACGCGGGGCCAGAAGCTCGGCGAACACTTCCATATGGATCGGGTCCGAGACCAGCATCGTGCCGTCCAGATCGAAAAGAAGTGCCGCCTTGCCCATGGGTCCGGTCAGGCCGCTACCGGCTTGGCCGAGGCGCCGCCGTTCTCGATCGCCCAGGTCGCGTTGGTCTTGATGCCGCCGAGCGGGAAGAAATGCACCGACTCGATCCCGAAGCCGGGATTGGCGGCCTTGTGCGCGGCCAGCTCGCCCACGAAATCCGTCGGCTCATAGGGCAAAAGCAGCTTGGTCACATCCATCGCACGCTTCTGAAGCACCTTGAGCGACGGGCCGACACCGCAGGCGATGGCGAACTTGATCAGCGTTTGCAGCTTCGCCGGACCGGCGACGCCGATGTGGACCGGGATGTCGATCCCCTCGGCGTTCAGGCGGTTGACCCAGTCGATGACCGGCTTCGCCTCGAAGCAGAATTGCGTGGCCATCGCCATCTTCGCATCGGTCCGCTCAGAGAATGCCTGTTTCCACTTCAGCGCCTGCATCACGTTCTTGTCCGACCCGTCCGGGTCGATGTCCTTGTTGCCTTCCGGGTGACCGGCGACATGAAGCCGGTCGAACCCGTCGAAAAGGCCGGTCTCGATCAGTTGCATCGAATTGTCGAAATCACCGGCGGGCGTCGCCACGCCGCCGCCCAGCAGCAGCGCCTGCTTCACGTCCGCCTCGCCCTGATAGCGCGCGATCCAGTCGCCAAGCGTCGCCTTGTCCTTGATGATCCGGGCCGGGAAGTGCGGCATCACCGGGAAACCCTCGGCGTTGATGCGCTTGGCGGTGGCGACCATGTCCTCGATCGGGGTGCCGTCGATATGGGCGATGTAGACGCGCGTCCCGGCGGGCAGGAGGGTGCGGAAATCCTCGACCTTCTCGGCGGTGCGGGGCATCACCTCGATCGAGTAGTTCTTCAGGAACGCCTCGACCTGGGCCTTGTCCCCGACAGGTGCGGCCGCAGCGGTCTTGCGGCGGAAGTTCAAAATCGCCATGGCTTTCCTCCAGATCCCGGCGGGCATTCAGGCCCGGCCTTCATTCGCGATAAGCGCCTTGAGACGCTCGGTATCATACTCCCGGTCGATGCGCGCGGCTTCGGCTGCCGCGACCGCCTCGTCCTCTCCCTCGACCGTCACCGGCGCGGCCTTGCGCCATTCGGCGAGATAGGCGTCGGTGTCGCGTGCGCCGATCTTCATGGCGCAGCGGTCGATGGCCTGTTCGAAGCGCTCGGGCAGCGGCTTTTTCACCCCCCGACGCCCCTTGCCCACGATCACCTGGGCCGGGATGTCGCGCCAGTAGACGATAGTCACCTCAGCCATGGCGATTCCCTCCGAAAGTCCTTCGCCTCAATAATGCGCGACCGCCGCCCGGCGATGACGATTTTCGACATGCTACGCCATTGGAGCGACGCCGCCGCCCCGGCCATAGCCTCTTCCGGCCCCGGATGCCATGAAAACGGGCCGGGCCGCGCTTTCAAATTTCTCATGAAGATGATGAATCCCGCCTTTCCGCAGCAGGGGCGGGGGTCGGCCCGCCTTGCCAGCGCGCGGTCCTGCCTCTACATTGGACCCAACATCAGATCGGAGGGCGCAATGATGGCGCCCAGGCGTCCCGGAGGTGCGGGCGCGTTCCCGAAATCGGTCGAGCCGCACGGCACCCCAAGACCCGATCCGGCGCAGCTTTATGCGGCGCTGGACCTCGGGACCAACAGTTGTCGGATGCTGATTGCCCAGCCGAAGGGCAGTCAGTTCCATGTCGTCGACAGCTTTTCCAAATCGGTCCAGCTTGGCTACGGGCTTGAAGCCTCGGGCCGGCTCAGCCGCGGGTCGATGGCGCGCACGGCGCAGGCCTTGCAGATCTGCCGCCGCAAGATCGAACAGCATGACGTGAAGCGGATGCGCCTGGTCGCGACCGAGGCCTGTCGGCGCGCCAAGAACGCGGGCGAGTTCGTGAAATTCGTCCAGCGCGAAACCGGCCTGCCGCTGGAAATCATCCAGCCCGAGGAAGAGGCGCGGCTGGCGGTCGTCTCCTGCGCGCCGCTGGTGTCGACACGGACCGAACAGCTTCTGGTCGTGGACATTGGCGGCGGCTCGACCGAGCTTGTCTGGATCGACCTGTCCGCCGTTCCGCGCACCGAACGCCCGCGCGCGATCATGCGGCTTCACGCCGGGTTCCACCCGCCCGAAAGCCCGTTCCCGGCGGCGAAGGTGGTGGACTGGATCTCCGTCCCGCTTGGCGTCGCGACGCTGAAGGACCAGTTCGCCGATGTCGAGGATGACAGCGCCCGCTTCGCCCTGATGAGCTGGTTTTTCGAGGAAAACCTTGCCGATTTCTCCCCCTACAATGCCAGCCAGCCGCGTGAGCATTTTCAGATCATCGGTACCTCTGGCACCGTGACCACCGTCGCGGCCAGCCATCTGGGCCTGAAGCGCTATGACCGGACCAAGGTGGACGGGCTGCGCATGACCTCGGACCAGATCGACCGGGTGATCCGGAGCTATCTGCAACTGGGGCCGGAGGGGCGGCGCAACGATCCCCGTATCGGGCGCGACCGCCATTCGCTGATCATGTCGGGCGCGGCGATCTTGCAGGCGCTGATGCGGATCTGGCCGACCGATCGCCTGTCGGTCGCAGACCGGGGGCTGCGCGAGGGGCTGCTTTACGCGCAGATGTCGGCCGATGGCGTGCTTGAGGACGGGCCGTTCTGACCTGCGCCCGGCCTTCGGGCGGTGCGATTGCGGCGCGGGCGCGCATTGAGTATTTGGACCACGGTGAATGGGCTGAGGAGCGGTCGTATGGCCAAGACGCCGTCAGGCAAGACGTCGGGACGCGGGCAGCGCGATCTTCGCGTGCGGGTGAAGACCGCCAAGGGGCGCAAGCTGTCCTCGACCCTCTGGCTCGAACGGCAGTTGAACGATCCTTACGTCCAGCGGGCGCGGAAGGAAGGTTACCGGGGCCGCGCCGCCTACAAGATCCTGGAACTGGACGACAAGTACCGTTTCCTTGTGCCGGGCGCGCGGGTGGTGGACCTGGGCTGCGCGCCGGGGGGCTGGTGCCAGATCGCCGTTCAGCGGGTCAACGCGCTGGGCGAGAAATCCGGCAAGGCGGTGGGCCGGGTGCTGGGTGTCGATTTGCAGGAGGTGGAGCCGATCGCGGGGGCGGAGATCCACCAGCTCGATTTCCTCGCGGACGATGCCGATCTGAAGGTCAAGGACTGGCTGGGCGGCAAGGCCGATGTGGTGATGTCGGACATGGCCGCCGCCTCCTCGGGCCACAAGGGGACCGATCACCTGCGGATCGTCGCACTTTGCGAGGCGGCGGCGGAATTTGCCTTCGACGTGCTGGAAGAGGGCGGGACTTTCGTCGCCAAGGTGCTGGCGGGCGGCGCGGAGAACGAATTGCAGGCGCTTTTGAAGCGCGCCTTCACCAAGGTCGCCAATGTGAAACCACCGGCGAGCCGATCCGACAGTTCGGAGAAATTCGTCGTCGCTACCGGCTTTCGCGGCCGGCCCGACGATGCGGCGCGCGACGGTTAGGGCGTTTCGGGTTTGCGTTGAGAAAGTAAGTATCAGAATTCGAACGAAATAAGTTCGAATTCTGATCCAGGGTAACCCGAAACGCTTTAGGGCGCGACCTCGACCACCACGCCTTCGACGAGGACGGCGGTCGGCACCTCGCAATGGAACAGGTGATAGGACATCGCCTCCACCGGGCGGCGCAGGATGCCGGGGCGGCTTGTCAGGTCGCGCGCGAGGCGGAATTCCTGTGCGTATCCGGGCGGGCGGATGCCGATCTTCTGATGCGGTGAGACGATGAGATCGGCCTTGGGCAGCCCGTTGCCAAGCGCGTTGGCCGGGATGACGATCGGCTGGGCATCGGGATTGGCGGCAAGGAAGCCTGCGTCGAGGCGCAGCCGGTCGCACCAGTGAACCGGGCGGATCGCGCCCTGGGGCGTGCGCAGCGGGTCGCGCTTGCGCAGCGCCTGAAGCGGCAGGTCGCCGAAAGAGGTGGTGACCCGCGCGGTTTCGCCGAAGCCCGGCAGGGTCCAGGCGATGGCGCGGGGAAGGGGGCGGCGGCCCCGTGTGACGGGGGCCGCCGCCCTGGCGCCGGAATGGGCGCCGGTGTCGTCATTCAAAATCGCGTCGTGGCTCAATCGGAACTCCAAATGTACTGATGACCGTCAACCATCGCGCCCCGGACCGGGATATTCAATCCATCCCGGTCCGAAGCGATCTTGCGCGCATCCTGCGCGCCAACCATCGGCACTCGTACACCCAAGGTAACAATGTCACTCGTACAGGGCCGGACTTTATGTTGGCGCCTTACCCTGGCGCCGTCCGATGGGATCGGTCTGGCAGCCAATTCAGGCGGGTTTGTGACAAATTTTTCGGGTATCTTGCTGTGCGATGGGCGGCCAATACTACTTCTGGATGAATTGCCGTTAGGGCAGCTTTTCCGCGCGGAAACAAAACCTGTCTGATTGGACAAGTTGCCAACCGGCACCCAAGCTGTCGGGACAATGACTGTTCGCGATTGCTCATCAAAGCCCCTGGCCGGGGCGGGAAGTGAATTGTGGCAACTTTGTGGCGCGGCCGATGCGAAGATCTGGAAACTATCTGTTTCTGCGTGTTTTTTCGGGGTTTTCTCGCGGGCTGCGTGTGCGGGTTGTCGTCCGAAGGGCGGATCGGCAGGGGGCAAGGGGCGGCTGAGTCGGCGCGCCCGTTCCGCAGACGGGGACAGCCGGGGCGGCGGACAGCTTGCCTTGCGCCCGCGAACCGGCTATCTGGCCGCGATCCGGGTCGTTAGCTCAGTTGGTAGAGCGCTTCGTTTACACCGAAGATGTCGGGAGTTCGAGCCTCTCACGACCCACCATCCCCCCTTCACAGCGCCTGCACGATCCGTTCCAGAACCTGTTCGGCGGCGCGCGACAGGCGTTGGGCGCGGTTCTGGATGATGAAATAGGGCGCGACAGAGATCGTATCGGCAAGGTCCAGCGCGACAAGGCCGGGGCGCGGTGAGCCGCGCGTCAGAAGGCCCGCGACTTCCTCGCTGAGCGTCACGATGGCGTCCGAGGTCTCGATGATCGCCAGCATCACCAGAAGCGATGAGGTGTTGGTGACATTGGCCGGCACCGGCGCGCCGGCGGCATGGAAGGCGCCGTCGATGGCGATGCGGATCGGTGAGGCGCGTTCCTGGATCACCCATTCATAGCCCGAAAGCTCCGCGATGGGGATGGCACGGCGATGGGCCAGCGGGTGTTCGGCGCGCACCACCAGCGACACGACCTCGGCCCGCGCGGGGGTGACGCGGAAGGCGCGGCTGTCATAGCCGGGGGGAAAGCGCGCGAGGATGAAATCGAAGCGCCCTTCCTCAAGCCCCCGGACAAGGTCGGAAGAGGGCGCGACCTCGATCGTCGGCTCGATCCCCGGCGCGATTTCCTTGATCTGGCGGATCGCGGGGACAAGGCAGCGCACGGCGGGACCGGTCACGGACCCCACGCGCACCTCGCCCACAAGACCGGCGCGGATATTGGCCATCTCCGTCTCAAGGCTGTCCATCTCGGTCAGCATGGCGCGGGAATGCTTCAGGAACGCGCTGCCCGCCTGCGTCGGTTCCATCCCCTTGGCGTGGCGCAGGAACAGGGGCGTTCCGGCCTCGACCTCGATCTCGTTCAGGATGCGCGAGGCGGCGGGCTGCGACATGGCCAGCGCGGTTGCCGCCATCTGAAGCTGCCCGGTCTCGGCGATCTTCAGGATCAGCCGCAGATGGGCGGGTTTGAGTTTTCGCGACAGGGCCATGACGGAATGTCATATCAGTTTCGGTATGCAGATTACGATTAATGCGATTTGGAAGATATGCAAGCCTCCGCTAATCCAAGGGCGGGGTTGGAGGGCCCTCACCAATCAACACATCGCATCCCGAAGCCAATTGGATGCGTGCCACCCGTGGAGGATAACATGAAGTTCAAGACAGTTCTGGCGACGGCCGCGGCCGCCGTCCTTGTGGCATCCGGCGCCTTCGCCGACGGGCTGGTCGGCATCGCCATGCCGACGAAATCCTCGGCCCGCTGGATTTCCGACGGCACCTCGATGGTCGAACAGTTTCAGGCCGCAGGCTATGAGACCGACCTGCAATATGCCGAGGATGACATCCCCAACCAGCTGGCCCAGATCGAGAACATGATCACCAAGGGCGTGAACGTGCTGGTGATCGCCGCCATCGACGGCACGACCCTGTCGAACGCGCTGGAGAACGCCTCGGCCGCCGGGATCAAGGTCATCGCCTATGACCGCCTGATCCGCGACAGCGGCAATGTCGACTATTACGCGACCTTCGACAACTTCAAGGTCGGCGTCCAGCAGGCGGAAAGCCTTGTGAAGGGCCTGAAGGAACGCTTCCCGGATGCCAAGCCCTGGAACGTGGAACTGTTCGGCGGCTCGCCCGACGACAACAACGCCTTCTTCTTCTACAACGGTGCGATGTCGGTCCTGCAACCGATGATCGACGCGGGCGACATCGCGGTCCCGTCGGGCCAGATGGGCATGGACAAGGTCGGCACGCTGCGCTGGGACGGCGCGGTGGCGCAGGCGCGGATGGATAACCTTCTGTCGGCGAATTACACCGACAAGCAGGTCAACGGCGTTCTGTCGCCCTATGACGGGCTGTCGATCGGCATCCTGTCATCGCTCAAGGGCGTCGGCTACGGGTCCGGCGACATGAAGATGCCGATCGTCACCGGGCAGGACGCCGAACTTCCCTCGGTCAAGTCGATCCTTGCTGGTGAGCAGTATTCGACCGTTTTCAAGGACACCCGCGAACTGGCCCG
This sequence comes from Albidovulum denitrificans, assembly GCF_002973535.1. Taxonomy (GTDB): domain Bacteria; phylum Pseudomonadota; class Alphaproteobacteria; order Rhodobacterales; family Rhodobacteraceae; genus Albidovulum; species Albidovulum denitrificans. Next base: position 392,525 of record NZ_PVEP01000002.1, read on the forward strand.
CGTGACCGTCGGCATGGTCGATGCGATGCTGAAGGGCGGCGAGCCGGAGATCAACGACACCACCACCTATGACAACGGCGTCAAGGTCGTGCCGTCCTACCTGCTTGAGCCGGTCTCGGTCGATGCGTCGAACTGGGAACAGGTGCTGGTCGGGTCCGGCTATTACACCAAGGACCAGGTCGAATAATCCTGTGACAGACCGTCCCGCCCCGTTTTCGGGGGCGGGGCGGAACCAGGGGGGAAGCGATGCAGCCGCTGCTTGAGATGCGCGCCATCACCAAGACCTTTCCGGGGGTCAAGGCGCTCGACACCGTCAATCTCACCGTGATGCCGGGTGAAATCCACGCGCTTGTGGGCGAAAACGGCGCCGGAAAATCGACCCTGATGAAGGTGCTGTCGGGCGTCTATCCGGCGGGCAGCTATGACGGTGAAATCCATTACGACGGCACGCTGGCGGAATTTCGCAAGATCGCCGACAGCGAGGCGAAGGGGATCATCATCATCCACCAGGAGCTTGCCCTGGTCCCGCTTCTGTCGATTGCCGAAAACCTGTTTCTGGGCAACGAACGGGCGGGCAGGGGTGTCATCGACTGGCACGAAACCTTCGCCCAGACCGAAAAGCATCTGGCCCGCGTGGGCCTCTCTGAACCGCCCTCGCGCCTTGTCGGCAAGATCGGTGTCGGCAAGCAGCAACTGGTAGAGATCGCCAAGGCGCTGGCCAAGGACGTCCGGCTTCTGATCCTGGACGAACCGACCGCCGCGCTTCAGGAAAACGACAGCGAAAAGCTGCTCGACCTGCTTCTGGAACTGAAATCCCACGGCGTCACCTCGATCATCATCAGCCACAAGCTGAATGAGGTGCGCCGCGTCGCCGACCGGGTCACGGTGCTGCGCGACGGCACGGCGGTGGCGACGATGGACGCGCGGACGGAAGAGATCTCCGAGGAGCGCATCATCCGCGACATGGTCGGCCGCGACATGGCCCACCGCTACCCCGAACGCGACCGCAATATCGGCGACGTGCTGATGGAGGTGACAGGCTGGAACGTCTGGCACCCCGAACAGACCGAACGCCAGATCATCAGCGATGTCGGCTTCACCGTCCGCAAGGGGGAGATTGTCGGCATCGCCGGGCTGATGGGGGCCGGGCGCACCGAACTGGCGATGAGCATCTTCGGACGCTCCTACGGTCGCAACATCTCCGGCACCGTCGCCATGAACGGGACGCCTGTCGATACCTCGGACGTGACCCGCGCCATCGCGGCGGGGATCGCCTATGTGACCGAGGACCGCAAGGAGCTTGGGCTGATCCTTGAAGACCCGATCTCGCGCAATATCACGCTGGCCAACCTTGACGGCGTGTCGGCAGGGGGCGTTCTGAACAAGGCCGAGGAACAGCAGGTCGCCGAACGCTATCGGACCGCGATGCGGATACGGACGCCGGGGGTGCATCAGAAGGTGATGAACCTCTCGGGCGGCAACCAGCAGAAGGTCGTGCTGTCGAAATGGCTTTTCGCCGATCCGCAGGTCCTGATCCTGGATGAACCCACGCGCGGCATCGACGTGGGCGCGAAGTTCGAGATCTACAACATCATGAACGAACTGGTCGCGCAGGGGCGCGGCGTCGTGATGATCTCTTCCGAGATGCCCGAACTGCTGGGCATGTGCGACCGCATCTATGTGATGAACGAAGGCCGGATCGTCGGCGAACTGGCGGCGAAGGACGCAAGCCAGGAACGCATCATGGCCCATATCCTGAAGAACTGAGGGACGAGAGATGGCGAATTCGACCGAGACCGCAACCGCGCCCGCATCGAAGGGGATCGGCGCCTATCTGGGCAGCCATCTGCGCGAATACGGGATGCTTCTGGCGCTGCTGCTCATCATGATCTTCTTTCAGGTCGTGACCGGGGGGACGCTTCTGAAACCCGTCAACATCACCAACCTGTTCCTGCAAAACAGCTATATCATCATCATGGCGCTGGGGATGCTGCTGGTGATCGTGGCCGGGCATATCGACCTGTCGGTCGGGTCCGTCGCGGCCTTCGTGGGCGCGGTCTCGGCGGTGCTGACGCTGAATGTCGGGCTGCCGGTCTTTCTGGTGATCCCGATCTGCATCGTCGTCGGCATGGCGATCGGGGCGGCGCAGGGTTACTGGATCGCCTATTGGCGCATCCCGTCCTTCATCGTGACGCTGGCCGGGATGCTGGTCTTTCGCGGGCTGACGCTCTGGCTTCTGGGGGGGCAGAACCTTGGCCCGTTCCCCAAGGCGTTTCAGTCGCTTTCGACCGGCTTCATTCCCGACCTGTTCGGCGTCGGCAAGCCCAACGTCACCGCCATCGTTCTGGTCGCGGTCGCCGCGGCGGCGATGGTCTGGCAATCGCTTCGTGCGCGGCGCCGCAACGCCGCCTATGGCATCGCGCAGGAGCCGGGCGCGATGTACGCGCTGCGCAATGCCGTCGTCGTTGGCGCGCTTCTTTTCGTCGGGCTGCAACTGGCGAATTTTCGGGGCCTGCCCAATGTGCTGATGGTCATGTCGGTGCTGATCGTGGCCTATGCGTTCTTCACCGAAAACACCGTGACCGGGCGGCGCATCTATGCGGTGGGCGGCAACCTCAAGGCCGCGCGGCTGTCGGGGATCAACGCCGACCGGCTGACCTTCCTGACCTTCGTCAACATGGGCGCGCTGGCGGCCCTTGCGGGCATGATCGTGACCGCGCGGCTGAACTCCGCCACGCCCAAGGCGGGTGTCGGGTTCGAGCTTGACGTGATCGCCGCCGTCTTCATCGGCGGCGCGTCGATGTCGGGCGGTGTCGGCAAGATCGTCGGCGTCGTGGTCGGCGCCTTCATCATGGGGGTGATGAACAACGGCATGTCGATCATGGGCATTGGCATCGACTACCAGCAGGTGATCAAGGGCCTCGTCCTTCTCGCCGCGGTGATCTTCGACGTCTACAACAAGAGCAAGCAGGGCTGAGCCATGACATTCAAACCCGCCACATGGCCCCGCAAGCTTCGCTCCCAGGAATGGTACGGCGGCACCTCGCGCGATGCGATCTATCATCGCGGCTGGATGAAGAACCAGGGCTATCCGCATGATTTGTTTGACGGACGCCCTGTCATCGGCATCCTGAACACCTGGTCGGACCTGACGCCCTGCAACGGCCATCTGCGCGAACTGGCCGAGAAGGTGAAGGCCGGGATATGGGAGGCCGGGGGCTTTCCGGTCGAGGTGCCGGTCTTTTCGGCCTCGGAAAACACCTTCCGCCCGACCGCGATGATGTTTCGCAACCTTGCAGCCATGGCGATCGAGGAACAGATGCGCGGCCAGCCCATCGACGGTGCGGTGCTTCTGGTGGGCTGCGACAAGACCACGCCTAGCCTGCTGATGGCCGCCGCCTCCACCGATCTGCCGTCGATCATCGTCACCGGCGGGCCGATGCTGAACGGCTATTTCCGGGGCGAAAGGGTGGGGTCTGGCACCCATCTGTGGAAATTCTCCGAAGCCGTGAAGGCGGGGGAGATGACGCAGGCGGAGTTTCTTGAGGCCGAGGCCTCCATGTCCCGCTCCACCGGCACCTGCAACACGATGGGGACGGCGTCGACCATGGCCAGCATGGCCGAGGCGCTGGGCATGGCACTGTCGGGCAATGCCGCGATCCCGGCGGTGGACAGCCGTCGCCGGGTGATGGCGCAACTGTCCGGCCGACGCATCGTGCAGATGGTCAAGGACGACCTGAAACCTTCGGACATCCTGACGAAACCGGCCTTCGAGAACGCGATCCGCACCAATGGCGCGATTGGCGGGTCCACCAATGCGGTGATCCACCTCCTTGCCATCGCGGGCCGGGTCGGGGTCGATCTGACGCTGGACGACTGGGACCGCTGCGGGCGCGATGTGGCGACCATCGTCAACCTCATGCCCTCGGGCAAGTATCTGATGGAAGAATTCTTCTATGCCGGTGGCCTGCCGGTCGTTCTCAAGAGATTGGGGGAAGCCGGGATGCTGAACAGGGACGCGCTGACCGTTTCCGGTGGCGCGATCTGGGATGAGGTGAAGGACGCCGTCAACTGGAACGAGGACGTGATCCTGCCGGTCGAAAAGGCGCTGACGCAGCATGGCGGGATCGCCGTCCTGCGGGGCAACCTCGCGCCGAAGGGGGCGGTCCTGAAACCCTCTGCCGCCTCCGAACATCTGCTGACCCATCGTGGTCGCGCCGTCGTCTTCGAGGATATCGACGACTACAAGGCCCGGATCGAGGATGAGGCGCTGGATATCGACGAAACCTGCGTCATGGTCCTGAAGAACTGCGGCCCGAAAGGCTATCCCGGCATGGCCGAGGTGGGCAATATGGGCCTGCCGCCGAAGGTGCTGCGGAAGGGCATCACAGACATGGTGCGCATTTCGGACGCGCGCATGTCCGGCACCGCCTATGGCACGGTGGTGCTGCACACCTCGCCCGAGGCGGCCGCCGGTGGCCCGCTTGCGGTGGTCCGGGACGGCGACATGATTGAACTGGACGTGCCGAACCGGCGGCTGCATCTGGACATAACCGATGCCGAACTGGCCGCCCGGCTGGCGGACTGGACGCCCGGCCATGAGGTGCCGGAGGGCGGCTATGCCTGGCTGCATCAGGCGCATGTCGAGGGCGCCGATACCGGGGCCGATCTCGGCTTTCTCAAGGGCTGCCGGGGGGCGCCGGTCGGAAAGGATTCGCATTGATGCAGGTCGCGCTGGTTGGGATCGGAAAAATCGCGCTGGATCAGCATGTTCCGGCGATTACCTCATCGCCGGACTGGGTGCTGGCGGCGACGGTTTCGCGCCATGGCGGGGTGGGTGGCGTTCCGGCCTATACCGATTTCGCGGCCCTTCTGGCCGAACGGCAGGACATCCGCGTCATCTCGCTCTGCCTGCCGCCGGTGCCGCGCTTCGCCTATGCCGCCGCCGCGCTGAAGGCCGGGCGTCACGTCATGCTGGAAAAGCCGCCGGGCGCGACGCTGTCGGAATGCCACGCGCTTGAGGGGCTGGCCCGCGCCGGGCGCCTGTCCCTTTACGCGACCTGGCATTCGCGCGAGGCCGCGCAGGTCGCGGCGGCGAAGGCGTGGCTGGCGGACAAGGCGCTGCGCCACCTCAGCGTGACCTGGAAAGAGGACGTGCGCCGCTGGCATCCGGGGCAGGACTGGATATGGGAGCCGGGCGGGCTTGGCGTCTTCGATCCGGGCATCAACGCGCTGTCCATCGTGACCGCGATCCTGCCCGAGCCGATCCACCTGACCGCCGCGACGCTTTCTTTCCCGGACAACCGCCAGACCCCGATTGCCGCCGACCTGCGCTTCCATCACCCCGGCGGGGCCGAGGTGTCGGCAGTCTTCGACTGGCGCCAGGAGGGCGACCAGACCTGGACGATAAAGGCCGTGACCGATGCAGGCACCCTGACCCTGACCGATGGCGGCGCGCAGATGGCCGTGGACGGGGTGCGGGCGGCGGCACAGGACGATGCCCCGCTGACCGGCGAATACCCGCGTCTTTACAGTAAGATGGCGCGACTTGTTCAGGCGGGCGGGATCGACATGGACCTGTCGCCGATGCGCCATGTCGCCGACGCCTTCACCCTTGGCCGCCGCGTGACGGTGGCGCCTTTTCACTGGTAATTCCGGGACCTGACCATGACCCAAGCCCTGACCGGCATCCTGCCCGTTGCGCCGACGCCCTTCCACGGGGACGGCAGCCTTGATGAGGGCGGCATCCGCCGCGTTCTCGACTGCATGATCGACCAGGGCGTCGATGCGATCTGCATCCTTGCCAATTACTCCGAACAGTTCCTGCTGTCGGATGACGAACGCGCCACGGTCATGCGCATCAGCCTTGAGCATGTCGCGGGCCGGGTGCCGGTGATCGTCACCATCAGCCATTTCGCGACCGCCATCGCTGTCGCCCGCGCGAAGGCGGCCGAGGCGATGGGTGCGGCCATGGTGATGATGATGCCACCCTATCACGGTGTCGGCCTCGTCCCCGCCGAGGCCGGGATCGTTGAGCATTTCCGCGCCGTCAGCGACGCGATTTCGATCCCGATCATGGTGCAGGACGCGCCCCTTTCGGGCGTCAGCCTGCCGGTGCCGCTTCTGGCCCGCATGGCGCGCGAGATTGAAAACGTGAGCTACTTCAAGATCGAGACGCCCTTCGCCGCCGACAAGCTCGCCGCGCTGATCGAGGCGAGCGGGCGCGACATCATCGGCCCCTTCGACGGGGAAGAGGCGGTGACGCTTCTGGCCGATCTGGATGCGGGCGCGACCGGCACCATGACCTCGGGCCTGCTGCCGGAAAAGATCCGGCCCATCGTCATCGACTACCGCGCCGGGCGGGTCGATCAGGCGCTGGACCGATGGCGGCTCTGCCTGCCGCTTATCAACCACGAAAACCGTCAATGTGGTCTTCGCGCCTGCAAGACTGTATTCGCGGCGGGGGGCGTGATCGGGTCCGACCATGTCCGCCACCCGCTCAAACCGCTCAGCGAGCGCACGAAGGCGCGGCTTCTCCATCTGGCGGGGGAGCTTGACCTGATCGCGCTGCGTTGGGGCAAATGACGAAGGAGACCGCAATGGCGGACAGCGTTTTCACCCCCCACGGGCGTCACCTGATCGCGGGCGACTGGGTTGCGGGTGCGGCGACCTTCCGGTCTGAGCCTGCGCATGGGGCGGCGCATGACTTCGCGGTCGGGACGCCGGATCTGGTGGACCGCGCCTGCAAGGCTGCCGAGGCGGCGTTCTGGTCCTATGGCTCTGCGACCCGTGAGGATCGCGCGGCCTTCCTCAACGCCATCGCCGATGAGATCGAGGCGCGGGGCGACGCGATCACCGGGATTGGGACGTCTGAGACCGGCCTGCCGGAGGCGCGGTTGCAGGGCGAACGCGGGCGGACCACCGGGCAGTTGCGCATTTTCGCCAGCCACATCCTGAAGGGCGATTACCTCGACCGCCGCCACGACCCGGCGCTGCCCGACCGCCAGCCGCTGCCACGCCCCGACCTGAAGCTGGTCCAGCGCCCCATCGGCCCGGTGGCGGTCTTCGGCGCCTCGAACTTCCCGCTCGCCTTTTCGACCGCGGGTGGCGACACGGCGGCGGCGCTGGCCGCCGGTTGCCCGGTCGTGGTCAAGGGCCATTCCGCCCATCCCGGCACGGGCGAGATCGTGGCCGAGGCGGTCCATGCGGCCATCCGGCGCTGCGGCATCCATCCGGGCGTGTTCTCCCTTATCCAGGGCGGCAAGCGCGATGTCGGGCAGGCGCTTGTCCAGCACCCGCTGATCCGCGCCGTGGGCTTTACCGGCTCGCTCGCCGGGGGGCGCGCATTGTTCGATCTCTGCTGTTCCAGACCCGATCCGATCCCGTTCTTTGGGGAGCTTGGTTCGGTAAATCCAATGTTCCTTCTGCCATCGGCGCTGGCCCAGCGGGGGGCGGAGATCGCGAAGGGCTGGGCCGCCAGCCTGACCATGGGCGCGGGGCAGTTCTGCACCAATCCCGGCATCGCGGTGGTGATCGACGGGGCCGAGGCCGACGCCTTCACGACGGCCGCGACCGAGGCCCTGTCACCCGTCGGCGCGCAGGTGATGCTGACCGACGGGATTGCGGCCGCCTACCGCCAGGGCCGCGACCGGATCGCGGCGACGGCGGGGGTGCAGGCGGTGCTGACCTCGGTCTGCGACCTGAGGAGCGCCACGCCTTACCTTTACGCCACCACGGGCGCGGCATGGCTCGCCAATCACGCGCTGGGGGAGGAGGTCTTTGGCCCGCTCGGCCTGATCGTGCGGGTGGCGGATGCGGCGGAGATGGAGGCCGTGGCGCGGTCCTTGCAGGGCCAACTGACCTGCACGCTGCATCTGGACGCGGGCGATACCGCGCTGGGGCAACGCCTGATGCCGGTCCTTGAACGGAAGGCAGGCCGGGTGCTGGCAAACGGCTTCCCCACCGGCGTCGAGGTCGCCGATGCCATGGTCCATGGCGGTCCTTACCCGGCGTCGACCAACTTCGGCGCCACCTCCGTCGGGACGCTGTCGATCCGCCGCTTCCTGCGCCCGGTCTGCTACCAGAATATCCCCGACGCGCTCTTGCCGGGGGATCTGGGGTAGTCATGGTCAAGCCCGACTGGATCGCTGTCGATTGGGGGACGAGCAGGCTGCGCGCCTGGGCCATGGCGGCGGATGGTGCGGTTCTGGCCGAAGGGTCATCGGCCGACGGCATGGGCGCGCTGGACCCGGACGGGTTCGAACCGGCGCTCATGCGGCTGGTGGGCGGCTGGCTGCCGGACACAGGCGCGCCGGTGCCGGTCGTCGCCTGCGGGATGGTCGGGGCCAGGCAGGGCTGGCGTGAGGTACCTTATCGCCCCGTCCCCTGTGCGCCTTTGGGCGGTGGCATGGCGGTCACCACCGCCGATCCGCGCCTGTCTGTCCGCATCCTGCCCGGCCTTTCCCAAGCGACCCCGCCCGACGTCATGCGCGGGGAAGAGACGCAGATCGCCGGCCTGCTGTCGCATATGGCGGATTTCGACGGCGTCATCTGCCTGCCCGGCACCCACACCAAATGGGCGCAGGTCAGCGCGGGCGAGGTGGTGAGCTTTCAGACCTTCCTGACCGGGGAGATGTTCGACCTGCTGGCGACCCGCTCGGTCCTGCGCCATTCGGTCGGCGGGGGCGCGCTTGACCGCGCCGCCTTTGCCGGGGCGGTCACGGATGCCATGACCGCGCCACAGAAACTCGCCGCGCGGCTCTTTGCGATCCGGGCGGCGGGGCTGCTTGAGGGGCTGCCAGAGGCAGAGGCGCGGGGGCGGCTTTCGGGCCTTCTGATCGGGCTGGAACTGGCGGGGGCGAAACCCTACTGGCTGGGCCAGAACGTCGCGGTGATCGGCGCGCCCGATCTGGCCGGGCTTTATGCCGAGGCGCTGAAAGGCGCGGGCGTGACCGTCGCGGTGCTGGAGGCGACATCCATGACGCTCGCCGGGCTGGGCGCGGCGCGGCGGGGAAGGGGGGACGCATGAGCCATCGCAACATCATCGCCATCCTGCGTGGCATCCGGCCGGAGGAGGTTCTGGCCGTCGCGGACGCCCTGATCGGCGAAGGCATCACCAAGATCGAGGTGCCGCTGAACTCCCCCGACGCCATTGCCAGCGTCGCGGCGCTTGCCGGGCGGTTCGGGGGTGTCGCGGTGATCGGCGCGGGGACGGTGCTGACGCCTGCGGACGTGGACAGGGTGCAGGCGGCGGGGGGCGGGCTGATCGTCTCACCGGATGCCAACCCGGCGGTGATCGCGCGGACCAAGGCGCTTGGGCTGCTCTCCTATCCCGGCGTGATGACGCCCACGGACTGTTTCGCGGCGCTCCGGGCCGGGGCGGACGGGCTGAAGCTGTTCCCCGGCTCGCTGATCGGCCCGGCGGGGCTGAAGGCCCTGCGCGCGGTCCTGCCCGAAGGGACCGAGGTTCTGGCCGTCGGCGGCGCGGGGCCGGAAAACTTCGCCGAATGGTTCGCCGCCGGGGCGTCCGGCTTTGGCATCGGAACGGCGCTTTACCGGCCCGGCGACGGCGCGGGTGAGGTGGCCAACCGCGCGCGCGGGATCGTCGCGCAGTACGACGCAGGCCGGGGATGAGGGCGGAGGTCTTCGACAACCGCCCCTGCGAGTTGGGCGAAGGGCCGCTTTGGCACCCGGAACGGGGGCAGCTTTTCTGGTTCGACATCCTCGGCCACCGGCTGTTGTCGCGGCAGGGGGACAGGGCGCTTGACTGGGCGCTTGGCGAATGCGCCTCGGCCGCCGGGTGGGTCGATCGCGACACGCTGCTGATCGCCACGGAAAGCGGGCTTTACCGGTTCGACATCCCATCGGGCGCGCGCGAACGGGTGGTGCCGCTTGAGGCGGACACCCCCGCGACCCGGTCGAATGACGGCCGCGCGGACCCGTTCGGCGGCTTCTGGATCGGCACCATGGGCAAGCGGGCAGAGCCGGGCTTGGGCGCCATCTACCGCTTTCACCGGGGCGAGGTGGTGAAGCTGCATGACCGCATCACCATTCCCAACTCCATCTGTTTCGCGCCGGACGGCCGCAGCGCCTATTTCGCCGATACCCGGGCGGGTGTGGTCTTTCGCCAGAGGCTCGACACCGGGGGCTGGCCGGAGGGAGCGGCGGAGGTCTTCGTCGATCTGTCCGGCGAAGCCTTCGGCCCGGACGGGTCGGTGACGGACGCGGACGGCGCGCTTTGGAACGCGCAATGGGGCGCGGGGCGGGTGGCGCGCTATCTGCCCGACGGCACGCTGGACCGGGTGGTCGCGGTGGGCGGCGCGCACAGTTCCTGCCCGGCCTTCGGCGGCGCCGATCTGTCCACCCTTTACGTCACCACGGCGCGCGAGGGGATCGTGGCGCCGGACCCCGGCGACGGGCTGGTCTACCGCGTCGCCGCCGGCATACGCGGCAGGGCCGAACCGCGGGTCCTCCTCTGACCGCTTCCCCCGGCGGCGGGCCTGCGTATAGTGCGGGCGGAAAGGGGGGGCGATGGCGACCGATCTTGTCATCTTCGATTGCGACGGCGTCTTGATCGACAGTGAGATCATCAGCGCGAAGATGCTGGTGGCCGAACTGGCACGGCTGGGCGTCACCATCGACCTCGACTATGTCGCGCGCCACTTCCTCGGCCGCAGCTATCCGACCGTGATGCAGCAGATCCGCGAGGAGTTCGGCCTGAACCTGCCCGAGGCGTTCGAGGAACAGTATCGCAACCGGCTTCTGGCGGCGTTCGAGCGGGACCTGACCATCATGCCGGGGATTGCCGAGGTGATCGGCGCGCTGGCCGTACCTTATTGCATCGCCACATCCTCAAGCCCCCGCCGCGCCCGCCGCTCGCTTGAGATCGTGGCCTTTCCGGGGCTTGATGAGACGCCGCTTTTCACCGCCTCGATGGTGGAACACGGCAAGCCCGCGCCCGACCTCTTCCTGCTGGCTGCGGAAAAAATGGGCGTGAAACCAAGGGATTGCCTTGTGATCGAGGATAGCCTGAACGGCATCCGCGCGGCCCATGCGGCGGGGATGGAGGTCTTGCGCTTCACCGGCGGAACCCATCTGCAAGGCCGCGACCTGACCCCACCCGACGATGCGCGGCCTGCCAAGACATTTGATTCCTTCGCGCGGTTCTTCCAGATTGTCCCGCAATTGCGGAGAGCCCCATGAACCTGATCGACCCCGAAACCTCGAAACACGATGACGCCGCGCGGGCGGGGTGGATGTACTATGTCGGCGGCATGACGCAGGACCAGATCGCGACGGAACTGGGCGTCTCGCGCCAGCGCGCGCAGCGCCTTGTCAGCCGCGCCATGGCCGAGGGGTTGATCCATGTCCGGCTGGAACACAAGATCGGGTCTTGCCTCGCCGCCGAGGCGGCGTTGAAGCGACGCTTCGGGCTGACCGAGGCGCGGGTGGCGCCGTATCTGGGCGCGGGGGTGGACCCGGCGCGGGCGACGGCGGCCATCGCGGCGGAACTGCTGGAAAGCTACCTTGCGCGGCCCGACCCGCTGGTCATCGGCTTTGGCACCGGGCGGTCGCTGGCGGCCATGGTGGCCGAACTCGCCGCCGCGCCTTATGAGCGGCACAAGGTCGTCTCCCTCATCGGGAATATCGCGCCGGACGGGTCGGCGTCCTTCTATGACGTCATCCTCAGGCTCGCCGACAAGCTGCATGTGCCGCATTACCCGATGCCGGTGCCGGTCCTGTCCGAGACGGCCGAGGAACGGGCGCTGTTCTACGCGCTTGGCCCGGTCAAGGCGGTCGTCGATCTGGCGCGCAATGCCGATGTGGTCTTTTGCGGCGTGGGCCAGATGGGCGGCGATGCGCCGCTTTACAAGGACGGCTTCGTGACCAGGGACCAACTGGCCGAGATGCAGGCGCGCGGCGCGACGGGGGAGCTTGTCGGCTGCGTCTTCGACGCCGGGGGCGTCTATCTCGACACGCCGCTGACCGCGCGCCTCGGCGGTGTGCGGATCGAGCCTGCGCGGAGCGGCCCGGTGATCGGCATCGCCGCCGGGACCAGCAAGGTGCCTGCGATTCGCGCCGCCATCGCGGGGCGGCTGATCAACGGCCTTGTCACCGACGAGGCGACAGCCGAGGCGCTTCTGGCCGGGTAGGGGCGGGTTTTGCATCGTTTGCGCTAACCTCCAGCCGAATTTCCGGTTGACAAAATGTCGCGCAAGAGTGAGCATATGCGCATTGGATGGGCAAATGCTCATACCCTTGGGAGGAAATCATGACTATGACGATGCGGGCGCTTCTGGGCGCCACCGCTCTTTGCGGCCTGTCCGCCGGCGCCTTTGCGGAATCGATCACCGTGGCCACCGTGAACAACGGCGACATGATCCGCATGCAGGGCCTCATGTCCGACTTCAACGCGAAGCACCCCGACATTCAGGTCAACTGGGTCACGCTTGAGGAAAACGCGCTGCGCCAGCAGGTCACGACCGACATCGCCACCGGCGGCGGTCAGTTCGACGTGCTGACCATCGGCACCTATGAGGTTCCGATCTGGGCCAAGCAGAACTGGCTTTCGCCGCTGAACGACCTTCCGGCAGAGTACAATGTCGACGATCTGTTGCCTTCGGTGCGGGGCGCCCTCTCCGTCGACGGCACGCTTTATTCGCTGCCTTTCTACGGCGAATCCGCGATGGTGATGTACCGCACCGATCTGGCCGAGAAGGCCGGGATCACGATCCCCGACAGCCCGACCTGGGACGACATCAAGGCCGCCGCCGCCGCGATGACCGACAAGGGGAACGAGGTCTATGGCATCTGCCTGCGCGGCAAGCCGGGCTGGGGCGAGAACATGGCCTTCATCGGTGCCATGAACAACAGCTATGGCGGGCGCTGGTTCGACATGGACTGGAAACCCCAGTTCGACAGCCAGGAATGGAAGGACACGGTCGCCGACTACCTCGACCTGATGACCAATTACGGTCCTCCGGGCGCCTCCTCGAACGGGTTCAACGAAAACCTGACCCTGTTCCAGCAGGGCAAGTGCGGCATGTGGATCGACGCCACCGTCGCGGCCGGTTTCGTGACCGACCCGACGAATTCCACCGTCGCCGACCATGTCGGCTATGCGCAGTTCCCGAACAAGGCGGGCGTGGACAACCACGGCAACTGGTTCTGGGCCTGGACGCTCGCGATCCCGGCCTCTTCGCAAAAGCAGGACGCGGCGAAGACCTTCATCCAGTGGGCGACCAGCCAGGAATATACCAACCTCGTCGCCTCGAAAGAGGGCTGGCGCGCCGCCCCTCCGGGCACCCGCACCTCGCTTTATGAGAATGCGGAGTATCTGGCCGCCGCGCCCTTCGCCAAGATGACGCTCGATTCGATGAACGCGGTCGATTTCTCCAAGCCCTCGGTGCAGGAGATCCCCTATACCGGCGCGCAATTCGTCGCGATCCCTGAGTTCCAGGGCATCGGCACGGCCGTCGGGCAGGAGATGTCGGCAGCCCTTGCCGGGCAGGAAACCGGCGATGAGGCGCTGGCCAAGGCGCAGGCCCTGACCGACGAAGAGATGAAGGCGGCCGGTTACATCCAGTAACCCCGGCTGTCCTGAAACGGCCCGCGGGCGCGGGTTCCGAATCCCCGCACCCCGGCCACCCCGGCCGCGCCTGTCGCGCGATGTCCTCCGCATCCGCCCCCGGCGCGGCCGTTCCGGCCCACCCTTGTCCAAGGAGCGTCCCATGGCCACGCAAGCTTCCCGGTCCGCCGCGCGCCTGATGATCTCTCCTTCCGTCATCCTCCTGTTTTTGTGGATGGCGGTGCCGCTGGGAATGGTCATCTACTATTCCTTCCGCCGCTACCGCCTGCTGAACCCCGATCGCGCGGGCTGGGCGGGGTGGAGCAACTATTCCAATTTCGTCTTCTCGCCCGATTTCGGCGGTGCGCTGGTGAACACGCTGATCCTTGTGCTGGGCGTGCTGCTGCTGACCGTCATCCTTGGCATCCTGATCGCGCTGCTGATCGACCAGCCGATCTGGGGGCAGGGGCCGGTGCGGATCCTTGTGATTTCGCCCTTCTTCATCATGCCGCCGGTTTCGGCGCTGGTGTGGAAGAACATGTTTTTCAACCCGTCGAATGGCCTCTTTGGGGAGCTGTTCAAGTATCTCGGGATGCCGCCCTACGATTTCCTCGGGCAGGCGCCCCTGGCCTCCATCGTCACCATCGTCGCCTGGGAATGGCTGCCCTTCGCCACGCTGATCCTGCTGACCGCGCTGCAATCGCTGGACGGGGAACAGCTTGAGGCGGCCGAAATGGACGGCGCGCCGCCCCTGAAGCGCTTCTTCTACATCGTGCTGCCGCATATGAGCCGGGCGATCACCGTCGTCGTGCTGATCCAGACGATCTTCCTTCTGGGCATCTTCGGCGAGATCCTCGTGACCACCTCGGGCGGTCCCGGCACGGCCTCGACCACGCTGCCGTTCCTGATCTTCAAGAAGGCGCTTCTGGACTTCGACGTCGGCACCGCCGCCGCCGGGGGCATCGTCGCCGTCATCCTCGCAAACATCGTCGCCATCTTCCTGATGAAGGCGATCGGCAAGAACCTGGACTGAGGGAGAGAAAGACATGGCCCGCGCCGTCACCCCCGCCCGCAAGACCGTCAACACCGCCGCCGCATGGATCGTGGCGCTGATCATCTTCTTCCCGATCCTCTGGACGATCCTGACCAGCTTCAAGCCCGAGCCGGTCGCGGTCGCCTCGCCGCCGGTCTTCCTGAACTTCGACTGGTCCTTCGACAATTACCGGACCGTCATCCAGCAACGCGGCTATGGCCAGTTCTTCTGGAATTCCGTCGTGATCGCCTTTGGATCGACCATCCTTGGCATGATCATCGCGATCCCGGCGGCCTGGGCGATGGCCTTCGTCCACGGGCCGCGCACCAAGGACCTGCTCATGTGGATGCTCTCGACCAAGATGATGCCCGCGGCGGGCGTGCTGGTGCCGATCTACCTGATCGCGGTCTATTTCAAGATGCTGGACACGCAGATCCTGCTGACCGTGGTCCTGATGCTGATGAACCTGCCGATCATCATCTGGATGCTCTACACCTATTTCCGCGAAATCCCGGTCGATATTCTTGAGGCCGCGCGGATGGACGGCGCGACGCTCTTCAACGAGATCGTCTATGTCCTGACGCCGATGGCGGTGCCGGGGATCGCCTCGACGCTCCTGCTGAACGTCATCCTGGCCTGGAACGAAAGCTTCTGGACGCTGAACCTGACGGCGTTCAACGCGGCCCCCCTGACGAAGTTCATCGCCGGGTTTTCCAGCCCGCAGGGCCTTTTCTACGCGAAACTCTCGGCGGCCTCGGTCATGGCCTTCCTGCCGATCCTGATCCTTGGCTGGTTCAGCCAGAAGCAACTTGTGCGCGGCCTGACCTTCGGCGCGGTGAAATAAGGGGGACGAGAATGGGCAAGATCAGCCTTCAGAAAGTCGAAAAGCGCTTCGGCGATGTCAGCGTCATCCCGCCCCTGGATCTTGAGGTCGAGGACGGGGAATTCGTGGTCTTCGTCGGCCCTTCGGGCTGCGGCAAATCCACGCTTCTGCGCCTGATCGCGGGGCTGGAGGATACCACCTCGGGCAAGATCTTCATCGACGGGGCGGATGCGACACAGCTTGCGCCCGCCAAGCGCGGGCTGGCGATGGTGTTTCAGTCCTACGCGCTTTACCCGCACATGACGGTCAGGAAGAACATCGCCTTCCCGTTGAAGATGGCGGGCGTGCCGCAGGCGGAGATCGAGGAAAAGGTCGATTACGCGGCCCGCGTGCTGAACCTGTCGAACTACCTCGACCGGCGGCCGGGGCAGCTTTCCGGCGGCCAGCGCCAGCGCGTCGCCATCGGCCGGGCCATCGTGCGCAGCCCGTCGGCGTTTCTCTTTGACGAACCGTTGTCGAACCTTGACGCGGCGCTGCGCGTGAACATGCGCCTTGAGATCACCGAACTGCATCAGAACCTGAAAACGACGATGATCTACGTCACCCATGATCAGGTCGAGGCGATGACCATGGCCGACAAGATCGTGGTCTTGCAGGCGGGCGTGGTCGAACAGGTGGGCAGCCCGCTGGAACTGTACCACCGCCCGCGCAACATCTTCGTCGCGGGCTTCATCGGCAGTCCGAAGATGAACTTCATCGAAGGGGCCGAGGCCGCGAAGCAGGATGCAAAGACCATCGGCATCCGGCCCGAACATGTGACGATCAGCAAGGACAGCGGCGCCTGGAAAGGCACCGTCACGGTCAGCGAACATCTGGGCTCCGACACCTTCCTGCATGTGGAAACCGATCTGGGCCTGATGACGGTGCGCTCGGGCGGCGACGTCGACGTGCATCACGGCGACACCGTCTGGCTGACCCCCGAGGCGGACAAGCTGCACCGCTTCGACGACAAGGGGCTCAGGATCGCGTGATGGGGGGCGGAATGAAACTGTCTAATGCCACGCTGAAGGACCTGCCCGAAGGCGTTCGCGGCCCGCGCTATGACCGCGCGCGCCTGACGCCGGGGATCGTGCATATCGGGCTGGGGAACTTTCACCGCGCCCATCAGGCGTGGTATCTGCACCGGCTGTTCGATGAGGGGCGAAACCTCGACTGGGCGATCATCGGCGCGGGCGTGCGCCCCGCCGATGCGGTGCAGCGCGAAAAGATGCTGGCGCAGGATTGCTTGACGACGCTGATTGAACTGGACCCTTCGGGCAAGTCGGCCGAGGTGACAGGCGCGATGATCGGCTATGTCCCGGTTGAGGAGGGCAACGCCGCGCTGATCCGCCAGATGGCCGATCCGGCGATCCGCATCGTGTCGCTGACCGTGACCGAGGGCGGCTATTACATCGACCCGGCCAATGGCAGCTTCGACGCTGCCCATCCCGACATCGCCCATGACGCGGTAAACCCCGCGACGCCGCGCACCGCCTTCGGCGCCATGATCGCCGCGCTAAGGCTGCGCCGCGATGCCGGGCAGGGCGCCTTCACCTGCCAAAGCTGCGACAACCTCCAGGGCAATGGCCGGGTGTTGAAGCAGACGATCCTTGGCCTCGCCCGCCTCTCGGATCCCGGCCTTGCCGACTGGATCGCGGCCCACAGCGCGTTTCCGAATTCCATGGTCGATTGCATCGTCCCCGCCACTGGCCCGGCCGAACTGGCGCTGGCGCAGGGCTTCGGCATCGCCGATCAGGTCCCGGTGACGCATGAGAATTTCCGCCAATGGGTGATCGAGGACGATTTCTGCGCCGGGCGGCCCGATTGGGACAGGGTCGGCGCGACCTTCACCGCGGATGTCCATGACTATGAGGCGATGAAGATCCGCATCCTCAACGCCGGGCATCAGGTCATCGCCAACCCCGGCGAGGTTCTGTCGGTTGAGACGATTTCCGGCTGCATGGAACACCCGCTGATCGGCGCGCTTTTCCGCAAGGTCGAGGCCGAGGAAATCGCCCCCCATGTCCGGCCCGTGCCGGGGATGGAACCCGCCGCCTATGTCGCCCTGATCGAGCGGCGCTTTTCCAACCCCGCCATCGTCGATACCACCCGCCGCGTGGCCTTTGACGGCTCCTCCCGCCATCCCGGTTTCGTGCTGCCGATCCTGCGCGACGGCCTTGCCTCCGGCGGGCCGGTCGAAGGCCTTGCGCTGGTCGAGGCGCTTTGGGCGCGGATGTGCGAAGGAACGCGCGAGGATGGCAGCGTGATCGCCCCGAACGATCCCTTCTGGGACAGGCGGCAGGCGGTCGCGCGCGCCGCAAAGGACCGCCCGGCGGCCTGGCTGGAACAGCGCGAGATCTATGGCGATCTGGCGGGGGAACCGCGCTTTGCCGGGGCCTTCGCGGACTGGCTGACGCAAATATGGTCCGCCGGGGCCGAGGCCGCGTTGCGGGACTATACCGGGAAAGGGTAGGGGGCGAAGCCCTGCCTTGCGGCGGGGCTTACTCCGTCTCGCAGAACATCTCGTAAAGCAGGCCGATCATGCGTTCGACGCGCGGTTCGCTCAGCGAATAGAAGATCGCCTTGCCCTCACGACGCGCGGAGACCAGCCCTTCCAGACGCAACCGGCCAAGCTGCTGGCTGACGGCGGCCTGACGCGAGGACAGAAGCTGTTCCAGCTCCGTCACCGACTTTTCGCCGGTGGAGAGGTGGCACAGGATCATCAGCCGCCCCTCATGCGACAGCGCCTTGAGGAAATTCGCAGCATCCTCGGCCCGCGACATCATGTCGGCCGGATCGACGGGGGCGCAAAGGGGCGCGTCGTCACGCTTGGCTTCGGTCTTCGAAAGGCTCATCAACATCGTGTACACCACGTTTCAACGGGCAGAATATAGGCGGTTTGCCCGGCGAAAACCAGTGCAAGGATGTCACAGGTTAATCCGCTGCCTATCCGTGATGCAGGAAATCGCCGTAGCGCCCGTTCCAGAACAGAAGCGGATCGCCGGGGTGAAAGGCCGCGCGCAGGACCCGCCCGACAAGGATCGCGTGGTCGCCCCCGTCATGGCAGGCCTCGGCCCGGCAGTCGAAACGCGCGACGCAGCCCGATAGCGCGGGCAACCCCTCGGGCGTCTCAGAGAGGTCGAGGCCCGCGAACTCTGTCCCGTGGCGCGAAAAGTGGCGGCAAAGCGCAAGCTGGTCCGAGGCCAGCACATGCACCGCGTAATGCGCCGCCCCCTCGAAGGCCGCGAAACGGGCCGAGGCGCGCGAGGGACACCACAGGATCAAGGGCGGGTCGAGCGAGACCGAGGTGAAGCTGTTCGCCGTCATCCCCACCGGCCCGTCGGGACCCATGGTGGTGACGACCGTCACCCCGGTCGCATAGCGGCCAAGGGCCATGCGCAGGGCGCGCGGGCCATCGGTGCCGGGCGTCCAGGTGCCGGTCAGGATCTCGGGGTCGGTGTTCGCATGCGTCATTTCCCCCCGTATATGGCGCTTTCGGCCCGCAAGGGAAACCGCAATTGCGACAGGGTCAGGGGGCAGACCGGCTCAGGCTTCTTCTTCGCCGGTGTCGATCAGCCAGCCGCCGGGGCCAGCGATCTGATCGGGGAGGCCAAGGATCATCAGCTCGCGCGCGACGAGGCACAGCATCAGGCTGGCGGCGATTTCGTCGAACGAGATCATGGACAGGATCGTCATGGCTAGGTCCCCCTTTTGCAGGTCCGAACCTGCCGGGAAAAACGGGCGGGATTGCGGCAGGGACGGGGTATTGGCGGGGAATTCTGCGGGCAGGGGGCGGTATTCGTGGTCCTTGCCGTGCCGCGCGCGGCGTCGCCCTTGCGCTGAAGGGGCGCCTCGCCTATCTGCGAAACACCGGGGCAGAGTCCGCCCGCCATGGCCCGTCCGCGGGCGCAGGGCGCCGGGGGGAAAGACGGAGACCGCGCAGGATGTCCACCGCGATGCACTATTTCCGCTGGGCCTTTCTGGTCACGGCGCTGGGGCTGGTCGCGGCCTTTGCCCTTGGCTGGCAATATTCCGGCACCATGGGCGGGGCGCTCTCCTTCTTCCTGATCGGCGCCATCCTTGCGGTTCTGGAAATCTCCCTCTCCTTCGACAATGCCATCGTGAATGCCAACAAGCTGAAGGAGATGACGCCGGAATGGCAGAAACGCTTCCTGACCTGGGGCATCCTGATCGCGGTCTTCGGGATGCGCATCCTCTTCCCGCTGCTGATCGTCGTCATCGCCGCCGGGATCGGCCCGTTCGAGGCGCTGAACCTTGCCGCCGCGCGGCCTGACGAATATGCCCGCATCGTCGGCGGCGCGCATCTGTCCATCGCGGCCTTCGGCGGCACCTTCCTGATGATGGTGGCGCTGACCTATTTCATCGACGAGGGCAAAGAGGTCGACTGGATCCGCGCCGTGGAATGCCAGCTTCGCCGCTGCGCCTCGGTCCGCGGGCTTGAGATCGCGCTGGTCCTTGGCGTCGTCTTCATCTTTGCCACGCTGATCCCTGAACATGCGTCGGACGAATTCCTGTTCGCGGCCGTCGGCGGTGTCCTGACGTTTCTTCTGGTCGAGGCGCTGGGCCATGTGCTCGACCAGCGGCAGGCGGCGCTGGGGGCGGCGGCGAAGGGCGGTCTGGGCGCGTTTCTTTATCTTGAGGTGCTGGACGCCTCGTTCAGCTTCGATGGTGTGATCGGGGCCTTCGCGCTGACCCATAACCTGTTCCTCATCGCCATCGGGCTGGGCATCGGGGCGATGTATGTCCGGTCCATGACCATCATGCTGGTGGAAAAGCAGACGCTGGCAGAGTTCCGCTATCTGGAACACGGGGCGTTCTATTCGATCCTGATCCTGTCGGTCATCATGTTCGGCCAGACCCTGTGGCATATCCCCGAGGTGGTGACCGGCGTTCTTGGCTCTGCCTTCATCCTGATTGCCTTCGTGTCCTCCATCCTGCACAACCGCAAGGTCGCGCGCGAGGCGTGATCAGCCCTTCGCGACCGGCAGGGTCAGGGTAAAGGCGGTGCCTTTCCCCGGCTCGGAGGTCAGGACAAGCGGATGGCCCAGAAGCGCGCAGGCGCGGTCCACGATGGCCAGGCCCAGCCCCATCCCCTCGGCGGCCGAGGCGCGGGCGTTCAGGCGGTGGAACTCTCGAAAGACGTTGTCCTGTTCCTCTTCCGGGATGCCGGGGCCGGTGTCGATCACCGCGACGCGCAGCCGCGCGCGGCCGGGACGCACACCGACCAGAACCCGGCCGCTCTCGGTATAGCGGATCGCGTTGCCGATCAGGTTTTGCAGGATGCGGCGCAGGTAGGTCGCGTCGGACTGCACCAGGGCCCGCGTCGGCACCACCGTCAGCCGCAGGCCCTTCAGCGCGGCGACCGGGGCGAATTCGTCGTGCAACTGGCGCAGAAGGTGGCCAAGGCGCACGGTGCCGGGGGTCAGCGCGGCCTTGCCCGCCTCAAGCTTCGAGATGTCGAGAAGATCGCCAAGGATGCCCTCGACGCTGACAAGGGCGTTCTGCGCCTTGGTCAGCGTCGCTTCCGCGTCCTGCCCCAGACCGTTATCCGACAGTGAGGCGAGGAACAGCTTGGCGGCCGACAGCGGCTGCAAGAGGTCGTGGCTCGCCGCCGCGACGAAACGGGACCGCGCGGCGCTGGCGCGTTCGGCCTGGGCCAATGCGTCCTCAAGCTCAAGCGTGCGTTCCAGAACCCGCCTCTCAAGCGTTTCGTTCGCGCGTTCCATGGCGCGGATCGCGGCGCGTTCGGCGGTGACGTCGGTAAAGCTCATCACGAAGCCGCCATCGGGCATTTCCTCGGCCGAGACGGTCAGGATCGTGTCGGCGCCCGCGCGCATGTCGAAGGTCAGGGGCGGGCGGGGGCCGGTGCCGGAGCCCCAGTCGGCGAGCCTCGCAAAGCTCATCTTCTGGCCAAGATGGACGCGGCCCTTCAGCAGCGACAGAAGCGAGGCGAAGGCCGCCCCGCGCCGCGCCCCCGCGACCGGGATCGACAGAAGTTCCGCCAGACGGCGGTTCCAGCCCAGCATCCGCCCTTCGGCATCAAAGATGCAGACCCCCTGGCTGATATGATCCAGCGTCGCGCGCACCAGCCGCGCCTGATCGTCCAGAAGCCGCCCGCGTTCCTCGCGTTCCAGCCGCATCACGTCGGTCAGGTCGGTTTGCAGCACCACCGTTCCGCCATCCGCCGTGCGGTGTTCCGAAACCTGCACCCAGCGGTCCCAGATCATCTCGGCATTGAACATCACATGGCGGTCGGCATGGCGGCGCAGGCGCCGGGCGACCCAATCCTCGCGGCTGTCCCCGCGCGGCAGGACGAGGTGTCCGGAACGGCTGACGCGGTCGACATAACCCTCGAATGTCAGGCCGGGAACCAGATCGTCATGCGTGTCGGGCATATGCATCCCGAACCGCGAATTGCACAGGACCAGCACGTCGTCCGGGCCGAACAGGCCAAACCCTTCCTCAATGGTCTCGATCGCGTCGGCAAGGTAGCGCCGGGCGGCCTCAGCCTCGCCCATGGCGCGTTCGAGCCGGGCGTTGGAGTCGTTCAGCAGGTCCAGCGCGCGTTCCAGATCGCGAGTGCGGTCGCGCACCTGATCCTCCAGCAGCACGGCGCGCTGGAACTGCGCATAGGCCGCGCCGCTGTCGTCGGTCGCCTCCTCCACCCGTTTCATCAGCGCCTCGACAATGGTCAGAAGCTTGGCCTGGCGGCGTTCGGGCGGGTCGGCGGGGTTGATGAGGGGGTGGGACACTGGCCGTCACCCCCCTTTCGGCGGATAGATCGCGACGCCGGTCATGGTCTGGTTCACATGCACCGCGCCATGCTGTTCGCCATAGGTCGAAAAGCCGGTGACGCGGTGGCGGCCGAGAATGTCCGAGATCTTGCCGAAGAGCTGCTTTTCCTGCGCCTCGATCCGGCGCAGCACGCAGTCGCAGGCAAGGATGGCGGCGGGCGCGGTGTCGCGGGCCAGCGCGGTCAGTTCACCCTCCAGATGCGCGGCCATGTCCTGCGCCTCGGCCAGCGTCAGGACCAGCCCCTCGTCGATGGCGGAGAAGAAGACCAGATCGCCGTTCGGCGCGACGCGCTGGATCGCGCGGACATGGTGGCGCCCGCCGATCCTGACGACAAGCGGGTGGGCGGCGAAGGTGAAGGTGGTCAGTTGCCCTGGGTCCTTGCCAAGGATGCGGGCATATTCCTGCGCCGCCGGTTCGGCGTTGATCTGGCGGACCAGACGGCGGGCGGGGTCGGCCTTTGTCACCACCATGCGCCGGTCGGAGGGCAGAAGGTGGTCAAGGCTGAAGACCCGCACCGGGCAGCGGGTGCGGATCAGGGCAAGCGTCGCGGTGTTTTGCGCCAGCCGCCCGTGATGCAGCACATGGGTCGCGCCAAAGCGCGTCCCGTCCCCGGCCGAGCCGCCGAAAAGTGGCACCGGCCCCAGCCCGGTCGCCACGGCGGCGGCCAGTTCATCCTCTTTCACCGACAGGCCGTCGACCATCAGAAAGGCGAATTCGTAGTCCCAGCCGGGGTGGGCGGCAGTCAGGCGGTGGCGGGCGCGGATCAGATCGCCGATCAGGGCCTGCGCGTCGATGGCCTGAAGATCGGCGACCAGAAGCGTTTCGGCGGCGAAATCGGCGGCGGGCAGGCCGATGGCGACGATGCCGCCTTCCGAATATCCGCCGGGGCCGATCTCGCCCGCCGTGGTGCAGCCGGTCACGGGCGTGTCGCCGAAGGCGGCGGCGATCCGGGCGGGCAGGTCGCCCGCCACCGCCTCGGGCGACAGGAACAGCACCACCAACGCTAAGGGGCCGGGGCCAAGCGCACGCGCCAGACGGTCGAAGGCGGCCGGGTCCGACGCCTCGGCATGGGCGCGGGCGATCAGGTCGGGACCTTGTCCGGCTTCCGCGTCCATTCCTCTCCTCCCCCAAGGCGCGTGAGGTTAGGCGGGGTTCGTGTTCTCTGGCAAGAGGCTGGCAAAGCTTGCCTGCTTGGCCAGCAGCACCGCCTGGGTCCGGCTTTGCACACCGAGCTTGCGCATGATCGCCGTCACATGCGCCTTCACCGTCGTCTCGGCGATGGAGAGGTCATAGGCGATCTGCTTGTTCAGCCGCCCCTCGCAGATCAGTTGCAGGATGCGCGCCTGCTGCCGGGTCAGAAGCGCCAGACGGGCGGCGGCGTCCTCATGCGGCGTGGCCGGGCCACCCTCATCGGGGGCCTCGTAGTTTTCGGGGGTGAAGCGGCGGCCCGCGGCGACGGCTTCGAAGGCGGCGCGAAAGACCTCGCGCGGGGAATGCTTGGGGATGAAGCCCGCAGCCCCCGCGCGCAAGGCCGCGCTGATGACCCGCGCATCGGCGAGCGAGGAGACGACCAGAACCGGCACACCCCGCGCCGCCTGACGCAGCTGCACCAGCCCCTCGATCCCGTCCACGTCGGGCAGGTTGAGGTCAAGAAGGATCACATCCGGCCGCGCGCCCGCGTCGATCCGCTCCAGCGCGGCGTCAAGCCGGTCGGCGCTTTCGACCTCGGCCACGCCGACAAAGGCGCGCAAGGTCATGGACAGGGCGTCACAGAATAGCGGATGATCGTCGATGACGAGCGCTTTGGCGAAGGCGGGAAAGGCGGGGGCAACCATGATCGGACCAGTCTATGCGATATGGTCAGCCTAACACAGCCCCCGGTGGCGGGCAGTTGGCGGAAAGTAGCAGACGGGAGGCGCGCCACCTACGACCAAGGTCAGATAGCGCCTGCCGAAAGCCGCCCCTACACTTTCGCCAACCAAGGGAGGACACATGCAGCTGACAGATCACCGCGACATCGCGGCGCCGCCCGCGACCGTCTGGGCCGCGATCCTTGACCCGAAGGTCCTTATGGCCTGCATCCCCGGCTGCGAAAGCATGACCGGATCGCCCGAAGAGGGGTTCGAGGCGGTCGTGGTGCAGAAGGTCGGCCCGGTGAAGGCAAAGTTCACCGGCGCGGTCCAGCTCTCCGACATGGTCCCCGAACAGGGCCTGACCATCACGGGCGAAGGCAAGGGCGGCGCGGCAGGCTTCGCCAAGGGCGGCGCCAAGGTCGAAATGGCACCGGAAGGCGATGGCACCCGGCTGACCTATACCGTCGATGCCAGCGTCGGCGGCAAGCTTGCGCAGCTTGGCAGCCGGATCATCGACGGCTTTGCCAAGAAGATGGCCGACCAGTTCTTCGAGAACTTCAAGAACGCGCTTGAACCGCCCGCGCCGGAGGATGACGCCGGTGAGGCGGAAGAGGGTGAGAAAAAAGGATGGTTCCGCCGCACATTCGGCGGCTGAACCGGGATTTCAAGGGAGGACAAGCAATGACGAAAGTCTCGATGACGGTGAACGGCAAGGCCGTTTCCGGCGAGGTGGAGGGGCGCACGCTTCTGGCCACCTTTCTGCGCGAGGGGCTGGGCCTGACCGGCACCCATGTCGGCTGCGACACGTCGCAATGCGGCGCCTGCGTGGTGCATGTGAACGGACAGGCGATCAAAAGCTGCACCGCCTTCGCCGCCGATCTCGACGGCGCCAAGGTGACGACGATCGAGGGGATGGCCAATCCCGACGGCTCGCTCGGCACCGTCCAGCAGGCGTTTCAGGACCATCACGGTCTTCAATGCGGCTTCTGCACGCCGGGCATGGTGATGTCCGCCGCCGCCCTTCTGGCGGAAAACCCCAAGCCGACCGAGGCCGAGGTGCGCCACCATCTTGAGGGCAATATCTGCCGCTGCACCGGCTATCACAACATCGTCAAGGCGGTCCTTGCCGCGTCCGGTCAGGACGTTGGCCAGATCGCGGCGGAATGAGGGGAGGGGTTCATGCCTAAGGATCAAGGAATTGGCGCCCGTTCGAAGCGGCGCGAGGATGTGCGTTTCCTGACCGGCGCGGGGCGCTATACCGACGACATCAACGTCCCCGGCCAGACCTATGCGGCCTTTGTCCGCAGCGAGGTGGCGCACGGCAAGATCACCAAGATCGACACCTCTGACGCGGAAAAGATGCCCGGTGTGGTCAAGGTCTTTACCGCTGCGGATTTCGACGGCAAGGGCGGCGTTCCCTGCGGCTGGCAGATCCACGACCGGCAGGGCAATCCGATGCTGGAACCCAAGCACCCGATCCTTGCGGAAGGCAAGGTGCGCTATGTCGGCGACGCCATCGCCTGCGTGGTGGCCGAGACGCTGGAACAGGCCCGCGACGCGGCCGAGGCGGTGGTGGTCGATATCGACGAACTGCCTGCCGTGATGGACATGAAGGCGGCCGTGAAGGGCGGCGCGCTGGTCCATGATGAGCTTGGGTCGAACCTCTGCTACGACTGGGGGTTCATCGAGGACAACAAGGCCGCGACCGACGCCGCCTTCGAGACCGCCCATCACGTCACGACGCTGGAACTGGTCAACAACCGCCTGATCGCCAACCCGATGGAGCCGCGCGTGGCGCTGGGCCATTACAACCGCGCGATGGACGACTACACGCTTTACACCACCAGCCAGAACCCGCATGTGATCCGGCTTCTGATGGGGGCCTTCGTGCTGTCGATCCCCGAACACAAGCTGCGCGTGGTGGCGCCGGATGTCGGCGGCGGCTTTGGCTCGAAGATCTTCCACTATATCGAGGAAGCCTTCGTCACCCATGCCTCGCGCCTGATCAACCGGCCGGTCAAGTGGACCTCCACCCGGTCCGAGGCGTTCCTGACCGACGCCCATGGCCGCGACCATGTGACAAAGATCGAACTCGCGCTGGACAAGGACGGGATGTTTCAGGCGCTTCGGACCGAGACCTATGCGAATATGGGCGCCTATCTCTCCACCTTCGCGCCTTCGGTGCCGACCTACCTGCATGGCACGCTGATGGCGGGGAACTACAAGACCCCGCATATCTATGTGAACGTGAAGGCGGTCTTTACCAACACCGTGCCGGTCGATGCCTATCGCGGCGCGGGCCGGCCCGAGGCGACCTTCCAGCTTGAGCGCGTGATCGACAAGGCCGCGCGCGAGATGGGGATCGACCCGATCGAACTGCGCCGCAAGAACTTCGTCGGCGCGGATGAGTTTCCGTATCAGACGCCCGTGGCCGTGGCCTATGACACCGGCAACTATCAGGCCACGATGGACGTGCTGGAAAAGATCGCCGATCTGGCCGGGTTCGAAAAGCGACGGGCCGACAGCGCGAAGAAGGGCCTGTGGCGCGGGCTTGGCGTCAACTGCTATATCGAGGCCTGCGGCATCGCGCCCTCGAACCTCGTCGGCCAGCTTGGCGCCCGCGCGGGGCTTTACGAAAGCGCGACCGTCCGGGTGAACGCGACCGGCGGCATCGTGGTGATGACCGGCAGCCATTCCCACGGGCAGGGGCATGAAACCGCCTTCCCGCAGGTCATCTCCGAAATGATCGGCATACCGGAAAGCCAGGTCGAGATCGTCCATGGCGACACCGCCAATACGCCGATGGGGATGGGGACCTATGGCTCCCGCTCGCTGGCGGTTGGCGGGTCGGCGATGGTGAAGGCCACGAACAAGATCATCGCCAAGGCCAAGAAGATCGCGGCGCATCTCCTGGAGGCGTCGGACGGCGATATCGAGCTGAAGGACGGCAAGTTCACCGTCGCAGGCACCGACAAATCCGTCGACTGGGGTTCTGTCTGTCTGGCGGCCTATGTCCCGCACAACTATCCGCTGGCGGAACTTGAGCCGGGGCTGGAGGAGACGGCGTTCTACGACCCGTCGAACTTCACCTACCCCTCGGGCGCCTATGCCTGCGAGGTTGAGGTCGATCCCGACACCGGCAAGGTCACTGTCTGCGCCTTTGCCGCCGCCGACGACTTTGGCAATGTCATCAACCCGATGATCGTCGAAGGGCAGGTCCATGGCGGTCTGGCCCAGGGCATCGGCCAGGCGCTTCTGGAAGGGGCGGTCTATGATGAGAATGGCCAGCTTCTGTCGGGCAGCTACATGGATTATGCCATGCCGCGCGCCGACGATGTGCCGTTCTACACCGTCGACCATTCCTGCTGCACGCCCTGCACGCATAACCCGCTGGGTGTGAAGGGCTGTGGCGAGGCCGGAGCGATCGGTTCCCCCCCTGCTGTCGTCAACGCCGTGATCGACGCGCTTCAGCGCGCCGGAAAGACCAACGTCACCCATATCGACATGCCCCTGTCGCCGTCGCGCGTCTGGGCTGCGATTCAGGGCTGAGGAGGAAAAGATGTACGCATTCGAACTCGAAAAGCCCGCAACCGTGGCCGAGGCCGTGAAGGCGCTGGCGCAAGAGGACGCGCAGGCGCTGGGCGGGGGGCAAACGCTGATCCCGTCGATGAAACAGCGCCTTGCCGCGCCCGCCGTTCTGGTCAGCCTGAATGGCATCAAGGAGATGATCGGCGTCCGCAAGGACGGTGGCGATCTGGTGATCGGCGGCGCGACGCCCCATGCGGTCGTCGCGAAAGAGGCAGGGGCCTATCCGGCGCTGGCGGGGTTGGCGGGCAATATCGGCGATCCGGCGGTCAGGAACCGTGGCACGATCGGCGGCAGCCTGGCCAATAACGACCCCTCGGCCTGCTACCCTTCGGCGGTGCTGGCCTCGGGCGCGACGGTGGTGACGAACAATCGCCAGATCGCGGCGGACGACTTTTTCGAAGGTCTGTTCACCACGGCGCTGGAACCGGGCGAGATCATCACCGAGGTCCGCTTTCCGATCCCGCAAAAGGCCAGTTACCAGAAGTTCCTGCAACCGGCCTCGCGCTTTGCCCTCACGGCGGTCTTCGTCGCCAAAACCGGCGGCGGGGTGCGCGTGGCGGTGACGGGGGCGTCGGAAGATGGCGTCTTCCGCTGGGCCGATGCGGAAGCGGCGCTGTCGGCAAATTTCGCCGCCGATGCGGTGTCGGGCCTGTCCGTCGATCCCGAGGGCATGATCGGCGACATGCACGGCACCAAGGCCTATCGCGCCAATCTTGTGAAGGTTCTGACCGGACGGGCCGTTTCGGCGGCATAAGCACACCCGACGACGGTACAGAACAGCGCCCCCGGCCGCACAGGCCGGGGGCGTTTGTCTTTGGCGGGATCAGACGGCGCAGGCCGTTTCCGGCAGGTCCTCAAGCGTCATCAGGGCGGCAAGGGCGCAATTGTCCCTGACCAGATCCTCCAGCGTCATGGTCCCCATTTCGGCATAAAACGCCGCCACGGCGCGGGCGATGCCGGTGCGCAGGCGGCAGGCATCGGTCAGCGGGCAGGTGTTGCCGGTGTCCGAGAAACACTCGGCAAAGGGGACGCCGCTTTCGAACAGTTCGAACACCTCGCCGATATTGATCCTTGCGGCCGGGCGGGCCAGTTCCAGCCCCCCCGCGCGGCCCCGGATCGCCCGCACGAAACCGCGCTGGTTCAGCAGGTAGACCACCTGCGCCAGATGGTGGGGCGAGGCATTGCAGCGCTCGGCGATCTGGGCGGACCGGACGATGCGTCCCTCATGCACGGCGCAGAACATCAGCACGCGAACGGCCAGATTGGTGCGGGTTGTCAGACGCATCGAAAAAGCTTCATCCTGGTTACAGACCGCGCCCGGTCTTCCATGCTTTTCCGGGCGCCGCCCTGATCTAGATCAGGTGGCGGGCCAAAGCGGTGCCTGATCGCCGTTCCGGCCTTGCGCCCGCGCCGTGGCGGCGGCAAAGATGCGCCCCAGTCAAGATCAGGGGAGTTGCCATGAAAGCGCGTGTCAAATGGGTCGGGGACCGGAGCTTTACCGGACAGGTCGAGACGGGCCATACCATCGCCTTCGGCAACGGCGTCGATGGCAAGCCGAAACCGGGGCCAAGCCCGATGGAACTGATCCTGATCGGCACCGGGGGCTGTTCGGCCTATGACGTGGTCCATATCCTTGAAAAGGGGCGCGAGCCGGTCGAGGACGTGGTCTGCGACGTGACGGCCGAGCGGGCAGAGACCGATCCCAAGGTCTTTACGAAGATCCACCTGCACTTCACCGTGACGGGGCGCGGCCTGAACCCCGCCAAGGTCGAACGCGCGGTGGGGCTGTCGATCGAGAAATATTGCTCTGCCTCTGCCATGATGGCCAAGACGGCCGAGGTGACGCACGGGTTTGAGGTCATCGACCCCGGCGCCTGAGGCAGGCGTCAGCCGCCTCCGGCGGGAGTATTTTCGCAACGGAGAAGCGGCAGGGTCAGCGCCGCCCCGGCGGCCGTGAGGGCGGTCGCGATGGCGGGGGGCGGGGGGTGATCGGTCACCAGCGCGTCGATCCCGTCGAACCCCGCGACCCGGATCAGGCCCGCGCGGCCGAATTTGGTGTGGTCGGTCACGACCGCACGGCGGTCGGCGCGGGTCAGCATCAGGCGGGCAAGCTCTGCCTCTTCCAGATCGTAATCCATCAGCCCGGTTTCATCCACCGCGCCGACCGACAGGATCGTCAGCCGTACCCGGAACCCGGCGATGAAGTCGAGCGCGGATTTGCCGAAGGCGGCGCCGCTGTCGGGACGCAGCGCGCCACCGGCGAGAAAGACCCGGTTGCCGTTGCGGGTGGCAAGGATGCGCGCGATGTCGGTGGAGTTCGTCACCACCGTCAGGCGGCGGTGGTCGGTAAGCTCGCGGGCGACGAAGCTTGTGGTGGTGCCGGTGTCCAGCATCAGGCTGTCGCCGTCGCGCACCATGCCGGCCACGGCGCGGGCGATCACCTGCTTGGCGGCGGCGTTTTCGCGCATCCGCTTCTGGAACGGCGCTTCACCCAGTTGACCGGCCAGCCCCACCGCGCCGTGAACCCGCGTCAGCGTACCGGCTTCGGTCAGCGGCTTTACGTCCCGCCGCACCGTTTCCAGCGAGACGCCAAGCCGGTCGGCCAGCGCCGCGATGGTCGCCGTCCCCTCCGTTTCAAGGATTTTCAGGATGTCGGAATGGCGTTTCGACAGCATCGGCGGACTCCGCAGGGTGGTGGAACATTAGGCGTTTGCGGGGCCTCATGCAATTATCGGGCGCGATGCGGGCATAAAAATCACAAAAAGCCACATTGACGGATTGACGGAATCGCCCCCGTCGTCCCTACTTGACGTCAGGGAACGGGGCGGGGGCCTTGCGACAGCGTCCCCCGAACACCGTTTCGAAGACCGGCCCGGCCGGCAGAACAGGGAGTTCACGATGACCCGAACGACGAAAGCGATGCGCGTGCTGACCGCGTCCGTGCTGGCCATGACCGCCGGACTGGCCCAGGCGCAGGACTCGACCGACCCGATCAAGCTGACGCTGCATGACTGGACCGGACAGCTGATCACCACGCGCCTGATGGGGGATGTCCTTCAGAAGGCGGGCTATAACGTCGAATATGTGCAGGCCGATTACCTCGCGCAATTCGCCGGGCTGGAAACTGGCGACCTGCATGTCGCGATGGAGATGTGGGAGACGACGGGGCGCGACGCCATGGATGCCTCGACCGCGACCGGCAAGACCGAGGTCTTTGGCCCGACCGGCATGAAGGCCAAGGAAGAGTGGTGGTATCCGACCTATATGAAGGAGCTTTGCCCCGGCCTGCCGAACTGGGAAGCCCTGAAGGACCCGGCCTGTGCCGAGGCGTTTTCGACCGCCGAGACCGCGCCGAAGGGCCGCTATCTGGGTGGCCCGGTCACCTGGGGCGGTTTCGATGATGAGAGGGTCGAGGCGCTGGACCTGCCCTTCGAGGTGATCCATGCCGGGACCGATGCGGCGCTGTTCGCGGAACTGGAAAGCGCCTATCAGCGCAAGGCGCCGATCATGCTCTGGATCTATGCGCCGCACTGGGCGCCCGCGAAATATGAGGGCGAGTGGGTGGAATTCCCCGAATACACGGCCGAATGCTATACCGACCCGGCCTGGGGATCGAACCCCGACATGGCCTATGACTGCGGCAAGCCCTTTGGCGAGATCTGGAAGGTCGGCTGGGCCGGGGTCAAGGACAAGTGGCCGGGCGCCTATGACGCGATCAAGGCCTTTACCATCGACAACGATGAGATGGGCAAGATGATCACCGAGGTCGACCTGGACGGCAAGACCGTGGAAGAGGTCACCGATGCCTGGATGGCGGCGAACGAAGACCGCTGGAAAGCCTGGATCGGCCAGTAACCCTTTCTTCCGCCGGACCCTTGGACAGCCAGGGGTCCGGCCCCTTTGCCGGAAATCCCGATGAACGATGACGACCCCGCCGCCGCGGCGCCTGACCCCGCCGAGGGCCTGACCCTTCAGTGCCGCCATGTCTGGAAGCTGTTCGGCGCCCGCGCGGATGAAGCTCTGCGTGACCTTGGCGATGGCGCCACGGCCGAGGCGATCGTGGCGCGCGGGCTGGTCCCGGCGGTGCGCGACGTGAACCTGTCGGTCAGGCGGGGCGAGATCTTCGTCATCATGGGCCTGTCGGGGTCGGGCAAATCGACGCTCGTCCGTCTCATGTCACGGCTGATCGAGCCGACAGCGGGGGAGATCCTGTTCAACGGCCAGAACCTTCTGACCGCGTCGGACAAGGAGATGGTGGAGATGCGGCGGCACAAGATGGGGATGGTGTTCCAGCACTTCGCCCTTCTGCCGCATCTGAGCGTGCTGGGAAACGTTGCCTTCCCGCTTGAGGTGCAGGGCGTCGCGCGCGCCGAACGCGAGGCGCGGGCGCGGAAGATGATCGCGCTTGTCGGGCTTGCGGGACGCGAGGAGGCGCTGCCGCGTCAGTTGTCGGGCGGCCAGCAGCAGCGGGTGGGGATCGCAAGATCGCTGGCGGTGGAGCCGGAGCTGTGGTTCCTTGACGAACCCTTCTCCGCCCTCGATCCCCTGATCCGGCGCGAGATGCAGGACGAATTCATCCGCCTGCAATCGGTCTTGAAAAAGACCATCGTCTTCATCACCCATGACTTCGACGAGGCGATCCGGCTGGCCGACCGCATTGCGATCATGAAGGACGGGGAGATCGTGCAGCAAGGCACGCCCGAGGAACTGGTGCTTAACCCGGCCACCGATTACGTCCGCGAATTCACCCAGGCCGTGCCGAAGGCCAAGGTCGTGCGGGCGGAAAGCGTCATGGTCGCGGCCGAAGGCGCTGCCACGGCGACCGTGGGCGCCCGCACCGTTATCGCCGATGCCGCGCCCCTGTTTCTGGACGGGGCCGAGGCGGTCGCCGTCACGGATGCGGGCGGGGCCGTGGTCGGCCATCTGCGCCGCGCCGATGTCACCCGCCTGTTGATGGGGGGCTGAGCCTTGGCCGATGCCCCCGTCCTTTCCCCGCCGCGCGGCCTGCCCCGATGGGCGGGCTGGGGGATCGTCCTGCTGGCCTGCGTGGCGCTTTGGCTTTGGGGGGCGAAGGCGGCGCCATGGGCGTTCGAGTGGCCCAGACATGCGACCATCCCGGCGGCGCGCTGGATCACCGCCTTCACCAAATGGCTTCTGAACGACGCGAGTTTCGGGCTTTTCACCTTTCAGGACCTGACCCGCTTTATCGCCGCCGTGATCGACGCGCCCTATCGGGTGGTGCTGTCGGTGCTGTCGACCGGGTTCCTTGACGGGCAGGGCAGTGCGGCGGTGCAGATCACGCCGCCCTTGGCCTGGATCGCGGTCTTGGCTTCTTTCGCGCTGCTGGGGCTTTGGGCCGGAGGGCGGGGGCTGGCGGCGCTGGTCGCGGCCTGCTTCCTGTTTATCGCGGTCTTTGGCCAGTGGCAAAGCGCCATGGTCACGCTGGCCTCGATCCTTGTCGCGGTGCCTTTGGGGGTGCTGGGCGGGCTGATGCTGGGCATTCTCGCCTGGCGGCATCGCTGGGTGTCGCGCGCGATCCGCCCGGTGCTGGACCTGATGCAGACGATCCCGGTCTTCGCCTATCTGGTGCCGATCCTGTTCCTCTTTGGCTTCGGCCCGACGGCGGCGGTGGTGGCGACGCTGATCTACGCCATGCCGCCGATGACGCGGGTGACGGAACTGGCGCTGGCGCGGGTGCCGTCGGAACTGAGCGATCTGGGCCACATGGTCGGCTGCACCAGACGCCAGATGATGTGGCGCGTCATGGTGCCGTCGGCGCGCGAGGCGCTGATGGTGGGCGTCAACCAGGTCATCATGCTGTCGCTGAACATGGTGATCATCGCCTCGATGATCGGCGCCGGGGGGCTTGGCTTCGACGTGTTGTCGGCGCTGCGCCGCCTTGATTTCGGCGCCGGGCTTGAGGCCGGGTTCGCCATCGTGGCGCTGGCCGTGGCGCTTGACCGGCTGAGCCAGGCGGCGGCCGCGCGCGGGCGGCGTCCCGCGGTGCCGGGCGGGGTCGTCGCGCGCCACCCCTACCTGATCGCGGCGCTGGCGGTGATCGTGGTGGCGGGCGTGGCGGGGCTGCTGATCCCCGCGATCCAGAGCTACCCGGAGGCGCTGCAGCTGTCGACCGGCACGTTCTGGAGCCGGGTCGTCGAATGGATCAACGTGAACTATTTCGACGCGCTGGAGGCGGTGAAGAACTTCTTCTTGCTGAACCTGCTGATCCCCTTCAAGCGCTTCCTGCTGGGCCTGCCCTGGCTGGGCGTCGCGGCGCTGCTTGCCTTTGCCGGGCTGCGGCTGGGGGGCTGGCGGCTGGCGCTGCTGAACGCGGCGCTTGTCACGCTGATCGCGGTGACGGGGCAGTGGGAAAAGGCGATGATCACCGTCTATCTCTGCGGCATCTCGGTCGTCATCGCGATGCTGATCGGCCTGCCGGTGGGTATCCTCGCGGCCAATAGCGACCGGCTCTGGTCCTGGGTCCGGGTCATCATCGACACGCTTCAGACGCTGCCCTCTTTCGTCTACCTGATGCCCGCCGTGATGCTGTTCCGCGTCGGCGATTTCACCGCGATGATCGCCATCGTCGCCTTCGCCGTCGCGCCCGCGATCCGCTACACGGTGCTGGGCCTGAAGGGCGTCGATCCGCGCCTGATCGAGGCGGGGCGCGCGATGGGCTGCACGGAAGGGCAGATCCTGACCCGCATCCGGCTGAAGCTCGCGCTGCCGGAGATCCTGCTGGGCCTGAACCAGACCATCATGTTCGCGCTGTCGATGCTGGTCATCACCGCGCTCGTCGGGACCCGCGATCTGGGGCAGGAGGTCTATATCGCGCTGACCAAGGCCGATCCGGGGCGCGGCCTTGTCGCCGGGCTTGCCGTTGCCTTCATCGCCATCATCGCCGACCGGATGATCCATGCCGGTGCCGGGGCCGCGCGGGCGCGGCTGGGGCTGGGGGAGGCGCGGGCATGAGCGGCGCGCGTGTGGCAGGTGCGGGAGCCTCCGGCGGGAGTATTTTTCGCAACGAAGAAGTGGGGGGCGCATGAGTGTCGAACGTATCCGGGCGCTGCCCTGCTGGCGCGGCGGGATCGCGGCGGAGCCGCTGACCGGGGGCCTGTCCAACGAAAGCTGGAAGGTGACGGACGGGGCGGGCGCGTATGTGGTGCGCTTCGGGGAGGATTTCCCGTTTCACCATGTGAGCCGCGCCAATGAGGTGATGGCGGCGCGGGCGGCCCATGCGGCGGGCTTCGCGCCCGAGGTGGTCCATGCCGCGCCGGGCGTGATGGTGTCGCGCTTCGTCGAGGCGCGGACCTGGGGCGAGGCGGACCTGAGGGCGGACCCGGAGCGGGTGGGACGCTTCCTGCGCGATTTCCACGCCAGGATGCCGGGCGAGGTGTCGGGGCCGGGGGTGATCTTCTGGGTCTTTCACGTCATCCGCGACTATGCCAGGACCCTGGCCGCGAAGGGGAGCCGCTTTGCCCCCGACCTGCCGCGCCTTGTCGGGATCGCGGCGGCGACCGAGGCGGCGCAGGTGGCGCTGCCCGTCATCTATGGCCATCACGACCTGTTGCCGGGGAATTTCCTTGAGGACGCAGCAGACCGCCTCTGGCTGATCGACTTCGAATATGCGGGCTTTGGCACGGCGATGTT
Organism: Albidovulum denitrificans; assembly: GCF_002973535.1. GTDB lineage: Bacteria > Pseudomonadota > Alphaproteobacteria > Rhodobacterales > Rhodobacteraceae > Albidovulum > Albidovulum denitrificans. The sequence goes on from NZ_PVEP01000002.1 coordinate 427,894, forward strand.
CGACCTGGCCGGGGCCGCGTCGAATGCCGGGATGGACGGGGCGGCCTCTGCGGCGCTTCTGGGCGCCTATTTCGGCCGCGCCCCCGATGCCGCCCTCACCCGCGCCTTCGCGGCGATGCAATGCGCCAGCCTCGCGCGCGAGGCGATGTGGGCGATGATTTCAGAGATATTCCTTGCCGCGCCGGGGGCCGACTACGACGCCCATGCGCGCGAGTATCTTGGCCGGCTTGATGCCGCGCTTGACCACTATCAGACCTCTTACGGAAAGATCCTGCCATGACCTTGCCCAGCCACGCCCGGATCGTCGTTATCGGCGGCGGGATCATCGGATGTTCGACCGCCTATCACCTGGCCCGCGACCACAAGGCCGAGGTCGTGCTGCTGGAGCAGGGGAAGCTCACCTCCGGGTCCACCTGGCACGCGGCGGGGCTGGTGGGGCAGTTGCGTTCTTCCGCCTCGATCACGCGGGTGCTGAAATACTCCGTCGACCTCTACAAGGGGCTGGCGGCGGAGACGGGGCTTGAGACCGGCTGGAAGATGACCGGGTGCCTGCGACTGGCCACCAATCAGGACCGCTGGACCGAATACAAGCGGCTGGCCACCACCGCGCGGTCCTTCGGGATGGAGATGCATCTGGTCTCCCCCGAAGAGGTGAAGCGGATGTGGCCGCTGATGGAGGTCGGCGATCTGGTCGGCGCAAGCTGGCTGCCGACGGACGGGCAGGCGAGCCCCTCTGACATCACCCAGAGCCTTGCCAAGGGCGCGCGGATGCATGGCGCGAAGATATTTGAGGGCGTGCGGGTGACCGGGTTCGCCATGGCGGGCGACCGGATCACCGGGGTGAAGACGTCGGACGGCGAGATCGGCTGCGAAATCGTCGTCAACTGCGCCGGGCAATGGGCGCGGCAGGTGGGCGCGATGGCGGGGATCGAGGTGCCGCTTCAGGCCGTCCGGCACCAGTATATCGTGACCGAGCCGGTGCCGGGGCTGGCCTCCGACGCGGCGACGATCCGCGACCCGGACCGGCGGACCTATTTCAAGGAGGAGGTGGGCGGTCTGGTCATGGGCGGGTATGAGCCGAACCCCCAGCCGCTGCCGACGGGGGACATTCCGAACGACTGGCAGTTCCACCTTTTCGAGGACGATTACGACCATTTCGAACAGCATCTGGTGCAGGCCATGGCACGGGTTCCGGCGCTGGAGCAGGTCGGCGTCAAGCAGATGATCAACGGGCCGGAAAGCTTCACCCCGGACGGGAACTTCATCCTTGGCGCGGCGCCGGAATGCGCCAACATGTATGTGGGCGCCGGTTTCAACGCCTTCGGTATCGCGAGCGGGGGCGGTGCGGGCTGGGTGCTGGCCGACTGGGTGATGAACGGCGAGGCGCCGCTGGACCTCTGGACCGTGGATATCCGCCGCTTTTCAGGGATGCACCGCGACCGGCAATGGGTCAGCGACCGGACCTGCGAGGCCTATGGCAAGCATTACACGATCGGTTTCCCGCATGAGGAATATGAAAGCGGCCGCCCGCGCATCGTTTCGCCGCTTTACGAACGGCTGAAGGAGCATCGCGGGGTGTTCGGGTCGAAGCTGGGATGGGAACGGCCGAACTGGTTCGCGCCGGAAGGCATGGCGGCGCGGGACGTCTATTCCATGGGCCGCCAGAACTGGTTCGCGCCGGTGGGGCAGGAACATGCCCATGTGCGCGAGGCGGTCGGCGTCTTCGACCAATCCTCCTTCGCCAAATATGAGGTGACAGGGCGCGATGCGGCGGCGGCGCTGGATGCGGTCTTTGCGGGCGACGTGACGAAGGCGCCGGGGCGGCTGACCTATACCCAGGCGCTTAACTCCCGCGGCGGGATCGAATGCGACCTGACGGTGGCGCGGCTGGCCGAGGACCGCTTTTACCTTGTGACCGGGACCGGGTTCCGCACCCATGACCTTGCCTGGATCGCCGATCACCTGCCAAAGGGCGACGTGGCGATCCGCGATATCACCGAGGATTGGGGGGTCTTGTCGCTGATGGGGCCGAAGGCGCGCGAGGTGCTGGCCCAGGTGACCGATGCCGATGTGTCGAACGCGGGCTTCCCCTTTGGCCATGTGCGGGAAATTGCCATCGCCGGGGCGACGGTGCGGGCGCTGCGCGTGACCTATGTGGGCGAACTGGGGTGGGAGCTGCATGTGCCGCTGTCCGCCACCGGCGCGGTCTTTGATGCGCTGATGGCGGGCGGCGCGGGCGCGGGCATCCGGCCGGTGGGCTACCGGGCGCTGGAATCCTTGCGGCTTGAAAAGGGCTATCGCGCCTGGTCGTCCGACATCACGCCGAACGACACGCCTTTCGAGGCGGGCCTTGGCTGGGCGGTGAAGATGAAGACCAACCGCCCCTTCATCGGGCGCGAGGCGCTTGTGGCGGCGGAGGGCGCGCCCCTGAAGAAGCGCTTTGCAGGCTTCACGCTGGACGATCCCGACGCGGTGCTGGTCGGGCGCGAGACGATCCTGCGGGACGGGGCGCCGGTCGGTTACCTGACCTCGGGCGGGTATGGCTATACGATCGGGAAAAGCGTGGGCTACGGCTATGTGCGCAACGAGGGCGGCGTGACGGACGCTTTCCTGACCGGCGGGCGCTATGAGCTTGTCGTCGCGAATGAGGTCTATCCGGCCGAGATCGGGCTGGGGCCGTTCTACGATCCGGGCAATGCGCGGGTGAAGGGGTAGGCGCCGTTGCGGGGCGCTGCCCCGCAGGCCCCGAGGTATCTGAGGCAAGATGAAGGGGGGGAAAGGCGCGGTTGCGGTGCCGTTGTCTTCGCCCCGCTTCGGTGCCAGATTGGGGCCGCGCGGGACGGCCCGCGCCGGTGGAGCTATTCCGGGACGGCCCGGCCTTGCAAGGGAAGGGATGCGTCGTGGCGTGGGTCTATATCGTTCTGGCCGGGATTCTTGAAACCGTCTGGGCCTTTTACATGAAGAAATCGGCGGGCTTCACCGTCGTGGGGCCAAGCGTCGTGACCATCGTCACGATGATCATGAGCTTTGCGCTGCTCTCCATTGCGATGCGGTCGCTGCCCTTGGGGACGGCCTATACGGTCTGGACCGGCATCGGCGCGGTCGGGGCCTTTGGCGTCGGCGTCGTGGTGCTGGGCGAAAGCGCCACGCCGCTGCGGCTGATCGCGGCGCTGCTGATCGTCTCTGGCATCCTGCTGATGAAGCTCGCCAGCCCGTCGGAGTGACGGGCGGCTCAGTCGCGTTTCAGCACGATGGCGAGGCTCGGGACCGTCCCGGCCTCACCGGGCATTGAGACGTAGGGGGCCGTCTCCTCCACCAGCGTTACCGGCAGGTCGGCCAGATGCGCGGCAAAGCCGCCGGACCAGAGCGTCGTCTTGACGGTCAGCACGATCACGCCGCCGGGGCGGCAGATGCGGGTCAGGTCGTCCAGCCCCTCGGCGCCGACATGGCCGGTGGTGAAGACGCCGGAGGACACGATGCCTGCGAAGGCGCCATCCGCGAAGGGCAGGCGGGTGCCAAGGGCGGCGCGGTGCAGCGCGTCATAGCTGCCCTTCGCGGCCGCGACCGCCAGCATCCCTTCGGAAATATCCATCCCGTGAACAACGGGATAGCCCGCGATCTTCAGCCAATCTCCCAACAGTCCCGTCCCCGCGCCCGCGTCCAGAACCGGCGCCGCGCCGCGCGGCAGGTGGCGGGCCAGCAGCGCCAGGCAGATGGTCGGGTGGCGATAGCCGGCCTTCGCCATGTCGCCATCGTATTTCGCCGCCCAGCCGTCATAAAGGGCCGCGACCTCTTCGCTGGATCCGGCGCCATAGACCGCGCCAAGCTCGCCTTCATGTTCCGCTGCCATGTCCTTGCCTCTGCCCGTGGGGGTTGACGCGACGATAGTCCCGGTCTGTGATCGGGGGAAGACTTGAACCGGGTATCGGGAGGGGAAAAATGGCGGACGGGGTGGCGGATCTTCTGGCGGCGGCGCGGGCGAAGGTGCCGGGGCTGGGCGACGGGGCGGCCGAGCGTCTGGGCGGGCTGACCAACCTTGTCTTCCGCATCGGCGATCACTGCCTGCGCCTGCCCGGCCGGGGGACCGAGGAATATATCGACCGCGCGAATGAGGCGGTCGCGGCGCACGAGGCCGCGAAGGCGGGTGTCAGCCCCGAGGTCATTCATGCCGATGCGGATAGCGGGCTGATGGTGACGCGCTTCATCCCCGGCGCCGTGACGATGAGCCCGGCCGCCTTCAAGGCGCGGCCCGGATCGCCCGCCCGCGCGGGGGCGGCCTTCGCGAGGCTTCACCGCTCCGGCGCGGAATTCCCCTTCCGGTTCGAGCTGTTCGCAATGATCGACGACTACCTCAGGATCCTTGCGACCAAGGATGTCGCGCTGCCCGAGGGCTATCACGACGTGGTGGCCGAGGCCGAAGCGGTGCGCGCCGCCCTGGCCGCGCACCCCTTGCCGCTTGCGCCCTGCCACTGCGATCCGCTCTGCGAAAACTTCCTCGATACCGGGGACAGGATGTGGATCGTCGATTGGGAATATTCCGGCATGAACGACCCGATGTGGGACCTTGGCGACCTGTCGGTCGAGGGGGCGTTCGACGACGCGCAGGACGAAGAGATGCTGCGCGCCTATTTCGGCGCGCCGCCTTCGGCCAATGACCGGGGGCGGATGATGATCTACAAGGCGATGTGCGACCTTCTGTGGACGCTTTGGGGCCTGATCCAGCTGGCCAATGACAACCCGGCCGACGATTTCCGCGCCTATGCCGACACCCGCTTTGCCCGATGCAAGGCGTTGATGGCGACGCGCGCGTTCGCGACCCATGTCGCGGCGGTGAGGGGTTAGGGCATTTCGGGTTTGCACTGACTCAGAATTCGAACTTATTTCGTTCGAATTCTGATACTTACCTTCTCAACGCAAACCCGAAACGCTTCAGGGCTTGGGCCGCGACAGGCGGCTGGCCAGAAGGTCGCCGGTTTCCGACAGGATCGGGTAGGCGAGCATGGTGAAGGCGGAGTTCACCTGTTTCAGCGCGCGCAGCGTCTCCTGATGCAGGTTCGAAGTTTCGATGCTTTCGCTCAACCCCTGCTGCAAGCGTGCAAGGTGGGCGCGTTGCAGCCCCTGTTCCACGTCGCGCACGGTGTCCTTTTCCTCCACCAGCGCGCGGGCGGCGTCGGGGCTTGAGGTCACGAGAAGGTTCAGCGCGCCCTGCGCGTTCGACAGCACCCGGTCGTGGAAATCGCGGATCTCTTCCAGCCCCTTGTCGGAAAAGGCGACGCCGCCCTGGTTCAGGCGCTGCGCCAGGCTCAGCATCGTGTCGGAGATGACATTGCCCGCGCTTTCAAGGTTCACCGCCATATCGGCAAGTTCGAGGGCGCGGGAGGCGACCTCATCCCCGCTATGGTCGCGTTGCAGCTTTGCGAGGTAAAGCTTTGTATTGATGTGGATCTTGTCGACCTCGCGTTCCTTCTTGCGGATCGCTTCGGCGGCCTCGTCGTCCCAGTCGGCGTAAAGGCCGACCACCGGGCGCAGCATGCTTTCCACCGCCTCGCCCATTTGCAGCAGTTCCCGCATGACGCAGGCCAGCGCCCGGTCCGGCACCTTCAGCGCGGCCGGGTCAAGCGCCGAAACCCGGTTCAGCGCCGGTGAGGCGGCCTGGTCAGGCATCAGCCGGTCGACAAGGCGCAGCACCGGCACGGTCAGCGGCAGTGCGATCAGCATGACGGCAAGGTTGAAGGCAAGGTGCAGGTTGATGACCTGACGCGGCGGCGTGCTGCCCAGAAGCTCAAGCGGTGCGGCGCCCCGTTGCAGGAAGAACAGCGCCAGCGCCGCCCCGCCGCCCCTGAGCGCGAGGTTGGCGATCACGATGCGCCGCGCGGGCTGATCGGCGCCCAGTGTCAGCACATAGGCGATCAGTGAACCGCCGAGATTGGCCCCCAGCACCATCGCGGCGGCGGCGCTGAGCGGCAGGACCGATTGCGCGGCCAGCGTCACGAAAAGAAGGACGGCGGCGACGGAGGATTGCACCAGCCAGGCGAACAGCGCCCCCAGCGCAAAGGCCGTCAGCGCGTCCTTGCCGAGATAGCCCATGGCAGAGCCGACGGCGGCGCTTTGGCGCAGCGGATCGGTCGCCTCGCGGATCAGCGACAGCGACACGAAGATCAGCGCGACGCCGATCAGGACCCGGCCCGTCATCCGCCCCTCGCGCCGCCGCGCGCGCAGGAACAGGCCGACGCCAAGGACCATGAGGACCGGCATCACCCAATCCGCCCGCGCCAGCAGGACCTGCGCAACCAGCGCCGAGCCGACATCGGCGCCCAGCAGGATCGCGAGCCCCCCCGCCGCCGTCAGCGTTCCGGCGGCGACGAAAGAGGTGGTCAGGATCGCCACGGCGGTGGAACTTTGCAGCGCCAGCGCCGCGATCATGCCGCTCAGCGCCGCCATGATGCGGTTGTCGTCGCCCTTGCGCAGCCAGCGGCGCAACTGCACCGACCAGCCGCGCTCAACGCCGGTGCGCACCAGGCGGACCGCCCAGATCAGCAGCGCCGCCGCGCCCGCGACATGCAGAAGAAAAAGGATCGGCGAGGTGCTTTCCAAGGCGTCATCCGGCGGGTCGGGGGCCGCGCGAGTCGCGGCCGTTACAAAACTGTTACAAAGAGTTCACATTCCGGGGCCTGCCACAATGGCAAACATCCGGGGGCAAACATCCGGGGGCAAACATCTTTGCCTGACCCGCGGTCACTTCCAGCGGCGGTGAATCCAGAACCACTGGCCCATATGCTGCCGGACCAGCGCCTCAAGGCTGTCGTTGATCGCCTGCGTCATGGTCACCGGATCGCCTTTGGGGATCGGCGCCTCGGCCCGGATGTCGAAGTTCAGCCCGTCGTCGCGGCGGATGCCGTAGATCGGGATGATCTCGGCATCGTATTTCAGCGCCAGATCGGCGGCGGAGGTGGCGGTATAGGCGCGCTTGCCGAAAAAGGTGATCGGCGCCCCGTGGCCCATGTGCTGATCCATGACGAGGCCAAGCATGCCGCCCGATTTCAGGAACCGCACCATCGCGCCAAGCCCTTCCGGCCCGCGCGGGAAAAGCGGCTTTCCGATCGTGGAGATCGCCTTGACGTAATGGTCGTTGAAGAGCGGGTTCTTCATCGGCTTGTAAAGTCCGCCGACGCGATAGCCCCGCGCCACCAGCGCGCCGCGCGCCACGTCGTAATTGCCGAAATGCCCGGTGGCGAGGATCACCGGGCGGCCTTCGCGATGCGCCGCCTCAAGGGCGGCCGCGCCGGGACCCTGGATCGGCAGGTCGCGGACGCGGTCGATGAAATCGGTGCCGGAGTAAAGCTCGATCGTGGTGCGGCCGACATTGTCGGGGACATCGCGAAGAAGGCGCGCGACCTCTGCCGGCGGCAGGTCGGGGCAGACGAGGGCGAGGTTTTCGCGGATCCGGGTCGTATAGCCCGCCAGCGGCGCCACCAGGCGCGAGACGACCCAGCCCGCGACCGGCACGCGGCGGCGATAGGGCAGGCGGAAGGCACACCACAAAAGCGCGCGGAAGGCGCCATCGACGATCCGGTCGGACAGGGTCGGTTTGCGCGGGGTCTTTCTCGCCATCTCGGGTATCGGGTTGCGGCCGCGACCGTCGCGGTCCGGCTTTCGGGCGCCAGACATAGTCAGGGCCGGGCCGGGTGACAAGACGAAGGCGGGCCGGGCCGTTGCGTCAGCCCTCATCCTCTTCCTCGCCCTGGCGCAGCGCCAGCTCGCCCGTGGCCTCAAGATCGCGGATCGCGGCGATAAGGGCGGTCTGGGCGGCGTCGGCATCCTTGACCTTGACGTTGCCCCTTGCCTCCATCTCTTCGCGCAGCGTGGCGGCCATGCGTTGCGAGAGGTTGGAGAGGATGAATTCCGCGCTGGTGGCATCGTCGCCCTCGGTCGCGGCGGCAAGCGCGGTGACAAGCTGCGCCTGGTCGATGCCGCGCGTGACCTTGGGAATGTCGCGCCCCTCGATCCGTTTGGCGATGTCGGCGAAGGTGAAGATGGTGCGGCGGACCCGTTCGGCGAATTCGGCGTCCTCTTCCCCCAGGCCTGCCAGAACCGCGTCGCGGGTCTGGGCCGGGGTGACGTTCAGGATCGCGCCGACGCGGGCTTCGGGGGCATCCTCGAAGGCGCGCGGCGCGACGTTGGAAAGCTGCCCGATCAGCGACTGGCCGATCTGGCGCACCGTTTCGGGTTTGACAACGCCGGTCTGGCCCATGGCATGGGCGAGCCTGCGGGCGCGGTCACCGGGCAGTTGCGCCAGAAGATCGGCCGCGCGCCCGACCGGCAGCTTGGACAGCAGCACCGCCCCGATCTCGGCGCTTTCGTCGTTCAGGACGGCGATCAGGCGTTCATCCTCAAGCGCGCCGATCCGTTCCCACGGGTCGCCGGTCGCCGATGTCGCGCGGGCGTTGCGCAGCCGCGTCGCGGCGGCGGGCGAGATATGGCCCTGAAGCAGGTCCAGCGCGCGTTCGATGCCGCCGGGGAAGGAAAGACCGACCGAATCGAGACGCCCCACGAATTCCTCCACTACCGCCCGCAGCGTCGCGCGATCGACGCTGCGCATGGAGCCCATCTGTTCGGTCAGCGCTGCCTGAAGATCGTCGGGGAGCGAGGTCAGCGGCAGGTTGCCGCCCTCGGCCAGCAGGAACCGCACGATGATGGCGGCCTTCTGCCGTCCGGTCACGACCCTCGGGTCGTGCCGGGCGGGCGTCTGGCCCGTGTTGCTGTCAGCCTGTCGTGCAACCGCCGTCATGGGTCCTCTCCGCCGCGTTGGAGCGACGGTCGCAGAACCGGGTTAACGGCGGCTTACGAATGAGCCGTTTCTCAGCTTTGCAGCTTCACGCAGGTCCGGGTCGCGCTGTCCCAGGCGGTCCCTTCCGCGCAGGACATGGCGGCCTGCTTGTCATGGCCGGAACAGTTCCCGAAGGCAAAGCCGGGGGCGACAGAAGCGGCAAGGGCGATCAGTGCGGCAAAGGCGTGTTTCGTCATGGCATGCTCCTTTCCTTCGTAAAGGGTGCCAGTCCCCCTGACCTTGCGGCAAGTGTTTCTTGGCCGGAAACAGCCGGATCACGCAATCGTGTGGCCTGTGGGGTGGGGATGGGCAATATTGCCCATCCTACGCGCCGAAAACGCGGGCAAAGATCGTGTTGACATGCTTGGTATGGTAGCCAAGGTCGAATTTTTCCTCGATCTCGGCGGGCGACAGGGCGGCGGTGACCTCGGCATCGGCCAGCAGCTCTTCCTTGAAATCCGCGCCCTTTTCCCAGACCTTCATCGCGTTCCGCTGCACCAGCCGATAGGCGTCCTCGCGGCTGACCCCCGCCTGGGTCAGCGCCAGAAGGACCCGCTGCGACATGACCAGCCCTTTGAACTTGTTCATGTTCCTCAGCATGTTTTCCGGGTAGACGACGAGCTTTTCGATAACCCCCGCCAGCCGGTTCAGCGCGAAATCGAGCGTGATCGTGGTATCGGGGCCGATGGCGCGCTCGACCGAGGAATGCGAGATGTCGCGTTCATGCCAAAGCGCCACATTCTCCAGCGCCGGGACCACGGCCATGCGCACCAGCCGGGCAAGGCCGGTGAGGTTCTCGGTCAGGACCGGGTTCCTCTTGTGCGGCATGGCCGAGGACCCCTTCTGGCCGGGGGAGAAGAACTCCTCCGCCTCCAGAACCTCGGTCCGTTGCATGTGACGAATCTCGATCGCGATGTTTTCGATGCTCGACGCGATGACGCCCAAGGTGGCGAAGAACATCGCGTGGCGGTCGCGCGGGATCACCTGCGTCGAAATAGGTTCCGGGCGCAGGCCCAGTTTTTCGCAGACATGCTCCTCGACCGCAGGGTCGATATTGGCAAACGTGCCGACGGCGCCGGAGATGGCGCCCGTCGCCACCTCCCACCGGGCCTTTTCAAGCCGGTTCTTGTTGCGATCCATCTCGGCGTAAAAGCGCGCGAAGGTCAGGCCCATGGTCGTCGGTTCGGCATGGATGCCGTGGCTGCGGCCGATCCTGACCGTGTCCTTATGCTCAAAGGCGCGTTTCTTCAGCGCGGCGAGGACCTTGTCCATATCGGCCAGAAGGATGTCGGCGGCGCGGACAAGCTGAACGTTCAGCGTGGTGTCCAGCACGTCGGATGAGGTCATGCCCTGATGGACAAAGCGCGCGTCCTCGGACCCGATATGTTCGGCCAGATGGGTCAGAAAGGCGATGACGTCGTGCTTGGTGACCGCTTCGATCTCGTCGATGCGCGCCACATCGAATTCCACGTCCTTCGCGCGCCACACCGCCTCGGCATTCGCCTTCGGGATCACGCCAAGGGCGGCTTGCGCGTCGCAGGCATGGGCCTCGATCTCATACCAGATGCGGAACTTCGTCTCGGGCGACCAGATCGCAACCATCTCGGGGCGGGAATAGCGGGGGATCATGGTGGGCCTCTTGCTTGTGACGGGGTTGCCGGGCTTCTAGAATGCGCGCCGCCGGGGAGCAAGGATGACAGGCCGGAAATGAGGCTGAAGATCGCGGATTTCGAAGGGCTCTGGCATGTGCGGCGGGTAATCTCGGATCATCTGGCCGGGCAGAGCGGCGTTTTTACCGGCACCGCGACCCTGTCACCGCGCGGTGACGGGCTTTGGGACTGGTCAGAAAGCGGGGTAATCGCGCTTGGCGGCGGCAGGCCGATGAGCGCGGCGCGGCGCTATCTGTGGCGCGCTGAGGGGGGTCGTATCGCGGTCCTGTTCGAGGACGGCCGCCCGTTTCACGACTTCGCCCCGGTGGGCGCGCCCGAGGCCGCCCATTGGTGCGCGCCCGACGATTACCGGGTGCGCTACGATTTCTCCCGCTGGCCGGATTGGCAGGCGGAGTGGGTCGTGAAGGGGCCGCGCAAGGACTACACGATGCTTTCGCACCATGGGCGCGCGGCAATGGATCACGCTTCGTGATGAATATCCGCACGATCATTCATTTCTGAAATGGATCGGCCCGCCTTATCTGATCGGCAGAGACCCGACAGACAGGAGGTCAGTCATGCCCGCCAGGATCGCCCCGACGCCCCGCTTTGCCGCCAGTCGGCCCCTCCCGGCCCTTGCCGGGGGCCTTGCCGTTCTGGCCGTCATTGTGCTTGCGGCGACCCTGCCGCGGCCCGCGCCCGGACCGGACGCGCCCGAGGATTGGCACGGCAATGTCGCGGCCTCCCACTGGCACCCGGTCACGCCCCGGTAAGCGCCGGGTCGAAGGGATAGCGCGTCAGGTTTTCGCACCCGTCCGCCGTCACCAGCACCTGATCCTCGATCTTGATCGAAAAGTCGCCGCCCTCGGGACTAACCAGCGCCTCGACGCAGATCACCATGCCTTCCTCGATCACATGGTCAAAGGCGCCCTCGGCCCAGTTGTCGGGGTAGGGCACATAGGGCCATTCGTCGCAAAGCCCGACACCGTGCATCTTACAGGAATATTTCTGCGCCCAGTACTGGTCCTCAAGCTGATGCCCCTCAAGCACCAGCTCCCGGATCGGCACGCCCGGTTTCAGCCGCGCCTGATGGTCGCGGATATGATCAAGCGCGTGGTTCATGGCGGAAATCATCGCGTTCGCGGGCTTGGCGTCACCCACCCACCATGTCCGCGAGATGTCGATGCAGATGCCGTAGGACCCGATCAGGTCGGTGTCGAAGGCGACGATTTCGTTATTCTGCACGATCCGCGGGCCGCATTCCTGAAACCACGGGTTCGTGCGCGGGCCAGAGGCCAGAAGCCGGGTCTCGATCCATTCGCCGCCGCGCCGGATATTGCCCTTGTGCAACTCCGCCCAGATGTCATCCTCGCTGACGCCGCCCTTCGGGACATTGGTGCGCGTGAAATCCTCCATCTCGGCAATAGCGCTTTCGCAGGCATGGTGCGCGCAGCGCATGGCGAGGATTTCGTCCGCCCCCTTGATGGCGCGGGTGCGTTCGGTCAACTCCTCCCCCTCCATCACCTGAAACCCGGCGCGTTCCAGCGCACGCAGGCCGTGGATCTGGATCTTGTCGACGGCAAGGCGCCGGTTCGCGCCGGCATGGGCGCGCATCACCTCATCCACCTGACCGGCAAAGGCATGGGCGTCGCGGTCGCCCAGATCGCCTGAAACGGCGTAGAAGAAGGACGCGCCCGACCGAAGTTCCTTCACCAGCGGGTTGAAATCGACGAGGAAGGGGGAATTCTTGTATTCCCAGACCACCATATGCCCGTCGGCGCAGACAAGGCAGGCGCGGAACGGGTTATGCGCGTTCCAAAGCTGCATGTTCGTGGTGTCGGTGGCATAGCGGATGTTGAGGGGATCGAACATCAGGATGCCGCCATAGTCGCGATCCGCCAGCGCCCGGACCAGCCGCCTCCAGCGATCCTCACGCATCGCGGAAAGGTTCGGCAGCGTCAGCCCCGCCGCCTCCCATTCGCGGAAGGCAAGTTGCGTCGGCCCGATCTCTACCCGGTCGTTGTCGTTGGGGGTGCCGTCGCCAAGGGTCGCGCCCCGGCTTGGGTCGATCTTGCGGCGGTCGCGGTAGTGATCGGTCATGGGGTCCTCCTTCGGCTTGGTGCGATGCTGGGGCGGGGTGGGGGCGCCGTCATGCCGGTTCGCGACATCGGAAGGCATGGAAATCGTCACCGCGTTGGGGCAATGAAGGGGCATGCAGTCAGACCCGATCCTTCAACCGACGATCCCCGACGCCCAGCGAGAGGCGGCCGCGCGGCGTCTGCCCGCGATGCAGCCGGTGGCGGAGGGGGCGCTTCTGACCGTGGACGCGGGGTATTCCGCGCAACTGGCGGAAAAGGCGCGGCTGATCGCGGCGGGCCGGGACCGGGTGATCGCGGTGACGCCGGGCGCCGGGGCGGCGGTGGCGGAGCTGTTGGAGTTTGTGCTGGACGACCTCTCGCGCCGCCCGGATTTCGCGGTCAGGGGCGGGACCGTCCGCCGCCCGGATGGCGTCACGGTCACGGTAGAGCGGGACGATCCGTTCCTGACCCTGTCACGGCTGGTGCAAGAGGATCTTTGCGTTCTGGAAAAGCGCGGGGCGGAGCACGTGCTGACCGCCGCTCTCCTCTGCTTTCCCGCCGCCTGGACGCTGGCCGAAAAGATCGGGCAACCTCTGTTGCGGATCCATCTGCCGGTGCCGGTCTATGACGCGGACATCGCCCGGCGGGTGCAGCGGATGTTCGACGGGGTACAGCCGGGGCGGGCGGTCTGGCGCGCGAACCTTCTGCGCTACGACCTGCCGGACCTCTATCAGCCGCATTCCGAGGCCAATCCGCGCAAGGTCGGTCGGCCGGACAGCGTTTATGAGAGAAGCGAGCGGCAAAGCGTCTTTCGCCTGCCCGTGACCGGCGCGGTGGTCTTTGCCATTCACACGACGGTGGCCCGCCGCGCGGTCTGATCCGGCCCGGTCGGGGGGGATCAGAGGTGCAGGATCCGCGACAACTGCCCCAGCGCATCGTCGCGCTTGGCGATGTCCACGACGCTTGGCATCTCATAGCGCCGCATCGTCGCCTCGATCATGTCGTCCACCCGCAGCGCGGCATTGCGCCGTGCCTGCCAGGCGATGACATGCGCTTTCGGCGGTGTCGCCGAACCGGTCGGTCTGATGTGAAGTCCCGTCATGCCCTTAACCCTTTTGAGGTCTTTTACCCAGCTTCTGGTTAATGAGGGATTTAGGCGGAAATCTGCCGAGATCGGTACGCTTTCGCGATGCTTTTCCGGCAATGACGGGGCCAAGGCGCTGGAAACGCATGAAAAACCGGCGCAGGGGCAGGGTTCGCCGGGGTTTCGGGCGAAACGGGAACGGGCGTGTCAGGCAAAGCCCTCGCCGCCGCAGGTCGGGCAACGCGAGGTTTTCAGGCCAAAGCAGCCGCCGCAGCGGTCAAGGATCTGCCGCCCGCGCATGTCCACCCCCTTCACCACCTGCCCGGACCCCCGGCAGATCGCGCAAGGCACCCGGCCAGAGCCGTGGCACCTGTGACAGCGCCGCTTGACCGGCTTTTCCGTCCCTTTGCCCTGATGCGGTGGCTGCATGGCGGCGCTGCTTTTTCTGTTCCCCGCGCGCAGCCAAGCACGATTCGCCCGGTCTGTCACCTCATTGACGGTGCCGGTCGCGGGCGCGCCCATCCGGGCCGCAACCGGTGGCGGGATGGCCTGCGCGGGCGGGAATCCGCGAGGTTGGAGGCGGCTTGAGGAGGCGATTGGAGTGACTCCTGATAACAGCCGTCGTGTGGCTTCTATTTGGCGACTGGGTTGGTGTTGAGCCGGTAAAAAGCAATTAGAAAAAAGACAGCGACGGAAGTAGCTGTGGCAAGGAAGAAAACAACACTATACCCCAAAAACGTAGTGCTCAATAGCGCAAGGGGACCATCTTGAAGCAGCATGATCGTCCCCCAGAAAATAACGAAAAGAGCGGAGCATATTAACGCAAACCAAAGAAACGGGCGAAAGCTGATCCTCTTCAGTTTTCTAAAGTATAAGAAGTAGGCCGGTATACCTAAAATGATGGCAAAACCATACCCAGTCATTGAGCCTATGCCGAGAAAAAACTCCCACAACACAACCCTGCCTGAGATATAGCCTTCGATAATCACCAAGATTGGCACGATAATCGGAGCGACTATAAACGCCGCAACCACTCTTCCGTTAGGAGTCATTCCCCAACACCCGTACCGCAAGTGCATTTATCCATAATTTCTTGATTCAGGGGCGGCCAAACACTGTTGATTGAATCTGCGTAACGCCCGCCTGGCCATTGTAAGTGACCATTCCCTTCCCCATAAGTTCGAATTCCGTGCGGCGTAGCGATACGAACCACGATACCATCTGAGAGGAAGTGGCCTCGTCTGGTGACATTTACTATTCCTCTGTTACCGTAGCAATCACCGAAGCTATAACTGTCTACTGGATTCATCCTTAATCTGTCTAGCCCTCCCATAGGGTTAGCGTAATTTCGAGTCGGGCAATGCCCGGCCTTTCGAAATTATCCGGCGTAGGATGGGCAATATTGCCCATCCTACGGCTGCGGCGGCGTGCATCCCGAGTTACGCGCGCCGCGACGCAAAAAGGGCGCCCGAAGGCGCCCTTTCCCCGTAGGATGGGCAATCCTGCCCATCCCAAACTCAGCAGGAATAATACATCTGGTACTCGATCGGGTGCGGCGTGTGTTCGTAGGCATAGACCTCTTCCCACTTCAGCGCCATGTAGCCGTCAAGCTGGTCCTTGGTGAACACGTCGCCCGCAAGCAGGAAGTCGTGGTCCTTCTCCAGCTCTTCCAGCGCCTCACGGAGCGAACCGCAGACGGTCGGGATTTCGGCCAGTTCTTCCGGCGGCAGGTCGTAAAGGTCCTTGTCGGAGGCCGCGCCGGGGTCGATCTTGTTCTTGATACCGTCAAGACCGGCCATCAGAAGCGCGGCAAAGGCCAGATAGGGGTTCGCCGCCGGATCGGGGAAGCGGGCCTCGACACGCTTGGCCTTCGGGCTTTCGGTCCACGGAATACGGACGCAGCCCGACCGGTTGCGGGCCGAATAGGCGCGCAGGACCGGGGCCTCGAAGCCGGGGATCAGACGCTTGTAGGAGTTGGTGGAAGGGTTGGTCAGCGCGTTCAGCGCCTTGGCGTGCTTCAGGATGCCGCCGATGAAGTAAAGCGCCTCCTGGCTGAGATCGGCATATTTGTCGCCCGCGAACAGCGGCTTGCCGCCCTTCCAGATCGACATGTTGACGTGCATGCCCGAACCGTTGTCGCCCTTCATCGGCTTCGGCATGAAGGTCACCGACTTGCCATAGGCGGCGGCGACGTTGTGGATGACGTATTTGTATTTCTGGATGTTGTCCGCCTGTTCGACGAGGCCGCCGAAGATCAGGCCAAGCTCGTGCTGGGCGGTCGCCACCTCATGGTGGTGCTTGTCGACCTTCATGCCCATGCGCTTCATGGTCGACAACATCTCGCCGCGCAGGTCCTGGCTGGCATCGACCGGGTTGACCGGGAAGTAGCCGCCCTTGTGCATGGCGCGGTGGGCCTGGTTGCCCATCTCGTATTCGGTGTCGGTGTTCCAGGCGGCGTCCACGGCGTCGATCTGGAAGGCGACCTTCTGCGGCGTCACGGAATAGCGCACGTCGTCGAAGACGAAGAATTCGGCTTCCGGGCCGAAATAGGCGGTGTCACCGATGCCCGACGCCTTCAGATAGGCCTCGGCCTTGACCGCGGTGCCACGCGGGTCGCGGCTATAGGGTTCGCCGGTGTCCGGCTCGGCGACGGTGCAATGCACGCACATCGTCTTTTCGGCATAGAACGGGTCGATATAGACCGAAGAGGGGTCAAGGATAAGCTTCATGTCGGACTGGTCGATCGACTTCCAGCCGGCGATGGAGGAGCCGTCGAACATGAAGCCTTCCTCGAAGAACTCCTCATCCACCAGATCCACGACCAGCGTCACGTGTTGCAGCTTGCCTTTGGGGTCGGTGAAGCGGATGTCGACATATTCGACCTCCTCGTCCTTCATCAGCTTCAAGGCGTCCTTGACCTTGCTCATCCTTCAATCCTTTCGTTTGGATGTATCACCGGGGCCTGGCCCCGAACCTCAGATCGCGTCCTCGCCGGTCTCGCCGGTGCGGATGCGGATGACCTGTTCGACGGGCGAGACGAAAATCTTGCCGTCGCCGATCTTGTCGGTGCGCGCGGCGCTGACGATCGCCTCGATGGCGGTCTCGACCATGTCGTCGGCCAGCACCACCTCGATCTTCACCTTGGGCAGAAAGTCGACCACATATTCGGCGCCGCGATAAAGCTCCGTATGGCCCTTCTGGCGGCCAAAGCCCTTGACCTCGATCACCGAAAGGCCCTGCACGCCGACCTCCTGAAGGGCTTCCTTCACCTCGTCGAGCTTGAAGGGCTTGATGATGGCTTCGATCTTCTTCATGGGGCCGACTCTCCCTGCCGCTTTTTCTCACGTCGGCCCCTGTCACCACTTTCGCGGGGCGCGAACAATTGGCTAGGGTTCCGGGGCGCCGGGCGGGCGGGGGATTCCTGCGCTGTTGCCTAATTTTTGTGCAAACTGTCCGGGTGATGGGCAGTTCGCGAACTTTGCGGGGAAAGCCATGACCGAGCTTCTGACAGCCGCCCAGATGCGCGCGATAGAGCAGTCGGCAATTGCCTCGGGCGAGGTGACGGGGCTGGAGCTGATGGAACGCGCCGGGCGGGGCGTGGTCGAGGCGATCTTTGAGGAATGGCCGGAGCTTAAAGCGGGGTCATTCCGCGCCGTCGTCCTCTGCGGTCCGGGCAACAACGGCGGCGACGGGTTTGTGGTGGCGCGGCTGTTGAAAGAGTGGGGCTGGGAGGTGGAGGTGTTTCTCTACGGCGACCCCGAAAAGCTGCCGCCGGATGCGCGGGTGAATTATGAGCGGTGGTTGGGGCTGGGCTGCGAGGTCACTGGACTTAAGTTCACTGATGAACCAGAGACGTGGCGGGCTACCAACCTGATGCTGAGATCAGATGTTGTAGTGGATGCGCTTTTCGGAACCGGGCTGTCTCGCAAGCCGCCAGACATCGAACCTTTCTATCACGTTGTTCATTTCGCGTTTGCTGACCGCTTATGGAAGTATGGTGTTGCGGAACGACCATTCGTCGTCGCGGTGGATGTTCCAACCGGTCTTTGCTCAGATTCCGGCAGGCAACTTCTTGCACCTGGGGAATACTGGCTTGGCGAGCCATACGCCGCGCATCTCACCGTCACGTTTCACCAACGAAAGCTGGGGCATGTTCTAGATGGCGGACCGCACGTCTGCACGAAAGTTGTCTGCATCGACATCGGCCTGAAAGATAGCGCCAGCGGGGCGTCAGCCCCGCTTCGCCCCCGACCCGCCCCCCAGGGCGGGGGCGAAATCGCCCCCACCCTCGGGCCGGGGGCTACGCTTGGGGGGGCAAAGATGCCGGTCAGATTGACGGACGGGCGCGCGCTCGACGGCCTCGCCAAACTGTCCACCCACAAATACACCCACGGCCACGCCCTGATCCTTTCCGGCGGCGCGGGCAAAGGCGGGGCCGCCCGCCTCGCCGCGCGGGGGGCGCTGCGGATCGGGGCGGGGCTGGTCACGGTGGGCTGTCCGCCCGAGGCGCTGGCGGAGAATGCCGCGCGGCTCGATGCGGTGATGCTGACGCCCATGGCGGATGCCGATGCGTTGGGGCGCGTGCTGGAGGACAGGCGGATCAACGCGCTCTGCCTCGGGCCGGGGCTGGGGACCGGGGCGCGGGAGGTGGCGCTGGTGGCCTGCGCGCTTGGTGTCCCCGTCCCGGCCCTGAGCCGGGACCTCTGCACCCCCGAAGCGCGCGGCGAAGGCGAAGGCCCCGGATCGGGTCCGGGGCGCGATGGGGGGATTGTGGGCGGCGGGGGCAAAACCGACCCCGTCCCGGGCCTGACCCGGGACCTCTCGTCAAACGATAGCGACGGCGCGCAGGGAGGCCCCGGATCGGGTCCGGGGCGCGGTCACGGTTCCCGCCGCCTCGTCCTCGACGCAGACGCCCTGACGATCCTCTCCCGCGAACCCGACCTCTTCGCCGCGCTCCACGAAAATTGCGTCCTCACCCCCCATGCCGGGGAGTTCGCCCGCCTTTTCCCCGACATCGCGGAAAAGCTGGCGGAACCCGCCACCAAAGGCCCCGCTTATTCCAAGGTCGATGCCACCCGTGAGGCCGCCGCCCGCGCGGGCTGCATCATCCTTTACAAAGGCCCCGACACGGTGATCGCCGACCCCTCGGGCCGCTGCTCCATCAACTCCGCCCAGTACGATCGCGCCGCGCCATGGCTTGCCACCGCAGGCTCGGGCGACGTTCTCACGGGCTTCATCACCGGCCTTCTCGCCCGTGGTTTCGCGCCCATGCAGGCGGCCGAAACCGCCGCCTGGCTCCATGTCGAATGCGCGTTGACCTTCGGCCCCGGCCTGATCGCCGAAGACCTGCCGGATCAGCTTCCGGCCGTCTTCCGCGACCTCGGCCTCTGAGCGGCCGAACACGCCATTTTACCCTCGCATCGCGCCTTTCTTCTTGCTAGAAGGGCGCGGATTTCGGGGGCGGTTCCTGATCGGGGCCGCCTTCAGGCATTGCGGGTGTGGCGAAATTGGCAGACGCACCAGATTTAGGTTCTGGCGCCGCAAGGCGTGGGGGTTCAAGTCCCTCCACCCGCACCATGGACAAGAAGGACGAAGGAATGCAGGTCACCGAGACCCTGAAAGACGGCCTGAAGCGCAGCTACACGATCACCGTGCCGGCCGCCGATCTGGACGCGAAAGTGAACGAAAAGCTCGTCGAGGCACAGCCCGAAGTCGAGATGAAGGGCTTCCGCAAGGGCAAGGTGCCGATGGCGATCCTGAAAAAGCAGTTCGGCGAACGCCTGATGGGCGACGCCATGCAGGATGCCATCGACGGCGCGATGAAAGAACATTTCGACGCCACCGGCGACCGCCCGGCGATGCAGCCGAAGGTGGAGATGAAGGACGGCGAGAAGTGGCAGAAAGGCGACGATGTCGTCGTCGAGATGTCCTATGAGGCGCTGCCCGAGATCCCGGAAGTCGACCTCTCCAAGCTGAAGCTGGAAAAGCTGGTGGTCAAGGCCGACGACGCGGCGGTGACCGAGGCGCTGGACAACATCGCCAAGTCGGCGAAGAACTTCGAGGACCGCAAGAAGGGGTCGAAGGCCAAGGACGGCGATCAGGTCGTCATCGACTTCGTCGGCAAGATCGACGGCGAGGCGTTCGAGGGCGGCGCGGGTGAGGATTACCCGCTTGAGCTTGGCTCCGGCTCGTTCATCCCCGGTTTCGAGGAGCAGTTGGTCGGCGCCAAGGCCGGTGAAGAGGTCGCGGTCAAGGTCTCCTTCCCCGAGGAATACGGCGCGAAGCATCTGGCGGGCAAGGAAGCCATCTTCGACTGCACCGTGAAGGCGGTGAAAGAGCCGAAAGCGGCCGAGGTCAATGACGAGCTGGCCAAGCAGTTCGGCGCCGAGGATCTGGAGGCGCTGAAGGGCCAGATCACCGAGCGTCTGGAAGCCGAATACACCGGCGCCGCGCGTCAGGTGATGAAGCGCGCGCTGCTCGACCAGCTTGACGGGATGGTGAAATTCGACCTGCCGCCGAGCCTGGTTGAGGCCGAGGCGAACCAGATCGCCCACCAGATCTGGCACGACGAACACCCCGAGGAACATGGCCACAACCACGGCTCCATCGAACCGACGGACGAACACAAGTCGCTGGCCGAGCGCCGGGTGCGCCTTGGCCTTCTCCTGGCCGAGATCGGCCGCAAGGAGAATGTCGAGGTCACGGATTCCGAGATGACGCAGGCCGTGATGATGCAGGCCCGCCAGTATCCGGGCCAGGAACGCGCCTTCTTCGAATTCGTGCAGAAGAACCCGCAGATGCAGCAGCAACTGCGCGCCCCGATCTTCGAGGACAAGGTCGTCGACCTCGTCGTCGAGGGGGCCAAGGTGACGGACAAGACCGTTTCCAAGGACGACCTTCAAAAGGCCATCGAGGCGCTGGACGAAATCTGACGACGGCCGGGCCGGGGGCGACCCCGGCCCGTCTTTATGCGATGACGACCTTTGGCGGTATTACGGCCGGGGGTTAGCCCTTCTCCGCCGCCCTAGCGGCCCGCCTTGCCCGCCACCAGCCGAACCCGACCTTCTGGGCCGAGCGCAGCAGGGTGGCGATGTAAAGACCCTCGATCAGGATCAGCGACAGCCAGAACCGCGTCAGCATCATGCCGACGACGAAGGGCAGGGCGATCATCACCCAGATGATGGCCCCGCGCGGGATGCGCAGCGCCTTGGGCGAGAAGGTCGGCAGGCGGCTGGCCATCAGGAAGCCCACCACCAGCAGCCAGCCCGCCACCAGCATCGGCGCCTGACGGGCATCCAGCGCGTTTTCGAAGGTCAGGAACACCGGGAAGAGCGCCAGAAGCGCCCCGGCAGGCGCCGGAACGCCGGTGAAGTGCTTGGGCGAGGCGCCGCCCGTCGCTTGCAGCTTGTCATGGGCGACGTTGAAGCGCGCAAGGCGCAGGCAGCAGCAGCTTGCATAGATCAGGACCGCGATCCAGGCCCCGGTGCGGGCGCTGGGGGCCAGCGTGAATTCCCACACGAGAAGCGCGGGCGCGACGCCGAAATTCAGGAAATCCGACAGCGAATCCAGTTGCGCGCCAATCTCGCTCGTCGCCCTCAGGCGGCGGGCAAGCAGCCCGTCCAGCCCGTCGATGGCGGCGGCAAAGAGGATCAGGATCACGGCGAAATGGAAGTTGCCGGTAAAGACGAAGCGGATCGCCGTCAGCCCGGCGCACAGGCCCAGCAGCGTGACCATGTTCGGGACCAGCGACAGGAAGGGCAGGGTATCGCCCTCAAGCTCCATCTCCTCACTCTTGGGGCGGCGCGCCATCTAGCGGATCGCCCCGCGCCGCTGGCCTTCGTCCGAGGCAAGATCGGCGATCACGGTTTCCCCGGCCACGGTGGTCTGGCCCACCGCCACCAGCGGCGCCACGCCCTCGGGCAGATAGACATCAAGGCGGGAGCCAAAGCGGATCATGCCGAAACGCTGCCCGCCCATCAGGTGAACGCCCTCATTGACCTCGCAGACGATGCGGCGCGCGACAAGGCCCGCGATCTGCACCACACCGATGCGGCGGCCATCCTCCATCAGGATCGTCAACCCGTTCCTTTCGTTATCCACGCTCGCCTTGTCGAGCGAGGCGTTCAGGAACTTGCCCGGCCGGTAGGCGATGGTTTCGACCGTGCCGGGGACGGGCGCGCGGTTCACATGGCAGTTGAAGACGTTCATGAAGACCGAAACACGGGTCAGCGGCACCGCGCCCAGCCCAAGCTCCGCCGGGGCGACGGCGGGTTCGATCATCTGCACGATGCCGTCCGCGGGGGAAATCACCAGCCCCTCGCGCGCCGGTGTCACCCGGTCGGGGTCGCGGAAGAAGTAATAGCACCAGACCGTCAGCCCGACGCCGATCCAGCCCAGCGGCTCCCAGATCAGGAACAGGACGACCGTGATCGCGGCGAAGATGGCGACAAAGCGATAGCCCTCGCGGTGCATGGGCTTGAGGAAGGTGGACAGCATCGACACTGACATCGGCGGTTGGCCCCGGCTTGTTCCGAACGGATACCTTTTGACGATGAATGCGGTGGC
Organism: Albidovulum denitrificans; assembly: GCF_002973535.1. GTDB lineage: Bacteria > Pseudomonadota > Alphaproteobacteria > Rhodobacterales > Rhodobacteraceae > Albidovulum > Albidovulum denitrificans. Next base: position 450,097 of record NZ_PVEP01000002.1, read on the forward strand.
GCGCAACCGTTACGCGCCCGTCCGGGGTCAACGGGTCGAGAGGTTCTCCCGGTAAAGGACGTAAAGCCCGGCGCCGATGATGACGAAGATCCCGGTCCAGCCGGTCGCATCGGGCCAGTCGCGCCAGAAGAGCCAGCCGTAAAGCACGCCCCAGACCATCGCGGTATATTCGAACGGCGCCACAAGGGCCGAGGCGGAGACGCGGTAGGCCTGCGTCAAAAGCGTCAACCCCGCCGCCGCGATCCCGCCGCAGAGCATCATCAGCGCAAGGTCGCGCGGCGTCGGCGTAACCCAGCCGCGCGTCAGGAAGCCAAGGCTGGGATGGACCTGATCCGAAAACTGCCCGTCCGCCAAGAGCAGCGTCATGGCAAGCGCGATGGCAAGGAACACGAGATTGCCCCAGAAGGCCAGCGCGGCGGCGGTCTCTGTGGTTCCCAGGCGTCGGGCTGTCACCATCGACAGCGCATAGGCCAGCCCCGCGCCAAGCGCCAGAAGCGCCGCCCAGTCGAACAGGTCCGACCCTGGCCGCACCATGATCAGAACCCCGCCAAAGCCCGCCAGCACCGCAACCCAGCGGCGCGGCCCCACCTGTTCGCGCAGGATCAGGACCGACAGGATGGTGATGAAGAGCGGCGCGGTGAAGAAAAGCGCGACCGTGGTCGCCAGCGGCAGCGAGGCCAGCGCGAGGTAATAGGCCGTATAGGCGCAGAAAAGCAGCCCCCCGCGCAGGATCATCTTGCCCATGGCGGGCGTGAAGAGCGTGCGGGTCCCGCCGTTTAGATACACCAGCAGCAGAAGGAACGGCAGCGCGGTCAGGCTGCGAAAGACCATCGCCTCATAAAGCGGATAGCTGCCGCTGAGAAGCTTCAGGATCAGGTCCTGAACCGAAAAGACCGCGATCCCCGCAACCAGATAGCCGATGCCGGAGGCACCGGCGCGCGGGCTGGGAAGCGGGGCTGCAAGATGTGCCATCGGGGGCCGTCCGTCCTGATCTTGTCAGGAAGGCTAGGGGAGGCGGCAGGACGGCGCTGCGCGACGCGCGACATCGGGTGTGACGGAAATGGCGGATGGGCTTCTGTCCGCCCGCAGACAGGGCGCGCCGCCGCGCCCCCCTTGCCAACGAAAAACCGCGCCGGGTTGCCCCGACGCGGTTTCCATTGTCTCTCGGGATCGGGCCGGTTATTCGGCCATCTCGTCGTCCTGACCGGCGCTGCCGATATCGTCGAACAGCTCCGCAATCTCGAAGTTCGCTTCGGCTTCGGCCTCGGCGGCAAGGTCCTGAATGGACTTGCCCGACGCCTGAAGCTCCGCTTCCTCGTTCGACCGCGCGACGTTCAGCGTGACGGTCGCCGTAACCTCGGGGTGCAGCACGACCTCGACCGTGTGCAGGCCCAGTTCCTTGATCGGGCGGGTCAGCACGACCTGCTTGCGATCGACGGTAAAGCCCGCCGCGGTCGCCGCATCGGCGGCGTCACGGGTGGTGACGGAACCGTAAAGCGCGCCGGAATCGGAGGCCGAGCGAATCACGATGAAGGTTTCACCGTCAAGCTTGGCGGCCACACCGTCGGCCTCTTTCTTGGTCTCGAGGTTTTGCGCCTCAAGCTGCGACTTGCGGGCCTCGAAGGACTTGATGTTGTCCGCCGACGCGCGCAGCGCCTTGCCCTGCGGCAGAAGGAAGTTGCGCGCATAGCCGTCTTTCACTTTGACGACTTCGCCCATCTGGCCAAGCTTGGCCACACGCTCCAGAAGGATGACTTGCATGGGACTCGCTCCTTACTTCACGGCATAGGGCAGCAGGGCGAGGAAGCGGGCGCGCTTGATGGCGCGGGCCAGCTCACGCTGCTTCTTGGCCGAAACGGCGGTGATGCGGGCAGGCACGATCTTGCCGCGCTCGGAGATGTAGCGCTGAAGAAGACGGACATCCTTGTAGTCGATCTTCGGCGCGTTGTCGCCCGAGAAGGGGCAGACCTTGCGGCGGCGGAAAAACGGTTTGTTCGCCATGGCTTATATTCCTTTCCTCAGGTCCCGGATCAACGACGGTCGCCACGGTCGCGGCGATCGCCACGGTCCCCGCGCTCGTCACGCTTCTGCATCTGGACCGAAGGGCCCTCTTCATGCGCGTCGACCTTGATCGACATCACGCGCATGACGTCGTCATGCAGACGGGCCAGACGCTCCATCTCCTGCACGGCGGCCGAGGGCGCGTCGGTGCGCAGATAGGCATAATGCCCCTTGCGGTTCTTGTTGATCTTGTAGGCCATCGTCTTGACGCCCCAGTACTCGCTCTCGACGACCTTGCCGCCGTTATCGGTAAGCACCGTGGAGAAATGTTCGACAAGGCCTTCGGCCTGCGCGTTGGACAGATCCTGACGCGCGATGAGGACATGCTCGTAAAGCGGCATGTAGGCTCCTTTTTCGTCTCAGGCGGCTTCATAGGCGGGCGACCCCTTCCGCAGCCCGCCACGAGAGGCATCGCCGGTTCCCGTGAATGCGGAAGGATGCGGCCTTATAGAGGAACGCGGGACGGATGCAAGCCGAAGGACTCCCGCCTGCTTCTTCGTTGTCCAAATACTCCGGGGGGGGTCTTGGGGGGCTGGCCCCCCAAGCGGGTCCGCGCCGCAAGGCGCGGAAGCATGTCCGGACGCGCCCTCGGCTTGTTTCATGACATTAAAGACCTTAGAGGTGATCGAAACGACGAAGGGGGCATCATGACACGGGCATTCGTATTTCCGGGACAGGGGGCGCAGACCGTGGGCATGGGCCGCGCGCTGGCCGAGGCCTATCCGGTCGCCAGGGCGGTGTTCGATGAGGTCGACGCGGCGCTTGGCGAAAAGCTCTCCACCCTGATCTGGGAGGGGGATCAGGACACCCTGACCCTGACGCAGAATGCCCAGCCCGCGCTGATGGCGACCTCGATCGCCGCGATGCGCGCGCTTGAGGCGGAGGGGATCGCGGTCACCTCGGCGGCCTATGTCGCGGGGCATTCCCTGGGTGAATATTCGGCGCTTTGCGCGGCCGGCAGCCTCAGCCTGGCCGATACCGCGCGGCTGTTGCGGCTGCGCGGGCAGGCGATGCAACAGGCGGTGCCGGTCGGCGTTGGCGCGATGGCAGCGCTTCTGGGCCTCGATTTCGACACCGCGCGCGCCGTGGCCGAGGAGGCCGCGGAGGGCGAGGTCTGCCAGGCCGCGAACGATAACGACCCGGCGCAGGTCGTGGTGTCCGGCCACAAGGCGGCGGTCGAGCGGGCGGTGGAAATCGCCAAGGCGAAAGGCGCCAAGCGGGCGCTGCTCCTGCCGGTTTCGGCCCCCTTCCACTGCGCACTGATGGAACCTGCGGCGCGCGTAATGGCCGAGGCGCTGGACGATGTGGAGATCCATGAACCCGCCGTGCCGCTGGTCGCCAATGTGCGGGCCGAGGCGGTGCGCAACCCGGCGCTGATCCGGTCGCTTCTGGTCGAGCAGGTGACGGGATCCGTGCGCTGGCGCGAGTCCGTCGCATGGATGGCCGCGAAGGGTGTGACCGAGTTCTGGGAGATCGGCGCCGGGAAGGCGCTGTCGGGGATGATCCGGCGCATCGCGAAAGAGGCGGAGACCCGCGCGGTCGGCACGCCCGAGGATGTGGCTGCCACCAAGGGCTGAGCAGATGGAGAGGCCGGGGCGGGCGCCGCCCTCCCCGGACCCCACCCGGAGTATTTTTGAACAGAAGAAGATGAGGAGCGGGCAATGTTCGATCTGACGGGAAAGGCGGCGCTGGTCACGGGTGCTTCGGGCGGGATCGGCGGCGCGATCGCGACGGCGTTGCATGGCGCGGGGGCGGTGGTCGGGCTGTCCGGCACGCGCGAGGCGCCTTTGGCGGAGCTGGCGGCGGAACTGGGGGAGCGGGCGCATGTGCTGCCCTGCGACCTGTCGGACATGGCGGCGGTCGAGGCGCTGCCGAAGCGGGCGGTGGAGGCGATGGGGGCGCTCGACATCCTCGTCAACAATGCGGGCATCACGCGCGACAACCTTTTCATGCGGATGTCGGACGAGGACTGGCAATCGGTCATCGACGTCGATCTGACCTCGGCCTTCCGGCTGTGCCGGGGCGCGGTCCGGGGCATGATGAAGGCGCGCTGGGGCCGGATCGTGAACATCACCTCGGTCGTCGGGACGGCGGGCAATCCGGGGCAGGCGAATTACTGCGCCGCCAAGGCCGGGCTGACCGGCATGTCGAAGGCGCTTGCCCAGGAAGTGGCGAGCCGGGGGATCACCGTCAACTGCATCGCGCCGGGCTTCATCGCCACCGCGATGACCGACAAGCTGAACGATGAACAGAAGGGCCGGATCACCGCGTCGATCCCGACGGGGCGCATGGGCGCGCCGGAGGAGATCGCCTCGGCCGTGCTATATCTGGCGAGTGTCGAGGCGGGCTATGTCACCGGCGCGACGCTGCATGTGAACGGCGGAATGGACATGGTCTGAGCCGGTCTTTTCGGCGTTGCGAAAGCGTTTGCGTCCCGTCTAGACTGTGATATAGGCGGCGCTGACCCGCCGGGGGGCTTGGCCGACCCGGGCGCCTGCGCTACATGCGGGGGCATAGCCGCTCGGAACGAGCAGAGAGAGGAGCGGGCCTGTCCCGCCAACATGAGGAAGTGACATGAGCGACATCGCCGATCGCGTGAAGAAAATTGTCGTCGAGCATCTGGGCGTCGAGGAAGACAAGGTGACCGAGAATGCGTCGTTCATCGACGATCTGGGCGCGGACAGCCTTGACACCGTCGAACTGGTGATGGCGTTCGAAGAGGAATTCGGGATCGAGATCCCGGACGATGCCGCCGAAACCATCCAGACCTTCGGCGATGCGGTGAAATTCATCTCTGACGCGTCCTGATCGGCCAAGGGCCGAGGGATCGGAAGCGGCGCCCCAAGCGGGCGCCGTTTTGCTTTTGGAGGGGTGGGTATGATACCGCGTATCGAGACGGACCGGCTGATCCTGCGCGGCTATGTCCGCGACGATTTCGAGGATTATGTGGCGCTGTGGCAGGACCCTGACGTGGTGCGGTTCACCGGGGGGCGGGCGCGGTCGGTTGCCGAGAGCTGGGGGCGCTTTCTGAACATCGTAGGCCATTGGGCACTGGAGGGTTACGGCCAATGGGCGGTGATCCGCCGCGCCGATGGCAGGCTGATCGGGCAGACCGGGATCTTCCGGGCCATGCGCGGCCTTGGTGCTGAGTTCGATGCGGCGCCTGAAGCAGGGTGGATTCTGACAGGCGCGGCGCATGGGCAGGGCTATGGGGGCGAGGCGGTGGACGCGGCGCATCGCTGGTTTGACGCCAGCCGCCATGCCGGGCCGCTTCACGCGATGATCGAGCCGGAGAATGCGGCCTCGTTCCGCATCGCGGAGCGGTTCGGCTATCTGCGGGGCCGCGAGGCTGAATATGAGGGCGCGGGGGTGGTGCTGATGCGGCGGCCCGCGCAGCGCTGAAGGGCGCGGGGTCTGCCGGGAAATTTTGCCCCGGCAGCGGAACCGGGCCGGGGGGCAGTCCGTTCTGATCCCGAGTGCCGCGAGGATACGCGGCGACGGGATGAAGGAGGCTGCCATGCCGGTTAAAGGCTTGAAAGATAACGCCATCAAAACCTCGATCGAGACGCTGAACGCCACGCTGGCCGACCTTGTCGCGCTGCGTCTTGCGCTGAAACAGGCGCATTGGAACGTGAAGGGACGCAACTTCATCGCCATTCATGAGCTGTTCGACGCGGTCTTCGACCGGGTGGGTGAAGGGGCCGATACGGTGGCCGAACGGGTGCAGATCCTTGGCGGCGTCGCCATGGGGACGGCCGAAGTGGTCGCGGGCAAGGCGAAGATGGCGCCCTATCCGACCGATGCGGTTGAAGATGCGCGCCATGTCGAGGAAATCTCCACCCGCCTCGCCGATGTCGGGGGCCGGGTGCGCAAGGCGATCGAGACGGTCGCAGAGACCGGGGACGAGGGGACGGTGGACATCTTCGTCGGCCTGTCGCGGCAGATCGACAAGGATCTGTGGTTCATCGAAAGCCATCTGGGCAAATAGCCTGGCAGGAAAGCCCGGCCCGCGCGCGGGGATGTGCCGCGGGGCATGGGGGCGTGGTCTCGGCGATTGCAGAGGCCGCGCCCCCCGTGTATCACCCTTTCGGACGTAAGAACTTGGCCGGAGAGGTGGGCATGAGGCGGGTCGTAGTCACGGGTTTGGGGATGGTCACGCCGCTGGCGGCGGGCGTCGAGGAGACCTGGAAGCGCTTGATCGCGGGGCAGTCCGGGGCCGGGCCGATCACGAGGTTCGACACGTCGAACGTGGTGACGACCTATGCCTGCGAGATCCCCTTTGGCGATGGCAGCGACGGGACGTTCAACCCCGATGCCTATATGGAGCCGAAGGACCGCCGGAAGGTCGACGATTTCATCCTTTACGGCATGGCCGCCGCGCAGATGGCGGTCGAGGATGCGGGCTGGACGCCCGAGGACAATGAAAGCCGGTTGCGCACCGGCGTGATGATCGGGTCGGGGATCGGCGGGCTGTCCTCCATCGCCGAGACGGCGGTGCTGATCAAGGAAAAGGGGCCGAAGCGGGTGTCGCCCTTCTTCATCCCCGGCGCGCTGATCAACCTCATCTCTGGCCAGGTGTCGATCCGCTACGGCTTCAAGGGGCCGAACCATGCGGTTGTCACGGCCTGTTCGACGGGCGCCCATGCCATCGGCGACGCGGCGCGGCTGATCCAGTGGGGCGATGCCGACGTGATGGTCGCGGGCGGCGCGGAAAGCCCGATATCCGAGATCGGGATCGCCGGGTTCAACGCCTGCAAGGCGCTGTCCACCAAGCGCGGTGAGGAGCCGACGAAGGCCAGCCGCCCCTATGACGCGGATCGCGACGGGTTCGTGATGGGCGAGGGCGCGGGCGTCGTCGTGCTTGAGGAATACGAACACGCCAAGGCGCGGGGTGCCAAGATCTATGCCGAGGTGCTGGGCTATGGCCTGTCGGGCGACGCCTATCACATCACCGCGCCGTCGGAGGATGGCGAGGGCGGCTATCGCGCGATGGAGGCGGCGCTGAAGCGCGCCGGGATCGCGCCCTCGGCGGTCGACTACATCAACGCGCATGGCACCTCGACCATGGCCGACACGATCGAGCTTGGCGCGGTGGAGCGACTTCTGGGCGATGCGGCGGCGAAGGCGACGATGTCGTCGACGAAATCCGCCATCGGCCACCTTCTGGGGGCTGCGGGCGCGGTGGAGGCGATCTTTTCCATCCTCGCGATCCGGGATCAGATCGCGCCGCCGACCATCAACCTCGACAACCCTGCGGTGACGCCGAAGCTTGACCTGGCCGCGAACAAGGCCGTGAAGCGCGACATCAAGGTGGCTTTGTCGAACTCCTTCGGGTTTGGCGGTACCAATGCCTCGCTCGTCCTTGGCAAGGTGGACGGCTGATGTGGCGTAGCATCGCCTCGAACTTCCTGACCATCGCGATTGTGCTGATCGCGGGGGTGGCGGGGATCATCGCCTGGGGGAAGAACCAGTATTCCGGCCCCGGACCGCTGGCCGATGCGATCTGCCTGAAGGTTCCGAACGGGGCCACCTTCCGCAGCGTCGCGGCCGATCTGGCCGACAGGCAGGCCGTCAGTTCCGCCTATATCCTGAAGGTCGGCGCGGAGTATGAGGGCAAGACCGCCAAGCTGAAGGCGGGGTCGTTCCTTGTCCCCGAACATGCCTCGATGGCCGAGATCGTGGACGCGGTGACGCGCGGCGGGCAATCGACCTGCGGGACGGAGGTGAATTATCGCATCGGTGTGAACGGCTCCGACCTGATCCTGCGGGAGCTTGATCCGGCGACCACCAATTACGTCGAGGTGGTGAAGTTCGACCCCGCGCAGGGGGCCGCGCCGGAGGAGTACACCCGGGCCACGGGCGATGCCGATGTGCGCTACCGCGTGACGCTGGCCGAGGGGGTGACAAGCTGGCAGGTGGTCGATGCGCTGACGCGGGCCGATTTCCTGAGCGGTGAGGCGGGCGACGTGCCGCCGGAAGGCATGCTGTCACCCGACAGCTATGAGGTGACGAAGGGCGAGCCGCGGGCCGAGCTGCTGGCCGACATGCAGGCGCGGCAGGAGGCGACGCTGGCCGAGCTGTGGGCCACGCGGGCCGAGGGGCTGCCCTATGCGACGCCGGAAGAGGCGCTGACCATGGCCTCCATCGTCGAGAAGGAAACCGGCATCGCGGATGAACGCCCGCTGGTGGCGAGCGTCTTCATCAACCGGCTTGAGCAGGGGATGAAGCTGCAAACCGACCCGACGGTGATCTATGGCATCACCAAGGGGCAGGGCATCCTCGGGCGCGGTCTGCGGCAGAGCGAACTGCGCGGGCGGACGCCCTACAACACCTATGTGATCGAGGGGCTGCCGCCGACGCCGATCGCCAATCCGGGCCGCGACAGCATCGCCGCCGCGCTGAACCCGGCGACGTCGGACTATCTGTTCTTCGTGGCCAAAAGCCTTGTGCCGAGCGACGGCCATGTCTTCGCGGCTACGCTGGCCGAGCATAACGACAATGTCGCGAAGTTCCGGGCGCTGGAGCAGCAGGGGGGCGCGGGGAACTGATCCCCGCGCGGTCTACTGCCCCAGAGCGTATAGTCCCAGCGCGGTGAGCAGAAGCGCGGCGCCCGAGGCGATGGTGCGGATCTGGTTGAAGACCTGCCAGCGTGAGGAATAGTCCGCCCAGATCGCGCGGGCGGCCTCGGCGTCGTCAGGGATTGCGACGGCGGCCAAAGCCTCATTCATCGGAACGTTGACGGATACCGTCAGGAAGAAGCCTCCCAGCGCGTAGGTTAGGGCCGCGACGGCGAAGAGCGTTGCGGGCAGACGCCGCCCCGAAGCCAGCGCGAGGCCCGCGGTCAGGAGCAGCGCGGGCGCGGTGCCGAAGAAGGTGGGCGCGAAAATGGCATTGCGGACCGAGGCGTTCATGGCCTGCATCGCCGCGATGGCGGTCCGTGGGTCGGTGGCATCGAGGCCCCACATTGTCGAGCAAACCCATGCGTAGAAGAAGCCGAAGATCCCCCCGGTGAGTAGGATTGAGACGAGAGCGGAGGGCAGGGTGAAACGTTGCATGAAAAATCCGTAATTTAGGTTACGCTTTTCAATACGCGTAATCGTGTGTACGGTAATTGTCAATGGTCGGGAGATGGGCATGCGCGAAGAAACACGGAGCGGGCGGCGGAAAGAGATCGAGGACGCGGCTTGCCGCTTGCTGGAAACGCAGGGATACGCCGGTGCGTCTATGTTGAGCGTCGCCAAGGCCGTCGGCGCATCGAACGAGACGCTCTATCGCTGGTATGGCGACAAGAAGGGACTGTTCCGGGCGGTTGCGGAAGCCAATGCAGAGACGGTAGGGGCGCGGCTGGACGCTGCGCTGGCGGGGCAGGGCGATCCCATTGCCGCACTTACAGAGGTCGGTGAGCCGCTGTTGAAAATGCTGACTGGCCCGCGTGCGGTCGCGTTGAACAGGGCCGCTGCGGCCGACCCAACGGGTGAACTGGGCAAGGCGATAGCAGAGGGCGGGCGGGAGGCTGTGCTGCCAAGGATCGTGGCGCTTGTGGCTGCGGGCGTCGGGGCAGGTCGGCTGGACGTTTCCTCAGCCGAGGCAGGGGCCGACCTATTCCTTCGGTTGCTGATCGGAGACTGGCAGGTTCGCCGGGTGATCGGGGCGATGGAGGTTCCGGAGCAGGCGGCAATTGCGGCACGGGCGCGAGAGGCCATGGTGGCGTTCCTGACGCTCTGCGCCCCGGCGAACGATCCGTTAACCATCTGATAACACAGTTTTTCTTGACTTTCCGAACGGTCGGGGATATTCCTTCGGGCAAGCTAGAAGAAGTGGGCAAGCGGCCGGGGGCGACCTCAGGGCCGCTTTTTCATTTCGCTCGTGCGGACAGGCATGAGAGGCGGGCCAGACTGCATGATTACCTTGATTTCGGAAGACGAAATCTCCTCCAGCCCTTCGGTCGTGGAGGTTGGGGAACTGATCAATGAGGCGAAGGAGGCGCTGAACGCCGCGCTGCGGAGGTTCAGGGCGGGTGAGTTGGGGGAGGCAAGGGAGATCGCCAAGCAGATTGGCGAGGTCCGGTCTGCCTACAAGACGGCATTGGAAGAGAGGATACGCGTTGCAAAACTTCGCAAAGACGAAGCCGGGGTCGTTTACGACTACGCGCTCGACTTCGACGCGGCGCGGGATGAAATCTGCCGCCGCCTGGCTTGCCTGCGCGACGCCGGAGACGGTCGATGAGTTCCTGACCGGCCTCAGCGACGCGGCGCTGATGTCGCTGCCCTGGCTTTTCGAGGTCTGGGCGCTGCCGCATCAGCTGCCGCCCGAGGGGGTCTGGAAGACCTGGATCATCATGGGCGGGCGTGGCGCGGGCAAGACCCGCGCCGGGTCCGAATGGGTCCGGGCCGAGGTCGAGGGGGCGCGCCCCCTCGATCCCGGCCGGTCGAAGCGGGTGGCGCTGGTCGGCGAGACGCTGGAGCAGGTCGAGAAGGTGATGATCTTCGGCGACAGCGGCATCATGGCCTGTTCGCCGCCCGACCGGAAACCGAAATGGGAGGCGACGAAGCGGCGGCTGGTCTGGCCGAACGGGGCGGTGGCGGAGGCCTATTCCGCCTTCTCCCCCGAGGCGCTGCGGGGGCCGCAATTCGATGCCGCCTGGGCCGATGAACTGGCGAAATGGACCAAGGGCGAAGAGGCCTGGGACATGCTGCAATTCGCGCTGCGGCTGGGTCCCGACCCGCGCCAGGTGGTGACGACGACGCCGAGGAACGTGGGCGTGTTGAAGGCGATCCTGAAGAACCCGTCGACCGTCATCACCCAGGCCCCGACCGAGGCGAACCGGGCCTATCTGGCGGCCTCGTTCCTCGAAGAGGTGCGGGCGCGCTATGCCGGGACAAGGAAGGGGCGGCAGGAGTTGAACGGCGAGTTGCTGGAGGATCTGGAGGGCGCGCTCTGGACCGCGTCGATGATCGAGGCGGCGCAGGCGGAGGCGCCCAAGGCCTTCAGCCGCGTGGTGGTGGCGGTCGATCCGCCGGTCACCGGGCATGAGGGATCGGACGAATGCGGTATCGTCGTTGTGGGCGCGCTGACCGAGGGGCCGCCGTCGGACTGGCGGGCCTGGGTTCTGGAGGACGCGAGCGTCAGCGCGGCAAGCCCCGACGCCTGGGCGCGGGCCGCGGTGGCGGCGATGCACCGGCATGGCGCGGACCGGCTGGTGGCCGAGGTCAATCAGGGCGGTGCGCTGGTGGAAAGCGTGGTGCGGACGGTCGATCCGCTGATCTCTTACCGGCCGGTTCATGCCTCGCGCGGGAAGGCGGCGCGGGCGGAGCCGGTGGCGGCGCTTTACGAGCAGGGCCGGGTGCATCACCTGCGCGGGCTTGAGGTGCTGGAGGACCAGATGGGCCGGATGACGACACGCGGCTATGAGGGGCGCGGATCGCCGGACCGGGTGGATGCGCTGGTCTGGGCGCTGACCGACCTCATGCTGGACCCGGCGGCGAAATGGCGGCGGCCGCAGGTGCGAAGCCTGTGACGGCGCGGCGGGGGGCCGTCTGCCCCCCGCACCCCCCGAGAGTATTTCGACCACAGTGAAAGCAGGGGCGCCGGCCCCTGGTGGCTGAACGAGGAGAATTCGGATGGCATGGAACATCTTCCGGCGCGCCGAGGGCGTGGTGCCGGAGCAAAAGGCCTCGGCCACGGGGCGGGTGATCGCCTGGGGATCGTCGGGGCGCGTGGCCTGGTCGCCCCGCGACGCGGTGAGCCTGACCAAGACCGGGTTTTCCGGCAATCCGGTGGGGTTCCGGGCGGTCAAGCTGATCGCCGAGGCGGCGGCGGCGCTGCCGCTGGTCTGTCAGGACCGCGAGCGGCGCTATGACCTGCACCCGGTGATCGACCTGATGCGGCGGCCCAATCCGGGGCAGGGGCGGGCCGAGCTGTTCGAGGCCTTGTATGGTCAGCTCTTGTTGAGCGGGAACGGTTATGTCGAGGCGGTGGGGGGCGCCGGGCTGCCGGTGGAGCTGCATGTGCTGCGGTCCGACCGGATGTCTCTGGTTCCCGGTGCCGATGGCTGGCCGGTGGCCTATGACTATACCGTCGGCGGGCGCAAGCATCGTTTCGACATGGCGGGGCCGGTCGATCCGGTCTGCCATATCAAGAGCTTTCATCCGCAGGACGATCACTACGGGCTGTCGCCGATGCAGGCGGCAGCGGTGGCGGTCGATGTGCATAACAGCGCCTCGAGCTGGTCGAAGGCGCTTTTGGACAATGCGGCGCGGCCTTCGGGGGCCATCGTCTACAAGGGGACGGACGGGCAGGGGGCGCTGGCGCCCGACCAGTATGACCGGCTGATCCACGAGATGGAGATGCACCATCAGGGCGCGCGCAATGCCGGGCGGCCGATGTTGCTGGAAGGGGGGCTGGACTGGAAGCCGATGGGGTTCAGCCCGTCGGACATGGAGTTCCAGAAGACCAAGGAGGCGGCGGCGCGGGAGATCGCGGTGGCCTTCGGGGTGCCGCCGATGCTGCTGGGCATTCCGGGCGACGCGACCTATGCGAATTACCAGGAGGCGAACCGGGCCTTCTATCGCCTGACAGTTCTGCCGCTGGCAACGCGGGTCACGGCGGCGGTGGCCTATTGGCTGTCCACCCATCTGGGCGAGGAGATCGAGCTGAAGCCCGATCTGGACCAGGTGCCGGCGCTGGCGGGCGAGCGCGACCAGCAATGGAAGCGGGTCGGCGAGGCGCTGTTCCTGACCGATGCTGAAAAGCGCGCCATCCTTGGCCTGCCGCCGCTGCCGGGCGGGGCGTGAGCATGGCGGGTGCGGGGTCGCGTTACCTCAAGGAGCCGTTTCCCTGCGCGCATGAGCATCGCTTCGAGGCGGTGGACCGGATCATGTCCCTTCAGTTCGAGACCGTCGAAAAGCGGCTTGAGCGGATCGAGGGCATGATCCTGGGCGTGGAAAAGCGGCTTTGGATGACGGTGTTCGGGGTCGTCGGCGTGATCCTGAGCCAGGCGGCGCAGTCGATCATCGAGTTCGGGCCGAAATGAGGATGAGCCAGATGGTGAACGAATACGGGCTGGAGACGAAGTTCTGCCGGCTGGGCGAGGATATCCGGCTGACCGAGGGCAGCCGGATCGAGGGCTATGCGTCCTTCTTCGGCCTGACCGATCAGGGCGGCGATGTGGTGATGCCGGGGGCCTATGCGCGGTCGCTGACACGGCTGAAGGCCGAGGGGCGCGCGGTCAGGATGCTGTGGCAGCATGACGCGACGCAGCCCATCGGCGTCTGGGACGAGATCGCCGAGGACGGGCGCGGCCTGAAGGTGAAGGGCCGTATCCTGACCGAGGTGGACAAGGGCCGCGAGGCGGCGGCGCTGGTTGCGGCGGGGGCGATCGACGGGCTGTCGATCGGCTATCGCACGGTGACGGCGGAGAAGGATGCGAAGGGCCAGCGGCTTCTTCGTGAGGTGGAGCTTTGGGAGGTGTCGCTTGTCACCTTCCCGATGCTTCCCGAGGCGCGGGTCGGGGCCAAGGGCGACAGCCCGGAGGCCATGGACCTGCGCGAACTGGCGGCGCTGTTCGACGCGGCGCGGCGGGTGTTGGCGGGGCGCTAGCCGCCCCTTTCGACGCAACCCCTGACACGAGGTGATGGGTATGAAGACGACCGAGACGAAAGCTCGGGCCGGGGAAGGCGTGTCCGGCGCTCCGGCCGAGGAGGTGAAGTCCGCGCTTGCCGGTTTTCTGGGCGAGTTCAAGGGCTTTCAGGACGAGATGACATCGAAGCTGCAACAACAGGAAGAGCGACTGACCATGCTGGATCGCAAATCTACGACTGCCGGTTTTGCCCAGGGGCGCCCGGCGCTGTCCACCGCCGTTGACCTCGACGCGCCGCACAAGAAGGCGTTCGGCGCCTATCTGCGGTCGGGCGACGATGACGGGCTGCGGGGCCTTGTCCTTGAGGGCAAGGCGCTGAACACGCAGGTCAACGCCGATGGCGGGTTCCTTGTCGATCCCGAGACCTCGGACCGCATTCGCGGGGTTCTGAAATCCACCGCCTCGGTCCGCGCCATCGCCAATGTCGTGCAGGTCGAGGCGACCTCGTTCGACGTGCTGGTCGACCACACCGACCTCGGTTCCGGCTGGGCGACGGAGACCGGCACGCTGAGCGAGACCGGCACGCCGCAGATCGACCGCATCTCCATCCCGCTGCATGAGCTTTCGGCGATGCCCAAGGCCAGCCAGCGCCTGCTGGACGACAGTGCCTTCGACGTCGAGGGCTGGCTGGCCGAACGCATCGCCGACAAGTTCGCCCGCGCGGAATCGCAGGCCTTCGTGTCGGGTGACGGGATCGACAAGCCGACAGGTTTCCTGAGCCACACGGCGGTCGACAATGGCCTTTGGACCTGGGGCTCGCTGGGCTATGTGCCGACCGGCGCGGACGGCGATTTCGCGCCCACCAACGCCTCGGATTCGATCATCGACCTGGTCTATGCGCTGGACGCCGAGTACCGCGCCAACGCGACCTTCGTGATGAATTCGAAGACCGCGGGCGCGGTGCGCAAGATGAAGGATGCCGATGGCCGCTTCCTGTGGTCCGACGGTCTGGCGGCGGGGGAACCCGCGCGCCTGATGGGCTATCCGGTCCTGATCTCGGAGGACATGCCGGACATCGCCTCAGGTACCTTCGCGGTTGCCTTCGGGGACTTCCACAACGGCTATACGGTCGCCGAACGCCCCGACATGCGGGTGCTGCGCGATCCGTTCTCGGCCAAGCCGCATGTCCTCTTCTACGCCTCCAAGCGCGTGGGCGGCGATGTGAGCGACTTTGCCGCGATCAAGCTTCTGAAGTTCGCCATCGCCTGAGGTGGCGTTCCGGCCGGGGGCCTTCGCGGGTCTCCGGCCGTTCGGGCGCGGGTCGCCGGTTTTTCCCCCGTATTGTCTAGCTGCTCCCTCCGTCCGAGCAATGCGGGCAGACCCGCGCCCGTTTCCTTCCCGGATCGGGGGCGCATAAAGCGGAGATATTCCCATGATGCTGAGCGAAGTTCTGGCGGTGCCGCAGGCCGCCTTGCCGGTGGCGGCCTTCAAGGACCATCTGCGGCTTGGCACCGGGTTCGCCGATGACGGCGTGCAGGACGCGCTGGCCGAAAGCTATCTTCGCGCGGCGATGGCCGCGATCGAGGGGCGGATCGGCAAGGCGCTGATCGCGCGGGATTTCCTGCTGTCGCTGGAAGGCTGGCGCTGGCCGGACAGCCAGGCGCTGCCGCTGGCGCCGGTGACGGGGGTGGTCTCCCTCACGGTTTATGACCGCGACGGGGTGCCGGACCTGATCGACCCGGCGCGCTACCGGCTGGCAAAGGACATGCATCGGCCGCGCCTTGTGGCGGCGGGCGCGCTGTTGCCCGGCATCGCCAGCGGCGGGCGGGCGGAGATCGTGTTTTCGGCCGGGTTCGGCCCGGCCTGGGCCGATGTGCCGGGCGATCTGGCGCAGGCGGTGTTCCTGCTGGCGGCGTCTTATCACGAGGTGCGCCATGAACAGGGCGAGGGCGCGGCGATGCCTTTTGGCGTGACGGCTCTGATCGAGCGCTGGCGCACGGTGCGCGTGCTGGGCGGGGGCGCGGCATGAGGGTGCCGCATCTGAACCGCAAGCTGGTGCTGGAAGAGGCGCAGCGCGTGGCCGACGGCGCGGGCGGGTTCGCGCTGACATGGGTGGCGATGGGCGCGCTTTGGGCCGCGGTCGATGCCGGGACGGGGCGCGAGCGGGCGGGCGAATTCGCGACGCTGTCGCAGGTCACCTACCGCATCACCGTGCGCGGTGCGCCGCAGGGGGCGCCGTCGCGGCCGAAGCCGGAGCAGCGGTTCCGGGACGGTGCGCGTATCTTCCGCATCACGGCCGTGACCGAGGCCGATGAGGCGGGCCGTTATCTGGTCTGTTACGCGCAGGAGGAGGTCCTGGCATGAGCTATGGTGTCGGCGCCGCGCTTCAGGCGGCGGTCTATCAGCGGCTGGTGGGGGACGGGGCGCTGGATGCGCTGGTTTCCGGCGCGATCCACGATTCGATCCCGCCGGGGACGGTGACGGGGACCTATGTCTCGCTTGGCCCCGAGGATGCGCGCGATGCCTCCGATCAGGTCGGACGCGGCGCGCTGCATGAATTCACCGTCTCGGTCGTCACCGATCAGGCGGGGTTCCAGCAGGCCAAGGCGGTCGCGGCGGCGGTGTCGGACGCGCTGACCGGGGCAAGCCTGCCGCTGTCGCGGGGGCGGCTGGTCGGTCTGTGGTTCCTGTCGGCGCGCGCAAGGCGGGTCGAGAAGGCGGATGTGCGCCGGATCGACCTGACCTTCCGGGCGCGGGTCGAGGATTAGAGCGATCTGATCGCTTTCACAAATCGAACAATATTTGGCAAGAAACGGCATAAAATCTGCCGTTCTGTTTCACATATCGGAGAACTCTCATGGGTGCCCAGAACGGCAAGGACCTTCTTGTCAAGCTCGACCTCACCGGGGGCGGGCAATTCACCACCATCGCGGGGCTGCGCGCCACGCGGATCAGCTTCAACGCCGAAACGGTCGATGTCACCAGCCTTGAAAGCCAGGGCGGCTGGCGCGAGCTTCTGGGCGGCGCGGGGGTGCGGTCGGCCTCGGTCTCCGGCTCGGGCGTGTTTGTGGACAGCGCCACGGATGACCGCGCGCGGCAGATCTTCTTTTCCGGCACGGTCGAGGCGTTTCAGGTGATCATCCCCGATTTCGGCATCGTCGAAGGGCCGTTCCAGATCACCGCCATCGAATATGCCGGAAGCTATAACGGCGAGGCGACCTATGAGCTGTCTCTGGCCTCGGCCGGGGCGCTGAGCTTCACGGCGATCTGATGGCGAACCCCTGGACGGGCGAGGTCGCGATCACGCTGAACGGGGTGCCGCATGCCGCAAAGCTGACGCTGGGCGCGCTGGCGGAGTTGGAGGCGGAGCTTGGGACCGGGACGCTGGTCGAACTGGTCGAACGGTTCGAGGCAGGGCGGTTTTCCACCCGCGACGTGCTGATGCTGGTCGTCGCGGGCCTTCGCGGCGGCGGCTGGGGCGGAACGGCGGGTGACCTGATGGCGGTCGAGATCGGCGGCGGTCCGGTCGGCGCGGCGCGGGCGGCGGCAGAGCTTCTGGCCCGCGCCTTCACGGTGCCGGAGGCGCGATGAGCGCCTTCGACTGGCCCGGCCTGATGCGGGCGGGGATGGGGTCGCTTGGCCTGCATCCCGAGCAGTTCTGGAAGCTGACCCCGGCGGAGCTGGTGCTGATGCTGGGCGATCCGGCGGCGGTGGCGCCTCTGGACCGCGCGCGGTTGAGCGAACTGGCGCGGGCCTGGCCGGACGAGATCAAGGAGGACGAGGATGGCACTGACCGACGGGCTGGACGGCTTGGCCCAGCAGGTGACGACGCTTGAGCAGACGCTGGGCGGCGCGCAGACGATGACGGCGGCCTTTGACGCCGAGCTGGGCCGGATGCGGGACAGCATGGTCTTCACGGGGCGCGAGGTGTCTTCGCTTTCCACCAGTATCGGGGGCGGGCTGCGGCGGGCCTTCGATGGTCTCGTCTTCGACGGGATGAAGCTGTCGGACGCGCTGAAGGGCCTGGCGCAGACCATGGTGGACAGCGTCTACAACATCGCCATGCGGCCGGTGCAGCAGGCCGTGGGCGGCGCGATCGCGGGCGGGATGAACGGCCTGTTGAGCGGGCTTTTCCCCTTCGAGAAGGGTGGCAGCTTTGCCCAGGGCCGGGTGATGCCCTTCGCCAGGGGGGGTGTCGTCTCCTCCCCCACCATGTTCCCGATGCGCGGTGCGCGCGGGTTGATGGGCGAGGCGGGGCCTGAGGCGATCATGCCGCTGACGCGGGGCGCGGACGGGCGGCTGGGCGTTCAGGCGCAGGGCGGCGGGCGCGCGGTCAATATCGTGATGAACGTGACGACGCCGGATGTGCAGGGCTTCGCCCGCAGCCAGAGCCAGATCGCGGCGCAGATGAGCCGGGCGCTCGCGCGTGGCGAACGCAACAGGTGAGGGGCAGAGATGGCATTTCACGAGATACGCTTTCCCGCCAAGCTGAGCTTCGGTTCGGTCGGCGGGCCGGAGCGGCGGACCGAGATCGTCCAGCTGACGAACGGGTTCGAGGAACGCAACACGCCCTGGTCCCAGTCGCGCCGGCGCTATGACGCGGGGCTGAGCCTGCGCTCGCTGGACGATATTGGCGAGTTGATCGCGTTTTTCGAGGCGCGGCAGGGGCAGTTGAACGGATTTCGCTGGAAGGACTGGGCGGATTACAAATCCTGCGCCGCCTCGGCCACGGTCGGGTATGAGGATCAGGTGATCGGGGTCGGGGATGGCGTGACCCGCGATTTCGCGCTGTCGAAGACCTATGCCTCTGGCGGGTCGGCCGAGATGCGCGGGATCGCCAAGCCGGTGCAGGGCACGGTGCGGCTGGGCCTTCAGGGCGACGAACTGGTCGAGACGGTCCATTTCACGGTCGATTACGCCACCGGCATCGTGAGTTTCGCCAGCCCGCCCGCGGTTGGGGCGCAGGTCACGGCGGGCTATGAATTCGACGTGCCGGTGCGCTTTGACACCGACCGTATCCAGGTCTCGGTCGCGTCGTTCCAGGCTGGTGAGGTGCCGCAGGTGCCGGTGGTCGAGGTGCGGCTGTGATGGGCTATTCGGACGCTATGAAAGCGCATCTTGCGGGCGGCGCCACGACGCTGGCGCGCTGTTTCGCGGTGACGCGGAAGGACGGGCTTGTCCTTGGCTTTACCGATCACGACCGGGATCTGGGCTTCGACGGGATCACGTTTCGCGCCGATAGCGGCCTGACCGCGAAGGCGATCCAGCAGGCGACGGGCCTGTCGGTGGACAACAGCGAGGCCTTCGGCGCACTGCGGTCGGCCGCGATCACCGAGGCCGATATTCTGGCCGGGCGCTATGACGGCGCGGAGGTGCGCGCCTGGCTGGTGAACTGGGCCGATCCTGCGGTCCGGGTGCTGCAATTCCGCGGGACGTTGGGGGAAATCGTGCGGTCGGGCGGGGCCTTCACGGCCGAGTTGCGGGGGCTGAGCGAGGCGCTGAACCAGCCGGTCGGGCTGATCTATCACGCGCGCTGTTCGGCAGTGCTGGGCGACGGACGCTGCGGGTTCGACCTGTCGCAGCCGGGCTATGCCGAGGAGCGCGCCGTGGAGGCGATCGAGGAGGGCCGGGTGTTCCGCTTCGCCGCCATGCCGGGCTTCGAGGACCGCTGGTTCGAGAAGGGGCGGCTGGTGGTGCTGGACGGTGTCGCGAAGGGGCTGGTCGGGTCGATCAAGAATGACAGGGTCAGGGGCGCGGGGCGCGAGGTGGAGCTTTGGCAGGGCCTTGGCGCCGTTCCCGCCGAGGGTGACATGGTGCGGATCGAGGCCGGGTGCGATCGGCGGGCAGAGACCTGTCGGTTGAAATTCAACAATTTCCCGAACTTCCGCGGCTTTCCTCATGTTCCGGGAGAGGATTGGGTGATGTCCTATCCGGTCAGCTCCGCCCGCAACGATGGCGGGAGCCTTTCGGGATGAGCGGCACGAATGACCGCGCCGTTGCCGTTGCGCGGGGCTGGATCGGTACGCCTTATCGGCATCAGGCGGCGGTGCAGGGGGCCGGGACGGATTGCCTTGGCCTCTTGCGGGGTGTCTGGCGCGCGGTCTACGGCACCGAGCCGGAAGCGGTGCCGCCCTATACCGAGGACTGGAGCGAGCCGGGCGGCGAGGAGCGGCTTTGGGCGGCGGCGCTGCGCCATCTGGCCCCGGTCGCGCCGGGTGCCGCGCTGGCGCCGGGGCAGGTCCTGCTGTTTCGGATGCGCGATGGCGCGGTGGCGAAGCATCTGGGGCTGGTCGGGCGGGCCGGGTCCGCGCCGACTTTCATTCACGCCTATAGCGGGCATTCGGTCGTCGAAAGCCCGCTGTCGGCGCCCTGGTTGCGGCGTGTCGTCGCCCGTTTTGACTTTCCCTGAAGGAGCCTGAGCATGGCGACCATAGTCCTTTCCGCTGTCGGTGCCTCGGTCGGGGCGGGGTTCGGTGGCTCGATCCTTGGCTTGTCCGGCGCGGTGATCGGCCGTGCGGTGGGCGCGACCATCGGCCGGGTCATCGACCAGCGCCTGATGGGCGGCGGCGCGCGCGCGGTAGAGACGGGCAAGGTCGACCGCTTTCGCCTGAGTGGCGCCAGTGAAGGTGCGCCCATCGGGCAGGTCTGGGGCCGGATGCGGGTCGCTGGCCAGATCATCTGGGCGTCGCGCTTTCTGGACAGCACCACGGTCAGCGGCGGTGGCGGCAAGGGCGCGCCGAAACAGCCCAAGGTTACGGAACACAGCTATTCGGTCAGCCTTGCCATCGCGCTCTGCGAGGGGGAGATCGCGCGGGTCGGACGGGTCTGGGCCGACGGGACCGAAATCTCGCTGAGCGATGTGTCGATGCGCGTCTATACGGGCGCCGGGGATCAGCTTCCCGATCCGAAGATCGAGGCGGTCGAGGGGGCGGGGATGGCGCCTGCCTATCGCGGCCTTGCCTATGTGGTCTTCGAGGACCTGCCGCTTGGCGCCTATGGCAACCGGGTGCCGCAGTTCAGCTTCGAGGTGTTCCGCCCGGCGCAGGGGCCGGGGATCGGCGACGTGCCGGACCTGAGCCATGCCATCGCGGGCGTGACGCTGATCCCCGGCACGGGCGAATACGGGCTGGCAACGACGCCGGTGCATTATGCCGAGGGGTTGGGTCGCAACGTGTCGGCCAATGTCCATACGCCCGGAACGGCGACCGACCTGACGGTGTCTCTGAACGCTTTGGGCGAGGAATTGCCGGGCTGTGGGTCGGTCTCGGTCGTGGTGTCGTGGTTCGGGGACGATCTGCGTTGTGGCCAGTGCAGCGTCGCGCCGAAGGTGGAGAATACCGCCTTTGACGGGGTCGGGATGCCGTGGCGGTCGGGCGGGATCGGCCGCAGTCAGGCGGCCATGGTCGCGCGGGACAATGGGCGGCCTGTCTATGGCGGCACACCGGCAGATGCGGCCATTGTCGAGGCGTTGCAGGCTGTCAAACAGCGGGGCAAGGCGGCGGTTTTCTACCCCTTTATCCTGATGGAGCAACTGGCGGGCAATGGCCTGCCCGACCCGTGGAGCGGGGCGCCGGATCAGCCGGTCCTGCCCTGGCGCGGGCGGATCACGCTGTCGGTGGCGCCGGGGCAGGCGGGCAGCCCGGAGGGCAGCGCGCAGGCCGATGCCGAGGTTGCGGCCTTCTTCGGGACGGCGCAGGCAGGGGATTTTTCCACCACCGGGGGCATCGTCAGCTATTCCGGCCCGGCAGAGTGGTCCTATCGCCGCTTCATCCTGCACAACGCCCATCTTTGCGCGCTGGCGGGCGGCGTGGACGCCTTTTGCATCGGCTCGGAAATGCGGGGGCTGACACAGATTCGCGGCGCGGGGGGCGGGTTTCCCGCCGTTCAGGCGCTGCGCGCTCTGGCCGCCGATGTGCGCGCGATCCTCGGCCCTTCGGTCAAGATCGGCTACGCGGCGGACTGGTCGGAATATGCCGGGACGCAGGGCGCGGGGGGAGAGTTCCTTTATCACCTCGACCCGCTCTGGTCCGACCCCGAGATCGACTTTGTCGGCATCGACAACTACATGCCGCTGTCGGACTGGCGCGAGGGGGCCGACCATGCCGATGCGGGCTGGGGATCGGTCTATGACATCGACTATCTGAAGGCGAATGTGGCCGGGGGCGAGGGGTTCGACTGGTATTATGCCAGCGCGCAGGAGCGCGAGGCCCAGATCCGCACGCCGATCACCGATGGCGCCTATGGCGAGGACTGGGTCTGGCGGATCAAGGACATACGGTCCTGGTGGGAAAACCCGCATCACGACCGGCCCGGCGGCGTGAAGGGCGCACAGACGGCTTGGGTGCCGGGATCGAAGCCGGTCTGGTTCACCGAGTTCGGCTGCGCGGCGATCGACAAGGGGACCAACCAGCCGAACCGCTTCCTTGATCCGAAATCCTCGGAATCCGGGCTGCCATACTACTCTAACGGGCGCCGCGACGACCTGATGCAGATGCAATACCTGCGGGCCATGGTCGATTACTGGCGCGATCCGGCGAACAACCCGGTGTCAGAGGTCTATGGCGCGCCGATGGTCGATATGGGCCGCGCCCATGTCTGGGCCTGGGACGCGCGGCCGTTCCCGCAGTTTCCGGGCGACCGGGCGTTGTGGAGCGACGGCGACAACTATGCGCGGGGCCATTGGTTGAACGGGCGGGCGACGGCGCAGCCCCTGGCCAATGTCGTGGCGGAGATCTGCGAACGCTCTGGCGCGGAAGGTGTCGATGTTTCAAACCTTTACGGCCTCTTGCGCGGCTATGTGGTGGCCGATAACGGCAGCGGGCGCGGTGCGCTTCAGCCCTTGATGGTCAGCTATGGTTTCGACGCGGTGGAGCGCGACGGCGCCCTGCGCTTCGTCATGCGGACGGGGCTTTCGGACGCGGCCCTGTCGGCCGGAGACCTTGCCGTCGGCGAGGACACGAATGGCTGGGTCGAGACGCTGCGCGCGACGGATGCCGAGACGGTCGGCCGGGTGCGGCTGAACTATGTCGAGGCCGAGGGCGATTACGAAAGCCGCGCTGTCGAGGCGCTGCATCCGGCGGGCGATCTGCAATCGGTGTCGCAATCGGAATTCGCCATCGCCTTCACCCAGGCCGAGGCGCAGCGGACGGTGGAACGCTGGCTGACAGAGATGCGCGTCGCGCGGGACGGGGCGCGCTTTGCGCTGCCGCCGTCGCTGGGCCATGTCGGCGTCGGCGATGTGGTGGAGATGGAGGGCGGCCAGCGCTACCGGATCGACCGGGCCGAACAGGCGGGCGCGATCCAGCTTGAGGCGGTCAGGGTGGAACCGGGGGTCTATGTCGCCTCGGACGAAGCCGAGGGCGCGGTGGCGCCGCGCAACTTCGTGGCGCCGGTGCCGGTTCTGCCGATCTTCCTCGACCTGCCCCTGATGACGGGTGAGGAGGTTCCCCACGCGCCGCATCTGGCGGTGGCCGCGACCCCCTGGCCGGGATCGGTGGCGATCTATGGATCAGACCAGGATGCGGGCTATGTGCTGAACCGGCTGATCGCGGCGCAGGCGGTGATCGGGCGGACCGAAGGGCTTATGGCGCCGGCGCGTGGCTCGGTCTGGGACCGTTCGGCGCCTGTCCGGGTCGTGATGTCGGGCGGGGCGCTCAGCTCGGTCGCGGCGTCGCAACTGCTGAACGGGGCCAATCTCATGGCGGTGGGCGACGGCACGGCCGGCAACTGGGAGCTGTTCCAGTTCGCCGATGCCACGCTGGTTGCGCCCGATACCTACGATCTGTCGCTTTTGCTGCGCGGGCAGGCGGGAACCGAGGCTGCGGGCGCGGCAGGCTGGCCGGTGGGCAGTACGCTGGTCCTGATGAACGGCGCGCCGGGGCAGATCACCTTGCCTGTGAACGAACGCGATCTGGCGCGGCATTACCGGATCGGCTCTGCCCGGCTGGGCTATGACGATCCGTCCTATGTCCACCGGGTCGAGGCCTTCGCGGGCAACGGCCTGCGGCCCTATGCGCCGGTCCACCTGCGGGCGCTGGCGGGCGCGGGGGGCGATCTGGATGTCACCTGGACGCGCCGGACGCGGATCGGGGGCGATAGCTGGACCGGCCTCGATGTGCCGCTGAGCGAGGCTTACGAGGCCTATATGGTCCGTGTCCATGACGGCGGCCAGATGCGACGCGAGGCGGTGGTGAGCCAGCCGGGCTGGACCTACGGCGCGGCGCAGCAGGCCGCCGACGGGGTGGGTCAGAACTTTGAACTTCAGGTCGCCCAGCTGTCCGACACGTTCGGGCCGGGGGTGTTTGCGAGGATGGTCGTCAATGTCTAATACCACTCAACTCGGTCTGCCGCTGGTTCAGGCGGCGCAGGCGCAGAAGCATGTCACCGTGAACGAGGCGCTGATGCGGCTTGACGGTCTGGTGCAGCTGGTTCTGGTGTCCAAGACGCTGACGGTGCCGCCGGTCGCGGTGGTGGATGGCAGTTGCTACGCGGTTCCGGTGGGCGCGGTGAATGCCTGGAGCGGGCAGGAGGGCGCGATCGCCATCGGCGCGAATGGCGGCTGGGATTTCGTCGCCCCGAAGCGCGGCTGGCGCGCGTTCATCGCCGATGAGGGGGAGGCGGCGGTCTTTGACGGTGCGGACTGGCGCGACGGGTTCGTGACGCTGTCGCCCCATAACGCGGGCATGGCGATGCGGGTGGTCGAGGCCGATCACGTCATCGCGTCGGGGGCGACCTCGGCCACCGGATTCATCATCCCGTCAAACGCGGTGGTCGTGGGGGTGACCGGGCGTGTTCTGACAGACATCACCGGGACGCTTGGCACTTGGTCGCTGGGCAATCCCGGCGCGCCGACGCGGTTCGGGAGTGGGATCGGGACCGGCGCCGGGTCCTGGGTGCGGGGCCTACTGTCGCAGCCGACGGCCTATTACGCGCCCGAGGTCCTGCACCTTGAGGCGAGCGGCGGCGATTTCGCGGGCGGCACGGTACGCTTCGCGGTCCACTACCTTCAGATCGGGTTGCCGGATCTTTGACCGCCGATGCGCGAGGTCGTTCATGGCGACGTGGTGGCCACCGCCTGCGCCCTGATGGCGGTGCCGCCGGAGGGGTGGGAGGCCCGGATCGCGGGCTACCTGATCCGGGCCGATGCCGCGGACCGCTATCGCAGGCGGATCGGCCGGGCGCATCCCCACTGGGGCAATGGCAGCCTGATGGGCGCGGTCCTGTCCGGGGGCGATGTCTGGCCCGAACCGCGCCTGTCGGACCCGGTCTATGCCGAGGCGATGGTGGCTGTGCTGATGGCGCTGATCCGCCGAAAACAGGCGGTGCAATGACAAATCATTATGGAACGGGGCCTTCCCGTTTCCTGCCGGTTGTCTATCTGATATGCTCTGCACGAATGCGGAGAATTGCCATGTCTGAAAAACGCGCCGCCATTGCCCGAGTCGATCCCGTCTGGTCGCATATCTGCGACGAGGCCCGTGCCGCCGTCAGGGATGAGCCGCTGATGGGCGGGCTGATCCATTCCGGCATCCTGCACCACCCGACGCTGGAACGCGCGCTATCCTATCGCTTTTCGCTGAAGCTCGCCTCGGGCGAGATGAGCGAGCAGATCCTGCGCGAGATCGCGGATGAGGCCTATGCAGCCGACCCCGATCTTGGCCAGTCGGCGCGGGCCGATATCGTTGCCGTCTATGACCGTGACCCGGCCTGCCACCGCTTTATGCAGCCGCTTTTGTACTTCAAGGGCTATCAGGCGGTTCAGGCCTACCGGATCGGCCATTGGCTGTGGGGGCAGGGGCGGCGTGACCTTGCCTATTTCGTGCAGATGCGGGTGAGCGAGGCCTTTGGCGTCGATATTCATCCCGGCGCGGTGATCGGCAAGGGGATCATGATCGACCATGCCCATTCCATCGTCATCGGGGAAACGGCGGTCGTGGGCGACAATGTCTCCATGCTGCATTCGGTGACGCTGGGCGGGACCGGGAAAGAGGACGGCGACCGGCATCCGAAGATCGGCGATGGTGTGCTGATCGGGGCCGGGGCCAAGGTGCTGGGCAATATCCATGTCGGCGACCGCTCCCGTATCGCGGCCGGGTCGGTCGTGCTGCATGACGTGCCGTGCTGCAAGACGGTCGCGGGCGTGCCGGCAAAGGTGATTGGCGACGCGGGCTGCGACCAGCCGGCGCTGCTCATGGATCAGTTGATCGACCGCGAAAGCTGACTTTCGACGGGCTTGAACGAAAGGGGCCGGGCATCGCTGCCCGGCCCCTTTCGTGTTTTCGGCGAGGCCCCTCAGGCCAGCATCGCCATCGGGTTTTCCAGATAGTCGACAATGGCCTTCAACACCTCGGCGCCAAGCGCGCCGTCGATGACGCGGTGATCGACCGAAAGCGTCATCGACATCACCGTCGCGACCCCGATTTCGCCATCCGCCTTCACCACCGGCTTTTTCACCCCCGCGCCGACAGCCAGGATCGCGCCATGCGGCGGGTTGATGACGGCGTCGAAATTGTCGATGCCGAACATGCCGAGGTTGGAAATCGCGAAGCTGCCGCCCTGATATTCATGCGGTGCAAGCTTGCGGTTCCGGGCACGGGCGGCGAGGTCCTTCATCTCGGCCGACAGCGCCGAAAGCGTCTTTTTCTCCGCATCCTTCAGGACCGGCGTGAACAGCCCGCCCTCGATCGCGACGGCAACCGCGACGTCGGAGGGTTTGAGTTTCAGGACCCGGTCCCCGGCCCAGACGGCGTTTGCGTGCGGCACGTCCTGAAGCGCCAGCGCGCAGGCCTTGATGATGAAGTCGTTGACGGAGAGCTTCACACCGCGCGCCTCAAGCTGGGCGTTCAATTGGCTGCGGAACCTCATCAGGTTGTCAAGCTGCACGTCGCGGCGCAGGTAGAAATGCGGGATCGTCTGCTTGGCCTCGGTCAGCCGCGCGGCGATGGTCTTGCGCATCCCGTCGAGGGCGACCTCTTCATAGTCGCGCCCCTCATACATCTTGGCGACGGTGCTGGCCGACGGGCCGGCGGGCATCGCGGCTGCTGCCGGGGCAGGCGGCGCCGCCGGGGCCGCAGCGGGTTTGGCCGCGCCGCCCTTGGCCGCCGCCTCCACATCCGCCTTGACGATCCGGCCATGCGGGCCGGTGCCGGTCAGCGTGGCGATGTCGATCCCCTGTTCCTTTGCCAGCCGCCGGGCGAGCGGCGAGGCGATCACGCGCTTGCCGCCGGATTTCGGCGCCGCCGGGGCCGGGGCAGATGTCGCAGCGGCCGGGGCCGCATCCGCCTTGGCGGGCGCCGCCGCTTCGGCCTTGGCCGCAGGTTTCGCCGCCGGGGCGGCATCGGCGCTTTCGCCCTCTTCGACCAGGACCGCGATGGGCGTATTGACCTTCACGCCCGCCGTGCCTTCGGCGATCAGGATCTTGCCGACGATGCCTTCATCGACCGCCTCGAATTCCATCGTCGCCTTGTCGGTCTCGATCTCGGCCAGGATATCGCCGGACTTGACCTCATCGCCTTCCTTGACCAGCCATTTGGCTAGCGTGCCTTCCTCCATCGTGGGGGAGAGGGCGGGCATCAAAACTTCGGTTGCCATGATCTCTCTCCCTTACCTGTAGGTAACTTTCTTGACCGCCGCGACGACCTCGTCCGACGTGATGAGCGCGTGCTTTTCAAGGTTCGCGGCATAGGGCATCGGCACGTCCTTGCCGGTGCAGTTGATGACCGGCGCGTCGAGATAGTCGAAGGCCTGTTCCATCAAGACCGCCGAGATGTGGTTGCCGATCGAACAGACCGGGAAGCCCTCCTCGACCGTCACGCAGCGGTTGGTCTTCATGACCGAGTTGATGACCGTCGCGGTGTCCATCGGGCGCAGCGTGCGCAGGTCGATGACCTCGGCGCTGATCCCGTCTGCGGCGAGCTTCTCGGCGGCCTCAAGCGTATGGCTCATCCCGATGCCGAAGCTGACCAGCGTCACGTCGCTCCCCTCACGCCAGATCTTCGCCTTGCCGAAGGGGATGGTGAAATCCTCCATGTCCGGCACGTCGAAGGAACGGCCATAAAGGATCTCGTTCTCCAGGAAGATCACCGGGTTCGCATCGCGGATCGCGGTCTTCAAAAGGCCCTTGGCATCGGCCGCCGAATAGGGCTGCACGACCTTCAGGCCGGGGATCTGTGCATACCAGGCGGCGTAGTCCTGGCTGTGCTGGGCGGCCACCCGCGCCGCCGCGCCGTTCGGGCCACGGAAGACGATGGGACAGCCCATCTGCCCGCCCGACATGTAAAGCGTCTTGGCGGCGGAGTTGATGATCTGGTCGATCGCCTGCATCGCGAAGTTGAAGGTCATGAACTCCACGATCGGACGCAGACCGCCAAAGGCAGAGCCGACGGCGATGCCCGCAAAGCCATGCTCGGTGATCGGCGTGTCGATCACCCGCTTCGGGCCGTACTTGTCCAGCAGCCCCTGGCTGATCTTGTAGGCGCCCTGATATTCGCCCACCTCCTCACCCAAGAGGTAGACATCCTCGTCGCGCCCCATCTCTTCTTCCATCGCCTCTCGCAGCGCCTCGCGCACGGTCATGGTCTTCATCGCCGTGCCTTCGGGCCAGTCTGGCGATGCGTCCACCTTCGGCGCCGCCGGGGCCTCGGCAGGGGCGGATTTGGCCTCGGCAGGGGCCGCTGCCGCTTCGGCCTTGGGGGCGGGGGCCGCATCGGCGCTTTCGCCCTCCTCGACCAGAACCGCGATGGGCGTGTTGACCTTCACCCCATCGGTCCCCTCGGCCACGAGGATCTTGCCGACGATCCCCTCATCGACCGCCTCGAACTCCATCGTCGCCTTGTCGGTCTCGATCTCGGCCAGGATATCGCCGGAGGAGACGGTGTCGCCCTCCTTCACCAGCCATTTCGCCAGCTTGCCCTCTTCCATCGTGGGCGAAAGCGCGGGCATCAGTACTTCGGTTGCCATGGTCTCTCCCCCCTCAGGCGTAAATGTCGGTCCAAAGCTCCTCGAGCGCGGGCTCGGGGCTTTCCTTGGCGAAGTCGGCCGCCTCATTGACGATGGCCTTGATCTCCTTGTCGATGGCCTTCAGCTCATCATCGCTGGCATGCTTGCCTTGCAGGATCAACTCGCGCACATGCTCGATCGCATCGCGTTCCTCGCGCATCTTCTGCACCTCTTCGCGGGTGCGGTACTTGGCGGGGTCAGACATGGAATGGCCGCGATAGCGGTAGGTCATGATCTCAAGAATATAAGGCCCTTCGCCGGAGCGGCAGTGCGCGACGGCCTTCTCGCTTGCCGCCTTCACGGCCAGCACATCCATGCCGTCCACCGTCTCGCCGGGGATGCCGAATGCCTCGCCCCGGGTGTGCAACTCGGGCGTGGAGGTCGACCGTTTCTGCGCCGTCCCCATCGCGTACTGGTTGTTCTCGATCACGAAGATGACGGGCAGCTTCCAGAGTGCGGCCATGTTGAAGGTCTCATAGACCTGGCCCTGGTTCGCCGCGCCGTCGCCGAAATAGGTGAAGGTGACGCGGCCGTTTTCCTTGTACTTGTCGGCAAAGGCGAGGCCCGCGCCCAGCGGCACCTGCGCGCCGACGATGCCATGGCCGCCGTAGAAATGCTTTTCCTTCGAGAACATGTGCATGGAGCCGCCCTTGCCCTTGGAAAGCCCCCCCTCGCGCCCCGTCAGCTCGGCCATGACGCCCTTGGGGTCCATGCCGCAGGCAAGCATATGGCCGTGATCGCGGTAAGATGTGATGCGCTTGTCGCCCTCTTCCGCCGCCGCTTCCAGCCCGACGACAACCGCCTCCTGCCCGATATAGAGGTGACAGAAACCACCGATCAGGCCCATGCCGTAAAGCTGGCCGGCCTTTTCCTCGAATCGCCGGATCAGCAGCATGTCGCGGTAGAATTTCAGCAGTTCGTCTTTGGAAGTATTTGACTTCGCAGCGGACTTTCGTGCGGCCATCGCGCGCTCCTCCCGTTGGCGTAAAAATAGTTCAACGTTAAACGATCTTATATCGCAAGGATTTGCAACAGGCGAGGGCTAATTCCGGGTCCTGAAGGATCGCCGCGCGTTCCGCGCGCCGACCCGCCGGGGAGGCGCTGCCTCCCCGGACCCCACCGGAGTATTTTAACCACAATGAAAGGAATAGGAGCTCAACTGGACCCACGGTACAGGCGGGAGCGCCGATGACCGTCCACGGTGAAAGCACCCCGTTCGGCGCAAGCAGGGCGGGGTGCCGAACCTGCCTTTCAGCGTGGCCCAAATACTCATGCCTGAGGAGGCGGCCGCAAGGCCGGTGACGAGGGAAAAATCCTGCGCCGCAGGCGCGCCTTCGGGATCAGTGGATGACGATCTCGTCGGACCGGATCATGCCCAGCACATTGCGGGCGCGTTCGTCCAAAAGGTCGAGGTCGAGATAGGTATCCGACAGCCGCCGCGTCAGGTTTTCCATCTTCGCGGCCTCGGCCTTCAGCCGGTCGCGTTCGGCGGTCAGCGCCTCGCGCTCCGCCTCGGCCTGGACGCGGCGGAAGACGCCGTAATCGCCCTGGATCGCGGCGAAGGTGAAATAGAAGCCAAGCCCGCCGATGGCGAGGAAATAAAGCGCCATGCCGACGGCCGGCTTCTTGCGGGGTACGTTCATGCTCTGCCTCGAATGGGGCCTCTTGGCGGGTCCCCTGTTCCGCGAATCATGTCATATCCGAATCGGTTTGTGAATCCCCCGCAGGGCTGAAATTCCCTTGAAAAGCGGACTGTCGCGCGTTTCCGCCGGGCGCGGTAGACTGGCGGGGAAAGGATATGCCATGGACCGCGATCCCGCGCCGCTTCCGCCCCGTTCCGTGCTTTCAACCCATGAGGTCGCGAACCAG
Organism: Albidovulum denitrificans; assembly: GCF_002973535.1. Taxonomy (GTDB): domain Bacteria; phylum Pseudomonadota; class Alphaproteobacteria; order Rhodobacterales; family Rhodobacteraceae; genus Albidovulum; species Albidovulum denitrificans. The sequence continues at coordinate 480,602 of NZ_PVEP01000002.1, forward strand.
CCGGGCGATCAGCCTGCCCGCGATCCCTGGGCGGGGGATGGGGTGTTGCGGGGCTGGCTCGGGCTGTGGGGCGGGGCGGTCGATGACGCGGCGCGTTTCGGGGCGGCCTTGGCAACGCCTGCCTTGCGCGCGGCGGCGAAGGCCGCGCGCCATGTGCCGCCGGAGCTTGCCCCTTTCGACCGGGCCGGGCGGCGGCTGGATGAGGTGCGCTTTCACCCCGGCTACCACGCCGTCATGGCCACAGGCGTCGCGGCGGGCTATGCCGCCCTGCCGTGGGAGGGCGCCGCGGGCGGTCACATGGGTCATGCCGCGATGGTCTACATGCTCAGCCAGGTGGAGCCCGCGATCTGCTGTCCGCTGACCATGACCTATGCCGCCGTTCCGGCTTTGGCGGTCGATCCGGGCGTCGGGGCGGCGTGGCGGGCGAAGCTGACCGCGCGGGATTACGACCCGGCGATCCGGCCGCTCGCGGAGAAGGCGGGCGCGACGCTCGGCATGGCGATGACGGAAAAGCAGGGCGGGTCGGACCTGCGCGGCTGTTCCACGCGGGCCGAGCGGGACGGTGGGGGCTGGCGGCTGACGGGACACAAGTGGTTCTGTTCGGCGCCGATGTCGGACGGGTTCCTGACGCTGGCGCGGACTGGCAAGGGGCTGACCTGTTTCCTCGTCCCGCGCTGGCTGCCCGAGGGGCGCAATGCCATCGCGCTGATGCGGTTGAAGGACAAGCTCGGCAACCGTGCCAATGCCTCGGCGGAGATCGAGTATCAGGGCGCGTTTGCCCATCGGCTGGGTGAGGAGGGGCGCGGCATCGCCACGATCATCGAGATGGTCCATCACACCCGCCTCGACACCGCCATCGCGCCCGCGGGCCTGATGCGCGCGGCGCTGGCGGAGGCGCTATTCTGGGCCGAAGGGCGCACCGTATTCCAGCGCCGCTTGATCGACCAGCCGCTGATGCGCGCGGTTCTGGCCGATCTGGCGCTGGACTGGGAAGGCGCGCTGGCGCTGTCGATGCGGGTTGCCGCGGCCTTTGACGGCGGGGCGGAGGCCGACCGCGCCTTTGCCCGGATCGCCGTCGCGCTGGCGAAATTCCTCAACAACAAGCGCTGCCCGGTGGTGGTGGCCGAGGCGATGGAGGCCCTTGGCGGCATGGGCTATGTCGAGGAGACGCCAATGCCGATGCTCTACCGTGAGGCGCCCCTGAACGGGATCTGGGAAGGCTCGGGCAACGTGATCTGCCTCGATATCCTGCGCACGCTGGCGAAAGAGCCCTTGGCGGCAGAGGTGCTGGCGGCGGAACTGGACGCGGGCAAGGGGGCCGACCGGCGCTATGATGCGGCGCTGGCGGGGCATCAGGCGCGCTGGCCGGGATTGCCGCCGGAGGCGGAGGCGCGGCTTTTCGCCGAACGCACGGCGGTTCTGCTGGCGGCCTCGATCCTCATCCGCCATGCGCCCGGCGCGGTCGCGGACGGCTATGTCGCGACCCGCGTGGCGGGCGAAGGCGGGCGGGTTCCCGGCGCGGTGTCGGGCCTCGACACCGCCGGGATCCTGTCAAGGTTTGGCGATCAGCCCGCGACCGAGGCGTCGTAGATCGACTGGATCGCGCCGTCGAGCATGGCGTTGAACTCTGCCTCGGACTGCTTGGCCGAGAGGCCTTCGGTCAGCCCGCGCGAGAAGCTGGCGATCATGCCCGCGTTCTGCGCCAGAAGCCTGTTGGCATCCTCGCGGCTATAGCCGCCCGACAGCGCCACGACGCGCATCACGCGCGGATGGTCGACCAGCGGCTTGTAGAGGTTGGCCTTGGTCGGCAGCGACAGTTTCAGCATCACCTGCTTGTCGGCGGGGACGGTGTCGAGATGCTTCAGGATCTCGGCCAGCAGGATATCTTCCGCCTCGGCCTTGTCGGCGATGGAGATCGTGACCTCCGGCTCGATGATCGGGACCAGACCGTGGGACAGGACCTGCGCGCCCAGCTCGAACTGCTGCGCGACGATGGCGGCGATGCCCTTGGGGTTGGCCGCGTCGATGACCGAACGTTCCTTGGTGCCGAAGATGCCCTTGGCGACCGCGCGTTTCAGCAGCTCGTCAAGGCCCCCGATCGGCTTCATCATCTTCACGCCGTCCTTCTCCTCCTCAAGACCCTTGTCGATCTTCAGGAACGGGACGACGTGCTTTTCTTCCCAGAGGTAGGTGGCGGCGGGCTTGCCCTCGAAATCGCCATCCATGGTCTTTTCGAACAGGATCGCGCCGACGACGCGCTTGCCGTCGAAGACCGGGGCGGTGGCGATGCGGGCGCGCATCTGGTGGATCAGGTCGAACATCCCGGCGTCGTCGGACCAGGCGCCTTCCTCCACCCCGTAAAGCTTCAGCGCCTTGGGCGTCGATCCCCCGCTTTGGTCGAGCGCGGCGATGAAGCCCTTGCCCGAACGCATCTGTTCCGCCTGCTTTTGCCGTGCCATGGAAGTACCTCGCTTGACTGGTGGACCCTGGGCGCCGCCCGATTGCCCCGCTTCTAGGGGAGTCTCCGGGGCGCTGCAATTCTGTTGCCGCTAACGCCGCGCGGCCGGGGCTATTTCAGAAACAATGCCGCGATCCGGGTGACGAACGCGCGCGGCACAAGACGTGGAGCAAATGCGAAAAGCTTGTTCGGCAGGCCGGTGACGTGAACCCGCTTGCCGCGCTTCATCGCCTTCCAGCCGGACTTTGCGACCCTGGCCGCCGTGGGGACGGGCAGGGTGCTGAAAAGCCTGATATGTTCCATCCCCGCATCCGTCGCGAAATTCGTTCGCGTCGCGCCGGGGCAAAGCGCGGTGATGGTGACGTCGCCGCCCCGCAGCTCCTCGGCCACAGCTTCGGAAAGCGACAGAAGATAGGCCTTCGTCGCGTGATAGACGGCCATGTTCGGCCCCGGCATGAAGGCCGCGGTAGAGGCGAGGTTCAGCACCCGCCCGCCGCCCTGCTGCGCCATATGGGCCACCGCGCGTTTCATCAGGATCGTGGCGGCCACGACATTGACCATGACCGACTGCATTTCCCGCGCGCCGTCGCCGTCAAGAAACGGGCCGTTATAGCCAAGGCCTGCATTGTTCACGAGGATCTCGATATGCCGGCGCAGCGCGACCTTGCGCCAAAGCGTCTCGACCGTCTGCGGGTCCGACAGGTCCGCCGGGATCACCTCGACCGCGATCCTGTGTTTTGCGCGCAACTCATCGGCCAGACGCTCCAACTTCTGCGCCTGCCGCGCGACGAGGATCAGGTCACGCCCCTCGGCCGCCGCGAGACGGGCGAACTCCACGCCCAAACCTTCCGACGCGCCGGTGATCAGCGTCCATTTCGATGCCATCCATACCTCCGCGCCCCCGGTCCCTAGCTAGGGCGCGGGCGGGGGAAGTCAACCGTTCAGCGTTGCAACGCCACGACGCCGGGCAGGGCCTTGCCCTCCATCCATTCCAGGAACGCGCCCCCGGCGGTGGAGATATAGCTGAAATCGCCCGCCACACCCGCCTTGTTCAGCGCCGCGACCGTATCGCCGCCGCCTGCGACCGAGGTCAGCCTGCCCGCCTGCGTCAGGTCCGCCGCCTTGCGCGCCGCCGCGTTGGTGGCGGCGTCGAAAGGCGCGATCTCGAAAGCGCCCAGCGGGCCGTTCCAGATCAGCGTGCGGGACGCCTCGAACACCTTGCCGATCTCCTCGACCGATTTCGGCCCGGCATCAAGGATCATCGCGTCCGACGGGCAGGCATCCGCCGCCACGACCTCTGACGGCGCGCCGTCGCGGAATTCGCGGGCCACGACCACGTCCGAGGGCAGGTGGATCTTGCAGCCGGTTTCCTTCGCCCTTGCCAGGATCTCGCGCGCGGTATCGGCCATGTCATGTTCGGCCAGCGACTTGCCCACATCCACGCCCTGCGCCACGAGGAAGGTGTTGGCCATGCCGCCGCCGATCACCAGATGATCGACCTTGGCCACAAGGTTGCCAAGCAGTTCCAGCTTGGTCGAGACCTTCGCCCCGCCCACGACCGCGGTCACCGGGCGCAGCGGATCGCCAAGCGCGGCGGTCAGCGCCTTCAACTCCGCCTCCATCAGCCGACCGGCGCAGGCGGGCATCAGATGCGCCACGCCCTCGGTGGAGGCATGGGCGCGGTGGGCGGCTGAAAAGGCGTCGTTCACATAGGCATTGCCAAGCGCCGCAAGGCCAGCCGCGAAGACCGGATCGTTCTTTTCCTCGCCCTCGTGAAAGCGCGTGTTCTCCAGCAGCAGCACATCGCCCGGCCCCATCGCCGCGACGGCCTTCTTCGCCGCCAGCCCCACGCAATCCTCGGCGAACCCGACGGGCTGACCCAGCGCCGCCTCAAGCGCGGGCAGGGTGACCTTCAGGCTCATCTCCGGGACGACCTTGCCCTTGGGGCGGCCGAAATGGGCCAGCAGGACCGGGCGCCCGCCCTTCTTCTGGATGTCCTTGATGGTGGGGACGATCTTTTCGATTCGCGTTGCATCGGTCACCCGCCCGGCCTCTACCGGCACGTTGATATCGACGCGGACAAGGACGATCTTCTCCGCAAGGTCCATGTCGTCGAGCGTTTTCCAGTCCATCGCGGCATCCTTTCTGACAGGCGGCCTCGCGCCGCCGTTATCGCCAAATCACCCGAAGCATGGGCGAAGGTCAACTCATCACCGCGCTTTGCCCTTCCCTTGCCCCGCGCGCCCGACTAGGGTCCGCCCGAGATTTAAAGGAGACCCCGATGGCCGATATCAAGGACCCCGAAAACACCATCATCATGACGCTGAAGGACGGCGAGGTGGTGATCGAGCTTCTGCCCGACGTGGCGCCGAAACATGCCGAGCGGATGAAGGAACTGGCCCGCGCGGGCAAGTATGACAACGTCGCCTTCCACCGCGTGATCGACGGCTTCATGGCCCAGACCGGGGACGTGGAACACGCCAATATGGAAGACGGCTGGAACCCGCGCCGCGCCGGGACCGGGGGCTCGGACCTGCCCGACCTTCCGGCGGAATTTTCGAAGCTGCCGCATGACCGTGGCACGCTGGGCGCCGCGCGCTCGCAAAACCCCAACTCCGCCAACAGCCAGTTCTTCGTGAACTTCAAGGACAACCACTTCCTGAACGGGCAATACACCGTCTATGGACGGGTGATTTCCGGCATGGAGCATGTCGACAAGATCCAGCGGGGAGAGCCGCCGGTGAACCCCGACCGGATGATCTCCGTCCGGGTCGCGGCCGATGTCTGACACGCGGATTTTCGTGGGTGCGATGGCGGCGGGTGTCGCCGCCATCGCCGCTGCCTGGTTTCTTTACGCCAAGACCTCGACAAGCAGCTTCTCGGGCGAGGACGGGCCGGGTCCGAACCTGGTGATCGACATCAGCGGGCAGGGCGCGCAAGGCACCGTCGTGATCGACCTTCTGCCCGACGTCGCCCCGCAACATGCCCAGCGCCTGACCGAGCTTGCCGAGGCGGGCGCCTATGACAACGTGGTCTTTCACCGCGTGATCGACGGCTTCATGGCGCAGACCGGCGATGTGGAGTTTGGCAAGGCCGATGGCGGGCAGCTGGACCTGGCCGGATCGGGCAAGTCCGACCTGCCCAACCTTCCGGCCGAGTTCTCCGACATCCCCTTCCTGCGCGGCATCGTCGGCATGGCGCGCTCGAACCGCCCCGACACCGCCAATTCCCAGTTCTTCATCATGTTCGCGCCGGGCGAGTTCCTGAACGGCGATTACACCGTCGTCGGCCATGTCGTGTCCGGCATGGACGTCGTCGACAAGATCAAACGCGGCGACCCCGACCGCAACGGCCTTGTCGAGGACCCCGACAGGATGGTCACGGTCCGGGTGGACCGGTAGCGGCTGTCCGGGGGCATCCGGCCCGGCAAAAGGATCGTGGGGAAAGCGACGGTGGCGGAGAGACAGGGATACTACGCCATTTCCATTAGAGCATTGATATAGCGTGATAAATTAAGCTGTCGTTGTCCATTATGATGGGTTGTCTGTTCTGGACAACACTACATCGAAGCTCCTTTCTCTACAATCGCCTCTGATTGAAGTACTGAAAAGCATCGCTCGGCTTCATGGTGCGGCCTGCGAAGAGGGGGTGACGCCAATGGATAAGGAGACTTGGGCACGCCTATCGCGCCTCGAAAGCCAAGACGCCGTAGGGCGAGCCTATCAAATTTTGCATGGAAGAAACCTCAACGCAGCGAGAGCTAAACAGATCATGGCTTCAGCGCGGCAAGCGCGGGAGTACTTTCGAAACGCTAATTCAGCAGACGTGTCGGTGCGCCCCCTGTTAGCGTTCTATGGAGTATCAGGGTTGGCGAGAGCCTGTGTCCTGCTACTGGGAAAGCACTCCGGCGAAGCGTCCTTAACCCCCGGCCACGGCCTCCGCACAATCGAATGGAGGCAGGCGCTGTCAAGCAACTTGTCCGATGGCTTGACCTCGCTCGCGGGGCTGAGGGTGCTGAGTTGCCGTGGCCTGTTTTCCGACCTCGTATTCCACACCAACAATTTGGTCTGCTGCCATGTTAGTTCAGGAGCAGTAGACTGGCACGTGGAACTACCCCACGCTCTTGCAGCCCAGCGCGAAGGGCGACTGTGAACCAAGTGTGGCGGGTGGAGTGCATCGTCAGGCGACCGTCAGTCTCTTCTCCGAGGGTATCGCGACGGAAGCGGGTGAACCACTGGGATACAGCCGCAGCCTTCTCTGTGGCGGGCCTGATGGGCCATTCGGGGAACAGGCGACCTGTGGAGCCATGGGCGGCGAGGCGGGCCTGTAGCAGTGTTCTGGCTTCTCCGACGACGGGGATGAAGCGATTGCCGTTCTTGGTCTTGGCGTCTTCGACTCTGAACCCGGTCCCGTCAGGTTTTACTTGGGCGACATTGAGGGATGCCAATTCGTCAACCCGGCAGCCTGTGGCGATGGCGAGGCGGATAACGTCGCCCTGCCGTGTCCCGCGACTAGTCGCTTTGAGGAGTTTCGCGGTCTCTTCGGGGGCGTATGGGTCGCGCTGGCGCTCGGTCTTGATGCCACTACGGCTCAGGCCCTCGGGGAAGTCCCAAGGATTTGTGGCATCCGGGCCGAGGCGTCTTGTCTCCATGGCCCACACCCATATCGGGCGGAGCAGGGTGATGTTCTTCGCAATGGTCTTCGCAGACAGACCGTCCGGGCTGCGGTGTCCTTTCAGTCCCGGCAGGTACTCATCGCGGAACTTGATGGTGTCCGATAGCGTCACGTCCTCCAAGCAGGCCGTTTCCCCGTCATCACGTAGGAATGCCCGGAGGTGTTTCACGGCTGTTGCAAGGTTGAGGGTTGTGGCCAGCTTCAGGGGGGAATAGCCATGTGGGTTGCCGGGGCGGCGGGCGTGTAAGTATTGCTCATGGGCGCGGCTCAGAGGGAAACCCTTCCCGCTAGCGAAGCGAGAGAAACGCTCCAGTTCTACTTGGGGAACGCCACGGGCTTCTGCCTCTTCCAGCTTGCCATGCAGGACAAGCTCTATGCCCACGTTGGCGCGGCTGGTCGCGGTTTCTCGGGCGGACAGCACGGCCTCGCGCCATTCTTCAGCAGTCGCTAGAGAGAAGGCGGCGTCATCGGACAGGGCCTCTTGAAGCCTAAGGATGTCACCAAGAAGCTGATCGCGGCGCTTTCTTGCTGTCGGGAGATGCCGTGTCTTCAGCCCCCGAGCGATGGTTCCGCGTATCGGTTTGCCGTCCCAAGGGTTCGGAAGGCCGATGAGATGGGCGGGGGCGACGAAGCGAAACACCCAGCTTGTGCCGGGGCCACGGGGCTGCTTCAGGTAACGCATGTCCTCGCCGTCTGCCTTCCTGTTGTCCAATTTGGACAACGTGCTGCTGGACAACGTGCGATATTTCTTCATCAGATCAATGCGTTAGGGAAAATGGCGGAGGGGATGGGCCTGATATCCAACCTTCTCCACTTTAAGTCATTGTTTTTGTTAGTTTTCAGACGTTCTTTTTGAGGGGACTTGAGGGGTCGACTGCGGCATCTTCGGCGGTTCGGCAATAGCCGCGACAGGAAAGTTCTTCTTGGTCGACAGGGCCGTCACTCAACTGCCTCGGAAATCCTGTGGTCCTGAGAGCAATGCGAATGGTCGCCGAGCACCTTGATGATCCGGCAGTCGGCGATGGTTCCCTGCGCACACTGGGCGATCATCCGCTCCAGTTCCGCTTTCAGCGCCGTCAGACGCGCGATGCGTGCGTCCACCGCGGCAAGCTGGTCCTTCGCGATTATGTCGGCGGCTGCGCACGACTGGTCAGGACGATCGGATAGGCTCAAGAGGTCGCGGATCGCCTCCAACGGAAACCCAAGCTCGCGGGAGTGGCGAATGAAGGCCAATCGTTCCAGCGCGGACTTCCCATAGAGCCGCTGGTTTCCAGCGCTCCGCTCCGGCTCCGGTAGAAGGCCGATCTGTTCGTAGTAGCGGATCGTCGGCACCTTTACCCCGGCCGCGTTGCCCAATTTTCCGATCGTGAGCATCAGATGCCTCTTGAACCTCTATCTACTAGAGACATTAGGTTGCCGACTCGATGGAAACAAGAGCGCGTGTTGCGAGTGGGAGGACGAGATGACGATGAGGGATGGAACAAGCCGCGAGTGGACGGTCACCGGCATGGACTGCGGGGCCTGCGTGGGCAAGGTCCGGAATGCGGTAGAGCGTCTGCCGGGCGTAAGCCAGGTCGACGTCGCCCTGATGACCGAGCGACTGCGCGTCACGCTCGATGAGGGACAGACCACGCGCGAGCGGGTCGAGGCGGCGGTTCGGTCGCTCGGATACGGCATCGCGCAGAATGGGACAGCGCCCGAGCGCAAGGGCTTCGTACTGCCCGAGATCACCGGCAGCGACGCTGCCCTCGAAGACCAGACCGCGCACGCTTCTGGAAGCGTTGCAGCCGACGCTCCCGTCAGTCGCTCAACGCCTTGGTATCGGACCGGCAAGGGCCGGCTGGTCATAGGGACCGGACTTCTGCTCGTTGTCGCCTGGACCGTCAGCCTTCTGGCGTCCGACGAGGTCGCGCGCTGGGCATTCGTCCTCGCGACGGTGATCGGGGTGATGCCCATTGCACGGCGGGCCTTCAGTGCTGCCCGCGCGGGCATGCCATTCACCATCGAAATGCTGATGACCATCGCCGCGACCGGAGCTCTGTTCATCAATGCAGCCGAAGAGGCTGCGCTGGTCGTCTTCCTATTTGCGGTGGGCGAGATGCTGGAAGGTGTCGCGGCGAACAAGGCACGCGACGGGATCCGAAGCCTCGCCAGTCTCGTGCCGAAGACGGCGCTTCTGGAAGTGGATGGGAGAGCCCGTGAAGTGCCGGCCGAGGCGTTGCAAATCGGGCAGACGGTGCTCGTGCGTCCGGGTGATCGTATCCCTGCGGATGGAGAGGTGATCGAAGGCCTTTCGGGCGTGGACGAGAGCCCCGTCACAGGCGAGAGCGTGCCGAAGCCGAAGGAGCCGGGCGACTGGGTTTTCGCAGGTTCGATCAACACTGAGGCCGCATTGCGCGTGAAGGTCACCAAGGCTGCCGAGGACAACACGATCTCCCGCATCATTCGTCTGGTCGAGGAAGCCGAGAGCGCCCGCGCGCCGACCGAGCGTTTCATCGACAGCTTCAGCCGCATCTACATGCCCGCCGTGGTCGGGGTTGCGCTGCTGGTCGCCATCGTCCCGCCGCTCGCTTTCGCGCAGGCCTGGGATGTCTGGATCTACCGGGCGCTCGCACTGCTCCTCATCGGCTGCCCCTGCGCCCTCGTGATCTCGGTGCCGGCCTCCATCGCATCAGCGCTGTCCTCCGGCTCGCGCCGTGGGCTGCTGATGAAGGGTGGCGCCGTCATCGAGGCTGCGGCGAGGACCACGGACATAGCTTTCGACAAGACGGGCACGCTGACCCACGGTCGTCCGCGAGTGACGGATGTGGTCCCCCTCGGCGGGACGGAGGCCGAGGTTTTGTCGCTGGCTGCCGCAGTCGAGACCGGGTCGAACCACCCGCTGGCAGCAGCGATCGTCTCGCGCGCGCAGGCCGACGGCGCGCCGTCGCTGCCGGCCTCCGCAGCCAGAGCATTGCCGGGCAAGGGAGCGGAGGCGGTGATCGATGGCGAACCCGCATGGGTGGCCTCGCCACGGTTCGCTGGAGCCAGCGGCGTCATCAACGAAGAGGTCAGCCGTATTGCGGCCCGGCTCGAGGACGAGGGCAAGACCGTCGTGGCAGTGTTCCGTCCGGACCGGCTGATCGGGCTCGTCGCTCTTCGCGACGAGCCGCGCGAGGACGCGGCGGCAGCGGTCCGCCAGCTTCAGACGCTCGGCATCCGCTCAGTCATGCTCACCGGCGACAATGCCCGTACCGCCGCCGCCATCGCAGGCCATGTAGGCATTCAGTACCACGCTGAACTGATGCCCGAGGACAAGGTCGCCGCAATCCGCGAGATGGTGGCGAATGGCCGGGTCCTCATGGTCGGCGACGGCATCAACGACGCCCCGGCCCTGGCCTCGGCGCATGTCGGCGTGGCCATGGGGTCTGGAACCGATGTAGCTCTCGAGACCGCCGACGCTGCAATCCTGCGCAACCGGGTCACGGATGTCGCCGGCAAGATCAGGCTCGCCCGCGCCACCATGGCGAACATCCGCCAGAACGTGGCGATCGCGCTGGGCCTGAAGGCGGTATTTCTCGTGACCACCGTCCTCGGGATCACCGGACTCTGGATCGCGATCCTCGCCGACACCGGGGCGACGGTGCTGGTGACGCTCAACGCGTTGCGGCTCCTTGCCTTCAACCCGGATCGCGAGGTCTGAGACGCTTTCACCCCTTCCATGCGGTGTTCACTCGCCCCTCGTTACCGCCTGTTGGTATCCGCGCTCTCGCTCCGGCCAATTGCTCTTGATATATGCGAGCACGGCGCGAATGTCCGCGTCGCTCAGCACGTCTCCGAAGCCTGGCATGTCGCTCTCGTAGCCGCCGCCGACGATGGCGGCCGTGCCTTCCTTTACGATGCGGAATAGCACATCGTCGGGATGGTGCCAGGTGTGGCCGCTGGCATCATGCGGCGGCGCAGGCAACCGTCCGGACGGAAGCGGCGAGCGCCAGTCGGGCTGGCCCACCAGATCCGCGCCGTGGCAGGCGGCGCACTGATCGACATAGACCTGCCGACCTTGAGAAATGACTTCCTCGGATGCCGCTGCGGTGGACGCAGTACGGGTGTACTGCCATCCAGCGAAGATCGCGAGGATCAACACTCCGGCAAACAGTCCGATCCAGAAAGTATTGGGGAGGCCCTTTGGCAAAACGCTGATGTCCGTTGATTAGTAGGGCGCCTTCACTTCACGCCGAGTTGACGTTCTGCCTGAGACGCCCCGCTTCGCACAATGGACATTCTCGTGAGCAGCGCCTATCTTTCGGCCATGCTTGCGCGTCTCATCAGCATCCTTGCCATACTCGCGATCGCCGTTGTCACCACGGTCAGCGCAGCGCATGCGGCGCGCATGGTTGGCATGCAGGTGGATCACGCGGTCCATGCGGGCGAGATGATGCACGCGTCGACCGACGGTCATCCGTCCTGCGACGGCGGCCAGCATTGTGGATCGGCGGACGCCGGAATGTGCGAGTTCGTCTGCGCGGGCCTGTCGGTCGTTCTGACGATGCCGGGTGCTGAAACCGGCCACGCGTTCGGGCCTGCCAGCCACGATCTTCCGTCCGAGCCCAGCCATGTCAGCAGTTCGCCCGGACTGAACGAGCGACCTCCCAAACTCAGTCTCCTCTGAGCGCGCCCGGGCAGACGCCTGCGGCGTCCCATCGGTGTTGATGAACGGGACGGATGTCCCGAGGAGACGACCATGTATACCCTTTCGCGACGCGGCTTTCTCGCCGCAAGTGCTGGCGCCATTGCCGCTGCACAGATGCCCCGTCTTGCTTTCGCGCAGACGGACTCCCCTGTCACCCTGTCCGCCGCAACCCGTACTCTCGACATCAACGGGCGCGCGGCCACCGTGTTCGGCCTTGCCGGTCCCGGCGGCCAAGGCCTCGTGCTCGATCCCGGCCAGATGTTCCGGGTCGACCTGAAAAACGATCTCGACGTCGCGACGATCATCCACTGGCACGGCCAGATCCCGCCCAATGCGCAGGACGGCGTGCCAGACATGCCGATGCCCCTTCTCGCCCCGGGTGAGACCCGATCCTACGACTTCGAGGCACGGCCGGGCACCCACTGGATGCACAGCCACGTGCCGATCCAGGAGATGCAACTGCTTGCCGCACCGCTGATTGTGCGCACGCAGGAGGATTTGGCAGCAGACCGGCAGGAGGTCGTGATGTTCCTGCACGACTTCTCGTTCAAGTCTCCCGAAGAGGTTCTGGCGGAGATCAGCGGCGGGTACGGCGCAGGTCATGCCGCCGCCGCTGAAGCGAGCCCCAGGCAGGGCGTGCCCATGGAGGGCTTGGGCGGGATGCCGGGCATGGGTCATGGCGGTATGGGGCACGGTGCCATGGGCGGCATGGCGATGGGCAATATGCCAGGAATGGGCGGGATGATGGACATGGGCGGTATGGCCATGGACCTGAACGACTATAATTGGGATGCCTATCTCGCCAACGACCGGACACTGTCGGACCCGGAGGTAGTGCGGGTCGAGCGCGGCGGGCGTATCCGGCTCCGGGTCATCAACGCCGCAGCGGCGACGGTGTTCTGGATCGACACCGGGGCGGCCGAGGCGCGGCTGGTCGCGGTGGACGGGCACGCCGTCCAGCCTATCGCGGGCTCGCGGTTTGGGCTGGCGATGGGCCAGCGGCTGGACATCGAGATCGACCTGCCGAACGAGGGCGGCGCCTGGCCGATCATTGCGCTACGCGAAGGGGCGCGGGAGCGCACCGGGCTCATCCTCGCCACGCAGGGCGCCGAGGTCCGGCGCCTCGATGCCGTGGCGGAGTCCGAAGCGCCCGCTTTCGACACCGATCTGGCGCAGGAGGCGCGCCTGGTCGCGCTGAATGCCCTGCCGGACCGGCCGGTGGATCGCAGCCAGATGCTTATGCTGGGCGGTTCGATGCAGCCCTATCTCTGGACGATCAACGGGGCTGTCTGGGGCCAGCACCAGCCGATCACCGCGCGCAGCGGCGAGCGCGTCGTACTGTCGTTCCACAACATGTCGATGATGGCCCACCCGATGCATCTGCACGGCCATGTGTTCCAGGTCGTCGGGTTGAACGGGCGACGCGTTACCGGTGCGCTGCGCGACACGGTTCATGTGCCGCCGATGTCCAGGGTCGACGTCGCGCTCGATGCAGGCGAAGCCGCCCGCTGGATGCTGCACTGTCACCACATGCCGCACCTCGCCTCGGGCATGATGACCGAGTTCGCGGTCACTGCTTCGGTCTGACTTAGTCGGGGCGCTCGGACCGATCGCCCCGACGTCCTGCCCCTTGTTGTCGCTAGGGTCAGTTACGAAGCCCATCCCAGGGCTGAAAAACACGGAGTATGAAATGATGAACGGCGACAACACGGGCTCGATGATGGGTTGGGGAATGGGCTTCGGTTGGCTCTGGATGATCGTCATCCTTGTGCTGGTCGGTCTCGTGATTGCCGCGCTGATAAAATATCTGCGCAAGTGAGGGCTTTCCCTTCTCTGAAAAACCAAGGGCATTGTTGCTTTGCTGAATGCGCTTAACTTGCAGCAACATTCGTTCAGGAGCTGAAATATGAACTACGGACGTTTCTTTGCAATGATTGCGACTTCGACGGTCGTGATGTTTGGATTGATGTATCTGAACACCTACGCGCTCGACCACATCTTCTTCTCGCAGACGCGGATGTGGATGGCGATCTATATGGGCGCGGTGATGGCAATCATCATGCTCGCTTTCATGCTGGGCATGTATTCCAACAAGAAGGTCAATTTCGCGATCTTCGCGGGCGCTGCCGCAGCCTTCGCCCTGTCGCTGTGGCTTGTCCGCAGCCAGGAGACGGTCGACGACCTCGCCTGGATGCGGGCGATGATCCCACACCATTCCATCGCCATCCTGACCAGCGAGCGCGCCAATATCTCAGATCCTAGGGTTCGGGCACTGGCAGATGCAATCATCGAGGCACAGCTCAGCGAAATCGCTGAAATGAAGAGCTACATCGCAGACATCGAGGCGAATGGCGAGGCCCCCGCGGGCACGCCCCGCGCCGAAATTGAATGACGCCACAGCCTGGTGGAGAGCAGATTCCGCTGCTGGAGTAGAAGTGATGAACCGAAAGGAACGACAATGGACTACACGATCAACCGCCTGATTGCGGACGCAGAATTTGACGCCGTCGAGGCCCGCACCCGTGCGGCGTTGACCGACAACGGTTTCGGCATCCTGACCGAAATCGACGTCAAGGCGACGATGAAAAAGAAGTTGGATGTCGAGATGCCGGCCTATCGCATCCTCGGTGCCTGCAACCCCAAGATGGCACATCAGGCGATCGGGATCGAGCCTAGGGTGGGCGCGATGCTGCCCTGCAACGTCATCTTGCGCGAAGTCGAGGACGGCGTCGAGGTCAGCGCTATCGATCCTGTGGCGTCGATGCAGGCGATCGAGAACGCCGAGCTGACGGCCGTGGCAGGCGAGGTGCGCGACCTGCTGACGAAAGCCGTCGAGGCGATCTGAGATGAGCCTGCGCGCCGCCATCCTCACGGGCCTTGCGATCCTCGGGATCGGACTGCTCGCTGTCTGGCAGTTCGCGCCTTCGGTATTCGCCGAGGCGCGCAGCCTTCTGGACGTCGAGCGTCTGGAAATGCTGGTGGCGCGCTCCGGTCTCTGGGGGCCGGTCCTGATCGTCACGCTTATGACCCTTGCGGTCGTGGCCAGCCCCATCCCGAGCGCGCCGATCGCACTGGCGGCAGGAGCGGCCTACGGACATCTCTGGGGGACCGTGCAAGTCGTCATCGGCGCCGAGCTCGGGGCGCTGATCGCCTTCGGTCTCGCACGGGTTCTAGGGCATGATGTCTTGCGGCGGGTGTTCGGTGATCGCGTCGATGCCGGGCTTCTCGGCTCGCAGACCGCGTTGACGGCGACGGTTTTTGCCAGCCGCCTGATGCCCTTCGTGTCCTTCGACATGATCAGCTACGCGGCCGGACTGAGCCGATTGCACGCCTGGCTTTTCGCCCTCGCAACATTGGCGGGGATCATCCCGGCAAGCTTCCTGCTGGCACATTTCGGCGGTGAGGCGGTTAGCGGAGACCTAGGGCGCGCGACATGGGCGGTACTTGGACTGGGGCTTGTGACGGGGCTGCCGCTGCTCTGGGTGGCGCTGCGGCAAAAGCCTGAAAAGGAAAATCCATGACGAAAAGCGATTACGAGAAGAATAGCATTACCCTGCCGGGCGCAGTGGCCATGGGAACCGGCGTGATGATCGGCGCGGGCATTTTCGCGCTGACCGGACAGATCGCCGAACTCGCCGGGCCGCTCTTCCCGCTCTCGTTCGTCGTCGGCGCCATCGTGACCGCGTTCAGCGCCTACACCTACATCAAGATGTCGAACGCGTATCCGTCAGCGGGCGGCATCGGGATGATCCTGAAGAAGGCGTACGGCCCGACGACGGTCGCGGCGGGTGCTGCACTTCTGATGGCTCTGTCGATGGTGATCAACGAAAGCCTCGTCGCGCGCACCTTCGGCACCTACACTCTGCGGGCGTTCGGCGGCGATCCGGACAGCATCCTGGTGCCGGTGCTCGGCGTCGGGCTGATCGTCTTCGCGTATCTCGTGAACGTATCGGGCAACCGGTCGGTGGGGCTTTTGTCCATCGTCATGGCCGTTCTCAAGGTGGGCGGTATTGCGCTGTTCGGGGCCGCCGGCCTCTGGGCGAGCGGCATCTCGTTCGAGGCGACGGGTGGAGACATGGGCGCCACCGGCTTCGTTGCGTCGGTTGCGCTGTCGATTCTCGCCTTCAAGGGCTTCACGACCATCACCAACAGCGGCGCAGAGGTCACCGACCCGCATCGTAATGTAGGCCGGGCCATCATCTGGTCGATCGCCATCTGCGTCGTCGTCTATCTGCTGGTGGCCTTCGCGGTCGGCTCGAGCTTGCCACTCGACCGCATCGTGGCGGCGAAGGACTATGCGCTGGCCGAAGCGGCCCAGCCCTCCCTCGGTCAGACCGGCTTCTACCTGACCGTGGCGCTGGCGCTGGTGGCCACGGCGTCAGGTCTGATCGCCAGCGTGTTCGCGGTCTCGCGGATGCTGGCGATGCTGACCGACATGAAGATGATCCCGCACAGCCATTTCGGAATGCCAGGCACGATCAAGGACCACACACTCGTCTACACGGTCGTGATCGCGGGCTTTCTGACGGTCTTCTTCGACCTCAGCCGGATCGCATCGCTCGGGGCCTTCTTCTATCTGGTGATGGACATCATCATCCACTGGGGCGTGTTCCGGCACCTGCGCGAGGAGATCGGCGCGCAGGGCTGGGTGCTGCTGACGGCTATCGCCCTCGATGCCGTGGTGCTGACTGCCTTCGCCGCGATGAAATGGCAGTCCGACCCCCTCATCGTCGTCCTTGGCGCGATCGGCATGGCGCTGGTGTTCCTGTTCATACGGGTTTTCCTGGCGCGCAATCCGGTCAGGGAAGACGCTCACGACCATCACTAAAAAGAGCTTGAGCTTCCAACGGCTGGAGGCCGCAAGCTGAAACGAGAGACCGAAAGGCTGGCAGACCATGGAGCATGATCATCATCACGCGGCACCCGACATTCCGGCGGGGACAGAGACGGCGAAGGATCCGGTGTGCGGGATGACAGTCACGGTCAAGCCGGACGGGAGGCACGCGGAGTTCCAGGACAAAACCTTCCATTTCTGCTCGGAGAAGTGCCAGACGAAGTTCAAGGCGGATCCGTGGTTCTATGCCTCGGGTCGCGCCGCCGGGCAGAAGAAGGCCGCTCCGGCCAACGTCCAGTACACCTGTCCGATGCATCCCGAGATCGTGCGTGACGCGCCGGGGGCCTGCCCGATCTGCGGCATGGCGCTGGAGCCGATGGTGCCTTCGGATGAGCCTAGCGAGGAGCTAACCGACTTCACGCGGCGGATGTGGATCTCGGCGGCTGCGGCTGTGCCGCTCATCATACTCACGATGGGCGAGCTGGTCGCCCTGCCGGTGCGCGACTGGATCGGGCACCAGACCGCAAGCTATCTCGAGTTCTTACTGGCCACACCCATTGTGCTCTGGGCGGCGCTGCCCTTCTTCAAGCGCGGCTGGGAGTCCATCGTGAACCGCAGCCCCAACATGTGGACGCTCATCAGCCTTGGCGTGGGGGCAGCCTATCTCTATTCGATCGTCGCCACCTTCCTGCCGGGTGTTTTTCCGGAACAGTACCGGATGGGCCATGGCGTCGGGACCTACTTCGAGGCGTCCGTGGTGATCGTGGCGCTGGTCTTCGTGGGCCAGGTGCTGGAACTGCGGGCGCGTGAACGCACCGGTGACGCGATCCGCGCGCTTCTCGATCTCGCGCCCAAGACCGCGCGGCGCATTCTGCCAGATGGCACAGAATACGACGCGCCGCTGGAGAACATCATGGAGGGCGACCGGCTCCGGGTACGACCGGGCGACGCGGTCCCGGTCGACGGCACGGTGATCGAGGGCCGCTCGTCTCTGGACGAAAGCATGTTGACCGGCGAGTCGATGCCAGTCGAAAAAGGCCCTGGCGACGCAGTGACCGGGGCCACCATCAACAAGAACGGCTCTTTGGTCATGGAGGCGGGCAAGGTCGGGGCCGATACGGTGCTGGCACAGATCGTGACCATGGTGTCGAACGCGCGCCGCTCGCGCGCACCGATCCAGGGACTGGCGGACCGGGTCTCAGCCATATTCGTGCCGACGGTGGTGGGCACCGCGATCTTTGCCTTCATCGTCTGGATGATCTTCGGTCCGGAACCGGCGCTGGTCTTCGCCATCGCCTCGGCGGTTTCGGTGCTGATTATCGCCTGCCCCTGCGCACTGGGTCTCGCGACACCGATCTCGATCACCACGGCGGCGGGACGCGGAGCGCAGGCGGGCGTGCTGATAAAGGACGCCGAGGCGCTGGAACGTATGGCGTCTGTCGATACGCTGATCGTGGACAAGACCGGCACGCTGACGATGGGCAAGCCGAAGCTGACGGATACGGTGACGCTGGGGGATGTGGCAGAGGCGGACCTGCTGTCGTTGGCCGCTGCGCTGGAACGCGGGTCCGAGCATCCTCTGGCCGAAGCGATCGTGGAGGGGGCCGAAGCGGCGGGCGCCGCCCGGCAGGAGGCCACCGAGTTCGAGGCGGTCACTGGCAAGGGTGTGCGCGGACAGATTGGCGGGCGCGCCGTCGCGCTCGGCAACACGGCGATGATGCAGGAGCTGGGCCTGGACGCGACGGAGGCCGAAGCAAGGGCGGATACCCTGCGCGCCGAGGGCAAGACGGCGATGTTCATCGCGGTTGATGGGGCGCTGGCGGGCATCGTGGCGGTTGCCGACCCGATCAAGGACAGCACCGCGCAGGCAATCAAGGAACTGCATGCCCAAGGGCTGCGAGTGATCATGGCGACAGGCGACAACGAGCGTACGGCGCAGGCGGTCGCGGGCAAGCTCGGTATCGACGAGGTGCGCGCGGGCATCCTGCCCGAGGCCAAGAAGGACCTGATCGACCAGTTGCGCCGTGACGGCCACAAGATCGCCATGGCAGGTGATGGCGTGAACGACGCCCCCGCGCTGGCCGCCGCCGATGTCGGCATCGCCATGGGCACCGGGGCCGACGTCGCGATGGAAAGCGCCGGGATCACCCTCTTGGGCGGCGACCTGATGGGCATCGTGCGGGCGCGCAAACTGGCCCGCGCCACGCTGCGCAACATCAAGCAGAACCTGTTTTTCGCCTTCGCCTACAATTCCCTCGGCGTGCCGATCGCAGCGGGGCTACTCTACCCTGTCACCGGACTTCTGCTCTCGCCGATGATCGCGGCGGCGGCGATGAGCCTGTCATCTGTGTCGGTAATCACGAACGCGCTGCGGCTAAGGCGCTTGGATCTCTGACCTGCCTTCCACAATGCAAACTCGAAAGGATAAATAGATGAACCAAGACACTTTTTCCCGCCGCACGCTTCTGGTCGGCGCAGCTGCGCTGGTGGCTGCGTCGCCCCTGAGGGCTCTGGCGCAAGGCGCCGGACCGGCGATCCACGTGATGAAGGACCCCAACTGCGGCTGCTGCTCGGCCTGGATCGAAATCCTCGAGAACGACGGTTTCTCCGTCACGACCGAGGCGAGCGCCGGGACGCTTCTGATGCGCTACAAGCTGGACAACGAAATCCCGCAGGAGATGGCCTCCTGCCATACAGGCCGCATCGAAGGCTACATGATCGAGGGCCACGTCCCCGCTGCCGATATCCGGCGTCTTCTGGAAGAGCGTGCGGACGCGGTCGGCCTCGCAGTGCCCGGCATGCCCTACGGCTCGCCCGGAATGGGACCGGAAAGCGAGCGAGAGGCCTTTAACGTGTTTCTGATCCGAGGCGACGGATCGACCGAGGTCTTCACCAGCTATGCTTCTGCGTGACGTTGAGGCTGCAATTCGGTTCTTGATCAGTGGCGAGAAGATATACGCGCCTGATCCCGCATTACAGCGTAGTCCGCCAGCATCTCCGCGACCGCCGACCCCTCCGGCAGCAGTGCCAGTTCCTCAGCCGCTCGCGCCTGGAACTCCCGGCTGTACTCGACGACGGGCGGACACGCCCCGAGGCTGCCGACGTCAGAAGCGCCCGTCGCGCAGCCGCTCAGCCAGATCGTTGCGAGAACGAGGGCGACGCGTCGCGGCCTCGAGCATCTTGCGTTGGACATCATTGGCCTTCTCCGTAGTCTCAAGGCGTTCGGCGAGGCGTCCCACTCGCTCACCGGACCCCCGGAGCGAAAGCAGGAACAGGAGCACGGCGAGCGCGATGGCGCCGTAGCGCAGCGCCACCCGCATCCACGGGCTGGCGGCAATTCCGCCGAGCAAGACGGCTATCATCGCTGGCCCCGGCGCCAGTCATCGAGGCGGGCGTAGATCGTGACCGCGATGCCGCCGAGCGCGACGGCGATGAAGACCCAGCGAAGCGTGTCGAGATACGGCACCAGCGGCAGGATGGCGGATTGGGTCTCGGCCAGGACGCCCTGCGCGACCTCCACCCCGGCCGCACCCAGCGTCGCCACGCCTGCCGCGCCGCCGCCCTTCATCGTGCGGCTGTTGGCCAGCACTTCGCGCGCGGGCGGCGTCTCGGGTGCAAATGCCGTCGCCCGGACCGGGAACCGCTGGCCCCACTGACGCGCGGGGCCGATGTCGACATGGATGAACCCCGAGCGCGGGTAGAACCCGAAGCCGAGGAACCCGACCTCTCGCGCCGCCGCCTCGAAGGCCACGGGGTCTTGGTTCGCCATGCCGATGTCGAAGGCGGCGCCGTCGAGATGCTTCGACCGCGTGGCACCGCCGACGGCGCGGTTGTGCTCGGGGCTGCGATAGGCCGAGCGGACGATCAGCGGCTTTTCTCCGTGAGATGAGGTGATCGAGGAGGCGCATCACGCGGCCTCGCGGACGTCGGGCGCGGGCTCGGCGACGTAGATCGCCAGCAGTGGCGTCCCGTCGGCGTGGGCGCCGGCGTCCTCGATCTGATAGTTGCGGTTGGGCTCGCAGACCTCGGTCAGCTCCCAGCGGCGATAGAGCCCCGGAAGACGCCTGAAATCCTCGAGCGACAGATCGGCAGTGCGGTTCATGCGTGTCTGCTTTCGGTTGGAGGGAAGGCGCTCTGGGCGCTCGATTGGGAAAAGCCACAAGCGGCACAGGATCGGGACATCGGTTCAGGGGATTTCATCGAGGGCGTCGTTCAGCCGGCGGATGGCGCGCTGGTAACGCTTGCGGGCGGCGGCCTCGGTCAGACCCAGTTCGACCGCGACCTCGGCCTGCGAGAAGCCCTCGATCGCCACGCGGATCACCAGCAGGGCGTCATCGCCGAGAAGCTTCCGCACCGCGCCGTTCAGCCGTGCGTACCCGGTCTCGCCGATCCCGCTGTCGCTGCTGTCCGCAACCTCGTCGGGATCGGCGCCGCTGGCGAGATGTTCGCGTGCCTGGTCGCGCTGGCGCACGCGGATCATGTCGCGCTCGACATTCCGCAGCACCGTGGCCGCGATCCAGTTGACGCGCCCGAGGTCGAGGCCGCGGACAGCCTCGGTGGTGCGCGCCAGAACGTCGGACGCGACCTCGTCGGCGGTGCCGAGCCTGCGCCAGATCGACCGGCGCCGGATCGCGTCGAGGCCGGGCCAGAGCGCCAGCAACAGCAGCGTCAGGGCGCAGTCGGACGCGGGCCCGCCGCCCTGCGCCGCCCTGACCAGCGCGGCGAGGATCACGTTCTTCCGGGCCGGATCGCCGGTCGTGCGATGCAGCCCGTCCAGCAGGGCCGCCGGATCCCGGAACGGCGCGAGGGGGGCCTGCGCCCGCCGGACGGCGTCGAAACTGCGCTGGAAGTGAAGGTTCGTGGATGAATGCATGAGGTGATCACGGATCTCGTGCCACGCGAAGGACATCGGACGCCTGCCTTGCGGCCAGGCGTCCGGCGCCTTCTCGTGGCCAGGTCAGGACGTCGCGCGTCTCTGCGATTTCAGGGGGTTGGGTGAATGCGCGCGTCAGCGCGCGGGCGCGGTCGCGTGGTTCAGCGTGCCGCAGCCGCGGCAGGTGGCCTGGACCGGGAAGCCCACGAGATACTCGTGCCCCCGCGCGAAGCGCAGGTGCATGCGGCCGTCCCGGCAGACGCCGAGCAGCTTGTCACAGCGCGTGCAGCGCCATTCCGAGTTGAGGGTGGTGGGCTTGGTCTTCGCGGCGCCGGACCAGCTCGTCTGGGCTGCCTGGCGCGAGGGGAAGGGAGTCGGCATCGAAGTGCTCCTCTGATGTGGAGCACTCCCATTGGCCCGGAGAATCGGAGCTAGTCAGACCCCCCAATCGGAGCCGGATCGGAGCCAGCCGTCAGATGGCGATCTCCCATTGCCCTTTTCCGGGGCTTCGCAGGAAGTCGGCCGTCAGCTTTTTCCAGAGAGGCTGCTTGAAAATGTTCGCCAACGACTGGTCCTCCGCGATCCCGCTGATCAGGTCTGCTGTCGCCATTCGCATCGGGCCGGCGTTGTGCGCATCGACCAGCCGCTGGATGACATCAATGCGGTTCTCGCCCTTGATGTCGATGCTGCCTTTCCCCGGAACAAACAGAGTTGCCATGTTGTCCCCGACCCGGGTGAGTTCGACAGCCTGGCCGCCGCGGGCCAGTATCCGATGGCGTCGAAGCACGGACCGGAGCTTGTCTCCGACCAAAGCGATTTCGGCTTGCTGCGTGTCGATCTGATCAACAAGCGGCGTCAGAACATTGGCCGCCAGGCACGGTCCGGGAGCGCTGCCGGCCTGCAGGACAAGACCTATTCCGAGGTTGTGGCGCGCCCGAAGCTCAGTATCGACGGCCGAGCGGACCTTCTCCCGGTCGAGACCGCGCGCGAGATAAATCGGGACGTCCCCGCCATCGACATTGAGCGTTCCAAGGTAGAGAAGGTGGTCGGTCAGCTTCTCGATTGCAGGCGCATCGAGCACTTGTTCGAGACGTTCCTTCAGGTGTTGCACGACCCAGCCGTCGCGCACCCGATATATCCTGTAGCGATCCGGGTTGCCCGCAGACGTCACCTGTCCCTCGGCGACCTTGAGGTCGGCCACCTTTCGGTGACTTTCCTCCGCATCTCCCTCATCGACCCGAACGACCACTTCGGCTGCGACCGGTCCGACCTCGTCTTCATCGTCGATCAGGTCGTCCCCCTCCCAGCCGGCGGGCACGAGGAAACCCAGATCGGTCAGGAGGCCAGGATCGACACCACGAGCTTGGAGCCATGCACCGGTCACCCTCTCAGCTCCGATGTCCCAGATGGCCAGCAAGGCGGGCATGACCGCCATGCTCTCCTCATCGCCCGGTGCGCGACCATCACGAAGGATGTTCCAGTGTCTGAGCAAGCGATGCCCCAGAACGCGCTCGAACGGGTCGTCGATGCTGAGAAGGCTGCTCGTGTTGCGGTCGGTGAGCGTGAAGTTGAGGGTTTGCGCCTCATCCCGTCCCGCGCGGGAGTACCGGACCGCAATCTCGACAAAACGGATTGCGAGCGCTCGCTCGAAAATCCTTGGAAGGCCCGGCTGGTTGTCGATGATCTCTGAGATGTCCTGGTCGATCGTGGTGGAAAGCGAGAGACGGTTGGCCAGATTACCGATGCTGATGTCAGCGCGGATCACCTGTGCGCGGTCGATCACGACGTCGTCGAGTTCCGGCGGTTCAAGATCGAGTCCTTGCAGGAACTGCGAAATGTCGTAGGCCTGAAAGTCTACGGGCTGGTTGGAGTAGGTCTGCTCGAGAGCAGTCTCGATGAAGCGTTCGGCGACCGTGTGCCTGAGCTTTCGGTTGCCAGCGCGGACATGGACCCGCCCGGTCGATGGCGTGTAGACGATCATCGCCTCTCCGGGCGGCCGAAAATAGATGCTCGACCGATTGCCATCGTCATCGATCTCCCGAACGCTCGTGGGGGGATCGGGATGGAACAGCAGGTACATCTCCGCCGCCGGTTCATCTCCGTCCTTGGGGATGTCGAACTTGTCGATGCTGTAGCCGTCGCCGCGATCGAGACGCTTGTTGAGGTCGACCAGAAGCTCGTCGAGCAATGCACTGCCGGCGTCGGGGCCCCCGTCGACCGAAGGCTCGGCCATGAAGGTCTGGTAGTGCTTGTCGTAGCGCCGGTAGAGACGCAGGTGCAGGCTGTTCTCCGCCGCTTCAAATAAGCCGTGTTCGTTGGCGTAAGCCCACAGGCTTCGCGCGAGCTTGTCCCGCCGGTTCAGAAGTTCCTTGGCGCGGTCCGGTTCAAGCGTAGTCGTGGCGAGACCTTGGAGGACATATTCGCCGCGGTCGCTCGCAATTGTGACGATCCGGGCTGCTTCAGCTTCGAGCGGGCCCAGCCGGTCCTTCTTTTCCTTCGGCAGCATATTCCTCGCTGCTGTCGGACCGTCCGGATCGTCGGGGTCGAACTTGTAGGTCGCAAGCCAGGCCAACCTCTCGAAAGCCTTGCTGTTGAGAAATCCGGACAGCAATTCGGGCTCTGCATCATCGAAAAGCCGAGAAAGATTGGGGCAGGTTTTAGCCGGGACGCGTACCATTGAAGTCTCCGAGAGTTTTGACTTGCGCTACTGAAGGCGATCGTGGCGCCGTGCTCAGAGCTTGATACCGCGATGTCGCCTCTGGAGACCGAGGGCGACGCCGCCATTTCGCCGGAAAGTTACGTCCACAGAGGCGAGAACCACGCGCGCGTCCTCGATCTGCTCCAGGAGATTGGGACCGATCGGAGTTGCTTTGCGCGTCATGAACTTACCTCAATGAACTACTGCTCTCGACTGATTCAACTGGCGATTGTCGCGGACAAATCGGTGATCGGCAAGTCCCGATGTTCTCCACCTGTTCGCAACCCTGAATCCTGTAGGGAGTGATGTCCCGTCACGGCCAGTGGGGTGGCTTTTGATCGGTAAGTACCACCGATCACGGCTACCGAAACATGAAGCGCCCGAATCCGCTGCCGCCCGACCAGATGACGCCCGCAGAGCGCCGCACTGAGCTGTGCGGCCTGCTGGCGCTCGGGCTGGTTCGGTTGCGGATGCGAAAGACGGACGAAGTATCTGACGATACTGGAGAACGTTGCCTACACTATCCGCCCGACCAATGCCGTCATGCAACTCCAACTCACCGGAGAAATGCATGAACAAGCCCGATCCCATCCCCGCGCGCCTGGCCGCGCTGAAGACCACGCCAACGCCGGACCTGAAGAAACAGTGGCGCGACCTGTTCGACAGCGAGCCGCCCCCGTTCAACCGACGCTACCTCGAATCCCGGCTGGCGTACCGCATCCAGGAACTCGCCTATGGCGGGCTGAAACCGGAGACAATCCGGCGGCTGGAACGGCTGGGCGAGGAACTGGACGGCGGCGACACGACGAAACGCAGGATCCGCGCCGACCGCGACCGCCCGATCAACGGCACGCGGCTGCTGCGCGAGTGGCAGGGCGTCGAACAGGTCGTCACCGTCACCGCCGATGGCTTCGAGTGGCAGGGTCGGCCGTACAAGTCGTTGTCCGCCATCGCGCGGGCCATCACCGGCACGCGCTGGAACGGCTGGGTGTTCTTCGGGCTCAAGAACCACAGGGGGCGGAGATGATGAAGCCGCCGGATAAAACGAAGCTCGTCCGCAAGCTGCGCTGCGCGGTCTACACCCGGAAATCCTCCGAGGAAGGGCTGGAGCAGGAGTTCAACAGCCTCCACGCTCAGCGCGAGGCCTGCGAGGCGTACATCGCCAGCCAGCGTTCCGAGGGCTGGGTGCTGGTCCGCGATCAGTATGACGACGGCGGCATCTCCGGCGGCACGCTGGAACGGCCCGGACTGAAGCGGCTGCTTGAAGACATCGAGGACGGGCTGGTCGACGTGGTGGTGGTCTACAAGATCGACCGCCTGTCGCGCTCGCTCGCCGACTTCGCCAAGCTGGTCGAGGTGTTCGACCGGAACGGCGTGACGTTCGTCTCGGTCACGCAGTCGTTCAACACCACCACGTCCATGGGGCGGCTGACGCTGAACATCCTTCTCAGCTTCGCCCAGTTCGAGCGGGAGGTGACAGCCGAACGCATCCGCGACAAGGTCGCCGCCAGTCGGAAGAAGGGCATGTGGATGGGCGGGGTGCCGCCCTACGGCTATAGGGTCGAGAAACGGAAGCTGGTGGTCGACGAAGAAACCGCTGCGCATGTGCGCTGGATCTTCGCCCGCTTCCTCGAGATCGGGTCCTGCACGGAACTGGCGCGGGAGGTTGACAACGCTTCGATCAATACCAAGTACAACAAGGAGGAGGTCACAACCACAAATAGGTTGATCCGGGAGCTTCTGAACATTTTTCACCGGAGTTGCTATGTCGGCTACACCGCAACTCCTTTCGCGAATATCTTCATCGACCCTGATCAAGACGATGAAATGCTGGCGGAAGACTTGTTTCCGAAGGACTTCATCATCGGCCTCGATGCGCCATCCAATTATTTCGGCGGCAAAAAGGTCTTTGTCGAAGGCTTGCCCGATGATGAGGAGCCAACTTGGTTGAGGTATGTCGACGACAATGAAGATGTGCTTCCCGTTAAACATCCACAAGACTTTGTCGTGGAAGCACTCCCGGACTCGTTGGTGAAAGCTGTTCGCGCCTTCGTGCTGACTGCGGCTACCCTCATGCAGATGGGGCGTTGGTTCGGGTATCGGACCGGATACGAAGATCTTTGCCGTATCTGGATGCCAACCGAAGCTATTGGATGGTACGCATACATTGCGAACGCGACAGAGGAATTGCACTCAGAAATTCACGAAATGGCGGCTGTTCCGACAGCCACTCCCAGGGATTTCGGTCTGGCGGTGCGAAGTCATCCAGCTTCGTTGCTCATCACAGCACGCAACAAGATGGGATCGGGAACAAAGGTCACGACGCTGATCGGACTCTCCAACAAATTTGTCGAGACATCGAGAGTAAGCATTAGATCAGGCGATCTTTCTGCAAATATTGATGCGGCCAAGTCTTTGTTTTTAAAGCTCAAGGGCGCGGGCTTGGAGGAGGAGCGCTCGTCTTGGGGAGCGTTGTATCGCGGCGTACCGGTCCAGTTCATAGACGAATTTCTTGCCGTGTGGCGAAACGCCGAGCAGAGCGTAACGACTGACCCGGACCCGGTCAGAAAATACATAAATGCGCGAAGTGCAGACGAGTTGCAAACTTGGGACGTATTAGTGCCCAGCCTAACCAAAGGCGAGTCCGACAGAACGCTACCCGGACGGCACGAAGTTCGTAGTGATGGGCGTGACCCGTGCCGAGCGAGGACAGATCCTCCATCAGCATCTCGAAGACCAGTCGGCTCTCGACTGTGGACGAAAGCATGCCCTTGACGTTTTCCATGACGAAGGCGGCCGGGCGAAGCTTGTCAAGGACCCGGATGTATTCGCGAAAGAGGTAGTGCCGCGCATCCTCCTCCGGGACATAGCCGACCTTGCCTCTGGAGCGGACGCGCCCCACGAGGGAATAGGCCTGACAAGGCGGACCGCCGATCAGTATCGTGTCGTCGTACTTTTGTTTCAGCGTCGCGATGGCGCCATCAATGGCGGTTGCCGCAGCCTCGGTGCCGAGCTCCAGCGCGCGAGCTTCGTCGATGGCATGCTGCCACGCTTCGGCGTCGACGGCTGACCAGTCCGGTTCGGATACCAGCCCGGCATGGAAATCGACGAACTCTTTCGGCAAGACGCAATGACGCGCAACGTAGTCGCGGAGGAACGCGCGCAACGTCAGGGTCCGATGGGCCGACGCCTCCTTCTCGACCGAAATGCCGATCCGGAACGGCGCACGACCGTCCTCGACGAGGGAAGCGAACCCCTCGCCAAGTCCGCCCGGGCCGGCAAACAGATCGACAATGCCGAAAGTGGAAGGCAAATCAGGCTCCTGACGAATTTCATTCAGCCGGTGTATACTAGGTTCAAGGACGAAAACCAGGGCGGATGTGACCGATATCGTGGACCAACAGACCCGTTCCCGGATGATGTCGGGAATAAGGGGAAAGAACACCAAGCCCGAGCTGGCTCTCAGGCGGGCATTGCACGCGCGCGGTTTCCGCTTCCGGCTTCATTCCAGCAAGGTTCACGGTCGACCGGACCTTGTTCTTCCGAAGCACTGCGCTGTTGTCTTCGTACATGGCTGCTTCTGGCATCGACACGAAGGGTGCCGCTACACGACCGTCCCGGCAACCCGGCCGGAGTTCTGGCGGGCGAAGTTCGATGCGAACGTCGCTCGAGACAGCGCCGTTCGCAAAAAACTCCTCGAAGACGGGTGGCGCGTGGCGACGGTATGGGAGTGCGCCCTGCGGAAAACGGGTCAGGTTAGCGCCACGACTGATCGTCTCGCGGCCTGGCTGTTCTTGGGTTCGGTCAGCATGGAGATCGGTGAAAGCGATATACTGCAAAGCGGGATCGTCGCTACCCACTAGAACGCGGCGGCTGAACCGTAACCCCACCGCTTTACCGACATGGACATTGTTCGATTTCAGTCCCTTCTCGAAGCGCGTCCCTGAAATCGAAGTGTTCAGCGGAGCAAGCAATAAGTTTATTTGGTTTCAGATGCTTGGCAAGACTTCACCAAATCCGCGCAGTCCTCAGGTCCGGAGAATATCGGCCCTCAGAGACCACTTCTGGGCCGCCTGGCGCCGCCGCCGGTGCTCAGTCCCTCCCGCATAACCCTCGAAAACAACGGAAAAATCCGGCCGCAGCCGGATGGGGAGAACGCTTTCGCAGGGGCAAGTGGCGGAGAGACAGCCCGCCATGATAGACGCTTTTCCGTTTACAATCATATGCATGCGATATCATGTCGCCTTGGAAATAAGGCGCCTACCCCACATCATACACATGCAACCTTGTACAATCCGATGCGCCCAGATACTCTTTTGATGTGGGGTAGTATGTTGGATCGTCGTCATGCCCAAGATCGCCGAAGAACTTAGCGCGCTCGACGTGAAGCGCCTGGCGCATCCGGGCGGCAAGCGGAATGTGCTGTTCTCGGTCGGGGGCGTTCCGGGGCTACACATGCAGATCACGCCCAACGGCGGGCGGTCATGGGTCTTGCGTGCTAAGGTCGGCACACTGCGCCGCGATATCGGGCTGGGGGGCTTTCCGGGGGTGACGTTATCTCAGGCCCGCGACAAGGCCCGTGAAGCCCGCGCCAAGATTGAAAGCGGCGTCGACCCCGTAGAGGAACGCAAGGCCGCCAAGGCAGCACTGGTGGCCGCACAGCGTCGGGGCCTAACCTTCGCCAAGGCGGTGGAGAAATGCCTTGCGGCCAAGCTTGATGCCTTCAAGAACGCTAAGCACCGCCAGCAATGGGAAAACACCCTTGCCGCCTATGCCACCCCCGAATTGGGCAAGATGCTGGTGCAGGATATCACGACGCAGGACGTCTTGCGGGTTCTGCAACCCCTCTGGGCCGACCGGACAGAAACGGCCAATCGGTTGCGCGGGCGCATCGAGGCGGTTCTGAGCTGGGCCACGGTCGCGGGGCATCGGCACGGCGACAACCCGGCGCGCTGGGCGGGGAACTTGAAAGAGCTTCTGCCCGCGCCGTCAAAAGTCGCCTCCGGAGACAATCACCCCGCCTTGGCCTTGGATGATGCGCCCCGGTGGTTTGCAGCCTTGCAGTCGCGGGAAGGGTCCGGCGCGCGGGCGCTGGAGCTTCTGGCCCTGACCGCCACCCGGTCGCAAGAGGTTCGGGGCGCACTCTGGGAAGAAATCGACTTGGACAATGCGCTATGGGTCATTCCAGGCGCGCGCATGAAGATGGGCAAGGAACATCGCGTGCCGCTGTCCAACAGGGCTATGGCGCTGTTGCAGGCGCTTCCCCGGCTGGAGGGCAACCCGCTGGTGTTTCCGGCTGCACGTGGCGGGATGCTTTCCGACATGACGCTTTCCGCCGCCATGAAGCGGATGCACGAGGCCGAGGCTGCGCAAGGCCGCTCCGGGTTCATTGACCGCACATCCAAGCGCCCTGCCGTGCCGCACGGTCTGCGCTCGACCTTCCGCGATTGGGTAGCCGAGCGGACTGCCTATCCCGGCGACATGGCAGAGGTCGCGCTGGCTCATAAAATCAGCAATGCGGTGGAGGCAAGCTATCGGCGCGGCGATATGATTGAAAAACGGCGGCGGATGATGGCGGATTGGTCCAATTTTATGGATGGCAAGGTTTGGGGCGGTCAGGTTGTGAGGATTGGATAATGGAGTTTGAAGACGATGACTTTTGGCGACTCTATGAACACAATGCTGATCACTGGCGTCTGAGCGAAAGTCTATCGGTAACAAACGCGGCGATGCTGGCCGCAGGGATTGATCCCGGTTCAACGGAATCGACCGACCCAGATGCGCCGCACCACGGGCACTTTCATCGCCGAGGAGCCTCCAATGGAGTCAAAAACTACACTCAGTCGGGTTCGTTCATCGCGGTCTTCTCGGCGATCCGAAACGCTATTCTTGAAGACCGGATTCGGGCCAATATAACGCACCTCGCCAGGAATGCATCGTATGTTTGGTATGGCAGTGACGCGGTTCCGGAGGCGCCAAGAGACGACGAAACTGAAGTTCCATACACCGCACTTTTTAGAACTGAGGGTATGAGCATTAAGACAAATGCTGGAAATAGATTTTGGGAGCAATATAGCAAAATCTATATCATCAAGGAGCCTGCTTGGAGCCAGACCACGGTAATGGTTGAAGACCTTAGGGAGTGGATGGCGAGTAGGAACTTTCTACCCCCTTTCTTTTTTCCTGAGGTGAAGCCGCAAGAGTTCATGGACAAAGAGCATAAACGGTATTCTGCTAAACTTGCGGCTGCCGTCTCGGCTTGGGAGGCAATTCAGGAGGCAGCCCCTAACCGGACAGTAAAACAAACGCTGGAAAGATGGTTGAACGCCAATGCCGCAGCTTTCGGTCTGATTGACGATGACGGTCGCCCGCGTTCAACTGTGGTGGAGTCCCTTTCTGAAGTTGCCAACTGGGAGACACGCGGCGGAGCGCCAAAGACTAGCGCGCCAAAAGACGAGATTCAGCAGGTCGAACGCAAGCCGATTAGTAACTTTCACGCGCTGATCGCTCCGTCGATGCCCCCTGATGATTCAGAAATTCCGTTCTAGGGGGTAGATTCAAAGAATCTGCGGGGAGGTTTAAGGCATTGTTATATAATAGCTTTCTTTCTAATTTCTTCCTGTATGCGGTTATCGTCTGTGAACTGACAGTGGTCAGATGAACTACTCGGGCGGGAGTTTTTCCAACCTGGTTGAGTTTTCTTGCTCTACGGCAGAGGTCCAAAATGCACTCAATCGTAACCCGATGGAGTTCACTCGATGGCCCTGCATTTATCCGAAACCTACCTGACTGATCGCCAAATTGGCGAACGCTTTGGTGTTCATCATCTGACCCCGCGTCGCTGGGTGCGTGAAGATCCGTCATTTCCGCGCCCGGTAAAACTCTCGCCGGGCTGTACGCGCTGGAAACTCTCTGAGATCGAAGCTTGGGAAGCCCTCAAGTCCCAAGGCAAGGGCGAGTGATCGTGCCCCATTGCTGCCCTTTTTTAGCGGGGCTTGGCCATGGCTAAACGGCCCAGCGCCCGTCGAATCCGCGCCGCACGGACTTACACGATAGAGGAAGCCGCGCAGGCGCTGGGCGTATCTACAGGGACGATCCGCGCTTGGGTCAGGGACGGCCTGCCCCTGATGAAGGCGCGGCGGCCATTTCTGATACTTGGCGATGCGTTGCGCCAATTCCTCACTGCACGGGCCACGGGAGCGAAGGTCGCGCTGCAACCGGGGCAGCTCTATTGCTTCAGCTGCAAAGTCGGGCGGGAACCGATGGGGCGTATGGTCGATTGCATCCCGCAAACGGCCAGAACCGCCCGCCTAGTGGGCCTGTGCGCCCACTGCGGAGGCACCTGCAACCGGATGGTGAGCCGCACGAAAATCGACCAATTGGCGGGAATCTTCGACCTCGCCTTGAAGGACGGAAGCGAACCCTAAGGGATACCTGCAACCCCCTCTGAAATCATCACTTCGAAAGGGCATCCTGATGGTGCGGAAACACAACGAAGAAAACGAGCGGATAAAGAGGCGCTACCTGCTATTTCTGCGGGAAGCTAAGCGCAGCGATCCGGCGACGGTGGACAAGGTCGCAGAGGCGATTCTGCGGTTCGAGAGCGGCACCGGATTCAGGCCGTTTAAGCGGTTCCACATTGAACAGGCGGTGAAGTTCAAGGCTCAACTCGCGGCGGCGAAAAACGAGCGGACGGGCGCGCCACTGTCGAAGGCCACGATTGACGGTACGCTGCGCGCGGTGAAGGCGTTTGTCCTCTGGCTGGCGGGGCAGCCCGGCTATCGCTCGCGCATCGCCTATGCCGACGCCGAGTATTTCAACCTTAATGCGAAGGACGTGCGCATTGCTCATGCTCAGCGCGATATGCCGTTCCCAAGCATGGAACAATGCCGCCACGCCTTCAGCCTGATGCCCGAAGCCACGCCGCTGGAACGTCGCGACCGGGCGCTCTTTGCCTTCCTGATGCTGACCGGGGCACGGGACGGGGCGATAGCGTCCTTGAGACTGCGGCACATCGACCTTTTTCAGGGCTGCGTCTATCAAGACGCCCGCGATGTGAAGACGAAATTTGCCAAGACCTTCACCACCTGGTTCTTCCCCGTCGATGCCGTCTACTTGCAATGCTTCCACGACTGGGTGGAGTATCTGCGCACCGATCAGCTTTTCGGCGCGGCGGACGCCCTTTTCCCCAAGCCCCTGATGGGCCTGAAGGACGGCGGGTTTGCCTGTCTCGGGCTATCGCGCGACACTTACGGCAACGCGGGACGCATCCGTGCGGTAATCAAAGACGCCTTCACTTCTGCGGGCCTGCCGCCCTTCGGCCCCCATAGTTTCCGCAAGACGCTGGGCATTCTGGCGAACGAACATTGCCGCACGCCCGAGGCGTTCAAGGCTTGGTCGATGAACCTTGGCCACGAGAACATTGCCACCACGCTCAGCGCCTATTGCCCGGTTTCGACCACCCGGCAGGGCGAACTGATCCGGGGCATGGCCTGACGCCTACCATGCCGTAATGCCTGCTTGCCCTTCCGGCCCGCAGACTGTCTTATCGCGGCAAAACTGGAGGGTGACCGTGACTGAACTGGTGTTCAAGGGCAAGGAATTCGTCTGGAACCACCACCTTGCGGTGCCGTTCCGGCCTTTGGAGGTGCACGCAGACAAAGGCATTGGCCCAGCGCGGCTGGACGGCAACCTGATCGTGCAGGGCGACAACCTGCACGCGCTGAAGGCACTGTTGCCGATGTATGCGGGCCGCGTGGACTGCATCTTCATCGACCCGCCCTACAATACCGGGAACGAGGGCTGGGCCTACAACGACAACGTGAACGCGCCGATGATCCGGGAATGGCTGGACGCCAACCCCATCGGGATCGAGGACGGGCTGCGCCACGACAAATGGTGCGCGATGATGTGGCCCCGGCTGCGGTTGCTTTTTGACTTGTTGTCAGAAGATGGAATCATTTTTATCTGCATCGATGACAACGAGTTGTATAATCTTCGTCTGATGCTTGACGAGATTTCAGGCGATCCATCCCATTGGATTGGAACAATTATTTGGAAGAATGTCACGGACAACAACCCGACGCGGATTGCCGTGGAACACGAATACATTCTTTGTTTCTCCAAGAACAAGAATTCAGTTGAGAAAATTTGGAAGTCTCAATTTTCGGATGTAAAAGACCTTCTTGTGCGCGTTGGCCAAGAGTTTGCGCGGGATTTTCCCGATCCACACGCGATGCAATCCGCTTACACTCAGTGGTTTCGAGAGCACAAAAGCGAACTATGGCCGCTCGACCGATACAAGTACATCGACAAGGACGGTATCTACACAGGAAGTCAGAGCGTCCACAACCCAGGTCGGGAAGGCTATCGATACGATGTGATACACCCGGAAACCGGCAAGCCCTGCAAACAACCGTTGATGGGATACCGCTTCCCTGAAGAAACGATGCGGGGCCTTCTCGAACAGGACAAAATTTTATTCGGTGATGACCATGACAAGATTATTGAACTGAAGGTCTACGCCAAAGACTTCTTGGATAAACTTCCAAGTGTAATCGAACTTGACGGGCGAACAGCCGCATACGAATTGCGTGATCTTTTTCCTGACAGGAAGAAGGCATTTGATACGCCGAAGCCGACGCAATTGGTCGAAAAGATCCTTTCTTACGCGACACGCCGAGACTCACTCGTTCTCGACAGTTTCGCCGGGTCAGGAACTACGGCACACGCGGTCATGAACCTCAATGCCAAGGACGAAGGTCAGCGACGCTTCATTCTTGTTGAGGGTGAGAGCTACGCGGACGAACTGACGCGCGAGCGAGTGGCGCGGGTCCAAGTAGGTGTTCCGGGGGCAAAAAACGAACCGCTTAAATCTGGACTTGGCGGCGATTTCACCTATTGCACGCTGGGCCAGCCTGTGGAGCTGGACCACATCCTGACCGGCGAAGACCTGCCCGCCTTTGACGCGCTGGCTGGCGTGCTCTTCCACATGGCGACATCGCAACCGTTGAACCCCGCCAAGCTGGACGAGAGCAAGGCTTATGTGGGCGAGGCGAACGGCACCCATGTCTGGCTGATCTACCGCCCCGACCTCGACTGGCTGAAATCGCCCGACGCGGCGCTGACCCTCAGCTTTGCGCGCAAGCTGGCCGAGGCGCAGCCCGACGCGCGCCACCTTGTCTTTGCCCCCGCCCGCTATGTCAGCCAGCGGATGCTGGACGCCGAAGGGTTGCCGGTGGAATTCGTGCCGCTTCCCTTCGCGCTTTACCGGGTGGAACGGACCTGATGCGCACGCTCGATTATCAGGCGCGAGTGCTGGACACGCTGGATGCATATCTGGACGAGTTGAAGGCGCGCAAGGCCGAGGCCGATCAGATCGACGCGCTGCGCGCCTCGAACCCTAACCTGCCCATCCCGGCGATGGACTTCTCCGAAACCGCTTGGGCGAACCTGAAAGGCGCTGGGCGCTTGCCCTCGTCGCGCGCGACCGTGCCCTTTTCCCCGCGCAAGGATGGCGTGGGCCGCGCGGTGCCCAACGTCACGCTGAAGGTGCCCACGGGCGGCGGCAAGACATGGCTGGCGGTCAACGGGGTCAGCCGGATCATGGGGCGGTATCTGGCCAAGAACACCGGCTTTGTCCTGTGGATCGTGCCGAACGAGGCGATCTATTCCCAGACGCTGAAGGCGCTGAAGAACCGCCAGCACCCTTATCGGCAGGCGCTCGACCGGGCGGCGGCGGGGCGCGTGAAGGTGATGGAGAAATCCGACCGGCTGGACGCTCGGGATGTGGACGCGAACCTTTGCGTGATGATTCTGATGCTGCAATCCGCGAACCGGCAGACGCAGGACGCGCTGCGCATGTTCAAGGACCGGGGCGACGTGCACGGGTTCTTTGCCCCCGAAGGCGATCAGGCGGCGCACGCGCGGGAATTCGCGGCGGTGCCGAACCTCGACGGATATGCCGACTTGTTCCCGATGGTGAAGGACTCGCTTGGCAACGCGCTGCGCAAGATCAGGCCGGTTG
This sequence comes from Albidovulum denitrificans, assembly GCF_002973535.1. Classification (GTDB taxonomy): domain Bacteria; phylum Pseudomonadota; class Alphaproteobacteria; order Rhodobacterales; family Rhodobacteraceae; genus Albidovulum; species Albidovulum denitrificans. Next base: position 515,834 of record NZ_PVEP01000002.1, read on the forward strand.
TGGTGATGGACGAGGGGCAGAAGGCCACGTCCGAGTTGGCGCATGACACGCTTTACGGTTTCAATCCGATCTTCGTTCTGGAACTGACCGCCACGCCCAAGGATGTGGCCGCGAGGGGGGCCAACCCCGGCCGCGCTGCCAACCTGTTGGTGGAGGTGACGGGGCGCGAGTTGCACGCCGAAGACATGATCAAGATGCCGCTGAACCTCGACCCCCGGCAGGGCACAGACTGGCGCGGGACGCTGACGGCGGCGCTGGGCAGGTTGAACACCCTGGACGCCGAGGCACGCGCCTACGGGGCAGACAGGGGGGCGCTGGGCTATATCCGGCCCATCATGCTGGTGCAGGTGGAGCGGACGGGCAAGGATCAGCGCGACGGGCAGCACATTCACGCAGACGATGTGAAGGAATGGCTGCTGGCGGCGGGGCTGGACGACGCCGAAGTGGCGATCAAGACCGCCGAACAGAACGACCTCAATCAACCCGAGAACCAGGACCTGTTGTCGCCCCAGAACCGGGTGCGGGTGATCGTGACCAAGGCGGCGCTGCAAGAGGGCTGGGATTGCCCATTCGCCTATGTGCTGTGTTCGCTGGCGGCGGCGTCCAACCGTTCCGCCATGACGCAGCTTGTGGGGCGCATCCTGCGCCAACCCTATGCGCTGAAGACAGGCGTGGCGGCGCTGGACGAATGCTATGTGGTCACGCATCACGCGGCGACGCGCGACGTGGTGGAGGCGATCAAGACCGGGCTGGAACGCGATGGCCTTGCCGATCTGGTGATCGAGGTGCCGCAAGAGGGCGGGACCACTGGTGGCGGTGAGGCGCGCAAGGTGGAGCGGCGCGCGGCGTTCAAGAGCCTGCAAATCTACCTGCCCAAGGTGCTAAAGGTGGAAGCGGGCGAGGTGCGCGACCTCGATTACGAGACGGACATTTTGGCGGCAATCGACTGGCGGGACTTTTCCCCGGCTGGCGTGGTGGCCGACATACCGGACAACCCGGCCCAGGTGGCGGCACAGTTGCAGCGCATCGCTCTGACCGACGCCGGGGAGGACGAGTATTTCCGGGGCGAGGTTGTCGCGGCTGCGGCGGAAACGCTGCGGTTTGACGCGACCTACGCGGTGCGCGTGATCTCCGATCTGGTACCCAATCCTTTCGTGGCGCGCGGGATCGTGGCCGATCTAGTGAAGGGGCTGGAAGTGCGAGGCTTCGACGCGGCCAAGTTAGGCGCTGCATCGGGCGTCATCATCGACCGGCTGCGGGTGGCGTTGACCAAGGAACGCGATGCTCGAACAGAAGCCCTTTTCCGCGCGGCGGTGAAGGCCGGTGACATTCAGTTCCGGCTGCGGCTGGACGGGAACAACTGGCAGATGCCCGACCACATGCTGACCACGGAACTGGCGAACTCGCCCCACTTGACCGGGGCAGACGGCGGCGCTTTGGAGCGAAGCCTGTTTTCCCCTGTCTTCCGAAACGAGTTGAACGGCGAGGAACAGAACGTCGCCGTGCACCTGGACGGGGATGGAACGGTGAAGTGGTGGCACCGCAACGTGGCCAAGGCCAGCTACGGCATGGGTCTGCAAGGTTGGAAGCGCGGGCGCATTTATCCTGACTTCATCTTCGCCACAGGCGGCAAGGTGGGCGCTGGGCGGATCGTGGTGCTGGAAACCAAGGGGGACCACCTGCAAAACCCCGACACCGACTACAAGCGTGAAGTGCTGGACTTCCTGACTCAGAACTTCTCTTGGGATCAGGCTGTGCCTGCCGGGCAGCTACAGATCGGTATGACCGGCGAGACCGTAGAGTGCGCTTTGGTGCTGATGGAGGACATGCCGATGGAACTACCGAAGCTGATCGCAAGAGCGGTCTAATCGTGCTCCCCGTATGAGCAACGATTCTCAAGCACCAAGCGTTTTTTCTATGTTGGGCTGTTTGTGGGGTGGCGAGCGGCTATTACCATAAAATGGAATAAAATCAAAGGCAAGTGGCGGAGAGACAGGGATTCGAACCCTGGGTGGGCTCACACCCACAACGGTTTTCGAGACCGCCCCGTTCGACCGCTCCGGCACCTCTCCGCATCGGGGGTCGTCGTAGGGCGGGGATTTAGCCTTAGGCGATGGGCAGCGCAACCCCGATTTTCGGCGGGCGGTTTCGGTCGGCAGTGTCGGCGGGCGGGCGCCGTGGGCGCGCGGGGCGACGCTCGGTGCTTGGCAGGGCCGGGCGGGGCGGGTAGGACTGGGGCAGCCGAATTCGGGGATGCCCATGCGCCTGTCTTTTCTTGCCCCCGCCCTTGCCGCCGTGAGCGTGGCCTTCGCCGCGCCGGTCGTCGCCAGCCAGACCGATGAGATCATGTCGGTCCTGCGCCTGCCCGAGGTCTTCAGCGTCCTGAGCGCCGAGGGCGAAAGCTATGGCGAGGAACTGGACGCCAACATGCTCGACGGGGCGGGGGGCGCGGCCTGGACCGAAGCGGTGCGCCAGATCTATCAGCCTGACCGCCTTCTGCCGCAGTTCGAAACCGCGTTGCGCAAGGCTGTCGATGCCTCTGGCACCGATTTCACGCCGGTGCTGGATCGGTTTCGCTCTGACCTTGGCGTGCAGGCGACCTCGCTGGAAATCTCGGCCCGGCGCGCGATGCTTGACCCCGATGTGGAGGATGCAAGCCGCCTGACGCTTGAGGACCTGCGCGCCGAAGAAGCCCCGCGCCTTGCGCTGATCGAGGAGTTTGTCAGCGTCAACAACCTGGTCGAGGATAACGTGACCAGCGGCCTCAACGCCAATCTTGCCTTCTATCAGGGGCTGCGCGACGCGGGCGCCATCGGGCCTGAGATGGGCGAGGGCGACATGCTGGCCGAGGTCTGGTCGCAGGAGGATGCGATCCGGGCCGAGACCGACACCTGGGTCAACGCCTATCTGGCCATGGCCTACGCGCCCTTGTCGGATGATGAGTTGCGCCGCTATACCGACATAACACGCGGGGCAGAGGCGCAGGCGCTGAACCGCGTGATTACAGAGGCTTACAATGCGGTCTTCATGGATGTCTCACGCCAGCTGGGCCGCGCCGCGGGGGCGGTGCTGGCGGGGCAGGACCTGTGACGCGGAAGCGGGCGGCCCTGTTGCGCGGTTGGATGGTGAGGCATGAGGGGTGAGGTGGGCGTGACGGTGCGGCGGCGGGTCTTCTACATTCCCGGCTACGACCCCTTTCCGCCCCGCCGCTACCGTGAGCTTTACCGCAGCGAGGCCGCCGCGCAGGCCGAAATCAGCGGCTACCGGATCGCGGTCACGGCCCGGCCCGGCGGCGATGGTTTTGGCTGGCGCGCGGAGGGCGTGATGGAGGGCGCGCGGGCCGCGGCCGAGATCGAGGTGCTGCTTTGGTCCGACATCGTTCAGCGCTCGATGCGGCAGGGGATCTTCGACACCTACCGGCAACTGGCGCGGACGGCGTGGCACTATGTCGGTTCGGGTGCGATCTTCCGGCTGGTGCGGCTGCGCAAGGGGCCGGCGATCGCGGCGCTTTACCCGATCGCGATGCTTCTCGCGCAGCTTTGTGCCGCGTTGCTGGCGGGCGGGGCGGTCGCGGTGGCACTGGGGATGCTCCTGCCGTCGGGCTGGGCCTTTCGCGGGCTGGCCATCGCGGCGGGGATCGGGGTGCTGTGGGCCGTTCTCTGGCAGTTCCGGCGCTGGGACAACCGGCTTTACGCCTATTACCTGATGCATGACTACGCCTTCTCGGCGCTGGAAAACGGCGCCTATCCGGCGGTGCTTGAGACGCGGATGGACGACTTCGCCGCCCGGATCGCCGGGGCTTTGGCCGAGGATTGGGATGAGGTGCTGGTCGTTGGCCATTCCTCGGGCGCGCATATCGGCGTTTCGGTCCTGTCGGATCTGATACGCGCGGGGCAGGGGCCGCGGCCGGGCGGGCCGGTCCTGTCGCTTCTGACGCTGGGCCATGTCGTGCCGATGGTCAGCTTCCTGCCCCGCGCGCAGCGCTTGCGCGGCGATCTGGCCTATCTCTCGGCGCGCGGCGACCTGACCTGGGTCGACGTGACCGCGCCGGGGGATGGCTGCACCTATGCGCTTTGCGACCCGGTCAAGGTCACGGGCGTCGCGCCGGAGGATCAGCGCTGGCCGCTGATCCTGTCGGCAGCGTTCACGCAAACGCTGAGCGCCGACAGGTGGAAGGCGCTGCGCTGGCGCTTTTTCCGGCTGCATTTCCAATATCTTTGCGCCTTCGACCGGCCGGGGGATTACGACTATTTCCGCATCACCGCCGGGCCGATGACGCTGCCCCGGCGCTTCGCCGGGCGCCAACCCTCGCGCGCCATCATCACCCGCGCGCTCAACGCCTACAGGGATGTTGCATGATCCCGCCAAAGCCGCAGCCCCGGCCCGACAAGGTTTCGCTCTGGCAGTATTTTCGGCTGTTCCGGCGTGACATCCTGTCGGCCCAGCCCGCGCGGCTTTACCGCGCCTGGATGGCCGAATTCCGCACGCCCTTCTTCCGCTCCTACCTTTGCAACGATCCCGACCTGATCGCGAAGGTCCTGACGGAACGCCCCGGCGACTTCCCCAAAAGCGACCGGGTGCGGGAGGGGCTGGCGCCGCTTCTGGGCCGGTCGGTCTTTGTCACCAACGGCGCGGAATGGGCGGCGCAGCGGCGTATCATCGACCCGGCCTTCGCGCGCGGGCGCCTGCATGACGCCTATCCCGCGATGCTGGCGGCCTCGCTCGCCGCGCGCGACCGGCTGCTGGCCTGCACCGGGCAGGAGGTTGAGGTTGAGGCCTTCGCATCCCACGCTGCCGCCGACGTGATCTTTCGCACGCTCTTTTCGATCCCGATCGAGCATGACATCGCCCATCAGGTCTTTGCCGAGTTCCGCGCGTTCCAGCGCGCCCAGCCGCTTTTGAACCTTGCCGCCCTGCTGCCGCTGCCGCGCTGGATGCCGCGTTTCGTGCCGCGCCGGGCGCGCAAATCCGCCGCCGTGATCCGGGGCCTGATCGCCCGGCTGGTCGAAGACCGGCGGGCGGCGATCCAGGGTGGCACCGCGCCCGACGATCTGGCGACCAAGATCATGACGACGCCGGACCCCGAAACCGGCCGCCCCTTCACGCCGGCCGAGATGGTCGATCAGGTGGCGATCTTCTTCCTTGCGGGGCATGAGACTTCGGCTTCCGCGCTTGGTTGGGCGCTTTACCTTCTCGCCCGCGACCCGGACGTTCAGGCGCGCGTAGCGGAGGAGGGCAGGGGCTTTGCCCCGGAAGCGGGGCTTTCCGCGCTTTCCGCCCTGACCCTGACCCGTGATGTCTTCCGCGAGGCGCTGCGGCTTTACCCGCCGGTGCCGATGATGGTGCGCGAGACGACGCAAGCCGAACATTTCCGCGACCGCGACGTCCCCAGGGGCGCGCAGATCGTGCTGTCGCCCTGGCATGTCCAGCGCCACGAACGGCTTTGGCAGGACCCCGACGTCTTCGATCCCGACCGCTGGCGCAGCGAGGCGGGGCGGCAGTCGGCGCGCGGCGCTTACCTGCCATTCTCCGCCGGTCCGCGCGTCTGCCCCGGCGCCGGTTTCGCGATGATCGAGGGGCCGCTGATGCTGGCCGTGCTGCTGCAATCGGTGCGGATCTCGGTGCCGGACGGCGCCGATCCGGTGCCCGTGGCGCAGCTTACGGTGCGCTCAGAGGCCGGCATCCGCCTGAAAATCTGGCAGCGTGACGTGACGTCATTGCCGCAAAAGCAGAGAAATAGCGGGACTCCTGCAACCGGGAATTGATCGCGGATCGGAAACAAGCCAGTTTTGCAAGATGGGAAAAACGATTCGAATTTCCCGTGGCGAGTTTCGGCCATTATCCGCTCATATGGCCATAGTCTGAAGGGGCCGAAGCTGCTCTTGGCCCGTAAGGTTCCTTGGGGGGTGCCTGACCGATGAAAGCACTGGCTGTTTCCCAGTCGTCACTTGGCGCGTCGATCTTTTCGGCGCCCAGCTTCCTGCGCATCGCGATCCCGTCCTGGCGCGCGATCGGCATAGGGTACCGCCCCGATGGGGACGCGACGGAATCCCTGTCGCGTGAGGAAATCCAGCGCCTGTTTCATGGCGATCTTGATCCCTGGGCGCGCAAGCGGCCGCCGCTGACCGATCGCGAAAAGCAGGAAAAGTCGCTGGCCGACAAGATGCGGGCGGCGCTTTACCCCGATCCGGCGTCCCGTCACTGACCCGTCACTGATCGGCGCGCGCCCGGCCCTCGGCCGCGTCAAGCCGCGCTTGCAACCTGTCCAGAACGAACAGGCGTATCGCCGTGGCAAGGCCCGTGTCGGGGTCGCGCGCCGCGTCGATCTCGGCCGCAAGGGCGTTGATCGGGCGGCCCTGATCCTCGGCGATCTGCCGGAACGCGCGCCAGAACGGCGCTTCCAGCGACACGCTGGTGCGGTGGCCGTTCAGCGTCAGCGAGTGTTTGGCCGGGCGGCTCACTCCGCGCCGCCATCGCGGCGATGGGCGTCCAGCCGCGCCGCCTCGCGCGTGTTGCGCGTCTCTTCCAGCGCCTTCAACGCCTTGGACCGCCCGTGACGCGCCGCGTTTTCTTCCCCGGCCGCGCGCTTTTCGGCGCGCGACCGTGTCTTGCGGACCTGCCTGAGATTGATGATCTCGGCCATCGCGCCGCTCAGCCCTTCGGCCCGATCATGTCCTCGGGCCGGACGATCCGGTCGAAGGTTTCGGCATCGACAAGGCCAAGGGCGATCGCCTCTTCCTTCAGCGTGGTGCCGTTCTTGTGCGCGGTCTTGGCGACCTTGGTGGCGTTGTCGTAACCGATGGTGGGCGCCAGCGCCGTGACCAGCATCAGGCTTTCCTTCATCAGCTTGTCGATCCGCGCGGTGTTGGCTTTCGTCCCCACCACCATGTTGTCGGTGAAGCTGCCCGCCGCGTCGCCCAGAAGCTGCATGGATTGCAGGACGTTATAGCTCATCATCGGGTTGTAGACGTTCAATTCGAAATGCCCCTGGCTGCCCGCGAACCCGATGGCGGCGTCATTGCCCATCACATGCGCGCAGACCATGGTCAGCGCCTCGGCCTGGGTCGGGTTGACCTTGCCCGGCATGATCGAGGAACCGGGTTCGTTTTCCGGCAGGATCAGCTCCCCCAACCCCGAACGCGGGCCGGAGCCCAGAAGCCGCAGGTCGTTGGCGATCTTGAAAAGGCTCGCCGCCACGGTCTTCAGCGCGCCCGAGAACATGACCATCGCGTCATGCGCCGCCAGCGCCTCGAACTTGTTCGGCGCGGTGACGAAGGGCAGGCCGGTGATCTTCGCGATCTCCGCCGCGACGCGGGCATCCCAGCCGACGCGGGTGTTCAGCCCCGTGCCGACGGCGGTGCCGCCTTGCGCCAGTTCATAGATGTCGGGCAGGCACATCTTCACCCGCGCGATACCCTTGTCGACCTGGGTCGCGTAGCCGGAAAACTCCTGCCCCAGGGTCAGGGGTGTCGCGTCCTGCGTATGGGTCCGGCCGATCTTGATGATGTCCCTGAACTCCTCCGCCTTGGCCCAGAGCGCTTTCGACAGCTTCTCAAGCCCCGGCAGCAGCACGTCGCGCGCCTGCATCCCGATGGCGACATGCATCGCGGTCGGGAAGGTGTCGTTCGAGGACTGGCCCATGTTGCAATGGTCGTTCGGGTGGACGGGCTTTTTCGTCCCCATCGTCCCGCCCAGCATCTCGATCGCGCGGTTCGAAATCACCTCATTCGCGTTCATGTTCGACTGTGTGCCAGATCCGGTCTGCCAGACCACGAGCGGGAAATTGTCGTCGAACTTGCCCTCGATCACCTCCTGCGCCGCCGCGGCAATGGTCTCGCCCAGCTTCGGGTCGATGTCGCCCTGGGCGATGTTGACCAGCGCGCAGGCCTTCTTGATGACGCCAAGCGCGCGGATGATCGCCACCGGCTGGCGTTCCCAGCCGATCGGGAAATTCATGATCGACCGCTGGGTCTGCGCGCCCCAGTACTTGTCGGCGGGTACGTCTAGCGGGCCGAAGCTGTCGGTCTCGGTGCGGGTCTCGGTCATGGAAAGGGCCTGTCAGTAGCGTGTCTGCGACCCTTCCCTAAGCGATTCCGACCCCTGTCACAAACGCGAAATCGCGGCTTAGTGGCTGGTTGCGCAAACGTCGCCGTCGCGGCGGTAATGGTAGACGCGCGCGGGGGGCAGGTTCTGCCAGACCACCGGCCCGGCTCCGACCGTCAGCTTGAGGCGCCGGGCCAGCGTTTCGGGGACCGGCGGGCGCGGGCCATAGGTGAACTGGACATAGACGCCGCCGGGGCGCAGCACCGCGAAGGCCGCCCTGAGGATCGCGATCTGGATCGCGGGCGGCATCGACAAAAGCGGCAGGCCGCTGATGACGGCGCCCACGCCCGGCGCCTCGGTCGCGGCCTCCTGCGCGGGCGCGTTGACGACGCGGACCCCGTGGAATGTGTCCTTCAGCAACCGGCTGAATTCGGGGTTCATCTCGAACAGCGTCAGGTCCCGCGGCGCCACGCCCCGGTCGAGGATCGCGCGGGTGATCTTGCCGGTGCCGGGGCCGAATTCGATTACCCGGCCGGTCTCCGGCCCGACCTCTTCGGCCATCGCCGCCGCCAGCACGCGCGACGACGGGAACACCGCCGAGATCTCGCGCGGGTTGCGCAAAAGCTGGCTCACGAAGACGGTGAGGTCATTGGCCATGGCATCGGTCCATCCGGGCTTGCGGGCCGGCGACCGGCCACGGGGCTGTGCGTCTGGCGCGGCGCTTACTTGCGCCACTTGTCGAGGCTGACGACCTCGGCCTCGGTACGGGGTTCGGCCGCGTCGATCTCCATCGCGGCGTCTTCGTCCTCATCCTCCTCATCATCGTCGTCGCCTTGCGATTCGAAGCGCAGGCCGAATTCGACCGAAGGATCGACGAAGGTGACGATGGCGGCGAAGGGGATGTAAAGCGGTTCCGGCTGATCGCCGAAGTTCAGCGTCACGGCAAAGCCCTGTTCGTTCACCGACAGGTTGTCGAACCAGTGCTGCATGACCACCGTCATCTCTTCGGGATAGCGTTCTTGCAGCCAGTCGGCCATCTCGACGCCGGGATGGCGGGTGTCGAAGGTGATGAAGAAGTGGTGATCGCCCGGCAGCCCCTCTCTCTCGACGCCGCGCAGGACCTCCATGATAAGGGTCCGCATGGCCTGATGCATCAGCGTGCCGTAGTCGATGGATTTCGTCATTCTGTCGCACTTTCGGGGGCTGTCCGGGGGTGCAGCATAAGCCATTTGCCGGGGATTGAAAGGGGCGTTGGGGCGCTGTTGGCGCAACCCTTCAGCCGGTCGCGACGGCGCGCGCCAGAAGGCCGAAGGCGGCGCTTGCGGCGATCACCGCCACAACCGGCAGGCGCAGGCGGAACAGAAGAAGCGCCGCGAAAGCGGTGGCCGCCAGCGCAAGGGGCGACAGGCTGCCGGGATCGGGCAGCGGAAAGTCGAACGGCCCCCGGATCACGCGGCGCGTTGCGGTGAAGGCGAAATGCAGCGTGAACCAGAGGCCGAGATTGGCGATCACGCCGACCACCGCCGCCGTGATCCCCGCCAGCGCCGAGGACAGCCTTGGCCGCGCGGTCAGCGTTTCGACAAACGGGCCGAAGGCGAAGATCCAGAGGAAACACGGCACGAAACTGACCCAGAGGCAAAGAAGCGCTGCCGCAAGGGCCAGTGGCAACCCGCCTTCGCCTGCCCCCGCGAGGAAGGCGGTGAACTCGGTCACAAGGATCAGCGGGCCGGGTGTCGTTTCCGCCAGCCCCAGCGCGTCCATCATCTGGCCCGAGGTCAGCCAGCCATGGCCCACGACCATCGTCTGCGTCATGTCGCCCAGCACCGCATAGGCGCCGCCGAAGGTCACCACCGCGAGGCGGGAGAAATAAAGCCCGATCGACAGAAGAAAGCCTTGCCCCGTGGCCCAGAGCGCCAGAAGCGGCGCGAGCCAGAGCGTAAGGCCCGTGGCGAAGGTCGCGGCGAGGCTGCCGGGCGTGGCGGCGGGTCTCGCGGGGGCGGGGGCCGCATCCTTGCGGATCAGCCCGACCCCGGCAAGCGCGGCGGCGGCAAGGATCAGCGGGAAGGGCAGGGAAAGGAAGAAGATCGCGACGAAAGCGGCCAGCGCGATCCCCCGCTGCGGCCAGCCGGGCAGGGCGCGGGCGGCCAGCCGGATCAGCGCCTGAAACAGGATCGCGACGACGGCGGCCTTCAGGCCAAGAAGCAACCCCGCCATCAGCGGCAACTGCCCCAGCGTGACATAAAGAAACGCCAGCAGCAGGATCAGCGCGGCGCCGGGCAGGACGAACAGCCCGCCCGCGATCAGCCCGCCGGGAATGCCCCGCAGCCGCCAGCCCGCATAGGTCGCAAGCTGCATCGCCTCCGGCCCCGGCAGAAGCATGCAAAGGCTGAGCGCGCGCAGGAACTCCGCCTCGGTCAGCCAGCGGCGGTCGTCCACCAGCACCCGGTGCATCAGCGCGATCTGCCCGGCCGGCCCGCCGAAGGAGATAAGCCCGATCCGCCCGAAGCTGCGCGTGATGTCGCCAAGATCCGTCATGTCCCGCCCCTGTTTCGCGCCGATCCTAGCCCAGCGGCCTGGCCGTTTCGCGAAGCAGCTTTTCGCGGATCGCGCGGGGGTAGTCCATCAGGCCGCGCGCGGTGACGACAAAGCCCTTGGGCGTGATGACGGCGCGGCGGTAGAATTCGGTGATCGGGATCGACCGGCCGACATCCTCGATCGCGATGGCGTTGATGGTGATGCCCGCCGCCAGCGCGCGCGCGCGTTCGGGGCCAAGCGGGCGGCCTGCGTTCAGCGGCCCGTCGCCGGAAATGTCGATCACGCGGCGGCGGCAGTCAGGGACGGCGGCGAACTGGTCGGTGGCAAAGCCGATCGCCTCACCCACGGCCGTGTCGGAACCGTCGAAGGCGCGGTCCTGATCGCCGGCGGCACGGGCAAAGGCCGCCACCGCGCGCGGGCTGAGCATCCGCTGCCAGCCCAGCGTCACCCGCTGCTGCCCGGCGCCCGACCATTGCACCACGGCCAGCGCGACCTGCCCGCGCACCAGCGCCTCGGCCACGTCCGGGTCGGCCAGCGCATCGGCCAGCCCCTGCACCTGAAGCCGGTATTCCCCCCGGTCGATGGAGCCTGAGGTGTCGATGGACAGCAAAAGCGCGGTCTCGCAGCCAAGCGCCGCGACCGGCGCAAGGCCCAGCGACAGAAGCGCAAGCAGGGGGCGAAGGACGGCTGTCATGCGCCATCATCGCCGCCCGGTCCCGCCCCGGCAAGCCCCGTCAGCCGATCCCGTCCGCCGATCCCGTCAGCCGATTCGTTCACCCGAGAGAAGCAGCAGGAACGCATCCTCGGGCAGAAGCCCCGCCTGTTCGAAGAAGGTGATGAAATCGAAGGCGTTATAGGCCTCGACGATCTTGTCGCCCTCGATCCGCATCATGATCTGTCCGCTGGCGCGGATGTCCTGCACGCCCTGCGCATGGGTCGCATGGACGGTGATCTGCGCCCAGAGCCAGTCGTCGGTCTCGATGCTGCGGTCGACCTCGATGCGCAGGTTGCGCACCAGCGACAGAAGCGCCGGTACCAGCGCGCGAAAATCCTCGGCCGAGACCTGACCGTCGGGCATCAGCCCGTCGGCGCCCGCGCGGGGCGCGAAATAGTCGTCAATCGCGTCAGGGTCGGCCTCGACCCAGACACGGCGGTACCAGTTGCCGAGCAATTCAAGCTTCGTCACCGGAAGTCTCCCATGCCGTCCGTCACGGAGAAGGCTAGGGCGCGATGCTTGATAAAGCGTGAATGGCAAAGGGGAAGTGCAGGCTTCTGTTGCCAGGTGCCTGCGAACCCCGCCTTGCGCGGCTAAGCGCAAGGACTTAGTTTCGGCGACCCGAACTGCTTACGCAGCCAGAGCCATTGCCGGAGCACGGTTGTTATTGGCAACTGTACTTTGCGGACCGATAACGGTGGTACCTCACCGGGACAAAGCAAACCCCTTTAGACGTTCGTCGATCCTGTTTCGGCCCCATGTCCCGCCAATAACGGGTGTTTGGTGGAGCCGCCGGGTACCGCCCCCGGGTCCGATCCGCTTATTACGAGCGCGTTTATGTCCATAGTCCGGGCGAACCCGAACGGGGTGAATATAGGGCCTGGCCGGGGGCGCTGCAAGTTCGGCACGGGCTTTGGCCATGGGTTGTTGAACACCGCCCCGCAGAGTAGCGTAACGGCAGGCAAAAACAGGTTTCCCCATGTCCCGCTCCATCCCGCTTTGGTTCTTTCTTCTGTGCCTGATCCTGTGGCTGGTGGTGATGGTGGGGTTCGGCTGGACCGTCAAATCGGTGATGGCGGGCAGCGACCGGACAGGGGCGGCGGGAACGGTGGCGCTGCGCATCGCGTCCTTCCCGTCGCTGGCCAAGGACGTGTTCAAGACGCTGGGCGCGCAGGCCACCGGCGATGCCGACGATCAGGACGTGCGCACCGCCCGCGACCCCGGCGCGGATTATTCCGCCTATACCCCCATCGCCACGGCGCCCGGCATCGCGCTGGACGGGCTGTTGATCCGGGCCGACGCTGAGGCCATCGCGCCCGGCTGGCGGCTGCTGACCGGCGCCTTCGGGACGCCGGAAGGGATGGAGAACATGGCGCTTCTCCTGTCGCCGGACCTGACTGTCGTGAACCAATGGGTGCTGGATGAGGTCCGGCTGGGCGACACCGAACCCCAGGCGGCGGGGCGAAAGCTGGTCCATGGGGTCGATATCTTGCCCGACGGGTCTATCATCTTCGTCTTCGACGGCGGCGCCTCGATCCAGCGGTTCGACGCTTGCGGCAAGCGCATCTGGGCCACGGCGGGCGATTTCAACCATACCGTCAACCTCGACGATGACCGGGCCTATGCCTGGACCGTGCGGGGCGGAGAGAAGGTGGTGAAGGTCGCCGTCGCCGATGGCACCGTGGCGCGGGAAATCACCATGCAGCAGGTCATCGACGCCAATCCCGAGATCGACATCCTTGAACTCAGGCGCGAACATTCCAACGATCTGGGCGCCAACAGCCGCAATACGCAAGGCAAATGGGGCTTTGACGCCTTCCACCTGAACGACGCGCAACCCTTGCCCGCGGCGATGGCGGCGGCTTTCCCGCAATTCGCGCCGGGCGATCTTCTCATCAGCGCGCGTTCGCTGAACCTGATCTTCGTGATGGACGCCGAGACGCTGAAGGTGAAGTGGTGGCGCATGGGCGTGACCCAGCGCCAGCATGACCCCGACTGGCTGCCCTCGGGCCGGATCATGGCCTTCGACAACCGGATGAGCCGGGACTACAGCCAGATCGTCACCATCGACCCGAAAACCATGGCGGCTGACGTGATCTATGACGGGCGCGCGGACGGGTTCTATTCGCGCATCCGGGGCAAGGTGCAAGAGCTGGACGGCGGCACGCTGGAAATCACCAGCCCGCAACAGGGCGAGGCGTTCGAGGTCGCCCCGGACGGATCGCGGCCCTTGCGGTTGGCCGATACCAAGCCGGGAAGTGCCACGCAGAACTACACCATCTCTGAAATGCGCTGGCTGCCGGTGGATTTCTTCGCCCCCGGCACGGCCTGCATCCCGGCGCCCTAGGCGCGGGGGTCGATCTGCCAAGGCGGGATCGCGCCACCTGACGCCCTTTCGCGGACCCTGTCCGGGCGTGGAAATGGGGTATTCACCTGATATGCCCCCGACGCGGCGGGGGGTAGCATCAGGGCGCGAAACACCTCTTCTCAAGGATTGAACGATGAAAAATTCCTTTAAGGTTCTGGCGCTTGCCGCGATCCCCCTGTCTCTTGCCGGTTGCGTCGATGTCGGCGATCTGATGGATCAGCCGCAATCGCAGGAAAAACCGATCTACGTCCAGAATTCCCTCTCCCTCGGCGGGCAGTCGCAGGCGGTCTCGGTCCAGCGTTCCGGCGGCGCCTATCCCGACCAGGTCGAGGTCTGTCTGTTCAACAGCCGGGGCTGGGACAAGCAGTTCTCGGTCGAAAACTACCCGGCCAAGCGCGCCGCCGCGGGCAGCACTGCCTGCACCAACGTGAACGCCGCCGCCTATACCTTCCACTTCCAGGCGGCCGGTTTCCTTGGCGCGATGGAACACAAGGGCAGCCATGTCATCAACCTGACCAACCTCGAAGGCGGCAAGGTCACGGTAAGCTGGGGAACCGACTGAGGCGGCCGATCTGCCCCGATTCGTGCCGGAAAGCGCGCCTGAAGAGTCGCGGATGGTTGGACAACCTTTCCGTGCAATGTTCTAGTGGCGCCATCGGGCGTCGCAAACGGCGCGTCCGATCGGTGGTCGTTGCGTGTCGGGGGCCCGTTGCCCCGTCCATCCGCGGCCTTGGCCCGGCGGTGCCGCAGGCCGGACCGTCCGCCGGTTCGCCCCTGCGCCCCCGCCGACAGAACAGGAGGGGCAAGTGTTCACGAAAATCATGGTGCCGATAGACCTCAGGCATCTGGAACGGCTTGGCAATGCGCTGGGCGTCGCGGCCGATCTGGCCGGTCATTACAAGGCCGAGGTGGTCTATGTCGCGGTCTCCGGCCGCGAGCCGAGCGATCTCGGCCACAGCGCCGAAGAGGTCGCCGCCCGGCTTGCGGCCTTTGGCAAGGATCAGGCGGCGCGCCACGGCCACGCCGCCACAACCCACCTGTTCGTCAGCCACGACCCTGCCGTCGATCTCGACAAGCAGCTGCTTGCCGCCGAGGGCGACATCGGGGCCGATCTTGTCGTCATGCAAAGCCATGTTCCCAATGTCGCGGATTACATCTGGGCCTCGCATGGCGGGACTCTGGCACAGCATTCCAGGGTCTCGGTGATGCTCGTGCGCGGCTGAAACGCCCGCGCCCGACACAAAATTCCAACAACGCGACAGGAGGTGGCCAGATGGCCGATACCGACGACACCCAGGGCATTCCCTTGCCGGAAGGGGCCGCAGACATCATCGACACCGATTACACGATCGGTCAGGACAACCTTGAAGGCAATCTGGGGCCTTTCGGCTTCGACGTTCACAACCCGGTCTTCCTGATCTCGGCGCTGACCATCGTGGCCTTCGTCTTTTACGCGCTGGCGCTGCCGGAACAGGCGACGGCCTTCTTCGGCTGGCTCAGGCCATGGCTGACCTCGACCTTCGACTGGTTCTTCCTTGGTGCCGCGAACATCTTCGTCCTTTTCTGCCTGTTCCTGATCGTCAGCCCGCTGGGTTCGGTCCGGCTGGGCGGGAAAGAGGCGACACCCGATTACACCTATGTCGGCTGGTTCTCGATGCTCTTCGCGGCCGGGATGGGGATCGGGCTGATGTTCTTCGGGGTGCTTGAGCCGGTCTATCACATGGCAATCTCCCAGCCGCTTGGCGTGCCGTCGCCGATTGCCGAGGATGGCAGCATCATCGCCGCGAATGTGGAGGCGGCAAAGCGGATGGGCCTGGCCGCCACGATCTATCACTGGGCGCTGCACCCCTGGGCGATCTATGCCGTCGTCGCGCTGGCGCTGGCGCTTTTTTCGTTCAACAAGGGGCTTCCGCTGACCATCCGCTCGGCCTTCTACCCGATCTTCGGGGAACGGATCTGGGGCTGGAGCGGGCATGTCATCGACATCCTCGCCGTCTTCGCCACGCTCTTCGGGCTTGCGACATCGCTCGGGTTCGGGGCGCAGCAGGCCAATGCGGGCCTGACCTATGTCTTCGGGGTGCCGACCTCCACCACGGTGCAGATCGTGCTTATCACGGTCATCACCGGCATTGCGCTGGTCTCGGTCCTGCGCGGGCTGGACGGTGGCGTGAAGGTGCTGTCCGAGATCAACATGGGCATCGCGGCGCTGCTTCTGCTGTTCGTGCTGTTCGTCGGGCCGACGATGACGATCTTCAGCGACTTCATCGCCGGTCTTGGCACCTATGTGGCCGAGCTGATCCCGCTGTCGAACCCGTTCGGACGCGCGGATACCGACTACATGCACGGCTGGACCGCCTTCTACTGGGCCTGGTGGATCAGCTGGTCGCCCTTCGTCGGCATGTTCATCGCCCGCGTCTCGCGCGGCCGTTCGGTGCGGGAGTTCATCATCTGCGTGCTGATCATCCCCTCCATCGTCTGCGTGTTGTGGATGGCGGTCTTCGGCGGGACGGCGATTGACCAGGTGCTGTCCGACCCGGCGGCAAGCGCGGTCAAGGCCGAGGTGATCGACAGCTACAACCCGCCCTTGTCGCTGTTCGCGATGCTGGAGGGGCTGCCGCTGGCCTCCATCACCTCTGTCATCGGCGTCGTGCTGGTGATCGTGTTCTTCGTGACCTCGTCGGATTCCGGTTCGCTGGTGATCGACACGATCACGGCGGGCGGCAAGGTCGACGCGCCGGTGCCGCAGCGGGTGTTCTGGTGTACCTTCGAAGGCGCGGTGGCGATCGTCCTTCTGGTCGGCGGGGGCCTTAGCGCCTTGCAGGCGATGGTGATCTCCACCGGCTTGCCCTTCACGGCGGTGCTGCTCTTGATGTGTTGGGCGATCTTCCAGGGGCTGCGGTCCGAGGCGCGCTGACACCTCGGGCGGCGAACGACAAAGGCCCCGGTAGTCCAACCGGGGCCTTTTCGCGTCAGGCGGCCTCGTGCGCGATCAGGCGGCCCAGCCGCGCGATGCCTTCGTCGATCGTCGCCGCATCGGCGCAGGAAAAGCTCAGGCGCAGCGTGTTGCCGTTCGATCCGTCGGCATAGAAGGCGCGGCCCGGCACGAAGGCCACCCGCTCGGCCTCGATGGCGCGGGCCAGAAGCGTGGCGCCGTCCATCCCCCTGGGCAGCGTCACCCAGATGAACATGCCGCCCTCGGGCCGGGTCCATGTCACGCCGCCCGGCATGTGGCGCGCCAGCGCCGCCAGCATCGCATCGCGCCGCGCCTTGTAGGCGGCGCGGATCGTGGCGACATGGGCGTCGAAACAGGCCCGCGCGACGCGGTCGGTGACGATCTGGTTGAAGGTGGCGGAATGCAGGTCGGCGGCCTGTTTCATCAGCACGAGACGCCCGATCACCTCGCGCGCGCCGCAGACCCAGCCGACCCGCAGGCCCGGCGCGAGTGTCTTCGAAAACGACCCGCAGTAAAGCGTGCGCGTATGCTCGATCCCGCCGGACCGCGCGATGTCGAGCGCGAGGATCGGCGGCACCTCCGCGCCGTCATAGCGCAGCGCCTGATAGGCGGCATCCTCGATGATCGCGATGTCGAGGTCGCGGGCGAGGTCCAGAAGCGCCTCGCGCCCCTGAAGGTCCACCGTCTCCCCCGTCGGGTTGGCGAAATCGGCGGAGAGATAGGCGAACTTCACCCGCCCGCCATGCCCTTCGGCGCGGGCGCGGTAGTCCGCGGCGCCCTGATTGCCGTTGACGACAAGCTGGTCATAGACCGGCTCATAGGCGTTGAAGGCGCCAAGCGCGCCCAGATAGGTCGGCCAGCCGACCAGCGCCGTGTCGCCCGGTGACAGGAAGAGCTTGCCGAGATAGTCGAGCGCCTGTTGCGAGCCCGAGGTGATGAGGATGTTGTCGGCGTCGCAGTCGATGCCGTTCCTGCCCATCTCTGCCGCGATCCAGTCGCGCAGTGGCCGGTAACCTTCAGAGATGGAATATTGCAGCGCGGCGGCGGCGGACCCGGCCGAAAGCGCCTCGGCCGCCGCAGTACGAAACGCCTCATCCGGGAAAAGCCGCGCGTCGGGGATGCCACCGGCGAAAGAGATGATATCCGGCCGGTCGAGAAGCTTCAGAAGCTCCCGGATCTCCGATGCCTTCAGCCGCGCGGTGCGATCCGCCAGAACGTCCTGCCACTGCATGCCTGCCTCCTCCGCCTCGATGCGCGGCGGAGGAGGTCATGGGCGTGCAATTAAGTCAATAGTCCTGACCTTGCTGCAATCAACTGTGATTGCACCCGCCTTTCGCCCGTGCCTAACTGGCCCGACCCGTAACCAGAGGTTTCCATGACTGCGCTCGACCTGTCCTTTGTCCGCTCCATGTTCCCCGCCTTTTCCACCCCCGGCCTGGCCGACAAGGCGTTCTTCGAAAACGCCGGCGGCTCTTATGCCTGCGCGCCGGTGATCGACCGGCTGACGCGGTTCTACCGCGAGCGCAAGGTGCAGCCCTACGCGCCCTATGAGGCGGCGACCCTCGGCGGGGCGGAGATGGATGAGGCACGCGCGCGGCTGGCGGCGATGATGGGGGTCAGGACAGAGGAGATCAGCTTTGGCCCCTCGACCACCGCGAACACCTATGTGCTGGCCCAGGCCCTGCGCCGCTGGCTGAAACCGGGTGAGGCGATCGTCGTCACCGATCAGGACCATGAGGCGAATTCCGGCCCCTGGCGGCGGCTGGCCGAGGACGGCGTCGAGGTCCGGGAGTGGAAGATCGACCCGTCGACCGGGCATCTGGACCCCGCGCGGCTTGAGGGCCTGCTGGCCGATGGCAAGGTGCGGCTGGTCTCATTCCCGCATTGTTCCAACGTCGTGGCCGAGATCAACCCGGTGGCAGAGATCGTGGCGCTGGCCCACAAGGCGGGGGCGGCGGCCTGCGTGGACGGCGTCAGCTATGCGCCGCATGGAATACCCGACGTGGGCGCGCTGGGCGCGGATATCTACCTGTTTTCCGCCTACAAGGTCTATGGCCCGCACCAGGGGATCATGGCGATCCGCGAGGAGCTTGGGATGAAACTGCCGAACCAGGGGCATTGGTTCAACGGCGACACGCTTTACAAGCGCTTCACCCCCGCCGGGCCGGATCACGCACAGGTCGCGGCCTCGGCCGGGATCGCCGATTACTTCGACGCCTTGCATGCCCATCATTTCGGCGCGGGGGCAGAGGCCCGTCAGCGCGGGAGGGAGCTGCATGACCTGATCCGCGCGCATGAGGTGGCGATCTGCCAGCCGCTGCTCGATTACCTCGCCGACCGCAACGACCTGCGCCTGATCGGCCCGAAGCAGGCCGCGGCTCGCGCGCCCACCGTGGCGGTCGCGCTGAACCGCGCGGCAGAGCCGGTGTCCGAGGCGCTGGCGGCCGAGGGGATCAACTGCTGGGCGGGGGATTTCTACGCCCTCCGCCCGCTTGAGGCGATGGGCGTGGATCTTTCCGAGGGCGTGCTGCGTTTGTCGATGGTGCATTACACCAGCGCCGAGGATGTGGCGCGGCTGATCGCGGCGCTGGAGGTGGTGCTTTAGCGGCGGGGTGCCGGGGGGCCAGCCCCCCGGACCCCCCGGAGTATTTGGGCCACAATGAAAGGGATGGGATGAGCGCTGCGCCGGTGATCGTGTGGTTTCGCCGGGATTTGCGGCTGGCCGATCATGCCGCGCTGGCTGCGGCGGTGGCGACCGGGCGGCCGGTGCTGCCGGTCTTCATCCATGACGAGACGGTCGCGACGCTGGGTGCTGCGGCGACGTGGCGTCTGGGGGTGGGGCTGGAGGCCTTCGCTGCGGCCCTGTCGGCGGCGGGATCGCGGCTGGTCTTGCGGCGCGGGCAGGCGCTTGAGGTGTTGCGGGCGCTGATTGCCGAAAGCGGGGCCGGGGCTGTCCTCTGGCAACGGGTCTATGATCCGGCGGGCATCGCGCGGGACAGGGCGGTCAAGGCGGCGCTGAAGGCCGACGGGATCGCGGCGGAGAGCCACCCCGGCGCGGTGCTGTTCGAACCCTGGACGGTAAAGACCGGGCAGGGCGGCCCTTACAGCGTTTATTCCCCGTTCTGGAAGGCGGTGCGCGGGCGCGATCCGGGCGGGGTGCTCCCACCGCCCGCGCGGCTGGCGGCGCCTGCGGACTGGCCGGAAAGCGACCGGCTTGGGGACTGGCGGATGGGGGCGGCGATGAACCGGGGCGCGGAGATTGTCGCGCATTACGCGGTGGTGGGCGAGGGGGCGGCGCGGGAGAGGTTGGCGCGCTTTGTCGCCGAAGACCTTCCCCGCTACCGCGAGGGGCGCGATTATCCCTCGCGCGATGTCACCTCGGGCCTCTCCGAAAACCTCGCCTGGGGCGAGATTTCGCCGCGCGGGGTCTGGTGGGCCGGGCGGCAGGCGCTGGAGGCGGGCGTTCCGGGGGCGGAGAAGTTCCTGTCGGAACTCGTCTGGCGCGACTTCGCCTGGCATCTGATGTACCACCACCCGAAGCTGGCGGAGGCGAACTGGCGCGACGGCTGGGACGGTTTCCCCTGGCGCGGCGATAGTGCGGATGCCGCGTGCTGGCGGCGGGGCCGGACCGGGGAGCCGTTCGTCGATGCCGCGATGCGGGAGATGTTCGTGACCGGGCGGATGCACAACCGGGCGCGGATGATCGTGGCCTCCTACCTGACCAAGCATCTGATGACGGACTGGCGCGTCGGGCTGGCGTGGTTTCAGGACTGCCTGACCGACTGGGACCCGGCCTCGAACGCGATGGGCTGGCAATGGGTGGCGGGGTCGGGGCCGGATGCCGCCCCCTATTTCCGCATCTTCAACCCCGCCACGCAGGCCGAAAAGTTCGATCCCGACGGCGCCTATCGCGCCCGCTGGATCGCCGAGGGGCAGGCGGAGCCGCCGGACACCGCGCGCGACTATTTCCGCGCCGTGCCGGTGTCGTGGGGCCTGTCGCAGGACACACCCTATCCCGAGCCGATGATCGCGCTGTCTACAGGCCGGGCGCGGGCGCTGGAGGCCTATGCCGCCCGAAAAACCTGAATTCTTGCCGGATCGGCCGGAGTCGCGTTAACCTTCCCTTTCGGGAGGGATGGCCATGCTGACATCGACCGAGGGGCAGCAGAACCTGCCACGCTACTTTGCCCAGGTGTTCCGGGTCGCCGGAACGCTTGCAAACGGGCAGCTCGACTTCGTCCTGCGCGACGGGCGGCGGTTCCGGGTTCAGGGCGCTGGCCCCGGCCCGGTGGCCGAGATCCGGGTCGAGGATGACGACATCTTCGCCCGCCTGATCCGCGAGGGCGATCTGGGGTTCTGCGAGGCCTATCTGGAAGGCGGATGGACCACGCCCGATCTTCAGGCGCTGATGGATCTGGTCCATCAGGACAATGAGGGGATCTATGACGGCTTTCCGGGCCTGGGGCTGGTGCGCGCCTATGAACGGCTGCGCCACTGCCTGCGCGCCAACAGCAAGGCGCAGGCGAAGAAGAACATCGCCCATCACTACGATCTGGGGAATGCCTTCTACGAGATCTGGCTTGACCCCAGCATGACCTATTCCTCGGCCCTGTTTCAGACCGGGCAGGAAAGCCTCGTCTCTGCGCAGCGGGCCAAATATGCCTCTCTGGTCGACCGGATGGACGTCGCGCCCGGCGATCATGTGCTGGAAATCGGCTGCGGCTGGGGCGGGTTTGCCGAATATGCGGCGGCAGAGCGTGGCCTGAAGGTCACGGGGCTGACAATATCGCGCGCGCAATACGCGTATGCGCAGGAGAGGATCAACCGCGCGGGGTTGTCCGACCGCGTGACCTTCAAGCTTCAGGACTACCGGGATGAGCGCGGGATCTATGACGGCATCGCCTCGATCGAGATGTTCGAGGCGGTCGGCGAACGCTACTGGCCGGTCTATTTCGACACCGTGCGTGAGCGGTTGAAGCCGGGCCGCAACGCCACGCTCCAGATCATCACGCTGCAAGACAAGCGCTTTGAGATATACCGGAAAGGTGTTGATTTCATTCAGAAATACATCTTTCCGGGCGGTATGCTTCCGTCGCCCACCGTGCTGCGGCAGGAAATCGAAAAGGCGCGGCTGTCGCTGGTGGGGTCCTTCGAGTTCGGCGAAAGCTACAGCCAGACCCTGCGGCGCTGGCATGAGATCTTCAACGCGCGCTGGGACGAGATCGCGCATCTTGGCTTTGATGCCCGTTTTCAACGCATGTGGAATTTCTATCTGACCTCTTGCGCGGGGGCGTTCCGGGGCGGAAACTGCGACGTAACGCAGATCACCGTATCGAGGCCAGCCGTCTGACATGCCCACAGCCGCAAAGCTATTCGCCGCCGTCGCTTTCGCGCTGCTGGCCTTTTTCGTTGCCGAGATCCTCAAGCCGCATATGCAGCAGGGGACGCAGTTCGGCTATTTCTCCTTCTACTGCATGCTGATCGGGCTGGCGGTCGGCTGGCGCGTGATGGGGCCTGCGGCCGGGCGCGGCTGGTGGGAAGCGGTCAATGCCGGGGTCAGGACGGCGGCGGTGATGCTGGCGGTCGCGCTGCTGATCTTCTCGATCTACAAGATGCTGGAACTGGCCTTCCTGAAACGGTTCGACGGGCCGATGGATGCGGTCGTGGGCATCTTCGGCGTTGGCGTCGATTACCTGATGCAGATCCTCGCCTGGGACGTGATCGCGGTGCTGGTCGTCGGCGGCGCGCTGGCCGGGATCCTGGCCGAATGGGCCGCGCGACGCTGGAAGTAGCGGATTTGGCCGAGTTTTTCTTTTACGGGACGCTGTGTCACCCGCCGCTTCTGGCCGTGGTGCTGGGGCGTAAGGTCGCGATGGAACCCGCCCGGCTGGCGGGGTTTTCCGCCTTCCGGGTTCAGGGGCGGGCCTTTCCGGTGCTGGTCGCCGATGGTGGCGGCGCCGAGGGCGTCGTCGTGCGCGGGCTGGGGGATGAGGACATCCGGCGGCTGAATTTCTATGAGGGCGATTTCCGCGCCGAGGCGCATCGGGTGACACTTGCGGACGGCAGCTTGACCGCGCAGGTCTACCTGCCGCCTGAAGGCCACTGGCAACCGGCAGAGCCGTGGTCGCTGGCGGACTGGCAGGCGCGTTGGGGCGCGACGGTGACGGCGGCGGCGGATGAGGCGATGCGGCTTTATGCCGAAGGGGTGGACCCGGCCCGGATGCACGGGCGCTATCCGATGATGCTGGCCCGCGCCGGGGCGCGGCTGCGCGCGGGGCAGGGCGGGCCGGTCACGGTGCGGCGGCGGTCGGGCCCCGGTGACGTGGCGATCGACCGGCATTGGCAGCCCTATGGCAATTTCTTCGCGGTCGAGGAGTTCGACCTGCGCTTTCGCCGCTTCGACGGTACGATGAGCGGCCCGGTCAACCGCGCGGTCTTCATTTCCGGCGATGCCTCGGTCGTGCTGCCCTATGATCCGGTGCGCGACCGGGTGCTGTTGATCGAGCAGTTCCGCATGGGGCCGGTCGGGCGCGGCGATGGGGAGCCGTGGATGCTTGAGGCGATCGCCGGGCGCATCGACGGAGGCGAAAGCCCCGAAGAGGCTGCCCATCGTGAGGCCTTTGAGGAAGCCGGGCTGCGGCTCTCCCGGCTGTTGCCCGCCAATCACTATTACCCCTCGCCCTCGGCCAAAAGCGAGTTTCTCTATACCTTCGTGGGCCTCGCCGACCTGCCCGACGGCATCGCGGGCCTGGGCGGCGTTCCGGGTGAGGCGGAGGATATCTGCGCCCATCTTCTGCCCTTCGACGACCTCGTCGCGCTGGTCGAAAGCGGTGAGGTGACGGCGGGGCCGCTGGTCATGCTTTGCTGGTGGCTGGCGGCGCGGCGCGACGGGCTGCGGCGCGGGGCTTGAGGTCTGCCCCGGCGCGCCCTAGGAATGGGCAACGCACCAGGAGGACCGCGCATGACCATCCACCGCGATCTGGCCGATACGGTCGGAAACACGCCCCTGATCCGGCTGAACAAAGCCAGCGAGATGACAGGGTGCGAGATCCTCGGCAAGGCCGAGTTCCTGAACCCCGGCCAGTCGATCAAGGACCGGGCGGCGCTTTACATCATCCGCGATGCCGAGGCGAAGGGTCTCTTGCGTCCGGGCGGGACCATCGTCGAGGGGACGGCGGGCAATACCGGCATCGGCCTTGCGCTGGTCGGCGCCTCGCTGGGCTACAAGACGGTGATCGTCATCCCCGAGACGCAGAGCCAGGAAAAGAAGGACATGCTGCGCCTCGCCGGGGCTGAGCTGGTCCAGGTGCCTGCTGCGCCCTATTCAAATCCGAACAATTACGTCCGCTATTCCGGCCGTCTGGCCGAGAAACTTGCACAAACCGAACCAAACGGTGCGATCTGGGCCAATCAGTTCGACAACGTCGCCAACCGTCAGGCGCATCTTGAGACGACCGGGCCGGAGATCTGGGACCAGACCGGCGGCAAGGTCGACGGCTTCGTCTGTGCGGTCGGCTCGGGCGGCACTTTGGCGGGTATCGCCATGGCGTTGCAGCCGAAGGGCGTGAAGATCGGTCTGGCCGATCCCGAGGGCGCGGCGCTTTACAGCTTTTACACCACCGGAGAGCTGAAATCCGAAGGCTCCTCCATCACCGAAGGG
The DNA here is from genome assembly GCF_002973535.1 of Albidovulum denitrificans. Classification (GTDB taxonomy): domain Bacteria; phylum Pseudomonadota; class Alphaproteobacteria; order Rhodobacterales; family Rhodobacteraceae; genus Albidovulum; species Albidovulum denitrificans. Next base: position 540,108 of record NZ_PVEP01000002.1, read on the forward strand.
ATCGGGCAGGGGCGCATCACCGCCAATCTGGAGGGCATCCGCCCCGACATGGCCTGGCGCATCCCTGACAGTGAGGCGCTTCCGGTGGTCTTCGACCTGCTGACCGAAGAGGGGCTGTGCCTTGGCGGTTCCTCCGGCATCAATGTCGCGGGCGCGATCCGCATGGCGCGCGAGATGGGGCCGGGCCACACCATCGTCACGGTGCTGTGCGACTATGGCAACCGCTATCAGTCGAAGCTGTTCAACCCCGATTTCCTGCGGGCCAAGGGCCTGCCGGTACCGGAATGGCTGGACCGCGCCCCGCGCGCCATCCCCACGGCGTTCGTCGACTGATGCGGCGCCGCGCCCTTCCGCTTCTCATCCTTGCCGCCTGGCTTGTGGCGGCGCTGGCGGGGTTTGGCCCGGCCCCTGCCGCATGGGCGCAGACGGCCGCGACGGAGACGGCGGCGCAGACCGCGCCCGATTACGCGACCTGGGAAAAGGACGCCAGCGACGCCGAGAAGGTGCTGGCGGACGACCGCGCCTCGAACACCGCGCTCGACGAGATGCGCGCGCGGATCGTGACCTGGCGGGCGAAATTCCTTGCCGCGCAAAGCGCCAATGCCGCACAGATCGAGACGGTGAAAAGCCAGATCACCGCGCATGGCCCCGCGCCCGCCGAGGGCCAGAGCGAGGCCGAAGACATCGCCACCCGCCGCGCGGCCCTGAACGAACAGCTGTCAAAGCTTCAGGCCCCCGGCATCAAGGCGGTTGAGGCCTATAGCCGCGCCGACGGTATCATCCGCCAGATCGACGGGCGCATTCGCGCGCGCCAGGCCAATGAGCTTCTGAAGATCTGGCCCTCGCCCATAAACCCGATCAACTGGCCAGCGGGCTGGGCGGTCCTGCAACAGGGCGTCAAGACGCTCTGGCGCGAGACGTCGGGCGCCTGGGACAACCCGGCCCGGCGCGACCAGTTGCGCAACAACCTGCCCGCCATCGCGCTCTACCTCGTTTTCGCGGGACTGCTGCTCGCCAAGGGGCCGTCGGTGATGGAGCGGCTGACGACGCGGCTGCAACGGCGCCTGTCGGTGCGCGGGCGGACCTTGGTCGCGGCCATCGTGTCGCTGGGGCAGGTGCTGGTGCCGGTCTTCGGCATGATGCTTCTGGTCGCGGCGGTCCATAGCAGCGGGTTGGCCGGGCAACGCGCGACGGCGCTGATCGAGGCGCTGCCCGCGGTCGCCCTCATCTTCTTCTTCGCGCGCTGGCTGTCGGGCTGGATTTTCGGCCCCGCCGCGGTTCATGCCGGGGTCTCGAAAGGCAACGCCGAGGCGCGATTCCATATCACCATCATCGGCCTGATCTTCGCGCTCGAGATTTTCCGCCGCGCCTTCACGGTGGAGGTGCGCCCGCCCCTGTCGATGGCCGCGCAATCGGTCTGGGGCGCGCCCTTGGTCTGCCTTGTCGCGGTCTTCCTCTTCCGGCTGGGCCAGATCCTGCGCCGGTCGGTCGAGGCCCGCAGCGAAAAGGAGGCCGCCGCCTTCCGCGACAGTCTTGTCAAGCTGATCGGCACGGCGCTGATGGGGGTGGCGGTGGTCGGCCCGGCGATGGCCGTGATCGGCTATGTCAACGCCGCCAACGCGCTGGTCTGGCCGACGGTGGTGTCGCTGGCGCTGCTGGGCTTCACGATCCTGATCCAGCGTTTCGCGACGGACATCTACCTGATGATCACCCGCGCGGGCGAGGAAGGGCGCGAGGCGCTGGTGCCGGTCCTGATCGGCGCGGTGCTGACGCTGGCCGCGCTGCCGCCGCTGGCGCTGATCTGGGGCGCGCGGACGGCGGACCTGTCCGAGATATGGACCCGCTTTTCCGAAGGCTTCGCCATCGGCGAGACGCGGATTTCGCCGTCGATCCTGTTCACCTTCGTGCTGGTCTTCATCTTCGGCTACATGCTGACCCGGCTGGTGCAGGGGGCGCTGAAATCCTCGGTCCTGCCGCGCACGCGGCTTGACAAGGGGGCGCAGAACGCCGTCGCGGCGGGGGTCGGCTATATCGGGCTGTTCCTCGCCGGTCTGGGCGCCATCACCGCCGCCGGGATCGACCTGTCGGCGCTGGCCTATGTCGCGGGCGCGCTGTCGGTCGGTATCGGTTTCGGCCTGCAAAACATCGTGCAGAACTTCGTCTCCGGCATCATCCTCTTGATCGAACGCCCGATTTCCGAAGGCGACATGATCGAGGTCAACGGCCAGTTCGGCACCGTCAAGGGCATCTCCGTCCGCTCCACCTGGATCGAGACCTTCGACAAGACCGATGTGATCGTCCCCAACGCCGACCTGATTTCCGGCGTGGTGACGAACCTGACGCGTGGCAACCTGACCGGGCGGCTTATCATTCCGGTGGGCGTCGCCTATGGCAGCGATACCCGCAAGGTTGAGGCGATCCTGCGCGAGATCGCCGAGGCGCAGCCTCTGGTTCTGGTCAACCCCGCGCCGGGGGTGGTCTTTTCCGGCTTCGGCGCCGACAGCCTGAATTTCGAGATCCGCGCGATCCTGTCGGATGTGAACTTCAAGCTGGTCGTGCAGACGGAGATCCTGCACCAGATCGCCGAACGCTTCGCCGCCGAGGGGATCGAGATCCCCTTCGCGCAGCGCGACATCTGGCTGCGCAACCCCGAGGCGCTGGCCGATGCCGCCGCCGGGCGCAGGCCCGCCGCCGCGCCGCCCGTGCCGCCCAAGCCCGAGGCCGCGCCCGCCGAGGTGCGCCCCGGCGACATCCACAACGATCCCTATGACGAGGATGACCCGCGATGACGACCCGGCCGCTGTTCCGCGACGCCTATCTGCGCGAAGCCACGGGGCTTGTCCGCGCCCATACCGATGAAGGCGGCATCGTGCTGGAGGAAAGCCTCTTCTATCCCACCGGCGGCGGCCAGCCCGGCGACAGCGGCCGGATCGCGTGGGAGGGCGGCGCGGCCGGCATCGCGACGGCGGTGAAGGGGGAGGGCGGGGCAATCGTCCTGGTCCCCGACGCCCCGGTCAGCCTGCCCGCACCGGGAACCGTCCTGCGCCAGACGCTCGACTGGGACCGGCGCTATCGCCACATGCGGATGCACACGGCGCTGCACCTTCTTTCCGTCGTGGTCCCGCTGCCGGTGACGGGCGGGCAGGTCGGCGCCGAACGCGGGCGGCTTGATTTCGACATGCCGGAGCCGCCGGGGGACGCCGCCGCGCTGGAAGAGGCGCTGAACGCCCTGATCGCGCGCGACCTTGCCGTCACCGACGACTGGATCACGGATGAGGAGCTTGCGGCCAATCCCGGCCTCGTGAAAACCATGTCGGTCCGCCCGCCCACGGGGCAGGGGCGGGTGCGGCTGGTCAGGATCGGCGCCGGGGCGGATCAGGTGGACCTGCAACCCTGCGGCGGCACCCATGTGGCCCGCACCGCCGAGATCGGCCGCGTCCGCATCGCCAAGATCGAGAAGAAGGGCCGGCAGAACCGGCGCGTCTCGATCGAGCTTGTCGACTGACCGCTACCCGCGCGGCCCGATCCGTGCTATCCTGACCGCAGTTATTTCAGTCAGGTATTTGTCATGCGCGTTCACAGTGGGGCGTTTTCCGTCCGTGCCGTGGCGGGAACCCATGCCATCATTTTCGGCTTTGACTGCCCGCCGGACGCCGCGCGGGGGCTTCTGGGCTTTGCCCTTGGCCGCAGGCGCGCCAATGGTCGCATCGACTGGCTGCGCGGGTTCAAGTTCTTTGCCGAAACCGTCCCCGACCCGCAGCCCGGCGAACGCCGGTCCACCCGCGACCACCCGATTCAGGACTTTCAGTGGGGCGATTACGCGGTCACGCCGGGGGCGGCCTATGACTATGTCATCCAGCCTTTGTTCGGCACCCCTTCCGCCATCGACGGCGGGCCGGAGATCGACATCCGCGTGACGGCGCGGTCGGGGCAGGGCGATCATGAGGTCTTCTATAATCGCGGCGCGATCCCCAGTCAGGCCTTCGCCGACCGTTTCGGCAATGTCGGCCCGACGGAAGACGAACAGAACGACCCCGGCAATGACAAGACCCGCTGGCTGTCGCGCGGGCTGCTTGAGGCGATGCTGGACTTCATCGGTCAGGCGCGCGGGCCGGGGCAGGCGCTGCATGTCGCGGCCTATGAATTCACCTATCCCCCGGTGGCGCGGGCGCTGGCCGAGGCTGCGGGGCGCGGGGCGGAGGTGCATCTGCTCTATGACGCGGGCGAGCGAAAGCGCGACGGCACGCTGGTCCCGACCCATACGAGCGGCCCGAATGCCGAGCTGATCGCCGAGGTGGGCCTTGACCGGCTGGCCCATGCCCATCTCTATCCCCGCACGCGCTATGGCAACATCACCCACAACAAGTTCATGATCCTGTCGGATGCGGGCCAGCCGCTTGCCCTCTGGACCGGGTCGACCAACTTCACCCCGTCGGGGTTCCTTGGCCAGTCGAACCTCGCCCATCGCATCGTCTCCCCCGATCTTGCCACGGCCTACCGCGCCTATTGGGACCTTCTGGCGGGCGACCCCACGACCCGCACCCTGAAACGCGCCATCGCGCTGACCTCACCCGACCCCGACCGGCCCTTGTCGGAAAACCTGATCGTCCCGGTCTTTTCACCACGCGCCGTGGGGATGCTCGACTGGTATGCGGGCGCGATGGGGGCCGCGCAATCCTCGGTCATGTTCACCGCCGCCTTCGGCGTGACCGAGGCGCTGGCCGAGGTCTTCGGCCGTGACGCCGATTACCTGAAACTGATCCTCGCGGAACGGGATGAGCCGAACGCCGAACGCCGCGCGCTTCTGCGGCGCGACCGCGACACCCGCATCGCCCTTGGCGCGCGGCTGAACAGCGACACGATCCGCGCGGGCCTGCCGGGCCATCGCCTTGACCGCTGGTTCCGCGCCGAGGAACATTTCCGCAGCCGGGGCCATATCTACTATATCCACACCAAGCTTCTGGCGCTCGACCTCCTGGGCGAAATGCCGCAGATCTTCACCGGATCGGCCAATTTCTCCGCCGGGTCGGTCGGCTCGAACGATGAAAACATGATCCTGATGCGCGGCCCGGCCTTCACCGCGCAGGCCGAAACCCACGCGACCGAATACCTGCGGCTTTGGAACCACCTCTATTTCCGCACCGTGGCGCTGCGCCGCGCGGGCCGTCCGCCCACCGGCACCCACCCCGCCATGCTCGACCCCGACGACCGCTGGGTCGCCCGCCACTTCCGCCCCGGCACCTATCACGACCGCATGCGCATTCTCTTTCGCTGAGGGGGCTTGAACCGGACGCGGCTTCACCGTATTCACCCCCGCACGGAGAGGTGGCCGAGTGGTCGAAGGCGCACGCCTGGAAAGTGTGTAGGCGGGGAACCGTCTCGAGGGTTCGAATCCCTCTCTCTCCGCCACCGCATAACGCATTGATATTAAAAGATTTTATGCCTCACGTATTGTGTCGCGTTTTCCGCGACCTGTGCGGGGCGTTGGCCTCTAGAGACTTGAAATTGCAGGCGAAATAGCCGCCCAAAACGACCCGAGTCTCTGTTTGGCATTTGGCGCGATACGGTTTTCGGATGGCGCTTCGGGCGCCGGTCTTGACTTTGGGTCATTTCGAAGCTGGTGCGGGGCTGAATTCGTGGCGTTCAGCATAATGTGACGACTAACAGCGGCAGAAGTGCCTGCGAGCGCAGCCACCTGAAAGCCCTGATGACAAAGGAACTTCTCGCCTTTAGCCTGGCGACATGTCGAACGGGACGTGGACGGACATCGAGAACGATCTGATTGTCGCGGACTACTTCGCGATGCTCGCCGACGATGTTTCCGGGCGCCCTTATAGCAAAGCTGAGCATCGTCGCGCACTCCTGCCTCTGCTAAACAATCGGTCTGAAGGATCGATCGAGTTCAAGCATCAGAACATCAGCGCGGTTCTTGTAGGCCTCGGCGAAGATCGGATCCCAGGTTACAAACCTGCATTCAATTACCAGATGGCTTTGGAAGATGCGGTGGACCGCTGGCTGGCTGAGAACCCTTCCTGGCTTGCACGTGTGGTAACTGGGCCTCAAGAAAACGAACTTCGTGAAGCGCCGCAAATCTGGGTTGGACCGCCGCCTACACTCTCAAACCAACCTCCACCTCAGGAACTGGAGCAGGTGCTGCGCGTTGCGCGCAAATTCGACGTCGCGGCTCGGGACGAGCGAAATCGAGCGCTTGGCCGCGCCGGCGAAGAGCGAGCGCTGAAACATGAGCGGGCACAACTCCGATCGGCCGGCCGTGATGACCTCGCGCGCAAGGTGATCTGGGTTTCCGAAGAAGAAGGCGACGGTGCGGGCTACGACATTGCGAGCTTCGAACCCGACGGGCGGCCGCGGCTGATCGAGGTGAAGACGACGAACGGATGGGAGCGCACGCCCTTCCATATCACTCGTAACGAACTGGCTGTCGCGGAGGAGCGGCGTTCGGAATGGTGCCTGTTCCGGCTCTGGAATTTCTCACGCGAACCCAAGGCCTTTGAGCTTCGCCCGCCACTGGATGCTCACGTGTCTCTTACAGCGACAGCGTTTCAGGCAAGTTTTCACTAGGTTCTGCCGTGCCGCAGGGCCTGACGATTGCCTCTTTCAGGGATACCTGATTGAACTCAAGAGTATTTTTGATCGCACAGGTTTCATCATGCCGAAGTCCAATCAACCCAGCTTGGCGGAAAAATATCTCGTCGATGATCTACCCGGCGCCGCGCTTATCGGCGCGCGGCTGAACGGTATCCTGCAGAAAATTGACCAGGGCGACACTCTAACACCACTCGCCAGATCATTTCTTTCCGAAAACGGATTGGCGGCTCTGTTGGCCTTCACGATGGATGAATTGGATCTACAGGCCTTTCAACAGGTTGCCGCACAAGAACGATCAGAGCGTATTCGAAGGGAAAAAGCCAAGGCAGAAGAAGAGGCTGCAGAAAGTGCCAAGCGGGCTGAGGCCATGGATGCGGCAATCAAGGCGCGATTTGCAGCCATGGAAAATGATCCGGTCTTGCGCCGAAAGCGGGAGGCCCGGGAATTGCGAAATCGCTTCGACATCGGTTTTGTCGACGAAGAGCACTACCCGCGTGTGATGCGCCTGCTCAAACAAGTTGCTGCCGAAAAACGGATTCAGCCGGAGGACGTTGCCTGGTTGTCAACGGAGGCGCCGGATTGCTGGACTGAAAAACTGCAGCAGGCTTGGCATCGTGTGGAAGCCTTGGCTCTGTCGGAGGAATGGGAGCGAACCAGTGACGTTTGGGCCGCCGTGAATGCCAGTGGGCATTGGCGAAAGGCCGATCAGCCTGGAAAGGCTTTGGAATTGACTGATGCTGCACTTGCGATTTCAGGTATCGCCGGAAAACCAAAATCGGCACTGTCGACAACTCGTGGAGGCGCGATGCGTGATGTTGGTCGTCTCGCTGAAGCGAAAAAGTTGGGTTTGGATGCACACATGCTGACACCGACAGATTTCAGACCGTGTACGCTGATCGGCGCTGTGTCGATGGAACTCGGCGATCTGGCTGCCGGTCACGATTGGTACACGAAGGCTGAAGAACTGGGTGCAGAACGCGGCGCAATCGACCACGAACTGAGGTCGTTGCTCGTCCGCTCGAACCCAGACGCGCAAGAACGTCTTCGTGCATTTCTGCTTGCTCAGGATCCGGAGCGTTTCCGCTGGCTGAGGAGTTGGGGCAGAAAAACTACTACGCAGGCGCGTTCGACGCCGACCGGGTAGATTGGTACGTGGCTGTTCGACTCGAACTTCGGCTACTTTTGGACTACGGAGTTAGCCAAGGGTTTAGCCCGAGCTTTGTGCCTAAAAGTCGTTCAAAATCAACCGTCTACCCCAATTTCTACGCTGGAATTGTGCCGTGTTTTCCGGGGGTTAGAAAATGGAACATATCTCTGGTTCGAATCCAGAGTGCTCCGCCACCACATAATCCATTGATTAAAAACAAGTTTTTACGGCACGCATTGTGGCGTGATTTGCGTGGCTTGCAGGCCGCATCGCCCCTTAGAGACTTGAAATTGCAGGCGAAATAGCCGCCCAAATTGGCGCAAGTCTCTGTTTGCCATTTGGCGCGATACGGTTTCCGGCCGTGGCTACGGGCGCTGGACTTGACTTCAGGGCACCAGCAAGCTGGCGTGGACTTTGAGCAGCTACGGTCAGTCTCGGAAGGTTTCAGGCCATCGCCCGTTCCAGCCTCTGCTTCCGACGTTCCCAGTCAGGCATTACTTTGTCGAGGAGTTCGAAGAACGCCGTTCCGTGATGGGGCTCCGCCACGTGACAGAGCTCGTGGGTGATCACGTAGTCTATGGCATCGACCGGTGCCTGTACTAGGCGGCGATTGAGCAGCAAGCGTCCGGCCGACGACATGGACCCCCATCGCTTCCTGGTCTGACGCACGATGAGACCTTTCGGCCGAAATGCCTCGGGGTTCGGGAAGTGGCCGAGACAGAGTTTAATGCGCTCTGGAAACTTGATGTGGGCCCGGTCCCGGTACCATGCCTCGACAAGTTCGCGCGTGATCTCAGGCCGGTTAGGCCGGTGAGTCTGCACGACGATGTAGCCGCGGATCAGCTTCACGCTCTCTTGGACATGCGGGACGACCTTCAGCCGATACTGCCGCCCCAGGTAGAGATGCGTCTCCCCGGCGACGAACCTGCGCTCCGGCGTCCGCGGCAGGAACTGGGAGAAGTACCGCTGCTGCCTCGTCACCCAAGCCGCCCGCTTCCGCAGCTTGGCTTCGATGGCGTCGAGCGTCGAGTCCTCCGGGGCCGCGATCACCACCGATGCATCCGGCTCGACGGAGATCTCCAGTGTCTTCCTCGGGCGGCGGACGATCTCGTATTGGATCTCCTGCGTGCCGTACTGCAGGTAGTGCAACTCCCGTGTCATGCCGCGAACCTGGCCCGGGCGAGATCCATGATCTTCAACTCGAGCTCGTCGAGCACCTCCACGGGCAGGTCGACGCTCTTTTCGTCGCGCAGGACGTCGAAGAAGTAGTCATCGATTGCATTCCGCAGATTGTTTTGGGCGACCTCGTTCGACCAGATGTCCACGATCAGGTGCGACTTGATGATGTCGATGATCTGTTGAGCGATGTTTGCTGCATCCTCGCCTCCAACCAGCACGTCTCCTGCGGTCTTCAGCTGACCGTCCAGAATCCCGAAGAACGCCTGTGCATCCTCATCGCCCCGGATGCTTTCCGGAACATCCCGGCCCCGGTCCTTGCGTCCGACCTTGCTCGCGAGGTTCACGACGCTGTTCAGGTAGTCGCGCTCGGACAGCCGCTTCTCGCGATAGGCGCGGATGGTTTCTTCGAGCAGCTCGGAGAACTCTTTGTAGAGCGTCGGGTCCTCATCCATCTTCTCGGTGATTGCCCGCCGGGTTGCGCTGGCGATGCGGTCTGCCCTCGAGGCTTCTGAGACGCCAGTCTCCTCGACGACAGCCTTCAGCGCGTCGGGATCGTTGATGTTGACCACCTCGATGATGGTTTCCGCCGGCATTGCCACAACGTGGTCATCGAGCAGCTTCTGGATCTTTGGCTCGAACTCGCGAACGTCCACCGTCTCCTGGTAGCGGAGCTGGACCGAGCGCTTGAGTTCGGAGAACTGCTTCCAGTCCCGCTTCAAGGCATCGACCTTGGCCTCGTCGAAGACATCGAACAGCTTGTCGGATGAGAGCGAGATATGCAGGCACCGGCTGAATGCCTTGAGGCGCGCGTAGAACTCGTGGCGCAGCGCCTCGTCAGCGAGGTGCTGCTCGAACTGCTCCATGTCCTTTTTGTTACGGACAGGCTTGAAGAGGTCCCAGAGCTGGTCGTGCAACTGGGGTAGCTTGCGGATCTCCTCCCGGACATCGTGCACCGTCCCGGCGAGGTCGGCCGCCTCGTAACCCTCAAAGGCGCTGTACGTCGTCAGGGCGCTGTCCAACTCACCCAGCAGCCCTTCGTAGTCGACGATGAAGCCGAACTGCTTCTCTATGCCGCCGTCCTCATAGAGCCGGTTCACGCGCGCAATCGCCTGCAGGAGATTGTGTTCCTTCAGGGACTTGCAGACGTAAAGCACCGTGTTCCGGGGTGCGTCGAAGCCGGTGAGCAGCTTGGAGACGACGATCAGGATCTCCGGATCGCCGGAGCCCTTGAAGGCATCAATGATCTGGCGGTTGTACTCATCCTCGGTCTTGTACCGCGCCATCATCTGCGACCAGAAGCGGCGCACGAGGTCCCTGGACTCCTGGTCGACCTCCTCGTTGCCTTCGTTCTCGTCCGGCGGCGAAATGACGATCGCGCTCGAGACGTGGCCGATCTCGTCGAGAACCTCCTTGAAGCGGACGGCCGCCGCCTTCGACGGGGCGACGAGCTGCGCCTTGAAGCCGGTCCCCTGCCAGTGCTGGCGATAGTGCTCGGAGATGTCGAACGCCTTGGCTCGGATGGCCTGGTCAGTCTTGGCCAGCGCGTCCATCCGGGAGAACTTGCGTTTGAGGTCGGCCTTCTGACTGTCAGTCAGCCCCTCGCTGATCTTCTCGAACCAGCGGTCGATGACGGCGCCCGAGACCTGCTGCTCGACAAGCCGTCCCTCGTAGAGCAGCGGCACGACGGCACCGTCGGCGACCGCCTCATCGATGGCGTAGCGGTGGATCAGCCGCCCGAAGGTCGACAGCGTGTTCTTCTCCTTCTTGAGCAGGGGCGTGCCGGTGAAGCCGAGGTAACAGGCCTTGGGCAGGAGGCGCCGCATCTTGGCCGCGAACTGGCTGTGGCCGCCGTAGCGCCCGGTCTGCGTCCTGTGGCTCTCGTCCACCAGAACGAAGATGTTCGGATCGTCGTCCACCAGCTTGCTGTTCTTCAGCGCCGTGTCGAACTTGTTGATGATCGTGGTGACCAGCGGTGCCTTGTTGTGGACAAGCTCCAGAAGGTGAGCCCCGCTCGTCGCGCGAACCGGCTCGAGGTCGCACGACTTGAAGGTATCCTTGATCTGCTTGTCGAGATCGTCGCGGTCAGTGACGATGAGGATCCGCGGGTTCTCGATGCTGCGCTCGAGAGCGAGCGAGCGCCCCAGCATCACCATCGTCAACGATTTGCCCGATCCCTGCGTGTGCCAGATCACGCCGCCCTTGCGAGCGCCGCTGACATCATGCTGCTTGACCGTCTCGACCGCGCGCCGGATCCCGAAGAACTGCTGATGGCGTGCCACCTTGCGGACGCCGCCGTCGAACACGGTGAAGCGGCGGACGAGATCGAGCAGCCGCTCGGGGCGGCACAGCGCGTACACCGTCCGGTCCTGAGCCGTGACCACGCGCTCGCCCTCGGCGGCCATTGCGTCGAAATAGGCGCGTGCGCCTGCGAAGTCGCCGGAGAAGATGGCGTCCTTCTCCGCTGCGGTGAGCACGCGGTTCGCGAAGGGCGTGATGGCCTCGTCGGTGTCTTCCTCGTCGCGCCAAGTCTGCCAGAACTTCCGCGGCGTCCCGACCGTCGCATAGCGTGCCTCGTTGCGGTTCATGCCGATCAGCAGCTGGGCGAAGTGGAAGAGCTGCGGGATGTTGTCCTCGTTCTGGTAGCCGATCAGCTGGCTGTCCGCCTTCTTCAGGCTTTCGGTCGGCCGCTTGTTCTCGATCACGAGGATCGGGATGCCGTTCACGAACGCCACGATGTCGCAACGCTTGGTCTGGCTCGACGCCGTCCTCTCGACCGAGAACTCGACAGTGACGTGAAAGACGTTGTTCTCCGGCCGCTCCCAATCGATGTAGCGGAACGAGTAGCTCTTCGAGTCGCCATCGATGGACTTCGTGATGGTCGTGCCGAGGACGAGCGTGTCGTAGATGTCCTGGTTCGTTCCCCGCAGGCCCTTCAGACGGTCGGGCGTGGGCTTGAGCCGGCGCATCGCCTCGTGTGCGTCCTCGAGGTCGAAGGCATACTCGCGGCCGCGATGCGTGAAGCCGTTGATGCGCATGAGCTGCTCGGCGAGCACATCGTCCAGCACCACGTTCCGCAGGCGCCCGCCACGCAGGCGAAGGGCCTCCTCCTGCGAGAGCGGGGTGAACCCGAGCGCAACCAGAAACTGCAGTGCTGGCACTTGGGACTGGTGTTTCTCGGCGGCGTTGAAGGTCATTTCCCGGTCACCACGAATTGCTTGAAATCCGCGACGACCTTTTCCGCCTGCTTCTGGGTTAGACCCCGTCTGCAGAACTGGGTGACGCGCTGAGTATTGCCCGAGACCACATTGCGCTTGCTGCAGGTCACGTCGAACATCCCGCCTGCCACAGGCGAGACCGAGTGAGAGAACTCGCATGTCCCGCATTTGCCGACCTCATTGCCGGCAGCGTCGACGGTCCAGTGCCCGGGATAATCCAGCTTCTCGAGCGCGCGCCGCATCTCGAGCGCGCTAGTGTACCGTTTGGCCGGATCGGGATGGACGGCCTTCAGGATCACGCGCCGAACTGCCGCCGGGATGTGGCACCCGAAGTCCTTCGCCTGAAGCAGCTTCCCCGACGCAATGTCCTGATCGTACTGCGCCGAGCCGATGCTGGCGCGGACTGCACGCAGGTGGTCCAGGTGAATCAGCAACCTCGCAAGGGTCATCCCGACCTGGAAGATGTCCGAACTGACACCGATGTTTCCGGTCGCGAGGACTTCCGGTGCACGGTGGAGAACGTAAGCGTTCGGGGCCGCCACGGGGGCGCCGTTCGACGAAACGCCCGTTATCCCGTAATCGGACAGCATGGCCTGCTGCTGGGGCCCAAGCAGGATGTTTCCCGGCTTAATGTCGTTGTGATAGAAGCTGCGGGCATGGAGATACTCTAGCCCCTGTAGGATATCCCGCGCGATCCGCAGGACGGCAGGAAGCGGCAGATAGCCGGCCGGATTCGCCAAGGTCTCGACCGAACCGTTTGGCTGGTAGTCCATGGCGAGGATGACAGCATGCTCGCCCGACACCGGCACGACATCGGCCTGGTGAACGTACACGAGGTTGTTGTGCTCGAGCCGGTTGCCGATCTGGGCTTCACGCAGCCGCTCGTCCACTGACACCCCCGGCTGGAGGATCTTGACCGCGTACTCGCGCTGCACGGCAAGATCATGCGCCAGCCAGACCTCTCCAAAGCTGCCTGCGCCGATCTTGCTGACCAATCGGTACTTGTAGAGGGTCATGCCGGGCGTGAGGGTGACAAGGACAAGCTGGTTCATGGCCGGCGCAGCCCCCACCATGCCGCATTCACGGCGTCCGCCATCTTGTTGTCCCAGTACTTGTCGGTCTTGCCGACCCGGGTTTCGGCGTGCTGCTTCGTGTCCCTGCTCGTCGTGGGCATGGACGAGTAGATCTTCAGTTCGACCGGGATGCCGCGATGCGCACAGGCGAGCACGACGGCGGCATCTGCATGAGCCGACTTCCGCTTCGCCTTGGTATCATTCTGTGTGTATTCGTTCTGCTTGATCATCACCTTGGCGATGCCGGGGTGGGCATCGAAGATCGCGAGGATTTCGTGGTACAGCCAGTCCAGCCGCTCGGCATCGGCGTCCTCCCCGATAGGAGCAGGGACGGACAGCTTGTTGTCGCTGGCGGCGTTCTCCAACGTGTAGGCGCCGCCCACCTCCGACACGACGGCGTAGCGAGGCGCCTTCGGGTCGCCGCGAAATCCCAAAACTTTCATGCCAGTTCCTTCTCTGAATTCACCCGCCATTCGCCCGTCAGCAGCTTCTGCATGAGGCCACGTTTCTGGCGGGTCAGGGCTTCGATCTCGGTTTCGAAGCCAGCGCATTCGGTGTGCGAGGCGGTCACGATGGCGGCGATAGCAGTCTGTTCCGCCGGGTCCATCGGGAGGCAGAGTTTGCCTTCGAGGAACTGGCTATTGGTAACGGCAATCGTGTTCTTGGCGCCCTTCTGGACGAGGGGATGGAGGTAGTTGCGCGCGGCCAGCGGAGACTCGAAGAGCGCGTCGAGGATCACGCCGAGCGCGTAGGTCTGCGGGGTGAAGACCCCGTAGAGCGGCGAGACGATGACCTCGCGGTCGATCTTGCTCTGCTTGATGATGCCGAGCGGGAAGTCGCCCGTGGGGCTTTTGGTGTAGACAATGTCGCCGGGCAGGACGCGGTTGTAGTGGTCGGTGTTTGCGGCCGAGAACGACCGTCCGAGATGTTCGACCTGGTTCACCAGCCCTTTGTGGACCGAGACCGAGTAGACCTCCTCCGCGCCGGTCGATTTGGAGCCGTGCTCGTGGAGAACCGCGCTCAGGGGGACTTCGCGCCACTCGCCCGTAAAGCCGGGCAACCTGACCTTGCCGGTGAACAGATGGGTCCGGAACCAGACGCGGCGACGGATGTTCAGCGCGCGGAGGGCAGTGAGCTTTTCGAGCGCCTCGTCCCACGTCCGCAGGATCTCGGCGATCTTGCGCTGTTCGGGGAGTGGGGGGATCGGGATTGGGCAGTGCCGGCGGAACTCCGTTGGATTGATGTTCGCTTGGCTCACACCTCGCGTGGAGAGGCGCTTCAAAGCGCGTTGTGCGATGTCGCTAGTGAGCCAAGCGGCAACATATTCAGCGTCCGCGCGCTGTGGATCGACGTGCAGGCGGACCAGATAGGATGCGAATACGGCGTCAAAGTCTTCGCGGACATAGCCGACTTTACCGACCAGATCGGGGCTGTTGGTGCGGTTGAGAAGGATGTCTCCACGGCGAAGACGGAACGCCGACCAGTCGGTGCCGCCGCTGTCGACGGTGGCAAGTTCTTCGAACCTTACGACGCCGTCGACAAGGTCCCGCATTCCGACAATGGACGTGTCACCAGCAGAATCGCCAGGCTCGCTGAGGCCATACTCTGTCCCGCTCAAGACGTCATCCATTACGCCGATTGCCCAGTCGGTCGGGAGATCGCCGTCGAACAGTGACGCCGCGAAGGCGGTCCTTGCAGTCGGCGTCGGTATTGAAAGATCATCCATCGACACCGAGCTCCCTCAGATACCCGGCCATCTTCGCCCGTACCTCGGCCAGCTCGGCCTCGATCCGCAGGATGTCCATTTGCACCGCGGCGACGTCGATCTCTTCCTCCGGTTCGAAGGTGTCGACGTAGCGGGGGATGTTGAGGTTGAAGCCGTTCTCGGCGATCTCCTCGGGGCTGGCTCGGTGCGAATACCGCTCGACCTCGGCGCGGGTGCCGTAGGTCTCCAGCACCTTTGCCACATGCGCATCGTCCATCACGTTCTGGGTCTTGCCCGGTATGAACTCCTTGCTGGCGTCGATGAACAGCACGTCGCGCCGATCCGCATTTGCGCCGCCTTCCTCGCGCGAGCGGTCGAAGATCAGGATGGCGACTGGGATCCCCGTGGTGGTGAACAGGTTGGCGGGTAGGCCGACGACGGCGTCGAGCAGGTTTTCCTCGATCAGTTGCTGGCGGATGCGCCCCTCGGCGCCCCCCCGGAACAGCACGCCGTGCGGCACGATCACCGCCACGCGGCCGGACTGGCGTTTGGCGATCTCGATCATGTGGGTGATGAAGGCGTAGTCGCCCTTGGACTTCGGCGGCACGCCGCGCCAGAAGCGCTTGTACTGGTCGCTGTCCGCATCCTCCGCGCCCCACTTGTCCAGCGAGAAGGGCGGATTGGCGAGCACCACGTCGAAGCGCATGAGGTGATCGCCTTCCACCAGCGCGGGGCTGTTGAGCGTGTCGCACCATTCGATGCGGGCGGCGTCCTTGGCGTGCAGGAACATGTTCATCCGGGCCAGCGCCCAGGTCGCCCCGTTCACCTCCTGCCCGTAGAGGGCGAAATTCTCGGAACCCACCTCCTGCGAAGCCTGGATGAGCAGCGAGCCGGACCCACAGGCGGGATCGCAGATCGTGTTGCCGGGCTGCGGCGCCGCCAGCTTGGCCAACAGACGCGACACGGCCGTCGGCGTGTAGAACTCGCCGGCCTTCTTTCCGGCGTCCGAAGCGAAGCGCGAGATCAGGTAGATGTAGCACTCGCCGATGATGTCCTCGGTCACCCGCGACGGGCGCAGGTCGAGGGCGGGCTTGGCGAAGTCCTCGAGAAGGTTCTTGAGGCGGCGGTTGCGATCCTTCGGGCGGCCGAGGTTGGCCTCGGAGTTGAAGTCGATGTTGCGGAAGACGCCCTCGAGCTTCGCGCGGTTCGCGTCCTCGATCTTCTCCAGCGCGATGTTGATCAGCTCGCCGATGTTGGCCTCGTTCCGCTGGGCGTAGAGGTCGTAGTAGCTGGCGCCCTCGGGCAGGATGAACCGCTCGCGCTCGAGGCGGCGTCGAATGCGGGCCTCGTCGTCTCCGTACTGCTTGCGGTAGGTTTCGAGGTGGTCGTTCCAGAGGTCCGAAATGTACTTCAGGAACAACATCACGAGGATATAGTCCTTGTACTGGCCGGCATCGACGGCGCCCCGGAAGGTGTCGCAGGCCGCCCAGGCGGTCTGGTTGATCTGCTGCTGGGTGATCTGGTCGGTCATCGGGCAATTTCCTTTTGGTCGGCGGCCTTAGCGGCATCGACGAGAACGGCGCTTACGAGTGTTTCCCTGCGAGCGGCGAGTTGCCGGAGCAATTGCCCCTCCTGCCGGGCGAGAGCAGCGAGGTCGATGATGCGTCTCTGCGTCAGCAGGTCGGGCACGGCGATCTCGAGGCCTTCGAGGGCCACCATCGGGATCATCCTGAGGCTCGTGCCCTGTGCCTCCGCGCAGAGCCTGCGCTGCGCGTCGGGCTGGTTGATGGCCCATGCCAAGTATTCGGGGAGAACGCGGTCCCTGTTGGGGCGAATGATTACCAGCGGGACGATGACCACGACGGGTTCCGGCAGCGGATCGGGAATGGCCGCTGCAGCGTTCGGCTCGCCACGCGAGCGAAAGACGACCTCGCCGCCGCGTACGAGGTATCGGTCGGACAGCTTGTCCAGGTCGTACCTCTGGAAGTCCGGGCCGGGCGCCTCACCGCTAGCCCCGACGTCACGCAGCTGCAGCGCCGGCACCCCACCCTCCGGCAGCGGATCGAGCCTGCCGCGCGCCGTGTAGCCGGAGTGAATGTCGGAGAGCTCCGCGAGCCTCATGGGGAAATCCTCTGTAAGTCATTTACAGAGATTTAGGTTAGTTTGCCCCGTGAGTCAATCCTATGAAATGCAGTTTTCGCCCTACAGAGAAAAAGTTCCAGTTTGCTGATTTCATGTGACCGGAGATGGACCCGGCGCCGGCCCAGTGACGCCTCCGGCCGCGGCGCGCTGTCCCGGTTCAGCTAGACACATCTTCTCTGCTCGGGCTCTGACGCCGGACGAGCGATATACATTAGCGAGCAATGAGAAGAGATCGGCGTTGCAGTCCAAGCTGTTATTATTATGCGATTTTGCAGGGTAATGAAGAGTCAGAGATTGCCAAAAACTCGCTGCTGCATATCCCATTCCAGGGGCAGCTGCCTTCGCTTGAACCATTCCGATGTGAAGGCAACGGGCTGGCTACCCGCAGCCACCTGATCCAGAATATCTGGGGCGAGGAAGGCGAGACTGATCATCTGCTGGATGCGGCTCGAGGTGGTTTTCTCTCGAGTAGCAAGGTCGCCGAAGGAGGCACCGGCTTTGATGGCCGCATACCATTTCTGTGCCGTCAGGATGTTCTTCGCCAGCACCGGATCGACCTGTGGCACGGCGGCACCAAGGATGATGCGGGCTTCGACACCTCGGCGCTGCATCTGGAATGATGCGGGAATCCGACGGGCCGCACTGTCGATCCGATCCGGCGCGATGCCGAGCCGGTCCGCCATGACTTTCCGGTCGAGCCGCAAGAGGATGCTACCCTGTGCGAGATCGGCGCGGCGTAGCAGCGGAGCCCAGAGGTCGGCGGCACCCTCGGCGTCACAATCACATGCGATCTGTCGAAGCTTCGCTTGTAGATCGGGAACCTCGGAGGCCGTGATGTCCCGGACCAGATCGGTCACCACAGTGGGTTTGCGCAGGTGATCGCGGAGGACTCGGGCAATGCCGGTCTCAAGATCCCGTGCCGGCAACCGCCATGCATCGGCGTGTTTCTCACGCCGGTCGGTGACTAGCCTGCGCGAGATGTAGTAGCGCAGACGCTTTCCGTTTTTCCGAGAATGGCTCGGGGTCAACCGATCTCCGATCTCATCGAAAAGCTTGCCGACCAGCGGCGAGCGTTCTGCCGCGTTCGGCCGTCCGCGGCTGCGGGCCGCTTCGGCGGCCAGGCGCTCCTGCAAAGTATCCCACGCTGCGGGGTCGATGATCGCCGGATGCTGCCCGTCGTAGGTCTTATCCCGGTGCCGGATGCGGCCGGCGTAGAGCGGGTTGGTCAGGATCTGATAGATGTGCCCGCGGCTGAATCGTGTTCCGCCGGTCGAGGTGCCCGTAGCGAACGACCGCAGTCGCGTTCTGTAGCCAAGTTCGTCCGCATGTTCGGCGACTGCGCGTACCGAGCCGACATCGTGATAGAGGTCATGGATGTGGCGGACAATTGATGCTTCGGTCTCGTCGATCTTCAGGCTGCGGCCGTCAGGCTGGTAGCCGAAGGGCACTGTGCCGCCCATCCAGAGCCCCTTCTTCTTCGAGGCGGCGATCTTGTCGCGGATCCGTTCCGCCGTCACCTCGCGCTCGAACTGCGCGAAGCTGAGGAGCATATTCAGCGTTAGCCGTCCCATGCTAGTGGCGGTGTTGAAGGACTGCGTGACCGAGACGAAGGAGGCGCCGGCTGCATCAAGCCGATCGACAATTTTCGCGAAGTCGGAGAGCGAACGGGTCAGCCGGTCGATCTTGTAGACGACAATCTGGTCGACGAGGCCCGCCTCGATATCCGCGAGCAGGCGCTGGAGCGCTGGCCGCTGCAGGGTCCCTCCGGACAACCCTCCGTCATCGTAGCGGGTCGGGATGAGCACCCAACCCTCCGCCTTCTGGCTCGTCGCATAGGCAGCGCATGCCTCGTGCTGGGCGTCGAGCGAGTTGAAGTCCTGATCAAGTCCTTCTTCGGAGGATTTCCGGGTGTAGATTGCACAGCGTATCCGGCGCGCCATCTTAAGCTGCCTTTCCTCGCTGAGACGGCTTGGTGGGCTGTGCATCCCGTCCGGCGTCGCCCGTCAGCCCGAAAAACCGTGGGCCCGACCAGCGGGCACCGGTTATCTTCCTAGCAATGGCGGAGAGCGACACATACCGCTCCCCGCCCATCAAGAACCCGCCGTCGATCACCTCGACGGTCCAAGTGCGGCCCTGCCATTCTCGGACCAGCTTCGCGCCGGGGGGCAGCTTGGTGCCAACGGACGCCCGAGATGCGGAACCCGCGGCGATGCGGCCTAGGTCCTCGATCGTTCGGGCCTTGGGCCCCCCGAGCGCCTGACACTGCAGTTCAAAGGCGAGCGCGCGGCGCAAGAACGGTAGCGAGAGGTTCTTTGGGGGAGGTGCCCCGATCACCTCGCGCCAGAGATCGAGCAGGCCGGCGCGATCTGCGGTTTCGACTGCAGCAAGAGCCTCAGGCAGGTCTCTTGGCGCAACTCGCTGGTCGGCCGAATTCATTGGCGCGCCTCCGCGTCGTTCCCGGTTTTCGCACGGGCATCGGGCTTGAGCGGGATCCGGTAGATCAACCCGGAGCTGCCGTCAGCCGGCTTCGCCGTTTCGACCTTGTGGCCCGTCTTGCGCAACCCGGTGATGGCCGCGCGCGTCGTATGGGGCTGCCAGCCGAGTGCTGCGCTGATCGTGGTGATCGTGCTGCCGTCGTCCTTGTGCAACATTTTTATCAGTCGGGTCTTCTTACTCTCGGCGCGGGCCGAAGGTGTGGTCTTGGCCGGCAGCTTCGTCGCTTTGGTGGTTTCGGGATTGGTGCTAGGCTTCTTCGTCATTGTCGGTCTCCTGGTTCGGGCAGGATCCATTCCGGCCCTTCTACCAAGCAGAGCCCGGAATTCCGGGTGGCGATGCCGAGCGAGAACGCTGTGTCGGCGTCATCCGACTACCGCTTGCGGGGCCAAGGAAGTCCAGCGAGAAATTGTAGTTGGGCAGAAGGGGCGGAAAGCGGAAGTTCGCTGCACCGGCGAACACGTCCTCTGCGAACTGTAGGAGCGGACGTTCAACTACCACCTTGGCCAATTTTGTTTGCGAACAGGATCAAACCGTCGAACGCCTGGCCAGTTAAATGCCCGCGAGTGTTGCGTTGCTCGTCGTCTGCAATAGGTAGCCCCCGCGTGTGTCTCCCCAGTAATAGGGACCCCGGACGGGTCGGATGGCGCAAACAAGTTCGGTTGGCGTTTCGAAATCCCTGGCCCCCTTGAGTCGCCACAGGTTGGCTAAATACTTCCCTTTGTGCGACCCGATTTGGGGTGGCATCCATGCCCGTTCAGGGAACGTCCGAAGCACGGCGCGAAGGCCAAGGTGGGCTGGCACTGACTTCACCCGACCAAGATACGACAGCATTCTCCAACTATCATTGAACAATTCACAACCATGATCTTTTCAATATCAGAAGATGATATGAGTCAGTAAACGCTTCGCGTCCCACGACGATGGTGGTGAACTTTACTCGGAGGAGATCCGAACCGTCGCAAAAACACTTTGGAGAAATGTGACTTCGTGTTGAATCCCGTTGCGGCGGCCACCTCGAAGAGCGTCATATCGGTTTCTGCTATGAGACTTCGGGCATGATCCAGTCGGAGGCCGAGGTAGTAGCCCATGGGGGTCTGGCCAATGCAACGCTGGAATTGCCGCTCGATATGGCGCGCGGTGTAGCCCACTCTTTGCGCGAGCTCTGCCATTGTCAGTGGATATTCGATGTTGTCGATCATGATCTTCACGATTTCGATCAGTGCCGGGTTCCGTGTATGAAGTGCCGTGCCGATCGACGATCTCTGACTAAGGTTTGCTCCGGCATCGTCTCGTAGCAAACACATGTCCGCCACGATCGCGGCGAAGTCGTCTCCGTAGTCTTGCCGGATGATCGAGATGGCCATATCGGCGGCCGCCGCGCCGCCGCCGCAGGTCATGACGCGCCCATCAATTTCGAACCGGCGTTTGGTTGGCTCAAGGCGGGGGAATAGTTCAAAGAAGCCGGGGTGGCATTCCCAATGCAACGTGAAGGCATGTCGCCCAAGCAGTCCGGCCCGCGCCAGCGCAACCGCACCGGCACAGATTCCCCCGACCGATCCGCCCGTCCGGTAATGGTGATGCAAGAAGGCAAGCGTCGGCTTTGCGGGATGGCCCGTCATAAGATTGCCGGCGCAGACCAGAAGTGTGGTATCCCGCTCAACCGACCGAAGGTCTCGAACGGCTGCAACCTCAACGCCTGAGGAACTGCGAGCCGGGCGGCCATCTTCGGAAACGACGGTCCAGCGATAAAGTGGTTTTTGCGATAACTGGTTGGCGATGCGAAACGGCTCAATCGCCGAACTGAAGGCAAGAAGAGTGAAATCACGCAAAAGAAGGAAGGCGAAGCTTCTGGTCTGTTTCAATTCGCAGACCGGAAAATGGACTGCGCCAACGGGGACGAGCGCGTCGGACGCGTCGAGCATTATTGTCTCCTCTTCTCATGTCGCCGAAATGCCCGACAACCGCAGCGTTCATCGCAGATCAGGACGCCCGAGGCCGTCGATCCTTTGACGCCTCAAGACCCTCGCGAAGAAGTGCCGCAGCGGCATTGCGAGAATCGCGATCAAGGTCCGGAAGGTCACATCGCCAAGCGGTGTGTTTTCGATCTGCCTTTGACTGAGGCCGGCGGTCGTGACGGAATAGACGACCGCGTCCACGTCGCGTCCTGCCGTAGCAAGAGCCAAGGGAACGAGCCGCCCGGCCTGTGGCGGAACTACCCAGCGCGTCCGAGTCGAGGCAGCTTCGTCGGATCTGACCGAGGTGCGACGGGACATGGCTGACCTACGCCTCCATGACGAGGTGGCCATCTTCAAGGGGCCAGTGGGCAACCAGTTCCTGACCGATCTGCAACGGCAGGTTCGCGAGATCCTCATGGCTTTTCTGGACGCGGATTTCGTGCCCGTCGGAGGCCTCGAGATAAATGGTCGCCGTGGCGCCGATGAATTCCTCACCGATCATACGCACGGGAAGCGCGTTAACGTTGCCCGCGGGCGCCCTCGTTGCGAGGTGGGTCTTGGTGTCCAGTACGGTCAAGGTCGCCGTCT
The DNA here is from genome assembly GCF_002973535.1 of Albidovulum denitrificans. Classification (GTDB taxonomy): domain Bacteria; phylum Pseudomonadota; class Alphaproteobacteria; order Rhodobacterales; family Rhodobacteraceae; genus Albidovulum; species Albidovulum denitrificans. The sequence continues at coordinate 562,214 of NZ_PVEP01000002.1, forward strand.
GACCGACTGCGACCGGCCCGGGCAGGTCTGTGGCGCCAAGTCGCAGCGCCCCCGATGGCGTGTCGAGCGTTACCACACCTCCGTCAATCCCGGTCACCTTGCCGGTGAACATGTTCGAAGACCCAAGGAAACCGGCCACGAACCGCGTGCGCGGCGTGCGGTAAATCTCTTGCGGGGTGCCTATTTGCTCGATCTTGCCGCGGCTCATGATCACCACGCGGTCCGCCATCGAGAAGGCTTCGGACTGGCTGTGGGTTACGTAGACGAAGGTGATGCCCGTCTCTCGCTGAAGGTTCTTCAACACCGACTGCATCCGCACCTTTAGCGCGGCATCAAGCGCAGAAAGGGGTTCATCGAGAAGGAGGATCTCGGGCTCGACGACTAGTGAACGGGCGAGCGCCACGCGCTGCCGCTGGCCGCCTGAAAGCTGCGAGATATTGCGGCTGGCGAATTCTGTGATCTGCATTCGGTCGAGCCATTGTTCGGCGCGCCGCCGCCGCTCGGTCTTGCCGATGCCCCGCATTTTCAGCGCGAACTCGACATTCTCGATCACATTCAGGAAGGGGAACAGGGCTAGGCTCTGCCACACCATCGGGGTGTCGCGGCTCCAGGTCGGCAGGTCATTGATCGGTTTGCCGGAGAGGCGGATCACACCCTCGCTGGGCGCTTCGAGGCCTGCCAGCATGCGGAGCGTCGTCGTTTTGCCGCAGCCTGACGACCCCATGATTGCCAAGAATTCTCCCTTCGCGATCTCGAAGTCCATGCGCTGGACGGCAAGGAAATCACCGAAGCGCTTGACCACGCCCTCGAAGGAAACAAGCGTGTTGTTCTTCATTGCCTACTCCTGTTCGTCCGCGACGGGACGGACTTTGGCGCTGCGTCCGGTCAGAAGAATCTGTGCGAGGATCACCAGCGTCATTGACGTGACGAAAACGAACGTACCGATAGCGTTGATGCGCGGGCTGACCTGACCTTGCAGGAAGCCCAGCACCTTGACCGGCAGCGTCTCGTTCAGGCCCGAGACGAACCAGGCAATCGCGAACTCATCGAAGGAAACCGCCATGGTGATGAACAGCGCGCCAAGGATTGCGGGTTTGGTAAAGGGGATAATCACGTGCCGCATCGCCGCCCATTCGGATGCACCAAGATTCCACGCGGCGGCTTCCAGATCGGGGTCCATCTGGCTGAGGCGAAGCCGGATGATCGCCATCGCGAATGGAGCACAGATCACGACATGGGCGATGATCACAGACAGCGAATTGCCCGACAGATTGATCCGCGAAAGATAGGCGAGCATCGCAAGCCCGAGGATTACCACTGGAATGGTCGGCGGCAAAAGCGCCAGCGCCAGATAGATCTGCTTGCCGAAGAACCGATAACGGAAATCGGTATAGGCTGCCCCAAATCCAAGCCCGGTTGAGACAATCCCGACGATCACCCCGACGAACAGCGTGTTACGCAGCCCTTGCCAAGCGAACGGGTCCGAGGCCACCGCCTCGTACCATTCGAGCGAGAAATGTCCGAGCGGGATCGAGGGGAAGCGGTCCGAGTTGAACGAGAAGACGAAGCTTGCGGCAATCGGCGCGAAGACGAAGGCGAAGCCAAGGATGATGTAGATCTTTAGCGAAAGGTCGACCAGGCGGCTGCGGTTCATGTTTGCGGAACTGTCGCTCATTTCGAACGCCCCTTGTAGGCAAAGCGGACGGCGACGAAGGCTACGAACAGCAGCGTTGCGATCATGGTCAGGGCGATCACTGCCGCGCGCGGCCATTGCTGGCCCGATTTCGTGGTGTCCGTGATCAGGATCGACAGCGTCGTCGGATCACCACCACCAAGATAGATCGGGCTAACGAAATCGCCGAAGCTGAGGATGAAGGCGAAGAGTGCCGCGATCACAAGGCCCACACGCGCAGAGGGGATGATTACTGCGAAGACCGTGCGCAGGCGGCCACAGCGGAGGTTGTGCGCCGCCTCGATCAGCGTGCGGTCGATGAAGACGAGGCTGAAAAGCTGCAAGAGTACGACCAAGGGGTATGTCAGCGTCAGATAACCGACAATCGTCGCGCCTACCGTATTCAGAAGCCCGAATGGACCAAGACCGATCCAGCCTAGCATCACGTTGATGATGCCGGCGTCGGAGAGAAATATCTGCCAAGAGTAGACGCGGACAAGATAGCTGGTGAAGAACGGGATCACCATGAGGAAGATCGCCCAACGCCGCGCCGTCTCCGACAGCTTGAAGGCAATCGCGTAGGAGCACGGGAAAGCAAGAATGCTGACCAGCACGGAAGCGGCTGATGCCATCGCCAGCGTCGTGCCATAGGCCTGCCAGAACACCGACCGGCCGTACATCGTGGCCCAGTTCACGGTGTCGAGATCCGCCTGCATACGGAAGTTCTTGACGGTCCAGAAGCTGAGCGCGACGAGAAAGACGAGCGGAAAGACGAAGAACAGCAACTGCCAGATCAGAAGCGGCAGCGAGAAGGTCAAACCATATAGAGTCAAGGATCGACGCATACGGAATAGCTCCGGGTCCAAGAAAAGGGGAGAGGCCGGCGGGGGAGCTTCCACCGGCCCTGGCGCAATCAGGCGCCCTTGTATTCGGACCAGAAATCGTTCCAGTCTTCGAGGCCTTGCTGCACCGGCCACTGCCGATACTTGATGCGCCCTGCACGGATCATGTCGATGACGTTGCCTGCGTCCTTGGTCATGCCCTGACGCTTGGCTTCCGCGGGGTTTTCCGCCTGAAGGACTTCCCAGCCCTTCTGGTTCGGGATCAGCGCGGGATAGGCCGCCATCTGTGCCGACTTTGCCTGCCCCTTGGCCGAGGTGATGTACTGGATCCATTTCTTCGCAAGCTCGGCCTTCTGCGATCCCTTGCCGATCGAGAAGCATTCGGACCACTGCAGGCCGCCCTCTTCCGGAACCACGGATCTCACTTTGGCGCCGTTCTTTTCCAGAACACCGGTGATCCAGTCGCCGATGCCAGCGAAGGCCAGCATCTGACCATCGTTGAGCGATGAGAACGTGCCGCCGTAATCGAAGAATCCGCCGATCTGCGGACGCAGCGACATCGTCTTGTCCTGCACGCCCTGCCAGCCGGCATCATCGATGTCATAGGGGTTAGAATTGCCGTTCAGCAGGCTGATCTGGCCCAGGTTCGGCAGGTGCCAGTCGAAGTGACCTACCTTGCCCTTCAGATTTTCTTCCCAATAGACGTTATAGGTCGAGGCGTCGGCCTCGGTCAGGGCGTCGGTGTTGTAGGCGACACCGAGGAAGCCGAACCGGGTGACGAGCGAGAAGAGCTTGCCGTCGCTCCAGTTTCCGGGGAACTGCTGGAACTCGGGGAAATAGTCGGAAATGGCGTAGTCGTTCGGATCGAGCTCTTCGACATAGCCGGCCTCGTTCAGAGCCTGAACGTATTCGGCATCCGAGAGGATCACGTCATAGGTGCCCGCGGGAGACTGCGAGATGAGGCCCAGCATGTTGTCGCCGCCGGTGTAGTATTTCGGGACGAACTTGACGTTGTTCTCGGCTTCGAACTCGGCAACGATGTCGGGTTCCGCATGGCCGTACCATGCAAGCATGGTCAACTCGACCGGTGCAGCATTTGCGCGGCGCGAAAGCATCGGTGCCGCGAGCGCGGCGACGCCCGTGGCGAGCAGCGCCCTGCGTGTGAGACCTGCTTGTCCTTGTGCGATCTTTGACATTTCCGACTCCCTGATGTGTGCAATGCTGCGTTGTTTCGCGCACGCTAGGCGATGGCACCTTCAGCTCAAAATCGGTTATTGAAATCTCTGGATTTGCGGCCCTTATTGCACCCTTGGTCGAGCGTCGGACAGGAGCGCGTGGAAATCCTCTTGCGGACAGAACGGGCGGCAGGGCCGGTATCGGGCCCTGAGATCAGGTCGGCACCTGCCTGACACTCGCGCCGACACTGTCGAGACCGGCGACAAGTTCGCTGACAAGCTGCAACCCGGCTGCCGAAAGGCGCGGATGCTTGTACAAAAGGCCCACCCGCAGCGGTTCAAGAGGCGGAAATCCCTCAGCTTCGTCGAGCGCGCGCATGCCGGGCAACATCGTGGCCTTGGTCAGGGCGGTGACGCACAACCCGTTAAGAACGGCGTTCTGCAACCCGGAGATACCGGGCCCGGTATAGACGATGCGCCAACGCCTTTCAGCGGTGTCCAATGCTTGGATCATCCGCGCCCGGTAGTCGCATCCTTCCGGATGCGCGCCGAGCGGCACGGGACGGTGGGCCAGATTGCGGAACCCTTCGGCAGCCGCCCAGATCGGCTGCTCACCCCAGGCACGCGACAGGTAGGGCATGCGGGTGTTGGGCATCACAGCGACGATCACGTCGAGATCGTCCGCGCGCAGATGTTGATGCAATTCACGGCTGAGATCGCAGTTAACCTCAAGCTCAACATCCGGATTTTCCTGGCTGAATCTGGTGATCGCGCGTTGCAGGAAGGCAACGGCGTAATCCGTGGGCAGTCCGATTCGAAGGACACCGGTCTTGTCGGACCGGTGAAAATAGCTCACCGCCTCATCGTTGATCCGGATCATCTCGCGCGCATAACTAAGAAGCGCCTCTCCTGCCGAGGTGGGCTGAATCGTTCTACCTTCCTGCGAAAGAAGCGGCGCCCGTATAAGCTCCTCAAGTCGGCGGATCTGAAGTGATATGGCTGGCTGGCTTCTCCCGAGAAGAGCGCCCGCTTTGGAATGCCCGCCTAGCTCAACCACCGCTATGAAGGTCCGAAGCAGATCGGTGGGCAGGTTGGTGAGGGCGGCCATGCATTTGCGCCTGCAATTTAAGTATTGGGACAATCTATTTTTCTTATGCAACCCCGGCAACGTATTTTTCGATGAATCCCTATTCCAGGAGTAGACATGTCTCTCAGCAGCGCCTTCGCCTCCGAACTGACCTGGCCGGACTACGATGCGGCCGTACAGAATGGACAAACTCCGATCCTGATCCCCATCGGATCAATGGAGCAGCACGGACATCACATGCCGCTGCATGTGGATGTGCTGCTGCCCGCGGAGTTCGCGCGCCGCGTCGCGGTCGAAATCGGCGCCCTCGTCGCGCCGCCGTTCACCTACGGCTACAAGTCGCACCAGAAGTCGGGGGGCGGAAACCATCTGCCGGGCACGACGAGCCTTGACGGGGCAACGCTGGTTTCGGCGCTGAAGGATGTCGTCAAGGAATTCGCCCGTCACGGTGTGCGCAAGATTTGCCTCGTCAACGGGCACTTCGAGAATTCCTGGTTCATCGTCGAAGGGATTGATCTTGCCTTGCGTGAGCTGCGCTGGGATGGCGTGACCGACGTAAAGGTGGTCGTGCTCTCTTATTGGGACTTCGTCCACAAGGAGGCGATTGAGAAGCTTTATCCAGCCGGTTTCCAGGGCTGGGACGTGGAACACGGCGGGGTCTTGGAGACGTCGCTGATGTTGGCGCTGTATCCCCATCTGGTGCAATTGGAGAGGGCAGTTGACCATCCGGCCGCAACCTTCCCGCCGTATGACGTCTATCCGGTCAAGCCGGAATGGACCCCTTCTTCCGGGACGTTGTCATCGCCGAAAGAAGCGTCGGTCGAAAAGGGACACATCCTGCTCGACGTGTGCACCGAGGGGATCGTCAACGCCCTGCGCGCCGAGTTTGGCTGACAATTGGAAGTCGCAAGACCACCGTCACGGGGCCGTTCGCGGCCCCGTTCTCTTTGATCGTATCCTTCCGGTCGTACACGAACTCGATGAATCAGACCTCACACGAACATCTGACGATTGTCCAAACGAAAGGGCCCGGAGATCTCCGGGCCCTTCATCGGCGCTGTTTTGGGGATCAGTTGCGGATCACGTTGTGCTCGGGACCGAAGGGGAAGCCGGTAATGTTCTCCGCTCCGTCCTCCGTCACAATCAGGATATCATGCTCGCGGTAACCGCCCGCACCGGGCATTCCTTCGGGCAGCATGACCATCGGTTCCATCGATACGACCATTCCGGGCTTCAGCTCCGTCTCGATGTCCTCACGAAGTTCCACCCCGGCCTCGCGCCCATAGTAGTGGCTGAGCACACCGAAAGAATGGCCATAGCCGAACGACCGGTATTTCAGCAGGTCCCACTGCCGGTACATGTGGTTGAGTTCCTGCGCGATTTCGTTGCATTTCGCTCCCGGCTTGATCAGTTCGAGGCCCCGGCGGTGAACGGCCACGTTCTTCTCCCAGACGTCGAGGCTCGCATCGTCCACGCTGTCGCAGAACAGCGTGCGTTCAAGTGCGGTGTAGTAGCCGAAGATCATCGGAAAGGTGTTGAGCGACAGGATGTCGCCCGACTCGATCTTCTTGTTGGTGACCGGGTTATGGGCACCGTCCGTGTTGATGCCGGACTGGAACCAGGTCCAGGTGTCCATCAACTCGACGAAGGGGAACGAATTGGCGATCTCGCGGATCATGGCATTGGTCGAGGCAATCGCCACCTCGTGCTCGGGCACGCCTGCGCCGATCGCGGCAGCGCAGGCCGCGCCGCCGACGTCACAGATGCGCGCGCCTTCGCGGATGAGCTTGTGCTCTTCGGCCGACTTGATCGAGCGCATCCACATGGAGGGTTGCGCGATGTCGACGAATTCGACGCCCGGCAGCGCGGCTTCCAGCGCCTTGCGGTAGTCGACGTTTACATGGTCGAACTCGATCCCAAGCCGCTTGACGCCCGGGGTCAGTTGGCGAACCGCGCGATAGAAGTTGTCACGCCGCCAGTCTGTATAGGTGATGTTGTTGCCAAAGCTGCGACGCCAGGGCTGGCCGCCGTCGATCCCGGCAGAAATCGTGGTCGCGTTGTCCTGCGTGATGACCATTCCGTACTTGCGGCCAAAGTAACAGTAGAGCCAGCCGGAATAGTAGTTGATGCAATGGTAGGACGTGAACAGCGCCGCATCGACGTTGTTGTCGGCCATCCACTTGCGCACATCGTCCTGCCGCCGCTTCATCTCGGCGTCAGAGAAGGGCGAATAGTCTTTATCGCCATTGTGCCATTCCATAACGTGAAGCATGTCGTCTTTCATATGCTTGATCTTTCCTATGGTCTAATCGCTAATCGCTAATCGGAGCGTAGCGACTGCGGCGCGACGACAGAAATTTGTTCTCGCAATCGTTCCATTTACGCTTCTTGGCGATTTGTCGGAGGGAGGAGTTCCGGGACATCTTTCTGAGCGGACCGGTCAGATGGATCGCCGCCCAGGTGTGTGAAAAGCCCTGATCTGTATGAGGAACTTGTTGTCGTTTGGTGAAAGCCGTCCGGAGTGGAACAAGGAGGTATACAGATAGTAGCTGTCGTCTAGATAGCTTTCTAGGAGGAGGAAACGGGCGAGATCACCGCCGTCACCCAAGGCTTCAAAGAGGCCTTCGACTGCCTGCTCAATGGGGCGCAGCAGGACATTAAACTGGCTCGTTCGGATGGCTTTGATCTCATTTCTTAGGCGAGCGATCTCCCGGAACCGACCGAATGGTTTCTTAGAAAACGTCCAGTGATTGGGCACCCGGTCGGTCGGATCAACACGGCAAAACCAGCGATACGCCAGGTTCAGATGCAACTCCTCGCAGAGCCGACGCTCGGACCGGATGCCGAAGCCGTAACCCACCAGAAACATGCGGATCAGCAGATAAGGATCGACAGAAGGGCGGCCCGTGAGGCTGTAGAAATCCGCCAGATGCTGCCGAATGCTGCCGAGATCTTCCAACCGGTCAATCGGACTCAGCAGGTGGTCCCACGGGACGTTGTCTTCCAGTGAAAACTCATAGAATAACGACGCTGGCGCTTCCTACCTCAGTCCCATCATCGCCTTTAACCCCTGCCTGCTCGCGGAAATTGAATCAACGATCAAGCCTCCAAACAAGCAAAGCTTTTCAACGAAATTAGCCCAAAACCGCACTCTGTGCTCGCCGCGGCATGCGCCAAGCGCTCCGCGCAACCTCCTACGCCATCTCAAGGGAGACTTCCCTGATCGACGCCGGGCAAAATGCCGCGCCAAGCGCAAGAGGTGGCTCCGAAACCGCAAACATGGCAATCTCCCTCGCTCCATTTCTTAGGCCCGGCCCGCCGATGGCTGGCCGGGCAAATAGTCAGTACCAAATCGGTTTCAGAGATCTTCCCGGCCGACGCTTTGCGCGCTGAGACTATCTGCACTCACCCTATCGAACCGACCTTGGCCGAGATATGCCCAGCTCATGCCTTCGGACGTGGCGAGGTAGTCACGCCCATTGCTGGTCCGCACTTCGGCCTGCTGATGAAAGGGGAGTACCATCGACTTCATGAGTACGAGGTAGATCACGAAGCCGAGCGGGAACCCGATGATGAATGCGTATTGCGAGTACCACGCCGCGATGGCGCCAGCGATGAACCAAGCCGCGAGCCCCGCGATGTTGAATCCACCCGAATAGCGGTATTGCCCATTGGACGCATAGAGGTCAGGTACGTTCAGCCGACGGCGGCGAATGACGTAATAGTCGGCCACCATGATTCCGCCGATCGCCGAAAGGAAGGCGCCATAGTAGCCCAGGAACACGAAAAGGTTGTTCAGTATCTGCCACGGGAAGCACAGCGTGCCGACAATCCCTGCGAGTGCGACAGCGGATTTATAACCAATGAAGCGCGGGGCGAGGTTGATGAAGGTCAGCGCAGCGGGAATGAGGTTCGCCGAGTTGTTCGTCGACCATTGCGCGAGTACGACTAGAAGCAGCAGCACGACCAACGACAGACCCTGCGCATCGCCCTGGATCACCTCGATCGGGTTCCAGTTGCCGGTGGCGATGAACGACACCCCGCCGATCCCGGCGATCAACGCCTGCGTCACCGGCAGCGCGACCAACTGGGCGAGAAGTATGTTGCGGTTGCGCTGAAAGAAACCCTTCGCGCCTGCTTCCGTCTTCACGAAGCGCGTCAGGTTCGGAATGTCGATCGCGAGCGTCGACCAGAAGCCCATGTTCGCTATGAAGAGCACCATCAGCGACATCTGGCCTTCAGCGCGGAACGTCCAGATATTGACCCCCTTGGTCTCTGCAAGACCTTCGAGGGTGAAGTACATCCAGACCGTGATCGCGATGATCGCCGGCGCCGCTAGCGCGGCCAGCCGTTCAACTGAGCGGATGCCAAGCGCCGTCTGTCCGACCTGCAGAAGGCCGAAGACGACGTACCAGACGACCCAGTTGGAGAAGCCGAAAAAATATTCGCCGATCCCGTTTAGTGCGAGCGCGCCCAGATAGGTCTGGATGCCGAACCAGCAGGCGGCAATGATGCCGCGCGAGATGGCTGGCAGATGGGTCCCGTGGATGCCGAAGGGCGCTCGCAGGTAAACGGCAAAGGACAGCCCGTGTTCGGTTCCGATATCGGCGGTCAGCACCATGAACGCGCCAATCGCGATGTTGGCGAGAAGGATCGTCAGGATCACCGCGCCAAGGCCGACGCCGCCGCCGACTCCCGCGGCCCCGAGCGAGTAGGTGGCGATGATAACGGCGATGCCGACCCAGATCCAGGCATAGCCCATGAACCCGAGTGGGCGCTGATTGATCTGCGTAGGCAGGATCGATTCTTCTATGAGCGACGTCCGCTCGTGTTCGGCGATTTCCATTCGATTGGCGAGTGCCATTTCAGGTCCCCTGTTGGTATAATTTTTCCCGAGCGCCCCCGCGATCGGGGGGCGCGAGGCTTGGATGTAAGCGATTTCAGATGGCGCTGAGGGCTATTCCCCGCGCATCGAGGCGCGCAGTCTTCCGGTGGCGTCAATATCGACGGTTTCAGCCTTGGCATCCACGACGACTCCATAGACCGCACGGGCGTGGCCGGCGTCGTAGAAACCGTCGAGCACGTCCTCGAGCACCTTCATTGGCGGCCGCTTCAACGGGTCACCGTAGCCACCACCGTTCGGACTGTAATAGGTCATGGTATCGTTGGCCTCGACGGCGAGCCCCGAGAATTTCGAGTACATTTCGCGCTCATCGCCCGGACGGCCGGGATTGGTGATCGTGCACTTTCCGACCGCACCTTCGGTTCCGCCGAAGATGCCCCAGGGTGCCTCATGATGCCGTTCAGATTCATGCGTGATGAAGGCTGGTGTCAGCACTCGTTGGGCTTTGACGACGCCGATGCCGCCGCGGAACTCGCCCGCTCCGGGCGGCACGTCGTCGCGCAGCTCGTAGCGGTCGCAGATCATCGGGATATGCATCGCGAGGTCTTCCAGCGGGTTGTTGCGGGTGTTGGCCATTAGGTTGTCGATGCTGTCCGGCCCGTCGGAATGCGGCCGGCCGCCATAGGCGCCCTCGTTGACTTCGAGGAACACCCAGTAGTCACCCGAGGGCCGCACGCCGGAATAGGCCGCGAAGCTGATCGATGCGGACGAGCCGGCGATCACCTGTTCCGGCATCACCGGGGCCAGCGCACGGATGATGAGGTCGATCATCCGGTTGCATTGGGTGAACCGCGCCTCGGCGGATGCGGGCGCCTTCGGGTTGAAAATCGACCCCAGGGGCGCCGTCACCTTGATCGGGCGGAACGAGCCTTCGTTCGAGGGCACGCGGGCCTCGGACGTGGAGGCATCGAGCAGCAGCTTGCGGAACCCGGCAAACGCCGCGACCTTGGTCGAGCCTTCGAAGGGCACGTTGTAGGCGGTCGGCGTCTGGTCGGCCGAACCGGTCAGATCGACCTCGACCTCGTCGCCGCGTACCTTGACCGTGACCTTGACCTTCAGCCGTTGGTCGCGGTTCCGGCCATCGTCATCGAGGTAGCCTTCCGCGCAGTAGTCACCGTCAGGAATCTCGCTGATCTTCTGCCGGGTCATGCGCTCGGCGTAGTCCATGAGCTGGTTTGCCGCGGCGAACACCGTTGCTTCGCCGAACTTTTCCAGAAGTTCGGCGAACCGCTTCGCGCCGAGACGGGCCGAGGCGACCTGCGCCTCGATGTCGCTGACCAGCTGCTGCGCGGCCCGGCTGTTGCGGCGGATAAAGTTCCATATCGCATTGTTGGGCTCGCCCTTGCGATAGAGCTTGGTGCCCGCGAACAGCATACCCTCGGCGAAGACATCCGGCACGTCGATGATCAGGCCCGGCGTGGCGGCTCCGATATCGACATGGTGCGCGGTGTTGCCGGCAAAGCCGACAAGGCGCCCTTGGTAGAAAACGGGAACCACGATCGCGAGATCGGGCGTGTGCGACGAGCCGAAATATGGGTGATTGTGAACCACCACGTCGCCTTCGTACCATTCGTCATCTTCCAGCGTCTCGGCAATGCCGCGCAGGTAACCTGGGATCGAGCCGATATGCATCGGCGTCGACTCGGATTCGCAGAGCGTGTTGAAATCCGTGTCGAAGAGACCTGCGCCAAGATCCTGACTTTCACGGATGATCGAAGAAAAGGACATCCGGTAAAGGACATGCCCCATTTCCTCGGCGATGGTTTCGAAGCTGCCGCGGATCACCTGAAGGGTGATGGGGTCGATCTCGCCGGCGGCGGCGTTCAGAGCGGGTTTGGTCATCTGGTTCATCTCTGCCTCTCCCTTCATGCACCCACGGGACGGATGCGCGTGTTGCCATAATCGAGCGTCTCGGCCACCCAGCCGGGCGGAACGAGGGTTGTCGCGTTGTGCTGGTGAAGGATGGCCGGTCCTTCGATGCGATCACCCGCCAGCAGCTTCGTGCGGTCATAGCGCGGCGTTTCCAGCGTGCGGCCGTCGTCGAAGGTCGTCGTCCGCACGAACATCAGCGCGCGGTCCGTGCTGGAACCGTCTGTCGCGTCGATCGTGGGAATGTCGATCCGCCGCACCGAGGCCGAAGCGATGGCCCGGAGTGTGATCAGTTCCACCTCGGCGTCGCGGTAGCTGTAGCCGTAGTCCAACTGGTGCTGGTCGTGGAAGCTGTCGGTGATGATGTGGCGGTTGTCGGCCGTGACCGGCCCGTCCGGCATGTCGGCGCGCAGCTCGAATCCCTGGCCGTGGTAGCGGCATTCGGCAACGACGGTGACGTTTTGCTGGTCGCGCGGGATGCCATCGTTGTCGAGTTCGGCCTGGACCTGCCCGCGCAGGGCGGCAACCGCCGCGTTGATCCGGTCGAACTGGTCGGGCGTCGCTTTGTTCAGTTCCACGATCACCGCCTCGGTGTGTTCGTATTGCAGGTCGGTCTTCAGCAGCCCGACCGCGGCGGTGATCCCCGGCGCGACCGGAACGATGACGTCCCTGGCCGACATCGCCTCGCACAGGGCGACCCCGTGCAGCGGGCCGGCCCCCCCGAAGGGCATGATTGAGAAGCCGCGCGGGTCGATGCCGCGCGCTACCGAATTCGAGCGGATCGCTAGCGCCATGTTGGAATTGATAATCTTGATGATGCCGAGCGCGGCGTCGCGCACGCTCATCCCGAGGGGCCCGGCGATCTTCTCCTCGACAGCCTTGTAGGCAAGATCGGCGTCGAGCTTGAGATCACCGCCGAGCGCCATGTCGGGGTCGAGCCGGCCGAGAACGATCTGCGCGTCCGTGACCGTCGGCTCGGTGCCGCCACGGCCATAGCAGGCCGGGCCGGGTTCGGAACCGGCGGAACGCGGGCCGACATGGAATGCGCCGGCCTCGTCGATATAGGCAACCGAACCGCCGCCCGCGCCGATGGTGACAAGGTCGATCATCGGGGTCAGCACCGGGTGGCCGCCGACATAGGTGTCGCGCGGGTTCATGATCTTTACCACGCCCCCCGGGATCGTCGAGATGTCGGCCGAGGTGCCGCCGATATCGACGGTGATGACATCGCCGACGCCCGCCATCACGCCTTCGGATGCGCCCCCGATGACACCGCCCGCCGGGCCGGACATGAGAATGCGGATCGGCCGCTTCGCGCAGGCCTCGACGGTTGAGACGCCGCCGTTCGACTGCATGATGCGCAGTTTCGATGTCACGCCCGCCTCGCGCAGCCGCGAGTCGAGATCGCGCAGGTAGTAAGACGTCTTCGGCCCGACATAGGAGTTCATCGCAGCGGTCGAGAACCGTTCGTATTCGCGCATCACGTTCGCCACTTCGGACGACAGCGTGACATAGGCGTCCGGCAGTTCGTCGAGCACGATCTCCTTCGCGCGACGCTCATGCGCGTCGTTGAGGAACGCGAACATGAAGCCGATGACGATGGAGTTGATGCCCCGCTTGCGGAACAGCGCACAGGCGGCGCGCACCGCGTCTTCGTCGAGCGGCACCACGACTTCTCCGGTGGGGGGCAGGATGCGCTCGGCAACGGCGATGCGGTTGCGGCGCTTCACCAGCGGCTGGCTTTGCCACGGAACGTCGAAATGCAATGAGAAATTGTAGGGCCGTTTGTGGCGGCCGATATGGAGGATGTCGCGGAACCCCTCGGTCGTGAGCATCCCGCATTCCGCGCCGTTATGCTCGATCGTGATATTCGTTGCGGTCGTCGTGCCATGCACGATCATCTCGACCTCGGCCGGGTCGATATCGGCGAGCCGGCAGATGCCTTTCACGCCCTCGACCACCCCGATGGACTGGTTTTTCAGCGTCGTCGGCACTTTGTGATAATAGACGCCCTTCGCGCATTCGAGAACGAGGTCGGTATTGGTGCCGCCGACGTCCACTCCTATTCGAGCCATGATTTCCTCCTCCGGGTATCAGTCCGCCTTCGCGGTATGGTTGGTGTGTTCGCGGTCGGTCAGCCGAACGTGTCCGGCAGCCAGGTCGCGATCTCAGGAAAGACGAGCAACGCCGCGATCATCAGAAGCATGGCCACGACAAAGGGCAGTGCGCCGAAGATGACATCGTTGATCGAGCCGGTTCCGCGCACCCCTTTGATGACATAGAGGCTAACGCCGATCAGCGGGGTGATCAGGGCGGTCTCCAGCAGCAGCATCACGATGCCGAACCAGACGAGGTCGAAGCCAGGCAAGCCACGCCGAGCGCCTCCTTCGCCTCGGCATTTGCCCAGCCGTTATACTCCAGCTGTTTGAAGGCAGCCGTCATGGTTGCGCGTGTCTCTTCGTCATGCCCGTACCAGAGCGTTGCGTTGATCGCCGAGAACGTGATCGAGTAGGCGTCGGTGATGGCGCGCATTGTGGCGAAGTCCGGCGCGATGGACGAAAGTTCGACCCCCTCGATGGCCGGATTTTCCGCGGCAACGTAGCTGCCAAGGCCGTGGGCCACTTCAAAGACGTCGAGATTGAGCAGGCGCATCACCTCATTGCCCTTGAGATCGACCTCGGTGAGCGGGATCGCGTCGTCGGCAAGCTTGCCGCCGGAGGCCGCGGGCAGTTTTTCAGACCAGAACGGCTGTTCGAGCTCCTGCCACGAGGCGAAGTTGCTCCAGGTGCCGACGGCCTTGAACGTGTGCGCGGGCGTCTCGGCGAAAGTGGGGCCCGCAGCAAGCACGGCGAACGTGGTCCCGCAAAGAAGAGAATTGACCATTGGATTTACTCCCTTGCCCATTGTTGCTCTTAGGGCGTCCACCGGCGCCTTTCGCGCCGGCGGACGGGATGCAAACTTATTCGGCAGCGACGCGTGCATTGGCGAGGCCGTCGATATAGGCCACGCATTCGTCAACTGTGTGGACGTCGCCGAACTTCGCGTCGATGTCGAAGAGGTTCCATGCGACTGCGCCCGGAACCCGATCCCCAATCGCCTCTTTCACCGCGATGGTGCGGAAGCCGTCGGCGATGCCATCACAGATCGTCTGCCGCACGCAGGCGCAGGCGGTGACGCCGGTCACGAGGATCGTATCGACATTGTTGGCGCGCAGGATGCCGGCCAGCTCGGTGCCGTGGAACGACGAGGCGCGCTTCTTCAAAAGCGTGTATTCGCCCTCGACCGGAGCAATGCGGCTGTCGATCGCCCAGAGATCCTTGTTCTTGAGGTCGACGACATCGACCGGGATCTTGTTGTGCCACAGGCCCATGTCGGTGAAGGGCGCGTTGCGATCGGTGATCTCGTAGGCCGTGGTGACATGGACGACCGGCAGATTCTGGGCACGGAACGCCTTCAGCAGCTTCTGCATGCCGGGGATGATCTCGTTGTCCATCTTCTCCTGGTCGCAGGTGAAGGGGTTGCCCGGCCGGGTCCAGGCATTGGCGAGGTCAACGCTCACCAGCGCCGGGCGCTTGCCGAAGCCGACGCGGCGCTGGAAGCCGCGCTGCTGGTAAAGCTTCGATGCCGTGTCGAAGGCCTGCTGCAGCAGGCGGTCCAGTTCCTTGGTGTCAACTTCGCTCATTCTGTTCTCCTGTCTGTCCCGGTACCCGGAACATCGGGCCGGATTGGTTCGAGCTTCTGCGGTGGTCACGGGAGCGAGGTGCCGCACCGCACGGGACACATAATTCCGCCGGTTCCGCGTCAGGGGAATGGACGGTTCGACGCATATTGATGCATGATGTGCATCAAACGATCGCCGCGGATTCGGGGGGCATGTCATGCAGCAGGTGGCCGGTCTGGACCTGATCCAGTCCTTCCTCATCGTCGCCGAGGAACTCAATTTCCGGCGCAGTGCCGAGCGGATGAACCTCGACCAGTCAGCACTGACGCGACGCATCCAGAAGCTGGAGGACAGCCTCGGGTTCAAGCTCCTGGAACGCACCACCCGTGAGGTCACGCTGACCAAGGCCGGACAGTCCTTCTATCAGGACAATGCCAACCTGCTCTCGCGGTACGAACAATCCGTCGAAGGCGCGCGCCGGATTTCAGACGGCAAGACCGGCATTCTGCGCGTTGCCTATATGGCGTTTGCCGCGACCGAACTGATGCCCCTGGCCGTTGCACGGTTCCGTCAGGTTCATCCGCATATAGACGTGGCGCTTCAATACATGCGCACGCAGGGCCAGAAGCTTGCGCTCGCGAATGACGAGATCGATATCTGCTATATGATCGGCCCCTTCGACCATAGCGAGTATCACACTATTACCCTCGCCACGGATCCGCTCTACGTTGTCACGCCCAAGAACCACCCATTTCTGCGCAAGCTAGCTATCGATCCTCACGATCTGGCAAACGAGGATCTGATCCTTGGCGACATGCGCGAATGGGGCGAGTATCGCTGGCGGCTCAACGACATGTTCAGCAGCGAAGGCATTCCCCTGCGTGTCGCGCTCGAAGCCTCTAATACTCTTGCGTTGATCGGATTGGTGTCGGCGGGTCTCGGTATCACGATTTATCCCGAGAGCCTGATCGGCTTTCTCGGAAGGAATGTCGAGGTTCGGCCGATCCGCCACGACGCCTTCAACAGCCGAACCATTCTGGTCTGGAAGCGCACAAACCGCGACGTCCAGGTGCGATCGTTCGTGGAGGTGGCCAAGCACCTGCCTGTGCGGATGTAATCAGCGTTGTTGCGCAAATCAGCGCTCGGGCTGAAGATGCCCGTTCCCGTGGCCTTTCAGGCGATGGCCTCGTTCTCGGCCCTGCTGAGGGCGGTGTAGCCGTTCAGGACGGCGATGCGGACCTGGAGTTCGGCGACCTGGCGGTCGAAGTGCCGCGCCATGAGCCGTTGCCCCAGAAGCTTCAGGCAATGCATCTTGGTTTCGACGCGGCTCCGACGGTGATAGCCACTCCATCGTCGCCACAAAGCGCGGCCGAGGTATTTGGATGCCCGAAGGGCCTCGTTTCGGGCGATGGCTCCGGCGGTGACAGATTTCCACGGCTTCGCATTCTTGCGGGGCGGGATGACGCCATGGGCGCCACGATCGGCGATCGCATCATGGCATTTTTCAGGTATCGTAGGCACCGTCGGCGGTGACGCTGCCGATCTCCTGATCCGCCGGGATCTGGTCGAGCAGATCGGGCAGCACCGGCGCATGACCGATTTGGCTCCCGGTGATCTCGACGGCCCTTACTTCCAACGTTTGTTCGTCGATCCTGAGGTGGATCTTACGCCAGACCCGCTGTTTTGCACCGCCATGGTTGCGGGCGTGCCATTGGCCTTCCACCTTGATCCCTGTGCTGTCGATCAGCAGATGTAACGGGCCCTTGGAGCCACGGTAAGGGATGTTCACCGCCAAGGTCTTCTGACGTCGGGATAGTGTGCTGATCTCAGGCACGGTCCAGTCAAGACCGATCAGGCGCAACTGGCTCTCGACGAAGCCGCCTCGCCATGGTTGCTCGAACCAGTTGCGCAACATGGCTCGATCTGCCTGAGCGCCATGCCGAACCACACCGTCATGGACAGACACGTCTGGATGGCGGCATCGCTATAGGTCTGCTGTCGGCCACGCCTGACCGCATCTCGAAGGCCTGGGTTGTTCGCCAGCCGGAGCACTTCGAACGCGGCAAGCCGTGGTGGGAACGCCACAAGCTGCTTTTGATCGGGATTGCCACCTTTCTGGGCCTTATCGTCCTTGCGCAGGGGGTGTCGCTTCTCGACCAGATCGACCGCAGGCAGGCGCTGTCGATGGGGTCACCGCTCGACGACGTCACCCTCCGGGCATGACGGACGGACTGCAAATGGTGCGCCAACCAGGAATGGCCAGACCCGGATCAACTGGCAAACGGTGAGACCCGTGGGTACGCGGCTTATGCGGTCGAAGTGGGTGTCGCACTTCGCGCGCCCATCGGGAGCGCGAAGTCCTAGGGAAATATTTCGAGATCGATGGGGATAGACTCTGGCGCCACCGAGCTAGGATATCCGAGGCTCCCCTGCCGCGCTGCAACAAAGAGCTTTTCAACAGCATGGGCGGAAGAGGCCATTCGCCGCGATTGGCGCGAGCGTCCGCTATTGGGGGGACATCGGACCCGCAAGACCTCTGGGCAGCGGCGGATCTTGCCGCCGCTGCCGGGCTCGGAATGCAGTGCCGGGCCTTACCAGGGCTGGTTCGCCGGACCCACGGTGAATTCGTTGACCGTGGTGTCGGCGGGCAGCGAGATCGCGAAGGCGACAACGTCTGCGATGCGCTCCGGCGAGATCCCGAATTGGTCGTAGAGCGCCTTCATCCCTGCGGCGGTGCCGGCATCGCTGATCGTGCTTAGCAGTTCGGTGTTGATCGCCGCCGGATACAGGGTCGCGGTGCGGATATTGCTGCCTTCCATCGCCGCTTCCATCCGAAGCACCTCCATGAAGTTCTTCACGAACCACTTGGTCCCGCCGTAAACGGCGGCGCCCGGATAGGCCTTCAGCCCGGCGACCGACGAGGTTGCGATCACATGGCCGGACTTCTGTTCGAGGAAGGTCGTCATCGCCGCCGCGACGCCGTTCAGCACGCCCTTGATGTTCACATCCACCATCTGGTTCCACTCGTCGGTCTTCAGCGCCGAGACCGGCGACGACGGCATGAGTCCGGCGTTCAGGAAGATCACGTCGAGCCTGCCGAAGCTGTCCTTCGCAAGTTTGACGATGGCATCGTTGTCGGCCTGGCTGGTGACGTCGAGTGCCTTATAGACAGCCTCGCCCCCCGCCTCCCGGATCTCTTGCGCGATCCGCTCGAGCTTGTCGGTGCGGCGCGCCCCGAGGACGACTTTCGCGCCCTTGGCGGCAAGCAGCTTTGCCGTGGCTTCACCAATGCCGCTGGAGGCGCCAGTGATGATGACGACCTTGCCGCTGATGTTGTCGGTCATGATGGTTTCCTTCTTGTCATGTGGCCGCATGCGGCGAGCGCACCACCCGAAGGGGCGGTCCGTTGCCGATGCGACGGGTTGAGTTTGGTCAGTCGGCCAGTCTGATACGGACCGGTCCGTCTTTCAGGCGGCCCGCAATGGGCGCATCGAACTTGCCAAGCGGGACGAGCCCCGCCGAGTCCCGGAACCGCTTGTGGAAGATCGCCAGATTGCCCCAGGGAGCATAAAGCGTGATGTCTCCGGCTACGGGCGCGTAGCTTTTCGGCGCCCCCGTAGTGTCGAGCTTGCGCGGCAGGTCCGAGATCTTCTCGGTCCCGTTATGGTCGCGCAAGATCAGCTCCAGCGGCAGCATCGCAGCGAAGTCGCGCGCAGCGGGCGTGTCGTTCAGTGTCGCCTTCAGCGTCTCGTTTCCCGCGATCAACTCGATCCTGGTCATGGCAGGTCCTTTCCCTTGTCCGAGTTGCGTTTCGCCCCAGGCGGCGGCGACCGTCAGCGCGGTCGGCAGGATCGTCGGGATCAGAGACAGGCGCATCGAAAGCCTCCTGCGCGTGGCGCGCCAGTCAGGCGCCGTATTGCTCGTCGGAGACCTTCTCCATCCAGTCGACGGCCTTGCAGTCCTGGACTTCCTGTATCGCCGTGTGCGTCATGGCCGCGTCCGGCGCCGCGCCGTGCCAGTGCTTTTCGCCGGGCGCGAACCAGACGACGTCGCCCGGGCCGATCTCCTCGATCGGGCCGCCCCAGCGTTGCACACGCCCGTGGCCCGCGATCACGAGAAGGGTCTGGCCGAGCGGGTGGGTGTGCCACGCGGTGCGGGCGCCCGGCTCGAAGGTGACGTTGGCGCCCTGGACGCGCTCCTTGTCGAAAGCGTTGAAGAGCATCTCGACCTGAACCGAGCCGGTGAACCAGTCGGTGGGCCCCGGGCCCGCCATCCGGCTTTCCGCACGAACGATTTCCATGGGTTCGTCCTTTCCTGTTCCGTTGCGTATGCCGGCAATGTAGAGGGCTGTGCGCCATCTGATTAGCTGCTATAATTCGCATGAACTACTGAGCAGGATTCATTAATGGCGCGCGACGAGCTGAGCGAACTGAGGGCCTTCATCGCCGTTGCTTCCGAAAGCAGCTTCACCCGGGCGGCGGCCAGGCTGGGCCTCTCCGCGTCAGCCCTCAGCCACACCATTCGCGGCCTCGAGGAACGGCTGGGCCTGCGCCTGCTGACACGGACTACACGGAGCGTGGCGACGACCGAGGCCGGCGAGCGACTCTACCGTTCCATTGCGCCGCACTTCGATCAGATCCATGCCGAACTCGATGCATTGAGCGAATTGCGCGACAAACCGTCCGGCACGATCCGGATCAGTTCGGGCGTGCATGCCGCGGAGATGATACTACGACCGAAGGTGGCGGAATTCCTGCCCGAATACCCTGACGTCAGCGTCGAAGTCTCCATCGACGACGGGTTCGTCGACATCGTCGGCGGGCATTTCGACGCCGGTGTCAGGCTGGGCGAGTCGGTCAGCAAGGACATGATCGCCGTGCGGATCGGCCCGGACTGGCGTTTCCTGGTCGTCGGTGCCCCTGGCTACTTCGCGCGACGGTCCGAGCCCGAGCACCCGCGCGACCTGACCAATCATCTTTGCGTCAACCTGCGCATGGCCTCGGCGGGCGGGCTCTATGCCTGGGAGTTCGAAAAGGACGGGCGCGAGCTGGAGGTCCGGGTCGGCGGGCAGATCACCTACAACAGCATCTTCCCGGTGCTGGATGCCGCCGTCGACGGCCTCGGGCTCGCCTATGTCCCGGAAGACCTGGCGCGACCGCATATCGAAGCCGGCCAGCTGCGTGTCGTCCTGGGCGACTGGTGCCCACCGATCCAGGGCTATCACCTCTATTACCCGAACCGCCGTCTGGCTTCCCCGGCATTCGCCCGCTTTATCGATGCGCTCAGGTATCGGGCCTGAGGGCCTGCCTCACGGCCCCAAGACGGAAAGCGGAACTTCGCTGCGCACGTGCTGAAGGTCGGCCTTGGGCCGATTGCACGTAGTCTGCTACCGGCCCAAAGCTTACGGTGAGGCAATTCGCCGGGCGCCATCGCACCCGGCCCAGAGCAGACATTGGTGCCAACGGCGGCGAATGGCTGCTCCTACTCTGGCCTTCCAGCGAGCTCTGACGGCCTTGATGTTGATCAACGCTCAACTGCTCATGCCCGTTTATCTTAGCTAGGCGAAATGGGACCCACAATGGCCGGTGAAGCTCAGACTGTCTTCCGCGCTAAAGGGCTGACCAAAGTCTACCGCACGGGCGCGCAGGAGGTGCACGCACTTCGCGGTATCGACTTCGAGGCAAGACGCGGGGAATTCGTCGTCATCCTCGGACCGTCGGGTTCGGGGAAGTCAACCTTTCTGAACGTGATCGGTGGGCTAGACCAGGCGTCCGGAGGAGAAGTCTGGTTCGAGGACCATCAACTGACGGCGATGAACGAGCGTCAGCTCACTCAGTACCGGCGCGACCACGTCGGTTTCGTCTTCCAGTTCTACAACCTTGTTCCAAGCCTGACTGCACGTGAGAACGTCAAGCTGGTTACCGAGATAGCCCGCCGGCCGATGGCAGTCGATGACGCGCTAGCATTGGTAGGGCTCTCTGAACGTCGCGATCACTTTCCAGCCCAACTTTCGGGCGGCGAGCAGCAGCGTGTTGCAATCGCCCGGGCCATCGCCAAGAATCCTCAAGTGCTCTTGTGCGACGAGCCTACCGGGGCGTTGGACAGTGCAACCGGCGTGATGGTTTTAGAGGCGCTGACCGAGGTGAACCGTGCCGTCGGCGCGACGACGCTGGTCATCACCCACAATATGGCCATCGGCGATATCGCCGACAGGGTGGTGTACTTCGCGGACGGGCAGATCTCCCGGGAAGTGATCAACACGACGAAGAAAGCGCCATCGGAGGTCACATGGTGATCTCTCCGCTCCGCCGCAAAGTCTTGCGCGACATCGTTCGGCTGTGGCCGCAGATACTGGCCATCGCGCTAGTGCTCGCCGCGGGCGTGGCGACGATGATCCTTGGGAACGGTGCCTATTCCTCACTGTCGGAAACACGGACGCGCTACTACGAGCAAAATCGCTTCGCCGATGTCTTCGCCGACCTGACGCGTGCGCCGCTGGCGCTCCTGGGTGAGATCAAAGCGATCGACGGGGTTCTCGACGCCGAGGCGCGGATCGTGAAGCTTGGCCTGCTGGACCTTCCGACGTTGGCCGAGCCGGGGACAGTCCTTTTTGTCTCTCTGCCGCTCGATGAGCGGTCAGGACTGAACCGGCTCTATCTGCGGCAGGGACGGCTGCCGGACCCGCAGTCGGCCGACGAGATCGTCGTCTCGGACGGTTTCGCTCAAGCTAACCAACTTGTGCCGGGGGACAGGCTTCCCGTGCTGATGAACGGGCAGCGGCGCGAGTTGAAGATCACCGGGGTCGCGCTATCGCCCGAGTTTATCTACGCGCTCGGCCCCGGGGAGATCATGCCTGATCCGCGACGGTTCGGCGTCGTCTGGGCGCCGCGCGCCGGCCTTGCGGCGGCCTACAACCTTCAAGGTGCCTTTTCAAACGTCGTGCTGAAGCTTGCTCCCGGCGCCTCGGAGGGCGGCGCGATCACCGAGTTGGACCGAAGCATTGCGCGCTATGGCGGCGTCGGAGCGATCGGGCGTGCGGACCAGATCTCACACGCCTTCCTCGATGCCGAACTGATGCAGCTCAGCGCCATGGTGAAAGTGCTGCCGCCGATCTTCCTGCTGGTGGCGGCTATGCTGGTCAACATGACGCTGTCGCGCCTGATCACGCTGGAGCGAGAGCAGATCGGACTTTTGAAGGCGATCGGCTACAGCTCTCGGGCGGTGGCGCAGCACTACATCGAGTTCGTCTTGCTGATCGCCATTATGGGTATCCTAATTGGCTTCGCGGCGGGAGCCTGGCTTGGCATGGGTTTGGCGCAGATGTATGTGCGGTTCTTCTCATTCCCGTTCCTGATCTTCACGCGCGACCCGCTGATTTACGGCGTGGCTGCGGTCGTCGCACTTGCGGCCGCGGTCGCGGGGGCGCTTTACGCAGTCCGCTCAGTCGTGGTCCTTCCTCCTGCCGTCGCCATGCTTCCGCCCGCGCCGGTCGACTATCGGCGGCGTTTCGGATCCTCCGGCCGGACGTTGGGCCTACGCATGACCAAAATGATGACGGCGCGGCACCTGATCCGATGGCCGTTCCGCACGCTTTCAAGCATCTTCGGGGTCGCCATGGCGGTGGCGATCCTCGTGGCCTCGCTCTGGTCCACAGGCTCGATCGACTGGATGATCGATGTGACTTTCTTCCGTTCGGAACGCCACGACGCCGCAATCATCTTCGGCGCGCCGGAACCGCAGAGCGCTATGCTGGATGCCCTGCATATGCCCGGCGTCATGGTGTCAGAGCCGTTTCGCTCGGTCGCGGCGCGGATCAGCCACCTGAACCTGTCCAAACGGCTCAGCATCGTCGGGCGGCCCAAAGACCCGGTCCTGTCGCGAGTGCTCGATCCTGAGCTGCGGCCGATGTCCATGCCTGAGGCCGGCCTGATCCTGTCCGAAGCCTTGGCCGAGGCGTTGCAGGCGCGCCCCGGAGACCGCGTTACGGTCGAGATTTTCGAGCGCTCACGTCCGACGATTGACCTGCCCGTCAGTGGCCTGTCGCTCGGCTACGTGGGGTTGAGTGCGGCGATGGAGATCAGTGCTTTGAACCGCCTGATGGGCGAAGGGGCGATGGTGTCAGGGTTGAACCTGACGATCGACGCATCAGAGACCGCCGCATTCTACGACGCGGCAAAGGCCGCCCCCAAGACGGAACTGATCTCGATCGCGGCGCTGACGGTCAAGCGCTTCCGCGAGACGCTTGCCGAGAACATCAACGTAATGATCACCGTCTACGTTGGCCTTGCGGCAATCATCGCATTGGGTGTGGTCTACAACTTCTCGCGGATCATCCTTTCGGAACAGGGCCGCGAACTGGCGAGTCTCCGCGTCCTTGGTTTCACCCGGGCCGAGGTGGCGGGCGTCGTCTTCGGTGAACTCGCCGCGGTGGTCTTGCTGGCGCAGCCACTCGGCTGGCTCATCGGCTATGGCATTAGCTGCGGCCTGGTGGCTGCATTTTCCTCGGATCTATACCGCGTACCCTTGGTGCTCGGACGCGAAGTCTATGCGACGGCGAGCCTCGTAGTATGCCTCGCCGCGCTGGTGTCCGCCATGGCAGTGTCCGGGCGGATAAATAACCTCGACATGATCGAGGTTCTGAAAACGCGGGAGTGACAGATGCGCCGATTGATACCCGTATTCATCCTGCTCGTGCTCATCGCCTTCGTGGTCTGGGCCTTTGTGCCTCGGCCGCTCGACGTCGAGGTGGCCGCAGTAACCACACGTGACCTTGAAGTCGCCGTTGAAGAGGAAGGGGTTGCGCGAATCCGCGAGGTCTACACCGTGTCGGCGACGATTGCCGGCAAGCTGCAGCGGATCAGCCTGCATGCAGGAGACAGCGTAACCGAGGGCCAGACTGTCGTGGCCTCGATTGGCCCGGCGGCGCCCGCGCTGCTGGACGCGCGCGCGCGGGCCGTGGCCGGGGCGAGCGAAGCCGCCGCCCAAGCGGCGGTGGACCTCGCTCTCGCGCAGCTCAGCCAGGCTGAGGCGATGCTGGAATATTCTACGTCCATGGCGAACCGCTCAATAGCTCTCTATGAGAAGTCCGCGATTTCGACGCAGCTCTATGACAACGCGATCCGCGATCAGCGAAGCGCTCAGGCCGCAGTGGACAGCGCGCGGGCCAACCTTTCGGTGCGCCAGCAGGAGTTGAAAAGTGCCCAAGCGGTTCTCCAGGCAGGAGATAATCCCGGCCCCGAGAGTTGTTGCGTCAAGATCGTCGCGCCGACCTCCGGCATGGTACTGCGGACGCTGACCGAGAGCGAACAGGTGGTGCAGCCGGGTACACCAATCCTGGAAATCGGGGACCCCGAAAGCCTCGAGATCGCCGTCGATCTCCTCTCGCGCGACGCTGTGCATGTGAAGACCGGAACCGCCGCGACGATCATCGGATGGGGGGGAGCGCCGATTTCAGCGCGGGTCGAGCGGGTGGAACCCTCGGCGGAGACCAAGGTTTCGGCTCTCGGTATCGAGGAACAGCGCGTCAAGGTGATCCTGAACCTGACCGCGTCCTACGAGACATGGAAAGAGCTCGGCCATGGTTTTCGTGTCGTCGCTCGGATCGTTCTGTGGCGCGGATCGGATGTGATGACCATTCCGGTTGGCGCCCTCTTTCGCGACGGGAGGGACTGGGCGACCTATCTCGTCCGCGACGGAAAGGCGAAGCTGCAACGCATCACGATCGGGAAGCGGAACGAGGACTACGCCGAAGTGCTCGACGGGCTATCGGCGAACGACCAAGTGATCCTTCACCCCAGCGATGTCATAGCTGATGGCGTAGCCGTCGAGCCTGCGCGGCAAGACGGTGGAGAAACGACGGCACGGTGAAATGCAACGAATTGTCAAACGCGAAAGAAGGAGTGATTGCCATTCAAACATGCGGCTAGACCCTATGGACTGACCGTCCGCATCCGAAGCAGCCGTTGTTACGTGATGCAGCGAACTTCCGCTTCACGCCGTCCCTTCCGCATGACTTCGCAGATGCGGCTTAAAGTGAGCATGTGCAGCGAACGGCGGTAAGGTCCCGCACTGCCGACTTCCATCTTGATGGTGGGCTCGCACATGCAGCGAATGACCGATCTGGGGATGCTGCGCCGCGGCGTCGGACCGAGGCGCGAACGGCGGCAATGGGCCGGACTCGGTCCGCAGCGTCCGCCTTCGAGTTAATGTCCGCCATCCAGATATTCTTGGACCAGGGACAGAGACCGTCTCGTCCGCTTCGTGATACCCCTGATCTCGCGAAGCAGCCCGGCGGCTCTTGCCTGGCTGAGCTCAGCCCGCTGCCCTTCGGCCGCCAGAGCCGCGCAGTCCTCGAACTGTGCGGTCAGCCGGGCGAAGAGCTCCTGCATTTCGGTGTCCTGCACGTTCCGGCTCCAATCCCTGTCGGGCAAGGACCGCTTCCGGCGGAGCAAAAGTCCAGTTGTTTCTGCCGTCCGGCAGAGAAACTCAGGCCGTTCCGACGCTTGCGCGCAGAGCCCGCTGATACTGCCAGATCGCATGATCGAGGCTGAGCGGTGTCCAGCGGTACCCGCGCCGGGTCAGTTCACGGGCTGCCAGCCGAACCAACACCGCTGCCTGCCGCGGCTCAGGTTCTTTTTCGGTCCCCAGCGCGCAGGCGACGAAGCGCTGGATCATCCGGTCGGGCTTGATGAGGTCATCGTCACCGGCCAGCATTCTGAAATAGTCGAAAGCGATCCCGCTTCCTTGGCCCGGCAGGCCCAGAATGATCGCTTCGGCAAGCTCCAGTCGGTCCGGCGTGATGTCTGTGAAGGTGTCGATGTCACATCGCAGCAGGGCGTCGGCGAACAGCTTGACCGCCTCGGCTTTCAATATCCCCGAAGTCGTCGATGTACGCTGGCGGTTCCCGAAGAGCACCTGGGCCGCGGCCTCCGAGGTCAACCCGTCATAGAGCGCCAGCAGATCCGAGAGGCTGCGGGTTCCGGCGCCACGATCTTCGCGCAACGTCGCAAACCGCGGCCAGCCGGTCTTGTCGCAGAAGCGCGCAACGGTCGCTTGTGTGGATGTGTATTTCACGCCGATCGAAAATACCGCGTCGATCACACAAAGCGGCAGGGAGGCATAGCGGTATTCTTGCGAGACGCCGACCGGCTCCAGCCCGATCTCTTCAATATGGTCGGCGAGTATGGCGATGGGATCGCCATATGCCCGAGGTTTCTTCGCACTCGCCCCGTTTGCCCCTTCCGCTTCCATCGTCGTCATAACCTCGCATTGTCGTCGATCAGTGACATGACCAACGCTTGCGCGGCGGCTGAGGTCAAGCGCGAATGTCACTGTTCGTCTGTAGACGGATCGGCGACATGACCGGCCTTTGGGCGGCATGGAGATCCGTGAACGCCTGAGCCTCAACATGCGCCGTCTGCGCCAGTCGAAAGGCTGGTCGCAGGAGGAATTTGCGCATCAGGCCGGGCTGCATCGGACCTATGTCAGCGACCTGGAACGCGGGGCTCGCAATCCGACGATCACCGTGGTCGACAAGCTGGCGGTGGCGCTGGGCGTGCCGGTCGGCGCCTTACTCGACGAACAGCACTCCGCCGCGAGTTAGAGATTCGTCTGGTCAGTCGTTGGCGTGAAGACCATGTTTTAGGGCCTCGATGACCCCGAAAACCGCCCCGGAATGCAGATTCTATATAAACCATTTATACATCGGGGCAGATAACCCTTGCGGTCTTGGGCAAGCGCACCAATGTAGGATCCGAGCCGCAGACAGCTGCCGGCTCTGAAGTAACGGATCGTGGATAGCATCGGACTATCACACGGGTCGGGCCGAAATCCCGGCAACTCTGCAGCAATCCACCGGGTTGCCTGCGTATCAACGGACCAACGGTGTTTAGCGGCGCCAGATCGCCGCGAATGAGATTGGAAGTCCCCGGAACGGTCTGGGGGCAAGTTGGTATGCAGAGGAGAACATCTGATGACCAACATCACCCAGGGAACCGACGTTCCCAACCTGAGGGATGAAACCCTCGCGAAGGTCGCCCGGTATGATCCGGATGAGCTTGACTATCTCCCGCTCGACGAGCGTGAACATAGCGACGCCGAGATCGACCACTTCCAGCGGACGATCTACGACTACACCGGGGCCCAGCCGATCGTGATCGATGACGAGTGCAATATCGTCGCCGGCCGCGGGCGCGTCGAAGCCGCCCGGCTGCTCGGTATCGAAGAGATTCCGGCCATTCCCCTGTCGTCGCTCTCGTCGGATGATCTCGATCACTACATCGAGACGATGATCCGCTTCGGCGCCTATGTCGGCTGGAGCGCCGAGATGCTGGAAACCGACCTGCAGCATCTGCTCGTGATCGAAGCGTTGATGAAGGCGGGCCGGGGCGACACTGCGGCCAAGATTCAGTGACGATCCGGTGAACCTGACCCGGGCACCGCAAGGTGCCCGACCAAGAGATGCGAAGTGATCGGTGGGGGGCCTGCCGATCTTGTGCCGGGAGACCGGCCCTTCGCAAGGACCCGACGGTCCGGCCTCTCCCTGAAACAGCGCTGACCGGATCGCCCTTTTGGGCGCTGGTCCCTGTCACGGCGAGCCGGCAGCGCGAACCCGAAAGGCCCCAGAATGGCTGATATCAAGACCCTGCCGGAAAGCACCCGGCTCAAGATCACCTATCGCAAGACCGGCGATCTCATTCCCTACGCGGGCAATGCCCGGACCCATAGCGAAAAGCAGATCGCCCAGATCGCGGCGTCGATCCGCCAGTTCGACTTTACCAACCCGGTGCTGATCGACGAGAATGGCGGCATCGTCGCCGGCCACGGGCGCGTGGCTGCGGCAAAGCAGCTCGGTATCGCCGAGGTGCCGACCATCGTGCTGGGCCATCTCACGCCGGCCGAGCGGCGCGCCTATGTCATCGCCGACAACCGCCTGGCCGAGCTCGCGGGCTGGGATCGCGAGATCCTCAAGATCGAATTCCAGGCGCTGGCCGAACTGGATCTCGACTTCGACCTGGAGATCACCGGCTTCGAGACCGCCGAGCTCGACCTGCTGCTCGACGACAGCGCGGGCGAAGATGCCGCGGACCCGGCCGATGAGATGCCCGAACCCGAGCCGGGGCCGGCAGTGACCCAGCCGGGTGACGTCTGGCTCCTGGGCAAGCACAGGCTTATCTGCGGCGATGCGCGCGACCCGGCGACCTACGCCGCACTGATGGGCGCCGAACGCGCCCGCGCGGCGTTCACCGATCCGCCCTACAATGTGCCAATCGACGGCCATGTCTGCGGCTCCGGCGCGGTGAAACACCGCGAGTTCGCCATGGCCTCGGGCGAGATGGATGCCGGCACCTTCACCGCTTTCCTCGAAGAGTCCCTTGGCGCCATGGCCGCGGTCAGCCTCGACGGCGCGATCCACTTCACCTGCATGGACTGGCGCCACATGCCTGAGCTGCAGGCGGCGGGCTCACGCGTCTACAGCGAGCTGAAAAACCTCGTCGTCTGGGCCAAGACCAATGGCGGCATGGGGACCTTCTACCGCTCTCGGCATGAGCTGATCTATGTCTGGAAGGTGGGCACCGCGCCACACACCAACACCTTCGGCCTCGGTGAACATGGGCGCTATCGCACCAATGTCTGGGACTATCCCGGGGTAAACAGCTTTGGTGGCAATCAGAAGGATCTGGCGCTGCATCCGACGGTAAAGCCGGTGGCGCTGGTGGCCGATGCGATCAAGGACGTCACCCGCCGCGGTGAGATCGTGCTCGACGGCTTCGGCGGCTCGGGCACCACGCTGATCGCGGCCGAGCGCACCGGCCGTGTCGCGCGGCTGGTCGAGCTCGACCCGATCTACTGTGACCTGATCTGCCGCCGCTACGCAGCACTCACGGGCGTCGAGCCGGTGCTGGAGGCCACGGGCGAGACTTTCGAGGCTGCGGCCGAGACGCGCGCCATGGAGGCCAAGGCGCCCGAAGCGGAGGCTGCAGAATGAGCGAGAATGCCAAACACCCGGTGGGCTATTGCAGCCCGCCGGTACAGCACCGCTTCAAGAAGGGTAAGTCCGGTAATCCCCGGGGTCGGCCGCGCAAGCAGGATGATCTCTGGAGCCACATGAACCGGGTGCTGAGCCGCAAGGTCAAGCTCCAGGGCAGTGACGATCAGATTCCGATCCGCGAGGCTCTGATCCGCCGTCTGCGGGAACTGGCTCTGGCCGGTGACCGCCGCGCGCTGGAGCTGCAGCGCCGGATCCTGGCCGAGGCGGCGGGTGCCGCCGATGTCGACCGGTTCGATCCGGAAGAGGAAAAGCGGAAGGTGGTGGAAGTGCTCCGCCGCATCGCCGCGGCGATGAAGAAAGACGGAGGCGGCGATGCCTGACGATTACGATATCGGCTATGGCAAGCCGCCCGAAACCAGTCGGTGGCGGAAGGGGCAGTCGGGCAATCCGAAGGGTCGGCCCAAGACCCGCGCGGACCATCTCAGGGATGCCGCAGCGATCCTGTCAGAGCCGGTAACGGCCCGGACGCCCGACGGGCGCCCCGTGTCCCTCGCCGGGCTGGAGGCCGCCTATCTGGCGCTTTGCCGCAAGGGGCTGAAGGGCGATGTGCCAGCGCTCCTCCGCGCCATCACTATCATGCTGGAGGTCCAGCCGGCCGTCGAAGCCAAGGCCGACGACAAGCGCCGGAAGCGGGAAGAGCTGATCGCCCGGCTCGATCGGCTCGGCCTGCCGACCGAGGCCCTGCGCAACCGGCCGCTGGAGGACGATTGAGGCCGGGAGGGCTCTCTCACCGCGGGCGGGTGAAGGCCGCACAAGCGACGCCCAGAGGATGGCCCGGAGCCGCTCCGGGGAGCATCCGTTCATGCCTCCCGCCACCATTCCGCGACAGTGGCAAGCTCCTCGAAAATCGCAGTTGAACCGGCCCGCAGCGGGTCGCGAGCCTCGATGCGGTCCTCCAGCCAGGTAATCCAGTCGGAGAGGCTACGCCCGTCGATTAGGGCGCAGGGCTCATCGGGACGGGCCTTCACCTCGGCCAGGAAGGCCCGCATCCGGGCAGCGGTGTCCCATTGGTCAGCCAGTTGACCAAACCGGCGCAGGCGATTGTCTGCGATCTTGCCCTGGCGCTCCGCCTCCCGGCGCCGGGCCTCCTCCTCGCGCCAGCGAGCCTCGCGTTCCTCTTCCACCAGCCGTTCGGCCTCCAAAAGCGGTGCCGCGGCCTGCATGGTGGCGAAGATTTCGCCGACCATGTCCTCCATCCGCCTGGTATCGGTTTCCAGCCAGCTGGATCTTAACTGGCCCGGCAGCCGGGACTGGATCTCGAAGATCAGGAACCCGCTGCCGACGGTTTCGGTGCGGTAGCCCTTCTTGGCATAGAAGCCCCAACGCTTTTCGTCATCGGTCAGCGGGCGCTGCACCTGCTTCAGCTTTTCGCGCAACCGGAACGAGATCGATTTGCCTCCGAGCCTGACCTCTAGACTACCGCGCCTAGGCTCTGTGACGGGATGGTTGCCGGCTTCCAGCGCCCGAAACAGGGCATTCAGGATCCGGTGGCGCCGGTGGTCCTCCGCCGAGAAATCAGGAACCGTCGCGCGACCATTGCCCCAGCGCCGGTGTCGCGAGGCCTCCCGCTCACCGTTGCGGGCGTCGATCCAGGCCGCGACGACGGGGTGGGGCTTGTTCAGCCGGTCCGGCACGACCAGCGCGCCGTCTTTCACCCCGGCGTGCGGATTGTCTACCGGCACCGGCACAGGGGCGGGTTTCTCCTTTGGTGGTGTCGGGTGGATGACAACCGAAAGCGGCGTGTTGGCCGTGGGCTTCAGAAGCCTGAACTGTACGACTGGCTGCCCCGCCTCCTTCTTGGCCCAATAGCCTCGCGGCGGAACAGGTACCTCGAGCCGGTTACAGATCTTCTTCAGGCCAGTCCCCGAGATCCCGTAGCCGGCAGCGAGGCGGGTGATCGGAGTTTCCCAGACAAGACGATAGAGATCTTCGCGCGTGACAGTCGTGGCAGGCATGGGAGGCTCGCGTTGTTGGTATTCAGATGTTGGTAGCGGCCGATCTATTTGGCCTTTGTAGCCGCCACCAGCTCTAGGTGCCGAATAATCCCCGAGCGAATATCCCGGCTGGGGTGAGAAGACGTACCAGATACCTGTAGCGAGCGCGGGGGAGATCAATGGCGCGAAACTTTCCGACCTATCGTTGACCAAAGAGCCGAAATACCTGCATTTTCTGTTTTGATGAGAGTGCGGACCTGATCGACCGCGTCGACAAGGTGAAGTTCTGGTTACATCCATCAGCTCAGGAGAGATTCTGGCTCGTTACGGACCTTACAATCGAGATTGGGATAGGTATCAATTGAAGCGAAGACCTATTTTACGGCACGAGGGAAGGCGAATTTATTGATCCGGCTTAAGAAGCGCCCCTTGGTCGGATTTTTGGCCGACCCCTTCAACAAGTCCGCGCGCGCAATAGAGCTGGACGGGGATCAAATCCTGATCACTCGTCGCGGGCGGGTTGCCACCATGCCGCTGCAGTCCATTGCGAGCGCACCTTTCCTTCGGAAGGGGATATTGGGAACCGCGCTGACCATCCGATCGGGCGACTCCCGCGATGTCACACTGAAGGGCGCGGGAGACCACGCAGCCCATGACTTTTCAGAGCAGGTCTCGGCGGCTTGGACCCGCGTCAATCTCGAGGCTCTCGAGAGCGAAGCGGCGAGGTTGGACCGGATTCTCGCCAGCGTGCTGTCGCTGGCAGCACCGTCTCGATACCCCGCCGCGTGTAAGATTGCGCCCTTGCTTGAAGAGGCCCGTGCGTTGGATATTTCGCTGCTGACGAAGCTGAATACCGAAGCTATCGGCCCGGAAGCCGTCGCGCGCATTGCACCCGTCCGAGAATTCGCGGCCAATCCGCAATTAGCACGGGCCAATGCCGTATCCGCCTTCGTCACCGCGGAACTGGATCGATGGAAGGGGTTCTTCGACACAATCGAGAGTAAGCCGCTGACGCCGGAACAGCGCCTATCGGTCGTCGTCGACGAGGATGCGACGCTGGTCCTCGCCGGGGCGGGGTCAGGCAAGACCAGCGTCATCACCGCCAAGGCGGCCTATCTCGTCAAGGCGGGCATTCGACAGCCGGAAGAAATCCTGCTTCTGGCCTTCGCAAAGAATGCGGCCGAGGAGATGTCGGAACGGGTCGAGGCCCGATCCGGCGTGCCCATCGTCGCGCGAACCTTCCACGCGATTGCCTATGACATCATCGGGATTGTCGAAGGGGCAAAGCCCGCTTTGGCCGACCATGCCACCGACGACATGGCCTTCACCAACCTGATCAAGCAGATCCTGAAGGACCTGGTCTACCGCCTTTCAGAAGTGTCCAAGGCGATCATCCAGTTCTTTGCGCATTTCCTGGTCGAGCCGAAAACCGAATGGGATTTCAAGACCAAGCACGACTTCTACACGCATATGGAAAGCCAGGACCTTCGGACACTGCAGGGCGAAAAGGTCAAGAGCTACGAAGAGCTGCAGATCGCCAACTGGCTTTACGAAAACGGCGTCGATTACGAATACGAGCCGGTCTACGAACACAAGATCGCGGAAACCGGCAGGCGCGATTACCAGCCGGATTTCCGGCTGACCGAAAGCGGCATCTATATCGAGCATTTCGGCGTGCGGCGTGAGAAGGCCCGAGACGGCAGCGAGCAGCTGATCACGGCGCCCTTTGTGGACCGCGACGAATATCTTGCGGGCATGGACTGGAAGCGGAAAGTCCACGCCGAGCATCAGACGATGCTGATCGAGACCTATAGCTATGAACGGCAAGAAGGCCGCCTGCTGACCGGCCTTGCCGAAAAGCTGGCGCCGCATGCCACCCTGAAGCCTCGCCCGGTCGACACGATCTATGACCGGATCGTCGAGCTGAAGCAGGTCGATGACTTCTCGAAGCTGCTCGGAACCTTCCTGCGCAAGTTCAAGAGCGGCGGCTACAGCCTGCAGGACTGCGAGACCAAGTCAGATCGGATGAAGCTGGGCAAACGCGCCCGGGCGTTCCTCGACGTCTTCGCGCCGGTCTTCGAAGAATATCAGAAGCGTCTGGAGGGCCGGATCGACTTCGAGGACATGATCCTGCGTGCCGCGCATTATGCCGACACTGGCCGTTACGTCAGCCCGTTCCGCCATATCCTCGTCGACGAATTCCAGGACATCTCTCAAAGCCGGGCCCGGCTGGTGAAGGCGCTGAAGGCCCAGCATCCCGACGTGCGCGTCTTTGCCGTGGGTGACGACTGGCAATCGATCTTCCGCTTCGCCGGATCCGATATCCACCTGATGCGCCATTTCGGGCGGGAGTTCGGGGGGCGCTTCGATGGTGAGACTGGCGTGCACAGGACCGTCGATCTCGGCCGCACTTTCCGTTCGGTCGACCAGATCGCCTTTGCCGCCCGAACCTTCGTTCTGCAGAACCCCGCCCAGATCGACAAGAAGATCGTCCCGGCCGGGACCGCCACCGAACCGGCGATCAGGGTCGTCACGGTGTCCAAAGGCGAGGACGAGGGGAAGCTGAACGAAGTGCTTGCCGCCCTGTCTGCCGCCGCTGCGCTCGAGGCCAAGCCCGCGACAGTGCTGATCCTCGGCCGCTACCGTTTCAACGAGCCAGACATGCCGGCTCTGCGGCGCCGATTCCCGCAGCTGAAGATCAGCTTCAAGACCATCCATGCCTCCAAGGGTCTGGAAGCCGACCATGTCATCCTGCTGAATGCTGACAGCGGGCGCATGGGATTTCCGTCAGAGATCGTCGACGACCCCCTCCTGTCTCTGGTTTCGCCCGAGGAGGAGGCGTTCCAGAACGCTGAAGAGCGACGCGTCATGTATGTGGCGATGACACGGGCCCGCCAGACCCTGACGATCCTTGCCTCGAATGCCCGGCCGTCGTCCTTTGTGACCGAGCTTCGCAAAGACCCCGCCTACGGAATATCGACAGCCCCCGGAGCTGAACCCGAGGCTCACATCTGCGGCGAATGCGGCGGGCGATTGCTGGGCGTGACTGGGCAGGATGGCCGCATCTGGTATCGCTGCGAGCATCTCCAGCACTGCGGAAACTTGCTGCCTGCTTGCCCATGCTGCGGCACCGCTCTGCCACGCCGCGCGGACGGAGCGACCGAGGTTCGATGTAGCTGCGGTGCCAGCTATCCAACTTGCCCTGAATGTGAGGATGGCTGGTTGGTCGAACGAAGCGGCCGCTATGGCAAGTTCCAAGGCTGCGTTCGTTACCCTACCTGCAGCGGGAAAGCGAAAATCTCAAACGGTGATCAGCCGGCCATCCCCAAGCCGCGGCGCCGGAATAGAGTCTGACACCGGGAGCGGATTGTCTTGGCTTTCACCGGCACGCTCGCGCCGGGTCGCGCAGCACGGCGTAGACGGCAACCAACTAGCCGAAACCTATGTCTATGCCCAGCAACGGCTGATGTTTGCTGAGTGGGCACGACGCCGGGCAGCCCCGTAATGGCTATGCACTGCCTAGGACCCGCAGTTTCATCGCGCGTGTCTCCAGCAAATATGTCTCGACTCCCGCGAGTAGGTGCAGCCCTTCCTCGGTGATCGCTGCCCGCGACAGGCCCGGCTGAATGATGCGGACGTTAAATTCGTAGCGATAGTCCTGCCAGCTCGCTTTCAGCCGCTTCAGGAACGCGGGGTTCCCATGTTCGAAGCGCGAGCTTTGTCCCTTGTCGAGGCGCAGTTTCTCGCGCCTGAGCATATGTGTGAACATGCGGCTGGGACGGTCACGCCATCGGGCAGATTTTTGGGCCTGTCCGCACACTTCGTAGAGATCTTTCACACGGGCGCCTGGCGTGTCGGCGCTCGAAAACTTGCAATGATGGAGCGTGACCTGGACAAGGCCCTCGGTGACGCGGAGCGTCACCACATCGGCGATCTCGCCAGCTCCATCGTCGTCGAAAATCAGGTCGTAGGCATCCACGTCGGCGAGCAGGGTTTCGATGACGCGCCGCTGGACGGAATCGGCTCGTTTTTCTGATCCTTGCGATTCTGTTCGGATATTTGTCCCCGACCAGTCCCAAGCCTCGATCCGATCTGAAGGATAAGGCTCGGCCCGGACACCATCGGGCAAGGCATAGAGATGGCTGTAGATCAGCAGAGAGCCGTCTCCGAAATCAATCTGCGGGGAGTCTTCGCCAAAGGATTCCGGCAGCGTCTTCACCTTGCCGCCGACCTTAATCGTCGCCTTCGGCCCTGATCGTTGCGGATAGCGGGCGCCGCCTTCCGCGAACACGATTTCGAACTCGGCGATCTGGGTATTGCTGCGCACCGCGAAGCGCAGCGGCGCGGTGGCTTCGTTGTCCACGAGTTCGATGTCGCATTCCGCGAACGGTGTGGCGATGTCGTCGAAGCTGATCTCGATCCGGTCCTCGATCTGTGTCAGCAGAGATTCCGGCCAGTGAATTGCGACAGGTGGAACGCTCGGCCGCTCATTGAGCTGGCGGGGGCGCATTGCGCTCTTGAAGACGCCATCGGTGGTGATGCCTGGATCGTTGACGGCTGTGCCGATGTCGCTGCACCACTCGACCCAGTCGGTGAGGTCGCGAACGGGAGAGATCGACCAGAACTTTCCTTTGGCCGAGCAGCCGCGCGAGGCCGGCACGCCATCGAGGAAGCCCGTCGCAAAGACGTTGTTCTTGATACGGGATTGCGATTTCGCGGTATCCAACCCGTCGGCGACATCCACGCCCATATACATCGAATAGCGCACGCCGCGGCCCTGATGGTGCGTGAGCCCAAGGTTGCGCAGGATGAGGCGATTGAAGCCATGAAGACTGCGAAAAACTTCCTCTCCTTCGACGCGCCGCGTCGTGTCACCGCAGACGGCCTTGGCCAGACGGTCATAGGGGCCTTTGGCCGAGCTACTGATATAGAGGAGCTTCTTGTCGGGGTCCCAGTGCATCATATGCAGGTCCCAGACGACGTTGGTGGCGTGCTGCGCGGTCGTCCAGCCCGCCTGCTCCTCCGAGCGGGTGACGAAGATGGCAACCCGCTGATGCGGGTTGATCTTCATGCCGAGATAGACGCCGGGGTTATACAGGTCTTCGGCGCGTAACGGCTCCCAGGCGTCGCAAGCGGTGCGATAGACCACGGCATTCATCTTCGGTTCGAGCGTTTGCAAGGGAATGTCGCTGAGATCGCCGACAAAGCCCTTGAACATCTCGGCGCGCCGAACCTGTCGGTCGATTTTGGCTGTGCTCAGCGCCTCGACCAGGGCGTTCCAGTCGGCGTCCTCGGCATAGAGTTTGGCGAGCGACCGATCGATGTCGTCCACGCCGGTATTGGCGATGACGGCCGCGTCGCCCAAGCGCGGGTCCTGCCGGGTGAAGCGGCCGACGAACTGGATAGTGACGGCGATGCTTTTGTGCGGATCATGCAGGCCCGCGATCTTCAGTTCTGGGAGATCGAAGCCTTCGCCCAGCATGTCGACGCACACGATGATCCGGCTCTCGAAACGCCGCAGCGCGGCAAGGTTCGCGCGGCGCTCTCGGATCGACTGCTGGCTATGAACGATGACCGGACGGAACTCGGGGAACATCGTGCTGTAGAGCTGGTGGAGATACTTAGCGCGCTCGATCGTCTGGCAACGCGCCATGGCGAGATGATTGAGACCAACCTCCAGATCGGCCTGGAGGACTTCGCCGAGCTTTTCGGCGATCGCCAGGTCGGCATCGGGCTGATCGAGCCCGAACACCGCCTCGAATCGGATCGGCTTGAAATAGCCCTCTGCCTGCGCCTTCTTGAGCGGGTAGGTATAGATAAACTCTCCGTCGACGCGCCGGCCGTCCTCACGGAAGGGGGTAGCGGTGAACTGGACGATCGGAAGCGGTGGGTCCCGGTCGATGAAGAGGCCGCGGAATCGCGACCAGGTCGGCGCGCCAATATGGTGGGCCTCGTCGATGAACAACGCCGATGCACGGGCCGCCATCCGCTCCTGAACCGGGGCGCCCGCCCGGCCGGCGATCTGCATCGTGGTGACGACGACATTGGCGTTGTCGAAGATTTCATCGACTTCGGTCGGGCTGGTTGGGATATGCGAGAGCCGCATGACCAGAGGGAAGGCCGCCGTTTCGTCGAGGCATTTCTGTTGTCTCAGGACGCCGAAAGTCTCGAATTTGCTCGCGATCTGCTCTCGCAGCGCGTCGGTAGGCACCACCACCAGCAGGCGCTCGAACCGCTGGTTGGCATTAAGCGCCAGCATTGTCTCGGTTTTGCCCGTCCCCGTCGGCATGACGATGGTGGCCGGATCAGTCGATCGCGTAGCGTGGGCAAGCGCGGCATGAAGCGCGCCGATTTGTGGGCGTCGCAAGCCAGGCTGCGCCGTCCGACCGTCTGTTGCGGCTCGTCCTTCGCGCAGATGAACCGCATCGATCCAGGAAGCGGAGACAGCCTTCAGGCGCTCGGCGCGCGCGGAACGATCCAGCGTGTCGATGCTGGTCGGCGGTGCATTCATCCACCGGCCTTCACCGAGTTCCAGTGCTTCGGCGATCCGTTCCGGCGCCGTTGCGCCGGGCGCAAGGAGAATGAGATCGGCTTCCAGTGGCGTCGCCGTCTTCGCACTGATGATTTTTAGAGTCTCGCCGGATTCCAGGGCCGTCTCGTAGCCATTGACGCGGCGGATGGCGAAGGGGCGTAGCCGGCAACGCACCCGTCTCGCCGGCATCGCCAGCTGGCGCACTGAGCTTCCCAGCACCTTGCCGTCGATGGCGAGCCGGGCTGGCAGTAGGAGCTCGACCGCGGGGTCGAAGAGATCGTCCTGGTTGGAGCTGGTCGGGTGCTTACGGGAGGCCATCGTGTCTCCCTCCGTCAGGCCGCCACCGTCTGCGACGAGGGCGAAATGGCAATCGCCGTTCCTCTCGTCATCAGAACGATGAGTCCGCGCTCGGCGCCGGTCATATCGAGATAGCCCCGGACCTTAGCCCTATAGTGGTCGAGCGTCTGAGCGTCCGGATTCACATCGCTTTTCCAGTCGACGACCACGATTGGCCGGCCATCCTCGCCGACAGTCAGGGTGTCTGCGATCCCGGCCGTTGCGGGTTTCACGCCGTCAGCCGCCTGTGCGGAATAGACGGGAAATTCGGCCAGAAGGCCCGGCCGCAGCGCCGCGATGTCTGGCAGAGCCACGATCCGGGTCACACAGGCCGCCAGTCCCTGCGCCGACAGCCCCGCCGCCGGGTCGGCAACCGGAGACTGGCCCAGGGCAAGGATGAGGTGGTCGGCCTGTTCGGTCAAGGCGGCTTCTGTTTCCGGGATTTCGCGGGTCAGCGCCTCTTCCATGAGCTTGTGGAGGATCAGCCCGCGCTCGCGGCCATCCTGCATGAGGGCGGCAGCTTCAATCTCAGGGGTGTGATCGTCGGCCGATCCCTTCCAGAGCGCGGCCTCTTCTTCCCGCAGCATGGTCCCGGTGGCGTTTTCGTCACGGCTGGTGCGAGCCAGCTCAACCAAGTCTGCGCTGCCGCAATGGCTTCGGCTTCGGCGGCGAAGCGCGCGCGTCTGGGTGTTGCCCGCGCCCGCTCCTGAGGCCGCCAGGCTGGAACGTAGGTGAGAGACGTCCAGGTCAGGTAGGTCGGCGAGCGAGAGATCAACGAGACCGATCCAAGCCGATTTCGACGGTGTGGCGTCGAGCCAGGGCAAGACGAGGAGTTCACGGGTGCGGGTGAACCTTTGCCACAGGGCCTTGTAGACCTTCTTCTCTTTGTCCAACGCGACAAGCTTGCCGAAGAAATCCAGAAAGGCCGCGCGTTCACCCGGCGCGATCGACTGGAACTCGCGCTCATCGGCATAGGCCGCATTGAAGGCAATCCAGAGAAACAGGAAGCGTGCGTCGTCGTCCCCATCACAGGCCTCGGACCTACCGACCCAGCTGATGGCGCGGTGGACGCGCAAGCCCATCGTTTCAGGGAAGCCGGCCCGAATGGCGCGCTGTTTTTCCTTGAGCGCGCTGAATTTCAAACTGCCGTCCATCAAATATCTCCCTTGAAAATCGCCATCACGGCATCGCCCCAAAATCGGACCGACGATAGTCCTCCACCATGGCGCGTAATCCCTCTGGGGCGATCACCTCGACCTTGTCGCCCCATTGATAGAGATGCCAGGTCATTTCGAGCCATCCGGCCGCATGGAAGCGAACAATCAGGCTGCCATCATTTTGCGGTTCGAGGACCTGATCCGGGTGAAATCGAAAACCCGCCGCTCGCTGCGCCGCCTCGGGCGCAAAACGCCAAATGACCTCTCCATATTGTTCCGGGTCTTGCCAGACGCCGAAGGACTGCGCGGCATAGTCCGCAATGGTGAACCCTTCCTTCAGCGCAAAGCTCTCGTCGAGCGTTGTTGCCTCGCGAATGAGATCGATCCGGAAATTCCGAACCTCATCGGCCTTGGCTGGATCACGGGCAGCAAGATAGGTGCGATGCCCCAGCAGGACACCATGCGGCTCGAGGATGCGCGACGTCGTGTCTGCATTGTAGAGAACGCGCAGGCGGAAGGGGCCGCGCAACGCCTCGATGATCGCGTCGAGAATGTCCGGGGATACGCTGACGCGTGGACCGGGTCGTGTCACCTGGCCCATTGCCGTCAGAACCGCTTCGGCATCGGCTTCGACGCGGGCTGCGCTGCGTGAGGACAGCCTGGCGAGGAGCCCGTCGCGAAGATCGGTGAGAGCCTGTGCGTGTCGAAGGCGTCCATCGGCCTCGGCGCCGCGTGCCGCGATCTCCAGCGCCTCGATCCCGGTCTCTTGGCGCAGCTGAAGCCGATCGAGGTGCGGATCGGAGAGGCGCCAGCGACGTTTTCTGTCTTCGCCGTCCTCCGCAGTGACGTTGCCGAACGTCTCTTCGAGAGCGTCGGTCATGCGCTGTGCCGTTCGGTGTGAAACGTCGAACTCGGCGCAAATGTCTTCGAGGCTGATGCCATACCGCCGCGCCGCTGCCATTTGAGCGAGGCGGATCAGATCCTG
>NZ_PVEP01000003.1 GCF_002973535.1 Albidovulum denitrificans
TGCGGCGCGACAATCAGGGTGAGATTCCGCGTCAATCAGGATGAGACGCTGCGGCGGGTGTGTGTCGGAGGGAGGGCGTAGCCCGACCGGAGGCACACACCCGCCGCTTCGCCCGGTTACGGGGTCTGTGATCGCGGCCGGCCTGCTACACTGGCGGTTTCCAGGAAGGGAGACCCACCTTTGTGCCGGAGCGCCATGTAACCGATCATCAGATGAGACTTTTCATGAAGTTGAGACAAAACCACCCCATCGGAACCGCCGCGGCCAAGGCGGGGATGAGCCGTGCGACGGGCTATCGTATCGTGCAGGATCCGCAATTGCCGTCGCAGAAAGCGCAGCCTCGGGGACGGCGGCGGCCCGACCCGTTGCAGCAAATCTTCGACGTCGAGGTTGTTCCCTTGCTGCAATCCGCGCCGGGTATCCGTCCGGTGGCTGTTTACGAGGAGATGTTGCGCCGCCACCCGGAATTGTCCCCGGGTATTCGCCGGACGCTGGAGCGCCGGATTCGGGCCTGGCGGGCCGAACATGGCGAAGATCAGGAGGTGATCTTCCGGCAGGTTCACGAGCCCGGCCGGCTCGGCCTGTCGGATTTCACCGATACGGGTCCGCTCGGCGTAACGATTGCAGGCCAGCCCCTTGTTCATCTGCTCTACCATTTCCGCCTGCCGTGGTCGGGCTTTGAACATGCCCATGTCATCCTCGGAGGCGAGAGCTTCGTCGCCCTGGCGGAAGGGCTTCAGAATGCACTCTGGTCGGTGGGGGCTGCGCCGCATTATCATCGCAGCGACAGCCTGTCGGCGGCTTTCCGCAATCTCGACAGCGATGCGTGGGCTGACCTTACGACACGCTACGAGGCGCTGTGCGCCCATTACCGGATGAAGCCGACCCGCAACAACAAGGGTGTGGCGCATGAGAACGGTTCGATCGAAAGCGCCCACGGCCATCTCAAGAGCGCGATCCGGGATGCACTGCTGATGCGCGGCAGTTCCGACTTCGATGACCTCGCCACCTACCGGGCCTTCATCGATGAGCTTGTCGGCCGCCGGAACGCGGCTCATGGCAAACGTATCGCGGCTGAGCGGCCCCATTTGCAGGGGCTTCCGACCCGCCGCAGCACGGACTTCGAGGAGGTGATCGTTACCGTGTCCAGCACCGGCGGCTTCACCTTGCGCAAGGCCTTCTACACCGTGCCCTCTCGCCTGATCGGCCACAGGCTGCGTGTGCGTCTGTTCGATGATCGCCTTGAGGTCTTCATTGGCGGTACACATCTGCTGACGCTGCCCAGAGGCCGGGCCCAGGCCAATGGCAAGCACGACCAGGTGGTGAATTACCACCATGTCATCCACTCGCTGCGCAGAAAGCCCATGGCGCTCCTGGGATTGGTCTATCGCGACAAGCTCTTTCCCCGGCAGGAATATCGGCGGGCCTTTGAGGCGCTCTGCGAGCACCTGTCTGACCGGCAGGCCTGCAAGGTCACGGTCGAACTGCTTGCGCTCGCCCATGATCGCGGCTGCGAAAGCGAATTGGCCGGTGAACTGGCCCGGGTGCTCAAGGCCGGCGCCCTCCCGGACCTTGCCGCCTTGCGAAGAAAGTTCGCCCCGGACCCGGCCGAATTGCCGACCGTCTCGGTGCGACCGGTCTCGCTGGGAAGTTACGAGGCGCTTGTCAGAACACCGGCCATCGCAGGAGCACGCGCATGAAGAACGATCATAGCGTCGATGAAGCCCGCCTCGGCATCATGCTGAACGAGCTGAGGTTGCCCACCATCAAGACCCTCTGGCCCGAGTTTGCGCGGCAGGCGGACAAGGAGGGCTGGCCCGCCGCGCGCTTCCTCTCTGCCATCGCTGAACACGAACTGGCCGAACGTGTCCATCGCAGAACGGCAAGACATCTGGCCGAAGCCCATCTGCCGCCCGGAAAGACCATCGACAGCTTCGACTTCGAGGCCGTCCCGATGATCTCGAAAGCCCAGGTCATGGCCATGACGGCAGGCGACAGCTGGCTGGCCACGGGGGCCAATGTCCTGATGTTCGGCCCACCTGGCGGCGGCAAGAGCCATCTTGCGGCGGCCATCGGCCTGGCGCTGATCGAGAACGGCTGGCGGGTCATGTTCACCAGAACGACCGATCTCGTACAGAAGCTGCAGGTCGCCCGCCGCGAATTGCAGCTCGAGGCCGCCATCACGAAGCTCGACAAGTTCGACCTGATCATCCTTGATGATCTGGCCTATGTCACCAAGGACCAGGCCGAAACCAGCGTGCTCTTCGAGCTCATCTCGGCCCGGTACGAGCGCCGATCTATCATGATCACCGCCAACCAGCCCTTCGGGGAATGGAACAAGGTCTTCCCGGATCCCGCCATGACGCTGGCCGCCATCGACAGGCTGGTTCACCACGTAACCATCTTCGAGATGAACGTCGAAAGCTACCGGCGCCGGGCAGCGCTCGAGGCCAAACGACAGCGCGGAAGGCCCGCCTCCTTCGCCACCATCAACAACACGCCGCTGATTGACGCCGCGCGACGATCAGAAACGAAAGAGAAACTTGCCTGCGACAATCAGCATGCTATCGTCGCAGATGCCGCGACATAGAATCTCATCCAGATTGTCGCCCGCGTCTCACCCAGTTTGTCGCGCTATACGACACCCAGAACTTCGCCCAGCATGGCCGCTCCCCTATAAGACACGTCGCAAACGACGCCGTTATGCACGTGTCTTAGCTCGGAAACCCGCCGCTAGGCAGGCGGCTTCAATCGGGCGGTTACTGTTCGTCGGCCTGTTGTTCGGCATCCTGGATGAAGCCGCGCAGCTTGTCCGTCATGCGGCTGGCGATGAGTTCTTTCGCCTGATCCACCGAGGGGAGGTCTTTTGCATCGCCTAGTTTTTCCCGGACGGCTTTTGCTTTCTGTCCCGTCTGGCGGGAGATCGGATAGACTTCGCCGTGAAAATCCACGGCCACATGACCACGCTCCCCACAAGCTAGAACATAGCCCTGTTCTTCCAGAGCGCGGGCAAACGAGGCGCGATTGTCGGAAACCGACCAGCATTCGCGGAAGGTCATCTTCATCGCTTTGAGGTCTTGCTTGCAGCGCCCCGCCTGCTGCCACTCTGCCAGAGTGAAGTTCAGGGGGTTGCGCCTGGTCTTGTCCCGGTATCCATCCGGCAGCCGCCAGCCATGTTCCAGGAACAGTTCTTTGGAGACTTCGTTCAGGCGGGTTTTGTAGAAGGGCAGGTTGATGGCCTTCATCTGTGACGGATCAATCCGCGACCACACGACATGAGCATGGCGGCGACCGTTCTTCTCATGAAAAACAATCGCGCGGGCATACCCGTCCAGACCGAGTCTGGTTTCGGCCTTCTCAATGGCAGCCTCAAAGTCTTTGACACTGACCCGTTCGGTTTCCGGCGGGTTGAAGCTGATCGAAAACAAATGGTTTGTGCAACGTGTTCCGGTTGCTATCGCGTCAGCTTCCCGGAAAGCCTCGATCAGATCGTCACTGACAAACCCGCGCACCTCATGCAGTTCGACGT
The DNA here is from genome assembly GCF_002973535.1 of Albidovulum denitrificans. Lineage (GTDB taxonomy): Bacteria > Pseudomonadota > Alphaproteobacteria > Rhodobacterales > Rhodobacteraceae > Albidovulum > Albidovulum denitrificans. The sequence continues at coordinate 3,530 of NZ_PVEP01000003.1, forward strand.
GATCGTTATCGCGCATGGCAAGCAGGTAGTGTGCCAGTTGTAGCGCGTCCCCCCGTTCTTTTCCGGTTACGAGCATGTCACGTCTCCCCGGAATCGGTTCCGGCGGATTCGTGCAAACTTCCATCACGTCCGAGTGCCCGCATCAGTTCGGCTCTCATGGCGATGACGGCAGCGCAGGCGCGTTGCAGGTCTTCTTCCACCTCCGGTGTTAGGGGCAACGTGCCGATATTGGCCGCTTTCGCCAGTTGGTTGAGATTGCCGGCCAGACGCATATTGCCAAGCATGCCGAGCACTTGCGCCAGTGCTGCATGGTCTTTGACAGGCGCTCTTCCGCGCGTTCGGCGGGGCGACAGGTCGCCGTCAAACAATCTGGCCTTGATGTAGCTGCCGAGCGGCATATCTGCCGCAGCAGCGTCCAGTTTTGCCCGTTCCTCATCGCTCAGGCGCAGGGAGAACGGCGGCGGTGTCTTCACCTTCCGGCGAACAGGTTTGCGGGCTGACTCGGCGAAGACAGGCTGGGCGTTCTGGATGTTCTGGCGCGGGAGCTGGTTCATGGTTCCAGCTCCGGCAGTATCGCTTCATGCGGCTTGAGCTGAGCTTCCCAGTCTTCCAAAACGTCGAACAGGGAGTTCGAACTCTCTCCCGTCAGGTCCGCCACAAACATCAACTAATTAATTGATTTAAAACGGTAAAGTTTCCATTTTTCCACCTAGTTCCCACATTTGTTCCCACACACAGCGCCGGTAAAGGCCCCGTCATTCCTCCAGCAAGTCATCGCCTGGCTCGCCTGTGATCAGCGCCCGCATCCGGTCGCGGTCATACATGCGCAAATCAGCCGGCATCGGCGTGCAACACATTCTCTATGATGAGGACGACGTCGCACATATGACTCGATTGACGGCTGGCGGAGTCATCCCGACATCTGACCTAATGGCGCTGTTGGTGCTCGGCCGCTACACGACCGGCCAGAGGGCGGAACCCTCAAATCTGATCGCCCCGGCCGCATTGCTATCCAACCATTTCCCGGACATCGACTGGGCCGTCTGTGCTTTTGGCGGACTTGAAACCGCGTGCCTTCTTGCGGCGCACGACCTGGGGGCCAAGATGAGGATCGGATTTGAGAACAACCGCCCTGACTTGCGCCCTTTTCAACGCGGAACGGGTGCGCGAACTGGTGTCCCTCTTGCGCTCGCGCTCGGGGTCCAACCCCACGACATCGGTGGCTTGGCGCTGGACGTTGCAGATCGTCAAACGCTCCGATACCGTGCAGGGCTTCGAAGTCATCCCGCGGCGCTGGGTGGTCGAACGCACCCTCGCGTGGCTCGGACGGTGTCGCCGCATGGCCAAGGACTGGGAAAAAACCGTCGCGAGTGCAGAGGCATGGATCCTCATCGCCCACATCCGGCGCGTCACGAGGCTCCTCGCAAGGGCAGAACATCTCATAGGTAATTTCGAATCCGATTCTCAGATATAGATCCGCTCCTCCAGCGGCGTCTGTTCTATCGTTTCCAGAAGACGTTGCAGCATCGCCTGTTCGGCCCTGTTGGAGCGTGTCCTCGGATTCCATGCGACGTGAACGTCAATTGCAGGCGGGTTCTCATAGGGCGGGAGTCTCCAGAGCCGTCCGGCGGCGACGTCCTCTGTCACGACATGGATGGGCAGCGGACCGATGCCGAGCCCCGCGACGATCAGGCGGCGGACCTCTTCCAGATTGGCCGAGGTGCCGACGATCCGGTCGTCCAGCCCGGCAGAGTTGCGCATCAAGGTCACGGCGCGCAGGGCGTCGGTCATCCTGTCGGTGACGAAGCTGACCGAGGCCTGCCCGCTCAACTCGTTCAGCGTCAGGCCCTCGCGTCCGAAGAAAGGATGGGTGGGGCCGCAGAAGAGGCCGAAGAATTCGCGAAACAGGCGCCGGTACTGCAGGCCTGGGCTATGCTCGTTGACAAGGCAGACGGCAAATGAGGCGCGGCGCGCGTTGACGGCGTCGATCGCCTCGCGACTGGCCATGATGTCGATCGACAGCGTCGCCGCCGGATGCGCCCGGTGAAATTCGCTTAGCGCGGAATCGAGCAGCGGGGACACGACATGGCTTGCCATGGCGATGGAGACATGACCGCGCACTTCGTCCCCGATGTCGCGCATCACCGTGCCGAGGCGAAGGATCGCGCCGTGGATATCCGTCGCCTCGGCCTGAAGCAGGCGCCCCGCCGCGGTCAGCTCGAACCGCCCCGGACCGCGGTCGAACAACTTTTTGCCCAGCCGGTCCTCCAGCCGTTTCAGCGCGCTCGACACCGATGGCTGCTTGAGGCCGAGCCGGTTGGCGGCGTCGGTCACCGAGCGCGACTGCGCAAGCACCAGGAAGGTGCGCAGCAGGTTCCAGTCAAGATCGCGGGCAAGTCGTTCTGCCGAAGGTACGCCGGTCATAGCTATAGCTTAGATCAATAATTGGAATTTTCATTATCTATTTGATTTATGCCCCCTCCGCCATGCACCCTGTTGCAAGGCTTCGCATGGGGGACCAATCAAGCGATGAGCATCGAGGCACGCGAAAGACGTCAGCCTTGGATCTTGCTGTCGCCTGCTTTGACGGCGGTGGTTCTTCTCTTGATCGTTCCGCTTCTGTTCATCGTCGTCTATTCGTTCTGGCTTCGCAGCGCGACGGGGGCCGACACCGCGGGCTTTTATCTCGACAACTGGAAAAAGGTGCTGAGCGATCGCTTCTATCGCGACATCCTGTTCAGCACGCTCAGGATTGCCGCCATCACGACCGCCGCCTGCGCGCTTCTTGGCTATCCGGCCGCCTATTTCATCGCACGGTCAAGGGGCAACAAGCTGATCCTGCTGGTCCTGCTGATGCTGCCGTTCTGGATCAGCTACATCATCCGCACGATGAGCTGGATCAACATCCTCGGCACCTCCGGCGCCCTGAATTCGCTTCTGCTGATGCTGGGCGTCATCTCGGAGCCGATCCAGATGCTCTACAACGAAACGACCGTGATCCTCGGGCTGGTGCATTTCCTGCTGCCCTTCATGGTGCTGAACATCTATGTCAGCCTCGAAGGGATCGACACCAATCTTGAAGATGCGGCGAATTCGCTGGGGGCGACCCGGTGGCAAAGCTTCCTTCAGGTGACGCTGCCGCTGTCGCTGCCCGGCCTCGCCGCCGGGGGGCTTTTGTGCTTTGTCCTTGGCGCCGGCACCTACATCACCCCGGTGATCCTGGGCGGGCCGCGCGATGCCATGTTTGCGAACCTCGTTTTCGAGGCGATCATCCGGCAGCTGAACTGGCCGCTTGGGTCGGCTCTGTCGCTGCTTCTGCTGGCCGTCCTTGGCGCGCTGGTCCTGATCTACAACCGCTATCTTGGCATGTCGCAGCTTGCGAAGGGGTTGGGCTGATGGGGGAAGGCAGAGGTTGGGGCTGGTCGGTCATCCGCGCCTATACGGTGCTGGTCTATCTCTTCATGTTCCTGCCGGTCGCGGTGGTGGTTCTGCTGTCTTTCAACGCCAGTCAGTTCGGCGCCTTTCCGATGACCGGGTTCTCGTTCCGCTGGTTCCAGGCATTGTGGGAGAATGACGCGATCGTCCGGGCCTTTCGTACCTCGATCGCGCTGGGGCTGATGACGGCGCTGGTTTCAACCACGCTTGGTGTTCTCGCGGCGCTGGCGCTGGTCCGTTACAACGTTCCGGGCCGCGACATGATCACGACGCTGCTGATCGCCCCGATCCTCGTGCCAGAGGTGGTTCTGGCCGTGGCCTTGCTGCTTTTCCTGAACTTTCTCAACATCAACAAAAGCTTCGGGCTTCTCCTGATGGGGCATGTGATCTTCACGCTGCCCTTCGTGATCCTCGTCGTGCAGGCGCGGCTCGTCTCGATCCGCAAGGATGTGGAGGAGGCAGCGCAAAGCCTTGGGGCCACGCCGCGGCAGACCTTCTTCGCCGTGACGCTGCCACTGTTGATGCCCGCCGTTGCAGCCGGTGCGCTTTTCGCCTTCACGATCAGTTTCGACGACATCACCGGCACGCTCTTCTGGAAGCCGGGCGGGGTTGAGACGGTCCCGACGCAGATCTTCTCGATGCTGCGCAACTCCATCTCGCCCGAGATCAACGCCCTCGGCACGGTGATGATCGTGATGACCGTGGGACTTCCCGTGATCGGCGCCGGGATCGCCCGGCTACTCGCAAGACGACGGGGCGCGTGACCGAAAGCGCCCTGCGAACACAACAAGGAGATACGACATGGACAATACGACACGCTACGAACGACTGCGCGACCGCTACCGCAATGGCGACATCTCTCGCCGCAAGTTCTTTGGGCTGATCGGAGCGGCGGGCGCCGCCTACGGATTGCAGACCCCCTTCGCGAAATATGCGATGGCGCAGGACGTTAAGCAGGTGCGCTTCGACGGTTGGGGTGGTGTCGTGTCGGAGGCATTCCGCAAGCATGCATTCGACCCCTTCACCGCAAAGACCGGCATCACCGTGGTCGATGGCACCTTCCCCGGCGGCGACGAATATCTGGCGCAGGTTCGCGCCTCGCAGCCCGGCGAATACAACATCGCCCACCTGTCCGGGGTCTTCGACTATGCCCGTTATCACAACTTCGATCTGACGAGCGAGCTGAACCTCGACAACATCCCGAACATGGCGAACGTCATGCCGGCGCTTATCAACGCCTTCCACGCCGTGACGCCCGACAGCCTGAGCGCGGCCCCCTATGACTATGGCTCCACCGGGCTTGCCTATAACCGCAAGTACATCTCGGACGACGAGGCGAAGGAAAAGGGTGCCATGCTGCTGATCGACGATGCCTACAAGGGCAAGATCGGCGGGTGGAGCGACTGGCGCACACGGGTCTGGTACGGCGCGTTGCAGACCGGGCAGGACCCGAACGACATTCAGGACATCGAAGCGGTGTGGGACGCCGTGCGCAAACATCGCGACCTTGCGCTGAAATACTGGGCCTCGGGCGCGGAACTGATGAGCCTTCTGGCCGAGGAAGAGATCTACGTGACCGAAGCCTGGTCGGGTCGCGTCTATGCGCTTCAGGAACAGGGCCATGACATCGGCTATTACGACCCGCCGAAGGGCTTTGGCTGGCAGGAATGCCTGTTCGTCATCAAGGGCAGCCCGATGGAGGCGTGCGAGGAACTGTTGAACTTCATGCTGGACAAGGAAACCTCGATCGCGGTCGCGGAAGGGCAGAACTATCCCCCCGCGCTTGACCCGACGAAGGTGGACCTCGGCAAGAAGATCCCGACCTTGCCGGCATTCGATCCGACGGGCACGCTGGCGGGCCTGACCTTCGCGAACCCGGAATACTGGAACGGGCACGAGGCCGACTGGTCCGAAACCTTCAGCCGCGTCCAGCGCGGGTACTGACAGCAACCCTGCCGGTCCCGCCTCGCGGGGCCGGCAACAGATGGATTGGACCTTACACCGTGAGCGCCGTCACCCTGACCGACATCGTCAAGCGATTTGGCAATTTCACCGCCGTCCACAGGATGTCGCTGGAGATCCCGCAAGGCAGCTTTGTCACGTTGCTGGGACCGTCCGGTTGCGGCAAGACGACGACGTTGAGGATGATCGCGGGGCTTCTCGATCCGACCGAGGGCGATATCGCGATCGGCGGCAACAGGATGAACAACCTGCCGATCCACCGCCGCAACCTCGGCATTGTCTTTCAGAACTACGCTCTTTTTCCGCACAAGACGGTGGCCGACAACGTCGCCTTCGGCCTCAAGTACCGCAATGTCCCGAAGGACGAGGCGCGGCGGCGCGTCGCGGAGGCGCTGGAATTGGTGCAGCTTCCCAACCTTGGCTCGCGCTATCCCAAGGAATTGTCGGGCGGGCAGCAGCAGCGGGTGGCGCTGGCCAGGGCCATCGTGATCGAACCCGACGTTCTTCTGCTTGATGAACCGCTCTCGGCACTGGACGCGAACCTGCGTGAAGATATGCGGGTGGAACTGAAAAACATTCAGCAGAGGATCGGCGTCACCACGGTTTTCGTGACCCATGACCAGACCGAGGCGCTGGCAATGTCCGACCTCATCATCGTGATGTCCGATGGTCGTGTCGAACAATTGGGCGCCCCGGAAGAGGTCTACAACACGCCCGCAACCGAATTCGTCGCCCGCTTCCTTGGCGCGTCCAACATCATCGAGGGGACCTGCACAGGCATCGAGGGCGGAGAATTGTCGTTGGACGTGCCGGACTTTCCGAAACTGAGGGTCCCGCGCGCCCGCGCCCCGCACGTTACGGGCGCCGGTCCGGTCAAACTGGTCATCCGCGCGGAAAAGCTGACGGTCGCACCGCGCGCGGCCGCCGCCACGGATGGTTTCGCGCTGGATGCAACGGTTGAGACGGTGGATTACCAGGGGCAGTCGGCGCGCTATTTCCTGCGTGCCGGTCGCCATCAATTGCAGGCGATCAACATGATCGACGACCATCTCTTCGCCGCCGGTGAAGAGGTTTCCGTGCGGTTCCGGGTCAAGGATTGTGCCGCACTTCCCCATGAGGGCCAATGATGAGCAAGAGCCATCTTTTCTATCAAAGCGATACCAGCAGGCCGGTTCTGGCCGAAGCGCGTGGCATCTACATGTGGGACGTGGATGGCCGCAGGTATATCGACGGATCGTCCGGTGCGATGGTGTCGAATATCGGTCATTCCAACCCGAACGTCCTTGAGGCGATGCGCCGGCAGATGGAGAAGTCCACCTTTGGCTATCGTCTTCATTTCGAAACCGAGCCGGGCGAGCATCTGGCCGCGAAGGTGGCCTCGCTCACCCCCGAGGGTATGGAGAAGGTGTTCTTCGTGTCCGGCGGATCGGAGGCCGTGGAAAGCGCGATCAAGCTGGCGCGGCAATATGCCGTGACGGTCGGACAGAGGAGCCGGTGGAAGGTCATCTCGCGCGCGCCCTCCTATCACGGGTCCACCCTCGGTGCGCTGGCACTGACCGGGTATGATCCCCTGACCCGGCCCTTCGAACCGATGATGCAGGCGATGCCAAAGGTCCCGGCGCCGCGGGCCTATCTCGACGGGCTGGACATCGACGACCCGGCGACCGGCGCACATTACGCCGCGATGCTTGAGGCGAAGATCCTTGAAGAAGGGCCGGAAAGCGTTCTGGCCTTCATCCATGAACCCGTCGGCGGCGCCTCGACCGGGGCGCTGGTCCCGCCTGCCGGATACATGCAGGCCGTGCGCGAGATCTGCGACCGCCACGGCGTTCTCCTGATCCATGATGAGGTGATGTCGGGCGGGGGGCGCACCGGCCTGTTCCTCGGCGCTGATCACTGGGGCGTGGCGCCCGACATCATCGCCATCTCGAAAGGGTTCGGCGCAGGCTATGCGCCTTTGGGCGCGATGATCGCCCATGACCGCCTGGTCGATCCGGTGCTGAAGGGGGGCGGCTTCATGCACGGGCATACCTATGCCGGCAACCCGCTTGCCTGCGCGGCCGGTCTTGCGGTTCTGGAAGAGATCGAGGCGGGCGCCATGATGGACAACGCGGCCAGGGTCGGCCAGCGGCTCAAGTCCCGGCTGGGCGATCTGATGCAGCGCTACAGCTTTATCGGCGACGTGCGGGGCAAGGGGCTTTTGCTGGCGTTCGAATTCGTGTCCGACCGGCGCACGATGGCACCGCTGCCCAAGGCGCTGAACGCCTATCACCACTTTGTCGAGATGGCCTATGCCGAGGGCCTGATCGTCTATTCGCGCCGAACGCGAAACGGGCTTGAAGGGGATCACATCCTTGTCTGCCCGCCGATGATCACCACCGATGAACAGGTTGAGGAGATCCTCGAGATGCTGACGCGCGCGCTGGACCGCTTCGAAGCAAAGGTATCGCCCGCCCTGCCGCGAAGCGCCTGAGGAGAGACATTGTCGAAGATCATCATTACCTGCGCCGTCACCGGATCAATCCACACGCCGTCAATGTCGCCCTATCTGCCGGTCACGGCCGAAGAGATCGCAGGGCAGGCGATCGGCGCAGCCGGGGCGGGCGCCGCGATCCTCCACCTGCATGCCCGCGATCCGCTGACGGGTCAGCCTTCGGCCTCGGTCGATCACTACCGCGCCTTCCTGCCCGCGATCGGCGCCGAAACCGATGCCGTGGTGAACCTGACGACCGGGGGCAGCGCAGTGATGAGCCTGGATGACCGTCTTGCGGCGCCGCTCGCGCTGCGGCCGGAAATGTGTTCGCTCAACATGGGGTCGATGAACTTTGCACTTTACCCGATGCTCGGCAAGCGAACCGAATGGCTGCACGACTGGGAGGAGCCGTTCCTGCGCAATTCCGATGACCTCGTCTTTAAGAATACCCCCCGCGACATCGAAGGAATCCTGAGCCGGATGGGTGCCGAACGCGGCGCCCGGTTCGAATTCGAATGCTACGATGTCGGTCACCTCTACATGCTGAAACACTTCGCTGACCGTGGCCTCGTCAAATCGCCGATTTTCATCCAGTTCGTGATGGGCGTGCTTGGCGGCATTGCTGCCGATCCCGACCATCTGGACCATCTGAAGGCGACCGCCGACAAGCTGTTTGGCGATGGCTACGTCTTCTCGGTTCTCGCGGCGGGCCGGATGCAGATGCAGATGGCGGAAAAAGCAGCGTCGATGGGGGGGCATGTCCGCGTCGGGCTGGAGGACAACCTCTATATCGCCAGGGGCCAGCTTGCGAAATCCAATGCCGAGCAGGTCGAAAAGGTCAGGGACATCGTGGAAGCCGTCGGGCGGACCGTTGCGTCGCCTGACGAGGCGCGCGCCATGCTGGGGCTGAAGGGCCGGGACAAGGTAGGCTTCTGAATGCGGCAGTCTGTGACGATCCGGCTTGCCGGGCCTGCGGATACGGCCCTTCTTGACCGTGCGCTTCGGGCGCTGTCTGACCATCTTGGCGACACCCACAGGGCGACCGAGGCCTGTCTTGCCAAGGCGGGGTTCGGGGCAACACCCGCCTTCCGGGCGCAGATAGCCCTGGCGGCCGATACCGCCGTCGGGGTCGCGCTGTACTCTCCCCTTTATTCCACGACGCGGGCCATGCCGGGCGCCTATGTATCCGATCTCTGGGTCGCGCAAGAGGTGCGGGGCGGCGGGCTTGGGAACAGACTTCTGGCCGCGGTTCGGGATGATGCGGGCGCGCAATGGGGCGCCGGTTTCATCCGGCTTTCGGTCTATACCGACAACCCGCGCGCGGTCGCCTTCTACGAACGCAGCGGGTTCAGCCCGCGTAGGGATGAAATCGGCATGTTGCTGGAGGGCGAGGCGCTGGCGAGAATTGGAGAGACGACATGAAGGCCTTTTATGACGACCGCCAGCGCGTGCATGACCCGAAGATGTTCATGGCCAACGGCACGCGCCTGCCCAACCCCGAACAGCCTGCCCGCATCGACGTGCTGCGCGCCGGGGCCGAGGCGGCAGGATGTGGCTTTGATCCGGTCACCGATCACGGAACGGGGCCGATCGCGGCCCTTCATACTGCCGAATACCTCGTCTTTCTTGAAACGATCCACAGCCGCTGGAGGCGGATCGAGAACGCGTCGGATGAGGTGATCCCGAACATCCACCCCGACCGCCGCACCGCGTCCTACCCGCGCTCTGCCGTAGGCCAAGCGGGCTTTCACCAGGCGGATACCTCCTGTCCCATTTCAGCCGGGACGTGGGAGGCGTCATACTGGTCGGCCCAAACGGCCCTTTCGGCGCTTGACGCCGTTCTGGCAGGCGACAGTGCCGCCTATGCGCTCTGCCGCCCGCCGGGGCATCATGCCTTCAGCGACCTTGCCGGAGGGTTCTGTTTTCTGAACAACTCCGGCATCGTCGCGGAAGCCGCATTGAAGCTTGGCCGACGTCCGGCGATCTTGGATGTCGATGTCCATCACGGCAACGGGACGCAGGGCATCTTCTACCATCGCCGCGACGTGCTGACGGTTTCGATACATGCCGATCCCGTCCGGTTCTACCCGTTCTTCTGGGGGCATGCCCATGAACGCGGCGCGGGGGAAGGGCTGGGCTACAACCTCAACCTTCCCTTGCCTCGGGGGACCGATGACGCGGGCTATCTGACCGCCCTCGATAGCGCGCTCGACAGGGTCCGGGCCTTTGGCACCGATCTGCTGGTCGTGGCGCTGGGCCTTGATGCGCATGAGAATGACCCATTCCAGGGCTTCAAGGTAACGACACCCGGTTTCGCGCGCATCGCCGAACGGATCGCGGCGGCAGGCATTCCGGCCGTCATCATGCAGGAGGGGGGCTATCTTCAGCCGGATCTGGGCGACAACCTGACAAGTTTTCTAACGGGGTATCGGCACGGCTGTCGGTGACCTGCGGTTGGGGTCAGGGGCAAGATCCTGCCCTTGTGGAGACTGGTTCGCATGCGTCTGCCAGCACCGCCACTTGCACATCGCAAACCCGAAAACGGGTCCCTCGCGGGGCCTTCTTTCTTTATGTGACAAAGGGGTTTGCAGGGGCCATCCGCCCTTCGGAGACCGCCCCTGCAACTGGGGTTCAGCCTGTCACGCTGTGTGCGTTGGCTTGGTTAGTCAAACAGACGATCGCGCAAGAAAAGGGCGCGCCTCACGGGCGCGCCCTTGGGTCAGCCGGAAACGGAGATCAGGCTTCGACCGTCTCGACCGCCTTCGCCTCGACCGTCTCGCCCTTGGCGATCTCGATCCGGCGCGGTTTCAGGGCTTCGGGAACCTCGCGGACAAGGTCGATATGCAGCATCCCGTCGGCAGTCGTGGCCCCCGTCACCTTCACATGATCGGCCAGTGCAAAGCGGCGCTCGAACGCGCGGGTCGCAATGCCGCGGTGCAGATAGGTTTTCGCCTCGGCCTCATCGGCCTTGCGGGCCGCCACGATCAACCCGCCATCCTTGACCTCGACATTCAGTTCATCGGCCGAAAACCCGGCGACGGCGACCGAGATGCGATAGGCATTCTCGTCGATCTTCTCGATGTTGTAGGGCGGATAGGTGGGCTGCGGCACGTCCGAGGACAGCACCCGGTCCATCAGGTCGGCGATACGGTCAAAGCCGACGGTGGCGCGGTACAGCGGGGAAAAGTCATAGGTTCGCATGGATCATCCTCCAGTGAGCGATGTTCAGGGTCGCCCTCCCCGACTGGGGCAGGGCCGTTGACGTTCCGGGACCCGTCATGGCGCCCCGGTTCGATTGAGATGTGAACCCTCAGCATCGCTTTCAAGGGGGTGCGGCGGTCCCTCAGGGCTTGACGAACTTCGCCCCGCCCGCGCCGCGCGCGCCGAATTGCGGTGCCGGGCGGATACCAGCGCGCGCCTGTGCCTGATCGGCGGGCGCCTCCTGGCTTACCGCCGCGCCCTCGCCCCGGCGCAGCGCCGCCTTCAGATCGGCGACGACGCCGGGCAGTTCCATCCCGACGGCAAATTCCTTGCCCTGCCCGCTTATCCCGGCAGAGACCAGCGACACGATGGAAGCGCGGTTGCCCATGCGGTGAAAGACCGGCGCGCCGGATGACCCGAAGGTCACGTCGCAGTCGAAGGCGATGAGGCCCTGCGCCCGGCCAAGCACGTTGCACTTGTCGTCCCAGGACAGCGCCTCGGACCGGCCGCGCCCGTAGGAGACGACCGAAAGGTCGCGCGCGTTGGCATTCAGCGCATCAACCTGGAACGGCGCCGCGACCGAAAGCGAAACCGGCGCGGCAAGCTGCATCAGGCCCGCGTCGTAACGGATCGTCTCCATCCTGTCGGGCGCGTCGGGATCATAGCGCGGATGCACCACCATGCGCGTCACGCCCGATTGCGCCAGCGCCTGCCCGTCGCTCAGGCCAGCACGGAAGGTCACTTTCGAGGGCTGGACGTAATGGTCGCTTCCACCAAACAGGCAATGCGCGGCGGTCAAGACCAGATCGGGCGCGATCAGAACGCCGGTACAGAACCCCTTCTCCGCCATCTCGACGCGACCGACCGCTTCCCAGCCAAGAACATCCTGCCGAAGCGTCAGCCGTTTCAGCGGCGCATCGGCAAGGGCCGCCTGCGGCATCACTGCAAGGACGGCAAGCGCCCCGACCCATATCGCCCCGCGCCTCATGGCTTGAGGAACTTCGCCGCGCTCTTGGCGGTCGATCCGAAGACCTTGGTCCCGCCGCCGGGCGACACCTTGACGAAACCGGATTGGCCCGCCTGAAAGGCCGCCCGCAACTCCTCAAGCGGGCGTTCCATTTCCGAGCCGAGCGCGACCTTCTTGCCGCCCATTTCGGCCTTGGCCGACACGACGGAGACGATCTTCGGCTCCCCCCCGATCATCTCGAAGACCGGCGCGCCGGAGGACCCGAAATCGACGTCGCAGGACAGGATCGTCATGCCCGGTTCATTGCCAAGCACATGGCAGAGGTCCTGGATCGACGGCGCCTCCGCCCGGTCGAGCGCATAGGAAACGATGCCGACCGAATCCCCCGTGACCGTGTCCGGCCCGGTCTCGAACGGGCGGATGGAGGGCAGGCGGATCGGGTGGTCAAGCTCAAGGAAGGCGATGTCGTAGGGGACCCGGTCGATCCGGTCGCGGCCCTCGAACACATAGTTCGGATGGGCGACGGCCCGGCGCACGCCGCGATAGGCCGCCGCCCGCCCGTTGCGCCAACCGGCGAGGAATTCGAATTCTTCGGCCGGGATCTGCGCGCGGGTTTCCTGGTCAAAGATGCAATGCGCGGCCGTCAGCACGATGTCGGGCGCGATCAGCGTCCCGGTGCAGAAGCCGCGATTGCCGACGTCGATCCGGCCCACAGCTTCCCAGCCCCGCGTGGCATCCGCCGTCGCGAGCGAGCGCAGCGGCGCTTCTTCCGCCGCCGACATCAGCGGCCAGAGAACCGCAAGACCGAATAGAATGAGCGTCCGCATGACCCGTCCCGAAACCTGCCCCACCTCCTATCGCAGGCTTGGGGCGAGATTAAGGCCTTTCCCGCCCGGCGGCCGCCAGCCCCTCAAGCGCCCGTGGCTTCGGCCCGCCGGTCGCCCAGTCGATCAGTTCGACGGTATGGACCACCGGGATCGCGGTCCCCGACCCGATCTGCATCATGCAGCCGATATTCCCCGCCGCAATCACCTGCGGCTGGCGCGCCTCAAGCGTCGCGACCTTGCGCCGTTTCAACTCGCCCGAGATCTCCGGCTGAAGCAGGTTGTAGGTGCCAGCCGATCCGCAGCACAGATGCGGGTCCGCCGGTTCCACCACCTCGAACCCCGCCGCTTTCAGAAGCGCCTTGGGCGCCGCCGTCACCTTCTGCCCGTGTTGCAGCGAACAGGCCGCGTGATAGGCGACGCGCAGCGGTTCGGGTGCGCGCGCCTCGGGCTTCAGACGGGTGAGCAGTTCGGTCACGTCACAGGCCAGCCCCGCGATCTGGCCTGCGTCATCGGCAAGGTCGGTGGTGCGGAACATATGGCCGTAATCCTTCACCGTCGTCCCGCATCCGCTGGTGTTGATGACGATCGCATCAAGGCCCCCTGCCCGCGCCTCGGCCATCCAGGCGCGGATATTGGCCGCGGCAGAGGCATGGCTTTCCCCCTCCCGCCCCATGTGATGGGTCAGCGCCCCGCAACAGCCCGCGCCCTGCGCCACCACGACCTCACACCCCAGCCGCCGCAAGAGCCGGATCGTCGCGTCGTTGATGTCGGTGTTCAGCGCCTTTTGCGCGCAGCCGGTCATCAGCGCGACGCGCATCCGCCGTTCGCCGGTGGCCGGGAAAACCTGCGGATCGTCGTTGCGGCTGACGGGCGGCACCTGTTTCGGCGCCATCGCCACCATGGCGCGCAGCCGCGCATCCGGCAGGAGCCGTGCGAAAGGCCGCGCCATCTTCGCCCCCAGAAGTGCCAGCCGGAACCGGGTGGGATAGGGGATCACCCGCGCCAGAACCCAGCGCAAGGCCCGGTCGCGCCAGAGACGGCGATAGGTCTTTTCGATATGCGCGCGGGCATGGTCTACAAGGTGCATGTAATGCACACCCGACGGGCAGGTCGTCATGCAGGCAAGGCAGGACAGGCAGCGGTCGATATGCTTGACGGTCTTCTCATCCGCAGGCCGGTCATTCTCCAGCATGTCCTTGATAAGGTAGATCCGCCCCCGTGGGCTGTCGAGTTCGTCGCCCAGCACCTGATAGGTCGGGCAGGTCGCTGTGCAAAAGCCGCAATGGACGCAAGCGCGCAGGATCTCGTTGGCGCGGGCGATGCCGGGGTCGCGGAGCTGCGCTTCGGTGAAATTCGTCTGCATCAGCCCATCAGCCCCGGATTGAGAATGCCCCTCGGATCGAAACGCGCACGCAGGCCCGCCGACAGGGCCGCGACCGCCGCAGGCTCCGGCGGGAACGGCGCGACGCGCGCCCGCGTGCCGGCCGAGGCCCGCATCAGGGTCGCGTGGCCGCCACGGGCGCGGGTCTCGGCCCGGATGACGGCCTCACCCGCATCGCCCGTATCCGGCACGCGGGTCCAGACCAGCCCGCCGCCCCAGTCCATGACCGCGTCGGCCCCGATCCCGTTCCGCCCCAGCGCGGCAAGAAACCCCGGGGCGTCGGAGGGCCGCAGCGAAACGCGCCAGACGGCCCCGTCCCCGCCATGAAACGGCGCGACATCCCGCACCGCCCGCCAAAGCGCCGCAACCGCCGCACCGTCCCGCTCCACCCGGACCTCCCCGAACGGGGCCAGCACCCCTGCCAGCCTGCCCGCGCGATAGTCCACCGACCCCGCGAACCCCTCGATCCGCAGCAGCGTCCCCCAGGGGCCATGCGCCGCCCCCGTCACGTCGTAGGGCGACCGCAGCGCCGCCGTCATCGCACCCACCGCCGCCGCCGGGTCAAGACCCGCCAGCACCAGCACCGCCGCCGCCTCGGGCGCGGGCAGGACCTTCAGGCTGACCTCGCTCAGCACCCCCAGGGTCCCCCAGGACCCCGCCATCAGCTTCACGAGGTCATAGCCGGTGACGTTCTTCATCACCCGGCCACCATTCTTCACCACCGTCCCGCTGCCATCCACGAACCGCACCCCCAGAAGCGCATCGCGGCAGGCCCCCGCCTGCACCCGGCGCGGGCCGGAGACATTGGCGGCCACCATCCCGCCCAACGTTGGCGCCCCTCCCGTTCCCAGAAGCCCGCGCCAGTCCGCAGGCTCGAAGGCCAGGCGCTGCCCTTCCGCCGCCAGCGCCACTTCCACCTCTGCCAAGGGCGTCCCAGCCCCGGCCACAAGCGTCAGGGCGCCCGGCTCATAAAGCCCGATCCCGTTCAAACCCGAAACATCCAGGTCCACACCCTCGACCACGCGCCCCACAGTGCGCGTCCCGCCGCCGCGAATACGCAGCGGGCCGGTCGCTTCCCGGATCGCCTCGGCCAGTTCCCTCTCTTCCGTTACCTTCACGACCCTGCTTTCATTGTGGTCCAAGTACTCCGGGGGTCCGGGGGCTGGCCCCCGGCCGCCCTCTCAAACGCCGCGCCGCCCGGCACTGGCCGCCAGCGGAAAGACCTTCGCCGGGTTCAGAAGCCAGGCCGGATCGAACACGTCCTTCACCCGCATCTGCGCCTCAAGATCGGCGGGCGCATATTGCACCCCCATCAGGTCGCGCTTTTCGATGCCCACGCCATGCTCGCCGGTCAGACAGCCGCCCACCTCGACGCAAAGCTTCAGGATCTCGGCCCCGAAGGCCTCGCAACGCTCCAGATCGCCGGGGGTGTTGGCGTTGTAGAGGATCAGCGGGTGCATGTTGCCGTCACCCGCGTGAAAGACATTGCCGACGTCCAGCCCAAACTCCCGGCTCATCTCGCCGATGCGGCGCAGCACATGGGGCAGGCTCGATACCGGGATTGTGCCATCAAGGCACATGTAATCGTTGATCTGCCCCATCGCGCCGAAGGCGGATTTGCGACCAAGCCAGATCTTTCTCGCCTCCTCCTCCGATGCCGCCTCGCGGAACTCCACCGGGTCGTGGCGCATGGCGATCTGGCGGATCAGGCCAAGCTGCTCGTCGATCTCGGCCTCGGCGCCTTCGACCTCGACGATCAGAAGCGCCTCGCAATCGGGGTAACCGGCATGGGCGAAATCCTCGGTCGCGCGGATGCAGGGGCGGTCCATGAACTCGATCGCGACCGGCAGGACGCCCGCCTTGATGATGTCGGCGACACAGGCCCCCGCGACCTCGTTCGAGGTGAAACCGATCAGCACCGGGCGGGCGCCTTCGGGCTTTGGCAGGATGCGCAGCGTCGCCTCCGTCACCACGCCGAGCTGCCCTTCCGATCCGCAGATCAAGCCAAGAAGGTCAAGCCCGCCCGCATCCATATGCGCCCCGCCGATCTCGATCACCTCGCCTGCCATGGTCACCAGAGTGACCCCCAGCAGGTTGTTCGTCGTGACCCCGTATTTCAGGCAATGTGCGCCGCCCGAATTCATCGCGACATTGCCCGCGATGGCGCAGGCAAGCTGGCTGGACGGGTCGGGGGCGTAAAAGAAGCCGTCCGCCTCGACCGCGCCGGTGACGGACAGGTTGGTCCGCCCCGCCTCGACCCGGATGAAGCGGTCATCGTAATCGACCTCGATCACCCGGTTCATCCGCGCCACACCAAGGATCACGCTGTCCGCCGTCGGCAGCGCCCCACCGGCCAAGGAGGTGCCGGAGCCGCGCGGCACGACGGGAACGCCGAGGTCGTGGCAGACCTTCAGCGCCGCCGCGACCTCGGCCGTCGAACGCGGCAGGATCGCCGCCAGCGGCGGGCAGCGATAGGCGGTCAGCGCGTCGCATTCATAGGCGCGGGTTTCTGCCGGATCGTCGATCACGGCATCGGCGGGCAGGACCGCGCGCAGGGCGGCCACGATTTCGGACGTCCGCGCCATGACGCGGGTATCGGCGGCCGGCATCTCCATCGCGATCCTCCCGATGCTTTCGGTAAAGTAATATTACCAATTTGGCCTTGTGGCAAGATACGCACGACCGGCGCCCCGGCAGGCCAACACATCAAAGTGATTCCGCAAGAACGGCCCCTGTGGCAGTCTTCCGCCCATGCCCCATGCCGCCTGCATCGCCGGTCTTGCCATCCTTGCCATGACACGCATGGCCAGCGCCGATGCCCCGCGGGTCGAGACCGCGACCGCGACCCATGACCCCGACGGGACCTGGACCATCTCGGTCACCCTGTCCCATCCCGATACCGGCTGGGACCATTACGCCAGCGGTTGGCGCCTTCTGACGGCGGAAGGGACCGAAATCGCGGCGCGGGAGTTGAGCCACCCGCATGTCGATGAACAGCCTTTCACCCGCAGCCTGTCGGGCGTCACGATCCCCGACGGCATGGCGGAAATCCTGATCCAGCCGCGCTGCACGATGGATGGCTGGGTGCCGATGCCCACAATTCTGGCGCTTCCGCAAAAATAGCGGGCGGTTCTTCGCCGCGAGGGGACGAATCGTGACTTCGTGACACGAACCTGTCGTCAATCCGTGCTAAGGTCGTAGACGCCACCACCGCGCGAGTCGCGCGCGGGGACGACACCGGGAGGATGCAATGACCAAGTTCGAAAAGCGCATGTCTGCGCCCGATGCCGTGTTGCCTGCCAGGTACGATGTGAACGCGTCGGCGAAGATCTCCGCCACCCATTTCGGGCAAAAGCCGACCCAGACCCCCATGCGCCGGACCCAAAGGGTCGAAAGCCGGGTCGAGAAGGAGCTGGACGCCTTCTGGGATAACGTCCCGATTTGATCCGCGACGGGGTGCCGGTCTTCGTTACCGGCGCCCTTCCCGCAGCCAGGCCGCGAGGCTGAAAAGTGCGGCGATCAGCAGAAAGGCCCAGGCCGGCAGCAAAGGCGCGATCCTGAGGTCAAGCGTCTGGTAGGCGTTGCGCGGCGTGATCCCGATCCAGCCGCGCCCGGCCGCGGGGCGCCCCTCGCGCACCTGCCGCAGCGCAGGCACCCCGTTTTCAAGGTGCAGAAAGCCGCCACGGGTCGGCGTGACCAGCGGGGCCAACCGGTCTTCGGTGGCGATCGTCTCCTCGAACTCCTTCGGGGCGGCGGGGCCAAGGGCGATCACCTGGTCCTGATCGCCGTCCTTCAGGCGATAGAGCCCGATATCGGGCGCGTCATAGGTTGCCACATAGCGGCCCGGCCCCTGTTCTTTCATCGCCAGCGTGGTGTCACTGCCATCGGGGGCGGTCACGGTGACCTCATGCGCCGCCTCGCCCAGCGTGCGGCGGGTGATGGTCATCGCCTGCCCCTCGGCCGTGGCGGTCAGCGCCTCTTCCTCAAGCTCCGGCTCTTTCATCAGCCAGTGGGCGAGACGGCGGAGCAACTCCAGTTGCGGCCCGCCGCCCTCGAAGCCCCGCCCCCAAAGCCAGGCCTGATCCGAGGCCAGAAGCGCCACGCGCCCCTCGCCCTCGCGCTTCAGGATCAGCAGCGGACGCCCGGCGGGACCGTCCATCACCACCTGCCCCGCCGGATCGGCCAGATCGACCGCGCGCAGCCAGCGGCCCCAGCTCGGCGCGCCTTCCTTGCCCTGTTGCCCGCCTTCGGGCGCAAAGCCCGCCTCAAGCCCCTCGGTCACCGGATGTCGCTGGCCAAGGTCCGACACGCGCGGGGTAAAGCCGCCGTCCAGCACCCGCGCCGTCGGGCGCGCGGGAAGGATGTCGCCCAGCCCGGAATGGTAAAGGCTTTCGGCCGAGGCGAAATCCGGCCCGGCGGCGACAAGCACCGCACCACCGCCCAAGACATAGTCGCGGATATTGTCGAGATAGGATGACGGCAGGATGCCCCGCAGCCGGTAGCGGTCAAAGATGATCAGATCAAATTCCGTGATCTTCTCGACGAACAGCTCCCGCGTCGGGAAGGCGATCAGCGACAGCTCGCTAACCGGCACCCCGTCCTGCTTGTCGGGCGGGCGCAGGATGGTGAAATGGACCAGATCGACGGAACTGTCGGATTTCAGGAGGTTGCGCCATGTCCGTTCGCCTGCATAAGGCTCCCCCGAGACCAGAAGCACCCGCAGCCGGTCGCGCACGCCGTTGATCTGCACCACGGCTTCATTGTTGCGGTCCGTCAGCTCCCCCGGCGCGGTTTCCAGCGACAGTTGCACAACGTTCTGCCCGCCGTGATCCAGCGTCAGCGGCAGTTCCAGATCCTGCCCCACCGGCACGGTGAAGACCTGCGCGGGGGCGCCGTCGATGGCGATGCTCAGCGCGACGGACCGGCCCGACAGGGCGGCAGGCATCGCGCCCTGCTCCTCGATCCGCAGCGTGAGGGAAAGCGGCTCTCCGATGATGCCGAAGGCGGGGGCGGTCTTGATCATCAGCCGCCGGTCCCAGTCCGCCGCGTGGCCGGTCAGCAACACGTTCAGCGGCGCGGGCATGTCCGTTCCGACATCGAGGTCATGCACCTGCCCGTCGCTGACAAGGATCGCCCCCGCAACGCGCGCGCGCGGTTCCTCGGCCAGGGCCTGCGCCAGCGCGGTCATGGCAAGCGTCCCGGCATCCTCGGCCCCGTCGCCCACGATGATCTTGCGCAACTCCGTATTGGGCAGCGCGGCCACCTCCGCCTCCACCCGCCGGACGGCCATGTCGGTCTGCGCGGCGCGGTCGGCGATCTTCTGGCTGGCGCTTTGATCGACCACCAGCAGGACGATGTCGGACAGCGGCCGCCGGTCTTCAGATTGCAGCGACGGCTGGGCCAGCGCCGCGATCACGCAAACCGCCGCCAGCGCCCGAAGCCACCAGCCCTTCAGCCCGCGCCAGGCGGCGAAGCCCACCAGCGCCGCGGCCAGCGCCGCCACGGCCCAGAGAAGCGTCCAGGGCAGAAGCGGGTCGAAGACGATCTGGCCGATCATTGCCCCAGCCTTTCCAGCAGCGCAGGCACATGGACCTGATCGGATTTGTAGTTCCCGGTCAGCACATGCATCACCAGATTGACGCCGAAGCGATAGGCGATCTCACGCTGTCTTTCGCCGCCAAGGCCACGCCCGACAGGGAACATCTGCCGCCCCTGATCGTCCACCGCCCAGGCAGCGGCCCAGTCATTGCCACCGATCACCACCGGGGTGACATTGTCATTGAGGTTGCGGAAGGGCATCCCTTCGACCTGCTCTGCATCGGCGGGCGCGGCCTCGACCCAGATCGGCGGACCGGCATAGCGGCCGGGGAAGTCCTGAAGCAGATAGAAGGCGCGGGTCAGGACGTGGTCCTTCGGGATCGGCTCCAGCGGCGGGATGTCCAGCGGGGCCGCCAGCGCCTGCAAGCGCTTGCCCTCGGGCGTGGAGGCACCGAAACCGGCCAGATCGGCGTCGCGGGTGTCGAAAAGGATCATGCCGCCGGAATGCAGATAGCGGTTCAGCTTCGCATAGGCCTGCGGTGAGGGGGCCGGTTGGTTCGGGGTGACGGGCCAGTAAAGGAACGTAAAGACCGACAGTTCATCGGTTTCAAGGTTGACGCCCACCGGCTCAACCGGCTCAACCGAGGTCCGGGCAAAGAGAACCTCCGACAGGCCCCAAAGCCCCGCCTCGGCGATCCGGTCCGTCTCGGCATCGCGGGTCATCACATGGGCCAGGACGACATTCCCGGCCTCGCGGACCAGCGCGGCGTCGTCCTGTTCCGCCCGCGCGCCCTGCGGCGCCAGCGCCAGCGCAACACCAAGCACCACGGCGGGCACCACGCCCGCGCGACTGCCCCTAAGCCGCCCGCCAAGGGCGAGTGCGGCGAGGATGTCGGCCATCAGCAGGATCAGCGCGACGGTCAGGAACCAGCCCTTGAGCGGCAGTTCCCGCGCCACCACAAGGCCCTCAACCCGGACCGGCGCGGGCCAGTTCGCCCGCTGAAGCGCCCGGTCGGGTGCCACCGCGTTCAAGGCCAGCCGCCGGTCGCCCGAGGCGTAAAGGCCCGGCAGCAGGTCCGGCCCGATCACCGGATCGGCGAGCTTTTCCCCCGCCACACCGGGGCGGTCGTCGGCGGTGCCAAGGGTGCCGAACCCGTCCAGCACCTTCTCCGCCTGCCATGTCGTGCCTTCCAGATCGGCCGCCGCCGGACGTTCCGCCCGGCTGGTCACGGCAAGGCGTTCCAGCATCTGCACGAAAAGGCCCGACAGCGGCAGGCTTGACCATTCCGCATTGGCGGAGACGTGGAACAGCACGATCTGGCCGTCGCCCACCCGCCGCCGCGTCACCAGCGGCGTGTCGTCGGCCAGGGTCGCGATGGTCGCCTGCGCAAGGTCCGGGCCGGGCTGGGCAAGGATCTGCGCCGTCACCGTCACATCGGGGGGCAGCTTCAGGCCGTAGAAGGGGGACGCCTCGGAGAAGGGCGCAAGCGCCTTCGGCTCCCCCCAGCTCATCGTGCCGCCAACGGCGCGGCCACCGATCCTGAGCCGGACGGGCAAAAGCGGGTCAAGGCTGTCGCGGCCCACATCGGATGAGGCAAGGTGCGGCCCCGCGAAACGCACCAGCAGCCCGCCTTCGTCGATCCAGTCGAGCAGCGCGTCGGTTTCCGGCACCCGCCCCGCATCGGCCATGATGATCACATCCGGCGCGGCCATCAGCACGTCGGTCACCGTACCTTCGATCAGGTCGGCGGTGGGCGCCAATGCCTCGCGCAGGTAGTGGTCGGGGGACAGAAGCTCCAACCCCTCCTGCCCGGTGCCGGCGCTGACGATGGCGACCTTGCGGCGTTTCAGGGCGTCGTCGGTCAGGGCGACGGCGCCTGCGGTACTTTCGCCCGCGATCTCAAGCCGCGTGACGCGGTTGCGCAGTTCCGGCGGCAGGTCGAACCGCGCCTCGGCCCGGTCGGCATCGGCCGCGAAGGACGCCGTCGCGCGGGCCAGCACACGTTCGATCCCCGTCGGGTCAAGGCCATGGGCGACGACGCTTGCCTCCCCCGCAATCTCGGGCCGGGCGCGCAGGACGGTGGCGGTCAGCGTGCCATCGACGATCCCCGCGCCGGCCAGCGCCCGCACGTCGCGCGGGCTTTCGACGGCGGTCACCTGACCGTGGGCAGCAAGCGCCTCGGCCAGATCGGCCCGGCCATCGCGCGCAAGGCCATCCGACAGCCAGAGCGTGTCGAAGCCTTCATCAGGCAGGGTATCGGCCAGGCCCACCATGGCCGCCTGATCCGGCTCCCACGGTTTCGGGTGCAGGGAGGGCAGCCGCACGGTCAGCGCATCGGCGGCCACGAAGACAGGCCCATCCGGCGGCAGGTCGGTCAGCGAGACCAGCGCGACGGTGCGCCCGGCGCGGCCCGCCTCGGTCAGCGCCTCGGCGATGCGGCCGGTCCGCGTCGGCCAGTCGCGCGCATCGGCCCAGCTTCCGTCGGTCAGGATCAGAAGCGGCCCCTGCCCGGCCGGTTTCTGTTCCGGGTTCAGGACCGGCCCGGCAAAGCCGAGGATCAGCGCGGCGACCGCCAGCATGCGGATCAGCAACAGCCACCAGGGGGTGCGGTCGGCCTGAACGTCCTCATCCGCCAGACCCAGCAGCAGCGCGACACCGGGAAAGCGCCGCCGGATCGGCGCCGGTGGCACGGCGCGCAGCAAAAGCCACAGCACCGGCAGCACGACGAGGCCCCAGAGAAGCCATGGCAGCGTGAAGCCGATGGGACCCAGAACCAGCATCAGCGCGGCGTCCCGAGCGCGCCGTAAAGCCACAAAAGCGCCCCTTGCGCCGGGGTGCCGGTGTGATGCGTGCTGAAGAGCCAGCCTGCCTCTGCCGCCAGATCGGCAAGCCGGGCGCGGCGTTCGGCCAGCCGGTCAAGATAGCGCGCGCGCAGGTCGCCCGCCTTGCGCGTCTCATGCCGCAGGCTCCCGCCCATGCTTTCGAAGATCGTCCGCCCATCGAAGGGAAACTCCTCCTCCACCGGGTCGAGAACCTGAAGCAGCACGCCCTTCACGCCACGGTCGGCGGCATGGCCCAGCGCCGTCTCCACCCGCGCCGGATCGCCCATGAAATCCGACAGGAACACCGCCCGCGCACCGGGCAGGATCGCACGCGCCTCGGGCGCGCCGAAATCCGCCTCGCCCGCGGCGCGGGTCAGGATCTGCGCCAGCCTGAGAAGCTGCACCTCGCCCGAACGCGGCGGGGCGACGGGGTCGGCAAGGCCCACCCTTTCCCCGGCATGGATCAGCAGCACCGCGATGGCCAGCGCCAGAAGCCGCGCACGGTCGGCCTTGGACTGGCGCCCGGCATCGCCGGTGAACTCCATGGACCGCGCATCGTCGACCCAGAGGTGAACCGACTGCGCCGCCTGCCATTCCTTTTCGCGCACAAATTGCTGATCGGCGCGGCCCGACCGGCGCCAGTCGATCGCGCGCGCCTCATCCCCGCCATGGGCCGGGCGGTATTGCCAGAACTCATCCCCCATGCCCGACCGCCGCCGTCCGTGTTCGCCAAGCTGCACCGTCGCCGCCAGATGCCGTGCCTCGGCCATCAGGGGCGGCAGGGCAGAGGCCAGCGCCTCGGCCTGTCGCCTCAGCCCGGCGGGGCGGGCGGAGACCTCGGAAGGGGCGGCGCCTGCGGTCATGCCGCCTCGGCGCGCGTCACGTCGCGGGCGACGCCGTCGATGATCCCGGCCAGGCTTTCGCCCCGCGCGCGCGCCGCGAAGCTTAGCGCCATCCGGTGCGACAGGATCGGGCGCGCAAGTGCCACAACATCGTCGGACGAGGGCGCCAGCCGCCCGTCCAGAAGCGCCCGCGCCCGAACCGCCAGCATCAGCGCCTGCGCCGCGCGCGGCCCCGGCCCCCAGCTGACGCTCTGGTTGACGGCCGCGCCTGCCTCCCCCTCACCCGGACGGCAGGCTCGGACGAGGTCGAGGATCAGTTCCACCACCTTCTCGCCCACCGGCATCCGCCGCACCGTGACCTGCGCGGCGCGCAGATCGTCGGCGGTGAAAACCTGCGGCGCCGTCGCCTCATCAACCCCGGTCGTGGCCAGAAGCACATCGCGTTCGGTCGCGCGGTCGGGATAGTCGACGTCGATCTGGACGAGGAAACGGTCAAGCTGCGCCTCGGGCAGGGGATAGGTCCCTTCCTGCTCGATCGGGTTTTGCGTCGCCAGCACATGAAAGGGCGCGGGCAGCGCGCGGTGCTGGCCCGCCACGGTCACCTGCCGTTCCTGCATCGCCTGCAACAGCGCCGACTGGGTGCGGGGACTGGCGCGGTTGATCTCATCGGCCATCAGAAGCTGACAAAAGACCGGGCCTTCGATGAAGCGGAAGGCGCGGCTGCCATCGGCCGAGGTTTCAAGCACTTCGGAGCCAAGGATGTCGGCGGGCATCAGGTCGGGCGTGAACTGCACCCGGCCCGTGGAAAGCCCCATGACGGTGCCAAGCGTATCGACCAGCAGCGTCTTGCCCATCCCCGGCAGGCCGACCAGCAACCCATGCCCGCCGCACAGAAGCGCCGTCAGCGACAGGTCCACGACCTTCTCCTGCCCGATGAACCGCTGCGCGACGGCCGCCCGCGCCTGGGCGATCTTTTCGCCCAACGCCTCGATTTCGGCGACAAGTTCGGCGGCCTCGGTCATGACAATTTCTCCCGCTTGGGTCATAGTGGAAGCATAAAGGCAGAAAACCGGCCCGGCACCAATGGCAAAACCCGAGAAGGAACAATTGATCGTGAAGCCATCGGCGGAAAATCTCGCCTCGGCGGCCAAAGCGGCCGGCAAGAAGGGGCCACCCCCTGTTCATCTGTGGAATCCGCCCTTTTGCGGTGATCTCGACATGGAAATCCGCCGCGACGGGACGTGGTTCTACCTTGGCACGCCCATCGGCCGACATGCGCTGGTCAAGCTCTTCAGTTCGATCCTGCGCAAGGATGGTGAGGATTATTTTCTGGTCACGCCGGTCGAAAAAGTCGGCATTCGCGTGGTCGATGCCCCCTTTGTCGCCGTCGATGCCGAGGTGTCGGGCGAGGATGCCCATCAGGCCATCACCTTCACCACCAATGTCGAGGATGTCGTGACCGCCGGTCCCGATCACCCGATCCGGGTGGAGCGTGACCCCGCGACGGGCGAGCCCTCCCCCTACGTCCTGATCCGCCGCAACCTTGAGGCGCTGATCGACCGCAAGACCTTTTACCGGCTGGTGGAGATCGGCCAGCAGCGCGAACATGAAGGGCGCGACTGGTTCGGGCTTTGGTCGGGGGGGCAGTTCTTTCCGGTCATTCCCTCGGCCGAACTCGTCTGACGGGCGCGTCAGGCCGCATCCGGCGGGCAGACCGGCCCGGCGCAACCTGAACCTTGCGTCTCTGTCTCAAGCGTGACGTGGCGGATGCCAAAGTCGCGTTCGACCCGCGCCTTCACCCGCCGCACGATCCGGGCGGAATCGGCATCCTCCGCCACGACCAGATGCGCCTCGACGGAGACACGGTGTTCGTCCATCTGCCACAGGTGCAGGTGGTGAACGCCCTCGATCCCCTCTTCGCCCTCGATGGCGCGGCGCAGCGCGTCCTGTTCGACCTCTGGCGGGGCGGCCAGCATCAGGATACGGATCACCGGCCTTATCTCCACCAGCGCATGGGCCGCGATCCACACCGAAATCAGCAGCGTGATGACCGGATCGGCCCATTGCCAGCCAAAGGCCCAGATCAGCGCGCCCCCGGCCAGAACCGCGACCGAGGACCCGGCATCGGCAAGGTTGTGCAGAAAGGCCGCGCGGATATTCGTGCTGTCCTTCGCCAGCCTCCAGGTCAGAAGCGCTGTCGCAAGGTCGATCACCAGCGCCAGAAGTGCCAGCGCCATCACGATCCCGCCCGCGACCGGCGGCGGATCGAGAAGCCGCATCACCGCTTCCGACCCAAGCCAGAGCGAGATCACGATCAGGACGGTATAGTTGATCAGCGCCGCGACCACCTCGGCCCGCGCATAGCCGAAGGACATCTGCGCATCCGCCGGGCGCCGCGCGATCCGCCGGGCGGCGAAGGCGATGACAAGGGCCGCCGCGTCCGACAGGTTATGGACCGCATCCGCGATCAGCGCGACCGAGCCTGAAAAGACGCCGCCGACGATCTGCGCCACGGTCAGAAGGACGTTGACCACGACGGCCAGAACCAGCCCGCGTTCCCCGGCAGGGGCATGGTGATGGTGGTGGTGGTGATCGTGCGGCATGACATCCCCTGCCCAGGCTTGCACCCGGCAGGCTAATCCAGCGCGGGCGGAATGGAAACCGCGCTCAGGCCGCTTGTCGCAGCGGGGCGACGGCGGGTTGGGGCAGATCACCCTCCATCAGGTCCTCGATAAAGAGGCTGAGGAGTTGCGTGCGCCCGTTCACGCCCGCCTTGCGGTAGATCGCGTTGGTCTGCGCCTTGACCGTCCCTTCCGAGGTGCGGCGCATATCGGCGATTTCCTGCGTCCTGAGGCCCTTGATCGCGAAAATCGCCACATCGGCCTCGGCCGGGGTCAGGCCCCAGGTCCCGAATCGCGCCTCCAGATGCTCGCGGAAATCGCCGCGCGCGCGGTTCAGGCGTTCCTCGGCCCGGCGCCGGGCCTTCAGCGCGCGGATCAGGATAACGGTCCCCAGCGCCACCCCGCAGGAGAGGCCCAGCGCTGCGCCGATTTCGAGGTATTCGCGCAAGGCCCAAGGGATCGGCGCGACCGGAATTTCCAGAAACGCCAGCAGGATATGGGCCACGAAGAAGAACCCGCAGACGCCCTGCAAGGCCAGCGCAGCGCCGATCAGCACGCCGTGTCGCAGCGCCCTGCGCCGGTCAGGGGGTGTTGGGGTCGTCTGCATCGCTGTCCTCGGGCGCTTCACGCTCATGGTGGCGGGGTCCATCGGGTCCGGCGTCACCTTCCCTCTCTCCCGTGCCGATTATGGCATCGGAGCCGGGCGCCGACACCTCACCATTCCGTTCCCGGCTGTAATCGCGCAAGACTTCGCCGGTGCGCGGGTCGATGACGATCTCTCGCCGTTCACCGGCACGCCCGGCGATAACGCGGATGCGGTTCAGGAGGGTGCGTTCGGTGCGGATCTGGTCATAGCCGTTCGCGCGCAGGGCCGAGACGAGGCGCGCGAGAAGATCGCGGTCCTGCGCCGGGGCCGCCCCGGCCGCAAGGATCGTCAGCAGCGCTGCCACGGCAAAGGGCTTGCGCCCCCTCGGGAACGCAAGCGCGGCATTCCCGGCGGCGGGGAGGACCGCCGGGACATGCCTGTTATGCCAGAGGACGATCAGTCGTCGTCACCCGAATGGTCGCCGCCGGAGTGGTCACCACCCGAATGATCACCACCCGAATGATCGCCGTCCGAGTGTTCGCCATGCGATTCACCGCCACCTTCGGAATGCTCGCCCTCGGACGCGCCTTCGCCGGCATGGTCGCCTTCGCCGTCCTCGATGATCGCCTGTTCGCCCGAGTCGTCCCCTTCACCCTCGACGGCTTCGGAGCCTTCGGTTTCGTCCACGGCCGAAGCGCCCTCGGCCACGGCCTGTTCGGCGCCGGTTTCCGGCGACAGGCTCGTGCCTTCCACCTCGCCCGCCGTGGTGCCGCTGTCGCCCGTCATCTGCGTTTCCGCCTGGGCGATGCCCGATGCCAGCGCGAGCGCTGCGGCGACGATGATCGAATATTTCATGACTTTGCCTCTCGGTCAGATTTTCATTCCGCGCCACCGAAGAACGGTGCCACGCGCCGAGAGAAAGCCAATCGAAGGCTTGCTGGCCATATAACAGGCGCTTAGGCGGAAAATTCGCGCAGCCTTCCGCCGCGCTAAACAATGGTTTAGGGGAAGGTCCAGCAATTCCAGATAGTTGGAACCCGGCAGATTACCGCGTACAACCGGCGCCCCGACGCCGTCAGCATCCGCTTAGGGGGGTATCCCGCTTGCGGCCCTTCAATGCGCCTCGGCCCAGTTCGCGCCCTGCCCGGCATCGACGACCAGCGGCACGTCCAGATGGGCGGCGGGGCGGGCCGCGCCTTCCATCACCTCGCGCGCGGCGGCGATCAGGGAATCGACGGCGCCTTCGTCCACCTCAAAGAGCAGTTCGTCATGCACCTGAAGCAGCATCGTCGCGGGCAGCCCGTCGATCGCGGCGGGCATGCGGATCATCGCCCTGCGGATGATGTCCGCCGCCGCGCCCTGGATCGGCGCGTTGATCGCGGCGCGGCGGGCGAAACCGGCATGTGGACCCTTGGCGTTGATCTCGGGCGTGTGGATCTTGCGCCCGAACAGTGTCTGCACGAAGCCATGGTCCTTTGCGAAGGCAACGGTTGCGTCCATGTAGGTCTTGATGCCCGGAAAACGTTCAAAATAGCGGTCGATGAAGCCCTGCGCCTCGGCCCGCGGGATGCGCAGGTTGCGGGCGAGGCCAAAGCCGGAAATCCCGTAGATGACGCCGAAATTGATCGCCTTGGCGCGGCGGCGCACCTCTGGTGTCATCTCCTCCAGCGGGACGCTGAACATTTCGGACGCGGTGAGGGCGTGAATGTCGATCCCGTCGCGGAAGGCCTGCTTCAGTTCTGGGATATCCGCGACGTGGGCAAGAATGCGTAATTCGATCTGGCTGTAATCGAGGCTGACCAGCCGCATGCCAGGCCCGGCAACGAAAGCCTCGCGGATGCGGCGGCCCTCTTCGGTGCGCACGGGGATGTTTTGTAGGTTCGGGTCGGTCGAGGCCAGCCGTCCGGTATTCGCCCCCGCGATGGAATAGGACGTATGCACCCGCCCGGTCTCGGGGTTCACATGGGTCTGAAGCGCGTCGGTATAGGTCGATTTCAGCTTCGAGAGCTGCCGCCAGTCCAGCACCGAAGACGCAAGGCGCGCCGCCTGTGGGGCCACATCCTCAAGCGTGGTAATGTCTTCCAGCACATCGGCGCCGGTCGCGTAGGCGCCTGTCTTGCCCTTCTTGCCGCCCTCGACCCCCATCCGGTCAAAGAGGATCTCCCCCAACTGCTTGGGGCTGCCGACGTTGAAAGGCTCCCCCGCGAGGTCCTGTATCTCCGCCTCAAGCCCCGCCATCTTCTGCGCGAAGGCGTTCGACATGCGGCTAAGCACCTGCCCGTCGACAAGGATGCCCGCCATCTCCATCCGCGCCAGAACCGGCACCAGCGGGCGTTCCAATGTCTCGTAAACCGTCGTCACCTGCGCCCGGTGCAGGTTGGGCTTGAACCTCTGCCACAGGCGCAGCGTGATGTCGGCATCCTCGGCGGCGTATTTCACCGCATCGTCCACGGCGACCTGATCGAAGGTGATCTGGCTTTTACCAGTGCCAAGAAGCGTCTTGATCTCGATCGGGCGGTGGTCGAGGTAGCGTTCGCTCAGCAAATCCATGCCGTGATTGTGCAGGCCCGAATGCATCGCGTAGGACATCAGCATCGTGTCGTCGATGGGCGCGACATTGATCCCGTGGCGGGCAAATATCTTCCAGTCGTATTTCATGTTCTGGCCGATCTTGAGGATTGCATCATCCTCAAGCACGGGTTTCAGCGCGGAAAGGACATCGTCCAGCGCCATCTGCCCCCCGACCAGTTCGCTGGAACCAAAGAGATCGCCGCCGCCCTGCCGGTGACCGACGGGGATGTAGCAGGCCTGCCCCGGTTCGACCGAGAGCGAAATCCCGACAAGCTCCGCCCGCATCTCATCCAGGCTGGTGGTTTCGGTATCGACGGCGACATGGCCGCGTTCACGGATCAGCGCGATCCAGCGGTTCAGCGCCTCTGCATCGCGGACATGCTCATAGGCGGCGTGATCGAAGGGCGCCTGCGGAACCTCGGCGGCCGCCTCTGCAGCAGCGGCGGAAACCGGCGCGTCGGGGATGGCGGGCGCCTCGACCTTCAGGCTGTCGGCCACCCGTTTGCTGAGCGTTCGGAACTCCATCTGGCCAAGGAAGCCCAGAACCGTCTCAGGCTCCGGCTCCTTCACCTCGAACTCATCCAGCGACCAGGTCAGCGGCACATGATCGTCCAGCGTGACGAGGCGCTTGGAAATGCGGATCAGCTCGGCATTCTCCACCAGCGCGGCGCGGCGCTTGGGTTGCTTGATCTCCTCGGCGCGCGCCAGAAGCGTTTCCAGATCGCCGTATTCGTTGATGAGAAGGGCGGCCGTCTTGATGCCGATCCCCGGCGCGCCCGGCACGTTATCGACGCTGTCCCCGGCAAGGGCCTGCACGTCCACCACCCTCTCCGGCCCGACGCCGAATTTCTCCTCCACCTCCTCGACACCGATGCGCTTGGACTTCATCGCGTCATACATATCGACGCCGTTGCCGACCAACTGCATCAGGTCCTTGTCGGAAGAGATGATCGTGACATCGCCGCCCGCCTCGGTCGCCTGACGGGCAAGGGTCGCGATGATGTCGTCGGCCTCGTAATTCTCCATCTCAAGGCAGGCGACGTTGAAGGCCCGCGTCGCCTCGCGCGTCAGGGGGAACTGGGGGCGCAGTTCCTCGGGCGGTTCGGGGCGGTTGGCCTTGTACTGATCGTAGATCGCGTCGCGGAAGGTCTTTGAGGAATAGTCGAACACCACCGCGATATGGGTCGGGCCGTCCTTGGTGCGGTTGGCGGAAAGCTGGCTCCACAACATGTTGCAGAACCCCGCGACAGCGCCGATAGGCAGCCCGTCGGATTTTCGCGTCAGCGGTGGCAGCGCGTGATAGGCGCGGAAGATATAGGCCGAGCCATCGACCAGATGCAGGTGGTTGCCCTTGCCGAACCCCATGATGCCCTCCCCCTTCGCGCCGGATGCTGGGGGAGTATTGTCACGTTCCGGCGGGGCGTACCACCCTGCCCGGCGGGGATCAGGCCGTGAACCCCGGTCCCTGATGCCAGCGCCAGGCATCGGAGATCATCGTCGCCATGTCGGACCGCTTTGGCCGCCAGCCCAGCGCCCGGATCGCATGTTCGCTGCCGCAGACCAGGCTGACCGCATCGCCCGCGCGGCGCGGGCCATAGACCACCGGCACGTCGCGGTTCGTCACCCGGCCCGACTGGGCGATGACGTCGCGCACGGAAAAGCCCGATCCGGTGCCAAGGCAGAAGACCTCGCTTCCCTTGCCATCGCCAAGCCATTTCAGGCCAAGAACATGGGCATCGACCAGATCGCTGACATGGACGTAATCGCGGATGCAGGTGCCGTCGGGGGTCGGGTAATCCGTCCCGAAGACGGTCAGCGCGTCGCGCTTGCCCGCGATGGCGTCCAGCATCAGCGGGATCAGGTGGGTTTCAGGTTGATGAAACTCGCCCACCTCGCCCTCCGGGTCGGCCCCGGCGACGTTGAAATAGCGGAAGATGACGCTGTTCAGCCCGTCGCTGGCGCCGAAGTCGCCCAGCATCTGCTCGATGGCGAGCTTCGATTTGCCGTAGGCGTTCAGCGGCTCTTGCGGGGTGTGTTCGTTCAGCAGAACGCCGTCCTGATCGCCATAGGTCGCGCAGGTTGAGGAGAAGACGAAATCGCGGCACCCGGCGGCAAGGGACGCCTCGATCAGGTTCAGCGCGCCATTGACGTTCTTGCGCCAGTAGGTGCCGGGGTCGCGCATCGCGTCGCCCACAAGGCTCAGCGCCGCGAAATGCATCACCGCCTCGGGCGCGTAGCGGGCAAAGACCTCATCCAGCCGCGCGCGGTCGAGAAGATCGCCCTCTTCCAACGGCCCGAAGCGGACGGCATCGCGCCAGCCGGTTGCGAAATTGTCGAAGGTGACCGGCACATAACCGGCCTTGCTCAGCGCCTTGCAGGCATGGGCGCCGATATAACCGGCGCCGCCCGTAACCAGGATATGTCGTGGCATTGCGGCGTTACTCGGCCGCCTTGCGCATCGCCGTCATACCCATCAGGAACTGGTTGAATTCGTCATGCAGTTCCTCGCGCGCAAGGCCGAAGGCCACCGTCGCCTGCAGGAACCCGGCCTTCGATCCGCAGTCGAAACGCTGGCCGCGGAAGCGATAGCCATAGACGTTGTTGGACTTGCGGATCTCCTCGGCGATCGCGTCGGTCAGCTGGATCTCTCCGCCCGCGCCCTTCTTGCGCTGGTTGAGGTTTTCCATCACCTGCGGGGTCAGGATGTAACGGCCGATCACCGCAAGGTTCGACGGCGCCTCGGCCGCCTTGGGCTTTTCCACCATCCCCTGCACGGAGACGAGCGAGCCCATGTCGTCGCGAATATCCAGCACGCCATAGGAGGACGCCTTTTCCGGCGAAACCTCCATCGCCGCCACCATGTTGCCGCCGGTTTCGGCATGCGCCTCGACCATCTGTTGCAGGCAGGGCTTTTCGGCGGCGATCACGTCATCGGGCAAGAGAACCGCAAAGGGTTCATCCCCCAGAAGACGGCGCGCGCACCAGACGGCGTGGCCAAGGCCCTGCGGCTTTTGCTGGCGCACATAGGCGATGGCGCCGGAATCCATGTTGGTTTCCTTCAGAAGCTTCAAAAGGTCCTTCTTGCCCTTCCGCTTCAGTTCCGCCTCGACCACGGGGGCGTGATCGAAATAATCCTCAAGCGCGGACTTCCCGCGCGAGGTCACGAAGATGAATTCCTTGATCCCGGCGGCGCGCGCCTCGTCGATGGCGTACTGGATCAGCGGGCGATCGACGAGTGTCATAATCTCTTTCGGGATCGACTTGGTCGCCGGGAGGAACCGCGTCCCAAGACCTGCCACAGGGAAAATGGCCTTCGTGACTTTCCGCTTCATCTCTACACCGTCTCGCTCATTCCGCACGCCGCTGCCATGAGGGCAGCCGGTTCGGCGGTATCATTTAATTTCTGCGCGCCCAATGGGACAACCTTATGACATTTCCCACCACGCCCGGCGCGGAAATTGCCCGAAAAAGAATCCATTTGGCAACGATACGCCCCATTTATACCAGATTGTAGTCGGGTATTCCGCAGCCTTTGCGCGACTCTCTGCCGCCCGATCCTGCCGGACCCGCTCCTTTCCGCCTACACCATTCCCATCCGGGCCATCATGGCCTCGATTCGGGGAACGTCTTCGGGGTTGTTCAGTTCCCAGAATTGTCGTCCGCGCGATTCGACCTCGACGCACAGGACCGGGCTGCGGCGTTCGAGAAAGCGCAACTGCTCCAGCCCTTCGAGGGTTTCGAGATGCCCCGGCTCCCATTCGGGATAAGCCGACAGCGCGTCGGGGCGGTAGGCGTAGACGCCGACATGGTGAAAGACCGGCGTCTCGTCATCGTCTGCATAGGTATGCGAGGTGAAGGGGATCACCTCCTTTGAGAAGTAAAGCGCCAGCCGGTCATGGTCGAAGACGGCGGTGGTGCCGCCGACGCGGCCCGCGCGGCGATCCTCAAGGAACCCGTTCAGCGCGGCGCCGTCGCAGCGCAAGACCGGGGTCGCGACGCGGGCTTCGGGATGGGCATCCAGCCCCTCGACCAGTTCCTCGACGAACCAGGAGGGCGTCAGCGGCGCATCGCCTTGCAGGTTGACGATCATGTCATAGCCGCCGCCCAGCCGCTCATGCGCCTCGGCGCAGCGTTCGGTCCCGTTGCGGCAGGTGTCAGAGGTCATCACGACCTCGGCCCCGAAGCCTTCGGCGGCCGTCTTGATCCGCACATCATCCGTCGCCACCACGACCCGGTCGATCCCGCGCACCGCCTGCGCCGCGATCCAGCTGCGTTCGATCAAGGTGCGCGACATGCCGTCGGCGCCGCGCAGTTCGGACAAGGGCTTGCCGGGATAGCGGGTGGAAGCGTAGCGCGCCGGAATGACCAGAAGAACGCTCATTCCTTCACCAGCAGCACACCCGGCGCATAGGCGATGAAGAACGGGTTCTCGAACCCGGTCTTGCCATAGGTAAAGGGCGTGTGGTCGTCGAAGCGCACCATCTCGCCGCCCGCGCCGCGCAGCACGGCGTCCCCGGCGGCGGTATCCCATTCCATCGTCCGGCCAAGGCGCGGGTAAAGGTCGGCCTCGCCGGTGGCGACAAGGCAGAACTTCAGGCTCGACCCGGCCGAGGTCATGTCGCGCACGGCGTAGCGGCCGATATAGTCGTCCGTCGCCTGATCACGGTGCGATTTCGACGCCACGACCATAAGCCCCCGGTTGTCGGGGACCGAAACCGTGATCGCCTTCGTCGCGCCCGGCGCATCCTTGTCGAAGGGACCGGCCTCCTCGACGGAACGTCCGTCGGGCAGGGTGTAGAAAAGCCGCCCCTTCGCCGGGGCATAGACGACGCCACGCAGCGGAACGCCGTTTTCGACATAGGCGATGTTGACGGTGAAATCGCCGCGCCGCTGGACGAATTCCTTGGTCCCGTCCAGGGGATCGACGATCAGGAAGGTGGAAACCTCCTGCCCGTGGCTTGCCGCCTGCTCCTCGGTCACCAGCGCGACCTGCGGGAAGGCCTCGGCCAGCCCTTCGGAGATCAGCGCATCGGCGGCTTCATCGGCGGCGGTCACGGGGCTGTCATCGGATTTGGCCCGCACCTCGAAATCGGCGCTGTCGTAGATTTCCATGATGCGGTCCCCCGCCTCAAGCGCCAGGCGACGGATCACGGGTGTCAGGCGTTCGAGATCCACTTCACTCTCCTCGTCTTGCGCCCGTTGTACGGACCTTCGCGGCCCCTTATGATGCGCCGTTAAGATAACGGCAAGGACTCCATGCGACGCAGGGGCAGGCCTGTCTCATATGGCCGGAAGGCGGCAAAAGGGCATGTTCAGGGTTGAAACGCGGCAAAACGGCTTTCAGGCGGCCCTTCGGACCGTCGACCTGATCTATCACAACACCGTCCGCGCGGTCCGCCGGGGGCATTCGAACGCCGTCATCGGCCTTCTGATGAACATCTTCCAGATGCTGGTGATGATCGCGGTCTTCTACGCGCTGTTTCAGATCATGGGGATGCGCGGGGCGGCGATCCGGGGCGATTATTTCGTCTACCTGATGACCGGGATCTTCACCTTCATGACGAATGTGAAGACGATGGGCGCCGTCGCCGGGGCAGAGGGGCCGACATCGGCCATGATGCTTCACGCGCCGATGACCACAGCCATCGCCATCACCTCGGCCGCGCTGGCGGCACTTTACACGCAGATCCTGTCGCTGGTCGCGATCCTTGGCATCTATCACCTCGCCGTCACCCCGATCGAGATCTACGATCCGATCGGCGTCATGGCCATGATCATCCTCGCCTGGTTCAGCGGCGCCTGTGTCGGCCTGGTGGTTCTGGCGGCAAAGCCCTGGGCGCCCGGCGTCGTCGGCATCGCGACGACGATCTATTCCCGCGTCAACCTGATCTTTTCCGGCAAGATGTTCGTGGGCAACGCGCTTGGCTACACGATGCTGAAGTTCTTTGACTGGAACCCCTTGTTTCACATCATCGACCAGGGGCGTGGCTATGCCTTCATCGACTACTACCCCCACAATTCCTCGATCGCCTATCCGGTCTATGTCTCGCTGGCATTGCTGATGCTTGGGCTGATGGGGGAATTCTACGGCCGCCGCCACGTTTCCCTCAGCTGGTTCGCGGGCAAGTAGCCCGGTTCAGTCCACCACCCGCAGCGTCAGGTTGATCCGCCCGCCCTTCGGCAGCAGGGTCGAACTGCCCGGCACGATCCGGTCGATGCCGTGATAGGCCAGCCGCGCGGCCCCGCCGAGGATCAACACATCGCCCGAGTGCAGCCAGGCCGACACCGTCTTGCCGCCCCGCTCCGTCCCACCGATGCGAAAGCGGGCATCGTCGCCCAGGCTGACCGACAGCACCGGCCGGGAAAAATCGGCCTCATCCCGGTCCTGATGCAGGCCCATGCGCGCGCCTTCGCCATAGAAGTTGACCAGACAGCAATCGGGCAGCCGTTCGGGGCCGACCAGATCGCGCCAGATCGCCAGAACGCTGGCGGGGATCGGCGGCCAGTCGCCGCCCGCAGGATGGCGGTCGGCATAGCGATAGCCGCGCCGGTCGGTGACCCAGCCATAGCGCCCGGCCGAGGTCATGCGGACCGACATCGGCTTGCCCCATGGCGTGACCGGCGCGAAAAGCGGCGCCGCCGCCACGACGACGCGCAGATCGCCCACCAGGGCGACCTGTTCGTCAGGCCCGAGATAACCGGGATAAAGCGCCGCCCCGTGCAGATCGACCGCCGCCGGGCGGCCCGCGGGGCGGCCCGTGGGATCATCCGGCGACGGGCGCCCGTTTTCGAAGATTTTCACCACTTTTCCTGACCCGGCGATGCTTGCAGCACAAAACCTCCCTCCTTATATACCGCTCGAAGCTGGTCGGGCAGACCCGGCCGAATTCTTGGGATCGGCGTCGGAGGCCGCAATCGGATCCGGTGCCAGAATATCGCCGAAAGAAAGGGAATACATATGTCCAAAGTCATCGGTATCGACCTCGGGACCACCAACTCCTGCGTTGCCATCATGGATGGGTCGCAGCCCCGCGTGATCGAGAACTCCGAAGGCGCGCGCACGACGCCGTCCATCGTCGGCTTCACCGACAGCGAGCGGCTCGTGGGCCAGCCGGCCAAGCGTCAGGCCGTCACCAACCCGACCAACACCGTCTTTGCCGTCAAACGGCTGATCGGCCGTCGCATCGGCGATGCCGAGGTCGAGAAGGACAAGAAGCTTGTCCCCTATTCCATCGTCGACGGTGGCAATGGCGACGCCTGGGTCGAGGTGAAGGGTGAGAAATTCAGCCCCGCGCAGATCTCCGCCGTCATCCTTCAGAAGATGAAGGAAACCGCCGAGTCCTATCTGGGGGAGACGGTGACGCAGGCCGTCATCACGGTTCCGGCCTATTTCAACGACGCCCAGCGTCAGGCCACCAAGGACGCGGGCAAGATCGCCGGGCTTGAGGTGCTGCGCATCATCAACGAACCGACGGCCGCCGCGCTGGCCTATGGCCTCGACAAGAAGGAAACCAAGACCATCGCCGTCTACGACCTTGGCGGCGGCACCTTCGACATCACCATCCTTGAGATCGACGAAGGCCTGTTCGAGGTGAAATCCACCAACGGCGACACCTTCCTTGGCGGTGAGGATTTCGACATGCGGATCGTCGGCTACCTCGCCGACGAGTTCAAGAAAGAGCATGGCGTCGATCTGTCCGGCGACAAGATGGCGCTTCAGCGCCTGAAGGAAGCGGCCGAAAAGGCGAAGATCGAACTGTCCTCCAGCCAGCAGACCGAGATCAACCAGCCGTTCATCTCGATGGACAAGAACACCGGCACGCCGCTGCACCTTGTCATGAAGCTGACCCGCGCCAAGCTGGAAAGCCTGGTTGCCGACCTCATCAAGAAGTCGATGAAACCCTGCGAATCCGCGCTGAAGGATGCGGGCCTGTCGAAAGGCGACATTGACGAGGTCGTTCTGGTCGGCGGCATGACGCGGATGCCGAAGGTCATGGAAGAGGTGAAAAACTTCTTCGGCAAGGAACCCCACAAGGGCGTGAACCCCGATGAGGTCGTGGCCCTTGGCGCCGCGATCCAGGCGGGCGTGCTGCAAGGCGACGTGAAGGACGTGGTCCTTCTCGACGTCACGCCGCTCTCGCTGGGGATCGAGACGCTGGGCGGTGTCTTCACCCGCCTCATCGACCGCAACACCACGATCCCGACCAAGAAGTCGCAGATCTTCTCCACGGCCGAAGACAACCAGAACGCCGTGACGATCCGCGTCTTCCAGGGCGAGCGTGAGATGGCGGCCGACAACAAGCTGCTTGGCCAGTTCAACCTTGAGGAAATCCCGCCCGCACCGCGCGGCCTGCCGCAGATCGAGGTCACCTTCGACATCGACGCCAACGGCATCGTCCATGTCGGTGCCAAGGACAAGGGCACCGGCAAGGAACAGCGGATCACCATCCAGGCCTCGGGCGGTCTGTCGGACGAGGAAATCGACAAGATGGTGCGCGACGCCGAGGCGAACGCCGAAGGCGACAAGAAGCGCAAGGACATGGTCGAGGCCCGCAACCAGGCCGAAAGCCTGATCCACTCGACCCGGAAGGCGCTGGAGGATCATGGCGACAAGGTCGATGGCTCGACCGTCGAGGCGATCGAACTGGCCATCGGCGCGCTGGAAGAGACGCTCAAATCCGAGGATGCGGGCAAGATCAAGGGCGGCATCCAGAACCTGACGGATGCGTCGATGAAGCTTGGCGAAGCGATCTACAAGGCCGAACAGGCGAAAGCCGGTCAGGCCAGCGACGATGAGGCGGACGAAGGCCCGCGCGGCGTCGATGACGACATCGTGGATGCCGACTTCGAAGACCTCGGCGACGACCGCAAGCGCGGCTGACGCGACCTGAACCGACGGGGCCGGTCTGATGCATATCGGACCGGCCTGCGCGTTCACCGGAAGGAACTGGAATGGCGAAACGCGACTATTACGAGGTTCTGGGCGTGTCGCGCGGCGCTTCGGCCGACGAGATCAAGAAGGCCTATCGCGGCAAGGCGAAGGAACTTCACCCCGACCGCAACAAGGACAAGCCCGATTGCGAAGCCCAGTTCAAGGAAGTGAACGAGGCTTATGACGTCCTGAAGGACGACACCAAGAAGGCTGCCTATGACCGCTTTGGCCATGGCGCTTTCGACGGCAGCATGGGCGGCGGTCCGCGCGGCGGCGGCGCCTATGGCAATGGCGATTTCGCTTCGGCCTTCTCGGACGTGTTCGAGGACCTCTTTGGCGATTTCATGGGCGGGCGCGGCGGCGGCCCCGGCGGGCGTCAGCGCGCCAGCCGCGGGTCAGACCTGCGCTACAACCTGCGTGTCACGCTGGAAGAGGCGTTCAAGGGCGCGCAGAAGACGATCAATGTCCCCACCTCGGTCGCCTGCGGCACCTGCAACGGCACCGGGGCCGAGGGCGGCGCCGAACCGCAGGCCTGCCCCA
This sequence comes from Albidovulum denitrificans, assembly GCF_002973535.1. Taxonomy (GTDB): domain Bacteria; phylum Pseudomonadota; class Alphaproteobacteria; order Rhodobacterales; family Rhodobacteraceae; genus Albidovulum; species Albidovulum denitrificans. Next base: position 42,229 of record NZ_PVEP01000003.1, read on the forward strand.
CCTGTTCGGGCATGGGCAAGGTTCGCGCGCAGCAGGGCTTCTTCACGGTCGAGCGGACCTGCCCGACCTGCGGCGGCCTTGGCCAGATCATCAAGAACCCCTGCAAGGTCTGCCACGGCGCGGGCCGGGTTGAGAAAGACCGCTCTCTCTCCGTCAACATCCCCGCCGGGGTGGAAACCGGCACCCGCATTCGTCTGGCGGGCGAAGGGGAGGCCGGGATGCGCGGCGGGCCTGCGGGCGACCTTTATATCTTCATCGAGGTCAAGGAACATCCGCTCTTCCAGCGCGACGGTGTCCACCTTTACTGCCGCGTTCCGGTCGCCATGACGGCGGCCGCGATGGGCGGTGAGGTAGAGGTCCCGACGATCGACGGCGGCCGCAGCCGAGTGAAGGTCCCGGCCGGAACCCAGACCGGCAAGCAGTTGCGCCTGCGCGGCAAGGGCATGCCCGCCCTTCGCGGCGGCGGGTCGGGCGACATGCTGATCGAGATCGCGGTGGAAACGCCGGTGAACCTGACCTCGCGCCAGAAGGACCTGCTGCGTGAGTTTCAGGAGCTGAGCAAGGACAACAACCCGGAGGAATCGTCCTTCTTTTCAAAGGTGCGCAGCTTCTGGGACGGGATGAAGGGATAGGCGTCGCGCAGACGCCTGTCCCGACCCTCAGTGATCGTCGTGGGCATGGGCCCGGTCGATCTCATACTTCTTGTCGCAATAGCCGCATTCGACAAAGCCCGTGTCATGCGGGATCGTCAGCCAGACGCGCGGATGGCCCAGCGCGCCGTCACCCCCGTCGCAGGCGACTTTCCAGGTCGTCACAACCTCGGTCTCGGGCGCGGGGATCGTCATCGGGCTACTCCGTTCTGTAACTGCGGGCGCATGATACGCATTGGGTCAGCGGGGACAAGCGCGCTTGAGCATGTTGCACAAAAGTGGGAACCAGTTTTGTGCTTCTCGAACACGCGACATCAAAAGCTTAATCCGCGCGCGGCAACATCCGCCCCAGAACCCGGCCGCCAAGGATATGCAGGTGGTAATGCGGCACCTCCTGCACGCCATGGGTGCCAGAATTGGCGATGGCGCGGTAGCCCTCCCCCTCCTGCCCCGGCGCGACGCCCTGCATCCGGCAGACCTCGGCCGCAGTGCGCATGAAATCGAGGATCTCGGCATCCGGCGCCTCGGCGGCAAAATGGTCGAAGTTGACGTATCTGCCCTTGGGGATCACCAGCACATGCACCGGCGCCTGCGGCCCGATGTCGTGAAAGGCAAGCGTATGCTCGGTCTCCTTCACGGTCTTGTTCGGGATCTCGCCGCGCAGGATGCGGGCGAAGACGTTGGTGTCGTCGTAGCTGTAGGCCATGTCGTTACTCAGTCCGAAAAGAGATGGTCGATAGAGGCAAGGGCGCGTGCCTTGTCGTCAGGGATAGCGGCAAACGCGGCCAGAGGCACGGCATTTTCGGCAGCCCCGGCACTTTCCCGCAGGATCGAGAAATGCGCGAAAGCGGCATCGCGCAGGATGTCGCTTTCATGGCGAATGTCATAGCGGATCGTCGGCAGGAGCCGGGCCAGCGTCTCGGCCCCGGTATGGTCGCCCGCAAGGCCGGTGCGCCGCGCATGGCCCACCAGATAGTCGTCGCTGAAGGCGCATTCGATTTCCAGCATGCGGATGGTGGCCCGGTCGGCGGCAAAATCGCGCAGCGTCGCGATCCCCGCCGGATCGACGCAGATGATCAGGCGGTCGCTTTGCATCTGGTCGAACAGCATCCTGAGCAGCGCGCGGCGATGGCGGTTGCGCTTGGCCAGCGTCGTCTGGATGCCGCCGAGGTCCGGCAGCGGCGTGGCGGCTTCGTCGAAGAGGTATTCGATGGCCGGGATGCCCGTCTCTTCCGACAGTCGCGCGGCCAGACGTTTCGCAACATGCCATTTCTTGCAGATCAGGACGAGGAGTTCGCGTTCCCGGCCCAAGGTCGATTCCGTTTCCCAGAAGCGACGGGCGAAGCGGCGGCCGATCCGGCCCCGTCCGGTGAGGAAGCGGTACAGGTTACGGCCTTCGTTGGAGATACGGAAATCGACGCCCGTCTCGGCGTAAAGATCGCCCAGCCGCGCCTTCAGTTCCGCCGCCTCGGTGCTGATCTTGCGGGCGAAAAGCGCGTCCTGCCCCAAAAGCATGTCGTGGTGATCGTTATAGAAGGTCACCGGCATCCCGTAATCGGAAAACATCAGGAAGGTCAGCGTGCGGGACCGGATTTCCCCCTCTGGCACAACATGGCGGACGAGGGTCTGAAAGAAGGTCTCATCGGGGATCCAGGTCGTGCGGAAGAAGCGCACGATGTCGCGGCGGCGCGCGATCAGCTCAAGCACCCATTCGACCGTCCGGCGGCGCAGGCACCACCACTGGCTGCCGATCATGATGCGCAGGTCGGCGGGGATGTCGCGCTTCAGGCCAAGCCGTTTTTGCAGGTTATAGGCCCCGTAGAACAGGCCCTTGCGCAGGCGTTCGTTGAAATAGTGACGATAGATCAGGCGATCTTCGCGCATCCCGGTCTTGATCCAGTCAGAGCGGAAGAAATCGAAGCTTTCGATATAATCCACATCGTCGCGGTCAAGGAATTCGTGGACGTATTCGGCCGACTTGATCGGCATGCAGTCGCCCGACAGCATGTAGAAATGGCTGGCGCTGGGAAAGGCGGCCTCGGCGGCCTCGACCGCGCGGAGCGTGGCGGCGACAAGGCTCCATTCGCCCCAGCCGCATTTGACGCGGCGCTTGACGAAGACCACGCCCGGATTGTCCTTCAGGGCGGTGCGGATCCTCGCGTAGTCCGCCGGGTTGGCGCGGGCATCGAAGTGAATCGCCATGAAATCGCCCACCGCCGTCAACCGCCGCGCCTGGGCGATAACCCCTTCGGGGTCCTTGTGACAGAGCAGGATGAAAGCGATTTTTGCCATACGGGATACCGACCACGCGCCTTTGTGGCTATTGTTGGGCCAGATAGCTATATCGGCCGTTGAAAAGACAGAGTCTTTTTGCTCTTTAGGCCGTAATTGTTGCCTAATGTCACGACCGGACCGGCCCTCCGGTATTTTAGGAATGGACATAGATGGGATTTCCCGGAACCTGGATGACCGAGAGCGGCAGCATGGTCTACCGCGTGGTGCCGAAATGCGCCTGTTCGACCATCGGTCAGATCATGTTCTATTCCGATCACGGGCGTTTCTTCGACGGCGATATCCATGACGCGGCCGAAGGCCTGCACAAATGGGCGCGTGAGGACAGCCAGCCGATCATTGAAAAGGCCGTGAAGGAACGGCAGGCCTATACCTATACCTGCGTGCGCAACCCCTATACCCGCATCCTGTCGTCCTTCTTCGACAAGATCGCCGGGATTCAGCGCAACGGCCAGCGCTATCGCGGCAACCTGGTGCCGACGCTGATCCAGAAATACGGGATCGAAGTCGGCAGCCCCGAGGACGGGTTCGACTTCGATCAGATCGCCTCATTCCGGCGCTTCCTTCTGTTCGCGCGCGACACGATCCGCTGGAAAAAGCCGATGGAGCCGGACATCCACTGGTCGGCGATGTCGGGCCATATCTCGACCTTCATCGCGAATGGCGGGCGCTACGACCAGATCTTCTTTACCGAGACATTCAACGACGGCATGCAGGTCGTGCTGGATCATATCGAGACGCCGCACAAGGTGGACCTTGCCACGATCCCGCGCTTCAATGAAAGCGAAGGGCATGGGCCGAAGCGCGCCCATCCGGTCGAGGATTATTTCGACGACCTGTCCCGGCACCTGATCTGGGAAATCTATCACAAGGACTTCCAGCTCTTCCGCTATGACTTCGACGATCCGTCGAACAAGATGCCGCTGGGCGAAGTCGATCTGGATGAAATCCACGCCAAGCTTGGGTAACCCACCCCGCCTATGGCCGAGGAGAGACGCGCCATGACCGCCCCGCCCGCCCGCTTTCTGCGATGGCTGTCCGGTCACATGGAGCTTGGGCTGGCCGCGCTTCTGGCGCTGGCGGCGGCGGGGGGCTGGGCCTTTGCCCTGATCGCGGATGAGGTGGCCGAGGGCGAAACCCATGCCTTCGACGAAGCGGTGCTGCTGTCGCTGCGCGCGCCCGGCAACCCGGCCGACCCGCTGGGACCGCCCTGGGTGGAGGAACTGGCGCGCGACATGACCGCACTTGGCGGGACCGCCGTCCTGGCCTTCCTGACGGTGGCCGTCTTCGGCCTTCTCTGGCTTCAGCGGCGGCGGCTGACGGCGCTGTTTCTGGTGGCGGCGGTGGGCGGGGGCCTTACGCTCAGCTCCGCCGCCAAGGCGCTGTTCGACCGGCCGCGCCCGGACCTTGTCCCGCACGGATCGCATGTCTACACGGCGTCCTTCCCCTCGGGCCATTCGATGATGTCGGCCATCGTCTACCTGACGCTGGCCTTGCTGGTCGCCCGGACCCTGCCCGACCGGCGGCTGAAGATCTATGTCGTCACCCTTGCCGCCGCCGTCACCCTGTCGGTCGGCGTCAGCCGCGTCTATCTTGGTGTTCACTGGCCGACCGACGTTCTGGCCGGTTGGGCGGCAGGCGGCGGCTGGGCGCTTGGCTGTGCGGCGCTTGCGCGTTACCTGTCGCGCCGGGGCGCGATCGAGGATGAGGACTGATCAGATCAGGTCGTGATCGCGGAACAGCGCCTTGACGTCGGTTTCGGGCCGCGCGCCGAAATGGCTGATGACCTCGGCCGCCGCGACACAGCCCATGCGGCCCGACACGGCCAGCGACTGGCCGGTCGCAAGGCCATAGAGGAAGCCTGCGGCGAACTGATCGCCCGCGCCCGTCGCATCCACCGGCACCACGCGATGCACCGGCACCTCCACCCGCTCGTCCCCGCGCAGGATCACCACATCGGCGCCCGACCGGGTGCAGACCACCACGCCGCATTCTTCCCGCGCCTGCGCCAGCGCGCCGTCAAGATCGGTCTGGTAGAGCGATTCCCATTCGTGCTGGTTGCCGATGACATAGTCCATCTCGTCCTTCACCAGCCGACGGAAGTCGGCGCGGTGGCGGTCGACACAGAACGGGTCGGACAGCGCGATCCCCGCCTTGCCACCCCCGGCATGGGCCGCGGCGGCGGCCTTGCGGAAGGCGGCCTTGCCCTGATCCTTGTCGAAAAGATAGCCCTCAAGGAACAGGTAGGCGCTGTTCTTCACCACCTCTTCGTCCAGATCGTCGGGGCCGAAATCGGCGCCCGCGCCAAGATAGGTGTTCATCGACCTTTCGCCATCCGGCGTCACGAAGATCATCGAGCGTGAGGTCGGATGGTCCGCCGAAGCCACCGGCGGGTTGGGGAAATCCGTCCCCTCCACCTCAAGCGACTTGGCGTAGAAGCGGCCCAGCGCATCGTCCTTGACCCGGCCGATAAAGGCCGTGCGCAGCCCCATGTTGCCCAGCCCCGCCATGGTGTTGCCGACCGACCCGCCCGGCGCCTCGGTCCGTTCCTTCATCGCGGCATAAAGCATCTCGCCCCGCTCGCGGTCGACAAGCTGCATGATGCCCTTTTCGATCCCCATCCAGTCGAGGAACTTGTCGTCGCATTGGGTCAGCACGTCGACCATGGCATTCCCGATGCCGACAACGTCATAGCTCTTCACAGGGTCTTCTCCTCATAGGAACACAGATCGCGGATCAGGCAGGCCCCGCATTTGGGCTTGCGCGCCACGCAGATATAGCGGCCGTGCAGGATCAGCCAATGATGGGCATGCTGCTGGTATTCGGCCGGCACGTTATCCTCGATCGCGCGCTCGACTGTTTCCACGTCTTTGCCCGGTGCGATGCCGCTGCGGTTGCCGACGCGGAAGATATGGGTATCGACCGCCTGCGCCGGCTGATGAAACCACATGTTCAGCACCACATTCGCCGTCTTGCGCCCGACGCCCGGCAGCGATTGGAGTGCGGCGCGCGAGGACGGGACTTCGCCGCCATATTCTTCGACAAGGATACGGCTCAGCTTGATGACGTTCTTCGCCTTCTGGCGGAAAAGGCCGATGGTCTTGATATGCCCGGTCAGCCCCTCTTCGCCGAGGGCGAGCATCTTTTCCGGGGTATCGGCCACCTTGAACAGCGACCGGGTCGCCTTGTTCACCCCGGCATCGGTCGCCTGCGCCGACAGCGCCACGGCGACGACAAGGGTGAAGGCGTTCACATGCTCCAACTCACCCTTCGGCTCTGCCTCCGCCTCGTGAAAGCGGCGGAAGATCTCCTTCATCGTCAGGTAGTCGAGTTGCTTGGCCATGGGAACGGCGATAGCGGGCGCGCTGCCGGACGGCAAGCCCTTCGGGGAACGAATGCGGCGCGCATCGGCGTTAACGGTGTTTTCGCGCATTTGATGCAGTCTGGCCGCGCAGGCTTGCAGGGAACCGCGCATGGGACGGCCGATCCGTGACATCGCATTTTGGGACGGCAGCGGTCAGGGGACCCGGACCGGCGGCCTTGCCGCAACGGTGCGCATCGCCACCCGCCGCGGCCTTCTGCCCGTCGCGACGCTCAGGCCGGGGGACCTTGTCCTGACGCGGGACAGCGGCTACCGCCCGCTGCGCGCGCTCTGCCCGCTCGGGCCGCTGCCCTGCCTTCAGGTGGCGGGCCTCTGGCTTCGCCCCGGACAGGGCCTTCTCGACCGCGGCCCCGAGGGTGAGGAGGTGCTGATCCCCGCCCACCACCTTGCCACCGGCGCCCCGCCCCTGACGCGGCGCCTTGTCTTCGCGCTGCGGTTCGACCGGCATGAGATCCTTCTGGCGGACGGTCAGTGGACCGAAAGCGCCCCCGCCCCCGGCCTGCCGGCGCGGCGGCGCATCGGCGGGGCCGGGCCGGTGGACGTCTTCCCGCAAAACCGCAAAATCCGGGTCGCGGCGGTGCGCAGGCTCGCCTAGTCTTTCCCAGGACGAAGGAGAGACGCGCCATGACCGAAATGACCGAACCCGAGGGCTATCACTACGCCGTCATCGCCCGCGCGCTTCGCCTGATCGACGCCGAGGGCGGCACCGCGATGCCGCTTGACGACCTCGCCCGCGCCCTGAACATGAGCCCCGCGCATTTTCAGCGTGTCTTCACCCGCTGGGTCGGCGTCAGCCCGAAGCGCTATCAGCAATACCTGACGCTCGACCTCGCCAAGCGGCTTCTGGAGGAACGGCACACGGTCCTTGACGCCGCCGATGGCGCGGGGCTGTCCGGTGGCGGGCGGCTGCACGACCTTTTCATCCGCTGGGAGGCGATGAGCCCCGGTGAATTCGCCCGCGCGGGCGAGGGGTTGAGGATCCATTGGGGGTGGAGCGACAGCCCCTTCGGCCCCGCGCTTCTGATGGCGACGGATCGCGGCATCTGCGGCATCGGTTTCGCGGCCGAGACCGGGGCCGAGGCGACGATGGCCGACCTTCTTGGTCGCTGGCCCAAGGCCGATTTCGTCGAGGACCCGATGATGCTGCGCCCGCTGGCCCTGTCCGCCTTCGGCGCCAGCGCCGATCCCGCGCCGGTCTTCGCCATCGGCGCGCCGTTCCAGATCAAGGTGTGGGAGGCGCTTCTGGCGATCCCGTCGGGCCATGTGACGACCTATACCGACCTTGCCACCGCGATCGGCAACCCGCGCGCCGTCCGCGCCGTCGGCACCGCCGTCGGGCGCAACCCGGTCAGCTGGCTGATCCCCTGCCACCGCGCGCTGCGCAAGACGGGGGAGCTTGGCGGCTATCACTGGGGCCTGCCGATCAAGCGCGCCCTTCTCGCGTGGGAGGCAGCCCGCAGCGACGCGGGCTGACCCCGAAGCGCGGGCCGCCTCAGCCGCGCATCTTCTTGACGATCAGCCCGACGACGACCTGCACGATCAGTCCCGCGACACCGCCGCCGACAAGGTTGCCCGCCATAGCCGCGATCCCGCCGGCATCGCCCAGCATCCCGCCCAGAAGCTGACCCCCGCCAAGCCCGCCGACGGCCCCGGCGATGAGGTTACCGATATTGCCCATATCGGCGCCCTTCACGGCCTTGCCGCCGCCGACGCCACCCAAGGCCCCGCCGATCACCTGCGCAATGATCTGTTCCATTCCGATTGTCCCCCTGGTCCATGGCAAAGCGCCATGCGACCAGCCTCCTGCGACATCCTGCCGCATGTCAAGCCGCAGGGGGCCTGCCTGCCCCTACGTCAGCATGGGCGGTTCAGCCGCGCTCCGCCTCTTGCGCCAGGCGCAGGCGGGCCAGTTTCTCATTCGACCGGGCGCGGCGATCCTCGCTCAGCGCGGTCCTGACAAAGCCCATATGCGCCGCGACGGCCGCCCGCGCCGCTTCGGGGTCGCGCTGCTGAAGGGCGGTGTTGATCGCCCGGTGCTGGTCGAGGAGAAGGTCGCGGGTGTTCTTTTGCCGGAACATGATCTGACGGTTGTAGAACACGCCTTCGCGCAGCAACTCGTACATCGACCGCATCATGTGCAGCATGATGACGTTGTGGCTGGCCTCGATGATGGCCATGTGGAACTGCGCGTCCAGCGCCGCCTCATCCTCGGGGTTCCGCTTCTGATGCGCGGCCTCCATCTTGGCAAAGATCGCGGCGATAACGGCGAGGTCGGTGTCGCTGCCCAGACGCGCGGCGCGCTCGGCGGCCAGCCCCTCCATGTCGCTGCGGAAATCGAGGTAGTCAAAGACCGCCTCGTCATGGCTTCCGAAAAGCCGGATCAGCGCAGGCGCGAAAGCAGAGCCCAGAACCTCGGCCACATAGATCCCGGCACCGGGGCGCGCGGTCAAAAGCCCCGCCGCCTGCAATTCAGACACTGCCTCGCGCAGCGAGGGGCGCGAGACGCCAAGCCGCTCGGACAGTTCGCGTTCGGCCGGAAGGCGTTCGCCCGGACGCAGGATGCCTTGCAGGATCAGCCGCTCGATCTGGCGGACGACGGCATGGGACAGCTTCTCGGGCGCGATTTCCTGATAGGGCATGGTCCACCTTGGATTGGTCAAGTCTTATGACCGCATCGGGGTTGGCACAACCGAAAAGCCGTGTCAGCGCGGCCGGAGGCTGAAGAGATCGACGAAGCGCTGGCCAAGGGCCGGGTCGCCGGTGAAGGCAATCGCGCCGCTGTCGATCCAGTGACGCAGCGGGGCGGGGCCGTAGATCACCGGCGCCAGCGCATTGGCGCTGCCGGTAAAGGCGATGTCGCCCTCCGCCGCCCCGCGCCGCGCCTGCCAGCGCCCCGCCTCGATGCCGCCGATGAAGGTTTCACGCCCAAGGTCAAAGCCCGCGCGGACGGTCATCCCCGCCGCCTTCGCGCCATCTATCATTGCGCCCATGGAGATCATCAGGGCCGAGGGGCTGATGAATTTCGTCGGGTCGTGGCCCGGCACCTGCACCGCCCATTGGCACATCGCCTCAAGCAGCGGCAGCGCCGCCTGACCGGCCTCTGTCAGTTCGTAGACCTGCACCTCCGCCGGGTCGGGCAGCATCCGCCGCCGCACGATCCCGCCCGCCTCAAGCCCCTGAAGCCGCTGCGTCAGGACCGAGGCGCTGATCCCCGGCAGGCCCGCGCGCAACAGGCCGAAGCGCTTCGGCCCGAAGATCAGTTCGCGGATCACGAGGAACGACCACCGCTCCCCCAGAAGGTCGAGCGCATGGGCGGCAAGGCACCCTTCATTATAGACGCTGCGCGGGGTCTCCGGCCTGATCTCGCTCATTTAGTAGCTTTTTCCAACTGATAGTTGCTTTTTACAACTTATCGCCTCACCCTGCCCCTTGCAACAGGAGGATTCGCCATGAGCTATATCGACGGATTTGTGATCCCCGTCCCCACCGCCCGGCGCGAGGACTATCGCGCGCATGAGGCGAAGTGGTGGCCGACCTTCCGCGGGATGGGCGCGCAGACGCTCGTCGTCGGCTGGGGGGATGAGGTTCCGCCCGGAAAGCAGACCGATTTCCTGCGCGCCGTCGCCGCGACGCCGGATGAGACGGTCGTCTTCGCCTGGATGATCTGGCCCGACAAGGCCACCCGCGACGCCGCCTACAAGAAGATGATGGAGGACCCGAACATGGAGGGGGTGGAGATGCCCTTCGACGGCAAGCGCATGATCTATGGCGGCTTCGAACCGATCCTGATGGAAGGAGAAGGCGCATGACCGCCCCCCGCAAGACCTCGACCCTCGCCGCGCAGCACGGCAGCCCCTGCTGGTATGAGCTTTCGACCGCCCCCGGCGCCCTTCCCGCCGCCGAGGCGTTCTATGGCAAGGTCCTTGGCTGGTCCGTCGCCGATTCCGGGATGCCCGGCTTCGACTACCGGCTGGCGAAACGCGGCGATGACATGGTCGCGGGCATGATGGTCATGCCGGATGAGGCGAAGGGGATGCCGCCGATGTGGATGGTCTATTTCGCCGTCGAGGATGCCGACAAGGCGGTGGCGCGGATGAAGAAGGCGGGCGCGCGCGTCCATGTGCCGGTGACGCCGATCCCCAATACCGGACGCTTTGCCATTCTCGGCGACCCGATGGGCAGCGGCTTTGGCATCCTGGAGCCGCTGGACGGGCAAACCGGCACCGCCTTCAACCAGAAGAAAGCGGGCCACGGCAACTGGCATGAGCTGAACAGCCCCGACCCCAGGGCCGCGATGAAGTTCTACGGCGATCAGTTCGGCTGGACCCCCTCGACCAGCATGGATATGGGCGATCTCGGCTCTTACGACCTCTTCTCCCGCGACGGCACCGACATCGGCGGGATGCAGCGGCTGCGCCCAGAGACGGGTCAGGGCAGCGGCTTCTGGCTGCCCTATTTCGGCGTCGATGGCACCGAGGCGGCGATGGGGCGGATCACGGCGGCGGGCGGGACGGTCAGGCATGGCCCGTCCGAGGTGCCGGGCGGCGCCTGGATCGCCATCGCCGACGATCCGCAGGGCGCCAGCTTCGCCGTCGTCGGTCCGAAATAGGGGCGCGCCATGACACGGGATCGCATCGTCACCTGTCTCTGGTTCGACGGCAACGCGCGGGAGGCGGCGGAATTCTACGCCGCCACCTTCCCCGACAGCCATGTCGGGCGCGCGCTGGCCTCCCCCGCCGACAACCCCTCGACGCCTGCGGGGCAGGAGATCACGGTGGAGTTCACCGTGCTTGGCCAGCCCTTCGTCGGCCTGAACGGCGGGCCGCAGTTCAAGTTCGATCAGGCCGTGTCGTTTCAGGTGATGACCGACACGCAGGAGGAAACCGACCGCTACTGGAACGCGCTTGTCGCCAATGGCGGCGCGGAAAATGCGTGCAGTTGGTGCCGCGACCGGTTCGGCCTTTTCTGGCAGATCGTTCCCCGCGCCCTGATCGCCGCGATGAACGACCCCGACCGGGCGGCGGCGAAACGGGCGATGGAGGCGATGATGACGATGAAGAAGATCGACATCGCCGCGATCGAGGCCGCGCGGCGCGGCTGACCCGCCCGCCAACGAAAAAGGCCGGACCCCCAGGGGTCCGGCCTTCCTGTCATCCGGCGGCGAGGGATCAGCCGGTCGGAATGATAAGGATTTCCACGCGGCGGTTCTGCGCCTGACCGTCCGCCGTCAGGTTCGACGCAACCGGCGCGCTTTCGCCGCGCCCGTAGGACGCGATCCGCCCGCCCGAGACACCGGCGCTGCGCAGGATCGACGCAACCGCCGCGGCACGACGTTCGGACAGGTCCTGATTATAGGTGGCAGAGCCGGTGTTGTCGGTGTGACCCACGACCTCAACCCGCGTGTTCGGGTAGCGGTTGAGGTTGTCGGCGACGGTGTAAAGATCGTTCTGGATCGACCCTTGGACCGCGGCGCTGTCGGTGGCGAAGAGGATGCCGTTCGGCATCACGACGCGCAGTTGGTTGCCTTCGTTCACGACCCGGATGCGGCTGTCGTTCAGTTGCGCCTGAAGCTCCGCCGCCTGCCGGTCCAGGTTGTGGCCGATGAGACCGCCCGCCGCCGCGCCGATGGCGCCGCCGACGACCGCCCGGTCAAGCTTGTCCTTGCCACCCTTGCCCGTCAGGATGCCAAGGCCCGCACCAATGGCCGCGCCGGTCAGCGCGCCTTCCTTGGTCCGCTGGTTCGGGTTGGCCGAATACTGATCGACCGGGGTACAGGCCGTCAGGGCAATCGCCGAAACCGAGCCGGCGATGAGAAGGGCTTTGATGCGCATGTGTAACTGCTCCGCATGATTTTCTTTCGCCGATATCTCGGATTTTAGGCGCTGTTAAGCAATAACGCCGTGAACGCTGCTCGGTTCCGGCGGGTTTCCGCGCATCGGCGAATATTTCTTCGCCGCCGCAATGCCCCGGCGCGCAAAAGAAAAACCCGGCCGCGCGGGCCGGGTTTTCGGGGTCCGTTCGGACGGCCGCGATCAGTGCAGCTTGGTCTCCACCTCGCCGATGGCGGCGTCGATCAGGCCGTTCTTGTCGGCCTTCGACATCTTCTCGGCGATCAGCTCACCCGCAGCGGCCACGGCGATGTTCACCGCGCGGTCGCGCACTTCGCGCACGGCGGCGGCCTCGGCCGACGCGATCTGATCCTCGGCCGCGGCCAGACGCCGCGTGATCGAGGCTTTCAGATCGGCCTTCGCCTGATCGGCGGCGGCCATCGCCTCGCGCTTGGCGGTCTCCACGATCTTGGCGGCCTGCTCCTGCACTTCCTTCTGCTTGCGCTCATAGGAAGACAGGATCGAGCGTGCCTCATCGTGCAGCGCGCGGGCATCGTCGAGGTCCTTCTTGATCCCGGCGGCGCGCTTGTCGAGCTGCGCGCCGATCAGGCCCGGCACCTTGAAATAGATCAGGACGCCGATGAACAGAAGGAATGCGACGGTGACGACGAATTCCGTGCTGCGGAGCGAGAAGAACGCTTCCCCTCCCGCCGCGAAGGCGGGGGTGGCCAGCATGAGGGCTGCGGTTGCGGTCAGGATACGGTTCATGGCCTCACCCCTTCAGCCGTGCGGTGACGGCGCCTGCAACGGTCTTGGCATCCGCCTTGACGCCCATCGTGTCGACGATCGCCGCCGCGGCATCGCGCGCGACCTCTTCGACGTTCTTCGCGGCCCCGGCCCGGATCTCTTCGATCCGCTTGGCGGATTCGGCGGTCTTCGCGGCGATCTCGGCATCGGCCTTGGCCGTCGCCTTGTCGAGGTCTTTCTGGATCTCGGCCCGCGCCTCGGCGACGATCTTGTTCGCCTCTTCGCGCGCGTCGATCAGCGCCTGATTATAGGCCTTCTCGGCCTCGACGGCCTTGGCCTTAAGCTCTTCGGCGGCGGCGATGTCATTGGTGATCGCGCCCTGACGGTCGGCAAGGATGCCGCCGATACGGGGCAGCGCGACCTTGCTGAGGATCAGGTAGATCAGGACAAGCGCCACCACGAGCCAGAAAATCTGGTTCGGGAAGGTTTCCCAGTTGAGCTGGGGCATACCGGCGCTTTGCGCCGCATGTCCGCCCGCCTCGGCGGCGTGGCCCGCGACCTCGGTCACGGCCCCGGCGGCTTCTGTCGTTGTGTTTGCCATCTCGGCCCCCTCGAAACCTTGATTACAACCCGGATGGGCGCGCCTGCACCCATCCGGCCGTAAGGATGGTCAGTCGAGGCTCAGACGGCGAACATCAGCAGAAGCGCGACGAGGAACGAGAAGATCCCGAGCGCTTCGGCGAAGGCGATGCCGATGAAGAGCGTGGCGGTCTGGCCGGCAGCCGCCGACGGGTTGCGAAGCGCACCGGCGAGGAAGTTGCCGGCGACGTTGCCCACACCCATGGCCGAGCCGCCCATGCCGATGCAGGCGAGGCCCGCGCCGATGAACTTGCCGAGAGCTGCTGCTGCTGCGATTTCCATGTTGATCTCCTTACGGTTGGAAGAGTTGCAGAGGTTTCTGACGTCCCTCAGTGCGAGGGATGCAGCGCGTCCTTCAGATAGACGCAAGTCAGGATGGTGAAGACATAGGCCTGGATGAAGGCCACGAGGATTTCCAGCGCGTACATCGCGACGATCGCCAGGATCGACAGCGGCGTCACCGCGATGCCGATGCCCGACATCAGGATCAGCGGCGCGAAGGCGGCAAAGACCTTGATGACCGCGTGACCGGCCATCATGTTGCCCGCAAGTCGGATGGAGTGGCTGACCGGGCGCACGAAGTAGGAAATCACCTCGATCAGCGCCAGCACCGGGCGCAGCGGCAGCGGCGCCGACTTGACCCAGAACAGCTCAAGGAAATGCGCGCCGTTCTTGATAAAGCCGAAGATCGTCACGGTCAGGAAAACGGCCATGGCAAGGATGCCGGTGACGGCGATATGGCTCGTCGTGGTCAGCGCGCCGGGGATCAGGCCCAGGAAGTTCGAGAAGACGATGAAGCAGAACAGCGTGAAGACATAAGGAAAGAACTTCAGCCCTTCCTTGCCGGTCACGTCCTCGACCATCTTGTGAACGAAGCCATAGCCAAGCTCGGCGATCGACTGGATGCGGCTCGGGATGGTGGCGCGGCCACGGGTACCGATCACGAAAAGACCGATGATGCAGAGGATCGCGATACCCATCCAGAGCGTCGCGTTGGTCGGCGTGTACCAATGGATCGGCCCGTCGCCGAACAGCGGCTGGATCTTGAACTGATCCATCGGGTGAAAGACCAGACCTTCGCTTTGCCCTTCAGTCGCCACGGCTATTCCCCTTCGTCCCTGGCGGGCGCGCCCGCCGCATTTTTCGCCTGGATCTCGGTCGCGGTGCGAAGCATCGTCTTCACCCCGGCCGCGAAGCCCAGAAGTATGAACAGCACCAGGAAGATCGGCATGGTCCCGAAAAGGGAATCCAGCCCGTACCCGATACCGAAACCGATGGCGAGGCCCGCCACCAGCTCAATCACCATCCGCCAGCCCTGGCTCGCGGCCGAGTAATGATCCTCCACCGTCGGCTTCGGAGCACGGACCTTCCTCGCCGCCGCCAACCGCTCCTCGAGCGCCTTGAGGCGGTCGGGATCGGGCGCGTCGGACATGGCGAAAGGCCCCCTCGGACAGTCGCGCGATAGCTAGCCGCCGCGGCGGCCTGAGTCAATGCGGCTGCGCGGCGGGCGCAAGCGCCGCAACCGCCTGAAACAAAAAGACTTTCCGAATCCCGCCCGGCGCCGCCCGCCGCCCGCCCTCACGCCGGATCACGAAATCCGGCGTTTTCGCATATTCAACCTTCCGGTTGACGATTTTCCCGGCCCGTAGCAGAGAAGGGCCATGATCCCGGCCCGGCCGCCCTCACTCGACGCGATCTTCGCCGCCCTCGCCGACCCCACGCGGCGGGCGATCCTGACCATGCTTCTGGAAGACGACATGGCCGTGACCGACGTCGCCGAACCGTTCGAGATGTCGCTGGCCGCGATCTCCAAACACCTCGCCGCGCTGGCCGAGGCGGGGCTCATCAGCCAGGAAAAGCGCGGAAGGGTGAAATGGTGCAAGCTCGAACCCGACGCGATGCGCGCGGCCACGGTCTGGATTCAGGGCTTCGGCCAGTTCGACCCGGTGGATTTCGACGCCTTCGAACGGTTTCTCGATCAGGAACTCGGCGACCCGGCCTGAGCTTCATCTTGCCCGAAATACCTCCGCCGGAGGCGTCCCGCCCCCTCAGCCCTCGTAAAGCTCGATGGGCAGCCCGTCGGGGTCAGGCAGGAAGGTGAACTTCCGCCCGGTATATTCATCCACCCGCACCGGTTCCACCGCCTGCCCCTTGGCCTCAAGCGCGGCCTTCGCGGCCTCGACATCATCGACGGCAAAGCACAGATGCCGCGCGCCGCAGGCCTCGGGCCGCGACGGGCGCAAAGGCGGGGCAGGAAAGGAAAACAGCTCGATCTGCCCGCCATCGGGCAGCCCAAGGTCCAGCTTCCAGCTTTCCCGCGCGGCGCGGTGGTTCTCGGCCAGCACCGGCAGGCCCAGCACTTCGGTATAGAACCGTTTCGACGCCGCATAATCGGAACAGATCACCGCGACATGGTGAATACGCTTCAGCATCAGTGTTCGTCCTTCAACAAAAGCCAGAGCGCGATCATCACCGCGACGACGCCCAGTATAACCCGCCCCGCCGGTGCGCCATGGCCCAGCGCGATCTGCCACAGGATCACCCAGGCGGGCGTCAGGTAGGTATAGGCCATGACCTTGGCCGAGGGCAGGCGGAGTGCGGCGTATTGGGTCAGCACGAAGGACCCCGCCGTGGCGAAGACGACCGTATAGGCCAGCGTCACCCAGACGATGCCCGGCAGCGCCGCCCAGTCCGTCGCCCGGATCGCACTCCAGCCCAGCACCGTCAGGACCAGCGTCCCCGCCACGACCATGCCGAAGGTGAAGACCAGCGGCCGCTCGCCCCGGTTCATCAGGCGGACGAAGGGAACATAGGCCGCATGGACCATGCAGCCGACGAAATAGATCGCCTCCCCCCGCCCGATGTCGAACCGCAGAAGCGCACCAAGATCGGCGCGGAAGATCACCCACAGCGCCCCCGCCGCCCCCACGGCCAGCGCCAGCGCCATCCGCGCCGTCGTCACCTGCCGCAGCAGGACCCAGCCGAAAAGCGCCGAGAGGATCGGCGTCAGGGTAAAGACCGCCGCCGCGGAAACCGGGGGCGCGGTCTTCAACCCCTCGAACATCAGCACGAAATAGCTGCTGAACAGCCCGCCCAGCAGAAGATAGCGCCAGGGGGCCGCGGCATCGCGCGCGGCGATCCCGCCCGTGGCCATCGCCGCGATGCCAAGCAGCACCGCCGCCAGGGCAAAGCGCAGCGCCGTGAAGGCTATCGGCGCCACCTCATTGGCCATCATCGCGCCCAGCGCGAAGGACCCCGCGACCAGCGCCGAAAAGACCAGCATCGCCAGATGGCCCTTCGCCGCCTCGCTCATCTCAGTCCAGCGTGCATTGCACCCGCGCATCCTCGCGCAGCGCCTTGACGAAGGTCTGGACGCGCGGCGTGCGGTGCAGGTCGACATGGGTGACAAGCCACAGGGTCGAATCCCAGTCCGGCCGGTGCGCCAGCGCCTCGACCAGATCCGGGTCGCGCTTTGCCGACAGGACCGAGACGAAGCCAAGCCCCACCCCCGCCCCGATCGCGTCGCGCAGCGCCACGGCTTCGTTGCTGCGGAAGGTGACGGCATCCTCATCGACCCGCGACCTGAGCCAGACCATATAGGGCGCGCGGCTGTCCAGATCGACCGGCCCGACGAAACGGTGGGCCTTCAGATCCTCCTCACCCTTCGGCAGGCCATGGCGGTCGACATAGGCGGCCGAGGCGTAAAGTCCGACATGATAGGTGCAAAGCGGCTGGACCACGTTGTCCGGCTCCTGCGGCCGCCCGCCGGCCCGGATCGCCACATGCGCCTCGCCATATTCCAGCCGGAAAAGCCGCGAGTCCGAGACATAGCGCACCCTCAGATCGGGATAGTCCACCTGAAGCCGCGCCAGCGTCGGCAGGACCACATCGGTCAGGCCGGGCAGCGAGGTGACGACAAGTTCGCCCGACACTTCCGTCGTCGCCCCGGTGATCCGCGCGGCGAGATGGGCGAACTGATCCTCTGTCGTCTGCGCGACCTTCAAAAGCTCCTGCCCCGCCTCGGTCGGCGTGTAGCCGCGCGGGTGGCGCTGAAACAGCTTCGCGCCCAGCCGCTGCTCCAGCGCGTCGATATGGCGGATGACGGTCGCATGATGAACGCCCAACACCTCGGCCGCGCCGCTGACCGTCCCGATCCGCGCCACCTGATAGGCGGTGCGTACCTCGTCCCAGTTCTCGAAAGCCATTCTTATGTGCATCCATTCACAGTTCAGGTGCATCAAATCGCGTTGTGTTTGCCAGCGCAAGGCTCATCTTCTGCGAAACGCAACCACTCCCCGCAAGGACCCCTGACATGACCAACATCCTCCGCGTCGAAAGCTCCATCAAGGGCGAGGCTTCGGTCTCGCGCAAGCTGACCGACCGTATCATCGCCCGCCTCACCGCCGCCGATCCCGACGCCACCGTCACGCTGCGCGACCTTTCCACCGGCGTCCCGCATATCGACGGCGCCTGGATGGGTGCCGTCTTCACCCCGGCCGGGACCCGGACCCCCGAGCAGGCCGACCGCGCCGCCTATTCCGACGCGCTTCTTGCCGAGGTGCGCGCCGCCGACACGCTCGTCATCGCGCTGCCGGTCTACAATTTCGGCGTCCCCGCGCCGTTGAAGGGCTGGATCGACCACCTCGCCCGCAAGGGGGAGACGTTCCAGTATACCGAAGCCGGGCCGGAGGGCCTTCTGAAAGGCAAGCGCGCCATCGTCGCGCTGTCCTCCGACGGCACAAAGATCGGGTCCGAGATCGACTTCGCCTCGGGCTATATCCGCCACATGCTCGGCTTCTTCGGCATCACGGACGTGGATTTCATTGCCGCCGACCAGATGGTCTTCGGCCCCGAAGAAACGCTGCAAAAGGCCGAGGCGCAGATCGACGCGCTGGCCGCCTGACCCCCGGCGCGGCCCCGCCCGCCGGGGCCGCCCCTTCCCCGCCCGCGCTTGACTCGCGCGGCCCTCTCCCCTAAACGACCCCGGATTCCCGGAGGTGTCACAGCTTCCGGTCCCGGCGCCCCAGCCGGGATCGCCATCCGTCAGCGCGTTGCGCCCACGGGTGCGTTTGTCGTTTGGACGTCCGCTGACTATCTTGCGGGCAAAGGTAACCGGCCAAGGAGGGCCTGCGATGTTCGAAACCCTGTCAGAACGCCTTGGCGGCGTCTTCGACCGGCTGACGAAGCAGGGCGCCCTGTCCGAAGACGATGTGCGCGTCGCGCTGCGCGAGGTGCGCGTGGCGCTTCTTGAGGCCGACGTCTCCCTCCCCGTCGCGCGCGACTTCGTGAAGGCGGTCGAAACCAAGGCCACCGGCCAGGCCGTCACCCGCTCTGTCACGCCCGGCCAGCAGGTCGTGAAGATCGTCCATGACGAGCTGGTCAAGGTCCTTTCCGGCGACACCGACCCCGGCACGCTGAAGATCGACAACCCGCCCGCGCCGATCCTGATGGTCGGCCTCCAGGGCTCGGGCAAGACCACCACCACCGCCAAGCTCGCCCGCCGCCTGAAGGAGCGCGAGAAAAAGCGCGTCCTCATGGCCTCGCTCGACACCAACCGCCCGGCGGCGATGGAACAGCTTGCCATCCTCGGCACCCAGATCGGCGTCGATACCCTGCCGATCGTGAAGGGCGAAAGCGCCGTCCAGATCGCGAAACGCGCGAAGCAGCAGGCGACGCTGGGCGGTTACGACGTCTACATGCTCGACACCGCCGGGCGCCTCCATATCGACGAAGTCCTGATGGATGAGGTGCAGGCGGTCCGCGATGTCGCCAGCCCGCGCGAAACGCTTCTGGTCGTCGATGGCCTGACGGGTCAGGACGCCGTGAACGTCGCCACCGAATTCGACGGCAAGGTCGGCATCACCGGCGTCGTGCTGACCCGGATGGACGGCGACGGGCGCGGCGGTGCTGCGCTTTCCATGCGCGCCGTCACCGGCAAGCCGATCCGCTTCGTCGGCCTGGGCGAGAAGATGGACGCGCTTGAGACGTTCGAGGCCTCCCGCGTCGCGGGCCGCATTCTCGGCATGGGCGACATCGTGGCGCTGGTCGAAAAGGCCCAGGAAACGCTCGAGATGGAGCAGGCCGAGCGCATGATGAAGCGGTTCCAGAAGGGCCTCTTCAACATGAACGACCTGAAATCCCAGCTTGAGCAGATGCTGAAGATGGGCGGCATGCAGGGGCTGATGGGCATGATGCCCGGCATGGGCAAGATGCAGAAGCAGGCCGAAGAGGCCGGTTTCGACGACGGCGTCCTGCGCCGCCAGATCGCCCTCATCAACTCGATGACCAAGAAGGAACGCGCCAACCCCGACCTGCTGCAAGCCAGCCGCAAGAAACGCATCGCGGCGGGCGCGGGGCTTGAGGTGTCCGATCTCAACAAGCTTCTCAAGATGCACCGCCAGATGGCGGACATGATGAAGAAGATGGGCAAGATGGGCAAAGGCGGAATGCTGAAACAGGCCATGAAGGGCATGTTCGGCAAGGGTGGCATGCCCGACCCGTCGAAGATGTCGCCCGCCGAACTGGAAGCCATGTCCAAGGGCATGCAGGAAAGCCTTGGCGCGGGCGGCAAGCTGCCGGGCCTTGGCGGCCTTGGCGGCATGAACCTTCCCGGCGGGCTTTCGGGTCTTGGCGGCTTCGGGAAGAAGAAGTAGCCGCATGCGGTCACCCTGGTCCAGAATCGCCCGCAATAAGCACGATCCCGCACCCGCGGATCGTGCGGCAGCGGGCATGGGCCGCGCCCCCGATCTGATGACCGACCGGCTGCGCCTGCGCATGCCCCGGCTTGAGGATTTCGAACACCGCGCCGCCTTCTATGCCAGCCCCCGCGCCGCGCATGAGGACGGGCCGGTGAACCGCGCGATGGCCTGGCGGATCTGGGCCTCCGAGGTCGGCCAATGGCCGCTTCTGGGCTACGGCCCCTTCTCGGTCGAGGATCGCAAGACCGCCGCCTATCTGGGCGAGGTCGGGATCTACAACCCCGTCGGCTTCCCCGAACCCGAACTCGGCTGGTTCGTGACGCCGGAGGCAGAGGGCAAGGGTTATGCGGCCGAGGCCGCGCTGGCCGTCATGCGCTGGGCGCGCGCGCGTTTCGGCTGGGACCACATCATCAACATCATCGCCCCCGCCAACACCCGCTCCATCGCGCTGGCCCGCCGCCTCGGCGGCGTCCATTCCAACCGCCCCGGCCTCGACGAAGGCGACGTGGTGATCCTGCATGACCTGAGGGCGCTGGCATGATCGTCCCGGCTTCTTCGTTGCCCAAATACTCAAACGGCACCGCCCCCGCCGCAGCCCGCCGGTCGGTGGCATGTCGCTACAGATACCCTACGCGAACCCGACGCATCCCCTACGGTTTCAGGAGGTCCGAATGACTGACGCAACGACCCGCGCCGCGGCCCTTCTCAAGGGCCACCGGGAGTCGATCGACCGCCTCGACGCCATCCTCGTCTTCACGCTTGCCGAACGGTTCAAGCACACCCAGGCGGTCGGCCGGCTCAAGGCCGAACACGATCTTCCGCCCTCCGACCCGGCGCGTGAGGCAAGCCAGATCGAGCGTCTGGAAAAGCTTTCGGATGAGGCCGATCTCGACCCCGAATTCGCCAGGAAATTCCTGAACTTCGTCATCAGCGAAGTCATCAGGCATCACGAGAAACTGCAAAAATGAAACGCCGTAGGATGGGCAATATTGCCCATCCTACGCAGCCATAAATAGGAGAAACTGACATGGCTATGAAGATCCGTCTCGCCCGTGGGGGTTCCAAGAAGCGCCCGCATTATTCGATCGTCGCCTCCGACTCGCGCATGCCGCGCGACGGCCGCTTCATCGAAAAGCTCGGCACCTACAACCCGCTCTTGCCGAAAGACAGCGAGGATCGCGTCAAGATGAACATGGAGCGCGTGCAATACTGGCTTTCCCAGGGCGCCCAGCCGACCGACCGCATCGCCCGCATGCTTGAGGCCGCCGGCGTCCGCGAGAAGGCCACGCGCGCCAACATGAAGAAGGCCGAGCCGGGCGACAAGGCCAAGAAGCGGGCCGAGGAAAAGGCCGCGAAATCGGCCCAGGCCAGCGAAGCCGCTGCCGCCCCAGCCGAGGAAGCGCCCGCTGCCGAAGAAGCGGCCTCCGAATAAGGCTTTGAAAACACATGCTGGTCGGCTTCTTCCTGCGCCGGATCGTCACCGTCACGCTGTGTGCGGGATCGTTCTGGCTGGGGATCAAGACCGACCGGCTGTTCACGGCAAACCCGGCCGCCGCCCCGGTGGCGGCCGATTGCGGGGGGACCACCGATGGCAACTGACCGGGTCTGCGTCGGCGCCATTGGCGGCGCCTTCGGCGTGCGCGGCGAGGTGCGGCTGAAAAGCTTCTGCGCCCAGCCCGAGGCGATCGCGGCCTATGCGCCGCTTTATACCGAGGATGGCAGCCGCAGCTTCACCGTCCGCATCACCCGCACCATCCCGAACGGCTTCGCCGCGCGGCTCTCTGGCATCGCGACCAAGGAAGAGGCCGACGCGCTGCGCAACGTCAACCTTTACGCCGACCGGGCGATGCTGCCGAACCTGCCGGACGACGAATTCTACCACGCCGACCTGATCGGGCTTGAGGTTTTCGACACCGGCGGCGCAAGGCTCGGCACCGTCCGCGCGATCTTCAATCACGGCGCGGGCGATATTCTTGAGATCTACGCGCCCGGCCGCAAGACCGCGCTTCTGCTGCCCTTCACCCGCGCGATCGTTCCGACCGTGGACCTGACCGCAGGCCGCATCGTCGCCGACCCACCGGAGGAATCCGAGGCGTGAGCGGGGAGGAAAAACCCAAGTCCCACGGACGTTTGCGGGTGTCTGTCTCGGCTCAGCCGCGTGACCTGATGGCGCCGCAGCGGGTCAAGGGCGCCTGGGCCGCGCGGATCGTCACGTTGTTCCCCGAGGCGTTTCCCGGCACGCTCGGCCTTTCCCTTACCGGCAAGGCGCTGGATCAGGGGCTTTGGTCGCTGGAAACCATCGACCTGCGGCCCTTCGGCATCGGCAAGCATCGCAACGTCGATGACACGCCCGCCGGTGGCGGCGCGGGCATGGTGCTGCGCGCCGATGTCGTGGCCGCCGCGCTCGATCAGGCCGCCATCGGCACGCCCCCCGACCGCGCCGCCTGGCCGGTCGTCTACCTGTCGCCGCGGGGAAAGCCCTTCGACCAGGCCATGGCCCGCCGCTGGGCCGCGGCCGAGGGCATCACGCTGCTTTGCGGAAGGTTCGAGGGTGTGGACCAGCGCGTGCTGGACCATTACGCGATCGAGGAGGTGAGCCTTGGCGACTTCGTCCTGACCGGCGGCGAGATCGCCGCGCAGGCGATGATAGACGCCACGGTGCGGCTTTTGCCCGGCGTCCTTGGCAATGCCTCTTCCACCGAGGAAGAAAGCCATTCCCACGGCCTTCTGGAGCATCCGCAGTATACAAGACCGGCAGTCTGGGAGGGACGGGAGATCCCATCCGTCCTCACCTCCGGCAATCACGCCGAGGTGGAGAAATGGCGGCGGACGGAAGCGGAACGGCTGACGCGGGAGAGGCGGCCGGATTTGTGGGCAAAACGGCGTGGGCCGTAGGATGGGCAATATTGCCCATCCTACATAGGCCTCCCGGCCCTTGACCCACCCCTCCACCACAACTATACCCCGCCCGTCCGGGGCTTTGACGAGTCGTCCGGGCTGTTGTCCGTTGGCCCATGCCCTTCGCTTTCTTCGGCAAGGTCGGCCACAGGGCGGCATGAAAAGGAACGATGACCTGAACCTCCGGCGGGCGCGGCATGCGGACCCGATGAAGACGCGGAGCTCTGAGGCGCGAACACCATCGCGGACCCACCGCGAGCAACTGGAAAGGATCACGCGATGAACCTGATCGCGCAACTGGAGGCCGAGCAGATCGCCGCTCTCGGCAAGTCCATCCCGGACTTCAAGGCGGGCGACACGGTCCGTGTCGGCTACAAGGTGACGGAAGGCACGCGCTCGCGCGTCCAGATGTACGAAGGCGTCTGCATCTCCCGCAAGGGCGGCGGCATCGCGGCCTCGTTCACCGTCCGCAAGATTTCCTTCGGTGAGGGCGTCGAACGCGTCTTCCCGCTTTACGCGACCAACATCGACTCGATCGAGGTCGTGCGCCGCGGCCGTGTCCGCCGCGCCAAGCTTTACTACCTGCGCAGCCGTCGCGGCAAATCCGCCCGGATCGCGGAAGTCACCAACTACAAACCCAAGGCCGAAGCCTGAGGAGCGGGACCATGAAAAAAGACATCCATCCCGAATACCACACGATCTCGGTCAAGATGACCGACGGGACGATCTATCAGACCCGTTCGACCTGGGGCAAGGAAGGCGACACCATGTCGCTCGACATCGACCCGCTGGCGCATCCGGCCTGGACCGGCGGCAATGCCAAGCTGATGGATACCGGCGGCCGCGTGTCGAAGTTCAAGAACAAGTACGCGGGCCTCGGATTCTGAGCCTGCCGCGCTTTGCAAGTCGAAGCGCACAACATATAGTAGGGGCGCGCTGGAAACAGCGCGCCTTTTGATTCCGGCAGGCCGGAAAAAGTCGGGGACAGTCGCGTGGCACATATCATCGTCGTGGGGAACGAAAAGGGCGGTTCGGGGAAATCCACCACCTGCATGCATGTGGCGACGGCCCTTGCGCGGATGGGCCACAAGGTCGGTGCGCTGGATCTCGACCTTCGGCAGCGCAGTTTCGGGCGCTATATCGAGAACCGCCGCGCCTTCATCCGCAAGGAAGGCATCGACCTGCCGCTGGCCGATTACCGCGACCTGCCGGAGGTGGACCAGTCCACGCTGGCCGAGGGGGAGAACGCCTTTGACCACCGCCTGTCGGCCGCCGTCGCGACGCTTGAGCATGAGGCAGACTTCATCATCATCGACTGCCCCGGTTCGCATACGCGGCTAAGCCAGGTGGCGCATTCGCTGGCCGATACACTCATCACGCCGCTGAATGACAGTTTCATCGACTTCGACCTGCTGGCGCGGGTCGATCCCGATACCAGCCGCGTCATCGGCCCGTCGATCTATTCGGAAATGGTCTGGCATGCGCGGCAGTTGCGCGCGCGGGCCGGGCTGAAGCCCATCGACTGGATCGTGGTGAGAAACCGCCTTGGCGCGCAGCAGATGCACAACAAGCGGAAGGTCGGCGCGGCGCTTGAGCAGCTGTCGAAGCGGATCGGGTTCCGCGTCGCGCCCGGTTTTTCAGAGCGGGTGATCTTCCGCGAGCTGTTTCCCCGCGGCCTGACGCTTCTGGATCTGAAGGATGTCGGGGTCGAAAACCTCAACATCTCGAACGTCGCCGCGCGTCAGGAGGTCCGGGACCTGATGAAGGAGCTTCACCTGCCCGGCGTCACCGTCAACTTCTGAGGCCAAGGCGGCCTCAGATAGCCTGCGCGTGACGCACGAAGAGCGAGGGGGCGACCATGCGCTTGCGGCGCTGCGCTTCCTTGCCGAGGTTGGACAGACGCTTTTCGAACGCGTCGGGCTTGTCCGACTTGGTGCGAGAGAACTGGCTGATGATCTTTTCTGCGAGTTTCATGTCTTCCGTCCCGTGGTGATCGTTGTCGTTGGATCAAAGATGCTGATGCGGGGTGGCGAAAACGTGGCGCGGAAGCGGAAATACACGGGATTTATCGCGGCGGTTGAAGGGGTTATTGTTCCGGGTGACCGCAACAATAGGGCGAAAGCGCCGTGATCCGGCTGCCATCGGGTACAACGTCACGGGTAAAACACAATCGGAGCGCGAATCCGGGCCTTATTTTGTCACGCCCCCCCGACCCCCAACCGGTCGACCATGGGCCAGGCCCCGGCTTGCATTTCCCGCCCCGCTGGCCGACACGAAGACGGGACCTCAACGCGGGGAGAGGGCGAAAACCATGCGAATCGCAGTGATCGGCGCGGGCTCGATCGGGCGCCGCCACCACGGCAATCTGGAAACGCTGGGGGCAAAGGCGGTCCTGATCCCTTATCGGGAGTTCCGGCCAGACGGCAGCCAGCTTGAGGGTTGCGACGGTGTGGTCGTCGCCACCGCCACCCAGATCCGCCGCCCATTGATCGAACTTGCGGCGGCGCGCGGCCTGCCCTTCTACGTCGAAAAGCCGCTCAGCCATGACCGCGCCGAACTGGCCGCGATCGAGGCCGCCGCCGCCACGGTCGCCGAACGGTCGATGATCGGCTATATGATGCGCTATCACCCGGCCTTCCGGTACCTTGCCCGTATGGACCTGTCCGACATCTACCGCGCCCGGTTCGAGATCGGCCATGACGTCCGGCAGTGGCGCGAGAACTGGAACTTCGCCGACAGCTACGCGGCCCGGTCGGGCGGCGGCGGCGTTCTTCTGGACCTGTGTCATGAGCTTGACATGGCGGTCACGCTGTTCCCGGCCCTGACGCCCGACAGCGTGACGAGCCTTGGGCATGATCGCTATCCCGGCGTCGATTTTTCCGATGAGATCGCGCTGTCCGGGGGTAATGCCGCCGCGACCGTGTCGATGGACTATCTCTCCCCCGCCTTCCTGCGTCGGCTGAACCTGCGCGGCACCACGCATACGGTCGAATTCGATCTTCACGCCGAAAACTACCTGATCGCGACGCATGGGGTGTGGGAACAGCTGTCCCTGCCCTTCGAACGCAATGCGATGTTTCTGGCGGCGATGGCCGATTTCCTTGCCCTGATCGCGGGGGAAACCGTGTCGGACGTTGAACACCTGCCGCGCTTCGATCTGGCCTTGCCGTCGGCCCGCAGGATCGTAGAAGCCTATGAGGCCCGGCATTTCACCGGCACCATCGCGGGGGATTACTGATGATCATCGGCCATATCGGTGTGCGCAAGGGATCGAAGGGCGTTCCGGGCAAGAACTTCCGCCCGCTCTGCGGCCGCCCGCTGATCGACTGGTCGCTCGATCAGCTTCTGGACCACCCAGAGGTCGATACCGTCGTCGTTTCCACCGACAGCGAGGAAATCCTGGCCCATGCCGTCAAGCGCGGCTGTCTCGACATCGGGTTGCGCCCGGCCCATCTGGCGACCGACAGCGCCGGGAAATGGGGCGTCTGGCAGCACGCGCTTGACGCGGCCGAGGCGCTGGCGGGCAAGGCCGGGGCCTTCCTTGACCTCGACGCGACATCACCGCTGCGCGACCCAGAGGACATCACAAGGGCGCTGGCGCTTTTCCACGATCAGCGCCCGGACATGGTGATGTCCTGCTGCGAGGCACGCAAGAACCCCTATTTCAACCTGGTGGAACCGGATGAAACCGGTGCGCTTCATGTCTCCAAACCCCTGCCCGGCGGCGTCGTCGCGCGTCAGCAGGCCCCGGTGGTCTATGAACATGCGGCATCGACCTATGTCGTGGCGACCGGCTACCTGCGCCGCGCGAAGGGCCTTTATGAAGGCCGCGTCATCCCCTACCTGATGGACCCGGAGCGCTGCGTCGATATCGACAGCGAGTTCGACTTCCGTCTGGTGGAATTCCTCATGTCCGAAAAGCTGAAAGGTCAGGCCCATGTCTGAGCAATTGAAAGGCCGCACCGTCTTCATCACCGGCTCGGGCGGTGTGCTGGGGTCCACCTATGTGCGCCGGATGCTGACGGCGGGGGCGCGGGTGGTGTCCTCGGACCTGCCGGGGCATCGGGCGGACGCGCTGAAGGCCGCGCATGAGGGGAACGGGAACTTTCGTTTCTACGACCTCGACGTCGGCGACGAGGCGCAGGTGGAGGGTATCTTCAAGCGCATCATGGCGGACGGGTGGGAACCGAACGTCGTCCTGAACAACGCCGCCATCACGGGCGAGCTTCTGATGGGCGCGGGCAAGAGCTTTCCCGACTTCGCCAATACCTCGGTCGCGGACTGGGAAAAGACGCTGCGCACCAACCTGACCGGCGCCTTCATGATCGCCCGCCAGATGGACCGCGACATCGTCGGGCGCTACCCGGCGGCGCTGATCAACGTGGCGTCTATGTACGCGCTCAATGGCCCGCATCACCAGATCTACGAAGGGATGCCGTTCAAGAGCTTCTCGGCCTATTCGACGACCAAGGCGGGCATTCACGGGCTGACGCTGTGGCTGGCGGGGTACTGGGCCAAGCGGCAGGCGACGGTCAACACCATCGCGCCGGGCGCCGTCTTCAACGGCCATTCTGACGAATTCCAGCGCCGGGTGGGGGAGCTTATCATGGCCGGCCGGATGGGCGCGCCGGATGAGATTGCGGACGTGATGCTGTTTCTTTGCTCGAAGGAAGCGGGCTATATGACCGGCCAGCTTGTGAACGTCGACGGCGGGTTCAGCGGCTGGTAGCGGCCAGAAGCTTTGGAATCGCCGCCAGCGTCCGTTCCGTCGCCCCGGCATGGGCCGCGAAGAAGGCGGCGATCTGCGCATCGGTCGGCGCGAAACCCGCGCCGGGGGCAAGGGCCGCATCCAGTTCGGCGGGGGTCTGCACATGCAGGCAGACACCGGCGGCGATCGCCTCGACCGCCGGATATTCGATGGTGTGAATGTCCGGCCCGACGATAACGGGCTTTTTCACCGCCAGCGGCTCGATGATGTTATGCGCGCCGTGGGGGGTAAAGCCGCCGCCGACGATCACCCGGTCGGCCAGGGCGAGGTAGAAATACATCTCCCCCAGACTGTCGCCCAGAAGGATGTCGGCGGGCGCCGCCTGCGTCACAGCCAGATCGGTGCCGAACATCGCGCTGCGCCGCGCGAAGGGCAGCCCGCGCGTTGAAAGAAGCCCTGCGACCGTGGCGAAGCGTTCGGGCGCGCGGGGGACATAGACGAAGACCGGGCGCGGCAGACCGGCGGCGTCATGGGCGGCAAGGCTGCGTTCGATGGCGTCAAGGTAAAGGTCATCCTCCCCCTCCACCACGCTGGCCAGCGTTACCACCGGCCTGTCGGCGGCAAGTGCGGCGCGCGCGGCCGGTGCCGCCGCCAGAAGCGCGGGCGGGATCGGCTGATCAAAGCGCGTCTCACCCGTCACCGCGATGGGCGCGACACCCACCGAGGCGAAGCGGTCGCGCTGAAGATTCGATTTCACCAGCGCCCCGGCGAAACCGCGCATCAGCTCGGCGCGAAGGCCAAGGCCCTGCCGGTCCCGCGCATAGGATTTCGACGGATACTGCGCGTTGCACATGAAAAGCGGCACGCCCGCCTTGCGGCATTCCATGATCATCGCGGGCCAGATCTCGATCTCCATCACCAGACCGAAGAACGGGCGGAAGGCGCGGAAGAAACGCCGCCAGGCAAAGCCGAATTCGAACGGCACCCAGACGGTGCGAACCGTTCCGGCGGCGATCTCCGGGGCGAAGACCTTTTCCGCCTCGCGCCGCCCGGCGGGGGTGAAATGGGTCAGGACGACATGCGCGCCGCCCTCAAGGAACGCCCGCACCAGCGGCGCGGCGGACCGCATTTCGCCCAGCGAGACGGCATGGACCCAGACCGGCGGATCGCCCGCCATCGGCGTGTGGCGGCCGAAGCGTTCGGACAGGTGGCGGGTGTAGTCGGCATCCTTGCGGCCGCGCTTGCGCAGGTAGAGCAGCACGAAGGGCAGCCCGATCCACCAAAGCGCGCGATAGGCCCAAAGCGCGATCCGCAACCGCGGCGACGGGAAGGCAGGATCAGCCATGCGCCCCCTCCCCCAACAGTGCGACGAGCCTGTCGGCAAGATCGGCGATGTCGGCGGCGCCCTCCTTAGCCAACGCCCCGGCGCGCGCCGCGACGGGGGCCAGATCGCCGGACAGTTCCGCCACGACGCCGTCAGCATCCTGCACCGGGCGCGCCGCATCCGCCGCGTCCAGCACCGCGTAATCCGCCGCGAAATTCGCCACGCGCGGGCCGTGCAACACCGCCGCCCCCAGCCGCGCCGGTTCCCATGGGTTATGCCCCTCTACCGGCCCGAAGGTGCCGCCCATCAGCACCCGGTCGCAAAGCCTGTACCATAGCCCCATCTCGCCGAAGGTGTCGGCGATATAGACATCCACCCCCTCCGGCCCCGCGCCGGTGGCGCGTTGCGCGACACTGAACCCCGCGCGCCCGGCGGCATCGGCAATCTCTGCCCCCCGCTCAACCCGGCGCGGCGCGAGGATGAGGAGCGCGCCGTCCCCCGCCCGTCGCAGGGCGGCAAGGGCCTTGAACGCCACCCCCTCATCCTCGGGGTGGGAGGAGGCCAGACACCAGCGCGCGCGCGCGCCCAGCGCCGCCTCAAGCGCCGCGAGCGCCTGCGGATCGGCAGCCAGCGGCGGCGCCGCGACTTTCAGCGAACGGTGCCGCAATACCGGCCCCGGCGCGCCCAGCGCCTCCAACGCCTGTGCGCTGCCCTCATCCTGCGCCGCGATCAGGGAAAAGCGGGCGTAGAGATCGGCGTAAAGCCGCCCCGCCCGCGCCCGCGACCGGCCCGCCCGATCATTCATCCGCGCATTGACCAGCGCCAGAGGGATGCCCCGGTCATGGATCGCCCGCACGAAATTGGGCCACAGGTCCTGTTCCGACCAGACCGACAGATCGGGCCGCCAGTGGTCAAGAAAGGCGCCGACAAAACGCGGCGCATCGACGGGCAGGAATTGATGCACCGTCCGGGGCGGCAGGTTCGCGGCCACGACTTCGGCCGAGGAACGCGCGGTAGAGGTGATGAGGAAATGCAGATCCGGCCGCAGCCCGGCCATCTCGGCGATCAGCCCGCGCAGCGCCATGACCTCCCCCAGCCCCACGGCGTGGAGCCAGACGAGCGGCCCCGTGGGCCGCGCCAGCCCCGTTTCCGCCAGCTTCTCGCGCCAGCGCGTTGGGTCCTCCTTGCCGCGTGCCAGCCGTCGCCTCAGCACCATGGGCGCGATCAGCCCAAGGCCCCGCGCCGCCCAGCCATAGACCCGAAGGGCCATGCCGGTCGGTGCGCTCATGCGCCGTCCCGGTTGTGGTCGTGGAATTTCTTCTGAAGCGTCCCGTCCCAGAAGGCGGGATCGTTCAACACCTCCACGAACCGCGCCGCCGCGCGGCCCGCGCCAAAGGCTTCATGGCGGGGGAAGCTGCGGCCCCAGTCGTCACGCAAAAACCGCGCGATGGTCGCCGCGTCGTCGGCCGTAGCCGAAGTGATCGAGGGCGCGTCAGAGCGGTTGGTCTGCCGGGTGCCGATGTCAAGCGAGGGGATGCCCAGGAACGGCGCCTCCCGCACCCCGGCCGAGGAATTGCCGACCATCGCCTTGGCGTTCTTCATCAGTTCGGAGAAATGCGAAAACCGCATCGAGGGCAGCACCCGGAAGCGGTCCGAGGGCAGCGCGTCGAGCGCCTTGAACACCGCCGCTGATCCGGGATCGTTGTTCGGCGCGATGACCACGAAATTGCGCCCCGAGGCATCGAGCGCATCAAAAAGCGCCGCCGCCTGCCGGCCCATCGTCTCGGCCTCGGAGGTCACGGGATGAAAGACGCAGACGCCGTAATCCGCGAAGGGAATGTCATAGCGCGCGCGGACCGCGTCGATGCCGACACCCGAGGGCGCGGCGTGAAAGTCCAGCTCGGGCGAGCCGATGACATGGATACGCTCCGACGGCTCCCCCAATGTCCGCACCCGGTCGGCCGCGGCCTCGGAGGACACGAAATGGTGGCTGGCGAGCTTGGTGTTGCAGTGGCGAAAGACCTCGTCAATGGTGCCGGAGACCTCCCCCCCCTCGATATGGGCGGAACGGATGTAATTCGTCGCCGCCACCAGCGCGGTCGCCAGCGCCTCGACCCGGTCGCCATGGACGACGACGAGGTCGGGGCGGTGTTCGGCGACATAGTCGGAAAAGCCGGTCACGGTCTTGGCCAGCACAATGTCCTGCGGATCGCCCGCGCGCTGGTTGAGGAATTCGTGGACCCGCACACCTTCGACCCGGTGAACCTCATTCTTGGTCAGCCCGTAGCGGTCGAGCATATGCATCCCGGTGACGAAGAAGCCCACGCCATAGCCCGCATCACGGGCCGCGATCGCCAGGGGTTCGATCTTGCCGAAATCAGCACGGGTGCCGGTCACGAAGAGGAGGGAGCGGGTCATGGAGCCAGCTCTTTATTCCTGTCGCTCGAATGCGACGACCGTCCCCCCGAACAGATCCACACGCGGAGACAGGCCCGCGGACAGGCAGGTCTCGAACAGCCGCTTGATCTTCTCGGGGGAGACGAGCGAGGGATGAACCTCAATCACCGCAGCACGGAAGCCCGACAGGTCGATGCCGTCGAACAGTTCCGCTTCGGCCCCCTCGATGTCACAGATAAGAATGTCGGGACGGAACTCGGCCACAACGTCGGGGAAGGCGACGACGGGAACTTCGACCGTGCCAGCCACTTTCTTGTGTTCGACGACGGAACTGGCGCCAAAACTGTTGTGAACGAAGAAGGAGCGGCCCTGCGCATCAGCCTTCGGAAACACGAGTTGGTTGCGGATTTCCGTATTGGTCAGGCCATTGAGCTTGTGCAGCGTCTTGATGTGGGGAATCAGCGCCGGGTTGGCCTCGAAGATCAGAAGATGCGCGTTATCCGCGGCATTTGCGGCAACACCCGAGACGATGCCAAGACCGCCCCCTAGCTCAAGCAGCCTGTCGCCCTTGCGGACAAGACCCAGAAGGGCGTTCACTTCGGGTCCCTCGTAATCGCCGCGGTATACGAACTTGAACGTTGTCCAGGTCGTCCGGCCCAGATGGAACCCGTCAAAGGGAACCCTGATGCCGTAGAACGGCAGCGAAGACCGCAAAAAGCGCGTGTAGTACATTATGCGGGCGATCAGCTTATTCATTATCGTTGGCTCCAATCCTCTGGCGGGGTCGTCCCTTTTCCCCTTGTCCGCGTCAAGCACCATTCCCCGGGATCGAGGCCCTGATCTCGTCCAGCACGTCCTTATATGGCGGGGGGAGGTCTCCTGCCGCAACGGCGTCGAGATAGCGCATCCGCATTTGGACGTGAAGCGATTGCGCCCCGGCGCCGGTAGGGCCTGTCGAACGTTTCATAAAGTCCATACCGAGCAGGGAGAGTGACGGATAGGGGAAAGAGGCGTTGAACCTGCGCCGTGTCGTCGTCCGCCGCACATGGGCAAGCACCTCGCGCCGCCACGTTTCATCCGGGGTGCGGGCGCGAAGGGCCGCCCCTTGGGCGGCAAGGTCATCTTCAGTATAGACACCGTATTTAAGCGTCAGGGACAGGGTGTCATCATCCGCCCGGTCCAGCGCTTCGACAAGCGTATCGGCAGAGAAGAGGCCAACGACCCGCAGCCCCCCCTTGCGCATGGCCTTCGAAAAGCCGCGTTCGCCCAGCCTAACGGCGTTGAACTTGTTGCTGGAGACGCGGTAGCGCTGCCAGTAAGACTTGAATACCGGGCTCTGCATCGCCGCGCCGTCGATGGCATAGAGATAGGATTCCACGAAGCCGCGACGAACAGACTTGACCACCCTGCGGCGTTCCTTGTCCGGGTGGAGGATTGTCCCGATCACGTCGCCGCTTGCCGTTTCCATCCGGGTGATCAGCGTCGATCCGGGCGCAAGCGGAAGCCAGATACTGTCATTGAGAACCAGAAGC
Organism: Albidovulum denitrificans; assembly: GCF_002973535.1. GTDB lineage: Bacteria > Pseudomonadota > Alphaproteobacteria > Rhodobacterales > Rhodobacteraceae > Albidovulum > Albidovulum denitrificans. The sequence continues at coordinate 75,324 of NZ_PVEP01000003.1, forward strand.
CGTTCAGGCCGCACCCCCCATTGGTCCAGCAGCAGGATACCGTCGCGATAGCCGCCAAAGTCATAGCCGAAATTCGGCCGTTCGATCATCCGCCAGACCAGGGGATGCAGCGTATCGCGATCAACAGCCGAGAGCGGCGCATTGGAAATGATAAGCGGGGTATAGCCATTATCAACCAGATGTCGCAGCGTGATCAACACTGAGCGCGCGATACCCCTCGGCTGGTAAAGCAGAAAGACCGCCACCTTCGGCCCCAGCGGCACGCCGCCATCCTCGGGTTGCGGCAAGGCCCGGCGCCAGCGGTCGTGGCGCAGCTTGAGGATCGGTTCGTAGGCCAGGCCCGACAAAGCCCAGAAGTGCTGGCGCAACCGCCCGATCTCGCGACGGAGTTTCCAGGCCGGGATCACGACAGGGCCTCCGTGCAGGCCCACAACCCGCGCGGATCGGGGCCGTGGAGGCGGGCGGTGACCTTGGCGGCCTCGTCCGGGTGCAGCGTGCCGTCCGCCGCGTCGCGGTTCAACATCGGATAGTAGGCATCCGCCAGAAAGCTCAGGAACGCGGCGCGGGCAGCGGGATCGAAGGACAGCGCCCCGGGGTCCGAAAGCGCGGATGAGAGCGCTTCGGGCGTCGGGCAGTACCCGGCAATGCCGGGGATCGCCCAGAAACACTGGCCCAGCGCGACGACAGGCTTTTCGTAAAACATCGCCTCGAGGCCCACGGAGGAATTCACCGTTACCACCGCACGCGAGGCGGCAACCTGGGCGAAGGTGTCCGTGGCATTGTCGAGGACAAGTTTTGGGTGCTTGAGGCGGTCGATCAAATCCCCGAACGCCACCGGCGAGGTCGGGTGTTCCTTAAGCCTGAGGTGCCAGCCGTCGGGGAGACGTTTCGCCGCCTCTGCCATCGCCTCGATCACCGCCTCGACAGTGCGGAAGGCGCCGCCGAAAAGGCGAAGCTGACTGTCGCCCGGAACCTGAAGCGGGACAAAGACGAAAGGCTCGGTCAAAGGCCGGTCGCCCGCAGTCTCCTCGCGCGGGATAGCGCGGGTACGGGCGCGGATCGTTTCGCGCACCGTTCGCCAGCTTTCGGCCCCGTTGTCTTTCGCCCAGTCCAGATAGAAGGCCCCATCACGCGGCAGGCCGTTCTGGAAGTTTACGCCGCAAGGGTCCACCGTTACGCGGCCGGGAAACGGACAGAGTTCGAAATATAGTGTGCGGGCGCCGGCATCGCGGGCGCCGTCCATATAGACCCTTCGGCTGCCGTTCAGGCCGTTCCACGCCACCGCGACGGCATCGCGATTGGCCTCGAACAGCGCGCGGGCGCCGTTGTATTGCAGCCGCAGAAGAACCCGCTTGGCCGCAGCTTTGGCACCTTCGGCGGGCTTCTTCGTAGCGGTTTCGAAGGCCGCGGCAGCACGGTCGCGTGTTTCGGGATATCCCCTGACCCGCATCGGCGGCACCTTCAGCCAGCGGAACTGCCCCAGCGGCGAAAGCGTCCTTTCGACCGTCGCGCGCTTTGCCTTGCGCGGATCAAGGCAGAAGAAGCGGAGCGCCTCAGCCATTGGCACCGCCCTCCAAATCCCCCCATTTCAACTGCGTGTTCCGCGTCACCGCCCGTGTCAGCCGCTTGCCCACGACCTTGTCGAAGTCATAGCCCGCGATCTCTCCTGAACCGGGGCGACGCGCCCAGATGTCGGCTTCTTCGATCACATGGCCTTCGGGCAGGTCGCGGTCGGCAACGACCGAGGCGCGGGCGAAGCGGTAGACGGGTTCCTCGGCCTCGGTCCGTTGCTTGGGGTTGTTCGCGGCGATCCAGATTTCCTTCGAACGGTCGATGAGGAACCGCAGTTCCGCCGGGTCCATGGAATTGATGATATCCGGCCCCTTGCGATAGCGCGTGTCGGTGTAGTGCCGTTCCAGGATCGAGGCGCCCAGCGCGACCGAGGCCAGCGCCATTTCCGGCCCGATGGAATGGTCCGAAAACCCGACGACGGCGCGGGGGAAGGCGTTGCGCAGCTCCGTCACGCCCTTCAGCGACACGATCTCGGCCGGGCTGGGGTAAAGATTGGTGCATTCCAGCAGCGCGTAGTCCACGCCCGCCTCATCCAGGATCGCGACGCTGGCGCGGATCGTCTCGATGGTCTGCATCCCGGTCGACATAATCACCGGCTTGCCCTTTCGCGCGATGTGACGGATCAGCGGCAGATTGTCCGCCTCGCCCGAGCCGATCTTGTAGGCTGGCATGTCCAGTTCTTCCAGAAAATCGGCCGCCGCGCGGGAAAACGGCGTGGAAATCCAGATCATGCCCAGGGATTCGGTATAGCGTTTCAGCTCTGCCTCATCCTCCTGCGACAGGGCGCAGGCGGCCATCACGTCCCAGATCGAGACATCGGCATTGGGCGGGAAGATCGACTTCGCCTCATCCGTCATCTCGTCTTCAAGGATATGGGTCTGATGCTTGATCATCTCACACCCCGCCCCGGCGGCAAGGCGCACCATGTCCTTCGCGACGGCAAGATCGCCGCCATGGTTGATGCCGATCTCGGCGATCACAAGGGGTGGATGGGCGGGGCCGATCTCGCGGTGGGCGATCTTCATGGGGCTCTCACGGGTGGGACGGTGTCTTTTGCCGTGCTTACACGCTCTGCCCTGCGTTGAACAGGCCAGGGTCAGGCGGGCGCGCGACACCAGTTGAGGATCGCGGCGGCATCGGCGGGCAAGGCGGTGGCGAGGTCTTCGGCGAAGGCGGCGAACGCCGCCCGGTGGTCATGGCTGACGCCGGTCAGGACGGGGATGCCCGCGCCCAGCGCCTCGGCGATCAGCGGGCGGAAACCGCGTCCCTCGGCCTCTTGCCGACCGAACTTGTTGACGATGAGAAGCCGGGGCCGCTGCCCGAGCGCGACCGCCACGCGCCCCGCCGCCTCTTCCAGCCCGGCGGTGTCAAGCTTGCAGCCATTCGCTCCGCGGCCAAGCGTCTGGCTGATGCGGATCGTGCCGGACCCGTCGAGAAGCCGCAGGTCCATGTCGCAATCGCCGGTATCGCACCTGCCTGCGTTCACCTGCACCGCACCGGCCAGCGCCCAGCCCTCGGCCGCAAGGGTTTCGGCCACCTCGGCCAGAAGCCGGTCGATGCCGCCGCGTGTCGCCTCGGCCGTCACATATCCGAACATCGCCCGCTTCCGCTTGAACCTTCGGGCAGAGCCATACAGGATCGCCGCGGGCCTTGAAAGACGGGGCCGCATGAGGTGACGATGACCGCTGATTTCCGCCCCGCGACCGATGACGACATTCCCGCCGTGCTGGACCTTTGGCAGCGCGCGGGCATGACGCGGCCATGGAACCCGCCAGAGGCGGACATCGCGGCGATCCGCGCCAATCCGAAATCCGCCCTGCTGGTGGCGCTACGGGACGGGCGCGCGGTGGCAAGCGTCGCGGTCGAGGATGGCGGCCACCGCGCCTGGGTCTATTACCTTTGCGCCGATCCCGGCTTGCGCGGTCAGGGCTGGGGGCGGCGCGCGATGGCCGCGGCAGAGGAATGGGCGCGGGCCAGCGGCCATACGAAGCTGCAATTGCTGGTCCGCAACTCCAACGCGCCGGTCCTGTCCTTCTATGACGCGCTTGGCTATGAGGAGAGCGCGGTGAAGGTGCTTCAGAAATGGCTCGACCCGGCGCGCGAGAAGGCCTTTCGCGACAATCCCGATGTCCACTGATCCGGGTGGCATCCTGCCCGCCGTGATCCTTGCGGGCGGGCGCGGTACGCGGATGGGCGGGGCGGACAAGGCGTTCCTGCGCCTTGCCGGGCGGCCAATGATCGCGCATCTGATCGACCGGCTGGGGCGGCAATGCGCGCCGCTGGCCATCAACGCGGGCGGAGAGGCCGGACGCTTTGCCTTTACCCAGTTGCCGGTGCTGTCCGACAGCGTCGCGGGGCAGCCCGGACCGCTGGCCGGTATCCTTGCCGCGATGGACTGGGCGGCGGCGCTGGGGGCCGGTTGTGTCGTGACCGCCGCCGTGGACACGCCGTTCCTGCCCGCCGACCTTGCCGACCGCCTGCGACGGGCGGCGGGGCCGTCCGGCCTTGCCATCGCCGCCAGCGCCGACGACACCGGCCGGATGCGGCGGCACCCGACCTTCGGCCTCTGGCCGGTGCGCTTGCGCGGGCCGCTGCGGGCGGCGCTGAACACAGGGGAGCGGAAGGTGATGCTCTGGGCCGAGGCGCAGGGGGCGACGGTCGCGGAGTTTGGCGCCACGCCCTTCGATCCGTTCTTCAACATCAACACGCCCGAGGATCTTGCCGAGGCAGAACGGCTTGGCGCCGGGCTTTGAAGACGTCCTTGACCGATGGTCCCCCCGACCACGCGCTTCCGATCAACCCTCACCCGCCGGGCCGTCACCGCGCCGGATGAAATAGGCCATCCCGGCACCATCCGGCGTGTCGGTAAGGAACTGATGCCCCGCCTCGCGGCAGAAATGCGGGACATCGACCACGGCGGCGGGATCGGTGGCGCGAAGCCGCAGAACCCTGCCCGGCGCCATCGCCAGCAGGCGCTTGCGCGCCCTCAGCACCGGCAGCGGGCAGATCAGCCCGCGCGCGTCGATATCCTCATCAAACTCCATGACGTTTCCCTATAGCGTTTCGGGTTTTCGTTAAGAAAGTAAGTATCAGAATTCGAACGAAATAAGTTCGAATTCTGAGTCAGGGTAAACCCGAAATGCTTCAGGCGCCTAGGCCCATGGCCACAAACTAAAAGGGCGGAACCCTGCGGTTCCGCCCCCTGTCTCTGGCATCGCCCGGAAGATCACTCTTCCTCGGCCTCGCCTTCGGCTTCTTCCGCGCCGTCCTCGGCCTCGGCCGACCGCAGGCCCGACGGGGCCGCAAGGTTGGCGATGACGAAGTTACGCTTGATGGTCGGCGTGGCGCCCTTCGGCAGCTCGATATCGCCGATGTGGATGACGTCACCGATTTCACGGCCGGTCAGGTCGACGGTGATGTGATCGGGGATGTCGCCCGCGGTCACTTCCAGTTCCACCTCCGGGCGCACGATCACAAGCGTACCGCCCTTCTTCAGCCCCGGTGCCTTCTCGTGATTCTCGAAGGTAACGTGGATGAAGAGGTTGATGCGCGAGGTCCGCTTCAGCCGCATCAGGTCGAGATGCGTCGGAAGGTCCTTCACGACGTCGCGCTGAACGCCACGGCAGATGACGCGGACATCGTCCTTGCCTTCGACCTTGAGGTTGAAGAGCGTGGACAGGAAGCGGCCTGCCTTCAGCTTTTTCAGAAGCGCGTAGTAGTTCACGTTGATCGCGAGCGGGTCTTCCCCACCGCCATAAACGATGCCGGGTACGTAGCCCTCACGACGAGCTTGACGAGCGGCCCCCTTGCCTGTCCCCGTCCGTACCTCGGCGACAAGATCAGGGATCTTACCAGCCATTGGTCTCTCCATAGATGTTTAAGGGCATCCTCCAAGGGTGCATGCCCATGAGGCGCGGGCTATACGGCGCTTTGATCCGAAAGGAAAGCGGATTCTGCCCCGCGCGCGGCTGTCGCGAACGGTCGCATTTCGTGACTCCCCCCCGGCGAGGCCCTGTGTTAGCGCTTGAACCGCGACAGAACCAGACGAGCAGGAACACCATGTCTTTTGCCGAGGCCGCACGGATCGCGCGCGCCCCGAATGCGGCCCTTGCCGCCGTCGGGGTCTTCTGGGGCGGGTTTTCGGCCTATGTCCCCGCGATCAAGGCCGGGATCGAGGCGCCGGACGCGGCCTTCGGCCTTGCGATGATGATGTCGGCCGTGGGCGGTATCACCGCGATGGCGCTGGCGCCACGGATCATGGCGCGCCTGGGGGCGAACGGGCTTTGGGTGGCGGGGCTTTTGCTGGTCTTGGCCTTCGCCTATCCGGTGGCCGCGCGCGGGATCGCAGGCTTTGGCGTCGCCATGGCCCTGGTGGGGGCCAGCGTCTCGCTTCTCGACATCGGGGCCAACATGCGCCTGTCGGTGATGGAGGCGCGGTTCGACCGCCACCTGATGAACTTCTCCCACGCGATGTTTTCCTTCGCCTTCGCGGGCTCGGCGCTGGTGGCGAGCCTGCTGCGCAGCGCGGGGCTGTCGGCGCCTGCCGCCTTCGCGCTTCTGGCCGCCGTCGCGCTGGTGCTGGTGCCGCCGATGCGTCAGCGGCGTGACTGGCAGCCCGATGAGGCCGCCCCCGAAGGGTCGGATATCCGCAATCCCTGGGGACCGATCGCCATGACCGCCGCGATCCTCTTCATCTCCTTCGTCAGCGAGAACACGACGGAGACATGGTCGGCGCTGCATATCGAGCGCACGCTGGGCGGCGCAGCGGGGCATGGCGGGTTCGGCCCCGTCGCCCTTGGCCTGACGATGGGCTTCGGGCGGCTGGCCGGTCAGGTCGCCGCGCGCCGTCTGGGTGAGGCGGGGCTGGTCATGTGGTCCGCCGTCGTGGGCGTTCTGGGCGCCGCCGTCATCGCCCTTGCCCCGACGCCCGCGATTGCGGTCCTTGGCGTCGGCCTGCTGGGTCTGGGGGTTGCCGTCACGGTGCCTTCGGCGAACTCGATCCTTGGCAAGCTCGTCCGTCCCGATCAGCGTTCGCTGGCGATCTCGCGCGCCTGGATGGTCGGCTTCACGGGCTTTTTCCTTGGCCCTTCGCTGATGGGCCTGATCGCGCAGACCGAGGGGCTGCGGGTGGTCTTCGTCACCGTCGCGGTCATGCTGGCCGCGATCGTGCCGCTTGTCCTTCTGATGAAGGCGCGGGCAGGCGGGCGTCAGCTGTAACCGTCAAGGAAGCCGTTCGGCACAAGGACGTTGTGACGGCCAAGGCCGGAGACCTGCGTCTCGCCTGAGAGAGCCATGGAGGTTTCCAGTTCCTTCTGGATCACCTCAAGCGCGCGGGTCACGCCCGCCTCGCCCATCGCGCCCAGACCATAGACGAAGGCACGGCCGATCATCACGCCCTTTGCCCCCAGTGCCAGCGCCTTCAGCACGTCCTGGCCCGACCGGATACCGCCATCCATCCAGACCTCGGTCCCGCCCCCCACCGCTGCGGCGATCTGCGGCAGCATGCGGATCGAGGACAGCGCACCGTCCAGCTGCCGCCCGCCGTGGTTCGACACCACGATGGCGTCGGCCCCGGCGCTTGCGGCCTTTTCCGCATCCTCGGGGTCAAGGATGCCCTTCAGGATCACCTTGCCGCCCCACATGTCCATCAGCTTCTTGATCTTGTCCCAGTTCAGCGCCGGGTCGAACTTTTCCGCCGTCCAGGCGGAAAGCGAGGAAGGATCGCTGATCCCCTCGACATGGCCGACGATATTGCCGAAGAAACGGCGCTTGGTCTGAAGCATCTCGATCCCCCAGCCCCATTTGGTCGCAAGGTCCATCAGGACCGGCAGGGTGAATTTCGGCGGCGCGGACATGCCGTTCTTGATATCCTTGTGACGCTGGCCAAGGATCTGAAGATCGACGGTGATGACAAGGGCCGAACAGCCCGCCGCCCGCGCCCGGTCGAGAATGCGGCGGTTAAAATCGTCGTCGTTCAGCGTGTAGATCTGAAACCAGAAGGGTTTCGTCACATGCGCGGCCACATCCTCGATCGAGCAGATCGACATGGTGGACAGCGTGAAAGGTACGCCGAACTTCTCGGCCGCGCGTGCTGCCTTGATCTCCCCATCCGCGCTTTGCATGCCGGTCAGCCCCACCGGCGCCAGCGCGACCGGCATCGCCACGTCCTGTCCGATCATCGCCGAGCGCGTGCCGCGCCCGGTCATGTCGACGGCGATCCGTTGCCGCAGCCGGATCTGCGCGAAATCCGAGGAGTTTTCGCGGAAGGTCTGCTCGGTCCAGCTTCCCGTTTCGGCATAATCGTAAAACATCTTCGGAACCCGGCGGCGGTAGATGCGCTTCAGATCCTCGATACAGGTGATGACGGGCATGGCGGGATCTCCGTTCATTGGTCATTTTTACTTACCAATTCACCACCGCCATCGCAATGCGCTTTCGCACTTGCGCTGCCCGCACGGGCAGTATCGACTGCCCGCGAAAGAGGGGCACATGGATACGATCTGGTGGGGGTTTCTGGGCGGATGCGTGGCCGCCATGGCGACGACGCTTGGCGCGGTACCTGCCCTGATCGGGCGGACCATGTCGCAGCGGACCTCGGACACGATGCTGGGCTTCGCCGCCGGGGTCATGCTGTCGGCCTCATACTTCTCGCTGATCCTGCCGGGTATCGACGCGGCCGAGGGGCTTTATGGCTCTCTCCTCGCCGCGGCACTGGTCGCCGGGCTGGGCATCGCCCTTGGCGCGGGCTTCGTCGCCTGGCTGAACAGCGCGCTGCCGCATGAGCATTTCACCTCGGGCCGCGAGGGAGCCGAAGCGGCGGCGATGGCGCGGATCTGGCTGTTCGTGATCGCCATCACCATCCACAACTTCCCCGAGGGCCTGTCGATCGGCGTCTCTTTTGGCGGCGGCAATCTCTCAAACGGGCTGTCGGTGATGACCGGCATCTCGCTTCAGGACATGCCCGAGGGGCTGGCCGTCGCCGTGGCGCTGGTCGGGCGCGGCTATTCGCGTCCCCGCGCCTTCCTGGTCGCGCTGCTGACCGGCGTCGTGGAACCCGTGGGCAGCCTGATCGGCGCCGCGGCGGTGTCCGTTTCCGGCGCGCTTCTGCCCTGGGGGCTGACCTTCGCCGCGGGCGCAATGCTATACATCATCAGCCATGAGATCCTGCCCGAGACGCATCGCAACGGCCATCAGGACCGCGCGACGGCGGGGCTGATCTTCGGGTTGATCCTGATGATGATCCTCGACGTGACGCTGGGCTGAACCGCGCCTGAACCCGGCCCTTCGCGCCCGGCCGGCCTCCGGCGGGAGTATTTGGGCAACGAAGAAGCCCTATGGCATTTCGGGTTTACGATGAATCAACGCAAACCCGAAACGCTTCAGGCGGAATGGGCGCCGTCGGCGAGGCCCTTGACGAAGGCGAGGATCTCGGCGACCGGGCGCTTTTCCTCGACCAGTTTCACGATCGCGGTGCCGACCACGGCGCCGTCGGCGACCGAGGCGATGGCCTTTGCCGTCTCGGGGCTGCGGATGCCGAAGCCGACGATGACCGGCAGATCGGTCGCGGCCTTGATCCGGGCGACCTCGGGGGCGACATCGGTGGCCTCGGCCGCCGCCGCGCCGGTGATGCCGGTGATCGAGACATAGTAGACGAAGCCGGAGGTGTTTTGCAGCACCTTCGGCAGGCGCCGGTCATCGGTCGTGGGCGTCGCGAGGCGGATGAAGTTCATGCCCGCGCGGTTGGCCGGGATGCAAAGCTCCTCATCCTCTTCCGGCGGCAGGTCGACGACGATCAGGCCATCGACGCCCGCGGCGGTGGCGTCGGCGAGGAACCTTTCCACGCCGCGCGAGTAGATCGGGTTGTAATAGCCCATCATCACGATGGGCGTGGTGTTATCGCCCTTGCGGAACTCCGCCACCATGTCGAGCGTCTTTTGCAGCGTCTGGCCGCCTTCCAGCGCGCGCTGACCGGCAAGCTGGATCGTCGGGCCGTCGGCCATCGGGTCGGTGAAGGGCATCCCAAGCTCGATCACGTCGACACCGGCGGCGGGCAGGCCCTTCATCAGTTCAAGCGAGGTGGCGACATCGGGGTCGCCTGCCATGATGTAAGAGACAAAGGCCTTGCGCCCTTGCGCGCGCAGCCGGGCGAAGCAGTCGTCAATTCTGGTCATGGCGGTCCCCGTCCTTACACTCGCATGGCCTTGCACGGGCCGGGCGGGAAAATCAAGGGGCGGCGCGCAGTGTCGCGCCCCCTTGCGCCGCGCGCGGCGAAAGGGCATCCAAGCCGGATGGACTGGCTGAAGATCATACATATTCTCTGCGTGATGGGGTGGATGACCTCTATCTTCGCGGTGCCGCGCGCGCTGATCTACTGGAAGCGCGAACATGCGAAGCTGGGCGGGTTCGGGCCGCTGGGCGACCTGACCATCCGACTTTACCGCTTTTCCGCAGGGCTGGGCGTGATCGCGGTGGCGACCGGGCTCTGGCTTGGCTGGCAGGTCTGGTCCTTTGCGCCCTGGGTGCATGTCAAGCTGACGCTGGTCCTGCTGCTGGCGCTGCATTACATCTGGACCGGCGTTCTGGTCCGGCGCGCGAAGCGGGGGGAGTTTCGCGAATCCGACCTTTTCCTGCGCATTTTCAACGAGATCAGCGTGGTCGCCGTGATCGCGATCCTTTGGGTCGTGGTGGTCAAGCCGTTCTGACGCTTGCCTCGCCCCCCTGCCTGCCCTAGAAGCGCGACCGACCTTAGCGCCGGAGGGTAAGATGGGTTTCAGGATGGGCATCGTCGGGCTGCCGAACGTGGGCAAGTCCACCCTTTTCAATGCGCTGACGAAAACCGCCGCCGCGCAGGCCGCGAATTTCCCCTTCTGCACCATCGAGCCGAACGTGGGCGACGTGGCCGTGCCGGACCCGCGTCTGGACCAGTTGGCCGCCATTGCCGGGTCGAAACAGACGATCCCGACGCGGATCACCTTCGTCGACATCGCGGGCCTTGTGCGCGGCGCGTCCAAGGGCGAAGGGCTGGGCAACCAGTTCCTTGCCAATATTCGTGAGGTCGACGCCATCGCCCACGTCCTGCGCTGCTTCGAGGATGACGACGTCACCCATGTCGAGGGCAAGATCGACCCGATCGCCGATGCCGAGACGATCGAGACCGAGCTGATGATCGCCGATATGGAAAGCATCGAGCGGCGACTGGCCAATATCGCCCGCAAGATCAAGGGTGGCGACAAGGAGGCCGTGGCGCAGGAAAAGCTGATGAAACAGGCGCTTGCGGCGCTTGAATCAGGCAAGCCCGCGCGCAACGTCGAGGTCGCGGCAGAGGATGAGAAGGCGTGGCGGATGCTTCAGCTTCTGACCTCAAAACCCGTTCTCTTCGTCTGCAATGTCGAGGAAAGCTCGGCCGCATCGGGCAATTCGCTGTCGGCGAAGGTGGCGGAGATGGCCGCACGGCAGGGCGCGGCCTCGGTCGTGATCTCGGCCAAGATCGAGGAAGAGCTGGCGCAGATGGATGCCGGTGATGCGGAGATGTTCCTGGAAGAGATGGGGCTGCATGAGGCGGGGCTGGATCGCCTGATCCGCGCGGGCTACGACCTTCTGGGCCTTCAAACCTATTTCACCGTCGGCCCGAAAGAGGCCCGCGCCTGGACCATCGAGAAGGGGACGCTGGCCCCGCAGGCCGCCGGTGTGATCCACGGCGATTTCGAACGTGGCTTCATCCGGGCCGAGACCATCGCCTTTGCCGATTATGTCGCCGGGAACGGCGAGGCGGGCGCGCGCGAGGCGGGCAAGTTCCGTGTCGAGGGCAAGACCTATGAGGTCAAGGACGGCGACGTCCTGCACTTCCTTTTCAACGCCTGAACCGGGCTACGGGTCGATGGGGTCAGCCCGCAGGGCGGCGGCGATGTCGCCATCCAGCGGGGTGGCAAAGGATTTCAGGATGAAGGCGAGGGTGGAGTAGAACCCGACCGTCGCGATCAGGTCGAGCGCGCCTTCCGCGCCCATCTCCGCCAATAGCCGCGCCTTCGTCGCCGGGGTCAATTCCGCACCGTCCAGAAGCTCGTCCACCGCCGTGGCAAGCAGCGCGTCGGCGGGGGCCATCTGGTCGGGCGATCCCCGCATCGACCGGATGCGCGTGTCATCCAGCCCGCATGTGCGCGCGCGGACAACGTGCTGCGCCCATTCATAGGCGGACCCCAGTCGCACCCCGGTGCGCAAGATCACCACTTCGGACCGGTCGCGGCCCAGCGAGGTCCGGTTGACGACGTGTTCGCGAAGGTCCGACCATGCCTTCAGAAGTGCCGGATGGTGGGCCATCACGCGATAGACGTTCAGGCCCCCGGCAAAGCCGCTGCGCATCTCGGGGATCGACTCGGGCCAGTCCTCATCGGAGACCGGCAGCATGGGATTGTCGTTGGCCATATTCGTTCCTCAGCCCAGCGCCACGTCTATCGCGCCTGAAAGCTTGTCGACAAGCTCATCCAGTTGCGCGTCCTCGATGATGAAGGGCGGCGCGAGCAGGACGTGATCGCCGCTCCGCCCGTCGATGGTCCCCGCCATCGGGTAGCAGATCAGCCCGGCCTCGAACGCGGCCTTCTTGATCTTTCCCGCAATGCCGCGCGACGGGTCGAAGGGGGCCTTGCTGTCCCGGTCATCGACCAGTTCGATGCCCCGGAACAGACCCCGCCCGCGCAGGTCACCGATATGGGGGTGCTGGCCGAAACGGTCCTGAAGCCGCGCCATCAGCTTGTCGCCCTGTACCTTCACCCGGTCGACCAGCCCGCGGTCGAGAATGGCCGAAACCACCGCATGCCCCGCCGCCGCCGCGACCGGATGGCCGATATAGGTGTGACCGTGCTGGAAGAAGCCCGACCCGCCCGCAATGGCATCGTAGATGTCGGAGGTACACAGCATCGCCCCGATCGGCTGGTAGCCCGCGCCAAGGCCCTTGGCGATGCAAAGGATATCGGGCGCGACATCGTCCTGTTCGCAGGCGAAAAGCGTCCCGGTCCGGCCCATGCCGCACATGACCTCATCAAGGATGAGGAGGACGCCGTATGTGTCGCAGATCTCACGGATACGGCGGAAGTATCCCGGCGCGGGCGGGAGCGCACCCGCCGTCGCGCCGACGACGGGTTCGGCCATGAAAGCCATCACCGTTTCCGGCCCAAGGCGCAGGATTTCCGCCTCAAGCGCGTCGGCGGCGCGGCGGCCATAGGCCTCTGGGCTTTCCCCCTCGGCGCGGTAGCGGTAGTCGTAGCAGGGGTCGATATGGCTGACATCCAGCAGGAGCGGCCCGAACTGCGCCCGGCGCCATTCGTTGCCACCGGCCGACAGGGCGCCGATGGTATTGCCGTGATAACTTTGCTTGCGCGCGATCAGGCGGCCGCGCTGCGGTTCGCCCTTCTCGACCCAGTATTGCCGCGCCAGCTTGATCGCCGCTTCGGTCGCCTCGGACCCGCCGGAGACAAGGTAGACCCGGTCGAGCCTGCCCGGCGCGTGGGCGATCAGCAGATCGGCGAGCGCCTCGGCCGGTTCCGAGGTCAGAAAGCCGGTATGCGCGAAGGCGAGCTTGTCCAGCTGCGCCTTGATCGCCTCGGTCACCGCCGTGTCGCCATGGCCCAGGCACGACACCGCCGCGCCGCCCGACCCGTCGAGATAACGCTTGCCGGTGCTGTCGAGCAGATAGCAACCTTCGCCGCCCACAGCGACGGGCGGGGCGGATTTCGTGTGCCGGGGGAAGATATGGGACATGATCGGCTCCTACCGTTTCACTGGCCCGCGGCGGGCCTCAGGATGCGTGGGGCTGCGGTTCGGGCATGACGATCCGCCGCGCGCCCTCGGCGAAGGCATTCAGGGTCAGAGGCCAGGTCGCGCGCGGCCAGCGCAGTTCCATCTCCCCCAGTCGGGGACGATATACCGCCGTGTAAAGCGTTCCGAAACCGCGATCGAAGGCGGTGGAGTAGATCGGGCGGCGCAGGAAGGCCGAAATGAACTTGTCCTCCGGCTCCACATGCAGGGTGAGGCGCTGCAAGAGGAAACGTTCGCGTTCCACCGTCGCGGTCATGCGGGCATGGGCATCCCATTCGACCCGCTCCTGATGGTTGGTGGCGACCGCCGCATGGGTCAGGAGGGTGGCGCGATCCGGGGCCATCAGTGCGGTCAGGAAATTCCGCTTCCGGTCCAGAACGGTGACATTGTAGCTCATATGCGTGGGGATGCGGACCAGGGCGCGGCCGGCCTCCTCGGCCGTTGTACAGGTCTGAAGCACATAGCGCAGGATCAGCGGCACGCCGAACCCGTCCCCCACCACGCGCCGCCCGCCAAAGGTCAGCGACACCGCAAGCCCGGCGTCGTTGACCCCGTCGACCAGCCCCCAGAGACCGTCCGAGGTCCCCATGACGGTCCGCCCCTGCCAGCCGGTATGCAGCACGATCCCTTCGAAGGACCGCGGATCGTAGTCGTAGTTGCGCACCAGAACGGGTTCCCTGCCGGGCCAGATCGCCTGACTGCATCCCGACAGATAGGGCGGCGGGCGGTATAAGCTGAGGAAACGGGCGGCCAGATCGCCGCCACCGGCCAGCGCGCAAAGCTCTTCGTAAAGCGGCAGGATTTCGGGCATGTGGGTTTCAAGCGCCCGCAGACTTTCGCGGTAGGTCGGGCGCGCATCCTCCCCTTCCCGCAGCCACCATGTGCGGTAGGCGGGCCAAAGCTCCTCGAAAAGCGCGGCCCATTTCGGGCCGGGCCGGTCTTCGCTTATGGCCCGCCACCAGAGGTCCATTACATGATCTTGAACGCGGGATCGGAAAGCGCCGGACCGGCCGCCGTCATCGGCAATGGATCGGCCGAGAAGGCGGACTTGATCCCGTGGATCCACTTCAGCGCGCGTTCGTTCAGCCGGAACCCGTTGGTCATCGACCGGCCGCGCGTGACGAGGATACCAAGATCGGCGCCTTCATAGCGATAATCGCCGGGCTTCAGGATGCGCAGGAAGAAGGCCTCATTCTCCGATTCCACCGCGCGGCGGTGATAGTCGAAGCGGTCGAAGACCACGCGACCATCTTCCAGCATCCGGTAGATGCCCGTCTGCGGCGCGCCCGTCAGCCGGTCCACCGAATCCTCGGTATGCTTGATGACCATCTGGCTCCAGCCGTCGATCATGTCCGGGTCGGCCCAGCGGGCGTTCAGCTCATCCACGTCCAGCTTGAACTGCGCTTTGGAGAATTCGAGCAGGTGGAACAGGAACAGGGGCGCGTCCGCATGGGCGAAGGCGGCGTGGTTGGTCATGGAAGAGGCGCCGGTGATGCGCGGGTTCAACTCCCCCAGCCAGATGTCGCCGGTCTTCTTGTCAATCAGGAAATCAAGCTCGAAATAACCACGATAGCCTTCCTTGCGAAGCTGTTCGCCAAACTTGAAGGTCAGGTCGCGGGCCTTCTGCCGAACCTTGGGCGCGAAGGCGGTGGCGAAGATCTCATTCCCGCACCAGCCGCCGCGATAGGGGGTCAGTTCCCTGAAGCCCACAAGCTCTGTCATCAGGGGGCCGACGATGGTGCCTTCGCTGGTCGCGCAGCCCTCGATGGCGGAGCCGCGACAGTCGATCCGCTTCATGATCTTGATCTCGCCCTCGCCGACGATCTCATGTTCATGGCGGCGGAAATCGGCCTCGGACTTGATGAAGAAGGTGGTGTGACCGCTGTCGCCAAAGGCCGATTGCAGGACGAGGTCATGGCCAAGCCCGGCCTTCTCGCAGGTCTTCTTCAGGTCCTCATAGCTTTTGACCTCGGCCAGCGTATTCGGCACCGATGGCACACCGGCCTTGTTGCCGACGCGCACCGTCTCGATCTTGTTGTCCATCTTGGTGCGAAGCTTCGCCTTCGGGAACCAGACATCGCCACCCAGTTCCTTTGCCAGGCGCTCCGTCTCCTCATCGAACATCAGGAAGACGAATTTCGGCTTGCCGCCGCGCCGCTTGATGAGGTCGATCACCTCCTTGTGCTGGAGGAGGTAGTTGTTGATGTCCTCGATCGACTGGAATTCGGCATGCGGCTGCTCGGAGGGGCAGAAGACGTTGGGGTGACGTCCGTCATAGCAATCTATGTAGCAGATATACTTGAAGTTCTTGCACCACTCATCAATCCCCAGAAGGTTGAAGTTCGTGGCCGAGACGAAATAGACCGGGTCCTCGTTACGGTGAAAGAAGCGGCGGATTTCCGAGATGTTGTTCAGCTTTGTCTTGGACATGTCTTACTCTCTCCCTCTCTATTCCGCCGCGGTGGCGAGTTTGGTCATCTGGCTGGCCAGCGCATCCTCGGTGAACACCCTGAGACCAAGTTCGGCGCGGTAGCCGTGGATCTCGTTCACGTCGAGCGCGCGCATGAAGGCAAGGATTTCCCGGCTCACGACCTGTCCGGGGACAAGGATCGGGAAGCCCGGCGGATAGGGGATGATGAAAGACGCCGAGACGACCGCGCGGCCCTTGTCCATCTCCTTCTCGATCCCGCCTTCCAGTTCGAGGTAGTCGCACTTGTTTTCATCGTAGGACAGGAAGAAGGCGCTGCGGATGTCGCCTTCGCCGGTCTCAGCATCGGTGCAGAAGGCCGGGTGGAACTGCGAGAAGTCGGGCAAGGGCGGCAGGTCCTGCATCAGGTTCCTGACGCGCCGCTCGAAGGCCAGCCGCTCCATCTTCGAGGCATCGTCAAGCCGGTCGTCCAGTTCCTTCGCGATCTCCACCAGAACCTCGATCAGATAGGCGACCGAGGATCGCGTGGTCCCGATATTGGTCATGAAAAGGACCGTGTTGCGCGAGGTCTTGTTGATCTGGATGCCGTATTTATCCATGAGAACTTGCGTCTTGAACGTGTCACCGTCCCATCCGGTTCCCCCCACGGCCAGCGTGACCCGCGTAGCATCAAGGACGAATTCGTCCTTTTCCCAGCACTCCCAGATATCGGTCCAGCCCTGATCGGGGTCGTAATAGCTTTCCACCCCGCTTTCGCGGAAATCCTCGGGGATCATGTCGCCTGCGGCAAGGACCTTGAAGTATTTCTGCAAGAGCGGGTGGGTAGAGATCGCGCGGCGCATGGCCATCGCCGCCTCAACCTGGCGCTGGACGAATTCGAACCCTTCCAGTTCCACCTGCCGCCGCCCGACGTCGAGCGAGGCGATGATCTGGTAATTCGGGCTGGTCGAGGTGTGGGTCATATAGGCTTCGTGGAAGCTTTGCTCCACCTCGCCCTTGAAGTCCTGATCGTTGACATGGATCATCGACCCCTGCCTGAGCGCAGTCAGCGTCTTGTGCGTCGATTGTGTGGTGTAAACCCGCACCCGCGCCGTGGGCGGCGGGATCAGTCGGGTTTTCAGCAGCGTCGCCTCATCGGCATCCTCCAGCTTTTCGGCCTGTTTGGCATGGGCCTTGGCGTGTTCGGGCGACCGCAGCCGTTCACGCAGCACATTGGCGGCGTTCATGCCGGTACGCTGGCGGTAGGTCGGGCCGAAGCGGGCGAAGGCGAACCATGCCTCGTCCCACAGGAAGATCAGGTCGGGCTTGATGGCGAGGCATTCCTCCATCACCCGTTCGACGTTATAGACGATGCCATCGAAGGTGCAGTTGGTCAGCAGAAGCATCCTGACCTTGTCGAGCTTGCCCGCCGCCTTCAGCTTCAGAAGCTGATGCTTGATCTCCCGCAGCGGCACCGCACCATACATCGAGTATTCGTTCAGCGGATAACTGTCGAGGTAACGCACCTGCGCGCCGGCCAGCACCATCCCGTAATGGTGCGACTTGTGGCAGTCGCGGTCGATCAGCACGATATCCCCCGGCCGGACCAGCGCCTGCACGACGATCTTGTTGCAGGTCGAGGTGCCGTTGGTGGCAAAGAAGGTCTGCTTCGACCCGAAGGCGCGGGCGGCGTATTCCTGCGCCTTCTTGATCGGCCCGGTCGGTTCCAGAAGGCTGTCCAGCCCGCCCGATGTCGCCGATGTTTCGGCCAGGAAGATGTTGGGGCCATAAAAGGCGCCCATGTCCTGAATCCAGTGCGAACGGGAAATGGACTTGCCCCGGCTGATCGGCATCGCATGGAAGACGCCGGTGGGCTGTTTGGAATATTCCACCAGCGCGGTGAAGAACGGCGTCTTGAACCGTGACTGAACGCCGCGAAGGATGTTCAGATGCAGTTCCATGAAGTCTTCCTGATTGTAGAAAACCCTGCGGCAGATCCCCAGATCGAGACCTGCGATGTCCTCGACCGAGCGGTCGGTCACCAGATAAGCGTCAAGTTCCGGCCGCACCCGCGCGATCAGGCGGCACAGTTCCGGCCCGTAATCCTCGGGCGGGATGTCCTCGATCCGGTCCTCGCCGCCCGCGCGGTTCAGGTAGCGCGTCAGGATCGGCAGATCGACATCGGATTCAAGCCGTAGGCCCGGCCGCACAACGATGGCCTGGATGTTGTAGTTGAAGAGGATCCCGATCAGCGCGTCCTTGAGGCTTGGCACCACGACGGGTTCGTAGATGAAGGCATCCTCGGGCCTGCGCATCGAGGTCATGTTGGCCTTCAGCCAGCGTTCCTGATGCTCATTCACGTCATCGACGATCAGCACCTCGAAATAGGGCTTCGTCAGCGCCCGCGCCTCGGGCGGCAGAAGCGCCTCTTCTTCCTGCTCCTCGTCAAGGCTGCCGCGCTCCAGCGGGATATGCCGACGGCGATAGGCGCCGGTGCCAAGGCCACGGGTCACACGGCGGGCGGCGAATGCGACCTCTTCGATCAGCCCGTGATCGAACTGCCGCCGCATGTGGTCAAAGGCGGATACGCCGGGAAAGGCCCAGTAGCGTTCGATGACCGCCAGCGCCTCGAAAAGCGCCGCCGCCTCGGCCCTGATCTGTTTCGAGCGCCTTCCCTCCGGCTCACGCTCAAGCTGATCCAGCTTTTCGCGCAAGGCGCTCCAGCGGTCGGACCGCAGTTGCACCGCCGAGTAGTAGTCGCCCATCGACTGCATTCGTTCCTCCTCATGCAGAGGCGTCCGCCAGCCGATGCGCCGTCCTCCCGGACGCCTCGGCCGGTGTCAGCCCGTGGAAATACGCCCCGCCAGCGGCGGCACGCCGTCATCATCGCGGAACGGCGGACCCATCGACTTGTGCGCCTCACCGATCACGGTTGTCTCGCGCGGGTTGATGCCGGACAGCGACCCCTGCCGTGGCATTTCAAGCGCGCCAAGGCTGTGAAGATAGGCATCCGCCCCGCTGGCCCGGTCATAGACCGGGAAATCGACCGACCTGTCGCGGAAGCTTTTCAGCACCTGACCAAGGCCCTTCATCCCCGTCTCGCGCGTCCGCCGGACAAGGGCGAGGTCGACCTCGATCGGGAACATATCCTCCTGCCCCGCCGACTGGTGCAGCACCGTGGCCGACGGGTCGACAACACAGGACCGGCCGTTGCCCCCGGCGCCAAGGCCGTTCACGTCGACAACATAGCACTGGAACTGCGCCGCCGTCGCCCGCGCGATGGCCAGTTCCGCGTCGCGATCCGTGGTGCCGGTCAGGACCGGGTGCAGCAGCACCTCCACCCCCTGCGCGGTCAGTTGCCGCGTGGTTTCCGGGAACCAGATGTCATAACAGATCGACAGGCCGAAACGCCCGACATCCGGCACGTCGAAGACGCAGAACTCCGTCCCCGCCTCGACCTCCGTCTCATAGGGCCGGAAAGGAAACATCTTGCGATAGCTCGCCACGATCTCGCCCGCGGGATTGATGACGGCGGCGGTGTTGAAGATGCGGCCATCCTCGGTTCTTTCGAACATCGAACCGGGGATCAGCCAGATATTGTGCTTGCGCGCGGCGTCCTGAAACCGCGACAGGCTGTCATTGTGGAACGGCAGCGCGAATTTCGGCAGCGGCCCAAAGGGTGCGAGTTCCGAAAACAGCACCATCTGCGTCCAGGGAAACCGCGCCATCAGGATGTCCAGCCGGTGAAGCATGCCATCGGTGTTGGACTGAAGCGCGTTGACGTACATCTGCACGCCGGCGATAGCGAAAGGGGTCATATGCGGGCCTGTATCGTTCCCGGCCCCTGCTGCGGGCCGTTCCCTCGCCATATCACCGCACGACCAGAACGGAAACCGGCGAGCGCCGGACAACCCTGTCGGCGCGCGATCCGACCAGGAACTCCCTGACCCGGTCGGGCGCGTGGCTGGCCATCACCACAAGGTCCGCCCCGGTCGAGGTGATGTGGTCAAGGACAACGTCATGCACCCGGCCCACCGCGACATGGCTGATGGCCTCTCGCGCCCCCGCCCCGTCAAGCAGCGCGTCAAGCTTTTCCTTGGCCGCTTTCAGCGCGTTTTTCTGAAAGTCCGGCGGAAAGTCCGCCGCCACAAGGGCCGCCCCGTAATCCGGCACGACCGACAGGACATGAAGCGCGGCGGCGGAGTCGCGCGCGATTTCCATCGCCGTGGGCAGCGCCTTTTGCCATGAGGCGGCATCGCCCAGATCGACGGTCAGGAGGATGGTCTTGTACATCTCTTGCCCTCCTCAGGCTTCGGCCCGGCGCGGCTTCGGCGCGCGGCCCCGTTGCAGCATCACCACACCCGCCAGAACCAGAAGCGCGGGGATGAACATCCAGTATTTCGACGGCACCGAGGCCGGTTTCAGGACGCGCAGCACCTCCTGATCCCAGTCGAGCCCTGCCTTCTGCGCGGGCGAGTCATAGGCGGCATCGTCGATGATCATCTTGTCGCCGTCCTGCCGGAAGGCAAGACCGGCGGCGGCCAGCTTTTCGTCCCCCGTCGCCTCGGCGCCCATCGGGACCAGGGCGACAAACTGGATCGGATCGCCCAGATCGTTGACGCCCGCCACCCGGACACGAAGGTTTTCACCCGCAGGCGTATCGGCGGCGGCGGCGGCGATCTCGGACGGGGCGACCTCGGTGAAGGGCGGATAGATCATGTCCATCCAGAAGCCGGGCCGGAACAGAGTGAAGGCAACAAGCAGCAGGGCGATCCCTTCATGGAAGCGGTTCCTTGCAAGGAACCACCCCTGCGTCGCCGCCGCGAAGAGGAGCATGGCGATGGTGGCGACGCAGAAGATGAAGATGCCGTGCAGCCAGTCCACGTTGATGAGCAGGAGGTCCGTGTTGAAGATGAACAGGAACGGCAGCGCGGCGGTTCTGAGCGAATAGAAGAAGGCCACGACGCCGGTCTTGATCGGATCGCCCCCCGACACGGCGGCGGCGGCAAAGCTTGCCAGACCGACCGGCGGCGTCACGTCGGCCATGATGCCGAAATAGAAGACGAAGAGATGGACCGCGATCAGCGGCACGATCAGCCCGTTCTGCTGGCCCAGCGTGACGATCACCGGCGCAAGCAGGGCCGACACGACGATATAATTCGCCGTCGTCGGCAGGCCCATCCCGAGGATCAGCGACAGAACGGCGGTCAGGACAAGGATGGCAAGGATATTGCCGCCCGACAGGACCTCAACCACATCGGCGAGCGCGGACCCCACGCCCGTCTGGCTGACGGCGCCGACGATGATGCCCGCCGTCGCGGTGGCGATGCCGATGCCGATCATGTTGCGCGCACCGGTGATGAGGCCGTCGAAAAGGTCGCTGACGCCCTTGCGCACAGCGCCGCCGAACGCCCCCTCGCCGCGCATCATCGCCATCAGGGGGCGCTGGGTCAGCAGGATGAAGATCATGTAGGCGGTCGCCCAGAAGGCGGAAAGGCCCGGCGACAGGCGATCGACCATCAGCGCCCAGACCAGCACCACGACCGGCAGGATGTAATGCAGCCCCGCGCGGATCGTCGGCCCCGGCAGCGGCAGTTGCGTGACCGGCGCGTTCGGATCGTCCAGATGCAGCGGCTCTTCCTTCGACGCGATCCAGAGGAGGCCGACATAGACCAGCGTCAGGAAGGCGAAGACGATGTAGCCCGCCGTTGCCGGGAAGGCCGGGCGGACCCAGCCCATGCCATAATACACGGCCAGCGAGACAGCGCAGATCGCGGCGATGGTAAAGGCGATGCCGATCAGGCGCTGGACGATAGGCTTGGGCGTATAGGCGCGCGGCAGCCCCTCCATCCCCGCCTTCATCGCCTCAAGATGCACGATATAGACCAGCGCGATGTAGGAGATGACGGCGGGCAGGAAGGCATGGCGCACCACGTCGAAATAGGGAATGCCGACATATTCGACCATCAGGAAGGCGGCCGCGCCCATCACCGGCGGCATGATCTGGCCGTTGACCGAGGACGCGACCTCGACCGCGCCGGCCTTTTCGGACGAGAAGCCCACCTTCTTCATCAGCGGGATGGTGAAGGTGCCGGTCGTGACCACGTTGGCGATGGACGAACCCGAGATCAGGCCCGTCATCGCCGAGGAGACGACAGCGGCCTTGGCAGGCCCGCCGCGCATATGGCCCATCAGGGAAAAGGCGACCTGGATGAAGTAGTTCCCCGCACCCGCCTTGTCGAGGAGCGAGCCGAAGAGGACGAAGAGGAAGACGAAGGAGGTCGAGACGCCCAGCGCGATGCCAAAGACCCCCTCGGTCGTGATCCATTGGTGGTTCACGATTTCGGACAGGTTGTTGCCCTTGTGGGCGATGATCTCGGGCATGTAGGGGCCAAGGACCGTGTAGACGAGAAAGACGCTCGCCACGATCATCAGCGCCGGGCCAAGCGCGCGGCGCGTGGCTTCGAGAAGGATCAGGAGGCCGATCACCGAAACGACGAAATCCTGCAAGATCGGCGCGCCGACACGGCCGGAGATGTCCTTGTAATAGACATAGAGGTAAAGCGCGGTCGCGGCACCCACCACGGCCAGCGCCCATTCCCAGGGCGGTATCCGGTCCTTGGGTGAGCCAAGCAGGATCGCGGCGACGATGGCCAGCGACACCAGCGGAATCCACCAGACCGGCGTGCCTTCCTTGGCCGAGACGAAGAACAGGATGCCAAGGATCACAGGCACCCCGATGCCAAGCGCAAGCTGCACCTTGGTGCGCGCGGCCGGGAAGGCGGCGAAGGCCAGGAAGATCGCGAAGGCGAGGTGGATGGAGCGCGCCTCGGTATCGTTGAAGACGCCGAAGCCGAGCATGAAGGGGATCGGAGAGGCAATCCAGATCTGGAACAGCGACCACGCCAGTGCGACGATCGCGATGAAGGCGCCGACCGGCCCCTGTTGACCGCGCGCGCCGGTGTCCGACGACGCGACGAGTTCGTCAAGCTCCGCCTGGCTGAGGCCACCATGTCCGGCGGCTTCATTTTCGACCACGGCGGCTTGCTGCTGGTCCTGTCCTGTCATGTCCCCCCCTGACCCTTGCCGGGTTCATCACCGATTGAGATGAAAGTATCGTCCGGCGTCGACGAAGGTAGATCGGCCGGTCGTGGCGCCGCCCCACGGACGGGACGGCGCGAAGGGCTGGCTTACATCCAGCCGCGTTCCTTGTAGTATTTCTCCGCCCCCGGATGCAGCGGCGCGGACAGACCGTCCTTGATCATGTCCTCTTCCTTCAGGTTGGCGAAGGCCGGATGCAGACCCTTGAAGCGGTCGAAATTGTCGAAGACGGCCTTGACCACCTCATAGACCACATCGTCGGGGACGTCGGCCGAGGTCACGAAGGTTGCCTTCACGCCGAAGGTCTCGACGTCGTCCGGGCTGCCGGCATACATGCCGCCGGGGATAGTCGCCTTGGCATAATAGGGGTTGTCCGCGACCAGCTTGTCGATGGCTTCGCCGGTCACCGGAACCAGATTGGCCTCGACGGTCGAGGTCGCCTCCTGGATCGAGCCGTTCGGGTGGCCGACGGTGTAGATGATCGCATCGACCTTGTTGTCGCCAAGGGCGGCGGCCTGTTCGGCGGGCTTGAGCTCCGAGGCCAGCGCAAAGTCGCTGTCGCTCCAGCCCATCGCACCCAGCACGACCTCCATCGTCGCGCGCTGGCCGGAACCGGGATTGCCAACATTGACGCGCTTGCCCTTCAGATCCTCGAAGCTGGCGATGTTCGCATCCTTGCGGGCGACGACGGTGAACGGTTCGCCATGCACGGAAAAGACCGCGCGCAGCTTGTCGACCTGCTTGCCCTCGAATTCCGAGGTGCCGTTATAGGCGTGGTACTGCCAGTCGGACTGGGCAACACCCATGTCCATGTCGCCCGCCGCGATGGCGTTGATATTGGCGATGGAGCCGCCCGTGGACGGCGCGGTGCATTTCAGCCCGGTCGTCGGGGTGTCGCGGTTCACCAGACGGCAGATCGACTGCCCGACGACGAAGTAGACGCCGGTCTGGCCGCCCGTTCCGATCGTGATGAACCTTTCCTCTGCGCCGGCAGCCGTCGCCAGAGCCATCGCACCCGCGAAGGTAAAGGTCTTGAGGTAACTCATTGCGTTTCTCCCTGTCGTACCAACCATGATGCTCGATGACGTCCGGGATCTTCCGCCCCGGTTTGTCGCCTTTGCAGCCGCTCAATAGCCCCGGCACAGCTCACGCCGCAGCGAGAGTTTCAGCCTGCCGGGATCGGGTCTGTTCGCAGCAATGCCACATTCCGTGCGCGGGCTGGCCGCGCTGGATCTCCGGCGAGGCCGGGAAACGATCCGATTGGGAACATTGGCACATTCCATTAGGGATACGGTAGCGCCCAAACTTGCAGAGTTCAACGCCTGTCGTAACGGAAGCTTCGGTCGGCCTTTTCAGGGAAATCCGCATGGAAGAGGACAGAGGTGACGCCATGGCGCTTCGGAATGCGGCAGGAACACTGTGCCGCGGACGAATCTTTGGCGCCCTGTCACGATCTGTCAGTCTGGTTGCACGCGGTCGCCCGGCAGGGTGAAGCGTGCCTCGAACCCGCTATCCCGGCCCGCGCGCGGGGAGAGTAGGTCAAGCCGGGCGCCTGTGCGTTCGGCGATGGCAGCGACGATGGCAAGGCCAAGGCCGATTCCGTCGTCGCCGGTTCCGGCCCGTTCGAAGCGATCGGTCAGAGAGGCCAACCTGCCCGCCGGGACGGTGGGGCCGTCATTGGCGACGCTCAGGGTTCCGTCGGCGGTGAGCGTGACATCGACCGGCGCTTCCGCCGCGCCGTGGCGCAGGGCGTTCTCGATCAGGTTGCGCAGGAGGATGGCGAAGGCGTCGGGGTCCAGATCAGACATCACCGCGCCATCCGGCAGCGACAGGGCGATGCGCCCCTGCCCCACTGTCCGGGAAACGTCCCCGGCCACGACCTCGGCCACGGGGCGCAGGTCCGCCGCCTTGTCCCGCCTGAGCCGCCCGCCCTCGGCGCGGGCCAGTTGCATCAGCCGTTCCGACAGGCGCGTCAGGCGTTTCAGCGTGGCCTCGATCCCCGCCGCGCGGGCCCTGGCGTCGGGATCGCGGGTTTCCGCCTGCAAGCGCTGCGCCTGGGCGATGGCCCCGGCCAGCGGCGTGCGCAGTTCATGGGCGGCGTTGGCGGCAAAGCTGCGCTCGGCCTCGAAGGCCGAGGAGAGGCGGGCGAGAAGGCCGTTCATCGCATCGGCGACGGGGGCGATTTCCACCGGCAGGCCAGAGGCGGCCACCGGGCCAAGATCGCGCGCCCCACGCGCCGCCAGACGGTCGCGAAACTGGCGCAGGGGCGCAAGGCTGGCGCGGACGGCGAGGACGATGGTCAGCAGCGCCACCGGAAGCAGGATCAGCAGCGGCAGACCCAGGCCCATCTGAAGTTCCCGCGCAACGCTGGCGCGATGGTCCAGCGGTTCGGCCACGGTGATGCGGACCGTGCCTTGCACCGCCTCATCGTTGTAAAGCCGGTGCGTCGCGGTCTGACGGAAGCCGGTGCCGTCCCAGGCGGGAAAGCTCGCCGGATCGGCGCTGTGCGAGGTCAGCAGGACGCGCCCCTGATCGTCTCGCACGATGTAGGTGAAGAATTCCTCATGGTTGCGGATGGCGGCGAGGCGCTGGCTGATCCCCTCTTCCTCGCGGTTGAGGATATCAATGGCGGCAAGCGGCAGAAGACGCTGCGCGGTTTCCTGCAAGGCGGCGTCGAAGACCTCTTCCATCTCCGTCCGCGCAATCAGCGCCGTGACGCTGGCAGCCGCGATCCAGACCAGCGTCAGGCCGAGGCCGAGCCAGAGGCCCAGACGGCCCTGAAGGCTGCGCGGCGCCCTCATCCCCGCCCCAGCCGGTAGCCGAGGCCGCGCTCTGTCTCGATCACCCCGGCGCCCAGTTTCTTGCGCAGGCGGCTGACATGGACCTCGATCGTGTTGCTTTCGACGTCCGATCCGAAGGCGTAAAGCTTGTCTTCCAGCTGCGCCTTGGACAGAAGCTGGCCGGGGCGCGACAGGAACGCCTCGAACAGCGCCCATTCCCGCGCGGTCAGGGTCACCGGGCGGCCGTCGCGGTGAATGCTGCGGGCGGCGAGGTCGATGGCAAGCGGCCCGTGCGTGACGATGGGGTTGGGGTTGCCGGCATAGCGCCGGGCGACAGAGCCGATGCGGGCAGACAGTTCGGCCAGATCGAAGGGCTTGACCAGATAGTCGTCGGCGCCCGCGTTCAGCCCCTCGATCCGGTCGCTGATCTGGTCAAGCGCGGTCAGGATGATGACCGGGGTGACATCGCCCTTCGCGCGCAGTTTGCGCAGGAAGGGGATGCCCCGTCCGTCGGGCAGCATCAGGTCGAGGAGAACAAGATCGAAGGCCGCCCCGGCGATCGCGTCGCCCGCCGCGTCCAGCCGTTGCACCCAGTCGACGGAATGGCCATCAGCCGCCACCTGATCGCGCACGGCGGCGCCCAGAACGGTGTCATCCTCAATCAGCAAAATCCTCATCTTCCGTGCCGTCCCGTTGCCTTGCCCGTGGCTATCCATGCCCGCCCCCGCTGACGAAAAGCTGAAGCCCGGCGGCGGTCTTCTTCAGGCTGCTGTCAGCTTCGCGGGGCATAACGCCCCCAAGACTGGCCGCGACCCGGAGTTTGGCGTATGCGAAAGACCCTGACAATTCTAGCTTTTGTGACCTCTCTGCCCGCCGGTGCGGCGTTTGCGGACGATGACTGCTTTGTCCCGATGGCCGACTGGCAGCCGCGCGAAGAGGTTGCGGCGCTGGCCGCCCGTCAGGGCTGGACCGTGCGGCGGATCAAGATCGACGATGGCTGCTACAAGATCGACGGCCGCGATGCCGAAGGGCGCAAGATCGAGGTGAAGGTTCAGCCCGGCACCCTTCAGATCGTCGAGTTCGAGTATGACGACGATGGACGCGGGAGGAAGGACCGTGACGACGACTGACGGGGCATCGGCCGGGGCGGGCGTGGTGCGGGTCTGGGACCCGATGGTGCGGGCGTTCCACTGGTCGCTTGTAGCAGCCTTCGCCATCGCCTGGCTTAGCGCGGATGAGGTACAGCCGGTCCATGAGGTCGCGGGCTACGTCGTCGCGGGCCTGATTGCCTTCCGGCTGGTCTGGGGGATGATCGGCGGGCGCTATGCGCGGTTCTCGCAGTTCGTGAAAGGGCCGGGATCGACGCTGGCCTATCTTCGCACGATGCTGCGCGGGGCCGAGCGGCGCCATATCGGGCATAATCCGGCAGGGGCCGCGATGATCGTCGCGCTGTTGCTAAGCCTGTCGGGGACCGCACTGACCGGTTGGCTGTCGGCAGACCCCGCGCGGGTCGCGATGCTGCCCGCCATGCCGCAGATCGTCACCCCCGCCTGGGCCGATGACGACCGGGAAGAGGAGGGTGAAGAGGGCGCGCTGGAGGATCTGCATGAGGTGCTGGCCAATCTGACGCTTCTCCTCGTCGCGTTTCATGTCGGCGGGGTTCTTCTGTCTTCGCTTCGCCACCGGGAAAACCTTGTCCGCGCCATGGTCACCGGCCGGAAGCGCGCGCCCGGCGGCGACGACATCGCCTGATTTTCGTCCCGACCACTTGTCCCACTCGTGGTCCCACTGGCCCCGCCCTGTCCCGGCGGGGCCTTTTTTCTTCCTGACGGCAAGCTGAAGCAGAAATGTCCCGACTGTCAGGAACCTCTCAGCTTGGGGGCCGAGATTGCCCGCATCTGATCCAAGGAGACCTGATAATGAAGACCCCTTCCCCGCTGCTCTTTGCCTCCACCGCGCTGACCATGGCGCTTTCGCTACCGGCCTTTGCCGCCTCGCCTTTCGCGGGCGTTGCCGACGGGTCCGGCCGTGCGTCCTCGGCCACGATGCCGGGCGATGACGACGGAACCCTGCCGCTGATCCGTGTCAGCGATGACGACGATGATGACGACGATCACCGAGGCCGGACCCGTCACGGGCACGACGATGACGATGACGACGATGATGATGACGACGACGACTGTGACGACGGCCGGTGTCAGGGTGCAGGCGGCCGGGGCAACCCCGCACCGGCCGGTACGGTGGCGCCGCCCGCCAACGGTCTGTTCGGCAACGGCGCCCCGCCGAAGGCCGTGACCAACTGACCCCCCTGATCGCAGTTCAGACCGAAGGACCCGCTTATGAAATCCCTTCTTGCCACGCTTGCCCTTTCCACCGCCCTGACGCTGCCGGGCCTTGCCATGGCGCGCCCCGTCACCCTGACCACCACGATGAACAGCTATGGTGGCGACGGGGCCTATCTTGCGCTTTACGTCACCGACACCTCTGGCGCCTATGTGGGCAGCCTTTGGATGGCGGGCGGAAAGTCGAAATACTACCAGCACCTGAGCGGCTGGTATGCCGCGACGGGCGGCGACCCCGCGCAGATCAACGGCATCACCGGGGCCAGCGTCGGCGCGGGCCGCACGCTCAAGGTCTCGCTGGATCTGGCCGATGCGCTCTTCGATGCGGGCTACACGCTGCATATCGACGCCGCGGTCGAGGATATGCGCGAAAGCCCGGATGAGATCGCGGTACCGCTGACTGCCGATGGCGCTGGCAAGCCCGTGCAGGGCCGTCGCTACATCTCAAGCTTCACCTACGAGTAAGACGGGGGCGATCCCATGATCCGCGCGCTTCACCGCTGGCCGGGGCTTCTGGCCCTTGCCTTTCTCACCGTCCTCGCGCTGAGCGGCGCGGCGCTGTCGGTCTTCCCGGCGGCCGAGCGGATGTCGGCGCCGCAGGCGATGGCGGGGCAGAGCGTCGCCGATCTGGCGGCGCGTGTCGCCGCCCGCCATCCGGGGCTGGAGGAGATCCGCCGCGCGCCGTCGGGCAAGATCACCGCCTGGTGGTTCGCGGGCGGCACGCCGGGATCTGCCGTAGTGGACCCGGCGACCGGCGCGGATCTGGGGTCGGCCGACCCCAACCCGGTGCAGCGCTGGCTGACCAACCTGCACCGCTCGCTTTTCCTCGGCGATGCCGGGCGGCTGA
The DNA here is from genome assembly GCF_002973535.1 of Albidovulum denitrificans. Classification (GTDB taxonomy): domain Bacteria; phylum Pseudomonadota; class Alphaproteobacteria; order Rhodobacterales; family Rhodobacteraceae; genus Albidovulum; species Albidovulum denitrificans. The sequence continues at coordinate 104,184 of NZ_PVEP01000003.1, forward strand.
CGATGGCGGCCGGGGCGGCCGCGATGCTGATCCTGGCGATGTCGGGGGCGGCGCTGGTTGCGCGGCGGACCGGCGGCTGGCGGCGCTGGTTCGCGCCGCTGCGCGGCCCGCGCGCCGGGCGGCTGCATGTGGAACTGGCGCGGATCGCGGTCGTTGGCCTGTCGCTGTCGGCGACCACGGCACTTTGGATGACGGCGTCGACCTTCAACCTGCTGCCCGACAACGCCGCCCCTCCGGCCGCGCCCGCCACCGTCAGCGGCCAGACGGGATTTCCGCTTGATCAGATGGCGGCGCTGCGCGACGTGCCGGTCGATACCCTGCGCAAGCTGAGCTTTCCCTTTGAGAATGACGCGCAGGATGTCTTCACCCTGCACACCGACACCGGCACCGGGCTGATCGACCAGGGGACCGGCGCGCTGGTCGGCTGGACGGATCAGACAGCGGGGCAGCGGGTATCGGAGATCGTCTACATGCTGCACACCGGCGAGGGCGCGGCGGTTCTTGGCCTGATCCTTGGCCTGATCGCGCTGAGCCTTCCCGTGATGGGCGTGACCGGGGTCATGATCTGGGCCGCCGGGCGGCGCGGGCGACCCCGGATTGCGCAGAATGCAGCGGCAGGACGGGCCGAAACGGTAATCCTCGTCGGCTCTGAAAGCGGCAGCACCTGGGGGTTCGCGGCGACGCTGGCGAAGGCGTTGCAGACGGCCGGGCAGGCAGTGCGTGTCGCAGCGATGGCGGGCTTCGACCCGGCACGGCACCCGCGCGCCGAACGCTACCTGATCCTTGCCGCGACCTATGGCGAGGGCGACGCGCCCGCCTCGGCCAAGGGGTTCCTGAACGCCCTCACCGCTCTGGACCAGGCACCCAGCGCCCCTGTGGCCATTCTGGGCTTTGGCGACCGCAGCTTTCCCGCCTTCTGCGCCTTCGCGGCAGAGGTAGAGGCCGCCGCCCGCGACAAGCGGTGGGGGATGCTGCTGCCGATGGACGCGGTCGACCGCCAGTCGCCGCAGGACTTCGCGCGCTGGGGCCGTGCGCTTGGCGCGGCGATTGGCCTGACGCTTGAGCTTGACCATCACCCCGCGCGGCCCGAGGCGGAAAGCCTGACCCTGATCTCGCGCCGCGACCATGGGGCCGAGGTGCAGGCCCCGACCGCGATCCTGCGCTTCGCGCTGCCGAGGGCGGGGCTTTGGGCGCGCCTCACCGGGCGGGGGATCACGCGCTTTCAGGCCGGCGACCTTCTGGGCATCGTGCCTGAGGGCGCGACCGTCCCGCGTTTCTATTCGCTGGCCTCGGGCAGCCGGGACGGGTTTGTCGAGGTGGTGGTGAAGAAGCATCCGGGCGGGCTTTGTTCCGGTCAGTTGATGGACCTGGCGCCGGGGGACACCGTGCAGGCCTTCCTGCGCCGCAATCCGGGCTTCCGCGCCGGGCGTGGCGACGCGCCGCTGATCCTGATCGGCGCGGGGACCGGCATCGGGCCGCTTGCCGGGTTCATCCGCGCCAATGATCGGGGTCGGCCCGTGCATCTTTTCTTCGGGATGCGCCACCCGGACAGCGATTTCCTCTACCGCGAGGATCTGGGCGGCTGGCAGGACGACGGGCGGCTGGCCAGCCTGACCACCGCCGTCTCGCGCGGGGCGCGCCCGCATTATGTGCAGGACGCGCTGAGGATGGAGGCCACGCAGGTGGCCGAGGCGATCCGCAAGGGCGCGAAGGTCATGGTCTGTGGCGGGCGCGACATGGCGCAGGGGGTGGCGAAGGCGCTGGACGAAATCCTTGCGCCCTTCGGCCTGACCCCCGCAACACTGAAAGCCGAGGGGCGCTATGTCGAAGATGTTTACTGATCCCGCCCGCCACGCCCTGAACGGGCCGACGATGGGGACCCGCTGGTCGGCGCTGTTCTTCGCGCAGCCCGGCCTTGACCCCGCCCCTTTGCAGGCGGCACTTCAGGCGGCCGTCGATGCGGTCGATGCGCAGATGTCGCTTTGGAAGCCTGCCAGTGACCTGATGCGCCTGAACGCGGCGCCGGTGGGGGACTGGCAGCAGGTGCCGCCCGATCTGGCCCGCGTCCTTGGGCTGGGGATCGCCATCGGGCGCGCCTCGGGCGGGGCGTTCGACATGGGGATGGGTGACGCGGTGCGCGCCTGGGGCTTTGGTCCGCAGGACGCCGATCCGCAGGCGATCCGGGCCGCGATGGCCACCCGGCGCGCGCCCGCGCATGAGGTGATCGAGATGGAGGGCGACCGGGTGCGCAAGATCGCCCCTGTGGCGCTGGACCTGAACGGGATCGCCAAAGGCCATGGCGTCGACCGTCTGGCCGAGGTGCTGCGCGCCCATGGCATCCGTGACGCGCTGGTGGGGATCGACGGAGAGATGCGGGCGCTTGGCCTGCGCCCCGACGGCGCCCCCTGGACCATCGCGGTCGAGGCCCCGTTCGCGGGCCGCCGCGTGCCGCATTCGATCCTGGGGCTTCAGGATGCCGCCGTCGCGACCTCGGGCGATTATCGCCACTGGGTCGATGTGCAGGGCCGCCGCCTGTCGCATACGATGGACCCGCATCGGGGGGCGCCGCTGTTGTCCTCGCCCGCTTCGGTCACCGTGATCGCCGCCACCTGTGCCGAGGCCGACGCCTGGGCAACGGCCCTGATGGTCGCAGGTGCCGAGAAAGGCGCGCGGATGGCGGAGCAGGCCGGGCTTGACGCCCTCTTCCTTCTGCGCGCGCCCGATGGCGCGGTGGAAAGCCACCCCGTCGGCCGCCTGTTTTCGGGTGACGCCGGGACGATGGCACCGCCCCCCGCCGCGTGACCCGATCCGCCGGGGCGGCCCGTCACCGCCCGGCCCCCGTCGCGCCACATGCTTGACCTTCGCCCCATGCCTCGGCTACGCGGACTGCAACCCATTTCAGCGAGGTTTCCATGGCCAATCCTTCCCTACTCATTCTCGCCGGCGACGGCATCGGCCCCGAGGTGATGGCCGAGGTCAAGAAGATCATTGGCTGGTTCGGCGCCAAGCGCGACATCGCCTTTGACGTCAGCGAGGATCTGGTCGGCGGCTGCGCCTATGACAAGCATGGCACGCCGCTGGCGGATGAGACGATGGCGAAGGCGCAAGAGGTCGATGCGGTGTTGCTTGGCGCCGTCGGCGGGCCGAAATACGACAAGCTCGACTTCTCCGTCAAACCGGAACGCGGTCTCTTGCGGCTCCGCAAGGAGATGGACCTTTACGCCAACCTGCGCCCGGCCCAGTGCTTTGACGCGCTGGCCGATTTTTCCTCGCTGAAAAAGGACGTCGTCGCGGGCCTCGACATCATGATCGTGCGCGAACTGACCTCGGGCGTCTATTTTGGCGAGCCGCGCGGCATCTTCACCGAGGGCAACGAACGGGTGGGCATCAACACCCAGCGCTATACGGAATCCGAGATCGCGCGCGTCGCGCGGTCGGCCTTCGAACTGGCGAAGCGGCGGGACAACAAGGTCTGCTCGATGGAGAAGGCCAATGTGATGGAATCCGGGGTTCTCTGGCGCGAGGTCGTGCAAGAGGTCCACGACAAGGAATACCCGGATGTGGAGCTGTCGCACATGTATGCCGACGCGGGCGCCATGCAATTGACCCGCTGGCCGAAGCAGTTCGACGTGATCGTGACCGACAACCTGTTCGGCGACCTGCTGTCCGACCTTGCCGCGATGCTGACCGGCAGCCTTGGCATGCTGCCCTCGGCCAGCCTCGGCGCGCCGATGGCGAACGGTCGGCCCAAGGCGCTTTATGAGCCGGTCCACGGCTCTGCCCCCGACATCGCCGGGCAGGGCAAGGCCAACCCGATCGCCTGCATCCTGTCCTTCGCGATGGCGCTGCGCTATTCCTTCGACCTTGGGGATGAGGCGACGCGGGTCGAGAAGGCGGTTGAGAAGGTCTTGGCAGACGGTCTGCGCACCGCCGACCTGATGGGGCCTGAGGGCGGCAAGCCGGTTTCGACCTCGGAAATGGGCGACGCGGTCGTCAAGGCGCTGGATACCTCTCTCTGAATTTCACATTCAGGACAAAATGATCTGAGAACAGGGCGTTACTGACGCCCTTTTTTCTTGAGGTCATTGATGAGAACCCTTCTCGCCGCCGCCGTTGTCGCGGTCCTTTCGGCCCCTGCGGCCCTTGCCGCCAGCTTCGAGGAGATGTTCCCCGGCGTGGCCGAACAGATGCCCGAGGACCTGCGTCCGGGTCTTGAGGCGATGGATCTGAAGCAGGGCCACACCCGGATCGGCGCGATCGCCTCCATCGACGTGCCTGAGGGGTATTATTTCCTTGGCCCCAAGGATGCCGCGTTCGTCCTGACGACGCTTTGGGGCAATCCCGACGCCTCGCAGACGCTGGGCATGCTGTTCCCGCGCGACCGCAGCCCGGTGGACGGCGCCACATGGGGCGCGGAGATCACGTTTGACGAGATCGGCTATGTCTCGGACGAGGATGCCAAGGGCTATGACTATGACGCGCTGCTGCGCGACATGCAGGCCGACACGAAGGAAGACAACAAATGGCGGGACCAGAACGGCTATGCCCGTGTCGATCTTCTGGGCTGGGCGGCGGAACCGCATTACGATCTGGAAAGCCGCAAGCTTTACTGGGCCAAGCGCCTGAAATTCGCCGATAACGAGGGCGAGACGCTGAACTACAACATCCGCGCCCTGGGGCGGAAGGGCGTGCTGGTGGTCAATTTCATCGCCGGGATGGACCAGTTCGACGATGTCGAGGCGGCCGTGCCGGACGTGCTGACCATGGTCAACTTCACCGACGGCAACCGCTATAGCGACTTTGATCCGAAGATCGACACCGTCGCGGCGGTCGGCATCGGCGGGCTGATCGCGGGCAAGGTTCTGGCCAAGACCGGGCTACTGGCGATGGGCCTCGTGTTTCTGAAGAAATTCGGCGTGGTCCTGCTGCTGCCGCTTCTCGGGCTGAAGAGGCTTTTCTCCCGCCGGGGCAAGGACTGACCCTCGGCCCCGCGACCGAGCCAGAGGGGTTGAACCTTTCCGCAGACAGGTTCAAACGGAGATGGTAGCGGTATCGCGGCGGAGGAGCGAGCATGTCCCACAACGTGAGAGGAGCCCTTCTGGCGCTGATCGCGATGGGCATATTCGCCACCCATGACGTCGTGGTGAAAACTCTGGGCGAGCATTACTCGGCGGTCCAGATCGTCTTTTTTGCCGCCCTTCTCAGCTTTCCCATCGTCAGCGTGATCCTTCTGAACGACGGGAAAGAGGCGAACCTCAGGCCGCGCCATCCGTGGTGGGTGTCGTTTCGCATGGTGCTGACGGTCATCACCGGCGTGACGGCCTTTTACGCCTTCTCGGTCCTGCCGTTGGCGCAGGTCTATGTGATCCTCTTTTCCTCGCCGCTGCTGGTCACCATCCTGGCTATCCCGATCCTGGGCGAACGGGTGGGCTTTCACCGCTGGGCCGCGGTCGTGGCAGGGCTGATCGGCGTCATCATCGTGATGCGGCCGGGTCAGGCCCCGCTGTCGGCGGGCCACCTCGCGGCCCTTGTGGCGGCGGTCTGCGGGGCGGCGGCCTCGGTCATCGTACGCAAGATCGGGGCCGAGGAACGGTCGGTCGTGCTGCTTCTCTATCCGATGATCGGCAACTTCGTCGGCATGGGCCTTGCCCTGCCCTTCGTCTACAAGCCGATGCCGATCGAGCATCTGGGGCTTCTCGGCGTCATCGCCGTCTTTGGCCTGACCGCGTCCTTCCTCGTGATCCTGGCCTATCGGTCGGGCGAGGCGGCGATCGTCGCGCCGATGCAGTACAGCCAGATCCTCTGGGCCACGGGCTATGGCTATGTCCTGTTCAAGGAACGGCTGGACCTGCCGACGGCGATTGGCGCGGGTGTCATCATCGCCTCGGGCCTCTACATCGTCTTCCGCGAAAGCCGGAAGGGGATTTCGGCCAACAGGCCCGTCACCCAGACGCGGGTGCGGCCCGAAACCGTCACCGCGCCCCGGTCGAGCATCTTGCAGCGCGTCCTTCCCCTGCGCCGCGGGGTCGGCGAGTAAGCGAAACAACCCCGCCGTAGCCCCTTGCCAAAGCGCCCGAGTCGCGTTAGTCCCGCGCCCACGGTCGGAGCGTAGCGCAGCCTGGTAGCGCACCTGCTTCGGGAGCAGGGGGTCGGAGGTTCGAATCCTCTCGCTCCGACCAATTATCCCGATGTCGATAGTCACGGCATTTGCCCTTTCGGGTCACAAAATGCCCCTTGGGCGCCCCGCGCCTTGGCTCGCTTTGCCCGCCGCTAGAGGGAAAACACCTTATCTGCACCCGCCGCGCGGGTGCGCCGGTTCATAAAAACCTAGAGGTCGGTGCTGAGCCCTTCGCGGTCGCTCCCCCTGCCCGGAACCAAGGCGCGTCCCGCGCCGCCGGGCATCGCCCGACCGCCCCACCGGGAGGGCAATGCCCGGCCTTTCAAACGGCAGCTTCGTCCGCATAGCTGCCCCTCGGGCCGCGCCCACATCGGACAAATCCCCTGACGAAAAAGGGCGCTTTCGTTGCCGATCCAAAATCGGCCCGCGTGTTTTCAAGGGGTTGCCGAAGTCCGAAAGGACAAATCCGGTGCCGCTCGACGCCCGGCATCGAAAACTCTCAGAGTTCCGGCCAGGTCGGGATGGGGCGACGGCGCCCTTCCGCAGGGGCGTGGCGATCCGCGATACCGGCGAAGCTGGTTATTGCCGCCCGGCACGTCCCTTGCCTGCTGGTCCCGCGAATTCGGACGGTTCCCCGTTAACAGGGCGCAAATACATCGCGCGTAACGTCCCCTTGGGATGAACCCGGCCGCTTTTCGCGCCCGTGCGGTGTCGTACCGTGCCTTGCTGGGCGGCCGGTCCACGACCGGAACGAACGGGAGGGCGGCGGCATCATATGGCCGCTGCCTGCCGGTGCCGTCGGCCCTTCATCCCATGTGACACCGCCCTCTGCCAGGCAGATTTGACAAGCGAGGCCGGTAATGGCGACGATATTCGACGTTTTCTATCTGGGAACGGTTGCCGCCCTTGACCCCACCGAGGGCAATACGACCGCCGAAAACGCGGCAAGTCTCCTCGGGGCGACCTTCGGTTCGCGGACCGATCCGCTCTTCTCGGCCGTTCAGACCCTCGCGCCCGTCAGCTATTCAGGCGGCAGCAGCACCGCCTATGACACCGACAACCTCGCCGCGAACGACACGTTCAGCATCGACGGCGGGGCGGCGCAGACCTTCGACACGCTCGTCATCTACAACGCCACCATTACCTATGCCGATGGCAGCACCGCGATCATCACCGCCAATGTGATGCAGGACACCGCCGGCAATCTCTACCTGGTGCCGGAGACGACCTATAACACCGACCAGACCGCGCTTGAGGCCGCGCCGATCCGGTCGCTGACACTGGACAGCGTCGCTGGCGCGACCAGCAACATGACCGCCGACCGCTACGCCGCGACCTATGTCACGGGCGTTGAAGGCACGACCGGCAATGACAGCATGGGCGTCGGCTATACCGATGCCGACGGCGACCAGATCACCACCGGCGATGACCTGATCTATGGCGGCGACGGCAACGACACCATCGACGGCGGGGCAGGCAACGACAGCATCTTTGGCGGTGACGGGAACGACTCGATCACCGGCGGGGCGGGCAATGACAGCCTGGTGGGCGGCGCGGGCGACGACTATTTCAACGAGGCCGAGGGCGGCTAGGACACGATTGACGGCGGCGAGGGCTATGACACCTTCGACGCGCGCGGGTTCACGACGGGCACCCTGTCGATCAGCTTCGACAATATCGAAGAAATCTATGGGACGAATAACAACGACTACTGGAACTGGGCTGCCGGAGATGTCCTGTTCCACGGCGGCACGGGCAGCAGCACGATCAACGCCGGTACAGGCGACGACACGCTGTTGGGCGGCGCGGGTAATGACCTGCTGCGCGGTGGCGATGGGTCCGATATCTTTATCTTCGCGGATGGGTTCGGCGATGACACCATCGTCGGCGGGACGGGCGGGACCAATTACGATACGCTTGATTTCTCCGCCGTCACCTCGCCGCTGACCGTGGTCTATTCAGGCGACGGGGCCGGAACGGTCACCGACGCCACCTATACCGTCACCTTCAGCGAAATCGAGCATCTCATCCTGACCGCGCAACCGGATCTGGTCGATGCGTCGGCCGACACGGCAGGGACGGAAATCGCCGCCGGATCGGGCAATGATACCATCACCGGCGGCGCGGGCAACGACGTTATCTGGGGCGGTGACGACAACGACCTGATCCATGGCGGCGGCGGGGACGATCACCTTTCCGCAGGCAACGGCAATGACACGGTCCATGGCGATGCCGGTAACGATTCGCTTTGGGGCGGCACCGGCGACGATCTGATCTATGGCGGGACCGGGGACGACTATCTTGAGGGCGAGGCAGGCAGCAACACGCTCGACGGTGGCGACGGGTCCGACACCTTCAGCGTCAGCGACGGGGATACCGGCACCACCATCATCGGTGGTGAGGGCGGTTCGGACGCTGACACGCTCCTCCTGAGGTCCACTACATCGACGTCCGGGGTCACCGTTACCTTCACGGGTGACGAGGCCGGGACATTCTCATTTGACGGAACGGCGGGCAGCGGCACCTTCACGCAGGTCGAGGCCATCTGGGGTACGGTCTATGACGACCTGATCGACGCTTCGGCGTCGAGTACCGGGCAGATACTGGGAGGTGACGGGGGCGCCGACCGCATCATCGGCGGCACGGGCGCCGATACGCTCTATGGCAACGCTGGCAACGACACGCTGATCGGCGGCGCGGGGGCCGACGTGCTTGACGGCGGATCGGGGCTGGATATTGCCGACTATTCCACCTCGACGGCGGGGGTGAATGTCAACCTTGGCGCCGGGGTTGGCAGCGGTGGCGATGCCGAAGGCGACAGCTTCCTTGGCATCGATGGCGCCATCGGATCGGATTACAACGATACCCTTTCCGGCTACGATCCGACCTTCACCGAGGAGGGACAGACCTTCTCCAACATGTTCGATGGCGGGGCCGGGGACGACTACATCCTTGGCTACGGCGGCGAAGACACGCTTTACGGCGGCGCGGGTGACGACACCCTCGTCGGCGGTCAGGGCAACGACCTGCTGAGCGGCGGCGGCGGGAACGATACCTTCCTTTACGCGATCGGCAACGGGGCCGACACGATCACCGATTTCAACGCGGGCAATACCGGCGCGCTGGATGACGGCGATGCCACCAACAACGATTTCATCGACCTTACCCCGTATTACGACAACCTTGCAGAGCTTTATGCCGACCAGGCCGATGACGGCATCCTGAATCAATCGAACACGACCGATGCCAATGGCCGCGTCGTCGATTATTCGGACAACACCCAGTTTGGCACAAGCAGCCTTACCTTTACCGGGGCCACGGCCAACAACACCTTCTTCACCGCCGAAAATACCGGCGTCACCTGCTATCTTGCCGGAACCCGCATCCTGACCCCGGAGGGTGAGGTGCCGATCGAGCGTCTTCGCGTGGGGGACCTTGTGACGACCCGCGATCATGGCGCACAGCCGATCCGCTGGATCGGCGTGTCCGAGGTGATCGTGACGCCCCCGGTCGCGCCGATCCATATCGGTGCCGGTGCGCTTGGCCCCAGCCTGCCGCGGCGCGATCTTTACGTTTCGCCGCAGCACCGGATGCTTGTGCGCTCGCGCATCGTGGAGAGGATGATGGGCGTGGACGAGGGGCTGGTGGCGGCGAAAAAGCTGACCGCGTTGCCCGGCATTTCGGCCATCGGGGCGACCGGGCGGCTGCGCTACCATCACCTGATGTGCGACGCGCATGAGATCATCTTTGCCGAAGGGGGGCATCGGAAACGCTTTTGCCCGGCCCGCAGGCCCGCAAGATGCTGGGCGCCGACGCCTGGGCGGAGCTTTCGGCGATCTTTCCCGACCTGGCCGTCGATGCGCCCGCGCCCACCCCCGCGCGGCCGATCCTTCAGGGGCCGCGCCTGCGGCGGATGGTCGAACGGCACGGGCGCAACGCCCCGGCCCCTGTTCGAGACCGCGCCCCTCTGACCGACAGCGCCGCGCGACGGCCCTATGCGGGCTGACCCGGCAGCGCCGGGCGCGAAGCGTCCCGTCGTTCTGCGATTCGGCGCGTTTCCGGGCGGGCCGCATGGCAAACCGTGCCGCCGCGCGCCCTGTCGGGGCCGCCCCACGGCAACGCCGACCCTTTTCCCGACCGATCCTACGTAGCCTCTCAATATCCGTATTGCAAAACTAAATTCCGTATATCAGAATTAATAGCAAGACACGCTGGCGGAGGAGAAGGGCGACATGAGAACGAATGAAGGCGTCATCGCGACGTTCATCGAGGCGGGCATCACGCGGGGCTTCACACTGCCCGGCCTTGGCATCACCTGGTCGCTCCCGGCCTTCCACGACCGCAAGTCGGAATTCGACCTCGTGCTGGCGCGGACCGAACAGTCCGCCTCGGTCATGGCGCAGGTCGCGGGCAAGCTGACGGGCAAGCCCGGCCTTCTGATGGCGCAGGGTCCCTTCGCGACGACCACCGGCGCCTTCGGTATTCTCGAGGCCTATTTCTCGTCCTCGCCCATGGTCATCATGACCGACACCTCCTGCTATGACGGTTTCGCGCAATACGGCGTCTACCAGACGATGACCGGCGATTACGGCGCGGGCGACGCCTTTGCCGTCCTCAAGACGATGACCAAGTTCGCGACCTATGCCACCACCCCGGCCGAGGCCGTCTATGGCACGCAGATGGCCATCAAGCACGCGATGACGCCGCGCCAGGGACCGGCCGCCATGGTCATGCGCACCAACATCATCCGCGAGGAGATCCCGGAGCAGACCCGCGCGGCGCTTTACCCGACCGAGGGCTATCTGCGCCACACGCCGATGGTGCCGGACCGCGCCGCGCTGGACAGGATCGCCGCCACGCTGGCCGGGGCGAAGACCCCGGTCATCATCGCGGGCAACGGCATCTACATGAGCCGCTCGGGAGAGAAGTTGCAGGCGCTGGCCACCCGCGACGGGATCGCCGTCGCCTCAAGCTATCACGGCAAGGGGACGATCGACGAAACCACCGACATCGCGGTCGGCATGATGGGCAACTGGGCCGCGGCGGCCGCCAACCGGATGGTTCAGGCGGCCGATGTGATCCTTGTCCTGGGGTGCAGCCTCGGGCCGGAATACACCCGGTTCCGCGACACCCGGATGATGCGGCCCAGCGACCAGACGATCATCCAGGTCGATATCGACCCGTTGCAGGCAGGCTGGGTCATGCCGGTCGATCAGGCGGTGACGGCGGATGTCGCCGACGTGCTGGACTTTCTCCTGACCCGGAAGGGCGCCGAACCCGGCGTCGTGGCGGCGCGCAAGGACCGGATCGCGACGATCAAGCTTGAGAACGACTATGGCGTCCTGCCGGTCTATGACACCCGGCCCGGCACGGTGCATTACGCCGACATCATGCGCGGGCTGGGGGATTTCCTGACCGCCGACGATCTCTTGACGCTTGACGCAGGCACCAACCGGATCTGGGCAACCTCACGCCTGCCGCTGCGCCATCCGCATCAGTTGGTCGCGCCGGGCGGGATCGGCGGCATGGGGTGGAGTACGCCCGCCGCGACCGGGGCGAAGGTCGTCTGCCCGCAAAAGCGGGTGACGGGGGTGATCGGCGACGGCGGCTTCGTGATGACGATGGACGCCATCGCGACGGCGGCGGAACGGGGGCTGGACGTCGTTTACGTCGTCGCCAACAATGCCGGGCTTGGCATGGTGCGCGACAACCTCGGCAATCAGGCGATCGGCGTCGATTTCGCCGATCATGACTTCACCAAGGTGGCCGAAGGCCTGGGCGGCAGTGGCGTGACGGTGACCGAGGCGGATCAGATCGGCGACGCGCTGCGCGAGGCGCACAAGCGCGGCGGGCCGGTCGTGGTGGACGTCAAGGTCGATCCAGCCGCAAGCCACCGGGATTGTTCGGACTATGCCGACCTGCCGGAGGGCGCATTGCTCAAATAGCGGCGAGCGGGTCCGGCAAGTTGCCGGTGACTTGGCCGTCCGGCTAAGGTACACCGCTGGGATGAATGACGAAGCCGCCGGAAAACCCGTGAAGCCCCGCCGGGGCCGCCCGCGCCAGGACATCGGCGCGGCGGCCCTGAACGATGACCGGCCCTTTGTCAGTTCGCTGGCGCGGGGCATGTCGATCCTGCGCGCCTTCCGGGCCGAGGACAAGGTTCTGGGGACGCAGGCGCTTGCCGAACGGACAGGGCTTCACAAGACCACCGTGTCGCGCCTTCTGGGGACGCTGACCAAGCTTGGCTACCTGCGTTACATGCCCGAATACGGCAAATACGCGGTGTCGAACCAGGTTCTGACGCTGGGCTATGCGGCGCTGGGGCGGTTCGGCTTTGGCGAGTTGATCCGCGGCCGGATGGAGGAGATCGCCGCCAGCGGCGATTGCGTCGTCGCGCTGAGCGTGCGCGACGGGCTGGACATGATGTTCGTCGAGCTGATCCGCAAGCCGACGGCCGTTGCGCTGCATCTCAACGTCGGCTCCCGCATCCCGCTGGCGGAGTCCGCGCCGGGGCGCGCCTACCTTTGCGCCGCCGAGCCGGAGATCCGGGACCAGGCGTTCCGCGATCTGGAAAAGCTTCACGGCGCGGCGTGGAAGGCCGGGAAAGAGGCCGCCCTTCTGGCCGCGCTTGAGCGTATGAAGGTGCAGGGCCATTCCGATTCCTTCGGCGAATGGAAGGCCGAGCATAATGCCATCGGCATTCCCCTGCGCGATCCGCTGACCGGCGACATCTATACGCTGAGCGTTGGTGGCAATGCGGCCAACCTCCCGCCCGATCTGCTGCGGCGTGAACATCTGCCGAAACTGATGGGCGCGGCGCGCGACATCGCGGCACTGGGCGGCGGGGCGGTCTAGGTCCGTTCGCGCGCCCGAAGCCGTCGGACCAGCGGCCAAAGCAGGATCGCCGCCGTGATGATGAACAGCATCAGCGCGATGGGCCGCTGGAAGAAGGCGAGGGCATCGCCCCGCGTCAGGATCAGCCCCTGGCGCAGCGACATCTCGATCGTCGGACCCAGCACCATGCCGATCACGATCGGCGCGACGGGATAGCTGAAATACCGCAGGATCGCCCCCGCCACGCCCGCGCCAAAGGCGATCCAGACGTCGAAGAGGTTGCCGTTCACGCCGTAGGCCCCGACCGTCGAGATGATAAGGATGAGGCCGATCAGGATCGGCTCGGGGATGCGCAGGACGCGGGTGAAGATCGGGGCGCCCAGCGCGCCGATGGCGAACATCACCACGTTGACGATGACCAGCACCAGAAAGATCGCATAGATCAGGTCGAGGTGGTTGACGAAAAGCTGCGGCCCCGGCGCGACGCCCTGAATGACCAGCGCGCCCAGCATCACCGCCGTGACCGGATCGCCCGGAATGCCAAGCGCCAGCGTCGGGACCAGGGCGCTGCCCGTGACCGCGTTGTTGGCGCTTTCGCAGGCGACGAGGCCATCGGCCTCTCCCTTGCCGAAGTTCGCGCGCCGGGGCGAGGTTCGCTGCGCCTCGGAATAGGCGATGAAAGAGGCGGTCGCGGCGCCGGTGCCGGGCAGCGCGCCGACGAAGGAGCCGATCAGCGAGCCGCGCAGCAGCATGCCCAGCCGGGGGCGCCAGTCGGCCCAGCGCGGCAGCCGGAACCCGACGCGCATGTCCTTCGCGGCGGTCTTCCCGGCGTCAAGGTCGAGGACGCGCAGGAACATCTCGGAAAAGGCGAACAGCCCGACGATGACCGGGATCAGCCCGATCCCGGCGGTAAGCTGGAAGCTGTGGAAGGTGAAGCGCAGGTCGCCGGTGACAGGATCGGCGCCGATCATCGACAGGATGATGCCGATGCCGCCGGCCATCAGCCCCTTGGCCAGCGCGCCGGAGGAGACGCCCGCGATACAGGTCATCGCAAAAAGGCCCAGCGCGAAGTACTCGATCGGCGTGAACTGAAGCGAGAAGGTCGCCAGCGTCGGCCCGGCCAGCGCAAGGACGGCGACGGAGAAAAGCCCGCCCAGCGTCGAGGCCGCCGTCACCCAGCCGATGGCCAGGTCCGCCTCGCCGCGCTGGGCCATCGGAAACCCCTCCATCGCGGTGGCCGCCGATTGCGGCGTTCCCGGCGTGTTCAGCACGATGGCGGTGATCGACCCGCCATAGACCGACCCGCAATAGACGCCCAGCATCAGCGCAATGGCGGGGATCTGCGGCATGGCGAAGGTGAAGGGCAGCACCATGGTCAGCCCGAGGACAGAGCCAAGGCCCGGCAGCACGCCGACGATCACGCCGACGAAGGTCCCCGCGACGATGGCCAAAAGCGTCATCGGCGTCGCGATCTGCGTGACAGCGGTCAGTAACAACTCCATCGGCGCTCCTTTCTGGCTGGCGGTCCGGTCAGAAACCAAGCCCGAAGGGCGAGGCGGGCAGGATGATCAGAAAGATCTTCTCGAACAGCAGCCACACGGCGACGGCATAGCTGAGGGCGATCGCGGCCAGCATGAGGTAACCGCGCTGGCCCAGCAGGACCGGCACGAGACCCCCGAAAAGCACGCTTGCCAGCAGAAAGCCGATGACGCCGATGGCCGCGCAATAGGCCGCCGTCGCGAGGATGACAAAAATCATGCGGACAAGGGGGGCGCGTTCGGGCAAAAGCGCCGCCCTTTGCCTGATTCCGACAAGCAGCACCGGGATCAAAATCGCCATCCCCCCCAGAACGATACGGGGGAAGAAGTACGGCCCGCGCCCGCTGCTGGCCTGCGCGAAGGCGCTGGTCTTGCCGAAACTGGCGGCAAGAAACAGGGCCAGCGCGGCAACGAGAAGCGCGACGATCATGATTTCAGTCAACCGTCCGGCCCTTTGGCGGCGCGGCGACACCGCATCGCTTTCCAACCCCGGCGCATTGCCAGCATCCATGTCCCCTCCCCCCGAAGATGACGCAGCAACCGGCCGGGGCGATGCAGGCACCCCCCGGCCACAACCCGCATCACTTTGCCAAAAGGCCTGCCTTTTCAAGCAGTTTGCGGTTGGTTTCGTACTTTTCATGCACGAAAGCCGCAAAGTCGCCAGCGCCCAGATAGGCTGAGGGTTGTTTCAGCGTCGCCATGCGGTCCTGGAACGGCTTGGAATCGATAGCACCCTTGCAGGCGGCCTCCAGCTTGCCCTTGACGGCATCTTCCAGCCCCGCAGGCGCCACCAGCCCGCCCCAGATCGGGAAGTCGAGGGCATAGCCCTGTTCCGCCGCGGTCGCCAGGTCGGGCTGTTCGGCCAGCCGATCCGCCTGCAACAGCGCCAGCGATTTCAGCTGGTCGGCATTGGTCGAATAGAAGGAGACATGCGGGATGAAGAGATCGGCCGTCCCGTCGAGAAGCGCCTTGAGCGCCGGACCGTCACCGTTCACGGGCAGATAGTTCATCTCGATCCCCGCCGCATCGGCAAGGCCAAGACCTGCGATATGCGGGATCGAGCCGATGGCCTGCACGGCAAAGGTCAACTCGCCCGGATGCTCCTTGCCATAGGCCACGAGATCGCCAAGCGAGGTGAAGGGCGAATCCTTGCGCACCGCGATCACCGTTGGCGCCGAATAGGCCAGGCAGATATAGTCGAAGCTGTCGACATCATAGGGCAGTTCGCGCAGATGCGGCTGGGTGGTCAGCGGCCCGACCGGCGCCATGGCCAGCGTGGTGCCGTCCGGCTTCGCGCGGGCGACCTCGCTGACGCCGATGGTGCCGCCGGCGCCTGCGGTGTTCTTCACGACAACATTGGCGTCAAGCGCCTTGGCCATGCCTTCCTGCATGGCGCGGGTGGTGATGTCGGTCCCGCCACCGGCGGCGAAGGGGACGACGACGGTCACCGGACGGTTGCCTTGCGCCTGAACGGGGGCGGCGGTCAGTGCGGCCGAAGCGCCCATTACGGCCACGAGGCCAAAGCCCCGCAGGATGGCTGCGATGTCTTTCATTCCTTGTTCCTCCCTTTGTCGGTTCGTGCCTTGCCGCATTTCCCCGCGAAAGGCGAGTTGCGGCATATTAATTTTGCATTGCGGTATTATGTCCCGATATATTTAATATAGCAAGCGGCCAATCGACCGCTGTTTCAGGTTTCGGAGGACGGCGGATGGCGGCAGGGCTGCACGGGAAAATGGCGCTGGTTTCGGGGGCGGCGGACGGGCTGGGCGCGGCGATCGCGGCGCGGCTTGCGGCCGATGGCGCGCGGGTCGCGGTTCTGGATCGCAGCGCCGAGGCGATCGCGCTGTCGGCGGCGCGGCCCGACATGGCAGGCGTGCATTTCGAACAGGTCGACCTGTCGGATGCGGCCGGGATCGCGGCAGCGTTATCGCGGCTCGATCAGGCCGGGTTTCGCTTCGACATCCTCGTGAACAACGCGGGCGGATCGCTTCACACGCCGCGCGCCTTCGTCGAGGAAACCGATGAGGACTGGGCGCGGGTCATGGACCTGAACGTCACCGCCGCCGTGCGGCTGATCCGCGCCATCGTGCCGGGCATGGCCGAACGCGGCTATGGGCGGATCATCAACCTCGGCTCCAAGGCCGGGCGCTATGGCAGCTTGTTCACGGGCGCCAACTATGTCGCGGCCAAGGGGGCGGTGCAGTCGATGACCTTGCAACTGGCGCAGGAATTCGGGCCGCGGGGGATCACCTGCAACGCGGTCTGCCCCGGCGCGATCCTGACACCGCGGGTCGAACGGCTGCTGAGCGAACGCCAGACGCCCGAGGAACGCGCCGCCGTGCGCAACGCAATCCCGGTCCGCCGCCACGGCCGGGTCGAGGATGTGGCGGCCGCAGTCGCCTTCTTCGCCTCGGAGGAAAGCGGCTTCATCACCGGGCAGTTGCTTGACGTCAACGGCGGGCAGGGGATGGCGTCATGAGCGGGGTGTCCACGGTCGGGCCGGTCCTTGTCACCGGCGGGTCGGGCTTTCTTGGCCGTGCTCTTTGCGCGGCGCTGCTGGCGCGGGGGGAAAGCGTCGTGGTCTTCGACCTTGCACCGCCGAAGGCCCCCATCCGGCATGACGCGATCCGGTATGAGACGGGCGACATCCGCGATCTGTCCGCGCTGAGCGAGGTGGCCGGGCGGCACGGCATCCGGGCGATCGTCCATCTTGCCGCGCTGGTCATTCCGGCCTGCCGCGCCAATCCGGTGCTGGGGGCCGAGGTCAATATCATCGGCCATATCAACGTGCTGGAACTGGCCCGCATGACGGGGATTTCGCGCGTCGTCTATACAAGCTCTCTCGCCGCGAAACCGCGCGGGGCGCTTGCCTCTCCGGTCAATCTTTACGGCGCCTACAAGCATTGCTGCGAGGAGATTTCGAAGGTCTATTTCCTTGACCACGGCATCGCATCGGTCGGGCTGCGCCCGAATGTCGTCTACGGGCCAGGGCGGATCGAGGGCGAGACAGCCGCGATCACCCAGGTGATCCGTGCCGCCGCCACCGGCGAAAGCTATGAGATGCCCTTTTCCGGCGAGATGTGCTTTCAGCATATCGATGAGGTGACGGAGATCTTCCTGCGCTGTCTTGCGGCCACGCCCGACGGGCCGGTCGTCAGCGATCTGACCACCGACGTCCGGTCGACCGCGGACCTGCTGGCGGCGATCCTGCGGCTGGCGCCCGATGCCAGGGTCGACGCCGCGCCGGTCCACCGCGCGGGGCCAAAGGGCCTCGACAACACGCCCCTGCGGGATCTGATCGGGGACTGGGCCGCCGTTCCGCTGGAGGAGGGCGTGGCCCGGACGCTGGCAGCGTTCCGGGACGGTGGCGGGGAAAGCTGACGCGAACGCAACTATGCGCGCGGCGAACCTGACCTGCGGCACCGTGGTGTCGGTGCGGGAGACGCTGGCGGATGAGGTGGGATTCGAACCCACGGAACCTTTCGGTTCGCTGGTTTTCAAGACCAGTGCCTTCAACCACTCGGCCACTCATCCATCCGTCCGGGCGGCGCGGGCGCTTTGGGATCGTCCCTGCCCAGCCTCCGGTCGGCCGGGCTTAGCGTGGCTCACGCGATTCTGAAAGGTCGGGGCGGGCTGAAATCCGCATGTCGCGGCGCGCGGCCTTTTCTTGTGACGTGGGAGCCGCTAAACTTCGCGCCAAATCGCGTGCGCCGGGGTCAGCCCCGCAAGCGCGCGGCAGACGGGCAGGAGACCGGCGCGACGGGCGATCCCGCAGCTTCCGGTCGGATATTTGGGCAAGACAGTGCGGATCGCAACCGCACAAACGGGGGCAAGAATGAAACCTCAGGGACTTGGGTTGCTTGCGGGCGCGGCGGGGGCGGCGTTGCTTCTGGCGGGCTGCCAGACCGGAACCTCACCCTTCTCGAAAGAGACGGTGACGACGCCGGGCGCCGAGCAGGGCATCGTGACGATGGAGCAGGACATCGAGTCCCCCGACGTCTTCAACCTGAACGGCGAGGCGCTTTGGGACGGGCGGCCCTCGCTCGGCGGGGTCTGGGTCGCGCATTCCTCGGTCAAGGACCCGGAACGGGTGATGATCCGCAACGAGAAGAACGGTAAGAGCGTGGTCGGCGCGCTTTTCCGGCGTGAGATCGACAATCCGGGGCCGAGCATCCAGGTGTCTTCCGACGCCGCCGAGGCGCTTGGGATGCTGGCCGGTCAGCCCGCCAAGATCGCCATCGTCGCGCTGCGCCGCAAGGAGGTCGACCTGACCCCGGCCAGCGAGGTGACGCCGGAAACCGAAGCCGCCGCCGTGGCCGCGGCCAGCCCCGAGGCTGCCGATACCACCGCCACACCGACACCCGCCGCCGTGGCGACCGACCTTGCCGCCGCGCCCGTCGACGGCACCGAGGCGCCGGTGGCCGAGGCGCCGAAGAAGAAACGCGGGCTTTTCGCCGGGCTCTTCAAGCGCAAGCCGAAGGCCGAAGACACGATGACGGCCCCGGTCGCTGCCGGTGCCACCGGCGGCGCGATCGACGCGGCCCCGCTCGACCCGGTCGTCGGCACGGCCGCCGCCGGGATCGCCGCCGCCGAGGCGAAGCAGGCCGCGCCCGCCGCCCAACCGGCGCTGAAGCGCGCCTATGTCCAGATCGGCATCTTCAGCACCGAGGCCAACGCCACCCGCGCGCAGGGCCAGATGCAGAAGGCCGGGCTTCTGTCCAGGGTCGTCCCCGACCAGAGCAACGGCAAGACCTATTGGCGCGTGATCGTCGGCCCGGCCGACAGCGTGGCGGGCCGCGACGCGACGGCCGCCAAGGTCAAGGGCATCGGCTATCCCGACGCCTACCCGGTCTCGAAGTAAAGGGAGCTTTCCGCAGGTGATCCTCAGACTTGCCGCCCTTATCGTTCTGGCCCTGACCGTCGCCCTGCCCGCGCGCGCCTTCGAGACGCGCGCGAAGGCGGCCTGGGTCTATGACGTTTCGACCGGGACCGTGCTTCTGGAAAAGAATGCGCATGAAAAGCTGCCACCGGCCTCGATGTCGAAGCTGATGACGATCAACATGCTGTTCGAGGCGCTGCGCGACGGGCGCGTGAACCTCGACGACCGTTTTCCGGTCTCGTCCCATGCCAAGTCGATGCAGGGCTCGACCATGTTCCTCAACGAAACCGACCGGCCGACGGTGGAGGAGTTGATCAAGGGCATTGTCGTCCTTTCCGGCAACGATGCCTGCGTGGTGGTGGCCGAAGGGCTGGCCGGCACCGAAGAAGCCTTCGCGCGCCAGATGAACGAGCGTGCCAAGGCCCTTGGCATGACCGACAGCACCTTTGCCAATGCCAGCGGCTGGCCGAACCCGAACCAGCGGATGAGCATGCATGACCTCGGCATCCTCGCCGCGCGGCTGATCCGCGAGTTTCCCGAATATTACGGCTATTTCGGCCTGACGGAATTTCCCTATGACAACCGCGCGCCCGACAACCGCTTCAACCGCAACCCGCTCCTGAAGCTCGGGATCGGGGCGGATGGCCTCAAGACCGGGCATACCGAGGAATCGGGCTATGGTCTTGTCGGCTCGGCCATCCAGAACGGCCGCCGCATCGTCGTGGTCATCACCGGAATGGCCACCGACCGTGAGCGTTCGCAAGAGGCAGAGCGGATCCTGAACTGGGCCTTCCGCGAATTCGTGCAGAAGACCGTGGCGACCAAGGGGACGCGCATCACCGATGCCGATGTCTGGATGGGGTCGAAGACCAAGGTCGGCCTCGTGCTGGATCAGGACCTGTCGATGCTGCTGCCCTCGCTGGCGCAGGACAAGCTGAAGGCCGAGGTCGCCTTTACCACCCCGATCGAGGCGCCGATTGCCGAAGGGCAGAAGCTGGCCGAGATGACGATCACGGTGCCGGGGATGGAACCGACGACGGTCCCGCTTGTCGCCGATCAGCCGGTCGCCAAGGGCGGCTTCGCGAGCCGGATGAAGACCGCCTTCGGCGTGCTGACGCAGCGCGCGCTTGTCGCCATCGGCAGCTGACCGGCGCGCGATGTTCATCACCTTCGAGGGGATCGACGGGTCCGGCAAATCCACCCAGGCGCGGCTTCTGGCAGAAACGCTTCGCAAGGCGGGGCATGAGGTGGTGCTGACCCGCGAACCCGGCGGCAGTCCGGGGGCGGAGGAAATCCGGCGGCTGGTCCTTGAGGGCGACCCCGACCGCTGGTCGGCGGAGACGGAGATCCTGCTGTTCACCGCCGCCCGGCGCGACCACCTTGAACGGGTGATCGACCCCGCCTTGGCGGCGGGCAGGATCGTCATTTCCGACCGTTTCGCGGATTCGACGCGGATGTATCAGGGCCTGTCGCGTGGCGATCTGCGCGGGCTGGTTGACAAGCTTCACGCCCTGATGATCGGGCGCGAACCCGACCTGACTTTCATCATCGACATGGACCCGGAGACGGGTCTGGCCCGCGCCAAGGGGCGCGGCGGCACCGAGGAGCGGTTCGAGGATTTCGGCGCCGATCTGCAACGGCGGATGCGGGCGGGGTTTCTTGACCTCGCGCGGGAATTCCCCGACCGCTGCCTGGTGATCGACGGCGCCCGCGCGCCGGAGGCCGTCGCGGATGAGGTCGCGGCCATCGCGACACGGGCGCTGGGATGAGCGAGGCCGCCATCCCCGAGCCCGACCGGATCGAGGGCGCCCCCCATCCCCGCGACACGCGGCACCTGATCGGTCAGGACCATGCCGAGGCGGGGTTCCTTGACGCCTACGCCGCCGACCGGCTGCACCATGCATGGCTTCTGACCGGCCCGCTTGGCGTCGGCAAGGCGACGCTCGCCTGGCGGCTGGCGCGCTTCCTCCTTGCCACGCCCGCGGCGGAGGGGGGCGGGCTTTTCGGCGATGCCCCGCCCGCGCCCACGACGCTCGACATTCCCGACGACCACCCTGTCGCGCGCCGCATCCATGCCGGTTCCGAGGGGCGACTTTACCTGCTGCGCCGGGCCTGGGACGAGGACAAGAAGCGTCTCAAGACCGTCATCACCGTGGATGAGGTGCGCAAGCTGCGGAACTTCCTGCACCTTTCCTCGACCGATGGCGGGCGGCGGGTGGTGATCGTCGATCCGGCGGATGAGATGAACATCTCGGCCGCCAACGCGCTTCTGAAGATGCTTGAGGAACCGCCCCATGGCGTTGTCTTCCTGCTGATCAGCCACCGCCCCTCGGGCCTGCTGCCCACCATCCGGTCGCGGTGCCGGGAACTACGGCTGACCACGCTGTCGCCCGACGACCTCAGCCGCGCCATCGCGGCGGCCGGGATCGACCATGGCGACGGCGCGGCGCTGGCCGCCCTTGCCGGCGGGTCGGTGGGTGAGGCGATCCGGCTTCTGAACCTTGACGGGATCGAGACCTATCGCGATCTTGTCACGCTTTTTGCCACCCTGCCGCGTCTCGACCGGGGCCGTGCGCTGAAGCTGGCCGATGCAATGGGGCAACGCGGGCAGGCGGAAAAGCTTGAACTGCTGCTGACGCTTTTCGACCTTTTCCTTTCCCGCCTCGCCCGCGCCGGGATGCTGGGCTTCGCGGGGGCCGAGGCCGCGCCGGGTGAGGCAGAGTTGTTCGCGCGCCTCGCCCCCTCGCCCGATGCCGCGCGGTCCTGGGCAGGGCTGCACCAAAGCCTCGGCGCGCGGGCGCGTCATGCCCGCGCGGTCAACCTCGACCCCGCGGCGCTGGTGCTGGACATGATCCTGAAGGTGGACGAGACCGCCCGCGCCACCGCCTTCGCCTGAAGGCTCAGCCGATCAGCACATCCCGCGCCGCCGCCCGGATCGTCCGCGTCAGGCGCGGCAGCGTTGCGCCGGGAAGGCGGCCGACCTGCCAGTAAAGCGCCACGTCCAGCGGCGCGTCTGGCAGAAGCGGCACAAGGCGGCCGCTCAGCAGGTCATCGGCCGCCAGCGCCTTAGGGATCATGCCCCAGCCCATCGACAATCGCGCCGCCGCGACAAACCCTTCGGCAGAGGCGATCATATGGCCCGCCAGCGGCACACCCTGCCCCATCGCGCGGCGCGCCCATTCGCCCTGCAACCCGTCCTTCGCGTTGAAGATCAGCGCCGGGGCGGCGGCAAGCGTCTGCGCCGTGACGCCGCTGTCGAACCAGCGATCGCGAAACGCGGGCGTCGCGCAGGCGATATAGCGGAACCGGCCCAGCGGATGGCAGTCGCACCCCGCGATGGTGCCGCCATGGGAGGTCACTGCGCCCTGCACCTCGCCCTTGCGGAGCCAGTCGGCGGAATGGTCCTGATCGTCGATGACGAGGTCGAAAAGCGTATCCTCGAACGCGGCCAGCGCGGGCAGGACCCAGACGGCGAGGCTGTCGGCGGTGACGGCGATGCGCAGCACCGGGCGGGCGGTGGGCGCCGCGCCCTCGCCTTCCAAAAGATCGCGTTCCATCAGCGCCACATCCTCGGCATGGCGCGCCAGGCGCGCGCCAAGCGGGGTGGCCGTGGCGGGCGGTCCACGCCGGACCAGGGGCGCCCCCAACCTTTCCTCCAGCGCGCGGATGCGTTGCGACACGGCCGAAGGCGTGACGCCAAGCTGCGCCGCTGCGGCCTCGAAACTCCCGTGGCGGAGGACAAGGGACAGGGCGGCAAGCTGGGCATAATCGAACATCAGTTTTGCTTAATCAGCCTTAGCATTATTAAGTTGTGATAACGCAGCGGTGGCCCTAGTCAAGCCCCGCGACCAAGGAGTTTCCCCCCGTGCTGCCCGTCCTTCTTTCCGGCCTCGGCCTGTCCCTAAGCCTGATCGCCGCCATCGGCGCGCAGAATGTCTTCGTGCTGCGGCAGGGACTACGACGCGAGCATGTGCTGCCGGTCGTCCTGTTCTGCGCGATCTCCGACGCGATCCTGATCGGCGCCGGGGTGGCAGGGATCGGCCTTGCCGCCGAAAAGATGCCCGCCCTTCTGCCCATCCTGCGCTGGGGCGGGGTGGTCTTTCTGGGCGTCTACGGCCTGCGCGCGGCCCATGCCGCCTGGAGGGGCAACGAACATCTCGACGCGGCGGCGGCAAAGGCGGCGCCCTTGCGCGGCACGCTTCTGACGCTGGCGGCGATCACCTGGCTGAATCCGCATGTCTACCTTGATACCGTGGTGCTTCTGGGCAGCATCTCGGCCCAGTATCCGGGGCGGGAGTGGGTCTTTGGCCTTGGCGCGGCGCTGGGGTCGTTCCTGTTCTTCCTGTCGCTTGGCTATGGCGCCCGGCTTCTGACGCCGGTCTTCGCGCGGCCCGGCGCGTGGCGGTTGCTGGACTTGATCGTGGCCGGGGTGATGTGGTCCATCGCGCTGTCGCTGGCGCGCGGATAGGCCTTGCGGCCCCGCGCCCGATGGGCTTCTGTCGGGGCCATGGAAACCGCCGCACAGAACCGGCCCGTCGCGGGCGTCCTCTGGATGCTTGCCACCGGCCTCAGCTTCGTGGCCGTCACCGGAACCGTGCGCCATCTCGGGACCGCCCTGCCCTCGGTCGAGGCGGCATTCCTGCGGTTCGTGATCGGCCTCGTCTTCCTGTCCCCCGCGCTGATCGGGATCTTCCGCGCGGGGCTTCCGACCGGCGCGCCGCCGCTGATCCTCGGGCGCGGCGTGCTGCACGTCGTGGCCGTGGCGCTTTGGTTCTATGCCATGGCCCGCATCCCGGTGGCCGAGGTGACGGCCATCGGCTATCTGAACCCGGTTGTCGTCACCATCGGAGCGGCGGTGTTTTTCGGCGAAAGGCTGGCGCTCAGGCGGATCATGGCGATCTGCGTGGCGCTGATCGGGGCGCTGGTGATCCTGCGGCCGGGCTTGCGGGAAATCTCGTCCGGCCAGATCGCGCAGCTTGGGGCGGCGACCTGTTTCGGCTTTTCCTACCTGATCGCCAAGCGGCTTTCGACGATGATGTCGGCCGGTGCGCTGGTCGCGCTTTTGTCGCTGACGGTGACGATCGGCCTTGCGCCCTTCGCGCTGATGGTCTGGGTGCCGCCGACTCTGGCGCAGATCGGCCAGCTTGGCATCGTCGCGGCCTTTGCGACGCTGGGGCATTACTGCATGGCCCGCGCCTTTGCCGCGGCGCCGCTGACAGTGACGCAGCCGGTGACGTTCCTGCAACTCGTCTGGGCGTCCCTTCTGGGCGCGCTTGCCTTCGACGAACGGGTCGATCCCTATATCCTGCTTGGCGGGGCCATGATCATCGCCGCGATCAGCTACATGACCTGGCGCGAGGCGCAGATCCGGCGGCGCGGGATCACCCCGCCGCCACCCGCCACCAAGATCTGACCTCAACCGCGCGGGTCGAGAAGCCGCGCAATCACCGTCCGGCGTGAGATCTGGCCCGCGACCTTGCCGTGATCCTGCACCACAAGGGCGCGGGTTTCATCCTTGAGCCGGGCCATCACATCCTTGATCGGGGTGTCGATGTCGGTCTCTCCGTCGGTGGGGATCGTGTTCGGTGTGGGTTCCAGCGCGTCGCGCGCGGTCAGGACCGACAGCGGGTTCATGTGGTTGACGAAATCCGCAACGTAGTCCGAGGCCGGATGCGCGATGATCTCGCGCGCGGTGCCGCACTGAACGATCCGCCCGCCCTCCATCAGCGCGATCCGGTTGCCGATCTTGAACGCCTCGTCGAGGTCGTGGCTGACGAAGATGATGGTGCGCTTCAGCTTGCTCTGAAGCTCAAGCAACTCATCCTGGAGCCGGGTGCGGATCAGCGGGTCGAGGGCCGAGAAGGGTTCGTCCATCAAGAGGATCGGCGCCTCGGTCGCGAAGGCGCGGGCAAGGCCCACGCGCTGCTGCATGCCGCCCGACAGCTCGCCCACCTTGCGGTCGGCCCAGTCCGAGAGGCCGACAAGGGCAAGCTGTTCGTCGGTCTTGGCGCGCCGTTCGGCCGGGGATTGACCGGCAAGCTCAAGGCCAAGGCCCACATTCTCGCGCACCGTGCGCCAGGGCAGAAGGCCGAATTGCTGGAAGACCATGGCGACGCATTCGCGCCGGACCCGCAAGAGATCGCCGCGTGACGCGCCGCCAACCTCACAGGACCAGCCGTCGTCATGCACCGTCACGCGCCCCCGGCAGACCGGGTTCAGCCCGTTGACCGCGCGCAGAAGCGTCGACTTGCCCGAACCGGACAGGCCCATGAGGACGAGGATTTCCCCCGTCTCGACGCTGAGCGAACAGTCGTGGACACCCAAGACCTGCCCCGTGGCCTTCTGAATCTCGGCCCGGCTCCGCCCCTCATCCATCATCGGCAGGGCGCGGTCGGGGTGATCGCCGAAGACGATGTTGACCTTGTCGAATTCCACCGCCACCGTCATTTGCTGGCTCCGATCCTGAGCATCCGGTCAAGAATGATTGCCACTACGACGATGACAAAGCCCGACTCGAACCCAAGCGCGGTGTTGACCGAGTTGAGCGCGCGCACCACCGGCACGCCAAGGCCTGCGGCGCCGACAAGGGCCGCGATGACGACCATCGACAGCGACAGCATGATGGTCTGGTTCAGCCCCGCCATGATCTGCGGAAGCGCATAGGGCAGTTCCACCTTCCACAGCGTCTGACGGCTGGTCCCGCCAAAGGCCTTCACCGCCTCCAGAAGCGATTCCGGCGTGGAAGAGACGCCAAGATGGGTCAGCCGGATCGGCGCGGGCAGGACGAAGATCACCGTGGCGATCAGGCCCGGCACCATGCCGATGCCGAAAAAGACGATGGCCGGGATCAGGTAGACGAAGGTCGGCAGGGTCTGCATCAGGTCAAGGATCGGCCGCATCCAGGCGTAAAGCCGGGGTCGGTGCGCGGCGGCGATGCCGATCGGTACCCCGATCGCCATGCAGACAACGCAGGAAGACAGGACCAGCGTCAGGCTTTCAGTCGTCTCCTTCCAGTAGCCCTGGTTAAGGATGAACAGAAAGCCCAGAAGGACCATCACGCAGGTCTTCCAGCTTTTCTGAAGGAACCATGTGATCGCGACGAAGATCGCGATGATGACCAGCGGATGCGGCGTCTGAAGCAGCCACAGGATGCTGTCGATCAGCCATTGCAAAAGCTGGGAGAGCGACTGGAAAAAGCCGCGCCCGTTCACCTTGAGCCATTCGAAGAGTATCTTGGCGGTCTTGCCGACGGGTATCTTGGTGTCGGTCAGCCAGCCCATGGCATCGTTCAGCGCCATCGTCCCTCGTCCCCCGGAAAGTGGTTGCCGCCCCGGTCCCGTCTGCGCGGGATCAGGGGCCGTTCCGGCCCCTCGCGCGAAGGGGCCGGCGCCGGTCAGGTCAGTTCAGCGCGGCCGTGACGGCCGCCATCGCGTCGCCGCCATCCTTGGTGGTCACGCCGTCAAGCCAGGGGCCAAGCACGTCGGGATTGGCGGCAAGCCAGGCCTTCGCAGCATCGCCCGGCGCCTCGCCGTCGTCGAGGATCTTGGCCATGATCTCATTCTCCATCGGCAGCGTGAATTCGAGGTTTTCAAGAAGCTTGCCGGTGTTCGGGCATTCCGCGACATAGCCCGCGCGCACCATGGTAAAGACCTCGGCCCCGCCGAAGTTCGGGCCAAAGACATCATCGCCGCCCGACAGGTAGGTCATGTCGAAATTGGCGTTCATCGGGTGCGGTTCCCAGCCAAGGAAGACGATGGCCTTGCCCGCGTTGTCGGCATTGCCGACCTGCGCCAGCATCCCCTGTTCCGAACTTTCGATCAGCTCGAAGCCGCCCAGGCCGAACTGGTCGTTCTCGATCATGTCGAGGATCAGGCGGTTGCCGTCATTGCCCGGCTCGATGCCATAGATCTTGCCGTCCAGCGCGTCCTTATGCTCGGCGATATTCGAAAAATCGCTGATGCCTTCCTTGGCGCCTTCGGCATTGGTGGCCAGCGTATATTTCGCGCCGGTCAGGTTGCGTCGCACCGTCTCGACCGTGCCAGCGTCGCGATAGGGGGCGATGTCGGCCTCCATCGTCGGCATCCAGTTGCCAAGGAACACATCGACGTCGCCCTGGCCAAGGCCGGTCAGCGTGACCGGGATCGACAGCACCTTCACCTCGGTCTCATAGCCCAGCGCGTCGAGAACCGTGGTGGCGACGGCGGTGGTGGAGGTGATGTCGGTCCAGCCGACATCCGAAAAGATCACCTTGTCGCAGCCCGCCGCAAAGGCCGGGGCGGCGGCTAGGGCGGCACCGGCGACAAGCGTCGCGCCAAGCGTCGTTCTGAGGGTCATGGTCGTACTCCCTGTTTTCTTGATTGGTGAGTCAATTAACGTCGTCTCTTCTCATCGGGCAAGAAGAATTGCAGGTCTCCCTGTCGGACTTGGGCAAAGACTATGACAGATGCGCGCGAAGGGGAACCGTCTGTTCCACCTCCCCGGAGCAGAGGTTGATTGACGAGTCAATAAAACGAATTTAACCATGACATATTGTCTGGGAAAGGTCGTCCGATGCCGAAAGTGGGAATGGAACCCATCCGCCGGTCCGCTCTGGTCAAGGCGACGATCACCGAGATCGGGCGCCATGGCTCTCTCGACGTGACGGTCAGCCAGATCGCCAAGCGCGCGGGCATGTCCTCGGCGCTGGCGCATCACTATTTCGGCTCGAAGGAACAGATCTTCCTTGCCGCGATGCGCCATATCCTGACGATTTACGCCGCCGAGGTGCGCGGTGCGCTTCTGACCGCGCGGGGGCCGAAGGACCGCTTGCGCGCCACGATCCTTGCCAGTTTCGGCAGCGGCAGCTTCCGGCGCGAGGTGGCCAGCGCCTGGCTGAACTTCTACGTCCTCGCCCAGACCCAGCCCCAGGCGCGGCGTCTTCTATCGGTCTATCAGGGGCGCCTGCGCTCTACCCTGCTTCACGATCTTCGCCCCCTTGTGGGCGACCGGGCCGAGACGATCGCCGACACGGTCGGCGCGCTGATCGACGGGGTCTATCTGCGCGAGGTGCTGAAGGGCGATTCCCCCACGGCCAGCAAGGCGGCGGCGATGGTCTGGGACTGCCTTGAGAGAGAAATCGGAGAATAGAAGATGAAGGCCGATTACGTCATCGTCGGCGCCGGATCGGCCGGCTGCGCCATGGCTTACCGCCTGTCGGAGGCCGGGCGCAGCGTCATCGTGGTGGAATTCGGCGGCTCGGATGCCGGGCCGTTCATCCAGATGCCCGGCGCGCTGTCCTATCCGATGAACATGGGGGCCTATGACTGGGGCTATCGGTCGGAACCCGAGGCGAAGCTGGGCGGGCGCAGGCTTGCCACCCCGCGCGGCAAGGTGATCGGCGGATCGTCGTCCATCAACGGCATGGTCTTTGTGCGCGGCAATGCGATGGATTTCGACCACTGGGCCGACAGCGGCGCGGCGGGCTGGTCCTATGCCGATGTGCTGCCCTATTTTCAGCGGATGGAGACATGGCACGGCGGCGGCGACACCACGTTCCGCGGCACCTCCGGCCCGCTGCACATCACCCGCGGCCCGCGCCAGAACCCGCTGTTCCACGCCTTTGTCGAGGCCGGTCGGCAGGCGGGGTATGAGGTGACGGACGACTATAACGGCCAGAAGCAGGAAGGGTTCGGCCCGATGGAGGCGACGATCTGGCGCGGGCGGCGCTGGTCGGCGGCCAATGCCTATCTGCGCCCGGCGCTGAAACGCCCCAACTGCACCCTGATCCGCGCCCTTGCCCGCAAGGTCGTCATCGAGAACGGCCGCGCCACCGGGGTGGAGGTGGAGCGTGACGGCAAGGTCGAGGTGATCGCCGCAGGGGCCGAGGTGATCCTTGCCGCCTCTTCGATCAACACACCGAAGCTGCTGAAACTCTCCGGCATCGGCCCGGCGGAGGAGTTGCGCAGCCATGGCATCGAGGTGGTCGCGGATCGCCCCGGCGTCGGCGCCAATCTTCAGGACCATCTGGAGATTTACATGCAATATGCCTCGCTCCAGCCGATCACGCTGTTCAAGTACTGGAACCTCTGGGGCAAGGCGCTGGTGGGGGCGCAATGGCTTTTGACCGGCAAGGGTCTTGGCGCTTCGAACCAGTTCGAAAGCGCGGCCTTCATCCGGTCGGACAAGGGCATTCCCTATCCCGACATCCAGTATCACTTCCTGCCCATCGCCGTGCGCTACGACGGCAAGGCGGCGGCCGAGGGGCATGGGTTTCAGGCCCATGTCGGCCCGATGCGGTCGAAATCGCGCGGCACCGTGACACTCGCCTCCGCCGATCCCAAGGCCGCGCCGCTGATCCGCTTCAATTACATGAGCCATCCCGACGACTGGGCCGAGTTCCGCAAATGCGTCCGCCTGACGCGCGAGATCTTCGGGCAAGAGGCGTTCCGCCCCTTCGTGAAGCACGAGATCCAGCCCGGCGCCGGGACCAACAGCGACGACGCGATCGACGGTTTCATCCGCGAACATGCCGAAAGCGCCTATCACCCCTGCGGCACCGCGCGGATCGGGGCGGCAGACGACCCCGGCGCCGTGGTCGATCCCGACTGCCGGGTGATCGGCGTCGACGGGCTGCGCGTCGCCGACAGTTCCATCTTTCCGCGCATCACCAACGGCAACCTCAACGGCCCGTCGATCATGGTGGGGGAAAAGGCATCCGACCATATCCTTGGCAAGGGGATGCGTGCGCCCTCGAACGCCGAACCCTGGGTCAGCCCGCGCTGGCAGAGCGCACAGCGCTGACGGCGGTCTGACGCGGGCAAGGGCGATTTCCATTGCCCGCGAAACGCGCTAAAGGCAGGCCATGACCGATGTTCCGCGCCTGACCGACAGCCATTGCCACCTCGATTTTCCCGACTTCGGCGGCGACACCGCCGGGCTGGTCGCGCGCGCCAATGCGGCGGGCGTTCACCGCATGGTGACGATTTGCACCCGGCTCAGGAACGAACCCGCCGTCCGCGCCATCGCCGAGGCGCATGAGGGCGTGTTCTACGCCGCAGGCACCCATCCGATGAGCGTGGCCGAAGAACCGATGGCCGCCGTGGACGATCTGATCGCGCTGGCGCGGCACCCGAAATTCGTCGGCATCGGCGAAACCGGGCTTGATTACCACTACACCGCCGAAAGCGCCGAGGCGCAGCAGGTCTCGCTCCGCATCCATGTCGCGGCGGCGCGGGAAACCGGCCTGCCGCTCATCATCCATGCCCGCAGCGCGGATGAGGATATGGCCCGCATCCTCGGGCAGGAATACCGCAACGGCGCCTATAGCTGCGTCATGCACTGCTTTTCCTCCGGCCCCGACCTCGCGAAGACGGCGCTGGAGCTTGGCTTTTACCTCTCCATGTCCGGCATCGCGACCTTCCCCAAAAGCCAGGAGGTGCGCGACATCTTCGCCGCCGCGCCGGTTGAGCGGGTGCTGGTGGAAACCGACTCCCCCTACCTCGCCCCGCCGCCCTTCCGGGGCAAGCGCAACGAACCGGCCTATGTCGCCCATACCGCCAGGGTCGGCGCCGGGGTTTACGGGTTGAGCGTTGAGGAGTTCGCGGCGCGGACCGAAGAGAATTTCGAACGCCTCTTCACCAAGGCGGCAAGGGGGACGGCCTGACATGGTCACGATGCGCTTCACCATCCTCGGTTGCGGGTCTTCCGGCGGGGTGCCGCGCATCGGCGATGTCTGGGGCGATTGCGACCCGGCGAACCCGAAGAACCGCCGCACCCGCTGTTCCATGCTGGTCGAACGGATCAGCCCGCATGGCACGACACGGGTGCTGATCGACACCGCCCCCGACATGCGCGAGCAGTTGCTGAAAACCGGCATCGCGACGCTGGACGCCGTCGCCTACACCCATTCCCATGCCGATCATGTCAACGGCCTGGATGACATCCGCCAGATTGTCTTCAACACCCATAAACGGGTGCCGGTCTGGGCCGACGGGGCGACGCAGGACGCGCTGATGGCGCGGTTTTCCTACGCCTTCGTGCAGCCGCAGGGGTCCTCTTACCCGCCGATCTGCGACCTGCACACGATCCGGGGGCCGTTCACCATCCACGGCGCGGGGGGCGACATCACGCTGACGCCCTTCCACGTCCAGCATGGCGATATCGAGGCGCTGGGCTTCCGCATCGGCGCGCTCGCCTACCTGCCCGACGTGCTGACCATCCCCGACGATGCCTGGCCGCATCTTGAGGGGCTCGACTGCTTCATCGTCGATGCGCTGCGCCGCACGCCGCACCCGACGCACGCCCATCTCGACCTTGCGCTGGAATGGATCGCGCGGGTGGCGCCGAAACGGGCGGTGCTGACCAACATGCACATCGACCTCGATCATGCGACGGTCGAGGCGGAAACCCCCGACCATGTCAGCGCCGCCTATGACGGGATGGTGCTGGACTTCCCGGCGTAGGGCGCCGCGATGCCCGCCCTGCCGCTTGAGACGCTGTTCGAGGTGACCCTGCCGGTCTTCCTCGTCATCGGCTTTGGCTATGCGGCCGTGGCGCTGAAGCTGTTCCCCGATGCGGGCGTCGACGGGTTGATGAAGTTCACCCAGCAATTCGCGATCCCCTGCCTGTTGTTCCGCGCAATTTCCACGCTGGACCTTGGCCAGACGTTCCAGTGGCCGCTTTTGCTGTCCTTCTACAGCGGCGCGACGCTGGGCTTCCTCGCCGGGCTTTTCGGCGCGCGCTACCTCTTCGGGCGGCCCTGGACGGACAGCGTTGCCATCGGGTTTTGCTGCCTTTTCTCCAACTCTCTCCTCCTCGGCCTGCCGATCACGGAACGTGCCTATGGTGCGGGCGCCCTGGCGCCGAACTATGCGATCATCGCCATGCACTCCCCCTTCTGCTACGCGCTCGGCATCACGGCGATGGAGATCGCGCGCCATACCGGCGGCGGGGTGGTCACGACGCTGCGCAACATCTTCAACGCGATGTTCCGCAACGCGCTGGTGATCGGGATCGCGCTTGGCTTCGCCGTGAACCTTTCGGGGGTGGAGACCCCCGCCGTCGCGGCGCAGGCGCTTGACATGATGTCCCGCGCCGCCCTTCCCGCCGCGCTTTTCGGTCTTGGCGGTGTGCTGGTCCGCTACCGGCCCGAAGGGGACAAGCTGACCGTGCTTTACGTCTGCGCCATCGCGCTGATCCTGCATCCGGTGGTGACGTGGTTCATGGGCAGGGGCGTGGGTCTGCCGACCGGCCCCTTCCGCTCTGCCGTCTTGACCGGGGCGATGGCGCCGGGGGTCAATGCCTATGTCTTCGCCAACATGTACGGCGTGGGCAAACGCGTCGCCGCCTCGGCGGTACTTTACGCGACGGCGCTGTCGGTCCTGACCGTCTCGGTCTGGCTGACGCTTCTGGCGTAGGGCGGCTGTAGCTACAGATGCCCTACGCGGTCCCTACAGGGTAACGACGCGGCCCCGACGCGGCGTTCCGACGTCAGCTCGGGCTCATCCCGCGCAGGCGTTCGGAGCGGCGCCGCAGCAGTTCCAGCGTCACCAGCAGGACGACCGAGAAGGCCACAAGGACCGTCGCCACCGCCAGGATCGTCGGGCTGATCTGTTCGCGCAGGCCGATAAACATCTGCCAAGGCAGGGTTTTCTGTTGCGCGGAGCCGACGAACAGCACCACGACGACCTCATCGAACGAGGTGATGAAGGCAAAAAGCGCGCCAGAGATCACGCCCGGCAGGATCAGCGGCATCTGGACGCGGAAGAAGGTGGTGACCGGCCCCGCCCCCATATTCGCCGCAGCGCGGGTAAGGGATCGATCAAAGCCCACCAGCGTCGCCGTTACCGTAATGATAACAAAGGGAATTCCCAACGCCGCGTGGGCCAGGACAACGCCCCAGTAGGTGCCTTGAAGCCCCATCCGCGCATAGAAGAAATACATCCCCGCCGCCGAGATGATCAGCGGCACGATCATGGGCGAGATCAGGATGGCCATGATGGCGCGGCGGAAGGGGACGTGGCTCTGGCTCAACCCGATCGCGGCCAGCGTGCCGAAGCTGACCGACAGAAGCGTCGCCACCGGCGCGATGCGCAGCGAGTTGTAGAAGGCGCCGGTCCAGTCAGTATTTGTAAAGAAATCCCGGTAATGCTTCAGCGAATAGCCTTCGGGGTCCAGCGCCAGCATCTTCGGCGTGAAGGTGAAGAAGTTCTCGGCATTGAAGCTAAGCGGGATGACGACAAGGATCGGTGCGATCAGGAAGAAGAAGATCACACCGCAGATGAAGCGGAAGGTATTGGCCCACAGAACTTCGCGCGGGGTGGCGTAGACCGGCACGCTCGCCCGATAATCGCCCGAGGCCAGCCAATAGGCAATCCAGCTGAGGACAAGGCCAAGGATGGCCCCGAAGACCAGCCCCGCCACACCCGCGATCAGCGCCCCGGCGATGCCGGTGGCGACGGCGCCGATCAGCCGCCCCATCCGCCGCTGCGGCACGAAGGAGACCAGGACGAAGGCAAGAACCCCGGCAAAGACGGCGCCGCCGACGATGCCCAGAAGGGCGTTGCCCTTGGCGTTGCCGACAAGGTAGCCCAGAAGCGCGCCCGCCAGCGCGGTCAGGGGCAGGACAAAGCCGGTCAGGCTGGGCTTGCGAAGGGTCGGTGCGAGCGTTGCCATGATCGTTATCCCAGCTTCACGTTATCAATGCCCACGATCTTGTCGTAGACGTAGTAGAGCAGCAGCACCGCCGCCAGAAGGATGGTCCCCAGCGCCGCCGCCAGACCCCAGTTGAGCGAGGTGGAGATGTGGTAGGCGATGTAGCGCGAGATGAAGACGCCCTCGGTCCCGCCGACCAGTTCGGGGGTGATGTAGTAGCCGATGGCGAGGATGAAGCAGAGGATCGACCCCGCGCCGATGCCCGGAATGGACTGCGGGAAATAGACCCGCCAGAAGGCCGTCCAGGGCGTCGCGCCCAGCGATTTCGCGGCGCGGACATAGGACGGCGGCACCGTCTTCATCACCGAGTAAAGCGGCAGGATCATGAAGGGCAGCAGGATGTGGGTCATGGCGATGATCGTGCCGAACTGGTTGTTGATCATCACCAGCCGGTTGCCGTCGCTGACCAACCCCATCCAGACCAGAAGGTCGTTGATGACCCCTTGCTGTTGCAGCAGCACCTTCCAGGCCGAGGTCCGCACCAGAAGCGAGGTCCAGAACGGCAAGAGGACGAGGATCATCAGGACGTTGGCCGTCGAGGCGCGCAGGTTCGCCAGAAGCCAGGCGACCGGGTAGCCAAGGAGGATGCAGCAGGCCGTGATCGTCATCGACATCCAGAGCGTGCGCCAGAAAAGCTTGAGGTAGATGCGCTCTGACGGCGGGCGGGCCTCGATCCCGTGGCTGGTCTGTTCGAAATCGGCCGCGTTCAGGAAGTAGCCCGCGGTATAGGGCGGGCTGTAGGCAGAGATGGTCTGCCACAGGTCAAGCTTTGACCAGCCGTCGTTGATCTCAAGAAATGCCTGTTTGGCATCAATGGGTTGCAGCCCGGCGGCCAAGGCGGCGTTGACCAGTTCCGGTCCCGGCGCGGGCAGCGCCGCAACGGCGGCGGCATCGGGCTGGGCCAGCGTCAGGTCGTCGAGCAGGGCAGAGAAGACGACGGGCCAGAGCTTGGCCTTCGCCACCTCTTTCTTGCCCTCGGCGCGGACGCTTTTGGCAAAGGCCTCATAGGCCCGCGCGCTGCGTGGCAGGGCGGTTTCGGCCTCGGGCGACGCAAAGATCCCCGCCCAGATCGCCGGGTCCTTCCAGCGCGGGTCGATGCCGGTAAAGGTCTTTTCGGCATCCTTGCCGATCTTGTCGGCGCCGCGCCCGGTCGAGCGGAAGACGGAAGAAATGCCGGGGCTTTCGTAGTTGAGGCGCGAGCCGAGCTTGGTGTGGTTCTTTTCCTCGGCGGCGATCTGGAAATCGAGGTTCAGCGCCTGAAAGACAGCTTCGCCGGGGATTTCCTCGCCATCGGGGTTCCAGTCCTTCAACGCGACGACGGTGCGCGGCAGCGTATCGCGGACGATCTGGTTTTCGACCGAGCGGAACAGCATGTCCGCGATCGGCGCGATGAAGGTCACGAGGACGAAGATCAGAAGCGGCGCGATCAGCATCAGCGCGCGGATCTTCTGGCGCCTCAACGCGCGCGCCAGACTTTTCTTCAGCGGCGTGCCATCGGCAGCCAGCATCGGGCCGTCCTGGGTGATGTCGCTCATCGCTCCCCCGTCAGTCGTCAGGTCTTCAGAAATTGCAAAACGAATGGGGTGGAAGGGGCCGTCACCGGCCCCTTCCCCGTCAGCAGGTCACTGCGCCAGCCACGCCTGGAACTTCGCATCCAGGTCATCGCGATGGTCGGCCCACCAGGTGTAGTCGTAGCGGTGGACGTTGGTCGCGTTGGCCGGGTCGGTCGGCATGTGCGGCGCCATGTCGATGTCGGTGCCGTCCAGCTTGCCGACCAGCGGCGCCGAAGAGGCGCGGGCCGGGCCGTAGGAGATGTACTTCGCCTGATCGGCAAGGCGCTGGGTATCGGTCGCGAACTTCAGGAAGTCCATGACGACGGCTTCCTTCTCGGCGTCGAGGCCGGTCGGGACGATCCAGCCGTCGATGTCATAGGACTGCATGTCCCAGAGCATCGCGATCGGCTGGTTCTGCTCAACGATGGCGGAGAAGAGGCGACCGTTGAAGGTCGAGCCGAACACGACCTCACCATCGGCCAGCAGTTGCGGCGTTTCGGCGCCGGCGGTCCACCAGACGACCTGATCCTTGATGGTGTCGAGCTTTTTCAGCGCGCGATCGACGCCTTCATCGGTGCCAAGCACGTTGTAGATGTCTTCCTCGGCCACGCCGTCGCAGTAAAGCGCCCATTCCATGTTGTCGATCGGACGCTTCTGAAGCGACCGCTTGCCGGGGTACTTCTGAAGGTCGAAGATGTCGCAGACCGAGGTCGGCGGCGTGTCGCCCACCAGATCGGTGCGATAGCCGAAGGTGGTGGAATAGACGATCTGCGGCACGAAGCAGTCGTTGATCAGCGTCGCACCGAAGTCATCGGTGGCCGAGGTGCCATCCGGCGCGGCGGCGAGTTCGGTATCGAAGTCGATCTCGCGGGCCAGACCCTCGTCGCAAAGACGGATGGAGTCGGACACGGTCACATCGACCAGGTCCCAGGTCACGTTGCCCGCTTCGTTCATGGCGCGCAGTTTCGCCACGGCCTCGGCCGAGCTTTCGTCCCAGGCAATGTGAACGTCCGGGTGCTCTGCCATGTAGGGCTCGGCATAGGCTTTCAGCTGCGAGTTCTGGTAGGCGCCGCCCCAGGACACGAAGGTCAGGTCGATCGCCGACGCCGCACCGGCAGCGAGCGTGAGCGCGCTGGAGGCGAGGAGGATGGAGGTCAGTTTCATCGTTTGCTCCCTATTGTCTTCCCGTGATGTGATGTTTCGACCCGTGTCCCCGGGACAGGCACAGGTCGGTCCGTGCGCTCAGGCGTCAAGCGCCCGGCAATCGCTCGGCAGCCAGCCGATTTCGATCTGCTCGCCCGGCTGCATACGCTTCTGGTCGGGCGCGTTGCGCGTCTTGACCACGAAGTCGTCATTCCCCGCGACGCGCAGACGCGTGCGGTAGATATCGCCCATATAGATGAATTCCAGCACCTCGGCCTTGAGCGTATGCGCCCCCGGCTGCAAGCGGGCCTTGTTGGTTTCCACCCGCTCGGGCCGGATCGAAACGCGGGTGCGCTCACCGGCCTTTGAGACGTTGACGGGCTTGCAGTCGATCAACTCGCCATCGTCAAGCTTGACCACCGCGATGTCGCCCTTGATCTCCTGCACCACGCCTTCAAGGGTGTTGTTTTCCCCGATGAACTGGGCAACGAAGCTGTTTTCCGGCTCTTCGTAAAGGACCGCAGGCGGGGCAAGCTGCTGAATCCGGCCGTCGTCGAAGACCGCGACGTTGTCGGACATGGTCAGCGCTTCGGTCTGGTCGTGGGTGACATAGACCGTGGTGATGCCAAGCTCATGGGCAAGGCGCGTGATCTCGAACTGCATATGCTCGCGAAGTTGCTTGTCGAGCGCGCCGAGCGGTTCGTCCATCAAGACCAGCTCAGGCTCGAACACCAGCGCGCGGGCCAGCGCGATCCGCTGCTGCTGGCCGCCGGAAAGCTGGGCCGGGCGGCGGCCGCCGAAGGCGCCCATCTGCACCATGTCCAGCGCGCGCTTGACCTTCTGTTCCCGCTCGCTCTTGCCCAACTTGCGCACCTCAAGCGGGAAGGCGAGGTTTTCCGCCACCGTCATATGGGGGAAAAGCGCGTAGTTCTGGAACACCATCCCGATGCCGCGCTTGTGCGGCGGGATGTTGTTGATCTCCCGCCCGGCCAGACGGATTTCTCCGTGGGTGGCCGTCTCGAACCCCGCCAGCATCATCAGGCAGGTCGTCTTGCCGGACCCCGACGGCCCGAGCATCGTCAGGAATTCCCCCTTGGCGATCGAAAGATTGAGATCTTTCACGACAAGGGTTTCACCGTCATAGCTTTTCTGAACGTGATCAAATTCGACGAATGCGGCGTCTCCGCCGGTCGTTGCATCGGTCAAACTCGGGCTCCCCATTGTGTTTTTTTGAGTCTTTTTAATCCCGTGTGACGACTAAAACGAAATCGAACCCGCTTTTCAACCCGTTCTTTTGTGCCGTCAGCGGGGCGGAAGATCGCCGGAAATCGTCTCGTCGTCATTCTGTTTGCGACGTCTTAACATGCGGGGGCGACACCTGCGAAATGAAATCTGCGGTGCTAGCGCGAACGGTCCTGCGACCTTTGTGCCGCCCTGCCCGAAATGGCATCCGGCTGCCCGGATCGCAGTCACCGCGCGAACGGATCGGGGCGACCCCGGTCTTGGGGCCGCCCCGAAATATCGTTCGCACACACCCGGAAAGTAGGCCTGGGTGGCGTCAGATATCCTTCACCAGACGCAGTGCGTCATAGATGGCGGCATGGGTGTTGCGCGCCGAAACCGCGTCGCCGATACGGTAGAGCTGAAAGCCGCCCCCCTGCCCGCCGCCCACCGTCTGGGGCCGCCCCTCGATCAGCGCGTCATAGTCCACCTCT
Organism: Albidovulum denitrificans; assembly: GCF_002973535.1. Classification (GTDB taxonomy): domain Bacteria; phylum Pseudomonadota; class Alphaproteobacteria; order Rhodobacterales; family Rhodobacteraceae; genus Albidovulum; species Albidovulum denitrificans. Next base: position 142,655 of record NZ_PVEP01000003.1, read on the forward strand.
CCGTGGTTCGAAGACAGCGGCTTCAGCGCGAAATAGAGATCGTCCAGCGGCAGCGTGCCATGGTTGATGACGATCTGATCGTAGTGCCTTTCCTTCGCAAGCGGCATGTAGTCCGACCCGATCGTCGCCTTCAGTTGATTGCCGTCCCGCGCCACCGAGGTGAGGCGATAGGTCACGGTAAAGGTCACGTCCTTGTCCTGCATCGACCGCATGTAGGGAACAAGGTTCATCGCCATCACGTCCGGCGCGAAGCTGCGGTCGGGGGTCATGATTTCCACCTTCGCGCCTGCCTTTGCTGCGATCTCGCCCGCCTGAAGGCCAGAATGGTCGCCCGCGTCGTCGTAGATCAGGACATTCGCGCCCGGCTTCACATCGCCCGAGATCAGGTCCCAGGAGGACACGACAAGGTCGTTGCCCGCCTCAAGCACATCGGTATGCGGCAGGCCGCCGGTGGCGACGATCACCACATCGGGGTTCAGCGCGGTCACGTCATCGGCCTCGGCCCAGGTGTCGAAGCGGAATTCGACATCGCGGGCAGCGCATTGGGACATGCGCCAGTCGATGATGCCGATCATTTCCTTGCGGCGCGGGCTTTGCGCGGTCAGGCGGACCTGCCCGCCGGGTTGCGAGGCGGCTTCGAACACCGTCACGGCGTGGCCGCGTTCGGCGGCGACGCGGGCGGCCTCAAGCCCCGCGGGGCCGGCGCCGACGATCACCACCTTCTTGCGCGTTCCGGCAGGCGCGATGTCATGCGGCATGGTCAGTTCACGCCCGGTGGCGGCGTTGTGCATGCAAAGCGCATCACCGGCCTGGTAGATACGGTCAAGGCAATAGGTCGCGCCGACACAGGGGCGGATATCATCCTCGCGCCCTTCGATGATCTTCCGCACGACATGCGGGTCGGCCATATGCGCCCGCGTCATGCCGACCATGTCCAGCTTGCCGCTGGCGACCGCGTGGCGGGCGGTGGCGACATCGGGGATGCGCGCGGCGTGGAAGGTCGGCATCCCGACCTCGGCCCGGATGCGGCCCGCGAAATCCAGATGCGGGGCGGATTTCATGCCCTGCACCGGGATCACATCGGTCATCGCCGGATCGGTGTGGATCTGGCCGCGAATGATGTTGAGGAAATCGACATTGCCGCCGTCACGCAGCAGCTTGCCGATCGCCACGCCGTCATCCTCGGTGATGCCGCCTTTCGCGGTCTCATCCGCCGTGTAACGCACGCCGATCAGGAACTTGTCGCCGGTGCGCTTTCGGATCGCGGCCGTCACCTCAAGCGCGAAGCGCGCCCGGTTTTCAAGGCTGCCGCCATAGGGCGCGTCCAGTTCGTTCGTCAGGGGTGACATGAACTGATCCATCAGGTGGCCGTAGCATTCAAGCTCCACCCCATCGAGACCGGCGGCGGCCATCCGTTCGGCCGCATCCGCATAGTCGCGGATGATGCGGGCGATGTCCCAATCCTCCATCTTCTTCGGGAAGGCGCGATGGGCCGGTTCGCGCTGATGCGAGGTGGTCAGCGCGGGCAGCCAGTCGCCCTTGTTCCAGTGGGTCCGGCGGCCAAGGTGGGTCAACTGGATCATCACCGCGCAGCCATGGTCATGGCATTCGTCGGTCAGCTTCTTCATCCAGCCCACAACCTCATCCTTGTAGGCGAGGATGTTGTTGAAGACCGGCGGGCTGTCCTTCGACACCGCGGCAGAGCCTGCCGTCATGGTCATGGCGATCCCGGCCTTGGCGCGTTCGACGTGATAGGCGCGGTAGCGGTCCTTGGGCATGCCCGCCTCGGGATAGGCGGGTTCATGGCTGGTCGTCATGATGCGGTTCTTCAGGGTCAGGTGCTTCAGCTGGTAGGGCTGAAGAAGCGGATCGTTCGAGGCCATGCCATTCTCCCTTGGTCCTGCCCGGAGGTCTCCGGGCGCTGGAATCGCTCATATGCGCAGTTTCGCAGGCATGATATGCTAAAATCGACAGGTGTGTCGATTTTATTCGACACGAGGTACACAAAGCGGTCTAAGAGGGGATATGGAGAGCGAAGAACCCCTTGGGCGCGGCTGGCGCGGGACAGAGGACGGCTGGATCGCCGCCGCCTATGACATGCTGATCGAAGGCGGGGTGGAGGCGGTGAAGATCCTGCCGCTTGCCAAGCGGTTGCGGCTGTCACGGACCAGCTTCTACTGGCATTTCCAGGACCGTGAGGCGCTGCTGGCCGCCCTTGTGAAGCGCTGGCAGGACAAGAACACCGGCAACCTGATCCGCCAGACAGAGCGCCCCGCGCCGTCCATCGCGGCCGCACTTCTGAATCTGTTCGACTGCTGGATTTCGGCCGATCTGTTCGATTCGCGGCTTGAGGCGGCGATGCGCGACTGGGCGCGGACCGATGCCGCGCTGGGAGAGGCGTTCACGGATGCCGATGCGCGCCGGACCGCCGCGATCCGGGCGATGTTCGAACGTCACGGCTTTGGCGCCGATGAGGCCGACATCCGCGCCAGCGCGATCTACCTGACGCAGGTGGGCTATATCGCGCTGGGGACGGCCGAAAGCCTTGAACGGCGGCTGGAACGTATCCCGACCTATATCGAGACCTTTACCGGCCAGCGCGCGACCGAAGACGAACTGGCCGTCTTCGCAGCCCGCCACCTGAAGGGCTGACGCCTATCCCCGGATCGCGTCGATCATGCGCTGGACGTTGTCCGGGTCGGCATCGGGCGTGATGCCGTGGCCTAGGTTGAAGATATGCGGCCCGCCGGAAAAGGCGCGCACCACGCGCTTCGTCTCGGCCACCAGATCCTCGCCCCCCGTCACCAGAAGCCGCTGGTCGAGGTTGCCCTGCACGCAGCCGTCCTTCTGGACATGCGCCGCCGCCCAGTCTGCGGAGACAGAGGAATCGAGCGCGACGCAATCGGCGCCGGTGGCGCGCGCAAACCCCTCGTAGCGCGGCCCGGCCTCACGCGGGAAGGCGATGACCGGCAGGCCGGGGTGGCGCGCCTTCAGCGCGGCGATGATCCGCTTGGCCGGGGCAAGGGCGAAATCGTCGAAATCCTGCCCTTTCAGCGATCCGGCCCAGCTGTCGAACAGCTTGATGACCTCGGCCCCCGCCTCGACCTGCGCGGAGAGGTAGGCGATGGTCCCTTCGGTCAGGATGTCGATCAGGCCCTGAAACGTCGCGCGGTCAGAGGCCTTCAGCGCATGGGCCGGTCCCTGATCGGGCGTGCCGCGACCGGCGACCATATAGGTGGCCACGGTCCAGGGCGCGCCCGCGAAACCGATCAGCGTGGTGTCCTTCGGCAGGTCCCGCGCAAGGATGCGCACCGTCTCATAGATCGGGGAAAGCGTGTCGTGGATCGCCTCGACAGGTTTCAGCTTCGCAAGCTCACCCGGCGTGGTGATCGTGGACAGTCGCGGCCCTTCGCCGGTCTCGAACCACAGATCGGCGCCAAGCGCCTGCGGCAGAAGGAGAATGTCGGCAAACAGGATCGCCGCGTCGAAGCCGTAGCGCCGGATCGGCTGCAACGTGACCTCGGCCGCAAGGTCGGGCGCGTAGCAGAGCGACAGGAAATCCCCCGCCTCGGCCCGCGTGGCGCGGTATTCCGGCAGGTAGCGGCCCGCCTGGCGCATCATCCAGACCGGCGGAACGGGTAGGGTTTCGCCCGCTAGCGCGCGCAGGATCGTCTTGGTCATCGGGGCCTCCATCCGCCCCTTTCACCCCGCCCTGCGACCAGATGTCAAGCAGCCGTCCGCTGCACGGGGCATTGCGCGGGCAATCTGTCGCGGCTATGGCGTGGGTATGACCCGTTTCACGCCCCAGACGCCCCTGAAGATCGGCACGCGCGGTTCCCCCCTTGCGCTGGCCCAGGCCCATGAGACCCGCGACCGCCTGCGCGCCGCGCATGGCCTTGATGAAAGCGCGGTGGAGATCGTCATCATCAAGACGACCGGAGACGACCGCGCGCTGATCGCGGCCGACCGGCCGCTGAAAGAGATCGGCGGCAAGGGGCTTTTCACAAAGGAAATCGAAGAGGCGTTGCTGTCGGGGGCCATCGACATCGCCGTCCATTCGATGAAGGACATGCCGGTCGAACAGCCCGCGGGGCTGATCCTGGACTGCTACCTGCCGCGTGAAGACGTGCGTGACGCCTTCGTGTCGCCCGGTATCGCGCGGCTGACCGATCTTCCCGAGGGGGCGGTGGTCGGATCGTCCTCGCTCCGCCGCCGCGCGCAGTTGGCCCATCGTCGGCCTGACCTGAAACTGGTGGAGTTTCGGGGCAACGTGCAGACCCGGCTGAAGAAGCTTCAGGACGGGGTGGCGCAGGCGACGTTTCTGGCCATGGCCGGGCTGAACCGGCTGGGCATGGCCCATGTCGCGCAAGGCCCGATCGAGGTGGAAGAGATGCTGCCCGCCGTCGCGCAGGGCGCTATCGGGATCGAATGCCGCATGGCGGATGACACGGTCCGCGCAATGCTGGCCGCGTTGCATGACGGCCCGACGGGGGAGAGGCTTGCCGCCGAACGCGCGTTCCTCGCCACGCTTGACGGGTCCTGCGAGACGCCCATCGCCGGGCTGGCGCTGCATGACGGCGCGGGGCTGTGGCTGCGGGGAGAGATTCTGCGCCCGGACGGCTCTGAAGTGATCGGGGGTGAACGGCGGGTGGCCGTGGCCGATGCCGCCGAGGCGGGCGCGGACCTTGCGCGTGAGCTGCTTTCGCAGGCGCCCGCGAATTTCTTCGACTGGCGCTAACCGGCGGGCGGCAGGACCTTTCCGGGGTTCAGCGTGTTCTTCGGGTCCAGCGCGGCCTTGATCGCCCGCATCACATCCAGCGCCACCGGGTCCTTGCGTCGCGCCATCGTCGCGCGTTTCGACAGGCCGATGCCGTGTTCGGCCGAAAAGCTGCCGCCAAGATCGGCCACGATGTCCTCAACCGCCTCGACCACCGCGTCGTGAAGTGCCGGATCATCGCGGGTGGGCAGCGCGGTGTAATGCAGGTTGCCATCCCCCAGATGCGCCACGACAAGGTTGCCCGCGCCGGGATCGAGCTTTTGCAGTTCCGGCTCGATCCGTTCCAGGAAGGCCGTCACGCGATCCAGCGGCAGCGCGATGTCGGTGTCGATGGTGGTTCCCGCCGCATAGGTGATCTCAGAAGCGGCCTCGCGCCGCTCCCAGATCGCGCGGCGCTGTTCGCCGGATGTGGCGATCACGGCGTCGTCGATGGTCCCGTCTTCCAGCATCGGTTCCAGCGCTTCGGTCAGAAGCTCGGTCAGGGGCAGGCTGCCATCGGCGTTCGCGACCGTGTCGCGCGGCGCCGTCGCGCCCAGTTCGATCAGGATCGAGACCGGGTGAATATCGGGCAGGTTCAGCCCAAGGTCGGGCCGCGCGGCGCGGAGTTGCCTCTGATAGGTGTCGGGCATGTATTCGAAGGCCTCGACCATGCCGCCGCTGGCCTCCTGCACCCGGTTCAGCAGCATCAGCGCATCGTCCAGCGACTTCATCCCCAGAACCGCCGTCGCGCGCGCCTTCGCGGCGGGGACAAGCTTCAGCGTCGCGGCGGTGATGACGGCCAGCGTCCCCTCGGCGCCGATCAGAAGATCGCGCAGGTCATAGCCGGAATTATCCTTGTGCAGCGCCCCCATCAGGTTCAGCACCCGCCCGTCGGCCAGAACCGCCTCGACCCCAAGGCAGAGCGCGCGGGTATTGCCATAGCGCAGGACGTTCGATCCCCCGGCATTGGTCGACAGCACCCCCCCGATAGTGGCCGACCCGCGCGCGCCGAACCAGAGCGGGAAGTCAAGCCCGTGTTCCGCCGCGCGGTCATGCAGGGTGGAGAGGATCACCCCCGCCTCGGCCACCGCCACACGCGCGGCGGGGCGCAGGTCACGGATGCGGTTCATCCGCTCCAGCGACAGCATCACCGCGCCCTCGGCATGGGTGGCGCCGGTCAGGCCGGTACGACCGCCCGCGGGCACGATGGCGATGCCGGACGCATTGGCATGGCTGAGGACGGCCGACACCTCCTGCGTCGTGGCGGGGCGCAGGACGGCAAGCGGCTGGCACGGGTAATATCCGGTCGCGTCGACGCCGTAGCGGGCGGCATCCGCGCCGGTCAGAACATGCGCCTTGCCCAGAATGGCCGTGAACGCCGCGATCGTATCCGTCATCTCATCCCTCCCGTATGACGTGCGGAGCATAGCCAACGCGGCGGCCGGGGCAATCCGTCAGCTGCGGGCGGCGCGGGCGATGTCGTCGGCGCTCAGCCGGTAGCGGGCGGCGAAGCGGTGCCGCGCCGCGATCAGGCGCGGATCGTCGGGCCGCATCCCCAGCGTGCGGATGAACGCGATCCGTTGTTGCGATTTCAGCGCCTCTCGATCAATGGCGGTTCCCATGATGCGGTCGATGACCTCTCCGCCCGCCGTGACGTGGAACCATTTCGAGAAATCGCGGAAATGGTGCTGGTTGTGCAGCGTGGCGACATGCCGTTCCAGGGCCGTTTTTCGAACCGGCAGATGCGCGGTGGAATGGAACCACTCATAGGCGAGGAAAGTCAGCCCGCCGCCGACCGCGACGATGGCCGCCGTACCGGGAATGGCCCAGCTTGCGCCGAAAAGGGTCAGCATCGCCCAGATGAGCGTGGTATTCATGAGCAGAACCGGCAGGACGACGAAGCCCGGCACGAAGAAGAGATCGGTGTTCGTCGGGAAATCGTGGTGGCCGTAATGGGCGCGGTAGAGCAGGTCGAACTGCCACTGACGTCGCGGCGGCGGCAGGTGGAAGATGAAGCGGTGCAGGTTGTATTCGTTCAGCATCTGCGCCGGAACGCCCAGAAGCGCCAGCGCCCAAAGCCAGCCCCGCCCGTCCAGCGCGACGACAAGCGCGCCCGCGACGACCACCAGCGCGATGCCGACGATCGGACCGTGACGAAACATCAGCCGAAGCCTTTCCATCAGGCCCTCCCCCGGCCTGTTGCCCTGGCCCGATGCTCTGCCCGCCCGTGCGCCCGGTCAACGCCGACGTGGCGTTATTTCACCCGGCCCAGCAGTTGCACGACCTCTGGCCCCAGCACATCGACGATCAGCCCGACGCCCTTCGCGTTGGGGTGAATGCCGTCGGGCTGCATCAGATCTTTCAGCGCCGCCTGACGGTCGGGCTGGTCGAGGATCGGTTGCAGAAGCGGCTCGCCAAGGATGGCGCCATGCGCGCTGGCAAGATCGGCATAGATCGCGTCGAAGGCGGCCTTGTACTCTGGCCCGTAATTGCCCGGCGCGACCATCGGGACCAGCAGCACCGGCAGTTTGGCGCCCTCGGCCCTGGTCAGGATCGCGTCCAGATTGGCGCGCGCCTCTTCCGGCGGCAGGCCGCGCAAAAGGTCGTTGCCGCCCAGCGTGACGATCATCGCCTTCGCACCCGGCGTCAGCGCCCAGTCGACCCGCGCCAGCGCCGCCGCCGTGGTATCGCCGGAGACACCGGCATTGACGAGGGTCGCCGCCGCGCCATGATCGTCCAGCCAGCGTTGCAACTGCGGGACGAGACCCTCACCCGGCGACAGGCCGTAACCCGCCGTCAGGCTGTCGCCCAGCGCGACGACCTCTGGTCCGGCGGCCAGCGCGGGCGGTGCCGCGACAAAAAGGACCGCAAGCGCAAGGTTGCGCATCGGCCGCCCGGCCCCATATCCAAGGGAATTGCAGACTGACATAAAGTGACGGAGCCCGCGCATGACCGACCCGATCCTCGACCTGCGCGCGGTGGGGCTGACGCTTGCCGGAAACGCCGGCCCGGTCGAGATTCTGAAGGGCATCACGCTCTCCGTCGGCAAGGGCGAAAGCGTCGGGCTGATCGGTCCGTCGGGGTCTGGCAAGTCGTCGCTCCTGATGTTGCTCGGCGGGCTTGAGCGCGCCAGCACGGGCAGCGTCCGCGCGCTGGGTCAGGATCTGACGGCGATGGACGAAGACGCGCTGGCACGGTTCCGCAGACAGAATATGGGCATCGTCTTTCAGTCCTTCCACCTGATTCCGACGATGACCGCGCTTGAAAATGTCGCGGTGCCGCTGGAACTGGCCGGGGTGCGGGATGCGTTCGCGCGCGCGGAGGAGGAGTTGCGCGCCATTGGCCTCGGCGGGCGGCTCGATCACTATCCGGCGCAGATGTCGGGGGGCGAACAGCAGCGCGTGGCGCTGGCGCGCGCCGCCGTGCCGCGCCCGGCGATCCTTCTGGCGGATGAGCCGACCGGCAATCTGGACGGGGCGACCGGCGAGACGATCATGGAGCTTCTCTTTGACCTGCGCGACCGGCATGGCGCGACGCTGGTCCTTGTGACCCATGCGCCCGAGCTTGCCGCGCGCTGCGACCGGATCGTGCGGCTTCAGGACGGCACCATCGCGGGCGAGGATCGCAGGGCCACGACCCTTGCCGGGGTCGGGGAATGAGGCTTCCGGTCGCTGTCCGGCTTGCGCGGCGCGAGTTGCGCGGGGGTGTGCGGGGCTTTGCCGTCTTCCTCGCCTGCCTCGCGCTTGGCGTCGCCGCGATTGCCGCCGTCGGCACCGTGCGCGGCGGGATCGAGCGGGCGCTTGCGGATCAGGGCGCCGTCCTGCTGGGCGGGGATGCGCAGATGTCCTTCACCTACCGCTATGCGTCGGATGAAGAACGCGCCTTCATGGACCGGACCGCGACGCGCGTGTCCGGGATCGTGGATTTCCGGTCCATGGTCGTGCGGGGTGAGGGCGAAGCGGCCGAACGCGCGCTGACGCAGGTCAAGGCGGTCGATGATGCCTATCCGCTGACCGGGGCGCTGCAACTGGCCCCTGCGATGACCCCGGCCGAGGCCTTCGCGGCGCAGGGCGGGCTGCCCGGCGCGGTGATGGACCCGGTTCTGGCCGACCGGCTGGGCCTGAAACCCGGAGACAGGTTCAAGCTGGGCCGCAACGCCTTTCACCTGACGGCGGTGATCGAACGCGAACCCGACAGCGCGACGGGCGGGTTCAGCTTTGGCCCCCGCACCATCGTCAAGGCCGCCGACCTTGCCGGGTCCGGGCTTCTTGAACCGGGAAGCCTGTTCGACACCCGCTATCGCCTCCTCCTCCCCCCCGGCACCGATCTTGCGGCGTTCGAGGCCCGCGCGGCCGCGGCCTTTCCCGACAGCGGCATGCGCTGGCAGGACGCCCGCAACGGCGCACCGGGGACGGAGCGGTTCATCGACCGGATGAGCTCCTTTCTCGTCCTCGTCGGACTGGCGGGGTTGGCGGTGGGTGGTGTCGGCATCGCCTCGGCCGTGCGGTCCTATCTGGATGGCAAGATCGAGACCATCGCCGCGCTGAAGGCGCTTGGGGCCGAAGGGCGGACGATCTTTGCCACCTACCTGATCCAGATCGCGGCGCTGACGGCGCTTGGGGTGGGGCTTGGCCTTGTCCTTGGCGCGGGGCTGCCGATCCTTGCCGGGCCTGCCATCGCGGCGGAACTGCCGATCCCGGTGTCCATCGGCATCGACGGGGCGGCGCTGGCCGAGGCGGCGCTTTACGGCGTGCTGACCGCGCTTGTCTTCGCGCTTTGGCCCTTGGCCCGGACGCGCGCGGTTCGCGCCGCGGCGCTGTTCCGCGACCTTGGGCCAGAGCGGCGGCGCTGGCCGGGATGGCCGCTGGCGCTGACGATGGCGGGGCTTCTGGGCGCGCTGATCCTGTCGGCGGTGACGCTGTCGGCCTCGCGCCCGCTGGCGCTTGGGACGCTGGCGGGGATTTTGGCGGCGCTGCTTCTTCTGACCCTCGCCGCGCTCCTCCTGCGCCGCCTCGCCCGCCGCATGGGGCGCAATGCGCGTGGCCGCCCGGCGCTGCGCCTTGCGCTTGCCGCCATCGGTGGCCCGAGAGAGGAGGCGACGGCGGTCGTCCTGTCGCTTGGCCTTGGCCTGTCGGTTCTGGCCGCCGTCGGGCAGATCGACTGGAACCTCCGCAGCGCCATCGCGCGCGACCTGCCCGATGTTGCGCCCTCCTACTTCTTCGTCGACATTCAGCCCGGCCAGATCGACGGCTTCCGCGACAAGCTTGCCGCCAATCCGGGCGTTACCAAGGAAGAAGACGCGCCGATGCTGCGCGGGGTGCTGACGAAGATCAACGGGGTGGATGCAGAGAAGGTCGCCGGCAATCACTGGGTCCTGCGCGGCGACCGTGGCCTGACCTATTCCGCCGAGCCGCCGCCAAACACCCGCATCACCGCCGGAACCTGGTGGCCGAAGGAGTATGGCGGCGCGCCGCAGGTCAGCTTCGCGCGGGAAGAGGCAGAGGAACTGGGCCTGAAGCTGGGCGACAGGATCACCGTCAACGTCCTTGGCCGCGATGTGGAGGCCACGATCACCTCGTTCCGCGAGGTGGATTTTTCCACCGCCGGGATCGGCTTTGTCATGGTGATGAACCCTGCCGCGCTGTCCGGCGCGCCGCACAGTTTCATCGCCACCGTCTATGCCGACCGCAGGGCAGAGGCGCCGGTCCTGCGCGAACTGGCCTCGGCCTATCCCAACATCACCGCGATCCGCATCCGCGACGTCGTGGACCGCGTCAGCGAGGCGCTTGGCGCCATCGCACGGGCCACCTCGGTCGCCGCCGGGGTGACGCTTCTGACCGGGCTTGTGGTACTGATCGGGGCGGCGGCGTCGGGAGAGCGGTCACGGGTCTATGAGGCGGCGGTGATGAAGACGCTGGGCGCGACGCGCGCCACGATACTGAAAAGCTTTGCGCTGCGGTCTGCCCTGATGGGCGCGGCGGCGGGGGTGGTCGCGGTCCTGTTCGGCGGCCTTGCCGGTTGGGCCATCATGTATTTCGTGATGGATGCCACCTTCCGGTTCGAACCCGTCTCGGCCATCGCCATCGTTGCGGGCGGGGCCATCGTCACGCTACTGGCGGGGCTGCTGTTCGCCCTGCGCCCGCTGGCCGCGCGGCCCGCGACGGTGTTGCGTGGGCGCGATTAGACGCGCATTCTGGTCACACTTGGCCAGATTGTGCGCATTTCCACATGATTCCGCCCCTGAAACGCCAGAATTGTTGCCAGAATCGCATCAAATGGCACCCGAGCGTGCCGGATGCGTTCTTCCGAGTTGAAATTGAGGAGCCGTGACAATGCTGACCCGCCGCCAGTTCGCCCAAGGTACGGCCGCCGCCGCGCTGACCCTTACCGCCGCGCCGGCCCTTGCCGTGATCGGGAATGACATCAACCTGCCGCCCGCGCCGCTGCCCGGTGTCTCCATCGCGCCCGAATTCTACCCCGCCGTCTTCCGCGTGAAGCGGGAGTTCGAGCCGGGTTCGATCATCGTCATCTCCTCGCAGCATTTCCTGTATTACATCGTCCGCAAAGGTGTCGCGATCCGCTACGGCGTTGCCGTGGGCAAGGCGGAGCTGGTGTTCCGCGGCGCCTGTTCGGTCGGCAAGAAGGTGGAATGGCCAAGCTGGAAGCCCACGCCCGAGATGATCGCGCGCAATCCGCGCGCCTACAAGAAATACGAGGATGGCATGGAGGGCGGGCCGCGAAACCCGCTCGGTGCGCGGGCGATCTACCTTTACCAGAACGGGCGCGACACGGCGATCCGCATCCATGGCACGACCGAGCCGAACTCCATCGGCCATTCGGTGTCGAACGGCTGCATCCGCATGGTCAACGACCATGTGATCGACCTTTACAACCGGGTCGCCATCGGCGCGCCGGTAACGGTCTACTAAAGCGTTTCGGGTTTGCTTTGAGAACGTAAGTGCCAGAATTCGAACGAAATAAGTTCGAATTCTGAGTCAGTGCAAACCCGAAATGCCATCGCCCCCTTCCGGCCCGCGGCCCGAGCGGTTAGAGAGGGCGCATGGCCCTGACCCTGACCTCTGTGACCGATCCGCTGACGCTTGGCTTCGACGCGGTGATCGACGTGCGTTCCCCTGCGGAATTCGCCGAGGATCACCTGCCGGGTGCGATCAACCTGCCCGTCCTCGACGATGCAGAGCGGGCGAGGGTCGGCACGATCTACAAGCAGGAGTCCCCCTTCCTTGCCCGCAAGATCGGCGCCGCGCTGGTGGCGCGGAACGCCGCGCGGCATCTGGAGGACACGCTGGCCGGGATGCCCGGCGGATGGCGGCCGCTGGTCTATTGCTGGCGTGGCGGGCAGCGGTCCGGGTCCTTCGCCACGATCCTGTCCCAAGTCGGCTGGCGGGTGGAGCTTGTGCAGGGCGGCTACAAATCCTGGCGCAAGCTGGTGGTCGGGGCGCTTGAGACACCGCCCGCCGCGCCCGTCGTCGTGCTGGACGGCAATACCGGATCGGCGAAGACAGAGCTTCTGTACCACCTCGCCGCCCTCGGCATGCAGATCCTTGACCTTGAGGGGCTGGCGAACCATCGCGGATCGCTGTTCGGGCATATGCCGGGCGGGCAGCCATCGCAAAAGGCATTCGAGGGGCGTGTGGCGACCGCCTTGACGCAGCTTGACCCCAAAGCGCCGGTGGTGGTCGAGGCCGAAAGCTCCCGCATCGGGGATCTGTCGGTGCCGAAGGGGCTTTGGGCCGCGATGACCGCCGCGCCCCGCATCCATATCCGCGCACCGCTTGACGCCCGCGCCGCCTATCTGGCGCACACCTATGCCGATGTCAGCGCCGATACCGGACGCCTGACCGGCATCATCGACCGGCTGCGGCCTTCACACGCGGGCGAGGTGATCGAAAGCTGGCTCAGGCTCGCCTCGGACGGGCAGACCCAGGTTCTTGCAGCCGACCTGATGCGCCGCCATTACGATCCGCGCTACGAAAAGCACCGCGCCCGCTATGCCCGCCCGGAGGATCCCGAGGTCGCCGCGCCGGACCTGTCACCAAAGGCGCTACCCGATCTGGCGGGCCGCATCGCGGCGGCGATCACCGGGCTGCCCGCGCTTTAGCATTTCGGGTTTGCACAGACTCAGAATTTGAACTTATTTCGTTCGAATTCTGATGCTTAATTTCTCAACGAAAACCCGAAACGCTTTAGTTGTCCACCGTCAGGAACGGCTTTCCATCCTCGACCGCGCCGATGATCGTCGCGCCCTCTCCCGCGTCGCGCAGCCGGGCCACGATGTCGCGCGCGTGGGAGGCAGGCACAGCGGCCAGCAGTCCCCCCGCCGTCTGCGGATCGAACAGCAGGTCCGCCCGCGCGCTTTCGGTCCAGAACATCCGCGACGTCACGGCCTTGTTCGACGGTAGCAGGGTAGAACCATGGCCCGAGGCCGACAGCGCCTCGGCCCCGTGCAGCAGGGGCACATAGGTCATGTCGATCCGCGCGGCGGTGCCGGAGGCGTCCATCATCTCCATCAGATGCCCGGCAAGGCCAAAGCCGGTGACATCGGTCATCGCATGGGCATGGGCCGCCAGAAGCCGCGCCGCCGCCCCCTGCGGCCGCGCCATCGAGGCCAGGCAACGCGCCACCACGTTGCCATCCGCCGCACCCTGCATCTCGGCCGCGAGGACCACGCCGGTGCCGACGGGCTTGGTCAGGACCAGCCAGTCGCCCGGCTTCGCCCCGGCGATGGAAATCGGGCCGTTGATCGACAGGCCGGTGACGGTGAAGCCCACCGTCATCTCCGCCCCCATGGTCGTGTGGCCGCCGACGATCTCCGCGCCTTCGGCGGCAAAGACCTCGGCCGCCGCCGCCATCACCTCGCGCAGCGTCTCACGCTGAAGCGCGGGGGCCATGCGCGGCAGGATCAGTTGCGACAGCGCCACCTGCGGCCGCGCGCCCATCGACCAGACATCGCCCATGGCGTGAATGGCGGCGATGCGCGACAAAAGCCACGCATCCTCGGTAAAGGCGCGCAGGTGGTCGGTGGTCAGCACCTGCTGCGCCTTGCCGCAGACCAGCACCGCCGCATCGTCCCCCGGCCCCATCAGCACATCGGCCCGCCCCACGCGCGGCAGATCGACAAGGACCGATGCCAGATCGCCGAAGCCCACCTTGGCGCCGCAACCGGCGCAAAGCGGCTTGTCGCCCATCACCTCGCGCACGCCTTCCGCCACCGTCGCGGGCAGGGGTGGGACGGCCATCTTCGGCAGGTCGTGGAACTTCTCCATGAACTTGCGGTCGATCCGGTCCTTCCAGCGCCAAAGCGCGGGCCGGTCGAGCCTGAGGCCCCACTTGTCCGCGACCGCCCCCTTGCCGCCGGTCGAGATCAGCTTCAGGTAGTCCTTCTGCGGGCGGTAGCGCCGGAGCGTCCCGCTACCGCTGAGCGCGGCCCTGAGGTTGTCGTAAAGCACCGGCGCCTGCCGCACCGCATAGACCCCGGCCTTGGGGCGTGGCGCCCAGGTCATCGCGGCGATGTCGCCACAGGCAAAGACCGCCGGATCGGTTTCGGATTGAAGCGTCTCGGTCACCGCGACAAAGCCTGCGTCAAGCGCAAGGCCCGTCGTCCCCAGCCAGGGCGCGGGGCGCGTGGCCGCCGTGCCAAGGACAAAGCCCGCAGGTACATGGCGCCCGTCGCTGAGGTAAACGCCGGTTTCGTCCACGCCCATCGCGGGCAGCCCGGCCAGCAGATCGACCCCCGCCCGCTCCAGATGCGCAAAAAGCGCCCGCTGCGCGCCCTTGCCCAGCGCGGCAAGCGGGGCCGTTCCCTCGACCACCGTCACCTTCGCGCCGTCGCCCAGCCGGTGCGCGGCGGCCAGCGCCAGTTCCACGCCCGCCACGCCGCCACCGATCACCGCCACCACCGGCGCGCGCTTGCCCGCCCGCACGTCGCGGACGAACCGTTCCCAGCGGTCGGCGAAGGCATCGAGCGGCTTGGCCGGCACCGCATGATCGGCGAACCCCGGCAGGTCCGGCATCTCCGCCGTGATACCGATGTCGATCGAGGCGATGTCATAACCCACATCCGCGCGGCCCGGCACGATCACCCGCCGCGCCTGACGGTCGATGCCCGCCGCGCGGCCAAGGATCACCCGCGCACCCGCGAAACGGGCCAGCTTCACCAGGTCGATCTGCAACGCCTCACGCGGGTAATGGCCCGCGATATGGCCCGGCAACATCCCCGAATAGGCCGCCGTCGGCGTCGGGTTGATGACCGTCAGCCGGACACCCGGCAGCGGTTTCATCCCCCACATGCGCAGCACCAGCGCATGGGTATGCCCGCCCCCGATCATCACAAGATCGCGCGTCAGTGGGATCTGCGGCTGCATGACGGCCCCTCCTTCTGGCCCCTTCGTAGCCGCTCCTCCCGGATTTGGCGATGGGTGGACTTGGCCGGGGGCCATTTGCGCGGTAAGGACGGGCAGCGGGGCAACGGAAACGGACAGATGCGGGTCTATATCAGCGGCGCGGCCGGGTTCATCGGCTACCACCTCGCCCGGCTCCTGCTGGACGAAGGGATCACCGTCCGGGGCATGGACGGGATGACGGATTATTACGACGTCAGCCTGAAGCGCGGGCGCCTCGCGGGTCTGATGCAGCACCCCGGTTTCAGCTTTGCCGAATTCATGCTGGAAGATGCCGCGCGGCTGTCGCAGGACATCGCCGAATTCCGCCCCGACGCCATCGTCCATCTCGCCGCGCAGGCGGGCGTGCGCTACAGCCTCGAAGCGCCGCGCAGCTATCTCTCGTCCAATATCGAAGGGACGTTCAACATCATCGAGGCGGCGCGGGACGCCAGGGTCGGCCATCTCCTCCTCGCCTCGACCTCCTCGGTCTTCGGCGCGAATACCGACATGCCCTACCGGGAGCCGGACAAGGCCGATACCCAGGTCTCGCTCTACGCCGCGACCAAGAAGGCCACCGAAAGCCTCAGCCACGCCTGGGCGCATCTTTACGCCCTGCCGACGACCTGCTTTCGCTTCTTCACCGTCTACGGCCCCTGGGGTCGGCCGGACATGGCGCCCTTCAAGTTCACCCGCGCGATCCTCGCCGGGGAGACGATCGACGTCTACGGCCACGGCAACATGTTCCGCGACTTTACCTATGTCACCGACCTTACCCGCGCGATCCGCCTGCTGATCGACGCCATCCCGGAACGCCCCGCCAGCCCCGATGAGATCGCCAAGGGCGACAGCCTGTCCCCCGTCGCGCCCTGGCGCGTGGTCAATATCGGCAATGGCGAGAAAGTCGCGCTTGAGGATTTCATCGCCGCCATCGAGGCCGCAACCGGCAAGGCCGCGCAGAAACACTATATGGAGATGCAGAAGGGCGACGTCCCGGCGACCTGGGCCGATAACAGCCTTCTGCGCCGCCTGACCGGCTACCGGCCTGAAACGAACATCCGCGACGGGATGGCGGAATTCGTCAAATGGTACCGCGACCACTACCGGCTTTAGGCGGGATTTTCGCGCTTGACGGGGCCGGGGGGCTGGCATACCTAGCTGCCCCAGTGGCCAGGTAGCTCAGCTGGTTAGAGCACGCGACTCATAATCGCGGGGTCGGCGGTTCAAGTCCGCCCCTGGCCACCAAATCCCCCTTAAAACCTTAAAATCCCGCTGAAACCCGGTTTTTGGCGCGCTATCCGCGCAGCCCACTTCTCCGTTGCCAAATACTCCCGCCGGAGGCGGCCCGAGGTCCTGTGGCGTTTCGCCACAGGACCGAGACAGGAAGCGCGGCGCCTGAAAGGCGCCTCTATTTGACGATGGTTTCGGGACCCATCACCTGCGTTGGCAGCCAGGTCGACAGGAACGGGACATAGGTCACGATGATGAGGAAGACGAAGAGGACGCCAAGGAACGGCAGCGCCGCCCTGACCACCCGCATCATCGACATGCCCGCGACGCCCGAGGTCACGAAAAGGTTCAACCCCACCGGCGGCGTGATCATCCCGATTTCCATGTTCACCACCATGATGATGCCCAGATGGATCGGATCGACGCCCAGTTCGATCGCGATCGGGAAGACCAAGGGCGCCACGATCAGGATCAGGCCCGAGGGTTCCATGAACTGCCCGCCGATCAGCAGGATGACGTTCACGATGACTAGGAACACGATCTTGCCGAACCCCGCGTCCAGCATCGCGCCCGCGATCTGCTGCGGGATCTGTTCATCCGTCAGCACATGCTTCAGGATCAGCGCGTTGGCGATGATGAACATCAGCGTGATGGTCAGCTTGCCCGCCTCGAACAGCGTCGCGCGCGTGTCGCGGTGGAAGAAGGCCGTGACCAGCGCGACGGGCTTCTCGATCAGGCTCCGCGGGCGGCCTTCGCGCGCCAGCGGCCCCATGTCGCGATAGATGAAGTTCGCCGCGATGAAGGCCCAGATGGAGGCGACGGCGGCGGCCTCGGTCGGCGTGAAGACGCCCTTTTCCCAGTAGATGCCGAAGGCCGACCCGCGCGTGCCGTCCAGAAGCGTCACGTCATGCGTTCCGATCCAGGGAAAGCCGTAAAGCCCGCCCACGATGATGACCATCAGGAAGAGGCCCCAGAAGGCGTCAAGAAAGCTTGCCCCGATCTCGCGCCAGCCCAGCCATTCGCCCTTGGGCAGGTTCTTCCAGATTGCCCAGATCAGGATCGTCGCCATCAGCATGACGCCCGCCAGAAGCCCCGGAAACACCCCCGCCAGGAACATCCGCCCGACCGAGACATCGGTGGCCGAGGCATAGACAACCATCACGATGGACGGCGGGATCAGGATGCCCAGCGTGCCTGCGTTGCAGATCACCCCGGCGGCGAAATCCTTGGTGTAGCCCACCTGCCGCATCGCCGCGATGACGATGGAGCCGATGGCGACCACCGTCGCGGGCGATGAGCCGGAGAGCGCGGCGAAAAGCATGCAGGCGAAGACGCCCGCGATGGCCAGCCCGCCGGGCAGGTGGCCGACGCAGGCGATGGCGAAGCGGATGATCCGCCGGGCCACCCCGCCCGTCGACATGAAGCTGGAGGCGAGGATGAAGAAGGGGATCGCCAGCAGCGTCGCGTGCCCCTCCATCGCCTGATAAAGCGTCTGCGCGATCGAGGCGAGCGAGGTGTCGGAATACCACAGCAGGAACAGCGTGGAGGACAGGCCAAGCGAGATCGCGATCGGCACCCCGATCAGCATCAGCCCGATGACCATCAGGAACAGAAGAACGACTTCCATGGGTTCAGTCCCCCTGATTCATATGGCGGACGTCCTCGATGGCGTCCTCGGCCTCGTGGCTGACGATCAGGCCATCCCGCGTGCCGGTAACGATGCCCCAGGTCGCCTGAATCAGCCGGAACATCAGCAGCGCGACGCCGAAGGGCAGCATCGCGTAGGGGATGAAACGGGGCAGCTTCTCGTAATGCTCCCCCTGATTGAAAATCGGCTCGATAAAGCGCAGCCAGTCCGGCATCGGGATCTGCTCGGTCTCGTACCAGGCCTGATCGCGGGTCTTGATGAAGCCATCGGGGAACCAGCGCCCGCCGGTCTGTTCGAAGCCCGCGAAGGGCGCCCAGTAGTCCCAGGCCCCTTTCAGCAGCAGGAAGGCGTAGATCAGGCAGCAAGCCGCCGCGATCAGCGCCAGAATGCGCCGCCCGCGTTGCGGAAGGATGTTGATGACGGCATCGACACCCAGATGCGCGGTGACCTTCACCGCATAGGACATGCCAAACAATACCAGCCAGGCGAACAGCGCCAGCGTCAGTTCCAGCCCCCAGATAAGCGAGGCGTTGAAGACATAGCGCATCACGACATTGACGAAGGTGATGATCGTCATCGCGCCGAGCAGGATCGCGATGGCGGTCTCTTCGAGTTCATTGACGATCTGGCCCAAGGCCGATCGCGGCTCATATCCGCTCATGTCCCCTCCCCCCGGAACGACCGGGGGCGTTTCCGCCCCCGGCCGGTGTTCAGCCGAATGCCGGTCTTACTTGTTGAACGACTGCGCCGCGTCGATGTTTTCCTGGCCGATGCCCTCGGCAAACTTGTCCCAGACCGGCTTCATCGCGTCGACCCATTGCGCGCGCTGCTCATCCGTCAGTTCACGGATCACGCCGCCCGCGTCGAGGATCGACTGCCGCGCCGCCTGGTCGACCTCATTCACGGCCGCGTTCCGTTCCACCGTGACCTCGTTCAGGATCGTCAGCACCTGATCCTTCACCGCCGGGTCGAGGCTGTCGAGCCAGTCGGTCGAGGACACGACGAGATAGTCGAGAACGCCGTGGTTGGTTTCGGTCGTGCCGTCCTGCACCTCATAGAACTTCTGGCCGTAGATGTTGGACCAGGTGTTTTCCTGCCCGTCCACAACGCCCTGTTGCAGCGCGCCATAGACCTCGGAGAAGGCCATCGGCTGCGGCGAGGCGCCCAGCGCCTCCATCTGCGCGACGATCACGTCCGAGGGCTGGACGCGGATCTTCAGGCCCTTCATGTCGCCCGGCGCCAGAAGCGGCTTGTTGGCCGACATCTGCTTCAGACCGTTATGCCAGAATTCCAGACCCTGAAGACCGCGACGGGCCATCGAATCCTTCATCTTCGTGCCGGTTTCAGAGTTCTGGAACCCGTCCACCGCTGCGATGTCCTTGAACATGAAGGGCAGATCGAAAATCTGGAACTGCTTGGTGAAGCTTTCGAACTTCGACAGCGACGGGGCGGCGAATTGCACGTCGCCCTGCAACATCGCCTCAAGCACCTGATCGTCGTCGTAAAGGGTGGAGTTCGGGAAAACCTCCATGCAGGCGGTGCCGTCCATCTCGGCATTCACACGCTTGGCGAAAAGGCTGGCCGCGATGCCCTTGGGGTGCTTGTCGGCGTTGGTGACATGGGCGAATTTCATCACGATCTCACCGTCGTCGCAGCCTTCGGTATTGGCGGCGGCGGCGCTGGCCGACAGCGCAAGGGCGATCGCGGTCATGGATGTCAGAATGGCTTTCATCGGAACTCCTCCCATTGGTCCGAAACAGTGATGGCATGACAAAAGCGCCATCGCGGCGGGGCGGCAACGATTAGTTCGCGGGGCGTCGGCGCCCTGTTTTTTCATTTTGTTTCAATAGCATGATGGGAAACCGGCCCTCACGCCGAAACCGGCAGGCTGGGTTGTCACACAGCCGTTACCGCCAACTGTGCGGAAAACCGCACACTATTCCCGGTAATCCTCGGCCCGAATCCCGTGGCGGGCGAGCTTGTCGTAGAAGGTCTTGCGCGGCAGTTTCAGCGCCGCCGCCGCCTCGGTCGCGTTGCCGTTTCGGCGGGTCAGTTCCTCGATCAGAAGCGTGCGTTCAACCCGCGCCATCTGCGCCGAAAGGCCGGGGGCGCCGGTGTCTTCCTGCGCCTCATGCAGGCCCATGGCAAAGCGCATCGCCGCATTCATCAGCCCGCGCGCGTTGCCGGGCCAGTCCTGCGCCATCAGCCCGGCGATGACGTCGGGCGTGATTTCGGGCATCGGCAGGTCGGATTGTTCGCAGGCGATGGCGACGTAATGGCGGAAGAGGACGGGAATATCCTCGGTCCGTTCCTTCAGGGGCGGTATGCGGACGCGCATCACGTCGAGCTTGTAGAAAAGATCGGGGTTGAACCGCCCCTCTGCCGCGTCGCGGGCAAGGTCGCGATAGGTCCCGGCGATGACGCGGGTGCCGGAATGGCTGTCGATCAGGTCGAGAAGCGCGAACTGGGCGGCCATGGGCAGTGCCGCCACCTCATCAAGAAAGATCGTCCCGCCGCCGGATTTCTCGAACAGCATGGCCAGCCCGTCGGGTGTGGCCGAGGCCGCCGAAAGCTTTTGAAACGGGCGCATCGCGGCGGCGGAGAGAAGGTGGATCACCTCGGCCATCTTCGCGGTCCCCGCGCCCGGCGGGCCGGAGATCAGCACCTCGGCCGAGGTGCGCGCCGCCATCCGCGCGGCCTCACGCATCTGTTCGGAGGCGGCGGAGGAACCGACCAGCATCCGCGCCGCCGCATCGCCGCGCCGGATTTCGCGCTTCAGCGCGCGGTTTTCAAGGATCAGCGCCCGCGTCCTGAGCGCCTTGGTCACCACCGCGATCAGTTCGGACGGGTTGCAGGGCTTTTCGAGGAAATCGAAGGCGCCGCCGGTCATGCCGCGCACCGCCGTCGGCACGTCGCCCTCGCCCGTCAGAAGGATCACCGGCAGATCGGGATCGACCTTGCGCGCCAGATCAAGAAGCGCGAAGCCGTCCTTGCCGGGCATCCGAATATCCGACAGCACTACGCCTTCGAATTCGGCGGCGATATGGTCCTTGGCCTCGATATAGCTCCCCGCCAGAAGCGGCCGCATCCCGGCCAGTTCAAGCGACTGGCCCAGCGCCTCGCGCACGGCGCGGTCGTCATCGACCAGAAGCACGCGGTCAATGCTCATGCCGCCTTCCTTCCCGGTTTCGCGGCGTCTAGAAGGATCACGAACTCCGCCCCGCCGCCGGGCCGGTTCAGCCCGGTGATGTCGCCGCCAAAGCCCTTGACGATGCCGTAGGAGATCGACAGGCCAAGCCCCATCCCCTCGCCCGCGCCGACCTCCTTGGTGGAATAGAACGGGTCGAAGATCCGGTCGGGTTCGGCGATGCCCGGCCCGGTATCCTGTACGGCGATCCGCACCCTGCCGCCTTCGGGGCGCGCGGTGACGGTCACCACGCCACCGCCCTGCATCGCGTCGGCGGCGTTCGATATCAGGTTGACCAGCACCTGCTGCAACCGCACCTCGCCGCCGCGGACCCAAAGCGGATGGGCGGGCGGGGTCCAGTCCGCCGTCACCCCGGCCGCGGCCAGCCGCGCCTCGGTCAGTTCCAGCGCGGCGGCGATGACCTGACCCAGATCGACGTCGTTCACCGCCTCCGTCTCTTGCCGGGCGAAGGCGCGCAGGTTCTTGATGATGCGCCCCATGCGGCGGGCAAGGTCGGAGATGCGGCCAAGGTTGTCGGCGGCCTTGTCGCCCATGCCGCGTTCAAGGAACAGCGCGGCGTTTTCGGCATAGGAGCGGATCGCCATCAGCGGCTGGTTCAACTCGTGGCTGATGCCCGCCGACATCTGGCCCAGCGCCGAAAGCTTGCCCGCCTGCACCAGTTCGGCCTGCGCGCGGCGCAGCTGTTCGTTGGCGTCCGACAGCGCGCGTGTCCGCTCATCCACCCGGCCTTCCAGGCGGGCGTTCGCCTCGGCCTCGACCGCCAGCCGGTCGGCCAGCGCGCGGCGCCGCTCCATCAGCGCGAAGACGACCGCGCCCAGCCCGACAGAGGCCAGCGCGACCATCGCGGCCACCAGCCCCGCCTGCCGTTCGGCGGGCGCGATGTCGACCAGCGCCTCGCCCGTCATCTCGACCACCGGCAAGGGCCGGGTCAGGTGCATGGTGCGTTCGGGCAGGTGCGGACCGCCCGAAAGCGTCCAGATGTCATAGCCGCCAAAGCTTGTCGCGCGTTCGCGCAGCCGCACCTCACCGGCCATCGCGGCCAGTTCCGGTGTCGGCTGGTCGGCGCCGAAGCGGGCCAGGATCAGCTCATCCCGGTTCGACACGAAGGCGACGCCGCTTTGGTCGGTGAAGAAGACGATCATCGGATCGCCGCGCCACGTCACCTCGACCGTCTCGGTCGCGATCCGCGCGACCAGCGCACCGGCGACCGGGCCATCGGGGGCAAAGATCGGCGCGGCGTAGACGAACAGGCGGTGGCCTGTCTCAGGCTCGATCTCGCGCGCGAAGCCCAGCGCGCCCTGCATCGCGCGCAGGAAATGCGGCTGGCCTGAGCGGTCCTGCCCGACATCACCGCCGGACGAGGCGATGACCCGCCCCGTCGCGGAGAGCAGCAGCAATTCGTTCGACCCGGTGACATCAGCCGTCCGCCGCAACAGCGCCGTCGCCTGCGCCGGGTCGGCGTCGGGGTGATAGGCCAGCGCGGTCACCTCGGGGTGGTCGGACATCAGCACCGCCATCTCGCGAAAGCGCTGAAGCTGCCCGGTCAGGCGATCGCCCGACAGCGCAAGGTCCGCCTGCCCGCGTTCGGCCAGCCGCGACAGCCCATCGCGCAGCGCAAGCCACCAGGCCGCGCCGGTCAGCAGGCAGGTCACCATCACGAAGGCGGCAAGAACGGTGGCGCGCCGGCCCATGGCATCTCTCCTCCTCGGCCCCGGACCTTACCCGGCGGGCCGTGGCGAAGGCCAGCGCGTTTTCGCGGCCCCGTCCGGCGATGGGAAATTGACCCCGGCGACGGTCCGGTATCTTCTGGCCGGGCAGAAGGGGGACGCCATGATCGACCGTTTCCAGGAACACGCCGCCAATGAACGCACCTTCCTGTCCTGGGTGCGCACCGCCGTGGCAGTCGCCGGGTTCGGCCTGCTGATCGAAAAGCTGCCGTCGGGGCCAGGCGGCGGCGCCACCGGCACCGCCCTGATCGGGCTTAGCGCGGCGCTGGTCCTGATGTCGACGCTGCGTTTCCTCATCATCCGGCGGGAGATTCGCAAGGCGCGGCAGGACAGCCGCGCCTTCGGCTTTATCGAGGTTCTTTTCGCCTCGATGCTCGCCCTGCTGCTGGCGACGCTTTTCGTCTATCTCTTCGGTCTGTCGCAGGGCGCGGGCGGGGCGTGACCCGCCCCCTTATAGCATTTCGGGTTTACACTGAATCAGAATTTGAACTTATTTCGTTCGAATTCTGATACTTACTTTCTCAACGTAAACCCGAAACGCTTTAGCGCAGCGCCGCTTCGATATTGCCGCCATCGACGGTCAGGACATGCGCCGTGGTGCGTTCGGACTGCGCCAGCATGACAAAGCCTTCGGCGACATGGTGCGCCTCAACCTCACGGTGCAGCAGGTTGCCGCCCATATAGCTTGCCTCGTCGATCTGGCGGGCCGAGGCGCGGGCGGCGATCATCTCGGGCGTCAGAAGGCCCGACCGGATGCGGTCGGCGTTGATGCCGTTGACGCGGATGCCCTCGGCACCCAGTTCCAGCGCAAGCTGGCGGAGCAGGAAGAAGGTCGTCGCCTTGGGCAGGCCATAGGCGGCAAAGCCCTTGCCGGGGTTGACCGCCTGTTTCGACACGTTGAACAGGATCTGCCCGCCCCGGCCCTGCGCCCGGAACACCGCCGTCGCGGCCTGCGCGAAGGCGAGGTGGGCGAAGAAGTTCAGCTCGAACGACGCGCGCAGGGTATCGTCGGGAAGGGTCGCCACCTCCCCCACCATCGCGGCCCCGGCGTTGGAGACAAGGATGTCGAGCCCGCCGAAGCGGGCCACGCAGGCCGCGACCGCCCCTTCGGCCGCGCCGGTTTCCGTGATGTCGCAGGCCAGCGCGCCATGATCGCCGCCGAGCGCCTGCAACGCGGTTTCAAGCGCGCCCGCGTCGCGGTCCACCAGGAAAACCGTCGCGCCCTGCGCCTTGAACGCCCGCGCCGTGGCCAACCCGATGGCGCCCGCGCCGCCGGTGACAAGGACGACGCGGCCCTGAAAGACCGGCGCCTTGCCCTTGCCCAGCTTCGCCTGTTCCAGCGACCAGTATTCCATGTCGAACAGGTCCGCCTCGGCAATCGGGCGGAAGCCGCCCGCCGCCTCGCCGTCGCGCATCACGCGCTGCGACTGTTCGCCGATATCGGCCGCGATCCGCGCCGCCTTGGCATCCGCGCCGATGCCGACAAGACCGGCCCCGACGATCCAGGCGAGGTTGGGAAGCGGGGAGAGCATCGTCTTGCTGCCGCCAAAGCGCGGGGCCTGACGGCCGAAATAGGCGGTGTAACCGGCGACGAAGCGGTCGACCGCCGCCGCAATCGCCCCGGCCCCGCCCGCGACGGTCGCACCGTCAAGGACCAGCGGATGGCCCTTGGTGCGGATCACATGGTCAGGCGTCGCGACGCCGCGGGTCG
This sequence comes from Albidovulum denitrificans, assembly GCF_002973535.1. GTDB lineage: Bacteria > Pseudomonadota > Alphaproteobacteria > Rhodobacterales > Rhodobacteraceae > Albidovulum > Albidovulum denitrificans. The sequence continues at coordinate 167,332 of NZ_PVEP01000003.1, forward strand.
CCAGGTCCGCAAGGTCGGGACGCGCAAGGAAGGCATCGACCACCCCGTTGCTGCGCAGGTCGAAGACCGGCATCGGCGCGCCGTCGGGCAGATGCGCGCCGATGGCGCCGCGCAGGGCCGAAAGCGTCCGGGCCAGATCGGGCTGCGGCAGCGCCGCGACCGGGTGCAGCGGTTCGGGGCGGCGGTCGGCCAGCCAGGCCTCAACCATGTTCGTATGCGCGACGATCCGGTCATAGGAGGATTTCGCATCCGGTCCCCAGGCAAAATGGCCGTGATTGACCAGAAGCAGTCCCTCGGCATCGGGATGCCCTTCGAACGTCTCGGCGGCGAGCTTCGCCAGCGCGAAACCGGGCATGACATAGGGGACCAGCGCCATCCGGCCGCCAAAGATCTCCCGCGTGGCCGCTTCGACCTCGGGCAGGTTGGCGAGCGCGAGCATCGCCGTGGCGTGGGTGTGATCGACGTATTTATGCGGCAGATAGGCGTGCAGCAGCGTTTCCACCGAGGGGTTGGGCGCCGTGCTGTCAAGAAGGTTCGACCGCTGGACGTTCACCATCTCCTCATCCGACAGCGCCGGAAGGTCCCTGAGCCGCATCAGCGGCGCCATGCGTACCGCCGGAAGGCCCGCCGCTGCGATGGTGCCAAGGTCCCAGCCAGAGCCCTTGATGTGGATGACATCGACCTCATCGCCAAAGACGTCGCGGGCGCGGAGCTTCACCGAGGTATTGCCGCCGCCATGCATCACCAGATCCGGGTCCTGGCCGATGATCCGCGAGGTATAGACACGCAGCGCCAGTTCGCGGGCCATCGGGTCCGCACCGGCGGCCTCCTGCATCGCGCGGGCCTCGGCATCTTGCCAACGGTTGATGATCATCTGAAAAACTCCTGCTAGGCTCGCGATCTGTCCGGGGCGGCGGTGCCGCTTGATCTTTCGCGGGCTTTATACAAAAGTCAAATGATGTTGTCATAAATAAAAACAAGGGGGTCGGGTGGCCGGAGCGAAGCGCAGGACGACGGGCCAGATCAGCGGCGAGAACGTGGTGATCGAGGTCGCCTGGATGTATTATCAGGAAGGGCTGAACCAGAAGGAGATCGCCGACCGGCTCGGGATTTCGCGGGCGACGGTGGTGAACTACCTTCAGGAGGCACGCGAGCAGGGACTGGTGCGGATCTCCCTCAGGGCCGAGGCGTTCACCCGCCACCGCGCCGCCGTGGGTCTTTGCGACCGCTTCGGGCTGCGCGCCGCCTATGTCGTGCCGGATGAGGGCGCGGATGTGGAAACGACGTTTCACCGGGTCGTGCAGGGTGCCGCCGATTGGTTGCCCGATCTGCTGGAACCGGGCGACCGGCTGGGCCTTGCCTGGGGGCGGACGATCTATGACCTCGCCCAGGCGACGGAGCGGCGGCGGATCGAGGGGCTTTCGGTCGTGCAGCTTGTGGGGTCCATGTCCACGCCCTACGGTTTCACGGCCGAGGCCTGTTCCACCCGTCTTGCCCAGCGGCTTGGGGCGCTTTGCTACAACCTGCACGCCCCGGCGGTGCTGTCGAGCGGCGAACTGGCGGCGGCGCTGCGGTCAGAGCCGATCATCCGCGACCAGCTGGCCCGGCTTGAGACCTGCAACAAGTTCCTGTTCTCGGTCGGCACCTGCCTGTCCGACAGTCATGTCGTCGGCTCGGGCGTCGCGACGCAGGCAGAGCTTGACTGGTATGTCGCGCATGGGGCCGAAGGGGTTCTGTGCGGGCGTTTCATCGACGGCGCGGGCAAGGGGATCGACGGGCCGCTGGAACCGCGCATGATCGGCATCCCGCTGGAAAAACTCGTCGGGCTTCAGATGGGCATCCTCGTGACCCCCGGCCTCGACAAGGTCGAAGCCTCGCGCGCGGCGATGCGGGGGGGCTATGTCTCCCACCTTGTGACCAGCCTTGGCGTGGCCGAGGCGCTGCTGGCGGGGGAATAGGGCGCCCCCCGCCGCCGCCCGGCCTAACCTTTCGCCAGATCGGGGAACATCGCCGCCATCGCCGCCGCGTCGGCCTTGCAGACCCCGCGTTCGGTGATGAGGCCGGTCACAAGTTCGGCCGGGGTCACGTCGAAGGCGGGGTTGCGCGCGGGTGTGCCGTCGGGCGAGATCTGGACCGAGACGATGTTGCCCCCGGCATCGCGGCCCTGAACATGGGTCACCTCCTCGCCGCCGCGCTCCTCGATCGGGATTTCCCTGATCCCGTCCGACACGGTCCAGTCGATCGTGGGCGAGGGCAGCGCGACGTAGAAGGGCACGCCATTGGCCTTCGCCGCCAGCGCCTTCAGATAGGTGCCGATCTTGTTGCAGACATCACCGCGCGCGGTGGTGCGGTCGGTGCCGACGATGACCAGATCGACCTCGCCATGCTGCATCATGTGGCCACCGGCGTTGTCCACGATCAGGTCATGGCTGACGCCGTGGCTGTTCAGTTCCCAGCTTGTCAGTTGCGCGCCCTGATTGCGGGGGCGGGTTTCGTCGACGAAGACATGGACGTCGATCCCGTCCTCGACCGCGTGGTAGATCGGTGAGGTGGCGGTCCCCCAGTCGACGGTCGCGGGCCAGCCCGCGTTGCAATGGGTCAAGACATTGACACGGCCACCGCCCTTCTTCTTCGCGATCTCGCGGATGATCTCCAGCCCGTGCAACCCGATCTGGCGGTTGATCTCCACATCCTCGTCGCAAATCTCGGCGGCGCGGCGATAGGCGGCCTCGGCGCGGGCCTCGGGCGGAAGCGGTTGCAGGACGCGCGTCATCTCATCGAGCGCCCATTTCAGGTTGATCGCGGTCGGCCGGGTTTCATGCAGCACCTCCCACGTCTCGCGAAGCGAGGCGTCCGACGGATCGGCGGCCATCTGCACCGCGACGCCATAGGCCGCCGTCGCCCCGATCAGCGGTGCGCCACGCACCCACATGTCGCGGATCGCGTCGGCGAAATCCTGACGGGTGGCCAGGGGCACGATCCGAAGCTCGTGCGGCAGCCAGCGCTGGTCGATGATGCGCACCTCTCCCGAAGGTTCGCGCCAGATGGAGCGGTAGGGCTTGCCGTCGATCTTCATAGGATGGCCTCCTGATTGATATGGCGGGCGAGGTTCAGCACCTCCTCCATGCCGGTGATGGTGCCGCGCCGCACGGCCAGCGCCCGGCCAAGGCGCAGGCCCCGCGCCTCGCACTTTGCGCGCAACGCCTCATCCGCGATCTGGTCGTATTCGGCGATATGCGCAAGGCTGAGCGTGCGGCGGTGCATCTCGATCCCGCAAAAGCCCAGCGTGTCGCGCCAGATCGCGGCAAGCCGGTCGATCCGCGCCTGTTCGGCGCCGATGCCGTGGCCCTGATCCTCGAAAAGGGTGCGTTCGTAAAGGATGCCGTTCCTCTCCTCGCGCCAGAGGCGGGTGAACTCGGCGGCGAACTCTGCCCAAAGCTCCTCCACCACGGACAATATCCACTCCTGATACCCGGCGCGGCTGCCTTCGGTTTCGGCATGGCCGGGCTGGGCGAAATAGGCCATCAGGAAATTCGCGATCAGCATGCCGACGTCGAAACCCATCGGCCCATAGGTCGCGAATTCCGGGTCGATGACGCGGGTCTCCGTGTCCGACACCATGACCGAGCCGGTGTGCAGGTCGCCATGCAGCATCGTTTCCGCATTGGTGGCGAAGGCGGCCTTGAGGTGCTGCGCCGCGATCTTGAGGTCGATATCGGCGCGCAGTTCCGCCACGACCGGGTCCAACTGCGGGGTGTGGCGGTTCATCTCGGCCGCGAAATAGGGATCGGAGAAAACGAGGTTCTCGGTAATGTCGCAAAGTTCCACATTGCCCGCGAAAAGTGCCAGATCGGCCTTGCGGTCGGCGGTCTTCATCGACAGGTCGGAGCCCCGGAACAGCGTGCGCGCGCAGAACCGGCCCAATACGCCGCCAAGGTCGGGATGGCGTTTGCCCGCCATCAGCGAATGGCGCAGGATCACATGGGGGCTGAGGAACTCCATCACCACCAGCGCCTGTTCCTCATCGAAATGAAAGACCTCGGGGACCGAGCCGGGGTCGCGCGCCGCCTGCCGGATCAGCGCGTTATATTCGAAATAGGCGCGTTTCAGGGGCAGCGGCCAGCTTTCGCCGACAAGGCGCACATAGGGCAGCGCCTGCTTGGCGATCACGCTGCCGTCCGGGCCGTCGATGATGAAGACGAGGTTGAGGTTGCCGTCGCCCACCTCGCGCACGGTCCAGGCGGACGGGTCGCCCGCACGGGAACGGACCGCCTCGATCCCGCCCAGCCGGGCGGCGAGGGTTTGCGGCGTCAAAGGCGCATAGTCACGGGTTGCCAAAGGTCTCCTCCCCCTTGTCGAAACTGGCCCCGGCCGCTGTCCGCGACGGGCTGCCGGATGCAGATTCCCCGGTTTCAGGTCAATTGTCAAATTGTATTGACATTTGAAGATTTACCGGACAGCCTCCAGCCCAGTGGAGGAGAAAACGGCTTTGAACGACCCGGCGATCCGATTGGCTGGCCTGCGCAAGGCGTTTGGGCGCAACCAGGTTCTGCGTGGTATCGACCTGACCATCCCGGCGGGGCGGGTGACCGTGCTGATGGGGGCGAACGGGGCCGGGAAATCGACGCTGGTGAAGATCCTCTGCGGCGTTCACGGCGCCGATGCGGGGACGGTGACGCTGGACGGCAGGCCCTTCGCGCCCGCCTCGCCTTCGGCCGCGCTGCGGGCGGGTGTCGTGACCGTGCATCAGAACATCAATGACGGTGTTGTCCCCGATCTCGACGTCGCGTCGAACCTGCTTCTCGACACGCTCGCCGACGGGTCCGGAACCTTTCTCAACCGCCGCAGGATGCGCGAGCGGGCGCGCGAGATCGCCGCAGCGGTCGGGCTTGAGATCGACGTCACGCGGCAGGTGGCCGACCTGTCGCTGGCTGACCGCCAACTGGTCGCCATCGCCCGCGCCATGGCCCACGACCCGCGCCTGATGATTCTGGATGAACCGACATCGTCGCTTTCGGCGGTCGAGGCGGAGCGGCTGTTCGACCTGATCGAAAGCCTGCGCGACCGGGGTGTCGCGATCCTTTATATCTCGCACCGGATGTCGGATATCCGCCGCCTTGCCGACCGGATCGTGTCGATGCGCGACGGCCAGATCGCGGGCGTGTTCGAGGAGGCGCCTCTCGACTATTCCGGGTCGGTCCGGGCGATGCTGGGCCATGAGATGACCGAGGCCGACATCACCATCCCCGCGCCGGGCCGCACGGTCCTTGAGGTCAGCGACCTTGTCCTGCGGCCGGGCGCGGCCCCCTTCAGCTTGGTCGCGCGGGAAAATGAGGTGATCGCGATCACAGGGCTGGTCGGGTCGGGCAAGTCCGACCTTGCGGGCGCGCTTTTCGGGCTTGCGCCGCCGCTGTCGGGCCAGATGGTTCTGGACGGCCGCCCCCATCGCCCCACAGACGCGCGCGCCGCGATTGCGGCCGGGGTCTACATGTGTCCGAAGGACCGGCTGATCACGGCGGTGGTGGCCGATTTCGACATCACCCGCAACATCACCATCCCCTTCCTGCCGCGCCACAGCCGCGCCAGCTTTCTGTCGCGCGGGTCCGAAAGGCGCACCGCCGAACGGATGATCGGCGAGATGGGGGTGATCTGCCAAACCCCGATGGACGGCATCCTGACCCTGTCGGGCGGCAATCAGCAGAAGGTCATGGTCGCGCGGTGGATGGCCGAAGCGTCGCGCCTTCTGATCCTCGACGAGCCGTTTCAGGGTGTCGACATTCAGGCCCGCCGCGACATCGGCCACAAGATCCGCGCCACCGCCGGAACCCGCGCCACCATCGTCTTCGTGGCCGAACTGGATGAGGCGCTTGAGATCGCCGACCGGATCCTCGTGATGAGCGAGCATTCCATCGTCGGTGAACACAGGAACGAGAATATCGACGTGTCCGCGATCATGGCCGAAGTGGTCGAGGCCGCGCCGGCACGCGCAGCAGGACTTCAGCATGGATAACCGCACAAGCCTTGTCGACCTCGCCATCCGCTACGGTTTCCTTGTCCTGATGGCGGCGCTGATCGTCTTTTTCGGGATCATGGCCGAAGGGTTCCTGACACCATTTTCGGCGGTCTTCATCCTGCAATCGGTGGCGATCACCGGCATCCTCGCGCTTGGCGTGACGGCGACTCTGGTGGTGGGCGGCTTCGACCTGTCCATCGGGGCGGTCGCGACCTCGGCCCTGATGCTGTCCTCCTATGTCATGGTCGTATGGGAGATGAGCGCGCTTTCGGCGGTGCTGATCTGCCTTGCGATGGGGGCCTTCGTGGGCCTTATCAACGGGCTTCTGGTGGTGAAGATGCGGGTGCCGGATCTGCTTGCCACGCTGGGCATGATGTTCCTTCTGGTCGGCGCGCAGCGCATCCCGACAGAGGGGCGCTCCATCTCCACCGGGATGAGCCTGCCGGACGGGTCGGTCGCGAATGGCAAGTTCTCCGAGGCGTTCCTGGCGCTTGGCCGCCACCGCATCGACTTCATCGCGCCGAACCTGGTGCCGCTTTCGGTGATCTTCCTGATCGCCATCGCTATCGGTGTCTGGGTGTTTCTGGAAACCACGCGGCACGGGCGGCTGATGTATGCCATCGGGTCGAACCAGCAGGCCGCCAGCCTCGCCGGGGCCAATGTCAACCGCTACAAGATCGTGGCCTACATGATCTCGGGCGTTCTCGCCTCGGTCGGGGGCATCCTTCTGGCGGCGCGTCTGGGGCGGGGCGATGTCGCCTCGGGCAACAACCTTCTGCTCGATTCCGTCGCCGCCGCGCTCATCGGCTTTGCGGTGCTGGGCGCGTCAAAGCCCAACGCCTTCGGCACGGCGATCGGCGCGCTTTTCGTCGGCATCCTGCTTCAGGGCCTGACGATGATGAACGCGCCTTACTACACGCAGGATTTCGTCAAGGGGGCGGTGCTTGTCATCGCGCTCGTCTTCACTTTCGCGCTGTCCGGCAGAGGAGGCCGGGCGCGCGGCTGAATGCCAACCGGAACTGAAAAACAGGAGAGGAAGATCATGATTTCCAGACGCCTATTCACGGGGCTGATCGGCTCTGTCGCGATGATGCCGGGCCTTGCCTTTGGCGCCGACATGCCCGCGCCCTTCGACAATCCCGGCGCGGTCAAGATCGCGCTGGTGCGCTATCTTTCGACCGGCGACTTCTTCCAGGCCTATCTGTCGGGCGTGGAAAAGCAGGCCGCTGCCATCGGCGTGGACCTGCGTGTGCTTGACAGCCGTCAGGACGCGGCGCTGCAATCGGACATGGTCGACCAGGCCATCGCGCTTGGCGTTGACGGCATCATCATCCAGCACGGCCTGACCGAGTCGATGAAGGACGCCGCCCAGCGCGCGGTCGATGCCGGGATCAAGGTCGTGGCCTTCGACGTGAACGTCGACAATGCCGCGATCCCGCAGGTCGAACAGTCGGACCGCGATCTGGCCCGTCTGGCGCTGGAACAGGCGCTGAAGGACAATGGCACCAGCTTTACCGCCGGGTATGTCTATGTGCCGGGGATCGCGCCGCTCGACCGTCGGGATGAGACCTGGCAGAAGGTGAAGGCCGACAATCCCGGCATCAATCAGGTGGCCGAGTTCGGCACACTCGACAACCCGATCGCGAATTCGGTCGCGAACCAGGCGCGCTCGGCCCTGTCGGCCAATCCCGACATTACGGTGATGTTCGCGCCCTATGACGAATTCGCCAAGGGCGTGAAGATCGCCGTGGACGAGGCGGAGATGTCCGGCAAGGTCTCCATCTACTCCGCCGATGTCTCCACCTCCGACATCGCCGCGATGCGCGAGGACGGGTCGGCCTGGAAGGCCACCGCCGCCACCAACCCGGCAGTGGTAGGCGAGGTTTCGGTGCGTACCCTGGCGATGCTGCTGGCGGGTGAGGACCCCGGCCACAACGTCATCGTGCCGCCGACGCTTATCACCCAGCAGATGCTGAACGATCTCGATATCACGAATATGGAGGACCTGAGCGCCAAGGTCCCGGCCTTCGCCCATGCCGATGTCTCGGTTCCCGGCTGGATGCCGCTGCCGCAACGCTGACGCGGCGGGACAATTGCATTAGGCTGGCCGGGGCGCGCGGGAGTATACGCGCGCCCCGGCTTTCTTGAGGGAGGTGGAGAATGCTCAAGGGGATCGACCCGCGCATGACGGCGGATCTTCTGGACCTGCTGATGCGGTTGGGACATGGCGACGAACTGGTGCTTGTCGATTGCAATTACCCCGCCCATGCGACCGCCTCCGAAACCGTCAGCGGGCAGCTTGTCGAACTGCCGGGTTTCAACGCCCCGGCGGCTATCGCGCTGATCTGCGGGCTGATGCCTCTGGACCATTTCGTGCCGCAAGGCGCGTTCTGGATGGAAGAGGACGGCAAGGGCGCTGCCCCGGCCGAGGTGCATCGCGACGCGCTGGCGGTGCTGGGGGCGGAAATGCCCGAGGGCGGCGCGGTCGGTTCGCTGGAACGGCAGGCCTTCTATGCCCGCGCGCGGACCGGCTTTGGTGTGGTGCGCTGCACCGAAACGCGGGCCTTCGGCTGTTTCATCCTGCGCAAGGGCGTGATCTTCTGACCGGGCGCGCTATCCATCCACCCGGTCCAGCGCGGCGCGCATCGCGGCGATCCCCTCGCCGATCCGCTCCCCCAGACGCAAAAGCGATCCGCCCAGCAGATAGACCACGTCGGTGCCATACATCGCCGCCATGTCGCCCGCGCGCTCGACGCTCATCCCGCCACCGGGGCTTGGCAGCATCGCGCGACCCGGTCCGTTCGGATCGCGGCAGGCGGTTGCGATCTGCGCGCAGTCGCCTGCCGTAAAGCCGAAACGCCCGCCGACATTGGGAAAGACCGAGATATCGGCCCCGGCCAGCCGTTGCAGCGTGCCGAACATCACCCCGTGATCAAAGCCCGTCTCGGGCGACAGGACGTAGGGGCCAAGGAAAGAGGGATGCGTCATCACCGGCATGTTCAGCGCGCCGTCCCGCGCGATCCGGGCCACGACGCCGAACCCCAAAAGCCCCGGCATCACCAGAAGCCCATCGGCGCCCGCGTCCTTTGCGAAGCGGATATTCGCCTCGATCTGATCCGGCGCACCGGCGAGCGAGGGAAAGTAAAGCGCCCTGCCCCCGGTCTCTGCATTGGCCCGCGCGACGGCGGCAACGGTCTTTTCCACCCGCTCGCGGAAGGGCGCCATGGGCTGATCCATGATGCCGTGATCTTCCTTGACCACGTCCGCCCCGGCCTTCGCGCAAAGATAGCCGAGACGCGCCAGGGCATCCGCGTTCAGCCCCTGCGGCTTCAGCACCGGGGCGATCATGCCGCCATGTGTGCGCCCGCAGAGCGCGCGGATGCCGTCGATGCCGAAGCGCGGACCGGGGTGGCGGCGGGTCATCTCTGCCCCCGGATCGACGGCGATCACCCGCAGCCCGCGCTGGATCGAGGAGTTACCGAAGATCACGTTGAAGAATTGCGCAAGCTCCCGCCCCGCGCTGTCGGGGGAATAGCTGATCGTGGCGCGGAACCGGCCCTCGGCCTCTGCCCCGATTTCCTCGATCCGGCCAAGGATTTCGGTCTCGATATAGCCTGCGGGGACGACGTCGCGCGGAATCTCCACCGTCTGCTCCAGCGCGATCGCCCCGGCCCGCGCCTTCGCCTCGGTCAGGTCCGGCGCGAAGATCCGGTAGGTGACGGAAAAGCGCATCAAAGCGCCTCCGCCTTCACGGCGGAATGGACATCCTCGACGCGGACCTCGCCCAGCGCGGCCTCGTCGATGCCGGTTTCCTGCCCGGTCAGCCGTTCGATCGCGCGCACCAGCGCCAGCGCGTCAAGCCCGTAGTGGCGCATCAGGTAGGGGCGTGATCCGCCATGCGCGTAGGTATCCTGAAGGCCAAGCCGGATCAGCCGTTTCGCCATGCCCGCCTCGGCCATCGCCTCGGCAACCATGGTGCCGATGCCCCCCGCGACAAGGTGGTTTTCCAGCGTGACGACCCCGTGACGGACCGAGGCCGCGTGGTCAAGGATCTGCGCCGCGTCGAAAGGCTTCAGCGTGCCAAGATGCAGATGGCGCACCGATACCCCGGCGGCATCAAGCGCGCCGCGCGCGCGGATCGCCTCTTCTGTCGTGATCCCTGCGGTGACGACCAGAACGTCGCCGCCTTCGGACAGGACCCGCATCTGGCCAACCCGGAAGGGGGTGTCGAAGAGCCTCGGGATCGCGCCGCGCAGCACCCGGCAATAAACCGGCCCGTCGATACTGTCGGCGGCCTCGACGATGCCCTCGACCTCGGTCGCGTCGCCGGTTTCCAGAACCGTCATGTTGGGGATCGTCCGCATGACCGCGACATCCTCGATCGCCTGATGGGTCATGCCGCCGGGCGTCGTGATACCCGGCAAGAAGCCCATCAGCCGGACCTTGCGCCGTGGATAGGCGACAGAGGCCATGAGCTGATCGTAGGGCCTGCGGTACAGGAAGACGCCGAAGGTATGAAGGAAGGGGCGGAACCCGGCAAGGCCGAGACCACCGGCGAAGGACAGCATGTTCTGTTCGGCCATCCCCATCGACAGGAACTGTTCGGGGTGGCGGTCGCGAAAGCCGTCGATTTCGCAGCTCGACGTCAGGTCGGCGGACAGGCAGAGGACGTCGGGGTGGCGCAGGGCATAGTCCTCGAAAGCGCGCGCATAGGGGCGGTTGACCATTTCGACCATCGTCTCTCTCCTCAATGGCTGTAGGCGATCGGGTCGATGCCCAGTTCTGCGGCAATCTCGCGGTTCATCGCGGCGCGTTCCTCCTCGGTCTTGAAGCGGACGTAATGCAGGCGCGGGAAGCGCTGACGCAGAAAGCCCATGCCCTGCGTCGGCGAGGTATGGGCAAGGATGACAAGGGGCCTGCCCTCATGCGGTTCGGCCTTTGCCTGGCGCATGGCGGGCAGGTCGTGGCCGTCGATCTCGCAGACCACGGCGCCGAAATCGCGTAGCTTGGTGGCGATGTCGCCAACCTCCATCACGCTGTCCATCGCGCCGTCGCATTGCTGTGCGTTCACGTCCATGATCGCCCAGAGGTTGTCGATGCCGTGGAACGCGGCGGCCTGCACCGCCTCCCATGTCTGGCCCTCCTGCACCTCGCCGTCGGACATGAAGACGCAGACCTCGCCCGTCTCGCCGCGCCGCTTGCGGCCCCAGGCCAGCCCCGCCCCGGTCGACAGCCCGATGCCAAGGGTGCCGTTATGCACCTCCATCCCCGGCGAATGCTCCGCCCCGATCATCTCGACCGAGGAGCCGTCCTTGTTGAACATCTCAAGCCCTTCGGGCGCCATCCGCCCGGTCTCGATCAGCGTCGCATAGGCGACGAGGGCGTAATGTGCGGGGGCGATGAAAAGGCGATCGAAATGGGGTTCGAACGGGCCGTTATAGCCCGCGCCGGTGACATAGTGGGGATTGTCGGCCGAGGGGACGCCGCGGAACGGCTCCGGGATCATCGGCAGGACCGGCTGCCCGAGGTTGAGCGCCTCGTTATACAGAAAGGCCAGTTGCTCGGCCGCCGAACAGGCCTGGCTGAGATAGCCGCCATTGTTGCGCATCGTATGTTCGAAGACGCGGCGGCGAATACCCAGCGCGACCTCTTCCGTCGTCTTTTCGTTTTGCAACTTCGGACCTCATTTCCGGGGGGAGACAGGGGGACGAATGGTTGTTTTATACATTTGACATGTATGTTTGACAATTGACTTTTTGCGTGGAGATAGCGGCACGGACCATCCGCGCGCCCATGCGCAAGACGAAAGACCCCGCAGGGGGCGCACAAGGGTCGGTCATGGAAATTGGCGATCCCGCGAGGACTCGAACCCCGAACCTGCTGATTAGAAGTCAGCTGCTCTATCCAGTTGAGCTACGGGACCGCTCTTTTCGCTTTATCGGCGCGGGGGGTGTCAGGCAAGGCTCCGCGTCATGTAGACGCTCATCGGGTCGTCGCGGTAGTCGGCGAAGGGCGGGCACGGGACGAAGCCTGCCGTCTGGTAAAGCCGCCTTGCGGGGGCGAAGCCTTGCTGCGATCCGGTTTCAAGGCTGAGCCGGGTGATACCTTCGGCCTTTGCCGCCGAAACGAGGTGATCCAGCATCCGCCGCGCAAGGCCCCGCCCGCGCAGTTCGGACAGGACATGCATCGACTTGATCTCCCCCTCCGCGGGGCCGATCCGCTTGACCGCGCCCATGCCGACGGGGCGGCCATCCTCGCGCATGACGTAAAAGAAAATGCCCGGCGCCGCGAGGTCGGCGGCGTCGAGCATGTGGATGCTTTCAGGTGGCGTGTCGGCGTGCATCGCCTCGGCATGGCGGGCCATCAGGTCTGACAGCACCGCCTGAACCGGGCTTTCCGCCGCGATGGTGATCACTGCGCCCCGCCACCGCCCATCGCGGACAGATCGACGCCATTGACAAGGATCTGGCCGGTGGCGGACGCCTCGATCGTCCAGCTATAGCTGTCCTCGCCCTCCGGCTTGGCCAGGCCCCGCGCCATCATGATACCGGGGATCGCCTGCTGGCTGACCTCCGGCGGGGCCGATTGCAGCGCCTGCATCACGGCGTCAAGACCATTGGCGCGGATCACCGCATTGCCGACCGGCATCGGGGTCATCGGGCCGACGGACATCTTGCCGTCCACCGTCAGGCCATACATGTCCGACGATGCGCCGGTTTCTGCCAGCGCGATATCGACCGTCCCGGCCGGCATCAGGGCCATCATCATCCGCTGGTTCATGTCGGCCGAGGGCTTGCCATCAGGCCCCATCTCGGCCAGCAGAATCTGCGCCGGGGCGGCCAGGTCGAAGCTGTCGACGGTGAAGTCCAGCGTCACCGTCTTGGGCAGGAGCGGCGGTACCCAGTCGGGCATAAGCTCTTCGGGCAGTTGCAGCCCGCTGAGCTTGATCCGCTCGCGCACTTTGCCGTCGGCAACGGCGCCGTTCACATCCACCACGATCTCCGCCGCCGTGGCCTTCACCTCACCCATCGGGGTGATGACGGCGAGGTTGTTCATGGTCCCGCTGGCCCTGACATTGTCGAAGAACGGCAGCGCCGCGCCGACCTTGCCTTTCATCTCGTCGAAATTCGCCTTGATGGCATCCTCGCCCGGATGCGCGACGAACCAGGCCCAAAGCTCCAGAAGCGCGGCGGTCCGCACAGCCGTGGTGTTGCCTTCGGCGGTGTAGCTGTCGGCGGTGATGGTCACATCCATCGGCGCGGGCATTTGCGGGGTCGGCGGCAGGGTGAAGGTCTCGGTCATCCCGGTCACGACATAGGACATGGTACCGTCGATACCGCCGGTCGCGCCCGCAACCGCGCTCGTCGCGATCTCGATCGAATCGACCGTATAGGCAACGTTCATCGTCGGCTGACCGGGCTGGGTCACGGCCTCGGTCAGGTTGACGCCGGTGGCCTTGCCTGCGCTGGTCTCGAACGCCTTGAGGCTTTCGTCGAAGACGCCGCTCCAGTTGTAATCTTCCGCCGCGATCCGCAGCTCGAGCATGCCGGGAACCAGCATGTTGAAATCGACCGGGCCGTTTTGGCTGACCTGCCATTTGCCGTCGCCGAGTTCGGCGACCTGAAGCTCAATCGGCGATACCGTCGCGCCCTTGCCGCCATTCGGCGCCTTGGCGATCTGGTTGGCGGGGTCAAGGCTGACGGTATAGGCCTCACCGTTCGGGGTGACGGTGACGACGCCCTCGGTCTGGCCAAGATAGGCTTCGAAAACGCTTTTGAGGTGGTCGGCGCCGTCCTGCGTCGCGGGCGCGGCCCAGGCGGGCGCGGCGGCAAGCGCCAGACCGGCGGCGAAAATATACTTGTCAAACATGGTAAAGTCCTGAAGTCGTGGAAGGAAAGGAAAGGGCTTGCGCCCCGGTCAGTGCGTCCAGGGCGCGCGGCGGTCGGTGGCGAAATTCTCGCCATAGCCGCGGGCGCGGACGTTCGGTTTGCGGCTATGGGGTTCGACCAGGGTGTAGTCGATCCCCTTCTCGCGCGCATATTCCTCGGCCGCCTCACGGCTTTCGAAGCGCAGCCGCACCTGGCTTTGCGTGTCACCGGAACTGGTCCAGCCCATCAGCGGGTCGATCGCCCGCGCCGAGGCCGGCGCGAAGTCGAGAACCCATTGCCGGGTCTTCGCGGTGCCGGATTGCATTGCCGTCTTGGCGGGCTGATAGATGCGCGCGCGCATGGGAAATCTCCAATAAATCCGCCCGTTCTTATCGGGGAGAACGCCCTCGCGCGCAAGGGCTTTGGCCGCGACCTGATGTCCCTTGGCGCTGGTCTGACTGCCGGCCCGCTCGGGAGCGTGGGTGGGGTGGTGGTGGCTGGGTGGGTGCCATGGCCGGCAGTCAGGCGCGGTGCGCCCCTTATGTGTATCCGGGGATTCACCGTATTTCAACCAAAAGTTGTATTTCGATTGCGCCTCTTTTTGCAGGCCACCGCCGGGGCGCGCGGCACATCCGCACGGGCGGGGTTGAACAAGAACAAAAACAGATCAAATCTGGCGGTGAAGGAGTCGCCATGCCCCATAACAACACCAACGCCCCTACCCCGCGCCCCGAGGTCCTGACCCGGCCCAAGCTGGAAGGCGGGCGGCGCTTTGTGATGAAGACCGATTTCGCCCCCGCGGGCGACCAGCCGACGGCGATTGCCGAACTTTCGGGCGGTGTGGCGGATGGCGAGCGTGACCAGGTCCTTCTGGGCGCGACCGGCACCGGCAAGACCTTCACCATGGCCAAGGTGATCGAGGAAACGCAGCGCCCCGCCATCATACTGGCACCCAACAAGACGCTCGCCGCCCAGCTTTACGGGGAGTTCAAGGGCTTCTTCCCCGACAACTCGGTCGAGTATTTCGTCAGCTATTACGACTATTACCAGCCCGAGGCCTATGTGGCCCGGACCGACACCTATATCGAGAAGGAAAGCCAGATCAACGAGCAGATCGACCGGATGCGCCATTCGGCCACCCGCGCGCTTCTGGAACGCGATGACGTGATCATCGTGGCCTCCGTCTCCTGCATCTATGGCATCGGCTCGGTCGAGACCTATTCGGCGATGACGCAGGACATGGCGGTCGGCTCTCTCTATGACCAGCGTAAGTTCATTGCCGACCTTGTCGCCCAACAATACCGCCGAGCCGACGCTGCCTTTCAACGGGGCGCGTTCCGGGTGAAGGGCGATACCGTCGACCTTTGGCCCGCGCACCTTGAAGACCGCGCCTGGAAGTTCAGCTTTTTTGGCGAAGAGCTGGAGACGATCACCGAGTTCGATCCGCTCACCGGCCATAAGACCGATACATTCGAAAAGATCAGGATTTACGCGAATTCCCACTACGTCACCCCGCGCCCGACGATGCAGCAGGCCATTGTCGGCATCAGGAAAGAGTTGGCGACGCGGCTGAAGCAGTTGCAGGAGGAAGGCAAACTGCTGGAAGCGCAGCGGCTGGAACAGCGCACGAATTTCGATCTTGAGATGCTTGAGGCGACCGGCGTCTGCAACGGGATCGAGAACTATTCGCGCTACCTGACCGGCCGCGCCCCCGGCGAACCGCCCCCCACGCTGTTCGAATTCATCCCCGACCACGCCATCGTCTTCGCCGATGAATCCCACGTCTCTGTCCCCCAGATCGGCGGCATGTATCGCGGCGACTACCGGCGCAAGTTCACGCTGGCCGAACACGGGTTCCGCCTGCCCTCCTGCATGGACAACCGGCCCTTGAAGTTCGAGGAATGGGACGCGATGCGGCCGCAGTCGGTTTTCGTCTCCGCCACCCCGGCCGCGTGGGAGCTTGAGCAAACAGGCGGCGTTTTCACCGAACAGGTCATCCGGCCCACCGGCCTTCTTGACCCGCAGGTCGAAATCAGGCCCGTGGAGATGCAGGTGGATGACCTGTTGGATGAGGTCCGCACGGTCGCCGCGAAGGGCTTTCGCACGCTGGTGACGACGCTGACCAAGCGCATGGCCGAGGACCTGACCGAATACATGCACGAACAGGGCATCCGCGTGCGCTACATGCATTCCGACATCGACACGATCGAGCGGATCGAGATCCTGCGCGACCTGCGCCTGGGCGCCTTCGACGTGCTGGTCGGCATCAACCTTCTGCGTGAGGGGCTGGATATTCCCGAATGCGGGCTGGTGGCAATTCTGGATGCCGACAAGGAAGGGTTCCTGCGGTCCGAAACCTCGCTGATCCAGACCATCGGGCGGGCGGCGCGGAACGCGGAAGGCCGCGTCATCATGTATGCCGACCGGATCACCGGCAGCATGGAACGCGCGCTGGCCGAAACCGAGCGGCGGCGGGAAAAGCAGATCGCCTATAACCTTGAACACGGCATCACGCCCGCGACGGTGAAGAAGAACGTCGAGGACATTCTGGCCGGGCTTTACAAGGGCGACGTCGACATGAACCGGGTGACCGCGAAGGTCGACAAACCCATGCACGGCGCCAACCTTGAGGCGCATCTGGACGCGCTACGGGTGCAGATGCGGAAAGCGGCGGAGAACCTGGAGTTCGAGGAGGCCGCGCGGCTGAGGGATGAGGTCAAGCGGCTTGAGGCGGTCGATCTGGTGCTGTCTGACGATCCGCTCGCGCGGCAGTCGGCGGTGGAGGAGGCGGTTGAGGCTGCCGGCGCGTCGCGCGGACGGTCAACGGCGGGGCGGCCGGGGCAGAGGGGCGGGAAGAGGCGGAGGGGGTAGCTAGATGACTTATTTACCGACATTCGATGACGTTATGGAAATTCACGAGGTTCTTGTTGAGATGTTCGTAAACGACGATGATCCTGTAAGCCCTGCCGGTGCGCGCGATGTGAACCTAGTCCATTCTGCGTGTTTGAGACCGCATACCGGGATCGGAGAATCCGACAAGTACCCTGACGAATACGCGAAGCTCGCAGCCCTGTTTCACTCTTTGGTGCAAAATCATGGTTTTCACAATGGCAATAAAAGAACCGCGCTTGTTACACTGCTGGCATCCCTCTATCAGAATGGAAGAATATTGGATTACAAGGTTACAGACGACGAACTTTATGAGCTAACTCGAAGTGTTGCGGATGGCCTATTCTTGAATAGGACTGACAGAGTGTCCGCAGACGAAATAGTAGACCTTATCGCACATTGGTTACGAAAAAATTCTGTTGCTCGAAACATCTCTCCTTCAGATATGAAAACGGCAGACTTCTTAGAGCGGTGCGCGTCTCTTGGTTGCAATGTTCGCGATTACGACGGAGGTAAATTAATTTCATTTGATGGTAATAGCATAAGAATTGGCGCCGATACACGACAATTCTCCGGTAAAATCGCGAAAAGATACCTTGGAACGCTAGGATTGACCTACGAAAAAACAGGGCAAACTTTTGCTGAATTTCAAAATGTCGATGAAGAGGCGGAGCGGGAACAAATCTATCGCTATATGAGTGTCTTGAGAAGACTGGCAAAAATCTAAAATAGACGTAGGGTGGGAATATCAGCCCACCATCAAGCAATCCGTAGGGTGGGCTTTCAGCCCACCATCGCGCCCCCGGCACGCTCCAAATCCGTAACACCCGCCACATTGGCGGGGTGAACCCCGCCCTACGGCTCTGACGGCGCAACCCGCTTTCTTCAACAGAAAGCGACCCCCGAAATCCGTATCGGATTTCGTCCCGCTCAGGCCTTTGGTGTCAGGTGGCGGTCGAGGTCGGCGGCCATTTCTCCGGCGACGTCTTGCAGCAGGGCGATAAAACGGCGGACCTGTGCGATGCGGGTGCTGCGTGGCGGATACCACAGCGCCACCCGGTAGGGTACGGATACCGACAGTCGGCGGAGCGCCACCGCCCCTCCGGCATGGCTCGCCGCCGTCAGCGGGTTGATGACCGAGATCCCTACCCCGGCCTCCACCATGGCGCAGACGCCGGTCGCCGTGGTCGTCTCGGCGGCATAGTCGCGCGCCACGCCCGCCTCATGGAACACCGCGTCAAGCTTGTGGCGATAGGGGTCGTTCTGGCTGAAATAGACGAAGGGCTGACCGGCGAAATCGGCCGGCGCCAGCACGGTGCGCGCGGCCAGCGGATGGGCCTGTGGCAGGACACAGACCATGTCGCCGACAAAGATCGCCTCACCCGTACCGCTTTCCCGTTCCGACAGGCTTTCGGCGAGGCAAAGATCGAAGACCTGCGTCGTCATCTCCTGGCGCAGCGAGGGTTCTTCGTGCGAGTGGATCGAGAAGTGGACGTCGCGGCGTGTCTTCATCATCCGCTGGATGACGCGGGGCAGGATGGATTCGGCGTAGGCGGGTATGCTGGCGATTCGAAAGTTCGCGGCATTGTGCGACCGGATGACCGAGGCGGCGCGACTGATCTCCTCCAGCCCGACGAAGGAGCGCAGCACCACCTCATGCAGCAAAACCGCCTGCTGCGTGGGGGTCAGCCGCTTGCCGAAGCGCAAGAACAGGTCGAAGCCAAGCCGCGCCTCCATCGCGCGGATCTCGCGCGAGAGGGTGGGCTGGGAACTGCCCAGCCTGGCGGCGGCGGCCGTGATGCTCTTGTTCAACATCACGGCGTTGAAAACGTCGATCTGGCGCTGGTTCAGTTTCATGCCACCTCCGCTGCGCAATGCATATCAGAAATGAATGAAAGAATACTACGGAGTATTTCAGATGCATGTGAAGCTCTGGAAAGGTGAAGAAAGTTCATTTTTAGTGAAATGGCCCCCATGCTTGCTGAACTTGCCGCAGCCCCCGCTTTTGACGACGTTCCGGGACAGGACCCGCTGCATCGTCGGGGCGGCGATCTGTGGATGGACGGGGTGGCCCTCGCGGGGATCGCGGCGGCGGTCGGGACGCCGTTCTACGCCTATTCGGCGGGTGCGCTCAGGGCGGGCTACGGGGCGCTCGCCGGGGCCGTCGCGCCGCAGGGGGTTGAGGTCTGTTTCGCCGTCAAGGCCAACGGCAATATCCACGTTCTGACGGAATTCGCCCGGCTCGGCTGCGGCATGGACATCGTCTCGGGCGGAGAGATGACGCGCGCGCTGGCAGCCGGGGTTCCGGCGGAGAGGATCATCTTCTCCGGCGTCGGCAAGACCGGGGCGGAACTGCGCGCGGCGCTGCGGGCGGGGCTGCGCCAGATCAACGTCGAAAGCCCGGCAGAGCTTGAGGCGGTGGCAGAGGCGGCGCGCGATCTGGGGGTGCGGGCGCCGGTGGCGCTGCGGGTCAATCCCGATGTCGATGCCCTGACCCATGCCAAGATCACCACGGCGCGCAAGGACAGCAAGTTCGGCATTCCCATCGCCGATATCCCGGCGCTTTACACCGCGGCGGCCGCCCGGCCGGAACTGGAACTCGCCGGGCTGGCGCTTCATATCGGCTCGCAGATCCTTGACCTTGAGCCGTTCCGCCGGGCCTGGTCGGCGATGGCCGATCTGATCCGCGCCCTGCGGGCCGCCGGGCAGCGGGTAGAGCGGCTGGACCTTGGCGGCGGCCTTGGGATCGGCGGCGAGGAGCAGCCCGCCCCCTGCCTTGCCGATTACGCGCGGGTCATCGCGGACACCGTGGGCGGCATGGACCTTGCGCTGACGATCGAGCCGGGCCGCTGGCTTTGCGCCCGCGCGGGCGTGATGGTGGCGGGCGTCACCTATACCAAACCCGGCGACGGGGCCGGTTTCGCCATCGTCGACGCGGCGATGAACGATCTGATGCGCCCGGCGCTTTACGATGCGCGCCACGGCGTCGAAACGGTGGCCGCGCCGCGCGCGCCGACCGATGCGGGGCGATGCCGGCTGGTCGGGCCGATCTGCGAAAGCTCGGACGATTTCGGGGCTTATGAGGGGCTTGGCCCGCTTCGGGCGGGCGATCTTCTGGCCTTCCGCGACACCGGGGCCTATGGCGCCGCGATGTCCTCTACCTACAATTCGCGCGACCTGATTCCCGAGGTTCTGGTGGATGGCGACCGCTTCCGCGTGATCCGCCGCCGGGTCGGGATCGACGCGGCGCTGCGCCTGGAAACGCCCGGTCCCTGGCAGCGGGAGGAACAGGACTGACATCGCAGGCGGCCCGCCGGGACAGGGGCCGCCCAAGGACAAGGCTCACCCGACAACAGCGGCCGCCGGGTGGCGCCCCACGCAACAGCGGCCGGACCGACAGAACGAGGTGTCACATGACGACGAGAACGAAACTGCTCCTGGCCAGCGGATTGGCCAGCCTGATGCTGATGTCACCGGCTTTCGCCGAGAACATGCTGCGCGTGTCCTATTCCGAGGACCCGAAGACCGCCGATGTGCAGATGACGACGGATGCCTACACGCTTCCGCTGAACATCTTCGACCGGCTCGTCGAATCGGAGACGACCGGGCCGGGCCAGTCGGCGCTGGTGCCGGGGCTGGCGGAAAGCTGGGAGGTGTCCGAAGACGGCCTGACCTATACCTTCCACCTGCGCGCGGGCGTCAAGTTCCATGACGGCGCCGACCTGACCGCCGACGACGTGGTCTATACGTTCGACCGGATGCTGAACCCGGCGACCAAGGCGCTGAACACCGACATCCTGACCTTCATCGCCGGGGCAGAAGAGCGTCTGGATGGCGCCGCCGACAGCGTGTCCGGCCTGAAGGCGCTGGACGATCTCACCGTGCAGATCACGCTGACGAAACCCTATGCGGCCTTCCTGGCGCTGCTGGCCTCGCCCGGCGCCTCGATCTATGACCGCGATTTCACCGAAGCGGCGGGCGATCAGTTCGGCCTGACCCCGGAAACCACCAACGGCACCGGACCATTCATCCTGCGCGACTACACTCTGAACGACAGCCAGATGCTTGAGGCGAATGACGACTACTGGCGCGGCCGGGCGAAGCTTGACCGGCTTCTGGTGCGCGTGGTCTCGGATTCCGAGACGCTGCGGCTGCTGTTCGAAACCGATGAGCTTGACGTCTTCGACCTTGACTATGCGCCGACGCAGACGCCGTATTTCTACGGCAGCGACCAGTGGAAGGGTCAGGTCCGTTCGGGTCCGCGCGTGGGGATCTATTACTACGCCATCAACCAGTTGAAGGAGCCGTTCGGCGACGCGCGCGTGCGCAAGGCGTTCCAGATGGCGATCGACCGGCAGACCATCCTCGACAAGAACTTCTACGGCAAGGGCAAGCTGGAAGACGGCGTGATGCCGCGCGGCCTGGCCTGCTACACCCCTGCCGAGGCGATCGAATACAACCCCGCCAAGGCGCGCGAACTTCTGGCCGAGGCCGGGTATCCCGACGGGGTCGAGATCAACCTGCAACAGGTGTCGAGCTGGTCGACCAAATGGTCTGACATGAACCAGATCATCCAGGCGCAGGTCGCCGAGGCCGGGTTCAAGGCCAATATCGTCACCACCGACGAGGCCGCCTTCCTCGCCGCGCGCAAGACCGGCGAGGCCGAGGCCTATACCCAGGTCTGGTCGGCGGACTTCAACGACCCGGACAACTTCTTCTACACCTTCTTCTCGGAGTCCGGGACCAAGGTGCGCGGCTACAACAACGAAGACCCCGAGGTCTTTGCCGCCATCGAAGAGGGGCGCGGGATGACCGATCCGGCGGCGCGCTGCAAGCTTTATCAGGATCTGACGGCGCGGATCGTGGGGACGGACGCGGCCTGGGTGCCGCTGTTCAGCCTTGATCACAGCTATGTCGTGCAGCCGCGGGTGAAGAACTTCGTCGTACCCTGGAACGGCTGGAGCGACATGAGCTACTACAAGGTCGAGGTCGAGTAAGCCCGACCGGCCGGGGCTGGCCCTGCCCGCCCCGGCCCGACACCCCCCGGAAGCCACGCCGCAGATCCGCTGCGTCGCGCGGCGTCGCAGAAAGGCAGCCCGCCGATGCTGATGTTCGCGCTCAGGCGCATCCTTGTCTCCATCCCCGTCCTGATCGGCATCACGCTGATCCTCTTCATCATGCTGAACGTCGTTCCCGGCGATCCCGTCGCGCTGATGATGAAGGAACATGCCAGCGCCGACGTGATCGAGAGGGTGCGCCAGCAGATGCATCTCGACGACCCGCTGCTTACCCGCTACCTCAGCTTTCTCTGGGACGCGCTGCACGGCGATCTGGGCAAGTCGATCAAGCTGAACCGTCCGGTGACGGACCTGATCCTGAAAGCCTTTCCCAACACGCTGATGCTGGCCGTCTCGGCGGCGCTGGTATCGTGGATCGTCGGCATTCCGGTGGGCATCCTCTCGGCGGTGCGGCGCGACAGCTTTCTTGACCGTTTCTTCATGGGCTTTTCGCTGCTGGGCGTGTCGATGCCGATCTTCTGGTCGGCGCTGCTTTTGCAATATGTCTTCGCGATGAAACTGCGCCTGCTGCCGGTTTCGGGCTTTTACGGCTGGCAATACATGATCCTGCCCGCCATCGTGCTGGGCTGGTCCTCGGCCGGGGTGATCGCCCGGCTGATGCGGTCAAGCCTGCTTGAGGTGATGCGGCTGGACTATATCCGCACCGCCCGCGCCAAGGGCCTGCGCGAAACCGGCGTCATCACCCGCCACGCGCTGAAGAACGCGCTGATCCCGGTGGTGACGATCATGGCGATCCAGGTGGCGGGGCTTCTCTCGGGCGCCGTCATCACCGAGGCGATCTTTTCCATCCCCGGCGTCGGGCGGATCACGATCAGCGCGATTTCCTCGCGCGACATGCCGCTGTTGCAGGGGGCAGTGCTGTTCGCCACCGTTCTGGTGATCCTGGGCAATCTGGTGGCCGATATCCTGTATTCCGTCCTCGATCCCCGGATCCGCGCGCAGATGAGGAAAGAGGCATGACGTCCCCCTCCGCCCCCCTGCCCGCCGATGCGATCGAGGCGCTGGAGGAAGCCAGCTTCCTGCGCGACACCGTCCGCGCCTTTCGCAAGAACCGCATGGCCATGGTCGGGCTGGCCTTCGTGCTGCTTCTGGTCCTCGGTGCGGTCTTCGCCCCCTGGATCAGCCCGCATGACCCCTATCGGGTGGCGCTGGACGAACAGTTGCTGCCCGCCTCGACGACCTACTGGCTTGGCACCGACAATTTCGGCCGCGACGTTCTGACCCGCATCCTTTACGGGGCGCGCATCTCGCTTGTCGTGGGGATCGTCCCCAGCCTGATCTCGCTGATGATCGGCACGATGATGGGCATTCTCAGCGGCTATCTGGGCGGCAGGACCGATTTCGTCGTCATGCGGCTGGCCGATATGATGATCGCCTTCCCCTCGCTGCTGCTGGCGATGGTGGTGATGTATACGCTGGGCGCGAACCTCCTGAACATCTTCATCGCGCTGGCGCTTGTCGGCTGGGCCTCGGTCGCGCGGGTGGTGCGGTCGCAGACGCTGGCGCTGCGCGAGAAGGAGTTCATCGAGGCCGCGCGCGCCAACGGGACGGCGCGGATCACGGTCATGCTGCGGCACATCTTTCCCAATGTGGTGCCGACGCTGATCGTGCTGTTCACGCTGGCCATTCCCGAGGCGATCATGTGGGAATCGAGCCTCAGCTTCCTGGGCGTCGGTGTGCAGCCCCCCGAGGCGAGCTGGGGCCTGCTGGTCGCCAAGGGCAAGGAATACATGTTCCAGGCCCCGGCCGTCGCCATCGCGCCGGGGGTTGCCATCCTTCTGACGGTGCTGGCGTTCAATTTCATCGGCGACGGGCTGCGCGACGCGCTCGACCCCTCGATGAAGGATTAGGCCATGGCAGAGACAGACATCATCCTTTCGGTGCAGGGCCTGACGACCGAATTCAGCGGCGACCGCGGCGATGTGCGGGTGCTGGACGACGTGTCCTTCGATGTGGGGCGCGGGCGCATCGTCGGGGTCGTGGGCGAATCCGGTTCGGGCAAGAGCATGACGGCGCTGTCGCTCATGGGGCTGGTGCCGCAGCCGCAGGGCCGGGTCAGCGCGCGGTCGATCACGCTCGACGGTCAGGAGATTTCGCGCCTTGGCCCGTCGGCGATGCGCCGCATCCGGGGCCGCGACATCGCCATGGTGTTTCAGGAACCGATGACATCTCTGAACCCCGTCCGGCGGGTCTGGGAACAGGTGGGGGAGCCGCTGGCGATCCATCACGGGCTGGGCCGCCGCGCCATCCGGGCGCGCGTGCTTGAGATGTTCGAGCTTGTCGGCATACCGGAACCGAAGACGCGGCTCGATGCCTATCCGCACCAGTTGTCGGGCGGGCTGCGTCAGAGGGCAATGATCGCCATGGGCCTGATCTGCGAACCGAAGCTTTTGATCGCGGACGAGCCGACGACGGCGCTGGACGTGACCACCCAGTCGCAGATCCTGCGCCTGATGCGCGACCTGCGCGACCGGGTCGGCACCTCGATCATCCTCATCACCCATGACCTCGGGATCATCGCCGAGATGTGCGACGAGGTGAACGTGATGTATGCCGGGCAACTGGTGGAACAGGGGGAGGTGTTCGCGCTTTTCGACCAGCCCGCCCATCCCTATACGCGCGGGCTTCTGGCCTCGATCCCGCGGGCGACCGAACCGCGCGCGGGGCGGCGGATGCCCTCGATCCCCGGCATGGTGCCGAACCTCGCGAAACTGCCGCCCGGCTGCCGCTTCAACCCGCGCTGTGGCGAGGTGATGCCGGTCTGCCTGCGTCGCGATCCCGGCCTGACCGCCGCCGGGACCGGGTCTGGCCCCGGCCACACCGCCCGCTGCTGGCTGCACAGCCCGAACGGAGGGACGGCATGACCGAAGACGTGGTGATCTCGACCCGCGACCTGACCCGGCATTTCCGGGTTGGCGGCGGGTTCCTTGGCGGCCCGGCGCGGGTGGTGCGCGCGGTCGATGGCGTGACGCTGGACATCCGCGCGCGCGAAACCTTCGCGCTGGTGGGCGAAAGCGGCTGCGGCAAGACCACGCTGGGCCGGGTGATGCTGCGCCTTCAGGAACCGACCTCGGGGACGGTCGCCTATCGCGGCACCGATCTTACCGGGCTGGACGAAGGCGCGATGAACGCCCTGCGCAAGAAGTTGCAGATCGTGTTCCAGGACCCCTATGCCTCGCTCAACCCCCGGATGCGGGTGGGGGAGATTCTGGCCGAACCCCTGCGCAGCCACGGTTTCGGCTCATCCGCAGAGATCCGTGAGAGAAGCGCCGAACTGCTGGAGATGGTCGGCCTCAGGCGGCAATACCTGCGCAATTACCCGCATCAGTTCTCGGGCGGTCAGCGTCAGCGTATCGGGATCGCGCGGGCGCTGGCGAACGGGCCGGATTTCGTCGTCTGCGACGAAAGCGTCTCGGCCCTTGACGTGTCGATCCAGGCGCAGGTCCTGAACCTTCTGGCCGATCTTCAGGACCAGTTGAAGCTGACCTATCTTTTCATCACCCACGACCTTGCCGTCGTGCGTCAGTTCGCCGACCGCGTCGGGGTGATGTTCCTTGGTCAACTGGTCGAGGTGGGCCGGACCGAAGAGCTGTTCGCCGCGCCGCTGCACCCCTATACGATGCTGCTGATGGAGGCCGTCCCGCGCCCCGATCCGCACCAGCGCGGCCGGGACAGGCCGATCCTGACGGGTGAGATCCCAAGCCCGATGAACCTGCCGCCGGGGTGCCGGTTCCATACCCGCTGCCCCTTCGCGCGCGACATCTGCCGGGTGGAAGACCCGGCGCTGCAAGAGCGGGGCGGGCGCACCGTCGCCTGCCACTTTCCGCTGAACGGCTGAGAGGGAGAGACGATTGGACCTGATCGTGACGGGAAAGGAAGGCCGCTGGCAGGCGCGTTTTGGCGACCGGGTCTGGCGCGCCGCCGTGGGCCGGGGCGGCATCGCCGAAAAACGGGCCGAGGGCGACGGGATCAGCCCGCTGGGCTGCTGGCCGATCCGGCGGGTGCTATGGCGCGCGGACAAGCTGGCAGCGGCGCCGGTGTCGGTCTTTCCGACCGCGGAAATCGCGCCCGATGACGGCTGGTGCGATGCGCCGGACCATCCCGCCTATAACCGCCCGGTAAAACGCCCCTTCGCGGCCAGCCATGAAGAGATGTGGCGCGGTGACGACCTTTACGACATCGTCGTCGTGCTGGGCCAGAATGACGACCCCGTCCTGCCCGGTGCGGGCAGCGCAATCTTCCTGCATGTCGCGCGCGAGGGTTATACCCCCACCGCCGGTTGCGCGGCGCTGAGCCGGGCGGACCTGCTGGAGTTCCTGGCCCTTGCCGGGCCGCAGACGCGGCTGTGCTTCCGCGATGGGGCGTGATGGGGGCGCGTGAGGGGGCGATGACCGGGATCGACATGGCGGCGCTGGAACGGGCGCTTGACCTCTTGCCGGGCCAGTATCGCGGCCCGGCAGGCGTCGCGGGGGTGGTCAAGGACGGGCAGATCGTCGCCCGGCGCGCCTGGGGCTATGCCGACATGGCCACCCGCCTGCCGATGACGGCGGCGCTGCGAATGCCGCTCTGCTCCATCTCCAAGCAGATGACCTGCGCGCTTCTCCTTGACCTCTTCGAACAGCCCGAGGACCTGGCCCCCCTCCTCCCCGACCTCTTGCCGCGCTTTCGCGGGGTGCTGCCCGGCATCGCCCAGCTCTGCCACAACCAGTCCGGCCTGCGCGACTACTGGGCGCTGACCGTGTTGCAGGGCGCCGCCCCCGAGGGCCGGTTCACGCTGGAGGACGGCCTTGCCCTTCTGGCGACGGCAGAGGAGGGGCATTTCGCGCCGGGCGCGTGCTATTCCTACAGCAACGGCAATTTCCGCCTGCTGGCAGAGCTGATCGCCCGCGCCACCGGCCGTGATTTCGGCGCGCTTCTTGAGGATCGTATCCTGCGCCGCGCCGGGATGCCGACCGCCCGTCTTGCCGCCGACACGCGGGACCGCATCGACGGCGTCATCGGCTATGAGGGCAATGATGAGGTGGGCTTTCTCCCCGCCCGATCGGCGATCTCATGGACGGGCGATGCCGGGGTCGTCGCCTCGCTGGACGACATGCTGGCATGGGAACGGCACATCGACGCCACGCGCGACGATCCCGCGGGGCTTTATCGCCGCATCTCCGCCCCCGTCACCTTCGCCGATGGCGCGCCCGCGCCCTATGCCTATGGCCTGCGCCGCTATCGCCATGCCGGGCATGAGGTGACCGGTCATGGCGGCGGCATTCGCGGCTTCTGCTCTTTCCGGCTGCATGTCGCGGATGCCCGCCTGTCGGTCGTGGTGATCTTCAACCATGAGGCCAGCGCGATGCGCGCGGCCGAGGGGTTGATGACGGCGGCCCTGCGCGGGCCGGCGCCCGCGGCCCCGGTTGCCGCCCATGGCTGGGGCGGGCTGTGGCTGGACGACGAAAACGGGTTGTTCCTGCGCTGCACCGACACGGCCGAGGGGGTTCGGCTGCATTACGCGGTCTCGCCCGTCATGCTGCGGCCGCTGGACGACCGGCACGCCGAGGCCCCCGGCCTTGCCTTGCGCCGCGAGGGGGAGGAGATGGTGATGGAGCGGCGGGCCGAAAACCTGACCGTCCGGGCCAGGCCGCTCGTCCCGCTCGACCGCGCCGATGCCGACGACATCGCCGGGCGCTATCACGCCCCCGGTATCGGGGCGGCGCTTGAGATCGTGGCACGGGACGGCGCGGCCTATATCGGCTTTGACGGCATGCTGGGCCAGGGTCCGATGGAGCGGATGTATCCGCTGGCGCGGGACCTCTGGTCGGTGACAAGCCGCCGGGCCATGGATGCGGCCCCGCCGGGCGAATGGACGCTTTGCATCCACCGCGCGGAGACTGGCGAGGTGACCGGCCTGACGCTCGGCTGCTGGCTGGCCCGCGCGATCCGCTATCACCGGGACGGCCGGGCAATGTCCCTTCCCCATCCGCCTTGACCCGCCCTTAACCATCCCGCACCAAACCTTCACCCATGCGGAACCTGAACTTCCCCCTTCTCGCCCGACATCTGGCCGAAAGACCTTTCGCCTCCAGGGCGGTGCAGGAGGGCGCCGTCATTCGCCGCAAGGCGCGGGATGTCGAGCGCTTCGCGGGGATGGAGCGCTTCATGGCCGAAATCGACCGACGCGGCTATCAGGTGGCCGAGAACACCGGCCAATACATCATCGTTTGCAACCGCGCCCCAGTCCGCTGGTCCACCCCGCCCCCCCTCACTTCGTCACTGTCAGCCCCAGCATCCGCCAGACCTGCATCCCGCCGCGATAGTAGAAGATCTTCTCGGCCGGATAGCCCGCCTCGATCATCCGCCGCGCGGCGGTGGGGGACTGGCCGCACCAGGGGCCGTTGCAATAGAGCGCGACCGACTTCACCTCCGGCCCGTCGCAGATAAACCCCTCGAAATCCGGCTCGCAGCCAAGCTCGCCCAGGCGGTCGGCGGCCTCGGTATAGGGGATATTGACGGCGCCGGGGATCGCGCCGCCCTCAAAATCCCTGCGCACCCGCCCGTCGACGACAACGACTTTCGGGTCTTGCAGGAAGGCGAGCATCTCAAGCTCACCAATCGTGGTGACGCCGGGCGCGGGGCTCATCGGCTGGATGCAGAAATTCGGACAGGGGCGCGAGGTCAGCGCCCATTCGCCGGACAGTTCGTTGGCATTGTCCTGAACGCGGGAAATCTCCGCCGGCCCCGCATCTGTTTCGATGGTCACCGACATCGTGTCGGGGGTGATCCCGACCGGCTCGGCCAGGGCGGCGGCCGGCAGGGTCAGGCAGATGGCAATCAGTACATGGCGCATGGGTCTGGTCCTCCTATGGGACCAGACTGCCAGATACATTCGATTTTATCTATATGATTCCGCCCCGGTGTGCCGTCAGTCGAAATCGAAGATCTCGCTCAGGAAGCTCTTGCGCTTGCGGTAGGGCTTGGCGTGGCTGTAGCGGTCGTCCTCGCGCGGGCGGTCCCCGCGATATTCCCGCCGGGGCTCCTCACGCGGGGGGCGCGCCGCGCCCGGTTCCTCCAGCGCGACCGCGGGCGTGGAACGGTCGATGATCTTGTCCAGTTCCCCCCGATCGAGCCAGACCCCCCGGCAGGTCGGGCAATAGTCGATCTCAACCCCCTGCCGTTCCATCATCCTCAGTTCGGCGCCATCCACCGGGCATCGCATCGCCACGTCTCCTTTGATTTCGTCCCGCCCGATATGGGAACCCCGTCCCGCCGGGGCAATGCGGGCGGGCTTCCTGGGGCGGTTTCCCGCCGCGCCGCCGTCGTTACGCTGTAGCTACGGACACCCTACGCGGACCCGACTCGATCCCGACGCCCGCAAACTGGCCGGAGATCGCCGGGGATTAGGGAAATCTTAAACCCCCGCGCGTAGGTTCATCCTCGGGTTGAAGGATAAGGTTGGTGGTATGGCCGGGCAGAAGAATGCCGCGCCAGTCATCATCAAGCGCAAGAAAGTCGTCTCTGGCGGCGGTCATCACGGTGGCGCCTGGAAGGTTGCCTATGCCGATTTCGTGACCGCCATGATGGCCTTCTTCATGCTGATGTGGCTGTTGAACGCGACGACGGAAAAGCAACGCAAGGGGATTGCGGACTATTTCAGTCCGACGATACCGCTCAGCCGCGTTTCGGGCGGCGGTGATGGCAGCTTTGGCGGCGACAGCGTCTTTTCCGAAGAACAGATCGCCCAGAACGGCCGCGGCGGATCCAGCATCCAGCCGACCAAGGAACGGCAGGCAACGGGCCAGACCGGCACCGCGGCTGCCGACGCGGCGGCCCGCGCCGCCGAGGAAGAGGTGCTGCGCGGCATCGCCGAACAACTGGCCGGGCGCGCAGGCGAAAGCATGGTCAGCGATGCGGTCCAGCGCCATATCGTGACCCGCGTCACGGATGAGGGGCTGATCGTCGAAGTCTTTGATTTGGAAGGGGAACCTTTGTTCCTTCCGCAGACCGACACGCCCGCGCCGATCCTGTCTGACATCGCCAAAGTGATCGTCGAGGTCTTTGGCCTTGTCGGCAACGGCGTCGCCGTGGACGGCCATATCCGCGCCCAGGCCGAGGTCTTGCGCGTGAACCCCGCCTGGGACCTGTCCGCCGCCCGCGCCATGCAGATGCGCCAGGTGCTTGAGGGCGAGGGGCTTGATGCGAAGCGGATGCAGCGGGTGACCGGCCATGCCGACCGCGCCCTGGCCGTGAAGAACCCGATGGCGGCGCGAAACAACCGGATGGAAATCGTGCTTCTCAGGTCGGGGCGCGGCGGATGAAAGGGGCGTTAGGGCAATCTTAAACCACCGCGCGCCATCCTGCGCGGGACTACGCGACACAGCTTCAGAAAGGCGGCTCCATGTCCATTTCGTCCTCTCTCAACGCCGGTGTGGCCGGGCTTAGCGCCAATGCCACTCGACTTGCCACCATCTCGGACAACATCGCCAATTCCGGCACTTACGGCTATAAACGCGCCTCGACCGATTTCGAGAATTTCGTCATCACCCAGGCACGCGGGGCCGGTACCTATTCGGCCGGGGGGGTCCGTGCGGCGACGACGCGGCTGGTCGACGAACAGGGCGCGCTGGTGGCGACGAACCACGCGCTCGACCTTGCCATCGCCGGACGCGGTATGCTGCCGGTGACCAGCGCGGTGACGCTGAGTTCTTTCTCGGGCGGGTCGCAACCCATGATGATGACCACCACCGGGGCCTTCCGGCCCGATGCGGATGGCATCCTGCGCACCGAATCCGGCCTTGTCCTTCTTGGCTGGCCGGCCAATTCGGACGGCTCGATCCCGGTCCTGCCGCGTGACACGATCGCGGGGCTGCAACCTGTCGTCATCAATGCGAACCAGACCGCTGGCGATCCGACGACGGTGGTCAACATGGGGGTGAACCTGCCCGCCACGGCGACCGAGGCAGGGGCGGCCGGGAACACCATGCCGCTGTCCGTCGAGTATTTCGGCAATCTCGGCACCTCGAACACGCTCGACATCACCTTCACGCCGACGGTTCCGGCGACCGGCTCCTCGAACACCTGGACGATGGAGATCCGCGATTCCGCCCAGGCCGGTGCGGTGATCGGGCAGTATACGCTGACCTTCGACGACACGCGCCCGAATGGCGGTACCCTTGCCTCGGTCACCACCGTGTCGGGCGGGGCCTATGACCCGGTGGCAGGCACCCTTGCCCTGACCGTCGCGGGTGGCCCCCTGACCATGACGATCGGCAAACTTGGCGATCCAAACGGGCTGACCCAGCTGTCGGACAGTTTCGCCCCGACCTCCATCACCAAGGATGGCTCTCCGGTCGGCAACCTCACCACGGTCGAGGTCGATGAGCATGGCTATGTCATCGCGACCTACGACACCGGCTTTACCCGGCGCATCTACCAGATCCCGCTGGTCGATGTCCCCAATCCGAACGGTCTTATCACGCTGAACAACCAGGCCTTCCAGGTCTCGCCCGATTCCGGGTCCTTCTTCCTGTGGGATGCGGGCGACGGCCCGACGGGGCCGGTCGTGGGGTATGCGCGTGAAGGCTCCGCCACCGATGTCGCGGCGGAACTGACCAACCTGATCCAGACGCAACGGGCCTATTCGTCGAATGCCAAGGTGATCCAGACGGTCGACGAAATGCTTCAGGAAACCACAAACATCAAACGATGACCGGAGATTGAACGATGAGCCTTTCCGCCTCTCTCAACAATGCGCTGTCCGGCCTGACGGCCACCTCCCGCCGCGCCGAGGTGGTGTCGACCAATGTCGCCAATGCCCTGACCGAGGGCTATGCCCGACGCGAGGTTCAGGTCGCCGCGCGATCCCTTGGCGGGATCGGCGCGGGGGTGCAGGTCGTGGGCGTAACGCGGCAGGTCAATACCGGCATCCTCGGGGACCGGCGGCTGGCCGATGCCGAGGCGGGAAATACCGGCGCACGGGCGGATTTCCTGTCGCGCATCGAGACGCAGATCGGCACGCCGGGCGACGGCCGGTCGCTTTCCGACCGGATCGCGACTTTTGAAACGGCGCTGATTTCGGCAACCAGCCGGCCGGACAGCCAGGCGCGGTTGCAGACCGTGCTGGATACGGCCGATGCGCTGGCCTCGCACCTCGGCACCCTGTCGGATGAGGTTCAGATCGCCCGTGCCGAGGCGGACAATTCCATCGCCTCGCAGGTCGCTGAATTGAACAACGTGCTGGCGGGCATCGACAAGCTGAACGCCGCGATCCTGGCCGAACGCTCCTCGGGTCGCGACGCCAATGCGCTGATGGATCAGCGGCAGCGCCTCGTCGACCGGGTCGCCGAAATCGTGCCGGTGCGTGAAATCGCCCGCGACCACGACCAGATCGCGCTGTTCACCACCGGCGGCGCGGTCCTTCTGGACGGGCTTCCGGCAACGGTCGGTTTTTCACCCGTCGGGGTCGTCACGGCGGACATGACGCTGGCCTCCGGCGATCTGTCCGGCCTGACGATCAATGGCATGGCGGTGCCGTCCGGCGATGACGGCGTCCTTGGCGGCGGCACGCTGGGCGCGATGTTCGCGATCCGCGACGATCTCGCCCCCGCCGCGCAGGAAGGGTTCGACGCGCTTGCGCGCGACCTGATGGCGCGGTTCTCCGATCCCGCGGTCGATCCCACGCTGCCACCCGGCGCGCCGGGCCTTTTCACCGACCGGGGCGGCGCTTTCGATCCGCTGGCAGAGGCCGGGCTGGCAGGGCGTCTGACGATCAACGCGGCGGCCGATCCTGCGCAGGGTGGCCAGCTCTGGCGCCTGCGCGACGGTCTTGGGGCTGCGACGCAGGGCAATGTCGGTGACACGACGCTTCTGACGGCGATGACGGATGCGATGCAGGCGGCGCGGGTGCCGGCCTCCGGCCCCTTCATCGGCGCGGCACGTTCCGCATCGGGCCTCGCGGCCGATGTCCTGTCGAACATCTCCGGGCAACGCCAGCAGGCCGACCTGCGGCAAAGCTACGCGACCACCCGGCAAGCCGCGATGACCGAGCTTCAGCTGGCCGACGGAGTCGATACCGATGCCGAGATGCAGGACCTCCTGTTGATCGAGCAGGCCTATGCCGCGAATGCCCGCGTCATCCAGACAGTCGATTCCCTTATCCAGACGCTGATCGGACTTTGACCATGACCTCCGTAACCATCGGCGACATGGCGCGCCACTTCACGCTCCGCCGTCAGAATGCCGACCTTCAGGCCCGGCTCTCGACGCTGAGCAAGGAACTCACCACCGGGAAAAAGGCCGACGTCGCCGCTGCCGTCTCGAGCGATTTCAAGGTGTTGGCGGGGCTCGACCACCGGCTTGGTATCCTCGACGGCTACAAGACCGCGACGAGCGAGGCTGGGTTCTTTGCCGAGAACCTCCAGAACGTCCTTGGTACCGTCGCCTCGATCGCAGGCGACACGGGACCGGCGCTGCTTGGGGCCGGGACGACCGGCGGGGTGCAAAGCGTCACGATCACGACCGGCGACGCGCGGCAGAAGTTCGATTCCGTCGTCTCGGCCCTGAACACGCAGGTCGCCGACCGCTTTCTCTTGTCCGGCGCCGCGACGGACCGGGCGCCGATCAGCGGTTCGACAGACATCCTTAACGCGCTGTCGATGGCGACGGCCGGGCAGACCACCGCCTCGGGCATCATCGCCACGGTGGAAAGCTGGTTCGACGCCCCGCCCGGCGGGGGCGGGTTTGCGGATGCGATCTATGGTGGCGCCGGGCAGCCCGGCACCTTCGCGACGGGGCCGAATGACGAGGTCACGCTGGACGTGACCGCGCTTGACCCCGCGATCATCGACACGCTGAAGGGGCTGGCGCTGGCGTCAATGGTCTCCGGCGGCGCGCTTGCGGGCGATGACACCGGCCGCGCCTTCCTGACCCGCACGGCGGGCGAAACGCTTCAGGCGGCGGGCTCGGACCTCGCGCTTCTGCGCGGTCGTGTCGGCTCGGTCGAGGCGCGCATTGCCGACAGCGAAACGCGCAACGCCGCCGAATCCACGGCGCTGACGATCGCGCGCGCCAAGATCGTCGAGGCCGACCCCTATGAGACGGCAACCGCGCTCGAAAGCACGCAGACGCAGATCGAGACGCTTTATTCCATCACCGCGCGCCTGTCGCGCCTGACACTGGCGGATTTCCTGAGATGAAGTGGCTGACGCTGATCCTGTTCCTGTTCGGCGCCTTTGCCGCCGCGGCCGCCCCGGTCAGGATCAAGGACCTGGTCGAATTCGACGGCGTTCGCGGCAACGACCTTGTCGGCTATGGCCTTGTCGTCGGGCTGAACGGCACCGGCGACGGGCTGCGCAACGCGCCCTTCACCGAAGAGATCATGTCGAACATCCTTGAGAGGCTCGGCGTCAACATCACCGGCGAAAACATGCGGCCAAAGAACGTGGCCGCGGTTCTGGTGACCGCCAGCCTGCCACCTTTCGCGCGCGCCGGGGCGAAGATCGACATCAATGTCTCGGCCATCGGGGATGCGAAAAGCCTGCTGGGCGGCACGCTGGTGATGACCCCGCTCAACGCCGCGGATGGAGAGATCTATGCGGTGGCGCAGGGGACGGTGATCGCGGGCGGGGCCTCGGCCAACGGTCAGGCGGCATCCGTCGTTCAGGGTGTTCCGACCGCCGGAGCGATCCCCGGGGGGGCGCGTGTGGAACGCGAGGTCCCCTTCGATTTCGCCGCGCTCAAGACCGTGCGGCTGGCGCTGCGGACGCCGGATTTCACCACTGCGGGCCGGATCGAGGATGCGGTCAATCGCGAGTTCGGACGCGGCGTGGCGGCGATGACCGATGCCGGGACCGTCTCGGTCGATATCCGCGCGACGCGGCTGTCGACGGCCCATGCGCTTGGCCGGATCGAGAACCTCTCGGTCCAGCCGGAGTTGCGCGCCCGGGTCGTCGTCGATCAACGTTCCGGCACCATCGTCGTCGGCTCTGACGTCACGATCAGCCGCGTCGCGGTCAGCCAGGGCAACCTGACCCTGCGCGTGGAAGAGGCGCCCATCGCGGTGCAGCCGAACCCCTTTGCCGAGGGCGAGACGGTCATCGTGCCGCGCAGCACGGCGAGCGTTCAGGAAGAGCCCGGGATCGGCATGGCCGAGATCCGCGATACCTCATCGCTGTCCGAGGTCGTGGCGGGGCTGAACGCGCTTGGCGTCTCCCCGCGCGACATGATCGACATCCTGAAAAGCATCCATGCCGCCGGGGCGCTGCACGCGGAGTTCGTGGTGCAGTGACACGGGAACGCGCTGCGCCTTGCGGGGGCCATGGATCGGCTGGCGCGGGCGGGGGCCTTGGACCGGCCACCGCGGGCGGCGCGCGACGCGGGTAAGATCTATCCGGCCAGCGCTGCCGGGGCCGACTTGCGCGAAGCAAGCTCTGCCAGCCAGCTCGCCAACAGCGGGTTCCCCTGTGACATTGAGAGGGGCCGGGATGATCCGGCGATCAAGCGGCTGACCCTATGCTTGGGGTCCGCCCTTCTCTTTGTCTTGTCAGAACGACGCTATCGGGGGTTCGTGCCACAGAACAGGGGCCGGGCGCGCGAACGCCCGGCCCCGGTCCGGGTCACATATAGCTGCGTACCAGCGCGCCGGAGACCAGCGCCCAGCCGTCCGCCACAACGAAGAAGGCAAGCTTGAACGGCAGCGAGACGATCGCCGGCGGCACCATCATCATGCCCATCGACATCAGCACGGCCGAGACGACGAGGTCGATGATGAGGAACGGCAGGTACAGCAGGAACCCGACCTCAAACGCGCGGGCCATTTCCGACAGCATGAAGGACGGCACGAGCAGCGACAGGGGCGCCGATGCGGCGTCGGTCACCGGCGGGCCGGGGCGGAGGGACGCGAGTTCCAGCAGCGTGTCGGTATCAAGCCGCGCCGCCATGAAGCCGCGAAACGGCGTAATGCTGCGGTCGAAGGCAGTCTGGAGGTCGATGCTGCCGTCGATCAGGGGGGAGATGCCCGCCTGCCAGGCCTCGGTCATCACCGGCTCCATGATGAACCACGTGAGAAACAGCGAGAGCGACACGATCAGCATGTTCGGTGGCGATTGCTGAAGCCCGATCCCTTGCCGCAGGATCGACAGCACCGTCACGATGAAGGGAAAGCAGGTCACCATGACGGCAAGCCCCGGCGCGAGGCTGAGAAGTGTCACCAGCGCGATCAGCAGAAGCGACTGCCCGGTCAGGGTCGCCCCCCCCAGATCGAGCGTCTGCGCGGCGGCGGGATGCGCCGAAACGGCGAGGACCACGAGCATCAGAGCCGCCCTGCCGGCACGTCGATCACAGCGCATCTCTGACCTGCACCACTTCGGTCAGACGCACGGCAAGGCCGCCGCCTTCGGCCGCGTCAAGCTCGGTCAACGCACCGCGCCCGATCAGACGGTCACCGATGTAAAGCTCTACCGGGTCGTCGATCCGGCGGTCGAGCGACAGGACCGCATCGCGCCGCAGCGCCAGCAGGTCCTTCAGGAGCGGGCGGGCGTGGCCGACGGAGACCGTGATCTCTATCGGGACCTGGTGAAAGGGGCTGGTGTCGGCGAGGGTGGCGCCGGGCTTGTTATCCATGGGATTTCAACTCCTGCTTCTCGATATCGAAGAACCCCGACACCGCACCGGCAATGGCGGCGATGACGCCGTCGAGGTCGATCACCCGTTCGGTCGGGCCGATGCGGAACTGCGCCTGACCGGGGCCGAGCGTCGGGTCCACGCGCACCTCGGCGGGGAACTTGGCATGGACGATCACCAGATCCTCGATCATCGCGACGTTGTCGGGATGGGTGAGGATAGACAACGGCGCATCGGCCAGGTCCGCCACAAGGGGGCGAAGCTGTTCCACGACCATCTGGCCCAGTGTCTCGCGCGCAACGGCGGGCAGCACCTTGGCGACCATGTCGCGCAGAAGCGGCTCAAGCGTGCGCAGGACGTGGCTGTGCGCCTCATGATAGGTGAAGGCCAAATCCTGAAGGTTCTGGCCAAGCTCATTGCGCAGCCGCGTCAGGTCGGCGTCCTGCGCCGCGACGGCATCATCCCAGCCCGCCGAGTACCCTTGCTCATAGGCGGCAAGCCGGCCCTCCTCCGCCTCGGTATCGGTGACGTTGTCGCGGGTCAGGTCCGGGTCGGCAGGGGTGAAGGTTTCAAGCTTCAAAACGCGGGAGATCATGTCGTCTTCTCCTCTTCCGGCTCTTCCATCCAGCCGCGCAGGATCTCTACCGTCTCATCCTGACGATCGGAGATCAGCTGACGGAGCCGGGCCACCGGGTCGGCGGCGTCGTCCGGGGCCTGCCGCGTGGCGGGGACCATCGGCAGGGCGGCCGGGTCCGGGCCGTCATCGTCGATGGTTCCGGTCAGCGCCTCGGGCGCGTCACCGGGCGCCCCGGCGGCGATCAGGGCGGGGCGGCCCTGCGGCCGCGCGGTGAGGATCGGGCGCAGGACGAAGAGGCCGAGGACGAGCGAGACCACCGCGAAAACGGCAAGCTGGATCAGCGACATCAAATCGAAGGGCATCCGTTCAAGAAGCGATCCGGCAGGCGCGGGCAGGGCATCGGGCGCGGGTTCGAACCCCATCGATTTCACGGTGATGACATCGCCGCGGGCCGAATCGAAGCCGACCGCGGCGGCGACCAGATCGTGCAGCGCGGCGATCTCCTCCTCGCTGCGCGGGGTCTTCACGGCGGGGTCCTGCGGGTCGGCCACCCCGTCGATCAGGACCGCGACGGTCAGGCGGCGAATCGCGCCGGGGGCACGGATCACCTCGCGCGTGGTTTCGGAGACTTCGAAGTTCGTCCGTTCGCGGGTATCGTTGCTTTGACTTTGCGCGCTGCCGTTACCGGCGGCGGCATTTCCGGTGGGCAGGTTGGAGGCGACGGTGACCGCGCCGTTACCGCTGTCGGTCGAGGAGTTTGAGTTTTCCAGCGTGTCGGTCGAGATGGCGACCCGGCTGTCGGGGTCGAGCTTTCGTTCGGTGATCGCCTCATGTTCGTTCACGGTTTCCACCGCGACTTCCACGACCGCGTTGCCATAGCCGACGCGCGCCTCAAGCAGACGTTCGACATTGCGCCGCAGCGTATCTGCACGCTCATCGTCACCGGCGACGGTGGAGGCGGCAGCGTCTTCGATCAGGCCACCCTCGCTGTCGATGACCGACACGCCCTCGGCCGCAAGGCCGGGGACGGCGGAGGCGACAAGATAGCGCAGCGCCCGCACCTGCCGGGTGGACATCGCGCCCGTCGTCGTCACCACGACCGAGGCCGAGGCGGGCGCGGTTCCCCGCAGGCCCTGCTTGCGCCCGTCGGCAAGGTGGACCCTTGCGGCGCGAACCACCGGCAGCGCCGTGATCGTGCGCGCCAGTTCGCCTTCGCGCGCCCTGAGATAGGCCGCGTCGAACATCTGCGAGGTGGTGCCGAAGCCGGAGAGCGAATCGAGCAGCTCGTACCCGGCGCCGCTGGTGGAGGGCAGCCCCTCGGCGGCAAGCGTCATGCGCAATTCGTCGCGCCGCGCCGCATCGACATAGATCGCCGAGCCGCGCACGTCATAGGCGGCGCCGGTCTGGTCCAGGGCGGCCAGAACCTCACCCGATTGCTTGGAATCGAGGCCGGAATAAAGCAGCGCGTAAGAGGGGTTGGAGGCCACCCTGGCCAGCCCGAGGACCGCCGCGAACATGGCCAGCGTGGCCAGCACGACGATCACCTGACGGCGCGGTTCCAGCGCCTTCCAGACCGATACCAGTTGCTCCATGCGCTTTTCTCCCGTCCGCGGCTTCTGCCTGCATGACCCGGATGCTTCCGCAATCGCGCTTAACATTCGGTTAGCACTGGCCGGTCTATTCCTGTGTCGAGGAAACGACCGGACCGAGAGATGTCAGAGACGCCCCCAGAAACCGCGGAACCCGCACCGAAGAAGTCGAAATTGCCGCTGATCATCGGGCTTGTCCTGATGCTCGGCCTGGGCGGCGGAGGATTTTACGCCGTCTATAGCGGCCTGATTCTCGGCACCCACGAAGCCGCACCGGAAGAGGCGCAGCCCGTCGCGGCCCTGCCCGAGGTCGGCTATGTCCCGATCGAACCGATGGTCGTCTCGCTTGGCCCGCAGCCCGGCGGGAGGTACCTGCAATTCACCGCGCAGCTTGAGGTGCAGAAGGGTCATGAAGAGGAAACCCTGCACATTATGCCGCGGGTCATGGATGTCCTGAACGGGTATCTGCGCGCGGTGGAGACCAAGGACCTTGAGGACCCGATGGCCCTCGTCCGGCTTCGAGCGCAGATGCTCAGACGGGTCCAGATGGTCACCGGCGAGGGTCGGGTGCGCGATCTTCTCATCACCGAATTCGTCATCAACTGAAGCGAGGCAGAAGATGGAGTTGATTGCAGATATTCTTCTGGGGGCCGGCGCCCTTGGGGTTGCGGCCTATTGCCATATCCTCGCGCGGCGTCTGGCGGCCTTCAGCCGGCTTGAGGGTGGCATCGGCGGCGCGGTCGCGGTCCTGTCGGCGCAAGTCGATGACATGACGACCGCGCTGGTGGAGGCGCGCGCCGCCGCGCAGGACTCCGAGGCACGGCTGGCCAGCATGACGGCGCGGGCCGAGGCCGCCGCCGCGCGGCTCGACCTGATCCTCGCGACCATGCACGACCTGCCCGAGGACGGCAAAGCCCCCGCCGTCCGGCGCCGGGTGTTGCGCCGCCGGAGCAGTTCCCCGGAGATCGAGGAGGAAGCGGCATGAGACGGAAGACCAGCCCCCCCCGCCGCCAGCGGCGCGTGGCCCTGCCGGTCCTGTTCGTGTTCCTCATCGGCTCTGGCGTCCTGCGCATCGGGCTGACCGCGAGCCACGCCCTTGATGCGGCCACCGCCGCGCCCGCGGCCGCGGCCGAACCCGGCCCGTCCTGCACGGCGGACGAAGAGGGGCTGCGCACGATGCTGGAGGAGCTGACCTCCCGCGACGCCGCGCTGAAGGAACGCGAAGCGCGAATCGTCATCCGCGAAAAGGCCGTCGCCCTGGCCGTCAGCGAGGCCGAGAAACGGATCGCGACCCTTGAGGAGGCGGAGGCAAAGCTGTCGGCCACCCTGGCCCAGGCCGATCAGGCAGCCGAGAAGGATGTCGACCGGCTGGTCGCTGTTTACGAGAAGATGAAGCCCAAGGTCGCCGCCACGCTGTTTTCGGAAATGGAGCCGGATTTCGCAGCCGGCTTCCTGGCCAGGATGCGGCCTGACGCCGCGGCGGCCATCATGGCCGGTCTCGACCCGAAAACGGCCTATGCGATCAGTGTCATGTTTGCCGGGCGGAACGCCGCGGCGCCGAAATCCTGATCCGCAGACGCAATCTTAACCACGGGGCGTCAAAGCTCCGGTCAGGCAGAACAGAAAGACGACGGACATGATCGGCATCATCGGTATCGTCATCATCTTCGTGATGGTTTTCGGCGGCTACATCGCGGCGGGCGGCAAGCTCGGCATCATCCTGAAATCGCTTCCGTTCGAGTTGATGATGATCGGCGGCGCGGCCGTCGGCGCCTTCGTCGTCTCAAGCGACGGGGGGACCATCAAGCAGACAATGAAAGACATCGGCAAGGTCTTCAAGGGCGCGAAATGGAAGCCCGACGATTACCGCGATCTTCTTTGCCTTCTGTTCGAACTGATCCGCCTTGCGCGCAGCAATCCCGTCGCGCTCGAACCCCATATCGAAGAGCCGGAAAGCTCCTCGATCTTTGGCAAGTATCCCAAGATCTCGAAGGATCACGAGGCGGTGGAGTTGATCTGCGACACGATGCGCTCGGCCTCGATGAACTACGACGATCCGCATCAGGTCGAAGAGGTGCTGGACAAGCAGATCGAGGCCAGCCTGCATCATTCGCTCCATTCCACCCACGCGCTTCAGTCGGTCGCCGACGGCCTGCCCGCGCTTGGGATCGTCGCCGCCGTTCTCGGCGTCATCAAGACGATGGGTTCCATCGACCAGCCGCCCGAAATCCTTGGCAAGATGATCGGCGGCGCGCTGGTCGGGACCTTCCTGGGGGTGTTTCTCGCCTACGGGATCGTCGGCCCCTTCGCGGCCAAGCTGAAGACCGTCGTCGAGGAGGACGGCCATTTCTACCAGCTGATCCGTGAGGTTCTGGTCGCCAACCTGCACAACCACCCGGCCAATCTCTGCATCGAGGTCGGGCGCCAGAACACGCCCCACCATATCCGGCCAAGCTTTTCGGTGCTGGAAGAGGCGCTGAAATCCGTGAAATCGGACGCCGCATGACACCTGCGCTCCGCATCTTCGCGATCGCCTTCGCCCTCCTGGCGGGGACGGGGGCCTTTGCCGAAACGCTGCGCCTGCGGTCGGGGGAACATGACGGCTTCAGCCGCATCGTGATCGCGGGCGGGCCTTCTTCGGGCTGGACCCTGCGGCGGGGGGCGGAAGGGTATGTCTTCCGCAGCGGCCGGACGGGCGACGACTACGACCTCGCCGGTGTGTTCAACCTGATCCCGCGCGATCGGATCGCCGACCTGCGTCCCCGCGCGGACGGAGCGCTTGACATCATCCTCGGCTGCGATTGCCACGCGGCGGCCTTTGCGACCGGGTCGGGCGCCATCGCCATCGACATCACCGACGGACCGCCCACCGGCGACAGCCCTTTCGAGGCGGCAGATCAGGCCGGGATCGCGCAGACCGACACGACGCCGTCCGGGGTGCCATCCGGGACGACGGAGGCGACCCCCGATACGGTCACGAAACAGCACGCCTCACTCGTCCCCCTGCCCTCGACGGCGATCCCGGACGATCCGCATCTGCCGGTCTACTGGAACGGGCCGGTCCCGCCCCCTCTGGTGGAGCCCACCCCCGCAGAGCAGACGGCGACGCCCCCCGCTGAAACGCCCGCCGACATCCCGCCCGAGGTTGCCGCCGAAAGCCCCGCCCCCGACCGCATCCCGGAGATGCGCGACGACCTGCTGGAACAGCTCAGCCGTGCGGCTTCGCAGGGTCTCATCACCTTTGACCCCGCCCCTACCCGGCCTGCGCCGCAGCCCCCCGGCCATGAAACGCCTCAGGCCCCGGAAATGGAGGCCCCGATCCCCCTGCCGGAAACCGACCGGGTGCCGCTTCACATCGAAACCAGCGTCGACCGGGATTCCGGCTTTACCGCCCCGGCGCATCCCCTGACCTCAGACGGCGGCCAATGCCCCGCCGATACGGAATTCGATGTCGCCGCCTGGGCCGGAGAGGACCCGGCCGCGATCCAGATCGCGGCCCTGCGCCAGGGCGTCGTCGGGGAATTCGACCGCCCGGACCCGGAGCGGGCCATCGCGCTGGCACGGCTTTACATCAATCTCGGCTTCGGCGCCGAAGCCAGCGCGACGCTCGACTCCTTCGGGATCGAGAGCGATTCGGCGGCCTGGCTCCACAGTCTTGCGCGGATCGTCGATCAGCCGGGCGACGCGCCGCCATCCTTGCACAGCTTTGCCGGATGCGCCGGGCCGGTCGCGCTTTGGGCGCTTCTTGAGGACGGCGGCGGCC
The DNA here is from genome assembly GCF_002973535.1 of Albidovulum denitrificans. Lineage (GTDB taxonomy): Bacteria > Pseudomonadota > Alphaproteobacteria > Rhodobacterales > Rhodobacteraceae > Albidovulum > Albidovulum denitrificans. Next base: position 209,713 of record NZ_PVEP01000003.1, read on the forward strand.
TTGCATCCAGCCAGGTCGATCTGCCAAGCGTGCTGGGCGGCTTCTCATCCCTGCCGCTTCATCTGCGGCTGCACCTTGGCCCTACGCTGGTCGAACGGCTGACGGATATGGGAGAGGTGGAGGCCGCCCGCACCGTGCGCGCCGCCATCCTGCGCGCGGGGCCGGTCGAGACCCCCGACCTTGGACTGGCCGAGGCCCGGATCGCCCTTGCAGAGGGCGATGACGGGGAAGGGACCCGGCAGCTTGAGGCGCTTGCGGCCGGGAACGGCCCGGCGGCGACCGAGGCGCTGATGCAGGCGATCCGCCTGCACCTCGACAAGGGGCGCGCGGTGCCGCCCGAACTGACCGCGAATGCCGGTGCGCTTGCGAAAGAATTCTCCTACAACCCTCTTGGTCCTGAGCTTGCGGTGCTGGAAATCCTCGGCCTGGCCTCGACGGGGGATTTCACGACCGCCTTCGATCAAGAGGCCTATTGGCGCGACCGCCTGTCGGAAGATCAGGCACGCGAGGTCCTTATCGGGCTTTTCGCGGCGCTGGTCGGGAAGGGCGACGACTGGAGTTTCTTCGCGCAGTATTTCCGCGACCGCGACCGGCTTGAGGCGGCCGATCCCGACATTCTCCTGCGGTTGGATCTGGCCGAACGGCTGACCGGCGCCGGGTTCGACACCGATGCCGCGCGCTTGCTGACGGGCGAGGCAGCGGCGACCACGCGGGGGCGGCGCCTGCTGGCGCGTCACGCGCTGAATTCTGGCGATACCGATGCGGCCCTGGCGCAGCTTTCGGGCCTCAAGGATGCCGCCGCCGCACGACTTCGCGGCGAAGCAATGCTGCGGCAGGGCGCGGTGGACCAGGCCGCCACCGTCTTCAAGTCGACCGGCGCCGATGACGGGGCGGCGCGCGCCGCCTGGCTTTCGGGTGACTGGACGTCTGCCGCCGCCTATGACGCGAACGGCCTGGCGGAGAATCTCTCGGCCCTCGGCCTGGTTCCCTCTGATGCGCCGAACACGGAAACGACACCGCCGACCGGCGAGCTTGAGACCGGCCGCAACCTGGTGACCGAGGCCGCGCAGGCGCGGGACGCGCTTGGCAGCCTCGTCAAGTTCGCCGCCGAGCCCCCGGCACAGTGACCGCGGTTACCGAATCTCAACCATGTGGGGCGAGGCTGGGCCTGCAAGCAAGAATGCCGCGGACAGGTCAGAATGACAGCGCAGAGAGTTTCCCCCTTGGGCCGTTTCCTCCGGCTTTCCCTTTTCGTCGGCCTGATCGGCGCCGGATCGCCCGGCGTGGCGACACCCGAGGACACCGCCGCAATCTGCGACCAGATGGCGGGCCTTGCCTCCCAACGCACGGGTGTGCCGCTTTCCGTCCTCAAGGCGATTTCGCTGACCGAGACGGGCCGCAAGCGCGGCAAGGCGTTCCGGCCCTGGCCCTGGACCGTGAACATGGAGGGCAAGGGGCATTGGTTCGAAAGCCGCGAGGCGGCAAAGGCCTATGTCGACAAGGAATATGCCCGCGGCGCCCGCAGCTTTGACATCGGGTGCTTTCAGATCAACTACAAATGGCATGGCGAGGCCTTCGCCTCCATCGATGAGATGTTCGATCCGGTCCCGAACGCGCTTTATGCCGCGCGGCTTCTGGGCCAGCTTCATGCGGAACTGGGAAGCTGGGGCAAGGCGGCGGGGGCCTATCATTCCCGGACCACCGAACTGGCCGAACGCTATCAGGCCCGCTTCGAACGGCTGCGCGGGCCGCTTCTGGCAGGGGATGGCGGCGCGATCCCCGACATTCCCGACATTGTCCTGGCCGCCAATGGCGGGGCCGAGGCGCCGCAACCGAAACGCGCGAACCTCTTTCCGCTGCTGCAACCCGGCGTGACGCTGGCGCCCGGCTCTCTGGTCCCGATCCAGGGCCGCAGCGCCGGGTCCCTCTTCGCCGCGCCTGCCCCGAAGACGGTCATCGACTGATGTCGCAAGTCCAGCTGAGCAATATCTTCAAGCCCACGGTGCTTCTTGCCCTCGCGCTGATGGCGGTGATCATCATGATGATCCTGCCGATGCCCGCCTGGGTGCTGGACGTGGGCCTCGCCGCCTCATTCGCGCTGGCGATCTTGATGTTCACGATCACCCTTTTCATCGAACGGCCGCTCGATTTCTCGGCCTTTCCGACGATCCTGCTGGCCTCGCTGATGCTGCGGCTGTCGCTCAACGTCTCATCCACCAAGCTCATCATCGGGCAGGGGCATACCGGCACATCGGCAGCCGGGAAGGTCATCGAGGGCTTCGCGAGCTTCATCATGTCGGGCTCGATCCTGATCGGGCTTGTAGTCTTCGGCGTCCTCCTGATCGTGAACTTCATCGTCATCACCAAGGGCGCGGGACGGATGGCAGAGGTCGGCGCGCGCTTTGCGCTGGACGGGATGCCGGGCAAGCAGCTTGCCATCGACAGCGACATGAACGCGGGCGCCATCGACCATGCCGAAGCCAAGGCGCGGCGCGAGCGTGAGCAGGCGGAGACGACCTTTTTCGGCTCGCTCGACGGCGCGTCGAAATTCGTCAAGGGCGACGCGGTGGCGGGCTTGCTGATCACGCTTCTCAATATCGTCGTCGGGCTGGTCATCGGGGTCGCGGTCCACGGGATGCCCTTCGGCCGCGCGTTCGAAACCTACGCGATCCTGACCGTCGGCGACGGGCTTGTCAGCCAGATCCCGGCCGTCATCATCTCTATCGCGACGGCGCTTCTGTTGTCGCGCGGCGGGGCGACGGGGGCGGCGGACCGCGATCTTCTCCGCCAGCTTGGCCGCTATCCGGCGGCGCTGGGGACGGTCGCTTTCCTCATGGGGCTGTTCGCCTTCGTGCCGGGGCTGCCCTTCCTGCCGTTCCTTGCCGGCGCACTGGCGCTTGGCGGCGCGGCGGTGGTCGTCCAGCGCCAGGCAAGCCGACAGGCCAAGGCAGAGGCGGCCGCGGTGGAGGAAGCCCCCGCGACACCGCGGCAGAAATCCATGGGCGACATCCTCGACCTCGATGAAATCAACGTCGAATTCGCGCCCAGCCTGATTGCCATGGTCCTTGACCCCGGCACCGGGATCGAGGCGCGGATCGCCAATATGCGCAAGCATGTCGCAATGACCTATGGCCTCATCCTCCCGGAGATACGGCTGACCGACAACGCGCTTCTTGAACGCGGCGAATACCGGATCCGCATCCACGGCGTCGAACAGGCGCGCGACCGGCTGTTCCCCGATCATGTGCTGGCCCTGATCGGGACCGGGGACACGCCGCTTCCCGACGGTCAGACCATCGCCGAGCCGGTCTATGGCGCGCCCGCCCGATGGCTTGCGCTGGCCGATCAGGAAGGCGCCGTGCTGGCCGGTGCGACGGTCGTCGGCCCGGTCGAGGTGCTGGCAACCCATCTGCTTGAGATCATCCGCCGCAACCTCGCGCGGCTTCTGACGCTGAAGGCGGTCCGGCGGCTGCTTGAGGAAAGCACGAACCTCTCGATCGCGGCGCGCGGCGAGGCCAACCGCAAGCTTTACGATGAACTCATCCCGGAAAAGGTGCCGGTCGACCTGCTTCAAAGCGTGCTGAAACTGCTGCTGGAAGAAAGGGTCTCGATCCGCAACCTGCCGCTTATTCTCGAGGCGATTGCCGAGGCACGCGGGCTTGGCCAGCCAGAGATGATCTGCGAACATGTCCGCCGCAGGCTCGGGTTTCAGCTTGTCGCCGAATTCCGGCGCGAGGACGGCACCCTGCCGATGCTGCAACTGGCCCCGGAATGGGAGCAGACCTTCGCCAAACACCAGATCGACGCGGATCGCGGCAGCCCGGAGATCGCACTGCCGCCCGAGTTGTTCAACCGCCTTGCGGGCAATATCTCCGAACGGCTGGCGCGGTCGGGCGAAAAGGGCGTGTTCCCGGCCGTCATCACGTCCGGCCGACGGCGGCGTTTCGTCAAGACGGTCGCGCAGGCACGCGGCATCACCGCCCCGGTCCTGTCGTTTGAGGAAATCGCGGCGGATGCGAAGCCCGCGCTGGTGGGGATGGTCCCCGCATGACCGGACTTTTGCAGGACGTGGCACAGTTCGCGGGCGCCGCCTGGCTGAGCTTTGCCGTCGTGTTCCTGCGCGTCGGCGCCGCGATGGCACTTTTGCCGGGCTTCGGCGAAAGGGCAGTTCCGCCGCGGGTGCGCCTTGCGGTCGCCATCGCCTTCACGCTGATCGTCACCCCCGCCGTCGCGACGGGCGGGCAGGACATCTCCTTCCTCAAGGCCCTTGGGACCGAGACCGTGGCGGGCCTTCTGATCGGGATTTCCCTGCGCCTGCTGATCCACGCGCTTGAGATGGCCGGGACCATCGCGGCGCAATCGACCTCTCTCGCCCAGCTTTTTCCCGGCGCGGTCGAACCGATGCCGGTCATCTCGCACCTTCTGGTCTGGGGCGCGCTCAGCCTCGCGATGATGGCGGGGCTTCATATCCGTGTCTGCGAGTTGTTCGTGGCATCCTATGACGTGTTGCCGATGGGGCGCCTGCCCGATGCGGCGACCGTCAAGGACTGGGGCATCGGCCAGATCACGGCGAGCTTCTCGCTCGCCATCCGCATCGCCGCGCCCTTCTTCGCGATCTCGTTTCTCTACAACGTCGCGCTCGGCATCATCAACCGGGCCATGCCACAGCTGATGGTCGCCTTCGTCGGCGCGCCAGCGATTTCCATGGGGGCAATCGTGCTTCTGGCGATCTGCGCGCCGGTGGCGCTTTCGATCTGGGTCGATGTGCTGGGCGCCCGGATCGCCGACCCGTTCGGAGCCGCCCCATGAGCGAGGATGACGCCGAACGCGAACACGACCCAACGCCGCAAAGGCTTGAGGAGGCGCGGCGGAAGGGGGACATCGTCCGCTCCACCGAACTGTTGACCGCGGCGGGCTATGCGGGTCTGCTTCTGGCGGTCGTAATGACCGGGCGGGCGGGCGTCGAGGGGATCGGAACCCGCGCGGTCGCGCTGATCGGGCTTCAGCGGACGGGGGAGGAACCGTTGATTGGCGCCGCGATGGGGGGGGCGATGCGCCTCATGCTTCCGGTGCTGCCGCTTTTCGTCCTTCCGGCGCTGGCCGTCCTGGCCGCGCTTGCCGCCCAGCGCGCCATCGTCTTCGCGCCGGACAAGCTTCAGCCCAAGCTGTCGCGGATCAATCCGCTGAAGAACGCCGGGCAGAAATTCGGCCGCTCTGGCCTTGCTGAATTCGTCAAGTCGCTGGCGAAGCTGCTTTTCGTCAGCGGGCTTCTGGGCTGGTTCATCCTCGACCGCCTGCCGGAGCTGACGCTGGCGCAGTACCGCGACGCGCGGTTGGCCTTTGCCGGGCTGATGGAGGATTTCGTCCGCTTCCTGACGCTGATCCTTATGATGATCGGCGGCATCGCGGCGCTGGACTGGTTCTGGCAGCGCCACGATTTCCTGCGCCGCAACCGCATGACGCGGCAGGAACTGCTGGACGAGATGAAGCAGTCGGACGGCGACCCGCATGTAAAAGGCCAGCGCCGCCGCCGGGCCGAGGCGATCGCCACGCAGCGGATGCTGGCGGATGTTCCGAAAGCCGATGTGGTGATCGTGAACCCGACCCATTATGCCGTCGCCCTGCGTTGGGACCGGGGTTCGGGCCGGGCGCCTGTCTGCGTCGCCAAGGGCGTCGATGAGGTTGCCGCGCGGATTCGTGAGGCGGCCTCGCTTGCCGGGGTGCCGATCCGCTCCGACCCGCCTGCGGCACGGGCGCTTCACGCAAGCGTCGATCTGGGGCAGGAGATTCTGCCCGAGCATTTCGCCGCGGTCGCCGCCGCCATCCGCTTTGCCGAAACCATGCGCGCCAAGGCGCGGAGGCGCTGGCAATGACGATGCCCGCAAAGGAACTCGCCCGGCTTGAGGTGCTTGCCCGGCTGATGCGGGACCGGGATCTGGCGGTGGTCGCCAAGTCGCTTCAGCGGCTGCAAGTGGCGGACCGCGGGATCGAGGAACTTGGCCGGAATGCCGAACGGGCCGCGACTGGCATGTCCGAAGACAGCGATGGCCGCGACATGCTGCAACTTCAGGCCTATTCGGGCCTCGTGGAACAGCAGCGCAGGACGCTGACGGCCGAACGCAACGAGGTCGCGGCGCGGGTCGAGACCGACCTGGCATCGGCGCGCCACAGCTTTGCGCGCTGGCGGGTGATCGGCAGCCTTGAGGAAAAGGCGCGCCAGGCCGAACGCGGCGCGAAGCGCCGCTGACGCCTGGCGGGCCGGTCAGCCGTCCTGACGGACGATGTCGGTGATGAGGACGTCCTTGACGGCGTCGCCGAGGACCACGCGGGCAGGTTCAAGCAGCGCCTTGCGCAGTTGCGCCATGCGCCCGGTCTGGGTGAAGGCGCCGTCGAAGCCACCGGCATTGGCGTGATCGAAAAGCACCTGGAGGAAGCTGTCACGCAGCTTCGGCTCGGTGGCAAAGACCGCTTCGCGCGAGCCGGTGGTGGCCTCGACGGTCAGGGAAAGGATGACCAGAGCGACAACGCTTTCATCCTTAATCACCGGGACGACGAACTGGTTGTTGAGCTTCACGAACTCGGTCGCGCTGGCATGGCCGTCCTCGCCATGCCCGTCGCCATGCTCCGCCGTGGCCTCGGCGGGCGCATGCGCGTCCGCTTGTTCGGGCTTGGCCTCGGCATGTTCACCGTCCGGCGCGGGCGTTTCGGCGGGATGTTCGGCCTTGGCGTCGGGGCGCAGGACATAGCCCACGCCGCCACCGGCGATCAGGCCGACAAGGCCGAGGAGAAGGGGGATGAGTTTCTTCATGGTGCCTCAGAAGGGAAGCAGGACATCGGCGACCTGCTGGCCATAGCGCGGTTGCTGGACGTCGGTGATCTGGCCCCGGCCGCCATAGGAGATGCGCGCGCCCGCGATCTTGTCATAGGTGATCTCATTCTGGCGCGAGATGTCCTCGGGCCGCACGAATCCCTCGACGATCAGCTCACGCAACTCGAAATTGACCCGCACCTCTTGCGAGCCGCTGATATGCAGAACCCCGTTCGGCAGCGCATCGACGACCGCGGCGGCGACCCTCAGCGTCAGCTTCTCCTTCCGGCTGACCGAGCCGTCGCCCTGATAGCTGGAGGCGGAATTGGTCGCGACGGCCTGCGCAAGGCTCGCCCCGGCGGGCAGCTGCGCATCGAGCCGCTGCGGAATGCCCAGCATCTGCGGAATGCCCATGCTGTCGGACCCGCTGCGCGAGCGGCCGGTGGAGTTCGAGATCTCCGCCTTGTCGTCGATCTCGATCACGACGGTCAGGATATCACCGCGTTTCCCGGCGCGGCGGTCGCCGAGCAGCGACCCGCGCGCACCGGTCCAGAGCGAGGCGGCCTCTTGCGGGGTATGCGCGGCGGTCGTCAGCGGCAGGGCGGCCGATGACATCGCGCTATATTCGCTGCCACTGACAAGGGGGGTGAACCCGGGGGCCTTGCCGACGTTTTCCAGCCGCTGGCAGCCGGCCGCAAGGAGCAGAGAGAGGACGAGGAGAGGTTTTCGCAACGGGATATTCCTTCAGCGGGCGGAGCCGACCATCACGGATCCATCCGCAAGGACGGTGCCGCGAATCGTCGTCCGCGATGTGGTGTTCATGATGCGAATGTCATCGCCCGCGCCCCCGCGATCGAGCGCGCGGCCCTCGGCGGAAATGACGAGCGCACCGGCGGAGAAAAGCAGCGGCACGACCTGATTGCGCTGGACGATCGTCGGCGCGCCGATGGACGCCACCAGAACGGGCCGGTCCTTGTAGATCGTGGTGCGCGCCTCGCGGCCGATGACATCGTCAAGCCGCGCCTCGGCGCCGGGAACGTCCAGATCCTGCACGAAGACATCGGCGGGGCCGATGATGGTCTGCGCGGGCAGGTTGCGGACCGCAAAGACCGTGTCGGCCCCGGCCGCGTTGGCAAAGAGGAGCAAGGGAAGAACGACCCTTAACATCACCGCACCTGGGTCGTCGCGCCAAGCATCTGGTCGGCGGCGGTGATGACCTTGGCGTTCAGCTCATATCCCCGCTGTGCCTCGATCAGGTCGGTGATCTCCTTCACCGGATCGACGGAGCTATCCTCAAGGAATCCTTGCCGCAGGGTACCGAGGCCGTTTTCCCCCGGCAGAGAGATATTGGCAGGCCCGGAGGCGGCGGTTTCGAGGAAGAGGTTCGAGCCGGTCGCCTCAAGCCCTTTTTCGTTCGTGAACCCGGCCAGCGTGAACTGCCCCAGAAGCTGCGGCTGCACCCGGTTGTTGAAATAGGCATAGACCTCACCGGCGGCATTGACCGAGATCGAGCGCGCGTCGGAGGGGATGGTGATTTCCGGCGCGACCGGGTAGCCGTCCGAGGTCACGATCAGACCGTCGGCGGAGCGTTTCAGCGCCCCGTCGCGGGTATAGGCCGACAGGCCCGAGGGCAGCGTGACCTCAAGATAGCCGAGGCCTTCGATGGCAAGGTCGAGGTCGCCGCCGGTGGCAGAGAGCGGCCCCTGCGCGACGTTGACGGAAACAGCGGCCGGGCGGACGCCAAGGCCGATCTGGACCCCGGCGGGGATCGTGGTGCCATCCGCCGCCGCGATGGTGCCGGGCCGGGTCAACTGTTGATAGTGCAGGTCGGCGAATTCGGCGCGCCGGGCGTTGTAGCCGGTGGTCGACATGTTGGCGAGGTTGTTCGAAATCACCTCGACCCGCATCTGCTGGGCGGACATGCCCGTCGCTGCAATCTGCAAAGCTCTCATCGCGCGCTCTCCTAGCTGCGTCCCATGGATTCGATCACCGAGCGGATGCGGCGATCCTCATTGTCCAGAAAGCCCTGCCCAAGCTCATAGGCGCGCTGCACCTCGATCATGCGGGCGATCTCTGCCACGGCATCGACGTTCGACTGTTCGACGAAGCCCTGGAAGATCTGGCCGTTCTCCATCGGCTCAATCCCGTCAGGGGCGTCGAAACGGGTGGCACCGTCGGCGACCAGGCCAGTCTCACCGGCAGGCATCCAAAGGCCGATCCCGGCGACGGGCAGGCCATCGGCCGTGACGGTGCCATCGCGCCCGATGGCGATCTTCGCGGCACCGGGCGGGATGGCGACCGGAGAGCCGCCCGCATCGAGAAGGCGCATCCCATCGGGGGTCACCAGCTCCCCCTCGGCCGAGGGCGTGAAGGACCCCGCGCGGGTCAGCCGGTTGCCGCCGGGGGTCTCGATCAGGAAGTAGCCGTCGCCCTCGATCGCAAGGTCGAAGGTGCCGCCGGTCTGGGCAAGCGCGCCCTGAACGGGACTGACGATCCGGCCCTCGATATTGGCCATCGACAGGCTGGGTGCCGCGCGGCCGAGACCCGCGACATGTTCGGAAAACAGCACCCCTTCGGCGCGAAACCCGGTCGTTGCCGCATTGGCGATGTTGTTCGCGATCGCGCGCATTTCGGACATCAGGCCCGACTGGCGGTTCAGCGTGGTGTAGACGCTGTTATCCATCTCAGCGCCCCACGATCAGCGGGATGATCCCGTCGGTGAAATAGCTGACAAGGGCGGCGGACATGAATGTCATCGACACCCAGAAGACGAAGATCATCGCCCCGACCTTCGGCACGAAGGTCAGCGTCATTTCCTGCACCGAGGTCAGCGCCTGGAAAAGGCCGATGACCACGCCCATAACCAGCGCGACCGTCAGGAGCGGCGCCGCGATCTTCACCGCGATCCACAGCCCTTCGCGCAGGATGTCGAAGAATGCCTGCTCTTCCATGGTCAGACCTGCATCCTGAGGATTTCCTGATAGGCCTCCACGACCTTGTTGCGCAGCGTCACCGCGGTTTCGACGGCAAGCTCGCTTGCGGCGAGCGCCTCGACCAGGGAATGGGGATCGGCCCCGCCGGTCATGGCGGCCTTCGCGGCCTCTTCCCCCTGCCGGAGCGTCTGGGCGAAGTCGCTGAAAAGGCCGGAGAAACCGCCCCCTTCTGCGCCTTCTGCGGCGGGCTGCGCCACAGGCTCGGTTGCCGGGCGGGCATGAAGGTAGGTCTGCGCCGCGAAGGCGCTTTTGATATCCATGGTCATGATCTGGTCCTTATCGGCGCAGGAGGTCGAGCAGGCTTGCCGCCATCTTCCGGGTCTGTTCGAACATCCTGAGGTTTGCCTCATAGCTGCGTTGCGCTTCGCGCGCGTCCGCGATCTCGGTCACGAGGTCGACGTTGGAGCCTTCGTAATATCCGTTGGCATCGGCCAGCGGATTGCCGGGGTCGAGGACGCGGCTCAGCTCGCTCTGGTCGAGGCGGACCTTGCCCGCCCGGACCTCACCGCTTTTTTCGCCGTCGCGGACAACCGCCTCGAAGGCGATGGTCTTGCGGTGGTAACCGGGCGTATCGACATTGGCGATATTCTCGGAAACGTGGCGCAGGCGGGCGGCCTGGGCCTCCATGCCGCTTGCGGCGATCGACAGGCTGGTCTGGAAATCACTCATCTCTCAGCCCCTCCTCAGCGCCGCCCGAGGCTGGCGCGCAGGATGTCCAGCGATTTGCCATAGACGGCGAGGGCAAGGTCGTGTTCGCGCTGCGTATCGGCCGCCTTGACCATCTCGGTCTCCAGCGAAACGCTGTTCCCGTTGGGCGACATCTGCGCCGTCTGGGTTTCGACCTGACCGGCGAAGGGCGGCTCGGGCGTACCCAGATGACCCTCCCGCGTGCGGTTCATGCCGAAGGGCGAGGCAGAAAGGTAACTTTCCTTGAAATCGGGAATGTCCCTGGCGCGGTAGCCGGGGGTGTCGGCATTGGCGACGTTTTCCGCGATCAGGGCCTGCCGCTGCATGGCATGGGCAGACAGCGATGATGCGATTGTCAGAATCTCGGGCTTTGCGAACATCGGGGCTTCTCCTCCGAACTTTCAACAAGCCTTAACCGTGATTCCTTTAGAAACCGTAAGGAGAAGCAAACGGGGAGTACGATGGCCGCGCTCGATCTTGAAACACTCAGAAGCCAGATGGATGGCTGCGGGGCGGTTCGCCACATTGGCCGCATCGGTGCCATCGGACACGGGACGGTGGAAATCGGCGGCGGGGCGGAGGGCTGGAAGCTCGGCGACCGGATCCGGCTTGCCCATGCGCCCGCGATCACGGGGGAGATCATCGCCCTTCAGCCCTCGGGCGCGATTGCGTTGATGGACGGGTCGCCCGATGGCAGCGCGCTTGGCGACACGGTGGAGCGGCTTGAGGTGACCGGCATCGCCCCGCATGAAAGCTGGATCGGCCGGATCGTCGATCCGATGGGGCAACCGCTGGACGGCAGGCCGCTGATCCGGGGGGCGGTCGAGCGGCCGGTCCTGGCCGGGCCGCCGCCTGCCATCCGGCGCAAGCGGCTGGGCGGTCGGCTGGAAACCGGGACGGCCATCTTCAACACCTTCCTGCCCATCGTGCGCGGGCAGCGCATCGGTCTTTTCGCCGGCTCCGGCGTCGGCAAGTCGACGCTGCTCGGCCAGTTGGCGCGCGGGATGAGCGCGGATCTTTGCGTCATCGCGCTGATCGGGGAACGCGGGCGCGAGGTGCGGGAATTCGTCGAATCGGTCCTTGGCCCCGAGGGGCTGGCCCGCAGCATCATCGTCAGCGCGACCGCCGACCGTTCGGCCCTGGTGCGCAGGCGCTGTGCCTGGACCGCGATGGCGATTGCAGAACATTTCCGCGATCAGGGCGCGCAGGTGCTTCTCTTCGCCGATTCCGTCACCCGCTTTGCCGAGGCGCATCGTGACATCGCCTTCGCGGCGGGGGAGCCTGCGTCGGTGCGTGGCCATCCCGCCTCGGCCGCGCAGCTTATCATGTCGCTGGCCGAACGCGCGGGGCCGGGGGAGGAGGGGGTGGGCGACATCACCGCGATCTTCTCCGTCCTCGTGGCCGCGTCGGATATGGACGAACCCGTGGCCGACATCCTGCGCGGCGTCCTTGACGGGCATGTGGTGATGGAACGCGAGATTGCCGAACGCGGGCGCTTTCCTGCGATCAACCTTCTCAGGTCCGTGTCACGGTCGCTGCCCGGCGCGGCAACTGAGGATGAAAACACGCTGATCGCGAAGGGTCGGCGGATCCTGTCGGCCTATGACTCCTCGGCGCTGATGATCCGGTCGGGCCTTTATGTCGCGGGGTCCGACCCGCTTGTTGACGCCGCGATCCGGGTCTGGCCGGAGCTTGACGGCTTTCTTGCCGAGCCAGAGCCGGAAGATACCGCCGAAAGCTACCGCCGCCTTGAAGCGATCCTGGCGCGGGCCGGGGTCTGAGGGGCGGGGCAATTCGCCGGACCGGGTTCGCGCCCGGCGCGGCCGCCGCCCTACAGAAGCAGCGAAAGCCCGTTCGTGCCCGTCCCCTGCAAGATGGCAAGGGCGGCGCTCTGGCCCGAGGTCGTCGCGCCCGTGGCGCTCGACGTGTCGCGCAGGATGAAAAGGCGGATCAGCTTGCCGCGCATGTCCGGGTCCGCGAAACCGGCCGGGTCCTCGATCCCCAGATAACGGTTCGCGGCGTCCTTGAAGGCCGTCACCTGCTGATCCAGGTCAATGGCGGCGAAGGAGGGCGGCAGACCGAAGGCGGTCTGGAACACCTCCCGCAGGGGGGCGGAGGACATGATCGCGTACCAGCGCCCGGTATCGCTGCTGGACCCGGCGGCGATGCCGGGCAGTTCCCGGTCCGCGTTCATCGCAAGGCGCAAGGCGTTGCTTTGCTCGCCCACGGCGGTTTCGAACGCGGTATCGACATAGGAGCCAAGGATCTTGTCGGGGAAGTCCGACAGCTGGGTGCGCGGGACCGCGTAGTCGCCAAACCCGAAGGCCTGTGACAGTTTCAGATAGCGCTTGTCGGACAGCTTGTTGGCCAGCGCGTCGGTGGACAGGGTCCCGTCCTCAAGCACCTTGCGAATGAAGTACTTGTTGTTGATGTCATCGCCAAGCCCGAACGCACCCAGCGCGACCTTCAAAAGCCTGCGGTCGCTGACCAGTTCTTCGGCCGTGGTGATCGTCCCGATCCGGTCGCGGAAATAGGCCGTGTCACGCTGAACGTCGCTCGATTCGGTGAAGATGCGCTTCTGGTCATCGCCGGTGCGTTGCAGATAGCTCCATCCGGCAAGACCGGCGGTGGGGATGACGGGGACAAAGCTCATGTCGAGGCGGCCGCAAGCAGGCGCGCCTCGCGCGGCAGAAGCGTCCTGAGCGCCTTGAGAGCCTGGTAATACTGCGCGTCGAGGATCGCGGCCGTCGCCATGGTCAGCTGCGCGCGGCTGTCGGCATCGGTCAGCGCCTGGCTCAGCTGTTCAATGCCGCGCAGAAGCTGATGCCGCGCCTCATCCGGTTCGGCATCGCCCGACAGGACCAGCTGCGCGATGTAGCACACCCGGCGCACCGGCGTGTTCACCTGTCCGGGATGGATCGCGTCCCGCAGGCGCAGGATATTCGCATTCGGCGACAGCACCGCCAGTTTCGAGCGCCGGTCACCGTTTTCGATCACCGCGCCGTTCACCAGCACACGTTCCTTCGGTGCCAGTTTCAGAACAAGTCCGCTCATGTCCGTGTCTCCTGTCCGCGCAAGCCGCGCATGACCGCCATGTTGATGTCGATAAGGGCGCCGACATCCCCCTCGCCCGCCAGAACCTTGCGGCTGTGCTGCTGGGTGAATTCGGCGAGATAGAAGAGCCGCGCCCGAAGCTCGACAGGCAGGCCGTTGGCGTCGTTGGACACATCGGCGGCCAACGCGTTCCAAAGCCTGCGGTTGTCATGCAGCGCGCGGGCAAGCGCGGGAAACCCGGCCCCGGCAGAGCGCGTGTCGGACAGGGCGTGGGTGCATCTTGAAAACGCTTCGTACTCGGTGCCGCGATCGGTGCGAACGGGGCTGGTCGAGCCTGCATAGGCCGACCGGGCTAAAACGTAGGCATTCACGGGATGATCCTCGGGGCTGTTTCGTCAAAGCGAATGGGGTGTTGGGGGGGTGGCCGGGGCGGAAAGCGCCCGCCCCGGCCGGTCTTCTTAGCGGAACAGCGACAGGATGCTCTGCGGCGCCTGGTTGGCGATGGACAGCGACTGGATGCCCAGCTGCTGCTGCACCTGAAGCGCCTGGAGCCGGGCGGACGCCTCCTCCATGTTGGCATCCACCAGCGAGCCGATGCCGGCCTTCAGAGAGTCCGAGAGCTTGCCCACGAACGTGTTCTGAATGTCGATCCGGCTTTGCGCCGAGCCGAATTCGGCCGCGGCGTCGATGCTGGTCTGGATCAGACCCTCGATGTTGCCGAGCGCCGCGGTCGCACCGGCGGCACTGGACACGTCGATCGTCGAGAGGGCCGCCAGCCCGCCCGAACCCGCGTTCTTGAACTGGGCGCTGACCGTCAGGTCATTCGCACCGGTGTTCGCAAACGCCAGCGTTCCGGCGGTACCGCTGTTGTAGTCAACGGCCAGCCCGGTGATCCCCAGGGCGTCGATCGCGTTCTTCAGCCCCACGGCCACCATGTCCGACGTCGTGGTCGCCGCAACGTCATCGGCGGTGACGGTGTAGCTGACCGTCTTGCCGCCGATCGTCAGGGCGACCTTGTCACCGGCCACGAAGGGTGCGCCGCTGTCGTCGATCACGATCGTCCCCGTCCCGGTCGTATTGTCGAGCTGGAACCCGGCCGTATCGCCATTGGCGGACACGCCCGTCGAGGCGCCAAAGACGTTCTTCGCGGCATAGGCGCCGGTCGAAAGGTCCTGGGCGTTGATGGTGATCGAAGAGGTCGAGACGGCACCGCCGGCCTGACGGTCGAGCGATGCCAGAACGTCGACGGTGGTATTCGACCCGTCGACAAGGTTGAGGCCGTTAAACTGGGCCGCGCCGACAACCGACTTGATCTGGTCGACAAGCGCCCCGATGTCGGTCTGGATCTTTGCCCGGTCGACATTGTCTTCCTGCGCGGCGACGATCTTGCCCTTGATCTCGGTCATGAGGTCGGTGACGGTTTCGGCCGCCTGCCGTGCGACGGCGACGGTCGATTCCCCCAGCGACAGGCTGTCAGAGATGCTCTTGAAGCCTTTCACATCCGCTTCCATGACCTTGGAGATGGACCAGACCGCGGCGTTGTCCTTGGCCGAGGAGACCGATTTCCCGGTCGAGATTTCATCCTGCGTCTTCGACAGGTTGCTGTTGATCCCGCGCAGGGTCTGGAGGGCGACCATGGCGCTGGAGTTCGTAAGAATGCTGGACATCCGATTTTCCTTAGATGATGCGGCACTTCGTGCCTGTTGATACGGACCCGTCGGTGACGGGCGCGAAGGCATTCTGACCTTGCGGGGTTCCGGGAACCGCCGCGCCATCCTTTCCGGGGATGCAGGAGTGATCCTTGCGGCGTACTCCTAATCAATTGCTAAGGAAGTCCGCCAATTAGGACGCATTTGAACGATCGCGCCGGTTTTCAGGCGCGATGCTCCAGGCTTTGTTCATCGAACTGGACCGTGCTGCCACGCCCCGCGCGGTCATAGGTCGACAGCTCGGACGGGATGCGCGCGATCTGGCGGACCCGCTCGGTCGCCGCGCGGATGCCGTCGCGCGCGGCGGTCAGGTGGCGCAGGCTTTGCTCAGCCTCGGCCCGCAGCTTTTCCAGCTCCGCGCGGCGGGCCGTCGGCGCGGCGTCCGCAAGACGCTTTTCCAGCGCCTCAAGATCGGCGGCATGGGATGCGAGCCTGTCAAGCCGCCCGGTCATGACCGCCTCGACGGTCAGGAAGAGGCAATGGTGAATGTCGTCGATAAGAGTGCTGTCATTCGGCATATCCGGTCCTTTTTTCAAGTGCGGCAACGATGTTTTCGGCCAAGCCGATACCACCGGCCTTGACCATCGCCTTTGCCTGTTCGTCACGCAGGAAGGAGGCGAACTGTTCCTCTCCCACGCCGCCCCCGAAGGCCTCGCGCGCCTTGCCCAGCCCGGCGGCTTTCAACATCTCGGACAGAAACGCGGTTTCCAGCTTTTCGGCGGTCTGGCGCAGGGTTTCATTGCGCGAGGCGGGCGCGGGTCCGGTGAAGACGGGCGGGACGGTCGGCATGGTTCCCTCGAATTGCTGCGATTTCCCGAAGCTAAACCGCGGCGGGGTAAAGATTCTGGTAACGGGGATGCGGGAATGTGGGCGCGTCACAGATGGAAATCACGCCCGCAATGCTCATCTCGATTCAGCCTCAGCCGCCTGCGGCGCCTGCAAAAGATACGGCCGACGGTACCAGGACGCGGGACACGGAGCGCGACGATTCGGGGGCCTTCGCGGCCTGTTTCGCGGGGATGGCGGCGCCTGTGCCGATGCCCGCGGCCGCTGCGGGGGAACGCCCGACCCCGGAGGGGGCCGAGGGCAAGGCGGTGCTGGAACCGGCTTTGGCGGCGGACGGGGGCGAAGCGGGGCTGGCCCCCGGCGCGGCGAAGGTTGCCGACGCCACCGACCCGATGGTCGAAGCCAAAGCGGCTGCCTCTATGCACGACGCACCCGGCCAGCCGTCACTGGTGACAGAAACGCCGACGCTTTCGGAAACCGGGAATGCGCCGGAGGGGACGCCGTCGGCCACACCGGACGCTGAGCCGGGTGGGCTTGCGCCCGACGGCAGTGACGGCAAGGCTGAAGCCGCCAACCAGGGCGGCGCGCCTCAGGCCAGCAAAGCGGAAGACAGCAAGGCCCGCACGATGGTTGCGGAATTGACCGACCTCCCCACCGACGACGGGGCCGGGCCGGACACCGCCCCTGCCGTCAAAAGTACACCCGCGCAGCACGCTTCCGGGTCTGGCGATCCGTCCCCCACGCCATCTGTGGCCAAGGAAGCCGCGACGATGGGATCGGACGGCTCCGGGACGGCCGCGACACCTCTGCCATCCGTGGCCACCACTCCGGCCGGGACGCAACCGCAGCACATCTCCGACGGCCCCGCCCCGCAGACCACCCAGCAGGGCGCGGGCATTACCGATATCGGTCGGCAGGCCGCCCACTCCGTCGCCCACGCGATCCGTCATATGGAAGGCGGTTCGGTCGAAATCGCGCTTTCGCCAGAAGAACTGGGCCACATCCGCCTGCTTTTGCGCGACCACACGACGGCGACGCCGACGGTGACCCTGCATGCCGACCGGGCCGACACGCTCGACCTGATGCGGCGGCATATCGACATTCTGGCGCAGGACCTGCGCGACATGGGCTATCGCGACGTGTCGTTTTCCTTCGGGGGTCAGACCCATGACGGCGGCGCCACTGCGCGCCAGCACATGTTCCGGGCCGACCCGATCGACACGCTGGACACCCCGCAGGGCAAGACCCCGCCCGCCCCGATCCATCAAAGCCGCCCCGCCCCCGACGGCGCGCTCGACCTTCGTATCTAGGACCCAGAGATGAGCACCATTTCCCCCGTCACGACCACCGCCGCCACCTCGACCGCACAGGCCGGCACGTCCGATCAGGGCGCGCTTCTCAGCAGCGATTTTCAGGTCTTTCTGAAAATGCTGACCACGCAGGCCCGCAATCAGGACCCGCTGAACCCGATGGATTCGAGCGATTATGCCCAGCAGCTTGCGACCTTCTCGGGCGTGGAGCAGCAGGTCAGGACCAACACCCTTCTCGAATCCCTCGCCGCCCAGCTTGGCGGCGGCGGGTTGACGCAATATGCCCCATGGGTGGGGATGGAGGCGCGGGTGACGGCGCCCGTCTCCTTCGATGGCGCGCCACTGACGCTTTATCTGTCGCCGGTCTCGGGCGCGGACAGGGCCGATCTGGTCACACTCGATTCCGCCGGGAATGAGGTCGCGCGCTATACTGCGCCGGTGGGGACCGGCTCCATCGTCTGGGCCGGGACGGATGCGACGGGGCAGTCGCTGCCCTCGGGCACCTACAGCTTCCGGCTTGAGGGGTATTCCGGCGACACGCTGATCGGCGCCACCGCCGTCGAAAGCTATGCCCGCATCAACGAGGTGCGCAGCGATCAGGCGGGGACGGTCTTTACCCTCGACAGCGGGGCAGAGGTCACCGTGAACGACATCGGTGCGCTGCGCGCCGCCGGGTAAACGTCAGAACCAGCGCTCCAGCGCGAAGGCCAGAACGGCGATCAGCCCGCCCGCCGCCAGCAGGGCCAGCCGTTCGCCCAGACGGCCCCTGGGCGCGGGCACCTCACGCTCTGTCTGCCTTGTCAGCATCTGTTCGGCGATCTGCGGCAGGCGGGGGCCGAAACGGCCCAGAACCTGCGCCGTCCTGACCAGATCGCGGATCAACGCGCGGGGGCCGATGTTTTCCTTGATATAGCGTTCGACCACGGGGCGCGCCGATTGCCAGATGTTCATGTTGGGATCGAGAGAGCGCGCGACGCCTTCAACAACCACCATGGTCCGTTGCAACAGGATCAGCTCGGTCCGCGTTTGCATCCCGAACCGCTCCGTCACCTCGAAAAGATAGGACAGGAGCCTTGCCATGGAGATGCGGCTGGCATCCATGCCAAAGATCGGCTCCCCCACGGCGCGCAGGGCGCGGGCGAATTCGTCGATGTCGCGGTCGGCGGGGACATAGCCCGCCTCGAAATGCACCTCGGCCACGCGGCGGTAATCGCGACGGATGAAGCCGATCAGGATCTCGGCATAGACGCGGCGGGTATATTCGTCGATATGCCCCATGATGCCGAAGTCATAGGCGATGATATCGCCCGAGGCGGACACCTTCAGGTTGCCCTGGTGCATGTCGGCGTGAAAGAACCCGTCGCGCAGCGCGTGGCTGAGGAAAAGTTGCAGCACCCGTTCGGCCAGCGCGTTCAGGTCATGCCCGGCAGCCTTCAGCGCCGGAACGTCGCCCAGCGCGATCCCCTCGGCCCAGCCCAGCGTCATCACCCGGCGCGAGGACAGGTCCCAAAGCGGCACCGGCACCGCAAAGCCCGCGTCCCCTTCGGTGTTCTTGGCGAATTCGGAGGCCGCGGCACTTTCCAGCCGCAGGTCCAGCTCGCCCATCACCACGCCCTCGAAATGGTCGATGACATCGGTGGGCCGCAGGCGGCGCGAGGCGGGGGAGAGGGTTTCGATCAGCTTCGCGGCAAAGTGAAAGGCGTCGATGTCGCGGCGAAAGGCGCGTTCGATCCCCGGCCGCAGCACCTTGACGGCCACGTCCTTGCCCTCAGCCGCCGTGCGGGCGCGGTGGACCTGCGCGATGGAGGCGGCGGCGACGGGTTCGCCGAATTCGGTGAAAAGGTCGGCCATCGGGTGACCAAGCTCTTCCTCCAGCGTCGCGATGGCGACCTTTCTGGGGAAGGGCGGCAGCTTGTCCTGCAAGACGCGAAGCTGGTTGGCCAGCTCGGTCCCGACGACGTCGGGACGGGTCGAAAGGACCTGGCCGAACTTGATATAGGCCGGGCCAAGGGCCGTCAGCGCGCGCGTCACAGGCGGCAGCGCCGGGTCGCCGCGATAGCCGAGCCACTTGAACGGCCAGCCGAGGACGCGGGCGGCAAGGCGCAGGCGCGGCGGCGCTTCCATCGCCTCAAGCGCGACGCTCATCGCGCCGGTGCGCTCGAAGGTCGCGCCGGTGCGGATCAGGCGCCAGATGTTATGCGGGCCGCGCACCTCAGATCTTCCAGCCGGAATGGAGCGCGGCGACCCCCATCGTCAGGTTGCGATACTTCACCTGCTCAAACCCTGCCTGACGGATCATGGTGGCGAAGCTGTCCTGATCGGGGAACTTGCGGATCGATTCCACGAGGTACTGATAGCTGTCGCGGTCATTCGCCACCGCCTGCCCCATCGCCGGGATCACATTGAAGGAATAGCGGTCATAGGCCCATTGCAGCGCCGGGTTCGGCAGTTGGCTGAACTCCAACACCATCAGCCGCCCGCCGGGTTTCAGCACGCGAAACGCCTCGGCCAGCGCATCGGGAATGCGGGTGACGTTCCTGATGCCGAAGCTGATCGTGTAGACGTCAAAGGTATTGTCCGCGAAGGGCAGCGCCATCGCGTCGCCCACGACCCAGTCGAGCCGGTCGGCAAGGTTTTCGGCCTCGGCCCGTTTCTGCCCCTCGATCAACATCGATTCCGTCATGTCGAGGACGGTCGCGCGCGCCTCGGGCGCACGGGCAAGGAAGCGGAAGGCGATGTCGCCGGTCCCGCCCGCCACGTCAAGCAGACGCTGCCCCGCGCGCGGCGCAAGCCAGTCCATCATCGCGTCCTTCCACAGACGATGGATACCGACCGACATCAGGTCGTTCATCAGGTCATAGCGGTTGGCGACGCGCGTGAACACGCCATGCACCATGCCTGCCTTTTCGTCCTCGGCGACGGTCTGGAACCCGAAATGCGTCTCGCGGGCGTGTTGTTCTGTCATCGGGCCTTGCCGTTTATGCAAACTCCCCCTCCTTATAAGGGCCTTGGCCGCCATGACAATGCGGCGCGATGGCTGGAGCGACATGCCCGAACTGCCCGAAGTGGAAACCGTGCGCCGCGGCCTCATGCCCGTGATCGAGGGGCGGGTGATCGTGACAGCCGACATCCGGCGCCCCGACCTGCGCTTTGCGCTGCCCGAAGGCATGGCCGGGCGGCTGACGGGCGCGCGTGTCCTGCGGCTGACGCGGCGGTCGAAATACATCCTTGCCGATCTGTCCACGGATGAGACGCTTCTGATCCATCTGGGCATGTCGGGCCGCATCCTGATTTCGGGCGATACACTCGGCGCGTTCCATCACGCCCACCCTGCGCCGGAAAAGCATGACCATGTCGTGCTGGATTTCGACAACGGCGCGCGCGTCACCTTCAACGATGCGCGCCGGTTCGGGGCGATGGACCTGATGCCCACCGCCGGGCGGGACTCGCATTGGCTGCTGCGCGACCTCGGGCCGGAGCCCCTGGGCAATGCGTTTCACGAGGACTACCTGATCGCGCGGCTGAAGGGGCGGCGGATGCCGATCAAGGCCGCGCTTCTGGATCAGCGTATCGTGGCCGGGCTTGGCAATATCTATGTCAGCGAGATCCTGCACCGCGCGGGCATCGACCCGCGCCGGGTGGCGGGGCGCATTTCCGACGCCCGCCTTGCCACCCTTGTCCCGCTGACCCGCGCGGTCCTGGCCGAGGCGATCGAGGCGGGCGGATCGTCCTTGCGCGACTATCGCCGGACGGATGGGGAGCTTGGCTATTTCCAGCATGCCTTCCGCGTCTATGATCGCGAAGGCGCGCCCTGCCCCACGCCGGGATGCGACGGGCATGTGCGCCGCATCGTCCAGTCGGGCCGGTCGACCTTCCATTGTCCGAAATGCCAAAGATGACTTGATCGCCCCCGCATGGCTGTTAGGACTCGGTCAAAGTCACGCAAAGGCGAGGACCCATGGCTTACCAAACGATCGTGGTCGATATCGAGGACGACGTCGCCCTGATCCGGCTTAACCGGCCGGACGCCCTGAATGCCATCAACTCGAAGGTGGTCGAGGAACTGACCGAGGCGCTTGGCGCGGCCGAAGGCAATGACAAGGTGCGCGCAGTCGTTCTGACCGGCTCGGAAAAGGCCTTTGCCGCCGGTGCCGACATCAAGGAGATGTCGGAGAAAAGCTTCGTCGATGTCTTCACCTCCGACATGTTCGGGCCTTTGAACGAGGCCTTCCTGCGCTTTCGCAAGCCGGTCATCGCCGCAGTGTCGGGCTATGCCCTTGGCGGCGGCTGCGAGCTTGCGCTGATGTGCGATTTCATCATCGCCGCGGATAACGCGAAATTCGGCCAGCCGGAGATCAACCTTGGCGTCGTCGCGGGTATCGGCGGCACCCAGCGCCTGACCCGCATCGTGGGCAAGTCCAAGGCGATGGACATGCACCTGACCGGGCGTTTCATGGACGCCGCCGAGGCAGAGCGCAGCGGGGTCGCCTCGCGCGTGGTGCCTTTGGCCAAGCTGATGCCCGAGGCGATGGGCGTGGCGCGCAAGATTGCCGAGAAATCGCAGGTCGCCGTGATGACGGTGAAGGAAGCCGTCAACCGCAGCTATGAGACGACGCTGCGCGAGGGGCTTCTTTTCGAACGCCGCGTCTTTCATGCGCTTTTCGCGACCGAGGATCAGAAGGAAGGCATGCAGGCATTCCTTGAGAAAAGAGAGCCGCAGTTCCGCGACAAATAGGGCGAGAAAGCCGCAGAAGGTGTGTTGACTTATCCCCGAGTCGGCCCTAGAAGCGCGGCTTCAGATTTACCCGAACCGAAATCGGAAGACATAACAAATGGCCAACACGCCCCAGTCCAAGAAGCGCGCCCGCCAGGCCGAGCGTCGTCAGGATGTGAACAAGGCGCGCCGCTCGCGGATTCGGACCTTCCTGCGCAAGGTCGAAGAGGCGATCGCGTCCGGCAATCACGAAACCGCCACCGCCGCGCTGCGCGCCGCCCAGCCGGAAATGGCGCGGGGCGTTGCCAAGGGCGTCGTTCACAAGAACACGCTGGCGCGCAAGATGTCGCGCCTCTCCGCGCGGGTGAAATCGCTCGCCGCCTGATCGCAAAGCGGTCCTGAGAAGTTTCGGAAGGCGTGGTGCAAGCCACGCCTTTTTTGTGCTTTTCGAACCTTTTGGGCGGTTCTGTGCCCCTTTTGCACAGGCTCTCGGATTCTCTTCGGCAAAGGGTGAGTCAAGAGCGAAGATCGGTTGCCCCCGCTTCGGGCGGCTTGGTAGCTTCAGCCTTGCGATTCACATCGTCCTTGGGGGGACATGCGGTAACCTTGGACAGATCGGCGGCTGCACCCGATCCGTCCGCCATGCAGGCCGAACAAATGGCCGCAAGGGATACTGAAACGACGGGGGCGTCCGCCTCTGCGCTGCTGCCGATTCAACCGGGGGTCCTCTCTGGTTGAGCTTGTGGCCATGTCCAATTCGAAGATGCTTCCGGCCGGAGGCAGGTGTTCCGGCGCTTCGGCGCCACACTGTCCGGCTGTGCGGCGCGATGGATCGCTCGGTAGGAACCGGCGCGTGTTGCGCCGCAAAAAGTTAAAATTGGGCAAGGAACAAATGACCGAGGATTCGTGGGGGATCGTCCGCAAGCAACTTCTCAAGACGGTCGGAGAGAATAACTTCGCCTCATGGATCGAACCCTTGACCGTTCTGGACTTCGACGAGGGTATCCTGCGCTTTCTGGTGCCGACGAAGTTCATGCGTGACTGGGTGTCGCGCAATTTCGCCGACACGATCCTGAACCAGTTCCGGCAGAACAAGGTCGCGGTCGAGCGGGTAGAGTTCCACGTCGCGGCCCCTGAGGCCCGCCCCACGCCTACCGCACGCGCCGCAACCCGCGCCGCGCGCCCTGCCGCCCCACAGCGCGCGTCCGATGATGCAGAGCTTCCGGGCGCCCCGCTCGATTCCCGCTTCACCTTTGACAGTTTCGTGGTCGGCAAGCCGAACGAGCTTGCCCATGCCGCCGCCCGCCGTGTCGCCGAAGGCGGGCCGGTCACCTTCAACCCGCTTTTCCTTTATGGTGGCGTCGGCCTTGGCAAGACCCACCTGATGCATGCGATCGCGCATGAATTGCAGAACGGCCAGCCTGAACTGCGCGTGCTTTACCTGTCGGCCGAACAGTTCATGTACCGCTTCGTCCAGGCGCTGCGCGACAAGCAGATCATGAGCTTCAAGGAGCTGTTCCGTTCCGTCGACGTGCTGATGGTCGATGATGTCCAGTTCATCGCCGGCAAGGACAGCACGCAGGACGAATTCTTCCACACCTTCAACGCGCTGGTCGATCAGAACAAGCAGATTGTCATCTCCGCCGACCGCGCGCCGGGCGAGATCAAGGGTCTGGAAGAGCGGATCAAGAGCCGGTTGCAATGCGGCCTTGTCGTCGACCTGCACCCGACCGACTACGAGCTGCGCCTTGGCATCCTGCAACAGAAGGCCGAGAACTACCGGGCGCAGAACCCCGGCCTTCGGATCGACGGCGGGGTTCTCGAATTCCTCGCCCATCGGATCACGACCAATGTCCGGGTGCTGGAAGGCGCGCTGACGCGGCTCTTTGCCTTTGCCTCGCTTGTGGGGCGCGAGATTTCCCTCGACCTCGCGCAGGATTGTCTGGCGGACGTCCTGCGCACCTCCAGCCAGAAGGTCACGATCGAGGAGATCCAGCGCAAGGTCAGCGAGCATTTCAACATCCGCCTTGCCGACATGATCGGCCCCAAACGGGTGCGCACCATCGCCCGGCCGCGGCAGGTCGCGATGTATCTGGCCAAGACGATGACTACCCGCTCCCTCCCCGAGATCGGGCGCCGCTTTGGCGGGCGCGATCACACCACGATCATGCACGGGATACGGAAGGTGGAGGAGTTGATGTCTACCGACAGCCAACTGGCCGAAGACATCAATCTTCTGCGCCGCTTGCTTGAGGCGTGACCAGAAGCGCCTTGACCACCCCATCAATCCATCGGACATTCCCGAAAATTCTTGAGCCACGGGGGAAAGTTGCTACTTTTCCCCTCCCGGCGACGTCAAGGGGACGGACATGAAGATCAGCATCGAACGCGCCACGCTTCTCAAGGCGGTCGGACAGGCCCAATCGGTCGTCGAAAGGCGCAACACGATCCCGATCCTGGCCAACGTGCTGATGGAGGCCGAGGGCGACACCGTCAGCTTCCGCGCCACAGATCTGGACATCGAGGTGGTGGACAAGGCCCCGGCGCAGGTCGAGCGCGCGGGCGCCACGACCGTGTCGGCGGTGATGCTGCACGAAATCGTCCGCAAACTGCCGGACGGCGCGCTGGTGCAACTGACCGATGACGGCGCCTCGGGCCGGTTGACGGTGCAGGCGGGGCGGTCGGTCTTTTCACTGGCGACGCTGCCGAAGGAAGACTTCCCGGTGATGGCGTCTTCGGAATACAGCGCCAATTTCTCCGCCCCCGCGCCGATGCTGCGGCGGCTTTTCGACAAGTCGAAATTCGCGATCTCGACCGAAGAGACGCGCTATTACCTGAACGGCGTCTACATGCATGTCGCGCAGGGCGAACAGGGTCCGGCGCTGCGTTGCGTGGCGACCGACGGCCACCGCCTTGCCCGGATCGACGCGCCGCTGCCGCAAGGCGCCGACGACATGCCGGGCGTGATCGTCCCCCGCAAGACGGTGGGCGAATTGCGCAAGCTTCTGGAAGACGATGAGGCGCAGATCGCGGTGTCAGTGTCTGAGACCAAGGTGCGCTTTGCGACACCCGCGATCACGCTGACCTCCAAGGTCATCGACGGCACCTTCCCCGACTATTCCCGCGTGATCCCGATCGGCAACACCCGCCGGCTTGAGGTGGACGCGGCAGAGTTCGCGAAGGCCGTGGACAGGGTCGCAACCGTGTCCTCCGAACGCTCCCGCGCGGTGAAGCTGTCCCTGGATGAGGACCGTCTGATCCTGTCGGTCAACGCCCCTGACAGTGGCGCTGCCGAGGAAGAGCTTGCCGTGGCCTATGGCGACGAGAAACTCGATATTGGCTTTAACGCCAAATACTTGCTGGAAATCGCAAGCCAGGTGGACCGTGAGAATGCGGTGTTCCTGTTCAACTCCTCCGGCGATCCGACGCTGATGCGCGAAGGCAATGACACCTCGGCGGTCTATGTCGTGATGCCGATGCGCGTCTGATCCGGCCGCCGGTCGGATCGCTGGGGAAAGTGGGGGCGCTCTGTCTGCTTTCGCGGTCACATCGCTTCTTCTGTCACATTTCCGGTCGCATCGGCGCACCGCTCTGATTTTCGATGGCCGGCCGGTTGTGATCCATGGCCCGAACGGGGCCGGAAAGACCAATATTCTTGAGGCGGTATCGCTCCTGTCGCCCGGTCGCGGTCTGCGCCGCGCGGGGCCGGATGAGGTTGCCCGGCGGCCCGAACGGCTTGGCTGGAAGCTGAAGGCGGAGGCCGAAAGCCTGGGCGACCGGCATGAGGTGGAAACCGGCTGGTCCGAGGCCGGGGGGCGGTCTGTCCTGATCGACGGCAAGGCGGCACCACAGGCGGCTTTGGGGCGTATCTTGCGTATCCTGTGGCTTGTCCCCGCTATGGATAGGCTCTGGATCGAGGCGGCAGAGGGGCGGCGGCGGTTTCTGGACCGCATGACGCTATCGTTCGAACCGGGCCATTCCGATGCCGTCCTGCGCTATGAAAAGGCGATGCGGGAACGCAACCGCCTGCTGCGCGATGAGGTGCGCGATGGGCGCTGGTACGATGCGCTTGAGGAACAGATGGCCGAGGCCGGGGCGGTGATGCGCGCCAACCGGACGCGCGCCGTGACCCGCGTGCGCGAGGCGCAGGAGCAGGCGCGGACTGCCTTTCCCGTCGCCGCGCTGCGGATCGAGGGGGCGGATGGCGGCGACGAAGGGGGCGGCGCGGAGGAATTGCTGGCCGCCCTGGCCGCCGGACGGACCCGCGACATGGCCGCGGGGCGGACGCTGACCGGCCCCCATCGTACTGATCTTGTTGCCTTTTATGCCGAAAAGGACATGCCCGCGGCGCAGGCTTCGACCGGGGAGCAGAAGGCGCTTCTGATCTCTCTCATCCTTGCCAATGCCCGTGCGCTGGCCGAGGAGGTCGGCGCCGCGCCGATCCTTCTGATGGACGAGATCGCCGCGCATCTTGACGAGGGGCGGCGGGCGGCCCTTTATGATGAAATCTGTGCGTTGGGGGCGCAGGCCTTTCTGACCGGGACCGGGCCGGAGCTGTTCGAGGGGTTGGAAGGGCGATCCCAAACCATTGAAGTCATTGATGAAAACGGCACCTCTCGGGCCGGGGAGGCAGGTTGACATGACACCACAACGGGTCACGCTTATCACGCTGGGCGTCACGGAAATCGCCCGCGCCCGCGCGTTCTATGAGGCGCTTGGCTGGCAGCCCCATCCGCAGTCGCAAGAGGCGGTCACCTTCTACCAGATGAACGGTATGGTATTGGGATTGTTCGGAAAATCCGACCTCGCCGCCGATCAGGGACGCCCCGGCGCAAATCTTGGCACCGGGGCCATGACGCTGGCGCAGAACTTCGCCAGCGAGGGTGAGGTGGACGCCGCCTATGACGCCGCGCTAAAGGCCGGGGCGACCGCCCTGAAGGCACCGGAGAAGGTCTTCTGGGGCGGGTATTCGGGCTATTACGCCGACCCGGACGGCCATGTGTGGGAGGTGGCGATGAACCCGTTCTGGCCGCTGGGCGAAGATGGAAGCCTGACTTTGCCCGGTGGTGACGCCGTAGGGTCCGCGTAACATATGCGTCGGGCTTTTGTAGCTACAGTCGTATCGACACGGGCATGACGATCACCTTCGCCGCCTTGCTGCTTTACGCGGGCGCCATGGCGCTTTTGTGGCTGACGCCGGGGCCGGTCTGGGTCGCGATCACGGCGCGGGCGCTGTCGGGCGGGTTCGCCTCGGCCTGGCCCCTGGCGATCGGGGTGACCATCGGCGATCTGATCTGGCCCTTGTTCGCGATCTTCGGGCTATCTTGGATCGTCGATCAATGGTCGGGCTTCATGGTCGCGCTGCGCTATGTCGCGGTGGTCTTCTTCGTGGGGATGGGCATCCTGCTGATCCGCCGGGCGAACGACCCGATCGAGCGTGACAGCCGGTTGACGCGGCCCGGACGGCTGGCCGGGTTCTTGGCGGGCGTGGCGGCGATCCTTGGCAACCCCAAGGCGGTGCTGTTTTACATGAGCGCCCTGCCCGGCTTTTTCGACCTGCGCCATGTGACGGCGGCAGACATCGCGGTGATCGCGCTGGTGTCAATGTCGATCCCGCTGGTGGGCAACCTCGCGCTGGCGCTGGCGGTCGACAAGGCGCGCGCCCGGCTTGCCTCGCCCGAACGGATACGGAAGATCAACCGCATCGCCGGGGGGCTCTTGATCGTGGTCGGGCTGGCGCTGGCGCTGCTGCCGGTCTGAGGGGCGCGGTCAGTCGTCCGACCACTTCTCTGCCCGGTGGGTGCCGTCGCAATAGGGTTTGTTCCCCGACATGCCACAGCGGCAGAGGACGACCTTGTCGTCGCAGGCCGCCTGCCCCGGCGGCGGAGCATCGACGTCCGAGCGCAGGACCCAGTAGGGACCGTCCTTCTGGACCTTGATCCGCACACCTTCGGGCAGAAGATGTTCCGGCCCTTCCAGCGCCAGCGCGCCCGAGGGGCAGGCGCGCACGACATCGCGGATCTGGTCCGCGGTCCCCTGATCGGGGTCGATCCAGGGCTTGCGGGCCGGGTCGAAGACGGCGCGGGCCAGACGGACGCATTCGGCCGCGTGGGCGCATAGGCGCGGGTTGTAGGTGACGGTACCGCCGGTGCCGCTGTAGCGCAGCACCTTGTCGGGGCCGTCCGCCGGACGGTCGCTGGTCGAGGTGAAGCCGACCTTGGCATGGCTGCCGTCGCAGAAGGGCTTATTCTGGCTGTGGCCGCAGCGACAAAGCGCGACGACCGCCTTGACCTCAAGCGCCGCGCCATCGGGGCCGCGCAATTCCTCAAGCCCCTTGACCACCAGCGGGCCGTTTTCGCGCGGGGTGACGGTGGTGCGTTTGTCGGCCATCGGGGGTCCCTTTCGTCAGTGGCGCAGGTTGTCCATCACCCGCATGAGTTCGGCGGAAATACCGGGTTCGGAAAGCGCGTGGCCCGCGACCGGGATCATGCGCAGATCGGCCCGCCGCCAGCGTTCGGCAAGACGCCAGGCCGAGACGGGCGGGCAGATCATGTCGAGGCGCCCCTGCACGATGGTGCCGGGAACGTCGTCAAGCCGCGCGATGTCGCGCAGGATCTGGCCGTCCTCATCCAGAAAGGCGTTGTGGGTGAAATAGTGATTCTCCAGCCGCGCGAAGGCGCGGGCATAGTCGCCCGGCGCGTCGCCGCCCGGCCCGTGCGATTCGACGCTGGCCAGCGCGTTTTCCCAGGCGGCCCAGGCACGGGCAAAGCGGACCTCTTCCACCGTGTCGCCGGAGAAAAGCCGCTTGTGATAGGCGGCGATCAGGTCGGCGCGTTCGTCTTCCGGCACGGGGGAGACGAATTCGCGCCAGCGGTCGGGCCAGAAGGCGCCCGCACCGCCGCCGTAGAACCAGTCAAGCTCCCCCTGCGTGGCCAGGAAGACGCCGCGCAGCACCAGATGGACGGCGCGGTCGGGGTGCGTTTCGCCGTAGACCAGTGCCAGCGTCGCGCCCCAGCTGCCGCCAAAGACGATCCAGCGGTCGATGCCAAGCGCCGCGCGTATCCGTTCGATATCCGCGACGAGGTGCCAGGTGGTGTTCGCCGTCACGCTGGCATGGGGGCGGGACCGGCCACAGCCGCGCTGATCGAAAAGGATGATCCGGTAATGCGCCGGGTCGAAATAGCGCCGCATCGCGGGGGAACAACCGCCGCCCGGCCCGCCATGCAGCACGATGACGGGCGCGCCCTGCGGGTGGCCGCATTGTTCGACATAAAGGCGATGCCCGTCGCCCACATCCAGCATCCGCTGATCGAAGGGTTCGATCTGCGGATAAAGAAACTGGCCTGTGCGTTTTTGCCCTGCGATCCGATCCATGGTTTGACTATATAACGCATTGAACCGGCCCGCCACGGGGGCCTTCTGACTTTGCCGGGAGGGAACATGAGCCCCGAGACATCCAGCGTCGATACCGCCGAGGTCGCCAAGTTCGAGGCGATGGCCGCCGAATGGTGGGACCCTGAGGGGAAGTTCAAGCCGCTGCACATGATGAATCCGGTGCGGCTGGACTATATCGCCCGCCAGATCGCGGCGGAGTTCGGGCGCGATCTTAAGGCACCGCGTCCTTTCGAGGGTTTGCGTCTGCTGGATATCGGCTGCGGCGGGGGGTTGCTGTCCGAACCGATGGCGCGGCTGGGGGCAAAGGTCGTGGGTGCCGACGCGGCAGAGCGGAACATCCCCGTGGCGCGGGTCCATGCCGAGGCGCAGGACCTGCCGATCGACTACCGCCACACCACGGCCGAGGCGCTGGTCGCCGGGGGCGAAAGCTTTGACGTGGTGCTGGCGATGGAGATTGTGGAGCATGTCGCCGATCCGGCGGCCTTTGTCGCCACCTGCCACGCGCTTCTCAGCCCCGGCGGGCTGATGATCGCCTCGACCATCAACCGCAACGCCAAAAGCTTCATGGCCGCCATCGTCGGCGCGGAATGGGTCATGCGCTGGCTGCCGAAGGGGACGCATGACTGGGCAAAGTTCATCACGCCTGAGGAGTTGACGGGGATGATCGCGCGCGCCGGGCTTGATCCGGTGGACCGCAAGGGCTTTGTCTTCAACCCGGTCAGCTGGCAATGGTCGATCTCGGACCGCGACCTCAGCGTGAATTACGTCGCCGCAGGGGTGCGGCGCTGATCATTCGCCCTCAAGCCTTTGACGGATCTCGCGCAGGACGGGCAGGACGGCGCGCATCCGGTCTTCGCCGATCTTCTGGACGACATCGCCGATCAGCGGCGTGATCGCGGCCACGGCGGCATCGCGCGCGGCCTTGCCCGCCGGGCTGATGGACACGAACTTGCGCCGGGCATCGTCCCAGTCGGGGCGGATGTGGACATGGCCCGCCCATTCCAGTTTCGACAGCGTGTTGGTCATCGCGCCGCGGGTGACATGGAAGGTATCGGCCAGTTGCGCGGGGGAGCGTTCGTCCTGCACATGGCAAAGGTGGTTCAGGACCGAGAAGTGGCTGATCTCCATCCCCTTCGGCAAGACGCGGCTGATCAGGTTGCGCGCCAATTGGTCGGCCATGAAGACCTCGGAAAACAGCGCGACCGCAAGGGGATCTCTGGGTTCGGCCACGGGGCTCACGGTCCTTCGAAGGGGCGGTCATGCATCAGCGAGGGGATGCGGCGGCGGGCGCGTTCGACGGCGGCAAGGTCGATCTCGGCATAGGTGATGCCGGGCTCGGTACCGCCGTCTGCCACCACCTCTCCCCAGGGCGCGACGACCATGGAATGCCCCCAGGTGCGGCGCGGGCGGCCTTCATGCGCGGCATGGGTGCCGGTCTGGGCGGGGGCGAGGACATAGGCGCCGTTCTCGATCGCGCGGGCGCGCAGAAGCGATTGCCAATGCGCCTTGCCGGTGGTGTCGTTGAAGGCGGCAGGCACGGTCAGGATCTGCGCCCCCGCCTGCGACAGGCGGCGGTAAAGCTGCGGGAAGCGGACGTCGTAACAGATCGACAGGCCGAGCGTGCCGAAGGGCGTCGGCGCAATGACCGCGCGGGTACCGGGGCGATAGCCCGCCGATTCGCGGTATTTCTCGGTCTCGGACACATCGACATCGAACATGTTGATCTTGTCGTAGCGCGCCCGGATCGCCCCGTCGGGGCCGATCAGGAAGGACCGGTTGGCAAAGCGCCCGTCTTCGTCATTCGTCTTCAGCGCCAGTGAGCCGATCAGCAGCCAGAGTTTCAGCCGCGCGGCATCCTCGCGAAGCGCGGCGAGCGTCTGGTCCTCCTCCTCATGCCGCAGGACGGCGCGCTGGTGGGCGCGGTCGGAGGAGAGGCAGTTGGTCACCTCGGGCGTCAGGACAAAGCCCGCCCCGGCCCCGGCGGCCTCCTCCAGCATCGCCCGCGTGTGGGGCAGGTTTTCCGCCGGATCGTCGCTGACCGAAAGCTGGAGAAGCGCGATCTTCATGGCTCAGGCCGCCAGCATCGGGTCAAGCTTGCCCGCCCGGTCAAGGGCGTGAAGCTCATCACAGCCGCCGATGGGGGTGCCGTCGATGAAGATCTGCGGCACGGTGTAGCGCCCTTGGGCACGCGCCATCATCTCTTGCCGCTTGTCGCTGTCGCCGGAGACGTCCGTCTCCTCATACGCGGCGCCCTTTGTCGCAAGCAGGCGCTTGGCCGCAAGGCAATAGGGACACCACGGCGTGGTATAGATTTCGACGCGAGCCATAGGCCACCTTCCCGAAGTTGACGCAACTATAGGGATTTAGGCATCTTTCGCAACGCGCGCCAGCGTCGCAACGCAAACCGGCCCCGCGCCCGCGGCACGGCAGGCCTCTGCCGCGGCGGCGAGCGTGGCGCCCGAGGTCATCACGTCATCGACGATCAGGACCGGCCGCCCGGCCAGCGTACCGCGATGGCGGGGGTGAACGCGCATCACCTGATCGAGGTTGCGAAACCGCGCATCCCGGTCGCGCCCGTCCTGCGAGGCGGTGCGGCGGGTGCGCTGAAGCAGGTCGGGGCAATGGGCAAGGCGCGCGGCCCTGGCAAGCTCCTTCGACAGAAGCGCCGACTGGTTGTAGCGGCGGCGCAGAAGCCGGGTCCAGTGCAGCGGCACCGGCGCCACGATCATGCCGGGCTGAAGGATCGGGCGGGCGGCGCGCAGCATCCAGCGCGCGGCAGGCGCGGCAAGGTCCAGCCGGTCGCCATGTTTCAGCGCCAGCACCAGCCGCCGGCCGATGTCGCGGTAAAGCAGCGCGGCACGCCCCGCCACCCAGGGCCGGGCGAGCGTGGTGCAATCGTCGCAAAGGACCTGTTCATCCGGCGCGGCGTCCCCCATCACGGGCGTGCCGCAAAGGTCGCAGACGGTTCCCGCGATGAAGGGCGTGTCGCGCCAGCAGGTCGCGCACAGGCCGAAATCGTCCGCGACCGGCCCGCCGCAGGACAGGCATTGCGGCGGGAACAGAAGGTGCAGCGCGCTTTGCATTCCCGTGCGAAGCAACTTAGGGTCCGCGATCATGACTTCCGTTCCACCTGACCTTGCCGACCGCTCCGCCCTTGCCGCCCGCCGCCGCCGCGCCATCCGGCAGGGGGCGGAACTGTTCCTGCATGAGGACGTCGCCGATGAGGTCGAGGAAAGGCTGAGCGAGGTTAACAAATCCTTTACGGCGCCCGCCGTGGTGACGGCTTTTCCGCAGGTCTGGCAGGGTCGCCTGCCCGGCGCGCGGATCGTGGCGGACGATCCGGTGCTGGACCTTCAGGAAGGCGCGCATGATCTGGTCATTCACGCGCTGGCGCTGCACTGGGCCAGCGATCCGGTCGGGCAAATGGTGCAGTGCCGCCGGGCGCTGAAACCCGACGGCCTGTTCATCGCGGCGCTCTTCGGCGGGCGAAGCCTGCATGAGCTGCGCGCGGTTCTGGCCGAGACGGAGACGCGGCTGACCGGCGGGCTGTCGCCGCGCGTCCTGCCGATGGGGGAGATTCGCGATCTGGGCGCCCTGTTGCAACGCGCGGGGCTGGCGCTGCCGGTGGCCGATTCCGTGCCGCGCACCGTCACCTATCGCACCGCCTTTCACCTGATCGCCGATCTGCGCGCGATGGGGGAGACGAATGCGCTGGCCCAGCGGTCCCGCCGGCCGGTGCCGCGCGGCTTCTTCCCCGAGGCGGCAGAGCTTTACGCACAGCATTTCCCCGCCCCGGACGGGCGCATCGCCGCGACCTTCGACATCGTGTTCCTGACCGGCTGGGCGCCGGATGAAAGCCAGCAAAAGCCGCTGCGCCCCGGATCGGCGCTGTCGCGGCTGGCCGACGCGCTGGGGGTGCGGGAACAGCCCGCGACACCGGGTCGCGAAAGCGGCGCGGCGGATTGACCGCGGCGGTTTTCGGCCTATGTCAGACAAACGCTGAAAAAGGACGCAGCATGAGCGATAAGACCGTCTTGCCGGGCAGCGGACGCCTGGCCCACGCGCCCGCAGACCACCCACCCGTCAAGCGCGCCCGAATCGGTGTGCTGGTGGCCAACCTCGGCACCCCCGATGGCTATGACTACTGGCCGATGCGGCGGTATCTGAGCGAGTTTCTGTCCGACAAGCGGGTGATCGACTATCCGTCGTGGAAGTGGCAGCCGCTTTTGCAGCTTATCATCCTGTCGAAACGGCCGTTCAGTTCCGGGGCGAATTACAAGTCGATCTGGAATCACGAGCAGAACGAAAGCCCGCTGATGACGATCACCAAGGCGCAGGTCGCGAAGCTGGGCGACAGCCTTGCCGCGCGTTATGGCGATGACGTCATGGTCGATTTCTGCATGCGTTACGGCAACCCATCAACCGATTCCGTGGTGCGGCGGATGGTGGAGGCGGGGTGTGAGAAGATCCTGTTCCTGCCGCTTTACCCGCAATATGCGGGCGCGACCTCGGCCACGGCGAATGATCAGTTCTTCCGCGCGTTGATGAAGGAAAAGCGCCAGCCCGCGGTGCGGACGGCGGCGGAGTATTTCGACCATCCGCTTTACATCGAGGCGCTGGCGCAGTCGGTTGAGCGGGTCTATGCGACGCTGGATCACCGGCCCGACGTGCTGGTCGCGTCCTATCACGGGATGCCGCAACGTTATCTGCGCGAGGGCGATCCTTATCATTGCCAGTGCCAGAAGACCTCTCGCCTGCTGCGCGAGAGGCTGGGCTGGGACAAGGGCGCGATCGACACGACGTTCCAGTCGGTCTTCGGGCCGGAGGAATGGCTGCGCCCCTATACGGTGGAGCATGTGGCGGAGCTTGCCCGCGCGGGCAAGAAGCGGATCGCGGTGATGTCGCCCGCGTTTTCCGCCGACTGCATTGAAACGCTTGAAGAAATTCAGGGCGAGATCGCCGAGGCCTTCCATCACGCGGGCGGCGAAAGCTTTACCTATATCCCCTGCCTGAACGACGACGACGCGCATATCGCGGCGCTGGGCGAGGTCATCGCGCTGAACCTTGCCGGCTGGGTCTGAAGGGGTAACGAAAAAGGGCGGTGGTTTCCCACCGCCCTTCGATCCGGGGTGTCCCGAAATCAGTTGCTGGCCACAGCGGCCGCAACGACGAGCAGCAGAAGCAGCGGAACAACGATGCCGCCCGAGGAGGACGACTTCTGCACCACGACTTCCGGCTCCATGACCGGTTCAGCCATGCCACCGGCGAAGGCGGTGGAAGCGGTGAGCGAAACGGCGGCGGCAAGCGCGAGTTTTTTCATACGACTGTTCTCCAGTTACGCTCCGGCGGGACTGAGGTGAGGATCGCCAGAGCTTTTCATTACCTCGGCGAAAAGAGTAACGCGAGAATCAAGAACTTGGCAACGGTTGTGAAGACGGGTGCAACGCTGCGCAGTGCGACGTGACTTTCCGGCATCGCCGTGCCGCGAAAAGGAAAAGGCGGTGGTCGCCCACCGCCTTTCCTTTAACAGATCCGCCTGGGATCAGTTGCTGGCGACAGCGGCAGCAACGACGAGCAGGAGGAGCAGCGGAACAACGATGCCGCCCGAGGAGGACGACTTCTGAACCACAACTTCCGGCTCCATGACCGGTTCAGCCATGCCACCGGCGAAAGCGGTGGACGCGGCGAGCGAAACAGCGGCAGCAAGCGCGAGCTTTTTCATTTTTCAATTCTCCAGTTACGCACCGGCACAGTTTGATTGAGGATCGCCGGAGCATCCATCTTCACCTCGTAGACGTGAGTAACGCACAAGGTTCGAGATTTGCAACTGGCGAGTAGGGCCGAAAACCAACGGTTTCAGGCGTGTCGTCAAATTAGCAACACCTGCGTACCGACTTCGGCAAGGCCAAAGAGTTCAAGAATGTGTTCATTGTACAACCCTATGCAGCCGTTCGATGACCGCCGCCCGATCTTGCGTGTGTCATGCGTTCCGTGGATGCGATAATACTGCCAGGACAGGTAGAGCGCGCGGGGACCAAGCGGGTTGGTCGGGTCGCCGCCCGGCACCATTTCCGGCCATTCCGGGTTGCGCACGCGCATATCGGGCGTCGGGCGCCAGGGCGGATTGACAACCTTCTGGATGACAGAGGTGCGGCCCTTGCGGGTCAGGTCCGGGGTCAGCGGCACGCTGGTCGGGTAAAGCTTGTACGTCTGCCCGTCTGCGGACCAGTAATGCAGCGCGCGCGACGTGATATCGACAAGGATCGCGCCCTTGTCGAGGCTTGAGAAATAGGGCTGCCAGTCCAGCGAGCGGAAGCTGGAGATGTTGCGCCGCATGTTGGAGCTTAGATCGCTTTCCATCTCCGTCGTGCCGGCGGTCTGGGCCAGCGCGGGGGCGGCGAGTGTGGCGGCAAAGGCCGCCGTCGTTCCGATCAGCGCGCGGCGGCTGATCTTGACGTTGTCAGGGTTGCTCATCCTCGGGTCACCATCTTTCCCGCCGCTGCCCGGCGGACCTCATTTATGCGCGGCAAGGTACGCGAAAGGGGCCATATCCTCAACTCACGCCTCTGTCACATTCCGCCCATCGGCCAAGATCGCGTTTGAACACCGAACCGCGAAACTGTAAAGGACGGCCCGGCGATAACCTGAGGGGCTTGGTCCATGATCCGTTCGGCCGGAATGATTCTCGTTACAGCAATCGCACTTGCCGGGTGCGTAAGCGATCAGCCGGCGCCGATGGGTGCCGATGGCCTGCCGCTGCCGAAGCTTTATGAGATCAGGAAGGGCGATGAGGGACGGATCACCTATTCGCTGGTCGATTCGGTCAACGCGCTGCGCCGTGCCTCGGGTGCGCAGCCGCTGACGCTGAACCCGCTGCTGACCGCCGCCGCTGCGACGCATTCGCGCGACATGGCGGTGCAGAATCGGCCCTGGCATTTCGGCTCGGACGGGTCCTCGCCGCTGGAGCGGGTGCGGCGGACCGGCTATCAGGGCCGGATGATGGGCGAGAATATCTCGGAAACCTACGAGACCGAGCTTGAGACGCTGTCGGCCTGGATGGGTTCGCCCGACACCCGCGCGGTGATCCTTGACCCCGCCGCGCGCGACATCGGCTTTGCCTGGTATCAGGAACCGGCGGGCAAGATCTGGTGGACGGTGGTCACGGGCGGCTGATCGCCGCCCCGCCTATGGCAGGATCAGGATCGGCGTTCCGACGCGGACCATGGAATAGACCTCTTCCATCTCGCCGTCCTTGATGGCGATGCAGCCCGCCGTCCAGTCCTTGCCGCGACCCTTGTTCTTCTTCGCCCGGCCATGGATGAAGATATCGCCGCCGGGCTTCTTGCCCAGCGCCTCGGCCTCGGCCCGGTCGGCGGCATTGGGGTAGGAGATGCCGATCGACAGGTGGTAGCTGCTGTTGGGGTTGCGGCGGTCGATATAGTAAAGCCCCTCGGGCGTCTTGCCGTCGCCCTCGACCTTCTTGTCGCCGACCGGATTGCCGCCAAGCCCGATCCTGTAGGTCTTGATCGCGGTCTGGCCATGCAGAAGGTACATCTTGCGCTGCCCCTTGTAGATCAGGATCTGCGTCACCTCAGGCCCGTTATAGCTGCGGAATTTCGATCCGCAGGCCGCAAGAAGCCCAAGCGCCGTCGTTGCCAGAAAAGTCCGCCTGCCCCACATGTCCTGTCCGCTCGCGTTGGTTTTACCAAGGTTTACACGGATCGCGGCGGGGCGGGAAGAGCGGGCGTTCCTACCGTGACAGGCGGGCGGACACTTCGACGTGAGGGGACCAGCGGAATTGATCGACGACCTGGATCCAGTCGATGCGGAACCCGGCATCTGTCAGGATGCGCGCGTCGCGGGCGAAGGTGACCGGGTTGCAGGAAACAGCGGCGACAAGGGACAGGGCCGAGGCCGCGATCTGGGCCGCCTGCGCCTCGGCCCCCGCGCGGGGCGGGTCGATGACGACGGCGTCAAAGCAGCCCAGTTCGTCGGGCAGAAGCGGGCGACGGAAAAGATCGCGCGCCTCGGTCGTGACACGGTGCAGGCCCGTCGCGCCGCGCCAGCCCACGTCGAGCGCGGCGACCATGGCCGCCTCGCCTTCGACCGCGTGAACGCTGGCGGTCGCGGCCAAAGGCAGCGCGAAGGTGCCGCATCCGGCGAAGAGGTCGGCGACGGTTCCAGCATCGCCCACAGCCTCGGTCACGGCGGCGACAAGGCCCGCCTCCCCCTCTGCCGTCGCTTGCAGGAAGGCGCCGGGGGGTGGGACGACCAGCGCCTTGCCGAAGCGGCGCGCAGGCGGGCGGCGGGTGGCGATGAGGTCACCGTCCCAGGCAAGACGGGCGAGGTCGGCCTTTTCGGCAAGGGCGGAGAGGCTGGAAAACAGGCTCTGTTCCAGCGGTTTTCCGCCCCTCACGGCCAGATCGACGCCGGTATCGGTGACGGTGGCGGAAAGCGACAGTTCCGCCTTGCGCGAGCCGCCGGTGAGGGTGATTTCCTCAAGCAGCGGCAAAAGCGCGATCAGCGAGGGGTGCAGAAGCTGGCAATCCGGGATATCGACGATGGCGCCGGAGCGGCGGCCGTGAAGCCCGACGACAGCGCCCTGTTTGGTCCGGCGGCCCGAGAAGGTCGCGCGGCGGCGGGAGCGGGGCGGTGAGGTCAGGACCGGGCGGAACGGCGCATCAAGGCCCTGCGCAGCGAGCGCCTGACGCACCACGTCCTGTTTCCAGTCCGCCACGAATCCATCCGAGGCATGCATCAGCGCACAGCCACCGCAGGCGCGGTAGTGACGGCAGGGCGCCTTCACCCGGTCGGGTGAGGGCGTGACGATCCGGCAGTCTTGCATCCGCTCGCCGTCGATCTCGCCCTCCACCTCCTCACCCGGCAGGGCCATGGGGACGAAGACCGGGCCGGGGGCGATCCCGTCGCCGTGATGGCCAAGGCGGGCAATGGTCAGCCGGGTCATTCCGCCGCCTCGTCCAGCCCGATGAAACCGCCCGACTGGCGGTTCCAGTAACGCGCGTAAAGCCCGCCCTGGGCCAAGAGCGCGTCATGGGTACCGTCCTCGACGATGCGGCCCTGATCCATGACGACGATGCGGTCCATTTCCGAGATCGTGGAAAGGCGATGGGCGATGGCCAGCACCGTCTTGCCCTCCATCACGCGGTGCAGCGCGCTTTGCACCTGTGCCTCGACCTCGCTATCGAGCGCGCTTGTCGCCTCATCCAGCACCAGGATCGGGGCGTCCTTCAGGAAGGCGCGGGCCAGCGCGATGCGCTGACGCTGACCACCCGACAGCTTGACGCCGCGTTCGCCCAGATAGGCCTCATAGCCGCCGCGGCCCTTGAAATCCTCAAGCTGGTGGATGAAGTCGTCCGCCTCTGCCGCCTCGGCGGCCGCGACCATCTCGGCCTCGGTCGCGTCGGGACGGCCATAGAGGATGTTGTCGCGGGCGGAGCGGTTGAACATCGCGGTTTCCTGCGTGACCATGGCGATCTGGCGGCGCAGGCTTTCCTGCGTGACGCGCCGCACATCGGTGCCATCAACCAGAACCCTGCCACCTTCGGTGTCGTAAAGCCGCAGGAGAAGCGCGACGAGGGTCGATTTCCCCGCGCCCGAGGCGCCGACGATGCCAACCTTCTGACCGGCGGGGATCGACAGCGAAATATGGTCTATTCCGCCCTGTTTGCGCCCGTAGGCAAAGCTGACATCGTCAAAGGCGATGGCCCCCGCGACGCGGTCCAGCGTGCCTGCATCGGCGGCATCGGTCAGCTCATGCGGTGGCGTCAGGGTGCGCATCCCGTCCTCCACCTCGCCAACCGAACCATAGATGCTCATCAGCGTGAAGCTGACCCAGCCGGTCATCTGCGCGATACGGATGGAGATGGTGCCCGCGGCGGCGATGTCGCCGGTCGTCGCCCCGCCTTTCGACCAAAGCAGAAGCGCGCCGCCAATCAGGATCAGCGGCAGCATCCCGGCAATGGTCATCAGGGCGACGCGGAACCACGCAGACAAGACCCCGAAATCGAGCGCGGTATCGCGAAAGCCCGACATGGCCCGCAGAGCTGCCTTATCCTCATGCGCGGCATGGGCGAACAGCTTCACCGTCTTGATATTGGTGATCGTGTCGACGACCTGCCCCGTCACCATCGCCCGCGCCCCGGCCCGCGCGGCGGACTTGCCCCGGACGCGCGGCAGGAAGGCCCGGATCAGCGCCAGATAGGCCAGAAGCCAGACCGACAGCGCCACCGCCATCCAGCCGTTCATCGTCAGTAGCAGCGCCACCGAGCCGATGATGGAGGCCAGCGCGAAGGCAATCGTGTTGATGGATTCACTGGCGACATCGGTCACGGCGCGGGCCGCCTGCATCTGCTTTTGCGCGATCCGGCCCGCGAAATCGTTGTCGAAGAACGTCACCGCCTGCCCCAGCGTCCAGCGATGCAGGCGCGAGAGGACAAGGGGCAGGACGTTCGGCTGCACGACGATGGAATTCGACGCCGCCGAAAGCCCGAAGGCGAGCGGGCGCAGCACGACGAGGAAGACCGCGAAGCCAAGGTAAAGCGGCCAGTTCTGCACCAGAACGGCGGCCGGGTCGGCGCCCTGCGCGGTATCGACCACGCGGCCAAGGAACCATGCGGTCACGACCTCCATCGCGCCCGCTATGCCGGAAAAGACCGCCGCCGCCAGAAGCGGCGCCCAGGCGCCCGACAGGCACCAGAGGAAGAACCGCCCCAGCGTGCGGGGCGGCGGCCCTTCCGCCGGGCGGAAGGCGTCGATCAGGTCGGCGAACTTCACTGCGCTGCCTCCGGGCTTTCGTCCGTGCCGATGAAACCGCCGGACTGCCTGTCCCAGAACTGGGCATAAAGTCCGCCTTTCGCAAGAAGCGCGGCATGGGTTCCGGACTCGACAATCTGGCCGCCGTCGATGACGACGATCCGGTCCATATGGGCGATGGTGGACAGGCGGTGGGCGATGGCGATCACCGTCTTGCCCTCCATCACCCCGTAAAGCGTGTCGAGGATCGCAGCCTCCACCTCACTATCCAGCGCGCTTGTCGCCTCATCCAGCACAAGGATCGGGGCGTCCTTCAGGATCACGCGGGCCAGCGCCACGCGCTGCCGCTGACCGCCCGAAAGTTTTACACCGCGTTCGCCGACCTGCGCGTCATAGCCCGACCGCCCCTCGGGGTCCGCCAGATCGCCGATGAAACCGTCCGCCTCGGCCCGCTGCGCGGCCCGGATCATCTCGGCCTCAGTGGCATCGGGGCGGCCGTAAAGGATGTTGTCGCGCACCGAGCGGTGGAGGAGAGAGCTGTCCTGTTGCACCATCCCGATCACGCGGCGAAGGCTGTTCTGCGTGACATGGGTGATGTCCTGCCCGTCGATCAGGATGCGGCCGCCTTCGGGGTCGTAGAACCGCAAAAGCAGCTTGACGAGGGTCGATTTGCCAGAACCGGAGCGCCCGACAAGACCCACCTTTTCCCCCGGCCGGATGGTCAGCGACAGCTTGTCCAACCCGCCCGCGCCGCGGCCGTAATGGTGGCTGAGGGTGTCGATCTCGATCCGCCCCTCGCGGTAATCCAGCGGCTTTGCCCCGGCGCGGTCGGTCAGGGCGACGGGCTGGGCGATGGTTTCCATCCCCTCGGCCACGACGCCGAGCGACTGCACGAGGTTCGTGGTCGCCCACATGATCCAGTAGGTCATGTTGTTCAGCCTGAGGACCAGCGCGGTCGCGGCCGCGACGACACCGACCGTCGCCTGCCCGTCATACCAGAGCCAGAGCGCGAGGCCGGTGACCGAGACGATCAGAAGCCCGTTGATGAAGGTCAGCATGACATCCATCAGCGTGACGATGCGCATTTCGGTCTGAAACTTCTCCCGCGCTTCCTCGATCGCCTCGCCGGCATAGGCGATCTCACGATCATGGTGGGCGAACATCTTGACCGAATGGATATTGGTATAGCTGTCGACCACACGGCCCGTGACCTTCGACCGCGCGTCCGAGGCGGCGGTAGAGGCGGGACCGGCGCGCCGCACGGTCCAGCGCAAGAGCCAGAGGTAGAGGGCGATCCAGAGGAGAAGCGGCACGACAAGGCGCAGGTCCGCCCCCGACAGAAGTGCGATGGAGCCGATCAGCGTCGTGACGGCAAAGGCCACGGCGTCGAAGACCTGAAACAGCGCGTCCCCGGCGGCGGGGGGTGTCTGCATAATCCGGTTGGCGATGCGGCCGGCAAAGTCATTCTCGAACCAGCCGACGGGCTGGCGCAGGACATGGCGGTGCGAACGCCAGCGGATCAGGGTGCCGAAATTCGGCAGGATGGTGTTGTGCAGAAGTGCCACGTCGATGCCGCCGATGATCGGGCGCAGGCAAAGGACGGCGATGGCGGCGAACAGGAACTCTGCCCCGTGGTCGCGCATGACCTCGGCCGGGCTGCCCCCAGCCAGAAGATCGACCAGTCGTCCGACATACCAGATCATCCCGACCTCGATCACGGCGACGACCATCTTGAGGACCCCGGTCACGACAAAGACCCGCCGGAACGGGCGGGCATAGTCGATCAGGAACGGCAGAAGTCGCCGGGGCGGCGTGTCCGTTTCCTCATATTCGACATAGGGATCGACCAGGTTCTCGAAGAACCGGAACATGATTGGCCTCGTCGGGTTGCCGCGCGGATATAGCGCAGGGCCGGGGAAAGGTGAACTCAGTGCATGACCAGCGCCGCGACGGACAGCAGGATCAGGCCGGCCATGGTCAGGTTGAAGGCGCGCAACCGCGCGGGTGTGGTCAGCCAGCGGGCAATCGCCTGCCCGGCATAGGTCCAGGTCATCGCCGAGAGGATGCCGAAGCCAAGGAAGGTCCCGGCGACGACGGTCGCGGTGACGACGGGGGACGCGGGCAGGATGAACTGCGAGGTGGCGGCGATCGCCATCGACCAGGCCTTCGGGTTGACCCACTGAAACGCCACGGCGCTGAGGTAGCGCATCGGCCGGTCGGCACCGTTCGCACGCCCGACGGCGCCGGAGCGGGCGATCTTCCACGCGATCCAGACCAGAAGCGCCGCGCCGCCCCAGCGCAGCCCCTCGGCCAGCCAGGCGGAGGTCTGGAACAGACCGCCCAGCAGCAGCCCGACGCTGAGCATCATCAGCGGAAAGCCGGTCGCCACGCCGAAGAAATGCGGCGCCGTCGGCCAGAAGCCGAAGCGCGCGCCCGACGCGGCGAGCATCGCGTTGTTCGGGCCGGGCGTGAAAAGCGTGGCGATGGCAAGCGCGATCAGCGCGGGGATCAGGTCGGCGGGCATGATACGGGGTCCGGTCGATTGGCCGACCATCTTCCACCATGGGGCCGGGGCTTCAAGCCAGCAATTGTTCCCGAGACAATGTAAAGCCCGAGGCGATCCAGCGCGCCTCGACCTCGGCCAGACGTCGCCCCAGCTCGGCGCCCGCATACTGCGGCATCAGGTCGGCGGGGCGGACCGGGAAGGCGGCGGCGGCGCCCTTTGCGATCTCTGCCTGCCACCCCGGCGCGGGCGGCAGGCCCGATGCGGCGCGGATCAGCATCGCGTCGCGGGCGACGGTTGCGCCATGCCGGTAGGCCAGTTCGGCCGCCCCGGCGCTGTCGCCCACCGCCTGGCGCAGCAGGTCCAGATCGCGCGCCTCGGCCCGCGACAGGCGCAGGTGGTCGGCGGGGTCCTGCCCGCCCAGCGCAGCAAGGCGGCGGAGCCAGCGGGGTGCCTCCGCCCCTTCCAGATGGATCAGGGGCGCAAGGGCGCGGGGGTCGGCGCCGGGCAGAACCCGGCCCAGAACGCCGCAGGCGGCCATCGTTGCCAGCGCAG
The DNA here is from genome assembly GCF_002973535.1 of Albidovulum denitrificans. Taxonomy (GTDB): domain Bacteria; phylum Pseudomonadota; class Alphaproteobacteria; order Rhodobacterales; family Rhodobacteraceae; genus Albidovulum; species Albidovulum denitrificans. The sequence continues at coordinate 253,000 of NZ_PVEP01000003.1, forward strand.
GCGCGGGATCGGGGGCGGATAGCAGGCGGCGCATCTCATGCCCGATCCGTTCGCGCGACAGCGTGTCTATTCCGCCTGCATTTGCGGCAATCGCGGCCAGCGCGTCCGCATCCATCCCTGCCTCGGCGTCGCCGAACCAGGCATGGAAGCGGAAGAATCGCAGGATGCGCAGATAATCCTCGCGCACCCGGTCTTCGGGCAGGCCGACAAAGCGGACGCGGCGGTCGCGCAGGTCGGGAATGCCGCCGACCGGATCGGTGACGTTGCCCTCCGCATCCGCGTAAAGCGCATTCATGGTGAAGTCGCGCCGGGCCGCGTCCTCCTCGATCCGGTCGGAAAAGGCGACGACGGCGCGGCGGCCATCGGTCTCCACGTCGCGGCGAAAGGTCGTGACCTCATGCGGGACGCCTTGGGCGATCAGCGTGACGGTGCCGTGGTCGATCCCGGTCGGAACGGCGCGCAACCCTTCCGCCCCGGCCAGCGCCATCACCCGTTCGGGGCGCGCGTCGGTGGAGATGTCGATATCCGCCACCGGCCGTCCCAGCAGCCCGTCGCGCACGCAGCCGCCGACCAGCCAGGCCTGATGCCCGGCGCGGGTCAGCATCGACAGCACCGCCTGCGTGCCTTCGGCCGCGATCCAGTCGCCCTTTATCCGCATCGTTCCATCCGGTCCGCCAACGCGCGCAGCATACGCGCGGTTGCGCCCCAGATGTAATAGGGACCGTAGGGGACGACGTAAAACCGCCGCCTTTGCCCGCGCCAGCGCCGCCCCTCGATGCTGAACCGGGTCGGGGTGAGGACGTGGGACAGGGGGACGGCGAAGACCTCCTCGACCTCGCCTTCCTCGGGCACCGGGTCGAAGGGGGCGGCGATCCAGCCGAGGACCGGGGTGACGGAAAAGCCCGTCACCGTCTCATGCGACGGCAGGGTGCCAAGGATATCTACCGCGGCTTCGGGCAGCCCGATCTCTTCTCGCGCCTCGCGCAGGGCGGCGGCCACCGGGCCGTCGTCGCCCGCGTCGACCTTGCCGCCGGGAAAGGCGATCTGGCCGGGGTGGTGTTTCAGCCGCGAGGAACGCTTGGTCAGGATCACCTCCGGCCCCGACCGCCCCTCGCGGCAGGCGATCAGGACTGCGGCATCGCGCAATACCCCGCCAGGTGCCGCCACTGCGGCCGGGTTGAGGTCGTAATCCGAACTCGGCGGCCCCGGCAGGGTCGTCGCCTGCCGGAGCCTGTCTTTCATCTCACTCACCCTCACCAGCCACCTGCGTTGCCTCGAACCCCAGCGTGGCGGGCTCGAACTCGTAATGCGCGCCGCAGAACTGGCAATCGGCGGTCACGATCCCGTCGTCGGTCGTCATGTGGCCGATATCCTTGGCCGAATAGATCGACAGGCTCTGCCGCACCTTGTCTTCCGAGCAGGAGCAGCCGAACATCACCGACTGAGCATCGAAGACACGCGGACCTTCCTCATGAAACAGCCGCACCAGAAGATCGGTCGGGGCCACCTGCGGGCCGACAAGCTCCATCGCCTCGACGGTGTCGAGAAGCAGGTTGGCGCGGCTCCAGTTGTCGCCCTCATCCCCGTCGAGAAGGTCGTCCGCCCGCAACAACCCACCCTCGCCGCTGCCGCCTTCGGAGGCGACGAAGGGTGAGGCCTTGGGCATATGCTGAAGCATCACGCCACCGGCGCGCCAGCGTTCAACCTCTCCCGGACGCTGCGAGCGGCCGAAGGAAAGGGCAAAGCGGGTCGGCAGTTGTTCGGACTGCGAGAAATAGGTCTCGGCACAGTCCGACAGCGAGGTCCCGGCAATCGGCGTCAGCCCCTGATAGGGGACCGTCCCTTCGCCCTGGTCGATCAGCACGGCGAAATAGCCGGTGCCGATCTGCGAGAAGGGATCGGCCCCGTCCGCCAGCGCGTCGGCATCGAAAGAGGCCCAGGCGCGGATGCGGGCGGGGGCGCCCTCTTCGGCGGGGGCATAGTAATCGGTCGCGATGATGCGCACCGGGCCGTCGCCCCGAACTTGCAGGGAAAGCTTCCAGCGCAGCTTGATCGTCTGCCCGATCAGCGCGGTCAAAAGCGCCGCCTCGGCCACCAGAGCCTCAACCAGCGGCGGGTAGCTGTGCTGGGTCAGGATCTTTTCCAGCACGCCATCAAGGCGCGCGATACGGCCCCGGATGTCCGAGCGGTCGAGTTGGAAGGGCAGGACGGTATCGTCCCAGGCGATTTGCGTCATGCTGGTCATGGAATGTCCTTCTGGCTTGCGCCATGGCTTAAGGCTCCAATATGGGAAGAACCGTGGCAAGGCCAAGGGGGCAGGATGATCAGACGGTTCGGCGAAGGGCCGCTGCGTGGCCAGCGCTACACCCGGCGGCACGGGGTTTACGCGGTGCTGACGCTGGGGCGCGAGGTGCTTTTGACCCATCAGGCAGAGCCGGAGCCGGAGTTCCAGCTTCCCGGCGGCGGCATTGACCCCGGCGAATCGCCGCTGCGGGCGCTGCATCGCGAGGTTTATGAGGAAACCGGCTGGACCCTCACCGGCGCCGTCCGCCTTGGCGCGTTCCGGCGCTTTGCCTATCTGCCGGAATACGATCTTTGGGCCGAGAAGCTTTGCACCGTCTACCTTGCGCGCCCGGTGCGGCAGCTGTCCTTGCCGCCCGAGCCGGGGCATAGTGCGGTCTGGATGGACCCGGACGCGGCGATCCCGCTGCTGGGCAATGACGGCGACCGGCATTTCATGGCCCAGGTGGCGCAGCGCCTGCGCTGAGGTCAGGACCGTTCGATCAGCGCGGCCGAGACATCGTCGGCGAAATCGGCGCCATCGCGGTCCGTCAGGCGGTCGACAAGCCCTTGCAGGAATTCGGGTCCTTGCAGTGCGGAGAGGCCGCGCATCAGCCGGTCCAGACCGTCCTCCCCCAGTTGCCTGCCTTCCCGATCCTCGACCTCCGTCACGCCGTCGGAGACCAGAAGCAGCCGGTCGCCGGGGGCCAGAACCGTCTCGAACCCCTCATACTTCGCCTGGAAGAACAGGCCGACCGGCATCCCGCCACGCCCCAGAAGTTCGGTCCGGCCATCGGCGCGCTGAACAACAGGATGGGGATGGCCCGCCTGCACCAGACGGGTGCGCCCGCTGGTGATGTCGATCTCGGCATAGGCGAGGGTAAAGTAGCTTTCGGTCCCCATCTCGGTCAGGACGATGCGGTTCAGATGGGCGGCGATGTCGGCCGGGTCGCGACCGCGATAGCCGCCGCCCGCCACCGGTTGAAGCGCGATATTGTGGTCGGGCGAGCCGCCCGAGAGATAGCCCGCCAGCCGCGCCGTCATCAGCGCCGAGGTGATGCCATGGCCCGACACGTCCAGCGCATAGACCCCGACGCGGGCGGCATCTATGGCGAAGAAGCCCACCAGATCGCCGCCGATATGGCCCGAGGGTTGCAGCAGAAGCGAGACCTGCACCGGCCCGAACTTGCGGAACCGTTCGCGCACCAGGCTTTGTTGCAGCTTGCGCGCCTCGACCAGGTCACGGTTGACGGAATCGTTGATAAGCCGCAGTTCGGTCAGCGCCTCGGTCAGCAGGCGGTTGTTGTCGGTCAGCTCCCGCTCCATGCGGATGATGCGGTCCCCGGCCGCGATCCGGGCGCGCAATTCATCGCCGGTGACGGGCTTGGTCAGGAAATCGTCGGCGCCGCCGTCAAGGCCATGGGCGATTTCCGCCGTTTCGGTCTTGGAGGTCAGGAGGATGAAATAGGTATAGCTTTCATGCTTCTGCGCCCGAAGCGCCCGGCAGAAATCCAGCCCGCTGAGCCCCGGCATGACCCAATCCGATATGACGATATCGGGGGCGCTTTCGGCGCAAAGCGGCAGCGCTTCCTCGACCGAGGCGGCCTCGGTCACCTGATAGCCGGCGCGGGCAAGCTGCGTCGTCAGGATCTTGCGCTGGACGCGGCTGTCATCGACGACCATCACGCGCCGCGCCGTCGAGGCGGCGGCATCGGGCGCAGGGGGCGCAGGATCGGATTCGGGGCTGTCAGTCATGGCTGCGTCAATCGTTCCGGTCCCCCCTGACTAGGCGCTGGCGGTTAAGGTCGGCTGAACAGGGTTCCGGGCGGGCCTTAACCGGCGGGTAAGCCCTTGGCGTCTAACCTGACACATGCGGTGGAGCGGGAGAGCACGATGATTGACTGGTCACGAGTAAACGAACTGAAGGGTGAAATCGGCGAGGACGGTTTTGCCGAGGTGGTGGAACTTTTCCTCGATGAGGTGGAAACCGCCATCGCGCGGCTTTCGCCCGACAGCCCCGCGCGCAAGCTGGAAACCGACATGCATTTCCTGAAGGGCAGCGCCTGGAACCTTGGTTTCGTGGAATTCGGCGCGGTCTGCCACGATGTCGGGCGCCGGGCCGCCGAGGGGGCGTTTCAGGCCGGGGATCTTGAGCGGCTGAAGGATTGCTACGGCGAATCGAAGGCCGTCTTCCTTGGCGGCATCGGCGGCAAGGGCAAGACCTCCGCCGCCTGATGACCTTTCAGATCAGGAATTCCGACAGCGCCTGATCGTCAGTGATGTCCTGATAGGTGAACCCCGCCGCGTCGAGCTGATCGCGCAGGCGCGTGAAGCTCTCGGGTGCCTTCGTCTCGATCCCGATCAGGACGGAACCGAAGTTGCGGGCCGATTTCTTGAGGTATTCGAATCGGGCGATGTCGTCGTCCGGCCCCAGCATCGACAGGAATTCGCGCAGGGCGCCGGGGCGCTGCGGCATGCGAAGGATGAAGTATTTCTTCAACCCCGCGAAGCGCTGCGCGCGTTCCTTGACCTCTGGCAGACGTTCAAAATCGAAATTGCCGCCCGAAGTGACGCAAACCACCGTCTTGCCACGGATCGCGTCACCCAGATCGCGCAGCGCATCGACCGACAGCGCGCCCGCCGGTTCCAGCACGATCCCTTCGTGGTTCAGCATCTCCAGCATGGTGATGCAGATCCGGTCCTCCGGCGCCGAAAGGACGGTCGCGGGGTCCGTCGCGGAGAGGCGTGCAAAGGTCGTCTCCCCCATCCGCGCGACGGCGGCGCCATCGACGAAGCTGTTGACCTTGTTCAGCGTCACCGGCGCCCCGGCCTTCAGCGCGGCGGCAAAACTCGCCCCACCTGCGGGTTCGATATAGCGGAAGGCCACATCCGGCGCCGTATCGGACAGATAGCCGGTGACACCGGCGGCCAGACCGCCGCCGCCGACGGGCAGGATGACCAGATCGGGGGCCGTCCCCATCTGCGCCACGATCTCCGCCCCCACGCTCGCCTGCCCCTCGATCACGTCGGGGTCATCGAAGGGGGCGAGGAACCAGGCGTCCTGATCCGCCGAAAACGCCTTTGCCGCCGCAAGCGTCTGGTCGAAATAGTCGCCGGTCAGCCGGATCTCCACATTATCGCCGCCGAAGACACGGGTCTTGTCGATCTTCTGCTGCGGCGTGGTGACGGGCATGAAGACCGTCCCCATGACGCCGAAATGCCGGCAGGCGAAGGCCACGCCCTGCGCGTGGTTCCCGGCGCTGGCGCAGACAAAGCGGCGCTGGTCGGGGCGGTCAGCCAGAACCTTGCGCATGGCGTTGAAGGCGCCACGCAGCTTGTAGCTGCGCACGGGGGTCAGATCCTCGCGCTTCAGCCAGATGTCGGCCCCGTAGCGGGCGGAAAGGAAATCGTTGCGCTGCAACGGCGTCTCGGGGAAAAGCGACCGGATCGCCCCGGCCGCCGTCACCGCATCTTTGGAAAACCCGCCCATTCCTGATCCTTCCGCGTCTGCCGAAAGCCGCCCTGCCCCGTCAGGCCAGCGGACGACCCTCAACATAATGGCCGTAGATCGTGGTCAGGATACTGGCCCCGACCATTGTCTTGATCCAGGCCGTGACAAAGGTCCAGGCCATCGCCAGCGGCATGACGTTTATCAGGCTGAGGACCGGCAGGTGGATCAGGACGCTTCCCAGAACCGCAAGGATCGCCAGCACCAAAAGGTCCCCCATCGCGCCGTTGGTCGCCCCCCAGGCGTCACCAAGGCTCAGGCTGTCGCCCAGCGCCGCCGCGGGCAAAAGCGGGCTAAGCCGCAGGGCCAGAAGGACGGCCGGCACGAAGACCACCAGGCTCGCCAGTATCGACATTGCCATACTGTTCACAGGCGCGAAGCGTGACACGAGGAAGGCCAGGATCACCACAACGATGGCCAGCGCCACGCCGATCAGGATGCTGTAGCCAAGATAGGCCAGCATCCGGCCGCCATGGAAGGCCGGAAGGAAGGCGCCCGGCTGTTCCACCCGCAGGACGAACCTGTGCCAGGCGACCGCGATCCAAAGGCTCGACACAAGGGTCAGCAGGGACAGAAGGATCACGTTCAGGGTCCCTCCCCCGACAGCGCCCTCGATCGCCCCCATGGCATGACGACTGACCAGCAGCGTCGCGATAAGCTGGACCAGAAACAGCAGGCCCGAGATTCGGATCGCCGCGCCGAGATTGCCAAAGACCTGCTTCACCGAATGCAGGAAGAGTTGAACGCCTTTCACATGACCCTCCGAAATATCCCGTCCGCGCATAGGGAAGAAGCGGCGCGGGCGTGTCAACCGGAACCCTGCCTGCCCGCCGCTCCTTGCCCTGCCGGTCAATCTTCGCTAAGCGCCTGCGGAACGCTCTTCGCGAAGGAGTCCCCATGTCCGCGCCCAAGAAAGTCGTGCTGGCCTATTCCGGCGGCCTCGACACCTCGATCATCCTGAAATGGCTACAGACCGAATACGGCTGCGAGGTCATCACCTTCACCGCCGATCTCGGTCAGGGCGAGGAACTGGAACCCGCGCGGTCCAAGGCGCTGATGCTGGGCATCAAGGAAGAGAACATCCATATCGTCGACGTGCGCGAGGAATTCGTGCGCGACTTCGTCTTCCCGATGTTCCGGGCCAATGCGGTCTATGAGGGGCTTTACCTTCTTGGCACCTCGATCGCGCGGCCGCTGATTTCCAAGCACCTCGTCGATATCGCCCATCAACATGGCGCCGATGCCGTGTCCCATGGCGCGACCGGCAAGGGCAACGATCAGGTGAGGTTCGAGCTTTCGGCCTATGCGCTTGACCCCGCGATCCGGGTCATCGCGCCGTGGCGGGAATGGGACCTGTCGAGCCGGACCAAGCTTCTGGAATTCGCCGAACAGAACCAGATTCCGATCGCCAAGAACAAACGGGGCGAGGCGCCCTTTTCCGTCGATGCGAACCTGCTGCACACCTCGTCGGAAGGCCGCGTTCTGGAGGACCCCGCCGTCGAGGCGCCCGATTACGTCGCCCAGCGCATCGTCGCGGTCGAGGATGCGCCCGACACGCCGGAATTCATCGAGGTCACCTTTGAAAAGGGCGACCCGGTCGCGATCAACGGTGAGGCGCTGAGCCCCGCGACGATCCTGACGCGCCTGAACGAATATGGTGCGAAACACGGGATCGGGCTTCTCGATTTCGTCGAAAACCGCTTTGTCGGTATGAAATCGCGCGGCGTCTATGAGACGCCCGGCGGCACGATCCTTCTGGAGGCCCATCGCGGGATCGAGCAGATCACGCTCGACAGCGGGTCGGGGCATCTGAAGGATTCGATCATGCCGCGCTACGCGGAACTGATCTATAACGGCTTCTGGTTCTCACCCGAGCGCGAGATGCTGCAAGCCCTGATCGACAAGAGCCAGGAGCGCGTGTCGGGTACCGTCCGGCTGAAGCTTTACAAGGGCTCCGCCCGCACCGTCGCGCGCTGGTCCGATCAGTCGCTTTATTCCGAGAAGCATGTCACGTTCGAAGAGGACGCGGGCGCCTACGACCAGAAGGACGCCGAAGGCTTCATCCGCCTGAACGCGCTGCGCCTGAAACTGATCGCCACGCGGAACGCGCGGGGCGAGGGGAAGTAGGGGGCGAAAGCGCCGGAAGATTGGAAAGGGGGAGGTTTCGGCCTTCCCCTTTTTTCATGTTGGCAGGGATTCCGACATCTTCACCACCATCGCATGGGCCGACCTTCGTCAGGCCTTTGCGAGTCTCTCGATGGTAACGTCGGGTAGACCGCCGCCGACGAGATGTTGATGGCTGTAGTCGTCCCCAAGTTCTCGCATCCGTTCACCGCATAATTTGGCGAATGCCGCGAAGCGCTCTGCATCAGCAGCACTTTCAAAGCAAATCGCCACCCTCTCCAGTTCAAGAAGTTGGCCATCGACACGGGTAAATAGCTTGAATGATGGACCCGCCATTCACTCCATTCCTTCGTTGTCTGCGCGAGGTTGCGGAACCATGCCACCAAAGGCAACGGGCTTTCTTCTACCTGATCCCGCTGGCACCAGACACCGTCCTCAGCGTCACCCGATCCTGCCCCCCGCATCCCCCACCTGCCCCCGGTGCAGCAGCAGGTGATCGAGGATCACGCAGGCCATCATCGCCTCGCCCACCGGCACGGCGCGAATGCCGACGCAGGGGTCATGGCGGCCCTTGGTGACGATCTCCGTCTCCTCGCCCGCGATGGTGATGGTCTTGCGCGGGGTGAGGATGGATGAGGTCGGCTTGACGGCAAAGCGCACCACAACATCCTGCCCGGTGGAAATCCCGCCAAGGATGCCGCCCGCGTGGTTCGAGGAAAACCGGGGCCTGCCGTCATTGCCCAAGAAGATTTCATCGGCATTCTCGATCCCGGTCAGGTCCGCCGCCGCCATCCCCTCGCCGATCTCCACCCCTTTCACGGCGTTGATCGACATCATCGCGGCCGCCAGATCGGTGTCGAGCTTGCCGTAGATCGGCGCGCCAAGACCTGCGGGAACGCCCGAGGCCACGACCTCGACCACCGCGCCCACCGAATTGCCGGATTTGCGCAGCTCATCCAGATGCGCGGCCCAGATCGCGGCGGCGCTGGCGTCGGGGCTCCAGAAGGGGTTCTGCCCGATCTGGCCCATGTCGAAGCGGTCGCGGTCGGCCTTCAGCCGCCCCATCTGCACCATGTAGCCGGTGATCTTCACCTCCGGCGCCAGCAGGTCCAGCGCCGCCCGCGCGACGCCCCCCGCCGCCACCCGCGCCGCCGTCTCGCGGGCAGAGGACCTGCCGCCGCCCCTCGGGTCGCGGATGCCGTATTTCTGCCAATAGGTAATGTCGGCATGGCCAGGGCGGAACTTCTGCGCGATCTCGGAATAATCCTTCGACCGCTGGTCGGTATTCTCGATCATCAACTGGATCGGCGTCCCGGTCGTGCGCCCCTCATAGACGCCGGACAGGATCTTGACCTGATCGGCCTCGCGCCGCTGGGTCGTGTACTTGTTCTGCCCCGGCTTGCGCAGGTCGAGCCAGTGTTGAAGCATCGCCTCATCCACCGCCACCCCCGGCGGACAGCCATCGACGGTCGCGCCAAGCGCGGGTCCGTGGCTTTCGCCCCAGGTCGTCACGCGGAAGAGATGGCCGAAGGTATTAAGGCTCATGGGCTGGCTCCTGTGCTGCAAGCGGCATAACGAAGGGCGCGCCGCCGCTCAAGCATTCGCTCCTTTCATCTTGCCGGAAATACCTCGGGGTGAATGCGGGTCCAAAGGCCCGCAGAGGGGCAGCGCCCCTTCCGCCCTTGCCGCCGCCACACATTCCGCTATGGTGCGCCTCACCTCGGGGTGCTCTGGCGACAGGGCTGAGATGCGCAAGCGAACCCGTAGAACCTGAACCGGTTAAGACCGGCGGAGGGAAGGTACGGCCAAAGGCCATCGCCATCTCCGCCCGCCTGACCATTGGAGGATGAGAGATGAGGACCATCATTTCTCCGGCTCTGATGATCGCGGGATGCCTGACAGCCAGCACGGTGCTGGCCGGGGGCAAGCCCGAACTGATCGTCCTTGCGCCGGATTATTTCGCGTCGGAATGGGGACCGGGACCCCGGATAGAAAGCGGTTTCGAAAGCCGCTGCGGCTGTGATTTGCGGTTCGTGACCGGCGATCTGCTGTCGCGGCTGCGCCTTGACGGCGGCGCGGGCGCCGATGTGGTGATCGGCCTTTCGACCGACCAGACCGCCGCGGCCCGCGCCACCGGGCTTTTCGCGCCCCATGGCCTGAACCTGTCGGTGCTGACCCTGCCGGTTGCCTGGACCGACCCGGATTTCGTCCCCTTCAACTGGGGCGAGACCGCCTTTGTCTATGACCGCACGCGCCTGCCCGATCCGCCGGACAGTTTGCAGGCGCTGATCGACGCGCCCGATGATCTGAAGATCGTCATCCAGGACCCGCGCACCTCGGCTTCGGGTCTTGCGCTGGTGCTGTGGGTCGATGCGATCCATGGCGACGGCGCGGCCGAGGTCTGGCGCAGGCTCAGGCCCAAGATCCTGACGGTGACGCCGGGCTGGTCGGAATCCTATGGCCTTTTCACCGCGGGTGAAGCCGACATGGTGATGAGCTACACCACCTCCCCCGCCTATCACCTGATCGCCGAAAAGGACGACACCAAGCGCGCGGCGATCTTCCCCGAAGGGCATTACTTCATGGCCGAACTGGTGGGGCGGCTGACAAGTTCGGACCAGCCGGAGCTGGCCGGGCAGTTCATGGACTATGTGCTGTCCGAGGATTTCCAGAAGATGATCCCGACCGCCAACTGGTCCTATCCGGCGGTGATGTTTGAAGGCGCCCTGCCGCCGGAGTTCGCCGCGCTGGCGCGGCCCGAAAAGACACTGTTCCTGCCCGAAGCGCAAGTCGAGGCGCGCCGCGAGACGGCCATCGCGACCTGGCGGAAGGAGATGACCGAATGATCCCGAAGGAGAGACCGATGACACGCTACGCCCCGACCGCCACGTTGACCGCCGCGCTGACCCTGGCCGCCGCCCCCATGGCCGTGGCAGAGGAAAAGCCCGTTCTGACCGTCTACACCTATGACAGCTTCGTCTCTGACTGGGGGCCGGGGCCGAAGATCGAGGCGGCGTTCGAGGAAACCTGCGGCTGCGACCTGCGCTTCGTGACCGCGGGCGACGGCGCCGCGCTGCTGGCACGTCTGCTGCTTGAGGGTGACCATACCGAGGCGGACGTGGTCCTTGGCCTCGACACCAACCTGACGGCGCGTGCGGCGCAAAGCGGCCTGTTCGCGGAAAGCGGGCTGGGCGGCGTGACTTACGACCTGCCCGTCGCGTGGGACGATCCGATCTTCGTCCCCTATGACTGGGGCTATTTCGCCTTTGTCTATGACAAGACCAAGGTCGCCGAGGTCCCGGCCGACTTCGAGGCCCTCGCCGCCTCGGACCTGAAGGTCGTGATCGAGGACCCGCGGTCTTCCACCCCCGGTCTTGGCCTTCTCCTCTGGGTCAAGGAGGCTTATGGCGACAAGGCCGCCGCGATCTGGGAGGGGCTTTCCGACAATATCGTCACGGTCACGCCCGGCTGGTCGGAAGCCTATGACATGTTCCTGCGCGGTGAGGCCGACATGGTCCTGTCCTACACCACCTCGCCCGCCTATCACCTGATCGCCGAAGGCGATGACAGCAAGGCGGCGGCGGCGTTCCGCGAAGGCCACTACCTACAGGTTGAGGTCGCGGGCAAGGTGGCGGCAAGCGATCAGGTCGCGCTGGCGGACCAGTTCCTGGCCTTCATCGGGACCGAGGCGTTTCAATCGGTGATCCCGGAAACGAACTGGATGTATCCCGCCGTGACGCCGGAAGGCGGGCTTCCGGCCGGGTTTGACACGCTCGTCACCCCGGATAAGGCGCTGCTGTTCCCGGCGGAGAAGGCAGAGGCGGTCCGCGATGCGGCGATCTCCGAATGGCGGGCGGCGCTAAGCCGGTGAGGCCGGGGGCGCTTCCCCTTGCGGCGGGCGGGGCGGCGGCGGTCGCGGCCCTTCTGACCATCGGCACGCTGCTGGCGGTGCTGGCGCGGGCGGGGGGGGCGGCCTGGCCCGATGCCGCCGACTGGGCGGCGCTGCGCTTCACGCTGTGGCAGGCGGTGCTGTCGGCGGGCCTCAGCGTCCTTCTGGCCGTGCCGGTCGCGCGCGCGCTGGCGCGGCGGCGCTTTCCGGGGCGGGGGCTTTTCATCACGCTCCTTGGCGCGCCCTTCATCCTGCCGGTGATCGTCGCCGTCATGGGTATCCTCGCGATCTTTGGCCGCGCGGGGCTGTTCAACACGGCCCTTGGCGCCATCGGGGTTGCGCCCGTTTCGATCTACGGGCTGACCGGGGTGGTGCTGGCGCATGTGTTCTTCAACCTGCCACTGGCCGTGCGGCTGATCCTTCAGGGCTGGCTGGCCATTCCCGCCGAACGCTTCCGACTCGCCGCCGCGCTGGGCTTCACCGCCCGCGACATCGCCCGCCATCTGGAACGCCCGATGCTGCGTGAAGTGGTGCCGGGCATCGCGGTCACGATCTTCCTGATCTGCCTGACGAGCTTTGCGGTCGCGCTGACGCTGGGCGGCGGGCCAAAGGCGACGACCATCGAACTGGCCATCTATCAGGCGTTCCGCTTCGATTTCGACCTTGGCCGGGCGGCGATGCTGGCGGGGATGCAACTGGTCCTTTGCGCCGTCACGGCAGCGCTGGCCGCGAGGTTAAGCCTGCCACCGGCCTTCGGGGCGGGGCTTGATACCTCCCAGCGGCGCTGGGACGGGACCGGGCGCTGGGTGCGGCTGGCCGACGGGGCGGCCATCGGCGCGGCGGCCGTCTTTCTGCTCTTGCCGCTCGGCGCGGTCGCGGCAGAGGGGCTGCCCCGGCTTTTGTCGCTGCCCGCGCCGGTCTGGCAGGCGGCGGGGTTGTCGCTGGCCGTGTCCCTTGCCGCGACCGCGTTGGCGATGGCGCTGGCGCTGCCGATCGCCCTTGGCGCAGCGCGGTTTCGGCGCGGGCGGGCGTTTGAGATCCTGGGGATGCTGCCGCTCGCCACCTCGGCATTGGTCGTTGGCACGGGCCTGTTCCTGATCCTGCGCCCCGTCACGTCGCCGGGGGCGCTGGCCCTGCCGGTGACGGCGCTGGTCAACGCGGTGATGGCCCTGCCCTTCTGCCTGCGCGCCCTGATCCCGGCGGCGCGACGGGTGGAGGCGGATTATGCCCGGCTGGCCGACAGCCTTGGCATGACCGGCCTGGCGCGGCTGCGCTACCTGACCCTGCCCCGGATGCGGCGGCCTTTGGGGTTTGCCGCCGGGCTGACCGCGGCGCTGTCGATGGGCGATCTTGGCGTCATCACGCTTTTCGCCGATCCTGAGCGCGCGACGCTGCCCCTGCAGATGTACCGCCTGATGTCGGCCTACCGGCTGGCGGATGCGGCGGGGGCGGCGCTGTTGCTGATGGGGCTGAGCTTCGGGCTCTTCTGGATATTCGATCGTGGGGGGCGCGCCGATGCTGCTGTTTGACGGGGTTGAGATCGTGCAGGGCGATTTCCGCCTGACCGCAGACTTCACGGTCGAGACCGGCGAACGGGTCGCGGTGATCGGACCTTCTGGCGCGGGGAAATCGACGCTGCTTTCGGTCATTGCCGGGTTCTTCGCCCAAAGCGCGGGGCGCATCCTGTGGGACGGGACCGACCTTGGCCCGCTACCGCCCGGCGCGCGGCCGCTGTCGATCCTGTTTCAGGACCAGAACCTGTTCCCGCACCTGACGGCGGGGCAGAATGTGGCCCTTGGCCTGCGCCCGGACCTGCGGCTGTCACACGACGATCGGGCGCGCGTGTCGGCGGCGCTGGCCCGCGTGGGGCTGGCGGGGATGGAGGATCGCCGCCCCGGAACCCTGTCAGGCGGGCAGCAAAGCCGGGTGGCTCTGGCGCGGGTCCTTCTGCGCGCCCGGCCCCTGATGCTGCTGGATGAGCCGTTTTCGGCCCTTGGCCCCGCCCTGAAGGTCGAGATGCTGGACCTCGTGGCCGGGATCGCGGCGGAGACGGGGGCGACGGTGCTGATGGTCAGCCATGACCCGGAGGATGCGCTGCGCATCGCGGGACAGACCGTGCTGGTCGCCGATGGCATCGCCCATGCGCCGCAACCCACCGCGACCCTTCTGGCCGATCCGCCGCCTGCGCTGGCCGCCTATCTGGGCAAGTGAAAGGGCGCGGCCGTTTCCGACCGCGCCCCCCGAAGATCATCCAACCGGGTGGATCAGTGCTTGCCCTTGTGGGGTGCCCAGATCCGCTTGTTGGTCAGGTAGAGAAGCACCGAGAGAAGGCCAAGGAACAGCACGGCGACGAAGCCCGCCTGCTTGCGCGCCATCATCTTCGGTTCGGCCGCCCACATCAGGAAAGCAGCGACATCTTCGGCCATGTGCTTCACATCGTTGGGCGAGCCGTCCGCGAATTCCACCTGCTCATCAAAGAGCGGCGGCGCCATGGAGATCCAGCCGGTCGAGAAGGCGTGGTTCTCATAATAGACCGTCCCCGCCTCTTCCTTTTCCTCGCCGGTGTAGCCGTCAAGGATCGCGACGATGTATTCCGGGCCACCGATGCCCTGGAAGAACTGGTTGATCCCGGTGCCGTAGGGCCCGTGGAAACCGGCCCGCGCCTTGGCCATCAGGCTGAGGTCGGGGGCGTTCGGGTCGTTATGCGGCGGGAAGAAATCCGTCTCTTTCCGCGGGCGGGTATCGTCAAGCTCGGCATCGAAGATGTCGAACTGCGCCGCATAGGCACGGACCTGATCTTCCGGCAGGTGCGGGCCACCCTCGTCGGCGAGAGAACGGATCGGGACCAGTTTCATCCCGTGGCAGGCAGAGCAGACCTCGGTATAGACCTGAAGGCCGCGCTGAAGCTGATGCTCGTCATAGGTGCCGAACGGCCCTTCGAAGGAGAAGGCCACATCCTCGATATGAACAGCGCCTTCGGCTGCCATGGCCGCCCCGCCCGAGAGGGCGAGCAGGGAAGCGGCGGTGATTGCGATTTTCCTGAACATCTCAATCGGTCCTTTTCGCTTATTCCGCCGGATGGCTGTTGGCGCCGTAATGCGCATTGAAGTCGTCCTCGATCGTCGCGGGCGCCGCCAGCGGCTTTTCGATGATGCCGAGGATCGGCAGGATCACCAGGAAGTAGGCGAACCAGTAGGCCGCGCCGATCAGCGAGATGATCGAATAGGGTGGCTCGGCCGGCATGGCGCCGCACCACATCAGGACGATGAAGTCGATGACCAGCAGGTAGAACCACCAGCGGAACATCGGCCGGTACTTGCCCGAACGAACGCTGGAGGTATCAAGCCACGGCACCACGAACATCACCGCGATGGCGCCGAACATCGCCAGCACGCCAAAGAACTTGGCGTCGACGATGCCGAAGGTGATCCACTCGGTCAGCATCACGACCCAGACGTCCGAGGTGAAGGCGCGCAGGATCGCGTAGAAGGGCAGGAAGTACCATTCCGGCACGATATGCGCGGGCGTCGCCAGCGGGTTCGCCTCGATGTAATTGTCCGGGTGGCCAAGGTAGTTCGGCATGAAGCCGACGATGGCGAAGAACACCATCAGCACGACGGCCATCGCGAACAGGTCCTTGATGACGAAGTAGGGCCAGAAGGGCAGCGTGTCCTTCTCGGCCTCGGCCTTGGATCCGCGCCGCACTTCCACGCCCGTCGGGTTGTTGTTGCCCGTCGTGTGGAAGGCCCAGATGTGAACGGCGACAAGCGCCGCGATCACGAAGGGCAAGAGGTAGTGCAGCGAGAAGAAGCGGTTCAGCGTGGCGTTGTCCACGGCCGGTCCGCCCAGAAGCCAGGTCTGGATCGATTCCCCGATGCCGGGGATCGCGCCGAAGAGGCCGGTGATGACCGTGGCGCCCCAGAAGGACATCTGCCCCCAGGGAAGGACGTAGCCCATGAAGGCGGTCCCCATCATGCAGAGGTAGATGATCATGCCGACGATCCAGGTCACCTCACGCGGGGCCTTGTAGGAGCCGTAGAAGAGACCGCGGAAGATGTGGATATAGACGGCGAAGAAGAAAAGCGAGGCCCCGTTCGCGTGCAGATAGCGCAGCAGGTAGCCGCCGTTCACGTCACGCATGATGTGTTCGACGCTGGCAAAGGCCTTGTCGACATGCGGGGTGTAGTGCATCGCAAGGACGATGCCTGTCGCGATCTGAAGAACCAGGCAGAACGCCAGGACGATGCCCCAGATCCACCACCAGTTCAGGTTCTTCGGCGTCGGAATCATGAGCGTGTCATAAGCCAGGCTCACGATCGGCAGGCGGCGGTGAAGCCACTGCTCGATGCCCGACTTCGGCTCGTAATGGTCGTGCGGAATACCAGCCATCTGTCAGTCCCCTCAGCCCAGCTTGATCGTGGTGTCGTCAGTGAAGGCGGCCAGCGGAATGTCGAGGTTCCGCGGCGCCGGCCCCCTGCGGATGCGGCCGGCCGTGTCGTAGTGCGACCCGTGGCAGGGGCAGAACCAGCCGTCGAAATCGCCCGCATTGTTGCCCAGCGGCACGCAGCCCAGATGGGTGCAGACGCCGATCATCACCAGCCATTCGCCCGCTTCGTCCAGCGTCCGGTTTTCGTCGGTCGCCTCGGCGGTGGGGGCCAGGTTCTTGTTCTCGGCGTTGGTGTCCACCAGATCGGAAAGCTGCACGGCGCGGCCTTCCTCGATCTCTTTCTCGGTCCGGCGGCGGATGAAGACCGGCTTGCCGCGCCATTTCACGGTCAACTGGGTGCCGACCTCGACCCCGCTCACATCGACGAAGATGGAGCTGAGCGCCTGAACGTCGGCGGAGGGGTTCATCTGGTCCACAAGGGTCCAGACGGCGGCGCCGGTCGCGACCGCGCCCGCGCCGGCCGTGGCGTAGTAGAGGAAATCCCTCCGGGTGCCTGCGTGATCTTCTGCTTGGGACACGAAACTTTCTCCCTGTTCCGACCGGCGGCCCGGCCCTACGACGGTTGGGCCGCAGTCTCCCGCAGCCTTCACCGGCGGTTATTAGCGGTCAATTTCCGGCCCGTCCAGCGGACAATCTGGCGCAAATCGTCGCCATTGACGCATTATACCCCTGTGCCACGCCGCCCGGCCCTTCCTCCCTTACCTTACGGCCAGCGCTTGCGACTCATCAGCGCAGCCTGCCGCAACAGGGCCAGGTCGATGTCGGAGGAGACGAAGATGGCCCCGGCGTCGATGACCTCGGCGACGAATTCGGCGTCGGAGGAGAGGAAACCTGCGGGCAGCCCGGCCGCCGTGATGCGGCGGATACCATCCAGCGTGGCCTTCTTTACCTCGGGGTGGGAGGTCTGGCCGGGATAGCCCATGCTCGCGGCAAGATCCGCCGGGCCGATGAAGATGCCGTCCACCCCCGGAACCGCCGCGATCTCCTCGATCCGGCCCAGCGCGAGTTCGGTTTCGCATTGCACGAGGACACAGATTTCTTCGTCCGCGCGGGCGGCATAGCCGGGAATCGCGCCATAGCGCCCGGCGCGCGTCATGCTCGACAGCCCGCGCGCGCCCTTCGGGGGGTAGCGCGTCGCCGCAACGGCGGCCGCGGCCTCCTCTGCGGACTGGACATAGGGCAGAAGCAGGGTCTGCGCGCCGATATCGAGGTATTTCTTGATCAGCACCAGGTCGTTCCAGGCCGGGCGGACAAGGCCGCTGACCGGATAGGGCGCGACGGTGCGCAGAAAGGCCGCCGCCTCGGCCGGGCCTACGGGCGAATGTTCAGTATCGTAAAGCAGCCAGTCATAGCCGCACCCGGCCAAGAGTTCGGCCGAGTTGGTGTCGCCGATCGTACACCAGATCCCGACCTGAAGGCGCCGTTCCTTCAACGCGGCCTTGAAGTGGTTGCGGGGCAGGTCCATGGCGATCCTCTCTGGCTGTTGGGGGGGGGTAAGGGGAAAGCTTCTGCCAGAAGTCCGCCTATCGCAAGCCCGTCGGGCGATCCCTTCCGGGCCCGTCGCCCACTCCGCCCAGGTCAGGCCAGAAAAAAACAAAAGCCGTCCATCTCGCTGAGATTGAACGGCCTTTTGATCGTATGGTGCCCAGGAGAGGACTCGAACCTCCACGCCTTGCGGCACACGGACCTGAACCGTGCGCGTCTACCAATTCCGCCACCTGGGCAGGTGTCGTGGAGCGCGATTTACAGAGGGCCGCTGGGCGTGTCAACGGGGAGACAGCGAAAAGCCGCGACGATCATTGCGCCTTGTTCGCTGCGGGTCTAGGCGCTAATCAGGGGCGCATTCAGTTTCGGAGGCCGGCCATGTCCAAGCTCGTCACGATTTACGGCGGTTCGGGGTTTCTCGGGCGATATATCGCCCGGCGGATGGCCAAGAAGGGCTGGCGCGTGCGCGTCGCGGTCCGGCGCCCGAATGAGGCCTTGTTCGTCAAGCCCTATGGCGCCGTCGGTCAGGTTGAGCCGATCCTGTGCAACATCCGTGACGATGCCTCTGTCCGCGCCGCGATGATCGGCGCCGATGCGGTGGTCAACTGCGTCGGGACCTTCGACAAGTCCGGCAAGAACAATTTCGAGGCGGTGCAGGCCGAGGGGGCCGCGCGCATTGCCCGCATCGCGGCGGAAACCGGGGTGGCATCGCTGGTCCATATCTCTGCCATCGGCGCCTCGGCCGATGCCGCAAGCCGCTATTCCCGTACCAAGGCGGAAGGGGAAGCCGGTGTGCTTCGCCATTTCCCCGGCGCAACGATCCTGCGTCCCTCGGTCATGTTCGGGCCCGAAGACGGGTTCTTCAACCGCTTCGCCTCGATGGCGCGGTTCGGGCCGGTGCTGTCGATCGTCGGCGGCAACACGCGCTTTCAGCCGGTCTATGTCGATGACGTCGCCCAGGCGGCGGTGGCCGGGATCGAGGGGCGTGCAAGCGGCACCTATGAACTCGGCGGTCCCGATGTCGCGACCTTCCGCGACTGGATCAGGCAGATGCTGACGGTGATCCTGCGTCGCCGCCTGATCGTGAACCTGCCGTTCTGGATCGCCTCGATCATGGGCAACCTTCTTGATTTCGGCTCGGCGCTGACGGGACGTCTGTTCCCCAACAAGATCCTGACCGCCGATCAGGTCAAGACGCTGAAAGTCGACAATGTCGTGGCGGATGGCGCGAAAACGCTGTCCGATCTGGGGATCGCGCCGACGCCCGCGGGCGCGGTCCTGCCCGACTACCTCTGGCGGTTCCGCCCCTCGGGGCAATACGACGCCATCAAGGCCTCGGCCAAGAACCTGCGTCAGCACGGGTAATGAAGGCGCGAGTGTCTTGCGTCCGTTCGTGGCCGCGCCTAGGGTCCGCGCGAGCTTGATGCCGCACAGGACCCCCCGAAGATGCAAGACACGACGCTGATCTCCCTTTTTCTGGGGGTGCTTGAAGGGCTGACGGAGTTCATCCCGGTCTCTTCCACCGGCCATTTGCTGCTGGCGAGCCATTTCCTTGGCTTCGAAAGCGCGGGAAAGACCTTTGAGGTGGTGATCCAGCTGGGCGCGGTGCTGGCGCTGCTGGCGGTCTATGCGGGCAAGATCACCCATACCATCGTCGCCCTGCCAAGCGAGCGGCAGGCGCGGCGGTTCGCCGGGTCGGTGTTGCTGGCCTTCCTGCCTGCGGTGGTGATCGGCGTTCTGGCGCATGACATCATCAAGGAAGTGCTGTTCGAAAGCCCGCGCCTGATTTCGATCATGCTGATCCTTGGCGGGATCGTCCTTTTGCTGGTGGACCGGCTGCCGCTGCGGCCGCGTTATCATGCGGCGGACGACCTTCCGCTGGGCGTCGCGCTGGCGATCGGCTTTTTCCAGTGCCTTGCGATGATTCCCGGCACCTCGCGGTCAGGCTCCACCATCGTCGGCGCGCTGCTTCTGGGGGTGGAGAAACGTGCGGCGGCGGAGTTTTCGTTTTTCCTGTCGATCCCGACCATGGCAGGTGCCGTAGCCTATGACCTTTACAAGAACCGCGACGTTCTGGACTGGTCGGCAATGGGCGAGATTGCCATCGGCTTTGCGGCGGCCTTCGTGGTCGCGATCCTCGTGGTGCGGTGGTTGCTGGGCTATGTGAGCAGGCGGGGCTATGCGCTTTTTGGCTGGTGGCGAATCATCGTTGGCGCGCTGGCCTTGGCTGCGCTGACGGCGGGTTTCTGACCGTTAGGTCCACTTTTCTGACCTAATTTTCGCTTTTGCGAGGGGATCGCGCCGCTGCCGCGCCAAAAATCCGCCAAATAGGTAAACTATGCTGACTTTTATTCCTGACGCATTGGCAGTAGCAATGCGCACCCGGAACTTCGCGCGGAAATGAGTGAGCCATGGCCCAGCAACGCATGTTGAAATTCGTCTCTGTCTCGAAAGAGATGCCGGAGAAGCGCGAGGCCAATGTCCGCGCCCAGGATTTCAACGAGATTTACCGTGAGTTCGCGTTGGCCAAGGCCGAAGAGCAGGCCGGGCGGTGCAGCCAGTGCGGTGTACCCTACTGCCAGTCGCATTGCCCGCTGCACAACAATATCCCCGACTGGCTACGGATGACCGCCGAGGGGCGGTTGCAGGAGGCCTATGAGCTTTCGCAATCCACCAACACCTTCCCGGAGATTTGCGGCCGCATCTGCCCGCAGGATCGTCTCTGTGAGGGCAACTGCGTGATCGAACAGTCGGGCCACGGCACCGTCACCATCGGCGCGATCGAGAAATTCATCACCGACACGGCCTTCGACAATGGCTGGGTCAAGGCGATCCGTCCGGCGCGGGAACGGTCGGAAAGCGTCGGCATCATCGGCGCGGGTCCCGGCGGCCTTGCCGCCGCCGATGCGCTGCGCCGCGCCGGAGTGCAGGTCACGGTCTATGACCGTTACGACCGCGCGGGCGGGCTGATGACCTACGGCATTCCCGGCTTCAAGCTGGAGAAGGACGTGGTGATGGACCGTATCCGCCAGCTTGAGGATGGCGGGGTGGAATTCGTGCTGAACTGCAACGTGGGCGAGGACATCACCTTCGACGCGATCCATGGCAAGCATGACGCAGTCGTCATCGCGACGGGCGTCTACAAAAGCCGCGACCTTGGCGGGCCGAATGCCGGGGCCACGGGCATCGTGCGCGCCATCGACTATCTGACCGCGTCGAACCGCAAGAGCTTTGGCGACGATGTGCCGGAATTCGACAGCGGCGAGCTGGACGCGAGCGGCAAGCGCGTCGTCGTGATCGGCGGCGGCGACACGGCGATGGATTGCGTCCGCACGGCGATCCGGCAGGGCGCGCAATCGGTGAAATGCCTTTACCGCCGCGACCGGGCGAACATGCCGGGAAGCCAGCGCGAGGTCGCAAATGCCGAGGAAGAGGGCGTCGAATTCGTCTGGCTGACCGCACCCAAGGGGTTTGCCGCCAGCGGTGCCGTCGAGGGCGTGATGGTCGAGAAGATGCGCCTTGGCGCGCCGGACGCCACGGGCCGCCAGGCGCCCGAGGTGATCGAGGGCGCGGATTATCTGGAAGAGGCCGACCTCGTCATCAAGGCGCTGGGCTTCGAGCCGGAGGACCTGCCGAAGCTCTGGGGTGTGGACGACCTGACCGTCACCCGCTGGGGTACGATCCGGGCCGATTTCGGCACCCATGCGACCAGCCTGCCGGGCGTCTTCGCCGTGGGCGACATCGTGCGCGGCGCCAGCCTTGTGGTCTGGGCGATCCGCGACGGGCGCGAGGCGGCGGAAAGCGTGCTGGATTACCTCTCCGGGGCCGAGGCGGTCGCGGCGGAATAGGCGGTAGGGACGGCGTCGGACCCGTATCGTGCATCTGTAGGGTTTGTGTAGCTACAGGCGCAGGGGCGGCGAAAGCGCCGGAAAGACGGGATGGTCAGCAATGCTGACCCGGATTGGAAAGGACGTCCGATGGCGATCGCGACACGCATCCTTCTGGCAGGCGCCGCCCTGGCGGGCCTTGCGGGCGCCCCGGCGCTGGCGGCGGGCAAGTTCCGCGCGCCGGAGGGCTGCACAGTCTATCAGACCGTCCAGCTTCACAACTGCCAGGTGGCGCAGCTTTACCGCTGCGATGGCGACGCGGCGGGCGATCAGTGGACGCTTTACAGCGATGGCCAAGGGCCGTTCTACCTGAGCCGTATCGACGCCGAGACGCGTTGGGTCGACAGCTATGACCTGACAACCGGAGAGCGCGACCAGATCGCCGAGGAAGCTGACCCGGCCTCATTCTCCACCCTGCTGGAGACCGGGCGGGACAGCTATGACTTCACCACGAAAAGCAACTCCGGCGAGGTACGGCGCTATCACGGCTTTGACGAGTTGACCGGCAAGACGGTGGTGATCGACGGCATTACGCTGGACCAGACGCGGTTCGAACTGACGGCAGAGGGCGCGGATGGCGAACGGATTTATCATCGGTCCGGGGCGCAGTTCATCCAGCGCGACTGGCGCGTGTTCTTCGCCGACCGGGAGGTGTTCGAAGGCAGTGATGGCGACCGGCGCGAGATGGCCGAGGGGCCGGTGACCTTCGCCGCGCCGGACACGCCGGGCTATCTGGCGGCGGAACCGGAATATGACTGCAATTCGCAGATGACGGATGCGATGCCCCTGCCCGGCGGTGCGTCATGACGGCGCTGCCCCCCATCTCCGGCGCCTGCCTTTGCGGCGCGGTCACGGTGACGATGGTCCCTGCCGCGGCTGAGGTCCATGCCTGCCATTGCGGTCAGTGCCGCCGCTGGACCGGCAGCGCGTTCCTTGAGATCGACGCGGCCCCCGGCACGCTTGAGGCCAAAGGTCCGGTCGTCGCCTTCGCCTCGTCGGACTGGGCGGAGCGGGCGCATTGCGGCGCCTGTGGATCGCCGCTCTGGTATCGGCTCACCCAGCCGGGGGCGGATACCCACGCCGTCTCGGCCGGGCTGTTCGAAAATGCGGCGGGCTTCCCGCTGACCAAAGAGATCTATGTCGACCGCAAGCCCGAGGGCTACGCCTTCGCGGGCGATCACCGGCGGATGACCGAAGCGGAATTCCTGGCGTCGATTGGCGTCAGCGCAGAAGGAGAAGGCCAATGACCGGGTTTGACCAGAACTGGGTGGCAATCGAGGAAACCAACCGCGCCTGGATGGCGGAGAACGGTCTTTATCGCGCCGAGGATGAGCATTCCTCCTGCGGGGTCGGGCTTGTCGTCGCGATCAACGGGAAAGCCAGCCGCAAGGTGGTGGAGCATGGGATCGACGCGCTGAAAGCGGTCTGGCACCGGGGCGCGGTCGATGCCGATGGCAAGACCGGCGACGGCGCGGGCATCCATGTGCAGATCCCGGTCAAGTTCTTCTACGACCAGATCCGCCGCACCGGGCATGAGCCGGACATGAAGGCGCTGGTCGCCGTGGGTCAGGTCTTCCTGCCGCGCACCGATTTCGGCGCGCAGGAGGCCTGCCGGACCATCGTCGAGACGGAAGTCCTGCGCGCGGGCTATTACATCTATGGCTGGCGCCATGTGCCGGTGAATACCGAGGTGCTGGGCGAGAAGGCCAACGCGACCCGGCCGGAGATCGAGCAGATCCTGATCAAGAACTCCAAGGGGACGGATGAGGAAACGTTCGAGCGCGAGCTTTACGTCATCCGCCGCCGGATCGAAAAGGCCGCCGCCGCCGCGGGCATCTCGGGGATGTATCTTTGCACGCTGTCCTGCCGGTCGATCATCTACAAGGGCATGATGCTGGCCGAGCAGGTGGCGGAGTTCTATCCCGACCTGAAGGACGAACGGTTCGAAAGCGCCTTTGCGATCTATCATCAGCGTTATTCGACCAATACCTTCCCGCAATGGTGGCTGGCGCAGCCCTTCCGCATGCTCGCCCATAACGGCGAGATCAACACGCTGAAGGGCAACCTGAACTGGATGAAAAGCCATGAGATCCGCATGGCATCGTCGACCTTTGGCGATCAGGCGGGCGACATCAAGCCGATCGTGCCGCAGGGGTCTTCGGACAGCGCCGCGCTGGATGCGGTGTTCGAGGTTCTGGTGCGCGCAGGACGTTCCGCGCCGATGGCCAAGACCATGATGGTGCCGGAAGCCTGGTCCAAGTCGGCGGTTGAGATGCCGCAGGCCTGGCAGGACATGTATGCCTATTGCAACGCGGTGATGGAGCCGTGGGACGGGCCGGCGGCGCTGGCCATGACCGACGGGCGCTGGGTCTGCGGCGGGCTTGACCGCAACGGGCTGCGCCCCCTGCGCTATGTCGTCACCGGCGACGGTCTTCTGGTCGCGGGGTCCGAGGCCGGGATGGTCCCGGTGGATGAGGCCGTGGTGCGCGAGAAGGGCGCCCTTGGGCCGGGTCAGATGATCGCCGTCGACATGAAAGAGGGCAAGCTTTACCACGACGCCGGGATCAAGGACAAACTCTCGGCCGCGCAGCCCTATGCCGACTGGATCGAGAAGGTCGTCGATCTGAACGCGATCATGCGCGACGTGCCGGAAAAATCGCTGTTCGAGGGGCCGGAGCTGCGCAAGCGGCAGGTCGCGGCGGGTTTCTCGCTGGAACTGCTGGAACAGGTGCTGGCGCCGATGGCCGAGGACGGCAAGGAAGCCATCGCCTCGATGGGTGACGACACGCCGCCCGCGGTTCTGTCGTCGGTCTACCGGCCGCTGTCGCATTTCTTCCGGCAGAACTTCAGCCAGGTCACCAACCCGCCCATCGACAGCTTGCGCGAAAGCCGGGTGATGAGCCTGAAAACGCGGTTCGGCAACCTCAAGAACGTGCTGGACGAAGACAGCAGCCAGACGGAGATTCTGGTGCTGGAAAGCCCGTTTATCGCGAATGCCGAATTCGACGAGATGGTGCGCCAGTTCAGCGGCAATGTCGCCATCATCGACTGCACCTTCGCCACCGATGGCGAGCCGGAGGCGCTGCGCCTTGGGCTTGAGCGTATCCGGGCCGAGGCGGAAGATGCCGTGCGGTCGGGTGCGGGCCACCTTGTCCTGACGGATGAACATCAGGGCGCGGAAAAGGTCGCGATGCCGATGATCCTTGCGACCTCGGCGGTGCATAGCTGGCTGACGCGCAAGGGGCTTCGGACCTTCTGTTCGGTCAACGTGCGGTCGGCCGAATGCGTCGATCCGCATTATTTCGCCGTGCTGATCGGCTGCGGGGCGACGACGGTCAACGCCTATCTGGCGCAGGACAGCATCGCCGACCGCATCCGCCGCGGCCTGATCGAGGGCAGCCTGATCGACGCCATGCGCCGCTATCGCGACGCGGTCGATGCGGGGCTTTTGAAGATCATGTCGAAGATGGGGATTTCGGTCATCTCCTCCTATCGCGGCGGTCTGAACTTTGAGGCGGTGGGCCTGAGCCGGGCCATGGTGGCGGAATATTTCCCCGGCATGCATTCCCGTATCTCCGGTATCGGCCTGTCGGGCATTCAGTTGAAGCTGGAAGAGGTGCATGGGCGCGGCTGGACCGCCGGGACCGATATTCTGCCGGTGGGCGGTTTCTACAAATCGCGCCGGTCGGGGGAAAAGCACGCCTGGGAAGCGCAGACGATGCATCTTCTGCAATCGGCCTGCGACCGGGCGTCCTATGACCTGTGGAAGCAGTATTCGGCCGCGATGCGGGCCAATCCGCCGATCCATATCCGCGACCTGCTGGACATCAAGCCGCTGGGCCGTCCGGTGCCGATCGAGGAGGTGGAAAGCATCACCTCAATCCGCAAGCGGTTCGTGACGCCGGGGATGTCGCTTGGCGCGCTGTCGCCCGAGGCGCACAAGACGCTGAACATCGCCATGAACCGCATCGGCGCCAAGTCCGACAGCGGCGAGGGCGGCGAGGACCCGGCGCATTTCCTGCCGGAACCGAACGGCGACAACCCGTCGGCGAAGATCAAGCAGGTGGCGTCGGGGCGCTTCGGCGTGACGGCGGAATATCTGAACGCCTGCGAGGAGCTGGAAATCAAGGTCGCGCAGGGCGCCAAGCCCGGCGAGGGCGGACAGTTGCCCGGCATGAAGGTGACGAAGCTGATCGCGCGGCTGCGCCATTCGACGCCGGGGGTGACGCTGATCTCCCCCCCGCCGCACCACGATATTTACAGTATCGAGGACCTCGCGCAGCTGATCTACGACCTCAAGCAGATCAACCCGCGCGCCAAGGTGACGGTGAAGCTGGTGGCATCTTCCGGCGTCGGCACGATTGCGGCCGGTGTGGCGAAGGCCAAGGCGGATGTGATCCTGATCTCCGGCCATAACGGTGGCACCGGCGCGTCGCCCGCGACGTCGATCAAATTCGCGGGCCTGCCGTGGGAAATGGGGCTGACCGAGGCGCATCAGGTTCTGGCGATGAACAAGCTGCGCGACCGGATCACGCTGCGCACCGATGGCGGGCTGCGGACCGGGCGCGACATCGTCATCGCGGCAATGATGGGGGCCGAGGAATACGGCATCGGCACCGCCGCGCTGATCGCCATGGGCTGCATCATGGTGCGCCAGTGCCAGTCGAACACCTGCCCGGTGGGCGTCTGCACGCAGGACGAAAAGCTGCGCGCCAAGTTCACCGGCAATGCCGACAAGGTCGTGAACCTCATCACCTTCTACGCGCAGGAGGTGCGCGAACTGCTTGCCAATATCGGCGCGCGGAGCCTGGATGAGGTGATCGGGCGGGCCGATCTTCTGACCCAGGTCAGCCGGGGGGCGGCGCATCTTGACGACCTCGACCTCAACCCGCTGCTGATCACCGTCGATGGCGCGGACCGGATCGTCTATGACCGTTCGAAGCCGCGCAACGCGGTGCCGGATACCCTTGATGCCGAGATCATCAAGGACGGCCACCGCTTCTTCGAGGATGGCGAAAAGATGCAGCTGTCCTATGCCGTGCGGAACACCCACCGCACCATCGGCACGCGCGCATCCAGCCTGATCGTCAAGAAGTTCGGGATGCGGAACAGCCTGCAACCGGACCACCTGACGGTGAAGCTCTCGGGCTCCTGCGGGCAATCGCTTGGCGCCTTTGCCGCGCCGGGGCTGAAGCTTGAGGTGTCGGGCGATGCCAACGACTATGTCGGCAAGGGCCTGTCGGGCGGAATGATCGTCGTGCGTCCGCCGATGGTGTCGCCACTGACGGCATCGGCCAACACGATCATCGGCAACACCGTGCTTTACGGCGCGACCGACGGCCATCTTTTCGCCGCCGGCCGCGCGGGGGAACGGTTTGCGGTTCGCAACTCCGGCGCGAAGGTGGTGATCGAGGGCTGCGGTTCGAACGGGTGCGAATACATGACCGGCGGTGTCGCGGTCATCCTTGGCCGGATCGGGGCGAACTTCGGCGCCGGCATGACCGGCGGCATGGCCTATATCCATGACCCCGACGGGACGGCCGAAGAGCTGATGAACCTTGAGACGCTGGTCACCTGCGCGGTCACTGTGCCGCATTGGGAAGCCGAGCTGAAGGGTCTGATCGAGCGTCACGCGGCAGAGACCGGCAGCCTCAAAGCCAGGCAAATCCTGACCGACTGGGCCGAGGAGCGGGCGAATTTCATTCAGGTCTGCCCGAAGGAAATGATGCCGCATCTGGCCCACCCCCTCAGCCGCGACAGGGAAGCGGTTCCGGCGGAATAAAAACCGCCCCGCGCGACACGGAACGGCCCCGCCAGTCATCTGCGGGGCCGTTCACTTTTTGGTCTTACTTTTTTCATTCAATCAGCAGCAAAGGCTGTTACAACAGCTGCGTGTAAAAACGAGCTTACGATGCCACAGACCTATATCGACCAGTTCTTCTACATGGACCCCGGCAGCGCGCCCCCCGGAGGCACGTCGCTGACCGTGCAGAAGGTGAACTTCACCGACAGCGATGATGACGGGTTCATCGGCACCGCGACGGGGGATACGTTCAACGGCGCGCAGGTGATGAATGTCTGGGTCGGGGATACGATCACCGTCATCATGGGCGGCTCGACCGTCACCATCACCGGGGTGACGCTTTATGTCGATGACGGCGCAGGCGGAACCTATGCGGTCTTTACGCCCACCGACGGCACAGTGCTTCAGGACGCAACCTTCCAGTCCTCCACCTGGGTCAATACCTCCACCCAGACGCCGGTCAGCAATTTCGGCCCGCCCTGTTTCACGCCCGGCACGCTGATCCGGGTCCCGGGCGGCGAAGTCGCGGTCGAGACGCTGGTCCCCGGCGACCTGGTCGAAACGCTCGACCACGGGGCGCAGCCCTTGCGCTGGGTCGGGCGGCGGACGGTCGAGGGGCGCGGCGATCTTGCCCCGGTGGCGATTGCGGCGGGGACGCTGGACAACCTGCGCGACCTGCGGGTTTCGCCGCAGCATAGGATGCTGTTCACCGGCTGGCGGGCCGAGCTTTGCACCGGCCAGGCCGAGGTTCTGGTGGCCGCGAAACACCTTGTCGGCCAGCCCGGCATCACCCGCGCGCCGGTGGATGAGGTGGACTATATCCACCTGCTTTTCGACCGGCATGAGATCATCTTTGCCGAGAATACCCCGACCGAAAGCTTCTATCCGGGCAGCGAGATCCTTGCCGCCGACCGGGCGATGTTCAATGAGGTGGTGCGCATCTTCCCCGAGATCCTGCGCATCCGGGCCGAGGGCGCGCCCGTGGCACGGCGGATCGGCCAGCGCCATGAGGATCGTCTGATCGCCTCCTGACACTAGGGAAGGTGTATTTGACAGCCTGACCCCCCATCCCTATCATCCGGTCGACCGGGTTGGTGGGGCATGGGGTGTCGTTCCGGTCACGCACCCCCTGACTGATGTGCAGGGGACGGAATGCACGAACCGGGGCATTTTGCCGACCGCGCGGCGCGTCATTTCGCCGCCCTGCGTCAGCGTGACCGGGGCGGGTCCGACCCGAAGCCGCCCTTCCCCGATGGATGGTTCGACCTCGACGCAGGGCTTTACGCCGATTTCGGCGCGATGTTCTACCTTGCCGCGCTGGTGCCGTTTCACGCCGGGCGCAGCCTTGCCGCCGCCACCTCGACCTTTGAACCGGCGCTGCGACTGGGACAGTATCACATCTTCCGCTCGGACGGGTTTCCGCGCGCCTTCGTCAGCTGGGCGGGCCTGTCGCCCGAGGTGGAGCGGCGCCTTGCGCTGAAACGGACGCCCCTGCGGGCCGAAGAGTGGAACGGCGGCCCCTCGGTCTGGCTGATCGACTTCGTCGCGCCCTTTGGCCACATGCGGGAAATCGTCCCGCGCCTGACGGAGAACCCGGCGCTGCGGCGGCTTCGCGCGCTATGGCTGACCGAGGGCAGCGACAGCTATCGCATCATCGAATGGACCCGTGCCGCCGCCGGGGGCCGGGTGGATGAGAGGGTCTTTTCGCCCGCCCGTTTCGCCCGCCATCTCGACGAAAGCTGAAACATGGGCGCGCCGAACATCACCGGCACCTTCACCGGCAGCGTGACCGAAGGCAGCGGGCTTGTCATCGGCGGCAACCTTGACGACGGCAGCGCCAATATCTGGGCCGATACCTGGTCGATCAGCGGGGCGCCCGCCTATGGCATCGCCAGCGTCGATGCGACCGGGAACTGGACCTATGACCTGAACGACACCAACCCGGTCGTCGCGGCGCTGAACACCGGCGACACGCTGACCGACACCTTCACGGTGCAGCTCAGCGATGGCGGCGGGACCGATACCCAGGTCATCACGATCACCATCCAGGGTACGACCCCGCCCTGCTTCACCCCCGGCACGCTGATCGCCACGCCGCAGGGCCAGCGCCCGGTGGAACGGATCGTGCCGGGCGACATGGTCCTGACCCGCGACCACGGCGCACGCACCGTGCTTTGGACCGGGAGGCGGCGGGTCGCGGCAGAGGGGGACCTTGCCCCGATCGCCATCGCGGCGGGGACACTGGGCAACCGCCGCGAGATCATCGTTTCGCCACAGCACAGGGTCTGTATCGGCGGATGGGCGGCCGAGCTTCACTGTGGCGCGCCCGAGGTTCTGGTCGCCGCCGCCCATCTGGTCGATGGCAAGACCGTGCGGCGCCTGCCAGGGGGCGAGGTGACCTATCTGCACCTGATGTTCGACCGGCATGAGATGATCTGGGCCGAGGGGATGCTGACCGAAAGTTTCTTTCCCGGCGGCGCGGTCGCGGGTGAGATCGCGCGGACAGAGGCGGAGTTGCGTCGGCTTTTCGACGATCTGCCCGGTCTGGCGGAAGGCGCCGCCGCCGCCTATTGCGCCACCCGGACCGAGGCGCGGGTTTTGCGCGCGGCACTGCTGGAAACCGGCGCGGCGTGACTTGACCCTGCGGGGCCGCGCATGGCTAATGTCGGCAAATGGCGAAGACGAGCAGCACCCGGCGCAAACCGACGAAATCCCGCAAGGCGGCGGCCAAAAGGCCCCTGCCCCGTCTGACCCTGCGCGGGGTCCTGCGCTGGACGGGGCGCGGGGCGGTCGCGCTTGTGGCGCTGTTCCTGCTGCTGGTGATCCTTGGCATCTTCATCAACCCGCGCCTGACGCCCTACCTGATCGCCGAAGGCTGGCGGCAGGGCGGCGTCGACCGGGTCTGGGTCCCGATCGAGGATATGGCGCCGGAAATGGCGCGGGCCGTCGTCGCCTCGGAGGACGCGAATTTCTGCGAACACTGGGGCTTTGACATGAAGGCGATCCGGGCCGCGATGAACGAAGGCGCGGGGCGCGGCGCCTCGACCATCAGCCAGCAGGTGACGAAGAACGTCTTTCTCTGGCAGGGGCGCAGCTGGCCGCGCAAGGCGCTTGAGGCGCTGATGACCCCGGTGGTGGAGCTGTTCTGGCCCAAGCGCCGTATCCTTGAGGTCTATCTGAACGTGGCGGAAACCGGGAAGGGCATCTTCGGCGTCGAGGCGGCGGCGCAGCATTATTTCGGCGTCAGCGCGGCAAAGCTCAGCCCGCCACAGGCCGCGCTGATCGCCGCCGCCCTGCCCGATCCGAAGGGGCGCAATCCCGGCCACCCCTCGGGCTATCTGCGCGGCCGCGCCCGCGCGATCCTTGACGGGGCGGCGACGATCCGCGCCGATGGCCGCGCCGCCTGTTTCGAGGATTGAACCGGGCGGGAGGGGCCGCTATCAGGGGGCAACCCCATCCCTGCCCGAGCGCCCATGACCCGTCTCTACCATGTCCCGCTGTCGCCCTTCTGCCGCAAGGTTCGCCTGACGCTGGCGGAAAAGAAGGTTGAGGTGGAACTGGTCGAGGAGCGGTACTGGGAACAGGCACCCGAATTCATGCGCCGCAACCCGGCGGGCAAGATCCCGATCCTGCGCCATGACGGCAAGGTGATGTCGGAAAGCCAGGCGATCTGCGAATATCTGGATGAGACCATCGCCGAGCCGAAACTGATGCCGCGCGATGCCGCCGGGCGTTATGAGGTGCGCCGCCTTTGCGCCTGGTTCGACGACAAGTTCCATGAGGAAGTGACCTCGAAGCTCGTCTATGAGCGGGTAAACAAGAAGGTGATGAAGCTGGGTTACCCGGACAGCAAGAACGTCAAGTCCGGCTCTACTCGCATCAAGTATCACCTCGATTACATGGCCTGGCTTCTGGAACAGCGCCGCTGGCTGGCGGGGAATGAGATGACGCTGGCCGATTTCGCTGCCGCCGCGCATCTTTCGGCGCTCGACTATATCTCGGACGTGGACTGGAACCGGAGCCAGACGGTCAAGGACTGGTACGCGAAGATCAAGTCGCGGCCGTCATTCCGGTCGCTTCTGGCCGATCAGGTGCCGGGCTTTCCGCCGCCTGCGCATTATGCCGACCTCGATTTCTGAGGGAGAGCGCCGGGGGTTTCGCACCCCCGGACCCCCGCGGAGTATTTCGGCCACGATGAAAGGGGCGCCGCCATGGATGCCGCCGGGCTGAAACACCGGCTTGTCGCGAAGGCGGTCGAAGAGGGGTTCGCCGCCGCCCGGATCTGCCGCCCGGATGCGATCCCCGAGGCGGCGGGGCGGCTGGCGACCTTTGTCGATCAGGGTCGGCACGGGCAGATGGGCTGGATGGCAGAGCGGATGGGCTGGCGCGGCGATCCGGCGGCGCTTTGGCCCGAGGCGCGGTCGGTCGTGATGCTGGCCGAGGTCTATACGCCCGAGGGCGACCCGCTGGCGGTTCTGGACCGGCCGGACCGGGCGGCGGTTTCCTGCTATGCGCAGGGGCGCGACTACCACGACCTTGTGAAGAAGCGGCTGAAGCGGGTTGGGCGGTGGTTGATCGAGGCGGCCGAAAAAGGCTCTGTTCCGGCGGAAATCAAGGTTTTCGTCGATACCGCGCCGGTGATGGAAAAGCCCTTGGCGCAGGCGGCGGGACTGGGCTGGCAGGGCAAGCACACCAATCTGGTAAGCCGCGAATTGGGAAGCTGGTTTTTCCTGGGCGCGATCTTTACCACGCTGGACCTGCCCGTGGACGGGGCGGAGGTTGACCATTGCGGGTCCTGCCGGGCCTGTCTGGACATCTGCCCGACGGGCGCATTTCCGGCGCCCTATCAACTGGATGCGCGGCGGTGCATTTCCTACCTGACGATCGAACACAAGGGGCCGGTGGACGAGGCGTTGCGCGGCGCGCTCGGCAACCGGATCTATGGCTGCGACGATTGCCTTGCGGTCTGTCCGTGGAACAAGTTCGCGGTGGCGGCGCGCGAGGCGGGCTATGCCGCGCGAGTGGGCGCGCCGCCGCTGGCGGAGCTTGCCACCCTGGACGATGCCGCGTTCCGGGCGCGGTTTTCGGGCAGCCCGGTCAAGCGGATCGGGCGGGACCGTTTCGTGCGCAACGTGCTTTATGCGATCGGAAATTCGGGCGAGGAGGCGTTGAGTCCGCTGGTGGAGAGCCTTTTGGCGGATGCGGACCCGGCCGTGGCCGATGCTGCGCAATGGGCGCTTCGGCGGCTGAAATCGGCACGCTGAGATCACGTTCCGCGTGCGCGGGGTAGAAAAATACGCGATTCGCCCCCATCCTTGAGGTATCGTCCCCCGTCATGGGGCAAGGAAACCGAGGAGGATTTCATGAGCCGTCATCTTGCAGACCGCCGCGAACCGTCGGACGGAGGCCGGACGAAACATTATGCCGAGGTGGAGCGCAGCCATGGCGGCGCGGGCAGCCATCCGGCGACGAAAGCCCTGCATGAGCGGGCGCAGACCCGGAGCGACGCGGCGCGGTTGAAGGCCTTCACCCGGATCGAACGCGGTCTGGAGGCCTGAACGACGAGAGAGATCATGAGGCGCGCGTGAGGTTCAGGCGCGCTTTTCGCCAATACGGGTAACGCCCAGAACGTCCAGCACCTTCGCCTCGATCTGGGGCGCGTTCATGCCTGCGGTGGCATACATATCCTCGGGCGAGGACTGGTCGATGAAAGTGTCGGGCAGCACCATGGAGCGGAATTTCAGCCCGTGGTCGAAGACGCCCTCTTCCGCCAGAAGCTGCGCCACCTGAGAACCGAAACCGCCGATGGCGCCTTCCTCGATGGTGATGAGCGCCTCATGATGCGCGGCGAGTTGCAGGATCAGGTCGCGGTCGAGCGGCTTGGCAAAGCGGGCATCGGCGACGGTCGGGGCAAGGCCACGCTGGGCCAGCGCCTCACGCGCCTTCAGCACCTCGGCCAGGCGGGTACCGAAGGACAGGATCGCGACGCGGCCGCCTTCGGAAATGACCCGGCCCTTGCCGATTTCAAGCGGTTGGCCGCGTTCGGGCATGTCGACGCCGACACCTTCGCCGCGTGGGTAGCGGAAGGCCGAGGGGCGGTCGTCGATAGCGGCGGCGGTGGCGACCATGTGGACCAGCTCTGCCTCGTCCGCCGCAGCCATGACCACGATGCCGGGCAGGTTGGAGAGGTAGGCCACGTCGAAGGCCCCGGCATGGGTCGCGCCGTCCGCGCCAACCAACCCCGCGCGGTCGATGGCGAAGCGGACCGGCAGACGCTGAATCGCGACGTCGTGGACGACCTGATCGTAGCCGCGTTGCAGGAAGGTGGAATAGAGCGCGCAGAAGGGTTTCATCCCGCCGGCGGCCAGCCCGGCAGAGAAGGTCACCGCGTGCTGTTCGGCGATGCCCACGTCGAAGCAACGGCGCGGGAAGCGTTCCGCGAAGAGGTTCAGCCCGGTCCCGTCCGGCATCGCTGCGGTGACGGCGACGATCTTGTCGTCCCGCTCCGCCTCGGCGATCAGGGACCGGGCGAAGACCTTGGTGTAGGACGGCGCGTTTGAGGCCGCTTTCTTCTGTTCGCCTGTAACAGGGTCGAATTTGCCGGTCGCGTGGCCCTTGTCGGGGCTACGTTCGGCGGGGGCGAAGCCCTTGCCCTTCCTGGTCAGCACATGGATCAGAACCGGCCCGGTGGCGCGGTCATGGACGGTGCGCAGGACGCCAAGCAGCTGGTCCATGTCATGCCCGTCGATGGGGCCGACATAGGAAAAGCCCAGCTCCTCGAACATGGTGCCGCCGACGGTCATGCCTTTGAGCATTTCCTTGGCGCGGCGGGCGCCTTCCTGGAAGGGCGGTGGCAGCAGGCTGACCGCGCCTTTCGCGGCGGCCTTCAGCTCCTGAAACGGCGCGCCGGCGTAGAGGCGAGAGAGGTAGGCGGACATGGCGCCAACCGGCGGTGCGATCGACATTTCATTGTCGTTCAGCACGACGAAGAGCCGCTTTTTCAGGTGACCGGCGTTGTTCAGCGCCTCATAGGCCATGCCCGCGCTCATCGCGCCGTCGCCGATGACGGCGATGGCATC
Organism: Albidovulum denitrificans; assembly: GCF_002973535.1. Lineage (GTDB taxonomy): Bacteria > Pseudomonadota > Alphaproteobacteria > Rhodobacterales > Rhodobacteraceae > Albidovulum > Albidovulum denitrificans. Next base: position 287,502 of record NZ_PVEP01000003.1, read on the forward strand.
GCCCGCATCGCCGCCAAGGTCACGCGCCACCGCAAAGCCCAGCGCGGCGGAGATCGAGGTAGAGGAATGGGCGGCGCCGAAGGGGTCATAGGGGCTTTCCGACCGCTTGGTAAAGCCCGACAGGCCCGATTTCTGGCGCAGCGTGCGAATACGGTCGCGCCGCCCGGTCAGGATCTTGTGCGGATAGCACTGATGGCCGACGTCCCAGATGATCTTGTCGCGCGGTGCGTCGAAGACAGCGTGCAGGGCCACGGTCAGTTCGACGACGCCAAGACCGGCGCCCAGATGCCCGCCGGTGACGGACACCGCGCTGATCGTTTCGGCGCGCAATTCGTCGGCGAGGTGACGCAGGTCGGCATCCGTCAGGGACTTGAGGTCGGCGGGGACGGTCACACGGTCAAGCGTCGGTGTCTTCGGTCTGTCGGTCAAAGCGGCGGCCCCGGTGTGGTTTCGGCCGGTTTAGCCGGAATCACGTGCAGGAACAATCGCGATGGCTTGCAGATTTCGTGCAGTCAGCCGCCGTAATGGGCGCGAAAGGCCGCGATGGCGCGGTCCAGCGCGGCATCATCGACATCGCGGTGCAGGACCATGCGGATGGCGGGGCTTTGGCCGCCGATCACGATGCCTTGCGCCGCCAGCGCCGCGCGCAGGTCGGCGTGACCGTCCGCGGCGGGGGTGAAGAAGACCATATTGGTGGCGTGGCTGACCTGCCCCACGCCCAGATCGCCCAGCGCCTTGGCCAGCCGCGCGGCGCGGGTGTGATCCTCGGCCAGCCCGGCGCGGTTATGGGTCAGCGCGTGGCGCCCCGCCGCGGCGAGGATACCGGCCTGCCGCATCCCGCCGCCCAGCATCTTGCGCAGCCGCAGCCCGCGCGCGATCAGATCGGCCGGGCCGACAAGGACAGAGCCGACGGGCGCGCCAAGGCCCTTTGACAGGCAGACCGAGACGGTATCGACAAGGCCCGCCAGATCGGCAGGCGCACAGCCCAGCGCGGTCACGGCGTTGAAGAACCGCGCGCCGTCGAGATGGACCGACAGGCCCGCCGTCCGCGCGGCTTCGGTAGCGGCGCGCATGTCGGCAAGGGGAACGGCCTGACCATTGACGGTGTTCTCAAGGCTCAGCAGGCGGCTGACGGGATGGTGGGGATCATCGGGCTTGATGGCGCCGGTCACATCGCCCGGCGCGACGCCGCCGGACGGCCCGACCGGCACGGGGCAAAGCGCCACGCCGCCAAGGACCGAGGCCCCGGCGGCCTCATGCAGGTAGACGTGATAGGCACCGCCAAGGATGACCTCATCCCCGCGCCCGCAATGGGAAAGGACCGCGACAAGGTTCGACTGCGTGCCGGAGGGCAGGAACAGCCCGGCCTCCTTGCCCAGCAGTTCGGCGGTCTCCGCCTGAAGGCGATTGACGTCCGGGTCCTCGCCATAGACGTCGTCGCCGACCTCGGCCCCGGCGATGGCGCGCAGCATCGCGGCGTCGGGCCGGGTGACGGTATCGCTGCGCAGGTCACAGATCGTGTTGGCGGCGGGAGAGGCGGCTTTCATGCCGGAATAGACACTCATTTGATCCTCCTCAGGTGTCACGACTGATTGTAAAACGGGCCGCCTGGCGCAGCGGGTCGGCGGCCATGCCGTACTGCGCCAGCGCCTCCTCTGCCTCATCCACCAACGCGCGGGCGCGGGTCTTGGCGCCGTCGAGGCCAAGCAGCGAAACGAAGGTCGCCTTGCCCGCCGCCGCGTCCTTGCCCAGCTTCTTGCCCGCCTTGTCGGGGTCGCCCTCGACATCCAGAATATCGTCGGCGATCTGGAAGGCGAGGCCCAGCGCCTTCGCGTAGCGTTCCAGCGGCCGCGGATCCGCCCCGGCAAGGATCGCCCCCGCCGTCGCGGCAAAGCCGATCAGCGCGCCGGTCTTGCCCGCCTGAAGGCGCGTGATCTCCTCCAGAGTCAGGGGCGTCGCGGCGGTTTCGGCGGCGATGTCAAGCGCCTGGCCCAGCACCATCCCCTCGGCCCCCGAGGCCTGCGCAAGGGCGACGACAAGGTCGATCCGCCGGGCGCCCAGCGCCGGGTCGCAGCAAAGCTGGAAGGCCAGCGTCTGAAGCGCGTCACCGGCAAGGACAGCGGTTGCCTGATCCCATTTTACATGCACCGTGGGACGGCCGCGCCGCAGGTCGTCATCATCCATGCAGGGCAGATCGTCATGGACCAGCGAATAGGCATGAAGCGCCTCGACCGCGGCGGCGGCGGGCATCGCCTCCCCCTCATGGATGCCATGAAGGCGGGCGCTTTCAAGGACAAGGAAGGCGCGCAGGCGCTTGCCGCCCTGTAGGGCGTAGCGCATGGCCTGAATGACGGGCAGATCGGGATGGAACGCCAATGCGTCGTCAAGCGCCTGCTGCACTTTCGACTGCGCGCGGGTCAGGCGTTCGTGAAACACTCAGAGACCTTCGACGGGGGTGGTGCCTGCGGGTTTGCCATCGGGGCCGAGGGTGATCTTCGCGACCTTCTCCTCCGCCTCTTTCAGCTTGGCCTCGCAATGCGCCTTCAGCTTCGCGCCCTTCTCGTAAAGGGCGATGGATTTCTCAAGCTCGACATTGCCGGATTCAAGGGCGCGGACGACCTCTTCCAGCTGCTTCATGGCGTCTTCGAAGCTGAGGGTGGAAAGATCGCTCATGCGCCGCGCTCCATCAGGACAGTGACATGCGCTTCGACCGATGCCGCCAGCGCGGCGAGATCATAGCCGCCCTCAAGGCAGGATACCACCCGGCCCGAGGCGGTTCTGTCGGCCAGATCGCAGATCGCGCCGGTGATCCAGGCGAAGTCGCTTTCGGTCCAGTTCAGGCCAGCGAGGGGGTCGTCGCGATGGGCGTCGAACCCGGCGGAGATCAGGATCAGGTCGGGGGCGAAGTCGGAAACGCGGGCCAGCGCCGCTTCCCAGGCCGCGCGCATCTCTGCCCCGCCCGAGCCGGGGCGCAAGGGCAGGTTCACGATCTGGCCATGCGCGCCGGTTTCCGTCGCCGCGCCGCTGCCGGGGTAAAGCGGCATCTGGTGGGAGGAGACGAAGACCGCCCGCGCCTCATCCCACAGCAGGCCCTGCGTTCCGTTGCCGTGATGGACATCGAAATCAAGGACCGCGACGCGCGACAGGCCATGGTGATCAAGCGCGTATCTGGCCGCGACAGAGACTGTTCCGAACAGGCAGAACCCCATCGCGCGGCCACGTTCGGCATGATGGCCGGGCGGGCGCATGGCGACGAAGGCGTTGGCGGCCTCACCCGCCAGAACCGCATCGACGGCGGCTTCGGCCGCGCCGATCGCGCGCAGGGCGGCCTCATACGACCCCGGCGACAGGAAGGTATCGGGGTCAAGCTGCGCCAAGCCTTCACCCGGCCGCGCGGCGCGGACCTTTGCCAGATAGTCGGCGGCGTGGCAGCGCAGCACCTCTGCTTCCCCTGCCAGCGGCGCCTCGCGGCGATCCAGCGCGGCGAAGGCGGGCGCGTTCAGCGCGCGGCTGACAGCGGTGATCCGGTCCACCCGTTCGGGATGGCCGGGGGGTGTCAGGTGCGACAGGCTACTGTCATGGCTGAAAAGAAGCGTCGTCATGTCGCGGCCTTCCCGCTATTCGGGCGCCAGCATGTAGCCCGCGCCGCGCACGGTCTGAAGGTAGCGCGGCTGCTTCGGATCGGTTTCGACCTTGCGCCTGAGACGGGTGATCTGGACATCGACGGCGCGTTCCTGCGCGGAATCGCCGCGGCCGCCGCCCCGGCCCAGATCCTCGACCAGTTGCGTGCGGCTGACCGCCTCGCCCGGACGGGCGGCGAAGATGCGCATCAGCGCGGCTTCGGTCGCGGTCAGGCGGATCAGGTCGTCGCCGCGCCACATCTCCCCCCGGTCGACGTCGTAGCGCACCGGCCCCATATGCAGGACGCGCGGCAGGCGGGTTTCGACCTCGGGCGGGGTGCGGCGGAGAATGGCGTTGATGCGGAGAAGCAGTTCGCGCGGCTCGAAGGGCTTGGCCAGGTAGTCGTCCGCCCCGGCCTCAAGCCCGGCGATACGGTCGTCGGCCTCGGCCTTGGCGGTCAGGAGAAGGATCGGCGTCGTGAGGCTGCGGCGCAGGTCGCGCGTCAGGCTGATGCCGTCCTCGCCGGGCATCATCACGTCAAGCACGATCAGGTCGAAGTCCAGCCCGGCCAGAAGCCGCCGCGCATGGGCGCCGTCGCGGGCGGAGGTAACCCAGAAGCCGTTCCGCATGAGGTATTTCTGCAAGAGCGACCGGATGCGTTCGTCATCATCGACGATCAGAAGGTGAACCTCGGGCTGGGGACTCATGGCGCGCCATCCTTCATCGACAGGTAATGACGGCGAATCTCGGGGTCCATCATCGCCTCAAGCACCTGGCGAAAGCCGGTGACGGCGGCGGGTCCGGCGGAACGGTAGGCGGCGCGCATCCGGGCGCGCTGTGCCTCGGACAGGTCACGTTCCAGGGCAGAGCCCTTTTCGGTCAGGAAAAGGTTGCGTTCGCGTTTGTCCCGGCGGCCGACGCGGGCCTCGACCAGGCCATCCTCGACCAGCGTCCTGAGGACACGGTTCAGCGACTGCTTGGTGACGCCAAGCATGGTCAGAAGCGTGTTCACCGTCAGCCCCGGCTGGCGGTTGATGAAATGGATCGCGCGATGATGGGCGCGCCCATATTCGTAGTTTTCCAGAATCCGGTCGGGATCGGCCGTGAAGGCGCGGTAGGCGAAATACATCGCCTCGATCCCCTTGCGGAGCTGTTCGTCGGTCAGGAACAGCAGGCTTTCGCCGCCGCCCGTTTCCGTCCTCCCGCCTTGCATCATGCCGTCCCTGCTGGCCTCTCTCTGATTTTATGTCAGTGATGTTGACTTTCCAAGGTCGAATTGATAGCGAGTCGCAGAAATCACGCAACTTTATGTCCGCATCGGACCAAACTTGCGCAACATTCGGAAAACGGGCTTGCCCGAGGAGGACTGTGATGGCCGGGGCCTATGATGATCGTGACGGCAAGATCTGGATGGACGGGACGCTGGTGGACTGGCGCGATGCCAAGGTCCATATCCTGACCCATGCGCTGCACTATGCTTCCTCCGTTTTCGAGGGGGAGCGGTGCTATGATGGCAAGATCTTCAAGGGCCACGAACATTCGCTGCGGCTGCGGAAATCGGCCAATCTGCTGGACATGGAAATCCCCTATACCGCCGAAGAGATCGACGCGGCAAAGGACGCGATGCTGAAGGCCAATGGCTGGACCAACGCCTATGTCCGCGCCATCGCCTGGCGCGGCGCGGGCGAAGACATGGGCGTGTCGGCCAAGCGCAACCCGGTGCGGCTGGCCGTCGCCGGTTGGGAATGGGGCAACTATTACGGCGACGCGAAGCTGAAGGGTGCCAAGCTCGACATCTCGAAATGGAAGCGGCCGTCGCCGGAAACGATCCCGTCCGAGGCGAAGGCGGCGGGGCTTTACATGATCTGCACCATGTCCAAGCACGCCGCCGAGGCGAAGGGCTGTTCGGACGCGATGATGTTCGACTATCGCGGCTATGTCGCCGAGGCGACCGGCGCCAACATCTTCTTCGTGAAGGATGGTGAGGTTCACACGCCCAAGGCCGACTGCTTCCTGAACGGGCTGACGCGGCAGACCGTCATCGGGATGCTGAAGGACATGCAGATCAAGGTGCATGAGCGCCACATAATGCCCGAAGAACTGGAAAGCTTCGAGCAGTGCTGGCTGACCGGCACGGCGGCCGAGGTCACGCCGGTCGGGCAGATCGGCGATTACACCTTCGAGGTGGGCGAACTGACAAAGCGCGTCGCCGCCGATTATGAGAAACTCGTGCGCGCCTGACGCGCGCACGAGGGTCTTGTCTTACGGATAGCGGCACGGCGCGCGGTAGGACCGCCCGTCGGGATAGGTGTAGATACACTGCTGCGGCTGGTTCGCCTGATCGACGATGCTGCCGACAGCGGCACCGGCCGCGCCACCCAGAAGGGCGCCTTCCAGCCGGTCGCCGTCATCCGAGGCAATCGCCCCCACGGCAGCGCCGGTCAGGGCGCCGGTGGCCATCGTCTGATCGCCCGTCGTCTCGCAGGCCGCGAGGGTAAGGGCGAAGGGCAGCGCGAGAAGCAGCTTGTGTTTCATCAGATTCATGAGGCTCTCCCATATTGGATTCATTGAAGCCGTGGGGGGGCAACGCCGGGCCGGGCGGTGTGTTCCCTGAAGGTTTTCGGAACCGGCGGCATTTGGCCGATGGGTCTGGGAAAGGCGCCGGGAAGTTACGCTTGCCAAGCGCGCCGGGATTGGAGATATGTTTTTGGAAACATATCGAACTCCCTGCTTTTGACAGGGCCGGAACGGGGCGAGGATGGTGGACTGGCTGACAGCGGATGAATGGCGCGCGGTGGCGCTGTCGCTTCGGGTGTCGCTTTGGGCCGCCGTGGTGGGGCTGCCGTTCGGGATATTCGTGGCCTATGCGCTGGCGCGGTGGTCCTTTCGCGGCAAGGCGCTTTTGAACGGGATCGTCCACCTGCCCCTGATCCTGCCGCCGGTCGTCACCGGCTATCTTCTCCTGCTGACACTGGGCCGGACCGCGCCGGTGGGGCGGTTCCTTGACGACTGGTTCGGCCTCGTCTTCGCGTTCCGCTGGACCGGGGCGGCGCTGGCGGCCGGGATCATGGCCTTTCCGCTGATGGTGCGCGCCATCCGGCTGGCGATCGAGGCGGTCGATCCGGGGCTTGAGGACGCGGCAAGGACACTGGGCGCGCCGGGGCCGGTGGTGTTCCTGACCGTCACCCTGCCCCTGATCCTGCCCGGCATCGTCGCGGGCGCGATTCTGGCCTTTGCCAAGGCGATGGGGGAATTCGGCGCGACAATCACCTTCGTGTCGAACATCCCCGGCCAGACGCAGACGATCCCCTCGGCGATCTACAGCTTCCTTCAGGTCCCCGGTGGCGATGCCTCCGCCCTGCGGCTTGTCGCGGTTTCGGTCACTATCGCCATGGCGGCGCTTCTGGCGTCGGAATGGCTGTCGAAACGCATTGCGCGCAGGATCGGGCGGGCATGACGCTGGAGGTCGCCATAAGCCACCGGATCGGGGCGTTCCGGCTTGAGGCAGAGTTCCGCGTCGCGGGCGGCGTGACCGCGCTTTTCGGGCATTCCGGGGCCGGGAAAAGCACCGTCGTCAACGCAATTTCGGGTCTGTTACGGCCGGATTCGGGCCGGATCGTCGCGGGGGGAGAGGTTTTATATGACGCCGCGAAGGGCATAGACGTGCCGCCGCACCGGCGCCGGGTCGGTTATGTCTTTCAGGATGCGCGACTGTTCCCGCATATGACCGTGGCGCGGAACCTGTCCTATGGCGCGTGGTTCGGCCGTTCGCGCGGGGCCGGGCGGGACCGGGACCTGATCGTCGATCTTCTGGGCATCGGCCCCCTGCTTCAGCGCCAGCCCCGGACCCTGTCGGGGGGGGAGAAAAGCCGCGTCGCGCTGGCGCGCGCGATCCTTGCGGGGCCGCGGCTTTTGCTGATGGACGAACCGCTTGCCGCACTGGACGCCGCCCGGAAGGCGGAAATCCTGCCCTATCTGGAACGCCTGCGCGACGACCTGCATCTGCCGATCATATATGTCAGCCATTCGGTCGCCGAGGTGACGCGCCTTGCCACCTCCATCGTGCTGCTGGATGGCGGGCGGGTGGTGGCATCTGGCCCGGCAGAGGCGATCCTTGCCGACCCGGCCATCGCCCCGACCTTCGGCCAGCGCGAGATCGGGACCATCCTGCCCGCAACGGTCGCGGCGCAGGAGGAGGACGGGCTGACGCGGCTTGCGACGCCGGGCGGGCCGGTCTGGGTGCCGGGCGTTCCCGATCGGCCGGGCGCGGCGGTGCGGCTGCGGATCATGGCGCAGGACGTGATGATCGCGCAAACCCGGCCCGAGGGGATTTCGGCGCTGAACGTCCTTGCGGCCGAGGTCAGCGACATCCGGCTGGGTGACGGCCCCGGCGCGCTGGTCCAGTTGAACGTGGGGGGCAGCCCGATCCTGTCGCGGATCACCCGGCGGTCGGCCGTCGCGCTGGGTCTTGCGCCGGGCAAACAGGTTCATGCCGTCCTCAAGGCCGTCTCCGTCGCGCGCGACAGTGTCGGGCATTCTGTGCCGGTCGAAGGGCCGCAGGGCGGGAAAGGGACAAATACGCCCGGATTTCCCCCGTAACGGGGGACCAATGCGTGTCATTACGCAATACCGTGCCGATATTTCGATCTGCCGCCACGGAACTATTGATTCAGGGCCTTGCTTGACCGATGTGAAGGCGGCTCATCAAGGCGTCCGACGGGGATGAAGGACGTGATGACGACGGACCAGCCTGCGATGCCGGCGGGATCGCGCGGGCGGGTCGGCAGACCGAAAGGCCAATGGGCGTGAATGCGAAGGAGAACAGCGTCGACGAGCTTGTCGCGGCCATCGCGGTCGGCGACCGTTTGGCGTTTGACACGCTTTACCGCAGGCTCGAACGGCCGCTCTACCGCTTTCTCATCCTAAAATTGAACGATCCGCATCGATCCTCCGACGTACTCCATGACGTGTTTCTGGAGGTCTGGCGCAGCGCGGCGGCGTTCCGGGGGCAGTCGAAGGCCCAGACATGGATCTTCGCAATCGCCTGGCGAAAGGCGATGGAGGTTCACCGGAAGGGTGAAAGGGTAACGTATCAGGAGAGTTTGCCGGACCAGATCGACGAAAGCCCCGATGCCGCGACGGCGTTGTCAGCCGCCGAAGATGCAACGGCGGTGCGGGCATGCCTGAAGGGGTTGAGCGAGGAGCATCGGATGGTGCTTGAGCTGACCTTCTTCGAAGAGATGAGCTACCCGGATATCGGGGCGGTCATGGGCATTCCCGAGGGGACGGTCAAATCGAGGGTCTATCACGCCAAGCAGCTCATGCTGCGGTGTTTGTCGGCAAAGGGCGCTGTCAGGGGTTCGGGACGTAATGGGTAACGACGTGCAACGTGAGATCGAAGAACTTCTGCCGTTCTATCTGAACGGATCGCTGAGCGGGGATGAACATGCCCGCGTCGAGGCGGCGCTGAAGGCGAATGAAGGGCTGCGCCAGCAGCTTGAGTTTCTGTCCGCGATTTCCGGGGCGGTGCGGTCGGATGACCCCGCCTCTGCCGCGCCCGGCGATCTGGGTCTGGCGCGGTTGCGGCGCGACATCGGGCGGCAGCAGCCGGGGCGGTCGGCGCTGCGTTCGGTCGCGGCGCTTGCGGCGGCCTTCATCCTTGGTGTCGGCGTGATGGCGCTTTGGCCGTCGCTTGACCGGGGGCCGGAGGACGCGATCTATGAACAGGCCAGCGGGCCGGTGGCGAAAGGCGCGCTGATCGTCGCCTTCCGTCCGGGCGCGACGGCGGAACAGATCTCAACCCTGCTTCTGTCGGTCGACGGGGTGATCGTCGACGGGCCTTCCGCGATCGGGCTCTATCGGGTAGACCTGCCCGAAGGCGCCGATGCCGGGACCGTGGTGGGCCGCCTTCTGGCAGCGGGCGAGATAGTCGAGAGTGCGCAAAAGGCAGAATGAAAGCGTTTGTTGCGACCGTCGCCGCTTTGGCGATTGTCCTCGGAGCGGGAGAGGGCAGGATGATCGGGGCGGCTTTCGCCGCCGAGCCGACGTCTGAAGGCAGTGAACCCTCTGGTGAGTCGACCAAGCCCACCGACCGGGAGCGCGCCCGCGCGCGGGAGAGGAATGAGACGCCCGCCCGCTCCCGCCTGATGACCTTTGGCCGGTCACGGACGCTGGGCAATGGCCGCGTCGAATATCTGTCAGTCGGCACGCCCGCGGCGATGGACCGCGCGGCCGAGTACATTGAATCGCTGGGTGCGACCGTCCTGCGGCGCCAGGACCTTGGGTCGCTGGGCCTGTCGATGGTGGCCGTCGATCTGAACGAACGCATCTCGGCCTCCGCGCTCCAGCGCCGTCTTCTGGGCGCGGGGATCAGCGTCGCGCTGGACCGCAACAGCATCTTTGCCCCCTCGGGCGGGTCGCGAAGCTATGCGGCGGACCTGGTGGGCGCGCCTGTGAACCGGACCTGCGCCCTGCCCGGCAATGTCCGCATCGGCCTGATCGACGGTCCCGTCGATACCGCCGCGCCGGGCCTTTCGAAGATCAATATCGTCAGCCGGACGGTACTGGATGACACCGACACGGCGGCCGATCCGGGCCATGCGACGGGCCTCGTTTCGCTGATCGCCGGTCAGCCGGGGGCGCGCGATGACGAAGGCCTTGCCGTCGGCGCACAGATCTATTCGGCGGTGGCCTTCGCGCAGGGGAACAAGGCCGAAGGCAACGGCATGCGGCTGGATCATTTCGCCAGGGGTCTGGACTGGCTGCTTGGCGATAATGTCGACATCGTCAACATGTCGCTGTCGGGGCCGGACAACCGGGTTCTTTCCACGCTGATGGCAACGGCCAGCGCGCGCGGCGCGACGCTTATCGCCGCGACCGGCAATCAGGGGCGTGGGCAGGTCGCCTACCCCGCCGCCGATCCGCATGTCATCGCCGTAACGGCCATCGACGCGCGACTTCGGCTTTATCGCGCCGCGAACCGGGGCGATGAGGTGGATTTCGCGGCACCGGGCGTCGATCTTCTGGTCTCAGACAGCGGCGGGCGTTCCTATCGTTCGGGGACGTCCTATGCCGCCGCCATCGCTTCGGCGATCATCGCGCATGAGGTCGGCAAGGGCGTGCGCGGCAAGACGGCCATCGTCGATGCGCTGAAGCGCGACGCCCGTGACCTTGGGGCGGCGGGGCATGATTCCGATTTCGGCTGGGGCCTGCTTCAGCTTCCGGGCTGCTGAGCGGACGGGCGCGACGGCCTGCCGGAAGTTTTTTTTCGGAAAATCTGAATTTCTTTTGAACCGAACCCTATGGGGCGCAACTAACAGACAATGGGTGTGGGTAGATATTTGGGGATGAGTGTCGGCGGGCTGTACTCACGGAACGGCCGGCAGATCACCAAGGTCAAGAGTTCAGGTGTAAGAGTGGCTGCCTCCTCCAGACGTCGATCGTTGTGTCCTGTCGGGTGTGCTTGAAGTAACGAGTTTCTGACTGATCGATCGGCGGGAGCGGTCAACGCTGTACGGGTGCGCAAGCATACGAGGTGTTGGCCGCTTCCGCCCTTTTCACGCGGGCGACAGGCGCGGCCCCGTCCGGTTTACTTTCCCTGCATCGCCCAGCGCATCCCGTACCCTCGGCCCACGGTCCCGCATCTGCCTAATTTTTAGGCGCCCGGCGGAATGGCGCCGATCCGGGGGCCTCTGGATGGGCGCAGAACCTCCTGTTGGGTGCCTCCCCTCGCCTTTTGCGAATGCTGCACGCGCATTCCTCTTGCGGAAATGCAAGAAGCGGTATGAATGCGCGATGGTGACGCCCGATGAGTCGGGCTGGCTGCCAGGCTATTGCAAACGTTGAAGAATGATTCCGAACATGACTGATCTCCGGTCGCCCTCGCGGCGGCTGTTCCTGACCGCGGCGGGGACCACCGCGCTGACCATGCTGGCGCTGCCCGCCCCCCTCTGGGCGCAGGCCGATGCGGTGCAGGGCGAACCCTTCAGCTTTGACCTGCTGACCGACGCCGCGCGCGCGCGGGCGGCCCAGCCTGCGCCCGAGGCAGAGGTCCTGTCGCCGCTTTTCACCGACCTCAACTATGACGACTATCAGCATATCCAGTTCCGCCCCGCCAAGGCGCGGTGGAAATCGGCGGAAAGCACCTGGAACCTGCTGCCCTTCCACCTCGGCTGGCTGTTCAAGGAGCCGGTGCGCCTGCATGAGGTCATCGACGGGCGCGCGACCGAACTGACCTTCACCACCGACGATTTCGACTATCGCGGCCATCTGAAAGAGGACGTCCCCCCCGCAACCGCGCTTCCCGGCGTGGCGGGCTTCAAGCTGACCCATCCGCTGAACCGCGCCGACAAGATGGATGAGATCATCTCCTTCGTCGGGGCCAGCTATTTTCGCGCGCTGGGACAGGGCAACACTTACGGCCTTTCGGCACGCGGTCTGGCCATCGACAGCGGCTTGACCAAGGCCGAGGAATTCCCGCGCTTCAGCGGTTTCTGGCTGGAACGTCCGGCGCCGGGGGATGAGCGGGTGACGATCTACGCCGCGCTTGACAGCGCGAGCGTGACCGGGGCCTACCGTTTCATCGTGACGCCGGGCGTCGACACCACAGTCGAGGTGACGGCGCGGCTTTTCTTCCGCAATGACGTCGAACAGCTTGGCATCGCGCCGCTGACCTCAATGTTCCTCTTCGCCGATGTGAACCGGGCGCGGTTCCTCGACTACCGCCCGCGCGTCCATGACAGCAACGGCCTCAGGATCGTGCGGGCGGATGGTGACGTGATCTGGCGCGCGCTCGACAATCCGGCGCGGCTTGCGACCTCCTATTACAGCGAGACGCAGCCGCAGCGCTTCGGCCTGCACCAGCGGGGGCGGGATTTCGACGATTACCAGGACGCCGGTGCGCGCTATGACCTGCGGCCTTCGGTCGATGTCGAGCCGATCGGCGACTGGGGCGCGGGCAAGGTCCGGCTTTTCGAGCTTCCGACCGATGTCGAGGTGCATGACAATATCGGCGCCTTCTGGATTCCCGACCAGCCGGTAAAGGCGGGCGATGCGCGCGAATTCGCCTACAGGCTGCATTGGGGTCGGCTGGAACCCGACTATTCCGACGACCGGGCCATCGTCCGGGCCACACGAAGCGGTGTGGGCGGGGCGGCGGGGGTTGAAAACCCGCCCGACACGCGCAAGTTCGTGGTCGATTTCCACGGCGGAATGCTTGGCCGCCTGCCGGACAGCGACACGGAGGTGTCACCGGTGCTGAGCGTGTCCGGGGGGACCGTCGATGTGCTGACCCTGTCGAAGCTTCCCGGTGAACCGACATGGAGGATGGCCGCCGACATCGCGGCCAAGGACGGCGCGGTCGTGGAGATGACGGCACATATCGCAGGCTACGGCAGGAAACTGTCGGAGATCTGGTCATTCCAATGGGTGAAGTGATGAATATCGAGGTGCTTTCCGAACGCGATGCCGAGGCGGTGATCCTGCCGATCCCGGCCGCTGCCGCGCTGCCCGACGCCCCCCTCGCGATGCCCACGCAACGGCTTGAGGCGCCACAGGCGCTCACCGTCCTGCGCGGCCTTTTCGGCGCGGCGCGGCGCACGGTGAACCATTGACATGGGCAGCCGGTCCAGACTGATCGCCCTGCGTTCGGTTGCCGTTCTTCTGCCCGTGCTGGCGGGAAGCGGGGCGGCAGCGCTGTTCCTTCAGTATTCCTCGGCTGCGGGCCTGACCGTCTATGCCTATCTCAGCGCCGCCCTGCTGGCGCTGTCGACCGCCTGGCTCGCCTGGGGCGCGGGGCTGTCGCTGATCGGGCTTTGGCCCGCGCGAAGGGCAACGGTCGCGGCGCAGCCGATCCGGGGCAAGACCGCGCTCCTGATGCCGGTTTGCAACGAAGACCCCGCCGCGACCTTCGCCCGCGTGGCGGCGATGATGGAGGCGCTGCACGACGCCCCGGCGCGGATCGACTTTGCGATCCTGTCCGACAGTTCCCGGCCCGAGGTGATCGCGGGCGAAGCCTATTGGTTCAATCGCCTGATGGCCGAAACCGGCGGCGAGGGGCGGCTCTTCTACCGCCGCCGCAGCCAGAATACCGGACGCAAGGCGGGTAATATCGCGGATTTCTTCCGCCGCAGCGGCGGGGCCTATGACTTTGCCCTGATCCTTGACGCGGACAGCCTGATGGAGGCGGAGTCGATCCTTGAGATGATCCGGCGGATGGAGGCGGAGCCACGCCTTGGCCTGCTTCAGACGCTTCCCGTCGTGGTACGGGCGCAGTCGATCTTCGGCCGCGCGATGCAATTCGCCGCCGGGTTCTATTCGCCGGTCTTCGCGCGCGGGCTGGCGCGGCTTCAGGGGGCCGCGGGGCCGTTCTGGGGCCATAACGCCATCGTCCGTACCGCCGCCTGGGCCGGGTCCTGTGGGTTGCCGGAACTGGACGGGCCGCCGCCCTTCGGGGGCCATATCCTTAGCCATGACATCGTCGAGGCGGCGCTTCTGGCCCGCGCGGGGTGGATCGTGCGCCTCGACCCCGATCTGGGCGGGTCATATGAGGAAGGGCCGGAAAACCTGATTGAACATGCCAAGCGCGACCGGCGCTGGTGCCAGGGCAACCTTCAGCATTCCCGCGTCATCGGTGCAGCCGGTCTGCCGGGGTGGAGCCGCATGTCGCTGGGCCTTGGGATCATGGCCTATATCGCCCCGGTCTTCTGGGGCGGGTTCCTGATCTCCTCTCTCCTCGACCGGGCGAACCTGCCGCCGCCCGACTATTTCCCCGACCCGCACCAGTTCTTCCCGGTCTTTCCCAGCGATGAGACGGCGAAGGCGATCGGCCTTGCGATCGGGATCGTCGGCCTTCTGATCATGCCGAAACTCCTGATCGTGATCGAGGCGGCGATGGGCGGCCGGTTGCGGCAGTTCGGGCGGCCTGCCTCTGTCGTCCTGTCCTCGGTCCTGGACCTCGCGCTGTCGAGCGTGATCGCCCCGATCCTGATGGCCTTCCAGACCCGGTCCGTGCTTCAGGTCCTGCGCGGCGCCGATGGCGGCTGGCCCGCGAACCGGCGGGGCGAGGCGCGGCTGACCCTGATGGAGGCGTTCGAGGCCTGCCACTTCATGGTCACGGTCGGGCTTCTGGGTCTTGTCGCCTCATGGTACTGGATCCCCGCGCTGCTGCCCTGGCTGCTGCCGGTGCTTGGCCCGATGATCCTGTCGCCGGTCCTGATCGCCTGGACCTCACGCTCTGCGGCGGGGTCGGCGGTGTTCGGGATGCCCGAGGAACGCGCCCTGCCGCCGATCCTTGCGCGGCACGACGCGATCCTTGCGCGCTGGGGGCAGACCTCGGGCGCTGCGCTTGGCACGGGCGCCCAACCGGGCCGGGGTACCGCCGATGCCTGATCGCAGCGCCCTGCAATCGCCCGCGCGCCAGCGTGACGGGCGGATCGACGTGCTTCGGGGCCTTGCCCTTGTGATGATCTTCATCAACCACGTCCCCGGCACGGTGTTCGAGAACCTGACCAACCGCAATTTCGGCTTCTCGGATGCCGCCGAGGGGTTTGTGATGATCTCCGGCATCTCCGCCGCGCTGGCCTATTCGGGCGGTCTGTCGGCCAAGCCGCTCTGGCCGGGGATCGCGAAGGTGTGGAAGCGGGCCTGGACGCTTTACCTTACCCACCTGTTCCTGTCCTTCTGGGCGATCGCCATCGTCTTTGCGACCTGGCGTTTTGGCGGCAGTATCACGCTGGCGCAGAAGGATAACTTCCAGTTCCTCTTCAGCGACCCCTATGGCGTCCTGATCGGGGTGCCGACGCTGGGGCACCAGTTCGGCTATGTGAACATCCTGCCGCTTTACGCCGTCCTGCTGCTGGCCGCCCCGGCGCTGATCCTGCTGGGCCGACGCTGGCCGGTCTGGACGCTTGCCGGGTCTGTCGCGCTCTGGTTCGCTGCGGGGTGGTTCCGGCTCGACCTGCCGGCCTATCCGCTTCCCGGCGGCTGGTTCTTCAACCCGTTCTCCTGGCAACTTCTGTTCGTGATCGGCCTCTTGACCGGGCTGGCGATGAAGCGCGGCGCGCGGTTCGTGCCGTTACGGCCGTGGCTGGCCTGGCTGGCCTGGGGTTTTGTCATCCTCGCGGTGGTCTGGCTGAAATGGCACGCGCTGGGGCGGGCGGCGGGGACCGCGCTCTGGTGGGCGGCCAATCACGGCGCGCCCTGGTTCTTTACCGCCTTCGACAAGACATATGTGTCGCTGCCCCGGCTTCTGCATGTCGTGGCCCTTGCCTATGCGATCAGCACCATCCCCGGATTCCGCCGCGCGGCCGATCATCCGGCGCTGGCGCCGCTGGCGGTCCTGGGGCGGCAGGCGCTGCCGGTCTTCGCGATGGGGACGCTTCTGTCCTTCGCCGCCCGCGCGGTGAAGGAGCTTGCGGTGATACCGTCGCATATCCTCGACGGGTCGCTGATTGCCGGGGGCATCGTGGTGATGATCGCCTTCGCGGCCTTCCTCGACCGCAACCGCAAACCATCCGGCGGGCGGGTCGCCACCGGCCCCGCCCTGCCCGCCCGCGCCTAACGCCGCCCGCGCAGGCCCGCGTTGAAGTACTGCCCGGTCTTTGTCGCAAGATAGGCGTCAAGCGGGATGGTTTCCTGCTTCAGGAAGCCTTGCCGCGGCAGCTTTCCGGCCTTCACCATCTCGATCACCGCCACGACCGAGGCCGAGGTCGTCCAGGCGATCGCCGTGCGCCGACGACCTGCAATCTCCTGCGGATAATAGGCGCGCACGAATTCGGTCCGCTTCAACTGCCCGCCGGTCCAGCCCTCGGCGGCGACGTGAAGGTAGACGACATCCTCATCCACCGGCGGCTTGGCATGGGTCAGGATCCTGCCCGCCGCCTCGCGGTTTTCGCGCATCAGAAGCTCGTGGAAGAAGAAATTCATCAACTGAACATGGCCGGGATAGCGCATGGTCTTGTAATCGAGGTTCTCCACCCGGTCGGCATAGGTTTCACACATCGTCCCGAGGCCGCCGGAGGTGGTGAAGGCTTCAAGCTTCAGCCCGTCGATATAGATCGTCTCCAACCATTCCATCGCCGAGACGGTCTTGTGAACCCCCTCCTCGATCACCTCGCAATCGTTGAGGTATTCGTTGACCACACCCTCGGGCGACCAGTTGAAGGCGTATCCAAGAAGCCCGGTCGGGTTCTGCGGCAGCGCGCCCACGCGCAGGCGGATGGAGCGGACCTTGTCGAACGGTTCGGCCAGATGCGCGCCGACGATGCCGACGAAACCGGGGGCGAGGCCGCATTGCGGGGCCATGAGGCCCTTCGCGGTCTTGGCGAGGTCGCGGATGTGCTGCGTGGTGGGGACGTCTTCCGTCAGGTCGAAGTAATGCAGGCCAAGGCCGTGGGCGACGGTAGAGATGCCGATATTCAGGTGATAGGGCAGGCAGGACAGAACTGCCTCCTGATCCTTCAGGATCGCGCCCAGCGCGGCGGTATCGGTCAGGTCGGCGGTGCGGGTCGGGAAGGGGGTGTCCGCGACCTTGCGCGCGTCGATGCCGGTGACGTCGAACCCCGCCTCCGCCAGCAGCTCCGCCGCCAGGTGGCCGACCTTGCCGAGGCCGAGAACGGCGACTTTGGTGAATGACATCGAAACTCTCCTGTCCGTTGGTTTACGGACAGATTCACGCGGCCGGCCGTCGATTGCGCGCGTCATTTCGGCGGATTGTCAGGGGTTGAGATAAAATATGACGGCACGGCCGGTCATAATGACGAAGCCCCGGAGGTGATCCGGGGCCTCTTGTTTCAACGGAGGTCCCGGATCAGGTCCGGGACGGCACCGCCTTCTCTCAGATGTCGAACTTTACGCCCTGCGCCAGCGGCAGGTCGGCGGAATAGTTGATCGTGTTGGTCTGGCGTCGCATGTAGCCCTTCCAGGCGTCCGAACCGCTTTCGCGGCCGCCGCCGGTTTCCTTCTCGCCGCCGAAGGCGCCACCGATCTCGGCGCCCGAAGGGCCGATATTGACGTTGGCGATGCCGCAGTCGGACCCGACGGAGGACAGGAAGGTTTCCGCCTCGCGCATGTTCAGCGTGAAGATGCAGGAGGACAGGCCCTGCGGCACGTCGTTCTGGATCGCGATCGCCTCATCCAGCGTGTCATAGCCCATGACGTAAAGGATCGGCGCGAAGGTCTCGGTGCGCACCGTGTCGGTCTGCTTCGGCATTTCGGCCACGGCGGGCTGCACATAGGCGCCGCCCTGCGGCACGCCCGTCGCAACGGTCTTGCCGCCGTGGATCGTGCCGCCTTCGGACTTCGCCTGTTCCAGCGCGGCCTGCATCCGGTCGCGCGAGGCGTGGTCGATCAGCGGGCCGATCAGCGTCGTCCCCTTGCGCGGATCGCCGATGGGCAGGCTGCCATAGGCCTTGACCAGCCGCGCCACCAGATCGTCCTTGATCGAGTTATGCGCGATCAGGCGGCGCAGTGAGGTGCAGCGCTGCCCCGCCGTGCCGACGGCGGAAAAGACGATGGCGCGCACCGCCATGTCGAGGTCGGCCGAGGGCGCGACGATCATCGCGTTGTTTCCGCCAAGCTCCAGGATCGGGCGGCCCCAGCGGGCGGAAACCTTCGGCCCGACGATACCGCCCATGCGGGTCGATCCGGTGGCCGAGACGATGGGAACGTCCTTGGAATTCACCAGCGCCTCCCCCACATCCGGGCCGCCGATCACCAGTTGCACCAGCCCCTCGGGCGCGTCGCCAAACCGCTTCAGCGCGCGGTCGAGGATCTTCATGCAGACCATCGCGGTCAGCGGGGTCTTTTCCGACGGCTTCCAGATCACCGGATCGCCGCACACAAGTGCCAGCGCAGTGTTCCAGGACCAGACCGCAACGGGAAAGTTGAAGGCGGTGATGACGGCGCAGGGGCCAAGCGGATGCCAGGTTTCCATCATCCGGTGACCGGGACGTTCCGAGGCGATGGTCAGGCCGTAAATCTGGCGGCTAAGGCCCACGGCAAAGTCGCAGATGTCGATCATCTCCTGCACCTCGCCCAGACCCTCGGACAGGATCTTGCCCGCCTCAAGCGTCACGACCGCGCCCAGCTCTTCCTTCGAGGCCCGCAGTTCCTCGCCCAGCAGGCGGACAAGTTCACCCCGGCGCGGGGCCGGGACCTGCCGCCAGGCCTTGAATGCCTCCTGCGACGTCGCGATGATCGCAGGCATCTCCGCCGCCGTGGTTTCGCGCACCTTCGCGGCCTCGGCGCCGTCGATCGGCGAATGCACGGCCAGCGTGCCGCCCGAAATCTCCGCCTCGCTCAGGCCCGCGGCCTTCAGCACATCCTTGTGGCTCATGTCAGTCTCCCTTCGTGACGGTCGCGCGCTGGTCGTCCATACCCATGGAGACGAGCAGCGGCGCAGAGTGTTGGCGTGTCTGGAAATCGCTCTTTGAACCCATGCCGCGCCAGCGGCCAAGGATCAAGCTTTGTGCCACAGCGCCCCCCAGCGTGGTGCCGGGGCCGGTGACGATGAAAAGATCCGGCGCGAATTCCCGCGCGGCGATGTGGATGGCCTTGGTGAAGTCATATGTCTCCGTCACCTGATGGCCCAGCGTATAGTCCCAAAGCGCGTGTGTGTCGGTCGCGCCCGGCCACCAGATCGCACCGCGCCCGTCGATCATCGGCAGCTTCGGCTGGCTGAACAGCGTGGGCGACAGGCGGGCGCGGCCACGTTCGGCGACAGGGGCCTGAAGCGCGGTGTGGAAGGCGGCGTGGTTTGCCAGACGCATCGGGAATCGACCCTGTTCCGGCGGAACTTCGGCCTCAAACGCTTTCAGGCCCGCATCGTTCCCGGCAAGCACCAGCATGCCCCCAAGGTCGATGGACAGGCCAAGGATATGATCCGGCCGCGCGTCGATGTCTGCCACCTTCGCCAGCAGCCCGGCCTTGCGGGCGGTGTCGGGGACCCAGTCCTCACCCACGCAAGGATGCACCATCTGCCCGCCGATCAGCGCCTCTTGCATCAGGGTCCCCATGGTGTTGACCACCTCGAACCCCGCTTCGGCGGTCAGCGCGCCGCCGCAGGCCAGGGCCGAATACCAGCCCATCGAATTGCCGGTAACGGCGACGACCCTGACGCCCTCGATGGCGCGGAAATCGCCCAACGTCGCAGCGTAGATCAGGGCCGAGGCATTGTCGCCCCGTGTATGCTTCGCCACCGAATAGCTCGCCGCGCCGTCAAGATCGCTCAGCGTTTCCTGGCCCAGCGCGGCGCGGGTACGGTCGAAGGCGGTCAGAAGCGCGCGATCGGCGAAATGGCGTTTCAGATAGCCAAGCTCGGTCTTGGTATAGGTCCCCCGGCCGGGGCAGATCACGACGGCGGTTTTCATGCCTTGCCCCCCAGCAGCGTCATCGCCGCGTCATAGATCCCGTCCGCCGAAGGCATGGTCGCGGCATAGGCGGGGCCGGTGGCGATGAAACTGTCCTTCGCCGTGATGCGGGCATGGGGCAGATCGGTGCGTTCGGTGAACAGCGCCATCAACGCCTCGGCCACCCCTCCGGTGCGGCGCGTCTCATCCACGATCAGGATGCGTTTCGCGCCCTTCACCGCCGCGATCAGCGCGTCAGCGGGCAGGGGCGACAGCCAGCGCATGTCGATCACCCGCGCCTTGACGCCCTTCTCCGCCAGCCGCTTCTCGGCCTGGCGCGACAGGTAATAGCCGTTCGCGAAACTGACGATGGCAAGTTCGGTGCCATCGCCATGAACACCCACCTCACCGAACGGAATCACCTCATTTCCGGCGGGATAGAGCCTTATCCAGCCTGCATCCTTCTCTCCATGCAGGTCGCGCATCGGGTAAAGCGCGATGGGTTCGAGAAAGACCACCAGCCGCTGCTCCTCGCGCGCAAGGCGCACGCATTCGCGCAGCATCATCGCCGCATCCGCCCCGTTCGAGGGGCAGGCGAGGATCAGGCCGGGAATGTCGCGCAAGACGGCGACGGAGTTGTCATTGTGGAAATGTCCGCCAAAGCCCTTCTGATAGCCAAGCCCGGCGATCCGCACGACCATCGGGTTGGTGTATTGACCGTTCGAGAAGAAGGGCAGCGTCGCCGCCTCCCCCCGCAGTTGATCCTCGGCATTGTGGAGATAGGCGAGGAACTGGATCTCGGGCATCGGGATGAAGCCGTTTTGCGCCATGCCGATGCCAAGGCCAAGGATCGACTGTTCGTCCAGAAGTGTGTCGATCACCCGGTCCGGGCCAAAGCGGGTGATGAGCTTTTGCGTCACGCCGTAGACGCCGCCCTTGCGCCCGACATCCTCGCCCATCAGGGCAATCTCGGGGTGTTCCAGCATCAGGTCGGTCAGCGCCCAGTTGATGAGGCGGGACATGATCTGCGGCTCTTCCATCGCCTTCAGATCGCCGCCGAAGGCGCTGGCGCGCGCCTCGGCGCTCGGCCCGTTGGTCGGCTTGCAAGCCCGTTTCGGCGGAATCAGGCTCTCCATCACGTCGCGGGCCGTTTTAAGCCGCGGCCGGGTCACCGCCTCTTCCGCGATCCGCGACACACGCGCGCAGGTGTCTTGATAGATAGCCAGCGCCTCGACGGGCGTGAGCGCGCCCGCCTGACCCAGCAGCCGCACGGAATGCAGCAGCGGATCGTTCGCCTCTTCCGCCTCCACCTCCTCGCGCGGCATGTAGGTGGTGGGCATGTCGGCGCCCGCGTGGCCGTAAAGGCGCACCGTGCCGACATGGAGGAAGGCGGGCTTCTTGCGGCCCCGGACATAGGCGGCCGCCTCGGTCGCGACACGGAAGGTCTCGAAGATATCCAGCCCGTTGCAGGCGAAATACTTCAACCCCGGCCGCTGCGCGAAATTGGCGGCGATCCAGCCCTTCGGCGTCTTGGTGGAAATGCCGATGCCGTTATCCTCGCACACGAAGAGAAGCGGCAGGGGGATCGACTGATAGGACGTCCAGGCCGCCGTATTGAACGCGCCCTGCGCGGTGGAGTGGTTGGCCGAGGCGTCCCCGAAGGAGCAATAGACGATGGAGTCGTCCGGCAGGTCCTGATGTTCCGGCCGGTGCCGCCGCGCCGCGCCGATGGAATAGGCAGCGCCCACAGCTTTCGGCAGATGCGAGGCGATGGTGGAGGTTTGGGGCGGAATAGAGAGTGTTTTCGACCCCAGAACCTTGTGCCGCCCGCCGGAAATCGGGTCTTCGGACGAAGACGCGAAGCTGAGAAGCATGTCCCAGGCGATCGACTGCCCCGGCACCTGCGCGGCGCGCGCGATCTGGAACGCCGCGTCGCGGTAATGCAGGAAGGCGGTATCGGTGGGCCGCAGCGCCGCCGCCACCGCCGCCAGCCCCTCATGCCCCGAGGAGCCGATGGTATAGAACCCCTGCCCCGCCTTCTGCATCGCCCGGCTTTGCCGGTCGAGCGCGCGCGACAGGCAGGCCGAGCGGAAGACCGAAACCGCCCCGGTCGGCGACAACGGCCCCACGGGCGCGGCGCCCGGCGGCAGGTCGCCCGCGGCAACCCGTCTCAGGAAGTTTTCGTGAACGATCTCGGCGCGGTCCATGCCAAAGCCTCATGTCTTCACTGTGGAAAAATACTCCCGCCGGAGGCATCTGGCGGCAAGGCCGGACGCCTCCGGCGGGAGTATTTGCGCCACGATGAACCCCCTTCAGAAAAACGCCTGAAGCCCGGTGATCGCGCGGCCGAGGATCAGGGCGTGGACGTCATGGGTGCCTTCATAGGTGTTCACCGTCTCAAGGTTGACCATGTGGCGCATGACCTGGAAATCCTCCTGGATACCGTTGCCGCCATGCATGTCGCGCGCCATCCGGGCCATATCCAGCGCCTTGCCGCAGTTGTTGCGCTTGACGAGCGAAATCATCTCGGGCGCCGCCTTCGCCTCGTCCATCAGGCGGCCGACCCGCAGCGCGCCCTGAAGGCCAAGGGAGATTTCCGTCATCATGTCGGCCAGTTTCTTCTGGTAAAGCTGGGTCTGCGCCAGCGGCCGGTTGAACTGCTTGCGGTCAAGGCCGTATTGGCGCGCCGCGTGCCAGCAGAACTCCGCCGCGCCCAGCACGCCCCAGGCGATGCCGTAGCGCGCGCGGTTGAGGCAGCCGAAGGGGCCTTTCAGCCCTTCGACATTGGGCAGCAGCGCGTCTTCGCCGACCTCGACATTCTCCATCACGATCTCGCCGGTCACCGAAGCCCGGAGGGAGAGCTTGCCCCCGATCTTCGGTGCCGACAGACCCTTCATGCCCTTGTCGAGCACGAAGCCCCGGATCTTGCCGCCATGCGCGTCCGACTTCGCCCAGACGACGAAGACATCCGCGATCGGCGCGTTCGAGATCCACATTTTCGAGCCGTTCAGGACGTAGCCATTCGCCGTTTTCGTGGCGCGGGTCTTCATCCCGGCGGGGTCGGAGCCGGCATCGGGTTCGGTCAGGCCGAAGCAGCCGATATATTCCCCGGACGCAAGTTTCGGCAGGTATTTCTTGCGCTGCTCTTCCGAGCCATAGGCATAGATCGGGTACATCACCAGGCTCGACTGCACCGACATCATGCTGCGATAGCCGCTGTCCACCCGCTCCACCTCGCGCGCGACGAGGCCGTAGGCGACATAAGAGGCGCCGATACCGCCGTATTCCTCGGGCACGGTGACGCCCAGCAGCCCCATCTCCCCCATCTCGCGGAAGATCGCGGGATCGGTCTTTTCCTCACGATAGGCGGCGATGACGCGCGATTGCAGCTTTTCCTGCGCATAGGCGCGGGCGCCGTCGCGCAGCATCCGCTCTTCCTCGGTCAGTTGATCCTCAAGCCGGAAGGCGTCTTCCCAGTCAAAGCGCGACAGGTCGGGGGCGTCCTTGGGTTTCAAAGCCATGGCGAAGTCATCCTTTGGTGGCGAAAGTGCGGGAATGTGTCGGGTATTCATTATGGGCTGGTTTTGCCCGCCGATACAGCGCTATTCTCACCAAGACATATGAGTATCGCACATACATGGCCCTTCCCCGTCGCCTTTTGCCCTCTGTCAGCCTGCTGCGCGCCTTTGAGGCGGTCGTGCGCACCGGGTCGACCCTTGGCGCCGCGCAAGAGTTGCACCTGACGCAAGGGGCGGTGTCGCGCCTGATCCAGAGCCTTGAAACACAGGTCGGCGTCACGCTTTTTGTCCGCGACCGCCGCCGCCTGACGCCCACGGATGAGGCGCTGGCCTATGCGCGGGACGTGGCGAAGGCGCTTGAACTGATCTCCCGCGCGACGATGCGGCTTGGCTCGCCCACCGGGGGCGGGACGCTGTCGCTGGCGATCCTGCCGACCTTCGGCACCCGCTGGCTTGCCCCTCGACTGCCACGCTTTCTGGCGGCGCATCCGGGCATCACGATCAACCTTGCCACGCGGCTGAAGCCCTTCGATTTCGATGAGGAAGGCTTCGATGCCGCGATCCATTTCGGCATCGGCACCTGGCCCGGCACCGAATCGGTCAAGCTGCTGGACGAACGCCTTGTCGCCTGCTGCGCGCCGGGCCTGCTGTCCGGGCGGATGATCGAAGACCCGCGCGATCTTTTCGCGCTACCGCTTCTTCGGCTTGAGACGCGACCGAACGCCTGGGCGGAATGGTTCGCCCATCACGGCGTTCATGACCCGGTCCCGCAGGGGATGATCTTCGATCAGTTCGCACCGATGATTCAGGCGATCATCCATGGCCTTGGCGTCGGGCTGCTGCCAGAGTTTCTGGCCCGCAGCGATCTGGAGGACGGGCGGCTTCTGCCCGTCCATGGCGGTCCGGTCCGGGTGGAGGGCAGCTATCAACTGGTCTGGCCAAAGACCGGCGCGCGGCACGCACCGCTTCTGGCCTTTCGCGACTGGCTGGTGGATGAGGCCGCCGATCCCGACGGGCTGGAGATGCTGCCCCGTTGACCTTTTCCGCATCACAACTCAGGCTTATCCATCATGTCGTCCCGCACCTCGATCCATGACCGTCTTGCCGCCTCGCTGAAAGAGGCGCGCCGCGCCAAGGGGCTTAGCCTTGAGGCGGTGGCGAAGCTGTCCGGTGTCAGCCGGTCGATGGTCAGCCAGATCGAGCGCGGCGAATCGAGTCCGACGGTCGCGACGCTTTGGAACCTGACACAGGCGTTGCAGGTGGATTTCGCGGGGCTGCTGGAAGGCCGCACCGCGCCGGGGATCGAGGTGATCCGCGCGAGCGACGCGCCCGTCATCGGCGGGCGGGGCCAGGGCGTTACCATCCGCATCCTGTCGCCCGCCGAGGCCGCGGGGGAACATGAGGTCTATGAATTGCGGTTCGAGGCGGGGGGCGAGTTGGTCAGCGACCCGCACGGGCCGGGCTGCCGCGAACATCTGACGGTTCTGGAAGGTACGCTTGGCGTCACCTCGGGTGAGGAGACATCACGGTTGGGGACCGGGGATACCGCACGCTATTTCGCCGATCGGCCACACAGGATCGAGGCGATCGGGACCACCGCGCGGGCGATCCTGATCGTGCAGAACAGCTAGGCCCGGATCGGCTAAAATCCGTTTTGATGGACGCGCATCCGGGATATTGACATATCGACGGATGGCGGTATTATTCCATCATCACGGAGGATATTCTGACATGACGGACAAGGCCGGTTTCCTCGATCACCTGACCGAGACCCTGCGCGGCATCGACGCCGAAGGGCTGATGAAACGCGAACGGCTGATCCAGTCGGCGCAGGGAACGCTTATCCGTGTCGCGGGGCGCGACATGCTGAACCTGTGCGCCAACAATTATCTTGGGCTGGCGGATCATCCGGCGCTGATCGCGGCCGCGAAGGCGGCGATGGACGATCACGGCTATGGCATGGCCTCGGTCCGGTTCATCTGCGGGACGCAGGACCTGCACCGGCAGTTGGAGGAGCGGATCGCGCGGTTCCTCGGCAAGGAGGATTCCATACTCTTCGCCGCCTGTTTCGACGCCAATGGCGGCTTGTTCGAGCCGCTTCTGGGGCCGGAGGACGCGGTGGTTTCCGATGCCCTCAACCATGCCTCGATCATCGACGGCATACGGCTTTGCAAGGCCAAGCGCTATCGCTACGCCAATTCCGACATGGACGATCTTGAGGCGCAGTTGCGGCAGGCGCGCGCGGATGGCGCGCGGTTCATCATGGTCGCGACGGATGGCGTCTTTTCGATGGACGGCTATCTGGCGAAACTGCCCGAAATCGTGGCGCTGGCGGAAAAATATGGCGCGCTGACGATGGTGGACGATTGTCACGCGACAGGCTTCATGGGGCCTGAGGGACGCGGGACGCCCGCCCATGCCGGGGTCGATGTCGATATCCTCACCGGGACGCTGGGCAAGGCCCTTGGCGGGGCGCTTGGCGGCTATATCGCCGGGCCGCAGCCGGTGATCGACCTTTTGCGGCAACGGGCGCGGCCTTACCTCTTTTCCAACGCGCTGCCGCCTGCCGTCGTCGCGGCGGGTATCGCCGCCATCGACCTGATCGAGGCAGGGGACAATCTGCGCGCGCAACTGTTCGACAATGCACGCTACTGGCGCGACGGGTTGCAGGCGGCGGGCTTTACCCTGCTGCCGGGCGAACACCCGATCATCCCGGTGATGCTGGGCGAAGCGAAGCTGGCGCAAGCCATGGCGGCAGAGCTTTACGACCGGGGTGTCTATGTCTCGGGCTTTTTCTTCCCGGTGGTGCCGAAGGGGCAGGCGCGGATTCGCACGCAGATGAATGCGCGGCTGACGCGGGCGGGTCTGGATATCGCGCTTGACGCCTTTCGGGACGCGGGCAAGGCGGTGGGGGTGATCTGATGCGCAACGACATGAAGGCGCTGGCAAAGGCGAAACCGGAAACCGGGCTTTGGCTGGAACACCGCCCGGTGCCGGAGATCGGCCCGGACGACGTGCTGATCCGCATCCGCAAGACCGGGATCTGCGGCACCGACATCCATATCTGGAACTGGGACGACTGGGCGGCGCGGACGGTTCCGCTGGGCCTTGTCACGGGCCACGAATTCGCCGGTGAGATCGTGGAGATCGGGCGGAATGTCGAAGGGCTGACCATCGGCCAGCGCTGTTCCGGCGAGGGGCATCTGATCGGCAAGCAGTCGCGGCAAAGCCGGGCCGGGAAGTTTCATCTGGACCCGGCAACCCGTGGGATCGGCGTCAACGAACAGGGCGCCTTCGCGCAATACCTGCGCCTGCCCGCCTTCAACGTCGTCCCCCTGCCCGACGAGATCGACGATGAGATCGGCGCAATCCTCGACCCGCTTGGCAATGCGGTTCACACCGCGCTGTCCTTCGATCTCGTGGGCGAGGACGTGCTGATCACCGGCGCCGGCCCCATCGGCATCATGGCAGCCGCCGTCGCCCGCCATGTCGGCGCGCGGCATGTTGTGATCACCGACGTCAACCAAGACCGGCTGGACCTGGCAGCAGCGGTGACGGACGTGGTGCCGGTCAATGTCGCGAAGCAGGAGTTGAAAGAGGTCGAGGGCGCGCTTCGGATGAAGGAAGGCTTCGACGTCGGGATGGAGATGTCGGGCAATCAGGCCGCACTCGACCAGATGGTCGAAAACCTGGTGATGGGCGGGCGGATCGCGATGCTGGGCATTCCGCCGGGCAAAAGTCCCGTGGACTGGTCGCGCATCGTCTTCAAGGCGATCACGATCAAGGGCGTCTACGGCCGCGAGATCTTTGAGACCTGGTACAAGATGATCGCGATGCTGGAAAACGGTCTCGACATCCGCCGGGTCATCACCCACCGATTCAAGGCCGACGACTTCCGTGACGGGTTCGAGGTGATGCGGTCGGGCAAAAGCGGCAAGGTCGTGCTGGACTGGGGCTGACAGCCTGTTCCGTTCGGGCGCGGGATCGACTATATGATGCTGTCTTGCCGCCCGAGGATGCCCCGATGACCGATCAGACCCCGACCGCGCCCGTCACGCAAGACGTGCTGACCATTCCCCGCAAGCTGCCCGAAGGCGGCAAGGTCAATCTTGTCGGCCTGACGCGGGATCAGTTGCGCGACGCGCTGATCGCGGCGGGAACACCCGAAAAGCAGGTGAAGATGCGGCTGGGGCAGATCTGGCAATGGGTCTACCACTGGGGCGTGCGCGAGTTCGACGCGATGACGAACCTGTCGAAGGACTACCGCGCGCTTCTGGCCCAGCATTTCGAGATTGCCCTGCCCGAGGTCGTCACCCGCCAGGTCTCGGCCGATGGCACGCGGAAATACCTCCTGAAGATCGCCGGGGGCCATGAGGTCGAGATGGTCTATATCCCCGAGGAGAACCGGGGAACGCTTTGTATTTCCAGCCAGGTCGGCTGCACGCTGACCTGTTCCTTCTGCCACACCGGCACGCAAAAGCTTGTCCGCAACCTGACGGCGGGGGAAATCGTGGGGCAGTTGATGCTGGCCCGCGACGATCTGGGCGAATGGCCCGAACCCGGCGCGCCGAAGGATGAAACGCGGCTGGTGTCGAATGTCGTCCTGATGGGCATGGGGGAGCCGCTTTACAACTTCGACAACGTCCGCGACGCGATGAAGGTGGTGATGGATGGCGAAGGGCTGTCGCTGTCGCGCCGCCGGATCACGCTATCCACTTCGGGCGTGGTGCCGGAAATCGCGCGGGCGGCGGAAGAGATCGGCTGCCTTCTGGCGGTCAGCTTTCACGCCACGACGGATGAGGTGCGCGACCGGCTGGTGCCGATCAACAAGCGCTGGAACATCGAAACGCTGCTCAATACCCTGCGCGACTATCCGCGCCTTTCGAATTCCGAACGGATCACGTTCGAATATGTGATGCTGAAGGGCGTCAATGACAGCGACGCCGATGCGAAGCGTTTGGTCAAGCTGATCCGGGGCATTCCGGCCAAGATCAACCTCATCCCCTTCAACGAATGGCCCGGCGCGCCCTATGAGCGGTCGGACTGGGAGCGGATCGAGGCCTTTGCGGACATCGTCTACAAGGCGGGCTATGCCAGCCCCATCCGCACCCCGCGCGGCGAGGACATCATGGCCGCCTGCGGGCAGTTGAAATCGGCCACCGAACGCGCCCGGAAAAGCCGCGCGGAGATCGCGGCCGAGGCCGGTCTGCGCTAGGCGCGGGGCGATCGGGGCGCAGGCAACCGGCAACCACCAAATATTGTGGCTTCGACGTGACAATCCGCCCGTGGCGGACTATAAAATGCGCACAAAAACAAGGACGGGCGGGCATGACCGACGACGCGCAAACTCCGGCGGAATACGGCGCCGATTCCATCAAGGTTCTCAAAGGGTTGGAGGCCGTGCGCAAACGGCCCGGCATGTATATCGGCGATACCGATGACGGGTCCGGCCTGCACCACATGGTCTATGAGGTCGTCGACAACGGCATCGACGAGGCGTTGGCGGGTCATGCGGACTTTGTCAGGGTCCGTATCCACGCCGATGACTCCGTCTCGGTCCGCGACAACGGACGCGGGATTCCGACCGACATGCACCCGACCGAAGGCGTTTCGGCGGCCGAGGTCATCATGACCCAGCTGCACGCGGGCGGTAAGTTCGACCAGAACAGCTACAAGGTTTCCGGCGGTCTGCACGGGGTGGGCGTTTCGGTCGTCAACGCGCTGTCCGATTGGCTGGAACTACGGGTCTGGCGCAATGGCAAGGAACATTACGCCAAGTTCGAAAAGGGCGAGACGGTCGAGCCGCTGCGCGTCGTCGGCGATGCGGAGCCGGGCGAGAAAGGGACCGAGGTGCGCTTCCTCGCCTCCGCACGGACCAAAAGCCCTGAGGGGACGTTCTCGAACCTCGAATATTCGTTCAAGACGCTGGAAAACCGGCTGCGCGAACTCGCCTTCCTGAATTCCGGCGTGAAGATCATCCTTGAGGACAATCGCGGCGCCGAGTTGCAGCGCACCGAACTTTTCTACGACGGCGGTGTGCGGGAATTCGTGAAATATCTCGACCGGCACAAGACGCCCGTGATGCCCGACCCGATCTTCATCGTGGGGGAGCGCGGCGGCATCGGCGTCGAAGTGGCGATGTGGTGGAACGACAGCTACCATGAGACGGTCCTGCCCTTCACCAACAACATCCCCCAGCGCGACGGCGGCACGCATATGGCGGGCTTTCGCGGCGCGCTGACCCGGACGCTGACGAAATACGCCCAGGACAGCGGCATCGCCAAGAAGGAGAAGATCGACTTCACCGGCGACGACGCGCGCGAAGGGCTGACCTGCGTGCTGTCCGTCAAGGTGCCGGACCCGAAATTCTCATCCCAGACCAAGGACAAGCTGGTATCGTCCGAGGTGCGGCCTGCGGTCGAAAACCTTGTGAACGAAAAGCTGTCGGAGTGGTTCGAGGAGCATCCGGCCGAAGCCAAGACCATCGTCGGCAAGATCATCGAGGCGGCGCTGGCGCGCGAGGCGGCGCGCAAGGCGCGCGAACTGACGCGGCGCAAGACGGCGATGGATGTCGCCAGCCTGCCCGGCAAGCTGGCGGATTGCCAGGAAAAGGATCCGGCGCTGACCGAATTGTTCCTGGTCGAGGGGGATTCGGCCGGCGGGTCCGCCAAGCAGGGGCGGGAGCGGAAGTATCAGGCGGTTCTGCCGCTTCGGGGCAAGATCCTGAACGTTGAACGCGCGCGGTTCGACCGGATGCTGTCATCGGACCAGATCGGCACGCTCATCACCGCGCTTGGCACCGGGATCGGGCGCGATGAATTCAACATCGGCAAGCTGCGCTACCACAAGATCGTCATCATGACGGATGCGGACGTCGATGGCGCGCATATCCGCACCCTGCTTCTGACCTTCTTCTTCCGGCAGATGCCGGAGCTGATCGAAAACGGCTATCTCTACATCGCCGAGCCGCCGCTTTACAAAGTCACGCGCGGCAAGTCCGAGGTCTATCTGAAGGACCAGCCCGCGCTTGAGGATTTCCTGATCGAACAGGGGACCGACGGGGCGGTGCTGCGGCTTCAGTCCGGGGAAGAGATCAGCGGCGCCGACCTGCGCCGGGTGGTCGAAGAGGCCCGCGTGGTGCGGCGCATCCTGAACGCCTTCCCGACCCATTATCCGACCCGCATCCTGGAACAGTCCGCCATCGCGGGCGCCCTCGTTCCCGGCCGCGTCGATGCCGATGCGCAGGGCGTGGCAAGTGAGGTGGCCCGGCGTCTCGACGAGGTCGCGGTGGAATATGAACGCGGCTGGGAAGGCCGCCCGACGCAGGATCAGGGGCTGCGCTTCGCCCGCTTCCTGCGCGGCGTCGAAGAGGTGCGCACACTGGACGGTCAGATCCTGCGCTCGGGCGAGGCGCGCCGTCTGGCGACCCATACCGAGGCGCTGCGCGAGATCTATGGCAGCGCGGCGCATCTGGTCCGCAAGGACCGCGATCAGGCGATCCACGGCCCGCTCGACCTGCTGGACGCGATCCTTCAGGAAGGCGAGAAAGGCCTGACGCTTCAGCGTTACAAGGGTCTGGGGGAAATGAATCCCGATCAGCTTTGGGAAACCACGCTCGACCCCTCGGCACGGGTGCTGAACCAGGTGAAGATCGAGGATCTGGCCGAGGCCGACGACATCTTCACCAAGCTGATGGGCGACGTCGTCGAACCGCGGCGCGAGTTCATCCAGCAGAACGCGCTGAGCGTAGAGAACCTGGATTTCTGACCCGCGTCACAGGCCTCCGATAACAGGCAGCCCGGCACGCTCGGTGCCGGGCGCGGAAGTCAGGCACCGAAAACAGCCTTTTCGACCATGACGGCCCCGAACGTCCGTGCTAGGGCGGTCCCCGTGACCCTTTGACGCGCAACCACAGCGCGACCATGGCGTCACGTCGGCCCCCGGTAACACCGGGACCGGCCCGATTCGTGTCCTGTGGAGTCGCCGATGCGCATGCTCGTCTTTACTGCCTGCCTGATCGCCGGCCCCGCCATGGCCGATGTCGATACGGCGGTGACGAAGGACATCCTGCCCGCCTTCGCCCGCTTCGGCGAGGAGACGGAGGCGCTGGTCAACAGCGCGCTGGTCGATTGCCGCCCCGCCGCCCTGCGCCCCGCCTTTCAGGAAACCTTCGACGCCTGGATCGCGATAAGCCCGTTTCAGTTCGGCCCCCTGGCCGACAGGGGCCGCAACCTTGCCATCGCGCTTTGGCCCGACAATGGCGACATGGTGGGCAAGACCGTCGTCGGGCTTGTCGCGGCGAAGGACCCGGCGGTCGACAGCGAAAGCGGGTTCGCCAAGGTCACGGTCGCCGGGCGCGGTCTGTTCGCGCTTGAACGGCTGCTTTATGATGAGACGCTTTCGGACTACGGGCGCAACGACTATGCCTGCCACCTGACGCTTGCCATTGCCGCCGACCTGAACCGGGTGGCGCGCGACATGAACGCGGAATGGCCGGGCCATGCGAAAAGCCTGACGACGGCGGGCGCGGCGGGGAATGAGGTTTATCCCGACAAAAGCGCGGCGCGCGAGGCGCTCTTCACCGCGCTCTTCACCGGCCTCGATTTCACCAAGACCCAGCGTCTTAGCCGCCCGATGGGGACCTTCGAGGCCCCGCGCCCTGACCTGGCCGAGGCGCGGCGGTCGGGGCGGTCGATGCGCAATGTCGTTCTGTCGCTGAAGGCCTTGCGGCAGTTGGCGATGGACCTTGCCACCGGCCCGGTTCCGCGCAGCGAAGCCGCGTTCGACGTGGCGATCGGCTATGCCGAGGGTCTGGACGACCCCGACATGTCCGGCGCGGCGGACCCGACCGGGCGGCTGAAGCTTGAGATCCTGCAACAGAAGATCGCCCGCATTCAGGATGCCGTCGCGGCCGAGATCGGTGCCGATCTGGGCACGGCGTCGCAGTAGGGTCCCCCCGACGCGCCGCGTCGTCTGGTATCTGCTCCCCCGGCCCGATAGCATCGCCGGACGCGGCGCGAAGGGGGACGGGTGCAGACACTGGCAGATGAGAAACGGCGGCGCCTGTCCGGGGCCGTTTTGATGTGCGCCGGTGTTGCCTGCCTCAGCACCAATGACGCGCTGGCCAAGACGCTGACGGCCCATTACGCACCGTTCCAGATCATGTTCCTGCGCAACCTGATCGCGCTGCCCGTCGCGGTGGTGATCGCGCTGGTTCTGGGCGGGCCGTCCGCGCTTCTGTCCCGCCGACCCATGGCGCATCTTCTGCGCGGGTTCCTCTGGGTCGCGGCGACGTTCCTGTTCTTCACCAGCCTCAAACATCTTGGCCTTGCCGAGGCGACGGCGCTGATCTTCGTGGCCCCGCTTTTCATCACCGCGATCTCCGCCCTCTTCCTGCGCGAAGAGGTCGGCTGGCGGCGCTGGCTTGCCGTCATCGTCGGGTTTATCGGGGTGCTGATCGTGATCCGTCCGGGGGGCGCTGCGTTTCAGGCGGTCTCTCTCCTGCCGGTCGCGACGGCGCTGGTCTATGCGTTTCTGATGCTGGGCTCGCGGCTGGTCGATCCGCGCGAAAGCATCTGGACGCTGCTTTTGTACCTGACCGGAACCGGCGCGCTTCTCAGCGGGGTTCTGGTACCGTTCGTCTGGCTACCGGTCCGGGCCGAGGATGTATGGCTTTTCGTTTCCATCGCGCTTTTCGGAACGGCAGGCATGACGATGATTTCCCAGGCCTTCCGGCTTGCCCCCGCAACGCTGGTTGCGCCGCTGGATTACACCGCGCTGATCTGGGCGACGGCTTTCGGCTGGCTGATCTGGGCCGAGGTGCCTGACAGCGCGACCTACCTTGGCGCCGCGATCATCATCGCAAGCGGCGTGGTCGTGATCCTGCGGGAAAGCCGCGCCGGTTAGATTTTCGCGGCCAACAGGGCGGTGTTAACCCTTCCTTCACCATGGAGCGCGACGCTTGGGCCATGCCCGCACACTCCGCCTTTCACGAAGCGCCCCTGCCCCTCTTTGACGCCGATGAGGCGGCCGGGTTGCCGCTGCCGGGGGTGCGGCTTCCCTCCTATATCCGCGACCACCGGCAACGGCTTCGCGCCCGCTTCATGCAGGGCGGTGCCGCCGCGATGCCCGATTATGAACTGCTGGAACTTGTCCTCTTCCGCGCCATTCCGCGTCAGGATGTCAAACCTCTGGCTCACGCGCTTTTGCAACGGTTCGGGGACTTCAACCGGGTCCTGTCCGCCCCGGCGGAGCGGTTGAAAGAGATCAAGGGGGCCGGTGACGCCGTCGTTCAGGAACTCAAGATCGTCGAGGCGGCCGCCCATCGCCTTGCCCGCGCGAAGGTGATGCACCGGCCGGTGCTGTCCTCATGGGACCAGCTTCTCGACTATTGCCGCAGCGCCATGGCGCATCGCGAGACGGAGCAGTTCCGGGTGCTGTACCTCGACCGCAAGAACGTTTTGATCGCGGATGAGGAACAGGCGCGCGGCACCGTGGATCACGTTCCCGTCTACCCGCGCGAGGTCATCAAGCGGGCGCTGGAAATCACCGCAAGCGCGCTGATTCTGGTCCACAACCATCCATCGGGGGACCCCACGCCTTCGCCGCAGGACATCGAGATCACGGCGCGGATCTGTGACGCGGCCGAGACGATGGGGATCGTCGTTCACGACCACCTCATCATCGGCAAGACCCGCGATCTCAGCTTCCGGTCCGAGGGGCTTTTGTAAGCCCGTCAGTCGCGCGAGGCGACGGTCAGCGGGCCATCCCAGCCCGGCAGCGGCGCGACGACAAAATCACCGATCGCATCGCATCCCGGCATGGCCTGAACGAAGGTTTCATTCATCCCCGGCTTGCCGCCTTCCATCGTGACGAACCGGGCGCGCAGCGTGGTGCCGCAGTTGGCCTCGGTCGTCGTCGCCTCGGCCTCGACCGCGACGGTGTTGGCCGTGTCGGCGGCGGTGAAGACCTCGGCCAGCATCGGCCTGTCAAGCGACGGATCGCCCAGCACCACAAGCGTTGCGCCACCGGTCAGGCCCGCGTCGCCCGGACGGTTGGCGGAGAAAAAGCCCTCGGCGCCATAGGCCGCGCCGTCCTGATAAAGGTTCAGGCCCAGATCGGCGCCGCCCGAAATGGCGATGCGCCGCATGCGGTCCAGATCGGCCACCCGGCGTTCGAAGGTGAGCGTTTCACCGTCGCCGAAGCTGGCGGTCACCTTGGCGTCGGTCGCCATCACCGGAATGGTGACGTTGACCATGCCTGCTGCATCCGTCATCAGCGCGAAGCTTAGCCCGGCATGGTCGAAGACCACCCGTTCCTCGGGGTGGCAGGGCGCCGAAAGTGCCGCTTTCAGCGTGCCAGAGGCGCCAAGGCTTAGCGTCAGGGCCGGGGCGCCGCAGGGAATGCCAAAGACCGTATAGCTTTTGTCGGCATCCGTTTCGGGGCGCTTGTAGTCATCCGCGACCGCATCCATCCGGGCCGCAAGAAGGACGCCGGATTTCAGCTCACCCACCGCGACGGCGGGGAAATCGGGCAGTGCATCGGTCGATACCTGCGCGACCTGCGGCCCGGCAATCTCGGCCATCTTCGGCTGCGCGGCGACGGGCGCGACGCTGGCGACGATGGTCCCGGCCGGTTTGGGGGCCGAGACGAAGACGCCGCGCAGGGCTGCCCCGATCTCATGCGTGTTCTGCATCACATGGCCTGTCGCGGCGGCAAGGAAGAAGGTTGCGCCGGCCATCAGGATTCTGCGTTTCATTGGAAGACTCACCCCCCGGAAAACTTTACCTTTTGTTCAGGATTAGCGAACGATCGGGGCATGATCGGGGCTGAGACATGACAATTCGGAATCCGAATTCGTCCAGACAGCCACAGAATTTGGGGGGATGCGGGTCAATCCCCCGCTAGATACGCGAAACGCCGGGGCCAACACTGGCCCCGGCGTCACAATGCTGACACCATTTTGCTCTGCCCGCCGACTCAGGCGAGGCGGCCGTGGCAGTGCTTGAACTTCTCGCCCGATCCGCAGGGGCAGGGATCGTTCCGTCCCGGATTGCCCCAGGTCGCCTGATCTGCCGGATCGAAGCCCTCGACCAGGGGTTTGCGCGCATCGCCCTCGGCCAATGCCGCGGCGGCGGCGGCTTCCAGAATCTGTTCCGGCGCGTCCGGCTGCTGCGCCATCTGCGCGACCATCTGCTGTTGTTCTTCCTCGGTCAGCGGACGCACCCGCGCCAGCTTCTGCGTCACGTCGATGCGCAGGCTGTCGAGCATATGTTCGAAAAGCGCGAAGGCCTCGGTCTTGTATTCCGCCAGCGGGTCGCGCTGCGCATAGCCACGGAACCCGATGACCGAGCGCAGATGTTCCAGCGTCACGAGGTGTTCGCGCCACTTGCCGTCGATCGTCTGAAGCAGGAACTGCTTTTCGATCTGGCGCATCATCTCCGGCCCGAAGGCTTCGGTCTTCTCGGCGATCATCGCATCGCTGGCGTCACAGAGACGTTCGCGCACGACCTCCTGATCCACGCCTTCCTCGGCGGCCCAGGCCGCCAGCGGCGGGTCAAGCGCCAGCTTGTCGCGCGTCTCGGCCAGAAGCCCTTCGGTGTTCCACTGATCCGCGTAGCTTTTCGGCGGCAGGTAGGTATCGACGAGGTCGTCGATCACCTGATGACGCATGTCGCCGGTGATATCCTCAAGATCCTCGGTCTGCATGATCTCAAGCCGCTGGCTGAAGATCACCTTGCGCTGATCATTCATCACGTCGTCGAACTTCAGAAGCTGCTTGCGGATGTCGAAGTTGCGCCCTTCGACCTTCGCCTGCGCGCGTTCAAGCGACTTGTTGACCCAAGGGTGGATGATCGCCTCGCCTTCCTTCATGCCCAGCGAGGACAGCACCTTGTCCAGCCGGTCGGATCCGAAGATCCGCATCAGGTCGTCTTCAAGGCTGAGGAAGAAGGTGGAGCGGCCGGGGTCGCCCTGACGGCCTGAGCGGCCGCGCAGCTGGTTGTCGATGCGGCGGCTTTCGTGGCGTTCGGTCGAAAGGACGAAAAGACCGCCCGCCTCGATCACCTTCTGCTTTTCCTCGGCATGCTGCGCCTCGATCCGCGCGCGGACGTCGTCGGGGTTGGCGTCGGGATTGGCGGCGAGTTCCTCAAGCACCTTCATCTCGACATTGCCGCCAAGCTGGATGTCGGTACCGCGCCCGGCCATGTTGGTCGCGATGGTGACGGCGCCGATCCGGCCGGCATCGGCGACGATCTTCGCCTCCTGCTCATGCTGGCGGGCGTTGAGGACGTTATGCGCGACGCCTTCCTTGGTCAGCATCGCCGACAGTTCCTCGGACTTCTCGATCGAGGTGGTGCCGACGAGGACCGGCTGCCCTTTTTCATGCGCCTTATGGATACGCTTCATCACGGCGTCGAGCTTTTCGCGCGCCGTGCGATAGACCTGATCGTGGTCGTCCTTGCGCGCGACGGGGCGGTTGGTCGGCACTTCGACGACGCCCAGCTTGTAGATGTCCATGAATTCGTCGGCCTCGGTCGCGGCGGTGCCGGTCATGCCCGAAAGCGTGTTGTAGAGGCGGAAGTAGTTCTGGAACGTCACCGAGGCGAGGGTGACGTTCTCCGGCTGGATCTTGACGCCTTCCTTGGCCTCGATGGCCTGATGCAACCCGTCCGACAGGCGGCGGCCCTGCATCATCCGGCCGGTGAATTCGTCGATCAGCATGATCTCGCCGTCGCGGACGATGTAGTGCTGGTCCTTGTGGAACATCGTATGCGCGCGAAGCGCCTGCGTGGCGTGGTGAACGATGGTCGTCGATTCCGGGTCGTACAGCGTCTGGCCTTCCGGCAGGACGCCCGCTTCCTGAAGCCGCTGTTCCAGAACCTCGTTGCCTTCCTCGGTGAAGGTCGCGTTACGCGCTTTTTCGTCGATCTTGTAATGCTCGGCCGTCAGGTTCGGGATGAACTGGTTCAGCGTCACGTAAAGGTCCGACCGGTCCTGGCTTGGCCCCGAGATGATCAGAGGGGTCCGCGCCTCGTCGATGAGGATGGAGTCGACCTCGTCCACGATGGCGAAGTTATGCCCGCGCTGCATCATCTCCTCGATCGAACCACGCATGTTGTCGCGCAGGTAGTCGAAGCCGAGTTCGTTGTTCGTGGCATAGGTCACGTCGGCGCGATAGGCCTCGCGCTTTTCCTCGGGCGGCTGGTAGGGGTAGACGACACCCACCGTCATGCCGAGCTGTTCAAAGACCTTGCCCATCCATTCCGCATCGCGCCGGGCGAGGTAGTCGTTGACCGTGACGACATGCACGCCCTTGCCGGTCAGCGCGTTCAGATAGGCCGGGAAGGTGGCGACGAGGGTCTTGCCCTCACCCGTCTTCATCTCGGCGATATTGCCCTGATGCAGGAAGATCCCGCCCATAAGCTGCACGTCGAAGGCGCGCAGGCCCAACGCGCGGCGCGCGGCCTCACGGCAGTTGGCGAAGGCTTCGGGCAGGATGGCGTTCAAATCCTCCCCCTCCTGCGCGCGTTTGGAAAGCGCGTGGGTGCGGTGCTTGATCTCATCGTCGCTCAGCGCCTCGAATTCAGGCTCAAGGGCGTTGATCTTGGCTACCAGCGGGCGGATCGATTTCACCTTGCGGTCGTTCGGGGTTCCGAAGACCTTCTTCGCGATAGTACCGATACCCAGCATGTTTTCTCCGCTCGGCTTACCCATGACGGTTTCGTGTGAAAGGCGGCCTTGCCGCGCCTTTGCGCCTTGCCTAGAACGGCTGCGAAACAACGGACGGCACGGTCTTCACAGGACCAACCGCGATGTAAGGGCCTGCCGCCAGATAGTCAACGCCGTGGGGTCCCACGGCCCAAACAGGAGCATCCTGATGCGGAATATGACACTTCTTCCGGCGCTTTTCGCCGCTGCGGTCCTTGTCGGGACCATGGCGCGGGCCGAAGACCCGACCGCCGACACGGTGGTCGCCACCGTCAACGGGACCGACATCACGCTTGGCCAGATGATCGCTCTGCGCGACACGCTGCCCGCACAATACCTGCAACTGGACGACAAGACGCTGTTCGACGGCATCCTTGACCAGCTTGTCCAGCAGACGGCCCTAGCCGCCGACGCGAAGCCCACGAAGAAGGATGAGCTGACGCTGCAAAACCAGCGCATGGGCTATCTGGCGGGGACCGTGCTTGAAGCGACGGCTGAAGGCGCGATCAGCGACGACGCGCTGAAGGCGGCCTATGACGCAAAATACGGCACCACGGACCCGGCGAAGGAATTCCACGCGGCCCATATCCTTGTTCCGACCGAGGATGAGGCGAAGGCGATCAAGGCCGAACTGGACGGCGGCGCCGATTTCGCCACCGTGGCCAAGGAAAAGTCGACCGGCCCGTCGGGCCCCAATGGCGGCGATCTTGGCTGGTTCTCGGCGGGCATGATGGTCAAGCCGTTCGAGGACGCGGTGATGGCGCTTGCGGTGGATCAGGTCTCTGACCCGGTGCAGACCGAATTCGGCTGGCATGTCATCAAGCTTTATGAGACCCGCGACGCCTCGGTGCCGACGCTGGACGAGGCCAAGGACGAACTGACCGGCGATCTGCGGCAAAAGGCCGTGGAAGCCCGCGTGAAGGAGGTCACCGATACCGCGAAGGTCGAAAAGATGACTGACGGGATTGATCCCGCCGTTATCAAGAGCGACAAGATATTCGACAACTGATCACCGGCTCGGAGGCGTCGCTATGGCCAAGAAGGACAAGGACTGGAAGGCCGAGGCGAAAGCCCTCCGCGGACGGGTGAAGAAACTGCGCACCAGGCTGCGCGAAAAGGCCGGGATGGGCGGGACGGAGAAGAAGGCCAAGGCGCCCAATCCCGTTTCGCCCCTCGCCCCCAAGGGCGGTTTCCCGGCGTTGCCGGTCATCGCCGGGGTGGACTTCGCCGCCGTCGAGGCGGGTGTGCGTTATGCCAACCGCAAGGACGTGATGCTGGTCCGGCTTGCGCCCGGTACGGCGATCGCCGGGGCCTTTACCCGGTCTTCGACCCGCGCCGCCTGCGTTCTGGACTGCCAGGCGAAGCTGAAGGGCAAGGTGGATGACACCAGCGGCGCGGCGATCCTTGTGAACTCAGGCAATGCCAACGCCTTTACCGGCGCGGCCGGTCAGACCTCGGTCGATCAGGTGACCGGGGCGGTGGCGGATGCGCTTGGCGTACCGGCAACGCGGGTCTTTTCGTCTTCGACCGGCGTCATCGGGGAACCGCTGCCGCATGACCGGATCATCGCGAAGATCGGCGAACTGACCGCGGCGCTCGATCCCGGCGGGATCGAGATGGCAGCCCGCGCGATCATGACGACCGACACCTTCCCCAAGGGCGCGATGGCCGAGGTGGAAGGCGACGGTGGCACCATCCGTATCGCCGGGATCGCCAAAGGCTCGGGCATGATCGCGCCGGATATGGCGACGATGCTGGTCTATATCTTCACCGACGCGAAGATCGCCGCGCCCGCGCTTCAAAAGCTTCTGTCGCGCAATGTCGATGAGACGTTCAACGCGATCACCGTCGACAGCGACACCTCCACTTCGGACGCGCTGATCCTTGCGGCGACCGGGCAAAGCAAGGCCGCGCCGATTACCGATCTGCGGTCGGCCACGGCGCGGGCCTTTGATGCGGGCCTGCGCGCGGTGATGATGGATCTTGCCCATCAGGTGATCCGCGACGGCGAAGGGGCGACGAAATTCGTCGAGATTCGCGTGACCGGCGCCGCTGATGCCGCCGATGCGCGTCGCGTGGCCATGTCCATCGCCAATTCACCGCTGGTGAAGACGGCCATCGCCGGGCAGGACCCGAACTGGGGCCGGATCGTCGCGGCGGTCGGCAAATCCGGCGCGAAGGCCGACCGCGACCGGCTGACCATCCGTTTCGGCGATATCTTGGTGGCCGAGAAGGGCTGGCGGTCGCCCGATTACCGGGAAGAGGATGGCGCGTCCTACATGAAACAGGAAGACCTTGTGATCGCGGTCGATCTTGGCATCGGCAAGGGCGCGCGCACCGTCTGGACCTGCGACCTGACGCATCGCTACATCGACATCAACGCCGACTATCGGTCGTGAAGACGGTCCTGGTTTCCGCCGTCGCGCTGATCGACGCCGATGGGCGGGTTCTTCTGGCCCAGCGGCCAGAGGGCAAGTCGCTTGCCGGATTGTGGGAATTTCCGGGTGGCAAGGTTGAGCCCGGCGAGACGCCCGAAGTGGCGCTGATCCGTGAGTTGCATGAGGAGCTGGGCATCGACACCTGGAAAAGCTGCCTCGCGCCGCTGACCTTCGCGAGCCACAGTTACGAGGATTTTCACCTTCTGATGCCGCTTTTCGCCTGCCGCCGGTGGCAGGGTATTGTGCGGGCGCAAGAGGGGCAGAAACTGGCCTGGGTGCGCGCGCGCGACCTTGCCAGCTACCCGATGCCACCCGCCGATATTCCGCTTATTCCCGTCCTGCGGGACTGGCTCTGAACCGATCGTTGCAGTTTTGCAACCGCCAGTTGCGGAAAAATCTTGCCGCAGGGGCCGTCGCACGACAATATTGTTTCCATGTTCAAAAAACTGTGTCAAAACTATGAGCATGTGATTTGCCGAGTGTTAAGGGTTGGAGGAGTAAGTTAGGCACCGCAGTTGGGGAGATTTGCGATGCTACGGACCATCACTCTTGGAAGCTGTGTCTCCGTTCAGGGAATCTTCGAACGGCAGCTTGAAAACGGAAAGATACTCGTCAGGGTTGGCAGCCTTTTGTTCGAGGGCTTTCCGGTGACAAAAAAGGCCGCCTGAGGTTTCAGGCGGCCCTTTTTTTCGTGCTGTCGGCAGGCCGTTGGCCTGCCTTTTCTATGTCAGCTTGCGCTCGACTTCCTCGCGCTCGAAGATCTCGATCACGTCGCCGGGGCGGATGTCCTCGTAGTTCTCGAAGGCCATGCCGCATTCCTGGCCGGACTGCACTTCCTTCACTTCGTCCTTGAATCTCTTGAGGGTTTTCAGCGTCCCCTCGTGGATCACGACGTTGTCGCGCAGAAGCCGCACACCGGCGGAGCGCCGCGCCACACCTTCGGTGACAAGACAGCCCGCGACCTTGCCGACGCCAGAGACCTTGAAGACCTCCTTGATCTCGGCATAGCCGATGAAGTTCTCGCGGATCTCGGCCGACAGAAGGCCCGACGCCGCCGCCTTCACGTCATCGACCAGATCATAGATGACCGAGTAATAGCGGATCTCGACACCCTTCTGGTTGGCCGCGGTCCGGGCCGGTGCATTGGCGCGGACGTTGAAGCCGATGACGGGCGCCTGGCTGGCCTCGGCCAGGCCGATATCCGATTCCGTGATCGCGCCGACACCGTAATGGAGAACCCGGACACGCACTTCGTCGTTTCCGATTTTTTCCATAGCCTGAACAATCGCCTCGGCAGAGCCCTGCACATCGGCCTTCACCACGATCGGAAGCTCGGCGACATTCTCATCCGCCTTGGCCTTCGCCATGAGCTGTTCCAGCGTCGTCGCGGCACCGGCAGCGGCGCGCTTGTCCTTCGCGGCCTGCTCGCGGTAATCCGCGATCTCCCGCGCCTGCGCCTCGGTCTCGACGACGTTCAGCACGTCGCCCGCCTCGGGTGTGCCATTCAGGCCCAGAACCTCGACCGGAACCGAAGGCCCGGCCTCCTGCACGCGGTCGCCCTTGTCGTTGAGCAGCGCGCGGACCTTGCCCCACTGCTCGCCCACGACGAAGATGTCGCCCTGTTTCAGCGTGCCGTTCTGCACCAGAACGGTCGCCACCGGGCCACGGCCGACATCCAGCTTCGCCTCGATCACGGCGCCCATCGCGGCGCGCTTCGGGTTGGCCTTCAGTTCGAGGATCTCCGCCTGAAGCGCGATCGCCTCAAGCAGTTCATCAAGGCCCTGGCCGGTCGTGGCCGACACCTCGACATCCTGCACGTCGCCCGACATCGCCTCGACCACGACTTCGTGCTGGAGAAGGTCGGTCCGCACCTTCTGCGGATTGGCGGTCGGCTTGTCGATCTTGTTGATCGCCACGATCATCGGCACCTTCGCCGCCTTGGCGTGGTTGATCGCCTCGACCGTCTGCGGCATCACCGCATCGTCGGCGGCGACCACCAGAACCACGATATCCGTCACCTGCGCGCCGCGGGCGCGCATGGAGGTGAAGGCGGCGTGGCCCGGCGTGTCGAGGAAGGACAGAACCGCACCGCTTTCGGTCGTCACCTGATAGGCGCCGATGTGCTGGGTGATGCCGCCCGCCTCGCCCGAGACGACGTTGGCGTGACGGATCGCGTCGAGAAGCGAGGTCTTGCCGTGGTCGACGTGGCCCATGATCGTCACGATCGGCGGGCGCGATTGCAGGTCCTCGGCCTTGTCCTCGACCGTGTCGATGACCTGTTCCACGTCGGCGTCCGAAACGCGCACGGCGTGGTGGCCGAATTCCTCGATGATAAGCTCGGCCGTGTCGGCGTCGATGGGCTGGTTCATGTTGACCATCATACCCATTTTCATCAGCGCCTTGACCACGTCGGCGGCCCGTTCAGCCATCCGGTTGGCAAGCTCCTGCACCACGATGGTTTCCGGCAGCTGCACATCGCGCACCTGCTTTTCGGCCTTGTGGCCCATGCCCATCGCCTTCTGGCGCGCCTTTTCCTGCTTGCGCTTCATCGCGGCGAGCGAGCGTTGACGCCCACCTTCACCGGACAGCGCCTCGGACAGGGTCAGCTTGCCGGCGCGGCGGTTTTCGTCGCGCCCGCCACGGCCGCCACGGGTGTCGCGC
Organism: Albidovulum denitrificans; assembly: GCF_002973535.1. Classification (GTDB taxonomy): domain Bacteria; phylum Pseudomonadota; class Alphaproteobacteria; order Rhodobacterales; family Rhodobacteraceae; genus Albidovulum; species Albidovulum denitrificans. Next base: position 330,795 of record NZ_PVEP01000003.1, read on the forward strand.
TCGGGGCTGCGGTTGTCACGCTCACGGTCGGTCTTGCGCGGCCCGCCGACGGGCACGCCCTTGGTCTCGGCGCGCGCGGCGGCGGCCTGCGCGGCGGCCTGGTCGACGGCGGGCTTGGCCGCTGCCGGTTTCTTGAATTCTTCCTTGCGCGCGGCGCGCGCCTCGGCCTCTTCGGCACGGCGGGCGTCTTCTTCGGCCTTGGCCTTCAGCGCCTCTTCGCGCTCCCGCTCATCGCGTTCCTTGGCCTCGGCCTCGGCGCGGCGGCGCTCCCGCTCTTCCTCGCGCTGGCGTTCTTCCTCGGCGCGGCGCTCGGCCTCTTCGGCCTCACGCGCCTTGGCGGCCTGAAGCGCTTTCAGGCGGCGTTCCATTTCGGCATCGGAAATGCCTGCGGGGCGGCGCGAGGGATCGCCAAGACCCGACGACCCGGCCCCACCCGTGCCAGAGGGCGCACCCGGTTTGGGAACGACGACGCGCTTGCGCTTCGTCTCGACCACGACGTTCTTGGTACGCCCGTGGCTGAAGCTCTGCTTCACCTGACCGGAACGCCCGCCACCGAGACCGAGAGGTTTCTTGCCGTCTGTTTCGCTCATGCCGATTACAATTCCTTCCCGGCGGCGGATCCGCCGTTTTTCGCTCTGAGGCCCGAAAGCTTCGCCGCCTCCTCTACAACACGCGCGGAGAGTCTGCCAGCGGCAAGCGCGCCATGTATCACACTATCGCGGCCAAAGGCCAGCCCAAGCTCTGCCGAGGTCAGGCAGCCGAACCAGCGCCCGCCTTCGGGTGTCCAGAGTTTGCCTTTTCCGCGCTCCGATCCGTCCGAAGCCTGAAGAAGGACCCGCGCCTTTCCGTCGGCGAGCCAGCCCTTCACCTTCTCGAATCCGGCGACCGCACCGCCCGCCTTGCGCGCCAGCGAGACGAGTTCCACGACCCGCTTCGCCTGACCGCGTTCGACCATCTCGTCTAGATCCTCGGGCGCCTGCACCGGCGCCTTGGCGGCGCGGGAAAACAGACCCTTCGCCGCGGCCTTGCGGATCAGGTCGCGATCGGCCGTCACCCAGATGCCCCGCCCCGGCAGCTTGCCCGCGAGGTCGGGAACCACGATGCCCTCAGGGCCGACGACAAAGCGGATGAGTCCCGCCTTCGGCTGCACATCGCCGGTGACGATGCAGCGCCGTTCGGGTTCATCCCCTGCCTTGTCGCGTCCCCCTCGGGTCATATGCAGCTCCTCCGAGGCCCATATCAGGCCTCGGCCTCCTCGTCGGTTTCGGTTTCCTCGGCGACCTCAAGCTCTGCCGGGTCGACCCAGCCAAGCTGGATGCGCGCCGTCATGACCAGATGCTGGGCTTCCTCAAGGCTCATCTCGAACTTCTCAAGGATGCCTTCGTCCTTCACACGCTCGCCGTTGACCGTGGTCCAGCCACCGGCCAGTTCCCAGTCGGCACAGGTCGCGAAGTCCTCAAGCGTCTTCACGTCGTCCATGGCCAGCGCCTCGATCATCTGCGGGGTCAGCCCTTCGAAACCGACAAGGCTATCCTCAACGCCCAACTCGCGCGCATGTTCCAGCGCCTTGCGGTTTTGTTCCTCGATCACGTCGCGGGCGCGGGCCTGAAGCTCTTCCGCCGTCGCCTCGTCCACGCCTTCGATGGACAGAAGCTCGTCCAGATCGACATAGGCGACCTCTTCGAGGTTGGTGAAGCCTTCGGAGACCAGAAGCTGGGCGAAGAATTCGTCCAGGTCCAGCGCGTCCATGAACAGTTTCGTCCGCTCGGCGAATTCGGCCTGACGGCGCTGGCTTTCTTCCTCTTCGGTGAGGATGTCGATGTCGAGGCCGGTCAGTTGCGAGGCAAGGCGGACGTTCTGGCCACGGCGGCCGATGGCAAGCGACAGCTGCTCATCGGGGACCACGACCTCGATCTTGCCCGCCTCTTCGTCGATGACGACCTTGGCCACCTCGGCCGGTTGCAGCGCGTTCACGAGGAAGGTCGCCTGATCCTCATTCCACGGAATGATGTCGATCTTCTCGCCCTGAAGCTCATTCACCACCGCCTGCACGCGGCTGCCGCGCATACCGACGCAGGCACCGACCGGGTCGATGGAATTGTCATAGGAAATGACGCCGATCTTGGCGCGGCTGCCGGGGTCGCGGGCGACGGCCTTGATCTCGATGATGCCGTCATAGATCTCCGGCACTTCCATCTTGAAGAGTTCCGCCATGAATTGCGGATCGGTCCGCGACAGGAAGACCTGCGGGCCGCGCGGCTCACGGCGCACGTCCTTGATGTAGCAGCGGATGCGGTCGTTCGGGCGATAGCTTTCGCGGCCGATCTTCTCGTTCCGGCGCAGGATCGCCTCGCCCCGGCCGATATCGACGATGATGTTGCCGTATTCCTCGCGCTTGACCACGCCGTTGATGATCGTGCCTTTCCGGTCCTTGAATTCCTCGAACTGGCGGTCGCGCTCTGCCTCGCGCACCTTTTGCAGGATGACCTGCTTGGCCGATTGCGCCGCGATCCGGCCAAGGTCCACCGGCGGAACCTCATCCACGATCTCGTCACCGATCTGCGGATCGGCGAGGTATTGCTTGGCCTGCGCGGCGGTCAGTTCCGCCTGATAGTTCTCGACCGCGTCATCCTCGACGACGGTACGGACGCGGGTGAATGTCGCGCGGCCGGTCTTGCGGTCGATCGACACGCGGATGTCCATTTCGGCGCCGTAGCGCGACTTCGCGGCACGGGCGAGGCTTTCCTCCATCGCCTGAACGACCAGTTCCGGGTCGATCATCTTTTCCCGCGCGACCGCCTCGGCGGTCTGGAGAAGCTCAAGCTGGTTGGCAGAGGTAATCGCCATTCATTCCTCCTCGGAAGTGTCTTCTTCAATCTCGTCGAACGCGGCTTCGTCCACGGCTTCCGTGGCCTTCTTCTGCCGCAGCATCTCGGCGATCAGCTCATCCGTCAGGACCAGCTTCGCATCGGCCAGCCAGTCGAACTTCAGCCCGATGGTGCCTTCGTCAATCTCGATCAGGACCTCATCGCCCTCGGTTCCGGCGATCCGGCCCTTGAAGCGTTTGCGCCCGTCGATCAGTTCCGAGGTTTCGATCCGCGCCTCATAGCCGTCCCAGGCCTCGAAATCCTTCATCCGGGTCAGGGGCCGGTCGATACCGGGAGAGGAAACCTCAAGGTTGTAGGCGTCCTCGATCGGGTCCTCGACATCAAGAATCGCCGACACCGCGACCGAGATCTTGCCGCAATCGTCCACGTCGATCCCGCCCTCGGGCCGGTCCGCCATGATCTGAAGCGTCTTGGTGTTGCCGCCCATCAGCCGGATGCGCACAAGTTCGAACCCCAGACCTTCGATGGTCGGGGTCACGATCTCGGCCAGGCGGCGGTCGATGGCGGTTTTGGCGATAAGGTCGGTCATGGTCCAAGCAACAAAAAACGGGCCGTGCGGCCCGTCGATCTTTCCCGGTGGGCTGCGAGTTTGGACCCCGCAGCGCCGCTGTTGAAAGCGATATAGGCCAACGCCCCCGAGTCTGCAAGCACCGAGTGCGGCGGCCTTTCACTCCGCGTTGTTGCGCCAGATCCAGAGGTTCAGCGCCGCCGCGAGGGAAAGCCAGACGAGATAGGGCAGAAGCAGCCCCCCCGCCCAGGCGTCGAGCGCCCAGAAGACCGGGATCATCGCAAGCACGGTCAGCCAGAGAAGCCCGATGATGACCGCCCCCGCCCCGATCCGGTGCGCGCCGAAGAAGACCGGGGTCCAGAGCGCGTTCAGCGCGATCTGTAGCGACCAAAGCGCCAGCGCCGTGCCGCTTCCGGCCAAGCCCGCCACCCGTGCCGCCGCCAGCGCGATCAGCAGGTAAAGTGTCGTCCAGGCGACCGGAAAGGCCCAGCGCGGGGGTGTCCAACCCGGCTTTTTCAGCGTGTCGTACCAGTGCCCCGGCGGGAACATCACCCCGGTCGCCGCCGCCGCCCCGCAGGCCGCCAGGAAGATCGGGAACTGCCCGCCAAACATGATCGCCACCCCCCACCGGTTTCGGGTCTTGGCTAAACCCGCCGGGGGCTGCCGGGTTCCCTGGCTTCGCGCGATCTGAGCCTTGCAATCAGGCCCGCAGGGGGCTAAATGGCCCGTCAGTGCCGCCTTAGCTCAGTTGGTTAGAGCACCAGATTGTGGATCTGGGGGTCCCCCGTTCGAGCCGGGGAGGCGGTACCACCCTTCTAGACACCGCCAAGGTCGCTTTCATAGACCCGCTCGTCGGATGCGAGGTCCGCGGATTTGCCGTGCAGGACGACCTCGCCAGCCTCAAGCACATAGCCGTAATCAGAGCTTTCAAGCGCTGCCAGGGCGTTTTGCTCGACCAGCAGGATCGCAACGCCGTCGTCGCGCAGGCCGCGCACGATCGCAAGGATCTCTTCCACGATCAGCGGCGCAAGGCCCAGGCTGGGTTCGTCCAGCATCAGAACGCGCGGTTCGGACATAAGCGCGCGGCCGAGTGCCGGCATCTGACGCTCTCCCCCGGACAGGGTCTCCGCCCGCTGCGACCGGCGCTCGGCAAGGCGGGGGAACCGCTCGTAGACGTGATCCCGTTGCCGGGTGCGCACCGCACGGGATTCGCGGCGGGCGTATGACCCCAGAAGCAGGTTGTCCAGCACGCTCATCTCGCCAAACAGCTCGCGCGTTTCCGGAACAAGGCAGAGGCCCAGGACGACGCGATCCTCAACCCCCGCCCCGTCGAGAGGGGCCCCGTCGAACCTGATCCGGCCGCGCGAGGGCAAAAGCCCGATTGCCGCCGCCAGCAGGGTGCTTTTGCCCGCCCCGTTCGGGCCGATGACCGACACGATCTGCCCCTCATCAAGGTGCAGCGAGACGCCCTGCACGGCCTCGACCTTTCCGTAGCAGACATGCAGATCGTCGATCTCCAGCAGCGCCTTCATGCCGAATCCCCCAGATAGGCCGCCCGGACCCCCGTATCGGCCCGCGCCGCCTGCGGGGCCCCCTCGAACAGCTTGGTACCGAAGTTCATCACCACCAGCCGGTCCACCAGCTTCATCACGAAATCCATGTCGTGTTCGACTATCATGATGGTTACGCCCTCGTCCCGCAGGCCGTTCAGCAGATCGGCCAGCGCCTTCTTTTCGGGTTTCCGCAGGTCGGCGGCGGATTCGTCGAGGATAAGCAACAGCGGATCGGCGGCCAGGGCGCGCGCGATCTCGATCAGGCGCTGCGTTCCCAAGGGCATGGAGCCTGCCGTTTCCAGGTCCCGCCCGGCCAATCCGATGCGCGCGATCTGTTTGCGTGCTTCGGCGTAGTTCCGGGCCTCCTCTTCATGGTCAAGGCCCAGCCCCCGCGCAGGACCCCGCACCTGCCGCGCGCATGTGCGCCCAGCGCCACTTTGTCCAGCACAGTCATATTCGGGCGCAGTTTCACATGCTGAAAGGTGCGCGCCATGCCCATCAGCGCAATCTCCCGCTGTGTCCGGTGGGTGATGTCCTACCCCAGGAACTCCACCCGGCCCGCGGACAGCTCCAGCGTTCCGGTCATCAGGTTGAACATCGTGGACTTGCCCGCACCGTTGGGGCCGATCAGGCCGACCATCTCCCCGGCGCGGATGTCAAAACTGACCTCGTTGACCGCGACCAGCCCCTTGAATCGCTTTACCACCCCGTCAACCGTCAGCAATGCCGCGCCTTTCCCAAGCGCGTTTCGCCTGGGGAGCGGGGCGGTCATTGCCGTGGCGGGGATATCTGCGTGGCCGTGCCGCATGGATCCCGGCCGGACCTTCTGCAAAAGCGAGAGGGCGCCCCCGCGCGCATGTTGCAGCAGCACGATGAACAGCCCCGCGAAGACCACGGACTGAATTTGCGCAGCGTGATCGGAGACCAGCGGCAGAATGTCTTGCAGCAAGTTCTTCAACGCCAGCACGACGCCCGCCCCGGCAACCGCCCCGACCAACTGCCCCATGCCGCCGACGACCATCATGAACATATATTCGATACCCGCATGAAGCGAGAAGGGGGCGGGGCTGACAAAGCGGTTCACATGGGCATAAAGCCACCCCGACAGTGCCGCCACATCGGCGTTTGTGGCGGACCGGATCATGCCGTCGGCAAGGTTCAGGTCATCCGCCGGGCAGCCAAGCTTTTCCGCTGCCGCCGCGATGATCTGCGCCCGCGCCTGACGCGCGGCGCGCAGCATCGCATTCCAGTCGAATTTCTTGTCGGTAAAGCGCCCGGTATGGGCCAGAAGGTCCTGGGCGAGGGCCGATTGTGCTGTCATCTTCGCTGCCTTTCCTGTTGCGCGATGTGGTGTCCGGTAGGGTTTACGGCTAGCAAAGAGGTGTTTTGTATTCTATACGTCGTTTTATGGATAAAACTACGACACCGCATCGCCCCCTCGATCCCGCCGAGGACCGCTATCTGGTTCCGGGGCTGATCCGGGGTCTTCAGGCGCTGACGGCCTTCACGCCCGAGCGGCGCGAGATGTCGCTGTCCGAGATCGCGCGCGAGATCGGGCTAAGCCGTTCGGCCGCGTTTCGCTGTGTCTATACGCTGACGCAGATGGGCTATCTGCTGCACGACGAGGCGCACAAGACCTACACGCTTGGCCCTGCGGTGATGCGACTTGGCTTCGGCTATCTGGCCACGCGCGAATTGGTGGAAATCGCCCTGCCCGAGCTGGAGCGGCTGCGCGACGAAACCGACTGGTCTACGCATCTGGGTATCCGCGACGGGTCGCTGGTTCTTTATATGCTGCGCCTGCCCAGCCGTCTGGGGTTGGGAAGCATCGTACATACAGGAAGCCGCCTGCCCGCCGCCAATACGACCATGGGGCGGGTGCTGCTGGCCGATCTGGACGAAGAAACGCTGGTCGCCCTCTACCGCGAGGACGGCAAGGCGCGCGGCCCCCGCCACGCCAGCCCGAACATGGCCGCGCTCATGGCGCAATGGCGCAAGGACAAATCGGCAGAGGTCATTACCCAGATCGGTTCGTTCGAGGCGGGGATCACCTCGGTCGCAGCGCCGCTGCGCGACATGTCGGGCAAGGTGATTGCCGCGATCAACGCGACCAGCGCCACCAAGGGCGACGACACCGTCGCCCCCGCCATCTGCCGCGCCGTCGGAGAGGCCGCCGCGCGGATTTCCTACCTGCTGGGGAATAGCTGAGGCGACACTTTCAAACGCTGACCTACTCTCCGTGGCGTGTCCTGACCTGCTCCCCTTAGAGTCCGCGTTTATAAGTTAGCTCTGTTCAGGGTTTGGTCCTCTTCTGACCGTTTGTGATACTCCCGCGGGGTGAGCCCGTCGAGACTCGAGTGCGGGCGGTGATGGTTGTAGTCGTCGCGCCATGCCGCAATCAAATGGCGGGCATGGCGCAGGTTGGGGAACAGGTGCTCGTTTAGGCACTCGTCCCGCAGGCGGCCGTTGAAGCTTTCCACGAAGCCGTTCTGCATGGGCTTACCCGGTGCGATGTAATGCCATTCCACTTGGCGATCCTCCTGCCATTTCAGCATCGCGTTCGAGGTCAGCTCGGTTCCGTT